>NZ_CP050954.1:2210000-4690582 GCF_012273015.1 Hymenobacter sp. BT18 | reverse complement strand
GCGAAAAGGGTGCAAAAAATGGATTGACACAAAACTAGCATCTTTGATAGCAACCGCGCCGATAAAAACCTCTTTGAACTCCTCTCTTGCCTTTCCGCGCCCCATCAAGACCATTCTGCTGGCCTCGGTGCTCAAACCCGTAGACGATACCCGCATGTACGGCAAGTTTGCCCGTACGCTGGCGGGGCAGCCGGACGTGAGCGTGCATGTAGCCGGCCGCAGCGGGCCCGGGCACCTGCTGGCACCAAGCGGGGCTATTCAGCAGCACAGCCTTTTTTGCGGCAGCCGCCTAAGCTGGGCCCGGGTGCGGGCGCAGGCCCGGTACTGGGAGCTGCTCCGCCGCCTCCACCCAACGTTGGTGGTAGTGCATGCTCCAGAGTTGCTGCCCCTCACCTTGCTATGGCAGGCACTGGGGCGCAAGCGGCAGTTCCTGTATGATGTGCGGGAAAATTACGCCCTCAACATCCGCACGCAGGGGGTGTACCCGGCCTGGCTACGTTGGTTTCTGGCGGCTACGGTGCGGGGCCTGGAAAAGCTGGCAGCAGCCCGGGCAGTTCACGTGCTGCTGGCCGAAAAAAGCTACGCCGACGAGTTGCCCTTTGCCACCTCGGCGCACACCCTTGTTCTGGAAAACAAATACCAACCCGCTCCCTCAGCCGTACCAGCCGTTGCCCCCCAATCCTGGCAGCCTGGCCAGCCCTTGCAGCTTCTCTATTCCGGCACTATCTCCGAGCTGAATGGGGTGCTGGACGCCATTGCCCTGGCCAAAGCCTTGTACCAGGTGTGGCCGCAGGTTAGGCTGACGATAATTGGGTTTTGCCAGCAGCCAGCCTTTTTACTGCGCCTTCAGCAGGCCATAGCGGAGGCTAGCGACTTTGTCACCCTTATCGGCGGTGCCCAACCCGTGCCCCATGCCCAGATCCTGACCACTATTACGCGTAGTCACGTGGGCTTGCTGCCGTATCAGGAGCACCCCAGCACCTGGCGCTGTATTCCCACCAAGCTGTTTGAGTACCTGGCCAATGGACTACCGGTGCTGCTGCCGCCCAACCCGGCATGGGTAGCGCTGGTCCGCCAGCACCACGCCGGGCTGACCATTGATTTCCGTGACCTTTCTCCGGCCAGCATGCGTATGCTGGCTACACGCCTGCAAGCCGGCGGCTTCTACCCGCACGGAATTCCTCAAGAAGTTTTCTGGGACGGTGAAGGGCAAAAATTAGTATCCCTCCTGGATTCTATCTGGTAACTGCCGACCTTTGCCCCCCGTTTATGCGCTGAGAAGAAAGTTTTCTACCTTCCGCCCTTTCGCGCACTTTTCCTGCTAAATCCCCCTCCCCCAATGTCTACTCTCCGCCAAAGTGAAATTGCCGGCGTAGGCCACTACGTCCCCGACCGGGTAGTTGCCAACGCAGATCTTGAACAAATGATGGAAACCACCGATGCGTGGATTCAGGAACGCACGGGCATCCGGGAGCGGCGCTGGTTTGAGGAAGGCAAGGACACCACCGCCAATATGGGTGCCAATGCCGCCCGTAAAGCCCTGGAAATGGCCGGCCTGCAGCCCGACGACGTACAGCTAATTGTCTTCGCCACGCTCTCCCCTGACTACCTGTTTCCGGGTTCCGGAGTGCTGTTGCAGCGCGAGCTAGGCATTAAGGCCCCAATTGCTGCCTTTGACGTGCGCAACCAGTGCTCGGGCTTTATCTATGCCCTTTCCTTGGCCGACCAGTTCATCAAAACCGGCATGTACGAAACGGCGCTGGTAGTGGGCTCCGAAATACACTCCTCCGGCCTCGACAAAACCACCCGGGGCCGCGCCGTCTCCGTAATTTTTGGGGATGGTGCCGGCGCCGTGGTGCTGCGCCGCAGCAATGAGGAAGGCCGCGGCATTCTGAGCACCCACCTCCACGCCCAGGGCGAGCATGCGGAGGAATTGATTACCCGGGAGCCGGGCTCTAACCGCGACAACCGTGTGCAGATTGTGCTCGACGAGCCCGAAGCCATGTACCCGTACATGAATGGCCAACAGGTGTTCAAGCACGCCGTGACGCGCTTTCCGGAGGTCATCAAGGAAGCCCTCGACCAGAACGGCTACCAGCCCCAAGACATCGACATGCTGATTCCCCACCAGGCCAACCTGCGCATCACGCAGTACGTGGGCCAAAAAATGGGCCTTACGGAAGACAAAGTGTTCAGCAACATCCAGCGCTACGGTAACACCACTGCGGCTTCCGTCCCGATTGCCCTCAGCGAGGCCGTGCAGGAAGGGAAAATCAAGCGCGGCGACCTGGTGTGCCTGGCAGCCTTTGGCTCCGGTTTCACCTGGGCCTCAGCCCTGATTAAGTGGTAGGTTTTTAATCAAGAGTGAAGAAAGAAGAATGAAGCATTGGCCGTTCTGGAGTTTCTGCTGAACTGTTGAACGACCAATGACTTATTCTTCCTTCTTCATTTCTCATTCCAAGGAATGCCCAGCTACACCGAAGAAAATTACCTAAAAGCCATTTATAAGCTGGCCGAAGCTTCACCGGGCCTCGACGTGAGCACCAACAGCGTCTCGGAGGCGCTGCAAACCCGGCCGGCCTCGGTCACGGACATGTTGCGGCGGCTGGGCGAAAAAGGCCTGCTTAATTATCAGCGGTACCGGGGCGTTTCACTTACTCCGGAGGGCAAGCGGTTGGCGTTACTCACCATTCGCAAGCACCGCCTGTGGGAAGTGTTTCTGGTGCAGCAACTGGGGTTCAGCTGGGATGAGGTACACGAAGTGGCTGAGGAGTTGGAGCACATCCAGTCCCCACTGCTGGTGCAGCGGCTGGACGAGTTTTTGGGCTACCCGCAAACCGACCCGCACGGCGACCCTATTCCGGCAGCCGATGGCTCTATCAACCGAGCCCGTCACCGCTTGGTGGCCGACCTGGCCATGGGCGAAGAGGGTACCATTGTGGCCGTGCGCAGCACCGCCGTGCCCTTTCTGCAGTACCTCGATAAAGTTGGCCTGCGCCTGGGCTCACAGCTTAAAGTAACCAATAAAATCGAATTTGATAACTCCCTGGAAGTCAGTATAGACTGTCAGCGCAAGCAAATGCTTTCGGCCGAAGTTTCGCGCAATTTGTTTGTAGCAGGCTAGCTACTATTGCTGACTTTTTCGCGCCTGCGCCAGCCGCTGCCTTTCTCTTTTTCCTGCTCCCGTGTCTTCCCTGCTGCCTCCTTCCCTTTCCGATACCATTGTGGCTTTGTCCACGCCTCCGGGCTCGGGGGCCATTGCCCTAGTGCGCCTTTCAGGTCCACAAGCCATTGCCCTTACTGAGTCCATCTTCGCCGGCAAATCATTGCAGGAACAGGCCACGCACACGCTGCACTTCGGCACCCTTCGCGACGGAGAGCGTATTCTGGATGAGGTCGTGGTGTCACTGTTTCGGGCTCCGCGCTCCTACACCCGCGAAGACGTGGTGGAAATCAGCTGCCATGGCTCCGACTACATAGTGCAGCAGGTGCTCAGCTTGCTGGTGCACCGGGGTGCGCGGCTGGCCGAGGCCGGGGAGTTTACCAAGCGCGCCTTCCTGCACGGGGCTTTCGACCTGGCCCAGGCCGAGGCCGTAGCCGACCTTATTGCGTCCGACTCGGCGCTTTCCCACCAGGTAGCCATGCAGCAGATGCGCGGCGGCTTTTCCCGTGAGCTGAAGGAATTGCGGGCCCGGTTGGTGCAGTTTGCTTCCTTGCTAGAGTTGGAGCTGGATTTCGGCGAAGAAGACGTAGAGTTTGCCGACCGTAGTGGCCTCACCAACCTGCTGCAGGAGCTGGAAGGCATTATCCGGCAGCTGCTGCGCTCCTTCGAGTTGGGCAATGTCATCAAGAACGGCGTGACCACCGTTATTGCCGGTAAGCCCAATGCCGGCAAATCAACTTTGCTGAACGCCCTGCTGAACGAAGAGCGCGCCATTGTATCGGCTATACCCGGTACCACCCGCGACTTTATCGAGGATGAGGTAAGCCTGGAAGGCATTCGGTTTCGGTTTGTAGATACCGCTGGCCTGCGTGACACTACCGACGTGGTGGAGTCGATGGGCGTGGAGCGTACCCGCCAGCGCGTGCGCCAAGCAGCGCTATTGCTTTACCTGTTCGACCTGACGACTGCTTCTCCGGCCCAAGTTGCGGCCGAACTCGCGGAGCTCAACCCAGGCAACCTGATTCCCGCTCTGGCCGTCGGCAATAAGCTAGACCAGATCAGTTCTGACGAAGCAGCAGCGTATGCAGACGATGCCTTACTGTTGTCCGCTGCTACCGGACAGGGTATGGACGAGCTGAAACAAGCACTCCTGCAAAAAGTGCGGGGTACGGGCCTCGACCGCACGGGCTCCGCTACCATTGTTACCAATGTGCGCCACGCCCGCAGCCTGGAAGCTGCGCTAGCGGCTTTGCTTGCCGTGCAAGCGGGCCTTCAAAGCAATGCGGGCACGGAACTACTGGCCGCCGACCTGCGCCGGGCGCTGGCGTACCTGGGCGAAATTACGGGGGAAATATCCACCGACGACCTGTTAACCAGCATCTTCACCCAGTTCTGCATCGGAAAGTAGGGCGCACGCAGCCTCTTCAGCGCGGAATATTTTGTATATCATCCGGGCCTTCCTTCAAATTGTCGGCATAGCGAATAATTTTGCGCATTAGCCCGAACATCTACCTTCTTTTGGTAGTTGAATAGATTCAGGCTTGACCCGGGCTTTCCGCCCTGCCGGTAATTCTTTACTTTCGCCCCGCATCCACCCTAATACACGCTTATGGCAGAGTCTGCTGAGATTATCCTCGACGGGAAATCGTATTCCTTCCCCGTCATCGAAGGTACCGAGCACGAGAAGGCAATTGATATTGCCAAGTTGCGCGACCAAACCGGTTACATTACCATCGACTCGGGCTACAAAAACACCGGCGCTACCAAAAGCGCCATTACGTTCCTGGACGGCGAAGAAGGCATTCTGCGGTATCGGGGCTACCCCATCGAGCAGCTGGCTGAGGAGTCGAGCTTCATGGAAGTGGCTTACTTGCTGATTTACGGCAAACTGCCGACCCAAGCAGAGCTGGATTCCTTCAGCAACCAGATTACCAAGCATACCCTCGTGCACGAAGACGTGCGCAAGATTTTTGATGGGTTCCCTTCGGCAGCCCACCCCATGGCCATTCTCAGCAGCCTGATCTGCGCGCTGACGGCTTTCTATCCCGAGAGCGTATCGCCGGACCTGAGCAAGGACGAAATTGACCTGAACGTGATTCGGTTGATGGCCAAGCTGCCCACCATTGCTGCCTGGACCTACAAGAACAACATGGGCCATCCGCTGAACTATCCGCGGAACGACCTAGACTACGCGTCGAATTTCCTGTACATGATGTTCAGCTTCCCCACGGAGAAGTATGAAGTCAACCCCGTAGTGGTGCGTGCCATCAACAAGCTCCTCATCCTGCACGCCGACCACGAGCAGAACTGCTCTACCTCAACGGTTCGTTTGGTGGGCTCGGCGAATGCTTCGCTGTACGGCTCGGTTTCGGCTGGTATCAACGCCCTTTGGGGCCCGCTGCACGGTGGCGCCAACCAGGAAGTGGTGGAAATGCTCGAAGCTATCCAGCGCGACGGTGGCGACACGAGCAAGTTCATTGCCAAGGCCAAAGATAAAAATGACCCGTTCCGCCTGATGGGCTTTGGTCACCGCGTCTACAAAAACTTCGACCCACGGGCCAAGATCATCAAGAAAGCTGCCGACGAGGTGCTGACGGCTTTGGGCATCAACGACCCCCTGCTGAAAATTGCGCAGGAGCTGGAGCAAGCGGCCCTCACGGATCCTTATTTCATTGAGCGCAAGCTCTATCCGAACGTTGACTTCTACTCGGGCATCATCTACAAAGCCATTGGCATTCCCACCGAAATGTTCACGGTGATGTTTGCCCTGGGCCGCCTGCCCGGCTGGATTGCCCAGTGGAAAGAGATGCGCGAAAACAAAGAGCCGATTGGCCGTCCCCGCCAGGTTTACACCGGCGAGCTGAACCGGGACTACACCCCGATTGAACAGCGCTAGAACTACCCACAAAAAAGGCTACCTGCAGAGGTAGCCTTTTTTATTTACCGTTTCGTCAGCCTAGCGTACGGCCACCGTTTTGCTATGTAAGGCAAGCAGTTTGGGCATGTATGGCTGAACGCGCGCCAGCTGAGCAGGCATCAGAATTGAAGCTAGCTGCATTTCATACCCAGCCTGAATTTCCTGAATCAGAAGCTCCTGCTGCAGTGGTGAGGAGTTATGGCTTTTTACTCGTTCTATTTCCCGCATCATACGGATGCTGAGGCTGCGCACACGCTTATACTGCCCTTCGTTGAGGTGGCCTTTGGAGGCAAAGGTACGGCTGATCGACGTGGCTTGCCGACTGATGGAGGTGTCACCGGCGGATTTGGCGCAGCTCGAAAGCAAACTGCCCGCAAATAGAAGAATAGCACTAAGAGTATGTATAGGTACAGTCATGGCAGGTATCGAGTGCAAAGGTGAATGACGGAAAAATGGCAACCGGGAAATCGACAAAACCCGTTTATGTAAATTTCCCTAGTATAACTTGATCAAAGATAAGTCTTTCTGTTTCCTTGACAAAGAATAATCAAATTTAATTTCAGCATAATCATAAATACAAAAAGGCGCCCCAGGGGCGCCTTTTTCAGTACCATTTAGCCGCAGGACTAATTCGCCATAATGCTAAGCGCGGTCATGTTGCTTTGTGCTTCCTGGTACACAGCCAGTTGATGGGGGCGCAACAGGCTGGTAAGCGCCGCTTCGTAGCGTTGCTGCGCATCGGCCAGGCGCTGATCCAGGATTTCCGGATCGGCGGCGTAGCGGGACTTTAGATCATCAACCTCGGCCAGCATACGCGTATTCAACTGCTTTACTTTGAGGTACTGCCCTTCGTCAAGCTGCATGGTGCTGGCCATAGCCCGCGACAACTTGGTAGCCCGAGCAGCAATGGCGCTACCGTTGTCGCCGGTAGCGGTAGTTTCCTGGGAAGCCTGGCTAGCCACAGAAACCGCCAGCAGCATACCCACAAGCAGGAAAATCTTTTTCATAAGTAGGTGAGGTGAAAGAGTGAAAAGAAGAAGAGAAACCAATAGGGCAGCCGTTGATGCTGCTGAACAAAGCTAAACTTATTTTTTAATAAAACAAAGAATAAATATTACTATTCTAATCAAGTAGTTTTTACATCAAGCACCTTATTTTTGATTATCAGCTATTTATCAACCGCCTGAAAAAGAAGAACTATAACTTTAAAAAGCCCAAAGCCCCGCTTGGTGAAAGCGGGGCTTTGGGCTTTTGCTGCTTAAGCGGAATGATTAAAGGATCCGGAATTCTATCCGGCGGTTTTGCTGCCGACTGGCTTCCGAGTCGTTGGGCACCAGGGGCTTGTTTTCACCGTAGCCCCGGAACCGGATTCGGGTAGAGGATACCCCGTTAGCCGACAGATATTCGTACACGGACCGGGCCCGGTTCAGGGAAAGCTTCTCATTGTCAGCCTCAGCCCCTACATCGTCGGTATGCCCGGCAATTTCTACTTGCACATCTTTGTACTGCTGCATAAACCCGATCAGGCGGTTGAGCTCGGTACGGGAAGTAGGCTTGAGTTTGTACTCGTTCGTTTCAAAAAATAGATTATTCAGCACCATGGTACGCCCGGCCCGCAAGGGGTCCAGGTACAGATCGAGCGTGAGGGGGTCAAAGGTGTGCTTGTCGCTGTAATCGAAGCTGAGGCTTTTGAGCAGATATCCATCGGCGGAAGCGTACATGGCATAATGCCGGCCTTCGTTGAGCACCACGGTATAGTCACCATCCAGCGGGTCGGATGTGACGTACTGCACCAGCTCGTTGGTTTGCACATCGTAGAGCTGCACATCCGCCTTGAGTGGTTTTTTGGTGTTGGCATCGAATACCCGGCCCTGGGTATACGTACTGGTTTCGCGGGAGCGGACGGTTTTGGGCACGTCAAAGGAAAACAACTCCACTGGCCGGTCGCGCTCCGGAATACCGGGTTCGGCCGGCCGCGTGCGCGAGCAGTAGCCCCGGCTGTTGTCGGATGCAATAAACAGGGAGGCCTCGTTTTCGTTGGTATTAAGCGGGTAACCCAGGTTAACCGGCTCCGACCACTTCTGCCCGCTCAGGCTGCACTTATACACATCCAGCCCGCCCATACCAATCAGGCCATCCGTCACATAGTAGAGCGTGGTGCCGCTGGCATGAATGAAGGGAGCCATATCCTTGCCAGCGGTATTGATGGGTGTGCCGAGGTTGCGGGCCGGACTCCAGTTGCCATCTGCCTGCAGCATGGTCATGTAAATATCCTCCAGGCCCTGCCCCCCGCGCCGGTCGGAGGTAAAATACAGGGTACGGCCATCGGCTGACAAGGAGGGCTGCGAATCCCAGGCAGTGGAGTTGACGAGCTTACCCAGGTTACGCGGTTTGCTCCAGTTGTTGCCCGTCCGGCGCGAAATATACAGGTCGCAGTTGCCGACGGAACCGGGCCGGTCGCAGGAAGCAAAAACCAGGGTTTTGCCATCCCCGGAAATGGTGCCCGCGCCCTCGTTCAGCTGGGTGTTGATGGCCGCTGAAATCGGCTGCGGTGCCCCCAGCGTACCGTCCTTGTTTTGGCGGCTGAGGTACAGGTCTTCGTCGCTCTGAGCTGTAGGCCGGGCCGTATACAGCAAAAAGCGGTTATCGGCCGTGATAGAGGGGAAATACTGGTAGCGAAACGTGTTGAGCGGTTCGGGCACCCGCTGCGGGGCCGGCCCGGTAGGGTTGGCCACGGCTTTCACGGCAAACTCGCTGTTTTGCAGCTGATGCTGAGCTTTAGGAATGCTACGGTGGCCTTTGGGCGCCGACTTTAGGAAGCGGCCGTAGCTCTCGCCGGCCACCTGGTATTCCCCGAAGCTCATGGCCAGTTCCCCCAGGGTAAAGTAATCCAGGGAACGGGCGGGGTCGAATGGGATTAGGGTCAGGCCTTTCTGATACGCTACGAAGGCCGCGCGGGTGTCGCCCATGGCTTTCAGCAAAGACCCTTTCACCAGGAAAGGCTCTCCCAGGGAAGGAAACTTCTCGTTCAGAATGGTGAGCGTCTCAATGGCTTTGGCAAATTCCCGGTTCTTGGCCTGCCCCTGCGCTTTATCAAACAGGTTGCGGGCTTTGGTGTTGGTAGAGGACAGTTTTTGCTGCGCTACTACAGGTGGACCGGCCAACAAGGCCACGCCCAGGAATACTGCCACGACGAAACGACGCATACAACGGTGGAGGCTAGGGAATGTCGAGGTATTTATGCGTTTGCAGCGACACCTGCCACTGCGGATGTTGCTTCACGTAATCGATAAGCAAGGGGGTGATGGTGGCGGCCTTACTCCATTCCGGCTGCAGGTACAGCCGGGTGTGCGGCCCCGCCATAGCCGCGTGCTGCTCGGCCCAGGCAAAGTCGCTCTTATGAAAGACGACCACCTTGAGTTCGTGGGCCTGGGCTACTACCTCCGGCAGTGGGGCTTTAAACTTTTTAGGCGACACGCATACCCAATTCCAGGTACCGGAGAGTGGGTAGGCACCTGATGTTTCGAGCCAGGTCTGGCAGCCCGCTTCCTTCAAGGCACCCGTCAGCTCCGTTAAGTCATACATCAGTGGCTCCCCGCCGGTGATGACCACGTTGCGCCCCGGATGCGCTAACACCGCCGCTACCATGTCCTGAATAGCTACCCGGGGGTGCAGGCCGGCATCCCACGACTCTTTCACGTCGCACCACACGCAGCCCACGTCGCAGCCGCCCAGACGCAGAAAATAAGCAGCCCGGCCGGCGTTATATCCCTCACCCTGAATAGTATAAAACTGCTCCATCAGGGGCAGTGCGGCCGAGCTGGCAGTGGTCAGGGAAGAAAGGACGGGCAGGGAAGTAAGCAAGTGAGTCAAAACGCAAGCAAAAACAAAAAGGCCGGTTTCCGGGGCGGAACCAGCCACCGCGTAGCATAGTTCCGCCCCAGACGTCCGACCTGAAAAGTAACGGAATCAGATGGCAAATGAAAGCCAAAGATACCGGAAAAATAGGATTCTACCGGGCGTACACCTCGCCTTTTGCGGCGCGCAGGGTATTAAGCAGCAGCATGGCTATGGTCATGGGCCCGACGCCTCCTGGCACCGGCGTGATGAACGAGGACAATGGAGCTACTTCCTCGAATTTCACGTCACCTTTGAGTGCCCAGCCCGCCTTTTTGCTGGCATCCTCCACCCGGGTGGTGCCCACGTCAATAATCACGGCGCCGGGTTTCACCATGTCGGCCGTCACGAACTCCGGGCGGCCGAGGGCAGCTACCAGAATATCCGCCGTGCGGGTTATTTCAGCCAGGTTCTGGGTACGCGAATGGCATAAAGTCACGGTGCAGTTACCGGGCTCTAAGTTCTTTGCCAGCAGAATACTAACCGGCGTACCCACAATATTACTCCGCCCAATTACCACGCAGTGCTTGCCATCAGTAGGCAGCTCGTAGCGCCGCAGTAGCTCCACAATACCCGAGGGCGTAGCGGGCAGCAGGGCGGGCAGCCCGGCCACCATCCGCCCGATGTTCATCGGGTGGAAACCGTCTACGTCCTTCTCGGGGCGGATAGCTTCAATCACCTTTTCGGAAGAAATATGGCGCGGCAGGGGCAGCTGCACGATGAAGCCGTCGATGCTATCATCTTCGTTCAGCTCGGCCACTTTCGCCAGCAGCTCGGCCTCCGTGATGGTGTCCTCGTAGCGCAGCAGGGTGCTTTCGAAGCCCACCCGCTCGCAGGCCAGCACCTTGTTGCGCACGTAAGTTTCGGAGCCTCCATCGTGGCCCACCAGCACGGCGGCCAGGTGCGGCACCTTCTGGCCAGCAGCTTTGCGCTGGGCTACTTCGGCGGCAATTTCTTCTTTGATGGCCTCGGCGGTCTGCTTGCCGTCGATGAGGCGGTAGGTGGTGGCGTCGGGGGCTGTGGTCATGCGTGTGAGGGTTAGGCTATATCCTGGGGTTGTTCGGGCTTGGGCTTGCTGGCGTGGGCGGCAATAGCAGCGGTGCCGGCGGACTGCAAAGCGGCTTCCATAGCGGGCCAATCGTCGCGCCACCGGAACTTGCGCTCCTGGCCTTTGATGATTTTCTCTAGCTGTTCCGGGCTCGTGCAGTTCTTGAGGAGGTTACTGGACATGGTCTGAAGAAGTATATCATAGCACGCCGTGTCAAGAAGTGTATGAGGTAAAAAGAAAGGGTACGCGCAAAAAAAACGCGGCTCTTTCGAGAGCCGCGTTTCACTTATCTAATCAATTTTCAATACAGCCAGGAAGGCCTCCTGGGGAATCTCCACGGACCCTACCTGACGCATCCGTTTCTTACCCTCTTTCTGCTTTTCGAGCAGCTTGCGCTTCCGGCTGATGTCGCCGCCGTAGCATTTGGCAATTACGTTTTTGCGCAGGGCCTTTACGGTTTCGCGGGCAATGATTTTCTGACCAATACTGGCTTGAATGGCAATTTCGAATTGCTGGCGGGGCAGCAGCTCACGCAGCTTTTCGCAAAGGCGGCGGCCCCAGTCGTAGCTTTTGCTGCGGTGCACAATAGCCGACAAGGCATCGACCTTCTCCCCGTTCAGCATCACGTCCAGCTTTACCATGTCCGACTCGCGGAAGCCAATCAGCTCGTAGTCGAGGGAAGCGTAGCCGCGCGAAATGGTTTTGAGCTTGTCGAAGAAGTCAAACACGATTTCCGACAGCGGCAGCTCAAACGTCATTTCCACCCGCTCCGAAGTGAGGTAGCTCTGGCCCTTGATGATGCCACGCTTTTCCATGCACAGCGTGATGATGGGCCCCACGTAATCGGCCGCCGTAATGATCTGGGCCTTGATGTAGGGCTCCTCAATCAGCTTGATCATGTTCGGCTCGGGCATTTCGCTCGGCGCGTTGATGGTCAGCAGCTGGTCTTTGGTGCCGGTGGCGTGGAACTGCACCGAGGGCACGGTGGTAATCACCGTCATATTGAACTCGCGCTCCAGACGCTCCTGCACAATTTCCATGTGCAGCATGCCCAGGAAGCCGCAGCGGAAGCCGAAGCCCAGGGCCACCGACGTTTCGGGCTCCCATACCAGAGAAGCATCGTTGAGCTGCAGCTTCTCCATGCAGGAGCGCAGTTCTTCGTACTCGGTGGTATCCACCGGGTAAATGCCGGCAAATACCATGGGCTTCACGTCCTCGAAACCCTGAATAGCCTCGGCCGTAGGGCGCGCTACGTGCGTGATGGTGTCGCCGACTTTTACTTCGCGCGCTTCCTTGATGCCCGAAATGAGGTAGCCTACGTTGCCAGCCGCTACTTCCTGGCGGGGCTCTTGGTTAAGGCCCAGAATACCGATTTCGTCGGCGCCGTATTCCTTGCCGGTAGCCATGAAGCGGAGCTTGTCGCCCTTGCGCATGGTGCCGTTCTTAATCCGGAACAGAACTTCGATACCCCGGTAAGAGTTGAAAACTGAGTCAAAAATGAGCGCCTGCAGGGGGGCCTCCGGGTCGCCTTGAGGCGCAGGAATCCGCTCACAGATGGCGTTAAGGATATTCTCGATTCCAATACCGGCCTTACCGGAGGCATGAATGATTTCGTCCCGGTCGCAGCCGATCAGATCCACAATTTCGTCCGACACCTCCTCCGGCATGGAGTGGGGCAGGTCGATTTTGTTGAGCACCGGAATGATGGTCAGGTCGGAGCCAATGGCCAGGTAGAGGTTGGAAATTGTTTGGGCTTCAATGCCCTGCGAGGAATCCACAATCAGCAGGGCGCCTTCGCAGGCGGCAATGGAGCGGGATACTTCGTAGCTGAAGTCGACGTGACCGGGGGTATCAATCAGGTTGAGCGTGTACTGCTCGCCCTTGTACTGATACTGCATCTGGATGGCGTGGCTCTTGATGGTGATGCCCCGCTCCCGCTCCAGGTCCATGTTATCGAGCAGCTGAGCTTGCATATCGCGCTTGGCCACGGTGCTGGTGAATTCCAGCAGGCGGTCGGCTAGCGTACTCTTGCCGTGGTCGATGTGGGCGATGATGCAGAAATTGCGGATGTTCTTCACTAGAGGCAGTTTTTTCTAGCTGCGAAGGTAGGCAAAACGGCCCGGAAAAGCTAGTTTTTGGGAGTTGGCCGCCGGTTATGGTAGCCTGCGGG
This sequence comes from Hymenobacter sp. BT18, assembly GCF_012273015.1. Classification (GTDB taxonomy): domain Bacteria; phylum Bacteroidota; class Bacteroidia; order Cytophagales; family Hymenobacteraceae; genus Hymenobacter; species Hymenobacter lutimineralis. The sequence goes on along the minus strand of NZ_CP050954.1, from coordinate 4,677,387 downwards.
GGTTTAAGTAACTTGGGGAGCCATCTACTATCTCCCCTGCTATGAACCTTGACCTTAGCCGCACCGTCTCGCCTACGGAATCCAGCAAAGCCAGTATCACGGCGCTTAACTCTGTTGTTCTGTACGGCCTGGCCTTCCTGCTGGCCTACGGCGTGCACCAGCTGGCCACGGCGGCCATGGCCCACCGCCTGGGCATTCCGCTCACCTTGCACCTGAGCCACGTGCAGTTTCTGATTCCCGACCGGCAGTGGTGGCGCATTGCCGTTATTGCCGTGTACGGAGTGGGGCCTTTTCTGTCCCTGCTGCTGGCTATTGCGGCCGGGCTGCTGTTCTGGTTTTACGGGCGGGGCCGCAAAGGCCGGCTCAAGCTTTTTTACTTCTGGCTGGCTTTGCACGCCTTCAACCTGGTACTGGGGGGCCTTATTGCAGGCTCATTCACGCAGCTGGGATTTTGGTATGTACCCCGCTGGCTCTTCGTGGAGGGAGGCACGGCCTTTCCCATTGCCTTAGCCGTGCTGGGTGGCATTATTGCGGTAATTACAGGTTACAAAGCGGCCGTAGCCTTCCTGCAAAGCCACGACTCGCGCACCATGATGCTCTATGCCAACCGCGGCCAGCTCATTTTTACCGGCTTGCTGGTGCCCTGGGTGGTAGGCAGCCTACTGCTGGCAGCTCTCAAGTGGCCGGACCTGACCACCTACGAGGGGCTGCTGTTTGTGACGATGGGCCTTTTCCTGCTCCCGCTAAGCATCTCCAGCCGCAACGAGCTGTTCCAGGATACCGTGCCTACACCCCGAAAAACCACCATTGCCTGGGGCTTTGTGGGAGCTTTTCTGCTCCTGGCGCTGCTCTGGCGCTTGGTCTTCAATGCCGGCATCACGCTGTCCTGAGCGCTGGCAGTTTATAAAAAACGGCAATCTGTGCTTATACGCAACGGCGCTTAGCCCCCGGGACTAGTCAGCCAGCCGGTGAACCTGCTGAAAAGGTGTGCGTAAGCAAAGGGTATCATACCCTAACGTCCACCCGCCATGAGCCTACACCTGAACACGGCCGCCATGAAGTTTGCTAAGCAGCTGATTGCCGACGGCAAACTCAAAAACGACCAGGGCCACTGGGGCCAGCACAACCCTGATACCAGCCAGGAAAACAAGTTCCTGGAAAAGCACGAAATAGCCGAATACGGCCAGTGGCACCTGGGCCTCGACGAGACCAAGGGCGAAGACACCAAAGGCCGCTACCACTTTCCCTACGGCGACTTCAAAACTGTGCACCGCGACGGGCTCATTGCGGCCAAGGAGCGGGCGGCTCAGCAAGGCTACCACGACATTGAACAGGCGGCCGATGAGCTGCTGCAGGCCCTGGAAAAGAAGGCGGCACACTCCTAAAGCAACCATTGCTGGGGCCATAACAACGCCAGCCGGCCTACGGGTAGGCTGGCGTTGTTATGGTGGCTGGCCGGCTGCTTCCCTCCTTCAGTAGCGCTACTTTACTTCGTTTCCTTTTCTCTACATTGTCCGGAAACTGCCTAGCTATTAATATCCGCTTCTCTGTGGTGTATAAACTTTGTCTGTTCCTGCTGGTGAGTGTGGTTAGTTTTACTGGCTGGGCCCAAACGGTAACCGCCACGGGCCAGGTGCTCAATGCCCAAACCAAGGAGCCGGTGCCGTTTGCCATTCTGGGCGTGCCGGGCAAGGCTATTGGCACCGCAGCCGATGAGCAGGGCCGTTACCTGTTGCGCCTCCCACCCGATTTACGCGACACCCTCATCGTGTCCTGCGTGGGCTTTATGCCCTATGTGGTAGCACCAGCTCAGTGGCAGGCCGGGCAGCGCGTGTTTCAGCTCCAACCCCTGCACCAGGTGCTCGAAGGCGTCACCATTCAAAGCCGTAAGGTGCAGCCGGCCAAGCTGGGCCGCACCGCCGAAAAAGCCGATGTCCGCTGGATGGCCGGCAGTTCGGGTAAAACCACCGTTGATGATGAGTGGGGCTGGGAGCTGGGGACGTTACTTACCCCTGGGCGCCGCTCCTACCTGGAAGAACTCTACGTCTATTTCACCGACAACAAGTACGAGCGGTTGCGCTTTCGGCTCAACCTGTACACCGTGCGCGGCAACCGCCCCGACCAGCTGCTTAGCACCCAGGATGTACAGCTCCTCTGCCCGCCTTCCCGTACCGGCTGGCTTAAGCTGGATTTGCGGCCTTACCACCTCGTGCTCAACGGTGAGCCCGTAGCCGCCACCCTGCAGTGGCTGCAAAGCGAAAAGCAAGCCCCCGAAAACAAGTATTTCTCCATTCCCGTGGTGCGCCAGAAGCAGCCCGGCATGGTAGAGCGCGAAAACGGCCAGGCGGCCTGGACCGTCCATAACCTGCTGCCCAGCCTGTACTTCACCGTGCTGACGGAGGAGAAGTAACGGTACCCGAATGATACGCAGGCGTTGTTACCTTGCTACCCATGAACCGCAACCCTGGTAGTTACCGCCTCCTGCTTTGCTTGACCTGCGTGGGCGCGGCGGGTTGCTCCTCTAGTTCTTCGTCCTGGCAGCTGGTAACTGGAGAAGGCCTACCGCTTACTGGCTTTCATGCAGAGGCCACGCTGTTCATCAACGACTCCACTGGCTTGGTACTGGGCAGTATCCTTCCTGATGCGGGTGGCTTGGGTTCAGATTTCCGTGCTGGTCAGGTTGCCACCTTGTTTCGGACCACTGACGGAGGGCGCAACTGGCAGAAAACCACCGGCGACTCCGGGAGCCGGTTTGTGCTGACTACCAAGGCCGGGCCCGTAGTATTCGCGGTTCAGCTCCAGGAGTCCGACGCTCAGCGGGATTCTTCCCGGCTCCTGCGCTCTGTGGACCAGGGCCGGAGCTGGCAACCGATAGGCGTACTCCCTCACCAGATTACCAGCCTTTCTTTCGCCGACTCAACCCAGGGCTTTGCCCTTACCAATCATGAAGAGCAGGGCCTGCGGCTCATATACCATACGACGGACGGCGGACGGCACTGGCAGCGCGCCGCACTGCCCTTGTCGGGCAGTGCTTCCTGGGGCCTACACACGCCGGATGGCACTTCCTGGCTGCTGCTCACCTCCCCTGGCTCGCCCTACTACAGCAGGCATCTCGCCAAAATCAATTGGGCAACCTCCGCCGCCACGGTAGAAGTTATTCCGCAAGGTCGCGTCGACAAAGCCGTGGCTTCCGACGCGGCCGGCAACCTCTGGCTGGCCAGCGACGACCCAGCCGGAACCATTCAGCTCCTGCGCCGCGACCATCAGACCGGACGCTATAGCCGCATTCATAGCTTCGGCCTCTCCCAGGGCCAGCCGCTGTTAGCAGAAGCCCTCCACGTTTCCGGCCGCAGCATCACCTTGCTGGCTTCCTACTCCGACACCACGGTAGCCCTGAATACCTACCATGCCTACCACAGCACGGATACCGGACGCAGTTGGCAGGAAGAAGAACTACCCATAGCCTCTAACGTCTCTTCTGCAGCCTTTACCGGCCCGGAAAAGGCTTGGCTATTTGCGGGCGGCAATACGTTTCAGGTGCGCTACCCCACTAGAAAGTAGGCGAACAAAGTGAACAAGCAGAGTTGAATGCCTACTGACCCATACTGAATATCTACTTCCTTTAATTATCACTCTTACTGCCTCAGTAGCAGTTCGTGACACTCCCGCAGCCTAGGCTTCCTCGTGCCGCCATTACTTAACGGCCTGCATACCTGACATTGCCTTCCGCGCTCCTGACAATGTCTTCCGCGGCGCTGACACGACCTCTCGCGCATCAACACTTGGTTATTGCGGGACTGACAATGCCTTCCGCGCCCCTGACAACGTCTAATGCGCGACTGACATTGGTCATTGCGCGGTGGCAGTGCCTTCCGCGCGAGTGACAAAGGCTTCCGCGCCATTGACAAAGTCTTCTGCGGGTCTGACAAAGTCCATTGCGCAACTGACAGAACTCGCCGCGCGGTTGACATTGTCTGTAATAAGCTCACTAGTGCGTGCCTCCCCCCTCAGCGGTGTCTCTAAGCTTATGTCTACTCACTTTCCTACCTTGGTGCTCTATTTAGGTCAAGTTGAAGTACCTTATGACCAATCAAGAGGCTACTAATTTTCTTCAATCAATTGACTTCCTATTGCCGCTCGGGTATTTGGATATGATGAGTGCTGGGCACGAACAGATCCTTGATTTCGAGATTATTAATGGCAAATGCCTGCTTTTGTGGCGTCTCGATAAACTTATCGGTATTAATAACGACTACGAAGCAGCCGAGAATTATCCGGGTTTCTTTCTGATCGGCACGTACGAAATCGGCGAGGCCTGTGCCATAGAAAAAGCTACTGGTGCCATCTACACCTTACCGTTCATCGGCAACGTCCAAGAGGAAGCCGTTTTCGTTGGTAAATCGGTGGACGAGTTGCTCGTCTATCTAAAGGAAGACTGGTAACAAAAAAGCCCCGGCCTCCCCGCCGGGGCTTTTTTTGTACCTTCGCTCACCCAAATTCCACCCAACTCCACCCCGTAATGCAAGCAGCTCCCGCCGCTCCGTATAAGCCGAAAAACCATATCCGCATCGTAACGGCCGCCGCCCTGTTCGACGGCCACGATGCCGCCATCAACATCATGCGCCGCATCATCCAGAGCAGCGGCGCCGAAGTAATCCACCTGGGTCACAACCGCTCAGTGCAGGAAATCGTGGACTGCGCCATCCAGGAAGATGCCCAGGCCATTGCCATTACCTCCTACCAGGGCGGCCACAACGAGTACTTTAAGTACATGCACGACCTGCTCAAGGAGCGGGGCGCGGGCCACATCCGCCTGTTCGGCGGCGGGGGCGGCGTGATTCTGCCCACCGAAATTGAGGACCTGCACGCCTACGGTATCGAGCAGATCTACTCCCCCGACGCCGGCCGCGCCATGGGCCTGCAGGGCATGATCAACGACTTGCTCCAGCGCTGCGACTTCCCCACCGGCCAGAACCTGAACGGCGAGGTCAACCACGTAAAGGAGAAAGACGCCCGCAGCATCGGCCGCCTGATTTCGGCCGCCGAGAACTTCCCCGAAGAGTTTGAGCGGGTGAAAGCCCAACTGGTGGCCGACTTCCAGCAGGCCGAAGGCAGCAACGACCAGCGCCTCGACTCCTCTGCCACCGTTACCAAGACCCCAATTCTGGGCATCACCGGCACCGGTGGGGCTGGTAAGTCGAGTTTGGTGGACGAGCTGGTGCGCCGTTTCCTGATGGACTTCCCCGAGAAGACCATTGCCATCATCTCCGTCGACCCCTCGAAGCGCAAAACCGGCGGGGCCCTGCTGGGTGACCGGATCCGGATGAACTCCATCAACTCGCCCCGGGTGTACATGCGCAGCCTGGCCACCCGCCAAAGCAACTTGGCGTTGAGCAAGTACGTGCAGGACGCCGTGGACGTAGTGCGCGCCGCCGGCTTCGACCTCATCATCCTCGAAACTTCCGGCATCGGCCAGTCCGACACCGAAATCATCGAGCACTCCGATGCCAGCCTCTACGTGATGACGCCCGAGTACGGGGCGGCCACTCAGCTGGAGAAAATCGACATGCTCGACTTCGCCGACGTCATTGCCCTCAACAAGTTCGACAAGCGCGGGGCCCTCGACGCCCTGCGCGACGTGCGCAAGCAGTACCAGCGCAACCACGGCCACTGGGAAAAGCCCCTGGACTCTATGCCCGTGTTCGGCACCATTGCCTCCCAGTTCAACGACCCCGGCATGAACCGCCTCTACCGCGCCGTGCTGGCCACGGTGGAAGCCAAAACCGGCGTGCCCTTCGCGTCCCAGCTCGAAACCAGCCAGGAAAACTCGGAGAAGATTTATATCATTCCGCCCCACCGCACCCGTTACCTTTCCGAAATAGCCGAAACCAACCGCCAATATGATCAGTGGGTTCAAAAACAAGCTGACGTTGCTCAGCAGCTCTATGGAATCCGACAAGCCATCGGAGCCGTCGAAAGCCTCGGAAACACCCCTACCGGATCTGGCAGCGGGAACGGCAGCAACGGAGCCGGAGGAAGAAGCCTCATTGCCGGCCTGGAGAGCACCTTCGAGGAGGTCAAGCTCCGTCTGGACGGCCAAAACTGGAAACTCCTGGAGACCTGGCCGCAAAAGGTAGCCGCCTACAAGGCCCCGGAGTTCGTCTTCAAGGTGCGCGACAAGGAAATCCGCATCCAGACGCACACCACCAGCCTGAGTAACCAGCAGATTCCCAAAGTCAGCCTGCCGCGCTACACGGCCTGGGGTGATTTGCTACGCTGGCAGCTTCAGGAAAACGTGCCCGGTGAGTTTCCCTACACCGCCGGCGTATTTCCCTTCAAGCGTGAGGGCGAAGACCCCACCCGCATGTTTGCTGGCGAAGGTGGCCCCGAGCGTACCAACCGCCGCTTCCACTACGTGAGCATGGGTTTGCCCGCCAAGCGCCTGAGCACGGCCTTCGACTCGGTGACCCTCTACGGCGAGGACCCCGACCACCGGCCCGACATCTACGGCAAAATTGGCAACGCCGGCGTGAGCATCTGCTGCCTCGACGACGCTAAGAAGCTCTACTCCGGCTTCAACCTGGCCAACCCCAGCACCTCGGTGTCGATGACCATCAACGGCCCCGCCGCTACCCTGGCTGCCTTCTTCATGAACGCCGCCATCGACCAGCAGTGTGAGCTCTACATCAAAGAGCAAGGCTTAGAGGCAGACGTCGAAGCCAGGATCAACCAGATTTACGCCGACAAGGGCCTCAACCGCCCCCGCTATCAGGGCGAGCTTCCCCAGGGCAACGACGGCCTGGGCCTGATGCTGCTCGGCGTGACCGGCGACCAAGTGCTGCCCGCTGACGTGTACGAAACCATCAAGAAACGTACGCTCAGCCAGGTGCGCGGCACCGTGCAGGCCGACATTCTCAAGGAAGACCAGGCCCAGAACACCTGCATCTTCTCCACTGAATTTGCCCTGCGCCTGATGGGCGACGTGCAGGAGTATTTTATCAAGGAGAAGGTCCGCAACTTCTACTCGGTGTCTATTTCCGGCTACCACATTGCGGAGGCCGGGGCTAACCCCCTCACCCAGCTGGCCCTAACGCTCAGCAACGGCTTCACCTTCGTGGAGTACTACGTGAGCAGGGGCATGAACGTGAACGACTTCGCCCCGAACCTGTCGTTCTTCTTCTCCAACGGCATCGACCCCGAATACGCCGTTATCGGCCGCGTGGCGCGCCGCATCTGGGCCAAGGCCATGAAGCTCAAGTACGGCGCCGACGCCCGGAGCCAGATGCTCAAGTACCACATCCAGACCAGCGGCCGGAGCCTGCACGCCCAGGAAATCGACTTCAACGATATCCGAACCACCCTGCAGGCCCTCTACGCCATCTACGACAACTGCAACTCCCTGCACACCAACGCCTACGACGAGGCCATTACCACCCCCACCGAGGAATCGGTGCGCCGGGCTATGGCCATTCAGCTCATCATCAACCGGGAGCTGGGCTTAGCCAAAAACGAAAACCCGCTGCAGGGCTCCTTCATCATCGAGGAGCTCACCGACCTGGTGGAAGAGGCCGTGCTGATGGAGTTTGACCGCATCACGGAGCGCGGCGGCGTGCTGGGCGCCATGGAAACCATGTACCAGCGCGGCAAGATTCAGGAGGAAAGCATGCACTACGAGATGCTCAAGCACACGGGCGAGTATCCCATCATCGGCGTGAATACCTTCCTCTCCTCCAAAGGCTCGCCCACGGTGGTGCCCGCCGAGGTTATCCGGGCCACGGAAGAGGAAAAGCAGTACCAGATTGAGATGCTCAACATCCTGCACACCCGCAACGCCGACCAGACCGAAACCCGCCTCCGGCAACTCCAGCAAGTAGCCATCCAGAACGGCAACCTCTTCGAGGAGTTGATGGAAACGGTAAAGTTCTGCTCACTGGGCCAGATTACGAATGCGCTGTTTGAGGTTGGCGGGCAGTACCGCCGGAATATGTAGACAGTCTATTTGGTTGAATATGAAAGGGTGTTACCTTGCTGAGGTAGCACCCTTTCATATTCTTATGGAAATCATTGAAGTTCGTTTCGCCGATTTACGCCGGGCTGCAGAGCAGGTGCCTGCCTTCGTTGAGGATCGGCTAGGCTGTAAAGCGGAATACGGCCTACGTACCGGAGTAGAAGAAGACATGTGCGTTGTCGGGCTCGAAACCGAAGAATTGTTGCTTGAATTCTCTGAGCAGTTCAGGGTTGATGTATCCAAGTTCGATTTCACTGGCCTGATTAGTCCTGAAGGTTTCGAGGGCAACCCACTTCACCTCATCGTATTCCTACTCTTTCTGTCGGTTTACGCCGTAGCCTGGACCACTAAGTTATTGATAGGACTTGTCTACTTACCCTTTAACTCCAAAGCAGCTATAAGCCTCATCAAGGAGCCCATAGGCAACCCTTTCGCGTCAACACCTAAACCTCGGCATGAAATTCTGACCATCGGCGACTTAGTAGCTTCCGCTGCCGCAGGACACTTCGTGAAACGGGAGCGGGTACGTTTCGTGCTGGTATAGCTCACAGCCACTCCAACAAGTCGCTATCCAGAACGGCAAGCTCTTCGAGGAGCTAATGGAAACGTGAAGTTCTGCTCGCTGGGCAGGTTACGAATGCGCTATTTGAGGTTGTTGGGCAGTACCGGCGGAATATGTAGGGGCTAAGACGCACCTAATCCTTTCCAATTAATTTTTATTTAAAATGGAGCCAACTCCTCAAGATTCCTCAATGAGCCTTTCTACCACAATACTAGGCCTGATAAGCCGTGCTGGCATTCCCTTTTTGTCTGGATGGTTGGCAAAATTTAATCAACCCAAACTCGCAATCCGGATGGAGTCTGGCTCGTACTCAAGTGGATTCCAAGGTTTCATTGACAAGTCTGTACCAGAGCATGAGTTATACACTCGGCCCAATGCCATCGGCATTTATCAGGGTGATTTTTCTCATTCAATTTTTATCACTAATAACTCGCCTCATGTATCCTATAATATTACCGGGGGCATCATGATTTCAGGTGCTTTATCGCCTTTCAATCGGCAACAGATAGATAATACACAACCATTACTAGGTCATCAACGCATTCAATTTGATATTAAAAAACGTGCTACATATCAAGCTGAGGTTAGTAAGCGAGAGCAAATAGAGCGCGAATTATCGTCGGGTAAAAATATTGACTATATACTGTTGGAGTATGAAAATCAGAAAGGCGGAAAGTTTTTCACAAAACTTTATCCATCCAAGCCAGTATCTGAGCAACTAGAGTACGGTAAAAGATGATGTACAAGTGCGAAACATCAATCTCAACTATTGCAATTCAAAACATTTCGACGCCCTACCTTCTGAATATCAGGAGAGCAGGGAGTCGTTCATAATCGGCACCTATTACGCGACGTGGCTAAAGCAGCTTCTGCCACCTCCCTCGCCACAGCAAGAGGCGGCGGGGGCGCGGGGGCGGGCAGTATTAGAACCCGATAATTGCTGATGAGACAATTTCACCTACTCTTACACAGTTTAGCGTGCTGGATAGGGCCAGAAAACGAGGTAGCTACGCGAAATCACTTATGAAGAAAACGGACTTGCTCGCCGGATGCTTAATGTTGTTGCTATTGACGGGTTTTAGTACCCCAAAGCCTGCGCTACGCAAAACGAAAAGTGTGACAACCTGGAAAGCATGGGCCGATACAACTACACAGGGAAGAGCCAAGTGGATGGTAGTCAAATGCGAGTTCTATCCCAACGGCGAATTGAAACGTAAGCTTTCTTTGGGGTATGAAGGTGACACGGTTGGATTAAGTGTTTATAAACTCAATCGTGATTCTACCCTGCAAGCAGAAACTTGGTATAACAAGTACCTCAAAAAGTGGATGCCCGGTAGTAGCTACATTTACCGTCGCGGGGAGAAACGGCCTTTTATGGTAAAGGAAAGGTTCGACTACGCATCTTACTGTACCTACGACGCTCAGGGGAAAGAAGTAGCTCACCGTATTGTGAACGAGCGCAAAGAGCCCATCTATGACTACGAGTACCAATACGACGCCAGCGGCTGGTTAATTCGGTCCAGTATGTTCCGGTTTTTTAACGGCGAAAGGGACGACGAACAAAGGGAAATCTGGGAATACACGAAGAATGAAAAGGGTCAGGTTATACAAGCAGACGTCTTCGCCGTCAACACACTGCCTCTTGGGCCTACAGTAAAGACAGATAAGAATGGTAATAAAAAAATTACCTATAGTAGCACAGGGGCAAACACAAAGTCCCTCTTAAGAACAGAGTATTACAACCAGCGGAAAGAATTGACAAAAACGGTGGAGTATGACTTAGAGGCTAAACCCCAATTTGCCAAGACATATGAATACGAGTATTATCAATAGCTCAGAATCATTGTTCATGGGGAATCAATCACAAAGCTCCCCAAACTGGCGCAAGTTTAGGCGCAGCCGTAACTCGTGACCTGCCTTGACGTGGAGGTTGTACCTCCACTGTCGGAACGCGGCAAGTTGAAGCCGCACCGCTTGGAGTAGTCCGGGCGGCGCGCTTCGGGCGTGTCGTGGCTTGTTCTAACGGAGGAGGCCCAGCCTCCCGGCATAGTTTTGCATGCGTTACGGCTACGCCTAAACTCGCGCCAGTTTGGGGGCACACAGCAGCATAGGCCTCATAGAAATAAATCGAACCTCCAAAGCAAGCAGATGAAGTTCCCTATTACAGTTATTCTAATCATGGTTTCATTTTCAGCATTGTATAGTTGCCGAAATCCAACAGTTGATAGATACTATTTTATACCAAATAATTACAAAGGCTGGATTAATATTATCTACGAAGCCAAAGGAAAATCTTTCCATAAAACATCCGGAAAAACAGAAATACTTATTTTAACCAGTGACCTAACAAAATACTACATTGAGGGAAAAGGAATGAATGGCTTCTATACCAAAAAATTCTTTTACTATTCAAAGGACAGTCTAACAGAGCTTAAGAGTATAGAAAAAGGTAAAACATTTATTCACGAGCCGTACCATACTTCTATATTAATAAACAATGAATGGCACGCTGTAGAATCATTTTATGTTACAAACAGACCTTTTAACTTCGCCTTGCCAGATAGCCTTACAGAAGTAAACCCACTTGACAATAGTATTCCTGCGATAGTTAATTAACTAACCCGATCCGTGCAGCCGTACCTCGTAACTATCCTTGAGGTAAAGGTACAGCCTCCGAAGCCGCCCGAGCGGCCAGCCGGTGCCGCTCCGCTCGGAGTCGTCCGGGCATCCTAATCGTGCTGTTGGTAGATGCCCAGCCTTCGATAAGGCCAGTCATGAGTTAGACTGCGCTAAACTTGCGTCGGGCAAAGGCACCCGAGAGCACAGCAAGACCCCTCGCAAGCTCTTGGCTCTTTTTCTTGCTCAAACCTGATTTTCTCACCAGTTCTTAGTAAGCAATGATGGGCAAAAGCTTTACTCCGTTCCCGGTTATAAAAACAGCAAGGCTGACTTTGAGGCAACTCAGAAGCAGTGATGACGAAGCAATATTTAGCGTGCGTTCAAACGAGCAGGTAAACAAATACCTTGGTAGAAAGCCCAGCGAATCAATGCAGGATGCCCAGGTCTTCATCCGGGCTATCAATGAAAGCGTTCAACGGAACGATGCCATTTACTGGGCCATTACGCTGGGCGATGATGAGAAACCAGTTGGGACAATTTGCTTATTTAGCTTTTCCGAAGATAATAACACGGCGGAAATTGGCTACGAATTACTACCAGACTTTCAGGGAAAGGGAATAATGCATGAAGCAGCCACAAAAGTAGTTGACTTCGGGTTTAATGACCTTGGGCTAAGCGCTATAGAAGCTCATACGCACTTTGAAAATCAGGAATCAACAAGACTTCTAGAAAAATTGAATTTCACTAGAGAAAGTATTTCTGACGAAAATCTTATACTATTCAAATTAACAGCTAACCTGCGCTCAGCATAACATCCAACGGGGAGGTTTAGCACAATTTTGCCCCGCGCTAGATGCGTAATTGTGACCCATTCCTGACGGGAAGCCCCAGCCGCCCATAACCGCCCCAGCGGCCAGCCGGTACCGCGCCGCGCGGAGTCAATTGGTCAGCGTGGTACCCGTTCTATCTTATCGGACCCTAGAACCAAACCGGCCCGCCCCTCTCTCCGAGGTACGGGCCGGATTCATTTTCTTCCTTCCCTAACCATGCAGGCTTTCCTGCGTCCTCTCCATTGCCTTTCCCACCCGTCCTGCTACTGCGGCTTAAAACGCGCTACGGGACTATACCTTGATTTTATCTATAGTTTTGGGGGTATCAGAACCTATCCTCTCCCCTATGCGCCTTACTCGCTCCTTTGCCTGGTCTCTTCTTCCGTTCACGGTGCTGCTGGCAGCGGCGGGCTACAGCCCTGCTCCTACCGCTGCCTCTGCTCCGGTGGCTAATTTCACCCAAGGCGTTATCACCACCCGCGTATCGTTGCCTGGCAACCCGTATGATAAGCTGCTCAGCCAGGTAGATCCGGCTAAGGGCAACATCCAGGGGCAACTGCAGCAACTGGCCGGGCGCCTCACGGCGGCGGAACAACAGCAGCTTCAAGCCGCAGCGGCCACCCTCAGCCCGGCTTTGACCATCGGGGCCATGATGCTGCCGCGCAAGGGCACCATCTACTGCCGGGGCAAGGAAGCCCGCGCCACCACCGATGCCCTCACCTATCACCTCGAAAACTACTTCAACCTCGCCACCAACAAAGGCCTGCTGCGCATGGCTTCGCAGTCGACGCCTCAGAACGTAAACTACACCTACGATGCCGCCTCAGTGGAAAGAACCTGGCAGAGCATTGTGGTAACGGATGTGGACTACACCCTGCGCACCACACCCGAAACGGTGCTGGTAGCGGGCTACCCCAGTCAGAAGACCACGTACACGCTCAAGCCCGGCGCCGAGGGAGCCAAGCCGGATGGCCCCGGCCAGTTGGGGAACAAGCCCGTTGCCCTGGATGTGTGGACTTCCCCGCAGATTCCGCAGAGCCTGAATTTCGCCCACCCGGTGTACGTCAACCAGGCCCACGGCATCACCCGGCTGGTGGTGTACTTCGATAAGGAGCGTAAGCAGCAGCTGCGGTATGAGTTTGCCACCGTGCAGGTCCGGCCCGTCACCGATCAGGAGCTAAAAGTAGCTACCACGGCACCCGTGCTCGATTATGCCAAAGACGCTATGCAGATTGGGGTGCAAGCCATGGCACTCATGTTCGGGGGCGGCCCCAAAGCATCGGCTGATACCGAGGAGTAACCCAGTCTTTGCGCACGGCTTGAATCCGGTGGCCGGATGCTTACTTTGCGCCGCCCTACCGCACCGACTTCCTTACCTCTCTCTGCAATGGCGCACTCCGCCCATAAGCTACCCTCCTGCGCCAATTGCGGCCACGACTTCAAGGCGGCCGAAAACTACTGCCCCGACTGCGGCCAGCAAAACCACCCCCTCGACCTCTCCTTTGGACACGTAGCCGAAGAGGTGCTCGAAGGCCTATTCCACTTCGATGGCAAGGTGTTCCGCACTATGCGTCAGCTGCTGTTTGCGCCGGGGGCCCTCACGCGCCATTTCTGGGAAGGCAAGCGCGTGGCCTACGTGCCGCCCGTGCGCCTGTATGTGTTCATCAGCTTTGTGTTTTTCCTGCTGCTTTCGGTGGCCCTGCACGCCCCGGAGCACGGCGAAATACGCACGTTGGGCCAACGAGTCCGGCAGACCAGCATCCAGTACCGAGCCGATTCCATACGCCTGGCAGGCCAGCTAGCCTCTGCTGATTCCGTCCAGGTCAAGCGCATGCTGCGCAATACTCGGCACGTATCTGTCCTCAACGGCATCGTGAATACCGATGTGAACAGCGACACTGTGGACTACCGCCGGTGGAATGGCATACTCTACACCCCGCAGGAATGGCGGGAGCTGCCAGAATATTCCTCCGCCCAGCTCGATGAGCTGCTGCGCCGCCACGGCCAGGAACCTTCGTTTCTGGGGCGTTTTATAGCGCGGCAGGGCCGGCGCGTGATGCAGTCGTCGGAGCAGGATATTTCCCATCAGTTCGTACGCGGTATTTCGCTGATGATGTTCGTGCTCATGCCCGTGTTTGCCCTTCTGTTGAAGCTGCTGTACGTGCGCCGCAAGCAGTACTACCTGGCTCATTTGATGTTTGCCATTCATGTGCACTGCTTTGCCTTTTTGCTGTTTTCCCTGATGATGGTGCTGAGCCTGTTTGCCCACGTCCCCTCCAAGGCCGTCCTGCTGGTGCTGCCCCTGCTCGCTGTTTACCTAGCCGTGGCCCTGCGCAAGGCTTACCAGCAGAACTGGCTGAAAACCGCGTTGAAGTTCGTTTTCCTGCTCGGGCTCTACAGCCTTATCATTGCCTTTGGGCTGATGGGGGCGCTGGGGTTGAGCATGGTGCTGGTGTAAGCCTTGCATTGGGCTAAGCCCACACGCAACCAACCAGGGTTACACCGCCTCTGGTCCAGGGCTAAACGTTCAGCTCTACCCCTCTACCATAAGCTGCCGCAGAGCTGACTACGCGCTTACGGCAGCTGCTTGCTCCGCCCAGCGTAGCGTCTCCCGCAGCCAGTCCTCGTAGAGGCGGGCACTGCCCTGGCTTAGGGTGCGTGGCAGCTCGCGCAGGGCAGCTTCAGCTTGGGTGCGGGCCCGCTCCGCGTTACCTTCCAGGCGGGCCAAGGCAGCCTCTACCCGAAACGGCTGCTCGGTGGGCGTGTGGGCGTTGACCACGGCCCGGGCCTGGTAGGTGCGCGCCGCCTGGGCGTCGTGCTCGTAGGCCGCGCTGAAAAACGCGGCCTCCAGCCAGCCGCTGGCTTGCAGGGCCACCGGCTGCTGGTCCAGGTGGGCGCGGTAGCGGGCCAGGTACAGCCCAGCCGCGGCCGGGTCGCCAGCGTCAAGGTGGTATTGGTAGAGGTAGTAGGCCACGTAGGCTTTGTAGGAATGCTCTACCTGAAGGGCATCGGCGGCTTCGAGGGCTGGACGGCTCAACTCCTGGGGGCGTACCCCGGCCATGCTGCGAATGGTGGCCGTGAGCATGGCCACTTCCAGCTCCTGCTTCGGACCCGGGCGACTCAGGTTGAGCAAGCGCATCCCGTCACTGGCAAATCCACCGGCCTGAAAAGGCAGCAGCGTGAAAACAAATAGCAGCACGGAAATGGCTCCGCTCACGGCCACAGCCACAGCCGGCAAGGTGCTTTGGCTGGACACGGGCAGCAAAGCAAACAACCCCAGCGCCAGGGCCGCCCAGAACAAGCTGCCCAGCGGGCCACCCAGCGTAAACACCCGGAACCGCTCGCGCAGCCGCACGTCGTCGGGTGGCACACTCAGGACCAGGCCGCCGGCCGTATTCAGGTTGCGGTTCCACTCAAAGCGCAGGCGGCCCGAGGGCTGGCGGCGCCACATCAGCGGCCCCACCGTCAGCCAGTGTAGCCGGAAGCCCTGCAGGCGCCCAGCCAGGGCGTGCCCCAGCTCGTGCAGGCCCACGGCCACCAGCCACGCTACCGGCAGCAAGGCCAGCAGCCCCAGCACCTGCCCCTTGCTCCAGTGGGCCGTGGCGGGCAGCTTCAGGCCCTGGCGGGCACCCCAGAACCCAATACCTCCACCGAGCGCGCCCAGCGCCAGGCCCAGCAGGAGTGGCTTGAGTTTTTTCATACCAAATGGGTCAGATCGAAATGTGCGAATCAGCGTGGCCTTCCGGCAGCTCCTCAAATATAGTAGCCTCGCTCCTTCTCGCCCAGCAGTATGCCCCAGGTAAAAAGCGGCACCCAGGGTTAACGCCCGGCTCCACCATCCGGCAATTGTATAGCTTTACTGCATGCGTACGGTTATCTCGAAGTGGGGAAATAGTCTGGTAGCGCTGCTACTGGCGCTAGCAGCGTGCTCATCTCCCGATCAGCCTACCGACGTTCCCGGTGCAAGTCAGGATGTGCGCATACGCTACACGGCCAAGCGCATCATCCTGCCCGACCTGCCCCAGCGCGGCCGCATTCTCGACCGCCACGACTCGGTGCTAGTGGATACCCGCTCCCAGTTTCTGCTAAAGCTGCCGCGCCGCTACCCCCTCGACACCCTGGCCCTGGGGGTGCTGCTGGGCTGGGACTCGACCACCGTGCGCCGCCGCATTGCCGAGACCCTGCCCTACCCCGGAGCCCACCCCAGTTCGGGCGTGCAGCTGCGGCTGACCACGGCCGAGGTGGCCCGGGTGCGCCAGGACAGCGCCGCCTGGCCCACCCTTGCCCTCATCCAGCGCCGCCAGCGCATTTATACTTCGCCCGCGGGCGCCCCGGCCCTGGGCTACCTCTACGCCGAGGCCCAGCCTTTTCTGCGCCAGGCCCGGCGCACCAGCCGGGGCCGCTTCTACCGCCTGCGCAACGGCGGCCTGGAAACGTACTACAACGGCCTGCTCAACGGCCACCGCGGCTACCTGCACCCTCTGCTCGACAAGCAGGGCCGGCAGCACGGCTCCTGGGCCAAAGACACCCTCTTCCAGCAAGGCCAGGACCTGCACCTGACCCTGGACGTGAAGCTGCAGGCCTACGCCGAAAAGCTAATGGGCGGGCGCAAAGGCTACCTTGTCGCCCTCGACCCGCGCACCGGCGAAATCCTGGCCTACGTGTCGGCGCCGGTATACCCGGCGGCTACCCTCACAGCCCCCGACCAGGCGGGCGTCCGCGCGGAGCTGCTGGAGCACGAAGACATGCCCTTACTCAACCGCCCGGCCATGCTCGCCAACCCGCCCGGCTCGGTGTTTAAGCTGGTGAATGCGGCCGTGGCCCTGCAGCTGGGCGCCATCACCCCGGCTACCGGCTTCCGCTGCGACCAGTCCCTGGTAAGCTGCGTGCACGACCACCCCAAAGCCAAAACCCTCACCGCGGGCCTCAAGTACAGCTGCAACCCCTACTTCTACCAGGTGATGCAGAACGTTATCAACCACGTGCCCGACTCCCTGGCTCAGGATACCGTGGCGGCCCGTCACCTCAACCTGGCCCAGTGGCGCCGCTACGTGCGCTCCTTCGGCCTGGACTCCGTGCTGGGCGTAGACCTGCCCCGGGAGGCTCCCGGCTTCCTGCCCACGCCCGCGTACTACGATAAAGCCCGCCGCACCCGCCGCTGGACCTACCGCTCCATCTATTCCCTCAGCATCGGCCAGGGCGAAATCAACCTTACCGGGTTGCAGATGGCTAACATGGCCGCCATCGTAGCCAACCGGGGCTGGTACTACACCCCGCACCTGGTGCGCCGTGTTGGAGAACATGGCCCCTTGCCGCGCTTCACCGTCAAGCACCATACCCTCATCGACAGCGCCCACTTTGCGGCCCTCATTCCCGGCATGGTAGCTGTGATGCAGCGCGGGGGCACCGCTGACGCCTCCAGCTTGGCTGACGTGGGCATTACGGTAGCTGGCAAAACCGGCACCGTGCAGAACGACGAGGGCGACGACCATGCTGCCTTCGTGGGCTTCGCTCCGGCTACTAATCCCAAAATTGCCGTAGCCGTGTACCTGGAGAATGGCGGTTTTGGGGCCACTGCGGCCGCACCCTGCGCCGTGATGGTGATGGAAAAGCACCTGCGCGGCTACATCGCGCCCAAGCGGAAGCACTGGGAACGGCGCATCATCAATCGGGCCAAGCAAGACTAGCGCGATTTAGCAGCCCGCCGCTTCCAACTCTACGGTTTGAGGCTGCCCGCTACGTTGAACCGGGCGCGGTACACCACGGTGTCGCCGGGGGCACCAAACGCAATGCGGCGGTTGTCGGCCTGTTGAAGCTCGAACTCGCCGTTAACGGTGAACTTCACCTCCGTAACCAGGTAGCCGGTTCGGGTGGTGACCACGGTGCGGTAGAGGCTACTATCGTTTCCAACTGGTGTGAGAGGCAGGTCCTGGTCCCAGCTCAGGGGGTTGTCGCGGCCCCGCAGGCCTACCTGCTGCACATTGGGGATACCGCGCACATCGAGCAGGTATACCACCGTTTTGTTGTGGGCGGGCTGCACGCAGGCGGGCAGCAAAAAACCCAGGCTGAGCCATAGTGAAAGTCTAGACGTGTTCATGGCGGCGGGGTTTGGCTAGTATATAATCGAGGCCGAAGCGGCCGGAGCCCAGCACCAGCCCGGGCAGAGCGGCCCACAGAAAGCCAGCCGCGGGCAGCGTGTTCCACATCCCCTGCTGGATTTGCTGCATAAAAATGGCGACCAGCATGGTGCAGATAATCAGGAAGGCCGACACCCGGGTACCCAGCCCCAGGGCCAGCAGTAGCCCGCCCACGGCTTCACTAAAGGCGCCCATCCAGGCAAAAAAGCCGGGCAGCACCGCAAAGAGACCACCGTAGGACGCTACGTCGCCGGGAAACCAGAAGGCTACTTCAAACAGCCCCAGGCTGTGGTCGGGCGGGGACCAGGGCAGCCCGAACTTTACGGCCCCAAACTCGAAGGCCAGCAGGTAGCCGCATACCAGCCGGGGCAAGAGCAGCAGCGCATCCTGCCACCAGCGCGGCAGCACGAGAGGTTCAACAAGAAAACGTAGTAGACGGACCATAGAAAAAAGATAAGCGGTGAAGGAAGGACAGGAGCAGGCTTCATGGGCCATGGTGACCGGGAAGTGAGCCAAAGCACGCCAACGGCCGGTGGCCCGGTGCTCCAATTCATATATTGACACTTGCTCCCAGCCGATATGGGACGCATTTCGCGCATTTGCGCCGGCCCTCCTGGCTCAGCCGCTAGCCCCCACACCCTTTTCCCCTTCGCTCCGCCGCAGCTTACCTCTTGCATTAAGCATACAGCGACTTGGCCCTACCTGGGTTTTTCTATGTTTGCAGCATGCTAACCGAAACGTTACGCCGGCTTTTCAGCCGGGACTTACTTCGCCTACAAGAGGAAGTGACTCTTTACCAGAACGAGCAAAACCTCTGGCTAATCGATAAAGCCATTGCCAACTCAGCCGGCAACCTTTGCCTGCACCTTATAGGCAACCTCAAAACGTACATTGGCGCCGAACTGGGTGGGGCGGCCTACGTGCGCCAGCGGAGCCTGGAGTTTTCGGCCCGCTACGTGCCTCGGGCGGAGCTGCTGGCGCAGCTTGCGGAAACCCGCCTGCTGGTTGACCAAAGTCTAGGGCGCTTGTCCGAAGCCGATGTTCAGCAAATCTACCCCCAGGTGGTGTTTGATGCCCCCATGACGACGGAGTACTTTCTGGTGCACCTGGCTACCCACTTGGCTTACCATCTCGGCCAGGTAAACTACCACCGCCGCCTGCTGGACGCGTAAACAGCCAAACAACGGCCGTAGCACGCTTATCGGTGGGGTGGCTCCATTAGTCAGTGCGCTGGACTGTATGGCCAAATCCAGTTTATTTAGCGGTATGAAAGGCTTCTTGTGTGGACTAATGCTTCTGCTGGTGCTGGCGGGAACGGCTACCGGGCAGGATCTGACGGGAATCTGGCAGGGCGTGGAGGTGGATGCCAAAACACCGGAGGCCAACTGGCCAACCGTGCTCCGACTCCAGCGGGGCAAAGGCAGCGGGCTGTTTGGCGTACTCTACCAGGAAGTGGGCGCCCAGCCCGGCACTACCGTTACCTTTCAGGTACGGGCCACTGCCAACGCTAACGGGTTCCGCCTCGAACACCTGCGCAAGCTCAATGAAACGGGCGCCACGCCTTTTAGCTACTGGTGCGCAGGCGCCATCACGTTTACGTATGACGCAGCCCAGGAAAAGCTAACCGGCCGCGCCACCTACGACCCGGTAGGCACTTGCGACCATGGCTCTTTCTCGCTGTATCGGGTGAAGCTGAAATCGGCAGCGTCGGTGCCTGCGGCCACCCAAACGACCATTCGCGTATCGGGCCGGGACGTGCGCTGGTACGCCGACGCCAGCCTAAAACAGCCCCTGACCACGGGTAACACCTACCGCACCAAACTCAGCAAAACCACCACGTTTTACCTAGTGCAGGGCTATTACCGCACCCCCGAAAGCGCGGTAGTGCCTATTACCGTGCGAGTAAACGGTACCGTTGCCACTCAACCCAAACCTGCGCCTTCACCTGCGCCAGATTCCTCACCCGCTCCGGTTTCGCCGCCTGCTTCGGCCACTCCCGATACTACGCGCCCCGCCCCCCTGCTCTCGGCCACGCCCCTGGTGCTGCCCACAGTTTTGTTCCGGCAGGGCACGGCTGAGCTGCTGCCCGGGGCCCAGCCAGCCCTGGCCCAGCTGGCCGCGGAGCTGCTGGCCCGCCCCGACCTCAAACTTCAGGTAGCCGGCCACACCGACCGCCTGGGCGAACCAGAGAAAAACTTGGTGCTTTCGGAGCAGCGGGCCGAAGCCGTGAAAGCCTACTTGGTGAAAGCCGGTGTAGCGCCCGAGCGGGTCAGCACCATTGGCTACGGCGACGCCCGCCCCCTCTACCCCTCTCCCGACGCCCGCAACCGCCGGGTAGAAGTCAATACAATAAAGTAGCCCCTCACGGCCGGGGATGATAAGGAGAAGGGGCCTCCG
Source organism: Hymenobacter sp. BT18 (assembly GCF_012273015.1). GTDB lineage: Bacteria > Bacteroidota > Bacteroidia > Cytophagales > Hymenobacteraceae > Hymenobacter > Hymenobacter lutimineralis. The sequence continues at coordinate 4,656,834 of NZ_CP050954.1, read as the reverse complement.
TAGCTTTCCTCCGGGGTACCCCCAAGAACCAGCCTGGTTGTGCCGAGCGCTGCCGTACTTTGCCAGGCCATTCTGCCAAGCATGAAAGATATTTACAACGACGCTACCTACCTCTCCCACAACCCCACCTGGCACGAGGAGGATGCTCCTTTTAAAGCTGAGCGGATACTTAGCCTGCTGCGCCACCACCCGGTTCCCTACCAAACGGTGGCCGAAGTAGGCTGCGGCAGCGGAGAAATTCTGGTGCAGCTGGCCCGGCACATGCCCCCGGCCACGCAGTTTGTGGGCTACGACATTTCCCTGGATGCCTTGGCCATTGCCCAGCCAAAAGCCACTCCCCAACTGCGCTTCGAGCACCTCGACCTGACGCAGGCTACACTCCCGGCCCCCTTCGACCTGCTGCTGGTCATCGACGTGCTGGAGCACCTCACCGACTATTTCGCCTTTCTGCGCGGCATCGTGGGCAAGGCCCGTTACACCCTGTTTCATATTCCGCTGGATATGTCGGTGTGGTCGTTGCTGCGGGAGCAGATGCTGCTGGAATCAAAAGCCCGGGTAGGCCATATTCACAATTTCACGGAAGACTTTATCCTGAGCGTGCTGGCTGAGTACGGCTTTAAGGTTGTTGCCAAGCGGTACACGGAGCCGGTCTACAAAAACAAGACCCGCAAGGAACACGTGCTGCACTGGCTGCGGGAAGGACTCTACGCCGTGCATCCGAAGTTCTGTACCAAAACCCTCGGAGGGTATTCCCTGCTGGTATTAACCGAAAATCAAGACTATCCGGCTGCGTAAGATTGCATGGCAATATTGCTCTGTTTGTAAGCGCGAAGGAGTAGCGTTCTACTGACACGCATCATAAATTAAGTATGCTTGCATAACAATTCATTCACAACTGCGTATTACCTTTGCAACCAACAAACTGATTTACACAACACTACCTTACTTGCCATGAAAAAGAGCACTGCCGCCGTTTCTTCGCTGTTGTTGCTGGGAGGCCTGGGCTCGTTGGGCCTGCTTGCTGCCCAGGTACGCGACCTGAACCTGTTTTTTGACCTGCACGACGAGGAAGAGCTTCACTTCTGCTAAGCTCTCTTTTGCGCCCCGCTTGCCTCAAACCCCACCTTTCGTGGGGTTTGTTTGGTTTACGGGCAAACAAACCGCTGGTCAGAATCAGCAGCTTACGCCGGGCCTGAAAAAAAAACCGCATCCATTCTCAGCGGTTTTCGGTACTTCACACCGAAGTACCTCTGCGGGGGTGCTTGCACTTGTTTTACTCACCGCCCGTGTAGACGGCCCTGGCCTAATGAAGCCGCCAGCGTAGCCTACACCGGCACAACCTTGTGAATCTATGGATCTGACCGGCTTGAAAGAGCAAATCAGCTACATCATCGGGCGCGATATGGCCCGCAACTTCTCTGAGCAGGGCCTCGATCTGAACGTCGACGTGCTGGCTTCCAGCATGAAGGAAGCCCTGGCCGGCCAGCCCAGCCAGCTCAGCCCCCAGCAAATTGAGGCCGCTATGCAGCAACTGCAAGCCCAGTTTGGCGGCGCCGAATCCGAAGACGATAACCAAGACCCCTCTGCCATGAGCAAGAACAAAGCGGAAGGCGAAGCCTTCCTGAATGAAAACAAAAACAAGCCCGGCGTAACCACCCTGCCCAGCGGCCTGCAGTACGAAGTGCTGACGGAAGGCTCGGGCAAAAAGCCCGGCCCCCGCTCCCAGGTGACCACGCACTACCATGGCACCCTGCTGAACGGCAACGTGTTCGACTCCTCCTACCAGCGCGGGCAGCCCGCCACGTTTGGCGTAAACCAGGTAATTGCCGGCTGGACAGAGGCTCTGCAATTGATGTCGGAAGGCTCGAAGTGGCGCCTCTACATCCCGTCGGACATGGCCTACGGCAAGCGGGGCGCCGGCCGCGACATCGGCCCCGACTCGACGTTGATCTTTGACGTGGAGCTGCTGAAAGTAAACAACTAGTGTATTCGGCCCCGGTTGGCTCAAGCGGCATTTCGCCGCGCTGGACGACTACCAGCACTGCCCAACCGGGGCCTACACGTGCCATGTCTGAGCCGGAACTTACTGCTACTCCTCCGCCCGACCGTGCCCCAGAGCTGCATAGCCCCGATGGCCGGCTGACTTTAAGCCACGACCGGGTGCGCGTACACAGCCAGACGTTTCTGCTGCTGGAGCTGGAACGGGCCGAGCTCCAGCCCGTGCGCTGGCTGCTGTGGTACCTGCTGGGTGGGTTTGTCTTTACGCTAGTTGCGCTGGGGTACCTGCAGTTCTGGCTGCGCACCACGCCCGCCGTCCTTGGGCTTGTTCTGGGAGCAGTCCTTTTTATTATAGGTCAGCGGGGTACCAACCGCCTGCGCCTGTACCGCCTGGCCCGGGAGGCCGCGTATTTTTCCCTGCCCGGCGCCGCCGAATCCTGGCACCCGATTATTGCCGAACTCAACCGCCGCATCCAAGCCCGCCACGACGAGGCCGCGCAGGCGGCAGCCGAAGCCTGGGCCGCCGAAGAAGCCGCCCGGCTGGCGGCGCTACCTCCTTCCCCGCCTGAGGGCGAGTAACCTCTACTGTTCTTTCTGAAAAGGTGCTGCACCACTGCGGCTTCCTTGCCTACCTTTGGGCGCTTTTTCGCATAGCCCCTATTCCACTTTTTGCGCCGTATGAACGACAAACACGGACACTCCGCCATATCCACGGCGGGTTTACTGATTGCGCTGGGCATTATCTACGGCGACATCGGCACGTCTCCGCTGTACGTGATGAAAGCCATTGTGCCCGACGTCATCACCCAGGATTTGGTGTACGGTGGCATTTCCTGCGTACTCTGGACGCTGACCCTGCAAACCACCATCAAGTACGTGCTGCTCACGTTGAACGCCGACAACAACGGGGAAGGCGGCATATTCTCCCTTTATGCCCTGGTAAGGCGGCGTGGGGCCTGGCTGTCGGCCGTGGCCATTGTGGGCGGTGCGGCTCTGCTGGCCGATGGCGTCATCACCCCGCCTATTTCCGTTTCTTCGGCCATTGAAGGCCTGGAAGCGGTGTACCCGGGCATTCCTACCATGTACATCGTTATTGCCATTCTCTGTGGGTTGTTTCTGCTGCAGAGCTTCGGCACCCAGATTGTTGGCAAAGCCTTCGGGCCCATTATGTTTTTGTGGTTTTCGATGCTGGCCGTGCTGGGCGTGTACGGCATTGTGCATCACCCGGAAATCCTGAAAGCCGCCAACCCTTATTACGCCTACAACCTGCTGGTGAACACCCCGGGCGGGTTCTGGCTGCTGGGCGCGGTGTTCCTGTGTACCACCGGGGCCGAGGCGCTATACTCCGACCTGGGCCACTGCGGCAAGGGCAATATCCGCATCAGCTGGATGTTTGTGAAGCTTTGCCTGCTGCTCAACTACTTTGGGCAGGGCGGCTGGCTAATGGCCCACGCCGGTGAAAAGCTGGCCGGCCGCAACCCCTTCTACTCCCTCATGCCCGAGTGGTTTCTGCTCATCGGCATTGGCATTGCCACTATTGCGGCCATCATTGCCTCCCAGGCCCTTATCACGGGCTCGTTTACACTGGTGGCCGAGGCTATTCGCCTGAACATGTGGCCCAAGGTGCGCCTCAACTACCCCACCAATGTAAAAGGCCAGTTGTACGTGCCCAGTATGAACCGCCTGCTCCTGCTCGGGTGCATTGCCGTGGTGCTATACTTCCAGCGCTCCGAGCACATGGAAGCCGCCTACGGCCTGGCCATTACCATCACCATGCTCATGACCACGCTGCTGCTGTCCATGTGGCTGCGGGCCAAGCGGGTGCCCCTGCCCCTGGTGGGGCTGTTTCTAATGGTGTACGGGCTGATTGAAGGTTCGTTCCTGATTGCCAACCTGATCAAGTTCCCGCACGGGGGCTGGGTGTCGGTAGCCATCAGCCTGTGCTTGATTTTGGTGATGTACGTGTGGCTGCGTGCCTACTTCATCAAGCGCCGCCTCACGGAGTTCGTGAAGATTGAGCCGTATATCGACGCCCTGAAGGAGCTCAGCAACGACGAATCCATTTCCAAGTACGCCACCCACCTGGTATTTATGTCCTCGGCCGAGCGACAGTCGGAAATCGAGTCGAAGATCATCTACTCCATCTTCCAGAAGCGCCCCAAGCGGGCCGATATCTACTGGTTCGTGCACGTGGATACCACGGATGAGCCGTATACCATGGAGTACAAAGTGACGGAGCTGGCTCCCGACGACGTATTCCGCATCACCTTCCGGCTGGGTTTCCGGGTGGAGCAGCGCATCAACCTGTACTTCCGCAAAGTGGTGGAAGACCTGGTGCGCAACAAGGAAGTGGATATTACCTCCCGCTACGAATCCCTCAGCAAGCAGCACGTTACCGGCGACTTCCGCTTTGTGGTGCTGGAGAAATTCCTGTCGGTAGAAAATGACTTTCCCTGGGTGGAAAAGCTGGTGATGCAGGCGTACTTCTACATCAAGCAGTTTATTGCCTCCGAAGACAAGTACTTTGGGCTGGACACTTCCTCCGTGAAAGTAGAAAAGGTGCCGCTGGTGATTACGCCGGTGCGGGAAGTGTCGCTGCAGCGCGTGCAGTAGTACCCAAACCATACATAGTAGGCATGCCGAAAAAGCCCCGCTGAGCGTCAGCGGGGCTTTTTCGGCTGCTGGGCAGGGCGTATCCGGCGTAAATGCCAAAGTGTTACACCGGTTTATAGTTGAATTTAAGCAAGATTTTGTTTCCCTTATTCTTTCAACGCTCTTCTCAACCAAACCCACCCCCATGATGCGTAGTCTTACCCTAGCTCCTGCGGCGCTTGTAGCGCTGCTGCTTACCGGCTGTCAGCACGAGGCCGACCAAGCCCGGCTCGAGCCCCAACCCACTGCCGAGCCCACCACGGCCCTGACCAGCCAGCAGCTGGACAACGAAATTTGGACGCAGCTCCGGAAAACAGGATCCTACAACTGGAACCAAGCCCCGGCCAACGTGGTGTGGAGTGCCCTGCTGCGCTCCGACCACGTGCTTTCCGTGGGGTACCAGCCCCTGGGCCGGGAAGGGGCGCACAGCCTGCCCGCCGATGCCCGCCTTCTCCCCCGCTGGGAGGCGGCCCGTCAGCAGGTGCTGGATCTTATTCTGGCCGAGGAACGCAAAACCCAGCCGGACCTGACCCTGGAAAAGCTGCTGGTGTTTGAGCCGAATGCCTTGCCCGTTGTCACGGTCCGTGTGCAGGAGCTTGGCACCATCCGCCGGTTGCGGGCCTCGGGGCTGGTGCGCTACGCCGAGCCCATGGGCTATGAGCCCGGCAGCACCCGGGCCGCCGCGCGCGGCACCGCCTCCACCCTCAGCTCCTCCGGCTGTGGTAGCAACACAGCAACGGCCGGGCTGCTGGAAGGCGCCGACTACACTGTGTTGAGCAATGGCAGCAAGTCCTCCTGGCACCAGGCCGACCAGTACCACGGTATCCGGAGTGCCTGGAGCCAAAGCACGGGCAGCGGCATCAAGCTGGTGGTCATTGATACGGGCTCTTCCGATGCGCAGGAAAACCTGGGCTCGGCCTTCAACCAGGGCCTGAGTTCGGGGCGCACCGTGGAACGCCTCGTTACGCTGCCCCGCAACTCCATCTTCGGCATTCCCTATGGCAGCGCCGAAACCCCGAACGACGGCTGCGGACATGGCACCAGCATGGCCGGGGCAGCCGCGGCTCCGCGCGGTACGGATGGCAACGCTGTGGGGGTAGCCTACAATGCCAACCTGATAACCATCCGGGCCGCCGAGGACGTCTTCCTGGATGCCAGCCGCGAGGTGCAAGGCGTTGCCAACGCCTTTCTGCTGGCCGCCAACCGCGCGGATGTTCGCATCATCAGCATGAGCATGGGGCGCCTAACGTCCTCTTCCCAGATGACGGACGCCATCCGCTACGCCTACGGCAAGGGAAAACTTATTTTCTGCGCCGCGGGCACTTCCTTTGATTGGTCGGCGGGCTGGGTTGGGGTCATCTACCCGGCCTCACTTACTGAGGCCGTAGCCGTAACGGGCGTAAAAGACGACCTGGCTACGCGCTGTGATGAGTGCCACGTGGGCTCCGACGTGGAATTCACCGTGGTGATGCAGCGCCGCAGCAACAACCTGCGCGCTTTAACGCTGGCTCAGAGTGGTGATGCTCCTTCCACCGTGGGCGGCTCATCGGTGGCTACGGCCAGCATGGCGGGCATGGCCGCGCTGGTGTGGGCCCAGTACCCCAACGAAACCCGGACACAAATTATGGGACGACTGGTAGCGGCCAGCAGCAACCGCGCGGCCCGCAGCTCCTCCTTCGGCTGGGGCCGGGTAAATGTAGCCGCAGCCCTGGGCGCGCAGCCGCTTTAACCGCTCCTCCATTGGTTCCCAAGCGGCACGAAAAAGGCCGGCTACTTACGTAGTCGGCCTTTTTGCTTATTGACTGTGGTTCGTTAATTTCGTACGGGCAGCCATTTGTTTAATACCGCTTGCTGCTCGGCCGTGGCATTCCCAGCCGACTCAATGCGGTAGCGCTGGGCGGCGCTGGGCAGCAAGGGAAAAGTAATTTCCTGCACGCGTCCTTCGCGCACGACCAGCATGCGTACCACACTGCCAGGGGCGCGGCCCGTGAGCAGCTTGTTGGGGTCGTCGGAGATACGGCCGCCATCCAGAGCCAGCACTTCATCATTCACGTTCAGGCCGCCTTGCCAGGCGCTGCCGTCGCGGGCTACGGTGCGCACGGTGATTTTTCCGCCGGTAGTGCCAAACTCGGCACCCAGGGCTGCGTCTTGCGTCGCGGGCGTGGTCACCAGCTTCAGTCCGGCATAACCGAGGGTAGTCTGATAGTCCAGAGTCTGCACATCGTACACGCGGGTGCGGAAGAACTCGTCGAAACGACGGCCCGCCACTTTCGCCACGGCATCCTGGAACTCAGCATCGGTAAACCCGCGCTTTAGCTGCTGGTAATAGCGCGTATACAGGTAGCGCATCACGTCGTCGAGGCTTTTCTGGGCCTTGGTTTCGTGAATGATCATCAGGTCCAGCATGGCACCTACCAGTTCGCCTTTGTCATAGTAGCTGATTTCGGAGTTATTGGAGTTTTCGGTCCGGCGGTAGTACTTGATCCAGGCATCGAAGCTGGATTCAGATACGGGCTGCACCTTGTTGCCCGGAGTATTTTCCACCCGCGTAATGCTGTTCGACAGATCGGCCAGGTAGCCTTGGGGCGTATTGTAGCCGGCGCGCTGCACTATCAGGTTCGAGAAATACTCCGTGAAGCCTTCACTCACCCACAGCATGTGCGTGTAGTTCTCGCGGTCATAATCAAACGGGCCGAGGGCCACGGGGCGGATACGCTTGACGTTCCAGAGGTGAAAGTACTCGTGGGCAACGAGGCCTAGGAAACCCTTGTAGCCGGCTTCCGTGCTATAGGCATTGCGCGAAACCGACAGCGTGGTCGAGTACAAATGCTCCAGACCACCCGTGCCCCGCTCAATGTTATGCACGATGAACACGTAGCGGTCCAGCGGGTTCTGGCCCACCACGCGGTGCGCTTCCTCACATACCCGCTGCAAATCGGCCAGCAGGCGGCCCTCGTCGTATTGGGCGGCGCCGTACATGGCTACGGTATGTGGGGTACCGTTAGCCGTAAACTGCAGCACCTTTTGGTTACCGATTTCGATGGGAGAATCGGCCAGTTCATCGTAGGACGAAGACCGGAACGTGAGAGGTACGCCCCCAGCGGCCGGCAGCAAGCTAGTACTCACCTGCGTCCAACCCGGAGCGGGTTGCACGGTGAGGGTGCTGGCCAAGTCTTTGTTTTCAGCAGGGTACATGAATACGCTGGTGCCATTGACGTACCCGTGCGAGGCGTCCAGGAAGCTGGTCCGCACCGACAGTTCGTAGGCATACACGCGGTAGTGCACCTTGAAGTCCTTGGCTTTGGGGTGAAAAACGCGCCAAGTGTTCTTGTTGATTTTCTCGACGGTCAGCTTATTGGCACCGGCGCGGGCCTCAAAGCCTTCTACGTTCTTGGCAAATTCGCGCACCAGATACGAGCCGGGCGCCCATACGGGCAGCTTCACATCGGTGTAGGCTTTGCTGAAGCCACTTAGCTGAACATCAACTTCGAAGTAGTGGGTTTGGGGCGCCGGCATCGCCAGCGTGTAGCGCAGCGTGGGTGCCGCCAGCGTGGCTACTGCGGGCGCCAGCAGCCCAAAGAGCAGGAAAAAGCTAAAGCGAAAACGGTGGAGCATGAAAAAAGGGTAAGAGAGAAGATTGGCTAGCGGACGGAACCAGAACGCCAGGGTTGCAAATTAGGCGGTTTTTTTAGCTCCTACGCGCCTGATGCCTGCCCCGCAGGGCATTTTACGAACCCGCAGCAAAGCTGCGCCGTTAGTTACGCAGGCAGTCGGTCATATCTCGGCGGCCTTTTCCCAATGCGTATTGTATGGAGTGTTTTCTTCGTCCTGGCTGCCGCCATTCTGGGCACCTGGCTGTTCCGGGGGCGTACGTCAGCACCAAAGCAGCTGCAGGAAGCTACCCCGATACAGGTTGTAGCTGAGCGCCGGGCGGCTACTGATACGGCCTTTTTCTTCGCTACGCCCCCTAAACGGCGTGCCAGCCTACCCGCCGGGGCTCCGGCCAAAGCCGATAGTATTGTGCGCTTTGCCCTGCAGCAGCTGGGCACGCCTTATCTATACGCCGGCATCAAACCCGAAACGGGCTTCGACTGCTCCGGCTTTGTGAGCTATGTGTATGCCCGCTACGGCATTATAGTGCCCCATTCTACCGCCTTACTTATTGCTACGGGTCGGGAAGTACCCCGTACCGAAGCCCAGCGCGGGGATATTGTGGTGTTTACGGGCACAGCAAGCACCTCCATTACCCCGGGGCACGCGGGCATCGTGCTTTCTAAAAAGGGGGAGCCTATTCGCTTTATTCACTCGTCATCGGCGCGCCGGGAGTCGGGAGTGAAAATCAGCGAAGTGGAAAACACCGACTATGAGCGGCGCTTCATGGCCATCCGGCGCGTGTTGTAGGGCTTGGAGACCTGGTTTCTCCATTAGCTGCCACTAGTTCGCAGCCTGGCACAAACGAACGATGCCCGGCCGCCTATGCAGTTCCTTCAAAAGGGCTGCTGGGCGAACCGGGCATCTAATCCTTCAAATCTTACCAAGCGGCGAGTCTGGGGTACAGCCCCGTCATCTTTGTGTAAGACCTTGCCAGAATGCGGGAAAAAGCCAAATGGGGCTGTTTTCCGCGCGAAAGCTGTTGTTAAGCGCGTCCGGCGGTGAGGCGGACTACATTCGACAGGCTTGGCAGGATTTGTTTGGGACTACTAGACATTGTGTACCTCCTTTCTTTACGTTCGACATCTCCCCGACCGCGCTTCCCAGCACCTTAGGGCTGCTTGGCCGGAGCCGTAGTACTCACTACTGATTGGTAAAGTTAAAAACCCACCCGAAGGTTCAAAACGAAATAGCCTTTTTTTAGGGTCTTAATGCAATTTTAAGGACAGTCACCTGAGGATCAGCAGCTTTTTTTTTGGCTAGTGACTCTGCGCGCAGGGTTGGTCCCAAACTTGCAAACACCCCACCCAGCAAAGCCCTGGTTTTTGCTTACGTTGTAGTAGAGTTTCCTTATATTTTCCCCAAAACCCATCTTCCCCCTCTTCATGAAAAAAGTACTCTTCCTCTGTCTGGCCCTGGTGTTAGGCCTTTCTTCGCTGGCTTCAGCCCAGAAACTGTCCCCACTAGGTATTTGGACCAACGAGGACAAAAAAGCCACGTTTGAAATCTATCAGTGCGGTAATAAGCTATGTGGCAAGATTGTAACGCTAACCGTGCCTAACGACCCTAAAACCGGCAAACCCAAAACCGACTCCCAGAACCCCGACCCCAAGCTGCGGAACCGTCCTCGCTTAGGCCTCGTGTTCATGCAGGGCTTCGAGTACGATGATGACAACAAATGGGACGACGGTAAAATCTACGACCCGGAAAGCGGCAAAACGTACTCCTGCTACATGAAAATGAATAGCGCCAACAGCATGGAGGTAAAAGGCTACATTGGCTTTTCGCTGATTGGCCGCTCCCAGAACTGGACGCGGGTGAAATAGTCCGGGAACCTTCCCTTCCCCATTTTCGTAGCGACGCTCTGCCCGGGCGTCGCTATTTTTTTATCTTGGCGGGCCCACCCGGTGTCAGCTCACGTTTTATCGGCCAGCTTGTGAAAACGCTTTTGTTCTCTCTGCTCTTATGGGTGGCGGCGGTGGTGCCGGCTGCTTCGCAGCAGTATTCCCCGCTCGGTGTCTGGGCCGATGACCAGGGCGAAACCCACGTGGAGCTTTACCGCTGCGGAGAAGAAATATGCGGCAAGCTGGTGTGGCTGCGCACTGCGGCTACGCCGACGGGCCAGCCCCTCACCGATGCCCACAACCCCGACCCCGAGCGGCGCAGCAAACCTCTGCAAGGCCTCGTGATTATGCAGCATTTTCGCTACGATGGCGAGGAGCGCTGGACCAATGGCAGTATCTACGACCCCACGAATGGGCGCACGTACTCCTGCAACCTGCGCATGCTGCAGAAAGATGTGCTGGAAGTGAAAGGCTACATCGGCTTCTCTTTCATTGGTAGTGCCCACCGCTGGAAACGCCTGCCCTGAGGCGGCCGCGCTAGAATACCTTCTGGATAGAGTAGCTCTGCCCCCGAAACGAGAAGGTGTCGCCCACGGCATGGGGGGCCATGGCCAGAAACAACGGGGAAAAAGGCGACATCACGCAGTATTTCTCCCCCTCAAGCTGAATTTCGCCCAGACTGACGGCAATGAAATACGTGTACCGGTTGGTTACCACCACGGCACCCAGGCCGATGCTGCCAGCCGGCACCGCTATGTCGGGCAGGCGCTGCAGCACCTGCAAGTTGCGCTGTGCCTCCTGCCAGTGGCGGGCAAACAGCTCCCGCTGGATGTGGCAGGCCTCCCGAAACGACTCAAACTTGTCTTCGCTGGCGCTGGGCTGCTCATTGGCACTTTCCTGCGCTTGTTCCATTGCCTGCTGGGCATGATGCACTTTTTGCTGCTGCAGGTGCACACATTCTGCCAGCAAGGCCCGTTTTAGCTGCTGACGGGAGCGTACTGTTGTTGCCATAACTACTTCCTCAGGAAAGGTTGAAGAATGTAAAACGGGGGCAAGTGCACGAGGTTACACTGACATTATAGAAACTATTTTAGCTACTCCATGTTTTTTCCGGAAACACGCTACTCCTTGTCTTCTTTCCTTCAACGTTTATTTCCTTCTCCGGCTACCGACAGCTGGCGCCCCCTGGTTCGCACGGCCAAGGAGGAGCAACGCCATGTGCAGTGGGTACGGGACCAGATGTACTTAAACTGGCTGGAGCCCTACTATAAAGCTTACCACTTTCGCAAAGCCCACCTCTCGCGGACGGGCCTGCGGGTCCAGCTGCTGCAGGAGGATAGCCGGGAAGGCGCCATCCTGTTTTACGACCCGTCTATCGGGCCTGGCAACTTCCGGCACTTCTTCGATTACATTGCCGAGCAAACCCTGCCCCTGGGCTACAATGCCTCTACCTCCGACCAGCGTGTGCGCCATCATCCGGAGTACACGGAAACGGTTCTTAAGCACTTTCTGAAGCCGAAGCCCCGCAGCTGCACTCACACGGGGCGCTGCCAGCAGCATTTCGGCAACGTCGTCGTCGACCTGGTACTCATCAACGGGCAGCCGGGGTTTATCCGTTTTTTCAGCAACCCCTTTCAGGACGAAATTTTTACTACGCCCCGTCCCTTTGCCGAACTGCTGGATACCGTGTTCAACCAGCCGCCCCCCACCGAGGCTACCCAGGCAAGAATCAAAAGCTACTACCGCGCATAAAAAAGCCCGGCCCCTAACAGGCCGGGCTTTTTCATGCGCGCAGTTGTGCGTGCTAGCGGCGCACAAACCGAGCCCGGCGTACCTCATCCCCCTTCTCGGCCGTGAGCGTGAGGTGGTAGAGACCAGGCGCCAGCGCCTGGGTAGTTACCTGGGCCCGGGTAGCCGATATTCCTTGTCGCACCACTACCCGGCCAAGCGCGTCGGTTACTTCGGCCCGCCACTGGCCTGCCGGCAGGTCTTGCACCGCCAGTGACTCCTCGCACGGGTTGGGGTACACCAGCACCGGCCGCGTGGCCGCGTGGCCCCGGGTAGCCAGCACCAGGTTGTCGTTGCGCACTACGGAGCCCGCCCCGTTCAGTACCCACTGGTTGGGGTCCAGCTCTATGCTTACTACGGTGCCAGTGATGGGCACCACAAACTCACTTACGGCCTTGCTTTGGCGCAGCCGGATGGTCTGGCTGCCCGCACTGGTAGTGATGCGGTAGTCCAACTCGGTATCGAAGAAGGGCGTGATGAACGGGGCTGAAACGGTTTCCGTGGTACGAATCTGCAGGTTGCCACCGGCCTGCTTCCACTCGGCCGCAAACGTGGGGTAGCCTTCCCCAGCGTACCATTGGGCAAAGAAGTCCGTCAGGGAGCGGCCCGTGGCCTCCTCAAATATTTTCTGCAGGTCGGAGGTGCGGGCGGTACTGTCGGCGAAGGTAGTCTGGTAGGTGCGCAGGGCGCCGAAGAACTTGGCGTCGTCCTGCACGAGGTAGCGCAGCATATGCACAACGGCGGCCCCTTTCTTGTAGCTTAGCCGGGAGCTGAAGATACGACCCACGCTGGTGGTATCGGGCACCCGTACGGAGCCCCCGGCGCTGGCCATGGCGCGCGTGTGCGCATCGTCCATCCAGAGGCGGGCGGCGGCCGGCGAGGAAAACCGGGCCAGGGACAGGTACTCCCCATAAGAAGCAAAGCCTTCGTTCAGCCAGATATCTTCCCAGGAAGCACACGTCACGTTGTCGCCGAACCACTGGTGAAACAGCTCGTGGGCCGTGAGCGTGAAGGTGAACCGGTCCTGGGTGGTCATGGTCTGGTGCTCCATGCCTCCCCCAATCGGGGCCATGGAGTGGCCATACTTCTCGTCGGCGAAGGGATAGTCGATGATCAGGCTGGAGAAATTTTCGATAAAGCCGGGGGTGCGGTCTATTTCCGTTTTATTGGCGTCCAGCGTGCTCTGGTTATACACATAGTGCAGCACCGGCACTTTACGGCCACTGGCCAGCTGGGCGTAGTTCACGTACTCCACGTAGGGCGATACGGCCACCGAAATGAGGTAGTAGGCAATGGGGTGGCGCGACTTCCACTCGTAGCGGTGCTTGGTGGCGGAGATAGGCGTGACCCGCTCCAATACCCCGTTCGAGCCCACTTTATTAACCTTGGCGGTAGTTACCCACACATCCGAGGAGTCGGCTTTGTCGGTGAGCACCTGCTTGCAGGGAAACCACTCGTAGGCGTTGAACGGCTCACTCAGGCTCCACGTCACGCTGGTCCCGGCTGGGGTCAGGCTGGTATCCAGGGCATTGCCGGCCAGCACTTGGTTGGCGGTATTAGGCGCCGTGCCATGGTAGTAAATGCGCGCGTCGAAGAGCGTGTTGGGGGCTACAGCCGTTTTCAGGGTGGCCGTTACGTCGCCGCTGGCCCGCTGGATACTGGTGGCCTTCTGCTTGTTCACTACCACCGAGTCGATGACGTAAGTAGAGAAAAGCTCGAAAGCCATGGTCTCCAGCGTGGTGTTGCCGTTGCGCGCCCGCATCCACGTATGGCCCGCCACGTTGCGGGAGTTGTTTTCCAGGCTCAGATCCAGCTTGTAGTATTTCACATCGTAGCGGTCCATTTGCTGGCGGTGCGCAATGGTGGTGGCAGGCTGGCGCAGAGCCTGGCGCACGTGGGAAGCGGCGCAGAGGTCGGCGGTACTAACGTTCAGATTGGCAGTGGCGGGGGCGGGCGTAGCCAGCTGCGCCAGGGCCAAGGGAGCAGGCAGCAGCAGGGCCAGCAAATACAGTAGGGTTTGTTTCATGGGTGGGCAGGGGAATTACATCCAGGATATGTGCCGCCAAAATACGCACTAAACTTTCTGGGTTCTGAAAAACCAATGGTGTACCCAGCAGCGGAACCTCTTATCTTGCTTTGTATTCTACCAACTGCAAGGGCATGATTCGACTGATACTGCTGGTGTGGGCTTGCTGCCTGCTGCTACTTCCAGGCCGCAGCTACGCGACACATATTGTGGGGGGCGAAATGGGAATGCAGCACTTGCGGGACAGTACGTACGTGCTCAACCTAGTCGTGTATTTCGATGCCGTGAATGGGGACCCTGGGGCGCTGGATCAGAGCCTGACGGCCGCTATCTACGAGAAAGGCACTAACCGCTTTGTGGAGGAGTTGCCCCTGCCCCTGCTGCAGAATACCCTGGTTGATTACTCAGACCCTGCGTGCTCAAATGCCAGCCTTACCACGCGGCGGCTGATATACGCCCGTGAGCTGGTGCTGCACCGCAAGCAGTATCGCAGCCTCAATGGCTACTATGCTACCGTGGAGCGGTGCTGCCGCAACCGGGTAATTGCCAACATTCAGAACCCCGGCGCCGCCGGGCAAGCATTTCTCGTAGAGTTTCCGGGCGTGGTGCAGGCGAACGGCGAAGCCTTCCGCAATTCCAGCCCCAGTTTATTTCCCCCTCTGAGCGACTACGCTTGCAAAGGGGAGCTGTTCTACTATGATTTTGGTGGCCAGGACCCGGATGGCGACCAGCTGGTATATGAGATGGTGACGCCGCTGAATGGGCACAGCACCTCCGGGGACCCCAAACCCGACCGGCCGGCCTCCGCCCCCTACTCCCTCGTGCGGTGGCGAACTGGCCTGAGCGAGGATAAGCAGATTCCCGGCACGCCCAACCTGCGCATCGATGCCCAGACGGGCCGCCTCGAAGTACTCCCCACGGAGCTGGGGCTGTTCGTTTTTGGCATCAAGTGCTCGGAATACCGCAACGGGGTGAAAATCGGGGAAGTGCGCCGGGATTTTCAGATGCTCATCATCAATTGTCCGCGTAACCAGTCACCCCAGCTGCAGGTAGAGGCCCAGGGCCAGGTGCTGCCGCACACGCCCACGGGCACCCTGGCATTTGCAGCCGGCGAAGCCCGGTGCTTTCAGCTGCGTTTTACCGACCCCGATGCCGCCTCTCGCCTCAAGTTAAGTATGCGGGCCGTCAACTTTTCCGAGAAGCTGCCCACGCCCACCGTCACCACGGGTACTGTCCGCTCGCCGGGCAACCCCGATGTGCTGGTTTCCACGGTGTGCTTTCCCAAGTGTTTCAATACCCAGGGCAAAGTCTACCAGCTCGAATTTATTGTAGCAGACAACGGCTGCAGTCTGCCTAAGCTGGATACTGTCCGCGTAGCCTTCTCCGCCGCCGCGCCGCCCGATCAGCCACCCACCTTACTGACTACGGCGCAGTTGCCGCTGCGGGTGCACCCCGGCGACGTGGTAAACTTTGCCGCCATCGGCCAGGACCCGGACCAGGACCAGCTTAGCCTTACCATGCGGGGCTTGGGCTTTGAGGCCGCTCCGCTGGGCGCCACGCTCGGCCTTACAACGTCCGCCGGAGAAGTGCGTGGAGACTTTTCCTGGACGGTTCCGTGCGCCGCCATCGACCGGGGCCTGCACGAATTTGAATTCCTGCTCACATCCACCTCGGAATGTTACGCCGTCCAGACCCAGCGGCTTGTCATACCCATTGTGGTAGAATACGAAAACGAGGCCCCGGAACTCACTTCTACCTTCCCGACTTCCTCCCCGGTGCCGGAGGCACCGCCGGTAGTTGTTACGCTGCCCCTGGGCGGCATCTACGAGGCTACCCTACTGGGCACCGACGCCGACCCCAATGACCTGACCATGACGGCCGCCGGCAAGAACATGGACCTGGCCAGCATGGGCATGCAGTTTACGCACCAGGATGGCCGGGGCAAAGCGACCGGCACCTTCCGCTGGGAGGCCACCTGCGCCGCCCTGGAGAACCAGCCTCTGGAGGTGACGTTTACCTTGCAGGAAAGCACCTGCCGGCCCCAGCCGCGGCAACAGACGGTACGCTTTGAAGTGTTGCGGCCGGCTTCCCCGGCTTTCCTACCGCCCAATATTTTCACCCCCAACGCCGACGGTAAAAACAACCGGTTTGAACTCGGCAACGTGCTGCCGCCCGACCTCTGCAATAACCGGTTTGGCGACATCAAAATCTTCAACCGCTGGGGTACCCAGGTGTACCGCTCCCAAAACCGCAGCTTCAGTTGGGACGGCGGCGGCCTGCCGGAAGGCGTGTACTATTACCTCATCGAGTTTACCAACAAGACGCGGTTTAAGGGCACCATCACCATTGCCCGGTAAGCGCCAACCTATGATTAAAACAATGCCTCCCCACTCAGCTGGCAGCTTGGGTGGAGAGGCATTGTTTTAATGCTGGCCAATTAGTAAAAAAACAGGAAGAGCCCGAACATCACCAGCCAGAGACCATCAATGAAGTGCCAGTAAATTCCCAGCATCCGAAGCTGCAAACGGCGGTACGGGTTCCGGATAAAAAACAGGGTGCGCACCCCATCCCGGCTGGCATGGTGGGCACGCCAGAGCAACGACATAAGAAACAGCACCCCGCCCAGCAAGTGCACCACGTGCAGGGCCGAAAGCAGGTAGATGTACGTGGCACTGGCTTCCCCGGTGAACGTTGCGCCGCCCACCAACAACTGCTGCCAGCCCAGGGCCTGCAAGCCCGTGAAAAGAAGCCCGAGCAGCAGCGTGGCGCCAAGGCAGCGCACCAACCCAGGCAGGTTATCAGCCTGGTAAAGGCGCGGAGCCTGGCTGAGGGTATAGCTACTGAGCAGCAGGGCAATGGTGCTCAGGGAAAACACCCGCGGCAGCGCATAAAGCCCAAGTGGAATACCACTGCGCAGACGCGTGTACAGGTAGGCCCCAAGCAGCACGGCAAACAGGACGCCTACCGCGCCAATGCTCAGATACAGAATAAGGAGCAGCGGCGGGACGCGCTCCATACGGGAAAAAGTAGAGGCGGGCTGTCCGGCGCCTACGGTGTTGGGACGATGCTTGTCGGGTTGTTCGGGGCTCATGGGAAACGCAGCAAAAGGCGTACTTACTCGTAACCCTGCCGACCAGCATTTTGATTCGGACCAAAACCTTTTTTTTCCAGCGTGGGCTTACCTGCCAAGATACGTAAAAACCAGGCCGGGGCTATGGTATTTTTCGGTTATTCACTACGAAAAAAAGAGCCTATTTTGCCCAGCACAGCGTTGAACGTAATCTTGGGGCTACGTCCCGTCCCGAAGGTCACGTAGGTTTTGCCGGCCACCCGCAAGTCCAGCACCAAGCCGAGGCGTAGCGCCAGCATGTTCAGTTGCTGTAAGGCGTTGGGCGTGCCGGGGGGCTTGGGCGTTTTGGGTGCCGCCGTTTTGTCGCCGGCCGTCAACTCATCAAGCACCCGCTGGCTGGGAATATTCACGATGAGGTAGGTTCCTGAGGCCGCAATCTGAATATCGTCGCGGCCACGGGAAATGACCAGCCGGGCTTCGATATCAAGGCCCTTAGCCAAGTTGTGCGGGTTTTGGAGCGGCGGGCGGGGTGGCGGCGGGTGGGTTTTCGCCACGGGTACGGATGCGCACCGAGCCGTTGATGCGCCAGGTGCTGGGGGCCCCCTGGGGGTTCTGGGCGTTGGGCACTTGCACTTCCATTTGGTCGAAGGTGCACCCCAGCTCCACGCCCCCGGAGAGTTTCGAAAGCAGGGAAGCGGCCATGTCGGCCCAGTTAGCGGAGGCAGCGGAAGAGTCAGCCATACAAGAGGGAGGTAAATCGGGTGGAAAGGCGGCCCTGTGCCGCGGGGGTGCAAACTACGGCCTGCCAGCAGCAAACGCAACCTACCCCGGGGAAGTTACTCTCTACCGAGGAGCTTTATCCAAATAGCGGGATTTGCGTATGTGGGGCAATGCCAGCAAAGCTGCGCTTTATCCTGCTACCCATGTACGCTCGTTTCTCCCTGCTTGCACCGGCTTTTTTGCTCTTTGGTGCCGCCTGCTCTTCCGCTAGTTCCTCCGCTACCCGGCCCGAAGCCGGCACGCCTGCGCAAGCCAGCCCGGTCGCTGCCGCCCCAGCTTCTGCGGCCCCCGTGGCTTCGGGCGCGGCCCCCGACTGTGCTCACCCCTTTGGGCTGACCAGCTCCAGCGAGCTGCTTTATGCGCTTACTGACGCCAACGGCAAGGCCCTGGGTGAGCTGCGCCAGCGCGTGGTTGGGTTTGGGGAAGAAACCAACAAAAAAGGCACGGTAAAAACCACTACGGTACTCCTGAAGAGCGGCCGCTACGATGCCGACGGCAAGCTGCTTCATCAGCAGGACCTCACCTTCCGCTGCCGCCAGGATACGGCCTTTACGGATGGCACCGCCGAGCTGGAGTTCGACAACCTCCGCTCCTTTCGCGACCGGTATTTCACGGATGCGCCTACGCCTATTGCCTGGCCGCACCAGCCCGCCGCCGGTACCCGTCTGCCTACGGGCGGTATCGTAACGGAAGTACGCAGCTCGGCGGTAGACATTGCCAAGGTGTACACGCGGGTACAGAACCGGCGCGTGGTGGGCGCTCAGGAGACGATAACGGTGCCGGCGGGCTCCTTTGCCTGCTATAAAGTAGAATCGGAGCGGGAAGCCGCCGTGCAGCCCAAACCCGACATCGTCCGCCGGACTACGCAGCGCGTCGTGGATTTTTACAACCCGAGCGTGGGTTTGATCCGCACGGAGGTGTACGACAAGAACAACAAGCTCCAGAGCACCAGCGTACTGGCCCGCCGTACGCTTTAATACGCTCTAAGCAGGGGTATTGAGCGCAACCGGGTTTTATCTTAACTTGCTGGCTGCATCTGCTTCTTGCCCGTCGATATGAAACGCTTG
The DNA here is from genome assembly GCF_012273015.1 of Hymenobacter sp. BT18. Lineage (GTDB taxonomy): Bacteria > Bacteroidota > Bacteroidia > Cytophagales > Hymenobacteraceae > Hymenobacter > Hymenobacter lutimineralis. The sequence continues at coordinate 4,637,958 of NZ_CP050954.1, read as the reverse complement.
CCCATTTACTTGCTGGGACTCTTCCTGGCTGCCTGCCAGTCGGGCCCGACTACTACCCAGGAAACCACCAAGCCTGATGCGGCCACCGCACCCCAGCCCGAAAAGCCCGCCAACACTTTTGGTGAAACCATTACCGCGGATGGTGCCGTAGCCGTGGCTGAGCTGCCCAAGCTGCTGGGTTCTCGCGACTCGGCCCGCGTGAAGCTGGTAGGTACCACCGACGCCGTGTGCCAGGCCAAGGGCTGCTGGCTGACCATGCAGCTGCCCGAAAAGCAAACCATGCGCGTGCGGTTCCGCGACTACGCCTTCTTTGTGCCCAAGGATATAGCCGGCAAAACCGTGGTGGTAGAAGGCTGGGCACACCGCCGCGAAGTGCCCGTGGATGAGCTCCAGCATTATGCCAAGGATGGGGGCAAATCGGCCAAGGAAATTGCCGCCATTACCAAGCCCGAAACTCAGCTCAGCTTTATGGCCGACGGCGTGCTGGTGCGTTAACGCTTGCTACTCTGTTTTTCTAAAAGAAGGGCCCACCGCTTTGGTGGGCCCTTCTTTTTTTGGGCCGTAACCGCGTGGTTGCCGTACTTGCAGACTTATCCCGCCGCCCCTTGCCTTCCATTTCTATGTCCGACTTGAGCGCCATACAGCAGAAAATCCAGCGCCTCACCGAGCAGCTGCACCACCTCAACTACCAGTATTACCAGAACGATATTTCCGAGGTATCGGACCAGGAGTTTGATGCCCTGCTGCGGGAGTTGCAGGAGCTGGAGCGGCAGTACCCCGAACTGGCCTTAGCCAACTCGCCTACCCAGCGCGTGGGCGGCACCATCACCAAACAGTTTCCTACGGTGGAGCACCGTTTTCCCATGCTCAGCCTGGCCAACACCTATTCTGAGGCCGACTTGCGGGAGTTTGATGAGCGGGTCCGCCGGGGCCTCGAAGGTGCCTCCTACCAGTATGTGTGTGAGCTGAAGTTCGATGGCGTGGCCATGAGCCTGACCTACGAGAATGGCCAGCTCACGCGCGGCGTCACGCGCGGCGACGGTACCCGCGGCGACGTGGTAACCAGCAACGTGCGCACCATCAAAACCCTGCCTTTGCACCTGCGCCCGGCACCCGGCCAACCCCAGGATTTTGAGGTGCGCGGTGAAATCTTCATGCCGCTTTCCGTTTTCAACGACCTGAACCAGGAGCGTGAGCAAAATGGCGAAGCCCTGCTGGCCAACCCGCGCAACGCCGCCTCGGGCACGCTCAAGCTCCAGGACTCGGCTCAGGTGGCCAACCGCCGGCTGCGCTTCTACGCCTACAGCTACCTTAGCCCGCGCCGCACCGATTTTCCCACCCACAGCGCCGCCCTCGCCGCCCTGAAGCAGTGGGGCCTGCCAGTATCCGATACCTGGCGCTTGTGCGGGTCCATCGAAGAAGTACTAAACTTCATTCATCAGTGGGAGAAAGCGCGGTTCGAGTTGCCGGTAGCTACCGATGGCATCGTGATAAAAGTAGACGACCTGCAGCAGCAGGAAGTGCTGGGCTTCACGGCTAAAAGTCCACGCTGGGCCATTGCGTACAAGTACCCGGCCGAGGCTGCCCGCTCCCAACTCCTGGGCATTCAGTACCAGGTAGGGCGCACCGGGGCCGTCACGCCCGTAGCCTTACTCACGCCCGTGCCCCTGGCCGGCACCATCGTCAAGCGCGCTTCGGTGCACAACGCCAACCAGATTGCCGCCCTCGACCTGCGCGTGGGCGACACCGTTTTTGTGGAAAAAGGCGGGGAAATCATTCCCAAGATTACGGGCGTGGATGTAGCCGCCCGGCCCGCCCAGGCCGAACCCATTGTTTACCCCACCGAGTGCCCGGCCTGTGGCACGCCGCTGGTGCGGCCCGAGGGTGAAGCACACTTCCGCTGCCCAAATGACCGGGGCTGCCCGCCCCAGCTGAAAGCCAAGCTGGAGCACTACGTTTCGCGCAAGGCGCTGAACATCGACGGCCTGGGCGCCGAAACCGTCGGTCGTTTCTTTGACTTAGGGTTGGTGACGGACGCAGCTTCCCTCTACGACCTGCCCGCCAAGGCCGCCGAGCTGGCCCAGCTGGAGCGCCTGGGCGAAAAATCGGTGCAGCGGCTGGTTGCCGGGCTGGCGCAAAGCCAGCAGGTGCCGTTTGATAGAGTGCTCTATGGGCTGGGTATCCGCTACGTGGGCGAAACCGTAGCCGAGAAGCTAGCCTACCACTACCGCACCATCGACGCGCTGGCGGCAGCCTCGGGGGCCGAGCTGGCGGCCGTGCCAGAAGTGGGTGGCGTCATTGCTGAATCGGTGGCCGCGTGGTTTGGGCAGCCCGAAAACCGCGACCTGGTTGAGCGGCTGCGGGCGGCAGGCGTCCAGCTAGCCCTTACCGGCGAAGTTCCCCAGGCAAAAAGTGACCGGCTGGCTGGGCAAACCTTTGTGCTTTCGGGCGTATTTGCCGAGCACAGCCGGGAGGAGCTGCAGGAACTCATTCAGCTGCACGGCGGCAAAATCACGGGCTCCATCAGCAAGAAGCTTTCTTTCCTGGTAGCCGGCGACAAAATGGGTCCTGCCAAGCGCGAAAAAGCCACTGAGCTGAAAGTACCCATCATTTCGGAAGCCGAGCTGCTGGCCATGCTGCCCACGGGCGAGGAACCCGCGGCTTCAGCGTCCGAGCCTACTGACAGCCTCACGTCCGGCGCGGAGGCAGCGCCGCAACGTGGGCCGCAGCCCCCGGTTGGCACCAACGGGCAGACTTCGCTGTTTTAGACTTTACCCAGGCAGCACCGCTGGTAGACTCCTTCCACTTCACCCTTCCTTATGAAACTTCTTCGTGCCGGATTACTCTGGGTGCTGGTGGCCCTTCTCACGGGTAAAGTAGCACTGGCGCAGGCACCCGCTCCGCCTCCACCCGACGTTACCCCGGCCAAGGCGGCTAAACTTATCCGCAAACGCCAGGTAGTAGTCCTGGACGTGCGCACCCCCGAGGAGTATGCTGCCGGTCACCTCGCGGGGGCCCGAAATATTAACTTCAAAGCCGCCGACTTTGCCCAGCAGGTAGCTCAACTCGATACTACGCAGACCTACCTTTTGTATTGCGCCAGCGGCAACCGCAGCAGCAAAGCGGCTGCCCTCATGCGCCAGCAGGGGGTACGGAAAGTGGTAAATGCCGGGGCGCTGAAAGACTTGCAAACAACGAAACCACGGATTCGCGCGGATTAGACGGATTGCACGGATTTTGCGGACGGCTCCTTCTGCTGTCTAAACACTAAAAAAGCCTTGCACGCAGCGAGGCTTTTTTAGTGTTTGTCATCCTGAACGCAGGGAAGGACCTTCTCACACCAGCGCATCTTGCTGTAACGTGAGAAGGTCCTTCCCTGCGTTCCGGATGACAAACAGAGTAGCGCGAATCGTCCACAAAATCCGTGCAATCCGTCTAATCCGCGCGAATCCGTGGTTTAGAAACTCTGCACGATGCTGTTGTGCAGCGTGCGGGGGCTCCAGTACCCGCTGGCAATAATGCGGCGGATGGTGTAGAGCGGGTCCTGCTGGTCGCGCTTCTCAGCCAGAATGAAGGCGGCGTCCATACCCCGCTTTTTCAGCTCGGGAATGGACTCGGGGCGCCACAAGCCGAAGGGATAAGCGAAGTAGTTGATCTTTTTGCCGGTAATTTCCTCCAGAGTTTTGGTAGGCTTCTCGATCTGGGTCACCCAGTCTTGGCCTTCGTACTTCTTCACGTTGTGGTGGTCCCAAGTGTGGGAGCCGATGATGTTGCCTTCGTCGGAAAGCTGTTTCACCTGTGCCTTGCTCATGTAGTTAGGGCGGCCCAGGCTCACGGTCATAATAAAATACACCGCCTTGTAGCCATACTTATCCAGCGTGGGCTTGGCCACCGTGAACTGGTCGAGGTCGGTATCGTCGAAGGTGAGCATGATGGGCTTGCTCGGCAGTTTGGCCCCGGTGGTGAGGTAGGCGTAAAGCTGATCGGGCAGAATGGTGTGGTAGCCGGAGTCGGCCAGCATCTTCATCTGCGCCTTGAACTGGGCTACTGGAACTATGTAATCCTTAGCACCTTTTGAGTCTTTGGCGCGCCAGTCGCGGATCTGGTGGTAGCACAGGATGGGCACCTGCGGCCGGGCCAGGATAGCGGCGGCATCGGCGCGCTGGGCCGCCGGAATTTCGCCGGGGCTAGGGGCCTTGGTGGTAGCATCAACCGGGGCAGCGGGGGCAGCCGTGGCGGCGGAGTCGGCGGGCACTGCCGCGGCCGTGGGGTTTTCCGAAGTAGTAGCGGGCTTGGTTTCGCAGCTGGAAAGCAACAGGCCGGCGGCCAGGGAGGCCGAAGCCAGGGTAAGCGGGGTGCGGAAGCGAATCATGGACAAAGTTCAACGAGCGGCAGGGCTTGGCCGGACGTCAGGCGAAAAGGGAGAAATGGCGGGAAGCCGGGCTTTGCGTACCTTCGCGGCGGCTCGTCCCCCTCTACAAAACAACAGCTTATTCTCCGCATGGACAAACTACACGGTACCGGCGTGGCCCTGGTTACCCCGTTCACCGCCTCCGACCACGCCATCGACTACCCGGCTCTGCGTCGGCTCGTAGATTTTATTATTGAGGGCGGAGCCGAATACCTGGTCATCAACGGCACCACGGCCGAGTCGCCCACGCTCACGGCCGAGGAGCGCCGCGGCATTCTGGACGTGGTGCGCCAGCAAACCAAGGGCCGCGTGCCGCTGGTCTACGGTATTGGAGGCAACGATACGGCGGCCGTGGAGCAGCAGCTGCGCACCACTGATCTGGCGGGCGTCTCAGCTATTCTGTCGGTTAGCCCAGCCTACAACAAGCCCAGTCAGGCGGGCATCATTCAGCACTACCTTCGCCTGGCCGAAGCCTCTCCCCTGCCCATCATCCTTTATAACGTGCCGGGCCGCACCATGTCCAACATGACGGCGGCTACCACCCTGCGCCTGGCCCAACACCCCAACATCTTGGGTATCAAGGAGGCCAGCGGCAACCTGGAGCAATGCATGGCCATTGCCAAGGGCAAGCCCCACGGCTTCCTGCTCATCAGCGGCGACGACCTGATGACCACCGCCTTGGTTTCTTTCGGGGCCGTGGGCGTGATTTCGGTACTGGCCAATGCCTTCCCCAAACGGTTCTGCGACATGACCCGCGCCGCCCTGGCCGGTGACTTCCCCAAGGCCAGCAAGCTGCTCTTCGACTTCCTCGAAATCAACCCGCTGATGTACGAGGAAAGCAACCCCGTAGGCGTGAAGGCCGCGCTGGCCAGCCTGGGCCTCTGCTCCCCCGCCGTCCGCCTGCCGTTGGTCGAAGCTTCCGAAGGCTTAAAGGAGCGTGTGCAGAAGCTCCTCTAGTCACTAATGGAATGTAATTGCCCGCAGTGCAGTAGTTTATAAACACAACAACGCCTCGGCTAGATAACCGAGGCGTTGTTGTGTTTGGGCTTCCCGATACTTTTCAAGCAAGCCGAAGCAAGACAATTTTACCATCCGCTGGCCAGGGCGTCGGCTACGTGGAGGGTTTTGATGGGCTTGTTTTCGCGGCGGATGTAAGCGTCGAGGTGCATCAGGCAGCTCGTGTCGGTGCTGATAATGTATTGGGCGCCCGTGGCCAAGGCATGCTCCACCTTTTGCTGGGCCATGGCCACCGAAATAGCCTCGAACTTCACGGCAAAGGTGCCACCGAAGCCGCAGCAGGTTTCATTTTCGGCCATTTCCAGCCGCTCCAGGCCAGTTACAGCATCCAGCAACAGCCGTGGCGCTTCCTTGATACCGCACTCGCGCAGGGCCGAGCAGGAGTCGTGGTAGGTGTACTGGCCCGTCAGCGCAGAGCCGGGTATCTCAGTAATGCCCAGCACGTCCACCAGGAATTCGGTTAGCTCGAAAATGCGGCGCTGCAGGCCGTAGTAGCGGGGTTGGTCGTCGGTGCCCTCAAACAGCTCGGCGTAGGCGTTGCGCACCATACCCACGCACGAAGCCGAGGGACTCACTACGTAGCGGTCGGATGCGCCGGCCGGGAAGTCGTGCAGAAACTTGCGGGCTACGGTGCAGGCTTCGGCTTTATAGCCCGCGTTGTAGGCGGGCTGCCCGCAGCAGGTTTGGTTGGCGTTGTAATGCACCTCGCAGCCCACGGCCTCCAGCACTTTCACCATGTTCAGGGCCGTGTGCGGGAAAATCTGGTCTACAAAGCAGGGAATAAACAGGTCGACGGCAATGGGCATGGCAGGCAGAATCTGACGAAAACATCTGTCATCCTGAGCGGAGCGAAGGACCTTAGCACGTCAGAACATGTCGTTCAAACGCACTAAGGTACTTCGCTCCGCTCAGGATAACAGTCGATTTTGTGTGCAAAGTACGGCTAATGCCCGGCAAAAATCTGCTGATTCAGCCCTTCCGCTTCGGCTAGGGCCTCTAGGTTCAGGTGGAGTTCCTCCCCAGCTTGCCGAGAATATTCGATGAGCCGCTCAGTGGGCATGTTTCCGGTGAGGGCATCGGCAGCCATGGGGCAGCCGCCGTAGCCGCCCAGGGCGCCGTCGAAGCGGCGGCACCCGGCCTCGTAGGCGGCCTGCACTTTCTCGCGCCAGGTATCGGGAGTGGTATGCAGGTGGGCCCCAAACTCGATGTGCGGAAACGCAGCCGAAAGCTCCCGGAACGGCGGGGCAATGGTGGCGGGCGTGCTAGCCCCAATGGTATCCGACAAGGCCACAATGCCCACGCCCAGGGCATCGAGCTTTTGGGTGAAGTCGCCCAACACAGCGGGGCTCCAGGCGTCGCCGTAGGGGTTACCGAAGCCCATACTCAGGTACACTACCTGCTCCTGCCCGGTGCGGACGCACAGTTCCTGCATGCGGGCTACGTCGTCGAGGGCCTGGGTGATGCTTTTGTTGGTATTGCGCTGCTGAAACGTCTCGGACACCGAGAGCGGAAAGCCGATGTAGCGGATCTGCGGATGCTGGGCGGCGGTTTCGGCCCCGCGCAGGTTAGCCACAATAGCCAGCAGCCGCGTACCTGACTGGCTTAGGTCCAATCCTTCCAATACCTCCGCCGTGTCGGCGAGTTGCGGAATAGCTTTGGGCGAGACGAACGAGCCGAAGTCCAGGGTGTCGAACCCCACCCGCAGCAGGGCGTTGAGGTAGGCGGTTTTCTGGGTGGTAGGAATGAACGTAGTCCAGCCCTGCATGGCGTCGCGGGGGCATTCAACGAGTTTCATAGGCGGCGGGAAATGGGTGGAGCGTAAAGGTAGAATCTACCCTGACAACGCAGCCGGGAAAGCCCGAACTTTCCAGTCCGGGCTTTCTTTGTAGGGCCTCTGCCGTAACCGCACGGGCCACACAAAGGTTAGCTGCGCACGATGCCGTAGCGGCCACCCTTCACATCCAGAATCAGCGCGCCGCCCACGAAAGGCTCGTTGCCCAGCATGCCATCCATACCCGAAAAGCGCATCAGGGTTTCCTGCATCAGGTTCATGCCGGTCATGTACGTGACGGTGCCCAGCGGAACTTCCGCGGAGCCGAAGCGGAATTTGGCCGCAGTGGGTACGGTATAGAGCAGCAGTTTTTTGCCCCAGGAATTGGTGGTATCGGTACGAACGGGGGCGCCGGGCGTGGCCATTTCTTGCCAGTTGTCCTGGCTGGTGAGCAGGTTATAGGCGCTGGTCCCCGAGTCAAATAGCAGCTGACGGGGTTTGTCGTCGAGAGTGGCATCCAGCAGCACGCGGCGCTCTTTGAACGCCAGCGGCGCAAAGGTGGCGCGGGCAGCCAGCGGAGCAGGCACTTCGTTGCTCAGCGTGAAATGGCCAGCGGCGTAGTCAAGTATCAGCACGCGGCCGTCCAAGGCGTCGGTACCGAGGGAGCCGATGATGTATGGTGCAAGGCTGTCGGCGGGCAGCGTGCCAGCTCCTTGAAGCAGCACCTTGGTGTTGCCAACCGTCACCTGAGCACCACCCATGGTAAAGCGGAATTCAGGTACCACGTTTCCCTGGAGCTTGAGGCTGGTACCCAAGCTGGGGTAGTGTCGGGTGAGGGTATCCAGCTGGTTAGCGTACAGCACAGTATAGGGAGCACCGGTATCGACCTGCAAAAAGCACGTGCGGGGGCAGTTGGGCAGCCGGACGGGCACCAGCAGCCCAGCGTGCGGAATGGCCGGCTTGGCCGTGGTATCGGCCCACCAGCGCAGGTCGCCGGAGGCGGGCAGGCCCGCTACGGTGAGCTGGTTGGCGGGCGGGGCAAACTTCTGCTTCATGTAGAAGTAGCCACCAATACCGCTCACGACGAGCAACACGACAACGGAGAGCAGGATTTTGGCAAGCGTTTTCATAGCGAGAAAAAGAGAAGGTTAGAAGACGGAGGCAAACCTAGCCGGTTTCGTTGCCAGCCCCTGCGTCATTTTGCCGCCATTTTCCCGCCATTAACTACAACCCGCTTTTTAGCAGAAACTTACGTTTAGAGCCTGACTCGATAAATAGTTAAATCACCCCGCCGCAGCCGCCCGGCGTAGTACACTACAGTCAGTACATTGAGCAGATACGACCCGATAAAAACCGCCAAATACCCGCCGCGCCACAGCGGCATATCCAGCGCATGCGCTACCTGGTAGCCCACCATCAGTAAGGTATAAGCGAAGAAGCTGCCCACTTGCCACAGAATCTGAAAGCCCAGCACCCGCCGCCCCACTTCCGCCGCGTGCAGGATAGTATGCCGCCTTCTACGCCAAAGCACAAATGGGACGATGATGTTGAGCAAGGGCAGCACCAGCAAGCTCAGGGCACTCAGGTTGAGGAGCTGCAGAAACTCCGGGTCGGGCCGCAACGGACTGTAGTGCGTGACAATCGGCCCGGGCGGTGTAGTTACCAGCGCAGTTTGCGGAGTTGGCTCCGAGGCACTCACCAGCGCATCCGTCTGGCTCAACTCCTGATTTAGCCCGGCCAGAGGCTCGGGCAGTTTCGGTACAGTTATTCTGGGTGTGAATTCAGCCGAAGGAACTTCAGCCGCTGGGGTTGCTACACGCTCCGGCTCCGCACGCAAGTCCTCCAATGACACACCCAGCGCCGTCGCCAGGGCCTGCAGCGTGTGCCCCCGGGGTATGGTTTCACCTTGCTCTACTCGCTGAATAGTCCGCAGGCCTACCCCTGCCTGCTCCGCCAGCATCTCCTGAGAAAAACCTTTGCTTTTGCGGATAGCAACAATGCGGGCAGGGGAAAACATAAGCAAAATCAGAACAGCGAAAACAAGGCAATAATACGGTTTTCCGCACCCGCGTTTCACCGGCGTGCCTGAGAACTGCGTGTGCACGGCTGCTTTTCCTAGTTCAGCCTCCCGGCGAACTACCCGGCACAAATCGGGGTTTTAAGTAGAATCGAACTTCGTCTATGCCGTTTTCTCTGCGCTCCGCGCTCTATTTGTTTGTTTTCCTTGTGCTGGCGGCCTGCGGCAAGCAGCAAACCCTGCAGGGCATCTTTCACCAGCCCACCACCCCTCACGAAACCTACGCCCGCCGCCTGCGGCAGGCCGGCCTCGATGGTACTGCGCTCGGTCGCGACTGGCTGGCCGCCGCCGATCAGGTCCTGCGTGACTCGCTGGTTGTGACGCTGCCTTTTGAGGAAACCGGTTACTTCCGGGCCGAGCGCGCCACTGCCGCCTCCTACCGCTACGCCGTGCGCGCCGGCGAAACCGTGCGCGTAAGTCTGGCCATTGCGCCCGGCACCCAGGCCCACGTGTTTCTGGACGCCTTCGAGCTGCAGCCCGACCGCGCCGCACCCACCCACCTGGCATCGGCCGACACGACCACCCTTTCCTTTAGCTACGTGGTGGAAGACGACCGGCAGCACCTGCTGCGCGTGCAGCCCGAGCTGCTGCGCACCGGCCGCTACACGTTGCGCATACAGCGCACTCCTTCCCTTTCCTTCCCGGTGCAGGGCAAGAACGATGTGGCCGTGGGTTCCTTCTGGGGGGCCGAACGCGACCAGGGTGCCCGCTTGCACGAGGGCATCGACATCTTTGCCAGACGCGGTACGCCGGTGGTGGCGGCCGCAACCGGCTATATCACCCGCGTAAATGAAACGCCACGGGGTGGCAAAGTGGTGTGGCTGGCCGATGCTGCCCACGGCCAGCACCTCTACTACGCCCACCTCGACCGGCAACTGGTGCAGCCCGGCCAGCAGGTACGCATGGGCGACACGCTGGGGCTGGTGGGCAACACCGGCAATGCCCGCACCACCCAGCCCCACCTGCACTTTGGCGTGTACCGCGCCGGCCGCGGGGCCGTGGACCCTTACCCCTTCGTGCGCCGCGCCGATGCCGCACCGGCGGCCCCACGCAGCTTGTCCGCGCGGCTGGGCCAGTGGGTGCGCGTGCGCGACCAAGCCACCGACCTGCGCCGCAGTCCCGCTGCCAAAGCCGAAAAGCTAACCTCGTTGCCCCGCGCTACTGCCCTTTATGTACTGGGCGCCCAGGCCGACTGGTACCGCGTGGAACAGCCTGACGGTCAAGTTGGCTACCTTCTCACCCGTGCGGTAACACCGGCCGCTGAGCCCCTGCGCCGCGAAACCGTACCTGCGGCAGCCGATTTGTTGGCCTGGCCCAAAGCCGGGGCTCCGGCACTCAATGCCTTACCCGCACGTAGTGCCGTGGCTGTGTTGGGTGCGTTTGGAGGCTACTGGCTGGTGCGCAACGAGGCCGGCCTACTCGGTTGGCTCCCTCAGAACCAACGAAAGTCATAGCCCTTTTTCTTCACCGCATCTTCACTTACGGCCAGTTACCTTGGCTGCGGTGAACTGGAGAAGTATGGGGCAGCTTTAGTTGGTAAAAGCTGCCCCTATTCCTGCCCTCGCCTCCCCGTGGCCTCTCCCTATTTCATACAGAAGCTCCAGCCTTACAGCTGGAGCTTTTCTTTTTTCTCAGGTTCCGAAGGCAGCTGTTACTCCGCTACAATCACCGTTTTGTTCAGCTTGCGAGCATACGCCAAGCGACGTTCCCGGCCACCGGCCGCCGTGTAGTCGAACCCCACGGAGCGGTTGTCTTCGCGCACGGCCTGCCAGGCTTCCTGGTCGTCTACTGTGGCGGCTTCCATGGTGCGGGGCACGGCCGGGGACGTAAATTTATCCTCGCTAAAGAAATTGTTCATCGATTTGAGAATGGCAATTTCCTTGTCACGAACGGTAGCAGCCTGTGGGTCTTCTAAATCCCGCTCATTGAGTAGAGCCAGGGCCGGCATCACCTCATTGCGGAGGGTGTCGCCTTTGCTGGAAATGATCAGGAAGCGGGCTTTGCTACTGATAATTTTGGTACCCTGCAGGAGCAGCACAAACCGGTCCTTGGCTTTGGGGTCGGAAAACTCGTGGGCAGTGCGCACGGAGTTGAGCACGCTGGTAGGCGTCAGGCGGGCGCGCTGGCCTTCGGGCGTAGGCGAAAACACCCGGTCGGCATTTTTAGACGTGGCCGATTCACGCTCCGTGGTGATGCAGGAAGCCTGCAGCAGCAACAGGATGAAGGACACGGGAAGGAGCAGTTTTTTCATGGGAAGAGCGAAACGGCGTCGGGCAAAGAATAACCGGGTAATGTACTATGTGGGGAATTTGCCCCGGGAAGTGCTGACTGCAGCTAGTTGAACAGCCGGCAGAGTAGCCCGCCCGCTGCATTCTAGGGGCACATACGGTAAAGAGGGCGGGAAGTTAACCTAAGTACCTGGCATCACAGCCAGCCAAAATCCAATCCTACCGTCCAGCGGGGAAGATCGGACCAGGCAGCTACGGCCGTCCCGCGCCACGGCTCGGAAAAGCGGCGCCGGGCCACGAGGGCGTAGCGCCCCGAACCCAGGCGCAGGCTGGCGCCATAAGCCCACCGCGCAGCATAAGGCAGGCCTTGTTCGGTCACCTTCACGGTTTTGGCCGCAGCGCCGGGTTTGTCTTTGTAAGTATGCAGGGTAGCAAACGCCCAGCTTCCCCAGCCTCCCAGGTCGAGGTAGCGCCCAATGACGTTGCCCCGCGCCCCGAAGTTCAGCCGCACGAAGGGCTCGGCCTGCAGTTGTTGCCACACCAGGCTTTCCCGGTTGTGCAGGGTAGCCGTGGGCACCTGCTTGCTGGCTTGCTGAGTGAGCCGATAGGCCAGGCGGCTGTACTGAGTGCCCAAACCGACGGCTGCCGTTTGGCTGAGACGCCATTTCTGCCGCCAGCCCAGAAAAAGCTCCCCGGATTTTGCCCGACTAACGGGCGCCGCGGCCGAACTACTGCCCAGTGCCACGGCGTAGCCCACGTACAGGTGTCCGTAGCGGGCCCGGTTAGGCCCCGTGCGCTGAACAGCCGTATCCGCCGCCACATTCCCCTGCAGCAGCACCCGCTGAGCGGCCACCGGCAGGGCACTCCACAGGCCCAAGCCAAGGGCCAGCAAAAAGATACTTCTCATGGCTGCACGGTATACGAATGAGTGTAGCCGTTGAAGGCAACGCGCACCACGTCTTGAGGAAGCAGTGCCGACAGCTGTACCTGCGCCACTACGCGCTGGGTAACCTCCCGCACCTCGTAGGTGCGCAGCACGCCGCGGGCATCGGCTACGTGCAGGTAGAGGTAAGCAGGTGCCTTTGCCTGAGCCGGCAAAAGCGGCTCTTCGTCTACTGCTGTGCTAGTCACTGCGGCGGCTATTTCCTCATAGGGCAGCGGCCCTGCGGCTGGCTGTTCCCGTATCACCACCCGCAACGTTGAGTCGGTGCGCACAAAGTCAAAGGTAGGGCTGGGGGCTGAGGCTGCCGGCGCCAACGCGCGGGCAGCGGTTGGGCAGCCGTAGCCCTGGGCGTAGTCGAAGTACGGATATAGGCTACCGGCCTGCTGCAGGGCCTGGAAAAGCTGCATCACCGAGAGCTGACGCTGCTGCTGCCAAAGGCAGGCGGCCAGCCCGGCTACCAACGGGCTGGCAAAAGAGGTACCTTCGGTGCGCTCGTAGCCGCCCGGCACCGCCGTAATGGCCTCCCCGAAGGCTACCACGTTGGGCTTCAGGTGCCGGTTGGCGGTGGGGCCCCGCGAAGAAAAGGACTCGGGCAGCCAGGTAGCCGGGTCGATACCGCCCACGGAAAGCACTGAGTCCTGGTCGGCCGGGGTACCTACGATGCCCCAGCGGAGGTCGTCGCCGTCGTTGCCGGCGGCGCATACCACCAGCATGCCCTTGCGCACGGCCAGCGCGGCGGCGCGGGCTACCAGGCTGGTTCGGCCATTCATCTGCTCCCGAAAATAGCGCCGCTCCGTGTAGCCCAACGACGAATTGATGATATCGGCCCCGTTCCGGTCGGCCCACTCTACGGCGGCCAGCCAGGCTTCCTCCTCACTGTACCGCTCACTGTACTCACGCTCCGTGCGGGCCAGCAGAAACTCGGCATCCTGCGCGACGCCCAGCCCGGTGCCATCGGGCAGCTGCCCCGCCAGGCACGACAGCACCTGCGTGCCGTGCGTGCCGTAGTCATACACAAAAGGGCGTTGCCGGATAAAATCCCAGGTGCTTACCACCCGCTGGCTGTTGCGCAGGTGGGCAAAGGCCGCATGGGTATCGGTGCCGGAAAAGCCTACGTCGAAAATGGCAATGCGCAGGCCTTTGCCCGTCAGCTGGGCCTGGTGCAGGGCCCCCAGGCCCAGAGCAGCCGTCTGCTGCCGGGCCAGCTGCAGGTCGAGACCGGTCAGGGGAGCGGGGGCCACCACGGCAGGCTGAGCGTCGGGGGTGTTGCTTACCGTGCGACGAACAACGGCCCGCACGCCGGGCAGCCGCTGCAGGGCAGCTACCTGGGCTGGCGTAGCCCGGCACGCTACGGCATTAAACCACCGGCTCACAAAGGTGAGGGTATCTGCGCGCTGCCGGATGGCCTGCACATAATCAGCCCGCACGGGAAAGTCGGTGCTATCGGCGGCGGGTAGGTGCTGGCGCTGGCGCCGACGTTGGGCAGCCGGGGTAAAATAACGCCGGGCATCGAGGGTAGTCCCTTTTTTATCACCCAGCAACACCCAATAGGGCTCGGCAGCCGCCGAAGTGCGTTGCGCGCTGGCGGGCCGCGCAACTAACGCCAGGCACAGCGCAACAGCTATTCTTTTTACGTTTCTGATAAACGCCTGATAATGGTGCATCAGCGGGAAGACCTACCGCCTCCTGGTAGAGCGCGGGGCCGCGAAGGTACGCGTTAGGGGTGGGCAGCGCAACCGGTAGACAGCGTACCAATTGGCGCCGCCGGCCCGACCAGTCTGGGTTAGATTTTGTATGCACGAAAACAAAAACGGCCGGACTATGCGCCGTATTTCCCCGCTAAATTTCCCGCAAAATAAAATAGCCCGTCGGGTAACCCCGGGAAATTATGCGAGCAATAATCTATTCTTACCCTCCATAACCACCCGAACATTTGTAAGCCTGCGTTGCAGCCACTTACTGGCAGTTTTGAGCGGTATTTCAGATAGTCAACGTTTTATTTGCATTAAAAATGATTTAATCAAAACCAAATTTCCGTATTATCGAATAGGTAGTTGTCTCATGGTTATTTTTGCATCACCTTTGAGCCAGAATTCTTCATTTCCTTGTTTACTTCTTAAAACTCCCTAGCACATGGCAACTGCCGACCTCAATAAGCTGCAACAGATTCTGGCTAACGCCGAGGAAAACCAAGCTGTACTTGGCCAGATTCGTAAGAACATGGCCAAGGTGGCGGACCTGATTGCGGAAATCAATACGATGCTGGAACCCGGCTTCAAGCCCGCTACGAAGGAGCGTAAGCCCCGCGCGGCTTCTACAGGCACGGGCAAGCGCCCAGGCCGCCCACGCAAGTCGGAAGCAGCGGCTTAGTTTACGCCTCCCATAGAAAAACCTCGTACTGCTCTGGCCGTACGAGGTTTTTTCATGTTTGCACTGCAACGCAGCAGGAATATAAATGGCGCTAAGCGCCGCAATTTGACCGGATAAGCTGCGCGGCAAAATTAGTTTTGGAGAGTAAGTGAAAACTCTGCCGCAATTTCCCAGGCAGTACCTGAATGCCGGAATAGCGTGAGACCAGCTACCGGAAACGTAGCTGAATAAACCCGCGCGGCAAAAAGTTGCCGGAGCGTATTTATCTGATCAGCCGGCAGGTCGCGGGTAGCCAGGGTCATGTGCGGGGTAAACGGTTGTTTCTCCGGCGGAATTTCAACGCCTTTGTCTCGACACCATTTCGACAGGCGCGCATTAAATTCCTGCAGAATAATTTTCGTTTCAACCCGGACAAACAGCGTGCGGTTTTCAAACCAATCGAAGTTTCTGAGCGTCACGGCAAAATCTTTCTGCTGCGCCGCAAAAGCGCTGAGGACGGGGTACACCTCCTGGGCAAAGGTGGCGGGCCGGTGCAGCGGCGGCCAGAGCGTAATGTGCGGGCGTAACCGAATGGCATTGCGGCTCCCGGTCAGGTGGTGTACTTCCTGCTTGAGCGCCCACACCTGCCCCAGCACTGGCTCGGGCGGCACAATAGCCAATAAATACAGGACCGGTATTGGCATAGCAGCTTGTTACGTTGTAATGAAAAAAGAGAAAGGCCCGGTTGCCAACGTCCTGTTGCAAGGATAGTTGGGAACCGGGCCTTTCGGACGGCGGACTTTTGCCTTTTACAGCCCGTACTTACTGAGCAGGTACACCAAAGCCGCCATGCTGGCATTGCCGAGCTCCAGCTCCCGACGGTTTACTTTATCGAAGGTATCGGCGGCGGTGTGGTGGATGTCGAAGTAGCGTTGGGAGTCGCACTCGTAGCCAATCAGCACTTTGGCCTGGTCTTTCAGGGGGCCGATGTCCGTACCGCCATGGCCGGGGGCAATTTCGCCACTGCCGTAGGGTTGAAACAACGGCTGCCACTGCTGCAGCTGGCGCACGGTGGCTGCCGGCCCCTCAATGCCGAAGCCACGCGGGGTAAACCCTCCTCCATCCGACTCCATAGCGGCTAGGTGCTGCTCCCCGGCCGCTTTGGCCAGCTCGGCGTATTTCAGGCCGCCGCGGTTGCCATTCTCCTCGTTCATGAAGAGTACGGCGCGCACCGTGCGCTCGGGTCGCAGACCAGTGGCTTTCAGCAGGCGCAGCACTTCCATGCTTTGCACGCAGCCCGTGCCGTCGTCGTGGGCGCCCTGGGCCAGGTCCCAGGAGTCGAGGTGGCCACCTACGGTAATGATTTCGTTGGGGTATTTCGAGCCTTTGATTTCGCCTACCACATTGTAGCTTTTCACGTCGGGCAGCTCGCGGCAGCTCATTTCCAGCTCGAAGGTGAGCGTGGGGTTGGCTTTCAGCAGAGCACTTAGCTGGTCGGCGCCGTTGGTGCTGAGGGCGGCGGCGGGCACGCGGGTCACGCCGTCTTCGTAGCGCATGGTGCCCGTGTGCGGGAAGTCGTCGTGGGCCAGGGAGAGGCTGCGTACCAGCGCCCCAATGGCCCCGCGCTTGGCCGCTTCGGCGGCCCCACTGCGGCGCTGGTCGCCGGCTTCGCTGTAGGCCCGGCCCGTTTCGATATAGGTGGGGTTCATGGGCCGGTTGAAGAACACGATTTTGCCCTTCACCTGCTCGGCCGGCAAGGCGCGCAGCTCCTGTAGGCTCTGCACTTCCACCACCTGCGCCTTCAGCTTGCCGTTGGTGCCCACCGAGCCGCCCAGGGCGCACACATTAAAACTCACGGGCTTGCCCTTGCCGGGTTTGGCTTCGGCCTTTTCTTTGGCGCCCCGCTCCCAGTGCGGCACCATCACCTCCTGCAGGTATACCCGGTCGAGGCCCATTTTTTCCATCACCTGCTTGCCCCATTGTACGGCCTGCTCGGCCTGGGGCGAGCCGCTCAGGCGGCCGCCAATCTGCCCGGTGAGGTAGCGCAGGTTCTCGTAGCTCTGCCCGCGCAGCAGGGCTTCATCGTAGAGCTTGCGGATGTTGAGGGAGTCGGTTTTGGCGGTGCTGGACTGAGCGGCGGCGGGCAGCGCGAGGCCCGCCAGCAGCAGGCCAGCGGCCAGGGTAGCACGTAAAAATTGCATCAAAGGAGAAGTAAGAAAAGTAAAAGTCGTGGCCCTAAAGTAACCAGCCGAGGACAACTGTTGCACGTAAAAGGCAACCTGGCATACGCTTTAGGGCCTGCCCGCCCCATACCGCCGGGCTACAGCGCTGGGAGTTTGGGTGGTATCGGCGGGGAGGGTGACTTGCAGCAAGTAGTGGTACTCATCGTCGCCGATGGTGGGTACGGGGCGACGGGCCCCCAGAGCTTCGGCAGTTTCGAGAATGGTATTGGAGTGGCCAACCACCAGCACGGTACGCCCCCGGTAGTCACGCCGGATGCGGGCGGCCAGAGCGGGCAGCTGTTTGGCATCGTAGGGCAGAATCGGCTGTTTCTTTAGAACGGCCAGTGGCTCGGCCGTGGTGTAGGTGCGCGTGGTGTTCGTGGAGAAGATACCCGCGAGCGGCAGCTTGCCCAGCGTGTCGCGCAGGGCCTGGGCGCGCTGTTGGCCGGCGGGGGTCAGCGGCGGGTTGGAGAGGCCGGGCGCAAGTTCTTTTTCGGCGTGGCGCACGATGTACACCACGGTAGGCGAGGTGTGTGAGGTGGCGCAGCCGGCCAGCATCAGCAGACTCGCCAGCAAAGTCAGAACGTTCTTGGGTAGCATTCGGGGGCTATTTTAAGGTCAGGATTTGCTGGAGCTCCGCCTCGCTCACGGTCAGCAGGCCTACTTTGGGCAAGCGCTGGGTGAGGGTGCGCCAGTTGGGGTCCTGCTTGAAAATGGGACGCAGCAGCTTGAGGGCAGCCGGTACCTGCTGCTTGTTGGCCAGGCTGATGGCGTGCCAGTAGCGCATTTCCAGGTTGTCGGGGAAAAGCTTTTCGGCGGCTTCGTACTCGCGAATAGCGCCGGGCACGTCGTTTTTCTCTACGGCCAGGTCGCCGGCATTCATGTGCTCGTAGGCGCGGTGCAGCTGCAAAAGACGGCGCAGCTCCTTCAGAGGGTCGGCGGCATCGTCCACGCGAAGGTCGATGAGCCGGTCGTCCCAAGGCGCGGTGCTGGTCTGGGCACGTACCACCAGCAACGCCGCCGACTGCCGCCCCCGCACGTCGCCGCCCGCGGCCTGGGCCGCGTCGAGGGCCGCCAGCACCCGCTCGGGAAAGGGCAGCGCGGCGCCCTGCTCGTAGGCGCGGGCCATGGCGCCGGGCACTTCGTCGGTGAGCATCATATTGGCCTGTACCGAGAACTGCGCCCCGGTTTGCTGCCCGGCCATATCAATGCACTTGGCGCCGGTGTGCACGGCTACGTTGCCTTTGCTATCCACTACGGCTACCTGGCGCACGTCGCGGCCTTCGTCGGTGCGCAGCAGCTCATCCAGGGTTTGCTGGGCCGTTTTGCCGCTTTTCAGCAGCGCCAGTCCGCGCGGGCCGAAGGATTTGTTGGTGAACGACTGGGTGGCAATGGCCCCCACCCCGGCCTCGGCCCAGGATACGCTGGTGCCCACCGAAAACCAGTGGCTTTGCACGGCCACGGCCAGGTCGCCGGTTTTCGGGTCGCGGGCCACGATGGAAAAAGTGTGGGCCAGCGGGTCGGATTGGGTGTACACCTGGGCGGCCGCGGGCCAGAAAGCTGCTGGTCCGGTCAGCAAGGCCGCGGCCAGAACCCATCGAAAAAAGCGCATAAGCTTTACAGAGATAAATGTGCGGCGGGAAGATAAAGCCTTCGGCGGCACTTTCGGCCGGGGGCTTCATCTACATTTCACGCACGGGGTGCGTATGTTGCAAGGGTAGCCCGGCCGCTACCCGCCCACCCACCTAGCCTGTACCCCATGCACGTTCTGCTCGTCGAAGACGAAAAAAGCCTCCACAACGAAGTGCGCCAGTTTTTGCGCGAGGCCCAATACCTGGTCGATTCGGCCTACACCTACGCCGAGGCCTCGGAGAAAATCTACGTCAACAGCTACGACTTCGTGCTGCTGGACCTGGGCCTGCCCGACGGCGACGGGCTGCAGCTGCTGCGCGAAGCCCGCCAGAATGAGCGGCAGGAAGCGGCCTTCATCATCCTCACGGCCCGTGGTGCCCTCGACGACCGGATCCGGGGCCTCGACCTGGGCGCCGATGACTACCTGCCCAAGCCCTTTTCTTTGCTGGAGCTCACCAGCCGCATGCAGGCCATTGTGCGCCGCAAGTTCGGGCTCAAGCGCCAAGAGCTGACCTTCGGTCCCGGCTTCGTGCTCGATGCCACCGGGCGCACCCTGCGCTACCAGGAGCAGGAAATCAACCTAACCAAAAAGGAATTCGACCTGCTGCACTACTTGCTGCTGCACCGGGGCCGCGTGCTCACGCGCCTGCAGCTGGGGGAGCATCTGTGGGGCAACGTGCTGGAAGACGATTCCGACTCCAACTACATCGACGTGCACATCAAAAACCTGCGCAAAAAGCTGGCCCAGTACTCCCCCGCCGACTTCCTCGAAACCGTGCGCGGCATCGGCTACCGGGCCAAGAGTGAATGAGCGAATAGGTGAGTTCAGCCAGGTTGATGTGGAGACGCGACACTTCGCGTCTTGTCGTCCGAGCAGTTCCAACGATTACCGTTCAACGTGGAGACGTGAAGTGTCGCGTCTCTACATCGTGCGGGAAACTGTTGCGCTGGCGAAAAACCCGCTACTTTGCCGGCCCGGTCTGCCGGAGTCTTGCCCATCCTTTTTGCTTTTCCTGATGTACCGACTTTCCTTGCTCGGCAGTTTGCTGGGCCTGCTCCTGCTTGCGCAGCCCGTTGCCGCCCAGGCGCCTGCTTCGCCCGCCACTACTCCGCCCCTCGACCAGGCCGCCCTGGATGCCGTGGTCAACCGCACCCTCAAGGCCTTTGATGTGCCTGGCATAGCCGTGGCGGTGGTAAAGGACGGGCAGGTGGTGGTGGCCAAGGGCTACGGCGTCAGCTCCCTGGCTACCAAAGCGCCCATGGATGCCAACACGCTGTTCGGCATTGCCTCCAATACCAAGGCCTTTACGGCGGCGGCCCTGGGGCTGCTGGTGGAGGAAGGCAAGCTGCGCTGGGACGACAAGGTGACCGACCACATCCCGGAGTTCCGCATGTACGACCCCTACGTGACGGCCGAGTTTACGGTGCGCGACCTGCTCACGCACCGCAGCGGCCTGGGCCTGGGCGCCGGGGATTTGATGATGTTTCCCGACTCGGCCGACTTCACCATCAAGGACGTCATTCATAACCTGCGCTACTTCAAGCCAGTGTCGTCGTTTCGCAGCAAGTACGACTACGACAACAACCTCTACCTGGTAGCCGGCGAAATCGTAGCCCGCGTATCCGGGCAGCCCTGGACCGATTTCGTGGAAACGCGCCTGCTCAAGCCCCTGGGCATGAGCCGCAGCGCCACCCTCTACGCCCGCCTGCCCGACCGCACCAACGTTATCGACGGGCACGGGCCGGTGGAGGGCAAGGTGCAGGTAGTGCGCCGCGACCTGAACACGCTCATCGGGCCCGCCGGGGGCATGTACAGCAGCGTAAATGACTTGAGCAAGTGGGCCCTGATGCTGCTCGGCGGCCCTGGCGCCCCGGCTTCGCTGCTCAAGCCCACCACCCAGCGCGAGCTGTGGACGCCCCAGACGATTCTGCCCGTCAGCGCGGCGCCTTCGCCCTACAATACGCACTTCGCAGCTTACGGCCTGGGCTGGTTTCTGCGCGACGTGCGCGGCTACAAGGAAGTATCGCACACCGGTGGCGAGATTGGGATGGTAACAAAAGTGCTGCTGGTACCGGAACTGCGGCTGGGCATCATTGTGCTGACCAACCAGGAAAGCGGCGCGGCCTTCACCGCCGTCAGCAACCACATCGAAGACCACTACCTGGGCGTGCAGGGCCTGGACCGCGTGCAGGAAATGGCAGACCGCATGAGCAAGGCGCAGGGCGCCGACATGCTGGCTACTGCCGCCGTGTGGAAGCAGGTAGCCGCCGCCCAGAAAGCCGCCCCCAAGCGCCCCGACTACGCCCCGCTGGCCGGCCGCTACCACGATGCCTGGCTGGGCGACGTGACCCTCACGGCCCAGGGCCCCCAGCTGTGGCTGCGCTCCGTGCGCGCCCCGCGCCTGCTGGGCCAGGTGCTGCCCTACCGCGGCAATACCTACGTGGTGCGCTGGAAGGAGCGCAGCTTCAACGCCGATGCCTTTGCCTCCTTTACCTTCGACGAGCAGGGCCGGGCCACCGGCTTCAAGATGAAGCCCATTTCCCCGCTCACCGATTTCAGCTACGACTTCCAGGACCTGGATCTGCAGCGCGTGGAAGTTACCACGCAACCGTAGAAGTTTTGGATTGATTTCCTCCGTGCACTGTCCCGCTGAGCGAAGTCGAAGCAGCGCTACCTCTGGCAAATCAGACAGCGCTACAACGAAGCGGGAGCAATGCTTCGACTCCGCTCCACAGGACGGCCGGATGAAAAGCACTACCTCTTCACTTTCTCTTTCCCGTGCGCTTAGAAGCCAAGCTGGCCCTGTTCAATGCCCTGTCCAAGCTGCTGCTGGTGGTGCTGGGCGCCCTGGTGATTCCGCCCATTGTGGGGCGTGTGGCCAACTCCCACACCGACCAGCACCTGCACCAGAAAAAAGAGGAAATGCTGGCCCTTATCCGCCGCGACGGGCTGGTAGCCTTCGTGCGCGAAAAGCAGAGCGAAGCCTACGCCGACTACAACATCCTGAAGCAGGAGTACATTTCCATCACCCCCGAAACAACCACGGCCGCCGTACCCAACGAGCGGATTTTTGATGAGCCCCGCCAAGTGGAAAAGGAAATCGAGGATTTCCGGATTCTGAGCTACACTTTTCTGGGACCTGACCAGCGTACGTACCGCCTTGAAATAGGCAGCAGCCTGGCTACGGTGGAGCTGCTCACGGCCACCCTGCGCCGCATGGCCCTGTGGGTGCTGGTAGTAGGGGCCGCGCTTACCATTGGCACCGACGCGGTATTTGCCCATTACCTGCTGCGCCCCCTGCGCTACCTGATAACCCGAAAGCTACGCGGGGTACGTCATCCATCGGCTTTCACATTTGAGCCGGTTACGACATCCACCACCGACTTCCGGCGGCTCGACGACAGCTTGAACACCATGATGCGGGCCCTGGAATCGGCCTTTGCCAAGGAGCGCGAGTTTATGTCGAACGTCTCCCACGAGCTGCTCACCCCGGTGAGCGTGCTGCAGTCACGCTTCGAGAACATGCTGCAGGACGCCACGCTGCCTGAGGCCCACTCGCTCAAGATTGTGGAGTCGCAGCGGACGTTGTACCGACTGCGTAACACGGTAAAAACCCTGTTGCTGATTGCCAACATTGAAAATGCCCGCTACCTGCGCGACGAGGCCGTGCCCCTGGCCTCGGTGCTGGCCGAAGTAGCCGAAGAGCTGGACGACCGGCTGCAGCAGCGCGACATCAGCCTGACGGTGGACCTGCAGCCCGAGTACGTAGTGCCGCGGGCCAACCGCACCTTGCTTTTCACGCTGCTGCTCAACCTGCTCAGCAACGCCGTGAAGTACAACCGTACCGGTGGTAGCATTGCGGTGCTGGGGCGGCCCACGGCCAACGGGGGCTACGCGGTACGCGTGCAGGATACGGGGCCGGGCATTGCGCCCGAAAACCTGCCTCACTTGTTTGACCGGTTCCGGCGCTTTGCCGGCGGTACCGGGGCACCCGAGGGCTACGGCCTGGGGCTGCCCATTGCCCGCACCATTGCGGCTTTCCACGAAGCCACGCTCACCGTAGAATCAATGGTAGACCAGGGTACCACGTTTGTCCTGACGTTTGGTTCGGAAGAGCTATAAACCAGCTTCATGCTGATTTCATAGAGCCCCTTGCATATTCGGGCCTCTGGCCTTTTCCTGCCTCCCACCCGTGGCGCGTTTCCCCAAATCTTCTTTCCTGCTGCTGGCCCCGGCCCTGCTCCTGCTAGCACTGCTGGGGCTGGCCCTGAGCCTGGAATACGCCCGCCCCACGGCCGGGCATCTCCCGCGCCCCCTCGTGCGCCATATTCCCATGGTGCGCAAGCACCCGGGCCCGCTCCACCCCCGCAAGCACGTAGGTCGGCCGCATCACACCTCCTAACCACCGGCCCCGGGCCGGCAGTGTCAGGGGTTCACCACACCGTAGTCCTCGGGCTGAATGGGCCGGGCCGGCGGCAACGAAGCAGGCTCGGGGTGACCGGGCAGGTGCAGCTGCCACTGCTCCTCCAACTGCGCCAGGCCCCGATAGGCCGTCAGGTCGAACTGGCAGGGCACCACCGATACGAAGTTGTGCGCCAGCGCCCACTCATCGGTGTCTTCGCCCTGATCGTGGTTGACGAAGGCGCCGCGCAGCCAGTAGTAGGGGCGGTTATATGGGTCGTGGCGCAGGTCAAACTCTTCCTGCCACTTGGCCCGGGCCTGCCGGCAAAGGCGGATACCCGCAATGGGCGTGTCGGAAACCTTGGGAATATTCACGTTCAGGGCCACGCCCGCCGGAATGCCCTGGGCCAGCGCCTGCCGGGCTATGTGCTCTACCCACTCCTCGGTGTGGGCAAACCGGGCGTTGTGCCCATACTCACACAGCGAAAAGCCAATGGCCGGCAGCCCTTCAATAGCGGCTTCAATGGCAGCCGACATCGTACCCGAGTAGAGCACATTTACCGAGGAGTTGGAGCCGTGGTTGATACCGGATACCACCAGGTCGGGGCGCCGGTCTTTCAGGACGTGGTGCTTGGCCAGCTTCACGCAGTCGGCGGGAGTGCCGCTGCATTCGTAGGCCTCAATATCGGCAAAAATGGTGCTGCGGTCAAGGCGCAGCGGGTGGCCGATGGTGATGGCGTGGCCCATGCCCGACTGCGGGGAGTTAGGCGCTACCACCACCACTTCGCCCAGGCGGCGCATCACGCGCACCAGAGTAGCAATGCCGGGCGCCGTGATGCCGTCGTCGTTGGTTATCAGAATCAGGGGCTTAGCGGCGGAGTCAGGCATGAGCATCAGTAGGTAAGGCAAAAAAGACGAAGCAAAGGTAGAACGCAGGCAGGCCTGGTCCGCTACCCTGGTATCAACAACGTGCCAACCGGTGCGTATGTTGGGGCGTGAAATCTACCCTGACCTTCCTGGCCGCGGCGCTGGCGGTGGGCGCGCTGCTCATCGGCTGCGAAGAATCTGCCTCCCGCCGCCCTGCCTCCACGGCAACCCAGCCCGGCGTTGTCACGCCCCAGCAGATGCCGCCGACGCCTACCCCAGCCCCCGCCGCCCTGCCCCCCGCGCCCGACTCTCTGCACCTGCTGGCTCCCGGCCGGGTGGGTATGTTGCGCCTCAACATGCGGGAAAGTGTGCTGCGGGAGTTGGTTCCGGCCCACCTGCTGCGCCGCTCTACCCGGCAGCTGGAAGGCATCGATTACCCCGGGTATGAGCTGCAGGACCCCGAGCACCCCACGGCCCCGCCCCTGCTGCTGGAGCTGGTCGGCGACGAGGAAGAAGGCTACCGCCTCTGGCGCGTGCAGGTAACCAGCCCCCACTACCGCACGGCCGAGGGCGTGGGCGTGGGCTCCCCGGTTGGGTTGGCCCGCTCCCGCTACGGTATCAACACGGTGGAGCTGGCCGACGCCGGGCTGGTAGCCGTTTCCGACGAGGTGCGCATGTCCTGGCAGTTGGATGGCAAGGACCTGGACCGCGTGCCCCGACAGCCCCGCGACCTGCCCCCCGCCACGCCCATCCGCGGGGTATTACTTTTCCGCTAGGCTTGTGGGGCACGGCGCGGCATTCCGCCCTAAAACGTGTACTTTGGCCGCGCCGGCTTCCCACCTCGCTCTTCCCACCGTTCCGCCGGTCGTATTTCCCTATGAAATTCTTTTCCAACATCTACCGCTTACAGGATTTTGGGCTGTTGCTGCTGCGGGTAGGACTGGGCGTAATGTTCACCATCCACGGCTACCCCAAGCTCATCGGCGGTCCGGAAAACTGGACTTCACTGGGCGAAACCATGGGGACGCTGGGTATCCATTTCGCGCCGGCTTTCTGGGGCTTCCTGGCGGCCGTTGCGGAGGCCGTGGGCGGGCAGCTGCTGGCGCTGGGGTTGTTTTTCCGGGTGGCCTGCCTGCTCTTACTCTGCACCATGATCATGGCCACCATTAGCCACCTCAGCCAGGGCGAAGGGTTTTCCGGCTACTCCCACGCCCTCGAGTCGGCGTTTGTGTTTGCGGGGCTGCTCTTTGTGGGCCCCGGCCGCTACAGCCTCGACCAAGCCCTGTTTCCGGCACCCCGCCGCCGCTACTAGCCTATCCGGGTATTTTGCCCCGCTGTGCGCCGAAGCTCAATTTTTTCGGCGCTTTCCCTTCCACTATGTTTTCAGTATTACTTGCCGCCCTGCTGGCGGGCTCCCCGACTGCCACCGTTCCCTTTCCTCAACCAACTAGTTCCGTAGCAGCTGCTGACTGGCTTACACCTTTCGAGAAAGGCAATGGCAACACCACCGCTACTTACCAGGAGTGCATCGACTATTACCAGCGCCTGGATACCAGGTACGCGGAAGTAACCATGCGCCGGGCAGGCACCACTGACTCGGGCCGGCCCCTGCACGAAGTCGTTATTTCGGCCGACGGCCAGAATGACCCCGTGGGCACCCGGGCGGCCAAGCGCCAGGTGGTGCTTATTCAGAATGGTATTCACCCCGGCGAGCCAGAAGGTATTGATGCTTCCATGATGCTGGCCCGCGACCTGGTGCGGGAGCCGGCGCTGCGGCCCCTGCTCGACCACCTCACGGTCGTCATCATTCCTATTTACAACGTGGATGGGGCCCTGAACCGCAACTCCACTTCCCGCGCCAACCAGAACGGGCCGGAAAGCTTCGGTTTCCGGGGCAATGCCCGTAACCTCGACCTGAACCGCGACTACGTAAAGCAAGACTCGCGCAATGCGCAGTCGTTTGCCGACCTGATTCAGAAATGGCAGCCCGAGGTGTTCGTGGACACGCACACCTCCAACGGCGCCGACTACCAGTATACGATGACGCTCATTGCCACGCAGAAAGACAAGCTGCACCCGGCCTTGAGTGCCTACCTCACCGGCCGCCTGCTGCCCTCCCTCTACCAGGGCATGGAGCAGCGCCAATGGCCCCTGACGCCCTACGTAGACTTTGAGGGCCGCACCCCCGATGCCCGGGGCCTGCAGGGTTTTCTGGAAACCCCGCGCTATTCTTCCGGCTACGCGGCCCTGTTCAACACCATTGGGTTTATCACCGAAACCCATATGCTGAAGGCCTACCGGCCCCGCGTAAAAGCCACCTACGACTTTCTGTATCTGCTGCTCCAGCAGCTGCACCTGAGCGCGGAGGAGCTGGGCAAGGCCCGGGCCGAGGCCAACCGCCAGACTGCCGCCCAGCAAACCTTCCCGCTGGTGTGGCAGCTGGACACCACCCGCGCCGAGACCCTCCAGTTCCGCGGCTATGAGGGCCGCACCAAAGCCAGTGAGGTCAGCGGCCTGCCCCGCCTCTACTACGACCAGAAGGCCCCGTACACCAAACCGGTAAAGTACTTTAATACCTTCCGGCCCGCCGTGCAGGTGCAGGCCCCGCAAGCCTACGTGCTGCCCCAGGCCTGGGGGGAAGTAGCCGAGCGGCTGCGGCGCGGGGGCGTGCAACTGCGCCGCCTGTCGCGCGACACCACCCTTACAGCCGAAGTATATTACTTAGGCGACTTTGCCACCGTGCCCCGCCCCTACGAGGGCCACTACCTGCACAGCCGCCTACAGGTGCGCCAAGAGCAGCAGAAGCAGCGCTTTTACCGCGGCGACTACGTGGTGAGCCTCGACCAGCCCCACCGCCGGTTTGCCATCGAAACGCTGGAGCCCCAGGCCACCGACTCGTTTTTTGCCTGGGGCTTCTTCGACAGCGTGCTGCAGCAAAAAGAACACTTCTCCGACTACGTATTCGAAGATGTGGCCGCCGACCTGCTCCGCCGCGACCCTAAACTGCGCCAGCAGCTGGAGGAGCGGAAGAAAGCTGACCCGGCCTTCGCCAAAAGCGCCAGTGCCCAGTTGGAGTTTGTATATCGCCACTCGCCCTACTACGAGCCTTCCCACCTGCGCTACCCGGTGGTGCGCTGGCAGGGCGGCGCCCTGAACACGACGGGCGATTAAGCCGCCTGGCCCCCGCGCTTACCGGCGCCCGGCCTGCCGGACTTTGCCAGGCCGCTTTTCTTGTACCGGCCATTTCCGGTTGGCTTACCGGCCCGGTCAGACAACAACATCAAGGAAAGGCGCTACCTTGGCCAAACCAGCGCTATCCGGTATTGGACGCTCTTTCGCGTTGTTTAACCTGTACGTTTCTCCTTGCCCATGAAACCTGAAGCCCTCCTGGAAGTATACGATGCTGCGTATGCAGCTACTTACAACGAACGGTTTATACTGCCTTCGTACGCTCGAGAAACCGTAGAGGGCGAGTTGGCCGCCCTGCGCCCTTTGCTGGGAGAAGGAGCCCGCTGGCTCGATGTAGGCTGTGGCACGGGCTATATGCTCAGCCAGTTTCCCGGTGTACCCCGAGCGGGCCTCGACAAGTCGCCGGGGATGCTCGGCGAGGCCCAGCGCGCCAACCCCGACGCGCTGTTTCTGCAAGAAGGCGACTTTCGTGATGCCCACCCCGAATGGCGGGAGGCTTGGTCCCTGGTGTCCTGCATGTGGGGCGCCTACATCTACGTCGACTCCGTGGCGGAAGTCGAGCAGGTAGTGGCCAACCTCATTGCCTGGACCCAGCCCGGTGGGCACGTCTACCTGCCCGTCATCGATGGGGAGGACATGAGCCGGCCGATGCCCAAATACGAGGAGGTGGTTATCGGCTTTGGCGGGCTGACGCGGATGGTTGCCTCCGTATGGGACTGGCACGAGTACGAAACCGGGCAGCTGCACAAGCAGCTGATTTCCCCTCATCCTGACCACTTGCTGCGCCTCATGGCGCCCCACTTCGAGCACCTGGAGCTGCTGCGCTTTCCGGTTCCCGCTCCTGAATGGCCTTCGCGCAAGGCTATCCTAGCCAGCGGCCGACGGGCGCAGCCTAATCCAGCCCAACCGGCCACCATTACTTACCAGTCCATTCCTTCCTCGCCTTTTTTGCCGGCAGAGCTTACCCCCCAGGACCAGGCAGCCAAGCTACCTTACCAGGTGCTGATAGCCGAGCTGGCGCAGCGCTTCCGGCCGGCTCATTTGCTGCCGGCCCTGAAGCGGCGGCTGGGCATGTAGGCGGGCTTCAGAACCTTTTCCACGTTAGCGAAGCGCCACCCATTAGCCTTATGGTACTTGAACTCGACCACCTTTCCAAGCGCTACGGCGGCACCGAAGCCCTGCGTGACCTGACCCTGCACGTACCGGCGGGCAGCGTGTATGGCCTACTGGGGCCCAATGGCTCGGGTAAAACTACCACGCTGGGGTTGGCCCTGGGAGTGCTGAACCCCACGGCCGGCGCGGTACGGTGGTTTGGGCAGGCGCTGTCGGCGGCCAGTAAGCGCCGCGTGGGCGTGCTGCTCGAAACGCCCAATTTTTATCCCTACCTCTCGGCCCGCCAGAACCTGCAAGTGGTGGCTGAAGTAAAGCGTGCCCCAACCAGCCAGCTAGACGAAGTGCTCGAAACCGTTGGGCTGCGCAACCGCCAGCACGACGCTTTTCAGGGGTTTTCCCTGGGCATGAAGCAGCGCCTGGCTCTGGCTTCCACGCTCCTGGGCCAGCCCGAAGTACTGGTGCTGGATGAACCCACCAACGGCCTCGACCCGCAGGGCATTGCCGAGGTACGGACGCTGGTGCAACGCCTGGCCGCCGAGGGCAAAACCATCATTCTGGCCAGCCACCTGCTCGATGAGATAGAAAAAGTGTGCACCCACGTGGCGGTGCTGCAACGCGGACAGCTACGTGCCGCCGGGGCCGTGCGTGACATTCTCACCAGCGCCGACCGGGTAGTGCTGCGCCCCGGCCCCGCCAGTTCTCTGCAAGCTCTCCGCGAAGCCCTGGCCCAACTACCCTGGATATCGGATGTGCAGGCCGAAGCCGAAGGCCGGGTGAGTGTCGTCCTGGATTCGGCCCACGACCCGGCGGCCCTGAATGAGGCCCTTTTCCGGCAGGGCATCGTGCTGGCGGGGCTGGAACTCCGCCACCGCAGCCTGGAAAGTCAGTTCCTGGCTCTAACGAGCTAGCAGACCAACTCCCACACACCATTTCGGCTAAGGCACAGCTGCTGCCGTTTGTTCAGCCAGCAGGCCCGTCAGCTCTTCTGTTTTTCTCTTTCCCTTATGCTTTTCCGCGCTGAACTTCGCAAGCTCCTGCCCTACCGCACCGTCTGGATTCTGCTGGCACTTTATGCCGTGCTGCTGGCGGGCTTTGTGGGTATGAGCAGTGGTACCGTCATCAATGGGCAGGCCCTGGGCAATACGCTGTATGCGTTTCCAGGCGTGTGGGGCAAGCTCACGTACGTGGCCAGCTATTTCAACCTGCTGCTGGGGATTCTGCTCATCATTCTCATTGCCGACGAGTTTCAGTTCCGCACGTTTCGCCAGCAGGTGCTCAACGGAGCCTCCCGGGCCGAGCTGGTGCAAAGCAAGATGGGCGTGGCGCTGGGGCTGACGGGCTACGCCACGCTGGTGGTGCTAGGCGTGGGCTTATTCTTCGGCCTCACCCGCGGACCGGAGGCCGCCCCGGGTGCCATCACGGCCGAGCTGGGGGCCGTGGGGCTCTACGGGGTGCAGGCTTTGGGCTATCTGAGCCTGGCCGCGCTGCTGGCCTTTGCCCTGCGCAAAAGTGGTTTGGCCATCATTGCCTTTCTGCTGTATAGCTGGGTAGTCGAGCCCCTGGTACGGTCCCAGGTTCCGGACTCACTGGACCGCTATTTTCCGGGCAAGCTGCTCGGCAGCCTCACGCCTACCCCCGGGCAGGAGCTGCTGGATACCGTGGCCGGCCCCAGCGGCACTTTGCTTCCCACGCAGGCCCTGCCCTTTGCCCTGGCTTACATAGCCTTATTCTGGGGCCTGAGCTACCTGCTGCTACGCCGCGACTTATAAGCAACCGTTCTTAGACGAAAGAATTAATTCAAAAAGCATAAAAAGAGGGTTGCCCGCATAGGGCAACCCTCTTTTCGTATGGTTCAACAGGCTGTTCCTATCTGTAAGCGGCCAACCAAGCTTTGCCGTCGGCGTGCTACAAGTCGGCCCAGGCTTTAGCGAAGCACTAGGCCGGACGTAGCTTGCTGAGGATGGTGTGGCCCAGCTTGTCGCGCTTGGTGGTCAGGTACCGCTCGTTGTGCACGTTGGCTTCGATTTCGATGGGCACGGTTTCCACTATTTCAAGGCCGTAGCCGATGAGGCCGGTGCGCTTGCGGGGGTTGTTGGTGAGCAGCCGCATCTGGCTCACGCCCAGGTCGCGCAGGATCTGGGCTCCTACGCCGTAGTCACGCTCATCCATCTGGAAGCCCAGGTCCAGGTTGGCTTCCACCGTGTCGCGGCCCTGCTCCTGCAGCTGGTAGGCGCGCAGCTTGTTGAGCAGGCCAATGCCCCGGCCTTCCTGGTTCATGTACACCAGCACGCCGCGGCCTTCGCGCTCAATCTGCTCCATAGCCTGGTGCAGTTGGGGGCCACAGTCGCAGCGGCAGGAGCCGAAGATGTCGCCCGTCACGCAGGAGCTGTGCACGCGCACAAGCATCGGCTCGGGGCCCGAGATGTCGCCCTTCACCAGGGCCAGGTGCTGGGCGTTGGTCGACTGCTGGGTGTAGGCAACCAGGTCGAAGTCACCGTGCTCAGTGGGCAGCTTCACGGACAGCTCGCGCTGAATGAGGCTTTCCTTTTCGAGGCGGTATTTGATCAGGTCCTGTACCGAAATCAGCTTCAAGTCCCAGCGCTTGGCTACTTCGCGCAGCTCGGGGAGGCGGGCCATTTCGCCGTCTTCCTTGAGAATCTCCACCAGCACCCCGGCCGGCTCGAAGCCCGCCAGCCGCGCCAGGTCGATGGCGGCTTCGGTGTGGCCAGCGCGGCGCAGCACGCCTTCCTTGCGGGCTTTCAGCGGGAAAATGTGGCCGGGCTTGCCCAGCTCCTCGGGCTTGGTTTCGGGGTCGATAAGGGCCAGAATGGTTTTGCTGCGGTCGGAGGCCGAAATGCCGGTGGTCACGCCGTTTTTCAGCAGGTCGATGCTCACGGTGAAGGGCGTGGCGTGCAGGGCCGTGTTGCGGCCTACCATCAGCTCCAGGCCCAGCTCTTCGCAGCGCTGCTCGATGAGCGGGGCGCACACCAGGCCGCGGCCATGGGTGGCCATGAAGTTGATAACCTCGGGCGTGGCGCAGCGGGCCGCGCAAATAAAGTCGCCCTCGTTTTCGCGGTCCTCGTCGTCAACGACCACGACTACTTTGCCGGCCCGGATATCGGCAATGGCATCTTCAATAGAATCCAGCATGGAACTCGGATTTTACGGATTTTTTAAACGGATTCTACGGATGGTGTAGAACCGCGCGGCGCCCCGCTAAACGCCTGCTGCCGCTACAAACCGCATCGGCGCCGCGAAGTTACGAAATGGCGCACGGGTGACATGGGCGCCCTATATAATTCATTCCTTCGCGGCTTACTCCCGGGCCAGCTCGGTGGCGCGCACCTGGGCAGCCTGAATGCCGGCGGCCAGGGTTTCGGTGAGGTTTCCCGCCTGAAAGGCCCGGAGGGCAGCCTCCGTGGTCCCACCCTTCGACGCTACGTTGGCAATTAGCTCGGGCAGGCTTTTTTCGGAGTTGTTGAGCAGGTGGTAGGCGCCCAGCATGGTTTGCTTGACCAGCAGCGAAGCCACCGAATCGGAAAAGCCCAGCTGGCGCCCCGCGTCAATCATGGCCTGCACGATGTAGAAGAAGTAGGCCGGGCCGCTGCCGCTCACGGCCGTTACAGCGTCGAGCATGCTCTCATCTTCCAAAAACAAGGAGCGGCCGGTGGCGTTCAGCAGGTTCTCCACCTGGTGCAGGCGGAGCCGGTCGATTTCCGGGGCGGCCGAAAAACCAGTGATGCCCATGCCCAGCAGCGCGGGCGTGTTGGGCATGGCGCGCATCACGGCCTGGTGCCGGAGCTGGCGCTGCAGGCGGGCAATGGGAATACCGGCCATGATGGACAGCACCACCTGCTCGGGCTGCAGCACGTCCCGAAGCGACTCGGCCACCCGGCCAAAATCCTGGGGCTTCACGGCTACCAGCACCATGTCGTAGGTACCTACCTGAGCATCCAGCTCCCCGGTGGGCAGGCCGGGGTGGGCTTCGCGCAGGCGCTGGCAGTGGTCGGCGTGCCGGCCCAGCAGCAGCAAATCCTGGCGCTCCACCAGGTTGTAGTGGAGAAACGACTTGGCGAAGGCCAGGCCCATATTGCCGCAGCCCAGAATGGCTATTCGCAGGTTTTTCATGAAGCTCGAACTAGGATAAAGCAGCGGCCTATGTGCCCCTGCTGCGGCCGACAACATAAGCAGGAAACCGGAAAGCACCCTCCTTGCCCGTTCGGCCCCTACGATTTCCAAGCAGCAAGCTGCCGGAGCTGAACTGTATATTCATGCCCTGCTATAGTTTGGAAATACCAGCTACTTTTGAGCCGTACTGATTTCTCTTTCTTTCCCCTATGAAAAAACTTACCTACCTCGTGCTCGGCGGGGCCCTGCTGACTTCGGCCTGCGAACAGGCCCAGAAAACCAAGGAAACCTACGACAACCTGGCCAAGCTCAAGGACGCCGGCGAAAACATCGAAAACACCCTGGATGCAGCCAAGGCCCAACGCGAGGAGCGCGAAAAGCGCGGCGACACCCTTTCCCTGCCCTACAAAGAGCT
The DNA here is from genome assembly GCF_012273015.1 of Hymenobacter sp. BT18. GTDB lineage: Bacteria > Bacteroidota > Bacteroidia > Cytophagales > Hymenobacteraceae > Hymenobacter > Hymenobacter lutimineralis. The sequence goes on along the minus strand of NZ_CP050954.1, from coordinate 4,605,194 downwards.
GCAAACCTACCTGCCCACCAGCATCAGCGGCTTTACCGCCGGCAACCCTGAAGGCCAGTCGACGAAGATGGGCAGCATTGCTTTCTCAACGGCCAGCCGCGAGTTCACCAAGGACAGCGTGACCATCAAAACTGAGCTGATGGACTACAACGGCGCCCACGACCTGTACCAGGGCGCGGCAGCCATGTTTGCGCTGGGCATGGAAAGCGAAAACGACGAAGAACTGGTTAAATCCACCTCCCTGGGCATTGAGGGGGCTTCGGGCATGGAAAACTTCCACAAGAAAGATGGCCGGGCCGAACTCACGCTTACGCTGGGTGGGCGCTTCCTCGTGAAGATTGAAGCCGACAAGCAAAAAGACTTGGCGCTGGTTGAGTCCGTCGCCAAGCAGATTGCCCTGGACAAATTGGCTAAAATGTAAAGCTGGTTGACCAAGCCTAACAAAAAGCAGGGCGCAGATGGGTTTCCCATCTGCGCCCTGCTTTTTGGTGGCGTATTCCTGCACTGCCGTAACAGCCGGATTCTCCGCCGTTGAATGATAGATGAACGCTGTAGAGACGCATACTTGCGTCTTGTCGTTAGCTCCGTTGACAATCCGATTTCGGAAACTTCTTATCTGGCGCGTTTCGGCCGTTCAACGGCAAGACGCAAGTATGCGTCTCTACAGCGTTCGATTACGCCTGATAACTCACTTACCCCCCGCCTGCTGGAAGCGTTGGGTAGGCTGCCAGGTAGCGGGGCCGGCCCCGCGCAGGTAACGCCAAAGACCCACCAGCAGGGCGGCGTTCATGCTGTAGAAGTGCGTGATAAAGCGCAGCAGGCGGGCATGACGGTTGCCGCGGCGCAGGCCCGCGTCGAGCAGGAGCAGGAGCGGCAGCCCTACCTGGCCCAGCAGTAGTAACTGGTAAAACCAGCCCGCCCCGCGCAGCACCAGCGCCGCGCTGGCAAGCAACATCAGCAACAACAGCAGCGGCGTGAGCCAGCGCAGCACCTTGTGCGACCAGAAAGCATAGCTCAGCCCCCGCCACGGCGGCCAGAGCAGCTGCCAGAACTCGCGCAGGTTCTGGAAGTTGCCGGTGGAAATGCGGGCCTTGCGCCGGAATTCCTCCGGTAGTCGGTCCGACACATCTTCGTAGCACACCGCGTCCAGCTCGTTGAGGGCCTGGTATCCGTCGCGCAGCACAGCCATGGAGGTGTAGAAGTCATCTACCAGAAACGAGGCTGGGGCAGCGTGAAAGCACCTGCGGCGCACTGCAAAGCAGCCCCCGAAGGCGCCAATCATAGCGCCCCACACCACGCCTTCCTGGTATTTGATAAGGTTTTCGCGCTCCAGGTACGCTTTTTCCTGGCCCGATATGCCTTCCTGCCGGTGCTCGGGGTTCAGGATATTGCCGCCTACCAAACCTACCTGCGGTGCCCGGAAGTGCTTTACTAGCTGGTAAATGGTATCGGGCACGAAGAACACGTTGGCATCCGTAAGCACCAGCACCGGCGCGGTGGTTTCCTGGGCCAGCGCCTCGATGATGCCCGGCTTGCCGGTGCGCTGCCCAAACACGCGCAGGCGCATGCCGGGGTATTGGGCCTGCAGTCTTTCCACCAGCGCGTGGGTGCGGTCCGTGGAGTTATCGGAGCCGATGTGCAGGGTGAGCTTATCGAGTGGGTAGGTAGAGGCGAAGGTGGAGCGGATTTTCTCTTCGATAACCTGCTCCTCGTTGTGGGCAGCCAGTAGGATGTCCACCTGGGGCAGCTCCTCGTCGTGGGGCGTGTACACCTGCACGTTGTGGTGCCGGCCCCGGGCCCGCCAGCTCAGCAGCAGCGGAAACAGCACGTAGGTATGGGCCACCAGCAGCAGGGCCAGCCAGAAGGCACCGATAAGCACCGCGTCTAGCATGAAACCGGCCGCTGGGCGGCTACTTGCTGGTACAGCTGCTCAAACCGCGCTACCACCCGGCGGTTGTCGTACAGCTCGGCCGCGGCCTGGGCCGCCCGGGCGCCAATGCCGGCCACATCGAGGCGGCCGTGGTAGTAGTCTTCCAGCAGGCGCACCCATTCCTCGGGGTCGTCGGCCAGCAGGATGTCGTGGCCGGGGCGGCAGTGGATGCCCTCGGCCCCCAGGGCCGTGCTCAGGATGCCTTTTCCTAGGGCCATACCCTCAATAATCTTCACCCGCATGCCCCCACCCGAAAGCAGCGGCACCAGCATCAGCTCATAGGCCCGCATAAAGTCGGCCGCCGACTCCACGAAGCCGTGCATGGTCACGCCGGGCAGGCGCAGCTGACGCAGGCGCTCAGGCATGCCGGTGCCCGCTACGTGCAGCTCCAGCTCGGGCAGGCGCTCCGTCAGGCGGGGCCACACGTGGGTTAGAAACCAATCGAGGCCTTCGAGGTTGGGCAGCCAGTTCAGGGAGCCAATCATGCACAACGTGCGCGGCTGGGGCAGCACGGCGGGCTCGGGCTGAAAGCGGGTTAGGTCGACGCCGGCGGGTACGAACGCCACCGGCTCCGGGCAGCCTACGGCCCGCAGACGCTGCTGGTCGGGCTCGGTGATGGCTGCTACAGCCGTGAAGCGCGGAAGGTAGCGGTGCTCGAAGGTACGCAGGCCGCGGGCCAGGTGGTGCAGGTACCACTTTTTCAGTGGGTTTCGCTCCCGCCCGGCCAGCATTTCCCAGATATTGTATTCCAGGTTGTGGGCCCGGAGCACCACCGGTACCTGCGGGGCAGCCTGGCGCACCACGTCCACGTACCAGGCCACGAAGGTGCCCTCAATCTGCACTACGTCGAAGGATTCCGTGGTGAGCAGCTCGCGCAGCTTCTCCGTGAGGGCCGGGCTGATGAACCGCTCCACGTTGTAGGGCACTTTGCCCACTGCCAAGTTGCGCAGGGCTTTCCAGGGCGAAAGGCGCGTATCTACGTCCACGGTGACGAGGCACACCGCGGGCAAGTGGCTGAGAGCAGTAGCCGGCTGACGGTGCTTGGGCGTGTTAGCGGCCAGCACCGTAACCTCGTGACCGGCCTGAGAAAGGCCCGCGGCCACGTCGTACATGGCAATGGCGCCCCCATCGTGGGGCGGAAACGGGACGCGCGGACAGAGCTGCAGGATACGCACGGGGCAAAGGTAAGGGGCCGGCAAAGCTAGCAGATATGCGGCAACGGTCGACTTTTGCTAGTTGCCACACCAGAATCAACAGGCTGCCCGTTACCAGTCCGTCACACCCTTGTATCCCATCAAACGGTATGCGGCCTGTTACTACCCTCCTGCTATTCGCGCTGCTGAGTTTTGCCGGTTGTGAACCGAAGTTCCGCCAGTGCCCTACCACGCACACCGACCCGATCAAGCAGCTGTACAATGATGTGCTGATTGAAATAATAGAAAAACAACTCGGACGTGGGTATCTCCCTGATGAAGATAGAAAATTTGTTTGGCGGCATTTTCAGGAAGTCTACGCCGGAAACTGGCCCAATGAGCCTTCTCATCATGATTCAGTCTGGCTACATAACCAGGAGGCTATTTTTCATAACCGGCTTTTCCAGGACTCTGCTCGGTTTAAAACCTATTATCTGAACACGTCATCCCAGAGTATCTATCAGATAGCCGATTTACCCAACCGTTTCTCTGCTTATGCACCGGGCAGTAGAATCGGCAATTGGATAAAAGCCATTGCTCCACAGCAGGAACAAGCTGCGTTAGATAGCCTCAATAGTGTACAGAATAGTATACAGCCAGATAATTTTCAGCTATGTACTGCCAGAATCCTCTCGTACGAAGAGCACCGTCCTTATCGCCCAGAGAAAGGAGTTGGAGTGCTTACGATTTCCAAAATCGTATTCAGTAAAACCCAAAACCAAGCCCTATTAGCTTATGGTTGGCATTGTGGTAGCAAGTGCGGTTACGGGGAGGTTTTGTTCGTTGAAAAATTAGGCGGGCGCTGGCACATCAAGCAAGCTATAGGAACCTGGATATCCTAAGGCCCTACGCCCGGAATTGCCCGATCAGCGTGTGAATTTGCTCCTCGGTGCCTAGCAAGAGCAGCACGTCACCCAGGGCAGGGCGGATGTCGGCGTTAGGGCTCACCAGCAGCTCGCCGGTGCTTTGCTTGAGGCCGATGACGGTGGCCCCGCTGCGGGAACGAATGTCCAGCTCCCGGATGCTGCGGCCCTGAAACTCGCTCCGGATTTCGTCGAAGCGCATTTCTTCCAGGCGCAGCTTGTCGGGACCGAGGCCCGAAATCATATCCAGGAAGCGGATAACCTCGGGGCGCACCACCAGGTTGGCCATGTGCGAGCCCCCGATTTCGTCGGGCATCACCACCGAGTCGGCGCCGGCGCGCAGGAGCTTGGCCTCGCTGGTTTTGAGGGAGGCGCGGGCAATGATTTTGATGTTGGGGTTCAGCTCCCGGGCCGTGAGAGCCACGAATACGTTGTCGGCATCCTTGGGCAGGGCCGTGATGAGGGCGCGGGCCCGGCTGATGCCCGCCGCGCGCAGGGTTTCGTCGGCGGTAGCGTCGCCAAACACGGCCGGAATGCCTTCCTGACTGGTTTCTGCGGCGGCTTTCAGCAACGACTCGTCCTGCTCCACAATGACTACCCGGGCCCCATTGGCCCGCAAATCGTGGTAGGCTTTGCTGCCGTTGCGCCCAAAGCCGCACACGATGATGTGGCCGGCGTAGCTTCGGATTTCCTGGTCGGTTTTAAACATCTTGAATAGGTTGCGCAGTTCGCCGTCGAAGATATAGGTTGTCAGCACCGATACGAGGTAGGCAATGACCAGCAGGTTGAAGAAAATGTAAACCGATACAAACGCCCGCCCTGCCGGCGAAAAAGGGTGTATTTCCCCAAAGCCCACCGTCGAAATGGTGGTCATCGTCATGTACACCGCATCGAGAAACCCGTAGTCCTCAATCAGCATAAAACCCACCACGCCGCTGGCCAGGCTGAACATCGACAGCGTCACTGCCAGTACAAATCGGCTCAGGTTAAAGCGCTTCCACATGTATCTACTGTGTGCTAGTGTGAAGAATGTGCTGAAGTGCTAATGACTGAAGGGTGAAGTTAGATAACGCCTGTCACGCAGAGGCAGAGCCGAAGCATGACGGGCTAAATTGGCTACCGATATCCGGCACCAGCCATTTCACAACTTCACCTTTACCCCACGTTGCGCGGAATAACGGTACCGAGGTGAGCGGCCAGCTCGTTGTCGAGGCGCTTGTAAAGCATGAGGGCTTCCAGAATTTTATCGACGACGGCCGGGTCGCGGGCATCGCGCAGCTCCTTTTGCAAGCTGTTCAGCTCCCGCTGCACAATCTCCTTTTTCAGGCGCAGGATGGCGTTGTCGCAGGCTTCCTGAATCAGATCCAGCTCCCGGGGCACGTAAATCTGGTGGGTGGTCCAGTTTGGGCTGAGCTCGTAGCGCTCCGTGGCCAGGTCGCCGATGAGGGCGCGGATATCGGAGCGGCTGTGCTGGATGAGGGTGCGCACTTCGGGCCAGCGGCCCTGCTCCATTTCCTGCTGGCACACGTGCAGCACGTCGGCGTAGATGGGCGTGCGCAAGGGTGTTTCCTCCAGCTGGGCCAGCAGGTATTGGGCCACCGCCACGTCCGGCGACAAGGGCTGGGCGGCGTAAAGCACCAGCAGGCGCACCAGTTCCCGCTCGCACTGCTGCAGCACATCGGGTACGGGCTCCAGGTCTTCCCGGGTTAGCGTCGTCAGGTCGCCGCCCCCGCCCATCAGGTCGTCCGGCGAGGCCCCGTACATGAGGGCTTCGGCTTCTTCCTCGGGGCTCAGCTGGCGAGGACTGGAGGCTGATTGGTTGCTGGCTCTTGGCTGAGCACTATTGCTTGCGGACCCGCCCGCCCCGCCACTGCTGCTCTGGCCGCCGGGGGCCTTCTGGCTGGCGTTGCGCACCAGCTTGTTGTACTCGGTGATGAGCACCTGCTCGTCGATGCCGAACGACTGGGACGTCTGCTGCAGGAACACCTGCCGCTTAATGGGGTCGGGCACCTTAGCAATGCTTTGCAGCACGTCCCGGATGGCCTCGGCCTTCTTCACTGGGTCGTGGGCGGCCTCGCGGCTTACCAGCTCGGTTTTGAACTGAATGAAGTCCTGGCTGGCCCCTTCCAGGTGCTCCCGGAAACGCTGGTCCCCGACTTTGCGAATATAGGAGTCGGGGTCGTCGCCATCGGGGAACAGCACTACGCGCACGTTCAGGCCGCCTTCCAGCAGCATGTCGATGCCCCGCAGCGAAGCTCGGATGCCGGCCGCGTCGCCGTCGTAGAGCACCGTCACGTTGTCGGTGTAGCGCTTGAGTAGGCGAATCTGCCCGTCGGTGAGGGAGGTCCCCGAGGAGGCTACCACGTTTTTGATGTCGCCCTGGTGCAGGCTCAGCACGTCGAGGTAGCCTTCTACCAGGTAGCACAGCTCCTCGCTGCGGATGGCCTGCCGCCCTTGGTAAAGGCCGTACAGCACATCGGACTTGTGGTAGATGTCCGACTCCGGCGAGTTCAAGTACTTGGCTGACTTATCGTTGGGCTTGAGCGTGCGCGCCCCAAAGCCAATGACGCGGCCCGACACGTTGTGAATCGGGAACATCACCCGGCCCCGGAACCGGTCGTAGCGGCGGCCCGTGTCCTGGCCCTGGTCGTCGTCGCGGCGGATGATGAGGCCGGTCTTTTCCAGGTATTTCTGCTCGAAGCCCGCCGCCGTGGCCGATTTCAGCAGGTCGTCCCACTGGTCGAGCGAGTAGCCCAGCTCGAACGTTTTGATGGTGGTCTGGTTGAGGCCGCGCTGGCGCAGGTAGCTCAGCCCAATACCCTGGCCTTCGTCGGTGTTGAGCAGGAGGCGGTGGTAGTGGTCCTTGGCCCAGTTCGAGACGATATACTGGGAGTCCTTATCGTTTTGGGCCAGCTGCTGCTCGGGGGTCTTTTCTTCCTCCTCTACATCGATGCCGTATTTCTTGGCCAGGTACTTCAGGGCCTCCACGTAGCTGGTGCCCTCAATATCCATGATGAACTGTACCACCCCGCCGGCCTTGCCGCACCCGAAGCACTTGTACAACCCCTTGGCCGGGGCCACCGAGAAGCTCGGCGACTTTTCGTGGTGAAACGGGCAGCAGGCCCACATGTTCTGCCCCTTGCGCTTGAGGCTCACAAAGTCGCCCACCACTTCCACGATGTCGGCGTGGTGGATAATCTGATCAACGGTTTCTTTCGGGATACGAGCCAAGGCAGTACGGGGCAACAGGGTAGCAGCAGAACGGAACCCCCAAAGGTAGGCAGGAACCGCGGCCGAGTGGCAGAGAAATAACCCGTTGTGCCGAGCAAGACCTGCTACCAAGCCTAACGTCATGCTGAGCAAAGCCGAAGCATCTTTACCGCTTCGGCTGAATTACCACTGCAAAGTCAGCCGAGCGAGACGCTTCGGCCTGGCTCAGCATGACGTTCTGAGTAATCGTTCAACCCTTCCCCCGTTTACCCCAACAACGGCTTCACCCGCTCACCCAGCAGCTCAATGGCGCGCAGGAGCTTTTCAGGGGCCAGGTCGGCGTTGTCCATCTGAAAGGTGACGCGGCTTACGCCGCCCAGGGCTTCGGCGTGGCGCCGGATCTTGGCGGCTACTTCCTCGGGGTTGCCCACCAGCAGGGCTCCGCGCGGGCCACGCTGGGCTTCGAAGTGGCCGGGCGTGACGGGCGGCCAGCCCCGCTCCCGGCCAATGCGGGTGAAGGTGCGGGCGTAGCCGGGGTAGTAGTCGGCCACGGCCTGCTCGGTGGTTTCGGCCACGTAGCCCAGGGAGTGCAGGCCCACTTGCAGCTGCTCGGGCGCAAAGCCGGCCTGCTTGCCAGCCTCCCGGTAGAGGTCCACGAGGGGGCGGAAGCGGTGGGTTTCGCCCCCAATAATGGCTACCATCAGCGGCAGCCCCATGGCCCCGGCCCGCACAAACGACTCGGGCGTGCCGCCCACCCCGCGCCAGATGGGCAGCTGCGCCTGCATGGGCCGCGGGTACACGGCCTGCCCCGTGAGGGCCGGCCGGAACCGCCCGCTCCAACTCACCTGCTCCTGGTCGCGGATCTGGAGCAGCAACGCCAGCTTTTCTTCGAACAAGGCGTCGTAGTCGTGCAGGTTCAGGCCGAAGAGCGGGAAGGCTTCGGTGAAGGAGCCGCGGCCCACTACCAGCTCGGCCCGGCCGTGGCTGAGCAAATCGAGGGTGGCAAACTGCTGGAACACCCGCACGGGGTCGGCGGCGCTGAGCACGGCCACGGCGCTACCCAGCCGGATGCGGCGGGTGCGGGCCGCCGCCGCACCCAGAATCACGGCCGGGGCCGAGTCGAGGAACTCCCGGCGGTGATGCTCCCCGATACCGAAGAAATCCAGGCCTACCTGGTCGGCCCGCTCAATGCGCTCCAGGAGCTGGCCCAGGGCCGTGGCGTTGTCGGAGGCGGTACCCCCCGTAGGGGCCGCGGCGAAGCTGTCGATACCAAGCTGCATAGGTAGGGAGTTGTCGATTGTCAGCGCTAAAGCTACTGCCTGGCAACTGACAATGCGCGGGACGATGTCGAGATACTAAGTATTGCGTCTCGCCATCGTGCATCTGCTCACAACGCCAGTAGCGCAAACCGCACGGCTCGCGCTACTGGGGCTAAAAGTTGTGGCTAGCCGTGGTTTCGGGAATGATAACCACGTAGTCGTAGCCCAGGATGGTGGCTTCGAGCTCCGGGTTGGCTATTTTCAGGCCTTGGCGCAGGATGGCCCGGCGCAGGGGGCGCACATCGAACACCTGCCAGGGCCCGGCGGCGGGGGTAGCGGCGGCGAAGGGCTTGATCATGTCTTCCTCGGCGTAGGAATACGGCGCCACGTTCTTGCTGAAATCGTCGGGGTTACTGCCGCCGTTCTGGATTCCCTGCTTGCCGATAACAAAGATGTGCAGGCTCTTTTGGTCGTGTACGTCGGCCAGATTCATGGCCAGGTTGCCCACGTCGTACATGTCGCCCCAGATGCTGCGGCCCCGCCCGGCGTGGTAGGCGCCGAACTTGAACAGCATGGGCGGCAGCGGCTGCCCGGTGGCGGTGTAGGGCTGCAGCTCCTGCAGCAAGTTGCTCTTCATCAGGTTGATGCGGGCCCGGTGGGCGCCGGGCTGGCCCGCCGCGTTGGTTTTGAAAATGGCGGAACTGGCTTCAAAATCCTGCAGCATCTGGCGCACCTCCAGGCTTTCGGTCCGGGTGAAGGCGCGCAGGCTGTCGAGGGTGGCGGGGCGGATGGTATTGACGGTGGTGTGCTCGTAGGAGCCCAGTAGCATATCGGCGCGGTCCTGGGCCTGAAACTTGGCGGCCAGGCGCAGCAGGTAGGCTTTGGCCTTCTTGCTTCTCACCTGCTCTGCCATAAGGCCGAACAGGCGGCCGGGGGTGGCCCCGCCCACCTGCTCCACCCCCACGAAAGCGGCATTCTGCGCCCGTAGCGTCCGGGCCAGCTCAAACTCCTCCACCCAGCTGTAGAACGACAACTCCATGGGATGCTGCCGGGTGAAGGCAGTGGGCAGGCCGGGCTGGGCAGCCAGGCGGTGCAGGTCGCGGGCCTGGTACTTGTCGATTTCGGCCACGTATACCTTCGGCTTGAGCACCTGGGCTACGGCCTGGGTAAACAGCGGCACCTGGGCCATGCCGTGACCTTCGCCCACCAGCACCAGCGTACTTTTCTCGATATCCTGGCGCAGCTTTTCCCAGCCGGAGCCGCTCAGTTGGGTGGCGGTTGGGGTAAGGGGAAACTGGTTTTTGACCAAGAGACGCTGGAAAGCGGTATCGGGCGCGGCGGGAGCCGTCTGGGCCTGGGCGGGCAGGCTGAGCAGGCCAGCCAGGGTCAGGCCGGCGGCCAGGCGTAGGCGACGGGTGGTAGCGGCGGCAGGAACGAAACAGAGCGGGAGGCGGAAGGAGCAGCGCATGAGCGAAGATTTAGTTGGCGAGCGGTAGATTCTGGAACAAAGAAATTCCGGAGCTTTAGGCTCCCGAAGTTTCTTCGACCAAGCGCGGCCCCCACACCACCAAAGCCCGACTTGGTCTGCCGTTTTGCTATGCCTGAATCTGATTTGGGGGCCGCCGGGCGCTGGCCGGTCCTGGGTGCCCGCACCACTACCCTGCTGCTGCAGGCACTGCTGTGGCTGGTGCTGGCCGGGTTCTACGTGGCCTGGAACCGCCGCCCCAACTTCCATTTCGACGGCCCCATCTGGCCGCTGGTGGGGCTGCAGATGGGCTACGCAGTGCTGCTGTTCAATGCCCTAGTGTACCTGATTATTCCGCGCTGGCTGCTGCGCGGGCACTACGGCCGGGCCCTGCTGGGCGGGGTAGCCCTGCTCTATGCCTTTCAGTTCTGGATGTATGCCGGCACCCGACTGGCCGAAGCGTATGCGCCGATTTCGCCGGGGTTGCGGCGCACCCTGCACGGGTTTTACGTGGAAGGGTTCCGGGCCGCGCTCCTCAGCCCTGGGCAGCAGCTGAACGTGTTTTTCGGGCTGCTGGCCATCTGTCTGTTTCCGGTGCTGATCAGCTTTCTGGCCTACGCGCTGGTGGTAGACCGCCGCCGGCTGCAGCTGGAGCGCAACCACCTGCGCCTGGAGCTGGGCTACCTCAAGTCGCAGATCAACCCGCAGTTTCTGTTCCACACCCTCGGCAGCCTGCACCAGCTCACCCGCACCCGCGACGCCCGCGCCCCCGATATGGTGCTGCACCTGGCCGACCTGATGCGCTACACGCTCTACGAAACCGATACCGAGCGGGTGCTGCTCAGCCGGGAGCTGGAATTCCTGGCCGATTACCTGGCCCTGGAGCGTCTGCGCCGCCCCGCTACCGTGCGCATCACCCACGAAACCACCGGCCTGCCCGGCCCGCAGCAGCTGGCGCCGCTGCTGCTGCACCCCTTGCTGGAGCGCCTCTGCGCCGGCCTCGACGCCGCCCCGCCCGGCACCGCCGTCACCCTGCACAGCACCGTAGCGGTGCAGCCCGCGGCCGTAACCTTCACTCTTACCCGCACCAGCGCCGCGGCCCTGCCCCTCACTTACCGTCCCGATGCGGCCGTGCAGGCCGCCCTGCGCCGCCTGGCCCTGCTCTACCCTGGCCGGCACACCGTGGCTCTCACCGAAGATGCCCACCGCGTGCACCTGCGCCTCCACCTCCAGCTCCCGCCCGATGCGCCTGCTTCCCGCTGATACCCGCGCCCGGGCCAGCCGGTTTTTCGCCACGCCGGGCGGCCGGCTGCTGCGGCACGCGGCTTGGTGGCTGCTGTTTGTGGGCTTTGAATACTACGTGTTCCGCAGCTTCGGGCAGCCGCCAGTGGTAACCTGGGCCTTTGTACTGAAGGATACGGTGGCCACCATGGGCAGCTACTACTTCTTCGCGGAGGTACTGCTGCCGCGCGTTTTGCTGCGGCGGCGCTGGCTGCTCACGGCTCTGGGGCTGGTGGCCATTTACTACTTCTGGGCGCTGTGCTCCTACGCCTGCTACGCCCTGCTGGACCGCGCCGGTCTGATTTCCGCGGACCTCTACAGCTACGCGCACCGCTTCCTCGACGGCAGCTTCTGGGCCGGGGTGTTTTCGTGGCGCAGCGTGAGCATGGGCCTCAACGATTTTGCCGTGACGGTGGTGCCGCCTATTCTGCTGCGCTTCCTGCGGTTTGTGCTCCACAGCAGCAACCACAGCCTGCGCCTGGAGCGCGAAAACCTGCACCTGGAAGTGAATTTCCTGAAAGCCCAGGTGAATCCGCACTTCCTGTTCAACACCCTCAACAACCTGTACATGATGGTGGTGAAGCAGGACAAGCGCGCCCCCGATATGGTGCAGCACCTCACCCAACTGCTGCACTACACGGTGTTTGAATCGGAGGCGGCGCTGGTGCCGCTGGCGCGGGAGGTGGAGTTTCTGGAAGCGTACCTGCAGCTGGAGCGGCTGCGCTACGGCCAGAAGGTGCGCATCGACTACCAGCAAACCGGGCAGCTGGCGGCCTACCGCGTCACGCCGCTGCTGTTCTTTCCCTTCGTGGAAAACGCCTTCAAGCACGGCGTCGATAGCAGCCTCGATGCCTCCTGGGTGGCCATTTCGCTCACGGCCGCCGAGGGCTGGCTGCACTTGGAGGTGCGCAACAGCTACAGCCCTCAGGCCCCGCGCCGCGAGGTGGGCGGCGTGGGCATTGCCAACGTGCAGAAGCGCCTGGCTCTGCACTATCTGCCCCAGGACTACCAGCTCCACCTCGTCCAGGACCCCGAAACCCACACCTACCACGTAGTGCTGGCCCTGCGCCTGGCTTCGGCCGCCGCCGCGGTTTCCGCCGGGGCTTCCCTCCTGCCCATCTCCCCGACTTTATGATTAACTGCCTGATTATCGACGACGAGCCTTTTGCCCGCGAGCTGCTGCAGGGCTACGTGGCCCAGATGCCCGGCCTGCACCTGGTAGCCAGCTGCGAGCATGTTTTCGAGGCCCTGGAGGTGCTCCGGCAGCAGCGCATCGACCTGCTGTTTTCCGACATCAACATGCCCCAGGTCAACGGCCTGGAGTTCATTCGCTCGTTGCACAATCCGCCCTACGTCATCTTCGTCACGGCCTCGCCCCACCACGCCCTGGAAGGCTACGAGCTCGACGCCCTCGATTACGTGGTGAAGCCCGTGTCGTTTCCGCGCTTTATGAAGGCCGTGAACAAGGCCCTGGCCGTGGTGGGCAGCCGCCCGCCCGCCCCGGTGGCTGCCGCGCCGCAGTTTCTGTTCGTGAAGGAGGGCCACTCCCTGCGCCGGGTGCTGTTCGAGGAAATCTACTACATCGAGGGCATGAAGGACTACATCCGCCTCGTGCTCAAAAATCAGATGATCATCACTTACCTGCGCATGAGCCGGGTGGAAGACCAGCTACCGCCCAGCCGCTTCATCCGCATCCAGAAGTCCTACATCGTGCGCCTCGACGCCATCCGGGCCATCAGCGGCAACGAGGTAGAACTGTACGACCTGCCCGAAAAGCTGCCCGTCGGCAAGCAGTACAAGGAGGCTCTGCTGGCGCAGTTCGGGCTATAGAGGTTCGTTCGTTGTTCCGAGCAGTCCGCGGAATCTCGCGGGCTGTGCGGAATGACATTCTAGGGAAACCATGTTGTGCAACCGCCGCCCCGGTTTCCGGGTTATCTTTGCGCTTTGCATCCGCACTTTCTTCGCTGATTATATCCCATGGCACCCATTACCAAAGAAGCCGTCCTCAAGGCCCTGAGCTACGTGGAGGAGCCCGACCTGGGCAAAGACCTCGTCACGCTCAACATGATTGAGGACGTGCAGATTACTGGCCGCACCGTTTCCTTCACGGTGGTGCTTACCACCCCGGCCTGCCCCCTCAAACAGCTCATCCACGATGCCTGCGAGCGGGCCATCCACACGATGGTGGACGCCGAGGCGGAGGTGGTGATTGTGATGACCTCGCGCGTGACCACTATGCGCCAGAACCGCGACCTGCTGCCCGGCGTGAAAAACATCATTGCCATTGCCTCGGGCAAGGGCGGCGTGGGCAAAAGCACCGTCACGGCCAACCTGGCCATTGCCCTGGCGAAAACCGGCGCCAAAGTGGGCCTCGTCGATGCGGATATCAGCGGCCCCAGCATGCCCCTCATGTTCGGGGTGATGAACGAGCGGCCCCACGTGTTCCAGGGCCCCGACGGCAAAAACTTTATTCAGCCCGTGGTGGCCCACGGCGTGAAGCTGATGAGCATTGGCTTCCTGGCTCCGGCCGAGTCAGCTATTGTGTGGCGCGGCCCCATGGCTTCCTCGGCCCTCAAGCAGTTTATCACGGAAGTAGACTGGGGCGAGCTGGACTACCTGCTGCTGGACATGCCTCCCGGAACTTCCGACATTCACCTGACCATGGTGCAGACGGTACCCGTAACCGGCTCACTCATCGTGACTACCCCGCAGGCCGTAGCCCTGGCCGACGCCGAGAAGGGCCTGCAGATGTTCCGCCTGCCCCAGATCAACGTGCCGGTGCTGGGCATTGTGGAAAACATGGCCTGGTTTACGCCCGCCGAGCTGCCCGATAACAAGTATTATATCTTTGGGGAAGGCGGCGGCGTGGCCCTGGCCGAAAAGCACCAGGTGCCGCTGCTGGGCCAGATTCCGCTGGTACAGAGCATCCGCGAAAATGGCGACCTGGGCACGCCGGCCATCCTGCAGGAAAACACGCCCTCTGCGGTAGTGTTCGCGCAGCTGGCCGAAGACCTGGCCCGCCAGGTAAGCATCCGCAACGCCATGGCCCCGAAAACCAATGTTGTGGAAATGAAGTCGTAGCCAGCAGCACGTGAGCAACAGACCGTCCTGCTTCGCCTTCGCGGACGCCAGATGAAGCAGGACGGTCTGTTGCTCACGTGCTGCCCTTCACGCCTTTCCCTGAACTTCTGCGCGTTCCGGCCGGTTTACTGTTTGCGTCAACCGAATGCCCTACCTTTGTGGCCGTAGCCCCGCTGCTGATCTTCCGAAAGCTGCGGCCTCAGCCTATATTTCGCTTAATTCATCGATTCATGACACTATCTGCCGCCGTAGAAGCCCATCCGCTCCTGCCCCGCATCGAACAGGCCCTGGATACCATCCGGCCCTATCTGGCCGCCGACGGGGGCAACGTGCGCGTGCTGGACATTACCCCGGATATGGTGCTCCGCCTGGAGCTGCTGGGCGCCTGCGGTACCTGCCCCATGTCGCCGATGACGCTGAAAGCCGGCGTAGAGGAATCGGTAAAGAAAGCCGTGCCCGAAATCCGCGCCGTGGAAGCCGTGAACCTTACGCCCATGAGCGAGCAGCCCGCCGGCCAGACCGGCCACCCCGTGTCGCCCACCCCGGTGCCCACTCCACAGTTCTAAAACCGCGTTCAGTTTCTGCCGCCGCGCCCCGCTCCTACCGGTTTTCCCGGCAAGAGCGGGGCGCGGTCGTTTGGCAGCGCTGCGCGGCACCGGGCGGTTAGTCTTCTGCCGGGAGCAGCAGCACCGGCACCGGGCACTCCCGCAGCAGCTGGGCCGTGACGCTGTGGTGAAACAGACTACCCAGCAAGCTGTGACGCCGCGCCACTACTACCACTACATCGGCTGCCTGCCGGCTGGCTTCCTGCAGTATACCCTCGGCTACGTTGCTTTGCGCCACCGTATATACCTTGCCTACCGGCAGTTCATCAACCAGGCTATTTACCCGGATGGTCTCTAGTACCGCGCCCGGGTCGGCGGATGCTGCCTCAGCGCCGGCTACCTGCACGGCCGCCAGGGTGCCCGCAGTAGCGGCCAGCAGCTGCCGCAGTACATCTGGCTGGGGAAACAACCGAAATGGTTGCCCGTCGAGGGCCAGCAGGAAGCGCCGGGGTGGAAATACGTCCCACCCTACCGTTGGCACCACCAACAACGGGTAGGGAACATGACGCAACAGCTCCAGGGCAGTGGCAGTAATTTCCTCCGGCGGCACGGTAGAGGCCCCGGGCTGGCCCAGCACCAGCAACAGCGGCTGGTGCTGGCGCACGGCGGCAGCCACCGCCTCGGGTAGCAGCTCCCCAGAAATGTCGACCTCAGCTGGCACGGGCTGCTCTGCCGCCAACTGCTGCAATGCCTGGGTAGTTTGACGCTCTCCCTGCCAGGTATGCAGGGAAGAGTACGTTTCCGGGGCCAGCAGACCGTCATGGCGCACGTGCAGCAGCACCAGTTGGGCGTGCAAGGGCACGGCCAACCCGGCCGCGTAGGAAAGGGCACGGTTGGAAACGGCAAAAAAATCGGTGAGCACAACGAGCGAGGGTGCCATGACAATGGGGATGAGAGGAGAAAAAGGACCAAAGGCGGCCAGTTTTCCGGGGGCTGCCGGCCCGGACACTAGCTGAACCCGCAGGCGGCGTGGGCAGAAGCCAGACCGGCGCGTTGGGCAAAGCTTAGCGGGCGGGCCGCTGATGGGTGCCGCGCAGGTAAGCGCTGGCCAGGGCCAGCGCGGCCAGCAAAAGGACTGGAAACAAAACCGAGGGCGTGAGCATGACGAAAGGAAGGTTAGGTGAAGGCCGCTGCCGGCCAGGCTGAAGAGCAGGAGCAAATAACGCCTAGCCCATGGGCCAGTGCCTTGATGAGCATTGGCTTATCACATGACTTTTATCACCCTTGCCTTGAGCAGCCCGCGCCCGAACCCCTAGCCTCCGGCGGGAAACAGAGCCCGGCGCAGCGCTTCGTCCCGGCGGTAGATGTCGGGCAGAAAGCGCAGGCGGCCGTTTTCGGCCACGCAGGTGGCATAGCGCACGTGCAGGGGCAGGGGCCGGAGCAGGCGCACGTCGTGCGGCCGCGGCTGGCGGGCGCACTCGGCTTCGGTCGGCAGCTCCACCTGGCGGTGTTCGCGGCGCAGCAGGTAGGCCGCCAGCACCAGGGGCTGCTCCACCCGGATGCAGCCGTGGCTCAGGGCCCGGGTGGAGCGGTTGAACAGCTGGCGCTGGGGCGTATCGTGCAGATACACCGCGTAGGGATTGGCAAACCGGAATACAATGTTGCCCAGCGCATTGTCACACCCAGCCGACTGGCGGATTACGTAGGAAAAGTTGCGCGCCGTGACCTGATGCCAGTTGATGCGGGTGGCATCCAGCGGACGGCCCCGGGCATCGTAGAGGGTAAGACCGTTGCGGGCCAGGTAGCCCGGGTCGGCCCACAGGTGGGGCAGCATTTCCCTGGTGGCAATGGAGCGGGGCACGTACCAGTCGGGGGCCAGGGTAAAGTGGCTGATGCGGCTGCTGAGCGTGGGCGTGGGCGTTTCGGGCTTGCCTACTATCACCCGATGCCGGCGCTGTACCGAGTCCTGGGCGACGAGCTGAAGCTCATAGGCCGGAATATTGATGAAGATGTAGGCTGAGTCGGCCGGCAAGGCATCCCAACGCCACCGCTCCAGGTTGAGGGCTGCCTGCTCGTACTGCCGGCGGTGCCCGTTCACCGAATCGGGCGCGACAGGGCGGGCCAGCCACCGGGCCAGCGCCTGCTGTAGCTGCCGGTATTCGCGGTGGGCCGGCTGGCCGGCCAGCATAGCCGCGGGTACTGCCCCGGTCGGACTAGCCGCCTGCAGGGCGGCCCGCAGCTCCAGGGCCGGCTGGCGGGACTGGCCCGCAGCGGTTTCCGCCGCCGAAAGGGTGTATGGGCGCAGGCGCCCGCGGCTGACGTCCCGCATAAAGCGCAGCACGGCATCAGTCAGATATACTTCCAGCCGGGCTTGCTGCCAGGGCCGCCGCTCCGGCACCACCCGGCGGAAAAGCGAGTCGCGCAGGCCCCGCAGCAGTGGCGTGTGGTACCCCTCCGGGGGCAGGCCATGCGCGGCGGCCCCGGCCAGCACCGTTAAGGCTGCCCGTGCCCCTGGGGTAGTGCTATCGGCCGGCACCGTCCAGGCTGGCTGATACGTGGAGCCGTAGAACGTGCGCACCAGGGAGCCGGCCTGCAGCTTCAGTCCTTGGTCGCGGGCACCCGCGGTGCCGCTGCGGGTGGTGTCGAGCAGGGCTTGGATGAGGGACGACACGGCTGGCTCCGGGGAAAGCGGGCGGGTTACTCCGGGCCGGGCCGGCGCCCCGGCGCCAGAAGAGGCCGGCACACAACGCGGCAAATTCAGGAGCGGCAAAAAACACCAGCAATACCGCAAAACAACGGAAACAAGCACGGCCAGATGGAAATTAAACCGGTGAAATGACTAGGGTGCTACGCGGCAACTACAGCTCGTGCGCGGCGGGCTCGTTACGGGCCCAGGCCGCCAGGCTGGCGGCCGTGGTGGTGGCAATGTTGGTGAGGGCCTCGCGCGTGAGAAACCCCTGGTGCCCGGTGATGAGCACGTTAGGGTGGTTGAGCAGCGCCGCCAGCAGCGGGTCGGGCGCGTCCCGGGAATGGTCGGCGAAGAACAGCCCTTTTTCGTGCTCATACACATCCAGCCCCAGGTAGCCCAGGTGCCCGGACTGCAGCGCCGCCAGGGCGGCGCGGGTGTCAAGCAGGCCACCCCGGCCCGTGTTGATGAGCATGGCACCCGGCTTGAGCAGGGCCAGTTGCGAGGCGGAAAATAGGTAGTGCGTGGCCGGCGTCAGGGGCGCGTGCAGGCTAATGATATCGGCGGCCGCACACAGCTCGGATAATGACACGTACCGCAGGTGGTAGCGCCGGATCAGCTCGGGGTCGGGGGCCAGGTCGTGGGCCAGCAGGTGGCAGCCGAAGCCGTGCAGGATGCGGGCCAGCACCCCGCCAATGCGGCCGCAGCCCACCAGCCCCACCGTTTTGCCATGCAAATCAAACCCTACCAGCGAGTCGAGACGAAAGTCGGCTTGGCGGGCCTGGGCATCTGCCCGGCGGAGCTGGCGGTTCAGGGCCAGCATAAGAGCCACGGCGTGCTCGGCAATGGCATAAGGGGAATACTCGGGCACGTAGCTCACGCGCAAGCCCAGGCGGCGGGCCGCCTCCACATCTACCTGGTCGTGCCCAGCGGCCCGCACGGCCACGTAGCGCACACCCAGGGCGGCCAGCTGTTCGAGCACGGCAGCATCGGCCGTATCATTGGTAAACAGGACCACGGCCTCCGTGCCCCGGGCCAGCTCCACCGTGGCCGGGCCCAGGGCCTCCGTAAGCCAGCGGACGGAGTGGTCTTCGTCCAGGGCTTGGCTCAGAAAGGGTAGCTCGTAGCCCCGGACGCTGTAGATGGAAACCTGCATGACGCTAAAGGTAAGGGCTGCGGCAGTTGGCCGGGTGCGAAAAACCCACCCCCACCCGGCAGCCCCCGAAAATAGCAGGACGTTTCGCCAGCCGTCTGCCGCTAAACCAACCCGGCTCCGGCAGCCTGCGGCTCGCATAGGGGCCCGGCTCAACATCAAAACGCATCATATCTTTCTGAATTTCAGCAGAATGACTCCTAGTACAGTAATACCCGCCTGCGCCTAAGGGGCGGGGCAGGCGGGCGGCATGATAAAAGTCATGCGCAAAGCTGACCTTCGGCATGCTCCGGCAAGAGGTAAGCATGGTCCTTTGTGGCAGACCTTCACCTTATCCCTGCCATGGTTGCTTCCTTGCTCATCCTCACCGACTTCTTTCAGGCAGCCGACCGTGCCCTGGACTACGCTAGCAACCTGGCGGGCGAAATCGGGGCCCGGTTGGTGCTCCTGCACGTGCGCCGCGACTCGGTGCTGGACCCGGAAATGTTCACCGGACAGCTTTCCAACCTAAGCCAGGAAGCCATTGCCCTGGCCCTGAATAGCGTAGCCGGTAACCTGGCCGTGCCCGTGGTGGCCGAGGTAGGCCACGGCCAGGTGGCCTACGCCCTGGCCGACGCCGTGAGCCGTCACCACCCTACGCTGGTGGTCCTGGGCCGCCCCGATTATTCCGACCTGCCCGACGAGCTGATTCAGACCACTTCGCTGGATATTCTGCGCACGGCCCCCTACCCCATGCTGGTGGTGCCCCATACCCTGGTTACAACCACGCCCCCGCGGCGGGTGCTGCTGGCCGTGGATGGGGAGTCGTTTTCCCTGGGAGCCCACGCCGGGGCTATCCGCCACCTGCTGGCGGCCTTGCACGCGGAGCTGACCATCGTGCACGTAGCCCCCGTAGCGGCCGCAGAAGCCGCGCCCGACCCGGCCATCTGGGATTCGGCGGTGCAAACGGGCCTGGCCGTGGAGCTGCCCAAGGCGGTGCGCACCCGCACGGTGGTGCACCACCACCCCGGTGAGGGCATTCTGCAGGCGGCCCGGCCCGAGGATTTCGACCTGGTGATGGTGGTAGCCCGGCCCCGCAGCTTTTTGGGCCAGCTGTTTCATCACAGCGTCACGGCCCACGTGCTGCTGCACAGTGCCCTGCCGGTGCTGGTGCTGCCCGCCACCGAATAGCTCCACCCGCCTATCCCCTGCTGACGTCACCTTTCCCCCAAAACCCACGCATATGTTGCCTCTCACCATGAAAGCCGCCGTGGCCCGCGCCTACGGCCAGCCGCTGCAAATCGAACAAGTGCCGGTGCCTCAGGTCACGGCTGGCCGCATTTTGGTAAAAGTAGCAGCCTGCGGGGTCTGCCATACCGATTTGCACGCCCTCAACGGCGACTGGCCCGTGAAAGCCACCCTCCCCCTGATTCCGGGGCACGAAGGCGTGGGCACCGTGGTGGCCGTGGGGGAAGGCGTGACCCAGGTAAAAGAGGGCGACCGGGTGGGCATCCCGTGGCTGTACACGGCCTGCGGGCACTGTGAGCACTGCTACTCGGGCTGGGAAACGCTGTGCCCCAGCCAGCAGAACACGGGCTACTCGGTGCAGGGCAGCTACGCGGAGTACGTACTGGCCGACCCCGCCTACGTAGGCCTGCTTCCCGATTCCCTGTCGTTTCAGCAGGCGGCCCCCATTCTGTGCGCGGGCGTGACGGTGTACAAAGGCCTGAAGGAAACCGAGGTAAAGCCCGGGCAGTGGGTGGTTATTTCCGGTATCGGGGGCCTGGGCCATCTGGCGGTGCAATACGCCAAAGCCATGGGCATGCTGGTAGCCGCCGTGGATGTGCAGGAAGACAAGCTGCGCCTGGCCCAGAGCGTGGGCGCCGACCTGGTGGTCAACGCCGCCACCCACGACCCGGTGGAGGTTGTGCAGCAGCAGCTGGGCGGGGCCCACGGCGTGCTGGTGACGGCCGTGTCGCAGGCGGCCTTTGCCCAGGGCGTGGGCATGCTGCGCCGGCGCGGCACCCTGGCCCTGGTGGGCCTGCCCCCGGGCGGCTTCGACCTGAATATTTTTGACGTGGTGCTGGCCCGCAAAACCGTGCGGGGCTCCATTGTGGGCACCCGCCAGGATTTGGTCGAAAGTCTGGCGTTTGCCGCAGCCGGCAAAGTGCAGGTGCACTTTCAGACCGAACGGCTGGAGAACATCAACCAGGTGCTGGCCGACCTGAGCGCGGGCCGGATTAACGGCCGGATTGTGCTGGACATGGAGGCCTGATTTTTCGGGCCCTAAGTGAAAAATCCCCGAGTGATTTGGAGCGCATGGTCCATCTCACTCGGGGATTCTTCTGTGCAAAGCCCGTAGCCGTCGGTTTGAAAACTAGTCCCGCCGGGAAGGCAGCCTCCGGCGGCTGCGGAAGGGGTTAAAACTCTACGATAAACCCGATGGTAGGCAGTACGGTCGCGTCGCTGTTGTTGAGCAGCGTGGGCACGGCGTTGGCGCCGTCTTCGCGCACGGGCTGGCCGTCGGTGGTCACGAAGCCGGAGTTATCGGCGGTGCGCTGGAAGGTGTAGCTCTCGGCGGCGGGCGTGGGCAGCACAAAGGCATTCTGCACGTCCAGGAACAGGTCGAGCGTGACGCGGCGCCAGTTGATTTTCTTGTCGAGGCGGAAATCAAACTGCTGAAAGCTCTTCAGGCGCTGGGTATTCAGCTGCGAATAATCGAGCACGCCCTGGCCCAGGGTGAGGTAGTTCTGCTGGGAGGCCGCCGCATCGAAGGGCGTGTAGGGCGCTCCGCCGGCGAAGCGGTACTTCAGGCCCATTTCCCAGCCCCGCTTAAACTTGCGCCCCAGCAGCACCGAGGCCAGGTGGCGGGTGTCCCAGGCCGAGGGACGGTAGCGGCCATCGCCCCCGCTGAACTCGCTGCGGAACAGCGTGTAGGAAGCCACGGCAAACAGGTTGTTGGTGAGTTTCTGCTGGAAAAAGAACTCCCCCCCAAAGGCCCGGCCCCGGCCGGTGCTCGTCACGGCCTCGTTGCCCAGGGCGGCAAAGTCGCCGCCCAGGTTGGCCAGGCTGATGCCGTCCCGCACGCTGACGGGGTAATGGTCGTACTGCTTCCAGAAGCCTTCCAGCGTGAAGCGGGTAGCCGGGCCCGGCAGCCACTCGGCCCCGGCTACATAGTGCGTGCTGCCGATATAGCGGTTCGATTGGTTGACCTGGCGGCCGGCGGCGTCGCGGAAGCCCAGCAGCGTGGAGGGCGGGATTTTGTAGTAGCGGCCCACCGAGGCGTTCAGGTTCCAGCGCGGAGCCAGGGCGTAGGAGGCCGAAAGGCGCGGCGAGAACGTGCGCAGCAGGTTGGCGCCCTGCTCGGTGAAGGTGTTGCCATCGGCGCGCACCCCGGCCGAGAGGGTGAGCCGGTCGCCGGGCAGGAAGGGCCGCGTGAGCTGGGCAAACACCCCGAAGCGGGCAAAGTCGAGGTCCGTTTGAAACCGCACGTCCACGGCGGGCTGTTGCTCGGTGCCATCGGGAGCCAGCACGGCCCGGCGCAGGCGGTTGAAGTAACGGGAGTCGTAGTGAATCAGCTGGCCCACGGCCCCGTAGGCGTACTGCCACTTGCCCACCGATTTGTTCACGTCGGCGCGCAGCTTGGTTTCGGTTTCGCCGGAGCGCGTGAGCAGCACCCGCCGGCTTTCGTCGCCGGCAAAGGCCGTACCGCCCTCAAACCGGTCCAACTGGTTGTCGAGCTGGGTGCGGCTTAAGGCCACGTTGAGGTAGCCCCGGTCCAGCAGCTGGCGCAGGGATACGCCCAGGGTATAGTTCCACTGGTCGATGGTGGGCGTGTTGCGCAGGGTGTACTCACTTTCGGGGGACGCCTTTTTGGGCACGGCCAGTTCGAAATGGTCGATGGCCCCTACGCCCAGGGCCGTGAGGGTGGTTTTGGGCGAGAGGCGGGTGCTTACCTTGAACTGGGCATCCCAGTAGTTAGGCCGGATGGGCAGGTCGAGGGCCTGGAACAGCAACTGCAGGTAGGAGCGGCGCACCGAGGCCAGGAAGGTGGTGTTTTTGGCCAGGGGCCCTTCCAGCGTGCCGGCCACTTCGGTGCCGCTCAGGCGCACGTTGCCCTGCACCCGCTCGGGGTTGCCCTCCCGCTGCCGAAACTGCAGCACCGAGGACAAGGCATTGTCGTAGCGCGCCTCGAAGGCGGAGGTGCTCAGCGTTACCTCCTCAATAAACGACACGTTGAGTAGGCCTGTGGGGCCGCCCGAGGAGCCCTGGGTCTGGAAGTGGTTGATAACGGGCACTTCAATGCCGTCGAGGTAATACACGTTTTCGTTGGGCGCCCCACCCCGGATGATGATGTCGTTGCGGAAGCCGGCGGTGCCACCCGCGCCCCCGCCGCCCACGCCGGGCAGGGTTTGCACCACCTTCGAAATGTCGAAGTTGCCGCCCGGGTTGCTCTTGATTTCCTCCACGCTCAGGCGCTGCACGCTCAGGGGCGTTTCGGCGGTAGCCACCCGCACGGAGCGGTTGGCCGTTACCTGCACTTCGCCCAGCTGCTGGGCCGCGGGCGTCAGCTCCAGGCTCAGGATGTTGGCGTTACCGGAGCTGATGACCACGTTTGCGCGCAGCAGCGGCTCGTAACCCAGGAAAGACGCCCGCACGTTATAGCTGCCCGTGGGGATATCCGTCAGCCGGAAACGCCCCTCCGCGTCGGTGGCCGTACCCAGGGAGGTACCCTCCAGCACCAAGGTTACCCCGGGCAGGAGCTGCTGGGTGCTTCGGTCGCGCACGGTGCCGCCCAGCACGCCGGTGGCCTGACCGAAACCGGCCGTACTCACCGCCAACAAAAGAAAAAACAGACAGTAGCGAATTAGCATGACACCCGACTTTATTTGTTTGATATCCTCCTAACTTCGCTCAGCCAGATATGTTTTCATACTACTTCCGATTTCTTCACACTTTTTGCCTTACTACCTTGTTGCTTGCGTGTGATGGATTATTCATTTCTTAAAGAGCTGCTGGACCAGGTAGCGGCGTACGAGCAAGCCAGACCGGCTACCCCGGAACGCGCTACGCTGGCCGACTTCAGTGCCTGGCTGCAGGCCCAAACGGCCGGAACGCCGCCCGTGGCGCCTACGCCTCGAGCTACAGTCACGGGCGCACCGGCCATGTCGGTAGAGGCCGAGATTGGCCGCTTGCTCATTTTCCTGAACCGCTACGCCCGCTCCTACATCCGGCTGGGGCTGGCGGGCACTCCCCTGCTCACGGCCGACGATTTTTCTTACCTGGCCACGGTGCTCGGCCACCAGCCCCTGACGAAAACCGAGATGGTGGCCCTCAACGTGCATGAAAAAGCCTCGGGCACCGAGGTGATTAAGCGCCTGCTGGCCCGCGGCCTGGTGCAGGAGCAGCCCCACGCCACCGACCGCCGCCGCAAGCTGCTCACGCTCACCGAAGCGGGCCGGAGCGTGCTCTGGCAGGTATTTGGGCGCATGGAGCAGGCCTCCCAGCTCATTGCCGGCGACCTTACGCCCGTAGAGCGTCGGCAACTGCTGGCCTTGCTGGAAAAGCTGCACGCTTTTCACCACCCCATCTACACGGCTCCGCGCCCGGAAAGCTTCGATCAGCTGCTCCAGTGGCTACCCACCCCGCCCGAGGCCTAAGGCGACGCGTTGTGTTTAAGTGCTTCTAACCGCTCCCTGTATCAGCCAGCCGCCCCAGTTCGGCAGGTTCGCTTAAATCTATACAGCAACGCCCCGCTCCTGCCGGTTTTCCGGTTGGGACGGGGCATTATACTTGTTTGGTTAACCGTTTGCAGCTTGGCGAAGAAGCAGAATTCGAAGCATTTAAGTATCTGCCATCACAAAACTTCATTTAAGCGCTGAAACCGCTTTTTGGCCAACGCCTGTTAGCGGCAGTAGTTATTGTCTCGGTTAATGTTTATGTCATTTCGTTACTCACTCCCCCCTCATTATCTAAGTCAAGTTGCCCAAAATTATCTTTGACAATTGGTTTTTTATCAAACGTCACAGGGATGTTAAATGGATTACCAAACAAGTTTGTCCCATTGTGAAATTTATTGTTGCTAATTATCACTTCGTTTTCATACCAACAATCAAAGAAGTTTACAAAGCCTTTGAATTCGTTATTCGTAATAATAAGAGGGTTGCCTATCTTATTATGTCCGCCAGCTTGAAAGTCCAAATAATTGTCAAATGTGCAATTATCAACTATCAGACCGCCTAAAAAGTATGTAAAAACGAATTGGCATTTTTTGAAATGGCAGTTTACAAGTCTCACAGGCTTGTCGAAATGAGTGACACTACCCGAAAAATATTCTATAATACAATTCTCAAATACAACTTCTTTCTCCCAAGTATCATTTGTTTCTATTTTAATTTCTCCGTCAATATAAAAGTCAATTAAATTTAGTCCGTCTTTTAGCAAGTCAGTCGCTTTTTCGGCTGATATGTTATGTGTAGGATGTGTTATCATATTATTATCATTAACATTTATATCCCCAAAACCAAATCCCTTCCCGGTTTCGGCAATAGCTCCAACGGGTATCCTCTAACCGAAACAAATCCTCCCGTAACGCCTGCAGCAATACGTGGCGGGAGCTACGGCCGTAAGATAGCGCCTTCATAGGATTCCACCTCCCGGCTGCATTCCGCCGCCGCCACTACCTTTGCCCTTGCTACTACCAACCACCCTTCCCGAATGGCTAACCCCAACGACCCCGCCCTGCACTCCTGGATTGATATTGCGCCCGGCAGCGACTTTCCCATTCAGAACCTACCCTTTGGCGTGTTCGAAACCGAGGAGCGCGGCCCGCGGCTGGGGGTAGCTATTGGCGAGTACGTGCTGGATTTGTACGCCGTAGCCCAGTTCGGCTTTTTTGATGACCTGGAGCTGGGGGCCAAAATGCCCAAGGTGTTTCGCCGCCGTTCCCTCAACCAGTTTATTGCCCTGGGCCGGCCGGCCTGGCGGGCCGTGCGCCAGCGCGTTTCGGAGCTGCTGCGCCACGACAATACCGCTCTGCGCTCGGATGAGGTGATGCGGGAGTGCCTGTTGCGCCAGCAGGAAGTGCAGATGCTACGCCCCGTCAAACCGCACAACTACACCGACTTCTACAGCAGCATCGAGCACGCCACCAACGTGGGCATCATGTTCCGCGACCCGGCCAACGCCCTGCTGCCCAACTGGCGCCACATTCCCATCGGCTACCACGGGCGGGCGTCGTCCATTGTGGTGTCGGGCACGGATATCCGGCGGCCCAACGGCCAGCGCAAGGCTCCGGATGCCGCCGCGCCCACGTTTGGCCCCTCGCAGCAGCTGGACTTTGAGCTGGAAGTAGGCTTCATCGTCGGCAAAAGCACCCAGCTCGGCGACACGGTGCCGGTGCAGTACGCCGAAGACCACATCTTTGGGCTGGTGCTATTCAACGACTGGAGCGCCCGCGATATTCAGAGCTGGGAATACGTGCCGCTGGGGCCGTTCCTGGGGAAAAGCTTCGGCAGCAGCGTGTCGCCGTGGGTGGTCACATTAGACGCCCTGGAGCCCTTCCGGGTGGCGGGCCCCGTGCAGGAGCCGGAGCCCCTGCTCTACCTACGCCAGCTGGACAAGCACAACTTCGATGTGCACCTGGAAGTCGCCATTCAGCCTGAAAACGGCCCGGAGACTACCGTTTCGCGCACCAATTTCGGGCTGATGTACTGGAGCATGGCCCAGCAGCTCACGCACCAGGCTTCCAATGGCTGCAACCTGGAAGTGGGCGACCTGTACGCCTCCGGCACCATCTCGGGCCCCACGCCCGACTCCCTGGGCTCGATGCTGGAGCTGGGGTGGCGCGGTACCCGCCCCGTGCCCCTGGCTGACGGCTCGGAGCGCAAGTTCCTGCTGGACGGCGACCGGGTAACCATGCGCGGCTACTGCGAAAAAGACGGGCTGCGCATTGGCTTTGGCGAAGTAACGGGCAAGGTGCTGCCGGCGGCGCAGGGGTAACCTCCTGCCAGGCCTATCGGGAGTAGAAGTTACTTCGGTATCCCATCCCAGCCCGTTCCCTGGCCCATTTGCTTGTACCCAGAAGATGTCGCGCCTCGGGCCGAAGGCCATGGGCGGGAGTGCGCGGCGCCAGAGTCACCAAAACCTGTTTTTGCACTTTTTCTACATATACACCAGCCCCATGCTGATTCGAGTGGGGCCGGTGTAAAATACGGGTACTTGACTTTCCCCGGCAAACAATGCCCTAAGGGGTTTGTTGGCATGTCACCACTCTTCATTCGCAGCCTGGCAGCTGGCTTATTTCAATATTAAATAAAATATTCATCTCATTATATTCAAAGTTATCTACGTTCATTTCTAATAGCCTTGCTAAGGCATTTACGCCTTTCTTACCCTGGCCGGCTTATTCGGCAATAGAACTATATCTTTGCGCAGCTTTTCTACACTTGACTTAAGTACTGTTTCTCATGACATCTCTTCTGGTTAAGCCAAGTGCGCTGCCCTCGGGGGTAAAGAAAAAAGGCCTGAAACGCTACTGGCCCGGGCTGGTAGCGGCCGTGGTGCTAGCCGTGGGCACTTTTCACTACTACAACGTGGATAAGTCGCTCACGCACGAGGACATCACCTACATTGAGAAATTCCTGCGCACCTCACCCGAGCCCAAAGCGGCGCGCCTGTCGTACGCCGAGCAGCTCAGCCTGCTGCAAAGCGTCCAGCACGCGGTAATGGCCCGCACCGAGCTGGCCGAAAGCATTCCGGTGGCCCAGTCCCGGGAACCCAAAGATTTATATCTCAGCCAAAAAGGCCTTTGCTACTCGCGCAGCCGCGTGCTGGAAAAGATCTACATGAGCCTGGGCTTCAAAACCCGCCATGTCTCCGTTTATGCCGATGTTCCTTCCACTCCTCTCTGGAAGGAGCTGTTTCGGCCGGGCTCCCCAAGCCACGCAACGCTGGAAGTGCTGACGGCGAAAGGGTGGATGATTGTTGACTCCAACATTCCCTGGCTGGCCGTGGATAAACAGCGCCGGCCTTATTCTTTCGAGGATTTAGCGGCCCTGTCGGAGGCTGGCCAGCACGTGCGCTGGGCTATGCGCCTCGAGCCCGGCTACGACGAGTTCTACAACGGCAAGTCCTTTTACGTGTACGGCCTGTATTCCCGCCACGGGCAGTTTTATCCGCCTTACACGCGCGGCGTGCCCGACTACAATGCCCGGGAGCTGCTCTACAATCTGTAGCAAGGCCCACCCCATTCCAGGTAGTACCCGCCCCGCGCCTCCGCCAGCGCGGGGCATTTTTTTGGTTGCCGGGCGCAGCACCTGCTGTTGACCCAGCAAGCCTTATCAAGTATATAACTAGTAGTCAACACACTATTTAAAGAGCTTCCTACTTACTATGGCTTCGAAACGCACTTAATCCGTTTCCTGCTAAGCTGAACAGTAGCAACCTTCTGCTGGGAGGGTAGTACTAATCTGGGGCCAGCCGCGGCGCAGATTTCCTCCCGAAACTGCCGGTAGCCGGCCTTCCCTCCCACCAACCAAACCCTAAATCCGGAGAAATATGTTAGCTATGGATTACCGAGGCCCGAAGCGGGTCCGCGCCGTGCAGAAACCCATGCCGGAAATCAAGCATCCCCAGGATTCCATCGTTAAGGTGCTGCGTACCTGCATCTGCGGCTCCGACCTGCACCTCTACAACGGCAACGTGCCCGATACCCGGGTAGGTACCACCTTCGGCCACGAGTTTGTGGGAGAAGTAGTAGAAGTAGGCTCGGAAGTCACCAAAGTGAAAGTTGGTGACCGGGTTCTTGTGCCCTTCAACATTGCCTGCGGCGAGTGTCACTTTTGTCGGCAGGGCATGTTCGGCAACTGCCACGAGTCCAACACCGAAGCTACGGCCGTAGGCGCCATTTTTGGCTACTCGCATACGGCCGGCGGCTACGACGGCGGCCAGGCGGAATACGCCCGCGTTCCTTACTCCAACGTAGGGCCCACCATCATTCCGGAGGGCATGGACCTGGACGATGCCGTGCTGCTCACCGACGTGGTGCCCACGGGCTACCAGGCCGCGGAAATGGCCGGCATTCAGACCGGCGACACGGTGGTGGTGTTTGGCGCCGGCCCGGTGGGCATTATGGCGGCCCGCTGCGCCTGGCTGTTTGGGGCTGGTCGGGTCATCATCATCGACAAGGAAGAATACCGCCTGGAGTTTGCGCGCAATTATTCCTACTGCGAGGCGTACAACTTCGAGGAAATTGGCGACCCGGTGGTGTTCATCAAGAAGATTACTGACTGGATTGGGGCCGACTGCGTAATTGACGCCGTGGGCGCTGAAGCTGCCGGCAACGCCATGCAAACTATTACCGGGCGCAAGCTCCTGCTGCAGGCCGGCTCGGCCACGGCCGTCCACTGGGCCATCAACTCGGTGAAAAAAGGGGGCGTGGTGTCGATTGTGGGCGTTTACGGCCCTACCGACAACCTCATTCCCATTGGCAACGTGCTCAACAAGGGCCTCACCATCCGGGCCAACCAAGCCTCGGTAAAGCGGCTGCTGCCCCGCCTGATTCAGCACGTGCAGAACGGGACGCTCAACCCCAAAGGGCTGATTACCCACCGCATTCCGCTGGCTGAGGTGGCCGACGGCTACCGCATGTTCTCCGCTAAGCTGGACAACTGCATCAAACCGGTGCTGATACCCTAATCTGCCAACCCGAAACGCCGACTGACCCCATGGAAACCAACGTAATCAATACCCCCATCGACCCCAAGCAGATTCCGGGCTGGGGTGTGGATGCCGACCCCAAAAACGACCCTACCTACCCCATGCGGACCCGCATGAATGTAGGCCAGGATCCTGACAGCAAGCACCGCCCCACCCTGCAGCACGATGATACCGAGAAGCTACGCTCCATTGAGCGGCCCAACGTATCGGCCGTGTATGGGACTACCGTACCGCCAAGCGGCCTTAGCGGCATGATTCGCCGGGTGGCCTTTCACTACAGCGAAAACCGCTACCGGCACTGGCTGCCCCTGGTGCTGGCCGACCGCGTAAACGTAGTGGAAGGCATTATCGACGACCTGATCCACGGCACCGTGCCCAACATCTACGCCGAGAAAGGTTACCCCGTCGAGTGGAAGCACAACCGCACCAGCCTGATTCTGAAGCTGGCTACCGTGGCTGCCCTGGCGGCGGGCACGGTGGTGCTGCTAAGCTCCGGCGACAAGAAGCCCGCTAAGCGCAAAGGCTACCAGCGGGGCTACAACGCTCTGTAACCTGTGGCTAGCCAAGCCTTGGCGCTACAACCGAAAAAGCCCGAACGGATTCCTCCGCTCGGGCTTTTTGCTGGGCAGGTGGTTACTTTCTTCCCCCGATAATTTCGTCGACCACGGCAGGGTCCAGCAGCGTGGACGTGTCGCCCAGGTTGCTGGTGTCGCCCTCCGCCACCTTACGCAGAATGCGGCGCATGATTTTGCCCGACCGGGTTTTGGGCAGCCCCGTTACAATCTGAATTTTGTCGGGCTTGGCAATCTTCCCGATTTCGGCCACAATGGTTTCGATGATGCTGGCCTCCACGTGCGACTTGTCCGTGGTGGTGTCGCAGGCGCCGGGGCGGCAGATGACGTAGGCGTAAATGCCCTGACCTTTTACATCGTGCGGAAAGCCTACCACGGCACTTTCCACCACGTTGGCGTTCTGGTTGATGGCATTCTCGATTTCCGCCGTGCCGAAGCGGTGCCCGCTCACATTGATGACGTCATCCACGCGCCCAATGATGCGGTACAGCCCGTTCTCGTCGCGCCGGGCGCCGTCGCCGGTAAAGTAATAGCCCTGGTATGGGGTAAAATAGGTTTGCACGGCGCGCTCATGGTCACCGTAGGTGGTACGGATAATGGCCGGCCAGCTTTGCTTGATGGCGAGGTAGCCCTCTTTGTCGTTGCCCTCAATTTCCTGGCCTTCCTGGGTGAGTAGCACGGGCAATACGCCCGGCATGGGCCACCCGGCGTGCGTGGGCTTGCTGGGCGTAATGCCGGCCAGGGCCGAAATCATAATGCCGCCGGTTTCCGTCTGCCACCAGGTATCCACGATGGGGCACCGCTCCTTGCCCACGTGCTGGTAGTACCAGTACCAGGCTTCTTCGTTGATGGGCTCCCCTACCGAGCCCAGCACCCGCAGCGAATCCAGGGAGTAGCTCAGAACGTTGTCAAGCGGGGCGGCCATCAGGCTGCGGATGGCTGTGGGCGCCGTGTAAAAAATGCTGACGGAGTGCTTATCGATAACTTCCCAGAAGCGGCCGGCGTCGGGGTAAGTGGGAATACCCTCGAACATAAGGGAAGTGCTGCCGGCCAGCAGCGGCCCGTAGAGCAGGTACGAATGCCCCGTCACCCAGCCCACATCGGCGGTGCACCAGTAAATGTCGTTTTCCTCGATCTGGAACACGTTGCGGAAGGTGTAGTCCGTCCACACCATGTAGCCGGCAGTGCTGTGCACCACGCCCTTGGGCTTGCCGGTGCTGCCCGAGGTGTAGAGGATAAACAGCGGGTCCTCGGCGCTCATTTCCTCGGCCGAGCAGGTTTTGGCCACACCTTCGGCCTCCTCATGGTACCATACGTCGCGGCCCTCCTCCATCTGCACGGGCCAGCCCAGGTGCTCCACTACCAGCACGCGGCGCACGGAGGGGCATAGCTCCAGGGCTTCGTCTACCACCCGCTTCACCGGAATCTGCTTGGTGCCGCGGTTCAGGCCATCGGCCGTAATGACTACCGAAGCCCGGGCATCATTCACGCGGTCGGCAATGGCCGTGGCGGAGAAGCCGGCAAAGATGACGGAGTGTACTGCCCCAATACGGGCGCAGGCCAGTACGGCAACGGCCAGTTCCGGAATCATGGGCATGTAAAGGCACACCCGGTCGCCCTTCTCCACGCCGTTGTTGTGCAGCACGTTGGCAAACTGGCACACGCGCTGGTGCAGTTCCCGGTACGTGAGGCGCAGGTGACGCTCCTTGGGGTCGTTGGGCTCCCAGATCAGGGCCAGCTTATTGCCGCGGGTGGCCAGGTGGCGGTCCAGGCAGTTTTCGGTGATGTTGAGGCGGGCCCCAGCAAACCACTCGTTGCGGCCGGCTGGCATATCGGAGGTGAACACCTTATCCCACTTACGGCGCCAGGTAAAGGGCGCCGCCACCGAGGCCCAGAACTCTTCGGGGTGATGAATGCTGAGGTAGTAGGCTTCGTGGTAGCCTTCGATGCTGCGGATGCGCGGGTGTTTGGGCGAGGTGTCGGGCATGGGAAAGAAGAAATGTGAGGAGTTAGTGAAATGGGTGAGCAAGGCCAGCTACTGGTTCAGCGGCTTGGTGCCGGCTCCGGGGTTTAGCAGGTCCTTCACTTTGTCCATCAACTGGCGGGTGCTGAAGGGCTTGGGCAGATACAGGTCGGCGCCGGCATCGTAGCCTTTTTGAATGTCGGCCTCTTTGCTTTTGGCCGAGAGGAAGATAACGCGGGTGGCGGTGCGGTCGGGGCGCTGGCGCAGGGTGCGGCACACCTGGTAGCCATCCACGTCGGGCATCATAATATCCAGCAGCACCACGTCGAAAGCCGTTCGGTCAATAGCCTCCAGGGCTTCGGTGCCGTTGCGGGCAATGCTGATGGTATAGCCGGCTTTGCGCATCAGAAATTCCAGGGACATGACGATGTTGGGCTCGTCGTCGACAATGAGAATATGCGGAACCATCTTCGGGGAGTGAAGAATGAAGAATGAGGAGCGAGGAATGAAGAATTAGAAGCGAGAAGTTAAGGCGCGGAGGCCGAAGGTGGTGAGAGCAGCTGCTTCATTGTTTATTGTTCATTGTTCATTGTTCATTCCTCATTTTTCATTGAAACGGGCAGCTCCACCGAAAAGCAGGCGCCGTGGCCGGGCTGGCTTTCCACCCAGATGCGGCCGGCGTGCAGCTCCACTATCTTTTTGGTGATGGCCAGGCCCAGCCCCGAGCCTTCGGGCTTGCGCATAGTTTGATGGCGGGCCTGGAAGAACTTGT
Source organism: Hymenobacter sp. BT18 (assembly GCF_012273015.1). Classification (GTDB taxonomy): domain Bacteria; phylum Bacteroidota; class Bacteroidia; order Cytophagales; family Hymenobacteraceae; genus Hymenobacter; species Hymenobacter lutimineralis. The sequence continues at coordinate 4,572,523 of NZ_CP050954.1, read as the reverse complement.
CGAAGATAAGCTGGTGAAACTCCGGGTCGATGCCCTTGCCGTTGTCCTGCACCGAGAGGCGCAGCAAGTCAGGCCCCGCCTCCACGGCTACCGCAATGCTACCCGAGCCATCGGCCCGGCAGGACTTCACGGCGTTGCTCAGCAGATTCACCAGCACCTGCATCAGCCGGTCCTGGTCGCCCGGCAGCGGGGGCAAATCGGGCGGGATGGTCACGCGCAGTTGAATGTGCTTGTCGCGCAGCAGCTGACCCACGGCGTCCAGGGCGTCGGTAACCACATCGGCCATAGCAACGGGTGCCAACTCCAGCGTAGCCTTGCCCGACTCGTACTTTTCCAAATCCAGCACCAGCGTAATCAGACGCCCCAGCCGCTCCGACTCCCGGGTGATGGTGAGCAGAAACCGTTGCCGCTCCTCCTCGTCCAGATCGGGGTTGTCGGTCAGGATTTCGGCCAGGGCCCGGATGCTGGTAAGCGGGGTGCGCAGCTCGTGGGTAACGGTGTACAGAAACTCATCCTTGTGCTGGTCCAGCTCCTGCAGCTGGTCGTAGGCCGCCTGCAACTCCTGGGTAAGGCGCTGGAGCTGGCGCTGCTGCTTTTGGAGCTGGCGGTTGGCTTCCAGCAGCTGCTGGCTTTCCTTGAGAATGCCCACTACGTTGTCGAAGCTGATGTCTTCCACCCCCACCGAAGAACGCAGCAGCAGCCGGGCCGAGGCCGGGCCGATGGAGCCGGCCAGCAGCTGCTCGGCATAAGCCAGCAGGCGCGGGTCGGCCTGGGGTGGGGCTACGGTATCCGTGGCATGCGCCCCGGGGAACCGGTCCTGAAACGCCTTCAGGGCTTGGTTAGCCCGCTTTTTACCCAGGAACCCGGCCAGCAGCTCCCGCACGTCGGGCAAGGGCGCGGCGCTGTGCCAGCCAGCCGGGCCTTCGAAGCTGGCCCCGTGCCGGAAAACGTCCACGAACACCTCGGCCTGGCGCTGCTCCAGGGCCGAAGGCTGCCGCCCCAGGGAAACGCCCACGTAGAGGCCCAGGTTGAAAAACCAGCTCCAGAACAAGCCGTGCGAGAGATAATCCAGGCCGTCGAGCCCGAACAAGGCAAAGGGCCGCAGCCAGCTTTGCCCCAGCAGGCCGCGGCTGAGCAGGTCGGCGGGCAGCATGCCAGGCCCCACCAGCGTGGGCAATACCAAAGTAAAAAACCAGATGATGAACCCGGCCAGAATGCCGGCGGTAGCCCCCTGGCGGGTGCCGCCTTTCCAGTAGAGCCCGCCCAGCACCACCGGCACAAACTGCGCCACCGCCGCAAACGACACCAGCCCAATGTTGACGAGCGGCAGCAGGTGACCCACCACGGCGTAGTAGCCGTAGGCCAGCAGCAGCACCAGCACCACGGCCAGGCGGCGGCTGTGCAGGGCTACCTGCCCCAAGTAGGCAAACCACCGGGCGCCCTCGGCACGGGCCGCGGGCACGCGCACCAGCAGGGGCATGAGCAGGTGGTTGCTCATCATCACGCTCAGGGCAATGGTTTCCACGATAATCATGCTGCTGGCCGCCGACAGCCCGCCCAGGTAAATGAGCAGCGCCAGCCAGGGGTGCCCCGCCTGCAGGGGCAGGGCCAGTACAAACGTATCGGCGTCGAAGTGCCCGTCGCCGTCGAGCAGGCGGCCCCCAAACGCCAGGGGCAGCACAAATAGGTTGATGATGATCAGGTAAAGTGGAAACAACCACATGGCTTTGCGCAGGTGGTTTTCGTTTACGTTCTCTACTACCGACACCTGAAACTGGCGCGGTAAGAGCAGAATGGCGGCCATGCTCAGCAGCAGCAAGGTAAACCACTGTCCCGGTGTGGTACCGGCCCCTTCCAGCGTAAACAGGCGGCGCAGCTCGGGCAGGGCCGCGGCCCGCTCGAACACATCGGCAAAGCCCCCGAACAGGCCGTAGGTGACGAACAAGCCGGCAGCCAGAAAAGCCACCAGCTTCACCAGGCTTTCCAGGGCCACGGCCAGCACCATGCCCTCGTGCCGCTCGGTGGCCTCAATGGACCGCACCCCGAAGATGATGGTAAAAAACGCCAGCGCCACGGTGGTGTACAGGGCCGAGCCCACCGCCGACGCCGTGTGCAGGGGCTGGCTCAGGCTAGCAGCCGGCCGGGTCAGAATGTCGAAAGAAGCCGCAATGGCCTTGATTTGCAGGGCAATGTAGGGCACTACCCCCAGCACGCACACCACCGTCACCAGGGCGCCCAGGGAGGCACTTTTCCCGTAGCGGGCGGAAATAAAATCGGCAATGGAGGTGAGGCGCTGGCGCCGGCAGATGCGGATGATTTTGCGCAGCACCAGCCAGGTAGCCGGGGCCATGAGCGTGGGCCCCAGGTAAATACCCACAAACTCCAGCCCGAAGTGCGCGGCCCGCCCCACCGAGCCGTAGTACGTCCAGGCGGTGCAGTACACGGCCATGCTCAGGGCGTACACGTAGGGGTTGCTCACCAGGCTGCGCCGGGCCGCCGACCGGCGCTCCGCCGCGTACGCCACCCCAAACAGCAGGGCGAGGTAACCGAAGGAAAAGCCAAGAACCAGCAGCGTGGGCATGTGGTGAGAATTAGGAATGGGTAATTAGCAATTAGTAATTCAGCAAAGAGCAGCAGGCAGGCCAGAGAAATTATTCCTTTTCTATTCCCTGATGAATTCTGTTTTACTGATCAGGAATTACTGATTCTTCGGCGCCCTTACCAGCCAGGCTGTAGCGAGTACCAGCGCACTCCAGGCCAGCAGCACGTAGAGGTAGAGTACCGGGATACCCGCCACCCGCCCATCGTGGTCGAAGACCGCCAGGAAGGGAAAGTTGAGCAGCACCGCAAACAGCAGCCCCACAAACAGCAGGCGCTGCCCGCGCCGCTGCTCCGGCTGTTCCTGGGGAGAAATGGGTGGCATACGTAGGGGGGTTGAGCGTTGCTGACTCGCGGGTTTGGAGGCTATACTACACAATCATCCCGTACTATCGGGTTTCGGCAAACCGCAGCGCGGCATCCGATTCATGCGAAGTCCGCCGGGCCAGCGACACGACGGACTTCACTTTCTCACAAATTCACTTTTTCACCGCTAGTCCATGATGCGCACGTTGCGCACATCGCGCATATAGATTACGCCAATCACGAAGCAGATGAAAGCCACCAGCACCGGGTAGGCCAGCCCGATCAGGCTGCTGTGGTCCTTGGCGAAAGTGCCCTCGGGCTGGGTGGTGGCCCACACGCCTATCCAGGTGGCCACCAGCGGCACAAATCCCCCGAATACGCCATTGCCAATGTGGTAAGGCACCGACAGGCTGGTGTAGCGCACTTTGGTGGGAAACAGCTCTACCAGATAAGCCGCAATCGGGCCGTATACCATCGTCACGAACAGCACGAGGATAAACGTCAGGGCAATCATGGCGGGGATGTTGGGCGTCAGGGCCTTCATCACGGCGGGCACGGCTTTGCCGGCGGCATCCACGGTGGCCGGGGTAATTTCGGTGAGCGGCCCGGCAAAGGCCTTGATGCCGTAGAACAGCGGAATGGTGAACAGCGCCCCGCAGATCATACCCGTCATGATGATGCGCTTGCGGCCGATGCGGTCGGACAGGGAGCCGAAGTACACGAACAGCGGCGTAGCCAGCAGCATAGCCGTTACCAGAATGGTGCTGGAGTCTACCAAGTCCATCTTCAGGGTATTATTCATGAAGGAATAGGCCTGAAACTGGCTGGTGTAGAAAATGACGCCCTGACCCATGGTCACGCCGAACAGGGCAATAAGCACCAGGCGGCGGTTTACGGGGTTCACGAAGGAGTCGCGCAGCGGATTGGTGCTGGTGGTGCCAGTGGCTTTGGCCTTGGCAAACAGCGGCGACTCGTGCAGCTTGCGGCGGATGTAGTAAGAAGCAATAACCAGCAGGCCCGAGAGCAGGAAGGGCACGCGCCAGCCCCACTCCTTGAAGGCCTCCTCGCCCATGATCTTGCGCGTAATCACAATCACCGAAATGCTCAGGATCAGCCCGCCAGTGGCCGTAATCTGGATAAAGCTGGTGAAGTAGCCCCGCTTTTTGTCGGGAGCGTGCTCGGCCACATAGGTAGCGGCCCCGCCGTACTCGCCGCCCAGGGCCAGGCCCTGCAGCAAACGTAGCACCACCACAATGAGGGGCGCGGCAATGCCAATGGAATCATAGCTGGGAATCAGACCCGTCACGAAGGTGGCCCCACCCATAATCAGCAGCGTGACCAGGAAGGTGTACTTGCGCCCGATCATGTCGCCAATGCGGCCGAAAAACAAGGCCCCGAACGGCCGCACCACAAAGCCCGCCCCAAACACGGCCAGCGCCCCCAGCAGGGAATCTTCCAGCTTGCCCTGGTGCCCAAACAGCACTGGCCCGATAATGGCGGCCAGCGACCCGAAGATGTAGAAGTCGTACCACTCGATGACGGTGCCCACCGACGAGGCGGTAATCACCTGCCAGATTTTGCTGGACGAAACGGTGTTGTTGTCGTGGGTCACGGCCTCGTCGGCGACGGGGCTGCCCACGGGCGCGGCACCGGCGTAGGCCGCCGCGTCGCGCTGGGGTAAGTGCTGGTTCATGGGAATTACGGGTTGGAGTGAAAGGTTCGGTTGACAGCTGGGCCGAGGGGCTTACAAGGAAACCTGCGTCTGCAGGGTGATTTCGGGCCGGTACTGCACGTCGTTCACGTTCGTGAAGTCGGGGCGGTGGCGGTAGTTGAGGGTGAACTTGGCGTTGTGCCCGTCCACGTAGAAGTTGGCGCCGGCATCGAAGATGTTCACGTTCTTTTGCTCGCCGGTGCTGGTTTTCAGGCCCTCGTACCCAGCCAGCAGGTGGGAAGCGTAGGGCTGCACGCGCACCTTGGGGCCGAGCAGATTTTTGGGCAGCAGGTAGCCGGCCTGCACGTAGCCCACGTTGCCCGTGCCCGACTGTGGCACGGCGTTGCCGCGGCGGGCATCGGCCCCATAGCCGGGGTTGGCCGCCCCGATAAAGCGCACGTGGTTGGGGCCCATGTTGTAGTTGTAGTACACGCCGTAGAGCGTGAAGGCCGTGCCCGTCTCCTTGTTGAGGGGCGTATCAAAAAACACGTCCGCCGAGAACAGGGCAATGTCGTGCTTTTCCGTACCAATAGCCGCAGTCTGCGCCGGGGTGAAAGCCGTGCCGGGCACGCTCACTACGCTGCCCGTGGGGCGCGACACCATGCCGTCTTTGTTATAGAAGAAGCCGGCCCCAATGTTGAATATGCGCCGGGCGCCCAGGTAGGTGCCCACGTTGAAGGGCAGCAGGTTGCCTTCCTGCTCCAGAAACTCGTAGCTGAAATAGCCCTGGTAAATGTGGTTGGTTCCCTGGGGATTGTACTGAGCCGTGTTGTTGCCGGTGCTGGTGGTCACCTGGTCGGGGGCGGTGCCGGTGGTGGCGGTGGTACCCAGGCCCAGAGGAGTGCTGAAGGCCCCCGTCTGGTTGGTCAGAAACGACTCATTTACTGACAGCGCGTAGTCCAGCTTGCCGATGCGGCCTTTGCCGTACACGCCAATGCCGCGGGCAAACTGGTCGATGGTTTCGATGGTGGGCCAGTTGGTGAGCGGGGCATCCAGCGTGAGGTAGTTGATGGTGCTGGAGCGCGTCATGCGCGAGAGGCCGTTCTGGTAGTGCATGCCGGCGCCCAGGTTCAGGTATTGGTTTACCTTGTATTCCACCACGGCTTCGTGCACAAACAGCTGCGGCTTCTTGCCGTCGGTGGTGGGCGCGGTGCCCCCACTCACGGCTGTCTGGTTATTAATCCCTAGGTGCGTGTACACCAGAAAGCGCGGGTTCAGCTGCGAAAGCACAATAAAACGCGAGCGGCGCAGCGCGAAGTCCACCTGACTATCCTGGGGCTTGCCGGGGGCGCGCAGCGTACCGGTGTTGTTCTTCGTCCAGCGCGACCACACCTGGTGCCAGGTGATAAAGCGCACGTACTTCGAGCCATCGGGCGAGATGTTCACCTTCATGCCCGCCCCGTACGGTACCGATTCGGTGGGGGCAGCCGGAGTGGGTGGCACAGCCGGCGCGGCGGGGGGCGGGGCCGGCTGGGCCGGCGGCACGGGCTGAATCTGAGCCGTGGCGGCGGTAGCCGTGAGCAGGGTGCTCAAAGCCAGCGCATAACGGACGTTTTGCATGGTTGGGGGAATTGCGGTGAGGGAAAGTTCGGCGGGGCCAACCGCCACCGCCTTGGGGTGCCGGACTGGTACCACCAAGTAGAAAAATCCCCCGCTGGAAGCCACACCCCAGCTATAGTTCTGCTAACCGCTATAGGCTTAGGCCTGCCGGAACCGCTCCCACCGGATCATCATGTACTTATCGCCCAGCTCCGTTACCATCAGGCCAGCGCTTTTCAGGTTTTCGGGCTTCTGAAAAAACTCCGCCAACTCTTTCTGGTTAAGTATTTTATACGTGGGGTAGTAGCCGATCTGGCGGGGAGCCTTCACCCCGTACTTCTTCACCCAATTCATGACCGATACGTGGCTCACGCCCAGCAACCGCTCGATTTCGCGGTAGCTTACGCCTTCTATAAACAGCTGCAGGGCTTTAATCACGTAGTACGGATTGGTTTCCTTGCCCGCCTTGGCTACCGAGTAGTGGTAGCCGCAATTCTTGCACTTGTAGCGCTGCCGCTCCCCTACCACGCCACTTTTTGTAGCTTCCATCGATTCGCATTTGGGGCAGCGCAGTTGGGACATGAGGCGGGTGAGTAAGGGCTTACCTACTAGCTATAGGTATTTAGTAAAGATATAGTATTTTAGCAAATAATCTACTAATCATCCTTCTATGCCGGCTTCTAAAAAGATCCGTGGCAAGCGCCGCCGCTTTGCCGGGCTCGAGCAACGCTACCAGCAAGGTACCGCTGCGTTGAATCCTGCCAGCCTGAAGCGTTGGCATTATGAATATGAAAAACTAGGCCTTGGTCCCTGGCACTGGCACCAGCGGCAGCCGCCCAAAGCGGTACGTCAGGTAGCGGCGCAGTACTTACTGGACACTTTCCTGGCCTGGAATCAACAGCTTCACAACCAGCCCGAGTCCTATTATCTGGCGGTTTGGCTGGTTTCGCCCGATTTTGCGCACAGCTCCCAGGTAGTAGCCGGCGTGCAGGAACGCATCAGGTGGTACGCTACGGGTTTCGGCGACGCCGTGCCGGAGGGCCCTCCCCTGCCACCGGAGTACCAGCAGCTACCCGGCGCCGGGCAGCTTTCCTGGCGCACCCACCACTGGGAAGCCATGCTCGACCGGTTTGATTACCCCACCAGCTGGCCCGCCTGGGTGCTTCGCAAGCCGCACCGGCCCTACCAGACCCCTGATGGGCAGGAGTACCTACTAGTGCAAACCGGCTGGGTATGGGTGGGTACGCTACCCACACCCAGCCACCCCGCTTAAGCGGCTGGTGCAGCGTGGCCACCGGGGTAGTTGCAGGCAGTGGAGGACCTTAGGCGCTATTCAGCGGCGCAGCGGCGCAAAGCCGGCGGGGCCACCGCAACTGAGTACCAAGAGTAGTTTTTCTTCGTCCGGGGTGCTGCTTAGCTGGGTGAACCTGGGGCGTTACCTACCCCCAACGCAACTCGGAACTCTGCCTGGGAACCATATGCCAAGGGCTTTCCCGACTGCGGAAACCCCAGGCAAAAAATAGTTGGGGTATATTTGAGCTACCGCGCCCACGGGGCGGCACTCATCCATGCGACGCTTCGCGTACTAGCCTTATGCCTTTGTCAGCTGAGTCCAACGAACTGCTACCGGAAGCGGAGCTACTAGCGCGCCTGTTTCCCGGCGGCGGGGAAATGGGCGCCCGTATTCGGCAGCTGGATTGGTCCCAGACGCTGCTTGGCCCCGTGCGCACCTGGCCTCAAAGTCTGCGCACGGCCGTGAGCATTATGCTTGGCTCGCAGTTTCCGATGATGGTGCACTGGGGCCCCCAGCTTGTGCACTTCTATAATGATGGGTACGCTACCATTCTGCAAGGCAAGCACCCTGGCGCCCTAGGCCAGCCTGCCGAGCCGTGGTGGCGGGAGATGTGGCCCTTTCTGCTGGATATTTTCCAGCCCGTGCTGGCCGGGCAGACTACCTACTTCGAAAACAGCCTGGTATTGCCCAACCGCCGGGGCACGGTCGAGGAGGCGTACTTCACCTTCTCCCACAGCCCCATTTACAACGAAGCCGGCGTAGTGGCCGGTATTTTCGTAACGGCGCTGGAAACCACTGCTACCGTGCTTCAGCACCGGCGCCTGGCGCTCCTTAGCCACCTCACGGCCCAAACGGCTTTGTCGGCTCTGCCGGCCGAAGCGGCCCAGCACGTCATTGGTGCCCTGGCCACCAACGCGGCCGACATACCTTTTGCCCTGCTCTATACGCACGAGCCCGCCGCTTCCCATGCCCAGCTGCGGGCCTGGTTTGGCCTGCCTGCCGGGGAGCCCGCGGCCCCGGCCGCCCTCCCGCTGGTGCCCGACTTTTCTTCCCCGGGCTGGCCACTGGCCGAAGCCGTGCGCCGCAGTGCGCCTCTGCTGGTCGAGAACCTGACCGAGCGTTTTGGCTCCTGGCCTACGGGGGAGTGGCCCGAGCAGCCTTCGGGTGCCCTGCTCCTGCCCTTGCACAATGGCCTGCCGGGAAGCGCCGCTACGACCGTGCTGATTGTGGGCCTGAGCGCCCGCCGCCCCCTGGACGAGGCATACCGGGCCTTTTTCAACCTGGTAGCCGACTACGCCGGCCGGGCCCTGGCGCGAGCCGATGCTGCCTACGAGGCCCAGCGCCTAAACCAGGCCCTGCGCGAGGCCAACACGGCCCTGGACTCTTTTGTGCACATCGTGGCCCACGACCTGAAGGGGCCATCCACGAATTTGCGTAGCCTGCTGGAGGTGTACCACGAGGAGTCATCGGAGCCGGTGCGGGACCACGTCCTGACTTTGCTGGATCAGGAGGCTACCCGCCTCGCCGACACGGTGCAGGGCCTGCTGCAGGTGCTGCACACCCAGCACGGGGCGGCGGCCTCCGCCCCGGAAGGCGTGGCCTTTGCCGACGTATTTGCCACGGTGCAAGCCGAAGTAGCCGAGCTCCTGCACCAGCAATATGGGCAGCTCACGGCCGATTTCCAGGCTGCACCCAGCATCTATTACCCGCGCATTTACCTGGAAAGCATCCTGAAAAACCTGGTTCACAACGCCCTGAAGTACCGCGCCCCGGAGCGGCGCCCGGTAATTGAAGTACGCACCCATCGGCAGGATAACCTAGTGGTGCTTACGGTGACCGACAATGGCCGCGGTATCGACCTGGCCCGGGACCGGGACCGGCTGTTTCAGCCCTTCACCCGCCTCACGGCCGAGGGCGAGGGGGTGGGCCTAGGCCTGCACATGATTCAAAGTATTATTCAGCAGCGCGGTGGGAAGCTGGATGTAAGTAGCACCCCTGGTGTTGGCACTACCTTCACGGTAAGCCTACCCAATGCGCCATCGGCTTGAGCTTCTGACTCCTGAAGAAGTACCCACGGCCCGGTTTCCTCCGCTTCATCTGCCCTATACCTGGCTGAGCGGAGCCCCCACCGCTGGCAGACTGAGGCTAGAATACCCAGCGTGCCGGCGGCCCCAGGTCTATTTTCCACTGGCCCTATTACCGCTAACCGGCGCCATTCGTTGTTTGGTCGGCGCATCCTAGCAGTTAAGGTTGCAGTACCACCGCCAGCAGAGCATCCACGGCCAAACCCAAGCGGCGCATATCCAGTCGGTCCAGCGTATCACTGCGCCGGTGGTAGTGCTTGTTGCGGTAGAAAGCCGTGTCGGTGAGCAGTACAGCCGGGTAGCCGAAATGCCAGTAGTTGAGGTGGTCGGAGAAGTCGATGCCGGGCAGCCAGGCCGGGGCTTTGAAGCGCTTCACGGGCAAGGCAGCAGCTCCCCGGTAACGACGGGCAAACTGCCGCCCAAACCGGCCGTTCCCGAATTTCTGAGCTACCGTTACGTAGTTACCTCTGTTGCCATATAGCCATTTCAGGGGTGACTGTGGATAGTCCTGGGTATGCTTTTGGTCGTCGAAATACCCGAGGGTTTCCAGCGCCACCATGCCCCGCACCGCCACGCCTGCTTCGTGCAAAGCCTGAGCGTGCACGTAGCTGCCCATGTTCTTGGTGCGAAAAAACGGTGGCTCTTCCAGGGTATAGGCTACTACATCCACCCGGTAAGGCAGCGCCGCCTGCTGGCCCAGCAGGTGGGCCACTTCCAACAGGGCCGCTACCCCGCTGCCGTTGTCGTCGGCGCCGGGCTGCTCCCCGAACACGTCGTAGTGCGCCCCCAGGATGAGGCGCGGCCCCTCAGCTGGCCCAAACGAACCCAGGATATTGCGATACACGCGGCCTTGCACGGTGTACGTCTGCTCGGCAGGGCGGGCCCCGGCGGCAGTCAGCTCAGCTTTAATATAGTCGGCAGCCTGGTTGAGGCTAGCCAGGTGCAGATAGTTGCGCGGCTCGGGCGTGGATGTAAGCGCGACAATGTGGCGGCGCAGCCGGGCTGTATCGGCCGCCGAACCGGCAGAAGGCTGCGCCGCTGCCGAAGCAGCCAGCAGGCCTAGCCCGGCTAACGTCAGTAGCCGCTTCATATGCTTTCAGGCGGCTCCGGCTGCAGATACTGCGGTGGCACGGCGGCCGTCAGCCACACGCCGTTGGCTGATTGGTAGAACGGTATTCCGGCCTCGTGCATAGCCCCGGCCGCTACCAGCAGAATAGCGGGCTTGCCGTGCCGCCGGCCTACGGCTTCGGCGGTGGCGCGGTCGGGAGAGAGGTGCACATGCTGGCGGCTGCCCGGCCGCAGCCCCTCGGCCAAGATGCTGGCTACAAACCGGGTGGCGGTGCCGTGGTACAGGGTTGCGGGTGGCACCACGGGTTCTAGCCCCAGGTCAACCTCCACGGAGTGGCCCTGGCTGGCCCGCAGCAACTGGCCATCTCCGGAAAAGGCAAACCGCTTTTTGTCGTTGGAGGCTACTACTGCCTGCAACTGGCTCAGAGAAATGCGGGCATCGCGGGTTTGCAGGGCTGTCAGGAGGTCAGTTACCGGCACCCAGCCCTGGGCGTCGAGGGTGAGGCCCAGCTCGTCGGGGCGGTGGCGAAGGGCATAGCTCAGGAGTTTGCTTAGCTGGGTATTCTGCATAATGAATGGAAGTAACTGAGGTTACGCAGTGAGGCATCCAGTATCTGTTTCGGGTTTCTGGTTTCGAGTTTCTAGTTGAACGTCAGGAACAAACCAGAAACTCGAAACCCGAAGCAGAGGCTTCGGCAGCTACTGCGTAACCTCAGGAGGTAAAGCAATTGGCAACGGTTAGCTCTTCAAAACCAGCCGCGCTTTTTCCGGCGCCACCCCGATAGTGGCAATAGCGCCGGAATTGAACTGCAAGAAGTCGGTTTCGACGCCATCGGAGAAGATGACGCCGTTCGTGGGCATCATCGATTCCACGCGTAGGGGTGTTGTCGTATCCAGCAGGCCCGCCGTCAGCCCGGCCTGGGTGCGTTTGCTCTGAAATGGCTCCCGCACCACAAACATCAGCTCTTCCTCCGTCAGCACCGGCCGCGGCAGGGCTTCTTCGTCATCTTCCAGGAAGCGGCTCATACCGGCCGTCATGTTGAATACCGAGCTCAGCCAGCCCGTCGAGCCCGATTTGGTGGACACGATGATGCCCGACGAAGAATGCTGCTCCTGCGCCTCTTCATACGCAATGCGGTAGCGGGCCGACACGTGCGAGGCGGCCCCGATGAACAGGTCGTTGAAAGCCAGCAGGCGCTGCCCATCGTGGAGGCGGGCTTCGGCCAGCGTAGCTTCCCGCACCCGAAACCGGTTGGCCATGACGCGCTCCACGGCCGGCAGAAAGTCCTGGGGCGTGAAGGGCAGCAGCACCCCATCGTTGCGCTCCTGGTCGGGGTTGACGGCAATGATGGGAATGCCGCCCACGTACTTGGCCGTGTTGGCTACCAGCCCGTCCTGCCCCACCACTACTACCAGCTGCTTGGGGTTAAACAAAAACGACGGAAGGTAGGCCCGGTCGACTACCTTGTTCTTGATTACCGACGACAGGCGGCGCTGCACCAGGGAAAACGACTCCTGGAAACGGGCATTTTCGGCCTCGTACTCGGCAAACTCGCCCCCCACACTTTCGATGTAGAACTTGGCCTGCGCCTTGGTGTTGAAACGCTCCATGAGCTGCTCCAGGCGCGTTTTGTTGCGTACCAGAATGGCGTAGTCGAGGCTCATCGGCGGCCGGGCTGGGGCTTGTCAGAATCGTTCAGCAGGGAATCCAGTAAATCGGGGGAGATGTTGAGGTTCCCGATTTTGCCCGCGTTTTCGGCCAGTTCGCGGAAGGCCAGGGCAATGTTGAACTTCGGGTCGGGGTTGTTGCTGAGGGCCACCAGCAGGCGCCAGTCCATATCCTTGTAGGGCCGCAGGGTAGTTTCCAGCACGTAGCCCCGGGTTTCGGCTTCCTTGCGCTGGTTTTCCGCGTTCTGCTCAATCAGGAGCTTGCGCTGCTCCTCCACCGAAATATCGGCCTGCACTTGCATTTCGCGCAGCTTGCGGGTGCTTTCGGCCTTCTGCATCTCGCCCTCGGTTTTCTTCTCGGCAATCTGCTTGTTCTTCTCCTCCACCGCTATTTCGGTGTTCAGCTCACTTTCCCGGATTTTGCGCTCCTGCTCCACGGCAAAGTTGCGGCGCTCAAACACGGCCTGGTCGGCTTCCTGCTGAATCTTCTCGCGAGTTTCGGTTTCCAGGGCGCGGCCCATTTCCGGGGTGGCTTTCACGGCCAGAATATTCACGCTCAGCACCTCAATACCGAGCAGCATAATGGCCTTGGATGCGGCCAGTCCTTCGGCAATGTTTACTTCAATGGCTTTGGCGGCACGCATGGCGTCCTTCAGCCCCAGGCTCTGCACGAAGGTGGCAGTAGCCGTCTGGGCCTCGTTGATGATGCGCTGGTGCAGCTTTTCCAGGTCGTTTTTCTTGTACACGCCGCGGCTGTCCACCGTAAAGTCGAGCTGCTCGGCCAGTTGCTTGGGGTTGCCGGCTTTGTAGGTAATCTGCCCCTGGATGGAAACCGTCTGGTAGTCGTGGGTGGTTTCGTTGAAGATAAAGGGCAGGTCGTTGCTGCCCATCGGAATGGCTACGATGGAGCTGTTGGGCCCGAAATAATAGAACGACAACCCCCGCCCTTCTTTCGCTATCCGGCCATTCTTGTAGTGAATGGCATAGGTCATGGAGTCAAACTTAATGTGGTTTATTCCGAACATAGCGAGGCTGGTTAGTGCAGATGGCGCAGCGGTAAAAGTATCTATAGTTCAGAAGTCTTGCCGTGTGACGGGCGTCAACCGCCGCAAATCTTTCCGCTGGCACGCTTCGGCATGTGCGCCGGATTTCCTTTTTCGCCTGCCCGCTGTTTGCCCGCAAACGCTGACCTTTGGCATCTCATTCTTGCTTCCACCCCATGTCCACCCCTCCCACCCCTTTCCGCAGCATCACGCCCTCCGACCTCTCGCCCTCCGACTGGCACCCATTTATGGTGGGCGCCGTAGCCCCGCGTCCGGTGGCGTTTGTGAGTACCGTAGATGCCGAAGGCCGCGTAAACCTGAGCCCCTATAGCTTCTTTAACTGCTTTGGCTCCAACCCGCCCATCCTGGCCTTCTCGCCCGCCAACCGGGTGCGCGACAACTCCCAGAAGCATACCCTGCAGAACGTGCGCGAGGTAGCCGAGTGCGTGGTACACATCTGCGACTACGCCATGGTGGAGCAAATGTCACTGGCCAGTACGGAGTACGCCAAGGGCGTAAATGAATTTGTAAAGGCCGGCTTTACCGAAGTGGCGAGCCAGCAGGTGCGCCCGCCCCGGGTGCTGGAAGCCCCGGCCGCCTTCGAGTGCGTAGTGGAGCAGGTGATTGAGCTGGGCCAAAATAACGGGGCCGGCAACCTGGTGCTGTGCCGGGTAGTGCTGGCGCACTTCCGCGAAGACATCATCCTGCCCTCCGGCATCGGCATCGACCCCGTAAAGCTCGACGCGGTGGCCCGCCTCGGCGGCGACTGGTACAGCCGCTCGGCCCAGACCCTGTTTGAAGTACCTAAGCCCAACCGCAACCTCGGCATCGGCTTCGACCAGCTCCCGGCCCATATCCGCCACTCCGATATCCTCACCGGCAACAACCTGGGCCGCCTCGCCAACATCGAAGCCCACGCCCTGCCTACCCCCGAGGAAGTGCAAGCCTACCGCCAGGAGCCACTGGTGCAGGCCATTCTGCATTTGCCGGATGCTGCCGCGCAACAAGCCGCCCTAATGAAACTCGGAAAGCAGTTGCTGGAAGCTGGCCAGGTGCTGGATGCGTGGAAGGTGCTGCTGGTGGCTGCCTCGGCAGAATAGGTAGACTTACCATACCCATTGCTTCAGGATAGGCCCCTGATTGCTTCAGGTGCGACGACTGAAGCAATCAGGGGCCTATCCTCGTTGCTCCGCTCGGGTCGTGCGCTTGCTCCGCACGGCCTGAGCGGAGCAGGCGCACGACCCGAGCGGAGCAATGGCTGCATGGCAGCCGCTACCGGACACCCGCCGTGCCGTCCACAAAATCCGTGAAATCCGAAAAATCCGCCCGAATCCGTGGTTCTAATTCCGCACGGCAATCATCAGACCCAGCTCCTTATAGCGCATATTGAATTTCTTGGCAATAACGGAGTTGGTGAGGGAGCCTTTGTAGGCGTACACGCCGGAGCGGAAATGCTCGTTCGTAAACAGCACCTCGTTGATGCCGCCGTGCTGGCTGATTTCCTGCAGAATGGGCGTGAAAATGTTGCTCAGGGCGTTGGTAGCCGTGCGGGGCACGCGGGAGGCAATGTTGGGCACGCAGTAGTGCACCACGTCGTACTTGCGGTACACCGGCTTACTATGGCTGGTCATTTCGGAGGTTTCGAAGCAGCCACCCTGGTCGATGCTCACGTCGATGATGACGGAGCCCGGCGACATGCTAGCAACCACATCCTCCGGCACCATGAAGGGAATGCGGCCTTCCTCGGCATTCAGCGCCCCAATCACCACGTCGGCGCGGCGGATCTGCTGATTGAGCGTGTAGGTATCCAGGGTGCTGGTGTACAGCTGAATACCCAGGTTTTGCTTGAGGCGACGCAGCTTGTAGAGGTGATTATCGAACACCTTCACCTCAGCACCCAGACCCGTAGCGGCGCGGGCGGCGTACTCGGCCACGGTGCCCGCCCCCAGAATGACCACTTGCGAAGGCGGTACGCCCGTGATACCGCCCAGAATCACGCCCTTGCCCTCATTGGAGCGGGCCAGGTACTCGGCGGCCACCAGCATCACGGTAGAGCCCGCAATTTCCGACATGGCCCGCACCACGGGCCGGGCCCCGGAGGGGTCTTTGATCAGCTCAAAGCTGATAGCGTTGACTTTCTTGCGCAGGATACCGGTAATGTACTCCGCCGAGAGGGAGCCAAACTGCAGGGCCGAAATCAGCGTCTGGTTGGGCCGGAGCAAGTCTATTTCCTCGGCGGTGGGCGGGGCCACTTTCAGCACCAAGTCCGCCTCATACACTTCCTTGGGGGTGTAGGCAATGGAGGCCCCGGCTTCGGAGTAGTTGTGGTCGGAATACTTGCTGGGCTCCCCGGCCCCGCTTTCGATGACGACCTCGTGGCCTTCCTCCACCAGGTGCTTCACGGCCTCGGGCGTGAGGCAGATGCGGTTTTCCTGCAGAGACGTTTCGCGGGGAAGCCCGATAAACAGCCGGCGCTTGCGCGTTTCCACGGCCAGCATGGATTCCTGCGTGAAATACGCGCGGCTCGCGGCCAACGCCTCAAATCCAGGGGGTACTGCTTCGGGCATCTTGTAGTAATTAGTAATTAACAATTAGTAATTACTTATGAACGCATTGCCCCGCCCACAGTCCGTAAGTGCAGGGCAATTCTTCATTCTTAATTAGTAATTATTAATTCCCTCGCAGAGGGTCCGGTGACGGAAAGCGTAAGAAGCAGCCGGTCGTTCGGCAGCAACGGCTCGATGCGGCTGGGCCACTCGATCAGGCAAAGATAGCCAGAATCAAAGTACTCCAACGCGCCTATTTCCAGGGCCTCTTCGGGGGAATTCAGCCGGTAGAAGTCGAAGTGGTAGATGGGCCGGTCCTGGGCGTCGCGGTACTCATTCACCAAGGAAAACGTGGGGCTGCTTACTTCTTCCCGCACGCCCAGGCTGGCGCACAGGGCTTTAATGAACGTGGTTTTGCCCGCGCCCATCTCGCCCTCGAAGCAGACGATAGAGTGCCCCGCCAGGAATGCCCGCACCTGCGCCGCCGCCGCGGGTAGCGCCGCTACATCTGGAATGTCAACTCTCAACATACGGGCAAAGGTAATGAGTGACAGGTGACAGGTGCTACCTGGCGGCAGACTTAGCCCGCGCCGCGGGTGCGTCTGCCCGCCGACGGATAGAAGCCAGCTTCCCACCTGGCGGCCGCCCCAGCGGCCATGCGGTACCACGCCGTGTCACCTAGTCACCTATCACCGCCTCACCTATTACCTTTAGCCGACCATAACCACACCAACCCATGCAAGTTTCCCGGATGGCGGGCAGCCTTATCGGCTCCGAAATCATCAAAATCGGCAACGAAGTAAACGACATGATTCGCAAGGGGGAGCAGATCTGCAACCTCACCATTGGCGACTTCGACCCCGGTATTTTCCCCATTCCCGACGCGCTGGCCGCCGAAATCACCGGAGCCTACGCCGCCCACAACACCAACTACCCACCCGCCAACGGCGTGGCCGAGCTGCGCCAGAGCGTGAGCCGCTTCCTGGAAGCCCGCCTGGGCCTGCAGTACTCGCCCAACGACATTCTGGTGGCCGGCGGCTCCCGCCCGCTTATCTACGCCACCTACCTGGCCCTCATCGACCCCGGCGATAAAGTGGTGTTTCCGGTGCCCTCCTGGAACAACAACCACTACTGCCACCTCTCCGGCGCTGAAGGGCTGATGGTGGCTACCTCCCCCGAAAACAACTTCATGCCCTCGGCGGCCGAAGTGGCACCTCATTTGGCCGGGGCTACCCTGCTGGCCCTCTGCTCCCCGCTTAATCCCACCGGCACCGTTTTCTCCAAAACCGACCTGGAGGAAATCTGCGACCTGGTAATTGCCGAAAATAAGCGGCGGGGCCCCGACGAAAAGCCCTTGTACATTATGTACGACCAAATTTACTGGCTGCTGACCTTCGGCAACACCGCCCACTACGACCCCGTGAACCTGCGCCCCGAGCTGCGCGACTACGTCATCTACATCGACGGTATTTCCAAGTGCCTCGCGGCTACGGGCGTACGGGTAGGTTACGCGTTTGGTCCGTCGGTTATTATTGACAAGATGAAGGCCATTCTGGGTCACGTGGGCGCCTGGGCGCCCAAGGCCGAGCAGGTGGCTACCGCCGCCTATCTGCCCCGGCAGCCCGAGGTGGATGCCTTCCTCGGGGACTTCCGCCAGCGCGTGCAGGCCAGCCTGGAGGCACTTTACCAGGGCTTTCAGGACCTGCAGCAGCAGGGCTACCCCGTGCAGGCCGTGGTGCCCATGGGCGCTATTTACCTCACCATCAAACTGGATGTGCTAGGCAAAACCACCCCGGCCGGGCAGGTCCTGACGTCTACCAAAGAACTGACCTCGTACCTGATTGCCGAAGCGCGCCTGGCTTTGGTGCCCTTCAGTGCCTTTGGCTCGGCCGATACCGACCCTTGGTTCCGCGCTTCCGTGGGTGGTGCCTCCCTGGCCTCCGTTCAGGCCGCCCTGCCTCGCCTCAAAGCCGCGTTGGACGCTCTTCGCTAAGCAGCCTCAGGCAGGTTTTCCTAAACCCGGACTCAGCTGATGAGTCCGGTTTTTTTTATTGGGCCAGGTAGCCGCGGCCAGTTTTTTAGTTGAACAACAAAATTATTTCACTGATAATCAGCATTTAATACAAATAGACTCATTCAAGTACGAATTATTTCGTCAGACGCAGGCAACTTATATAACATATCATAGGTCTATTCAATCAAATTCATTTCCTGATGCTTTCTCAGATCATTTTTTACTCCATCGACCGGGCCATCCGCACGTACCGGAAGCTGGCCCAGGCCAACATCGACCGGGCGCGCATTGCCATTACCATTGACCAGTGGCTGGTGCTGCAGGTGATTGAGGAAGACCAAAACCTGACCCAGACCGAAATAGCGGAGCGGGTGCTTAAGGACCAGGCCTCGGTGGCCCGCATGATTGCCCTGCTACTCAAGCAGGGGCTGCTTACCTCCGAGGCCGTGGCCCACGACGCCCGCCGCACCCGCCTGCGGGTAACCCCGCTCGGTACGGCTACCCTCGCCGCGGTGGAGCCCGTGGTGCTCAGCAACCGCGCCGTAGCCCTCCAGGGCATTTCCGACGAAGAACTGGCCACCCTACGGCGCCTGCTGGACCGCATTTACCTGAACTGTACTTCCTGAGTTCTCCCCTGCCGCCGACCGGCTGACTTAACAACAAAAACTAAAATCATTTTTCATCTACGAACACATTCGTACATTTGCTACGAAATTATTCGTACAGGCATTTACTGGTCTGACACTCGCCGCTGCTTTCTTTCACCAACCTTCTACTTTGCTATGAAAACCCTTGCTTTTACCCTGGCCGGCACCTTGCTGGCTCTTTCGGTCCGAGCCCAGAATGCCCCTATCACCGGCCAGGTGCGCGACGCCCAGGGCGCGGCCGTGGAGTTTGCCACCGTTACCCTGCACCGCGCCGCCGATTCGGTGGTGGTGAAATCGGAGTTCAGCGACGAGCGGGGCAGCTACCGGCTGGAGGCGGCTACTGCCGGCCGCTACCTGGTTTCGGTGGCGCAGCTGGGCTTCCGGCGGGCCTGGGCTGGGCCCCTGGAGGTAGCCGGCAACCCGGTAACGGCGCCCCTCATCACCTTGCAGACCAGCGGCGCAACTACGCTTAAGGAAGTGACAGTGGTGGGCAGCAAGCCCCTGTATGAGCGCCAGGCCGACCGCACGGTGGTGAACGTGGAAGGCTCCACGCTGGCGGCCGGCAATACGAGCCTGGATGTACTGCGCCGCTCCCCCGGCGTGACGGTAGACGGCAACGACAACTTAGCCTTGCGCGGCCGTCAGGGCCTGCTGGTGCTGATTGATGGCAAGCGCCAGCCGATGACGGGCCAGGAGCTGGCCGACTACCTGCGCGGACTCCCGGCGGAGCAGCTCAAAAGCATCGAGCTGATTACCAACCCGCCGGCCAAGTACGACGCTCAGGGCGGGGCTGGTATTATTGCCATTAACCTGAAAAAAGACCAGCGCCAGGGCACCAATGGCACCGTGAATACCAGCCTGGGCTATGGGCGCTACCATAAGGTAACCTCGGGCCTGACGCTCAACCACCGGCGCAAGCACTACAACGTGTTTGGCTCCTACACCTTTGCCGACCGCCGCAACTACAGCGCCCTCACCATCAACCGGGACTTTTTCGACTACTCCGACAACAACCGGATGCTGGTTGGCAAGTCGTATCAGGACAATGAGAGCCGCAGCCATGGCCGCTCGCACAGCTGGAAAGCCGGCCTGGACTACACCCTCTCGGAGCACACGAGCATTGGGACGGTTTTCAACGGGCTGGCGCTCAAAACCGACAGCAAGGGCAGCAACTTCTCGGAGCTGTACGCCGCCGATGGAACCCCTACGCGGCGCTACCGCTCCGACAACGGCCGCACCGGCGACGTACCCAACTTCTCGGGCAACGTAAACTTCCGGCACACCTTCCAGGACTCCTTGGGCAACCACGAGCTGACCGTGGACGGGGACTACGCCCGCTACGACTCGCGCCGCGGCCAGCAGCTGGACACGCGCTTCACCTTCCCGCGCGACTCGGCCGACCGCCTCACCAGCGACCAGCAAAGCCTGCTCACCATCCAATCGGTGAAGGCGGACTATACCCGGCCCCTCACCAAGGCGCTGCGCCTGGAAGCCGGGGGCAAAATCAGCTGGGTGAACTCCGACAACGACTTGGAGTTTCGCATCCCTGTGACGCCCGATAACCTGGACAACCTGGTGCGGGACCCGCGCCGCTCCAACCGGTTCCGCTACGAGGAGAACATTGTGGCTGGCTACGTGAGCTTCAACCAGACCCTGCCCCAGTGGACCCTACAGGCCGGCTTGCGCGGGGAGCAAACCAACGCCGAGGGCAAGCCGGAGGACGAGACCCAGCGCTTCAACCGCCACTATTTCCAGCTGTTTCCGAGTGCGGCCGTGAAGCACACCTTCTCGGAGAAGCACGAGCTGGCCGTGTCCCTGAGCCGCCGCATCGACCGGCCCTCGTACGGACAGCTGAACCCGTTTCGCTCCTACATTGATATTACCACGTATGGAGCCGGCAACCCGGCCCTGCTGCCCCAGACCAGCTACAACGCCGAGGTGACGCACACCTTCCAGCAGAAGTACAGCGTGGGTTTGAGCTACGCCGTAACCTCCAACCCCATTGTGGGCACGGTGCAGCCCGCCCAGGATGGCGGCCGCATTGTGGTATCGACCAGCCAGAACCTGGACCGGCAGTACAACTACTCGCTCACGGTTACGGCCCCGGTGGAGCTGGCCAAGTGGTGGAGCGTGTACAACAACGCGGTGTTCTACTACAGCCGCTTCGTGGGCGAAGTAGCCGGCACATCCCTGAATGCGGGGCGCCCGGCCTTCAACCTGAGCAGCAACAGTACCTTCACGCTGGGCCACGACTGGAAGGCCGACCTTAACGCCACGTACCAGTCGAAGGAGCGGTATGCGTTCTTCCTCTCGAAGCCCCAGGGTGAGCTTTCCGTGGGCGTGCAAAAAGGCTTCTGGAACAACAAAGCCACCGTGAAGCTCAACGCCACCGACGTGCTGTATACCAACAAGGGCCGCGCTACCACGACCTTCAATAACTACACCGAGCGGTTTTACCAGCGCTTTGAGTCGCGGGTAGTTACCCTGTCGCTCAACTACCGCTTTGGCAACGACAAGGTGGCCCCGAGCAAGCGGCGGCAGGGCGGCGCCGAGGATGAGAAGCGCAGGGCGGGGTAAGGGTTAAATTGATTTGAGATATAAAAACCAGCTGGCGCGCTAAGCATGTGTTGGGAACTTCATAAAACGTCGTTACGGTCATACTGAGCGGAGTCTAAGCATCTCTACCTTTGGCTAACTAATTAGCGCTACCACGAACCGGTAGAGCTGCTTCGGCTTCGCTCAGCAGGACGTTCGTTTGCATTCCATAAAAAAGGCCGGTCAATTGACCGGCCTTTTTGCTTTTCATCTTCTACCCACGCGGGCTTAGCGTCACGTACGGGATAATGCATTCCTCCAGGGAGATGCCGCCGTGCTGGAACGTGTCCTTGTAGTAGTTCACGTAGTAGTTGTAGTTGTTGGGGTAGGCGAAGAAATAGTCGCCGACGGTGAAGACGTAGGCCGTGCTTACGTTTTCGCGGGGCAGGAACACGCGCTCCGGCTTGCGCACGGTGTACACGTCGCGGGAGTCGTCGAAGCCCAGGTTTTTGCCGTGCTTATAGCGCAGGTTGGTATTGGTGTTCCGGTCGCCCACAATCTTATAGGGGCGCTTCACGCGGATGGTGCCGTGGTCGGTGGTGATGATGAGCTTGCCTTTTTTCTCGGCAATAACCTGCAGCATCTCATACAAGGGCGAGTGCAGAAACCAGGAGCGGGTGATGCTACGGTACGCCGACTCATCGGCGGCCAGCTCCCGAATCATGGCCATATCCGTGCGGGCGTGGGAGAGCATGTCCACGAAGTTGTAGACGATGACGTTGCACTTGTAGTTGTTGTGCAGGTTGCTCATTTTGCCCAACAAGTCTTTGCCCGCCTGCAGGTTCGTCACCTTGTTGTAGCTGAACTTGTGCTTTTGGTTGGCCTTCTGGAACATGATTTCCATGAACTCGGCCTCGTGCAGGTTCTTGCCTTCATCGTCGTCGTCCCACACCCACAGGTTGGGGTATTTCTTCTGGATGTCGCCGGGCATCATGCCCGAGAAGATGGCGTTGCGGGCGTAGGCCGTGGTGGTGGGCAGAATGCTGTAGTAGGTTTCCTCGGAGTCGACGGTGAACAGCTCGGCAATGATGGGCTCCAGCACCTTCCACTGGTCGTAGCGCAAGTTGTCGATGAGCACGAAGTAGACGGGCTGGTCGCCGGTTTCCTTGAGCAGCGGGAACACGCGCTTCTGGAACAGCTCGTGCGACATGAGCGGGGCGTCTTTGTCGTCGCCGTTCACCCAATCCTCGTAGTTCTCGGTGATGAAGCGGCCGAAGTAGGTGTTGGCCTCGTCCTTCTGCATGTTGAAGACCTCAGCCATGCTCTTGCCTTCCGTCTCGTTGATTTCGAGCTCCCAGTACACCAGCTTCTTGTATACGTCGGCCCACTCAGAGGGCGAGAGGCGGTCGGAAAGCTGCATGCCCAGCTGACGGAAGTCGCGCTGGTAGCCGGAGTTGGTGGCTTCGCTCACGAGGCGCTTGTTGTCGAGCACCTTTTTTACGGCCAGCAGAATCTGGTTCGGGTTTACAGGCTTGATGAGGTAGTCGGCAATTTTGGCCCCGATAGCCGATTCCATGATGTGCTCTTCCTCGCTCTTGGTAATCATAACTACGGGCACGGTGGGACGCAGGGCTTTGATTTCAGTGAGGGTTTCGAGTCCCGTGAGGCCGGGCATGTTCTCGTCCAGAAACACGATATCGTAGGTTTTCTCCTGGATTTCCTCCACGGCATCGGTGCCGGAGTTCACGCCGGTTACGTCGTAGCCTTTTTCCTTGAGAAACAGAATGTGGGGTTTCAGGAGGTCGATTTCGTCATCGGCCCAGAGAATGGAATATTGCATGTGTGGGGACTTGGGGTGTAGCGCCGGGCAAGGGCCCAACGAGTCATTAAACGCACTGCACGAAATACAGATACCAGTACTTGCGCACTAGATGCCGGCACGAAGCCATACGTTGCACCTGAAGTTTCGTAAGTAGCTTTACTCCCAATCCGTGGTTTTTGGTTTAAAAAATTCCGGCCGCCCCATGCCTTCCCGCTAACTCAGGGGTAAAGAAGTTAAAAATTATTGGCTTGTGTGCTGAAGCCCATTATACTTTGCGGGTTGGCCTGGCCCGACGGGCATGCCAGCCAATGCCCAGCAACCCCACTACCACGGGCACGCTCAGAGCCATAACCACGTAGCGGCCATTGGGGTCAGCGTACGGTGAAGGGTTCAGCAGAAGAAAGGAAACCAACAAGAGCAGTGCGGCAAGTAGTAGCCCAGTTACTCGTAGCCACCAAAATTTCGGTTGCAGCGTCATCACCATAGTTGCTGCACTAGCTGCCAGCACCCCCAAGCGCACTAGGTTGACAACAAACGTAATCATCGACCCCTCATCGAGCAGGAGAATGGCTAGCATAGTTCTTCGTTTGGATGGCACTTTATACTATTGTGCCGGGAAGATAGCCGATGCATTGGAAAACTCCCGCGTTCAGATACAGTACAGCAGCAGGTATTCCTCACCGTCGGCAGTTTTGAGTCGGCTACATCAACTTCTCCCTTGAACAAAAAGAAAATCTTCAACGACCCGGTGTATGGATTTGTCACCATCCCCACGGAGTTGCTGTTTGACCTTATTGAGCATTCGTACTTTCAGCGGCTGCGGCGCATTCAGCAGCTTGGGCTTACCATGTTCGTGTACCCGGGGGCCCTGCACACGCGCTTCCACCACGCGCTGGGCGCCATGCACCTGATGACGCTGGCATTGCGCACGCTCAAGGACAAAGGGGTGAAGATTTCGGCCAAGGAAGGCGAGGCCGCCATGGCTGCCATTCTGCTTCACGACATTGGCCACGGGCCCCTCTCCCACGCCCTGGAGCGCAGCATTTTTCACGATGTGCACCACGAGCAGGTGAGCTTGCACCTGATGCACAAGCTAAACGCGCAGTTTGGCGGCGCCCTGACGCTGGCCATTGAAGTTTTCCAGGGCACCTACCACCGGCCGTTTTTTCATCAGTTGGTGAGCAGTCAGCTGGATATGGACCGCCTCGACTACCTTAACCGGGACTCGTTCTACACCGGCGTGCAGGAGGGCCGCCCCGGCGCCGACCGCCTCATTAAAATGCTGACAGTAGTAGATGAGCGGCTGGTGCTGGAGGAAAAAGCCGTGTACAGCATTGAAAACTTTCTGGTGAGCCGGCGGCTGATGTACTGGCAGGTGTACCTGCACAAGACTGTGACGTCGGCCGAGCAGATGGTGATTCGCATCATGCAGCGGGCCCGCGACCTGGTGCGGGCCGGGGTAGACGTGCCTGCCTCACCCAACCTGCACTTCTTTCTCTCGCGCAACGTCACCCAGCAGGAGTTTGAGGCCGACGACCAGATTCTGCGCCGCTTCACCCGCCTCGACGATACCGACGTGTGGGGGGCGGTGAAGCTCTGGGCCGACCACCCCGATAAAGTACTCAACTACCTGGCTCAAAGCATGCTCGACCGGCACCTGTTCAAGATCCAGCTGCAGGCGGAGCCGTTCGAGGAAGAGTTCAAACTGGGCATTGTGGAGCTTATTGCCGAACACTTCCAGCTCGCCCCCGCCGACGCGGCCCAGCTCATGCTGGTGGGCCGCATCAGCAACAATGCCTACGACGCCGACGGCCAGGACACCATTGATGTGCTGACCAAGCGTGGCCGGGTGGTGAACGTGGCCGAAGCCTCCGACCTGCCTAACATTAAGGCTCTGGGCCAGCGGGTGGAAAAGCACTACATCTGCTTTCCCAAGGAAATCCTGCAGTAGTCCTGCGGGCAGCATCACCCAGGTCTTTTGCCTTTGCCGCTGACGTTGAGGCAGTTTGTTACTCTTTCCAATATGCCCTCGTTTCGTCAGCAGTTGGCTGAAGGAAGCCGCAGCTTGCCGCTAGGCTTGTTTGCCCTGTGTCTGCTGCTGGTTAGTGGTAGTCTGGCCCTGCTGTATGGTTTCACTTCTCCCGCGGATTTCCAGACCCTACGCCACGCGCTCTACGCGCAGAACGACGTGCCGGGCTTTGTGCTGCACGTAGAGGCTAGCCGCTACCGAGTATTTATAGCGGGGCTGGCTAGCTGCTTTTTGCTGGGGGCGGTGGCTACCTATTATGAGGTGCGGCGCCGGCCTGGGGCCTATACTATGCGGGCCTTTTGGTGGGATGCTCGGCGCCTGCTCGGGAGCTTACTTAAGCCTTGGCGGGCGTTATCAGGACTGGAGCGGGGGCTGAGCGGAGCTTTGCTCCTTAGTATTCTGGTGGTACGCTTGTACTACGCGCTGGCCTACCCCTTAGGCACCGACGAGGTGGCTACCTACGACTACTTTGTGCGGGGCAGTGCCTTGGCCAGTACCAGCTTTTACCCCTTCCCCAACAACCATGTTCTCTTTAGCCTAAGTTGCTGGCTGGTTAGCTGCTTCTCTGATAATGCCGCCCTGGTTCTACGGCTTCCGGCCTTTCTGATAAGCCTGGTCGGCACGGTGCTGCTCTTTCTGCTGCTCCTGCGTTTCGCTGGTTTCCGCGCGGCCTTTCTAGTTGTTGGCTTAGTTAGCTTCTCGCCTATGGCGCTGTATTACGCCGTAGCTGGGCGGGGGTATTTTTTGTTGCTTACCCTATCAGTAGTGCAGTTTTTTGCCACTCTACGCCTGCTAGCGGCCCCGAAGGAACAGGGCTTCCTGTGGTTTGGCTTCGTGTTGACGGGCGTACTGGGCATGTACACCGTGCCTACCTACGCGTATGTGTTAGCGGCGCTTACCGTTGTGGCCGTTCCCGGCTTCGCGCGGCGCCAGCAAACCAGGCCGTTGCTTACGTTGGCTTTAGCTCTTGTAGTAATAGTCGGCGGGGCGCTCCTAGTATATAGCCCGATCATAGCCATTTCCGGGCTTAGGTCCTTGGTGGCTAACGCCTACATTGCTCCTCAGACCCTCAGCGCCTTTTTAGAAAGCTACACGTCGTACTTACAGGCGCAAATCCACGAGCTGTTTGGGCAGCAGCGCTTGGTTGAGTGGGCCGTTTTTCTGGTTCCCGTAGGAGCCGTCGTCCTGCTGCCAATGCTCCCACCGGAACGGCGCCGGGTATGTGGTGCTGCTTTGGTCATGCTCCTGCTGCCGCTGGTGCTAATGCCGTTGCAGCGCGTGCAGGTCCCGGCCCGGGCACTCTTGTATCTGCTGCCTTACTTCTTTCTGGTAGCAGCCACCTGCCTCGATTACCTGTTCACTCGCTTCCGCCTGCCTAAAGGGTGGGCTGCGCTGCTAAGTATGGTGTTGGTGGGCGCGTATGGTGTGTACAAAATAATCCGCGCCCACCAAGTAGTAGTTGCTATGCAGCAGCGCGAACAGCAGTTGCAGCGTGCATACCAGTGGGTGCGCCGCCGGCAGCCGCGACACGTCTACTACCGGGCGCCTTTTCATCAGCTATATTTTCACCACTACGCCCAGTCGGCTCACTACCCGTTGTACGCGTTCAGTAATAGCACCTTGTACCCAAAGCCCTTCGATCTGCTGGTGCTGGAACGCCCCGTCCGCTCGGCGCGGCTGCTGTTGCACGGCGTAGCTTACTGCCCTGTATATGCCGATGGGTGGGTAACTATGTATGCGCCCGTAGTTCAGCTTAGGCCAGAGGCACAGCCGAGCAGACAATAGCCGCTGGTAACGGGCGGAAATAGATATTTCTCTACTTTTGCCTGATGGAATTTACCGTAGGCCAGATAGCAGAGGTGCTGCACGGAGCAGTGGAAGGTGACGCCGCACTACGCGTTGATCGGCTGGCAAAAATCGAAGAAGCCCAAGTGGGTGCCATTACCTTCTTGGCCAACCCCAAATACGAGCCCCAGCTGTACACCACGGGCGCTACGGCCGTCATTGTAAGCCGCACCCTGGAGCTGCGCCAGCCCGTGACGGCGGCGCTTATCCGGGTAGAGGACCCCTATTCCTGCTTTACGGCCCTGCTGGAATTCTACCAGCAAAGCACCCGCACCGGCCGCCGTGGCGTGGAAGATCCGTCCTTCCTGGGCGCGGGCTCCACCATCGGCGCTAACCACTACCGCGGCGCTTTTTCCTACATCGGCGAGAACTGCGTGATTGGGCAGGATGTGCTCATTTTTCCGCATGCCACCATCGGCGACCGGTGCCGCATCGGCGACGGCACCATCATTTACGCCGGAGCTAAAATCTACGCCGACACGGTGATTGGGGCGCGCTGCGTGGTGCACGCCGGCGCCGTAATTGGCTCCGACGGCTTCGGCTTTGCCCCCCAGCCCGACGGCTCTTACCGGCCCATCCCGCAGATTGGCAACGTAGTGCTGGAAGACAACGTGAGCGTGGGTGCCAATGCCACCATCGACTGCGCCACCATGGGCTCCACCATCATTCGGGAGGGCTCGAAAGTGGATAACCTGGTGCAGATTGCCCACAACGTGGAGGTTGGCCGCCACACGGTTATTGCCGCGCAAACCGGCATTTCGGGCTCTACCAAGATTGGCAGCTACTGCGTACTGGCCGGGCAAACCGGTATTGCCGGCCACCTCACCCTGGCCGACAAAACCACCGTCACGGCGCAGTCGGGCGTGGGCAAGTCCATTAAGGTTTCGGGCGAGTTTCTGCAGGGCTCCCCCGCCTTTAGCCTGCGCGACAGTTTGCGGGCCAATGCCATCTTCCGGCACCTGCCCGAACTGGACCGCCGCCTCACGGCACTGGAGCGCAATGCGCAGACGCCCGAAAAGTCCTAGCTTTGCAGACGCGAAGCTGCTGACGAATGGCTGTTAGTTATTGGTTAACAGCTTTTTGATCCTTACCACCCTCCTCTCCGATTTTTTTGAACGTCAGCTAACCGCGAAAACGCCAGCAGCTCACAGCTTATCAATGAACGACAAGCAACATACCATTAAGGCTCCCGTGACGGTAAGCGGCATTGGCCTGCACACCGGCGTGGTAGCTACCATGACCTTTTGCCCGGCGCCCATCAACCACGGGTATAAATTTCAGCGCGTAGACCTGCCCGGGCAGCCCATTGTAGACGCCGACGTAGACAACGTAGTGGACCTGAGCCGCGGCACAACC
Source organism: Hymenobacter sp. BT18 (assembly GCF_012273015.1). Lineage (GTDB taxonomy): Bacteria > Bacteroidota > Bacteroidia > Cytophagales > Hymenobacteraceae > Hymenobacter > Hymenobacter lutimineralis. The sequence continues at coordinate 4,544,418 of NZ_CP050954.1, read as the reverse complement.
ATTGAGCAGAACGGGGCCCGCGTAAACACGGTGGAGCACACGCTGGCCGCCTTGGTAGGGTTGCAGATCGATAACGTGCTGATTCAGCTCGATGGCCCCGAGCCGCCCATTATGGATGGCTCTAGCTACGAGTTTATCAAGCCCCTGCAGGAAGTAGGCCTGGAAGAGCAGAACGCCCTGCGCAACTACTTCGAAATTCCCGACGAAATACGGTTTGTCGACAACCCGCGGGCCGTGGAAATTGCCGGCCTGCCCCTGAACGACTACCGCGTAACGGTGATGGTGGACTACAACTCCCCCGTGCTGGGCTCCCAGCACGCGTCCCTCACCGATATCACCCAGTTTGCCTCCGAAATTTCCAGCTCACGCACCTTCTGCTTTCTGCACGAGCTGGAAGCCCTCTACAAGCAAAACCTCATCAAAGGCGGTGATCTGAGCAATGCCATTGTGGTGGTAGACCGCGTAGTAAGCGAAGAGGAGCTGAGCGAACTGGCCACCATGCTGGGCAAGCCCAAAGTAGCGGTGAAGAAGGAAGGCATCCTCAACAACGTGGACCTGCGCCACAAAAACGAGCCGGCCCGCCACAAACTCCTCGACCTGATTGGGGACCTGGCCCTGGTAGGCCGCCCGCTGAAAGGCCAGATCCTGGCGGCCCGGCCCGGGCACGCGGCCAACGTGGCCTTTGCCAAGAAAATCAAGAAAAAGATGCTGGAGGCCAATTCGTCGCCGGTGCCTACGTACGACCCCTCGCGGGAGCCGGTGATGGACATCAACAAGATCAGCCAGATCCTGCCCCACCGCTACCCCTTCCTGCTCATCGACAAGATCATTCACCTGGATGCCAACACGGTAACCGGCGTGAAGAACGTGACGATGAACGAGCCGTTTTTCCCGGGCCACTTCCCCGGCAACCCGGTGATGCCCGGCGTGCTGCAGATTGAAGCCATGGCCCAGACGGGCGGAATTCTGGTACTCAACACCGTGCCCGACCCCGAAAACTACTGGACCTACTTCATGGGCATCGAAAGCTGCCGCTTCCGCCGCAAAGTTCTGCCCGGCGACACCATCATTTTCAAGTGCCAGTTGTTGGCTCCTATCAAACGCGGCATTGCCAAGATGAGCGGCAAGGCCTTCGTGAATGGCAAAGTGGTGATGGAGGCCGAAATGACGGCCAGCATCGTCCGCAAAGACGCCTGATTTTCAATTAGTAATTAATAAGTAGGAATGAATAATTCTCAGCCGACCACCGTTTGCCTGGGCGTTGAGACAATTCTTAATTATTAATTCTTAATTACTAATTACCCACCGAATGAACCAGCCGCTCGCCTACATCCACCCCGAGGCAATTATTGCGCAGAATGTCGTCGTTGAGCCCTTCACCACGATTGATAAAGACGTGGAAATCGGGGAAGGCACCTGGATTGGCCCCAATGTGACCATTATGGCGGGGGCGCGCATTGGCAAGAACTGCAAGATTTTTCCCGGCGCCGTTATTGCCGCCATGCCGCAGGACCTGAAGTTCGCCGGTGAGCGGACCACGGCCCACATCGGCGACAACACCGTGATTCGGGAGTGCGTGACGGTGAACCGGGGCACCATTGACAAGCTCAAGACGGTAGTAGGCGCCAACTGCCTGATTATGGCCTACGTGCACGTGGCCCACGACTGCGTGATTGGTAACAACTGCATTCTGGCCAACACGGTGCAGGTGGCCGGGCACGTAGAAATCGGCGACTACGCCATCATCGGGGGTTCCTCTTCCATTCACCAGTTTGTACACATCGGGGCCCACGCCATGATTTCGGGCGGCTCCCTGATTCGCAAGGACGTGCCGCCCTTCGTAAAGGCGGGGCGGGAGCCGCTCAGCTACGCGGGCATCAACTCCATTGGCCTGCGCCGCCGGGGGTTCTCCGACCAGAAGATTGCCGAAATCCAGCAGCTCTACCGCCTGCTTTTCCTCAGTGGCCTGAACAACAACGCGGCCCTCGACCAGATTGAGCTGGAGCTGGCCCCTTCGCCCGAGCGGGATGAGGTCGTGAACTTCATTCGTAACTCCGGCCGGGGCGTTATCAAAGGCTATTCCCGCAACGGCAACGGGGGCGGCGAGTAGTTGCTAGTAAGCTGTTAGCTGGTGGCTAGTAACCGTTGGCTTTTTCAACCAGCTAACAGCCATCAGCTAACAGCTTAACGAACATGCAGATTGAGGCTACCGGGTTGGGAAAACGCTTCGTGCGCGACTGGATATTCCGCCGGCTGACGCACACCTTTCAACCGGGCACGGCTACGGCCATTCTGGGGCCTAACGGGGCCGGCAAAAGCACCCTGCTCAACACGTTATCGGGGCAGCTGCTGGCGTCGGAAGGGACCGTAACGTACTCGTTCAAGGGGCAGGCAGTACCGGTGGAAAACGTGCCCGGGCTGCTGGCCTATGCGGCCCCCTATCTGGAGCTGATTGAGGAACTCACGCTGCTGGAGCTGCTGCAGTTTCATGCCCGGTTCAAACCATTTCGGGCCGGCTACAGCCCCAGCCGCCTGATTGAGCTGATGTACCTGGAAAAATCACGTCACAAGCTGGTGCGCGATTTTTCATCCGGCATGAAGCAGCGCCTCAAGCTGGCCCTGGCCCTGTACTCCGAAGCCCCCCTGCTGCTGCTCGACGAGCCTACCACCAACCTCGACCGCACGGGCGTGGCCTGGTACCAGGAGCACATCCGGAATACCCTGCCCGGGCGCCTGGTGCTGGTGTCGAGCAACGTGCCGGAGGAATACGATTTTTGCCAGCATCACCTCCAGATTACCGATTTTGGCGCCCGGCCCGCTCAGTAACTATAGTACGCTACAGCAGAAATTTTCACCGAATTATGGCTACGCACACGCTGCAATGGTTTTCTGTCCTAAATTGTAACGTCCGGTGTTCGGCCACGGACCACTGAACTTCGGGGCCGCTCTGCCCGTATCTTTGCCGCCTACGCACGGCTTGCTTTCTTTGAATTTTCAACCCTTACTGCCCTAGCAAGGCCATGAGACAATACGACAACCTCGACGACGATTTCCTTGATGACGACGATGAGCTGGATAGCTTCGCCAAAGCCGGCGGTGGCAAAACCCGCGGCTCCTCGGAGGACCAACTCTCGGCCAAATATGCCGACTACCTGATGTGGCGCGACACGGGCTCTTCCCACGACGAAGCCCTCGACTTAGCGAGCATGACGGAGGAAGAATTCACGGCCGCCGAAGCCGCCGAAGACCCCGACAGCGGCAGCGGCTTTGGCTCATTCGGCGACGATGACGACGATGACTTCAACGACGACCTTGACGATGACGACAGCTTCGGCGGCAGCCGCGGCAAAAGCAAAGGCCGCTACGACGATGATGACTATTAGAGCTTAGAGCTTAGAGCTTAGAGCTTAGAGCTTAGAGCTTAGAGCTTAGAGTGTATGGAAAAGGCCCCGCAACGGTTGTTGCGGGGCCTTTCTTTTTCTTCCGTTTTTTAGTTATCTGCTACAAGTTTTCTAAATCCTGAGCCCTAAAGCCTCCCGCCTACTTCCGGCCGAATACGCGCTTGAGCAGCTCGGTGGTGCGGGCAATGGGGTTTTCGCGGATGTTGGCTTCTTCCTGGGCAATAAGCGTGAACAGGCCATCAATGGCCTTGCCGGTGGCGTACTGGTTCAGGTCGGTCTGCACGGGCTTCACCAGCGGAATCTGGTTGTAGCGGGTGGTGAGGCTGGTGTAGTAGCGCGTAGCGCCCACCTTATCGAGGCTTTGCTGAATGATGGGCTTAAAGGCCGTGGTGAGCTGCGTAGTAGTCGTGCGCTTGAGGTACTGGGTAGCCGCGTCTTTCTCCCCTGTCAGGATATTCCACACGTCGGAAAAAGTGAGGCTCTTGATGGCGGAAATAAAGATGGGCTTGGCACTTTTGGCCGCATCTTCGGCGCCCCGATTTAAGCTTAACTCAAACTTATCAACTTCCGCGCCCAGCCCGATCTTGCGGAGCGTGGTCGCCACGCGCTGGGCATCGGCAGGGAAAGGAATACGAATCAGGTTGTTGAGGTAGAAGCCGTCCTGCTGTGAGGCCTGGTCGGCGCCTTTGCTGATGCCCTGCACCAGCGCTTCCTTCAGGCCGCTGGCAGCTTCCTGCTGGGTGACGGCCCCGGTTTGGGTGGTCGAGGTTGGCTTGGGCAGCGTAATGCCACCTACGCGCGGCAGCGTAATGGTTTGGGCGCAGGCCGAGAAGCTTAGGCTGGTCCCCAAGGCCAAAATCAGTGAATAGCGAAAGTTTTTCATAAATCGAAGCGGCAAAGGTCGGTGGGCTGTACGGCAGCCTTGTCCGCCCGTTTGCATAAACCGGACCAATATTTTTTGAGTTTCGGGTTTCTAGTTTCGGGTTTCTAGTTGTTTGTATCAACATTGACGCGCAACCCGAAGCAAGAACCCGAAACTAGAAACCAGCAACTAGAAACTCTTTTTTCCATGCAATCAGTCCCCACGGCCGAAATCATTACCATCGGCGACGAACTTCTTTACGGCCAGGTTATCGACACCAACTCGGCCTTTCTGGGTCAGGAGCTGGGCAAGCTCGGCATCCGGGTGCGGCAAATAACGAGCGTTTCGGACCGCGCCGACGAAATCGTGACGGCGCTGGACTTGGCCCGCACCCGCGCCAACGTGGTGCTGACCACCGGCGGCCTGGGCCCCACCAAGGACGACCTGACCAAGCACATCCTCACGCGCTACTTCAACACGGAGCTGGTGCTCGACGAGCCCTCCTTGCGCAATGTGGAGGCTATTTTCGCCCGCTTCAACCGGCCCGTCACGGAGGTGAACCGCCAGCAGGCGTTTCTGCCCGCTTCCTGCGTGCCCGTGCCCAACGCCCTGGGCACGGCGCCGGGTATGTGGTTCGAGGACCAGGGTACCGTATTTGTGAGCATGCCCGGGGTGCCGTTCGAAATGAAGCGTATGATGACGGACACCGTGCTCCCGCGCCTGGCCGCCCACTTTCAGGTGCCGCCCATCGAGCACATCGTGGTGCAGACCGCGGGCCTGGGCGAGTCGATGCTGGCCGAGCAGATTGCCGACTGGGAAGATGCCCTGCCGGCCAACGTGAAGCTGGCTTACCTGCCCTCCTTGGGGGCTGTGCGCCTGCGCCTCACCGGCACCGACGACGGCCAGCCCAACCTGCGCGGCCGTATGGAAGCCTTGCTGCCAGCTTTGCGCGAGAAGCTCGGCCAGCACATCTTCGCCGAAACCGACATTCCGCTGGAGCAGGCCGTGGGCCAGCTGCTGGCCGCACGGGGCCTCACGGTAGCCACTGCCGAGAGTTGCACCGGCGGCTACCTGGCCCATAAGCTCACGAGCGTAGCAGGTAGCTCCCGGTATTTCCGGGGCAGCGTTATTGCTTATCATAACGACATCAAAATCAGTCAGCTGGGGGTACTACCTGAAACCCTGGCTGCACATGGAGCCGTGAGCGAGGAAGTGGTGCGCCAGATGGCCGAAGGCGCCCGTCAGCACCTGGGCACCGACGTGGCCCTGGCTACCAGCGGCATTGCCGGCCCCGACGGCGGCTCGGAGGAAAAGCCCGTGGGCACCTTCTGGCTGGCCTACGCCGACGCGCATCGGACCGTGACTCGCAAAATCGTATTCAACCGCAGCCGCCAGCTCAACATCGAGTATGTGACCCACGCCCTGCTCAATCTGCTGCGCCTCAGCCTGCCCGCCGCCGAGTAGCAGTCTGCCAAGGCTGGTTTGGAATCGGCATTGGCGCGCCAAGCCAAAAAGGCTACCTTTGACCGGTTTTTCGGCCCACCCACCCAAACTTAGTGGACCGGAGCTGCAGTTCTGCCCCCAACCCAATCCCCCCCAACTTTACATTTTCTGATTACGCATGGCACGAGTGGAAATGGTGATGCCCAAAATGGGCGAAAGCATTATGGAAGGCACCGTCCTGAAATGGCTCAAACAAGTAGGTGAAGCCATTGAGCAGGACGAGTCGGTGCTGGAAGTAGCTACCGACAAGGTAGATACCGAGGTACCCGCCATTCACGCCGGCGTGCTGCAGGAAATCCTGGTGCAGGAAGGCCAGGTAGTAGCTGTGGGCGCGCCCATTGCCATCATCGAAACCGACACGGCCAGCGCTGGCGCAGCGGCACCCACCGCTCCGGCTCCCGCTGCCGAGCCTGCTGCCAGCACTGGCACCTTTGCTCCCGAGGTACCTTACCTGCCCGAGCCGCACGACCCGCAGGCTCAGCAGCAAACTGCTGCAGCTCAGCCCCAGCCCGGCCGTTTCTACTCCCCGCTGGTGCTCAGCATTGCCCGCGAAGAAGGCATTTCAATGGCGGACCTGGAGTGCCTGCCCGGCACCGGCTCCGAGGGCCGCGTCACCAAGAAAGACATCCTCGATTACGTAGCTGGTGGTAAAAAGCCCCTGGCCGCCGCACCTGCGCCCACCGCAGCCTCCACGGCAGCTTCGGCCCCCGTTGCCACTCCGACGCCCGCCCCCCAAGCGGCTCCAGCAGCACCCGCCGCCCCGGCAGGTAAGCCTGCTGCTTCCCCAGCCCCTGCCAGCAAGCCCGCGCCTTCCGTAAGTGGTGGGCAGGAGCTGGTGGAAATGGACCGGATGCGCAAGATGATTGCCCAGCGCATGGTGGACTCCAAGCGCATTTCGCCCCACGTGACGAGCTTCGTGGAAGCCGACGTGACCGAAATCGTGAACTGGCGCAACAAGCACAAGGATGCCTACAAAAAGCGCGAGGGCGAAAACCTCACCTTCACGCCCATCTTCGTGCAGGCCATTGCCCGCGCTATCCAGGACTTCCCCAACATCAACGTGTCGGTAGATGGGGACTACATCATCAAGAAGCGCGACATCAACGTGGGCGTAGCTGTGGCCTTGCCTTCGGGCAACCTCATCGTGCCCGTGATTCACAACGCCGACCAGTTGAACCTGAACGGCCTGACCAAGCGCGTAAACGACCTGGCCGCCCGCGCCCGGGCCAACAAGCTCAAGCCCGAGGACCTGGAAAATGGTACCTATACCCTGTCGAACGTAGGCTCTTTCGGCAACGTGATGGGCACGCCCATCATCATGCAGCCCCAGGTGGCCATCATGGCTGTGGGGGCCATCAAGAAGAAGCCGGCCGTAATAGAAACCCCTCAGGGTGACCTGATTGGCATCCGCCACTTCATGTTCCTCTCGCACTCCTACGACCACCGCGTGGTGGATGGTTCACTGGGTGGCATGTTCGTGCGCAAGGTAGCCGACTACCTCGAGCAGTTCGACCCCAACACGGCCATCTAGCCGCTTTGTCAGGCGTCAAGCCAAGATGACGCATCACTAACTTACCAGTCAGGGCGAGGCAGCTGCTTCGCCCTGCTTTTTGCCCATGAACAAAGTCCTTTCCCTCGCGGCCCTGCTCATTGCCCTCGGCTTGATCCTGTTTTTGTATCAGCAGCTTAACACCACCGAAAAGGCCTTGCAGCTGGCCGAGAAGCGTTTCGCCGACTGCGAGCAGGTGAACTTCCAGCTGCAGAACCAGCTCACTCTGATCAAGCGCGGCGCCGTCCCCGACAGCCTGAAAGCGCAGTAACCAGGAACTAGTACACCAAAACAAAGCCCCGCCAATCTGCATTGGCGGGGCTTTGTCTTAGGCTGCTGGATGTACACCTTACGGGCGGCCGCCGCTTTGCTGGGCGGGCGCTTCGGTGGGCGCACCGCCACCATCCTTCAGGTCGTCGTTGTTCACCGACTTCTTGCGCCGTTGCGGAGCCATGCTCATCTTACCGATGCGGTAGCTGAGCGTGGCCCGCACGCTGGTACGGCGCAGCACGTTCAGGCTATTCTGGTCGAGCAAGGGCGAGCTAACCTCACTGCGGATGCGCCATTTGGGCGTAAAGAAGTTGTCGGCCCCGATGCCGAAGGAGCCTTTCTTATCGGCGAAGTCCTTTTTCAGGCTGAGGCTGTACACGCCGATGCCGCCCTGGTAGCCCTGGAGCTGCACCTGCCGTCCCCGGTAGAAAGAGAAGAACTGCAGGCCCCAGCCCTTGGTGAAGTTGTAGCTGCCCATGAGGCGGCCACTGGCTACCCAGCCCTTGTTGCTGGCCGAGAAGCGCACGTCAGTAGTATTGTTGTTGTCGAGCACGGCGTAGTACAGATCCGCGCCGCCGCCCACGGTGAGCTTGTTGTTCAGGTTCACGTTGGCAAACACGCTGGTGCCGTAGGCGTTTTCCGTGCCGATGTTACCGTACCCGGTGCGGATGGTGTCGCCATTGGCGCTGGCCGTGCGGATGGGCTGGATGGACTTGTTAGTGTTGCGGGCGAAGGCTGTGAAGTTGAGCGAGGTTTGCTTGATGAAGGTGTTATAGCCCAGCTCGAAGTTGTTGGTATACTCCGGGCGCAGCAGTGGATTGCCTTCGGTGATATTGACCGGGTTCTGTGCCTGGCGGTTGGGGTTCAGAAACTGCAACGACGGGCGCTGGATGCGGCGGTTGTAGGCCGCCTTCACGGTGTTGCCGTTCTTGAGCTTCTTCGACAGGTTGAGGCTGGGCACCAGCACCCCGTAGCTCGGAATCTTATCCACCTCCGAGGTTTCAAAGTCGGCGTCGATGGTGGTGTACTCGTAACGAGTGCCGGCTTTCAGGGTATAGTTCTCGCCGAAGCCCAGCGTGTAGGACGCGTAGGCCGCCGACACGTTCTGGCGGTAGGTGAAGACGTTGGACAAACCCAGGCCCGGCTGCGGCTGGCCGTTGGTGAGAGTAGTATAGTCGCTTTCCACCTGGCGGGAAATGTTCTTGCCACCCAGCTCCAATAACTGCTTGTCGCCCAGCGGGGTCTGGTAGTCGGCCTGCAGCGTTACTTCCTGGTTGTAGCTGTCGTTGAGGTTGCGCAATTCGGTGCCAGCCTGGGCACCTTCCAGGATGTCGTTGGTGAAGTCGTTCTGGCGGTTGTTGCGGCTATACTGGGTTTGCAAGCTCAGCTCGCGCTGGGGCACGGCGAAGTTGTGCGTGTAGCCCAAGCTCAAATCCAGCGTGTTGGCCTTGTCGAGTACCTTCACGTCGCGCACGGTGGCGGCGGGGTTCGTGGTGCCATCAAAGCGCTGGATGCTGGTGGTGAGGCCGTCCTGGTAGGTAGTGCCATTGCGCATGCCCAGCTGGGCCGAGGCCGTGAGGAAGTTCTGCTTGTTGATGTCGTAGTCCCAGCCCAGGGAGTAGCGGCCCCCAAACTGGTTGTTGCGCGTCTCGGCCGACTGCGTAGTGGTGCTGAGCTTGGTGCGGGTGCTCAGGTCGTTGCCGGTGATGCTGTAGGTGGTCTGCGCGTTTTCGAAGGAGCCCGGCGTGTTATAGCCCCCGCGTCCGCCTGCGTTCAGCGAGAAGCCCATTTTGCCGGCCCGGTACGAGGCCGACACACCCGCATCGGCGGAGCGCAGGCCCCCGCTCACGCGCCCATCCAGCGTGAAGCCCTGCAGGTTGTTTTGCTTGGTCACAATGTTGATGATGCCGCCCGAGCCTTCGGCGTCGTACTTGGCCGAGGGCGCGGTAATCACCTCTACGCTTTTGATCTGGTCGGCCGGAATCTGCTTGAGGGCATCGGCAATGGAGTTGGCGGCAATGGTGCTGGGGCGGTTGTTGATGAGTACCCGGATGTTCTGGGAGCCGCGCAGGGTCACGTTGCCGTCGAGGTCCACCGAAAGGCTGGGCACGCGGCGCAGCACGTCGGTGGCGTCGCCGCCCCGGGTGGTTTCGTCCTTCTCGGCGTTGTACACCGTGCGGTCTACTTTCTCTTCAATCAGGCTGCGCTGACCTTCCACCACCACTTCGCCCAGCTTTTGAGCTGTGGAAGCCAGCGAGATGGTACCCAGGGCCACGGTGTTGCCATCTTCGGTAATGACCACGCCGGGCTTTTCGATCTGCTGGTAGCCGATAAAGCTGATCTGCACGGTATAGGTGCCGGCGGCCACGCGCGTGAGGGAAAACTTGCCGTTGTCGTCGGCGGCCGTGCCATCCACGGGCTTGTTAGTAGCGGGGTTGAAGAGGGCAATGGTGGCAAACGGTACCGGCTGCTTGCTGGTGGCATCGAGCACGGTACCCGTGATGCGGCCAGTCCCCTCCCGGGGCTGGGCAGCCGCGGCCGGAGCACCGGCGGGTCGGCCGCCCCCGGCCGGGCGGGAGGCACCGGCCGGACGCTCCGCGCCGGCGGGTTGCTGGGCCAAAGCTGCCGTACCTCCGGCAGTCAGGAAAATCAACAGAAAAATTCGTTTCATATCAGAGAAAAACAGCCACAGGCCCGCGTCGCCGGCACCTCAAAGCCTTAAAAGTATGTGCCTCTGGAGCGAGGCCCCACCGGGTATCGACCAACGCTTGGCTCCTGACTACTGGTGCCGTCAAAGCCTCCCGCCAACCTACCTGGCAATGCGCCACAGACACTATTTTGCGGCAGAGGTGGCACGAACCGCCAAAAAAACTGCTGCGCCGGGCAGTTGTTCATTCTTTCTTGTCTGGTAACCTGCCTCTATCCCTCATTTTCACCTCTCCAGCCCTTCTGGTCGGCGTTCGGGCTTGGCAAAGTTGACATACCAAGGCTAGGATAGTATGGCTTGGTCGTATCCGGCGCAAACGGCAGCCTCTCTGGCACCAGCCGCCCAGAAACCAGCACGCCCCTGCGTTGTGCCGATTAGACTTTCATCCAAAGGCACAACGCAGGGGCGCAGGAAGCGGCACTACCCCGAACTAGCCGGCTGCCGGAGCTGGACGAGGGCGCCACAGCAGGTACAGGCTGGCTACGTGCGTAAACAGCACGACCGGTACAATGAACGTAGCCAGCCACACAAAGGGAAAGCGCACGACGGCTACATTGGGCTGCCCGAAGGCCAGCTGCTGCAGGGGTGTGGGGGCCGTCAGCAACGCCAGCCCTACGATAGTACCCAGCAACACTAAGCTGCCCAGATGCCAGGCCAGCAGGCCGCCGCGTCCCAGGCGCCCATGCCGGTAGAAAGCGGCTACTACCGGGGCCGAGAGGCCGGCCAGCACATCGAAGTTGCGGCCGGCAAAGGTCATCAGCTCAGGTACCAGGTGGGCAGCCGCCAGCCCATACAGCCCCACCTCCACGCCTACCCGCACCACGCTCACCCCGGCCAGATCGGCAAGCGGCAGCCGGGCCATGCCTCGTCGCCCTGTCCCCGACAGCAGCACCATCAGCAGGACAACTACGGTGGGCAGAATGCCCGTCACCACCAGGCGAGGCGGCAATGCCTCCAGGCTTTGCTGATAAAACCCGGCTCCTGCCAGCACAGCCTGCAATGCCAGCCAAACGCCCGCTAGCAGCCAGTAGCGGCCGGTAGGCAAGCCAGCCCGCTGCAGGGCCCGCGCCAGCAACGCCGCCGTAGCCGCCGTGCAACAGATGAATAAAGCACTCAGCCACAACGGCGCGGAAGTATGCAGGTACTGGAGATTAGCCGTCAGCATAAGTGGATGATAAACCGTGCAACCAAACGCAAAAGAGGCAACCTTCGGGCTGATGGCGGATTGGTGCTTCCCCATCAGCCTGCAGGCTGCCTCCTCTATACCTGGTTTACTAAATCTAAGCTTTCACGCCCAACAATAGCAGCATAAAGGCAAATTGCCGGGCTGTGTCGTGGATGGACTTAAAGCGGCCGGATGCCCCGCCGTGACCGGCAGCCATGTCGGTGTGCAGGAGTAGCAGGTTGTTGTCCGTTTTTACGGTGCGCAGCTTGGCTACCCATTTGGCGGGCTCAAAGTACTGCACCTGCGAGTCGTGCAGGCCGGTGGTCACGAGCATGTTGGGGTACTGCTGGGCTTTCACCTGGTCGTAGGGCGAGTAGGAAAGCATGTAATCGTAGAACTCCTTCTGGTTGGGGTTGCCCCACTCGTCGTACTCCCCGGTGGTCAGCGGAATGCTTTCATCGAGCATGGTGGTCACCACGTCCACGAAGGGCACGGCCGCCACTACGCCCTTGTAGTACTCGGGGTGGTTGTTCACCACCGCGCCCATCAGCAGCCCGCCGGCCGAGCCGCCCATGGCAAACAGCTTATTGGCGGAGGTGAATTTCTGGTCGATGAGGTACTTGGAGCAGTCGGTGAAGTCAGTGAAGGTGTTTTTCTTCTTGAGCTTCTTGCCGTTCTCGTACCACTGCCGGCCCATTTCCTGGCCGCCCCGGATGTGGCAAATCACGTAGGCAAAGCCCCGATCCAAGAGGCTGAGGCGGGCGGTGCTGAAGGTGGGGTTGGTGGAGTAGCCGTAGGAGCCGTAGGCGTACTGCAGCACCGGCGCCGTGCCATCCTTCTTAAAGCCCTTCTTGTAGACAATGGACATGGGAATTTTGGTGCCGTCGGTAGCCGTGGCATACACCCGCTCGGTCACGTAGTCTTCCTTCTTGAAGCTGCCCAGCACGGCCTGCTCCTTCAGCAGCTTTTTGCTGCGGGCGGCCATGTCGTAGTCGTAGGTGGAAGATGGGGTGGTGAGCGAGGAGTAACTGTAGCGCAGCACCGGCGTATCAAACTCGGGGTTGATGCTGATGGCGGCCGTGTAGGCGGGCTCACCGAAGTTGAGGTAGTGCTCCTGCTTGTCCTTCCACCGAATCACGCGTAGCTGCAGCAAGCCTTCTTTCCGCTCGCCCAGCACCAGATAATCCTTGAACAGCTCCATGTTTTCCAGAAACACATCGGGGCGGTGGGCAATGACCTCCTGCCAGGCGGTTTTGGCCGTATTGGTTACGGGCGTTTTCAACAGGCGGAAGTTGGGCGCGCCAGCGTTGGAGCGCACATAGAACTGGTCGCCCAGGTGCTCTACCTCATACAAGTGGTCAGCCTCCCGGGGCAGAAACACTTTCAGCGCTTCGGCTGGTTTGCCGGCCTCCAGATAGCGCACCTCCGACGACATGGTGCTGCCGATATCCAGCAGTACGTACCGGCGCGACTTGGAGCGGTGCACGCCAATGCGGAAGGTGTTGTCCTTTTCCTCGTACACCAGCTGGTCCTGCTTGGGGTCCGTGCCCAGGGTATGGCGGTAGAGCTGGTAGTCGAGGAGGGTGCCGGGGTCCTTGCGGGTATAGAACACGGTCTTGTTATCGGCGGCCCACACGGCGTTGCCGCTGGTGTTGGGGATTTGCTCGGGAAAGAGCTGGCCGGTTTTGAGGTTGCGGAAGCGCAGCGTGTACAGGCGGCGGCTCACCACGTCCTCGGAGTAAGCCAGCACCTGGTTGTCGTCGCTCACCTCGAAGCCGCCAATCTGGTAGTAGGCTTTGCCCTTGCCCAGCTCGTTGGCGTTGAGCAGGACTTCCTCCTTGGCGCTCAGGCTGCCTTTTTTGCGGCAGTAAATGGGGTACTCGGCTCCGGCCTCGAAGCGGGTGTAGTAGTAATACCCATTGTCGCGGTAGGGCACCGACTCGTCCTGTTCCTTGATGCGCCCCTTGATTTCCTGAAACAGCTTTTCCTCCAGGCCTTTCACCGGAGCCAGCTGTTGCTCGGTGTAGGCGTTTTCGGCGTTCAGGTAGCTGATGACTTCGGGGTTTTCGCGCTCATTCAGCCAGTAGTAGTTATCGGTGCGCGTGCCGAAGGGCGACTTCAGTTCTTTGGCCTTAATGGCGGCCACGGGCGGTTTGGACATGGTAGCGGAGGGCGTCTGAGCCAGGACTGCGCCGCTTAGCAGCACGCCAAGGCCCGTCAGGCAGGTGGAGAAAAGGTTCATAGGGCAACCAGATGAAATGAATGGCTGCACTAAAGAAACGAGGAAATTGCGAGCAGCGCGGGCTAGGCCATAAAATTGTCATCCTGAGCGGAGCGAAGGACCTTAGCACGCATGGTAGAGTCCGATTGACTCGTTCAAACGTGCTAAGGTCCTTCGCTCCGCTCAGGATGACAGATCAGTTGTAAGCAACCGACTTAGAGTGCTGCCAGGCTTTGTTCCAGGGCCGTGATTTTGGCTTCGGCGTCGGCTAGCTTCTGCCGCTCGCGCTCCACCAGGTCGGGCTTGGCGTTGGCCACGAATTTCTCGTTGGCCAGCTTTTTCAGGACCGAGTCGCGGAAACCCTGGGCGTACTCCAGTTCTTTGCCGAGGCGTTCTTTCTCGGCACCAAGGTCAATCTGGCCTTCCAGGGGCACGAAGAACTCACTGCTGCCCGTCACGAAGCTCACCGAAGCGGCCGGCGCTTCCGTCACCACCGAAACGTCGGTGAGGGCGGCCAGCTTGCGGATGATGGGGTCGTAGTCTTGGAGCAACTGTGGGTCGTCGGTTTTGGCGGCCAGGGTCAGGGGCTTGTTGGGGCCGAGGCCCTTCTGGTTGCGGATGGTACGTACCCCGCCCACAATAGCCAGGGCCTTTTCCATGCGGGCCAGCAGATCGGCCGCGCCGGCTATGGGCTGGGCTTTGGGCCAGGCAGCCACGCACACGTACTCCTTGGGGCCGCGCTCCTTCAGCTCATGCCAGATTTCCTCCGTGATGAAGGGCATGAACGGGTGCAGCAGTTTCAGCAGCGTTTCGAGGAAACCGGTGGTCAGGCGCAGCGTTTCGGGGTCGATGGGAGCCTGGTAAGCGGGCTTGATCATCTCCAGATACTCGGAGCAGAAGTCGTCCCACACCAGCTTGTACACCGTCATCAGCGCATCCGAAATCCGGAATTTCTCGAAGTGCTCATCCAACTCCGAGATGGTGGCGTTCAGCTTGGCCGAAAACCACTCTACTGCCTTCTCATTCGCGAAGGGCAGCGCGGCATCCACCTCCCAGCCTTTGGTAAGGCGGAAGGCATTCCAGAGCTTGTTGCTGAAGTTGCGGCCTTGCTCCACCAGCTTTTCGTCGTAGAGCAGGTCGTTGCCGGCCGGTGCCGAGAAAAGCATACCGGTGCGTACACCATCAGCCCCGAATTGCTTGATCAGGTCCAGCGGATCGGGTGAGTTACCGAGTTGCTTGCTCATCTTGCGGCCTTGCGAGTCACGCACGATGCCGGTGAGGTACACGTTGCGGAAAGGTATTTCCTTGCGGTACTCCAGCCCGGCCATAATCATGCGCGCCACCCAGAAGAACAGGATGTCGGGCCCCGTTACCAGGTCGTTGGTGGGATAGAAATAGTTGACGTCAGCGTTGTCGGGGTCCTTGAAGCCGTCGAACACCGAAATCGGCCACAGCCACGAGGAAAACCAGGTATCCAGCACGTCCTCATCCTGGCGCAAGTCGGTGAGTTGCAGGTCCTGGTTGCCGCTTTGCTCCCGGGCCTGCACCAAGGCTTCCTCGGCGGTGAGGGCCACCACATAAGTACCATCGGGCAGGTAGTAGGCCGGAATCTGCTGGCCCCACCACAGCTGGCGCGAGATGCACCAGTCGCGCACGTTCTCCATCCACACCCGGTAGGTGTTCTTGAACTTGGCCGGATGCAGCTTCACGGTGTCGTTTTCCACCACTTCCAGGGCCGGCTTGGCCAGGTGCTCCATTTTCAGGAACCACTGCAAGCTCAGGCGGGGCTCAATCACGGCCTTGGTGCGCTCCGAGGTCTGCACGATGCTGGCGTACTCGTCTACCTTCACCAAGTGGCCGGCTTCCTCCAGGTCTTTCACGATGTTGCGGCGGGCGGCAAACCGGTCCTGGCCCACGTACAGCACGGCCTTCTCGTTGAGTGAGCCGTCGTTGTTGAGGATGTCGATAACGGGCAGATTGTGCTTTACGCCCAGCTCGTAGTCGTTCAGATCGTGGGCCGGCGTCACCTTCAGCGCACCCGTCCCGAAGTCGATGCTTACGTACTCGTCCAGAATCACCGGAATTTCGCGCCCCAGCAGCGGAATCCGCACTTTCGCCCCGTGCAGGTGGGTGTAGCGCGGGTCGTTGGGGTTCACCGCCACGGCCACGTCGGCCATGATGGTTTCGGGCCGCGACGTAGCTACTGTTAAGAACTGAGAGTTTAGAGCTGAGAGCTTAGAATCGTTCTGCCCCTCACCTTCTGTCTCTAAGTTCTCAGTTCTACCATCTAAGCTCTCCGCTCCTACCACCTCATACCGCAGGTGGTACATCTTGGCCATCACGTCCTTGGGAATTACTTCCTCGTCAGACAGGGCCGTTTGGCTTTGCGGGTCCCAGTTTACCATGCGGATACCGCGGTAAATCAGACCTTTCTGGTGCAGGTCCACGAACACACGCAGCACGGCCTCGGTCAGTTCGGGCTCCATGGTGAAGCGCGTCCGGTCCCAGTCGCAGGAGGCGCCCAGTTGCTTGAGCTGCTCCAGAATGATGCCGCCGTACTTTTCCTTCCAGGCAAAAGCATGCTCCAGGAACTGCTCCCGCGTGAGGTCCTTCTTCTCGATGCCCTGCTCCTTCAGCAAGGCTACTACCTTGGCTTCGGTGGCAATAGAGGCGTGGTCGGTGCCGGGCACCCAGCAAGCTTCCTTGCCCTGCATGCGGGCCCGGCGCACCAGCACATCCTGAATGGTATTGTTCAGCATGTGGCCCATGTGCAGCACACCCGTCACGTTGGGTGGCGGAATAACTACTGAGTACGGCTGCTTGCGGGGGTTGGCCTTGGCTTTGAAGAAGCCCTGCTCCTGCCAGCGCTGGTACCATTTGGCTTCAACGTCGGCGGGGGTATAGGTTTTGGCGATGGACATCAGCGGAGGGAATTCAAGTCGGAATACGGGCGCAAAAGTAGGCATTTCGGGCGGGGCGGGAAATGTTCGGCCGTTCCCGGCCGAACTGGCCTTTAGTAAGTAGCCGTCCTGGCACTGGGCGCACCTCAGGAATCGAACTGGGTTTAGCGCCGGCGCTTCTCTACTTTTGATTCTTGCCTGGCTTCTCAGCGCCCAACTTACCCTTCGTTTGCTTCCTTCTATGCTCCTGCCCTTCCCTGCCAATCCCGATAAGGCCGCCGACGACTCCGTGGAAGGCCTGGTGCTGCTCGGTGGGGAGCCGACCGTCGAAAACCTCACCGCTGCCTACAGCCGGGGCATTTTTCCGTGGCCGGTGGAGGGCTGGCCGGTGCTGCCGTGGTTTTGTCCGCCCCGGCGCGGCATTCTGCGGCTGGAGCGCCTGCACGTGGGCCGCTCCCTGGCCCGGGCCCAGCGCCAGAGTCCCTGGCGCATCAGCTTCAACGAAGCGTTTGAACAAGTGATGCGGGCCTGCCAGCAGCAGCCCCGTCCCGAGCAGGCGGGCACCTGGATTACGCCCCAGCTGGTGCGCGGCTACGTGGCCCTCCACCGGGCGGGACGGGCCCACAGCGTGGAGGTGTGGGACGGCACTGAGCTGGTAGGCGGCGTTTACGGGGTGGCCGTGCGGGGTGTATTTGCGGGGGAGAGCATGTTTCATACCCGCCCCAATGCCTCCAAGCTGGCTTTGCTGGCCCTGATAGAGAGCCTACGCCGGCAGGGGGCTACGTTGCTCGACATTCAGCAGCTCACGCCCCACCTGGCCGCCTTGGGAGCCGAGGAGGTAAGCCGCCGCGAGTTTCTGCGGTTGTTACAGCTAGAGCAAGCAGCCGGGCGCGAGCTGCGTTTCGGACCGGAACTGCGGCCCGCTATAACGCCATAAGCCCTGCCGTAGCAGGGCTTATGGGTAATTTCTCCCGGAAAAACCGTTCAGCCGCCTAGGCTTCGGCGTGCAGCCACTCTTTTTTCTTAAGCAGCTGATCCTGCGACTCGCGGTAGTCGGGGTCGTCCACGCAGCAGTCTACGGGGCAGACGGCAGCACACTGGGGCTCCTCGTGGAAGCCCACGCACTCCGTGCACTTGTCCGACACGATGTAGTAGTACTCGTCGGAAACGGGCGTTTGTGGGCTGGTGCCCGCTACGGTTTGCCCGCCGTCCACAGTCACTTCCTTCAGGGCCGTGCCATCAGCCCAGCGCCAGTTAGCTCCTCCCTCGTAGATGGCAGTATTTGGGCATTCCGGTTCGCAGGCACCACAGTTGATGCACTCGTCGGTTATCATGATGGCCATAGCCGTATCTCCTTTTTTGGTACGCGTAAACGTAGATTGCGGGGCAATAGATGCTTGCTACCTACAACCTAACCGGGCAAAAGTAGAAACTAACCCGTACTCTTGCGAGTTTTTTGCTGAATAGTCCGTTTCTCCTCTTCCCTTCCTTTATGAATCACGCCGAACGTCTTGCCGCTTTTGTCGCCCTGGGCCAGCGCCTGCAGCAGCTTACCGACGATGAACTGGCCTCTCTGGCAGCCCGGGCCCGCAACCAGAATGCGTGGTTTGATCAGCCCAACATCACGTCGGCCTTCAAGGGCGTGGCGCAGATGCTCCAGGAAGAAACACTCCGTACCTGGGCCGGACGCTACCGCCCCGAGCCTGAGACCCCGCGCCAGGTGGGCGTCGTGATGGCCGGCAACATTCCCCTGGTGGGTTTTCATGACACCTTGTGCGTGTTGCTGAGCGGGCACACCCTGCTGGCCAAGCTCAGCGCCGATGACACCGTCCTTATGCGCTGGCTGCTGCAGGAGCTGACGCAGCTGGAGCCGCGCTTTGAAGAACGCATCCAGCTGGTAGAGCGCCTAAATGCCGCCGACGCCTTTATTGCCACGGGCTCCGACAATACGGCACGCTACTTCGAGTTTTATTTCGGCAAGAAACCCAACATTATCCGGCGCAACCGCAGCTCCCTGGCGGTGCTTACGGGCCGGGAAACGGCGCACGAGCTAGGTCTGCTGGGCGAAGATATTTTCCGCTACTATGGCCTGGGCTGCCGCAACGTCAGCTCCCTGTACGTGCCCGAGGGCTACCATTTCCCCGACCTGCTCGATGCCCTGCAGCCCTGGCACCGCGTGGCTGACCATCACAAATACCAAAATAACTACGACTACAATAAGAGCATTATGCTGGTGAACCAGGTCCCGCACTACGATAGTGGGTTTCTGCTGCTCACGGAAAGCCCCCAGCTGGTTTCGCCTATTTCCGTGCTGCACTACGTCACCTACCAGCACGAGGTAGACCTAGCCGACAAGCTCACCGATATTGCCGAACGGACGCAGTGCCTTGTTTCGGCGGGGGCACTGTATCCGGGCAGCTTTCCGCTGGGTCGGGCTCAGTACCCGGCAGTTGATGATTACGCCGATGGGGTAGACACCATGGCATTTCTGGCTGCCCTGTAGCGCTGCATCTTTCTAGGCCGTACCCCTGCCCTGCTACCTGATCTGGTAGTAGGCAGGGGTATTCTTTTGCCTTACCAGTCGGATAAGAACAGGAAAAGCCGATGCAACATCAAAATGAGACAATAGCACTACCAAATGATTACCGTAGCGAATATTCACTATCGTTAAATATGATTTTTTACGACATACTACTTGATTTATTGTTTTCAAATAACTAGTTTACTAGCACTAAAACCTAAACCGCCCAAACATCCCACCATGACACATTTTGCACAATACCCAGAAATCATTTCCAAGGAAGTTGTTCAACAGTTGCACTTCCCGGTTTCCGATGTCCTGGCTACGCCCGATGCCCGTAACCTGCGCCGCTACTCGGCGGAGCGCGCAACTACGCTTGGCAACGGCTATCATGGTAAAGTAGATATCTACTTCAAGACGGCCGATGGGGAAACCAAGCGGGTCCAAACCACAGTGTGGGCCAACGACGCCGAATACATTACCCTAAAATCGGGGGCTTTCCTGCCCATGCGTAGCGTGCTGGGCATCGACTTCCTTTAATGCTCTCCTACGACAAGTCGATGTCAGCACGCAGAAGCGGCTCCTGGTCTTCCGGGAGCCGCTTTTTTGCGTGGTTCGGCAGTTTAGTTGCCACTCTGCTGGTCAGGTGGCCATGCTGCAATAAACGGCAAAGCGGCCTCAACCACGTGGTTGAGGCCGCTTTGCCGTTTGGTAATCGGTTAGCTCTAGATACGGTCCAGGGTTTTCTGGATCAGATCGTTTACTACGTCGTCGGCATTGGTGGCAAACTCGCCCGTGGCGCGGTTAGCCACAATGGCATTGAGCGAGACTACCTCGTGGCCCAGCATCCGGCCCAGGGCATAGTAGCCGGCCGTTTCCATCTCGAAGTTGGTGAGGCGGAACTCCCCCTCGGCGCTGTGGTAGCGAAATTGCTGAAACTGCTGAATCAGGTCGGGCAGGCGCAGATCCAGGCGCAGCACCCGGCCCTGGGGGCCGTAAAAGCCGGGGCAGGTGAGCGTATTGCCCACAACCATGCCCGCGCCCAGCTGCTCACGCAGCAAATCGGAGCCGCGTACGCAGTAAGGCCGGTAAGGCAGCTGCAGGGCCTGCTGTACGCCGGTGGCTACTTCCACTTCCAGACCGGTTTCCACCAGCGGGTAAAACTGCATCAGCGAGTCGAGGCCTACGCCGTGTTCCGTCACCAAGTGGGAGCCGATGGGAATGTCGGGCTGCAGGGCGCCGCTGGTGCCCACGCGCACAATGCGCAAGGAAATTCGCTCTTCCAGGGGCCGGGCCTCCCGGGTCACAAAGTCGATGTTTACCAGGGCATCCAGCTCGTTAAGCAAAATGTCGATGTTGTCGGTGCCCATGCCCGTACTGATGACGGTCAGGCGCTTGCCCTGGTAGTAGCCTACGTGCGTGACGAATTCGCGCTTGTGGATCTGGGTTTCAATGGAGTCGAAGTGCTGGCTGATCAGGGGTACGCGGTCCGGGTCGCCCACGGTGATAATGGTATCGGAAATATGGTCGGGCACCAGGTTGAGATGGTACACGCTGCCGTCGCGGTTCAAAATCAGCTCCGATTCGGGAATAGGCATGGGGAGGGCGGGAAAAAGTGGGGAAACATTCGAGTTACGTATTACGCAGCAAGTGGCCAAAATGTGCGTAATTCTTTCGCTCTAGCAACTGAATGCCAGTGCCAAAAAATAATGGCCCGGCAGCAGCCGGGCCATCAGGAAAAGCAAGGCAGGTAGAGGCTGCCCTATTTCAGGCTGGGAGCCCGATACGAGAGTAAGCCCTGTTCGGGGTTGTAGTTGTTGCTGACTTTGGGATAGGCACCCGTGCCATCGTAGGGTCGTTTGGCCGGGTGCTCTTGGCACGCGGTAGAACAGGCCCCATCAAGCTGCTCGCCGCAGGCCTCGCACATGGCCACGTGCAGGTTGCAATGCGGGTTGGCGCAGTTGATCATGCGCGCCGAGGGCGTATGGCAGTGGTGGCAGGTGGAAATCAGGGTTGGGTTTACGCTGTTTACATCCACGGCCACGCGGCCATCAAACACGTAGCACTTGCCCTCAAAATCTTCCCCGCCGGCCTCAAGACCATACTTGATAATGCCGCCGTGCAGCTGGTACACGTTTTCGAAGCCCTGTTCCAGCAAAAACGCTGAAGCCTTTTCGCACTTGATGCCGCCAGTGCAGTACGTCAGGATCTTTTTGTCCTTGTACTGCTCCAGCTCCTGCACCTTCTCAGGAAACTCACGGAAGTTTTCGATGTCGAGCGTCAGGGCGTTTTTAAAGCGCCCGAGCTGGTGCTCGTAGTCGGAGCGCACATCCAGAATCACCACGTCGTCCTGGTCTTTCAGGTCGCGAAACTCGGTAGGCGACAAATGCACGCCGGTGCGCTCGTAGGGCTTGATGTGGGGCAGGCCTACATGCACGATTTCGGGCTTCACCCGCACGTGCAGCTTCTGAAAGGTATGGGCCGGGGCTTCCTCTACTTTAAACTCCAGCGCGGCAAAGCGCGGGTCGGCCTTCACGACCTGCATATACGCTTCGCAATCGGCCGTGCGGCCCGACACCGTGCCGTTGAGGCCTTCTGGTGCCACAATAATGCGCCCGAGCAGGTTCAGGCCCAGACAGAGACGATGGTGCTCCTCCCGGAACAGTTCCGGGTTTTCGATGGGCGTGTAGCAGTAATAAAGCAGAACGCGGTAGTCCATTATGCAATGAGGAATGAGAAGTTAGGAAGGAGGAATGTTAGTCAGCAATTCTTCACTCCTATCTCCCAACTTGTAATTAAACCTTCTGGGCGGGGTTGCCAAATACCGTCTGGCCAGCCGCTACGTCGGCTACTACCACCGAGCCGGCTCCTACCCGGGCCTTTGCCCCTATTTTCACCCCGGCTACCACCACTGCCCCGGAGCCGATAAAGGCCTGAGACCCTACTTCTACCCCCGCATTCAGGATGGCGCCCGAGCCCAGCTGGGCATACTCGCCTACCTGTACCTTGGCCTCTACTATGGCATTGGGGCCGATGATAACGCCGTTTTCCACCTTGGCTGTGCTGGCCACCACGGCGTTGGCACCTACCAGAATGCCGTGGCCCAGCCAGGCGTGCTCCGATACGCTGGCGCGGGCGTGAATGGCATTGACCGGCGCTACCGTGTACTCTTCGTGCAACATGTTGGTGAGGCTGCGGCGGCTGGCGGTGTCGTCGGTGGCCACGAATACCTCACACTTCTTGCCGAGCAGCTTCAGCAGCTGCGCGTCGTCGGTATTGCCCATAATGGGCACGTTATTGAGTTCCGTATTCTGCAGGGCTTTATCGTCGTCGAGCAGGCAGTATACCACCACATCGTTGCTGAGAAAAGCATCGAGGGCAGCCGTGCCGATGGTTTGGGCACCAAGAATAATAACAGGATTTTCCATGCGCAGGCAAACAGCGGCAGTTGCCGCCAGGTTTCTAAACCGCAAAGATACGTGCCTTTCGCAGGGCGGCCAAGCGCCCTATCGTCTGGGCCAGGAAAGCCGCCGGAGCCACGCGGCGGCGTAGTCGTTTTGCAGCAGCAGCAGCAGCAGAAACGGCAGAAACGCGGTGCGGTACCGGTTCAGCGTGCCCAGGTTGGGCGTGGTCAGCCCAATGAGCACGGCCACGACCACGCAGTAGAACAGCAGCACCATAACCAGGGTGAATGGCAGCTGGCCCGCCCGGCCGCGGGCCACGGCTACCAGAGCCGTAAGCAGCAACCCCAGCAACAACAGGTTTTCCAGCCCGGCCGCCAGGTACTTCCAATGGCGGCTTTCCCCCAGCCAGGGGCGCGTCAACGAATTCAGGACTGCCACAGGCGCATGCTGCGCGACGCTGGCTTGGGTGGGCTTCAGCTGCGGGTACTCCAGGTGGGGCCGCCCCCGGGATTCGGCTTCCAGCTCTGAGTAGTTGCGCATTAGCTGGCTGGTAAACTTGTTGGCTCGAAAGGCCGGGAGTACCTCCCCAGCCAGGGTGCTGCCTACGCCTACCACGGCCGCCAGTACCAGCATCTGCGCCCAGCGGCGGCGCAAAAAGCCCAGGTGCTGGCCCACCCGAATGCCGACTGCCGTGCCTAAGCCCGTAAGCAGGAAGACAGCAAAGAAAAAGCGCATTTTAAATACCAGAATGGCCAAACCAAGCGCCGCTAGTAGCCGACTTTTGCGGCCGGCAGGTGCAGGGGGGTAGAGCTCCTCGACCACCAGGGCCGTCAGCCAGGCCGCACTGCCCACCAGTAGGCTTTCTTTGGTGAGGCCCGACGTCCAGTAGACGCAGCTGGGCCATAGCAGCAGCGCCGCCACTGGCGCGGCGGGGGGCGTGCCGGGAAATGCCCGGCTCAGGGCTTGCACCAAACGCCAGCTGCCCACAAAATGAAAAAGGGAGAGGTAGCCCGCATTCAGCCAGACAAGGCCCCCCGAGGCGAAATTCAGCCCTGACAGGACTTTTATCAGAAACAGCGTATTGGAGAGACCGTGAAAAACCAGGTGGTGCGGACCGAAGTGAAAAGCATCGGTAGGCAACATCCGGAACCAGGCTAGTGGGTTGGCCCAGGCTTGCTCGTTCATGCGCCCCGCCCACAGCTGAAAGTACGCCGCATCCGCCGACAAGGCTAGCACGGACGCAAGGGTTGCCAGCAGCTTCAGCAGAAGAGTGGGCCAGAGCCAGGCACCCGCCGGGCTTTTGGCTTGCTGACGGAGCCAGCCGCTGAGCCATACCAGCAGCGCAAGGTTCAGCCCAAGGGCCAGCAGTAGCTTCAAGAGACGAGCGTATTTTGGCGCAAAATACGATTTCCAATGGCACAATGCAGGCAGCGCCGGGGCTGGCAGTACGCCCGGTGTAGCGTAAGCAGCCCCTGGGAGTCGGCCGCCGACTTGTTGGCGAAGCCCAGCGCCTCATACGGCGCCAGCAGGTGGTTATGCTCGGCGGGAAGTTGCGTGAGCAAGTTAATGGCCTCCTCCGCCAGCTCGGGCTGCCCTACGTGCCGGGCATACGCCACCCGCAAGGGCAACACCACGTTGCTGACGAGCAGATGGGCACTACTGCGGCCCAGTTCAGCCAGGCTGCCGGCTTTGCCCGGCCGGGCGTGGTTCTGCCAGTAAGCGGGCAGCGGCGCCCGAAAGAATGCTTCCAGCGTCGTCACCTTATCGGTGGCCAGCAGGGGCGCAAACAACGTAGGGCGGGCGTGCAGCAACGCCGCCAGCTGCACCAGCCAGACCGTGGGAAAGTTGGCCGGGCGGAGCCGTAGAAAATTCCACTCGTGGGCGTGCAGGGCAGTATCTGCTAAAGAGTACTTGTGGCGCAGGAAGCCGTACTCCCGCTGCAATGCGGTGGAGTAGTCGTCAGGTTCTTCCAGGCTCTCTAGAAACCCGGCCTGCCCAAGCACTAGCGCCTCGGTTTGCAAGGGCTGATGGCGGTGGCGGCGCAGCACAGCCAGCGGCAGCGCCTTGGCTAGTCGAGCCAAGGGCTCGGTGTTCTTCTGAAAGCCAAAACCAGCTGCCAGCGCGTGCCAGGTGGTGGCTTCCCAGTCGCCCAGCAGTTGCTCGTGCAGGGTCAACACCGTATCGGCCTTGCGCTCGGCCCGCTCCAGCAATGCCCGCTCTACCATGGAAAGGCGCGTAACGGTGGGCGCCTGGGGCAGCAGGCCGGCGCAGGGCAACGTGGCCGCCGGAGCTGCCAGCAAGACCTCATAGGTGGACAGCAGTTCCGGCGCGATGCGCGGCCCCAGTTCCAGAGTGGGAATCAGGCTACCATCGGAACGGCGCACGGGCTGGTCGGCGGTGTACACCACGTGCAGGATAACCTGGTCGTAGCGCAGGTCCAGCTGGTGTTGGTGGCGGTACCAGTCAGAGGCGCGCAGGTGGATTTCCACGGCCCCATTCCACTCTACTTCCCCAATGCGGAGGCGGGCACTGGGAAAGTCGGGGCCAGCTTCCTGGTGGCGGAAGCCGGGACGCAGCACCGTCAGCTCCTCTCCTTCCTGGGTGCGCAGACTGGCTTTATCGAAATACTGTTGCTGCCAGACATAATGTAGAAAATCTTCCTGCATATGTTGCTAAGTTATAGTACACCTATTTCCGCTAGTTTCCGGAAGGAAAGTACTGACCAAGTAGCCCAAAACCAAACCGGCCCGCCCCCGCACGAGGCGGAAGCGGGCCGGTAAATTCGGCAAGTAAAAGGGTTAGCGCAGGTCAATTACCTTCACGCCTTTGTATTTGGCTTTGTCGAAAGTGAACGTGGTGGCATCTACCGGCACGTTGGGCGTGAACTTGCTGATGCGGAAGGTGTAGCGGTTGCCGTTCTTCTTGAACATCTGCCAGCTTTTCACCGAGCGGTCTTTCTTGCTCACCGACAGGCGCACCTTGTACACGGCGTTGTTACGGTCTTCGGGGGAAAGTTCAATGATGTCTACGGCCTCACCGGCTTCCTTGCCTTCCTGCACGTAAGAGTACTTGTAGCCCTTCTTATACAGTGTATAAATCTGCGAAGGCGAAATTTCCTGGTCGTCGGGCTCGTAGTCGGAAATGTTGACTTCGTTTTCCGACTTCATGTACGTCCACATGGTCTGGCCGTTGTTGATGACCTCCTGGCCATTCATCTTCAGCCGAAACTTGGTGCCGCTCACCGTGATGTCGCCCGAGAGGTTTTCCTTCACCTTGGCAGTGGGGTTTTCCAGCGTCTGGGTAAAGGATGCCTTGAAGGCTTTCATGGCCTGATACTTGGCGCTCATCTGGTCCAGAATCTTAGCGGCTTTGGGGTCCTGCTGGGCTGAGGCGGCCGACGTAAGCGACACGGACAGGGCAAGCAGGGCGAGAAACTTTTTCATTGCGAAAAATGAGAGAGGGGTGTCTTGGACGAATACCGATAAAGCGCCGCCGGCTCCTATACGGACAAACTCCGGCCAGGGATAAAACCACGGAAAAAGCCCGCCATTTTGCCCTGAAGCTCAACGTTAGGCGCTTACTTGGGCAGGGTATTCAACAACTGTTCCAAACTGTACTCATCCGGAATTAAAACTTCGCGGGCCTTGCTTCCCTCGAAGGGCCCCACGATGCCCGCGTGCTCCAGTTGGTCGATCAGACGGCCGGCGCGGTTGTAGCCTAGCTTCAGGCGCCGCTGCAGCAGGGACGTGCTGCCCTGCTGGTGCGTGACGATTACGCGGGCAGCCTCCTCAAACATAGAGTCGCGCGAGGCGGGGTCGAAGTCCTCCGCATCGCCATTGCCCGTCCCCGATTCGCCCTGCACTTCCGGCAGCATGTAGGCCTCGGAGTAGCCCTGCTGCTCGCCGATAAAGTCACACACGCGGTCTACTTCCGGAGTATCGATAAAGGCGCACTGCACCCGGATCAAATCGGAGCCAGCCGAGAACAGCATGTCCCCCTGCCCTACCAGCTGGTCGGCGCCGCCGGTATCCAGAATGGTGCGCGAGTCGATTTTGCTGGTCACCTTAAAGGAAATCCGGCAAGGAAAGTTGGCCTTGATGATACCGGTAATTACGTTTACCGAAGGTCGCTGGGTGGCCACAATCAGGTGAATGCCGATGGCGCGGGCCAGCTGGGCTAGGCGGGCAATGGGCGTTTCAACCTCTTTGCCGGCCGTCATCATCAGGTCGGCCAGCTCGTCGATGACCAGCACGATGAAGGGCAGGTAGCGGTGGCCTTTCTTGGGGTTCAGGCGGCGCTCAATAAACTTGCGGTTGTACTCCTTCAGGTTGCGGCAGCCCGCATCCTTGAGTAGGTCGTAGCGCCGGTCCATTTCCATGCACAGGGAGTTGAGCGTATTCACCACCTTTTTGGTGTCGGTGATGATGGCCTCCTCCGTATCCGGCAGCTTGGCCAGGAAGTGACGCTCAATCTTGTTGAAGATGCTCAATTCCACCTTCTTGGGGTCGACAAGCACAAACTTAAGCTGGGCGGGGTGGCGCTTGTAGAGCAGAGAAGCCAGAATCACGTTCAGGCCCACCGATTTCCCCTGGCCCGTGGCCCCGGCCATGAGCAAGTGCGGCATTTTGGCCAGGTCGGCCACAAATACCTCGTTGGTGATGGTGCGGCCGAAGGCTACGGGCAAGTCCATTTCGGTGTGCGCGAACTTCTCCGTGGCAAACACCGAGCGGATGCTCACCATCTCCTTCTTCGTATTCGGCACCTCAATACCAATGGTGCCCTTGCCCGGGATGGGCGCAATGATGCGGATACCCAGGGCGGCGAGGCTCAGGGCAATGTCATCTTCCAGGCTCTTGATCTTGGAAATCCGCACCCCGGCATCGGGCACAATTTCGTAAAGCGTAACTGTGGGCCCAATGGTGGCTTTGATGCTGGCGATGTTGATGCCGTAGTGCCCCAGCGTCTCCACAATGCGGTCTTTGTTGGCCTCCAGCTCTTCTTTGGTGACTTGGGCTTTGGCCTGGCCGTAGTCGTTGAGCAGTTCCAGCGTGGGGTATTGGTAGCGGGAAAGGTCCAGCGTGGGGTCGTAGTTTACGTTGGGCATGGCGTCCGCATCCTCGTCCTCATCGGCAATGGCGGCCATGTCGGCCCCGGCGGCCGGGTCCAGCTCGGTCGTGTCTTGGTCGATTTGGAGGGCGGGCGCAGCCACGGGTATTTCCACCTCAAACGAAGGGCCTTTCGGCGCGGGGGCCGGTAGCGGAGCGTCGTTGTCGGCCAGGTCGGCCAACGACAGCGGCGTGGGAACCCGCGCGGGCGTGGGCGGCGCGACTTCCAGGGCCGGCGCTTCCACAGAAAAGGCCGGGCCAGCTGCTTTAGCAATGGCGCCGCCCATGCTTAAGGCGGCGGCACTGGCAGCCGTGGTGGCCGCAGCAGCCACCGGCGCCACGCTCAGCGGCACCGAAGCGGCAACTGCCGGAGCCGCCACCGCGCCGCTGGTGATAAAGGGAGGCTCTACTTCCTCGTCCTCCTCTTCCATGACCTGAGGAGCGACGGTTGGACTCGGGGTTACTGAGGCAAGCGGACCGGTGCGCTTGAGCGTCATGGCCGGTGCGGGGTCTTCTTCCTCCTCATCCATGGGCAGCGGGGCAGTAGCCCGACTGACGCCCTGCGGGTTGCGGCTTGCGTCAGAAGCAGAAACCTGATTGGCAGCAACTTCTTCTTCCTCGCTTTCGGGGCGGCGCAGGTTTAGAGTGGTGACGTTGAAGAAGAACACCACAAACGAAATCAGCAGGAAGGCCAGCAGCAACACCGTCCCCCACCCGATCAGGCTGTCGAGCCAGAGGGCCACTTCGTAGCCGATGCCTCCGCTCAGGAAGTCGAGGCTGTGGGCCAGGGCGGGGTCGGCATCCGGGGCTTCGAGAGACAGCACCACGTAGCCCAGCAGCACGCTCAGCCAGCCCATTGTGAACAGGCACAAAGCCAGCACATAGCTGACCGACACATCCTGGCGGCGGAAAACAATTTTATATCCCAGGAAGAAAACTATGGGAATCAGGGCAAAGGCGGCCACCCCAAACCCGCGGTAGATCAGCCACTGCGCCAGCGTAGCCCCAATCAGGCCCAGCCAGTTGCCGGTTTCCTGCCCTGCCACCAGCAGCGGCGTCGTGCCGGCACTTTGCACCACGCTTTGGTCGGCGTGGCCCGTGAGCAGGAACGACAGGAACGCTATGGTCAGGTAAATGGAAGAGAGCAGGAAGAAGAAGCCCAGAAAGAGCTGAAACCGCCGGTCGCGCAGGAAGCCGAAGACGTTGCCCAGGGAAGGCAGCTTCACGGGGGTACGGGGCGTCTTGGGCGCTTTGCTCGTAGCCCGGGGCTCGGGCCGGCGGGACTCCCGGGGAGCCTCGGGGGCCGGGCGCGGCTGGTTGCGCGGCGGCCGGGGGGCATTGGCGGCCTGCGGAGCCGGCGCAGCGGGTTGTTTGTACGTATTTTTAGCCATTCGAAATCACACCTGAAAATCAAATCTACGGCTTTTCCGGCGTTTAACCGGCTTTTTTGCCGCTAGGAAGGAAGGTCAATCCGCGGGGAGTGGACTTGCGGCGGGCGGGCATTCTACAGCGTTTCATACACATACAGATGCCAGTAGGCAGTGGCATCAGCAAAGTCTCCTACTCGTTGTAAACCACTGCGGGCCGGGTGGGCCAGGGCTACCGCCGAAACCACGTAGCGCCCCCCCAACTGCTTAAAGGTAGCGGCATCAAAGGCAAAATCCTGAATGGGGGCGTGACTGGCCGGCACCCGGAAGTTTTTGCCCAGCTCCGCCGCCAGCAGGTAACAACGGTTGCCCCAGGCATCGAAGTATGTGCGTAATTGCGGGCTTTTACTTAGCTCCCCGGCAATGAGCCGCCGAAACTGATGCTTGTACGGGAGCGGGTAATTGTTCTGGTAGCTGTCGAGGGTGTAGAAGCCATTGAGCTGAGCCACGGCCGGGGGCAGGCCCAGGCAGGCAATGCGGTAGCCCGCAGGCGCCTGGCCGCTACGAACCTGAAGGGCTTGCTGCACGCGGGTAAACAACGCGGGGGCCACCATCTGCTGGTAGTTAGGCTCGGCAGCGGCCGGGCGCCCCAGCAGCTGCCGCAGATTCAGGGTCCACTCGCGGTGCATGAGCAACACCACCAGGAGCTGGGCTACTACCAGCGCCCAGCGCACCCGCGCGGCGGGCAGCGTACGCAGGGCCAGCACCCACACCACCACCCACAGCAGCGGCGTGAGAAAGTGGAAGCGCGTAAGGTTGAACGCCCGCAGGAAAGGCAGCCCGCCTTGTAGCGCCCCCAGCAGGCTGGGGTAAAAGCCGCAGAACCCAGCCAGCAAGGTTAGCATCACGAGCAAGCGTATAACCGGCCGCGCAGGGAAAGCCCGGCGCTGCAGGCGGGCCTGCCACCAAGCCAGGAGCACCGTCAGTAAGAGCAGCCCCCGGAAGAACAGGCTGCTGTGGTACTGCCCCATCAGACCAAACATTAGAGTACCGCGCACTTGCGACAGTAGCGTGGCCGGGGCCAGTTGCAGCAAATCAAACTCCGTGCGGTGGGGCACAAACTGGTGCCGGAGCAAGGAATACAGCAGCGGAAACTCCACCACGCCGTAGCTCACGGCCAGCAAGCCCAACCCCAGCCAGGCGCGCCAGCTTAAGCGGCGCTGCTGCCAGTCAGTCCAAGCCAGGTAGCCGCCCGCTCCTACCAGCACGAATACCCCCGCCAGCACTAGATTCGACCACAGCGGAAACAACGCCAGCAACAGCCAGGGCCAGAGGACCGGCTTTGGCCCGCGCAAGGTGTGCACGGCCAGCAGCACCGCCGGCTGCCCCAGCACCGACAGGCCATACATCGAATACAGCGGAAGCATGGCCCAGCTCAAGGCAACCCCTGCCGCCAAGGCCCGCTGCTCCCGGGCCGGCAGCAGCCAGCAGCGCAGCAGCGCGTACATACTCAGCAAGCCCGCCACCCGTACCAGCACCATGTTCAGCAAATAGGCTGGCAGCGGTGGCAGCAGCTCAAAGCACGCTACCGTCACGCTCAGGCCCGGCCGCAAGGCGTTGCGCGGCAGGCCATTCATGATCTGCGGCAGCACGGTGTGGGCTCCATAGTTCAAGGCCGTGCCCGTGCGCGCCAGCAGGTAGGGTCCGGCTAGCTCGGCATCCAGGTTGTCGTCGAGGGTGATATAGGTTTGAGGGCCTAGCACCCACAGGGGCAGCAGCAATACTGCCAGTGCCACCAATGCCCATAGCAACGGCGAGGCCCACAAACGACGCAGAAATAAACGCGGGAACGGAAACACTGCGACAAAATTAGCGCTTCAACGTCCGCAACCTAACCCCCGCCCTTTGCCCTGGCGACTGACTACTTCCGGCCAGCTAGCTGCGCGGATGAAACTCCGTGATAACCTGGCGCAGGTAGTCCCGGTCGAGGTGGGTGTAGATTTCGGTGGTGGTGATGCTTTCGTGGCCCAGCATTTCCTGCACTGCCCGCAGGTCGGCTCCGCCTTCGATGAGGTGGGTGGCAAACGAGTGGCGGAACGTGTGGGGGCTGATGCTCTTGCGCACCCCGGCTTTATCGGCGGCGGCTTTGATGATGTTGAAAATCATCACCCGGGAAAGCTTGGTGCCGCGCTTGTTGAGGAACACGTGGTCCTCGTGACCCGGCTGGATGTCGAGGTGGCAGCGCACTCCGCTCAGGTAAAAGCCCAGGTGCTTAAGGGCGTCGCCGCCAATGGGCACGAGGCGTTCTTTGTTGCCTTTGCCCGTTACGCGCACGAAGCCGTCCTCGGCGTACACGTTGGAGAGGCGCAGCTCCGTCAGCTCGCTCACGCGCAGGCCCGAGGAATACAGCACTTCCAGGATGGCCCGGTTGCGGGTGCCCTCGTTGGTACTCAGGTCGATGGACTCCAGCAGCTGTACTATCTCCTGGTAGCTCAGCGTATCGGGGAGCTTGCGGCCGGTTTTGGGGGCTTCCAGCGTGTCGGTGGGGTCGATGCTTAGCTGGTCTTCCATGATGAGGAAGTGAAAAAATGCCTTCAGCCCCGAAAGCGTGCGGGCCTGGGAGGTGGCACTCAGCTCCAGCTCCCCCAGCCAGGCCAGAAACTCCCGCAGCAGCTCCGGGCCTATTTCCTGCGGCCGCAGCGTGAGCTGGCGCAGCGCCAGAAACTGCCGCAGCTTCTGCACGTCGCGGCTGTAGGCTTCCACGGAGTTGCCCGACAACGATTTTTCCAGCCGCAGGTAGCCGTCGAATTGCTTTTGGTAGATGGACCAGTTCACGCAGAAGCCGCCAGCGCGGTGATTGGGGTGGAAACAGCAGGATGCTGCCGGGCAAAGGTCGGACAACAAACCCGCCCGCACAGAATTTTCTACTGGCACCGAAAAGTATTCTGCCTTCTGCCAACGTTCTACGACCTTTACCTCCGCTACCCGGCCTTGCGCGGGCGGGTGGTTTTCTTCGGCTTCTCCCCTACGCTATGCAACTTCTCCTGCTCAACGGCCCGAACCTGAACCTGCTGGGCCACCGCGAACCAGGCATCTACGGTTCCCGCTCTTTCGAAGACTACCTGCCCGAGCTGCGCGAAGCCTTCCCGCACCTCACCCTCGAATATTTTCAGAGCAACCACGAGGGCGAGCTGATTGACAAGCTGCACGAAGTAGGCTTCACCTACCACGGCGTGGTGCTGAATGCCGGGGGCTTCACGCACACCAGCGTGGCCCTGGCCGATGCCGTGGCCGCCATCAACACACCGGTGGTAGAAGTGCACCTGAGCAACCTGCACGCCCGGGAGGAGTTTCGCCAGAAAAGCCTGATCGGCCGCAACTGCGTGGGCAGTATTGCCGGCTTCAAGCTCGAAAGCTACAAACTGGCCCTGCACTACTTCGACGGCCTGCGCCCCAAGCGCGTGGGGTTTAAAGTTTAATGTGCTAATGTGTTTCGAATGTGCTGATGTGCTAATGATTGTTCTCGATTAGCACATCAGCACATTCGAAACACATTAGCACCTTAGGCTCCTACCTTTGTATTTCCTTCCTTCTGACTTCTTCACCTATGTATACATTCAATCCGGGCCCGGCAGCAGTTTATCCGCAGGTGCGCCAGTACTTGCAGGACGCCTTCGATGAGGGCTGGCTCTCGGCCCCGCACCGCGGCGAGCGGTTCACGACCCTGCTGCGCCAAACGGTAACCGACCTCAAAACGCGCCTCAACGTGCCCCAGGACTACACCGTGTTCCTGATGGGCTCGGCCACGGAGTGCTGGGAGGTGCTGGCCCAAAGCCTGACGCCCACCAAAAGCCTGCACGTGTACAACGGCGCTTTTGGCGAGAAATGGTTTGAGTACGCCAAGGCCCTGCGCCCGGCTTCCTCGGCCGTCACGTTTGGCCTCGATGAACTGCCCGACATCAGCAAGCTGCCCATGGACCTGCAGACGGATTTGGTCTGCATTACCCAAAACGAAACCAGCAACGCCACCCAGCTGCGCGACGGGTTTATCCTGAACCTGTTCAACCGCCTGCCCAGCAATGCCCTACTGGCGGTGGATGCTACCTCTTCCCTGGCCGGTATTCAGCTCAAGTACATCAAAGCTGATATCTGGTACGGCTCGGTGCAGAAGTGCTTCGGGCTGCCCGCCGGGCTGTCGGTGATGCTGCTCTCGCCGCGGGCGGTAGAGCGGTTCCGCAAAATCAATGAGCGGGCCCACTACAACAGCCTCGTGCACCAGTACGAGAAGATGCTCAACTTCCAGACGAACTATACCCCGAACGTGCTGGGCATCTACCTGCTGAGCCGCATGCTGCAGGAGCGCGCCCCCATCAAGGCTGTGCACCAGCACATGACCGAGCGCGCCACCAAGCTCTACGACTACTTCGACCAGGCCACCCAGCTCACTCCGCTGGTGCAGAACCCCGAAACGCGCTCTACCACCGTCATCGGCTTGCAGGGTGCGCCTGCCCTTATCGATGAGGTGAAGCGCCGGGCCCTGGCCCAGGGCCTGCAGTTGGGCAACGGCTACGGCAGCTGGAAATCCGGGTCCCTGCGCATTGCCAACTTCCCGGCCATCCCCGACGAAGCCTTCGAGCAGCTGGTGCAGTTTTTCGCCAAGGAATTCGCTTAGCCGCGGATGGAACGGATGGAAAAACGGATGAAACAGATGGGCAGAACGGATGAAACGGATGGCCGTTTTTGCTACGAGCCGCATTTCCATAAGCGCAAGCCCTAGCTGGCGTACTGCGTTGATTACCGTAACCGGGCCCGGCCCCCTCCCCTCCGTTTCATCCGTTCATTCATCCGTTAGCATCTGCGGTCCATGTTTAGCCTGAAGGAAATTACCTCCGTCACCCTCACGCTGTTTGCCATCATTGATATCCTGGGTTCCATCCCTATTATCATTCAGATCCGGCAGCGCGAGGGGCGCATCAACTCGGAGCTGGCCACGCTGGTGGCGGGCATCTTGATGGTGGCTTTCCTGTTTCTGGGGCAAAGCATTCTGGCTTTGTTCAGCGTGGATTTGCAGTCGTTTGCGCTGGCGGGCTCCATCATCATCTTCCTCATCGGCATGGAAATGATCCTGGGCGTGGAGCTTTTCCGGCACAACCCCACAGCCTCGGGCACGGGCTCCATTGTGCCGCTGGCTTTCCCTCTCATTGTGGGCGCCGGCACCATGACGACGCTACTCTCCCTGCGCGCGGTATACTCTCTACCCAACGTGCTGGTAGGCATTGTAGCCAACCTCGTGTTCGTGTACCTGGTGCTCAAAAGCTCGGCCTGGATTGAGCGGAAGCTGGGCAAAGCCGGTGAGGACATCCTGCGCCGCGTCTTTGGCGTCATCCTGCTGGCCATTGCCATCAAGCTGTTCAAACAGAACTTTTAATTGAATGTGGAAAATGTGAGAAATGCGGGAGAATGTGCAGAATGAAATGCCAGGCTGAAGTAACCGACAGCGCTGATTCTGCACCACATTCGCTCCGTTTTTCACATTCCCCACATTTCTCACATTCCCCACATCCGAATTGATTTACTTATTTACCGACGGCTCTTCCCGCGGCAACCCCGGCCCGGGTGGGTATGGGGCCATTCTGCGCTTTGGCCAGCACGAGAAAGAGCTTACCCAGGGCTTTCGGCTGACCACCAACAACCGCATGGAGTTACTGGCCGTGATTGTAGGATTAGAAGCCATTACGCGCCCTGAGCTGCCTATTACCGTGGTTACCGACTCCAAGTACGTGGTAGATGCGGTGGAGAAGCGCTGGGTATTTGGTTGGGCGCAGAAGCCGGATTTCGGCAAGAAAGCCAACGAGGACCTTTGGCGGCGCTTTCTGAAGATACACCGCCAGCGCAAAGTGCAGTTTAAGTGGGTGCGCGGCCACAACGGCCACCCCGAGAACGAGCGGTGCGACCAGCTGGCCGTCTGGAGTGCCACGCAAGGCAAGCTGCTCATCGACGAGGGCTACGAGCTGCTGGAGTCGCAGCGGGCATGAACCGCGGGTACCTGCCGGCCCTGACGGGCTTTCGGGCCGTGGCGGCGCTGCTGGTGTTTCTGTTTCACTACCGCACCGCGGCGGGGTGGCTGCCCCCGGGCCTGGAGGGCGCCTGGCGGGCCCTGGCCAGCCAGCTAAACCTCGGCGTATCGTTGTTTTTTACCCTGAGTGGTTTTCTGCTTTGCCGCCTCTACTACGCCGCACCCTGGCCGGGAGCCCGGCGCTTCTGGCAGCGGCGTTTTGCGCGCATCTACCCGCTGTTTTTTCTCCTCACCACTCTTCAGTTCCTTTTTCACCCCGCGCTTAAGGGATTAAGGCCGGCTGTTTGGTGGCCCGAGTATCTGCTCAATATTTCCCTGCTGAAGGGCTTCTCTCACCGGTGGCACCTGACGGGTATCGGACCAGCCTGGTCGCTCACGGTGGAAGAATGCTTCTACCTGCTGCTGCCCGTCCTGTTCTGGCTGGCCCACCGATTCACCCCGCGCATTTGGGCGGGCTGCGTCCTCGCGCTGGTTCTGCTGGGTTTGGGCTTAAGCGCCCTCCTGCGCCCCATAGGCTGGCTGGAAACTCCGCACTTTACGCTGATGGTCACGTTTTTTGGGCGTAGCGCGGAGTTTCTCGTTGGCGCCGCCTTCGCCCTGCTACCCGCTGGCCGCCTGGCCCGGGCCACCCACTGGGGCTTGCTGCTGAGCACCTTGGTTGTGGGCTTGCTGATGGGCATTGCCCGGCACTATGGGGTAGCCGCAGCCATCGACACCTGGCCGGGAATGGCCCTCAATAACTGGGGACTGCCCTGGGCCACGGGACTGTTACTCTACGGCCTGACTACGGAGCCCAGTTGGCTTAGCCAGGTGCTCAGCAGCCGGCCTCTGCAGGTGCTGGGGCGCAGCTCCTACGCTTTCTACCTCTTGCACCTGAGCGTAGTAGCCGATTTTATCCAGGGCCGGCTGCACCGGCATGTGCCCCAACTGCCGGCGGTTCTCTCACTCTTCTTGCTGCTGGTTACAGCAGCCGTTGCGCTGCATTACCTGGTTGAGAAACCTGTTCACCGCTGGCTCACGCAAGCGGCGCTTTCTAAGTAGACCTATGGCTAACAACTATTTTCAGTTCAAGCAATTCCGAATAGAGCAGGCTGCGTGCGCCATGAAAGTCAGCACAGATGCCTGCGTACTCGGTGCGGTAGTGGACATTAGCCACGCTAAGCGGATTCTGGACATCGGTACGGGCACCGGCCTGCTGGCGCTGATGGCGGCCCAGCGCAACCCCGGCGCCCAAATTGAGGCCATCGAAATTGACTTGGCGGCGGCGGCGCAGGCGGCGGCCAATGCGGCGGCCTGCTCCTGGAGCCACCGCCTTCACATCCGGGCCCTGAGCTTGAGCGCCTACGCCGCCACCCAGCCGGACTCGTTCGACCATATTCTCTGTAACCCGCCGTTTTTCCGGCATTCGCTCCGCTCGCCCGACGACCGGCGCACCACGGCCCGGCACGCGGCAGAGGATACCCTGAGCTTCGGGGAGCTAGCGGGGTTTGCAGCGGCCCACCTCACGCCGGCCGGCCGCCTCACGGTGCTGCTGCCCCCGGCAGAAATGCAGGAGTTCGTGCGTACCGCGCACCAGGCGGGCCTCTACTCTATTACCCAGCTAGTCCTCCGCCACCGCGCTGGCAGCAAGCCGCTGCGCTGCATCACCGCCTTCGGCCTGACGCCCCAGCCAATGCAGCAAACGGAGCTGACGATGCGCGCCGCCGCCGATGACAGCTTGTATTCAGCTGAGTTCAGTGCGTTGCTGCAGCCGTTTTACCTGGCCCTGTAGCCTCGGGCAGCAGGGCCCGCACCTGGGCCAGCTTGTCCTGGAAAAAGTTATCCAGCAGATCGGGAGCTACCTGGCCGAACTCCGCGGCCGCATAGTGGCGGCGCACGCGGCCATCGGCCAGCACCGTTATTTCGTCGCACAGCTCGGTGAGGGAACCCAGCAGATGAGAGGTGAGCAGAATGCCCACCCCCTGCTGGCGCAGGCGGCGCAGAATCTCCATCACCAGCAGGTTAGCACCCAGGTCGAGGCCGTTGAAAGGCTCGTCGAGGATGAGGTAGCGGAAGGGTTGCACCAGCAACGCCAGCAGCGCCAGCTTTTTCTTCATGCCAGCCGAGTACTCCTCGGCGTACTGATCGAGGGGCAGCTCCAGCAGCTGGTTCCAGCCATTAAAGTCTACCAGCGGCCGGCCCCGGGCCTGCAGACTGAACTCGAGATACTCGCGGCCCGTGAGGCGGGGGTAGAAATAGGGCTCATAGGGCAGCAGGCCCGTGCTGGGCCGAACAGGCAGCCCGGTTGTTTCGCGGATGGTACCCCGGTAGTCGGCGTGCAGGCCGTAAAGGCAGTGCAGGAGCGTGGTTTTGCCCGCCCCGTTGGCCCCCACCAGCCCGTGCAGGGTGCCGGGCCGCAGCGTAAGGCTCACGTCGCGCAGCACGGCGTGCGCGCCAAACGACTTCTGCAGTTGCTGAATCTCAATCATAGCGAAAACGGGAAAGCTGGCGGCGGCTTTTCCAGATCAGCCCGAAAAACGCCACCAGCAGCAGGCTGGGATACACTGGGTGCCCGGTTAGCAGCACCGCCACGGCCAGCACCAGGCCTTGAGTAAGGCGCACCAGCAGGGCATTGGGGTAAAACGCGTACCGGGCCAGCACCACCATAGTAACTAGCACTGCCCCGAGCAGGGCCGCTACGGCCGCGCCGCCACTGCTGGTGGCCCCCGTGCCCAACAGCCACACGAAGGGGGCAGCCGTGAGGCCATAATACGCCAGGGCCAGGGCACAACGGCGGCCCAGCCAGCTGGCTGGGCCGCGCAAGGCTGGCAGCAGCAGGGGCCACGGCTCGGGAGTGCCGTAGCAGCCTGCCAGCACCAGTACCCAGCCGCCTATAGCCAGGGCCGGCACCACGGGGTAGCGCTGCCCCCACGCCGCCGCGCCCAGCAGCCCCAGCCACCAGAACCACGCCCCCGTCTGCCGGAAGCCCCCAACCAGTTCCAGCGCCTCGCTCCGAAAAACTGCCGGCTGGCGGTGACGAGCCGCCCGGGCCTGGGCCGGAGGCATCCACCCCACGGCGGCGGCCACCAGCAGGGTGAGCCCTGCGGTGCTGGCCTGCCGGAACCCCAGGAGCACCAATGCGGCGGGCAAGGCCAAAAAAGTGTATTCCACGGCCAGCCAACCGCGAAAACAGGGGGCACTCAACGCCAGAAAAGGCACATCCGGGCGGCGGCGGTGGGTACCTGCCAGCATCAGCAGCACCAGCAGGGGCACCAGCCAGTGCGCCGTAGCATGGCTGGCCAGCACCGTAAGGGCCCGGGCCACGGCTGCCAGCAGCAAGGGCAACAGCAGAGCCAGGCGCCACCACCCTACTTCCAGCACCTGCCGGCCCAGGGTGCGGCCGCGGAGCCGCAAATAGGCGCTCAATCCCCACTGCACGGACTACTGGCTGATGGCCGCTACCATTTGCCCCGCGCCGGCTTCTTCCACGAACCGAATACCGTAGTCGGCTGCCAGTTCCGCGAGTATCGGCTCGTAGATATCGGCGTGCGTGGGAATGACAACGCCCGGGTGCGCTACTTGGCCCTGCGCCAGCCGCCGCACAGCCATACCCAGCGGCAGGCCTACGGTTTTGGCCATGGCTGTATGCACAGCATCATCGCCCAGCACTACCAGCGAGGAAGTGTGCCAACGGGGCTGGCCTTCCAACTCATATTCAAATAGATGCTGCATCACAATCATATCGTGGTCCTGGGGCTGTAGCACCCATTTTTTGGTCAGCAGCAGTTCCAGCAGCTGGGCGGGCGTGGCGTCGGATAGGCCAACGGGTTCCTCCCCAAAAATACCCAGCCAGTTGAGGCGGCTCATTTCGGGTCCCTGCACCTCCAGCCCCAGGTAGGCAGCGCAACGCTCGGCCAGCGCGCCCGCAGTAGCAGCCGCCGGCAAATAGGCCGCCACGAGGTCCTGCCAGGGCATGTCGGCGGAGTTGCCGAGGTGAACCTGATCATCGGTGAGGCCCAGCTGCACTAGCGCATGCCAGGCCGCGCAGTAGCCGGGACGGCGGAGGGTGCCGCGCAAAATGGTGGGAATGTCGTCGAGGCCGTAGGGCTGGCGGTAGCTCAGGGAGTCGCGGTTGGCATAGCCATCGAAAGCCCCGTAGCCGGGCACCTGCAGCTGCTCGGTGCGGGCAAACAAATGCTGATATGGTATGTAGCGCAGCTGGCCCTGTTCCAGGTACTTGGCGGTGCTCTGGCCGGCCAGCACCACGTTGCGCGGGTTCCAGGTGAACTTATACTTCCAGGGGTTTTCGCCTTCAGAGTCGGGGGCCATCAGGCCGCCGCAGTACGATTTAAAGGAGGTAAGACGCCCGCCTTGCGCCCGGATATCGTCAATTACCTGCATGGCCGACATGTGGTCGAGGCCGGGGTCGAGGCCGCACTCCATGAGCAGGGTAATGCCCGCGGCCCGGGCTTCAGCATCGAAGGCCCGGATTTCGGGGCTCACGTAGCTGGCCGTAGCCAAGTGGCGGCCGTGGTGCACGCAGGCCTTGGCAATGATGGGGTGAAACAACGCCGGCAGCATGGATATAACGATATCGGCATTGCTGACCAGCGTATCCAGCAACGGGGCATCCGCTATTTCGAAGGATACGGCCCGGGCATAGGCGGCGTGCGGGGCCAGTACCTCCTGTAGAAAGGCGGGGTTAACGTCGCCGATGGTGAGGTGCCAGTTTTCGGTGGGCGCGTGCTGCAGCAGGTAGCGGATCAGGGAGGAGGCGGAGCGCCCGGCGCCGAGCAGTAGAATGCGGGTCATGCAGGAACGAAAGAAG
Organism: Hymenobacter sp. BT18; assembly: GCF_012273015.1. Classification (GTDB taxonomy): domain Bacteria; phylum Bacteroidota; class Bacteroidia; order Cytophagales; family Hymenobacteraceae; genus Hymenobacter; species Hymenobacter lutimineralis. Next base: position 4,504,560 of record NZ_CP050954.1, on the reverse strand, counting down.
CGGGCCCGCGGCTGCGCGCCCTGGTGGGTGGGAATTCAGGGTCAAGTATCGGCAAAATCTGCTGAACCCGCGTGCCTGGCGGCTCCCACATTTTTGCCGTAGCCCTTATTGAACCCCACAGATTTGTAGTACATTCACCGCCCCTTCCCGCACCGGGGCCGCTGTCTGGCTTCGTGAGGTTTATTTTATCGTCGCCGATGGCCCACCCGCATACGCTCACCATCACGGTAGAGGTGCTGAACTCCGAAGCTGAACTCTCGCCTGCCGAGGCTACGGTATGGCACGCGGCCCGCGCCGCTACCGACCATTCCTACGCCCCCTACTCCCACTTTCACGTGGGCGCGGCGCTGCTGCTCGACGATGGGTCGGTCTTTAAGGGTACCAACCAAGAAAATGCCGCCTTCCCCTCCGGGCTGTGCGCCGAGCGTACAGCCTTGTTTGGCCTGGCCGCCAGCCAGCCGGAGCGCCGCATCCGGGCCATGGCCGTGGCCGCCCGCCCGGCTACGGGGAGTTTTGTGGCCGTAACCTCCTGCGGAGCCTGCCGCCAGGTGATGACGGAGTATGAGCACCGCCAAGGCGAGGCTATTCCGCTGCTGCTGCCGGGCCCCGACAACACCATTTACCGCTTCCAGCGCCTGAGCGACCTGCTGCCCTTCGGCTTCACGCCCGACGACCTGCCCGCTCCCCAGTAGCTTCCTGCCGATATAGGAAAGCACAGAAGCCGTATTGCCGTGCCCGCCAGCCTTTGCTCTTACCCGGCGCAATCTGCTATTTGTCAGCCTAGTTGTTTTCCCTAGAGCCCGCGTTGATGCCTGCCGCCCAGGAACACCACCTTACCGTTAGCCGCTCGGCCCGCTATTATATGGTGGGCACTTTATCGGATCAGACGCGCCACTTGTGGATTGTCTGCCACGGCTACGGACAATTGGCGCAGTATTTCATTCGCCACTTCACCGCGCTGGCAACTGCCGACCCCACTTTGGCTGTTGTGGCCCCGGAAGCCCTTTCCCGTTTTTACCTGCAGGGTACCAGCGGCCGGGTGGGAGCCAGCTGGATGACGCGGGATGACCGGCTAACCGAAATAGACGACTACGTAGCCTACCTCAATCAGCTCACCGATACTCTGCTGGTTGCCTGCCCGGCCGAAGTCAAGGTAACGGTGCTGGGGTTTTCGCAGGGTTCAGCAACTGTAAGCCGCTGGCTGGCGCAAGCACGCTTCCAACCTACCCGGCTGGTTCTGTGGGCCGGCGCCTTTCCGCCCGATATGGACTTTGCAGTAGCCACGCACCTGGCCCAGAAGGTACCCATCGTGTTGGTTTGCGGTACCCAGGACGAGTACGTGACCGAGGAAAACCTTGCGGCCCAAGTAGCCTTTCTGCACAACTTGGGCTGCACGCCCGAAGTCCGCCGCTTTGTCGGGCGGCACGAACTCAATGCTGAAATTATACAGCACCTGCACGCGGAGGTTTCGGGGCTCAAATAAAAAGCCGCCCCAGGTTGGGAGCGGCTTCACTGCGCAGATGCTGGTTCAAAAATAATGCTAGGCGTCGCGCTTGAAATGCATGGTGGAGGCTTGCGCAGCAGGCAACAAGAGCACCTCGGCAATGTTCACGTGCGGGGGGCGCGTCACCATAAAGGCAATGACCTCGGCTACGTCCTCGGCCCGAAGGGGTTGGAACCCTTTATACACGGCCGCCGCCCGGCTTTCGTCGCCCTTGAAGCGTACCTGAGCAAACTCCGTCTCCACGGCCCCAGGATTGACCTCTGCCACCCGGATGCCGTGGGGCAGCAAGTCCAGGCGCATGCTTTTGCTCAGCGAGGCCACCGCGGCCTTGGAAGCACAGTACACGTTGCCGTTGGGATACGCCTCGTGCCCGGCAATGGAACCGATATTAATGACGTGCCCGCGCTGACGCTGGGTCATACCCGGCAACACGGAGCGACTCACGTACAGCAGACCCTTCACGTTGCTATCGAGCATCGCATCCCAGTCGGCTACGTCGCCTTCCTGGATAGGTCCCAGCCCGTGGGCATTGCCGGCATTGTTGATCAGCACATCAATGGCCTGGAAGGCTTCGGGTAGGCTGGCAATGGCCGCTTCGGTGGCAGCCCGGTCGCGCACGTCAAACGTGAGCAGGTGTACTGGGGTGGTAAGCTGCTGGGCCAGTTCCGCCAGCCGCTCGTAGCGGCGGCCAGTCAGAATCAGAGAATAGCCGGCCTGGGCCAAAGCAATGGCCGTAGCCCGACCAATACCGGAAGAAGCGCCGGTAACTAACGCGAGTGGCATAGGGTAAGTCAGTAGCCAGGACCGAGCTCAGAAGAAAAGCCGGCCCTGCTTATTCGAAGTTCAGGTACAAGGTTACGGCATTCGTCCGCAGGCGCTGCAGGTTGCGGCTGTACACGTCGGTGCCGGATTGCAGTACGTTGGGCAGACCGTGCGAGAAACGCAGTTCCGGGGCGAACTTAAAAAACGGGTAAAACAAATCCATGCCCACCCCATATTCCAGGGAGTAATCGGTGTTGGCCGTGCGCAGCACACTGGTTTCGGGGTCCTGCCGCCGGTTGGTCACGCTCACGCTGGCCTTGGCTCCGGCAATGAGGTACATGCGCGAGTTGCCGCGGCGCTCCGAATGGTACTTGAGCAGCAGCGGAAACTCCAGCACCGTCCCGCCTACCTCCTGGGTTTTGATGGAGTCGGCCGGGGAGTACGACAAGGGCTTGTATTCAATCCGGCGGTTGGCAAATGACACGCCCGGCGTAAAGCGCAAGTTGAAGAAATCGGCCAGCCGGGCATCAGCAATGAAGTTCACGCCGAAGCTGGGACTAATCACGGAGTTTGCTGAAACCTCCCGCGTCTGTACGTAGCGGTTGGAATGCTCTACCCGAAAGCGCGTGGCACTGGCATTCAGCTGAAACCCGCCGTGAAACCACTTGTCATCGTATCCCGGCAGGTTGTTGACCGTCAGGGTTTTTACGTTGCCGTTGCGGCCGCGCCGGGCCCGGGTGGGGCTTTGGGCATCGGCCGCGTGACTTAGCAAAAGGCCAGCCCCCACCAACAAGCCCGCTATTTTGTAGCGGTGTAGATGGAGCTGATGCCGAAAGTGAGGGGTTGCCATGCAGTAGTGTTAAAGCCCACTTGGGTTAGAATGGTCAGAAAATCACGCCCGTCCGGAAAGGCCTGCACCGACTCGGGCAGGTAGGTATACGCGGCGCGGTCTTTTGAAATCAGCTTGCCAAACACGGGCAGAATGTGCCGGAAGTAGAAATTGTAGGCCTGCTTCATGGGGAAAGCCGTGGGCTTGGAAAACTCCAGAATCACCAGCTTGCCGCCGGGGCGTAGCACACGGCGCATCTCGGCCAGTCCCTTCGACAGATTTTCGAAGTTGCGTACCCCGAACGAGGCCGTTACGGCATCAAAGTGGTCATCGGGGAACGGTAGGTTCTCCGAGTCGCCGAGTTCCAGCTGAATGCGTTGGCTCAGGCCTTTGGCTTCCAGCTTGCGGCGGCCTACTTCCAGCATTCCTTCCGATATATCTACCCCGGTGATCTTAGCGTCGGCCGAAGCGGCCCGCAGGGTTTCAATGGCAAAATCAGCCGTGCCGGTAGCAATGTCCAGGATCCGGGCCGGCCGTAGCGCCTTCAACTCCCCCACGGCCTTGCGCCGCCAGTAAATGTCGGTGCCAGCACTCAGGAAATGGTTGAGGAAGTCGTATTTGCCAGCTATGCTGTTGAACATCTGCGCTACCTGCGACTTCTTGCCGGCGGCATCATCTTTATAAGGAACTACGGACATACTTCGGGAGGAAAACGAGAAAAGAGCGGCCGAATTGCCCAAACTTAACGCGGTGGGCGCGATTATGTTAAAAAAAAAGGCCAGGCACCAGGCCCGACCTTTCTTTTAGACTGATTTCGTGCCGCTTAGGGCTTTACCGTGGTAGTGGAATCGGTAGGAGTTGTGGTAGCAGGCGTAGTGGTAGCCGGGGCCGACTGGGTAGAGTCGGTGGCAGCCGGAGCCGCAGGCGTAGCTACGCTGGCGGGAGCCGCACCTTCTACCTGAAGCTTGGTTTTGCCAGTTTCGTCCTTGGTCTTGGCATCAATTTCACCCTCTTTATAGACGGTTTTTGATTCCTGATCATTCGCGCCCTTGGTTTTCACTTTCACTTTATCGCTGTCCTCGTCCACTTTGGTTTTCACCTTGGTGCCGTCGGCCATCTTCACCTTGCTCTTGCCAGGCTGCAGCGAAGTGCGGGTAGAACCTGCACCCCCCGTGCGGGTGCCTGTGGTACCTGCACCAGTTGTACCGGTACCGGTAGTACCGGCGCCCGTGCTGCTTGCGCCCGTGCCGGTTCCAGCACCGCTGCCGGTACCAGGGTTCAGTTTCGGCATGGCTTCCCCTTCCTTCAGGATGGGGCGGAACTCTACGCGGCGGTTAAGCTGCATGTTCTCCGGCGAATCGTTCGGGGCATCCGGACGACGCTCCCCGTAGCTGGTGGTTACCAAGCGGGTTTCGGCAATACCGTTCTTCTTCAGGAAGTTGTAGGCAGCATCGGCGCGGTTCTGGCCGAGTACGATGTTGTACTCATCTGTATTGCGCGAGTCGCAGTGGCCTTCGATGGACAGGTTCAGGCCAGGGTTAGCCTTCAGAATACGGGTGATGTTGTTCAGCTCCGTAATCGACTCAGGCCGCAGCTTGTACTTGTCGGTGTCGAAGTAGATCTTCTTGAACATGGTCGCCACCGTCTGTGTGGTGTCTACATACGGCACGTAGAAGTTCTTCTCAATCACCGTCGAGTCGGCGGTTACGATGGGAACAGCAAACTCCTGCGTTTCGATGCTCTTGCCGTCTTTCGACACGGCTACCTGGTAAGTACGGCCCGAGAGCACGCTCACTTGGTAGTTACCGGAGTCGGGCTTGGTCACGTCGCGGTAGCTCAAGGCTGTTTTGTCGGCCTGGGTGCCACTGAACACCAGCTCTACGCCCGGAATCACCGTCACGCTGTCCTTGGCCGAAATGACCTTACCGCGGATGATGGCGTTCTTGATATAGTTGATGGTGTAGATGTCCTTCTCACCGTAGCCACCGATGCGGTACGACGACATGTAGGCATACGAACCATCCGGCGACAGGCGGTAGTAGCTGTCGTCGTCGGGGGTGTTAATGGGGTAGCCCATGTTCTCGGCACGGCTCCACTTACGGCCAATAGAGTCCCACTCCGACTTGAAGATGTCGTAGCCGCCCATGGTATTGTGGCCCCGCGAAGAGAAATACAACGTCTTACCGTCGCGGCTTAGGAAGGGGCTGTCGTCATCGTACTTGGTGTTGATGGCGTTGCCAATAGTCTTGGCCTCGCCCCAGTCGCCGCCGGGCTGACGGGTAGCGAAGTAGATGTCCAGCGTGCCGTCTTCCGAGTACTTACCCGTAGAGAAGTAAATGGTGCGGCCGTCCGGAGTAATGTAGGCATCCGACTCGAACTGCTTCGAGTTGATGTTGTTGTTCAGCTTCTTGGGCTCCGTCCAGTCGCCGCCGGCCTTCTCCGAGTAGAAGATGTCGCCGCCTTCATCCTGGCGGTACATCAGCATCTTCGTGTCGTTGTCGAATACCTGGATAGAAGCGTCGTGGCCTTTGCCATTCAGCACGCCCGACAGGGAGCGGGGCTTTTCCCAGTTCTCGTCGTCGATGCGCTTGGCTTCGAAGATGTCTTCGTAGTACTCACCATCGGAGGCCAGGTTGCCCTTACCGTTCTTGGCATCTGCCGCCGAAGCGTTGGCACCGGTTACATTTTCACCGCGCGAGGTGAAGAGCAGCAACTTATCGTCGCTGGAGATAACGGGGCTATGCTCCGAGAAGGGCGTGTTGATAGTAGGCCCCAGGTTCTTCACGAAGATGTCCTTGGGGCTGTTGAACTGCACTTTGGCATTCTTGCTGTGCTGAATCAGCTGGGCCAGCTCCGCTTTGCGGGTGTCCTTCTTTTTCAGGGTAGCGTTGTAGGCCTGGTAGTGCGTAATGGCCTCGTCGAAGTTGTAGTTCAGGTGGTCCACCCGTCCCAGCCAGTACTCTACGTCCTTGGAGACGTTTTTCTTCAGGCGCTGCGCCTTGTAGATGTAGTCGCTGGCTTTCTCCTTGTCAAAGGACATGTAGGCAATGCCGGCGCGGAACAAGGCTACCGCGTTGTTCGGCTCCTTGGCCAACACCTGCTCGTAGTAAGGAATAGCTGCCCGGTAATTCTCTAAATCGAAGAACTTGTTTGCGGTCTTCAACTGCTTACGGGTACTTTGGGCCAGTGCAGGCTGGCTTACTGCCGTAGCAAGGGCGAAGGCGCAAGAGGCCGTTAATAACCTTCTGACTACGTTGTCCATTGGAGAGAAAATTTGGGAAATATGACGGAATTTCGGGGAGAATGGACCCAATCACGAGGACTGGGCTACTTTTTTAGGTGACCCTTATACTGAAATGCGTTTTCAAGGTTAGCCTTTCAGGAAAAGAATGCCGGTAAAACCCGGCCGGAGGGCACGAAAACTGACACGCGCCCTAGCCGGTTTGGGCAAAGATAGACATTTCAAAATACGGCACTCTTCCTATATACTGCTGCCAAACACCCTGATAAAAAGGCGCTTGACAAGGAAGTGAGTCGTACGTTTCTAGTACTAATACCATATCACACAGTACTGGAATCGGTGCAAATATAGCCTGCCTTTGTAAACTACAAGAAAATCCACGAAAATATTTACTTCGGCATCCTTCCGCATTGTGTTACTTTTGCGGGTCAACCGATTCTTTTTTCTATGCTGATTCGCTCGGCCAAATTCCTTACCAGCAATACACGCGTGGACCAATGCCCCGTCCCGGATAAACCGGAATACGCGTTTATCGGGCGCTCCAACGTGGGCAAATCTTCCCTCATCAATATGCTCACGGGGCACAAAGGGTTGGCCAAAACCTCCGCCCAGCCCGGCAAAACCCAGCTGATCAATCATTTTCTGATCAACGACTATTGGTATCTGGTTGACTTACCGGGCTATGGCTACGCCAAAGTCAGCAAAGACTCGCGGGCGGCCTGGGAGCGTATGATTCGCTTTTACCTGCGCGAGCGGCCCAATCTGACGTGTGTTTTCGTGCTTATCGATTCGCGGCACGAACCCCTGGCCCCCGATCTGGCCTTTATAGATATGCTGGGAACCATGGGCGTGCCGTTCGTGCTGGTATTTACGAAAGCCGATAAGCAGTCGGCTTTGCGTACGCAGCAAAACGTGGCGGCCTACACGGCAAAGCTGAGCGAAACCTGGGACGAATTACCCCGGCAGTTTATTACGTCGGCTTCGGAAAAAACCGGGCGCGATGAGGTGCTTTCTTTTATTGAAGAAGTAAATCAGCAGCTCGCCCAAAACCCCGATAATGCGTAAATTTGGACAGGACAGAAAATTACCGGAATTAATTTTCTGGTCATTTTTCCGTTCTTCACTTTCTCTTCATTTCCTCCCCTCCATGAAAAAAATCTATTGCGCCCTGGCCCTGGGTTTCCTGGCGGGCGCTCCGGCCCTGGCCCAACAGGCTACCCCCGCCGCGCCCGCTCCGGCCCCCGCGGCTCCGGCCCCGGCTCAGGCAGGCCCTACGGGCGTAGTAGCCGCCGCCAAATACTACGAAGGCGGCGCTGAAGCCATGTATGCCTTCATCAACCAGGAGCTGAAGTACCCCGTTATGGCCCGGCGCAACCGCATCCAGGGCACGTGCATCGTTTCCTTCACGCTCAATACCGATGGTACGCTGTCGGGGGTGAAGCTGGTGAAGCAGGTAGGCGGGGGCTGCGGGGAAGAGGCCCTGCGCCTGGTACGCCTGCTGAAATTTCAGAAGCCGGAATACGCCATCCTCACCAACCTTCCCATTGCTTTTAAGCTCCCTGCCCCGGGTCAGACCGCGGCGCAGTAACTTTGCCTTTCGTACCAACTGCTTTTTTATGCCCTATGATCTGAAGGAGGTAGCCGCCATCAGCGGAATGCCCGGCCTCTACCGCCTCGTGCGCCCTACCCGGGCCGGCGTTATCGTGGAAACCCTCGACGAGCGGGCTACCCGCTCCGTAGCCTCGGCCCGCAACAAGGTGTCGCTGCTCCACGAAATTTCCATCTACACCCAGGACTACGACCAGACTGTGCCATTGGCGGAGGTATTCGACCGGATTCGCCAGCACTACGGGGAGGACTTTGCCCTCACCAACAAGTCGGATGACCGGGACCTGACCTCGTTCATGGAAACCATTATTCCTGACTATGACCGGCAGCGCGTGTACATGTCGGACATCAAGAAGCTGGTGACCTGGTACCGCCTGGTAAGCACGGCCCTCCCTTACGATGCTGCCCCCGAAACGGCCGCTCCGGAAGCGGAGGAAACCGCTGTGGAGGCCCAGCCCACACAGGAAGAAGCGCCAGCCAAGGCACCCAAAGCGGCTAAGTCGGAGGATACGGTGGAAACCGCCGAAGCCAAGCCCAAAGCTCGCGCCAAGAAGAAAGCCGAGTAAGGCAGGTGTGCTTTAAACCAACAAGCGCGGCCCCGGACAGTTCCGGGGCCGCGCTTGTTGGTTTTGGCAGTTGGGTACTTATTTCGTTTCCAGCAAATCGGCAAACTCGCGCGCCATAAACTCTTCGGCTTTTTCCACCAGCTCGGTAGAGCCGATGAAGAACGGGCACCGCTCGTGCAGGCTCTGGGGCTGTAGCTCCATGATGCGCTGCTGCCCGTCGCTGGCTTTGCCGCCGGCCTGCTCCACAATAAAGGACAAGGCATTGCACTCGTACATCAGGCGCAGCTTGCCCTTTTTGGCCTTGAGCGTGGCGGGGTACATGTAGATGCCGCCCTTGAGCAAATTGCGGTGGAAGTCGGCTACCAGGGAGCCGATGTAGCGGGCCGAGTAGTTCTGCTGCTTGCAGTAAGCCACAAACTCCCGCACACCCTCAGTGAAGTCGTTGGATAGTCCTTCGTTGATGGAGTAGATAGAGCCGGTTTTAGGCGAGGTAATGTGCGGATGCGAGAGGAAGAACTCCCCCAACGAAGGCTCGTAGGTAAAGCCATTCACGCCGTTGCCGGTGGTATACACCAGCATGGTGCTGGACCCGTAGATAACGTAGCCGGCGGCTACCTGGTGGGTGCCCGTCTGCAGGCAGTCCTGCTCGGTGCCCTCGCCGCCCGTGGGCGACACGCGCCGGTACACGCTGAAGATGGTCCCGATGCTCACGTTCACGTCAATGTTGGAGGAGCCGTCGAGGGGGTCGATGGCCACCACGTACTTGCCCTGCACGTTGCCGGTCTGAATCATTTCCTCATCCTCCTCCGATACGATGGTGCAGACCTCGCCCCCGTTGCGTAGGGCCCGGATAAAGCGGATGTTGGCAATGACATCGAGCTTCTGCTGATCCTCGCCCTGCACGTTGCGGTTGCCGTAGGCGCCGGCAATGTCGATCAGGCCGGAGCGGTTGATTTCGCGGTTCACGATTTTGGCGGCCAGGGCAATATCGCGCAGCAGTTGGGAAAGCTCCCCCGTGGCGTAGGGAAAGTCTTCCTGCTTGCGCATAATAAATCGGTCGAGGGTGGTACCGACGGGCAGCGCCAGCTTGTCGTGGTGAGTCATAGAATGCGGGGAATGATGGATTTGGGTGGGCTCAAAATTAACCAATTTGCCTGATTGGGTGCTAACGAAAATTCGCTGGCACAGTTTCCGACCCGCCATATCCCGGCTGAATGCACCAGAAACCGGCCTTCCTTCTACCTTTGGGCCCATGCAAGAGCCGCATCAACTCAACGTCTACAAATTTGGGGGAGCCTCGGTAAAAGATGCCGCCGCCATCCGCAACCTGCGCCACATTGTGCAGCAAGCCGTACCCGGCCAGCTGCTGATTGTGGTATCGGCCATGGGCAAAACCACCAATGCCCTGGAGGAAATTTACCACCGGGCGCACTCCCGGCTTGACTACGCGCCCCAACTCAAGGCCCTGCGCGACTTCCACGAAGGCGTGGCGCAGGAGCTGTTAAACCCCGCCGGCGCACACCCGGCGCACAATGAACCGCTACAAGCGTTGTTTGCCGAGCTGGAAAACCAGCTCGCCGCGCTGGAGCCCGGCGACTACGACCGGCAGTACGACCAGGTTGTAAGCTTTGGGGAATTGCTGGCCACGCGCATTGTCAGCCAGGCGCTGGCGGCCCAGTGGCTCGACTGCCGCCCCCTGGTGCGCACCGACCACCTCTGGCGGGAAGGCCGCCTGGACTGGGCTACTACGGAGCGCAACATCCGTAGCGTAGTACCCCAGCTGCTGCAGCAGGGCCCTGTAGTTACGCAGGGGTTCCTGGGTGGTACTTCCAGCGGCCAGACGACCACCCTGGGCCGGGAAGGCTCCGACTTCACCGCCGCCATTTTTGCCCACTGCCTGCAGGCCCGGGCCGTTACGATCTGGAAGGATGTGGCGGGCCTGCTCAATGCCGACCCTAAGATCTTCGAGGATACCGTGCGCTACCCGGAAATCAGCTACCAGGAAACCATTGAAATGGCGTACTACGGGGCCTCGGTTATTCACCCCAAAACCATCAAGCCGCTGGCCGTAAAGCGCATTCCGCTGCTGGTGAAGTCTTTTCTCGACCCCACGGCCGAGGGCACCATCATTCACGACTGCCGCCACGACTCCCTGCCGCCGGCCTTTATCCGTAAAGCGGGGCAGTGCCTGGTGTCGTTTGAGTCCAAGGACCTCACCTTTATTTCGGAGGAAAACCTGGAGGTTATTTTTGGGGCCCTGGCGCAGGTGCGGCTCAAGATTCACCTGATGCAGAACTCGGCCATTAGCTTTTCCGTGTGTACCGACTACTCGGCGTATCGCCTCGACCGGCTGCTGGAAATGCTCTACGAGCAGTTTACCATTCACTACAACACCGGCCTGGAACTCTACACCATCAAAAACTACGATGCCGCCAGCATCCAGCGCCTCACCCAAGGCCGGGACTTGCTGTTGGAGCAGCGCACCCGCCAAACGTTCCAGTTTGTGTGCCGCGGCGCGTCATAGTCTTCCTTAAAAATCCAGGAGGTCATGCCGAGCGCAGCCGGGACATCTTTACCGCTTCGTTCGACGAAGCGGCAAAGGTCTTCGGCAAGCGGACGCCAGATGAAGCATGACGGATACTCCAATCATCTACTATTCCCACCCCATGCCACTTTCTCCGCAATTCCTGACCGTAACGCCCGAGGCCCGGCCGCACGTCGCCCTCGTGCAGCTTAACCGGCCCAAGGAGCTGAATGCGCTGCACTATAACCTGATGCTGGAAATTGCCCAGGCACTGGAAGAGCTGTGCGCCAACCCTGCTGTGCGCGTGATTGTGCTTACCGGCTCGGAGCGCGTGTTTGCAGCCGGGGCCGACATTAAATTTATGTCGGAGCGCACGGCGGTGGAAATGCTGGAAATTGACCAGATCAGCCTCTGGGAACGAATCCGCAAAACGCACAAGCCGCTGATTGCCGCCGTGTCGGGGTTTGCCTTTGGGGGCGGCTGCGAGCTGGCAATGGTGTGCGACATGATTGTGGCCTCGGAAACGGCCCAGTTTGGGCAGCCCGAAATCCGGCTGGGCATTATGCCGGGCGGCGGGGGCACGCAGCGCCTCACCCGGGCCGTGGGCAAAGCGCGGGCGATGGAAATGGTGCTTACGGGCCAGCCTATTTCGGCTCAGGAAGCCGCCGACTACGGGTTGGTGAACCGGGTAGCGCCCGTGGGCCAGTACCTGGAAGAGGCTTACCGCTTAGCCGCGGCTATTGCCCGCATGTCGCCGGTAGCGGCCCGCTTGGCCAAGGAAGCCGTGAACCGCTCGTTTGAAACCCACCTGGATGAGGGCCTGAACTTCGAGCGCAAGAACTTCTACCTCACCTTTGCCTCCGAAGACCAGAAAGAAGGCATGGCGGCCTTCCTCGAAAAGCGCCCGCCTGAGTTCAAAGGCAGGTAAGCGTCCTTGACGGGCGCCACTCGCAAAGGCGGCCGCTACCTGCTAAGTGGAAACAATTTTGACCGGCAGTGGCTTATAGCCCTATCTTTGCGGAGAATAATTCTTATCTGGTGAGTACTTCTTCTGACCACGTCCATACTTTGCCCACGCCTCCCCGGCCGGATCAGCTGCGGGAGCGGCTAACCCAGGCTGGGTTGCGCGCTACGCGCCAGCGCCTGGTGATTCTGGAAAGCCTGCTGGTTTTGCCGGGCCACCCCACGGCCGAGCAGGTACACCGGCGGGTAGTAAGCCTGGAAGCTTCCATTTCGCTGGGCACGGTGTACAAGGCGCTGGATTCCTTCGTGGAAGCTGGCCTCACCCGGCGCGTGGCCTCAGCCGAGGGGGCTTCGCGCCGCTACGATGCCGACTGCACCGAGCACCACCACCTGTTCTGCACCGACACCCAGGAAATCATTGATTACTGCGACCCGCAACTGGATGCGCTGATTCGGGAGTTCTTCGCGGCCAAAAGCCTGCAGAACTTTCAGCCGCACTCCTTCTCGCTGCACATCACGGGCAACAAGGTATCCAACGGCTAGAAGCCCGACTTGGCTTGTAACGAGTCTTTTCTTCGTACTCAGCACAGCGGGCTTGTTACTGGCCTTACTTCTTTCTCATTCCATTTCCTTTTTTCACTTTATTACCCCGTACAATGGCAGTTCTCGTAGGCAAACGCGCTCCTTCTTTCAAAGCTACCGCCGTCATCGATGGTGAGTTCGAGGAGGATTTCTCCCTCGACCGGTACCTGGGCAAGAAGCACGTTATCTTCTACTTCTACCCCGCCGACTTCACGTTCGTGTGCCCCACTGAAATCATTGCTTTTCAGGACCGTCTGGCCGATTTCGAAGCTAAAGGTGTAGCCATCGTTGGCTGCTCTACCGATACGCATTTTTCTCACTTTGCCTGGCTGCAAACTCCGCGCGACAACGGCGGCATCTCGGGCGTAACCTACCCTCTGGTAGCCGATGCTACCAAAACCATTGCCGCTAACTACGACGTGCTGGGTGGTCACTACGACTACAACGAAGCCGGCGAAATGACCTTCGTAGGCTCGCCCCTGGCTTACCGCGGCTTGTTCCTGATTGATAAAGACGGTATCGTGCGCCACCAGGTGGTAAACGATGGGCCGCTGGGCCGTAGCATCGACGAAGCCATGCGCATGGTAGACGCCCTGCAATATTTCGAGGTGAAAGGTGAAGTGTGCCCCGCTAACTGGGAAGAAGGCAAAGAAGCCATGGCCGCCACCCGCGAAGGCGTAGCCAACTACCTCGGCAAACAAGCCGCCCACTAAAAAGGGAGTTTCTGGTTTCTAGTTTCTCGAGTAAGCCGAGCGCGAACAACTAGAAACTCAAAACCAGCAACTCTAAAGAGGCCCTGACTATGCGTAGTCAGGGCCTTTTTTAGTGGGCATGCCGCGTAGCCAGCAGAAGCGCGTACTTTTGTGCTATGCTACTTCGCCGGGCCCAGGCTGACGATGCTTCGCGCATTGGGCAGCTCTTCTACGACACCATCACGCGCATCAACGCCGCCGACTACTCGCCGGTGCAGGTGGAGGCGTGGCGTGGGGGGTGGCAAAACCTGGCGGGCTGGCAGGATAAAATCCGGGAGCAGTACTTTCTGGTAGCAGAGCAGGACGCAGAGTTAATGGGCTTTGCCTCCCTCGCGGCCGATGGCTACCTGGATTTTCTATTTGTGAGTGCCGACCACCAGCGCCAGGGTATTGCCCGGCAGCTTTGGCAGGCATTACTGGCCGAAGCTACCCGTTTGGGGCTTACACAGGTCTACACCAATGCCAGCTGTACCGCCCGGCCTTTCTTTGCTCATCAGGGGTTTGTGGTGGAGCGGGAGCAACAACCCGTAGTACGGGGCGTAGCCCTCACCAACTATCGGATGGTACGCCCACTACCTTCCACTGCACCCGATACCGACTTTTAACTCTTGGTTTTACTGTATTCTACAGCCTTGCGCCTGTATGCCCTGCTGTTGCGGCTGGTGGCTCCCTTCGTGCCGAAAGCCGCTCAGTGGGTGGCAGGCCGGCAGGAGCTGCTGCCGCGCATCCAGGTGGCGCTACGGCAGGAAAAGGCGCCACTGGCCTGGTTTCACTGCGCCTCGCTGGGCGAGTTTGAACAGGGCCGCCCCCTCATGGAAGCTTACGCCGCCCGGCACCCCGGCCACAAGCTGGTGCTTACCTTCTTTTCCCCCTCGGGCTACGAGGTGCGCAAAAACTGGCCCGGCGCCGACTACGTGTTTTACCTCCCCCTCGATACCGCCGAAAATGCCCGCCTGTTTCTGGATGCGGTGCGGCCGCGGCTGGCGGTGTTTGTGAAGTACGAGTTCTGGTACCATTTCCTCACCGAACTGCGCCAGCGCCAGATTCCGGCCATTTGCGTGTCGGCCATCTTCCGGCCTGAGCAGTCGTTTTTTCAGCCCTGGGGTGGCTTCTTCCGGCGTATTGTGGGCAGCTTTACCCACATCTTCACCCAGAACCAGGCATCCGTAGACCTGTTGCGCAGCGTGGGCATCACGCAGGCCAGCGTAGCCGGCGACACGCGCTTTGACACGGTGGTGCAAACCGCCTCAGCCCCGCCGCGGGCGCTGCCGCTGGTGGATGCCTTTACCGACGACTGGGCCCCGGTGTTCATCATTGGCAGCAGCTGGCCCGAAGACCTGCCGGCCCTCACGCCCCTGCTACAGCAGTACCAGGAGCAACTGCGGTTTATTGTGGCCCCGCACGAAATCAGCGAAACCAACCTCCGGCTGGTGGAAGAAGCCTTGCCGGGCCGGGTAGTGCGCTACTCTACGGCCAATGCCAGCACGGTAGCCCACGCCCGTGTGCTGCTGATGGACAACGTGGGTTTGCTCAGTCAGCTGTACCGGTTCGGGCACTTCGCCTACGTTGGTGGCGCTTTCGGCAAGGGCCTGCACAACACGCTGGAAGCCGCGGCTTTTGGCCTGCCCCTGTTTTTCGGGCCCACGTACCACAAATTTCAGGAGGCGCAGGATCTGGTGGCGCTGGGCTGTGCCTTCCCCGTAACCTCAGCTGCGGAGCTGCTTACGGCCTTTGGCCCGCTGTTTCATAACGAGGAAGGTCGCCTCACCGTGCAGGACCTCAGCCTCGACTACGTACACGACCACAGCGGGGCCACCAATAAAATTATGCAGTGGCTGGCGGAAAGATGAAGAAGCCAGTAACCGGATAAGCCCTCACCCATTCACTCATTCACCCACTGACTCCTTCACCGCATGACGGGAACCATCGTTAAATCTACCGGCTCGTGGTATGTGGTGCGCGAAACCAGCACGGGGCAGCTGCACCGCTGCCGGCTGCGCGGCAAATTCAAGCACAAAGGGCTGAAGGTGAGCAACCCGCTGGCGGTGGGTGACCAAGTAGATTTTACCGTGGAGGAGCAAACCGAAGGCGCGGGCGTGATTCACCACATCGAGCCGCGCCGCAACTACATCATCCGCCGTTCGGTGCACAAGACCGAGCATGCCCACATTGTTGCCGCCAACCTCGACCAGGCCCTTTTGGTCGTCACACTGGTGTCGCCGGCTACATCTTTTGGGTTTATCGACCGGTTTCTGGTCACCGCCGAAGCCTACCACATTCCCGTCACCCTCATTTTCAACAAAGTCGACCTCTACGACGAGGACCTGCTCGACTACCAGGAGCAGATTGCCGGTATGTACCTGCGCGTGGGCTACCCCAGCTTGCGCAGCTCGGCCCACACCGGCCAGGGTGTAGCCGACATTGATGCGCTGCTGGATGGCAAGGTTTCCTTGCTCTCAGGCCACTCCGGGGTGGGCAAAAGTACCCTGATCAATGCGCTGGTACCCGACCTGGATTTGAAGACGGCCGAAATCAGTGAGTTTTCGGATAAGGGCGTCCACACCACCACCTTCGCCGAGATGCTGGAGGTGCGGCCCGGCACCTACCTCATCGACACCCCCGGCATCAAGGAATTGGGACTGGTGGATATGAAGCCCGGCGAGCTGGCCCACTACTTCCCGGAAATGCGCGCCCTGCTCAACCAATGCCGCTACCACAACTGCCAGCACCTGCACGAGCCCGGCTGCGCCGTGCGCGAGGCCGTAGACCAGGGCCGCATTGCGCTGCCCCGCTACGACAGCTACGTGAGCATGCAGCAAGGCGACGACAACCGGAAGTAAATGAGGTAAGAAGCCCGATAATAAAGCGTATGTCATCCTGAGCATGTCGCGCATCAAGCGACATGCTCAGGATGACATACTTTTCACCCATTCTACTTATTCGGCCGGCGGCAGAAGTACCTGGTCGATGACGTGGGTGATGCCGTTGCTCGACACGACGTCGGGAATAGTGACGGTGGCGTTGTTGATCATGACCTTGCCATCCTTCACGGAGACTTTCACTTTCTCCCCGTTCACGGTGGTTAGCTGCTGCCCGTCGCGGAGGTCGGCGGCCATGATGCGGCTGGGAATGACGTGGTATTTGAGTACGCCCTGCAGCTTTTCCTTACTTTCGGGACGCATCAGGCCCGCTACAGCGCCGTTGGGCAGATTATTGAAGGCCGCGTTGGAAGGTGCAAACACGGTGTAGGGGCCGGCGCCTTTGAGCGTTTCGGCCAGGCCGGCGGCCTGCACGGCCGCTACCAGGGTGGTGTGGTCCTTGGAGTTGGCGGCATTCGCTACAATATCCTTATCGGGCGTCATGCGGGCGCCGCCTACTTCTACGCCCTGGGGCTTGCCCATCCGGGCCGAGTCGGTGCTCATGGCGGCGGAATCCTGCAGGGTCATGCCCGTGGGCTCGGTGGTTTCGGTGGCGGGCTGATCGGTACCGCAGCTGGTGAGCAGCACGCTGCCGGCTGCGCAAAACGCCATAGCCGCATTTCGTAAGGTCTTCTTCATCAAAAAAATCGAGTTAGGTGGAGGAAAAGGAAAGTGGGAACTGCCCGCATTTGTTGGGCGAAGATAGACTAGCGCCCCACTTACGCACGCATCCGGAGGCCGGATGTGGGCCCGCCAAATTGGCTACCTTTGCCTGGCCCCGCCGCTTTGGCCTGGGGCATTCACTTCTATTCTTCCCTCCATGAAAACCGCCGAAATTCACACGAGCAAAGGGGTTATGAAGGTCGAGTTCTACGAGCAGGACGCGCCCAACACCGTTAAAAACTTTACCGACCTGGCCAAGCAGGGCTTCTACGACGGCCTGAAGTTCCACCGCGTCATCCCGAACTTCGTGGTGCAGGGCGGCTGCCCCAACTCCCGCGACGGCGCCAAGGGCACGCCCGGCACCGGCGGCCCCGGCTACAAAATTGACTGCGAGCTGAAAGGCGGCAACCAGTACCACGACCGTGGCGTGCTGAGCATGGCCCACGCCGGCCGCAACACCGGGGGCTCCCAGTTCTTCATCGTGCACTCGCGCGATAACACGGCCCACCTCGACGGCAACCACACCTGCTTCGGCAAAGTAGTGGAAGGCATCGACGTCATCGACCAGATCAAGGCCAATGACGAGATTCAGAAAATTGTGGTGAGCGAGAACTAAGCCTCCTTGCCCAAAAAGCAAAAAGCCCCGCGCACTTTTCGGTACGCGGGGCTTTTTTAGTAGGCTGTGTCTGCAAAGTTGTTCAGATCTATTCGACCGTCATGCTTCGGCTTCGCTCAGCATGACGGTCAACGAACTCGAAATGAATTTTCGGACACAAGTAGCCGCTAGGGTTTCACCCGCACGTAGCGCTCAATGTTAATCCGGTCTACACCGGCGCTGGCTACCTTCTCCACCCCACTTTGCGTGAGGGTATCGTTTTGTAACGAGAGGGTGAAGGCAAAATCATTATCCTCCCAGTTTCGGGCGCTACAATACTCCAGGTGCTCCCGGTAGAGGCTGTCGTTAAGGGAATACCTACCGCCCCCCGCCACAAACACCGCCGCTGAATCCTGGCCTTTGCTTAAGTCGTGCTGTAAAAAGGCGAAATGGGTGTCATTGATGACTTTGATAAAAGATTCGTTTTTGCTGGCGGCGGTGGTTACCGTGTCTCCCTTTTCAATAATGGTTCTGTTAACAAGCTGCCAGGTACCGGTTATGGGCATTTTACTGGCTTTTGGAGTTGTCTGCGTTTCAGAGGTGCATGCCAGGAAGCTGACAACTACAGCGGTGAGGGCGACGACCGTTCCTGTTCTCATTGAATTGGTTCTTTTACAGATCCTGCACTATTGCTACTACGTTAGCCAGAGCACCGGGCTTTTATACTACCCGCGTAACTGGCGGCGGCTAAGGTAGCCCTATTGTATATAGACCTTTAAAGCTTTTTGCGCACGGCGGTGTCTAGGCAAAAACCCACCTCCCTTTGTTCAACGGCTAGGCGGACTTTCGACGCTGCCTGCCATCAGCCACAACACATAGCGGAATTGAAACGCCCCGCGCATCTTTCGATACGCGGGGCGTTTCAACGTTAAGCATCTGGCAACTCCTCGGGCTTGGGTGGCCGGACAAACCGGAGAAACTCTTTCTCCATAGCGCCAAACTCCTGGAAGTTCCGGCGGCTTTCTATCAAGCAAACTTGGTTTGGGCCATAGGCGTCCTCCGGATTATCCAACTGATATCGGTCATCCTTCCAAAAGCACACTTTACAAATTTCAAAGCTGTTGCTGCGACCTTCCGACAAAGTGAAATAGCCACAGCACGGACACTGGTAGTTACCGAAGCGGTTAACGGCATACATGGATGCTATTTCCGCTTGCGCTTTTTCGAGGACTGGTAGTCCTCGTCATCATCGTCATCGTCGCCGCCGAAGTTGGGCATGGTGAACATGCTGCTGAGCAGGTCCTTGAACTGGGCGCCGGCGGTAAGGCGGTTGCGGGAAATCAGGCTCATTTCGGCCATGCCGTGGAGGGCAAACTCCATCCAGAAGGCGGCGTTTTCCTCGGTGAGCTCGGCAGGTACGCTTTGCTGCACCAGCTCGCGCAGGCCGGGCACCACGCCCAGCACCTTCTGGTACTCCTCGTCGGAGGCGTCGTGCAGCAGGTCGATGGTGCGGGAGCCAAACCAGTCCTGCACGGGCTTGTAGGGGTTGGGCTTGTCCTTCTGCTTTTTGGCTTTCTCGGGGTCGGGGAAGTACTGCAGGAACTGGGTGCGGATGGCCTTGCCCATGAGCTTCTCGGCCACGATGCCGGCTCCCTCCTGCTCGCCCTCGTACACCAGCTCTACCTTGCCCGTCACGGCCGGCACGGCCCCGATGAAGTCGCCCACGCGCACGTAGGTTTTGGCTTCGCCGTTGATGAGGGCGCGGCGCTCGGCCCCGGCAATTAACTGCTCGTAGGCCGAGATGGTGAGGCGGGCCGACACACCCGACTTGGCATCCACGTACTCCGAGGAGCGGGCCTCAATGGCAATCTGCTCCACCAGATCGTGCACTACCTCGTTGGTAGTCACCAGGCCGCGCTGCTCCTCGCGGATGCGGGCTTCCTGCTTGGTGATGCGCTTCCCGATTTCCAGGCTCTTGGGGTAGTGGGTGATGATCTGGGCGTCGATGCGGTCCTTGAGCGGGGTCACGATGGAGCCGCGGTTGGTGTAATCCTCGGGGTTGGCCGTGAACACGAACTGGATATCCAGGGGCAGGCGCACCTTAAAGCCCCGAATCTGAATGTCGCCTTCCTGCAGAATGTTGAACAACGACACCTGGATGCGGGCCTGCAAGTCGGGCAGCTCGTTGATGACGAAAATGCCCCGGTGGGCGCGCGGAATCAGGCCGAAATGAATTACCCGCTCGTCGGAGTACGGCAGCTTGAGCGTGGCCGCTTTGATGGGGTCGGCGTCGCCGATCAGGTCAGCCACTGATACGTCGGGCGTAGCCAGCTTCTCGGTGTAGCGGTCGTCGCGGTGCAGCCAGCTGATGGGCGTGTCGTCGCCTTTCTCCTCAATGAGGTTCTTGGCAAACACCGACAGCGGCTGCAGGGGGTCGTCGTTGAGCTCGGAGCCGGCTACTACTGGCACATACTCATCGAGCAGGCCCACTAGCAGGCGGGCAATGCGGGTTTTGGCCTGCCCGCGCAAGCCCAGCAGGTTGATGTGGTGCCCGGCCAAGATGGCGCGCTGCAGCTCCGGAATCACGGTTTCTTCGTAGCCGAAGATGCCGGGAAACACGTCTTCTTTCGAACGGAGTTTGGTAATCAGATTGTCGCGCAGTTCCTGCTTCACGCTGCGGGGCTGGTAGCCGGACTGCTTCAGGGCACCGAGGGTGCGGATATGGTCGTGGTTCATCGAGATAAGTAAGGGAATTCGAGCTTCCTGAGTAAGGTAACCGGCAAAGCGGGTCGGAGGTTCAGAAAGTAGGGGGCCGATGGTTATGGGGCCGGGACTTGCGCCTGCCCGCCGTATGCGCCACATTGCCCGGGTATAGCCGCGTGGCGCGGACGCCGGGCGGGGACGAGCCCCGCCCCTACCTCGTTTATCTGGGAGAGGCACCCACCCCGCCGCTGCACGGCACTGCAACTAGCCCGCACGCCGGGCGGGGACCAGTTCCGCCCTACTGCTCACATTTTCAGGCAGAAATAGCCCGCAAAAGCTTGTCGTTACCGACCTAAAATATCTATACTTGCTAATACTCCCTATTCTTCATTTCTCATGAAAAAATTCTTCAAAATTATTGGCGGCTTGGTGGCCGTGGTGGTGCTGGCAGTGGCGGGCTTTGTGGTATTCGTACAAGCCCGGGGCATCCCTTCGTACGACGTGCCTAAGGCACCTGTCAGCCCGGCACCGGTTGCTACGGCGGCGCAGGTGGCCCTGGGCGAAAAGATTGTGCTGGCCACCTGCGCCGACTGCCACCGCAACCCGGAAACCAACACGCTGGCCGGCCAGAAGCTGCGCGACCTGACGCCGGACTTTGGCGCGGTGTACTCAGCCAACATCACCCAGGACAAGCAGCACGGCATTGGGGCCTGGACGGATGCCGAGCTGACGACCCTGCTACGCACGGGCATCGGTCGTGACGGGCGCTACCGCGTGATTATGCCCAGTTTCGCGCTTATGTCGGACGAGGATATGCAGGGTGTGCTGGCTTTTCTGCGCTCCGACAACGCCTTGACCCGGGCCACGCCCACGCCCTCACACGAGCAGGAGCCTTCGTTTCTGCTGAAGGCCCTTACCAACACGGTGATGAAGCCCACCCCCATGCCCACGGCCGCCGTGGCTACCCCTGCTCCCACCGATGCGCTGGCTTACGGCCGCTACCTGGTAGTGGGCCGCTACAAGTGCTACGAGTGCCACAGCAAGGACTTTAAGAGCAACAACCCCCTGGAGCCCGAAAAATCGGAAGGGTACCTTGGCGGCGGCAACAAGCTACTGAACCTGCAGGGCCAGGAAGTAGTGTCGCGCAACCTCACCGCCGACGCCGAAACCGGCCTGGGCGACTGGACCGAGGCGCAGTTCGCGCAGGCCATCAAATTCGGAATGTCGCCGCACGGGCCGCTGAACTACCCCATGCCCAAGTACTCCCAACTGGCCGATGAGGAAGTAAAGGCGCTGTACGCCTACCTGAAGTCGGTGCCCAAGCTGCAGAACGCCACCCCCGAGGACAAAGGCGCCGTAGCCGCCCGGTAGGGACTATTTGCTACAAGACTACGGTACCAATCTTCCTGTTGAGCGGAGCACTCGGCCAGCATCATTCAACGAAGCGGGAGTGATGCTTCGACTCCGCGGACGCCAGATGAAGCAGGACAGACTAAAGTGGCGCGTCCGGCCCATCTCTTATTAGCTCATACCCAAGCGGACACCCTCATTCATGGGGGTACCCGCTTGTCGTTATGGCCTGCCCATCACATGCTTATGCGAGTGACACGCAGGGTCGTGCGGCTTACCTTTGTAACACTTCACGCCTCTTCTTCCTGCTATGAAAACCTTTTTTCTCTTCATCAGCTATGGCCTAGCCGCCGCCCTGTTTTTGGCCGCATACGCAGCCATGTTTGCCAGTCTGCGCGGGCTGCCCCGTTACCCACTACCTGGCCTGCGGGCCCAGGCAGTACCCGGGCTCCGGCCTGCTGCCAAGCCGGCTACTCGCCACCTTGTGGAGCCGGCCTTCTTTAAATCCCGCCAGCGCGTAATTCCGCGCCAGCCGGCCCTGCTACTTGCTGCCAAACCCTCCGTGCAGCCGTATTGCCAGGGCTAACGCCGCGTCTCACATCATCATGCGAGTGCCCCGCGTATAGCCCGCCGCTACTTTTGCTATCCTGAATTCCGCCTCTGTTTTCCCTTTTCGAGCTATGAAAAAAATCTTTCGCATCCTAGGCTTTACCGTGGCCGGGGTATTCTTTCTGGTGGCCTGCGCCGCGGCATTTGTGAGTGTAAGCGGCATACCTTCCTACGACGCCCCCAAGCCCCTGGTAGCCAAAATCGACTACACGCCGGTGCGGGTAGCGCAGGGGCAGAAAATTGTCAACTCCATGTGCGCCGACTGCCATTTGAACCGCACGACCGGCGCCCTCACGGGCAAGCCCTTGGATGATATGCCGGTGGCTTTCGGGAAGGTGTACTCGGCTAATATTACGCAAGACAAGCAGTACGGTATTGGGGCCTGGACGGATGCCGAGCTGGTCGGCATGCTGCGCACGGGCATCGGCCGCGACGGACGGCAACGGGTGATGCCCAACTTCGTGCATATGTCGGACGAGGATGTGTACAGCGTTATTACCTACCTACGTTCCCCAGCCGCCCAGGTGCAGGCCGATCCTACACCCTCGCGCGAGCAGGAACCGTCGTTTCTGCTGAAGGCCCTCACCCATACCGTGATGAAGCCCACGCCCATGCCCGCCATGCCGGTAGTAGCTCCACCCACCTCGGATGCGGTAGCCTACGGCCGTTACCTGGTGATGGGCCGCTATAAGTGCTACGACTGCCACAGCAAGGACTTTAAAACCAACAACGACCTGGAGCCCGAAAAATCGGAAGGCTATATGGGCGGCGGCAACGAGCTGACCACGCCCACGGGCCAGCCTATTCTAAGCCGTAACATCACGCCCGATCCGGAAACCGGCATCGGTGACTGGACGGAAGGCCAATTTGTGCGGGCCGTGCGCTTTGGCTTGTCGCCCCATGGGCCACTCAACGCCCCCATGCCCAAGTTCTCTTTGATGGAGGAAAGTGAGGCCAAGGCCATTTATGCCTATCTGCAGACCGTGCCTGCCCTCAAAAACAACGTTCCGGCCTTTGGAACAACAGCTGCCGTGGCTACGCGTTAGGGAAAAACCATACGCCACGGACTAGAAACGGCGGCCCTTCTGGTGGAAGAGGGGGCCGCCGTTTTCTGCTTGTAGGGACGAAGCAGACTGACGTGATGAGGCGGGCAGCACGGGGCAGCGGCAGGCAGACGCACCATCTTCGATGGCTAAGGCTACTGCCAGGGGCGCCTGTTACCTTTCATTGGCTAAAGCCTTTTCCAAAACCGCTACCACCTCCGGACCAGAAGAAGGCCGGGGAGCCGCCCCGCGCCAGATGCGCCCGTCGCGCCTGATAACCCAGTAGCTGGGGAAGCTGCTTACCCCGTAGGCCGACGCAGCATTGGAGGCACCGGGGTCGAGCAGGTGCACGCTGTTGGAGCTGACGAGGGCAAACTTGCGGATGGCCTGCTGCCATTCCTCGGCTTTGCGGTCCACGGAGATGTACAGAAACACTACGTCGCGGCCCAGAAACTGCTTTTTAAGTTTCTCCGCGGCAGGCGCTTCGGCCAAACAGGGGCGGCAGCTGCTGTACCAGAAGTCAAGGTAGATGACTTTGCCCTTGAAATCAGCCAGCGAGACGGTTTTTCCCTGAGCACTGCGCAGACTGAAAGCGGGAGCCGGCTGGCCAGTTTGCAGGCCTGCCATAGTCTGCCAGGCAAGGCGCACATTCCGCACATACATAGAATCCTGAGTGCGGGCAAAATACGTGGGCAGCAAGCTCCCTACCGCCTGGCGGGCTGTAGTTGGATGGTCGTAGAGCTGGCCCATCAGCAACTCCCCTATTACCTGGTCGCGTAAAGGGGTTTCGCCCAGGTCGGCCGTGGCCCGCGCATACAGCTTCTCCGTCAGGCCGGGGGCTGAGGCTAGCTGACCCGAAGGCGGCAGCAAAAACAAGTAACTGTAGGTGCCGTGGAAAAAAGCCAGCGTCTGCATAAAAGCGGGCCGAGCGGCCCACATCCCTTCGGCGGGCAGCGGCATCATTTTCAGGAAATCAAAATAGCCGGCTGGTAGCGTAGGCTCCTGCTGCGCCTGCCCTTTCTGGTTGCCCGCATAGCGCAGAAGGGACAAGCCCCGCTGCAAATCGAGCAGCTGCCGACGCATAGCAACTAACTCCGCAGGCAGCGGCGCTTTGGCCTGCCAGGAAGCCAGGGTATCGAGTTGGCGCTGGCGGTAGGCATCAGCAAACTGCACAAACTCTGCGGGCGTAGCCGCCCCGTGCTGGCTTTCGGGCAGGTTCCCGAAATCGCAGTCAAAGTGGCGCTGGGCCTGGGTGAGGTAGTTGTTGACGTGAGCCCCTCGCCCACTAAACCGCAGGGACTCCAGCAGATTTTTCCGGTCGACGGTGAGCGTAAGCGAGTCGCCGGGGCTGAGGTATACCGTGAGGGAGTTCCCCATCCCCAGCTGCGCATCAAAGGCTTCAGTAAGACCTGTCAGACGCATTTCAAACGAGCCGTCGGCGGCGACTGGGAACTTGAGCTGGGTACGCTGGAGCTGGTCAGGCTCTTTGCGCCACAGCCGCACGGTATCGTTGGGCGCTGCATTGCGGATAGTGCCGCGCACTACAGCAGTCGTAGGCGGTGACAGCGCAGGGGCGGCACGCACGGCGGCCGGGCGTGCCGTGGTGCAACCGCACGCCAGCAGGAGCAGATAGCAATAACGTTTCATAGGTGCAGGAGACACAAAAAGCCGCCGAAGTAACAAACCTTCGGCGGCTTTTCTGCTAACCCTCACGCTGCTAAGAAGCTAAGTATTTTCTGAGCAACGCCGCTCCTTGGCCACTGCGGCTACAGGGACTTGCGGCGGTTGCGCTTGTAGTCCTCAAAGATCATATGACCTAGACCTTTCAACGAGGAGTAGTAGGCCTTACCCTGGTTTACTTCGGTGAACTCCTCCACGAAGCGGCGCAGATACGGGTCGTCGGCAATCATGAAGGTAGTGATGGGCACCTTGAGGCGGCGGGCGGCGGCGGCCAGGTTCAGGGTTTTGTTCACGACTTTGCGGTCCAGCCCAAACGAGTTTTTGTAGTAGCCGGTGGGCTCCTTCAGGCAGGTGGGCTTGCCGTCGGTAATCATGAAGATTTGCTTGTTGGCCGTTTTGCGCTTGCGCAGCAGGTCCAGGGCCAGCTCCAGGCCGGCCACGGTGTTGGTGTGGTAGGGGCCTACCTGCAGGTAGGGCAAGTCCTTCACCTCAATCTGCCAGGCGTCGTTGCCGAACACGATGACGTCGAGGAAGTCCTTGGGGTACTTCTGCTTTACCAGCTCGGCCAGGGCCATGGCCACCTTCTTGGCGGGCGTGATGCGGTCCTCCCCGTACAAAATCATGGAGTGCGAAATGTCAATCATGAGCACCGTGCTGGTCTGCGACTTATGCTCGTTCTCACGCACCTGCAGGTCGCCTTCCGTGAGCATGAACTCGCCCGAGCCCAGGCCGTGGTTAAGCTGGGCATTGCGGATGCTCTCGGTCATGGAAATCTGGTCAAGTGAGTCGCCGAAGCGGAACTCGCGCATGTCGGTGCTTTGCTCGTCGCCCTGCCCGGTGTGGGGGGTGCGGTGGTTGCCCGTGCCCGACTTCTTGAGCTTGCCGAAGATTTCCTCCAGGGCCGAGCGGCGAATGTTCTGCTCGCTCTTGGCCGTGATGTTGAACGCCCCCGGCTCCTGCGGATTCTCATCGATGTAGCCCTTCTTCTTGAGGTCTTCGATGAAGTCACCCATGCCGTACTCGTTGTCGGTGAGGCCGTACTGCTTGTCCAGCTCATTCAGCCACGACAAGGCCTCGGCCACGTCGCCGCTGGTGATGGTGACGAGCTGCATAAATATCTTGAAGAGGGAGTCGAATCCTTTTTCGGACGACTCCTCGGGCGTGAAATCCCGAAAACGAAAGCCTGCGGACATAATTCAAAAGAATGAGCACTTAGAACAACGCGGGGCCGATTTTAGTTGTGAGGATGCCTTGGTGCAGCCGATTACTATGGCTACTACCGCCTCGCTCATTACCGATTCACCTTCTTTCCAATCCCTCATGAAAGCTATTTGGAACAACACCGTACTCGCGGAAAGCAATGATACTGTGGTCGTTGAAAACAACCATTATTTCCCGGCTGATTCCTTGAAGCAGGAATATTTTGAAGACAGCATTGCGGGTACTACCTGCCCCTGGAAAGGCCGGGCCAGCTACTACTCGGTGCGCGTAAATGGGGAGCTTAATAAGGACGCGGCCTGGTACTACGCCGACCCCAAGCCCGCCGCCGAGCAGATCAAAGGCCGGGTGGCTTTCTGGAAAGGCGTGCAGGTAGTGGCCTAGCGCAACCCGGGGCCCGCTGCCGCGGTAGAAAGAGCATGTTCAGACCCACCACTACCGCCGCCCGGGGCGCCGCCAGCCTTGCTTCGGCTAGCCTGTTTATTTGCCTGCTCAGCAGCTGCGACTCGCAACGCTCCACCATCGAAAGTACGCCGGAACTAAGCCAGAGCAGTGCGCCTACGGCGCCCGCCACCACGGTCAGCTTCCGCAAGGAGTTGGCTGCCGACGATCTGCGGTTTCTGGTGCAAACGACGGGAGAAGGGAGCAGCCGCCAGCTTAGCGTGCGGGCCGAGAAAAACGGTCGGGAACTAACCACAACGACCCAGGCCCTGGATGGCACGGTTACCGATGCCGTGGTCACGAACCTGAACGAAGACAAGTACCCGGAGCTGCTCGTGTTTGTGCGCGATGCCGGCACGGGGTCCTACGGGCAGTTGGTTGGCTACGAGTTTATGAATCAGGGCCGCAAACCCGTGGCACTACCGGCACTTCGGGGTAAAGCCGCCACGGGCTACCAGGGCCACGACGAGTTCCGAATTGAAGGCCGGGAATTGCTGCGCACGTTCCCCGTGTTTCAAGAGGCCGACGCCAATTGTTGCCCCAGCGGCGGCAAGCGCACCGTTCGGTACCAGCTGGCCGGCACGGGGCTGACCTTCCAGCAGCTCACCTTCGCTGATGATTTATCGGCCAAGTAAGGTGCCTTCTACCTAAAAAAAGCCTGCCCCAGCTTAAGTCCGGGGCAGGCTTTTTTTAGGTAGTACAAACGGACCTATTCAATCCATTTGAACTTGTATTCGAGCTTGGGCACCGGCATCCGGTCGGCCACCCGACGCAGACGATTGGGCAGGGCCATGATGTACTCCCGGGCTTTTTCGGCCGCCCCGTTCAGGTTCGAAATCTGGTCGATTTTCCAGTCCTTAATCAGGGTTTCCAGAATGTCGGTGTAGTCCTGGCTGGTGTACACGCCCAAGCGCTGGGCGGCGTCGGTAAAGTGGCCGAAGGTCTTGCCCATGTCTACGCCCAACTCGCGCATGTAGTGAGCAGGCATCACAATCTTTTTGCGCATCATATCCTCGAAGGCCAGCATCATCTCGCTGGGGTCTACTTCGAAGATTTTCTCCACAAAGGTTTTGTACACGCGGGCGTGGCGGGTTTCGTCACCTGCTATCATGCCGCAGATTTTGCTGAGCTGGTCTTCACCCACTTTCCGAGCCAGGGTACCTACGCGGCGGTGCGAAAGGTTGGTAGCCGTTTCCTGGTAGCTGGTGTAAATGAAGGCCCGGTACGGGTCGTGGGCCGTACCCAGGTCGAAGCCGTCGGCAATGAGGTACTGGGTGCTCACCTCAAACTCGCGCATGTTCACGCGGCCGCTGAGGTAGAGGTAGCGGTTGAGTAGGTCGCCGTGGCGGTTTTCCTCGGCCGTCCAGCCCCGGATCCACTGGGCCCAGCCGTTGTTGGGGTCGCGCCCCAGGTCATCCAGCTGATGAAACCAAGCCTCATAGTTGGGCAGCGCTTCTTCGGTAATGGTGTCGCCAATGAGTACGGCCAGCAAGTCGTAGCTCAGGTCTTTGGCCCGCTCGCGCAGCTGCTTTACTTCATCGAAGAAAGAATCCAGGCGTGAGTCGGGGAGGAAATCGGATGGCTGCCAGCTGTTCTCTACACTTTTCAGAAAAGAACCCAGGTTCTCTCGCAGGAAAGGTTCGAGATACTGCAGCACTTCCCCGCGGGAAGTGAGCGATGCAATCATGGTGGTAAAGAAAAAAAGGGAGTTCGGGAATCGAACGCCAAATGTATTGATTCACTTTCAGCACATACGCGGTAGGCCGGGCCGTTCCGCCTATAAAATTTTGGCTTTTATCGGTATTTTACCGTTTGCAGGGCCATTACATACAGCCTTGGCACGGGCGTGTATGCACTGCTTACCCGCTCCCGCGTCACCAGCCGCCACTGCGGCTCGGCCGGGGCAGTGCGCAAAGCGAGCTGCTTGTTGAGCAAGTAGGCCGTAGCAGGTGTCAGATACCATTTCACGGCCGCCCGACGGCGCGCTAGGCGCTGCAGGGCCAGCACCACATCGGTAGTGCCCGTTAGGTGCTTACGTAACTGGGCCTGCGAAGGATCGGCCGTGTACCAACCGGTGACGGACATAAACAGCACATTGCTTCCGAGGCGAGGCCGACGCCACGGGCTTTGCGCTTTGTAGGCCAGCTCCAGCACGTCCGTGACGACCACGGCGGCCGGGTACGTGCGGCGGCGCATTTCCCGGAGCAGCTGCAGCCCCCGGTGCTGCTCGGCGCGCAGCATCTGCCGGCGGTGCCCGGTCTTGACGGCGTAGGGCAAGGCCGCTATGCCCATCACCAGTACCAGCGCCCGCACGGCCCGCCGCTCCGACTCAATTTGGTCGCGCAGCACAAAAATCAGGGCGCTGAGCACCACCAAGTCCAGCAGTGGCAAGGCCAGCCGGGGGGGCAGCTTGAGCACTACGCCCAAACCCAGCAGCAAAACTGCCCAGGCAGCCAGTGCCAGCCAGAACTCCCACCGCCGCCGCAGGTCGGGATGCGCCAGCACCCAGGCCAGCAGGGTAGCCATTGCAAGCAAAGCCGGGAAGTAGTCCCGAATCAACAGCAGGATGGTAGCCCGCAGCTTGAGGGGGGCCACGTGCTGGCGAAAAAATGGTGCGTCGGTCTTGGTTGCCCGGGTAAACAGCGCCTCATTCACCAGCGTGGAATCGGCGAGCATCCAGTTGGCGGCCAGCTCCAGCCCCAGGGAGTCAGCAGCCGACTGGGGCCGGAGCTGGTAGAGCTGGTAGTCGTTGAGGTTGGATTTGAGCACGTCGAGGCGGCGGTAGGCGGCCTCCGTGGGCAGACGCAGCAGGGCTACGCTTAGGCCGGCCACCAAGGCCCAGGCCAGCGCCCCCGCTGCCAGCGGCAGAGCCCGGCGGCCACTCAGCCACCACATCCCGGGCAGGGCGGCCAGCAGGGCTACATCGGCGGCGCTGGGCCGGATCAGCCAGGCCACCACAAAGGCACCCAGGCCTACCGCCTGCGCCCAGCGCTGGCCGGGCCGCTGGGCCGCAAACAGCAGCCCGCAGCCCGCCAGCAGCACCGGCACGCGCAGGTAGTTAAACCACAAGGCGTGCTCCAGCCACAGCGTACCGTAAAACAGCACCAGCAGCAAGGCAATCTTCCAAGTAGGCACGCGCCCGCGCAGAAGCCGGTCGATGATGGCAAAGGCCAGGGCCGTGGCCCCGTACAGCAAGCCGAAAAGCAGGACGCCGTACCAGGGCACGGCAGGCCAGGTCTGGCAGAGGAAAGCCAGCAGCGCGCTTAGCCCGTGCAGGTACAGGTGCAAGTCCCCTACCGGGCCGGCCGCCGTGACGCCCCGGATCAGTTGGATGATGGCCAGGTCGTCGTTGGTTTCGAAGTAGCATCCCAGCTGCAGGCCCGTAGCCAGCAACAGCGCCGCCGGCAAGAGCAGGGAGTGCACAAAACGAGGCCAGCGCGGGAACATGACTGCGAAGGTTGGACGAAGAATCGGGAATAGAAAATTGGGGCTGCTTACCGTACAGGTTTCCGGTGAATGTGGTTGCTTTGCGGGTGTGAACCGCTCCTTTCTTCGTCTGCCTCACTTCGCGTTGCTGGGCGTGGTGCTGTTTACCACCGTGTTCTTCTGGCTGGCCCACGAAGGGCTGTATGCCCTTGATGACTATTACTACGCCCGCTACGCGCACCAGCTGCTGACGGGCACCTTTCGGGTGGAGCCTGACCCCCTGGGCCTGCTGCACGACCCCCTCAAGGAACGCCCCCTGATTTTTGGTCCGGTGGCGTTGCTGTACCGGCTGTTCGGCATTTCGATTATCACCACCACGCTCTGGCCGCTGCTGGCTACGCTGGGGTGCGCAGGGTTGCTATGGGCACTCTACCGGCGGCGCCACCCCGTGACGGCGGCGGGGGCCATGCTGCTGCTGGGGCTGCACTACTTCACCCTTAACCTGGCCACCTACCTCTACCCCGATAATATTCTGATGTTTTGGTGCCTGGCCAGCGCCGCAACTTTGCTACACGGACGACGCCCGCCGCAAACCCGGCCCGCAGCCTGGGGAGCGGGCTTTGCCTTTCTGAACTTTGCCGCCCTGCTCAGCAAGGAAACCATAGCCTACTACCTGCCCTTTTACCTACTGCTGCTGGGGCGCGACGTGTGGCGGCGGCGACACCTCCGGTTCTGGGTTGTGGCCCTGCTGGTGGGCGGAGCACTGCTGGCCGGGCTGCTGCTTTTTTACCAGCACTACACCCACGATGCCCTCTACCGGCTCCACCTGATTGAGAATACCAACGCCTTCCTGAGTGAGGGCAACTACCTCTCGGGCAACCGGGCCAGCCTGGTGGCCCGCCTGACCTGGCAGCCGGTGGGCTTTCTGGTGGGCAGCGGCCTGGGGGTAGCTTTCCTGCTGGCGGGCCGGGCTGCTGTGCCCGCTTCGTCTACAACCCAGGAGCCGAGTGATGCCCGGTTCTGGCTGGCGCTAGGCGGCTGCACGCTGGCTTTGTACTGGTGGGGCAGCACTTCGCTGGCCCATTACAACCCTATTTCGCTGCTGCCGCGCATGACCACTCCCCTACTTCCCCCGCTTTGTCTGGCCGCGGGATTTGGCCTGGAGCGGCTGGTGCGCTCTGGCCGCGGGGCGGGGCTGCTGGGTGGCCTGCTGCTAGGCTGCGCCGCTTGGCTGCACAACGGCGTTTCCCTACTCTATGGCGGTATGGGCGTATTCTGCCTACTGCTGGCCAGTCGGCAACAGCTACGGGGATTCTCCCGCTGGCTGGCCCCCGGCTCGGCTTCCTTAGCGGTGGGGGCCATAGCTGTACTGGGCGCGCTGCTGGTGGTGCGCCCGGCCTACATCATGCTCAAGCCCACCAACTCTGCGCATTTTGCCCAGCAGCGCCTCATCCACCAGTACCTGCAGGGCAAGCCCGGCGGGGTGGTGCTGGTAGACGACTACCTGATTGGCAACTACGACTTTTTCTACGATTTCCGCGTGCCCACTACCCTTTCGTACCGTCGTTACTGGGCCCGTGACTCGGTACAACTCGGTCCGGGTCAGCACGCTTGGCTGCTGCTCAACCGCAGTATCCTGAGCAACGACGAGCTTACCCGCAAGCTCATCCGCTACTCCCCCGACTCCGTGCTGAGCTGGTTTCCAAGGCGGCGCCTGTTGGCCCAGGATGGCACCGTGGAGCTATATCAGGTTTCGCTGCCTACACCTGCTCATGAGAACAGGCCGTTAGAACCAGCGCAGCACGCGCAGGGCTCCGCCCAGTAGTTGGTCGGAAGGCTGCACTGCCCGGAGCTGTTGCAACAGCTGGTATAGCTCCCAGGCACCGGTAAAGCTCCGCCAGCGTGCGGCCTGGCGCATTTCCCAGCGCACCCGTTCGGCCAGCGCCTGCCGCTCCGCAGCATCCCGGCAGAGCAGCAAAGCTTTCCGGCAGACTTTGATGGTGGACGCCAGGTAGGGGTCGTGGGGGCGGTAGCCGCGCCGGGACATGGCCTGGGGGTGGCGGCGCTTTTGGGTGGTTACCTCATCCAGCAAGTAGAACGCCCAGTCGCGGGCAGCCCGTACCCAGAAATCGAAATCCTCATAGGCCAAGGTTTCATCGTAGCCGCCCAAGGCTTCCAGCGTGGTGCGGCGCATTAGCATGGTGGGCGTGCTGATGAAGTAGCGGCGCAGCACGTCGGCAAACACCCACCCGCTGGCGGGCTGCGGGTCCAGAATCCGGCCCTGCGCATCCCGCCGGAAGTGTCGCCTCATCACCCGCCCCTGTTCGTCAATCAGCTCGGCATCGGAGTACACCACACCGTAGCTGCCGGGCAGTTGCTGAAAAGCGGCCACTTGCTTGGCTACCCGCTCGGGCAGCAGCACATCATCGGTGGCAAAGTCAATAACAAACTCGCCCCGGGTGCGCGCCAGACCCTGGTTGAAAGCCCGGCAGTTGCCCAGGTTTTCGGGCAGCAGCAGCAGTTGCCAGGTGGGGTTGGCCGCCGCATATTCCTGCAGAATGGCCGCGCTGCCGTCCGTGCTGGCATCATCTACCAATATCACTTCCAAGTGCGGGTAGGTTTGCGCCCGGATAGAGTCCAGGGCCGGGCGCAGGTAGGGCGCATGGTTGTAGCACAGGGCCACAATGGTTACCAAGGGAGCGGGCACCGGGCTAAGCATAACGACGGGGCCACCACACGGACCTGAAATAAACCAGCCCGGCCAGCAGCACCAGCCCGAAGCGGGCCGCGTGGGCCAGGGGCGCCCCCAGCAGGCCGTAGCGGGGCAGCAGCACGGCCAGCAAGAGGGCATACGCCCCCGCCGACAGCGCCTGCACCAGCACGTAGCGGCCTACCTGCGCCCGGGCCGTCAGCAGAAACAGCAGCAGCCAGCTCATGAACTTGGCCCAGTCGCCGAGGAGCTGGGGGCCCAGCAGTGGGGCGGCCGCCGCAAATGAGGTGTCAAACAGCAAGGGCAGCAGCCTCCCGCGCAGCAAATACAAAGCCCCCAGCCCCAGGGCCAGGACTGGCCCCAACAGCCCCAGCACCGTGCGCACATACTTCCGCAGCTCTGCGGGCTGGCCCGCCAGAGCCGCCAAGCGGGGATAGTACACACTGCTCATCACGGCCGAGAAAACCATGGTATAGTTGTCCGACAGCTTGGCTACGGCCTGCCACAGGTCGGTCTGGGCCAGGGAAAAGTAGCGAATCAGTAAGCTGCGCATGGCAAAATCCACGGCCTTGCTAAACAGCAGAATGCTGACGGCCATGAGCAGAAAGCGCCCCAGCTCCCGTAGGGCCGGTCGGCTCACGGGGCCCCGCAGGCGCGGCAGCAGCCCTTGGCCGAAAGCTACCCAGGCCGTCGGCAGCAGTGTAAGCCCCTGCCCCAGCAGATACGTCAGCAGCAGCGTGGGCACCGACCAGCCCAGGCCCAGTCCCACGCCCACCGCCAGCAGCCCGAATCCGCTCAGCAGCGTGGTCAGGACCACGTAGGCGCGCAGCCGCCCTGCCGCCAGCAGCACCGTTACCAGGTAAGTGTGCCCGGTGAGCACGGCTATGCCCAGAGCAAACAAAGCCACCCACAGCCACGAGGGGCTAAACACCCCGAGCAGTTCCGTACGGCCCAGGGCCAGCACGGCCGCCCCCAGCGCGAGCACCAGGGCATTCAGCACCAACCCGGCGCCAAACCAGACGCGGTACCGCCCTGACCCGGCCCGCAGGGGAGCCAGGTATTTTACTACCCCACTATGCACCCCGTCGTTGGGCAGGGTGGTAAACAAGGCCATCAGGTTCTGAAAATGCGCCAGCAGCGTGAGGCCGCCGGGCCCGCCGTAGAGGGCCAGCAGTTTGTTGAGGGCCAGGGCGCCCGCCGTGCGCGCCAGAATGGCTACCCCGGAACCGGCCGAGCCGCGCACGAAGCGCCCCGCCACCGAGGGCTGCTTGTCAGCCGGCGGCGCAGTAGAGGGAGCAGAAGAAAACACGCGGCGCAGCATCAATGGGGTTGGCGCCCAAAGGTAAACTTCAGGCTTGGTACGCCACCCAGGTGTTCCTTGAACCGCAACAACGAAAAGTTGGGTTCTTGCCCCAGCATGGACGTTCCCAGGTCGAGGAGCGTCATACCGTTGGCCTGCCCGAAATGGTGCAAGCCAGCCGTGAGCAGCACCACCGGGCTAAACGCGTTGAAAGCCCGTGGGCTAGCCGGCGCAAAGTTGTAAAGCACTGCCCCGTTCACCCGCACGGCAATGGTGAGGGCGGCCCATTCCCCATTGGCATCCCGTACTGAAAACAGGAAATAGTCGCGGGGGAAGCGGCGGAACAGCGCCTGGAGCCGGGCCAGGTCCACCGAAAAGTGCTGTTTTTTTTCCTGCCGGCACTGCACGATAAACTCGTAGGCGGCGGGCAGCAGCAAGGGCGGCTCCTGCTCGAAGTACATACCCGCGCGCTGGCACTTGCGCAGGCGGCGCTTTTCTGAGGAATGCAGCCCGGCCTCAAAAGGATCTGCCAACCTCAGGTGATAGTTGACTTCGGCCAGTTTGATAGCGTAGCCCAGCCCGGTGAGGGTTTGGGTCAGGCGGGCTGTCGTCAGCGGGCTGTAGGCGGCGGGGGCACACTTCAGTTCCACTATTTCGATTCCCTGCTCCTGCAAATAGTGCTGAACGGCGACCAAAAAACAGTGCAGGACCTCATAGGGTACTTGGTTGGTAAGCTGCACGCCCCCGAAAGGAGCTTGGTGAGGGCTGCGCACGGCGTGGGTTACGTCCGTGGCAAAGACCGTGAGCCAGCCCACGGTTTGCTGCTGCCCGGCATCTTCCAGGCAAAACAGCCATTGCTGGGACGCATGCGCGGGCAGCTGTTGGTAGGCCGGGGTGAGATACAGCCAGGGGTCAAAGGCCAGTGGAAGTTCTGGTGCGGCGCCCTGGCCTTCCCGCACCCGCAGCTGGTAGCGCCCGGCAGAAACCGGGAGCGGCAGATACACATCAGGAGCGGGAGTGGCAGACACGAAAGCGGGCGTGGGAGAAAACGAAAGTACGGAAACCCGGTAGCTCTGGTAGCGCGCCTAGCCGGTTTTTGGTCTTTTCGGGCTTATTTGCGTAGGAAGCCCCGGCTTTCTTCTCCTTCCTTCGCCTGCTTTCATGGACCCGCAGCTTTCTTCCTCCCTCACCGCTGAGTCCGACGACCCCTCGGAAACCACCCAGCGCAGCCACGTATCCGACCGTCAGGCCACCCAGCAGGCCCGCGAGCAGGTGGTGGGCCAGCGCCCCGGCACGCTCACGGTCTCGGCCGATGCGCTGGCCCCACGCCTGTTCATGATTTCCTACGACGCCGATGAGTTCATCGAGCACGAGTACGCCAGCTACGACGAGCTATTGGCCTTCTTCCGGCAGAACAGCCACCTGCGCCACTGGATTGACATTCGCGGCTACAACGACCTGGGGCTGATGGAGCGCCTGATGCGCGACTTCGAGCTGCCTGCCCTGCAGATGGAAGACGTGCTCGGCGACTACCAGCGCGCCAAGGTGGAGGAGTTCGGCAACGGCCGCCTGTTCCTGGTTTCGCGCATGACGGACTTCACCTCCCAGCTCGAAGTGGACGACGACCAGCTGAGCTTGTTTACCGGCCCCAACTACGTACTCTCGTTTCAGGACGACTACAACGACTGCCTCGACGCCGTGCGCCACCGTATCCGCTCGGGCCGCAGCCAGATCATGCGCCGTCCGCCCCTCTACCTGGCGTATACCCTCACCGACGTGGTGCTGGACCACTACTTCCCCACCATGGCCGCCATTGGCGACTACATCGAGCATCTGGAGGAACTGATTTTCCGCTCCAAGCGCGCCGACCGCCGCCTGCTGGGCCGCATCCTGCAAGTCAAGAAAGATATTGTGCGCTTTCGGCGGCTGGTGTACCCGGAGCGCGACAAAATCACGGAAATCCTGCGCATGCCCGACGAAGTAGTGTCTGAGGACATGAAGGCCTTTTTCCGGGACTGCTACGACCACGCCATCCAGACCCTCGACCTGGCCGAGAGCTACAAGGAATCCGTCAACAGCTTGGTGGAGCTCTACCTGTCGGACCAAAGCAACCGCATGAACGAGGTAATGAAGGTGCTGACCATCATCAGCTCCATTTTCATTCCCCTCAGCTTCGTGGTGGGCCTGTACGGCATGAACTTCCAGCGCGAAAACCCGCACGGCGGCATCAACCCCCTCAACATGCCAGAGCTCTATCACCCGCTGGGCTACCCGGTACTGCTGGGCGTGCTGTTAGCGGTGGTGATAGTGCAGCTGGTGTACTTCTACCGGAAAGGCTGGCTTAGCTAGCGCAACGGCGCGGCTACCGGCAGGCGGCCATCATTGGGCACGAGCACGCGCTTCAGCTGCCGGCCCTGCACGTGGTAGAGCTGCCAGGCGTTGGCCCCCACATCGTAGGTGGCCTGCACCCCGCCCACGGTGCTGGGGAAGGTTTGGTTGTTGAGCAGCTGGCCCTTGGCATCAAACAAGTACACCTGCTGGGGCCCGGGGTCGGTAATGGCTACGAGCCGGCGGCCAGACCCGTAGTCGAAGAACTGCACCGGCTTTTCGTCGGCCGTGAGGAAGTGGCGCGTGAGCAGGCGCCGCCCCGCCGCGTCGAAGATGGTGAGCTGGCCGGTGGGGTCCTGCCGGGCCACCACGTAGCTTCGCTGCAGCTGATCGGGAATGATGCGGAAGGTGGTACCCCGCGTCCAGGTGCTCAGCCGGTTCCGGTTGAGGATGTACCCGCTCAGGTTGAACTGCACCCGCTCCCCCTGCTGGGTAACCACCGTCAGGCGGCTGCGCTGCAATGTGGGGCCAGCCTCCACGAAGGCAGCCGTGTGCAGACGGGCCCCCACGCTGATGGGGAAGCCGGGATAAGTACCGCCCGCGCGGTCGAAGGCGAAGATGTAGCCATTCTCCAGGAGCACCACCAGCACATCGGAGCCCCCAATGGTGAGGTAGTGCGGCGGGGCGGCCGGGGCAAAGTCCAGCCGCTTGGGCTGCCAGCCCGGCAGGGCGTTGCCGTTGGTGTCGAACAGGAAGAAGTTGCCCCCGCCCCCGCCCACCAGCAGGCGGGCGGGCTGCCGGCCGTCGGCCCCCGAAGTAACCAGGGAACTAGCCTGCACCGAGTCGGGCAGGTTCAGGGGAAAATGCGGGGCCGCCCGTCCCTGCACGTCGTAGTGATACACCCGGCTAGGCGTAGCCACCAGGAAACCCTGGCTGCCGCCCAGCGCCAGGCGCCGCACCGGCCCCACCAAAGGCCCATTGAGCGTATCGGACCAGGCAATAATGCCCTCCGGGGTGATGTAGTGCAGCACGTAGGCGCTGTCCTGGGCCAGAATGCCCGGCGTACGGGCGTTGGCCACGCTCACCAGCACGGGCGGGCTCGTCAGGGGCGTGGGAAAGCGCAGGCCACTGGTTTCGCGGGTGAGGGAGCCGGTTTGCGTGGCCACCGTAGCAGCGGGGCGGCGCAGGAGGATCTGCGTGAAATACTGGCCGGCGGGGCCCTCTTCTACTTCGGCGGGCACCAGCTGCAGCGTCACCTGGGGAAAGCGCTTAAACAGGGTTTCGTTGCGCAGTAGCCCCGCCCGCCGCTCCTCCCGCAACCCGCGCAGCAGCACGTTCCAGCTATTCTGCGTGTCCAAGAACAGGCTGAAGCGGGCCAGGGGCTGGGT
Source organism: Hymenobacter sp. BT18 (assembly GCF_012273015.1). Lineage (GTDB taxonomy): Bacteria > Bacteroidota > Bacteroidia > Cytophagales > Hymenobacteraceae > Hymenobacter > Hymenobacter lutimineralis. The sequence goes on along the minus strand of NZ_CP050954.1, from coordinate 4,466,857 downwards.
TTCCTGCAAAAAAGCCACTTGGGTGGGCGAGCGGGTCCAGACGTTGCCCGCCGCCACATCCTGCAGCCAGGGCCGGAGGGCGGCAGGGTCATCGGCGAAGGCCACGTAATGGCCTACCTGCGCTACGGCCCCCGCCGCCGGAAATCCCCCGAACATGGGCCCGAGCAGGCGGGCAGGCACTTCAGGCAAGCCCAGGCTATGAATCTGGTAGGGACCTACCCGCTCGAAAGCCGGGCTGGACCCACGGGCGCGCCGCAGCTGCCCCAGCAGCGTTGCTACCCGGGTGGGGTTCTGGCAGCGCACCAGCACCAGCCGGGCCGGGGCCTGCCGCGGCGAAGGAGCCGCCAGGTAGCACAGGGCCGCCTCTTGGGTAAACTGGCGCCCGAGGCTGTCCAGGGCGCTGGCCGTAGCCGAATCGGGCGCGGCCAGCGGGCGGCCAGTGCGCAGGCTGCCCGGCTGCTCTACTCCCAGGTGCATGAGCACGGCCGTGCGCAGGGACACTACCTCGGCCATGCCTAGGCGCTGCGCGGCTTGCCCGTGCACGCGCTGGTGCAGGGCGTCGCGGGCGGTTTCGGGGTTGGTGAAGCCGTTCATCAGCAGCTTGTTGCCCGCCAGCTGCACTTCCAGCAGGCCGTTGCGACCCAGGCCCGTCAACACCTGCGCGCTGGGCCGGAGCTCGGGCCGAAAAAACACATCCAGAAAGGGCGGCAGCTGGCGGTAGTTCACCAGCAGGGTAGCATCTACCTCCCGCAGCTGCAGGTAGTCGATGTTGCGGAAGTCGGCCGCTACGGAGGCCTGGCCGGGGTGGCCAATGCGGGCAATGACCTTCTCAATCAGGCCCGGGTTGCTGCTGATGATAAGATGGTTGCGGTAGTTGAAGTACGTAACGCCGCTGCCGTTGCCGCGCTCCTGCACCGCCGTGAGCACGTGGCCCTGGTAGGTGCGGCTGCTGACGCGAAAGCGCGGGTGGCGGGCCAGGGCCTCGGCGGCGGCGCGCACCTGCCGGTATTCACGCACCGTGTTCAGCGGCACCTGGTACAGCAAATCGAAGGAGCCCGGCCCGGTGATGTGCACGGAAGCCAGCACCGTTTTGCGGCCCAGGAAGCGCAGCAGGTTGTGGCGGCTATTGGTCAGGGAGTCGAGCAGCTGGGCGTTTTCTTCCACTTGCTGGAAGTAAGGCAGCGCGGCCAGGTTGTCCCAGAGCTGGGTTTCCCGCAGGTGGCGCACCAGGGTGGGATGGTCGCGGGTGGCCAGCACCAGCACGGCGTCGTCCGGCACCAGAGACCAGGCATCTACGGGTACCTGCGCCACGGTGCGGCGGTAGTACACGTAGGAGCCGAGCGCGGTAAGCAGCAGCAGCCCCGCCAGAAACACCAGTAGCTTATTCGACATGCAGCACGGGGCGGGAGGAAAATCGGAAGCGGCAAAGGTAACGACCTATTCGCTGCCCGCCGGCCAGGAGCCTGCGCCCGGGCTTAGTCCTGCTGGGAGGGCAGGTGCTCAGGCACGGCGGTGGCGGCGCGGTGGGCCAGGCGGTACGTCAGGGCCAGCACCACGTTGTGCTTGGCCGAGGTAACCTGCGGAACAAAATGCCCTTGCTTGTAGGCTGGCAGGTTGTAGTTGGCTTGGTTTACCCAGCCGGCCTGGGCCGTGAGGTGCTTGTTGAACTGGTAGCCGGCCCCGGCGTACACCCGGTTGCGCTCAAACACCGGCCCCTTCGGGTTAAGGAAGATTTCATCGTACACCGACAGGAAGACCGTACCGGGGCCGATGGCGCTTTTGTTGAGGGGCAGAAACGTGTTGAGGCGGTAGCGCAGGCGGTTGCGGGTACCGGTACTGTCGCCGCTGTAGTTAAACCAGCGCTGCTCCAGGCGGTAGCGGTGCTCTACCCGCAGCCGCGCCATGTACTGGTTCAGGGTAATCTGCAGCCAGAGGCGCGCCTCGGTGTTCAGCGGCCCCTCGCCCACTTCCTTTGGCTTGTAGGTGGCGTAGCGCCCCCCCGCCAGCATCACGGTGAAGTTCTTATCGAGGTCGTAGCTGACGCCGCCCTTCAGCTCGTGGTAGAAGTACTGCGAGAACAGGCCATTGGTGCGCACCTGCACCTCGCCGAAGCCGCCCCACTTTTTCTCGGGCGTGCCGGGCAGCTGCACCGTGCCGATAAACCAGCTGCCCCAGGTGCCCGGCGTCTGGGCGCGGCTGAGGGTGGCTTTTCCTACCATTGCCCCCAGGAGGCCCACTGCGCACACGGCTTTGTTCATGACAAGTGCTGGTTTTTAGCGCGGCGAAGGTACAGGAGAACCTGAAAAATCACCGCAGCCTGTCCCAACTTCTTTCCCGCCCCCCGGCCGCCCGGGCGTAGGCTAGCGACCCACGGGTGGCTGCCCCACGCGGGCGTAGTCGAAGCGCACCGGGGGCTGCACGGCGTGGTAGCCGTCGAGGCCCGAAATGCAGGTAGTGCCCAGGGCTTCCAGGTCCAGGGTACCATCGGGGCGCAGGCCTTCTTCGTGCAGGTACACGTGCTCTACCGCCCCCACCAGCAGCACCGTGCCGTTGGAGAGGGGCACCTGCTGCTGCAGGCGCAGCCCGATGCTCACCGGACTCTCGGCCACGTAGGGTGCGGCAAACCCGTCGCGGTACACCGGGGTGAACCCGCAGGCCGCAAACTCCGATACCTCGGGACCGAAGTTGGCGGAGGTATAGTGCGCGGCCGCGGCCCGGGCAAGGGGCACGTGGTTGAGGGTATAGCAGCCGCTGCTGAGCAGGTTCTGATAGGTATGCCGGGGCACCGTAGCCGGCCGCGTAACCAGCCCCAGCAAAGGTGGGTCGGAGCCCAGATGCAGGGCCGAGCTGAAGATGGCCAGGTTGGTGACGCCATCGGGGGCCGCCGTGCCTACCAGGTTGGCGGGCTTAAACCCAGGCAGACTGTTGACCAGATTGAGACGGTAGATTCGCTCCGCCGCGTGGATGTCGGCAGCCGTGAGGTGTAGCATAGAAGGTAGCGTAAGAAACTCAACCATGCAGACCAGCGGCCGGCTGCTTTGTTTCGACTGCCGGCATTTTTCCTGGCCTCCGGGCTTATTTTTCCGGCCGGTCTACGTCCGTAAGCTGGCCCTTCTGCTGCATCACCCGCAAGTCCAGCTGCGAAAGCGAAAACGACTCCTTGCTGTACTTGGCCGGGTCGTTGAGCTTATCCAGCGGGTGCGCGTTGTCGATGGCGTATTCGTTGGCCACCAGCTCCACCGTGTTGCCCTGGGTGCGCACCACTTTCAACAGGCTGTACTCGCCGGCCGAGTCGTTTTCGCGCACGGTGTAGATGTCGCCCACCTGCGGGGCAGCCAGGTAAGCCGCATTTTCCTTTTGGTCGCGCCCACTCGCCCACAGCCCCCAGGCAGCCAGCAACAGCAGCACTACCAGCCCCGACCAGTGCCACCAAGGGGCCATGGTCTGCTTCTTGAGCGTTTGGAGGTCCTCCCGGATGTTGGTGGCCTCGGGAGGCAGCTCTTTCAGGGTCCAGGCCCCCTGGCAGTGCAGGCACTGCGCCACGGCGGGTTTGGCATAGGGCACTAGCGGCACCCAGTAGATGTGGGCGTAACGGCTGAACACGCTCAGGCTCAGTTGCCCGGGGTTGGCGCAGGCCGGGCAGGCCAGCGCCGGCGCCGCCACGGTGCGCACGTGGGAGCCATTGGTTCCGTAAATAATCATTGACGGTAGTAGTATGGGTAACGGGTAAGACCCAAAGGTAGAAACCGCGGCCGGGCGGCCACCGGCTTTATTTTGCCCGCCTACTCTGCCAAGCTGCCCTTGCCTGACTGCGGCAGCTCTGGTCTGCCCCTAGCCGGCCCAAGCAGGCCCCCGATTGCACGGCCGAACAAGCTACTTTTCAGGCGGCCCGCACTTCCTGTCAGAAAGCGGTACCTTACTGCCTCGCTTGTAGTAGCCACCAGCAGGTTGCGGGTTGATTATTGCTTCCCCCGACTTGTATGCCCGACTCTACTTCCCGCCCGCCCGCCGCCCCTGCCCTTGAGGCCGAACTTCAGCGCCTGCGGGCCGAGAATGAACGCCTGCGGGCGGTGCCCAACGCGGCCTACGAGCAAAGCCAGGTGCGCTTTCGGACGGTCTTCGAGAATACGCCCCTGGGCCAGAAAATCATCGACCCCGACCTGAACATTCTTCAGGCCAACCAGGCCCTGGCCGATATGCTGGGCTTTGCGCGGGCCCAGGAGCTGGTAGGGAAGCGTATTCTCGACTTTGCCCACCCCGACCACCTGGCCGACTGGGAAAAGCTCCAGAAAAGCCTGTGGGCCCACAAAGAGCCCTACTTTGTGCTGGAAACCTGCCTGGTGCGGCAGGATGGCACCTCTTTCTGGTGCCAGGTCACGTCCGTGCTGTTCCCCGACGACGGCGGCGAGCTGGGCTACACCACCCTGGAGGATATTTCCGAGCGCAAGAAATTGGCTATAGCGCACCAGCGCCTCTACGATGCCCAGGAAACCATCCTGCACCTTGCCGCCCACGACCTGAAAAGCCCCATCAGCAACATCCAGCTGCTGATTGACTTGCTCAGGCGCGAAGAAGCCCTGCAGCTGCTGCAGCCAGCCGACGCCCAACACAACGTACACAAGCTTTTGAGCTTGATTGAGCAGGCCTGCACGGAGGCCGAGGTACTGCTGAAAGACGTGCTCTACCTGGGGCAGCTGGAAGCTACCAAGCTGGAAACCCACCAAACCAACCTGGGCGCTTTTCTCACCGAGCGGCTCCTGGTTTTTCGGGTAGTGGCGCAGGACAAAGGCATTACCCTGGAGCTGGACCTGCCCCAAGTCCCGCTGATGGCCAACATCCACGCCGATAAGTTTGGCCGCATCCTCGACAACCTGCTCACCAACGCCATGAATTTTACGCCACCCGGCGGCAGCATCTGCGTGCGCCTGCAGCAGCACGAAGGGAACATCCGGCTGGTGGTGAAGGACACGGGCCTGGGCATTCCGCAGGAGCTGCAAGCGAAGGTGTTCGACAAGTTCAGCACGGCGTCCCGCTCCGGCCTCTACGGCGACACCACCACCGGACTGGGCCTGTTCATCACCAAGCAGATTGTGGAGCTGCACGAGGGCAAAATCTGGCTGGAAAGTACGGAGGGCGAAGGCACCACCTTCTTCATCGACCTGGCGTAGCGCACAGGTACAGCAGCAACAAGCAGTCCGTGCGCTAAGCCAATGCCGCGCATACTCGCAGGATGAGTGCCGTAAAAACAGACCGTCATGCTGAGCTTGTCGAAGCATCTCTACCGCTGGCTAATAATAGCGCCGTTGCCCTCAGCCCCAAGCTGCCAAAACGGGTATCTTGCGCCGCTGGGCCACCTATTGCCCGCTCCCCCAATGGCCCTGCTCGATTTCCTGAAAGAACTGCCCTGGCAGGTGGCCCTGCCCCTGTTCCTGGTCGAAAACCTGCTGGTCTTGTTGCTGGCCGTGGGCTTCGGGTACCTGCTCCAATGGCTGTTTGGCCGGACCCGGGCGTTGGGGCCGCTCTACCAGCCGGTGACGCGCCCGGAAATCGGGCTGGCTGCCTGCACCCTGCTCCTTAACACCGGCATTACCTACGCGGGCTGCTGGCTCTGGCAGCAGGGGCTTATCCAGATCCGAACCGGCGTTTCTTACCGGGTGCTGCTCGATTTCCTCGTGCTGTTCCTGGGCATGGACCTGCTCATGTATGTGTTCCACTACCTCATTCACCACACCGTGCTCTACCGCTGGGTGCACGGCCTGCACCACCACTACACCGCCCCCCAGCCTATTGACCTGTTTGTGCTCCACCCCATCGAAACGGTAGGCTTCGGCGGGCTGTGGCTGCTGCTGATGTACGTGTACCCGGCCAGCTTTGCCGCCATTGTGGCCTACCTCACCGTGAACGTGCTGTTTGGGGTGCTGGGCCACTGCGGCGTCGAGCCGTTTCCGGCTTCCTGGGCGCGCCACCCCCTGCTCAGGCACCTGGGCTCCTCCGGCTTCCATTTCCAGCACCACCAGCACGACACCCACAACTTCGGCTTCTACACCTCCCTCTGGGACTGGCTGTTCGGCACGTACGCGGGGCCTTCATCCTCTTGAGTTTACTAATATTGCTTCAGCCTGATATTCTGCCCTATGAGTTAACTCTGCGCTAACAAGAGCCAAAGTTGGAGAGTTGTCAGAAATACTATGATCTTCCGGTATACTTGAACAACCGTTGTCTCCTTGCTCATTATTTAATTTAATCAAGCGCCTATGCGTCTTTTTACAATCCCTGCTATCGTCAATCAGCTTGGCTTTCTGATTTTATTAGGCATAACTATTCTCACACCCTACGCAGGGCACGCTCAAACAGTCGAGTTTGGCCACGCTGTGTCCGCTGGGCACACACGAAATCGGGGGGAAAGCTGGGGAGGAAGATTGGCCGTCGATACGGATGGCAATATCTATGTGGTCGGGAGCTTTGGCGGTAGTCTATACTTTGGCGACCTGGAGTTAATAAGCTATAGAAATCAGACAAACATGTTTGTAGCCAAGTTTGATGCTCGGGGTAATTACCTCTGGGCTAAACAGGTTGGAGGTTCTTCCCGTCCCTCTGTCACTGCCGTAGACGTTGATGCGCAAGGGAATGTATACGTTGCGGGATCCTATGGCAATGAAGCTGTCTTTGGCACCATCATCCTACCGGCTTCCTCCAATCAACGGGCTAACGTCTTCGTAGCCAAGCTCGATACGAACGGCAATTGGCTGTGGGCCACACAAGGGGGCAACAATGGCGAAGCCTATGCGTCGGCCTTGGTAGTGGAGGAAACAGGCAGCTTGCTGGTAGCAGGTGGATTTAGCAGTACTCAAGCTACTTTTGGCTCCTCTATCCTTACCAATGCTTCTGCTGTTGGTGGCAGCACCGATATTTACGTGGCTCAACTCGATGCTAACAATGGTCAGTGGCTTAAGGCTCAGAGCATAGGTTCTCCTGCTATCGAATCCATTCATTTCATGGATTTAGACGCCGCTGGTAATGCCTACATAGGTGGCACGTTTCAGGGCGCCAGCTTTCAGATTGGTAGCACCTTGCTGACTAACGCTGCCCCGAACACTAATGACGTCTTTGTGGCAAAGCGTACGCCTATGGGCAGTTGGTCGTGGGCAGCCAGTGCAGGCGGTATCGACCATGAAAGTATACTGGGCATAACCGTTGAGCGCAGTGGTCAGGTCTATATCACAGGTAGCTTATCTAGTCGGGTATCTATGTTTGGCACTACTACGTTGGACAATAAAGGTCAGGAGAATACTATCGACACCTATGTTGCAGCCTTAAAGGAAGATGGTACTTGGCGCTGGGCAACGCAGAGTGGTAGTGACGCGCATGACTTTGCCAGCGGTATCGTGCTTACCCCGAATGGGGACTTGGTAGTGGCAGGAGGTTTTTTTGGCCCAACTATGCAGATAGGGTCAACCACGTTGAAGAATTCTGGCTCTGAAACCACGGAAGACCTCTACGTAGCCAGGCTCAGTTCAGCCGGGCAATGGCTGGGCGCCAAAAGCACCGGTGGTGAGGCCGATGAAGAAGTATACCGCGCAGTTCTTATGCCTGATGGGGGCATTTGCTTATTAGGCAATTATTGGGGCCAAGCTGCTTTTGGCACTACCACTTTAGCAGGTGGTGGCTTACCCAACATCTTTTTAGCTTGGCTTGACGATAACCAAGCAGTACCGGCTGTTGCCAGCTTGGCTCCTAACAGTGGTGCTCCTGGGCAGGAAGTTACCCTCAATGGCTCTGGCTTTGTGGGGGTCAGGGAGGTATACTTCAACGGAGTTCCGGCGGCGGCACTGCGCGTACAATCATCAACTCAACTCTTGGCTAAAGTGCCTGAGGGAGTTATATCGGGCCCCATCAGTGTGCGCACTAGGGTGGGCACAGGCGAGTCCAGTAGTTTCTTTCACGCAGCAGTCTCTACGGCCACTGCATCGGCCGCAGCTAACTCTTTCACGCTGTACCCCAACCCTGCTACTAACTGGCTGACCCTCTCTATCCTTCCTGCCGGCAGCCGCATCCAACTGCATGATGCCCTCGGCCGCGTAGTGCGCGCAACTTCTCTGACCGCACAAAAACAGGTATCCGTTGTGGGCCTCACGCCTGGCCTCTACACCCTGCAGGCTACCGATGCGCAGGGCCGCCGGTATACCAGTCGCGTGCAGGTTCAATAAGCTTTTTCAGCCCAAAACAGCCGCCCCGTAATCCGGGGCGGCTATTTGTATTTTTCCGTAGTGCAGGGTTTGGAGAAGATTCGGAGTGGGTTCGGTGTGCCTTCGGTCAAACTGGCCACTTTACCTAATCCGAGCTGGAGCTACAAGTTGTACTCCACCGGGAAGCAACAACTACAAGGTGCGGGTAGTAGTGCTCAGGTTGCCGGGCTTATCCGTGGCCCAGATGGTTATTTTGTCGCCCGCCAGGGAAGCGTTGGCTTTCTTAGCGGTGAAGGTCCAGTCCAGGCCGTTGGCGTCCGGCACGGCGGCACCTTCCTCCACCAGCGTCCCGTCACTGTTCTCGATGCGCACCGTCACGGCCTGCACCCGGAAATCATCCGTCACCCGCACCCGCAGCGTGTCGCCTATTTTGCCGGTATAGTACGTCAGGTCGATTTCGTGAATGTCGGGAGCCTGCATAAAGTCGGCTACGGCGATGGTGTAGGCAGTACTACCATCTTCGTCGCGGGCAGCCTCATACGCGGCCTTGCTGGCGGGGTCTGCCAGTTGCGCCTTGGCATAGAGGGCCGCCTGCTGAAACTGCTCCCGCTGGGCCAGCTGCTTGGCCGTGGGCGCCTTGTCCGTTTCGCGCGGGGCCGCCGATACAATGGTTCGGTCGCCCACCTGCCGGAATACCAGCGTGCCGCCGATGGTGCCGCTCAGGCCCTGGGTGATAATGTTGTTCTTAACGCGTGCCATAAACGTAAATAAGTGAAAGGTGAATAATGCCTGCCTAACGCCCTCCCGCTTGCTAGTATTATACATTCGCTATATGTTTTTTACGGTCGGTACCGGGCCCCGCTGGTACCCGGGCCGTGTGGCCGGCCTCGCCGGTAACTCGTTGCCCGTGTTGGGTATCCGCGTCGTTGCCGTTGTGAGGTAGCCCGGGTACTGCGGCCCGGCCGCAACCGCTAATTTCATGGGCTGATAGCAGAGTAGTAATTTACCTGCTCGTATAGCGCCCACACTTCCTTTCAACTTGCGTGCGGCTGCCTACAACGCTGTTATTCCCATCTCCTTCGTTTTTATGCCCCTTTCTACTTCCGCTTTTCTTCGCGGCTCGGCCCTCCTGCTCACGGTGCTGGGCTGTAGCTCCGGAGCCTGGGCCCAAACAGCCCCCACCTGGCAAGCCGCCTATAACATGGGAACAGGCTCGCAGTATGCCACCATGATAGGAGTAGATGCCGCTGGCAACACCTACGAGGTGGGCGGCTTTACCAATACGACCACCATAGGCACTACCACGCTCACCAGCCTGGGTAACGTGGATGGCTACCTGGCCAAATACGCCCCCGATGGTACCGTGGCCTGGGTACGGCAACTGGGCTCCCCCGGCAACGACCTGGCCGTGGCCTTAGCCCTCGATGCGGCCGGAAATCCCTACATCACGGGCAACTTTTCGGGTACTATCTCGCTTGGCAACGGCCTCACCCTGGAGGATGGGGCCAGCACCACGGGCAAGTCTTTCGTGGTCCGGTACACCCCCGACGGCACCCCCACCTGGGCCCGGCAGAGCGTCCCCAGTACCCGCACCAATGGGGGCAACGACCTAGACCTGGATGACCAGGGGCACGTAGTCGTCTCGGGCATTTACAGCAGCAGCCTCAGCATCGGCTCCACCAACATCACCTATCCCGGGCCGATGGGTACCCCTGGCTCCTTTGGCACCTACCTGGCCCGCTTCGACGCCGCTACCGGAGAGTTACAGTCGCTCACGCCCAGCGTGTTCTATGTCCCAGCTGCCGGCACTACCTCCGCTACCTACGCTGCTCCCCGCGTCACGGTGGCTCCTACGGGAGAAATGTATCTGCTCACGGTTTTCACCCAGCCCGCTGTGGTGGGTAGCACCACCTTCACTACCCGGGGCGAAAACGACATCCTCCTGGTGAAATACGATGCGGCCGGCACACCGCAGTGGGCCAGGCAGCTGGGTGGCCCCGCCGCCGACTACAACGGGGAAGGGCTGGTAGATGCGGCTGGCAACCTCTACCTGGCGGGGGGCTTTACCGGTGAAGCCAACTTCGATGGTAAAACCGTCACCAGCGCGGGTAACTTCGATGGGTTTCTGCTCCGCTACTCGCCCGAGGGCAGCCTGCAGTGGGTAAGCACCTCCGGTGGCCCCGGCTCCGATGGCTGGAGTGGCCTCGCACTGGACGAGGCCGGCTACCCGTACCTTTCCGGCAACTTCGCCGAAACTGCCCACCTAGGCACCAGCACTGTTACCAGTGCGGGCAGCCGCGACGCGCTAGTGGCGGCCTACACCCCCCAGGGACAGGTGCGCTGGACCCAGCAGGCCGGCGGCACCGGCTTCGACAACGCCCGCCAGCTTGGGTTCGACGCCAACGGTATCCTGCACGTCCTGGGGTCTTTTGAAGGCACCAGCGCCTTCGGGACACTGTCGCTCAGTACCGGCGCCCGGACCACGTTTCTGGCCCAGCTCGGAGGTACGGCACTGGCCGTGCACCCGAGCCAGACCACGCAACTCAGCGCCTATCCCAACCCCGCCTACCACGTAGTACACCTGCCGGGTTTGCCTACCGGCACCTCCGTCCGTTTCGTTGATGCCCTGGGCCGCCTGGCGTACCAAGCGCCCATCAGCGCAACCGGACAGGTAGCGGTGATGGGCCTCAAGCCCGGCCTCTATACCCTGCGCGCCACCGATGCCCTGGGCCGCCGCTACACCAGCCGCGTGCAGGTACAGTAGTGCCCGCCTGCCCCCCCATTCCCCATAGCTGAGCGGTAGGCCAGCAGGGCGCGCTACGCCCGCTGGTCTGTAGTTGGGTCGTGCCCGCCCCGGATGCTGTGTTGTCGGCCTGCGGGAGCTTAGTGGGCTGCCTTCCTGTCGGGCTTCGCTATATCCCCCCGTCAATTCCTATCTTCCGCCCAAACTTCACCTTCCCCCCTCTATGCCCGAAGAACAGCAAGGCCACTTTCAGCGCGCCATCACCCTCTTTGACGCCATCATGATTGTGACCGGGAGCATGATTGGCTCCGGTATTTTTATTGTGTCGGCCGACATTGCCCGGCAGGTAGGCAGCAGCGGCTGGCTCTTGGTGGTATGGCTGCTCACGGGCGTCATCACCATGGCCGGGGCCGTGAGCTACGGGGAGTTGGCCTCCATGTTTCCGAAGGTCGGCGGCCAGTACGTGTACCTGCGCGAAGCCTTTGGCCGCCTCACCGCCTTCCTCTACGGCTGGACGCTGTTTCTCGTGATTCAGACCGGCGTAATTGCCGCCGTGGCCGTGGCCTTCGCCAAGTTCACGGGGGTGCTGGTGCCCTGGTTTTCGGTGAAGAACGTGCTGTTCCGCCTCGGGCCGTTTGACTTCAGCAGTGTACAGCTGCTGGCCATCATCCTCATTGTGGGCATCACGGCCCTCAATGCTCAGGGCGTGCGCACCGGCAAGCTTATTCAGAACGTGCTGGGCTCCACCAAGCTGGTGGCCCTGGCTTTGCTCATCATCGGCGGCCTGGTGCTGGGCCTCAACGCCGAAGCCGTGCAGGCCAACTTTGCCGATATGTGGACGGCCACCCGCTACCCCGCGCCCGGCGTCACGGCCTCGCCCCTGCCCCTAAACCTGTCCGGCCTCGTGGTAGCCATCGGCATGGCCATGACCGGCTCCCTGTTCTCCTCCGACTCCTGGAACAACATCGGCTTCGCGGGCGAGGAAATCGTGAACCCCGAGCGGACGCTGGTGCGCAGCATGGCCACCGGCACCGCCATCGTCACGGCCCTCTACATTCTGGTGAACGTGGTCTACCTGCTGGCTTTGCCCCTGGTTGGCTCGCCGGAGGCTACTACCCTGGCTGGCCGCGGCATCCAGTACGCCACCGACGACCGGGTAGCCACCGCCGTAGCCGAGCACGTGCTGGGGCCGGTGGGTGCCATCGTTATGGCCGTGCTCATCATGCTCAGCACCTTCGGGGCCAACAACGGCATTATCCTGAGCGGGGCCCGCGCCTACTTTGCCATGGCCAAAGACGGGCTGTTCTTCTCCGGCCTGGCCCGCCTGAATGCGGCCGGTGTGCCGGCCCGCGCCCTGTGGGTGCAGTGCCTGTGGGCGTCCCTGCTGTGCCTAAGCGGCTCCTACGGGCAGCTGCTCAACTACGTCATGTTCTCGGTGATTCTGTTCTACGTCATCACCATCATCGGCATTTTCGTGCTGCGCCGCACCCGGCCCGAGGCCCCGCGCCCCTACCGCGCCTGGGGCTACCCCCTGGTGCCGGGCCTCTACGTGGCCCTGGCCTCGGCCTTCTGCATCATCCTGCTCCTGGCCCCCGACACGGCCGAGTACTCCCGCTACGGTCTGCTGCTGGTCGCCCTGGGCGTGCCGGTGTACTATATCTTCCGCAGCCGCCTGGGCAGTACGCCGGCTGCCTAGGGCTGCTCCAGCGGTGTGCTATACAGGCTGCACAAAAAAGGCCCCGGCTGGTAAGCCGGGGCCTTTTTACGTTTGGGGTTATCTGGCTTCTTATCTGCGTTTCAGAGAGAGGGCCAGCCCTGTTCTAGCGGCGGCGGCGCTTGGCTCCGTCCTTGGGCAGCAGGGTTACGTTGACAGCCTGGCCCGTGCGGGCCCGGGTTACCTGGTCCTGGTAGCCGCCGTAGCCGTAGGTGAGCGTGTTTTCGCCCACGGGTACCTCAATGGTGTAGTTGCCGTTGGCGTCGGTGCTGGCAATTTTCTTCGAGCCGTTCAGGAACACCGTGGCGCCGGCCAGGGGCTGCCCATCCTCATCCAGCACGCGGCCCTTGAGGTTGGTGGTTTGGGGGGCTTCCTCCACGGCGGGCGCCGGGGCGGGTGCAGCGGCCACCACCGGGGCTTCTTCTACGGGAGCCGCCGCGGGGGCGGCATCGGCCGCCGGCGTGGCAGCTACGGTGGCACTACCAGCAGTGGCGGGAGCAGCCGTTTTGGTTGTGGTCGTTGTCTTCACGGTAGTCGTTGCGGCATCGGCCGCTGCAGCCTCTTCCGTGGTGGCCTCAGCCGCCGCAGGCTTCTCCGAGGTCCCAGTCACGCTGGCCTCCCCATCGAGCAGCACTGCCCCGGCAAAAGACGTCGAAGTACCATCGGCTTTCTTGGTGGTGCCGGGAGCAAAGGCAATGCCCAGCCCCGCCAGCAGCAGCACCGCGCCCACAATGAGGCCCAGGCGCGTGTTGCCGGCCGAGAGGGCCCGCTCTTCTTCTTCCCAGGCAGCGTTATCGTTTTCGTAAGGGTTCTGGCTCATACGCAGTAGCAAGAGGTTATGGGGTGGATTAGAAAAAGGTTAGAATTCGGAACAAGGACCTCGAGCGAGGGCGGCAAGCCGGCGTTGCCGCACTTGAGTTGCTAAATATATTTTGTCGGAGGGCGATAATCCTAATTTTTTTAAGCCGAATCTTTCCCCTATTCCACTTATTGTACTACTCTTCACTACTTGTGGCCTCTTTTCTGAGCGCCTATTCCCCTAGGCACCCTGCCTAAATGCAAAAAACCCCGCTCAGGGTTCTGAGCGGGGCTGATGGCACGCGGTAGGCGTGGTTAGTCGTGGGCGGGGCGGGCCGGGCCCGAGGGAGCTTCCTCCCCAAACTCCTGGTCGCGGGTACGGATGGGGTTGCCCATATCGTAGCTGCCCTCCACGTCGAAGCCGGGGCCCTGCTTCTGCTCGCTCACCGGGGCCGAGCCGTGGTCGTTGGCGCCATAAGGCGTGGTATCGTCGCCGTGGATGTGCAGGTTCTCGAGCTGGTCCTTCTGGTTGTTGCGCTGGTCGTAGCCGTTGGCGCCAGTGTTGCGCTGGGCCGAAGGGTCGCTGGACTGCTTTTCGTTGCTTTGGTCTTCCTTGTACTCCCGCTCCTTTTCGAGCTGCTCGTTGTGGGCGGCTTTATTTTCGGAGGCGGGCACGTTTTCGTTCTGGTTGGTGGGCGTTGCCATAGTATTTCGCTGGTTGAAGGGTGATGCTACTCTCCTACGCGCGGGGCGCCGCATAGTTCCAAGGAAACGTACCCGTCTACATCCGCCGGGGCCGGCGCGTGCGTATGGCAGGTGGGCCCGGTTTTCTGCTCATCTTTGCCAGCATTCCGCTGGCTGTCTTTCCTGCTTTTTTATGCACCTGGTTATCATCGGCAATGGCATTGCGGGCGTGAGCTGCGCCCAAACCGTGCGCCGCCTGCAGCCCGAGGCCCGCATCACGCTGGTTTCTTCGGAAAGCCCGCACCACTTCTCCCGGCCGGCCCTCATGTACCTCTACATGGGCCACATGCGCTGGGAAGACGTGAAGCCCCACGCCGACTGGTACTGGCCGGAAAACCGCCTGGAGCTGGTGCACTACCACGCCACGGCCATTGACGTGGAGAAGAGGCTGGTACACCTTGCCGCCGGCCCGCCTCTGGCCTACGACGCCCTGCTGCTGGCTACCGGCGCCACCACGCGCTACGCCGACTGGCCCGGGCAGCAGCTAAGTGGGGTGCAGGGCCTGGTTTCGAAAGCCGACGTGGAGCTGATGGCGGCCACTACCCCCGGCGTGCAGCAGGCCGTGGTGGTGGGCGGCGGCCTTATTGGGGTAGAGCTGGCCGAGATGCTGCACGCCCGGCGCATTCCCGTCACCGTGCTCGTGCGCGATGCCCACTACTGGGGCTCCGTGCTGCCCCCGGAAGAAGCGGCCCTGGTTGATGCGGAGTTCCGCCGACATGGCGTGCTGGTGCAGTACCGCACTGAGCTGGCCGAGCTCCTTGGCGACGAGGGCGGGCGGGTGCAGGCCGTGCGCACCTCCACCGGTCAGGAGCTGCCCGCCCAGTGGGTGGGCATAGCCACCGGAGTGCAGCCCAATCTTAGCCTGGCGCAGAGCGCGGGCCTCGACACCGACCGGGGAGTGCTGGTGGATGAGCTGCTGCAAACCTCCGTGCCGGGCATCTACGCTGCCGGCGATTGTGCCCAGCGCCGCCAGCCCCCGCCCGGGGAGGCGGCCATTGAGCCGCTCTGGTACACGGGCCGCATGCAGGGCGAAACCGTGGCCCACACCATCTGCGGGCAACTTACTCCTTACCGTCGGGGTCCGTGGTTTAACTCGGCCAAATTCTTCGACCTCGAATACCAGACTTACGGCGTGGTTCCGCCCCGCCCCGTAGAAGGCCAGGCCAGCTTCTGGTGGCAGCCCGCCCGCGGCCACTGCGGCCTGCGCCTGCACTACCGCCTCGACGACAACCTCACCCTTCTTGGCCTAAACGCTCTGGGTTTGCGGCTGCGCCACGCGGTCTGCGACGGGTGGCTCCGCCAGGGGGTATCGGTGCGCCACGCCCTGGAGCACCTGGGAGAAGCTAACTTTGACCCGGAGTTCTTCCCTCAGCACGAAGAGGCCGTCCTAGCCGCCTTCAACCAACAAAACCCGACGCTGCTACCCTTGGTTTTACGTCGCCGCAAGGGCCTGCTGACCCGCCTTTTTTCCACCTAGTCTCCCCCATGAACGATAAACCCGATTTCCGAAAGCTCTACCACCCGGCGTCCTTCAATGCCTGGCAATACATTGCCTTGGTGGGCATAGTGATGAGCCTGGGGGCCCAGCTTATTCTTTCTCTGATCAGCCATCCGCAGCCGGCTGGCTTCCACTGGCTGTATGTGTGCTGGGCGGGCCTGTTCGTGGTGGGCACCCTCAGCAATTTCTTCAGCAAGCCCCCTACCGGCCACCATCATCACTAGCAGTGGCTAGTTGACTGAATGGCTACACCAATAAGCCGTTATGCTGAGCGCAGCCGAAGCATTTTCACTGCTGACTGATTCATGACATGAGGACAAAGCGGTAGCGATGCATCGACTCCGCTCAGCATGGCGTTCTGAACTACACCGTTGTATGACTACAATTTCCTCCTTCCCTGCCCAACCCCTGGCCCACCCTACCCCGGCTACTGCCCCGGCCGAGCGGAGCTGGCTGGCTTTGGTTGCCCTGGGCCTGCTGGCTTTGCTGGTGACGGCGGCAGCCCCGGCGGGCCTGCGCGGGCCGGCTTTCTGGCTGGGTATAGCCCTGCTGAGCGCGGGCACGCTGGGCTGGAGCTGGTGGAAATTTGGCCAGGGTCCGGCCGGGGTGCGCCACAACTTTCTGTGGGCCCGCTCCAGCACGGCCCGGGGCGCCGTGGCCTGGATGACGGGCATCGTCCTGACGGGCTTTTACGTGGTACTGTACTGGTGGCCGCAGTACCTGGAAAACCTCATCCGCCCCCTCGACGGCCTCAGCCAAACCCTGCGCCACCGGCCCGCCGACCAGTGGTTTCTCTACGGCACGTTCTACACGCTGGCGGTGCTGCTGATGGGGGCGCGGGCTTTGTATAAGTACCGCCACTCCCCCTACCAGCGTATTCGCACGGGGTCGGTTATGTTTTTTCAGCTGGGCTTTTCCTGGCTGCTGCCGGGGCTGCTGCTGGCCCTGCAGAAGCCGGAGTTCTACTTCAGCTACTTCTGGCCCCTCAAGTACGACTACCTCTTTCCCGGCACTGTGGACTACCTCGTGCGCGACGGCCGGGCCCTGGGCGTGTTTATGGTGTTCTGGGGCGCGGTGATGTCGTTGGTCGCCACGCCGGTGCTGACGTACTTCTTCGGGAAGCGCTGGTACTGCTCCTGGGTGTGCGGCTGCGGAGCCCTGGCCGAAACCGCCGGCGACCAGTACCGCCACCTCTCCGACAAAAGCCGCACAGCCTGGCGCTGGGAAGTGCGTCTCATCTATCCCATCCTGGGCTTTATCGTGCTGGTTACGGCGCTGTTGTGGCTGGGTGCGGCGGGCGTGCTGCCGGGCTGGTTTACTTCGCCTCACAGCTCGGGCTTGCCCCTGGTTGATGGGGTGAGCCCGCTCGAAGGGCTGAGCAAGGTATACGGCTTCTTTATCGGGTCTATCTTCTCCGGGGTCATTGGCGTGGGTGCCTACCCGCTGATGGGCGCGCGGGTGTGGTGCCGCTTCGGGTGCCCCATGGCGGCGTACCTGGGGTTGCTGCAGAAGCACTTTTCCCGCTTCCGCATCAGCACCAACGGCGGGCAGTGCATCAGCTGCGGCAACTGCTCCAACGTGTGCGAGATGGGCATCGACGTGAAGCAGTACGCCCAGCGCGGGGAGCCCATCATTCGGGCCGCGTGCGTAGGCTGCGGCCTGTGCAGCACGGCCTGCCCCCGCGGCGTGCTCAACCTGGAAAACGGCCCGCGCGAAGGGCGCTACCAGGCCTCTCCCCTGATTTCGGCCGAGAGTCTGCGGATATTGGAATAACCCGAGCTACCGCTGGGCTTGCACAGCCGGAGCCAGGGAGTTCTTTAGCTGGGCTAGTTGCTGCTGCAGCGTTTGCAGCATTGCGTGGTCGGCTTGCTGGGCGGCCTGGGCCTGTTCGGCACGCTGGGTTTGGATGAGCAGTTTGGCATCCAGTTCTTTGATGGCTTCGAGCAGCACGGGCGTGAGTTGGGCGTAGTTCACGGCTTTGTAGCCCTGAGCATCAGTGCTCACCAACTCAGGATATATTTTCTCGATTTCCTGGGCCAACACCCCCACTTGCTCAGCCCCGGCTTGCCCGCCATGCTGCACACCCAGAGCATTCCACTGGTAACGCACTCCGCGCAAAGAACGCACGGCGGCCAGGGCGCCACTAAGGGGGCGCACATCCTTCTTAAAGCGTACATCGGAAGCCGACACGTTGCTGCCGCGGATGGTGCCGTTCACGTCGAGCCTATACGCTGGGGCGGTGGTGCCGACCCCTACATTGCCCGTGCCTTGGTCCCAAGTCATAACAGCCACGGCCCCGGCACCGTTCAGGCGGTCCAGAATCAGGCGGTCTGCGGTGCTGCCGCCCTCGTTACCCCCGTTATTATGACGCAGGTTCCAGCCGTAGTTGACATCATTTTCGCGGAAGCGTAATGTGGCTCCATTCACGCTGTTGTTGGTATTGGAGTGCAGCAGCAGTGAGGGCGTGGCCATGCCCCCTAGTTCCACTTGGCCAGAGTTGCTGATGGTGAGGCCTTGACTTCCGCCGTTGCCCACTAGTTTGTAAGTACCCAGGTTGAAGTTACCTCCCGCCGCCGTTATCGGCATCCACTTGCCGTTGCCTACCCCGTCGGAGGTGAGCACCTTGCCTACGCCCTGCGTACCATCGACGATGCGGATGGCCGAGTTGGCGTTGACGTAGCCAGGGTGACCAGCCAGGCCCACCCAGCGCAGGGGCTGCCCGGGGCGGCCCGCCGTGAAGATGCCGCCCCAACCTTCGGAGCGGTAGGCGTTGCCCCACACGGCGTAGTCGATATCCACGCCGTATGGCCCCACACCATAGCCCGAGAGCATGGTGCGGGTGTAGTTGCGGCCGTAGATGCTGCGGGTCATCAGGGCCACGCTTTTGCTGGGTACTAAGGAGCGGATTTCCACTTGGGAAGTCGAGTCGCCGAGAGCAGCGGTTGCAATGCCCTGCAGGCGTTTGTTGTTCAGGTCCAGGGTTTGCGTGGCCACGTGGTTGCCGAGGTTGTCGCCGCTACGGGCCTTGTCGGGGATGAAGAGCCAGGTACCACTCATAGCGTACCAGAAGCCCCGGCGGCCATTGGTTTGAAACACCATCAGGCCGTCGGGCGGGCTACCGATGCCCACGCGCGTTACAGAGTCCATCCGCGGAATCAGCAGACCCTTGTCGGTGGCGGAGAGGTCGAGTACCGCTTTGGGATCAGGAGCGCCGGCTGAGCCGATACGTACGCCGCCGGTTTGGGCTACGGCGGCACTTATAGTGCAGGCAGCCAGGCCACAATAAATATAAAAGTGCTTCATAGGATTCGGACGCACAGAATTTTTGCTGGCCAAATCTAATTAAATTACTACTTCATCCTGCTAAATGAATGGCAAATAGTAGCTCAAGCCGCGCCCCGCCTGGAAGCAGCCATCGGCCTGAGGTTAGGCGCACTTTGTGCTAACCTAAACGAGCTAGAAATGTAACTGGCAGAAGCAGTAGTCGGCGTTGGCCGTTTTCGCGCGTAGCTCCGCTGCCGATACGCCTCACCACAAAAACGCCAGCAGCGCCGCCTGAAATTTGCCCGGGTCTTCCAGGTGCGGAATGTGGCCTATGCCCGGCAGCGCAACCAGCTTGCTGCCTTTTATTTGCGCAGCCGTGCGGCGGCCCAGCTCGGGGTACTGGCCCATTGCGGCCAGGGTTTGGGGGTCTTTGATGAGGCCCTTTCCTACCACCGTGCGGTCGTCCTGGCCGATGATGAGCAGCGTAGGTACTTGCACCCGGCTGAACTCGTAGCTCACCGGCTGCTGGTAGATCATATCAAAGGTGAGGGCGTTGGCGCGGGCTACCTGCGGGAACTCGGGGTGGCGGGTCTGGGCCGCCAGGGGTAGCAGCCACTCGTCGTGAGCGGCGGGGTAGCCGTGCGGGTAGTAGGTAGCGTGGTACTTGCGGATGCTGGCCTCGGTGCTTTTCAACTCGGTGGCTTCGGCCTGGGCAATGGTCTGGTAGGGCACGCCCACGCGGTAGTCTTCCAGCCCGATGGGGTTTTCGAGCACCAGCTTTTCAGTGGCTTCCGGGTACATTAAGGCAAAGCGCGTGGCCAGCATCCCGCCCATGCTGTGCCCCACCATCACGGCCTTGCGCACGCCCAGCGTATCGAGCAGGCGGCGCGTGTTCTGGGCCAGTTGGTGAAAGGAGTAGTGAATATCCGGCTTGTCGGACTTGCCAAAGCCCACCTGATCGGGCACCACTACCCGGAACCCGGCAGCCGTCAGGGCCTTGATGGTCTCGCGCCAGTACGCCCCGAAGAAGTTTTTGCCGTGCAGCAGCACCACGGTGCGGCCATTGGCCTTGGCGGCTGCCGGTACGTCCATGTACGCCATGCGCACCGGTTTCGCCTCCAGCTTGAGTGGCAAGTAGCTTACCGGAAAAGGATACGCATAGCCGTCGAGCGTAGCGTTGAGCGAAGCAGGTACGGTGGAGGCAGGCTGGGCCAGGCAGGCCAGCGCGGCCAGGAAGCCAAAGCAGGTAAAGAGCAAGCGAAGCATAAGCGGGGAGCCAGACGGTACGCGAAGTTGTACGCGCCTCGCCCCTAAAAGTCAGCTGCTGCAGGGTTTTATGCCGGCCGCTCTTTGCGGGCGCGCAGCAGCAGCTCAATGGTGCGGGAGTCCTCGTCGCTCCAAATCACGCTTCGAACGTCCTCCAGGCGGAGCACCGTGTGCCCATCGGCCTCACCGTACTGCGTGTAGGCCTCCACCAGCAGCTCGTCATCGGTAAGGCGGGTTACGTAGCCAAACAGGTTGTGGTCCGTCAGCGTTTCGAGCTGCACGAGCTGGCGCACTTCCTGGGCGCGCTGGAGCAGCACAGGCACCGTCAGGTACTGCTGCTCCAGCCCATCGGGGGCCACGGCCACGCCGTAAACGGCTTCGGGGTTGTTTTCCTTGAACTCGATCAGACGCACGTACCGGTCGTCGAAATGCACCTGCGACACCTCGCCCAGGCTGAGCGTGCGCACCCCGGTGGGCAGGCCCTGGGGCGTGATGGTGCGCAGCAGGAGCAGCTCCGGGTTATGGCTCAGCACGTAGCCCAGGTACATGCCCCCGCTGGTTTGCAGGGACACTACCCGGCGGTTTCGCTGCGCGCGGTGCAGCAGATCAGTCAGCAACTCCCCCATGTCGTCAGGTCAGTTTCACACGTCATTATCTCCATTCTAGACTACTGCGGGGGGCCATTATCTGGTTTAGGCCCGCTGCAGGGTGGTCAGCACCTGCTTGGCCTCGCTCACGTGGTCGGTGGCGCGGTTTAGCGAGTTAAAAATATACTGCACAATTCCTTCCTGGTCAATAACAAATGTGACGCGACCAGGCAGAATACCCAGCAGGGCGCGGGGCACTTCGTAGAGCTTACGCACGCGCCCTCCCTCATCGGCCAGCAGCGGGAAGGGCAGCCGGTGCTTCTGGGTGAACTTCTGGTGGGACGCTTCCGAGTCGGAGCTGATGCCGACTACCTCGGCCCCCAGGTCCTGAAAGTCCTGGTACTGGTCGCGGAAGGAGCAGGCCTGCGCGGTGCAGCCGGGGGTGTCGTCTTTGGGGTAGAAGTACAGCACCACGGCCCGGCCCCGCTGCTCGGAAAGGCGGAAGGTAGTACCGTCGGTGGTTTTCAAAGTAAAGTCGGGGGCGGGCTGGCCTACGTGCAACATGGTATTCGCAAAGGAAAGTATTGGGAGAATCTGCTTTCAACCCGTTCCGGCGCGAAAGGTTGCCGCAGGCGCTGCATCTTTGCCAGCTCATCCGTTCCCTCCCCCGCCCCCATGGCCGTCATCGACGTTATCATTCCCGCCTACAACGAGCAGCATTCCATCGGGAAAGTGCTGGCCGAAATTCCGGCGGGCCTGGCGCGGGAGGTGGTGGTAGTCGACAATAACTCGACTGACAAAACCGGCGCCGCCGCGCAGGCCGCCGGGGCTACGGTGGTGCGGGAGCCCCGCCCCGGCTACGGCTTTGCCTGCTTGGCCGGCATGGCGCACTGCTTTGCGCGCCCCCTGGCTGAACAGGCAGACATCATCGTGTTTCTGGACGGGGATTATTCTGACTACCCGGAGGAAATGACCCAGCTGGTGGCCCCGCTGCTGGAAGGCCGCGCCGATTTAGTTATTGGTTCCCGGGCGCTGGGACAGCGCGAGGCGGGCTCCATGCTGCCCCAGCAGATCTTCGG
This sequence comes from Hymenobacter sp. BT18, assembly GCF_012273015.1. Classification (GTDB taxonomy): domain Bacteria; phylum Bacteroidota; class Bacteroidia; order Cytophagales; family Hymenobacteraceae; genus Hymenobacter; species Hymenobacter lutimineralis. Next base: position 4,444,978 of record NZ_CP050954.1, on the reverse strand, counting down.
CAACTGGCTGGCTACGTCCCTGCTGCGCACCCTCTACGGCGCGCAGTTCACCGACTTAGGGCCCTTCCGGGCAATCCGGCGGGAGGCCCTGCAACGTATCGGGATGCAGGACCAGACCTACGGCTGGACGGTGGAAATGCAGCTGAAGGCGGCCCGCCTGGGGCTGCGCAGCGTGGAAGTGCCGGTGCGCTACCGCCGCCGCATTGGCACCAGCAAGGTGTCAGGCACGGTGAAAGGCACACTGGGGGCCGGCTACAAAATCCTCTGGACCATCTTCCGCTACTGGCGGAGTTGAAGCCGGTTTTGCTAGCTTGCGCCCCCGCTGGCCGAAGCCTGCCCCCCGGAATCCTACAGCGAACCTTGAGTTCACCCAAAAGACTATTATCCACTGATCTACAGTATTTTATCAAGCAATCAACTAACTCACCAGCTTACTCAAAACAACACCCTCGCACCGCATGGAAGTTGCCCTAGTGATACTGTATGGCGGGTGCCTGCTTTTCATGCTGGGCTTCAGCCTTTCGCAGTTTCACCTCACGCAGCTGGCACGAAAGGCCTACCGCGCCACCCCCCTGCCCGCCCCCGCGCCGCCTGCCCGGTGGCCCCTGGTAACCGTGCAGCTGCCCGTCTACAACGAGCTGTTTGTGGTGGAGCGGCTGATTGATGCCGCCGCGGCCCTCAGGTACCCGGCCGGCCGCCTGCACATTCAGGTGCTGGATGATGGCACCGATGAATCGGTGGCCGTGGCGGCGGCGCGCGTGGACTTCTACCGCCACCAGGGCCTGCACATCGACCACGTGCGCCGGTCCTCCCGCGAGGGGTATAAGGCCGGGGCGCTGGCGCACGGCCTCACGCTCACCGAGGGCGAGTTCGTGGCCATCTTCGACGCGGACTTTGTGCCTCCACCCGATTTTCTGGAGCGCACCATTCCGTATTTTTCCCAGCCGGAGGTAGGCGTGGTCCAAACCCGCTGGGGCCATTTAAACCAAGGCTTTTCCCTGCTCACCGAGCTCCAGGCTTTTGCCCTGAACGCCCACTTTCTGGTGGAGCAGGTGGGCCGGGCCGCCGGCCAGCATTTTCTCAACTTCAACGGCACCGGGGGCGTGTGGCGCCGCGCCTGCATTGCCGATGCCGGCGGGTGGCACTCCGATACGCTCACCGAAGACCTCGACCTGAGCTACCGCGCTCAGCTGCGCGGCTGGCGCATTGCCTACCTGCCCGGCGTGGTAGCCCCCGCCGAGCTGCCCGCGGCCATGGACGCCGTGAAGTCGCAGCAGTTTCGCTGGAACAAGGGCGCCGCCGAAACGGCCCGCAAGCACCTGGGCCGAGTGCTGCGCTCCGACGAAACAGCCGCGACCAAGCTGCACGCGCTGTTCCACCTGCTCAACAGCAGCGTATTTGTGGTGGTGCTGCTCATGGCCCTGCTCAGCGTGCCCATGGTGTTTATCAAACACCATTCTCCGGCCCTGCGGCCCTTGTTCCAATTGGCCTCGGTGTTTCTGCTTACGCTGGTGCCTTTGGTGTATTACTACTACACGGCCTGGCAGCAGGAGCCGGCTACCACCTCCCGTAGGCTGGGCTTTGGCGGGCGGTTTCTTTTGTTTCTGGCCGTCTCCATGGGCTTTTCCTTGCACAATGCCCAAGCGGTAGTGCTGGGCTTGGCGGGCCGGCAGTCGGCGTTTGTGCGCACCCCCAAGCTAGGCGTGGTGGGTCGGCAAAGCGGTTGGCTGCGGCGGCGCTACCGCACTGGCTCTGTAAACCTATTCACGGCGCTGGAAGGGCTGCTGGCCTTGTATTTCTTGTTTGGGCTGGGCGTGGGCGTCTATTTCCGGGAGCTAGGGCTGGCTCCGTTTCACCTGCTGCTGACGGTAGGCTTCGGACTGGTGTTTTCCTACTCGGTGCGCCATAACGGCCAAGTTGCATGAGCACCCGCCGGACGGCGTGGCTGGGCACGGCCGTAGTGCTCAGCATGGGCGCACAGGTCGCTCTGGCCTACTACACGCCACGGGCGCATACTGCTCAGCTGCTGGGGCTGCTGGCACTTGCCTTTGCCGGCTACGCGGCCCTGCTGTGGGCGCGCGTGCCGCTCTGGCTGGGCCTGGGGGTGGCGCTGCTGCTGCGGCTGCTCTGGCTACCCGCTACGCCCGCCCTTTCCGACGACTACCACCGCTTCCGCTGGGACGGGATGCTGGTCGTACATGGCTACAACCCCTTCCGCTACCAACCCCGTGAGCTGGTGGCGGCGCGTCCTGCTACCCCGCTGCCACCGGCCCTGGCGCGGGAGCTGCGGGTCCTATATCCTTCCCTTAACTCGCCCCGCTACTACTCCGTTTACCCGCCCGTGTGCCAGGCGGCATTTGCCTTCGGGGCCTACCTGTTTCCCGCTTCAGCTACGGGTTTTATTTGGGTTATTCGCCTGCTGCTGCTGGCGGCGGAGGCCCTTACGGCCGGGTTGCTGCTACGGCTCCTAAGCGCCCTGCAGCTTCCCAAGACCCAGGCGCTGTGGTACCTGCTGCACCCGTTGGTACTCGTCGAGCTGACGGGCAACCTGCACTTCGAGGCCGTGGTTATTACGGGTCTGCTGGCGTCGGGCGCCTTGTTGGGACAGAGGCGCTGGCGGGCCTCGGCGGGGGTGCTGGGGCTGGCCGTAGCGACCAAGCTGCTGCCGCTGGTGGCCTTGCCCCTACTGGTTCGGCGCCTGGGCTGGCGACGCGCCGTGGGCTACGGGCTACTGTGCGGCCTGACGACGCTGCTGCTTTTTGCCCCCTTCCTGACTCCCGACCTGCTCCAACACATCGGGCAAAGCCTGGGGCTGTACTTTCGCACATTTGAGTTCAATGCCAGCCTTTACTACCTGTTGCGCGCCCTGGGCTACCTGTACTGGGGCTACAACAAAATTGCTTTGATTGGGCCTGGGCTGGCCTTACTGGCCGCGGTGGGCATGTTGGGCATAGCCTGGCGGGAAAAGCGCCCAACGGTGGCTACGCTGCCAGGCACGCTGCTGCTGCTGCTCACGCTGTATTACCTTATGGCTACCGTAGTACACCCGTGGTATCTGACGCCCCTGGTGGCCCTGAGCGTATTTACTCCGTACCGGTTTGCGTTGGTGTGGGGGGCCATGGCCGTGGTATCCTACGCCGCTTATCAGTTCAGCCCCTACGCCGAAAACCCTTGGCTGCTAGGCGTGGAATACGCCGTTGTGCTGCTGGCGCTGGTAGTGGAACAGCCCTGGAGGGCGGCTTTGGCCAGACTGGCTAAGAATTGACTATAGGCCCCTTAATGCTGCCAGTACGCGTAGCGCCGCACGGATTTCAGGTTCAGTGTGCGGCCGTCCCAGGTTTGCTGGCGGAGCAGCAGATTGGGGTAGGCTTTGGCAAACCAGTAAGTATTGGTCTTGGCGCTGTCCAGCTGTACCGTCACCTGCCAGGCGGGCTGCGCTAGCTCCTGGGCGGATGCTTCCACTTGAACACGCGCCTGATACAGTACCGGCGGGGTGGCTTTACTGGTTTGCTGCAGCTCGCAGATGGGCACGTTGAAGGCTCCGGGCTGGTCGAAGCGCAGGCTCCGCAAGGTGTAGGGCAGCGCATCCTCGAATAGCATAGCACCGGGCAGCGGCCGCGTGCCTTCCCCCTGCCCGTCCCAGTAGGAATTGTAGGTTAGCTGGTAGCCCGTTGCACTTGCCTGCACGGCTTTAAACGTGGTTCCGCACCACTCTTGCGAGGAAGTGGTGAGCTTGTGCAGGGCCGTAGGCTGCTCCCGCGGAAAGAAAAGAGAGGTAAGAAAGTGGTACGGGTAGTTGTCGGTCGGGATGCGGCAGAACTCGTTCACCTTCATCACCGGAAATAAGTCGGGCCGCTGGTAGTCGTCGGTTTTGACGTTGAATTGGCGATTGAAATCTTCCTTTACGGTAATCAGCGTGTACTCAAACTGCCGGGGCTTGTTGTAAATAACGCGCTCGGCCTCATAGGTAGCTACCTCGGCCAGCCCATCATCCCACCAAGCCCGCTGCGCCCAGCCGGCGTCGAAGTGTTGCGCTACTTCCGGGGCCAACCTGGGCGGTGCAGTCTGCGGAGACTGGGTGCAGGCGCCGGCCAGCAGCGCCGCTACCGGTACCAGGCATGTGCTGCCGTACCTCTTCAACCTTAAAAGCGCGTTTTCTTCGGGCATTTACGTAGGATAAGCGGGATTCAGGAGGACTGCTTCCAGCGGGCCAGGTCGGCGGCGGTATCTACATCGTGCAGTTCCGGGAGCAGGTGTACCCGCAGGCCCAGTTGGGTAGCGTCATGCAAGGTAGCATCCTGCACCGCCGAGGTGCTCCAGGGTTTCTGCCGGAAAAGCGCTGGGTACAGCTGCTTCATGCCCAAAAGGTAGTAACCGCCATCGGCGGCGGGGCCCAGCACCAGCTCGTGGGTTTCGAGGGCCTGCAGCGCCTCAGCCAGATGAGCAGTAGCTAGCCCCGGGCAGTCGGTGCCGATGATGAGCACCTGCCGGGCGCCAGCGTCAAACGCGTGGGCAAAAGCGGCTTCCATCTTAGCGCCCAAGTCGCCGGGCGGTTGGGGTAGTTGGTCGTACCCGGCCCAGTGGTCGGTACGGTCAGCGGCCGGACCGGGGGAAGCCAGCCAAACGGTTTTGTGCACCGCCAGCGGGGCCACTACGGCCCGGGTGTGGGCCAGCAGCTGCCGGTACACGGCCAGCGCCGCTTCGTCCCCAATGTCGGCTGCCAGGCGCGTTTTCACTTTCCCCAGCTCGGGGTAGCGCGCAAATACCAGCAGATGGGCGGCGGGCTTACTCATAGGCGGGAGTGCCACGCTTTAGCCAGGGCCGCCACAGCACCGAATAGGGGTGCACCTTCTCGGTAGGGCCCTGGGCGTTTACCACACCGTGTCCGTCGTTTACCCACTGAAACAGGCCGCCGTAGAGGTTGTGCACGTTCCGAAAGCCCTGTTCCCGCAGCCACGCGCCCACCTGCTCACTGCGGGCCCCCACCGAACAATACACCACTACCGGCTGGGTGCGAGCCAGGCCCTGTAGGTTCAGCTGCCGAAACGCGGTGAAGTCGACGAAGCGCGCCCCGGGCAAATGGCTTACCTGGTATTCGGCCGCCCCGCGGGTATCGAGCAGGAGTACTCCAGCCGGATTCTTGCGCAAGAGCTCTGCCAGCTCGCGGCTCTGGATGTAGGGAACAGTGGGCTTAAACAAAAGCCGCAGCATGTGGTCGTAAGCCGACATAGAAGTAGAGGAAGGCGCCGGCTCCCGCTGCTGGCCGCACGCCGATAGGGCGCAACCCAGCAGCACAACCAGCAACCGGATTTTTCGCCAGGCCGACGAGGCGGCCTTCGACAGCGGGTTCGGGGGAGAGTACATGCCCAGGAAAATTGCCGCTAGGTGGTAGCACCGCCGCAGCTGGAGCCGGCCCCCGCCGTGCACCCGTAGCAGTGCTGGTTGATGACGATAGACCGATCCTGGAGGCGTTGCTCGTTGAAGTCGCGGATGTGCTGCGGAGCCCGGGCATCCACGGGCAGCTCCAGCATTTGGTTGAAGTCGCAGTCGTAGAGCTGCCCATCCCAGCCAATGCTCAGGGTGCTGCGGCACATCACGTTGGCCGCCGCCACCGGGTTGTAGGCCGCCACCAGCTTCTCCATGTAGCTCTCGTAGTTGCCGCTTTCCAGCAGGTATTCCAGGAAGCGGCTCACGGGCAGGTTGGTAATGGTAAGCAGGCTGTTGAACACGATGCCGTGCTCCCGGCCCAGGCGCTGCTTGAACTCGCGCTCCAGACTGAGCTGATTTCCAGGCATAAACGCACCCGAGGGGTTGTACACCAAATCCAGCTCCAGCCCCGAGCCCTCCACCCCGTAGCCCACGGCGTTCAGCATTTTCAGTCCCCTGATGGAGCGCGCAAAAACGCCGTCCCCGCGCTGGGCATCGGTGCGGGCGGCCGAGAAGTGCGGCAACGAAGACACCACCCGGACCCGGTGGCGCGCAAAAAACTCCGGCAAGTCGTGGTACTTCGGGTTGGCCACGATGATGGTCAGGTTGCAGCGCACAATGGTCTGCCGCCCCAGGGCCGATATCTGCTCGACCAGCCACCGGAAGTCCGGGTTCATTTCGGGCGCGCCGCCCGTCAGGTCCACCACGCCGATATCCGTCTGAGCCAGGGCCGTCAGGCACTGCGCCATTGTTTCCCGCGTCATGATTTCGGTGCGGTCGGGTCCGGCATCCACGTGGCAGTGCCGGCAGGTCTGGTTGCACATCTTGCCCACGTTAATCTGCATCACAGCCAAGGACGTGGGGCGCAGGGGCAGCAGCCCGCTTTCCCGCAGCTGGTGCGCGAAAGGCGGCAGGTGGGCGCCCCCGGCTTCGGCCTGGGTCAGCACCGTCAGCTGGTAACCCGTATCGGCTAGTGGGGCCTGCCGGGCATGGAGAGACTTCATACGTAGTGAGTAGGCAGAATAAGCATAAGGAGGAAACAGGTGAAATGATTCAGATGCCTGGCATCATCCCCTGTTCATTTCCTCCCATCCCCTGGTATTACATACTGAGTTCCTTGGCCTTGTTCATCATCTGCACTCCGTGCACCAGCACGGCGCCACCCTTGATGGCGGCCGCCACGTGCACCGCCTCCATCATCTGGGCCTCGTCGGCACCTTTCTGGAGTGAATCGGTCGTGTAAGCGTCGATGCAATAGGGGCACTGCACAGCGTGGGCTACGGCCAGGGCAATCAGCGCCTTTTCGCGCTCCGTGAGGGCCCCTTCCTTAAACACCTCGGCGTAGTAGCCAAAGAACTTGTTGCCCATTTCGGCCTGCCACTCGGTGATGTTGCCAAATTTGGCCAAGTCGGCGGGGTTGTAGTAAGTAGATTTTTCCATGTCTTGCAGAAGTTGAGTGCGGGAAGCGTGGTAAGTAACAGGCAGGGGCGGCAATTGATTTCTTCCCTAGAAAGGATTGCGCCGCACCCGGATGCGCACTTCCTGCCCATCTTCGCTGGTCGTGGGCGTCACGTCAATCAGGTCGGCTTCGTCGTAATACCGCGCTACTCCCCGCACAATACCCACCGCCAGGGGCCCCATACGGCGGGCCGAAACGTAGTCGATAACCAGCTCGTGGACCGATAGGCGCGTGACGTTGAGCACCGGGGGCGCGTTCTGGCTGTGCTCCCGCCGCACCTGGGCGTGCATCGTCAGCTCCGTATGTTCCAGCATGTCCAGCGTGTTCCAGTGAGGCTGCAGCAGCTTTTGGTACATATACATCAGGTCGGGCACCAGGTATTCCCCAAACCGCTCCTGCAGCTCCGCCACGGGCAGGCCGGTCATGCCGGCAGCGGCCCCCACCAGCGCATCCATCTGCTCATCGGGGTACACGTCTTTGTGGCTGAAGTCACCGGACTCCAGGCCTGCAGCTTCCACCAGTCGCAACCAGGTGCTATGGTCGTACTGGGTCTGAACGTAACGCTTAAGAAGGGCGAAGATGGTGCCGTGCACAGGAGTAAGAAGAGGGTACGAGTCTACAATAACGCGACCCGCCGTCTATTTTCAACGCTGCCCACGAGGTAAAAGAGCGGGCTCCGAAGACGAAGCCCGCTCTTTCAGATCAGCCCGGCTGGCTTAAATGCTGCCCAGCACCGTCATCGTGCTCAGCGTGGGCGTGGGGCTGCCCCCGGCGTTTTCCACCGTTACGGCAAACGCCTGGGCGCTGGCAATGTCCTTCATCTGCTGCAGCGAGTCGCCGGTAGTAGCCTCCAGTGTGAGCACGCCAGCATCTACGGGCTTGCCTTTGTCGAGGGCCCAGAGCTGGTATTGCTTCCCGCTGGGCAGGGCCGGCAGGTGCCGCACGTCTACGTACACGGCGTGCGAGCTGGCGTTGTAGTACACGCGGGCCAGGGCATCGGGCGCGTTGGGTGTGCCTTTGAGGTCTACGGCCCGGAACTGCTCGCTGCGCAGAATCTCCAGCTGCCGGGCCCGGTCGTCGCGCTCCTTCAAGGCTGCCTGCTGGGTAGCCGCGTAGCGTGACTGCTCCGTGCGGGCCACCTCCAGGTTAGTTTCGGTTTCCTTCAGGCGGTTGTAGAGCAGGTAGTTGCCAATGGCGCTCAAAGTAAGTAGTGCCACGGCCGCTGCTACGAGCCAGCCAAATTTACTGGCTGAGGAAGGCGCCGAATCGATGGAACGTACTACCGCCTCCGGCTGGGGCGCGGGAGCTACCGGCGCGGTCACAGAGGCCACCAGGCGAGGTGCCTCGTCGGCGGCTGCCTGGCCATTGGGAGTGCGCACAGCCTGCTGCCAGCCCGCCAGCACCCGTTCCCGCATACCGGCGGGGGGAGTAGCGGCGTGGGCCGCCGCGTAGCCATCCAGCGCCAGCCGGATAACCTGCAACTCCTGCTGCACGGCCGGAAACTCCGCGGCCAGTTGTTCAACTTCCTGTTGTTCGCGAACCGTAAGCGTACCGAGTACGTACTGCTCCAGCACGCCCGATTCGATGTATTGCTGAATGTCCACGGCTAGCGAATCAATTTTGCGAGTACTTTGATGGCCGCCCGGGCCCGCGTCTTCACGGTGCCGAGCGGTAGGTCGAGTTCTTCTGCCACTTCACTTTGGGTATAGCCGCCGAAATACAGCAGGTCGATGATCTGCTTTTGCTCCGGATTTAGTTGGCGCGTGATTTCCTCCAACCCGATATGCTCGGGCTTGAACGCGGACGGAGCGGCCTGCCATTGGGCCGCGCTGTCTTCCAGCGGCTGTGTGCGAGTACCTACGCGGTACTGGCGCGAGCGGATTTTGTCGATGGCTAAATTCCGGCAGATATTCAGCACCCAGGTAAACAGGCGCCCTTTGCTGGCATCGTAGCTCAGAAAGGAGTGCCAGATCTTCACCAGGCTTTCCTGCAGCACGTCTTCGGCTATTTCCTCTTTCTTGACGATGCGGGCAATGACGCCGTAAAGGGCCGTGCCGTACTTATCGTAGAAGATGGTCATGGCCGCCTCGTCGCGGGCCCGCAGGCGCGCCACCAGCTGCTCTTCGGTTATGGCCGCTACCTCGGAAGTTTTTGATGTCACGAAGCTAAAAGTTGAAGTGACGAACCCAATGCCGATTTTCGGTCATCCGGCTCAAAAGTAGGAGTTCCTGCTCGTTTAACTGCTATTTTCCGCCCGCAACAAAACCACGGCTCCGGGTCGGGCGTTGAGCATACGCAGCCTTAACCAGCCAGTCGGCATTTTGTCCCGGCCCCGCGGCCTGCCAAAGGCTTTTCTTTCCGAACAGTTTCTGCGTCAATATGGCCATAGAATCCTATAACCCCTACACCGGGCGCGTGCTGCGCCGCTTTCGGGCTTTCAGCTGGGCGAAAACCGAACGTATTTTGGCCCAGGCCCACCGGGCCGCAGCCGAGTGGCGCACTACTTCGTTTGCCCACCGGGCCCGCCTGATGCACCGCGCCGCGGCCCTGCTGCGTGAGCGGCAGGACGAGTTGGCCCGCCTCATGGCCCTGGAAATGGGCAAGCCTATAGCAGATGGCCGCGCCGAAGTGCTGAAGTGCGCCCTCACCTGCGACTACTACGCCGAGCACGCCGAGCAGTTTCTGGCCGATGAGGAAATAAAAACGGAGGCCCAGCGCAGCTTTATTGCCCACGAGCCCATCGGAGTGGTGCTGGCCGTCATGCCCTGGAACTTCCCTTTCTGGCAGGTGGTGCGCTTCGCGGCCCCGGCCCTGATGGCGGGCAACGTGGGCCTGCTCAAACACGCTTCCAACGTGCCCCAGTGCGCCCTGGCTTTGGAGCAGGTGTTGCACGACGCTGGCTTCCCGCCGGCCACCTTCCGCACCCTGCTCATCGGCTCCGACCTGGTAGGCCGGCTGATTGAGGACGACCGGGTGCGGGCCGTGACGCTGACGGGCTCGGAGTCAGCCGGGGCTGAGGTGGCTGCCACGGCCGGCCGCGCCATTAAGAAAACGGTACTGGAGTTGGGGGGCTCCGATGCCTTCGTGGTGCTGGCCGACGCCGACGTGGCGCTGGCGGCCAAAACGGCGGCCCAGGCCCGCATGATTAACGCCGGGCAGAGCTGCATTGCGGCCAAGCGCTTCATCGTGGAGAAGCCCATCATCCGGGAATTTATTGCTCAGATGAAAACCCACCTGCTGGCCTTGCGCACCGGCGACCCGCTCGAAGAAACCACGCAGTTTGGCCCCCTCGCCCGCCCCGACCTCGCCGATGAGCTCACCCAACAGGTGGAAGACTCCGTGCGGCAGGGCGCGAAGGTGGAGCTCTACGGCGGTCAGAGCAAGCCTGGCACCGCCCTTTTCCGGCCCATGATGCTGTCCAACGTGAAGCCCGGCCAGCGCGCCTACAGCGAAGAGTTGTTCGGGCCCGTAGCCCTGATCCTGGAAGCCCAAGACGCCGACGACGCCATCCGCCTGGCCAACGACTCGCGCTTTGGCCTGGGAGCCGCCATCTGGACGAAGAGCGCGCAGCGCGGCGAGGAGCTGGCCCGGCGCATTGAAGCGGGGGCCGTATTCGTCAACAGCCTGGTGAAATCGTCGCCGGAAATGCCGTTTGGGGGCGTGAAGAAGTCGGGGTACGGACGGGAGCTTTCCCACCTTGGTATCAAGGAATTTGTCAACCAGAAGTCCATCTGGGTGGGCGGGGAGGCGCCCGTAGCCAAAAAGAAAGTTGAGTAAGCAGATCCACAGGTAGCGGCCTTACCGGGTCAACTCCCCGCTTTAGCGCTAACAGTACCCTAGGATTTTGTAAGTCAGGTAGCCGCTGATTTCGTGGAGCAGCCTAGTCCACTGCTCCAGGGCTTCAACCGAGGGAATAAGCCAGTAATCGGCCCAAAGACTGCGGTCGACGCTGTAGAAGGCGGCCGGAAAAGGTGTGACGGGCAAGCCAGCCTGCTCAAAGCAGCCAATGGCCCGGCGCTGGTGAAAAGCCGAGGTCACCAGCACCAACGACTTGATATCGGGGTGGCGGGCCAGCAGCTCCTTGGTGAACAGGGCGTTTTCGCGGGTGTTGTGGCTCCTATCCTCCAACAGCACCGCCGACCGTGGCACCCCAGCCAGTTGCAGCAACACCAGCAGTTCCGCCGCTTCGGTGCGCTGGCCTTTCCGTAGGAGCAGGCTGCCGGAGCCCCCGGAAATAATGATGCGCCGGATGCGCCCGGCCCGGTACAGCCAAAGGGTGTGCATCAGACGGTCGGCACCTTCGGTGAGGTATACCCGGTCGTGAGGGGAGTGGCGCTGGTTGGTGATGCCCGTCAGGAGGACGCCGGCATCGTGCGGCGGCACGGCCGAAAGCGGTACGGCGGGCAGCTCCCAGGCCCGCATGGCTTCGTTGGCCAACGCCAGGTTGGTCCCTACCAGCACCAAGGCCAGCAGCCCCCGGCGCCAGCGCCGCCGCCACTGGGGCCGCCAGTCAAATACGGCCGCCACGGCCAGCAGCACCAGCCACGCGGAGGGCAGCAGGGCAACGTACAGAAGTTTGGAAAGCACGAAGAACACGGCCGCGAAGCTACCGTGAAATGGTCTTCCCTGCTTCGCATGCCCCCCTCACCTACCGAAAAAACAGAAACAGCAGCGCCAAAGTAAGTACCACGGCCGCCAGGGCCACGAGGTCTTTGTGCAGGCGGGGCCGCACGCTAAGCTGCCTGGGGCTGGTAGTGGCGCAGCATTTCCAGCATGGCGCGCACTTGCGGCTCAGATGTGAGGGTGTCGCAGGTGAGCACCCGGCCCTGGCAATACGCCACGAAGAAGGGCGCAATCTTATCGGCCATCATTTTCTTGGCCACCGGATTCTGGTCGGAGTCGAGCCGCATAAAGAGGATATCCTCAAACTCGGCATCGTCGGCAAACTTGGCAAAGGCTGGAGCCAGCAGCTCACAAATGTCGCAGTTGCTGGAGGTGAACTTCACGAATACCTTCAAATGGTCGTGCACGTAGCGGCGCAGGCCTTCGTCGTTGGTATCCGTAATGCCCTGACGATTAGAAATGTTCATACAGCAACGATTTGAAAACGGCCCGCAACGGGCAGGACCACGCCGCAAGCAGACAATGCAAAGTCAGCAAGAATTCCCGCGCGGGCCAGTTTGATGCAAACGTGTGGGAATTCAGCAAGCTACAGACTGCGGGCCATCATTTGCCGGCTGTACTTCACCGGGGCGCTGCCGTAGCTAAGCAGTTGCTCGTGAAAGGCTTTCAGATTGAACTTCTGGCCCTGCCGCGTCCGGAGCTCATCGTGCAGATCCTGAATTTCGGTGGCGCCGGTGAAGTAGCTGCTCAGCTGCACCTGGCTGAGCGTGGCCCGCCGCCACTTGTTGCGGGCCTCGGCTTCTTCCTGAAATCCGTCGCGCAGGAGCATAGCCACGGCCTCTTGCTCGGGAATGTTGTCGACGTGCACGGCATGGTCTAGAATGGTGTTGAGCGTGACGCGCATGTTCCACTTATCCCACATCAGCCAGATTTCATCGGTGTTGCCGCCGTAGCCGCTTTCCAGCATCATACGCTCGGTATACACGGCCCAGCCTTCAATCATGGCTCCGTTGCCGAAAACCGACTTCACCAGGGACGGGCTGCGGTTGGCGTACACCAGCTGCGTGTAGTGGCCGGGAATGGCCTCGTGGATGTTCAGGATTTGCAGGGTATAGTCGTTGTATTCGCGCAGGTAGCTTTCGGCTTGGGCAGCGGGCTGCCCATCCAGGGGCTCCACGTTGTAGTAGGTGTTGGCGGCTTTGTCGTAAGGGCCGGGGGCCGAAATACTGGCGCCGGCTCCGCTGCCCCGCATATAGAGCGGCGTTTCCCGCACCACCAGAGGCTTGTCGGGGTCCTGGGTGAGCAGCTGGTGCTGATCCACCCACTGCACCAGGGTCGGGATCTGGTGCTTCACGGCCTGCACGAATCCGGCGGGCGTAGCGTGTTTCTCCGACAGCTTGCTGATCACCCGGCGCACCGTCAGCAGCGAGTCGGTGGGCGCGGGTTGGCCGGGAAAGTACTTGGGCCAGAGGCGGGCAGCGCGGGTTTTCATGTCGCGCAGCAGTTCTTGCTTGTGCACCAGGGCCTTTTGGTAGACCTCCTCGGCCGAGTTAGATGCCTGGATGTCGAGGGCAAACTTGCGGGTGAACAGGTTCTTGCCCAGGCGGAACGAGCGGAACTTGCCCGCTGGTAGCACATCCTGCCGCAAAAACCGCAGGTAGCTTTCAATGACGAGTTGCGTGGTGGCAATGCGCCCCAGCAGCTCCTTTTTCTCAGCAGCGCTAAGCCCCGATTTAGCTACCGAATCTTTGAGAGCCGGCCCGAAGACGGCCAGGCCACCCTCGTTTTGCAGAATGGCCAGTTGCGTGTGCTCCTTGGTTGGTTGCTTGATGTTGTCTTTGGCGGCTTCGTAGAAGTCGGCGGCGCGGTTTATTTTCTGGCTGATGGCCTGCAGGCGCCGGTCCAGAGGGTGGTAGCGGCCGTTCAGGATTTCGCCCACGGAAGCCCCCAGGTTGTAGTTGGCCGGGTTCCACTCCCAGTCGCGCAGGGTATCGGCGTAGAACCGGGCCGAGCTCAGGTGGTTTTCCAGCAGGTAGTAATCAGTTTGGTTATTTACCGACAGCTCCTTCACGCTAAAGGCCTGCAGCTCCTTGGTGCGGCGGGCCACAGCGGCGGCTTCCACCTGTCGGCGCGCCGGGTTAGGAATGAGCAGCACGGAGTCGTAGCGGTGGTAACCCTGGGAGCTGGCCCATTCGGGATTATAGTACCATAGTGAGTCGATGAAGCGCTGCTTGTAGGCATCGAAGGCCGCATCCGGGGTGGCTGCGGCTTTGGAAGACGAGGCAGAATCGGAAGAGCAGGCGCCAAGCGTGGTCAGGGCCAGGGCCGCGGCCAGAAGGTAAGAGTGGTTCATACGGATAAGCTACAGAGGCCACAAGGTAAGCGCCGGGGGCAGCACTTGGTACTTTCCCTGCACGTAACTATCGGCCCCAAGCGCGGCCGCAACAAGGGGGCTTCGTAAGGCGTCCGTTCGGGCCGGACGAGCGGCAGATTCCGGCGGCCAGCGGAAAGCTTGGGTTTCCGCGCTTACTTTACCTTCCCGCTTAACCAGCTCTACCCCGTGTTTGCCCGTCTTCGATTCGGTTTTTTTCTGGCGTTGCTCCTTTTGCTTTGGGGCGTGGGAGTGGCTGAGGCTGCGTTGCCTGGTGCCCCCGCTTCGCCGGCCGAACCCACCACGCGGCCAGTAGCCTACCATTTCGTGCTCACCAGCCTTCCTGCCAACACCCCCGCCGATGCAGCTTTGTACCTGGTGGGGTCGTTCAACAACTGGCAGCCAGCGGATGCCCGTTACCGGTTTCGCCGGCAGGCGAATGGGCTGTTTGCCCTTACCCTGCATACCCACCTACCCCGGCTCGAATACAAAGTGTCGCGGGGAAGCTGGGCATCCATTGAGGGCAGCGGGCGCGGGCAGGTGCGGGCCAACCGCGTCGTGACGCGCCAGCAAGCCCAGGCCGGCGACGTAGAAGTGCGGGTGCAAAGCTGGGAGGACCTCACGGCTACTTTTCAGTTCTACTCGCTCTACGATTTGCTTCTGCTGTTTTCGTGCTTCCAGGGCGGGTTGCTGCTAGTGGCTATTCCGAGTATCCAGCAAGCCAACCGGGCCGCCAACCGCTGGCTGCTGTGGCTGCTGGGGCTGAGCGCCGGTGCTACCCTGCTCACGGTAGTAAGCAGCGACCGGGCCGTGGCCAATGCCTACCCGCAGCTTACGCTGGTGCCCGACTTTATTTGGTTTCTCTACGGCCCGCTGTTCTACTGCTACATCCGAAGGCTGCTGTTTAATGAGGCCCAGTCGCGGCGCAAGTGGCTGTACTTCGTGCCCTCGGCCCTGCAGCTGCTGGGGTACCTGCCCTATTTTCTGCTCGACAGCTACGAGTTTCAGCTCCGGCTGGTCAGCCATGAGCCCATGCTACGCGGTGTGCTGCTGCTGACCGGGGTGGCGGCCCTGCTCACTAGCGGGGCCTACTGGCTGGCCTGCCGCCGCACCATCCAGGCCTATACCCGGCAGTACGAAGCCAGCGTATCGTACGCCCAGAACCTGCGTTACCTCTCCACGGTGCTGGGCATTCAGGCCGTATGCCTGGTATTGTGGGCTTTTCTGTTTGGGGTGGTGCTGGCCAGCCGCTGGGTAGCTTTCGACGTGTACTCCCTGGCGGCCCGCAACCTGGATTTGATCTGGCTGGTGTTTTCTACGCTGCCCTATTTCCTGGGCTACGTGGTCTTGCATCAGCCCCAGATTTTCCGGCTGGTGCCCGCTGCCGCCGCTCCTGAGCTGGAAGCGGCGGCAGCGTCTATCCTCAGCCCACCTACCCCCGCACCGCTTCCGGAAGTTGCGGCGGCTAAGGTGCCAGTTGCGGATCTGCCCGCCGCTCCGCGCCCGGCCCGCCCGCCCGGCGCCATGCCGGACCTCGCTGCCGCCCAGGCCGCCGTGACCAGCTACATGCGGCAGAACAAGCCCTACCTCAACCCCAGCCTCACAATTCATGAGCTGGCCGGGGGTGTGCAGTTGCCGCCGCACGTGCTGTCTAAAGTCATCAACGAGGGCTTCGGCCAGAACTTCTTCGACTTTGTGAATGCCTACCGGGTGGAGGAGTTTAAGCAGCTGATGGCCACGCCGCGCGCCCAGCAGTACACCCTGCTGGCCCTGGCCCTGGAAGTGGGCTTCAACTCGAAGTCGGCCTTCAACCGCGCCTTCAAAAAGCAAACCGACCAAACCCCGCGCGAGTATTTCAGCGGCATCCGCGAGGAGTAGAGTCGGGCACAAAGTCCCACTTTCGGAAAAGGGGCCTGATTATTTAGCAGCTAAGCATTTTTATATCAGCCAGTTAATTTATTGACACTGGACACATAGGGGCGGCGTAGCAAAGTGGGGCGAGCCCGGGCAGGCAGAAGTTGATGTTTACCAAACCAATTCGGCGCGGCCCTGGCTGGCCGAGGCGGGACGTACTCATTTTCCCACTTGGCGGCCATTGGTGCCGCCTTGCTATTCCCCATTTTCATGCCCTTTCCCAAACTGCTCTTTGTGCTGCTACTCGTCAGCAGCCACCTCACTGCCTTGGCTACGGCCCCCGCGCCCCGCACCCCACCCATCACCCGCATCGACCCCACGTTCTGGTGGGTGGGCATGAAAAACCCCCAGCTGCAGCTGCTGGTGCACGGCCCCGGTATTGCCAGCAGCCAGGTACAGCTGGCCACCTATGAAGGTGTGACGCTGGACGGGTTTCAGAAGCTGGAAAGTCCCAACTATCTGCTCGTCAACCTCACCATCAGCCCCACCGCCAGGCCCGGCAAGCTCAAGCTGGAGTTCAAGGGGGCAAAGAAAGCGACCTACGAATATGAGCTGCGCCAGCGCACTACGCCCGGCGACAAAACCAAAGTGCAGGGCATCAGCAGTGCCGACTTCATTTACCTGCTCATGCCCGACCGGTTTGCCAACGGCGACCCCAGCAACGACGTGGTGAAAGGCAACCGCGCCCCCGGCCTGGCCCGCGACTCCATGTACGCCCGCCACGGCGGCGACCTGCGGGGTATTGAGCAGCACTTCGACTACCTCAAGGACTTGGGCGTGACGGCCATCTGGCCGACCCCGGTGGTTGACAATAACATGCCCAGGACCGGCTACCACGGCTACGCCCTCACCGATTACTACCAGGTAGACCCGCACTACGGTACCAATGAGGACTACGTGCGCTTTGTGCAGCGGGCCCACCAGCAGGGCTTCAAGGTGATTCACGACGTGGTGCTCAACCACATCGGCAGCTACCACTACCTCTGGCTCGACCAGCCGGCCAAAGACTGGTTTCACCAGTGGCCCCAGTTCACGCGCGGCAACTACCGCAACGGCACGGTAAACGACCCGCACGGGGCCGCCCAGGACCGCACGCTCTTCAGCACCACCTGGTTTGATACGACCATGCCCGACCTAGCCCAGGAAAACCCGCTAGTAGCCACTTACCTCATCCAGAATTTCTTGTGGTGGGTGGAGTACACGGGCCTGGATGGCTACCGCGTGGATACCTACACCTATTCCGACCCGGGGTTTCTGATGCAGTGGGGACAGGCCATTCTGGCGGAATACCCGCAGCTGGGCATGTTTGGCGAAACCTGGATGCAGGAAACCGAGGGCGTAGCTCAGCAGGCTTTCTGGACGCGCAACGTGTTTCCGCCCGTGGGCGGCTTTAAAAGCAACCTGCCCGGGGCCATCGACTTTATTTTGCGCCAGGCCCTGCTCGAAAGCCTGACCAAACCCACCGGGTACGCCGAGGGCGTGGCCAAGCTCTACTACGCCGTGCAGGGCGACTGGATGTACGAGGATGCCAGCCGCAACGTCATTTTCCTGGATAACCACGACGTAGACCGGGTATTTTCGGTGCTGGGCGAGGACGTGCGCAAGCAGAAAATGGCCCTGGCCTGGCTGCTTACTGAGCGGGGCATTCCGCAGCTGTACTACGGCACCGAGGTGCTGATGAAGAACTTCAGCCGCCCCGACGGGCTGTTGCGGGAAGACTTCCCCGGTGGCTGGGCTACCGACCCGAAAAATGCCTTCACAGCGGCGGGCCGCACCCCGGCTCAGCAGGACATGCACGCCTACGTGCGCAAGCTGGCCAACTACCGCAAAACCCACCCGGTGCTGCAAACCGGCCAGCTCACCCACTTCATCCCGGAAGATGGCGTGTATACGTATTTCCGCCACGATGCCCAGGGCCGCGCGGTGCTGGTGATGCTGAACTGCAACGCCACCGCCAAAACAGTTTCGCTCCAGCGCTTTGCCGAACGCCTGCAGGGCTATACCTCGGCCCAGGACGTGCTGACGGATGCCGTGGTGCCGAACCTGCAAACGGCCAACGTGCCGGCTTACACCGCGTTGGTATGGGAGCTGCGCTAAGTACATTGGTTGGCCTGCTGCGGTTTTCCATCACCTTCTTCTTTGCTCTGTGATGCACACCCTCATCCTGGGAGGTACTACCTTCGACCATATCGTAACGCTGCCCGAGCTGCCGGGCCCGCAGCCGCAGACCATTCACCGGGCGCCCTTCCATGAAGGCACGGGCTCCACCGGGGCCGGCAAAGCCCTGCCTCTAACCAGGCTGGGCGTACCCAATGTGCTGTACTCGGCCGTGGGCGACGATGCCTACGGCCACCACATCCAGGCCGATTTGCTGGCGCAGGGCGTAACAGCGCACTACGTAACGGACCCAGCCGGCACCGAGCGGCACGTGAACCTGATGGATGCCCAGGGCCAGCGGATTTCTATGTTCATTACCCAGGCCTCCCCTACGCTGCCCTTCGACCACGCCGTAGTGGCGGGCCTACTCAAGACCAGCGGGTGCGTGGTGCTGAACATCATTCCGTACTGCCTGCCGCTGATTCCGCTATTACAGGACTATCCGCATCCCATCTGGACCGACCTGCACGACTACGACGGCCACAACCCCTACCACCAGCCCTTTATTGCCGCGGCCCAGTACCTCCACCTCAGCTCCGACAACCTACTGGACTACCGCTCCGTGATGGAGCAGCTGCGGGCGGTTGGTAAGCGCCTGGTGGTGTGCACCCACGGTGCGGCGGGGGCTACCCTGCTTACGGCTGAAGGCCAGTGGCTGGAGCAGGCCGCCGTGCCTGCCCCCGCCGTGGTCGACAGCAACGGGGCCGGCGACAATTTCTTTGCCGGCTTCCTCTACGGTTTTCTGCGCGAGGAGCCCTTGCAAAAATGCCTGCAGTACGGCGCCTTATGCGGAAGCTGGTGCGTGGGTGCCTTGGGTTTGGTAGACGCGCAGCTGAGCAGTTCCCGGCTGGAGGAAGCCTGGCGCCAACACTTCGGCCCTGCCTAGTACAACGGAGCTGCCTCCATTCACCGGTGCCCACAGTGCCGCCTCCTGGGTGGGGTTGTGGGCACCGGTATTTCGTAGCCGCACAGCCTAATCAGGCACTAAGCGCCCTGCCGGGCGTTATTTTCCGGCAGATACTTCGTAAGTAAACCATTGATTTTCATAACTATCCTTCATTCATCCTACAGAATACTTACTTTTTTTTCTAAGGCAGGCATCCTTTTCCCGGTTGGCTGACTCTTAATTCTCAGTAACCCGTTCTGATTGCCCTTTTCTGAGCTATGCTTAAGTCATTTCCTTCCGATTGCGCTTCCCTCGAACAGCAAATGCAGCTGGTTTCCCGCATTGTGCGGGTCTGGATGGTTGTGGGCGCCGGCCTGCTTACCCTGGCCATCTTCGTGTAGCGCCCGTGGCGGTGGGGCTGTTACTTTTGCAGCGTCCAAACCCCCTTCTGCGTGATGCGCTTTTTCCTGCTCCCGGTTGCCCTGCTGCTCAGTGCAGCCGCTGCCTGCTCCTCCCAGCCCGCCGAAACGGCCGACCGGCCTGAACTTCCGGCTGCGCAAAGCCAAATGGCCCCGGCTACTGTACGGGAAACCTTTGAGCAGGGCCAGAAAGGCTCTTACGCGGAGGGCGACGAAACGCTGGCTTCCGGCTCCTGGCACTTTACCGAGGCCCTGATCGGCTCCGCCGACCAGGACCACAAGCGCGGCAAGCAGGCCGTGCGCCTCCGGGCCCAGGGCCGCTTGCGCATGAACTTCGATGCCCCGGCCGGCCTGCGCCGCATTCAGGTGAGTGCCGCCGCCTACGGCTTGGATGCCGCCAGCACCTGGGAGCTGTGGGGCAGCGTGGACGGGGGCCGTACGTACCGGCGCATGGGGCAACCCGTGCGCACCCAGGGTCCCCGCTTGGTCACCACATCGTTTGAGGGAACTACCTCCACGCCCCTGCGCCTGGAAATCCGCAAAACCGACGCTGGCACCGCCCGCCTCAACATCGACGATGTCGTCCTCAGCGCTACGCCCGCCCCCGGTGGCATAGCCGGCAATACCAACCCTGCTCCCCCGGTTAGCTCCCGCGCCGGAACGTCTGCGCTGCCGCCTGCCCAAACAGCCCAGGCCGAAGCCATTGTGACGCGCCGGGACGAAAACCTGGCCTTGGGCAACCCCAGCGGCGCAACGGCCAGCCTGGCTACTCCTACCAACTACCTGCTGGTGAAGCCCCAGTACACGCTCAGCTACAACGCCCAGCGCGGTACACCCACCTGGGTGAGCTGGCACCTCAACCGGGCCTGGATGGGCGAAGCCCCGCGGCAGGACGACTTCCGCCCCGACCCTGCCCTTCCCCGCGAGTTTTACCAGGTGACGCCCCGCTCGTATGCGGGCTCGGGCTTCGACCGGGGCCACAACTGTCCCTCGGCCGACCGGACCACGGACCTGGATGACAACTCCGCCACGTTCCTGATGACGAACATGATACCTCAGGCCGGCCACAACAACCAGCGCACCTGGAGCGGGCTGGAAGAATGGACCCGGACCCAGGTGGCCCAGGGGCAGGAGGTATACGTAGTCATGGGCAGCTACGGCAAAGGCGGCACCGGCACGGCCGGCCCCCGCACCACCCTCGATAACGGCCGGGTAACCGTGCCCGCCCGGGTGTGGAAGGTGCTGGTGATATTACCCGAAGGCAGCAACGACCTGCAGCGCATTGCGGCGGGCCAGGCCCGCGTGGTAGCCGTCGACACTCCCAACGACCAGGAAGTAAGCCCCGACTGGAGCCGCTACCGCGTGAGTGTGGATGCCATTGAAGCCGCCACGGGCCTCGATCTGCTAAGTGCTCTGCCCCGCACCTGGCAGGAACAGGCCGAAGCCCGCGTTGATACTGGTGTTATTCGGTAGCCATTTTGAACTATTACGCTATTTAAACCATCTAAATCGTTTGCGGAAAACTCTTTTTCACCCAGGCGGTTGGTGTAAATCAATGTTACACAGCCCCTGCGAATGCCCCTGGATTAGTTAGTAACTTGTCATACCATAGGTTGAAAACCTATGCCTATAGCCGCCTATCATTCAGGTTTTTATTAATCATTTGCAGCAGAAATAAAGTAAACAGCGGAACTTTGCGACTACCTTTGCAAAGTATTGGAGGAGTTTAGGCGCATGAAAAAAGTATTACTGCTGGTAGTGTTGATGCTTGGAATCGGGCTAACCGGTTCCCAGGCTCAACAAATTGTATTTAGCGGGCACGTAACAGAGGCTAAGACCGGGCAGGCAGTTCCCTTCGCCTCTATCTTTGTTCGCGGCACCAGCCTGGGCATTACGGCTAACGAAGAAGGGTATTTTCAGCTGACAATTAACCGCAGCATCGACTCCCTATCGGCGGGGGCGGTGGGATTCCGACCCTTGAGCCGGGCCGTCAGCAAAGCGCCCCGCCAGACGGTCAACTTTGCCCTGCCCAGCAGCAGCGTTTCCCTGGGCGAAGTGGTGGTGCACGCGGGGGAAAACCCGGCGTTTGCGGTGCTGCGCAAGGTGCAGGCCCACAAAAAGCAGAACGACAAGGCCCAGCTGGAGGCCTTTGAGTTCGACTCCTATAACCGAATAGAGGTTTCCCTCTCAGATGTGACGGACCGGCTGGCCCGCCAGAAGGTTATCCGGGACATGACCTCCGTGGCCCAGGGCGTAGGCGAAATGGAACGGAATGCCAGCGGCAAGCCCACCGTGCCGGTATTTGCCTCCGAGGTGTTGTCGCGCTATTACGTGCGGCAGCGACCCAAGCGGGAGCGGGAGGAAATCAAGCACTCCCAGCTGCACGGCGTGGCCCCGCGCGACGGCTCGGTGTTGTCGCAGGTGCTGGGCTCTTCGTTTCAGGACTACGACTTCTACCCCAACTGGCAGATCGTGATGGGCAAGGACTTTGTCTCGCCCATTGCCGACGGCTGGCGCATCACCTACGATTACGACCTGGAAGACTCGGTGTACGTGGGCAAGGACCGCTGCTATCAGCTGAAGGTGTGGCCCCGCCGCGCCCAGGACCTGGCATTTACCGGGCGCATCTGGATTACCATGGACTCCTACGCCCTGCGGCGGGTAGACCTGAGCGTGGACCCCAAGGCCAACATCAACTTCGTCGACCAGATTCGGGTGTTTCAGGATTTGGCGCCCAGCTCGGCGGGGCCCTGGCTGCCGCTGCGTACCCGCGTGGTAGTAGGCCTGAAGCCCACCAAAAAGCAAACCGGCCTGCTGGTGCGCTTCAACACCACCAACTCTAACTTCGCCACCAACCAACCCCACGAAGCCAAGTTCTACGACCAGCCCTTTGCCTCCGCCCCCGATGCCCTGGAAATTCCGGCCGGCTTCTGGGAGCAGCACCGGCCCGACACCCTCTCGGCTCAGGAAGTCCGCACCCTCACCGCCCTCGACTCGGTGGGTAAGCTGCGCTCGGTACGCTCGGCCTTGGAGCTGGCCGACCTGCTGGTGACGGGCTACAAGCAGGTGGGCAAGTTTGAGCTGGGCCCCGTCCCCAGCGTCTTTACCTACAACAACGTAGAGGGCGGCCGCATCCAGGTGGGTTTCCGCACCAGCGGCGACCTGAACCCCAACTGGTTTGTGCGCACCTACGCGGCCTACGGCACCAAGGACAAGGACCTCAAGTATGGCGTCACGGGCTACCGCGTCCTCAACCGCCCCAACTGGACGCTGCTGGGGTTTGAGAGCAGCCACGACGTGGACCAGGTGGCCCTGCTCGATAATGGGTACGCCATTGAAAACCCACTGTTCGACGCGGCTGTGCGCTTTGGCAACATCAAGCCGGGCCGGCCGCTTTGGCGCCAAGTAACCGGCTTTTCGGGCCAGACGGACCTGTTCCACGGCTTTACGCAGAAGCTTACGCTCCGGCATCAGCGCTTCGACCCGCTCTACGACTTTGCCTACTACACCAGCGCTGACCATCAGCCCGGGGCTCCAACCGCCGACAAGTTCGCGCTTTCGGAGGTTATCCTGGAGTCGCGCTACGCTCCGGACGAAACGCTGATTCAGAACAAGAACCGGCGCTACGCCGTGGGCCTGGCCAAGTGGCCAGTGTTTACGCTGCGCTATACCCGGGGCTTCAACGGCGTGCTGGGCAGCGACTTTGCCTATCACAAGTTCAACCTGCTGGTTACCCACAGCCTGCAGCTGGGCCAACTCGGGCGTACCGAGTACATCGTGGACGCCGGCTACATCCCTAGCACCATTCCCTACCCCGTGCTGAAAAGCCACCTTGGCAATGAGTCGCCCATTTACACCACCAGCGCCTACAACCTGATGCGCTACTTCGAGTTTGTGAGCGACCGGTACGCCTCCCTGCACTTCGAGCATTACTTCGAAGGGCTGTTTATCAACTCCGTGCCCCTGCTCAAAAAGCTCGACTGGCGCCTGCTGGCATCGGGCAACGTGCTGTACGGGGGTGTAAGTCAGGCCAACCGCAACGCCACCCCGCTGGTTGACGAAAACGGCGCAGCCCTGCCTACCTTCCGGCCATTGGGTACGGCGCCCTACGTGGAACTGGGGTACGGCGTGGAAAACATCTTCAAGATTCTGCGCGTCGACTTCATTCACCGGCTCACTTATCGGGACCTGCCGGGGGCTAAAAGCTTTGGCGTAAAGGTGTGCGCGCAGTTCAAGCTCTAAGCTTCTTCTTACCTAAGCTCTTATTTGGCCTCTGCCTGGGTTAGCCGGGCGGAGGCTTTTTTGTTTTAGCGACCATTCGCGTAGGTCTCAGTTAAGACGTAATCCTTGATTCCGATCAAGGGAATGGCTTACGGGGCGGGCTAGTTTTGACCTCGTCAACTGCCCGTGCTTATGCCCTTCCTCCGCCGTTTTCGCTTGCCATCTTTGGTTGTGCCACCTAGCTTGGCGCCACGTGAAATTCAGCTTGCCCGTGGGCATCTGTCGCCGCGGGCTACCGAGCTGCTGCTATGGGAGCGGCGGGTCAGCCGCCTGTTCTGGATGGTTACGGGCGCGCTGGGGATGGCCCTGGCCGTGCACGGGGTAGCGGCGGGGGCGTTGTAGAGCATTACGCTTCCCAGCCAGCAGAAAGTCTTTTTGAGCGGCACCTTATTGTGAAGGCATTGCTGGTAATTTGCCGGCGTCTTCCCTCCCACTCCTGCTATGGCTTCTTCCGACAACATCTACACCGCCCGTCAGCAGTACGTGCTCCTGATTCTGTGTTTGATTGGGCTGGCCACGCTGATTCTGATTGGGCTAGGCAGCTACATCACGGCCTTTCTGGGGGCGGGTATCCTGTATGTAGTGCTCCGGCCCTGGTTTACGGCCCTGGTGCACCGGCGGGGGTGGCATCCGCAGCTGGTCACGACCGGGCTGCTCACCTTTGCTTTTGTGGTCATCATCCTACCCTTTACGGCCCTTACGCTGATGCTCGTCAGCCGCATCCGCGCTTACGCCCAGGACACCAGCCAGATCATGGCCGTGCTGCATAAAATCGAGCAGAAAACCGGCTACGCCCTCACCACCGAGCAGAACGTGCGCAGCCTGGTGCAGCAAAGCGTCAGTTGGCTTAGCCAGCGCATTCCGTCCCTGGCCTCGGGCCTGCTGCACTTTGCCGTTGTTATTGGGTTGATGCTGTTCACCCTGTACTTTATGTACACCCAGGAGGCTGGCTTTCTGCGAGGACTGCGTCGCTACCTTCCCTTTCGGCCCAACACCCTGCACGAGTTGGGTGACTCCCTGAAAAACAACGTGCAGGCCAACGTTATCGGTCAGGCCCTGATTTCCCTGGTGCAAGCCCTGCTCTCGGGCCTCACGCTCTGGATATTTGGGGTGCCGGATGCTTTGTTCTGGGGCGTGGTCAGCTTTTTCATGGCCTTTATTCCCGTGCTGGGCACACCCCTGGTGTGGGGGCCGGCGGCTATTATCAAACTGTCTCAGGGCTACACGGGCCAGGGCGTGGGTATTCTGCTGGTGGGCGTCATCGTGATTATGAACATCGACAACCTGCTGCGCATTCTGCTGGCCCGGCGCATCGGCAATATCCATCCGCTTATCACGCTGGCGGGCGTGGTGCTGGGCGTCGAAATCTTTGGGATTCTGGGCCTGGTGCTCGGCCCGCTGCTGCTCTCCTACTTTATTGTGCTGATCCGGGTGTTTGAGCGCGAGAACCGGATTCGGCGGCGGCGCCTGCCGACAAGGCCGCAGTAAAACGCAGTCAGCAGGCTAAGCTACCGTGGCTTATGCTCTCAGCAGTTGCTACGCCTCATCAGGTTTCGGTGAGTACAGTTTTGAAGCCAGCCAGCTGGCCGCTCTCCGTCTTGCCCAGCACCAGTACCTGCACCTGCGGCCCACTGCCCAGGCGGTATACCTGCACATCTTCCAGTTCCTGCTTCAGGTACATCTGCAGCGCCTTGAAGCGGTTGGCCAGGGCCGCATCGCCCAGCACGCCATCGTCGGCGGTGTGGTTGCGCAGAAAATACGTCAGCTCCTGCTTTTCCACGCGGGTTTCGGCAGGCAGCCCGGCCAACTGCGCCAGCGTCGCGTCGGTGAGCTTATCGGCGGGAGCGGCATAGCTGACAGCTTCCAGCGGCGCTTCCGACTCGCTGATAAACTGCAGGCCCTGGGTAAGCTGCCGCAGCTGCGTCAGGGAGGCATCGGTCGTGGCGGAACCGGTAGCATCAGCAGCTGGGGTTTCGGTGGTTTCCCGCTCGCCCTTAGCCGATGCAGGGGCGGAAGCCGCTTCTCCGGCCGCGGCGGGCACCTGCCCGGCAATGGCGGCGGCCAGCTCCTGCATCCGGGCTTCGGCCACCTTGATCTTGGGATTGGCGAAGTTCATGTCCGAGACGTGCTTCATCGGAATCAGGTGAATGTGGGCGTGAGGCACTTCCAGCCCTATTACGGCTACCCCCACGCGCTTGCACGGCACGGCGGCTCCCACGCCTTTGGCCACGCGTTGGGCAAACAGGTGCAAAGCGGCTAACTCCGCGGCGGGCAGGTCAAAAATGTAATCCACTTCCCGCTTCGGAATAACGAGGGTATGGCCTTCTACTAACGGGGTAATGTCGAGGAAGGCCAGATGGTGTTCGTCTTCGGCCACTTTATAGGCGGGCAGCTCGCCGGCCACAATTCGGGAAAAGATAGAAGCCATATGCAGAGGAAAAGATGAGGTGAACGGACAGGGCCATTACCGCAGCAACGGGCCCGGGCCAAAGTAAGGCAAAAAATAAAGCGACCAAGCCTTGAGCTTAGTCGCTTTACGGGTTTCATGGTTGCTCCGGCTGCCCCGGCAGCTACACAGCTACCAAGGCTTCAAGGGCGTATCTAGCGGCTGATTTCGAGGATTTCAAACTGCAGCTTGCCGGCGGGCACGGTTATTTCGGCCGTATCGCCGGCCGATTTGCCCAGCAGGCCTTTGCCGATGGGCGACTTCACGGAGATTTTGCCGGCGGCCAGGTTAGCTTCCTCTTCTGCTACCAGGGTGTAGTCCAGCACCATGTTGTTCTTCAGGTTCTTGAGCTTTACTTTGCTCATGATGAGCACCTTGCTGGTGTCCAGGTTCGACTCATCCAGCACGCGCGCATTCCCCACAATTTCTTCGAGCTTGGAAATCTTCAGCTCCAGCAGGCCCTGCGCTTCTTTTGCGGCATCATACTCGGCATTTTCGCTTAGGTCCCCTTTGTCGCGCGCCTCACGCAGATCCTCGGCGGCTTTGGCGCGGCCCCGGATTTTGAGGTCCTGCAGCTCGTCCTTTAGCTTTTGCAGGCCTTCGGGAGTATAGTAATTTATGGTTGCCATGGTAGGGTGATGGTAAGCTCAAAAAACAAGGAGAACGGCCAGCGTGGCTGGCCGTTCTCCCCCAACAGGTTTAGGCAAATATACGAAGCCGGCGCGAATAGTGCTAAGCCCTCGTTGCCGCCCCGGGCGCCGAGCCGCAAACGGTCAGGTTACCAGCTGAGCGGTTATCGGCACGCAATTCAGGCTAAAAAGCTACTGGTTGGCCGCCGAGCAGTTGGCAAGGAATGCCTGAATCTTAGCAGCCAGCACCTGATTGATGCGCTCATAGGATTGGTACGACCACCCGCCCACGTGTGGCGACAATACCACGTTGGGCGCGGCCGCCAAAAAGTCGAACCGGGCCTGCTGCTCCGGGGTGAGCGTGGTCAGCTTTTCATTTTCCAGCACATCCAGCGCGGCCCCCAGCACCCGCCCCGACTTGAGCTCCTGCACCAGGGCAGCGTGGTCCACCACCTCGCCCCGGGCCGTGTTCAGCAGCCAGATGGGGTTGCGGAAGCCCTGCAGCAAAGTGGAACCAATGAAGTGGTGGTTGGCCGCCGAATACGGGATGTGCAGGCTCAGCACCTGGGCGCGGGCCTGCAGCTCGGCCAGGGAAACGGGCGTGGCGTAGTGGCCGTAGTCACAGGCAGGGTCGTGGTCGAAGGCCAGCACGGTGCAGCCGAAGGCGGCGAGGCGGCGCGCAAAAGCCTTGCCCATGTGCCCGCACCCGATGAGACCCACAGTTTTGCCACCCAGCTCTTCGCCCCGATTGGCTTCGCGCCGCCATTGCCCAGTCTGCACTTCTTGGTGGGCGCGGGGGATGTGGCGCAACAGGGCCAGTAGCAGCCCAATGGCGTACTCGCCCACGGCATCACGGTTGCCTTCGGGCGCGTTCAGCAGCGTGATGCCGGCCGCCGCCAACGCTGCCTCATCAATATTATCGACGCCGGCCCCCGCCCGGGCCACGTAGCGCAGGTGCGGGCCGTGGCTGAGCAGCCCGGCCGTGATGCGCAGCTTGGAGCGCACCATGAGCCCATCATAAGGATGCGCAACCAGGGCAGCCGGCACTTCGGCAGCCGTCAGATCGGGCCGGTAGTGCATTTCCACCCCGGCCTCCCGCAGGTAGTCGGGCAAGCTGGGGTGCATGTCGTCGATGACGAGGCAGAGGGACATAGTTGATTTCATTGCCACAAATGAGCTATTGACTCTCCTCGGCAGGATACTTTTTTTTCAACAAGCGGAGTGCGGTAGTACACAGAGCGGCAACTACAACTGTCCATAGCCATGACTCAGAGATTGACATTTCCAGTTTATGACCGTTACGTTGAAGAGAAACTAGCACAACCGCGCCAAGCAGGAAAAGAAAGCTTTCTACTAGGGTAAACACTACTCGCGCTGCTTTATCCAGCAATTGTTTTTGGTTATCTGACAGGAATCTTTCTTTCAACCTGCGAGTGCTGATCATGATAAACGGCTGAAAAAATGCACATATAAACAGAAGCAAGGGGAGCCAATGAGCAGTTTTCATAGTGTCAAGGGCCTGTGCTGTTTGCTTTTGATCATTTTTTGAACGGCACTACTAATAGCTCGGCCCCTGACTGATCCGGCACGAATTATACCTTCCTACGCCGTCTTATGCGCCTCTACGTGCTGCGTCAGCCCCACGAAATCCTGCACGCTGAGCTGCTCGGCGCGCTTGTCAAAGATGGCGTCAGTGGTGGCTTCGGGCGGCATGCCGAAGGGCTTGAGGGCATTGCGCAGCGTTTTGCGGCGCGTCTGGAAAGCCTGCTTCACTACCCGGAAAAACAGCTTCTCGTCGCAGGCCAGGGACACCGTCTGGTTGCGGGTGAGGCGGATGACGGCCGACTGCACCTTGGGCGGGGGACTGAACACGTGCGGGGGCACCGTAAACAGGTACTCAATGTCGTAGAATGCCTGCAGCAATACGCTCAGAATGCCGTAGGTTTTAGAGCCGGGGCCCTCGGCCAGGCGGTCGGCCACTTCCTTCTGAATCATGCCCACGCACTCGCGCACCTGCTGGCGGTGGGCCAGCACCTGGAAGTAAATTTGGGAGCTGATGTTGTAGGGAAAGTTGCCGATGATGCTCAGGGGCTGCCCGGCGTAGAGCTTGCCCAGGTCCATTTTCAGGAAATCCTGGGAGTAGATGCGGCCTTCCAGCGCCGGGTAGTGTTGCTGCAAGTACGCCACCGACTCGCGGTCAATTTCCACCACGGCGGTGCGGTACTCTTGGTGCTGGAGCAGCGTTTGAGTAAGCACGCCCATACCCGGCCCGATTTCCAGCACTTCCGTCACCCCATCGGGCAGGCGTAGGGCCTCCACAATGTTGCGGGCAATGTTGGGGTCGTTGAGAAAGTGCTGCCCGAGGTGCTTTTTGGCTTTAACGGAATCCATAGGGGAGAATGAAGAATGAGGCGTGAAGAATGAGAAATGAAAACAAGGGAACAGCCGTTGGCTTATTCCTCATTCTTCACGCCTTATTCTTCATTCCTAAAAGGCTTACCTTCGCTACCCCAAAGGTAGGGCCGGTGCTGCTCACTATGCGCGGCGGAGCCTTCCTTCCGGAGAATAAACGGTCTATTTTCCTTCTCATGCCGCTTCAATTAGCCTACGCCGCCGATTTTCCGTCCATTGCCGACACCGTTTTCATTCTCCCGGCCGGCACCAGGGAGCTTTCCGTTGAAACCGCCGCCAACCTGCCCGCCCCCGTGCGCCAGTACGTAGCCGAGCAGCTGGCCGCCGACGTGAAGCTGATTCGCATCAACCAGTATTCCCACCACCACTACTATGTGGTAGCCGAGGAAAAGAAAACAGCTGCCCTGAGCGCCGAAGCTCTGCGCAAAAGCGGCCACCAGCTGCACGCCCTCGTCAAGCAAGACAAGATGAAGGAGCTGTTTGTGCAGGACCTGACGGAAACCGGGGCGCTGTACCTGGCCGAAGGGCTGGCCCTCAGCGCCTACCAGTTTGCCGGCTATAAAACCGACGAAAAATCCAAGCAGACCCCACATTTGCAGCGCCTTACCCTGGTAGGTGCCGGCGTTACGGCAGAACAGGTGCAGGAGCTGGAAGGTGTGCTGGTCGGCGTATACCTGGCCCGCGACCTAGTAAATGCTCCCCAAAACAAGCTCAGCGCCACTCAGTTTGCCGAGCAGATGGAAGCGGCCGGCGCCGACGCAGGCTTTCACGTGGAAGTACTGGACCTGGTGCGGATTGAGGCCCTGCGCATGGGCGGCCTGCTGGCCGTCAACCAGGGCAGCCCCGAGCCGCCTACGTTCACCATCATGGAATACAAGCCCGCCACAGCTACCAACCAGCAGCCCATTGTGCTGGTGGGCAAAGGTGTGGTCTACGACACCGGCGGCCTGAGCCTCAAGCCCACGGCCGGCGGCATGGACACGATGAAGTGCGATATGGCCGGCGGTGCAGCCGTGGTGGGCACTCTGTATGCTCTGGCCAAAAATCAGGTTCCCCTTCACGTTATTGGCCTCGTGCCGGCCACTGACAACCGCCCCGGCGGCATGGCCTTCGCCCCGGGCGACGTCATCACCATGTACAGCGGCCTCACGGTAGAAGTACTGAACACCGACGCCGAAGGCCGCCTGCTGCTGGCCGATGCGCTGGCCTTCGCCAAGAAGTACAACCCCGAATTGGTGCTGGATTTTGCCACGCTTACCGGTTCGGCGGCCCGCGCCATCGGCAAGGAAGGCATCGTGTGCATGGGCACGGCCGATGAGGAAACGTTGAGCGCCCTCAAGCAGGCCGGCCACCGCACCCACGAGCGGCTGGTGGAATTTCCGCTCTGGGACGAGTACGCCGACCACATCAAGAGCGACCTGGCCGATATCAACAACCTGGGCAAGGCCGAAGCCGGGGCCATTTCGGCCGGCAAGTTTCTGGAGCGCTTCACCGAGGGCTACCCCTGGGTACACTTCGACATTGCAGCGCCGGCGTTTCTGGCCGCCCCCGACTCCTACCGCGGCAAAGGCGGCACCGGCACGGCTGTGCGTCTCACCTACGAATTTCTGAAAAGCAAAGTGTAGCCTGGGCCTAAGCCTTCTACCCTTGCTGGCAGGGACTATATGCCCTGCTTATCCTCTAATTAGTACAGTTACAGAATGCTTCCACGCATTGGTATTTCCGTCGGCGACCTGGCCGGCATCGGGCCCGAAATCATCTACAAAACGTTTCTGGATGCGCGGCTGCTGAAGTTCTGCACGCCCGTGGTGTATGGCACCGCTACCGCGCTGTTCGACGACTTCCCCGTAGCCCAGGGAGCCGAGCCGCTGACGTTCCGGCAAGTGCGCGCGGCCCAGGATATTGCTCTGGGCAAACACAACGCCGTGACCTGCTGGGAAGATGACTTCGCCCTCACCCCCGGCCAGCCCTCCGAAGCCAGTGGCCGCGCCGCCCGCCAGAGCCTGCTCGCCGCCGCCCGCGACCTGAAAGCCGGCCTACTCGATGCCATGGTAACAGCCCCCATCAGCAAGGAGAATACCCAGGCCGATGACTTCCGCTACCCCGGCCACACGGAGTTTTTGACCAGCTTTTTCGAAGCCCGCGAAAGCCTGATGCTGCTCGTGAGCGAAGATCTGCGCGTGGCTACGGCCACCGGCCACATCCCCCTAAAAGATGTTTCGGCCCGCGTTACCCCAGCCCTGCTCACCACCAAACTGCGGATTTTGCTGCACTCCCTCCAGCACGACTTCGGCATTCTGAAACCCCGCGTAGCGGTGCTGGGGCTGAACCCCCATGCGGGCGAAAACGGCCTTCTAGGTACAGAGGAAGCCGATACCGTGACCCCGGTGCTGCGCCAGCTCCAGGACGAAGGCCACCTCGTGTATGGCCCCTACCCAGCCGACGGCTACTTTGGCACCGGGCAGTTCCGACAGTTCGATGCCACCCTTTCCCTCTACCACGACCAGGGACTGATTCCTTTTAAAACCTTAGCCTTCGAGCGGGGCGTAAATTTCACGGCGGGCTTATCGGCTATCCGCACTTCTCCCGACCACGGTACGGCTTATGGCTTGGCCGGCCAATACAAAGCCGACGAAACTTCGTTCCGGGAGGCCTTATACCTGGCTTGCGACTTAGTACGCCGGCGGAAAGAGCAACTGCAAACGAAGTAGTACCGGGCCTTTTGGCTATTGATCTACGGGGCACTGAAAGGAGCATTGTCAAGCGACAAAGCCTCTTTTAGCGCTCCGTAGGCCGTTTATTTGGGTTGAAAGCACAACTGAACCCCACTTACCAGGGTGAAATATTCTTTCCAAAAGTGAAATTTTCTTTGCTTATCCAGAACTATGCCGTAGCTTTGTGGCCTCTTCCCTGATTTCTACTTTTCCACTGCTTCCATGACGCTTCAAACCCCCGCTGATTACCGCACGGCCCTGCGGCGCCTTGATGCGCTGGTGGCAGCTGGGGTGGAGGGCAATGCGGCGCTGGAAGTAGAGTTTCGGGAGCTGATTGTGGCCCTCGACACCTACGAAAGCAAGCTGGGGCTGCTGCCCATTCCCAACCTGCCCACTTCCCTGGCTGAAATGATCGAGCTGAAGCGCCAACAAATGCGCCTCAAGCAAAAGGAGCTGGCCCAACTTCTCGAAGTACCTGCGGGCCGCCTCTCCCAGATCCTGAGCGGTAAACGGCGCGTTACCCTCGACTTGGCCAAGCGCCTGTACGAGCGGCTGGGCATCCCGTCAGACTTCATTCTCAAGAACGCCTGACTTGATTCCCGTTATATAGCCTGCCTTTTCATCCCGGCAAAATCTTCCTACTTTTGCCCCCTGCTATTTACTTGACTCGTGAAAAAAGACGCTCAATTTGACTTGGCCATTGCCAAACTAGCCGACAAAACGCACCATTTCGCGTTTGAGCTGGACCGTGCGTTCTTCGAGCAGTTCGACCAGCAGCTAATTCCCGACGGCAACCTGCACGCCGACGTAACGCTCCACAAAACGGACCGGCTTCTGACGCTGGACTTCGCTATCAAGGGCACCGTACGCCTGATCTGCGACCGTAGCCTGGATGAGTACGATCAGCCCCTGGATATTCAGGAGCAGCTACTGGTGCGCTACGGCGACCGGGAGGTGGAACTGGATGATAACGTCCTGCAAATTACCCAGGACACCCAGACGCTACCCATCGCCCAGCACCTGTTCGATTACATCGGGCTGGCCCTGCCCATGAAGAAGCTGCACCCCCGCTTCCAGAATGAGCCCGATGAGAACCCCGAAGCTGAAACCAAGCTCATCTTCACCACCCGCCAAGAGGGCGACGATGAGGATGACGACAACGACGGCATTGACCCGCGCTGGAACGCGCTGAAAAACCTGAATTAGACTGTGTTCAGCTAATTCTTCATTCTTTACTTCATCTTTTCTAATTTCTTTTCAACATGGCACATCCTAAACGCCGGACCTCCAGCGCAGTTCGCAGAAAGCGTCGTACCCACTATAAACTGACTCCGAAGCCAGTTTCCATTTGCCAGAACACGGGTGAGCTGCACCTGCGTCACAAAGCCTACGTAGTTGACGGCGACCTGTACCTGAACGGTAAAGTAGCCATCAAGGACTACGCGCCCGTAGCCACGGCCGCCGCGGCCGATACGGACGAAGAATAGCCTCCGCCCTCCCTGACCTTCCCTCTCCCCTCTGTTCCTCGGTATGAGGCGGCGGCGCCTCTTGTTGCCCCTGGCGGGCGGCAAGAGGTGCCCGGGGGTACTCTCCAAGACATCTTGAACGTTCGTACATGAAGATAGCCCTGGACGCTATGGGGGGCGACTTTGCCCCCCAGGCTGCGGTCGATGGCGCGGTACTGGCGGCTAAGGCCCTGGCCGGCAAAGCCCAGATAGTGCTGATTGGTCAGGAAGACGCTGTGCGGCCCTTGCTGGCACAACACGGTGCAGCCGCGGCTGACCTCCAATTCGTTTCTGCTTCGCAGATCATCGAAATGGGTGAACACCCGGCCAAAGCCTATCAACAGAAACAGGATTCCAGCATTGCCGTGGGCTACCGTATGCTCCACGCGGGCGAGGTAGAAGCCTTTTGCTCGGCGGGCAATACCGGCGCTATGCTGGTAGGCGCCATGTTCAGCGTGAAAGCCGTACCCGGCGTGCTGCGGCCGGCCATTGCGAACTTCGTTCCCAAATTGCACGGCAGCTTTGGCATCATGCTCGACGTGGGCGCCAATGCGGAGTGCAAGCCCGAAATGCTGGAGCAATTTGGAGAGTTGGGCTCTTTATATGCCCAGTATGTGCTGGGCATCGAGCAGCCTAAAGTGGGCCTCATGAACCTCGGCGAAGAGGAAGGCAAAGGCACCACGCTTTTGCAGGCAGCACACAACCTGCTGAAAGTGAATCCCCATATTCACTTTATTGGCAATATCGAGGGGCGCGACCTGTTCAATGACCGGGCTGACGTTATCGTCTGTGACGGCTACACCGGCAATGTGTTGCTGAAAATGGCTGAGTCGATTTACGACATCATGGCCGAAAAAAAACTGCACGACCCCTTCTTCGACAAGTTCAACTACGAAGCAGTGGGCGGCTCCCCCATTCTGGGCATCAACGACAACGCCATCATCGGGCACGGAGTGAGCACGCCTGCAGCCATCTGCAACATGCTCATGCAAGGCTACCAAATGGCGCACTCTGGTATTTCCGACCAGATAAAATCCACCTTCAAGTCCTAGCGACTAAGTCCGGCCCCGGCCGGACTTTTTCTTAGCCGCGCTTTTTCGTTTTCTCGTTTTCGATGAAAGTTACCGCTGCCATTACCGGAGTGGGTGCCTATGTACCCGATTACGTACTAACCAACCAGGAGCTCGAAACTCTGGTGGATACCACCGATGAGTGGATTACCACCCGCACCGGTATTAAAGAGCGCCGCATTCTGAAGGGCGAAGACCAGGGCACGTCCGTGATGGGCATCAAGGCCGTGGAGCAGCTGCTGGCCAAAACGGGTACCCGGGCCGAAGACATCGACCTGCTGATTTGCGCCACCACCACGCCCGACATGGTGTTCCCGGCCACGGCCAACCTCATTACGGCCGGCGTAGGCGCTATCAAAGCCTTTGGCTTCGACATGCAGGCGGCCTGCTCAGGCTTCCTGTTCGCCCTCACCACCGGTGCGCAGTTTATTCAAACCGGCAAATACAAAAAAGTGGTGGTCGTCGGGGCTGATAAGATGTCGTCCATTGTGGATTACACCGACCGCGCCAACTGCATTATCTTCGGGGATGGCGCGGCGGCCGTGCTGCTGGAGCCTAACACCGAGGGCTACGGCCTGCTCGACCAGCAGCTGCACTCCGATGGCAACGGCGCCCGTTACCTACACCAGAAAGCTGGCGGCAGCCGCCGTCCGCCAACAGCCGAAACGGTGGCCAACCGCGAGCATTATATCTACCAGGAAGGCTCCACGGTATTCAAGTTTGCCGTCACCAACATGGCCGACACGGCTGCTCTGGTGGCAGAGCGCAACCACCTGACGGCCGACGACATTGCCTGGCTGGTGCCCCATCAGGCCAACAAGCGCATCATCGACGCTACGGCCAACCGCGTGGGTATCGGGCCGGAAAAGGTCATGCTCAACATTCACCGGTTCGGCAATACTACCAACGGTACCATTCCGCTGTGCCTAGCCGATTACGAAAGCCAGCTTAAGAAAGGCGACGACTTGATTTTCGCTGCTTTCGGCGGCGGCTTCACCTGGGGGGCGCTCTACGTGAAGTGGGCATACGACGGTGCGCCCGTTGCAACCGGCATCTAAACCGGTTTAGGCGGCACGCACGCGGAAAACCTCTATACTTGCGGCTGCAAGTAAGAGTGAAGCAGTAATGAGGAAGGCTGACGCTTTACCTGGACCTTGGTTTTTTGCCTGTTCCAGCTCATTCTTCATTACTAATTCTTAATTACTAATTCCAATCTCCCACCCCATGGCCACTACTGCCGACTTTCGCAATGGGCTCGTGTTGAACTACAACAACGAGCTGCACGTCATCACCGAATTCCAGCACGTGAAGCCCGGCAAAGGCCCGGCCTTCGTGCGTACCAAGCTCCGCAACATCAAAACCGGCCGCGTGATTGACAACACGTTCAATGCCGGGGTGAAAGTGGAAACCG
This sequence comes from Hymenobacter sp. BT18, assembly GCF_012273015.1. Classification (GTDB taxonomy): domain Bacteria; phylum Bacteroidota; class Bacteroidia; order Cytophagales; family Hymenobacteraceae; genus Hymenobacter; species Hymenobacter lutimineralis. The sequence continues at coordinate 4,409,254 of NZ_CP050954.1, read as the reverse complement.
CCCGCGTGGAGCAGCGCCCCCACCAGTACCTCTATAAAGATGAGTACGGCTTTACGTTCATGGACAATGAAAGCTTTGAGCAGGTAGTGCTGCCGGAGGCCATGGTGCCGTTTGCCGACCTCATGAAAGAGGGCCAGGTGGTCACCATCCTGTTCCACGCCGAAACCGAGCAGCCCCTCACGGCCGAGCTGCCCACCACGGTGGAGCTGGTGGTAACGTACACCGAGCCGGGCCTGCGTGGCGACACCGCCACCAACACGCTAAAGCCCGCCACCGTGGAAACGGGTGCCCGCATTCAGGTGCCGCTGTTTATTGATACTGACACCAAAATTCGCATCAAGACCAGCGACTACTCCTATGTCGAAAGAGTCAAATAAGCAGCCCAATAAGCCCTCAGCCGCCGCCATGAAAGCCAAAGAACTGCAAGACCTGATTGACTTTATTGCCAAGTCGGGCCTGAACAAAGTAAACATTGAAACCGAGGAGTTTAAGATTTCGGTACAGCGTGAGCCCAGCACCAAGGTAGTGAGCAGCGGCGTAGCCATGGCTGCTCCGGCTCCGGCCCCGGCCGCTCCGGCCCCAGTAGCGGCTCCAGCTCCTGCCCCGGCTGCTCCCAGTGCCCCCGCCGCTCCCGCGGCCGAAGCCGCTGGTGGCAACTACGTGCCCCTGAAAGCGCCGATGATTGGCACCTTCTACCGCAGCAGCTCCCCGGATGCCCCGCTGTTTGTACAAGTGGGCGACTTGGTAGAGAAAGGCCAGGTTATCTGCATCATCGAGGCCATGAAGCTCTTCAACGAAATCGAAGCCGAGCACTCGGGCCGCATTGTGAAGGCCATGGTGGAAAACGCCTCCCCCGTGGAGTACGACCAGCCCCTGTTCCTCATCGAGCCGATGTAATTTCAGAACTGAGCAAGCAGAGCTTAGAACTTAGAATTGTGGAGTTGGCCGCGCGCCGTCTCTCGTCTAAGTTCTAAGCTCTCATTTCTCACATCTACCCTAGAGCTGTGTTCAAAAAAATACTGATTGCTAACCGGGGCGAAATTGCGCTGCGCATTATTCGCACCTGCAAGGAAATGGGCATTAAGACGGTGGCCGTGTACTCCACCGCCGACAAGGAAAGCCTGCACGTGCGCTTTGCCGATGAGGCCGTGTGCATTGGCCCACCCGCTTCTTCGCAGAGCTACCTGAGCATTCCCACCCTGATTGCGGCCGCCGAAATCACCAATGCCGATGCCATTCACCCGGGCTACGGCTTCCTGAGTGAAAACGCCGAATTCTCGCGCGTGTGCCAGGAAAATGGCATCAAGTTCATCGGGGCCTCGCCCGAGATGATCAACCAGATGGGCGACAAGGCCTCGGCCAAGGATACCATGAAGAAAGCCGGCGTGCCCTGCATTCCCGGCTCCGACGGCCTGCTCGACTCCGTGGAGCAGGGTAAGAAGGTGGCGGCCAAAATCAAGTACCCGGTTATTCTGAAGGCTACGGCCGGCGGTGGTGGGCGCGGCATGCGCATCATCAACTCCGAGGACGAGTTTGAGAAGGCCTGGAACGACGCCCGCACCGAAGCCAAAGCCGCTTTCGGCAACGACGGTGTGTACCTGGAAAAGTTTGTGGTGGAGCCCCGCCACATTGAGATTCAGATCTGCGGCGACCAGTACGGCCGCGTGTGTCACCTCTCGGAGCGCGACTGCAGCATTCAGCGCCGCCACCAGAAGCTAGTGGAAGAAGCGCCTTCGCCCTTCATGACGGACGACCTGCGCGAGAAGATGGGCAAGGCCGCCATTGCCGGCGCCTCGGCCATCAACTACGAAGGCGTAGGCACCATTGAGTTCCTGGTCGACAAAAACCGGGACTTCTATTTCATGGAGATGAACACCCGCATCCAGGTGGAGCATCCTGTGACGGAGGAAATCATCAACTACGACCTTATTAAGGAGCAGATAAAAGTAGCCGCGGGCATCCCGATTTCGGGCACCAGCTACTACCCCAAGATGCACGCCATGGAGTGCCGCATCAATGCCGAGGACCCCTCGAAGGATTTCCGCCCTTCGCCCGGCAAAATCACCACGCTGCACATTCCCGGCGGCCACGGGGTGCGCGTGGATACGCACGTGTACGCGGGCTACCAGATTCCGCCCAACTACGACTCCATGATTGCCAAGCTTATTACTGTGGCACAGACGCGGGAGGAGTGCATCGTAAAAATGAAGCGCGCCCTGAGCGAGTTTGTAGTAGAGGGAGTGAAAACCACTATTCCCTTTCACCTCGCCCTCATGGACAATGCCGACTTCAAGGAAGGTAACTTTACCACCAAATTCCTGGAGTCTTCGTTTGATTTCTCGTTGCTGTAACGCTGAGAACGTGGTTATTTACCTGCAATGCCCGGCCAGCAAGCCGGGCATTGTTGTGTGGTAGCCGTTGCAATTATGCTGAGTGAGTGCCCACTTTTCCCTTTGCCTATGTGGTGGTTTTACGCGTTGCTTTCGGCTGTTTTCGCCGCTCTAACGGCCATTTTGGCTAAAGTCGGGGTAAAAAATGTAGACTCTAACCTAGCTACTGCCCTGCGCACCGTTGTTATTCTCGTGTTGGCCTGGGGCGTTGTCTGCTTTCGCGGTGGGCTGACCCAGGTACAGCACTTATCGCGCACCACGCTGTTGTTTCTTGGGTTATCGGGCCTGGCAACAGGCTTATCGTGGCTCTTTTATTTCAAGGCCCTGCAGCTTGGAACCGTGACGCAGGTGGCACCAGTAGACAAACTCAGCGTAGCGCTGACCATTCTCCTGGCGGTCGTTTTTCTGGGCGAAAAGCTGACTTGGCAGACTGGTTTGGGCGCCGGTTTCATCCTGCTTGGCACGCTGATTTTAGTCTGGCGTTAGGTCATCTTCTCAACCTCAACCAGACAATTGTACTAATTAATTATTAGCGAATACTTTTTAAAGGCGAAATTTCGCCATAAGCAAATTAACACAAACGTTTAAAATGCTGTATTTCAACGTTTTGAGTGATTACTCACCCGTAGAATGCAGGCTAAAAATGCCAAAATTCTATTCCAATATTTCCTAGGATTATACCTAGTATTGCTAGCATAATCTCTCTTACAAAAACCCACCATTCATGAAAAAATTACTTGCGGCGGCCCTGCTAGGGCTGTCAGCTACGGGCACCCTTGTGTCCTCGTGCACGAAAGATCAGGTGCAGCCTGGCCGGACGCAGGCACCCATGACTGCCACTACTACCAAGAACGCCGTGGCGGTGAATGGCGTGATGATGCAGGCTTTTTACTGGGATGTGCCCATTAGTAACGCCCAAGGTACTTGGTGGCAGGTGCTGGGCTCCCGGGCCGCGGAACTGAAAGCAGCTGGCATTACGGCCCTCTGGCTACCCCCGGCGTACAAAGGTGGCAGCCAGGCCGATGTAGGCTACGGCGTGTACGACCGCTACGACCTGGGCGAGTTCAATCAGAAAGGCACCGTGGCTACCCGCTATGGCACCATCGGCCAGCTGCAATCGGCTATTACTTCGCTGCACGGCCAAGGCATTCAGGTGTACGAGGACATGGTGATGAACCACCTGACCTGGGCCGATGCGCAGGAAAATGTGAACGGTAACCTGGTGTATACCAAGTTCAACTTCCCTGGCCGCGGCAACACCTACAGCTCCTACAAGTATACCTTCAACAACTTTACTGGCACGCAGCAGGCGCCCAACAATGGCTGGTACCAGTGGAAAAGCTGGGACTTCCAGCCCTACGCCAACAACGACGCCTACGACAACCTGCTAGGCTCGGAAATTCAGTACAACAACAACTCCGCCAACGCCACCGAAACCATCAACTGGGGTAACTGGATTACCACTAAGCTGCAGCTTGACGGCTACCGTCTTGACGCCACCAAGCACATCTACACGCCCTACGTAAACCAGTGGCTGGATGCTGTGAAGGGCACCAGTGGCCGCTTTGCCGTGTCGGAGGCCTGGTTCCGTAACCTGCAGGATCTGAAGAACTATGCCGCCGCTACGGGTGGGCGTACCAGCCTCTTCGATGTGCCCCTGCACTACACCTTCCAGGACATGAGCAATGGCAACGGAGCCTGGGATATGCGCGGCCTGCAGTTCGCCGGCTTCACCGAGTCGAACCCCACGCTGTCCGTGTCGTTCGTGGATAACCACGATACCGACCACCCCGGCGCCCTGTACTCGCCCGTGACCAACCTGAAGATGCTAGCCTACGCCTACATCCTGACCCGGGCCAACGGCTACCCATGCGTGTTCTACAAAGACTACTACAACTACGGCCTGGGCAACCAGATCAAGACCCTCATCGGGATTCGCCAGGCCAACGCCTACGGCGCTGCCTCGGAGTACACCAGCGCCAACGACGCCGACGTATACGCTTACTCCCGCGCTGGCGACTCTTCGCACGCTGGTTTGCTGATGTTGCTCAACGACGGCGGCTCGGCCCGCACCAAAACCCTGACCACGCCCTTCAAAAACGCTACGCTGACCGACAAAACCGGCAACACCAGCGGCACTGTAACCACTGATGCCAACGGCACCGGCAACTTCCCGGTAAATGCCCGCAGCTACGCCGTATGGGTACCCGGTGGCACGCCTCCTCCCCCGCCACCACCCACGGGCACCACGGCCGTTTCGTTTAATGTAAACTACAGCAACACCGTAACGGGTCAGGATGTGTACGTAGTGGGCAGCACCGCCCAGTTGGGCAGCTGGAACACCGCCAACGCTATCAAGCTCAGCGGCGCTACCTGGCCTGTGTGGAAAGGCACCGTAAGCCTGACCAGCGGTGTGAGCGTGCAGTACAAGTACATCCGCAAGGATGGGGCCGGCAACGTGCTCTGGGAAGGCGGTTCCAACCGCACCTTCACGCCCTCGGGCACCAGCATGACGCGCACCGACACCTGGCAGTAATTGCCTTGACAGCCTAACAACAGGCCGCCTACCTCGTAGGCGGCCTGTTTTATTATCTGCCCCCCGTTGCTCCAAAGCTCAGCATCCGCTCCTTCCAAAGTTAGGAACGGTGCCCGCTTTCACGAGGCCACCCGTGGGCATATACCCCGGCGAAAGCGGCGAGTTGAGCAAGCAACTACCTACCGCGAGTCGGCCCGTTCCAGTTGTTTCTCTTCGACTGCCTAAGTAAATCCAATGCTTGACTTTAGGAGCTTGTATTCTATATTCAAACACTACTGTATTTGCTACTAATGTCCTCCTCCCCCGCTTCTCCCGAACTGCGCCCGTGCCCCTCCGGCTGGCACCAACTGAATACCGTGGCCGCCGCCGCAGGCCTCGGACTGGTGCTAGCCCCGTGGCTGTACGAAGCATCCGTAGCCTTAGGACTGATTGAGCCGCTGGCCGAGGTAAGCTCAAGTTGCGGGGATACCCCAGCGCAATGGCTGGCCCTCCGCGTTGGACTGAGTTGGGGTTTGTTGACCGGCATCAGCTTGGCGCTGGCTCAGCAGTGGACGAAGCGGCGGTGGGCCGTAGGGGCCGTCTTGCTCGACGTGATTGTCCTGTACCTGAGCATGCAGCTGTTTGTCTATGGTAGCTCGAAAGTGTTTGCCACCCAGTTTCCACGCCTGTGGGCCAACCTCGATACGCCCCCGGCCGAGCTGACGCCCATGCGCGTGGCCTGGCAGTTTTTTGGCTATTCGCGGGCGTATCAGCAATTTCTGGGGTGGGGCGAGGTCCTGCCAGCAGTGCTGCTGTTGTTTCGTCGTACCCGCACCCTGGGTGCTTTTGTTGCCACGGTGGTGATGCTCAACGTCTTCGTCATCAACCTGTTTTTCGACGTGTGCGTGAAGATTGGCTCGGGCACGTACTTGGCCTTGGCGCTGCTGCTCCTGGTCCAGGATGCTGACCGGCTCTGGCAGTTCTTCATTTTGCACCGTCCGGCCGCCCCTCGCACCCTGCCTGCTACGGGGGCCCGCTTCGGGCCGCGGGGGCGCTGGGTATACTGGGGCCTGGGCACCCTGCTCACGCTGGCTATGCTCTATGTCGTGGGGCAGGACACCATTGGCGTTCGGGCCTACGCCGCCGAGCAGGCCCAGGTGCTGCCCGTTACCGGCGTGTGGGAAACCGTGCAAGCCGAGCGGTGGACGGCGGGCCGCTGGCAGCCGGTTGCCGCCACCGACTCAGCCTGGCCGTCCCGCGCCTACTTTCAGGCGGCCAACGCCGTGCTGCGCAACGCCTTCCGCCGCGACCGGTTCATAACGGAACCCGACTCGGCGCAGCCCCAATCGGTTCTGCAGCTCATTGCCCGCAGCGAAAACAACGAGTACGGTGCCCCCCACCCCTGGCAGTACACGCTGGCCAAGCCGGACACGCTTCGTTTGCTGGGCCGCTGGCGGCAGGACTCCTTGCGCCTGTCCTTGAAGATGCGGCGGGACTTGATGAAGTAAAGAACTACCAACTTCAATCAGCGGCCAAGAATCCCGGACCGTAACGCACTACCCGGCCGGCGTTTGCTTAATCTAAGAGTTAACCGGCGGGCTGTTCGTCTCAATTTCCGTCACCAGCTCCCAGTACCACGCCTCGCCGTACTTGCGAATCAGGGGCTCCTTTAGGAACTGGTAGATGCGCACGCCCAGGTTGGCACCAAACGAACAGGCCGGGTTGCAGATGTTCCACCGGTCGTAGTTCAGGGCTTCGAAGTCCTCGTACTTGGTGATGCGGATGGGGTATAGGTGGCAGCTGATGGGTTTTTTGAACGAGGTAGCCCCGGCCAGATAGGCTTCCTCGATGCCGCACTTGAGAATGCCCCGCTCGTCGTAAAGAGCGTAGGCGCACTCCCGGTCGTTGATGGTAGTAGTGCTGTAGTCGTCTTCCCAGTCTTTGATGTAGAGGCCCTGCTCCTCAATAGCGGCGCGGCCGGCCTCCGTCAGAAAGGGCTTGATGTTCTCATACTCCTGCTCCAGAATGGCCAGCTCGGCGGTTTCCAGCGGCGCGCCCAGGTCGCCCTCCACGCAGCAGGCGCCTTTACAGGCCTCTAGGTTGCAGACAAAGAAGTTGTCCCGAACGTCGTCGGAAATGACGGTATTTTGAATGATAATCATGGCAGTGGGTTCCCGCAGAGGGCGCAGAAGGTTTCGCAGAGGGCGCAGAACGTTCTGCGTATCGGCGAAACCTTCTGCGGGAAATCGGAAACACAAAGATAACCCCGTTTCGTCACGCGGTGGCAAAGCCGTACCTTTGCTAACAAGCCAACAAGCTTAGTTTCCGACTGACTTTCGCATGGGACTGGATTATCTTTCGTTATTGAACCCCTCGCAGGCGGCCGCCGTGATGCAAATCGACGGGCCCTGCATGATTATAGCCGGCGCGGGCTCGGGCAAAACCCGGGTGCTTACCTACCGCATTGCCAACCTGCTGGAGCAGGGCGTTGACCCGTTTCACATCCTGGCCCTCACCTTCACCAACAAGGCGGCCAAGGAAATGCGCGCCCGCATCGAGAAAGTGGTGGGGCCAAATGCCAAGAACCTGTGGATGGGCACCTTCCACAGCATCTTCGCCCGCATTCTGCGCTCCGAGGCCGATAAAATCGGTTACCCCCGCTCCTTCACCATCTACGACACCCAGGACTCGAAAACCCTCATCGGCCAGATTCTGAAGGAGCTGGAGCTGGACGATAAGATGTACAAGCCCAACATGGTGCTGAGCCGGATTTCCTCGGCCAAGAACAAGCTCATTTCGGTGCAGCAGTACCTCAACGACCCCGTCATCCGGCAGGACGACGAGGCGGCCATGCGACCCAAGCTCGGCGTGATTTACCAGCAGTACGCCAACCGCTGCTTCAAGGCCGGGGCCATGGACTTCGACGACCTGCTCTACCAGACCAACGTGCTGTTCAAGGACCACCCCGATGTGCTTAACAAGTACCAGCACATTTTCCGGTACGTGATGGTGGACGAGTACCAGGACACCAACTACTCCCAGTACCTGATTGCCCGCAAGCTGGCGGCTAAGGACCGCAACATTTGCGTGGTGGGCGACGACGCGCAGAGCATCTACGCCTTCCGCGGGGCCGATATTCAGAACATTCTCAACTTCGAGAAGGACTACCCCGAGCTGCAGGTGTTCAAGCTGGAGCAGAACTACCGCTCCACCAAAACCATTGTGAAGGCGGCCAACTCCGTCATCAAAAACAACCAGGCCCAGCTGCGCAAAGATGTCTTCTCCGACAACGAGGAGGGCCCGCTGATTGAGGTGCTGAAAGCCGCTTCCGACAACGAGGAAGGCAAGCTGGTGGCCAACAGCATCTACGAGGACAAGATGAACCAGCACTTGTCCTACGACGACTTTGCCATCCTGTACCGCACCAATGCCCAGAGCCGGGCCATGGAGGAAGCCCTGCGCAAGCTCAACATCAAGTACAAGATTGTGGGCGGCCTGAGCTTCTACCAGCGCAAGGAAATCAAGGACCTGGTGGCCTACCTGCGCCTCACGGTGAACCCCAACGACGAGCAGGCCCTGCGCCGCGTCATCAACTACCCCAAGCGCGGCATCGGCGACACCACCATTGCCAAGCTCATTAACGCGGCTGAGGAGTCAAACCACACCATCTGGGAGGTAGTCAGCAATGCCGACCAGTTCCTGCCCACGCGTGCGGCCAACCCCATTGTAGACTTCGCCGAGAAAATCAAGGCGTACACAGCCGTGGCGGCCAAGGAAGACGCATTTGAGGCCGCCAAGTTCATTGCCAAGAACTCGGGCATGATTGAGGAGCTCTACGCCGACAAAAGCATCGAGGGCCTCTCCCGCTACGAGAACATCCAGGAACTCCTGAACGGCGTCAAGGCCTTCGTGGAAGACCCCGAGCGCGAGGAAAAGAGCCTTAGCGCCTTCCTGCAGGACATTGCCCTTGTTACAGACGCCGACACCAAGGACGCCCAGAGTGAAGGCGAGCAGGTAACGCTGATGACCATCCACTCGGCCAAGGGGCTGGAGTTTCGCAACGTGTACATCGTAGGCTTGGAGGAAAACCTCTTTCCTAGCCAGATGATGATTACCTCCCGGGCCGATCTGGAGGAGGAGCGCCGCCTGTTCTACGTGGCTATTACGCGGGCCGAGAAAAAGCTTACCCTAAGCTACGCCACGTCCCGCTACCAGTGGGGCAACCTGCGCAGCTGCGAGAAAAGCCGCTTCCTCGACGAAATCGACCCGCAGTACGTGGACTTCAAGTTCTCGGCCGGGCCCATCGGCAGCGCCGGACCGGGCGAGTCGCCGTTCGGGCACGTGTTTGAGCGGCGCAGCAACTTGGTCCCCCAGGCTCCGCGCAAGCTGGCCGCCACCAAGTACACCCCGCCCGCCGATTTCAAGCCCTCCGACACCAGCAACCTGCAAACCGGCCAGCGCGTAGAGCATCCCAAGTTCGGCTTTGGCACCGTGACCAAGCTCGAAACCGTGCAGGGCTCCACCAAAGCCATTATTGAGTTTGAGGAAGTAGGCGAGAAAACGCTGCTGCTTTCCTTCGCCAAGCTGCGGGTACACTAAGTTCCCTGCGCATCTTGTTGTTATTCGCGCTACTTTAGGTGGCGCATTTCTCTTTCGCGCTACCGCGCTTTGCCTCCTGTCCGGGTCGTAGCTAGTCAGCTGACGGTCGGCGGGAGGTTTGGCGTATATTTGGCGACCTTTTCTTTTCCCATGCCATTACCTTCCCTGCATAAACACGAGCTGCTACAGCGCGAGTACGGCCAGAGCACCTACCAGCTTATCCAGCAGCTCCACGATATAGAAGACCGGGATGAGCGCAGCAAGCGGGCCCAGCAGCTGGTGCAGCTTATTTTCCGCCTGCAGCCCGGCTTGCGCGACCAGCCCGATGCCCAGCAGAAGGTGTGGAATCATCTGTACGAAATGGCAGATGAGAATCTGGACATTGACGCGCCCTTTGAGCTGAAAGGCCTGAAAGCCCTCAATGAGCATCCCAAGCCCCTGCCCTACCCCCAGAAAGCCCTCAAGCTGCGCGCCTACGGCCGGGGCATAGAGCTGCTGGTGGAAAAGGCCCTGACGATTGAAGACCCGCAGGAGCGTGAGCAGGCCACCATCACCATCGGCCGCACCATGAAGTTCCTGTACCGCTCCCACAACAAGGAAAACGCCAAGGATGTCACCATCCTCAAGCACCTTAAAGACCTTTCGGGCGGCAAGCTCACCCTCGACCCCGCTCAGGTAGAAGTGCAAGGCTTGTTTGAAACTGCTGTAGCTCCCGCTCCCGCCGGCGGCCGGCCGGCGCCCTTCATTGTGCCCCAGCCCCGCCAGGAGCGCCCCGACCGCGAAGGACGCCGCAGCGGAGGCGCCGGCAACCGCCGGGACAAGCAGCGCCGGGGTGGCAAAAAGAGCCGCCAGGAGCCCCAGCAACCCCCGCAGTAGCTTTTATTAGCTGATAGCTACTGGCTTTTTGCTTTATGAGCAGCCACCACTTTCTCCTGCTCTATTTTTTTCTTGAACAAAAAAGCTAACAGCCAACCGCTGATAGCTAACAGCTTACTCCATGGCTTCATTTGAAGTAATCGGCGGCCACCCGCTGAAAGGCGAAATTGTACCCCAAGGCGCTAAAAACGAAGCGCTGCAGATTCTGTGCGCCGTCCTGCTCACGCCCGAGCCCGTTACCATCAGCAACATCCCCGATATCCGGGATGTAAACAAGCTCATTGAGCTGCTGCGCGACATGGGCGTGAAAGTGGGCAAGCTGGCCTCCGATACCTACCGCTTCCAGGCCGACGCCGTCAACCTCGACTACCTTGATACGCCCGAGTTTGTGGCCCAGGCCGGGGCTTTGCGCGGCTCCGTTATGATTTTGGGGCCCATGCTGGGGCGTTTTGGCAAGTGCCAGCTGCCCAAGCCCGGCGGCGACAAAATTGGTCGGCGGCCTATGGATACGCACTTCCTGGGGCTGGAAAAGCTGGGCGGCAAGCTAACCATGGAAGGCTCCGACTTTTACCGCATCAAGGCCGAAAATGGCCTGACGGGTACGTACATGATGCTGGACGAAGCCTCCGTGACGGGTACGGCCAACATCGTGATGGCCGCAGTGTTGGCCCAAGGCACTACTACCATCTACAACGCAGCCTGCGAGCCGTACCTGCAGCAGCTTTGCAAGATGCTGGTGCGCATGGGCGCGAAAATCAACGGCATTGGCTCCAACCTGCTGACCATTGAGGGCGTGGAAAGCCTGGGCGGCACCGACCACCGCATGTTGCCCGACATGATTGAAATCGGCTCCTTCATCGGCCTGGCGGCCATGACGGGCTCGGAAATCACCATTAAGGACTGTCAGATTCCCGAGTTGGGTATCATCCCCGACACCTTCCGCAAGCTGGGCATTCAGCTGGAGTTCCGCGGCGACGACATCCACATTCCGGCCCAGGCCCACTACGAAATAGCTACTTACCTCGACGGCTCCATCCTCACGGTTTCCGACCACACCTGGCCCGGCTTCACCCCCGATCTGCTCAGCATTGTGCTGGTGGTGGCTACCCAGGCCAAAGGAACCGTGCTCATTCACCAGAAGATGTTTGAGTCGCGCCTGTTCTTCGTGGATAAGCTCATCGACATGGGCGCCCAGGTTATCCTCTGCGACCCGCACCGCGCCACCGTTATTGGCCTGGACCGCCAGAAGCAGCTGCACGGTATCAACATGACCTCCCCCGACATCCGGGCGGGCGTGGCCCTGCTCATTGCGGCCCTTTCCGCCGAAGGCCGCAGCGTGATTGACAACGTAGAGCAGATTGACCGCGGCTACCAGTACATCGACAAGCGCCTCACGGCCCTGGGTGCTCAAATCCGTCGGCTGTAGTACCCACTAAGCAACAAAAAAGCCCCGACCGAATCCGGTCGGGGCTTTTTTGTTACGCAGACCTGATTTAGTCTACCACCATATCGACAATGGCCGTAACCACCGACAGCACAATGCTGAATAGCAAAGCTGACAGGAAACCATCTACCTTGAAGCCAGGCAGAATCCAGTCGGCCAGCAACACAATCAGGGCGTTGATGACGAGCAGGAAAAGACCCAACGTGAGAATGGTGATGGGAAAGCCCAGGATTTTCAGGATGGGCTTCAGCACAGCGTTCAGCACGGCCAGCACCAGCACCAGCAGGATAGCGTCGCTGAAGCCGCCGATGTGCGACCCGGGCAGGTAAGTGGCCAGCACATAGGTGATAATGGCCGTAAGAATGAATTTGAGGATGAAACCCATAAGCGTGCGGAGAGATGAGGGAGTGAAGGGAAGAGAGAATAGCCCGAAGTATTGGGCCGGGCTAATGTACTGTTTCCCGTCGTTTTGGTTTTTGACCGGCACAAAAAAGGCAGCTTCTTTCGGAAGCTGCCTTTTCTACTTAGCTTGAGCAAGTGGGTTAGCTCTCCATCCCGGTGGCTTTCAGCCGCCCTTGGGAAACGGCCATCCAGTTGCACATCTGGTACAGGAGGCGGGCACCCACGTTGCCGTTCCAGTCAGTTTCGCCGGGGGCTACCTCGTTCAGGTCGCAGCCGATGATCTGGCGGCCCGAGCGCACCACGGCCCGAATCAAGTAGAGGGCTTCTTCAAACTCCAGGCCGCCGGGCACGGGCGTGCCGGTGCCGGGGCAGAGCTTGGGGTCAAGGCCATCGATGTCAAAGCTCAGGTATACTTTCTGGGGAAGCTGCGCAATGATTTTCCCACACATCTTCTTCCACGACTTCTTCTCGTACATCTGGTCGCGCAGGGAGCGGTGGTGGAACATGGCCACCCGCCCCCCAGACTGCGCAATCAAATCGGCTTCCTGCTGGCACAGGTCGCGGATGCCCACTTGCACCAGCTTCTTTACCTGCGGCAGTTGCAGGGCATTGTACATGATAGACGCGTGGGAGTACTCAAAGCCTTCGTAGGCGGGGCGCAGGTCGCAGTGCGCATCAATCTGCAGAATTCCGAATTCTTCGTGCCGTTCTGCCAGGGCATGCATGTAGCCCAGCGGGGTGCTGTGGTCACCGCCCAGTACCACCACACCTTTGCCCGCATCAAGCAAGGCGCCGGTTTTTTCTTTGAGCCAGAGCAGCAGCTCTTTGCCTTTGGCCGTGATGGAGGCGGGAACTGTAGCAAAGGAGGCGCCTTTTTTACTGGGGCGGCCTTCTTCCAGCCAGCCGATGTACTCGGCTGCCTGAGCGCGCAGGGCATGGCTTTGGGCGGCCCAATTTTCATCTATGTCCTCCATGGCAATGCCCAGGCGCCAGGCATCGGCAACGTCCGGGTCATAGAGGTCCACCTGCATAGAAGCCTCGTGGATAGCGGCGGGACCTTGTGCCGTGCCGGCTTGGTAAGAAACGGTTACTTCCCAAGGGACTGGTACTACCACAACCTGGGCTTCGGCTGGGGTAAAGGGCAAACCAAATAAGCCACCAGAAGCGTCACCTACACCGTTAGGATCAAATTCAGCTAGCTTTTTTTCGAGTGATGTAGATGCCATAAGCTCAAGCAGAGTCAACGCGGCGCAGGTTATGCCCCGGCCGATTGCGTATCAAGGAAGTTGTAACCCCGGATGATTTCCAGAATCTTAACGAAGGTAGCGCGGTCAAAAAACAGCATCAGGGGCAGCTCTACCGAGCTGTTCTGGTCGGAAAACTGCGTGATGACTGAGAAGATAAGGGGCTGAAACTCGGGGTTGTGGCTGATGAGGTTGTGCAGGGAGTGCGCCACGTCGCCGTTGGAGGCCGCCGGGGGCGCCCCATAGATGTGCGCCTTCAGGATGTTGGCCAGCTGGGTTACCAAGGCGCCGGTGATGATGTTGCTCATCTCCAGCAGCAAGGATTCCTGCATTTCATTTACCTCAATGGTTTCCGGCACATTCAGCCGTAAGCACACTTTGGAGAGGCGCTGCACATGCTGCCCCGAGAAGAGCATAAGCGTGGTGCCGTTAAAATCCCCCCGAATATCGGACTGGATAATCCGGTGGCTGCTTTCATACTGCCGGACCATATCAATGATCCGGTCGGCCGTCACCAGGTCCAGGTTCGGAACTTCCAGCAACACCTTTTCCTGCGCAATCACGGCAAACGAGTCTGCCGCGCGCGCCAGGCCGATGTTGAGAATCTCACGGATGATATCCCGCTCTAGTTCCGTCATGTGCAACTCCATACGCTCATTCAGTTGGTCAGCCGTAAGTACCGAAGAGCTTACAGCCGGGGTATGCAATACGTAGATTAAGGTCTTTTGGCCAGAAACACGCGGGTAATGGCCGGCACGTCCAACACCAGACACACCTGCCCACTGCCCAGCAGCGTGACGCCACCAAACAGGTCAATAGTATCCAGGGGTTGAGACATGGGTTTGATGACAATGTTTTGCTGCCGCACAAACCGGTCGACGATTAAGCCCAGGCGCCGGTTGTTGTAGTTAGCAATGATGATGTCCTGCCGGCCGTGCAGCTCGCTGCGGTCGGCGGGCGGGAGAGGTTCGTCGCTGGTGTGTAGCAGCTGGCGCAGGCTTACTACGGGCACATTTTCGCCCTGCACCTCGGCCAGCAGCATTCCCCCTACCACATGCAGTTGCTCGGGCCACAACGACACCACCGAGTCGATGTGCATGAGCAGCAGAGCATAGCTGCGGCCTTCCAGCTCAAACAGCAGGGCGCCTTTTACGGCAATAGAGGTGGGCAGTACCAGCGTAAAGGTAGTGCCTTTGCCTAGTTCCGACTCTACGCGCAGTTGCCCGCCCAGCGAGTCGATGGCCAGCTTTACTACGTCCAGTCCCACGCCGCGCCCGGAAATATCGGTAACCTCCTTGGCCATGGAAAAGCCGGGCTCGAACAGAAACGCCCGCACGTCGGCGGGGCTGAGGGTAGCGGCGGCGTTGGCACTCACCAGTCCGCGCTCCACGGCTTTGCGGCGCACACTGTCCACGTTGATGCCGCGCCCATCATCCCGCACTTGGATAAGTACATCGTCGCGCTCCGTAGAGGCGAGAATGGCTAGCTCACCAATGGCAGGTTTACCGGATTTTTCCCGTTCCTGCGGGGTTTCAATCCCGTGCCCAATGGCATTGCGCACCAAGTGCAGCAGAGAGTCGGTGATAATCTGCAGAATGTTGCGGTCAATCTGGATATCCTGCCCGCTAATGGTCAGGTTCACCTCTTTCTGCTCGGCCGTGGCCACGTCGCGCACCACGCGCGGAAACTTGTTGAACAGGGACCCAACGTTTACCAGACGGGCATCCATCACGCTGTACTGCAGCTCGTCGGCAATGCGGAACAGGTGGGAAGCCACCGACTGCAACGCCGGGTTCCCGATTTCCTGACCCAACGTAAAAATACGGTCCCGGTCAATAATCAGCTCCCCTACCAGGTTCAGCAGATGATCCAGCTTTTTAATCTGGATATAAACCAGATCCGACAGTTCCAGCTTGCGGGCATCATCGGTGGTGACCAGCTCGCCTTCGAGCACCGGCTCCTCCCCTTTCACTAGGCGGTCGAGGTTGGCCAGCAGCACATCTACCTCCGGCATGGCGGCATCCTCGCCAATGGCCCGGATCATGGTGCCAATGGTGTCGATACCGCCGAAGATGACTGGAATAATCGACCCGGTAAAGTCTTTTTCCTTGCTGCGGATCAGGCCAAAGATGGTTTCCATCCCGTGCGCAATTTCCCCGAGCTCATTGAAGCCCATGGCCCGCGCATTTGCCTTTAGGTTGTGCATGAGGCGGAACAGCTCGTTGAGAGCCGCCTCAGCGCTGGGGTTTTTCTCTAGTTCGCTGATGTGGCGGCCCATGGCGTCGTAGTACTCCAACGCCTCGGCCATGAACATTTCGCGATATTCCTGCTCCCGTGATTTCATCCGTGCTTGAGTTGGGAAACGGAATGCCGGGCTCCGGCCCCAAGGCCGGTGGCCGTGCTACCACGGTTAATAAATGCCGCAATGCCACTCAGGGGCAGTACCTGCGAAGCCAATCCGGCTTGAATAACGGATTTGGGCATGCTAAATACCGAAGCTGACTCCTCATCCTGCGCAATGATGGTCCCGCCGTGGGCGCGCACTAACTGAGCGCCAGCGGTACCATCGCGGCCCAGCCCGCTGAGAATCACGCCCGACACTTTTCGGCCCAGCGTTCGGGCGGCCGAGGCCAGAAGCAAATCGATGGAAGGCACGTCGAAGCTGGTTGGCGTTTCTATAGCAAACTCCGTTTGCCACCCCATCCAGGGGCCATTGCTGGTTGGCCGTACCACCATATTATGGCCGCCCGGCACCACTAGGACCTTACCGGCTTCGAGCCGGGTTTCGTGGGTTGCTGCCTGCACCGGCAGCGGAGAAACCCGTTGTAGCCGGGAAACAAAAGAGCTGGTAAACTGGGCAGGTAAATGCACCGCTACCAGCACGGCCTGTTTCAGCCCCGGCGAAAGCCCCTGTATCACGTACTCCACTGCCGCGGCGCCACCCGTTGAGCCTCCTAGTACCACCAGCCCCTGCGGAGGCGCCAGCAGCAGGGCGGGGTTGGCCGCCGCAGGCTTTTTAAGGGGTAATACTGCCCTGATCTTGCGCCAGAATTCGGCGCGCTGCTGCCCTGCACCGCTGTGCTCGCGGGGCAGCAGGGGCAGTATATAGTCGTACACGCCCCAGCGGGCGGCTTCCCGCAGCATGCCGGGCAACGGCGTGCCATTGGCATAGAGCAAGATTGGCACCGACCGCGCCTGACTAAGCTGACTTAGGGCCGCCAGTGCCTTTTCGCCCGCAATGATGAGCCCGGGACGCAGCCGGCGACACTGCTGCACCAGTTCTTCCGCGGTTTCCGCTGCTCCAACCACCCGCATATCGGGCGCAGCCGCCAGCCACCGGGTCAACTCCAGGCGGGAAAGCCCCGGGAGTTCACCAAGCAAGACGGCAACAGGTTCAGGAGAAAAACGAATCACGGGGCGGGGAAAGCGGGCAGGGAAAAGTACGCTGTAATGGGATGAGCGAGGAGTTAGCCTTCAGCAGGGGTATCGTCGGCTTCGGTAGTGGCGGCGCTGCCTTGCTGCAAGGCCGAGCTAACGATTTCCAGCACTTTTTCCTCGGAGAAGGGCTTCACGATGTAGGCAACCGCCCCACTTTCCAGGGCTTCGTTGACAATAACTTCCTGCCCCACGGCGCTGCACATCACAATGCGCACTTCGGGCTGGTCTTGCCGGATGCCCTTGAGTACGTCCAGGCCGGTATTGTCCGGCAGGATAACGTCGAGCGTAATCAGGTCGGGCCGGGTGGCAGCCGCCATTTCGATGGCTTGCTGGCCGTTTGCGGCCTCGCCCACCACGTCGTAACCGGCGTCGGTGAGCATATTCTTAAGCATCGTGCGCATGTAGAACGAGTCGTCCACGATGAGGATGCGGTTTTTCATATGGTTGGGGAAATCGGGGTTTGACGGAAAATTTTCTCAGGCCTAAGTACGGGGGCGTGCCCCAGAAGATTCTCCGCGCGAATTCAATTGCATGATTTCCGCTGGAGTTAGCAGCTTCATCATATCCAGCACGATAATTATGCGGCCTTCCAGACGAGCTATACCTTCGATGTATTTCTCCTGAATACCGTTGTCTTGGATGAACTCGGGCGCCTTCTCAATAGCTGAAACCGGCAAGGAAAGCGGTTGGGGAACTTCCCGTACCACAATGCCAATGGTGTAATCCTTGGCTTCGATGGCGAGAGTATAAGACAGGGCCTCGGTGGTGGGCTGGTGCCCGCGGCGCAGGCCGAAACGCTCTTCCAGGTCGATAATGGCAATAATGTCGCCCCGCAGATTGGCAATGCCTTTAACAAAAGCCGGCGTCTTGGGCATTTGCGCAATTTCCGGGGTGATGGTCACTTCCTTTACCTGCTCAATGCGCACACCGTATTCCTCATTACCCAGCTTAAAGATAATAAGCTGAATAAGGGCTTCCTGAACAACCTGTTTTTTACTAACGCTGGTTTCTGTTTGCATGATCTGGCGCTTCAAACGATAATGGCCTTCCGCCGGCGGCCCTGGTTAGGGCTACCGGCGGGGCTTGCGTTCGGAAACTATTTGCCTTTCGTCTTCTGAGCTTTGGAAGCGGGACCCTTCTTGCCATTTTCCGGCGTTGGAGCTTCCTCCTTCTTCGGCGCCGCTACCTTCGGCGCGGCGGCCCGCTGGGTTTTGGAAGGTCCCTTGGTCACTTTGGAGTCGTTGTTTCTACTATCGGTGGCGCGGGCGGCAGGCAGAGGGCGCGCCGCCGGGGCCGCTGGGCGGGCCGCCTGACGCGTAACGGGACCCTGCTGACGTCGGGCCGGCTGCGTGGGCTCCGGGGCCGCTACCTGCACGATGCGGCGCAGACCGCGACGAACTACAGGCTCGGGCTCGGGCTCCACAAATTCGATGAGCTGGAAGTTAGACAAACCAGCCTGCAGGTCGTCGGCAATATCAGCCAGCTTCTGGCTGGAGGCGGTGAGTTCCTGCATGCTCGAGGAAAGCTGCTTGGCGGTACCGGCCACTTGTTGGGTGCCCGAGGCCGTTTGCTCGGCAATGGCTACCACTTCCTCTACGTACTTTACTACATCGCCAATCGAGGTTTTCTGTATCTCGGTGGCCGTCAGAATGTCGCGGGAGGTGCGGAGCGTTTCGCCGCTGGAGGTAGCAATGTTCTTAAAGGCCGAGCTGGCCTCGAACGTGGCGTTTTTCCCTTTCAGTACGCGCCCTTCCATGGTTGAAATTGCTGTGGCAGCGGAAGTGGTATCCTTGCGAACATCTTCTACCAGCGTGGCAATTTCGTTGGCCGACTTGCGGGAGCCTTCGGCCAGCTTCCGGATTTCTTCGGCTACTACGGCAAAACCACGGCCGGCTTCCCCGGCGCGGGCGGCTTCGATGGCCGCGTTCAGGGCCAGCAGGTTGGTTTGCGAGGCAATGTCCGTAATTACGCCCAGCGACTTGCTGATTTCCCCGGAACGGGTACTCAGTACTTCGATGGTGCGGGCCGTTTGGGCGGCGGCGTTGGAAATTTCTTCCATGTTTTTCACCACCTCAGCCACCGTTTTCAGACCCAGCTGCGAGGTTTGCTCACCGAGGATAGCGGCCTTGATACCAACGTCGGCCTTGCCAGCCGTTTCCTTGGTGGCCGTCATAATCTCTTCGATGAGTTTGAAGGCCTGGTCGGTTTTCAAGGCCTGGTTTTGAGCGCCTTCGGCCATCTGCTGCATCGCCAAAGCTACGTCAACCGTGACGCGGCTCATTTCCTGACCTTTTCCCGCCATTTCCTCCGACGAGGACCCTACTACGAGCGACGACTCGTTGATTTCGCCGAGCAACTCGTTCAGGTTCTCCACGGCGAGGTTCAGGGCATCGGACATGGCCATGATGTCGCCGGCGGTGGGCACTTCCACGCGCTGGGTCAGGTCACCTTCCGAAATGGCGCGTACTACGCGGGCCACTTCCAGTACCGGCGAAGCAATGGACTCCAGCAGGGCGTTGAGCGTGTCCACGAGTTCTTTCCAGGAGCCCGATACCCCGCCTACCGTGGCGCGTTCCGTCAGCTTGCCTTCTACCCCGGCTACTTTGGCCACCCGGCTAACTTCTACGGCCAGTCGGTTCAGGTCATCCACCATTCGGTTGATGGTGTCGGCCAGGTCGGCTACTTCGCCT
Organism: Hymenobacter sp. BT18; assembly: GCF_012273015.1. Lineage (GTDB taxonomy): Bacteria > Bacteroidota > Bacteroidia > Cytophagales > Hymenobacteraceae > Hymenobacter > Hymenobacter lutimineralis. The sequence continues at coordinate 4,389,656 of NZ_CP050954.1, read as the reverse complement.
TTGGCTTCTAGGGTCAGCTTCTGGGTCAGGTCACCTTTCGATACGGCGGTTACTACTTTCACCAGTCCACGTACCTGCGTGGTGAGGTTCGAGGCCATGGTGTTTACCCGGTCGGTCAGCTCTTTCCACACCCCGCTCACGCTGGGCACGTTGGCCTGACCACCCAGGCGCCCTTCGGTACCTACTTCAAGGGCCACACGGGTTACCTCGCCGGCGAAGATGTTGAGCGAGTCCACCATTCGGTTGATGTTGTCCTTCAGGTCGAGCAGCTCGCCTTTTACATCAACGGATACTTTCTGGCTTAGGTCGCCGCGGGCTACGGCAGTAGTTACGTTGGCAATGTCCCGCACCTGGCTGGTGAGCGAAGCAGCCATGAAGTTTACGTTGTCGGTGAGGTCTTTCCAGGTGCCGCGTACGTTGGGCACTACGGCCTGGCCACCCAGCTTGCCTTCGGTGCCTACTTCACGGGCCACGCGGGTTACCTCGTCACCGAAGGTGTTCAGCGAGTCCACCATCTGGTTGAGGTTTTCCTTCAACTGGAAAAGCTCCCCTTTTACGTTTACCGTAATCTTCTGCGACAAGTCGCCGCGGGCTACGGCGGTAGCCACGTTGGCAATGTCCCGCACCTGAGAGGTCAGGTTGCTGGCCATCGTGTTTACGTTGTCGGTCAGGTCCTTCCACGTACCCGAAACGTTCGGCACATTGGCCTGACCGCCCAGAATACCTTCCGTACCTACTTCGCGGGCTACGCGGGTTACCTCGCCAGCGAAGATGTTGAGCGAGTCCACCATCTGGTTCAGAATGTTCTTCAGATCCAGCAGCTCGCCTTTTACATCAACCGTAATCTTCTGCGTCAGGTCACCTTTTGCTACGGCGGTAGCTACGTTGGCAATGTCGCGCACCTGACTCGTCAGGTTGCTGGCCATCGTGTTTACGTTGTCCGTCAGCTCTTTCCAGGTGCCACCAACGCGGGGTACGTTGGCCTGGCCGCCCAGCTTTCCTTCCGTACCTACTTCGCGGGCCACGCGGGTTACTTCCCCAGCGAAGATGTTGAGCGAGTCCACCATCTGGTTCAAGATGTTCTTGAGCTCCAGGATTTCGCCCTTCACGTTCACCGTCATTTTCTGCGACAAGTCACCGCGGGCTACGGCAGTAGCTACGTTGGCAATGTCGCGTACCTGGCTCGTCAAGTTCGAGGCCATGTAGTTTACATTGTCGGTCAGCTCCTTCCACACCCCGGCCACATTCGGTACCGAAGCCTGGCCGCCCAGCTTTCCTTCCGCGCCTACCTCCAGGGCCACGCGGGTTACCTCGCCGGCAAACAGATTCAGCGAGTCCACCATCTGGTTCAGGTTCTGCTTCAGCTGCAGCAGCTCGCCCTTTACATCAACGGTAATCTTCTGCGACAAGTCGCCGCGGGCTACGGCCGTGGCTACGTTGGCAATGTCCCGCACCTGAGAAGTCAGGTTGGCGGCCATGGTGTTTACGTTGTCCGTCAGGTCTTTCCAGGTGCCGGCTACGTTCGGCACTACGGCCTGGCCACCGAGGCGCCCTTCGGTACCTACTTCCTGGGCCACGCGAGTTACCTCGCCGGCGAACAGGTTCAGCGAGTCCACCATCTGGTTCAGGTTCTGCTTCAACTGCAGCAGCTCGCCCTTTACATCAACCGTAATCTTCTGGGTCAGGTCACCCTTCGCTACGGCCGTAGCCACGTTGGCAATGTCCCGCACCTGACTCGTCAGGTTACTGGCCATGTTGTTTACGTTGTCCGTCAGATCTTTCCAAACCCCGCCTACGTTGGGCACAAGGGCCTGGCCACCCAGCTTTCCTTCGGTACCCACTTCCTGGGCCACCCGGGTTACTTCGCCGGCGAACAGGTTCAGCGAGTCCACCATCTGGTTCAGGTTCTGCTTCAGTTGCAGCAGCTCGCCTTTCACATCTACCGTAATCTTCTGGGTCAGGTCACCCTTCGCTACGGCCGTAGCCACGTTGGCAATGTCCCGCACCTGACTCGTCAGGTTGCTGGCCATGTTGTTTACGTTGTCCGTCAGATCTTTCCAGATGCCGCCTACGTTCGGTACGGAGGCTTGGCCACCCAGCTTTCCTTCGGTACCTACTTCCTGGGCCACCCGGGTTACCTCGCCGGCGAAAACGTTGAGGTTGTCAATCGTTTTGTTGATGGTTTCGGCCATCACCTTGAAGTCGCCGGAAACCGGAATCTGGAACGACTCATCGAGGTTACCGCGGCTGATGTTCTTCAGTACTTTACCTACCTCCAATACCGGTACGGCAATGCTGTCCACCAGGCCGTTGATATTGTTGATCATGTCGCGCCAGAAGCCGGCGGCATTTTCGGCGGAGGCCCGGGCTTTCAGGTTTCCTTCAACCCCGGCCACCTTCGAAATGCGGGACACCTCGCCGCCTACCCCGCCAATCATTTCCACCATGGAATTGTAGGCTTCGGCTATTTCGGCGAAGATGTCGTCGTTCTGCTTGGTGAGGCGAACTGAGACGTCACCTTTCTTAAAGGCGTCGAGGGCGTAGAGCACGCGGTTCAGCTGCTCGTTTACGTAGTCCGGGGCCTGATCGGCAATTTCGGTGCGGACCACGCCCCGCTTGCGGGTACTGTCACTCGTCACGGCCGTACCCCGGCGGTTGGGCCCGGCGGCCTCCGACAGGCCGTTGCGTCCCGAAGGCGTAGGCGCGTCGGGCGTGGTGGTAGGGGTAGCAGTAGGATCGGCTGGTTTAGCGGCGCGGGTGGATTTGCCAGAAGCCATAGAGGAGGAAATTGCGAAGCCGGAAATAAAGGCGGTGCAGATACAGACCATAGTGCCCGATGCACTAGCGTCAGACTAACAAAGGTAGTAAAAGGGACATAGCAGCCTAATTTGCGGTGATTTTTCCCATTTCACAGGACTATATAGTTCAATCAACATCAGCTGAACCACTTAACAGACATCTTTGTATAACTCAGGCTGACCTATTTCGACTTTTAATAAGGAAATAAAATTCTGGGCCGGAATATTCCAGCATCTTTGCGGCAAAATTCAACTTCCCTGCGCTGCTTCGCGTTCTACATAGGAACGTACTGTCAGCTCCCGCCCTGCTTCCCCTTATATGGTTAAGAATCTAGTCATTGTCGAGTCGCCTGCCAAGGCCAAAACCATCGAAGGGTACCTTGGCAAGGACTTTATCGTCAAATCCAGCTTTGGGCACGTGCGCGACCTGCCCAAGGATAACAACGCCATTGATATCAGCAATGGGTTTAAGCCTACCTACGTGGTTTCGGCCGACAAACGCGAAATCATCAGTCAGCTGAAAAAGCTGGCCAAGGAGGCCGAAACGGTGTGGCTAGCCAGTGACGATGACCGCGAGGGCGAAGCCATCAGCTGGCACCTGGCCGAAACGCTGAACCTGAGTGACCAGAAGACGCGGCGCATTGTGTTCCGCGAAATCACCAAGAATGCCATCCTCACGGCCATTGACAACCCGCGGGAAATTGACCTGAACCTGGTAAATGCCCAGCAGGCCCGGCGGGTGCTCGACCGATTGGTAGGCTTCGAGCTAAGCCCGGTGCTTTGGAAAAAGGTAAAAGCCGGGCTTTCGGCGGGCCGCGTGCAAAGCGTGGCCGTGCGCCTGGTGGTGGAGCGGGAGCGGGAAATCAGCCAGTTCAAGACTAGTTCCGCCTACCGCATTGTGGCCCGCTTTGATGCCGGCCGTGGCGCGGTGCTGGAGGCCGAGCTGCCCACCCGCTACAAAACCCGCGACGAGGCCGAAGCCTTTCTGGCGCGTTGCGTGGGCGCGGGCTACCGCATCGAGAACCTGGAGAAAAAGCCGGGCAAGCGCAGCCCGGCCCCACCCTTCACCACTTCTACCCTACAGCAGGAAGCCTCGCGCAAGCTCGGTTTCTCGGTGGCTCAGACCATGAGCGTGGCCCAGAAGCTCTACGAAGCCGGCCGTATCAGCTACATGCGTACCGACTCCGTGAACCTTTCGCAGGATGCCCTGGCGGCGGCCCGAGTGGCCATTTCCCAGGCTTACGGCGAGGAGTACGCTCAAACCCGGCAGTTCAAAACCAAGTCCGCCTCGGCCCAGGAAGCCCACGAAGCCATCCGCCCCACCGACTTTGCCTTGGTAAAAGCCGGAGAAGACTCGGCCGAGCAGCGCCTCTACGACCTGATCCGCAAACGCGCCCTGGCCTCACAAATGGCCGACGCGGTGATTGAGCGCACGGTAGCTACCATTGGCATCAGCACCCAGCCGGGCGTAATGCTCACGGCAACGGGCGAAGTCATTACCTTCGAGGGCTTCCTGAAAGCCTATGCCGAAAGCAAGGACGAGGACGAGCAGGACGGAGAATCGTCGTTTTCGCGTGGCCTGCCACCCCTGAGCGTGGGCCAGGAGTTGCCGCTGCAGCAATTGCGCGCCACGGAGCGTTACTCCGCACCGGCAGCCCGCTACACGGAAGCCTCGTTGGTGAAAAAGCTGGAGGAAATGGGCATTGGCCGGCCATCTACCTACGCGCCTACCATCAGCACCATCCAGAAGCGGGGCTACGTGGAGAAAGACACCCGCGAGGGCAAGGAGCGGAAGTTCCATGTGCTAACCTTGGAAGGCAGCGAAGTGAAGACCGAAGTGAAAACCGAAACCTTCGGGGCCGACAAAGCCAAGCTGTTTCCCACCGATACAGCCATGGTGGTCACCGACTTTCTGGTGGAGCATTTCCCGGTGATTGTGGACTTTCAGTTCACGGCCAAGGTAGAAGACGAATTTGACCGCATTGCCGACGGCCAGGAAGTGTGGACGGATATGCTGGCGGGCTTTTACGGCACCTTCCACGAAACCGTGGAGCGCGGCCAGGATATTGAGCGCAGCACGCTGGGCAGCACCCGCGAAATCGGCACCCACCCCGAAACCGGCCAGAAGATTACGGCCCGTCTCGGCCGCTTTGGCCCTTACGTGCAGATCGAGCCCCTGGAAGGCGCGCCGGAAGGGGAAAAGGCCGTATACGCCAGCTTGCGCAAAGGTCAGTTTATTGAAAACCTCACGGTAGAGGAAGCCCTGGACTTGTTTAAGCTGCCCCGCAATGTTGGTCAGTTTGAAGACAAGGATATGACGGCGGCCCTGGGTCGGTTTGGGCCCTATATCCGGCACGACAGCAAGTTCTACTCCTTAACAAAAGAGCAGGACCCGCACACCATCACGGCCCAGGAGGCTATTGACCTGATTGAGGCCAAGCGCAAAGCCGACTCGGAACGGCTGATCAAAACCTTCCCCGACCGGGAAGATGTGCAGGTGCTCAACGGGCGTTTTGGGCCTTACATCGTGGTGGGCAAGAAAAACGTGAAGATTCCGAAGGGCGAAGAACCCGTGGAACTGAGCCTGGAGCGGTGCCTGGAGCTGGCTGAGGCCACGCCCGACAAACCCGCTAAAGGAGGCCGCTTCGCGAAGAAAGCCGCCCCCGCCGCGGCCGAAAAGGCTGACACCCCTGCTAAAAAACCGGCGGCCAAAAAACCCGCCGCAAAAAAGGCTGCAGCCAAGAAGCCCGCGGCTAAAAAGCCCGCCACCAAAGCTAAATAGCCATTCTTATTCCCAGACAGAATTCCCTAAGACTCCTTGGGAATCAGCAGGATATTAAAAAGCCCCGATATGGTATCGGGGCTTTTTTCTTGCGAGCTGCGGAAAATATGTAGCCGATAGGCCCGTTGTAATAACCTACTCATCCTATTTCTCCAGCTATGAAATCAGCGCTACTACTGGTGTTGCTGCTCGGTTGCACCGGCTTCCCAGCAGAATCGACAGGAACGGCGGACACTGCCCGGGGTGAACAAGCGCGTCCGGTGCCCAGTGCCGGCAAAGCCCAGGATTATGCCTGGCTGGAAGCCGGCCGCTACAACCCTAGCCAGACCCTGGGTGCACGTTTTGCTCCTCCCCAGGGGTATCAACGCGTAACGGTTGCGCCCGGTACTTTCGGCGCCTGGCTGCGGCATTTGCCGCTGTTGCCCGGGAAGCCACTGGTAAAGCTGCACAACGGCCAGTTGAAAAACCGCCAGGACGTGCACGCTGCCGTATTGGATCTGGACGTGGGCAAGCAAGACCTGCAGCAGTGCGCCGACGCCGTTATCCGGCTGCGCGCCGAGTACCAGTTCAGCCGGCAGCCCGACCAGATTCACTTCCACCTCACCAGCGGCGACGATATTCGTTTCCAGGATTGGTATTCCGGTACGGGCTTCCGCGTGGCAGGGGATGCTGTGCAGCCTGCCCCGCGCCCCGCTGAGGCCCCCACGCACACCAGCCTGCGCCGCTACCTCGACCAGATTTTTACTTACGCCGGTACCCTGTCGCTGAGCCGGGAGCTGCGGACTACTCCCCTGGCCCAGGTGCAGCCCGGCGACGTGCTCATCCACGGCGGCTCGCCGGGCCATGCGGTGCTGGTGCTGGATGTGGCCGTACAACCCAGCACGGGACGTCGGGTGGCATTGCTGGCGCAGAGCTACATGCCCGCTCAACAAATGCACGTGCTTGAAAATAGATGGGACAACACGGGCCTGGGCGCCTGGTTTCTGCTTGACCCGGCTGCCCGCAAAGTAAGCACCCCGGAATGGACGTTTGATCGGGAGGAATTAGGCCGTTTTGAGTAGCGGCTCCAGGTTAGCCACGGCTGGCTAAACCACCGTGCCGGCGTCGGGGTATAACTAGCTGAAGCTATTCATTTGGGTACTTATGAAAAAGAAAATCGTAGCCCTGACTGGGGCAGGAATATCGGCTGAAAGCGGCCTGGCTACCTTCCGAGGCTCCGATGGACTGTGGGAAGGACACCGAATTGAGGACGTAGCCACCCCCGAAGCCTGGGCCCGAAACCCCGAGCTGGTGCTGGAATTCTACAACCAGCGGCGGGCCGCGGCCCGGGCTGCCCAACCCAATGCCGGCCACCTCGCTCTGGCCGCACTGGAGCAGGACTTTGAGGTGGTTATCGTCACGCAGAACGTAGACGACCTGCACGAGCGGGCCGGCTCATCGCGCGTGATTCACTTGCACGGCCAGCTGTTTGAGTCGCGCAGCTCTTACTTTGAGCAGCTGGTGTATCCCATGGCTTCGGACCGGATTGAACTGGGCGACCTGTGCGAAAAAGGTCACCAGCTGCGGCCCAATATTGTATGGTTCGGCGAGGCCGTTCCCTTGATGGAGCGCGCCGTGCAGGAAGCCGCCACTGCCGACTTTTTTCTGGTGGTGGGCACTTCGCTGCAGGTGTACCCGGCAGCGGGCCTTGTCGACTTTGTGCGGCCGGGTACGCCCATCTACATCATTGACCCCAGCCGCCCCCCGGTAGCCTCCCGCCCCGACTTGCATTTCATTACCGAGCCCGGCACTACCGGCGTCCCCAAAGTAGCGGCTGAGCTGATGCGCACCGCAAGCTGATTCTTATTAAGTACCTACAAATGAAAGCCCCACCGCAACGTTGCGGTGGGGCCTTTTGCTTTAGGTCGAATACTTGGTGCGCTACTGGATTACCAGCTTTTGCACTTGCGTAGACTCTCCACTGGTCACGCGCAGCAGGTAGAGGCCGCTTTTGAGCGACTGGCAGTCAAGCTGCAGTTCCCCATTGGCAAACGTGGTGCGCTGGAGCATTTCCTGCCCGCTCATGCTGGTGATACGTACGCCTACTGGAATTTTGGCGTCGTGGCCGCTCAGGCGCAGTTGCAGGGTGCGGCCGGCGGGCAAAGGGTTTGGATAGACATCTACTGCGAACGGGCCGCTAGCTGTTTTGGCTTTGGCGTCGGTAGCCGTACCCAGCGTGGTACCGCCGGGGCGGGCCAGCGCATTTACTTTGGTAATGCGAATCCAGTTAAGGTTCCAGCCGCCGCCCTGGGCAAATACCCCGAAGTTATACGTACCCGCGTTGACGTTTACCGTTTTGGAAACTGTGGTCCAGTTTTGCCAGCCGCCCGTGGCCGGAATGGCTACGTTGCCCAGCTGAATAGCTCCGGCGTTTAAGTCCGAAGACAAGGTACTGCCGCTTGGGCTGGCCACCCGGTACTCCAGCAGGTAGGAGCCGGAGGTCGGGAAGTTGACGTTGTTGTAGGCCATCCAGTCGCCAGCATCAATGTAGCCCACATTTTGGCCACCTTCTGAGCAGGCCTCTACCTGCACACCATTCATGGCGGAGTAGCTTTCTGCCTGCAGCGTAATGCTGGAAGTAGTCGGGGTGCTTGTCTTTTGATATACTCGCACGTAGTCAACGTACATGGTGGCGGGCAGCTTGCTTTCGTCTACCGTCTGCCCGGGCCAGTTGCCGGCTACGGCCAGGTTCAGCAGCAGGAAGAAGGGCCGCTGGAACTCCTCGGTGCCCCCGGCATTACCGGAAATGTTGATTTCGTGGTACTTCACGCCATCCACAAACCAGCGGATGTAGGTGGGCTCCCACTCTACCGTATACACGTGGTAGTTCTGGGGCGAGGTTACGATGTTGCCGCCGTACTCAGCGTGGCCGTTGCTGTCCCAGTGCACTGTCCCGTACACTTTGGTTTCGGAGTTGATGTGCTCCATTACGTCGATTTCGCCGCAGGCGGGCCAGCCAACCTGCCCGATGTTGGCGCCCAGCATCCAGAAAGCCGGCCACAGGCCCTGCCCCAGGGGCAGCTTCATGCGGGCTTCTATCTTGCCGTAGGTGAACTGCTTGAGGCCCTGCGTTTTCATCCGGGCCGAGGTATAGGGCATGCCGCCCACATTTTCTTTGCGGGCGGTAATCATCAGGTCCGTGCCGTTGACGGTGGCGTTGGCGCGCTGGTAATACTGTTTTTCGTTGTTGCCCCAGCCGCCGCCGCCGGTTTCAAATACCCAATTGGAGCTGATACTGCCGTTGAATTCATCGGCCCAGACCTGTTGGTAGGTTTGCGCCTGCGCTACGTGGGTGGCGCCGGCCAAAGCCAAGGCACCACAGAGAGTGGTAAAGAGTTTCTTCATACTGGTGGGGTTGTGGAAAGGAGGAAGAGCGAGAGAAGCGGGTTGTCAGCCCCGGGAAACAGGGTGCCAACTGAGGCAATATTCGGCGGTTGCGGCGGAAACACAACCTCAGCAAAAAGGCCTTTGCTATCAACAACAGGACCTTTTCCAGCCTTGTGCACACTTACATCACACGCCGGGCGGTTCACTTTCCACCTAAGCACTTCACCAGTAAGCTAGCGGGTGGGCACAACCACTGCGGTTAAAAAACAAGCAAAAAACCAAGATTTTATACGCCTATAATTTAGGTTTCAGCAAAATCTTCGCCCTATTGTTATGACATAGCCAATTACCCTCCCCCTTCAGGCTAGTTCCCTTCTCATTACTTCCTGTTGCTCCCAGGAAAGAATACTGCGCTCAGGCTCGGGGTTTGGGTCGCCTTGGCTGACTTGGATTAAGAAATCTTAATCCTGGCTTATCCCTGTTCAGCTTTCTGCGTAAGTAAGGCTCCTACTACTGGCTTTCTTACCTGCTTTATGCGAAAACACTATTCCTGGCTTTTGGCTGCTGCTCTTCTGACAGCAGTGGGGGCAGCCAAGGCGCAAGTATCACCTTCCCACACCGTTTTTCTGCTCGGCAACACCGCTACAACTGCCCCCACACCTGCCCATCTGCAAGCGTTGCGGCGCACCCTGGAGCAGCAAACCGGCCCATTTACCGTTGTTCACCTTGGGGATATCGTGGGCAATGAAGGCCTGGCGGGTAAGCAGGACAGCAGCGCCGCTGGCCAGAAAGCCCGGGCAGACGCGCTCATCAACCTGCTCACTGGCCTGCCCAACGGCAAGCTGTACTTCGTACCCGGTGATAAGGACTGGGCCAACTCCGGCCCCGACGGCCTCAAGCGCGTGCGCCGCCTGGAAGAATACATTGAAAAGCGCCTGCCCGGCCAGAACGCCTTTGTGCCCACCGGCGGCTGCCCTGGCCCCGAGGTGGTGGATGTTGCGCCCAACGTGCGCCTGGTCGCCATAAACTCGCCCTGGTGGACCCACCCCTACGACCGGCCCGAGGCCCCCGATACCGACTGCAAAACCATGACCCAGGAGGAGTTCCGGGAGCAGCTGCAGGATATTCTGGACGACACCAAGGGCAAAAACGTGCTGCTGGTAGGTCATCAACCCGTCGTCAGCAATGGCATCTATGGGGGGCATATGCCGGTGCTGCGTCACTTTCTGCCCCCGCTGGTGGGCTCGTTCTACACGGCTTATCGCCAGAACGTGGGCTCCCCGCGCGACATGGCTAACCCCGCCTACCAGAACTTTCGCAAGGAGCTGCTGAATACGCTCCAGGAAAACCCCGGCGTGGTGTTCGCCGCCGCCCACGATTATAGTCTGCAGCTCACCCCAGTGGCTGGCAACTACCACTTGGTGGCTGGCTCCTTTACCGAAAAGCAGCACGTGGGTGCCAATGCCAAGTCACTATATAATAAAGCGGAAGAAGGCTTTTCCAAGCTCGAATACTACGAGGATGGCACGGTAAAAGCGGCTTTCTATACCTTCCAAGGTACTACCGACGCGGTAAAGGAATCCTACACGGGTACGCTGTTCCAGAGTGCCTGCCAGGAGCCGCGCTTGCCGGGCGTGCCCGTCAATGCCTTTATTCCGGAGTGCCCTACGGCCCCACGCGGGGTAGCCGATGCCAAACCCGACGTGCCTTTTGTGGCTACCACTACTGTAACGCCCGGCCCACAGTACAAGGGCGGCCCGGGCAAGCGGTTTTTCCTGGGTCCTCTTTACCGCACGTCTTGGACGCAGCCGGTGCAAGTGCCTACGCTCGACTTGGCTACCGATAAAGGAGGTTTACGCCCCTTCGGGCGCGGCGGCGGACGCCAGACTACTTCGCTTAAGCTCATTGCTGCCGACTCCTCGGAATACGTGTTCCGCTCAGTAGACAAGGATGTAACCAAGATTCTGCCCCCCGAGCTGCGCAACTCCATTGCCGCCGACGTACTGCGCGACATCACGCCCACGGCCCACCCCTACTCGGCGCTGGCTGTATCGTCTTTGCTCGATCAGACGGATATCCTGCATGCCCGGCCGCGCCTGTTTGTGCTGCCCGATAACCAGCAGCTCGGCCCCTACCGCGACCAGTACGCCGGCTTGCTGGGGACTTTGGAAGACCGACCCGTGGACCCCAAGCCTAACCTGCCCGGTTTTGGCGGGGCCGATGATGTGCGCCGCTCGTTCAGCTTTTTCCGCCAGCTCTATAAGGACCACGACAACCGCGTGGACGCCCTAGCTCTGGGCAAGGCTCGGGCCTTCGACATGCTGGTGGCCGACTTTGGCAAACACGAGGACAACTGGAAGTGGGCCGGCTACAAGCAAGGCAACACCACCATCTACAAGCCCATTCCGCGCGACCGGGACCAGTCGTTTACGCTCTGGAACGGGCTCCTGACCTGGACGGCCAACCGTGAGTGGGCCGTGCCCAGCATCGAAGACTTCCAGAGTGAGTTTCACGACATGGAAAGCCTGAACTGGCCGGCCCGCCACCTGGATAGGTTCCTGCTCCAGTCGCTTACGCGCGAGCAGTGGCAGGAAATAGGAAAATACCTGCAGCAGCAGATTACCCCCGCCGCCATCGACCAGGCCACGGCTCAGTTCCCCCAGGAAATCCAGGCGCTGTCGGGGCAGGAAATTAACCGCAAGCTGAAAGCCCGTATTCAGGAGCTGCCGAAGGCGCTGGACGAATATTACTTCATGCTGGCTAAGCGCGTAGATGTAGTAGGCTCCAACAAGAGTGAGGTGTTCCAGGCAGAGCGCCTACCCGACGGCAACCTGCGCGTGCGCATGTTCGACAAGGCCAAGGGTATCGACCAGCCCGAGGGTGAGCCGCTATTCGACCGCACCTTCAAGCGCAAGGAAACCGACGAAGTAAGCCTCTACGGCCTCGGCGACGATGACATTTTCACCGTTACGGGTCAGGCCAGGCACAGCGTCCTGCTGCGCATCATTGGCGGGGATGGCAAAGACCGGATTGCTGATGAATCTGCCGTGGCGGGCCTGCGGGCCCTGACGAAAGTATACGATGTACCCGATACCGAGCTGAAGCTGAGCAAGGAAACCGACAACCGCACCTCTTCCAAGCTTGAAGTAAACCGCTACGACCGGGAGCAGTTCGAGTACGACGGCTACAACCCGCGCGCCACGCTCATCTTCAACCAGAGCGACGGATTCGGGGCCGGTGCGGGCTTCGACATTGTACACCAGGGTTTCCGTAAGCCCGGCTTCAAGAACCTGTACGGTATCGACATTCAGGGCTCTACCAACGGCAATTTTCAGGTGTCGCTGAACTCGCGCTACCGCTATGCCATCAAGAAGTGGGACATTGGACTGCGCACCGAGTACGGCAACTACTTCCAGTACTACAACTTCTTCGGCCTTGGCAACCAAACAACCAAGGACGACGACCTCTACAACGACAACTTCTACAAAGCCCGCTACAAAGGCTATACGGCCAACGCCTTTCTGGAGCGCACCTTCCTGCAGCGCAGCCTCTTCCGGATTGGCCCCAGCTACGAGCATTACAAGTCTAACTTCACGGCCAACTCCCTGCTGGGCACTGAAAATCCCAACCCCATTCCCAACGACCTGCGGCCCAACACCCAGTTTCAGCGGCTGGTGGGTTTGAACGCCGTGCTGGACCTGGATTTGCGCGACCGGCAGAGCTTTGCCCGGCGTGGGGTGCGCCTGCGGGCCCAGCACGACTCTTACCGCCAGCTTAATCAGGCTAAAGCCAACTTTGGCCTCACCCAGGCTTTCGGGGAGTTTTACGGCACGGCCCGCATCCTCATTCCGGCCACGCTGGTGGTGAAAGTGGGCGGCGCCAAAAACTACGGCGACCGTAACCAGATTCCCTTCTACAAATACACCAACCTGGGTTTGCGCGAGGGACTGCGTGGCTACGTGCGCAACCGCTTCACCGGCGACGCCAGCGCCTATCTGAATACCGAGCTGCGTCTGGCCCTGGGCAAAAGCAAGAACTCCATCCTGCCCTTCTACTACGGCGTGTTCGGCTTCTACGACCAAGGCCGCGTGTACTACCGCGGCGACTCGCCGACGGGCTGGCACGCGGGCTATGGCGGCGGCTTCTACATTGCCCCGGTTTCGGAGCAACTGGCTTTGTCGGTTTCTTACCAGACCTCCGAGGAGGAAAGTGCTTTGCTGCAGTTCGGCGTTGGGTTCAGGATAGACCAGTAATATCGAGGTTGATATGGTCTACTCTGAGCTGAGCTGTTTCCAGCGTACATTGGATGCGCACTATTCTACTAAATACATCAGCGAATTTCGAGTTGGTTGTCGTATGCATTGGCCCTAGTAGATGCTTTTTTTATTTGTTCTACGTTGGCATATTCCACCGTATCGGTTTGGGTTATCACCCTCATTTTGCGGTAAAGCACCGGTTCATCCCTATCACCCCAGCCACTAATAGAATAGGTTGATCTGGCCGGGATAAAATACCGTTGCATTAAGTTTACAGTGTCGACATACACCAGCCTAGTTGTAGGCCCAGGGTGGGAAAAACCTAAATTATCTGTTAGAAATAACCGAAAATCGTGCTTATTCCAATGGCTCTTGTAGGCCGTTGTGTCAAAGTATAACTCCAGTGTTGCCGTTTGATCAGAATAGTTGTGTAGCTGGACGGATGATTTAGGAGGGTCGTATACGCAGGCAGTCAGCACCAAACTCATGGCCACAACAAGTAACTTGAACATCATAGAAGCTTATAGCACACGCTCAGAGTTTGAAAGGAAACAAAGGAACCTTCTCAAAGAAACGCAAGCAAATGCTGCTCAATGATAAGCCTCTCGGGTAACACGAGGTACGCTGGTGTCAACCAGTGAGCTATACCACTATGATTGCAGGTAAGGCTCTACAAAATGTAGGGCCTTTTCTTTGGCCTAAATAGTAGCGTAATAACCGGCTGGGTTGGGGTAAACGGCTATATTTGTTCTAAACGCCTTTCCTCCGCCTTACCAACTCCTATGGAATATCCTCTGCTGAAACTGGCTGCCATCGATATTGGATCTAATGCGGTGCGCTGCCAGATTTCGGCGGTACTCCACTACGGCGAGCGGTACCGGCTGAAGCGGGTGGAGTACGTGCGCTACCCCCTGCGCCTGGGCGAGGATGTGTTTGCCACCGGCCGGATTTCGGAGAAAAAGCAGGACAAGTTCATCAAGTTCCTGCACGCCCTGCGCCTACTCATGGAGGTACACGATGTGGCCCCCAACCACTACTTGGTGTGCGCCACCTCGGCCATGCGCACCGCCGAAAACGGCCAGGAGGTAGCGGCCCGCATTCAGCAGGAGCTAGGCATGACGGTGCAGGTAATTGACGGGCAGGCCGAAGCGGCCTACATCAACCGCGTAATTGAGCACCTGCTCGAAGACAAAAAACACTACCTCCACATTGATGTGGGCGGGGGCAGCACCGAGTTCAATATCTACCATGACCGGCGCAAAGTGGCCTCGCAGTCGTTTGAGGTGGGCTCCATCCGGCGCATGCAGCAGGAAGAAGCTGGTCTCAGCACCGAAGCCATGCGCGAAACCTGGCAGCGCATGGAAGACTGGGTGACGGAAAATGGCCGCCGTTACCACGTCACCCGCGCCATCGGCACCGGCGGCAACATCAACAAGCTCTACAGCCTGGCCCAGCCCCAGTTGGACAAGCCCGTTACCCGGGCCCGGATTGCCACCATCCTTGACCACCTCACCAGCCTGAGCATGGATGAGCGCGTGAACGTGGCCATGCTCAACCCCGACCGCGCCGACGTCATTGTGCCAGCCGGCCACATCTACCTCTCGGCCATGCAGTGGGCCAACATTCACTCCATGATTGTACCCGACATTGGCTTGAAGGACGGCATGCTCCAGGCGCTGTTTGAGGACCACTTCGAGGAATTTCGGCCCAAGGACAACCACAAGCCCGGCAGCCCCCAACTCACCGTGCAAAGCCGCCCCACGGATGTAGAGTAAAGCCTTACAGCTCATGGTCGCACGGCCAGCTGCTACCTAACGAAAAAGCCTCAGCTTGTCAGCCGAGGCTTTTTCGTACCAAGCCAATCTGGTTTTAGCAACGACTTCCTTACCCTTCCTGCACTATCGAAATGGGAACCTCCGTTTCGTCTTCACCGGTATCTACGGGGGTGCAGAAGTCGGAGGGCTGCTCCTCCGCTTCTTCTTCGGCGGCCAGCACCACAGCAGATATTTCTTCCAGCACCGGCTGGGAGGCCGCCAGGGTAGCCAGGTACTCCTGGTAGAGCACATTCTCGGCGACGACAGCGTAGTTTTTCTGGTAGAACTCCTTGTGCACGTTGAAGGCCGTTTCCTCGGGCCCGGGCTGGCGGCGCACATAGGCGCCATCCTCGCGCATCACGTAGGTATTCTGGTTGTCCTTCAGGTTGAAGTACAAAATGTTGATAGCCTCACGCGTGAGCTGGGGGTTCACGATGCGGAACAAGGCTTCAATGCGCCGGTCGAAGGAGCGCACCATCACGTCGGCGGAGCCGGCGTATACTTCCGGCTGCCCGGCCTGATGGAAGTAGAACAAGCGTGCGTGCTCTAGGTATTCGCCCACAATGCTGCGCACCTCGATATTGTCGCTGAGCCCGGGTCGGCCGGGACGCAGGCAGCAGATGCCCCGCACAATTAGCCGCACGGGCACGCCGGCCTTCGAGGCTTTGTAAAACTCGTCAATGACCTCCTTGTCTTCCAGGGAGTTCATCTTCATGATGATGCCGCTGGGCAAACCCTTCTTGGCGTTTTTGGCTTCTTCCCGGATGAGGTGAATCAGCTGCTGGCGCATGTCTTTGGGCGCCGTAATCAGGTACTCGTAACCGTCGGGCTGGGAGTGGCCGGTGATGACGTTGAAAAACTCCGACACGTCGTGCCCATACACGTCATTGGTAGTGAGCAGGCTCACATCGGTGTAGAGGCGGGAGGTCTGCTCGTTGTAGTTACCCGAGCCAATGTGCACGTAGCGCGTCACCTTCTCCCCTTCCTTGCGGATGATCATCAGCATCTTGGTGTGGGTCTTGTACTTGCCCACGCCGTAGATGACAAAGCAGCCCGCCTTTTCCAGCCGCGAACCTTCCCGGATGTTACGCTCCTCATCAAAGCGGGCCTTCACCTCAAACAATACCGATACGTGCTTGCCGTTTTCAGCGGCTTTCAGCAAGGCGGCCGTCACCCGTGAGTCGTCGGCCAGGCGGTAAATGGTTTGCTTGATGCCCAGTACGTGGGGGTCTTCGGCTGCCTGCTCCAGCAGCCGCACCACGGGCTCGATGGAATTGTACGGGTGATGCAGCAGCACGTCGTGGTGCTTCAGGTATTCGAATAAATGGTCTTCGGCCCCGTCGGGCAGGGAAGGCGGCGTAACGGGAGAAGGCATTTTGGAGCCTTTGCCGCGGAAATTGGGGTGGCGCAAAATCTGCGTCAGCCCGCGCATATCCAGCAGGGAGTTGATAACGAACACGTTGCCGTTATCAATCTTCCACCGGTCCTTCAGCACGTTCATCAGCACCACGGAGGCGTCCTGCTCTACTTCCAGGCGCACCACGCGGCCTTTTTTGCGCGTTTTCAGCCCTACCTGGATTTCCTTGATAAAGTCTACGTCAATGTCCTCCGATTCTTCCAGCGTGAAGTCGCCGTTGCGGGTGATGCGGAACAGGTTGGCCGAGACAATTTCAATGTTGCGGAAAAGCTTGGGCAGATTGGCCCGTACGATTTCCTCAATCGGAATGAAGATGACTTTATCCTTGCGGGTAAGCTCGAAAAACCGCGACAGGTTCTGCGGAATCTGCACGAAGGTGAGACGCTCCTGCCCTTTTTCCGCCTCGGTATCCACGCCAGTGCGCGTCACCACCCCAAAGATGAGCATCTGGTTCATCATCAGAGGGAAGCCGTGGTAGGAGTCGTAGACCATGGGCGTGAGCAGCGGAAACACCGTGTGCTTGAAGTAGCCCTCCGCTTTCTTCAGCTCCAGCTCCGTAAGCTCCTCCATGCGCAGGATGTTGAAGCCATTGCGCTCAAACAGCGGCTTCAGCTCGTAGTGGTACGTCAGCGACTGGTCGTTGATGAAGCGGTGCGCAAAATCGAGGAGCTTGCGCCGAAAAGGCAGCTCCCGCAGGCCCGAGTAATCTACCCGCTCCTTGCCGTAGTCGATGTAGTTATAGAGGGAGCCCACCCGAATCATGAAAAACTCATCGAGGTTGGAGCTAGTGATGCTCAGAAAGCGCAGCCGGTCGAACAAGGATTTGCTGGCGTCCTTGGCCTGGTCGAGCACGCGGTAGTTGAAGCGCAGCCAACTCAGGTCGCGGCTGATGTATTTGCTTTTCCGAATGAGGTCGGCGGATTTGAAAAGTTTCATAGCGGAGGTAAAATCCAGGGTAAGATACGCAGGACGCAGGCCGGGAAGCTAGCCTTTTGCCGAAGATATGATGGCCGTGGCTTCGATTTCGACCAGCAGCCGGTCATCAATCAGGGCCCGCACTTCCACCATGGAGGTAACCGGACGAATGTGGCCAAATACTTCCCCATGGGCTTTTCCCACGGCTTCCCACTGCGAAATATCCGTGACGTAGATGCGGGTACGCACCACATCCGCGAATGTAGCCCCAGCCTGCGCCAGTGCGGCTCCTATTTTTTCCAGAATGCGCACCGTTTGTCGGTAGGCGTCGCCCCCGGCCACGGTGTCACCGTCCTGGGCGGTGGTGCCGGCTACTTCTATTACGTTGCCCACGCGCACGGCCCGCGAGTAGCCCACAATGGCTTCCCAGGGGGCGCCGGAAGAAATGTTCTGTCTCATCTGCGTTGCGCTTGCTTGGCAGCCGGGTGGGAGGGCCCCTCCCGTGAGGTAAAGCCCAGCCCGCATCGGTGGCTACATTGGGAAAATTCTCGTGAGCAAATGTTCGGCATGCCCAACAAAAAGGCCCGCTTGCGGCGGGCCTTTTTGGTTAAACGCTTATACGTCGACTTTCGCGTATTTGGCGTTTTTCTCGATAAAGTCCCGGCGGGGAGCTACTTCGTCGCCCATGAGCATGGAGAACAGGTGGTCGGCTTCAACGCCCGAGTCTACGTCTACGCGCTTGAGCGAGCGGGTGGCCGGCTGCATGGTCGTGGTCCAGAGCTGCTCGGCGTTCATCTCGCCCAGACCCTTGTAACGCTGCACGTTCACGGTTTCGGGGCGGCCGCGGCCCAGTTCTTCCTGAGCGCGCATCCGGTCGTCCTCGGTCCAGCAGTAGCGCTCCTCTTTGCCCCGCTTCACCAGATACAAAGGCGGCAGCGCAATGTAGATGTAGCCTTTTTCAATCAGCTCCGGCATGTAGCGGAAGAAGAACGTCAGAATCAGCGTACGAATGTGGGAGCCGTCGATGTCGGCATCGGTCATGATGACGATTTTGTGGTAGCGCAGCTTATCCAGGTTCAGGGAGCGGGAAGTGCTGCCATCATCCTCGTCGGTCTTCTTCTCGAAGCTCACGCCGAGGGCCGTAATCATATTGCGGATTTCCTCGTTTTCATAGATGCGGTGTTCCTGCGCCTTCTCCACGTTCAGGATTTTACCCCGCAGCGGCAGAATAGCCTGGAACGCGCGGTTGCGCCCCTGCTTGGCCGTGCCACCGGCCGAGTCCCCTTCCACCAGGTACAGCTCGCAGATAGCCGGATCCGACTCCGAGCAGTCGGCGAGCTTGCCGGGCAGGGAATTAGAGCCCAGCACGGTTTTACGCTGCACCATCTCGCGGGCTTTCTTGGCGGCTACCCGGGCCTTGGCGGCCAGAATCACCTTTTCCACGATAACGCGGGCCTCCTTGGGGTTTTCCTCCAGGTACTGATTTAGGATTTCGCCTACTACCTGGTTCACGGCCCCGCTTACTTCGGAGTTACCCAGTTTGCCCTTGGTCTGACCTTCAAACTTCGGCTCCGCTACCTTCACCGAAATAACCGCCGTAAGGCCTTCGCGGAAGTCGTCGCCCTGAATTTCGATTTTGGCCTTGGCTACCTCCCCCGACTTCTCAGCATAAGCCTTCAGCACCCGGGTAATGGCCGAGCGGAAGCCCGCCACGTGCGTCCCACCCTCGTGGGTGTTGATGTTGTTGACGTAGGAGTAGATGTGCTCCTGGTACGAGTCGTTGTACTGAAACGCCACTTCCACCGGAATACCCCGATCCGTCGCCACGTACACGGGCTTGGTCATGAGTACGGTGCGGCTGTTGTCGAGGTACTGCACGTACTCAGCTACGCCGCCCTGGGAGTAGAACTCGTCGCGCTGCTCTTCGCCCCCATCGGCGGGTGTGCGCAGGTCGGTGAGGACGATGCGGATACCGCGGTTGAGGTAAGCCAGCTCCCGCAGGCGCGTGGCAATCCGCTCGTAGGAGTACACGAGCGTTTCATCGAAGATAGTGGGGTCGGGCTGGAACCACACCAGGGTACCTCGCTCGGTGGTGTCGCCAATCTCGCGCACATCGTATTGGGGTACGCCAATGGTGTACTCCTGCTCGTACACATGCCCGTCGCGCTTTACCGTGACGTGGGTGTGGGTGCTGAGTGCATTCACGCAGCTCACGCCCACCCCGTGCAGGCCGCCCGAGGTTTTGTAGCTATTCTTATCGAATTTGCCACCGGCGTGGAGCACGGTGAGGGCTATTTCGAGGGCCGATTTGCCAAACTTTTGGTTGATGCCAACGGGAATGCCGCGGCCGTTATCCTGCACCGAAATGGCGTTGCCGGGGTGAATGGTCACCTCAATCCGGTCGCACTGTCCGGCCAGGGCTTCATCAATGGAGTTATCGACTACCTCCCACACCAGATGGTGCAGACCTTTCACGCCAGTGTCGCCGATGTACATGGAGGGACGCTTGCGCACGGCTTCGAGGCCTTCGAGCACCTGAATGCTATCCGCGGAGTAGTCCGAGGTACCGATTATCTCTTGTGTTTCACTCATGTGACGCAGTTAATTCAGCCTGATTTAGGTATCCACAAAGATACCTATTTTATCTGGTTTTTGCCAGTTTCTGTGCGGTTTTGGCAGCTTTCGGCCAGGTATTTTTCCATTTCAAAGCCCCTCTATTTGCTTGACTCATTGCACCTTTTTTTACCGGCTTCAGGCTGGCCATTCAAGCAAATATTCAGGCCTTTTTAGTAGCTTGTCTACCTTGCTGCCCGGCACGCGTAGAACCAATGCGGGTAGCCGCCCGAACCAATTTTGAAAACTTCTGTTTTGTAGTTCTATGCCTGAAGTTGCCAACCTTACGCTAAGCGAGGCTACGCGCACGGAGCCCGTGCTGCACTACGCCTATTGCATCGACGCCTCCAACCGTCCCGCCAACCATATGGGCGACTGGCCGGAAGAAGGCAAAATTTACCCCGTCCGGCTGGTTCCCAGCAAGGTAGAGGGCTTGGAGTTGGTCCACGTGCTGGGCTTTGAGGGCAATGCCCCGTACTTCAACGCCTTTAGCCCCCACCGCTTTGAAATTGCGGCGGAAGTGTACCTGAATTAAGCTTTTCACCTTCTTTTTCCGGGCCGCGTGGTGGTTTTCAGCTTTTGGGCTGCGGACTGTCACGCGGTCTGCTTTTCGTTGATGCGCTACTTTTTTCTGCTTGCCCTAATCGGCCCCGCATTCCTGAGCAACTGCCAGCAGCCCACCGCCGACACCCCAACGGCAACTGCTACCGCAACCGTTGCGGCCTCCGCCCAAACCGAGGCCGACGCCCGGGCGGCCGTGGCTCGCTTTGTAACCGGGCAGCCAAACGCCGCACTTTACCAGCTTGATTCGGCCAGCGTGGTAGATGCAGGTACGCAGTGGCAGGTGCTGGTGCCCCGCACCGACTGGGCTGGCCGAATGCCTGATAAGGCGGCCTTTGAGGTGACGAAGCAAAACGGTCAGGTTAAGAGCCTGATGGTGAAGTAACCTTCTCGAACGCAAGCGGTGCGGTATCTTTGCAGCATGACATACCGTGCGCAAACTGTTGCGAGCTGCTGGCTGGCCGCGTCCCTCCTGCTTACCGGCTGCATTAAGGAACCCTACGACCCAGCCCCCACGCCTCCTGGTGGCACAGCCATTGACGACGACAACATGATGACGATGGGCAACCCCAGCGGGGCTACGGCCGACGTCGGCCAGCCCACCAATTACCTGCTGGTAAAGCCCCAGTATGCACTGAGTTACCACCGCGACCGGGGCATTCCCAATTGGGTGAGCTGGCGCATCGCCGCTTCCTGGCTGGGCTCAGCCGACCGCCAGGACGACTTCCGCGCCGATAATACGCTACCGGCCGGCTGGTATCAGGTGCAAGGCTCCAGCTACTCGGGCTCGGGCTTCGACCGGGGCCACAACTGCCCCTCGGCCGACCGTACCAGCTCCGTGGCCGATAACTCGGCCACGTTTCTGATGACCAACATGATTCCGCAGGCGCCCAACAACAACCAGCAAACCTGGGCCGACCTGGAGAACTAC
Source organism: Hymenobacter sp. BT18 (assembly GCF_012273015.1). GTDB lineage: Bacteria > Bacteroidota > Bacteroidia > Cytophagales > Hymenobacteraceae > Hymenobacter > Hymenobacter lutimineralis. The sequence goes on along the minus strand of NZ_CP050954.1, from coordinate 4,368,203 downwards.
TGCCGCACACTGGTGCGCGCCGGGAATGAGCTCTACGTCATCATGGGCAGCTACGGCAAGGGCGGAACCGGGTCGAACGGTTTGGTAACGACCCTGGATAATGGTCGCGTGACGGTGCCCAAGCGCGTATGGAAGGTGATTGTGGTGCTGCCTGTGGGCAACAACGACGCCGCCCGCGTCAGCGCATCTACCCGCCTTATTGCCGTGGATACACCCAACGACAACGGCCTGAGCCGAGCCTGGGGACAGTACCGCACCAGCGTGGATGCCATTGAAGCCGCCACGGGCCTCGATCTGCTTTCGGCTGTACCCCCTGCTGCGCAGGCGGCAGTGGAAGCAAAAGTTGACGCTGGGCCAGTGAATTAGTATTAGCTACATTCTGCAACTGTGGCTTGCAAAGCAACTATCCTTCTGGGAATATTTTCCTGTTCCACGCATTGCTAGAGTACAGCCTTCTGCACGCACAAAGTGCAACGGAATCTGTGGTCGGGGCCTCGTTTGGATCCAAATCAAAGACCGGCCACGGCCAGGTATGGTTGACCCGTTCCAAGTTTTGCCGATAGGTAAATGTGCTGGACTTAACACAGCAGGTACAGGCCGCCATAGAGGGTCGTAGTCCCATCTGGTACCTGAGCTAAATCATCCTGTGAGAAATGAACCCGGCCGGCATACGACAATCCGGGCGGGCTCTATGTGGGCGACAGGGAATTGCGGCGTCTGCGCACGATTTGAATTACCTAAAACCGGCGAAGCACCCTTGAGGATGTACAGCATTTTCCAACGACTCCCCGCCGACAAGGGAAACCTCGTTCACATCACAAAGGCCATAATTCCTTGGGGGTCCCTCAGCTTCAAGTAGTGGAGATATGGCGGAGGATTGACTATAGCCGTTCCCAGACCATCCCACCGCGCTCCTCGAACCGGATCAGCCCATCGGCCTTAGTCAAGTAGAGCATGACCACCACCTGGGACCCAGAAGAGAGGGTACTGGAGGTGCCTCCCCACACCGCCGGGTAGGTGTGACCTGCGAAGGTGGCGGGTGAAAGTATCTGGGTTTCGTCTTCAATTTCCTGTAGGGGCACTTCCACCGTCGTCGATCCAATTGCGAAGGTCGCCTGAACCCGGGTGGGACCAGCAGTGGATACCCAGAATTTCAGCTCCTTGTTCTCACTGTTGCCCGTAGAATCACTGCGTTCGAGTAGGTGCCAGCTATACTCCCGGTAGTACTGTGGGCAAACCTGATACCTCGAACTTACCCCATCCATCTTGTTTTCGGCAGTAGTGACGCGGTAGCTGCGCACGTAGCCCGTACTGGCATTGCGGAACCGGAGCACGGCATCTTTGGAATACGGGACAGACCAGGCACGTTGGCCGTCCGTCAAGGGGTACTGGGGTACGGCATCAGTGTCACACCCCTTCTTACAACCCGAAATGACTACAACCAAGCTAACCCACAGCGAAGAACCAAGATGAAAGCGCATACAAACCAGTTTGAATGAACGAGAAGAGGCGAAAACTACTGATTTAGCGCCATGAGCGTACCTCCACTCACCATGCTTGAAACTTGATGGGTTGAATTTGCACCACCTGGAAAATCACCCATCACCAGCAAGTTCACGCCTATGTCCGCCAAAAAAACAACCAGTGAATCGTTTCCCTATCAGGGTCAGTCGTTTGACTAGCTTCAGCCACCGGTGCGCTTTCCAACGGTTTGCAGCCGAAACGAAAAACCTATTTCATATCTTTAAACAGACGACAAAGGAGTTTCTTGTATAACCCACCAACAAAAAAGTCACCCAGCTATTAAGCTAAGTGACTGATAACGAACGTGGCCCCGATTGGATTCGAACCAATGACCGGCTGCTTAGAAGGCAGCTGCTCTATCCAGCTGAGCTACGGGGTCAGAACACAAAAGCCGCCCACCCATATGGAGGGCAAACGGCTTTTACATCGAACGTCGGGGTGGCAGGATTCGAACCTGCGGCCTCCTGCTCCCAAAGCAGGCGCGATACCGGGCTACGCTACACCCCGAAAAACAATGAAGAATGAAGAACCGGGAACTCGAAAGCAACGCTTCTCCCATAATTCTTCATTCCTCATTTTGAAAACAGCGGAGAGAGGGGGATTCGAACCCCCGGTAGCCTTTAGAGCTACGGCAGTTTAGCAAACTACTGGTTTCAGCCACTCACCCATCTCTCCTGATGACGAGTACTCTTCCGGCCGAAGAGTGCGCAAATATACAACCAGCACGCAGAAATCAACGCTTTCCTAAAAAATTCTTTCCTCGCCGCGGTGCGCAGGCGGTGTTATATTTGCCTGCATGGCACACGAACGGCACGCATGAAAATCAGCTGGGTATACCCGTGGAACTGGGCAGAGGTGGTGGCTGTCAGCCTGTTCGTGCTGCTGTACGTGGGCTATATTCTGCGGACTCGGCGGCTGGCTGGCCCCTTCGGACAGCGGGGTTGGCGCCTGGCGTGGAAGCTGCCGCTGCGCCTGATTTATTTTTCGCTGCTGCTTGTTGCTTTCCTAGGTCCGGCCTACGGGGTGCGGCAGCAAGCGGTGCGCACCGCCGGCAAGGACGTGTGGCTGCTGGTAGACGTTTCCCGTTCTATGGATGCCCCCGACGTGGCGCCGACCCGCCTGCAAAAAGTGCGGGGGGAACTGATTCGCTTGGCCAGCCGCTTTCAGGCCGACCGCATCGGGCTCATCGTCTTTGGGGCAGAAGCCTATGTACAGTGCCCGCTCACTTACGACCAGGGTGCGCTGCAGCTGTTCCTGAACTCCCTGCAGACCTCACTGGTCCCCCAGGGCACTACCGATCTGGCTCCCCCGCTGGAGCTGGCTCTGAAGCGGCTCACGGCCGTTCCAGCCGGCGACGCTTCGCCCCGGGCGCTGGCCATGGTGCTGATCAGCGACGGGGAAGATTTTGGCGAGAACCTCGAACCCGTTCTGCGCGAAGTCTCCAGGGCCGGCGTTCAACTCTTCACCGTAGGCGTGGGCACGAGCGAAGGTAGCCGCATTCCGCTGGCAACAGGAGGTTACCTGCGCGATGCCAAAGGCCGGGACGCCCTCACCCGGCTGGAACCCAGCGTGCTTCGTCGGCTGGCCAGCCAATCGAGCGGGCAGTATTTTGAGCTGACGGCTCAGCGGAACGAATTTCCGCAGCTTGTGCAGGCCCTTAACCGCGTAGAAGGAAGAACCGAGCAGGTGCGCACCGTAGCCGTAGCAGATAACCGCTACCGTTACCCGTTGCTGGCGGCCCTGGGGCTGCTGCTGCTTGATATCCTGCTCACTGTACGCGTAATCCGACCATGAAAAGCGGCCTGCTCATCCTTCTTTTTCTGGTTTCCCTGTGGGGCGGATTAACGGGCATCCACACCCGCAACGAGGCCGTACAGGCCGGCGCCCAGGCCTACCAGAAACGCCAGTATGGAGCAGCCCTGCGCTGGTACCGGGAGGCGTTGGCAACTATGAAACGGCCAGAGGAGCCGGTTTTGCTTAATGCCGCCCACGCCGCCTGGCAGGCCCAGCAGCCCGGGCTGGCCCGTACCTACTACAGCCGACTGCTCACCAGCCGCAACCTACCCATGCGCAGTGTGGCGCAGCAACAGTTGGGCCTACTCGCCGGCCAACGCCGGGACTACGCCCTGGCGGCCCGTTTTCTGCGTCAGGCCCTAGTGGACAACCCCAAAAACGCGGCGGCCCGCTACAACTATGAGGCGGTTCTGCGCTATTTAAACCGGCGCCCCGAGCCCGAAGATGCTTTACCCGACGAACCCAGGGAACAGACGGGCCCGCAGGAAACCACTCCGCAGCCCAAAACCCAGCAAGGCAATCAGCAAAGCGGGGCGCTGAATGACCCGACCCGGCAAAACCAGCGCCAGCCGCCGCAAGCCCGCCCTGATGCGCGGGGCCAGCAAAGCCCCAACCAAACCGGCGGCCCCGGCGGGCAGGACCAGACGGCCTTTACGCCGGGCCAGGGCCAGGAACAGCAGGTAGCTCAGGGCCGCCAGCCCGGCTCTGTGCGCGGCCTGGGTGACCCTACCGTTGACAGTGGATCCGACGCGCCGGCGGGCAGCCGCCAAGCCGGCTCGGAGAATGCCGCTCCCGACGCTGCCGCCTTGCAAACGCAACGCGCCCGACTCCAGCAAATGCAGCTTACCCCGGCCCAGGCCCAGCAGCTGCTAGAGGCCTTGCGGGCGGCGGAGCAACAGTACCTGCAGCAGCTTCCTCGGAAAGCGCCGCGCCGGTCAGCGTCCTCCAAACCCGCCTGGTAATCTTTTACTCGCGGGCGTTGTTCATCAGGCGCCCGTTGCGGGTACGACGCAGGTGCGTACTTTTATCCCGGAAAGTCAACTGCTTTCCTTCTTTCCCCAACCCCACCCAATCAACATCATGCAAATCAAAGAAGTGGTAATTGTGGCCGCCGTGCGCACGCCCATCGGCTCATTTGGCGGTAGCCTGGCCTCGTTGTCGGCCACCGAATTGGGGGCTATTGCCCTAAAAGGTGCCCTCGAAAAAGCCGGCGTCGACGGTCAGCACGTGCAGCAGGTTATTATGGGCAACGTTATTTCGGCCAACCTGGGTCAGGCCCCGGCGCGGCAGGCTTCCAAGAAAGCCGGTTTGCCCGATACCGTAGAATGCACCACCGTGAATAAAGTGTGTGCCTCCGGTACCAAAGCCATTATGATGGGCGCCCAGGCCATTATGCTGGGCCAGGCCGACGTAGTGTTGGCCGGCGGCATGGAAAGCATGTCGAACGTGCCTTACTACCTGGATAAAGCGCGTTTCGGAGCTAAATACGGGCACGGTCAGATGATTGACGGCTTAGTGCGGGACGGCCTCTGGGACCCGTACCACGATTACGCCATGGGCAACGCAGCTGATGCCACGGCAGCGCACTACGGCATCAGCCGCGAAGAGCAGGACGCTTTTGCCCGCCAGAGCTACGAGCGGAGCGCTGAGGCAGCCAAGGCCGGCAAGAAAAAGGATGAGATTGTGCCCGTGACCATTACGGTGCGCGGCAAGGAAACCATCATCAGCGACGACGAGGAATACACCAAGGTAGACTTTGCCAAGTTTGCGGGCCTGAAGCCAGCCTTCACCAAAGAAGGCACGGTGACGGCCGCCAACGCCTCTACCCTTAATGATGGCGCTGCGGCCGTACTGCTGATGAGCCGCGAGAAGGCCGAAGAGCTAGGCGTAAAGCCCCTGGCGCGCATCCGGGGGTTTGCTGATGCCGAGCAGGCTCCCGAATGGTTCACCACTACTCCGTCGCTGGCCATTCCCAAGGCGCTGAAAAATGCGGGGGTAGAGGCTTCAGAAGTTGATTTTTACGAAATCAACGAGGCTTTTTCGGTAGTTTCGCTGGCCAACAACAAGCTGCTGAACCTGGAAGGAACCAAAGTGAACGTGTACGGCGGAGCCGTAAGCCTGGGCCACCCGCTGGGGGCTTCGGGAGCACGCATTGTGACGACCCTCGTGAACGTATTGCAGAACGAAGGCGGTAAAATCGGCGTGACGGGTATCTGCAACGGTGGCGGTGGCGCCAGCAGCATTGTGGTAGAAAAGCTCTAACAGCAAAACCACGGATTCGGGCGGATTTCGCGGATCTTGTGGACGATTTGCTCGGTTAAAGCCCTGCTGCGCATTGCGGCAGGGCTTTTGTTTTATGGTTCGGCAACACAACTGCCAAAAATACTTTGGTATTTCCCTCGTTCTTGCAGCTATGAAATCCTTTGTCTTTGCCTCTGCCCTGCTCGTGCTTGCTACGGTTACTTCGGCCCAGGGCCAGAAGCTACGGCGGCTAACCACCTATTTCGACTCAACTAATACCCAGAAACGGGAAGTGTTTTCGGCCCTGGTGGGGCGCGACACCGTGATGGAGGGCCCCTATAAGCGGTTTTACCGCTCCGGCAAGCTGGAAGCCCAGACGCGCTACGCCGCCGGCAAGCGCGACTCGGCCTATGTGGAGTTTCACCCCGACGGCGCACGGCGGCTCGAAGTCACCTACCGACAAGGCGTGCGCCAGGGCACTTTCAAGACCTATTACCCTAATGGCAAGCCCGCCCAGGAAGGCAGCTACGAAAACGACCAGCCCACGGGGACGCTCCGCTATTTCCACCAGAACGGGGAAGTAAAGCTGGAAACCACGCTTACCAACGGCCAGCCGGCCGGCGCCGTGCGCGAGCTGTATCCCTCCGGCAAAACCAAGGTGGAAATTACCTACCTGAATGGGCAGGCCAATGGCCCCATGAAAACCTATTACGAAAACGGCCAGCTCCAAAGTGAGGCAACGATGAGCAAAGGCCTGCTGGCTGGCCCCTACAAGACTTACTACGACAACGGCCAGCTGGAAACCGACGTGCAGGCCGACCGCACCGGGCACGGCACGTACCGCAGCTACTACCGCTCGGGCAAGCTGCGCACCGAGGGCAACTACGCCCCCGCCACGCTGGTAGGCCGCGCTATTAAGAACCCGCTGGCCGATGACTTGACCGCCCAGGCCAAAAAGCTGGCCGGCGGCACCAGCAACCTCGATGGGCCAGTGAAAACCTACTACGAAAGCGGCGCCCTCAAAAGCACCCAGCAGTACCGCCAGGGCACACTCCAGGGTACGCAGGAAGATTTCTACGAAACGGGGAAAGTAGAGCGCAAAACGGAATACAGCAACCAGGCCCGCGACCGGAAAATAACGCTCTTCACCCCGGCCGGCGCCGTGCAGGCCGAGCAGCTCTACAAAAATGGCCAGCCCAACAGCCTTTGGCGCACTTACTTTCCCGATACCAAGCAAGTGCAGCTGCAGGAAACCTACCTGAATGGCCGCCTCGCCGGCGAGCAGCTCACATACTTTCCCTCGGGCACCGTGCAGCGCAAAAAAGTTTTTGAGAACGGCAAAGCCACCGGCCTGAGCCCCGAGTACTACCCTTCGGGCAAGCTGAAGGCTGAAACGACGTACGTGAAGGGCCTACGCACCGGCCCCTACCGCCAGCTGCGGGAAGATGGTACCTTGGAAGTAACCGGCAGCTTCCGCAACGACCGGGAAACCGGCACCTGGACCACCTTCGGCGCCGACGGCAAAACCATTCAGTCGACGAAAACCTACCGCAATGGGCAGGTGGCACCCGAAGGCAGCCCCGCCCCTACCAAGCCCAAGGCACCCGTAAAACGGCGGTAACCGAGGCCTCTAGAACCGGATGGTAAACGCCGTGCGGCCGGTAGCATTCGTTTGCAACGAAAAGGCAAACCCGTGCTGGAGCAGAATGTCGCGGATGAGGGTGAGGCCAATGCCCTGACCGTCGCGCTTGGTGCTGTAGAAGGGCGTAAACAGGTTGCGCTGCACTTCCGGGGGAATTGCCGGGCCGTCGTTTTCGATGATGACGGTGGGCGGCGAAGCGGTGGTACGCACCCACACGTTGCCATCTTCCCCAATGGCCTCCAGAGCGTTTTTGCCGATATTGAGCAGGGCCTGCTCCAGTTGCTGGGTGTCGAGGGAAACATACAGCGGGCCTTCCGTGAGCTGCCAGTGCCAGCGGATGCGCCGTTTCTCACTTTGCACCTGCAGCAGCCGGCAGGTTGACTTCAGCAGTTCGTGTACATCCACGGTGCGCGGTATCGGGGGCGGCAGGCGCACTAGGTGGGCAAAGTTGGCAATGAAGTTGGCCAGGTGCGTGCTGCGCGTGACGGAAACGTCCAAGGCCTCAGTGAAGTCGGCGCGGTCTTCCTGGGCTAGTTGGGGAGCGTAGTAGTGGAAGCTCTGCAGAATAGAGTTTACGGCCCCGATAGAGTTGTTTACCTCGTGCGACATCATCCGGATCAGCTTTTCGTAGGCCTGCTTTTCCTGACGGATGATGTCCTGGGTTAGCTCTTCCAGCACGATAAAGTAGCGCGTGAAGCCCCGATCAAGAAAATGGGAGGCATGGGCCCGGTAGCTCTGCATACCCGAGAGCTGCACGGCCTGAGGCTGGTCTGGCTGCAGGCTACCCAGGGCCACGCCCCAGTCGCCAGGCAGGGCAGCGGGCACTTGGCCTACCAGCGTGGCGGCCGGCAGCTGCAGGAGCCGCGCTGCCGCCGGGTTTACCGACTCAATTCGTCCTTCAAAGTCGAGGAGCAGAATACCGGCCGGCGAGGCCTGAATAAGGTGTTCCAGCAGAAAGCTTTTTTCGTGCTGGGTGATGCGTTCCTGACGCAGCGCATCAATCATGTGGTTGTACACGTCAATCAGTTGGTCCATCTCGCGCTGCTGCACGGGCACAAACTTGGTAGAGAAATCCTTGGCCCGAATGGCCTCCGTACCGGCCGCAATCAGCTGAAATGGCCGCACAAAATCCCGGTACAGCTGCACGGTGAGGATGATGGACACCACCAGCAGCATCTCCGCCCCAATAAACCAGACCGTATGCTGGCGCAACACCTGCCAGGTCAGCACCAGCAGCAGGCTATGAATCAGTACCGCAAACAGCAGAAATTTTAGGCGCAGCGTCATTCGGGAATACGTTAGTAGAGGCCATGCCGAGCAGAGTCGGGGCATGACGGGCAAAGTCGCCAGCGTAGGTTACTGCGCCAAATCGAACGGAATGGCGTATTTCTCCAAGCGACGGTAGAGGGCACCCCGGCTAAGCCCCAGCGCTTTGGCCACTTTCGATACGTTGCCGGCGTAGTGCTCCATCGACTTGCGAATCATCTGCGACTCCAGCTCATCCAGGGTCATGGAGCCCACCGGGGGCAGCTCTCCGGGCTGAGTGGCAATGGGTACCGCCGTAGGCCGGAATTGCGCCTGGAAATCCTCGGGCCCCAACTCATCCTTGCCGCTGACGAGTACGGCCCGCTCCACCAGATTTTTCAGCTCCCGGATGTTGCCGGGCAGGGGCTGCTCGCGCAGCCAGTGGAGGGCACGCGTGTTCACCTTCAGCGAAGGCCGGTTGTAGGTCGCACGGAGGTAATCCACGAAGTGCTGCACCAGCAGTGGAATGTCGGTGGGCCGCTCGCGTAGGGAGGGCAGGCGCACGGTTATCAGGTTGATGCGGTAAAATAAGTCCTCCCGAAAGCGGCCTTCGCGCACTTCTTGGGCCAGGTCGCGGTTGGTAGCGCAGATGACGCGAATATCGAGCCGGCGCGGCTTGCTGTCACCCAGCACCTCGTAGGTGCGGTCCTGGAGGACACGCAGCAGCTTCACCTGCGAGGTCATATCCAGCTCCCCTATCTCATCGAGGAAAATGGTGCCACCGTTGGCCAGCTCAAAGCGCCCTACCCGGTCAGTTTTGGCATCGGTGAAGGCCCCGCGCCGGTGACCGAACATTTCACTTTCAAACAGCGAGGCCGAGATACCGCCCAGGTTCACTTTCACGAAGGGTTGGCGGCGGCGGTGCGAGTTCTGGTGCACGGCTTCGGCAATCAGCTCCTTGCCCGTCCCCGACTCGCCCTCAATCAGCACCGAGGCATCGGTGGCAGCCACCTGGCCCACGCTGCGCAGCACGTGCAGGAGCCGCGCATCCTGCCCAATGATGTTCTGGAAAGCAAACTGCTTGTCCAGCTGGCGGCGGGTGGGCGCCTGGGCATCGTCGGAGGCCGGGGTAGCCTCGGCGCTGGCGGCCAGGTCCAGGCACGTGCGGATGGTTTGCAGCAGGGCGTCGTTATTCCAGGGCTTGGTCACGAACTCGGCGGCCCCGGCCTTCATACCTTCTACGGCCAGCGTGATGGAGCCCCAGCCGGTAATTAGTATCACGGGCAGGTTTGGGCGGATGGCCTTTACCTGGCCGAGCAGGGCCAGCCCATCGTGCCCGCTGGTGTCGAGGGAGTAGTTCATATCCATCAGCACCAGCTGCACGCTGGGGTCGGGCACCACGGCCAGGGCAGCTTCGGGGGTGCCCACCGCCTTGGCTGCGTAGCCGGCCTGCTTGAGCAGCAGGCTCAGGGAGGTGCGCACCGCCACGTCGTCGTCAACAATCAGAATCATGCCTACAAAAGAAAGAGAAGCGAAGGACGGTATTTGGGGGGGAAGCCGCAACCCTGCGGGAGCCGCCCGGTTAAAACCGGCGTGGCTCCGCAAGCCAGAAGGCGGAGTCGGGTATCGGCAAGACAGGTTGCAATGCGGGCCAATCCTATCCTCACCCCTAGCGGGAAAACAAAGCAAAAGTGCCCCGGGAAGGGAGTATCCCATTCCGGGGCACCAAGGCTACTCTTCGCGCAAGGCTACGGCTGGCTGAATGCGGGCCGCCAGGCGGCTGGGCTGCCAGGCACACACGGCCGTGAGCAGAAAGATCAGGCCAGTAGCGATGAGCATGCCCAGCAAGTACACGTTGGTGGGCACATCGAAGGCCTGGAGCAGCGGGAACTGCGCGGCCAGCAGCAGGCCCAGGGCCACACCCAGGGTGGTGAGCACCAGCATCTCGCCCAAAAACTGCGCACTGATGCCGCGCCCCGAAGCGCCTAATGCACGGCGCAATCCCACTTCGGCGCGGCGCTGGTTGATGTTGTACCACAGCACCCCAAACAGCCCCAGGGCGACGTTCACAATCAGGAACAAGCCTACCACAGCCAGAGCCGCCAGCGGGGCCACCGTGATTTTGAGCTTGTCGAGGCGGTCGGCTTCCAGGGCATAGACCTGGGTGCTCCACTTGCGCGTGACGCCAGCCACCGTGTGCACAATTTTTTGCTGAAGCTCGGCACCCTGACCGGGGGCTACGCGCACCAGCACCGCGGCGCCTTCCCAGCTGGTGGTATCGTGGGGCTGCAGGCGCATCCACATGGAAGGAGCCTCACCATCGAAGTCGCCGTGCGGGCGTACGTTTTCCGTTACACCCACCACCTGAAACTCGGTTTTGTTTTCGGTGCCAGGGCCCGCACTTTCCCGGATTATCTGACCCACTACGCGCGGGGCGTCGCCAAACAGCTTTTCGCGCATGTTGCGACTGATAATGGCCGGACGGCGCGTGGAAGCATCGTCGGAGGGCTGGAACCAGCGGCCCTCTACCAGCTGCAGGCCCATGGTGGCCGCATACCGGTCGTCGGCGTCGTAGCGGTCCACATTGTCTATCTTGTTTTTACCGGCCTCAAATTCCCCATTCATGGTAATAAAGCGAAAGGGGGTATTGCCACTAGTAAGCGTAAGTTCTTGTACACCGGGCAGGGCGCGCACCTGGCGCAGCACGTCGTCGAGCTGGGCTCGGGGCATTTTTTCACCCTGGCCAGCATTGATATTCAGGCGCCACACCTGCTCGTGGGCAAAGCCCCGGGGCAGCACGTAGTTGGTGCCAATGCCGATGAAGATGGTGGCTACCCCGAAGAGTACGACGAAGGAGAAGAATATTTCGGACAGCAGCAGCACGTTGGTGCGCTTGCGGTTCCAGATCAGGCGGAATAAATGACGAAACATGGCTAGAACAAAGGAAAGGTGAGGAAGAAACCCGGGCGCGGCTAGCGCGGCCCGGCTCCGCTGCCGCGCAGCGCCGTTACGGGGTTGAGGCGGGCCATTTTCCAGGCCGGGTACACCCCGCTCATCAGCCCAAACACCAGGGTAAGACCCAGCCCCACCGCAAAGGCGCTCCAGCTCAGCCCAAAGTGGGAGTAGGCAATAAACTGTGACTCATTCAGAATGTACAGCACTACGGCTGCCAGCCCCAGCCCCAACATGCCCCCCAGTAGGGCCAGCACAATATTTTCGACCAGGAACTGGCCCACCAGCACCCGGCGCGAGGCACCAAAGGCTTTGCGTACCCCAATCTCGCTGCTGCGCTCCAGAATGCGCGTCACGTTCAGGTTCACCAAGTTGAGGGCGGGCAGCAGCATGAACAGCAGCGCGAGGCCCCCACACACCCCCAGAAAGAGCTCCATACCATCGGATTCCTTTTCCTGGTTGCTCGTCAGCTGGCGCACCACGCTGGCCAGGGCCGGGTCGGCATGAACGGAGAGCTTATCGAAGCGCTGCGGATCGGGCACTGGAATGCGCTTGGCCATCTGCTCAAACTCTTGGCGCATGGCGGGCACCTGGCTGGCCGAGGGAGCCAGCATAATAGCAATGAACGCACCTTCCAGCCGCTGGTCGCCGAACATCTCGTTGCTCAGGGTATAGGGCACCCACACGTCGGAGCTGGAATAGAGGCGCATCACGGGCACATCGGGCACTACCCCGGTAATGCGGTACGTATAGGGCCCGATTTCGAGGGTACGGCCAGCCACCCCTTTTTCAGTGCCGAAGTAGGTGCGGGCCGTGTGCTGGTTGATGACGCACACGCGGCTGCGCTGGTCGGTTTCGGCAGCCGAAAACGGACGGCCATCCAGAAACTCAAAGTCCATCAGGCGCCAGAAGTTGGCATCGGTATAGCGCACATCAAGCGTCAGGGTTTGGTTGTTGGCGAATGAGGTGGCGGTATTTGTTATCGAAGTAAGGCCCACCAGTTCGGGCGTTTTCAGGGTGCGCACGTACTTGTCGATGAAGTAGGCACTCACGGGCATGTTGTTGGAGCCTCCGTCCTTGAACCGCTCCCGGATGGAATTCACGAAAGCCATCTGGTCGATGCGCTTTTCGGGGGCATGGGCGCCGTTAAAGTGGTCGACTACGGCCACCAGCACCAGCAGAATCATGAGGGTGAAGGAAATGCCAAACAAGCTGATGGCGGTGAAGAACTTGCGGCGCAGCAGCACCTTCCAGGCAATTTTCAGATAGCTAAGCAGCATAGCGAGAGTAGGTTTCGGAAGTGGAGGAAAGGGAAAGCGCCGCCACGCGGCGCTGGAGCAGGGTGCGGGCCTTGCTGAGCTGCGACTTGCTGGTGCCTTCCGAAATACCCAGCAGCGCGGCAATTTCGGGGTGGTTGTAGCCTTCCAAGGCAAACAGGTTGAACACGGTGCGGTAGCCAGTGGGCAGGGCCTGCACCAGGGCCAGCAAATCGGCGGTTTGCAGGTCGGTTTCGGCTACGGCGGGCAGGGCGGGTGCCAGGCTGGGGCAGTCGTCGATGGCCAGCAGCAGGGGCTCGTGGCGGCCCAGCACGTTCAGGCACTCGCGCACCATAATGCGGCGCACCCAGCCTTCAAACGAGCCTTCGTGGCGGAAGCTACCCAGCCCCCGAAATACCTTCACAAAGCCCGACATCATGGCCTCTTCGGCATCGTCGGGGTTGCGCAGGTAGCGGCGGCAGGTGGCCAGCATCTTGGGCGCCAGCCGGTCGTAGAGCAGGCGCTGGGCGCGGGCCTCGCCCTGGCGGCAGGCGTCCAGCAGCGCGGTTTCGGAAAGCAGGGCGGTGGCAGTCGTTTTCATAGCTCGGTAGGAAAGTTTCGGGTTTTGGGTTTCGAGTTTCGGGTGTTGAGTTTGGGGGCTGCTCCGGCTAATGCTGTCCGCTGACAACCCGAAACTCAACACCCGAAACTCAGTTGACCTGGCTGCCGTCGAAGAAGCGGATGATCCGCTCGGTTTTGAGGGCTTGCTGCTCGTCGTGGGTCACCATCACGATGGTGGTGTTGTCGCGGCGGTTCAGGGTCAGCAGCAAATCCATAATCTCCTCCCCCATCACTGAGTCGAGGTTGCCGGTGGGTTCGTCGGCCAGGATGATGTCGGGCTGGCCTACCAGGGCGCGGGCAATGGCTACGCGCTGGCGCTGCCCGCCCGACAGCTGGCTGGGAAAGTGGCTGGTGCGGGCATTGAGGCCCACTTTATCGAGGGCGGCCAGGGCGCGCTGCCGCCGCTCCTTGCCCGAAATGCCCTTGCGGTACAGCAGGGGCAGCTCCACGTTGTCGAGCACCGAGAGGTCGTTGATGAGGTGGTAGCTCTGGAACACAAAGCCCAGACGCTGATTGCGCAGGTCGGCCAGTTCGCGGTCAGAGTACGACGTCACGGCCCGCCCCGAGAGCGTAACGGTGCCGTGCGTGGGCTCGTCGAGCAGGCCCATGATGCTGAGCAGTGTGGACTTGCCGCAGCCCGAAGGACCCATGATGCTCACAAACTCGCCCCGGTTGATGGTCAGGTTCACGCGGTTCAAAGCCAGGGTTTCCACGGTGCTGGTCTGGTACACCTTTTCAATGTCGGTAAGCTGAATGATGGGCTGAGCGGTTGCGGGGGCGGCCGTGGTGGCCTGAGCGGCGGTCAGCAGGTCGGGTCGGGCAGTCATCGTAGGCATGGGGCTGGCAGTTTGTTTGGCGGAGAAAGAAGGATGTTGCTTGCTGTGGGCAGAAGGAGTGTCCGGTTTTGCGCTACCAGAGCCCTTCCTGCATAGTAAGTAGCCAAGCCGCGTGCCATTTCGCTAACGCGCTGATTGTAAGATTATTCGTTCCCGAAACACAAAAGCAGGCACTCAAAATATTGTCCGAAACCGGACAGGGTGTTCGGAAACAGCCGGGCCGCTGCCCGGAAATAGCAAAGCCGGCTCCGCGTGGGGCCGGCTTCGGTTGCAACAGGTGGGGCAGGCGGAAGTGGGTGGCCGGTTAAGCCGAGAGGGTAGCGCGGTGGGCCGTTACGGCCGCAATGGCTGCGTCGAGGGTAGAAAGCTGGGCGTCTACCTGGTCGGCATCCACATCGGCCAGGTAGGCTTCGGCCCCGCTCACGGCCTCCATGCTCAGGGCCAGGCTGTCGCGGCGGGCAGTGGCGGCAATCAGGTTGCGGCGGGCCGTGGTCAGCTCCTGCTTGGTCAGGTCGGTGCGGGCTACGTCGGTGGTGTAGCGGGTCACGTCGTCGAGGGCCTTGGCGTGCTGGGCCGCCAGGGTGGTGGCCCGGTCGGAGGCCTGCGTTTCGGAGTACGACTGATTGTAGTCGCGGTGGGCATAGGTGGCTTTTTCCTTGCGCAGACTAGCCAGGGCGGCGTCGCAGTCGGCGTAGGTTTTGAGCACGGTTACATCAGCCATAAGCAATAAAGAAGTTAGAAGTGAAAAAATAAGCTAGACCTAAACATAGAAGTCCCACCATACAATAGCAACAGGCAGCGCCCCCGGCAGCCGCTATTTTTCTCAGCCGGTGGCCCCGGCCAGCAGCCCCCCCAGGGCGGCCGCCTCGGCCTCCAGGGCCAGGGCCCGCTGGTGGCGCAGGTGCCAGTGGGCCAGCACCTCCGGCTCCAGGGCCAGGGGCACCGTTTCCAGCCAGCTGTGCACGTAGCGCAGGCGCACTTCCTCCGGGGTGCGCGGGGCCGCACCCGCGGGCGGCGGGGGCGGCAGAGTGGCCCGCAGCCGGGGCAGGGCCGCCGCCCAGCGGGCGGCCACCGCTGCCTGTTCGGGCAAGTGGCGCAGCTGCCAGCGCATGTTGTGGGCCTCGTAGAGGCAGGTGCGGCGGCGGCGCTCCAGGGGGCCGGGCGCAAAGGGACCGGGCGGCGGGGTAGTGAGGGCGGCCGGCGCTTCGGGGACGGTTTCGGGGTCGGGGGCGGCCGGCGCGGGGGCTGCGGGGGCAGCTTCGGCGGCTTCCAGTATGGCCAGAAAGGGGGCCAGCCGCTCGTACACCTCGCGGGTAAGGGCGCGGGTGCCGCGTTCGAGCTGGTTGGTAGTAGAGGGGGCCAGGCCCAGCAGGGCGGCCAGCTCCTGCTGGCTCAGACCAAAATAGCGGCGGACCCGCGCCAAGCGCGAGTCGGAAAAAGCGGCGGGACGGGCCATAAGCAGCAGGCTTGCGAAGAATTCGGGGAAGGTAACCGGAATTCTTCGCAGGCCGCCGGGGCCGCCTGGCCTAGCGGCCTTCCACCAGGGCTATTTCCTCGGGCGTGAGCTGGTAGAGCTGGTACACCAGCTGGTCCAACTCGCGGTCCAGCGCGTGCAGGTGCTGGCGCTGCTGCGCCTGCTGCCGCTGGTGCGCCTCGAAGTGCCGCAGCCACTCGGCTTTTTCCTTCAGGGCCAGGGGGCGGCCCAGGCTTTTTTGCAGGGCCGTGCTCCAGGCTTTCCACTCTTGGGTGAGGGCCAGCTTGCCGGTGAGCGGGGCCGCGAGGCCCAGCTCGGCCCGCAGCAGGGCGCCGAAGTCGGCATCGGCCGCGTGCAGGGCGCGGTGGCCGGTTAGCAGCTGGTCGGCCAGGTCGATGAAGGGTTGTTGCTCGGCGGGGGAAATGTTGGGGATGGGAGTTTTATTCAATACTCCAGATGAGTATGTATAATAACCACCCTGTTTAGGAGAAGAAAAGCTCTGCAAAAAGAATTGACTTATTCTCGAATTAAGAAGAGCCAAAACATACTTAATACTGTAATCGATATCATCCACCGTAACAGCAAATACCCTTGCGCAGCTGAAACCAGCGCCAGTATTATCCAATGAGAATTTATGCTCTTTTACTTCGCCAGGTGAAACAATTTTTTGACTTTCAAAAATTTTCTTTTGCCCAAATCTTGTGAGACCAAACCAATCCTTTCGATCAGCGAATGTTTTACGAGAATCTTTACGCAAACCAAGCTTCTTCTTATTATCAATTAAATATCTATAAGCAACAGGATATTGCAAGGCTAATTCATCTTCATCTAGAGCAACCGTTTTTGCACCTTGCATCTTATAAGGGTAAATAACAAACATACTGGGTGTTGCCTCAGCAAATCTTTTAGGATCATTGCCCCTAATAAGAGGCAGTAAAATATCTTGCTCCAAGGCTAAATTCTCTACTTGCTGCTTATCAAGCATCATCACCTCATCCAATCCTGTAAATAGGCCAGCCCAAGCATTACCGATATTGCCCAGCACATGAAACTTTTCAAGCTTATCAAAAAGCCTCTTTTTGCTATCTGTAGCAAGCACCCATGGCTTACCACTTAGTGAATCAATATTAATATCAATTGATATTAGCTTATCAAAAACCATGTTTTGGGTATCATCAATAGACTTAACTTTTATATAAGGAAAAACCTCTTTATTTGAATTATTTTTTAAAGTAAATATACTAACATAAGTGAGTGCATCGGCAAAAATTGGCAAATCACCAAAATCAATCATCTGCACTATCCCAAAATAGTCAAGAATAAATTTCCTTACCGACTCCCCATATTCTGTCGTTACAAACTAATTAGATGTAATAAATGATAAATACCCCCCTTTGCTCATGATTTTACCAGATAATTCAAAGAACAGCAGTGAAATATCAACTCGCTTATGAGCAACTTTATGATAAACTGATTTGAAATAATCTATTTGATTATAAGGAATATTCTGTACCCTTACATACGGCGGATTCCCCACCACCACGTCGAAGCCGCCAGCGGCGAAGACTTCGGGGAAGGCGGCGTGCCAGTCGAAGGCCCGGTCGCCGGCCACGGCGGGGTCACTGATGAGGGAGTTGCCGCAGCGGATGCCGTGGTCGAGGGAGGTGAGGGGGCGGCCGGGGTTGGCGGTTTGCAGCCAGAGGCTGAGGCGGGTAATCTGCACCGACTCGGGGTTGAGGTCCACGCCGTAGAGGTTGTGCTGCAGGATGTGGCGGTCGAGGTCGAACACCTCAAACTGCCCGGCGCGCAGCTCGGCCAGGGCCTGGTTCACGGTTTCGCCCTCGCGCAGCAGGTACGTGAAGGCTTCGTTGAGGAAGGCCCCGGAGCCGCAGGCCGGGTCGAGCACCCGGATGCCGCGCAGGCGCTGCCCGTAGGCTTCCCAGGCATCGATATGTTTTTGGACGCGTGGCTCCGGTTTCAGCAGGCCCTTGCCGCCCTGCCGCACCCGGATGCTGGCCCGGTCGGCCTCGGTCAGGTCGGGCAGCGCCTCCAGGCCGGCCTCCTGGCGCCGCTCGCGCAGCCAGCCGCCCACGGCCTGCTCCACGATGTAGCGGGTGATGTAGTCGGGGGTGTAAAAGATGCCGTCCTGCTTGCGCTTGCCCTCTTTGGCGGCGGGCGGGGCCTGGCCCAGCAGGCGGGCGCGCTCGGCCTCCAGGTCGGCCAGGCTCTGCTCGAAGATGTGGCCCAGGATGTTCACGTTCAGCTCGGAGGCGAAGTCGTACTGCTCCAGGCTGATGACCGGGCCGAGGGTGCGGTCCTTGATGACGAGGGCATCCAGGGCCGCGTCGGGGGCGAAGAGGCCGCCGTTGAAGCGGTTGATGTTGGCCTGGGGGTTGCCCTCGTCGATGCTGCGGAACAGGCCGCGCACGGTGCGGTAAATCTTGTCGTCGGCGGGGTCGAACACGTTGGCCCGCACCGCGTCGAGCAGGCGCCGGAAGGTGAGGCGCGGAATGATGCCCTTGTCCTCGCAGAAGCACACGAAGATGACGCGGTCGAGCAGCTTCTGGGTGTGGCGCAGCAGGTCGAGCGGGTCCACGGCGGGGTTCTGCTCGATGAGGTGGTCGAGCAAATCGCGCCGGGCCTTGCGGTAGTCCTTGTAGAACTCCTTGCTGATGCGGGCCTCCTGCTCCTGGCGCTGGCGCAGGGCCTCATCGAGCGGGGCCTCGGGCTGGCCGGCGGCGGGCAGCAGCTGCGGGGCGCCCAGCAGGGCAAAGAAGCGGCGGAGGGCGGCCGGGTCGTCGGGCAGGGTGCGGAAGTCGAAGAGCTCGGCGCGGGTCTGGTCGTTGGCCGCGTACAGGCGCAGCTCCACGAAATTGCTCACGAGTACCCAGCGGCAGCTCGGCCCCATCTTGGAGGGGTAGCTGAAGGCCTGCTCCACCGGGGTTTCGGCGCGGCCTTTGGCCCCAAGCTTCTGCTTGGCGTCGAGGCGGGTGCGGGCGTCCTTCAGTTCGATGACGGCGCGGGTGGGGCCGCCCAGGGCGCCCTTGCCATCGGCCGCGAAGTGGCCCAGGGAGCCGTCGGGCTTGGTGCCGTCCACGGCGGTTTTCTGTTCGAGCAGCAGCTGGCGGAAGTCGGTGCGCTCGTGCTCGTAGCCCAGCGCCTGCCCGAATATCAGGGTCAGGAACTCGGCCTGGAGGGCTTCCTCCTTCTGGCTGGTAACGTAGCCGGAGGCAATGCGCTGCTGCCAGCTGCGCAGCTTTTCGAGGCGGGTGGCGAAGTCGGGCAGCGCCTGGGCAGGCTGGTAGGTGGCGAGTGGGGCGGGCAGCGCGGCCGGCGCCGGGGCAAATAAGGATAGCATAGAGGGTAAATGTAGGGTAAATACCTTACCCCCGGCCCCCTCTCCTGGGGGAGAGGGAAGCCAGCCGCCCAAGGTTTGCTTGTGCAGGGGAAGCTAACTCGTGAAGGCTGTTGGCGAGGGTGAGATTCACGAGGCCAACCCTGCCCCGCCGTGGCTCCCCCTCCCCCTTTGCCCGGCTACCAGAAACCAGTGCCCCTACCCTTCCACCACCAGCGGCTGCTGCCGTTCGAAATCGTACAAGGTGAGGGTGCGCAGCTGATAATAGGCCACCCAGCAGGCGCGCAGGGCAGCAATGTAGGCGCGCTTGGCGCGGTCTTTCTCGCTCTGGGCAATGTTGAGGTCAGTGAGGGAGATGCGGCCCACCTGGTAGGTGGCCCGGCTGATAGCGTAGCGGCGCTGAGCCAGGGAATCGGCACGGGAAGCCAGGGCGAGCTGCTGGTTGAGGGCGCCCAGCTGGGCAGCCTGGGCGCGCACCGTCTGCTCGAAGGTGAGCTGCTCCTGCTGCACCTGCTGCTGCACCTGCTGGCGGCTTAGCGCGGCGGTTTTCACGGCCGCGCGTGTCTTGCCCCAGTCCACAATTGGCATGGAGAAGCCCAGGCGCACTTGCTGCTGGTCGTTGGGGTTCACATAGCTGCGGCCCAGCTGGTCAGCGCTGCTGGCCAGTCCGAAGCCGGCCGACAGGCTGGCCTGAAAACCGGTGGTGCCTTTGGCCTGGGCCACGCCCCGGTCGGCTTCGAGCAGGCGCCGCTGAAACAGCAGGGTTTCGCGGCGGTAGCGGCGGGCCTGGGTGAGGGCGTCATCGGCCGAAACCTGCAGGGCGGGCAGCAGCGCCGGCACAGCCAACGGCACGGCGGGGTCGAGGGTGAGGCCGGCGTAGCTGGTGAGCTGCACGGCAGCCTGGCGGGCCTCCACCCCGGCCTGAATTTCGGCCTGCTCGGCGCCGAGCAGGTTCAGCTCCAGCAATAGCAGGTCGTTTTCGGAAAGTCGGCCCAGCTTATACCGTTCCCGGCCCATGCGCAGCATGTCGGCGCTGGCCTGGCGGTTCTGACGGGCCACATCGGCATTCACTTGCTGCAACAGCACGTCGAAGTAAAGCTCCGTCACGCGCTGGGCAATGGTTTCCCGGTCTTGGGCATACTGGCGGCCCGATTCCTGGTAGCGCAGCGGCTCAATGCGCTTGTTCCAGCTCAGGGCGTTGAAGGCCCCAATGGGCTGCGAAAAGCCCAGGGCCACGGGGCTGCTGTTGTAGAGCCGCTGCTTGCCTTCAAGGTTATCGAAGCGCTGGAGCGTGGAGCCTACTGTGATTTTGCCGCCCGTGAAGCCAATGGCCTGGGTGGCGGTAGTAGCCAGGTACGACGTGTTGATGCGCACGGCCCGAAAATTCGTTGTACCATCGGGCTGGGTTACGGCCAAAATGGAGCGGCTGTAATCGGGCAGTACGCCTTCCAGGGCCAGCTGGGGCTTGTAGTCGGCGCGGAAGGTACGGTACTGCCAGTAGCTGGTTTCGCGGGCCGTCACCGCCTGCTTGGCCACGGCCGACTGCGCCAGGGTGAGCTCAATGGCCTGGGGTAGTGTGAGGGCCGGGGCCTGGGCTGAGGCGCTGATGGCCGCGCCCAGCATCAAGCCCACAATAGCCAACAGCAGGCCCCAGAGACGTAGTACTTCCAGATAAAAGGCAGAGGTTTTCATAACTCAGAAAGGCAGAAGCAGCTTGGTTAGTTGTCAGTTGTTCGTTGTCCGTGGCCAGTAGTTACTTGACAGACAGCTCGTTTACTTGCTCGTAGTCCTTCATATCGGTCATAATCATTTCCTCGCCGGGGCGCAGGCCCTGCACTACCTGCACGTAGTCGAAGTTGGCGTCGCCGAAGCGCACGGTGCGGCGCACGGCGTTGCCATCCTGCAACACAAACACCGACTGCTCCCGCCCACCCTGATAGAAGGGCCCGTTTTTCACGCGCGTCACCCGGGGGTGGGCCCGCGTGACCACGTACACCTCGGCACGCTGGTTGGCCCGCAGCACGGGGTGGTGGTTGTCGCGCAGCCGGGCGTAGAACGTCACCACGCCCTTTTCCACGGCCGGGCTGATGGAGGCAATGGAACCGGCCAGGTCGGTGCCGCCGAGGCGCACGCGCACGGCGTCGCCCACGTGCAGGGAGTCGGCGTAGGTATCGGCCACGGTGGCCCGCACCCGGAACGAGCTTAGGTCGGCCACGCGGGCCAGCACCTGGCCTTTGCTCACGGCCCCGCCTACATCCTCGCTCACCCAGGTGAGCACCCCGGCCTGGTCGGCGCTGATGGTGGCCTGCTGCAGCTCGCGGGCCAGCTCGGCAATGCTGCGCGCCTGGATCTGGCGGGTATAGCCCAGGCCCCGCTCATCGGCCTGGTTGGAGCGGCGCTGGTTGGCCATCTGGCGGCGCACTTTCTGCAACTCTAATTGGGCAATTTTCAGGTTGAGCTCGGCCTGGCGCACGTTTTCCTGGGTGCCCGAGCCAATGCCCAGCAGGTGCTGCTCATCGCGCAGGGCCGACTGCAGGCTGCGGACCTTCTCCTGCTGCACCTGCTCCTGGGCTTCCAGGTCGTTGAGGGTGCGCTCCAGGGAAAGTTGCAGCACAGAGCTCTTGTTCTGGTTTTGCAGCTGCTCATCCTGGAGCTTAGCCAGGTTGGAAGACGTCATTTCCTTGTCCAGCTCCACGATGGGCTGGCCGGGCTTCACCTCGTCGCCGGCCGTGAGCAGCACCCGCCGGATGGTCGACTGGATGGGGCTGGTCACCACTGCTTCCCGCGCCGGAATTACCACCCCGGAGGCCGTGATGGTAGCTTCCACGTCGCCGGTTTCGACGATAGTGGTGAGAAGGTCGGCTTGGTTGATACTGGGGCGCAGCACGCGGCGGAAGGCCCATAGCCCACCAACCACTACCAGCAGGGCCGCCAGTACCAGCAGCCAGCGCTGGCGGACGCGGCGGTTTTGAATAGCGGAGGAAATAGCTCTGTCCATTTTCGTTCGGTCGTGTAGAGGTTCTACCCCACTCTACCCAAGCGAAGTGCCAGTTTTACAAAAACCTCAAAATCAATAATATGACTCATGTTTATCTATCTACACGTCCAAAAAAACTGTCCGTTTCCGGACAGGGTGTTCGGATTTGCAGGGGCAGATGGGTATCCCCGGACAGGGTTTCTCCTCGGGGTGCGGACTTTTTTTTAGCGTGAGGCAACGGATTATCCAGCTCCTCCATCTGGCCTGATATGGAAACAGCCATCCGCACTCCCTTTATCGTGAGCGAAGTGCAGAACCTGCTTACGACTGAGTTGCCCGCCAAAAATTACCGTCGAAGCATGCGCTGGCTATTCGCGGTACTCAGGATGGCAAAGTGTTAAAGGGCTTTAAAACGCACTTCAAGGTTAGGTAAGGCCGTTTTTCAGCTCTTTTCACTCGGGCTCCAAACTCGAAAATCAACGAAACAGAAAATAATTTCCACAAGTACCTTGCGTTACATAGTACCTTCTGTTACCTTTGTCTTATTGATTCGCTGATACACCGGCGGTGCGACGTTCACCGTCCGCCCCGGCAGCTCCTCCCACCCTGCGCCAATCGGGCCAGGTAGCGCGGTCCCAGCCGGGAACCATTGGTTTCGGCGGCGCCCCTCGGGAGTTGGCTTTCTGGTACACCTGCTTTGCGCAGGCAGTACCCCTGCTCCTCGTATCTACCTTCCGGGCAACCACCCCTCCCAACGGAACCGCGGCCGTTGGCACGGCACGGCTTTGCCCATTTCGCCTCCCAACCTCCCTTCTTTCCGATGAAAACTCAGCTACCACTCTACCGGACCCTGCGGGGCCTGGGCCTCATCACTATGTTTTTTCCGCTGGCGGCCGCCGCTCAGCAGCAACCTACGGGCTCGGTTAGCGGTACCCTGCTCGACCAAAGCAATAAACAGCCCGTTCCCTTTGCCAACGTGGTGGTCCTGCGCGCCCAGGATTCCACGTTTGTAGCGGGGGCCGAAACCGGCGAGAATGGCAAGTTCACGCTGGCTTCGCTGGGCATGGGCAAGTACCTGGTGAAAACCTCGGTTATCGGCTACCAGCCGGTGCGCCGCAGCGTTACGCTCACCACGGCCGCGCCGGATGTGCAGTTGGGCAGCTTCTCGCTTTCGCCCATTACCACCCAGCTGAAAGGCGTGACGGTGACGGGCCAGAAAGAAACGGTGCAAAGTGACCTTGGCAAGCGCGTCATTAACGTAGAGAAAGATTTGAGCAGCGTGGGCGGCACGGCCGTGAATGTGCTGCAGAACGTGCCCTCCGTGGCCGTAGACGCCCACGGCACGGTGAGCTTGCGCGGCTCCTCCAACCTCACTATTCTGATTGACGGCAAGCCCGCCGGCACCAGCAACGGCGGCGCCGGCTCGGGCCCCCGCCTCGATCAGCTGCCCGCCTCGCGCATCTCCCAGGTGGAAGTCATTACCAACCCCTCGGCCAAATACGATGCGTCCGGCGCCGGGGTCATCAACATCATTACCAAGAAGGATAAGAAACCCGGCACCAACGGGCAGATTGGGCTGGTAGTAGGCAACGGTAGCAAGTACTCGCCTACCCTAAACCTGAGCCGCCGCCAGGGCAAAGCCACTTGGAACTTTGGCTACAACGGCCGCGACCAGCGTTTCACCGACAAGTCAAAAGGCGCCCAGACAGCTTACCTGGAGAATGGCGACGTTATCCAGACCACTCAGCAGGGCACGGGCATTGAGCGACGCATCAACCACTCCCTCAACCTGGGGGTAGACTACGAACTTAGCGAGGAACAAAGCCTGAGCTTCAGCGTGTCGCCGTCGAAAGAGGGCGAGAAGAACTTCAACACCCAGACGCTGACTACCAAGCTTAACGGCGAAGCCAAGCCCGACCAGCTGGGCCAGCAAAAAGTAGACGTGGACGTGCGGGTGTGGAACGCCGATGCTTCTTACCGCCGCACCTGGGCCCAGCAGAAAGGCCGGGAGCTGACTTCCAACGCCGGCTACGTAGTTATCGATGCCGACGTGCCCTTCACCCAGCAGCTGAGCAATGCCCCTACGCAACGGCAGCAGTTTGCAGTAGCGGCGCGCATTCTCTACGGCACCCTCGACTACACCCATCCACTGGCCGGCGACAAAGGCAAAATTGAAACCGGCCTGAAGCTGCAGATGACCGACAACGACGGCACCGCCGACTTATCCTCGGCCCCCGTCGACCGGCCTACCGACTTCCAGCCTGACGCGGCCCGGTCCGTGGCCTACGACATCCGGGAAGTGCTGCCGGCGGCCTACGTAACCTACCAGCGCACCCTGGGCCATAACTATAGCCTGCAGAGTGGCCTCCGGGCCGAATACACAAACCTGAGCGGCACCGTAAAAGGCGGCAGCGGCCGCGTGGGCCTCGATTACCTGAGCTTGTTTCCCTCGGCTACCCTGGCCAAGGAGCTGGGCAAGGAGCCGGGCCAGCAGCGCCTGCAGCTGAGCTATGCCCGCCGCATCGACCGGCCCAACTTCATGGAGCAGCTGCCCTTCCAGCTTTACCAGGATGCCCGCACCTACCGCCAGGGCAACCCTGGCCTCCGCGCCGAGTTCAGCCACAACGTGGAGCTGGGTCACCAGCTGAGCCTGAGCGGGGGCGCTTCTATCACGGGTACGTTGTTTGGCCGCTTTTCGCAGAATGTGGTGCAGCGGGTACGGGAAATTGATACGGCGGCCACCCGCATCAACCAGGCCGGCATTGTGACGGCCGAAACCTACCGCAACTTCGGCAACACCACCAACCTGGGGGCCGAGGCTACCTGGAACCAGTCCCTCACCAAGTGGTGGCGAGTATCGGCTTCGGGATCCTTATACCGCAGCGAAGTGGCTTCCAACGGGCAGCAGGGCAACAACCGCCGCACTGTGGCGGGCACCATGCGCTTTAGCACCAACTTCACGCCCCGGCCTACCCTCGATGTGCAGCTCACCGGCTCCTGGCGCTCGGCTACGCTCACGGCGCAGGGCCGGCAGCTGGCCTACGGTGGCCTGGAAGTAGCCCTGCGTCAGCGCATGTTCCAGGACCGCGCAGCCCTCACGCTGCGGGTATCCGACATCTTCGATACGCAGGTGAGCCGCTCCGAAATCAACACCGAGGATCTGACGGTGCGCAACCGTTACAAAAATGAGACCCGCGTGGGGTGGCTGGGCTTCACCTGGTACATCGGCGCTACCAAGCCACCCAAGAAAATTGAAAGCCAGCCCCAGGGAGGTGGCGGCGGATTCGGGGGCTAGCACAGCTCCCGCCAGGCACAACGAAAAAGGCGTACTGAGTTGCTGCGTTGCGCTATTTCTTCTTGTGCTGTTATACTGCCGGTTTCCTTTGGAGGCCGGCAGTATTTTTTTCCGGGTTAAGGCAGCCAGCCGCTCGGAGGCCCGACTGGCTGAATGGAACTTCCTCCCCTTCTTGCTCGCAGTGCTTGCCTTCTGCCTGCTAGCTTTCGGAACACTGGAGCTATGCTTCAAGAAGGCTTGCCGGTTTGACGGCAAATGGGGCAGTGAAAAGGTACCCGTGGGCTTCTTTACCGGCTCCGTACGCGGCTGCCTGGGGCAGCTACAAAGGGCACGCTGCCCGCCTGCTGGCAAAGTCTGTCGTGGGCGTTTCCGGTGCTGTATAACCGGCCCGGATAATGTTAGGCCTGTAGCTCTCTGGCTCACATCATCGTGCGGTTGACGCCGCTGGCACCACCCGGTACCTTTGTGCCACTCTTTCAAGCTGAGTGCAACCCCTTCAGGAATCCTGAATTTTATATTGCCTGATGTGTTAGAAAAAAATGATAAGCTCTAGGCAACCCTCGGGTAAGAACGTCCATCTAATGGAGTAACAAAGCACTTCGTGGTAGGCACTTGTCCATATTACCCCGCTTCGTTCCCCTTCCGCTTCTTCTTGATTCCAGCGCTTTTTTGACTACAACGGGTAGACAACAAAGCGAGAAAAACACAAACAAAAAATATTTTTCAAAGGTACCTTGCAAAGCATAGTAGTAAGTATTACCTTTGTTCTGTTCCTTCTACTCTATCACGCGAAAGTCCTTTTCAAATGGGTAGAGTAACCGGCCTCCGGTTTTCGTTCGGTACCCAGCATCAGCCCTGCCGACTTGTCTTTTACTTTCTCTTCGGGCTCAGGAAGCCACTGCTGCAGAACCGCGGCTGCCCAGTTCTTTCCTCGCCCACTCCGCCTTCTCTTTTGTCTTTCTGAGCTATGAAAACTTTCGCCTTCAACCGCATCCTCCTGGGTTTCACCTTCGTTTTGGCCGGCCTGCAACTCTCCGCCAGCACTTTCTACAACGGCACCGTTACGGGCACCCTGCGCGACGGGGAAACCAATGAGCCCATCCCCAGCGCTACCGTAGCCATTCTGCGCGCCACCGACAATGCCGTTATCCGCACGGTCACCACCCGCGCTGATGGTTCCTTTCAAGTGGGCAAAGTACCTTTCGGTAAGTACAAGCTCGCAACCACGGTGCTGGGCTTCCGCCCTCAGCAGCCCCGTATCACGGTCAATGGCGTCCAGACCCGCATTGCCGTGGGCACCGTCTCGCTGCAGCCTATTAAGGCCGCTAGCATAAAAGCTACTGCGGCTGCCTGCACTGCTCAGCCCCAAGGCTAGTAAACAAATACCGCCGCACAACACCCTGCCTCTTTTCGCTTACGATTCTGGTGGTAGCTATGCACCAGAAAGAAACCGCCCGACGAACTGCTCTCCCCGGAGGCAGCCAGTCGGGCGGTGCGCGTATTATCCCCAGACTATTATCATACCCCAATACCTGTTATTGAATTATTTCATTATAAACTATTGTCAACCAATAAAATTTTGTTCTAATAATTAAGGAAATATATTTTTCTTTATTATTTGCAAATCATATAGTTACATCTAATTACTGCTCAGCTAAGAGCAAATTATTCGATTTAAGCACCTTTTAGCGGGTGTTACTTTTCCTGAGTGCCTGGCGTTAAAGGCTCATGATGGATGTGTACCGTGAGCAATTACCGGATAGTTATCTGCTGATTGTGGCCCCGGAGTTCGACCCCAACGACCAGCACAAGCTTGCCAGGGGCCTGCACCGGGCCAGCCGCAGCGAAAAGCGCCTGATTTGCGTGGACTGCAGCTTGCTGACCGAGCTGCCCGAGGATGCTATTGACTTGCTCCTGGCTTACGATTTCACCCTGCGCTGCCAGCACCGCCAGCTTGTGCTCTGTCACCTACCCCAGTCAGCCACGGCCCGGTTTGCGCAGTTGCCCGCAGACGAAGCGCCTTTAGTACTGCCTTCCTTGCTGGATGCTCACCGCCTGCTGCAGCGAGAAGGCTAGGTCCCAGCAACCACATCCTATTTAGGAGCAAGGCTATCCGAGTGCCGGGAAGTGTGAGTACCTTCGCGCCCATATTTTTGGCATTCGATGAGCGTTCAGAAACCCAGCATCCCGCAAGGTACCCGCGACTTTGGCCCGGCCGTAGTGGCCCGCCGCAACTACATTTTTGGCGTAATTCGCCGCGTGTTCGAGAAGTTTGGCTACGCCCCGCTCGAAACGCCTACCATGGAAAACCTGTCGGTGCTGACTGGCAAATATGGCGAAGAGGGTGACCAGCTCCTGTTCAAAGTCCTGAACTCGGGTGATTTCCTGAACAAGAAGAACGCCGCCGTTACGGCCGAAGACCTGGAGGCCGGCTCCAGAAAAGTGTTGCCTAAGATTGCCGAAAAAGGCCTGCGTTACGACCTCACGGTGCCTTTCGCCCGCTACGTGGTGATGAACCGCGGCACGCTCACGTTCCCCTTCAAGCGCTACCAGATTCAGCCCGTGTGGCGCGCCGACCGCCCCCAGCGGGGCCGCTACCGCGAGTTTTACCAGTGCGACGCCGACGTGGTAGGTACCGACTCCCTGCTCTGTGAAGCCGAAATTGTGCTCATGATGTCGGAAGTGCTGAACACGCTAGGCCTGACGGAGCACACGATTAAAATCAACCACCGCCGCGTACTGGGTGCCTTCTACCAGGCCCTGGGCGGCGAAGGCACGGAAGTAGACCTGTTTACGGCCATCGACAAGCTCGACAAGATTGGGCAGGACGGCGTAACGCGGGAGCTGCTTGAGCGGGGCTTTTCGGAGGCTTCCGTAGCGCGGCTTTTCGAGCTGCTGAGCGTGCAAGGCTCCTTTGCCGAGAAGCTCCAGCAGCTGCAAAGCGCCTTTGCGGCCGCGCAGGTGCCTACCGAAGCCGATGGCAGCTACAAAGGCCTGCAGGAGTTAGGCCGGGTGCAGCAACTGCTCCAGGACTTCGGCTTCACCCACTTCGACCACCTCGAGTTTGACCCCACGCTGGCCCGCGGCCTCTCCTACTATACAGGCTGCATTTTCGAAATCAAGATCAACAACGTAAACATGGGCAGCGTGAGCGGGGGCGGCCGCTACGACAACCTCACGGGGGCTTTCGGGCTGCCGGGCGTGTCGGGCGTGGGCTTCTCTTTCGGGGTAGACCGCCTCTACGACTGCCTGGAAGAGCTCAACCTGTTCCCCGAGGCCGTGGCCACCACCACGCGCTGCCTGCTGGCCTCCTTCGACCTGGAAAACAGCCGCCAGCTACTACCCATTCTGCGCCAACTGCGGGAGGCGGGAGTGGCCGCCGAGCTTTACCCCGACGAGGCCAAGCTAGGCAAGCAGTTTAAGTATGCTGACGCCAAGGGCATTCCTTATGTGCTCCTGCAGGGCCCCGAGGAACAAGCAGCCAGCCAATTCAAGCTCAAGGAGCTAAGTACCGGGCAAGAGCAGTTACTAGGGTGGAATGCGGTGTTGGACGCCCTGACGAAATAGCTACACCAGCTACAATTCAACTGAGGCGCTAACGCTCGGGGGCAACACTCTTTCTCCGAGGAACGGCTGCCCTACTTCCTGAACCCGGACTTGCCAGGATGGTGCGAGTCCGGGTTTGTTTTGGCAATTTTGGCTTCTTCGCCCGCTTTCCCACCCACCCATGTCCGCCAATCACGCTCTTAGCCCCAGCACGCACCTCACCCTTGCGGCGCTGCAGCAGCTGCTCACCGAAAACAACCGCGTCACCCTGGCTTCCGAGGCCGAGGAGCGCATCCTCGCCTGCCACCGCTACCTCCACGACCGGCTAGAGCAGTCCGACGCCCCAATTTACGGCATCAACACGGGCTTCGGGGCCCTCTGCAATACCAGTATTGCGCCGGCCGAGCGGGCCCAACTGCAGGTGAACCTGATGATGTCGCACGCCTGCGGGACCGGCGAGACGGTGCCCGCGGAACTGGTGAAACTGATGTTGCTGCTGAAAGCGCGCAGCCTTAGCTACGGCCACAGCGGGGTGCAGCTCAGCACGGTCCAGCGCCTGCTCGACTTCTACAACCGCGACATTCTGCCCGTGGTCTACCAGCAAGGTTCTTTGGGAGCCAGCGGCGACCTGGCGCCGCTGGCTCACCTGTGTTTGCCCCTGCTGGGCCTGGGCAACGTGCAGTACCAGGGCTACGACCTGAAGGCCACCGACGTCCTCCACCTGTTCAGCTGGCAGCCCCTACAGCTCGAAGCCAAGGAAGGCCTAGCCTTACTGAATGGCACGCAGTTCATGTTGGCCTACGGCGTGCACTGCACCTTGCGCGCCCAGCGCCTCACGCTGGCCGCCGATGTCATCGGCGCGTTATCGTTGGAAGCCTTTGATGGCCGCCCGGAGCCCTTCGACGAACGGCTGCACCAGATCCGGCCGCACGCCGGGCAGCTGGCCGTAGCCGCCCACTTGCGGGAGCTGCTGGCCGGGAGCGAGCTGCAGGCCCAGCCCAAAACGGCCGTGCAGGACCCCTACTCCTTCCGCTGCCAGCCCCAGGTACACGGTGCTTCCCGCGATGCGCTGAGTTACGTAGCGCAGGTAATGGAAACGGAAGTAAATGCTGTGACCGACAACCCGAATATTTTCCCGGAGGACGACGCCATCTTATCGGGCGGCAATTTCCACGGGCAGCCGCTGGCCCTGGCGCTGGACTTCCTGGCCATTGCGGTGGCCGAGCTAGGATCTATATCGGAGCGCCGCACCTACCAGCTGGTTTCGGGGCAGCGGGGCTTGCCGCCATTCCTGGTGGCCGAGCCCGGGCTGAACTCGGGTTTTATGATTCCGCAGTACACCGCCGCCGGCATCGTGAGCCAGAGCAAGCAGCTCTGCACGCCGGCTTCGGTGGATAGCATTGTGAGCAGCAACGGGCAGGAAGACCACGTGAGCATGGGCGCCAACGCCGCCACCAAGGCGCTGCGGGTGGTGCAGAACACGGAGCAGGTGCTGGGTATTGAGCTGATGAATGCCGTGCAGGCCCTGGATTTCCGCCGCCCGGCTCGTACCTCCGCCCGCCTCGAACAGGTAATAGCGGATTTCCGCCAGCGCGTGGGTTTCGTCAGCCAGGACCGGATGCTTTACCCCGACCTGCACGCCGCCGCCGAGTTCGTGCGTACCTACCACTGGCAATAACTCCCCGCCCCGGTCCCCCGCGGAGCGTCCAGTCCGGGAAAGGGCTGGACGTTCTGATTTTCCATCAGCCCGATTATTTTACTTGCGCCAAAAGCTTTTGCCGGCATTTGCCGTTTAGTAAGCATGGTTTTCCTCTTTTAACGGCTTTTCTACTTGCGGCTGCGGGCATTTTTTCTTCTGGTTCTACTGCTTTCCCTGGTAAGCACGCGTGGGGTGGCCCAGTGCCAGAACACGCCCAACTCCGGGGCTTGCTTTAAAGTATATGATGCCGCAACCCGCCAGGAAGTGACGGCACTCTGCGCGGGCCAGCGTTTCCGGCTGCGCGATTGTAGCGGCCGCCCCCTCGACCCCGAGAAAGTTTATTACCAGCTCGGCACGGCCACGCTCTGCACGGGGTTTCAGCCGGGGGATACGCTTACCACCCGCACGGCCCCCACTACGGCAGGGCAGCTCGTCATTACCCAGAACACCAACTCCAGTGCCGGCACCGGCATCATCTTTTCCCGCACATTTACCGTCTACGCCACGCCGGCCCCAACCTTCACGGTACAAGCCTGCGCCCCGGGTACCGTGCAGGTTGCGCTGACTGACCGCACCTACGACCGATTTACGGTGCAAATAGGCGCTGGCCCGGCCCAGAACGTTGCGGCCGGCACTACGGCCAACTACCCCGTGCCGGCCGGGGCCAGCAGCGTAACGGTGCGGGGCAGCTACGCCGTGGCGGGGCTTTGCACGGGCACCGCTACCCAGCCTCTGCCCACATTACCGGCACCGGTAGCTCCTCAACTCACCAGTCTCACGGGATTGAACGCGGGCGTGCAGTTCACTTTTGCCGGCCTGCAAAACCAGTATCAGTACGTTTTGGAAGTGGCCGATGCTGCACAGCCGGGAGGTTTTCGACAGGTGGCCAAAGTACCGGCCAGTACCACCACGTACGTGGCACCATCGGCCCCAGCCAGCGGCTGTTTCCGGCTTCGGCTGACGGATGCCTGTGCGTCGGTAGGCGCGAAATACGTATCGGCCACGGGTTGTGCCGTGCAGCTGGCAGCCAGTGCAGCAGCCGGCCGCAACGAGCTGCGCTGGACTACTGGCGGCGCCCCTGCCAGCTTCCAGATCAGCCGAAACGGCCAACTCATTACCCAACTCAACGGCTCGGCCACTAATTATGTCGATGCTGACGTCTTGTGCGGTTCCGACTACACGTATCGGGTGGTAGCCATGACGGGGTCTGTCACTGCCACTTCTAATGAAGTGAGCGTGCGGGCTGTAACTGGGCCGCCACCGCCCAAACCCACGCTTACGGCCAGCTTCGATCTGCGCAACCGGGTTGTGCTCACGGCCTCACCCTCACCCGCTGGAAGCCAGGCCACCTTCCGCCGGGAGCAGAATACGACCACCGTAGAGCTGGGAACTGCCCCGGCCACGCTCCGCGACTCCACACTTGCTCTCTCCACGGAGCAGCCTGCGTGCTACACCGCGCTGCTACGCGACGCCTGCGGGCAGACCTCGGCCCCCAGTGCCGCTGCCTGTCCTGTTATCCTAACCGCTCTGGAGCAGGAAGCAGCCGGCCAGTATGCCGTGGCGCTGCGCTGGACCGCCTTGGACGGTGGCCGCACGGGTGCCCGCTATCAGCTGCTGCTGCTGGCTTCTGATGGACAAGTATTGCGTAGTCAGCCCGTCAATGGGCTGGAAGTGCTGGACCTAGCACCCCCGGCCGACCGGCAGGTGTTGCGTTACCGCGTGGAAGCTACCACCAGCGCGGGCGTGGTCAGCTACTCCAACGTGGTGCAGATAGTGCGGCGCGTGCGCGTGACCGTGCCCACTGCCTTCACCCCGAACGGGGACGGCCTGAACGACGTGCTGGAAGTGAAAGGGCAGTTCCTGACCAAGTACCTGTTCATTCTGCGGGACCGAAACGGCCAGGAAGTATTTCGGGGCACCAGCCGCCAGGATAAGTGGGACGGCCGCATCCGGGGGGCTGCTCCGGTGCCGGGCGTGTACGTGTACCGGTTTGAGGCTACCGATGAAACCGGCCAGCCAGTTGTGCAGAACGGCTCCGTGACGCTGTTGCGTTAAAAAAGTCCCGCCTATGCCGCGTTGCGTACCTTTGCCCGCCCTCTAACGGCAAGCCCTAGTTTACTTGCTTCAAGCAACTCTGGGCAGCCTGCAGGCATCTACCTTTTTACCACTTACTTAACCAGACGAGACTATGTTTGACATGATGGGCATGATGGGCAAGGTGAAAGAGCTTCAGGAAAAAATGAAGCAAGCCCAGGACGAACTACAATACCTGACCGCCACGGCCGAAGCCGGCGGGGGCTTGGTGAAAGCCACGGCCAACGGGCAGCGCCGTCTGCTCAAGCTGGATATTGACGAAAGCCTGCTCACGGGCCAGGACCGCGAAATGCTGGCCGACCTGGTAGTAGCGGCAGTAAACAAAGTGTTGCAGGACGTGGGCGAGCAGGCAAAGGAAGAACTCAAGCGCAAGACCTCCGGCCTACTGCCCAACGTGCCGGGCCTCGATTTCGGTAGCCTTGGCATCTAGTCCGTTGCCGCCCGGCGGCTCCTGCGCCGATGTGGCCGTGGTAATTCTGAACTGGAATGGCCAGCATTGGCTGGAACAGTTCTTACCTGACGTGCTAGCCCACGCCGACGGGGCCCGCATCGTAGTGGCCGACAACGCCTCCTCCGATACCTCGGTGGCGTGGCTGCACCAGCATTTTCCATCG
This sequence comes from Hymenobacter sp. BT18, assembly GCF_012273015.1. GTDB lineage: Bacteria > Bacteroidota > Bacteroidia > Cytophagales > Hymenobacteraceae > Hymenobacter > Hymenobacter lutimineralis. The sequence goes on along the minus strand of NZ_CP050954.1, from coordinate 4,335,038 downwards.
GTGCAGGTGCTGGTGCATGCCCAAAACCTCGGGTTTTGCGAGGGGTACAACCACGCCCTGCGTCAGCTGGATTTCCGCTATTACGTGCTACTCAACTCCGACGTGCAGGTAACGCCCGGCTGGTTGCGCCCCCTCCGGGAGTTACTGGAAAGCAACGCTACCATAGCGGCCTGCCAGCCCAAAATCCGCTCGTATCACCAGCCAGCGGAGTTTGAGTATGCCGGAGCCGGGGGCGGCTACCTCGACAAGTTTGGATACCCGTTCTGCCGGGGTCGCCTCTTCGATACCCTGGAAGCCGACCACGGGCAGTACGACGACAGCCGCCCCGTAGCCTGGGCCACCGGGGCGTGCTTATTGGTGCGGGCCAATGCCTGGCAGGCGCTGGGCGGGCTGGAACCGGAGTTCTTTGCCCACATGGAGGAAATCGACTTGTGCTGGCGTCTGCAAAATGCGGGGCACAGCATCTGGTACTGCGGGCAAAGCACCGTTTATCATGTGGGGGGCGGCACGCTGGCAAAGTCGAACCCACGCAAAACCTACCTCAACTTCCGCAACGGCCTAGCGCTGGTGTACAAAAACTCGGCGCCGCGCGACGTTTTTAGTGTTGTGGCCACCCGCTTGGTGCTGGACTGGGTGGCCGCGCTGCGCTTTTTGCTGCAGGGCGCTACCCCCGATGCCAAGGCCATTATACGGGCCCACCGCCACGTGTGGCAGCAACGAGCTTACTGGAAACAGCAACGCAAGCTAAGCCGCCCGCACCTGACGGTAGCGCAGCGCGCCGGCACATATGCGGGAAGCTTGGTTTGGGCCTATTTTGCCCGTGGGCGCCGCACGTTTCCGGAACTACAAATCCCAGACGGTGCTGCGCTGCCGGCGCATGGCCCGGCGCACGTTCAGCCAGAAGGCCAGCGCAAAGTATAGCACGATGGGCGACCCAAAGGTGAAGAAGGAAGCATACACGAACGACAGGCGCACGCTGCTCGTTGAGAAGCCCAGCCGTTGCCCCAGCGTGTTGCACACCCCAAAGCTCTGTTTCTCAATAAAGTCGGTTAGTCGTTTCATAGCTCTTTTCTGTTCCTACCGCCACTGCCGGCCCACCTTGTGTAAATTATGTTACTTCCCGCTAACACACAAGACTTTCTTCACTTATTCGGCTCAAGTTACGTCTCTCTACGGCAGTTTTTCGTTTGAGGTCCGAAATTCTGCCCGCCGATCCGCCCTGTTGCATATGCCCAAAGTTGCGCGTTTAGTCTCTGTTGTGCTGTTAGTCAGCTTTTTGCTTTCTGGTTGTACGCTTTCCCGTATGCTGAAGGTTGCGGGCGAAGGCCAGCAAGTAGCCGTGCAGCCGGCCGTGCTGGAAACCAACGGCGAGAATGTACTCTTCGAGGTGAAGGCGCGGGTGCCTGCCAAGCACCTGAAAAAAGGCTACGCCTATGGCCTCAACCTGCGTTACCACTACGACAACGGCCTGCGCGAAGACACCGTGGGCCGCATCGGCTTTGCCTCCGGCGACTATGTGTACGATGAGGACCGCAAAGACCAGCTCGTCGCCACTAAGCAGTTCAACATCCCATTTGTGCCGCGTAAAAACCCGGGGCAGCTCATGGCCACGCCCGAAGCACGCCAGCTCAAGCCCAATGGGAAGCGCAAAGCGGGCAAGCCCTTCCTCATTGCCCGCGGCATCGTGACCACCAGCCGCTTGGTGGTGCGCCAGGATTCGCTGATTCCTTATTTGCCCGAGCCGCCCGCAAACCTGGCCGGTGGGGGCATTCGGGTGCTGCCTTTTTTCTTTGATACCGGGGAAAGCAAGATCCGCAACTACCTGGGCACCAACGTAGCCGCGCTGGAAGAATTTATTGAGGCCAACCAGAAGACCGAACTGGTAATGGTCGTGGCTGCCAACTCGCCCGAGCCCCAGGAAACCAAAAACCCGCGCCTGGCCGAGCAGCGGACCCAGGCCCTGGTGAAGTACTTCAAGAACCGCCTCGACGTCAGCTCCTACCTGAACTCGGTGAGTGCCGTGCGCTTCGAGACCAAGGCCTACCGCAACCGCTGGGACCTGTTCATGCAGAAAGTCCAGGAATCGGCGCTGCAGCCCGCCCAGGTCGACTCCATCATCACCATCCTGAATGAGTCGAAGGGCACCTTTGCGGAGCGAGAACAGCAACTGCACCGCCTTTCCTACTTCGATTACCTGGAGCAGTACATTTACCCGGTGATGCGCTTTGGCACGGTGGCCGTGAAATACTCGGCGCCCCAGCGCTACGAGTCGGAAATCTATCTGCTGTCCAAGAAGATTGTGGAAAAGCAGATGGAAGCCGATGCCCTCACCCCCGAGGAGTTGCGCTACTCCGCCACGCTCACGCCTTTGCTGGCCGAAAAGCAGCGCATCTACGAAACGGCCATTGCCACCACGGGCCGCTGGGAAGCCTACCACAACCTGGGCGTGGTGCTGGCCGCCCGCGCCGAAAAGGAAGTAAACCTGCGCGTGAAACGTGCTTACCAGCGCCGGGCCGCCACCAACTTCACGCTGGCCGCACACCGCAACCCCACCGCGCTTACCTTCTACCGGGCTGCCACGGCCTACCACCGCGCCGGCGACAAGCTGGAAGCGCTGCAGAGCTACGACTATGCCATCAAGCTTGGTGGCCCGCGGGCTATTCTCAACCAGGTATTTGCCGATAAGGCCGCGCTGGAAATTGAAATCGGCCAGCCCGAAGACGCCCTGCGCAGCATCAGCTTCAGCGACAAATCCTACCAGAATACCATGAACCGGGCGCTGGTGTACCTGCTCAAAAACAACCCCGACGGAGCCGCTGCCATCTACCAGGAGGCCCTCACCCTCAAGCCCAACGACGCGCTGGCGTACTACTGCCTGGCTATTATTGCCGCCCGCCAGCAGGACCCCGCCACCGTGGGGCTGCACCTGCGCCGCGCCGTGCAGCTCGACCGCAGTTTTGCCCAGCGCGCCGTGGAGGACCTGGAGTTCCGGGATTTGGCTGCGAACAAGGCGTTTGTGGAGGCGTTGAAGTAGATAGTAACCGTGGTCTAGTAATGGTCATGCTGAGCTTGCCGAAGCATCTCTACCTCTAGTTAATTCTATAGCAATTCAACGAAGCGGTGAAGATGCTTCGACAAGCTCAGCATGACGGCCTGCTTTGACTTATATATTAAGTCCAAGCCTATTCCTCATTTGCCCGGCCGCCTTCCTCGTTGTAGCTTTACGGGCCGGAAGTTTTCCGGCCTTTTCTTTTTGATTTTCGACTTTCTGTCACTGACCGACTGACTATGCGGACCATCCAATTCCGGGAAGCCCTGCGTGAAGCCATGTCCGAGGAAATGCGCCGCGACCCGCGCGTGTTTCTGATGGGCGAAGAAGTAGCCGAGTACAACGGCGCCTACAAAGTAAGCCAGGGGATGCTCGACGAGTTTGGGCCGGAGCGCGTTATTGACACGCCCATTGCCGAGCTGGGCTTTGCCGGTATTGGCGTGGGTGCGGCGGCCAACGGCCTGCTGCCCATCATCGAGTTCATGACCTTCAACTTTTCCCTGGTAGCCATTGATCAGGTGATTAACTCGGCCGCTAAGATCTACTCGATGTCGGGCGGGCAGTACTCCTGCCCCATTGTGTTCCGCGGCCCTACCGGCAACGCGGGCATGCTCTCCTCGCAGCACTCCCAGAACTTCGAGAACTGGTTTGCCAACACGCCCGGCCTGAAGGTGGTAGTTCCTTCGAACCCCTATGACGCCAAGGGCCTGCTGAAATCAGCCATCCGCGACCCAGACCCCGTGATTTTCATGGAATCGGAGCTGATGTACGGCGACAAAGGAGAAGTGCCCGAGGAAGAGTACCTGCTGCCCATCGGCAAAGCCAACGTCGTGCGCCCCGGCGACAGCGTGACGCTGGTGAGCTTCGGCAAAATGATGAAAATTGTCCTGACTGCCGCCGACGAGCTGGCTAAGGAAGGCATCAATGCCGAGGTAATCGACCTGCGCTCGGTACGCCCTATCGACTACGATACCCTCATCGAATCGGTAAAGAAAACCAACCGGATGGTGGTGGTAGAAGAAGCCTGGCCGCTGGCCAGCATCAGCTCGGAGCTGGCCTACATTGTGCAGCGCCGCGCCTTCGACTACCTCGATGCCCCCGTTATCCGCATCACCTGCGGCGACGTACCCCTGCCCTACGCGCCTACGCTTATTGAGGCTTCTTTGCCCAACGTAGCCCGCACGGTAAAAGCTGTGAAGGACGTGCTGTACGTAAGCAAGTAACTAGGTTTCATCCCAGCAAAAACGGCCCGCTATCTTTCGGTAGCGGGCCGTTTTTGGTTTCGAGTCGGGCTTTGTCCGATGCGGTTGATTCCCCGTATAGGCAGGCGAAATATCCTTACCTTTTGCCCTTACCCCACCCTGTCCCCATGAACCACCGTCTCCACCTTCGCCTCGAGCAGCTTGAACGCGCTACTGAGCAACTGCTAAAAGCCACCGCCGCCTTGGGCGAAGCCCGTAGTCATCAGGCGCCGGGCCCCAATCAGTGGTCGGCGGCCCAGGTAGTGCAGCACTTGTTGGTAGCCGAGCAGGGCATTGGGCAGTATATTGAGAAGAAGGTGCAACAGGAAGACGGCCTGGTGAAATCGGGCGTGGGCGCGCGGCTCCGGTCGGGGTTGCTGCGGGTGCTACTGCGGGTGCCGTTTCTGAAATTTAAGGCCCCGGCCCGCCTCACGGCGCTTATGCCAGAGGGAGCCAGCGCACCACCCATTGCCGAGCTGACGGAACAGTGGACTGCTTCCCGCCGCCATTTGGAGCGCCTGCTCAACGAATTTCCGGCAAAGCTGCTCGACAAGGCCATTTTCAAGCATCCCCGCTCGGGCATGCTCAACATCTACCAGACGCTGGATTTCATGGTTGACCACGTGCTGCACCACCAACGGCAGGTGCAGCGCATCAGCAAGCAGCTTGCCTGATTAGGCCACCCTCGCTACAGCAGCCCGAGCTTCAGCGTGACGCCCGCCGACATCCCGTTCAGCGCTTTCGACGACGTGTCCGGCAGGTTCAGGCCAGTCGTCATGCGGTACGAAGCCCCGGCGCCGAGAGCTACGTACTTGAGCAGGTTTACTTCCAGCTGCACCCCGGGCTCCACAATCAGAAACTCATCGGCCTGGTAGCGGTAGTAAGGTCCATTCAGGTCTCTTTCCTTGGTAGCAGCACCGGCGCCCAGCAGCACAGGAAACGTTAGGTGAATGGCTTTCCCAGCCGGAAACATGGGTTCCAAGTAGATGCCGCCGTAGGCTGCCACTAAGTAATCGGGGGAGGATGTGTCGATGGGGTCATCCCAACGGTTGGGAATGCGCCCATTGGTGAGGGCAGTGCCTCCCAGCCCCAGCGCGAAGGAGCGGTTGAAGCTGACCCCGATGCGGCCCGTAGCCGCCAGCGCATCCTGCCCATCCAGGCGGGCGTACTGCGCGGAGGCGGCCACGAAAAAGCCGCAGTGGGTTCCGGGCCGGAGCAGGGTTTGAAGAGGGGGCTGTTCTGCTTGCTGAGCAAAGACTGTGGTGCTGGCCAACAGGCCCAGGCTAGTAAGGAGCGTTTTCATAGGTATCTGAGAAGCTTGTATTGGTAAGAGCCATTACCAGCTGTTTACCCCTACGCCCCTACCTATTTTTTTTCTCTACCTCCCACTGCGCCTGTTTCCGGTTTGCACTGGAAACAGCAGCCAATGTCTTAACGCGCGCAGAGTAGCCCTCCGGCGTGCCTACTCAGTACACACGCTTGTATCTACTCCCGGATTAGCTCCAGCACTTGGGTTTGCTTACCCTGCTGCACGCGCACACGGCATACGCCCATTGCTAGATCTTTGACGGGCATTACGTCAGCGAGCTGGTGCCTACAGGTAGCGCCGCAGATTTAGACCTGCGCTTTCCTTATCGACAACTACCTCCGCCTACGCTTCGCGGGGCGTCCGCACAATATCCTGGTAGGAAGCGTGCCGGCTAATGCTGTTCATGACGGCGGAAATTTCAGCTGGTGGCACCGCCAGCTTGCGGGCGCGCAGGTCCAGCCAGGCCCCTTCCACCGTGACGGTAGCGGCTAGGCGCCCATCTTCCTTGTAAATGGCATGCACAATATTCCAGCGGGAGCCATCCTCATTCAGCCCCGATAGCTCCGCCGTCACGCGAATGGTTTCGCCCAGGCCTACCTCCTTCAGGAAGCGGGTGTCTTCGCGAAACAGAATGGGACCGATGCCCAGCTGGGCAAACCGGGCCATGGTGAAACCCTGCTCAGCCAGGAATTGCACGCGAGTATGCGCCGCATAATCGGTGTAGGCTGAGTGGCGCATGTGGATGTTAGGGTCGAGGTCGGCCCAGCGGACGGTATAGGTTTTAGCGTATTCCATTTTGGGGATTTAGGAGAGGAAGCCGGAAGGAGAAGGCGGATATACAGACTAATAATCCAACTCCTATCTTCTAACTTCTGACCGTGAGGCGCACCAAGTACTGCTGCTGCTCATCTTCGGCCAGGAATTCTACGTCGTACCCAGCGGCTTCGGCATAATCCTGCAGAATGCTGGCGTCGGCAAATAGCCAGGAGAAGGCGGCCCCGGTTTCCTGCTCGTAACTCATCGTGTATTCTATTTCCCCATAATAAGGTCCGTTCAGGTCGAATACCAAGGCACCTTCTTCGTCCTCGTAGAGGTAGGATATATCCGACGAGGTAGCCAGAATCTGACCACCGGGCGCCAGCAGGGTGTGGGCGTATTTCAGAAACCGCTCCAGCCCGTCGAGGGTGCCTACCAGTCCCAGGCCATTCATGAGCATGAGCAGCGTATCGTAGCCTCCGGCCTCGGCGGGCACCGCAAACAACTCGTGGCGGGCTACTTCCTGCACACCGCGCGCCTGCATCACATGCACCGCCCCCTCCGATACATCCACGGCTTTCACGGCAAACCCGCGCTGCTGCAGCTCCAGGGTGTGGCAGCCAGCCCCGGCGCCCAGGTCGAGCACGCGGCCGCGGCACTCCTCCAGCGCCAAGCGCTCCAACTCGGGCATCTCCCAGAGCGAGCGAAAAAAGTAGCTGGCCGGCAGCGGCTCGTCCTCGGCCACGTTGGAATGCACAGTAAGCGTAGCAGCAGAATCGGTACCCCGGTGGAAAGCCAGCAGCGCATGGCCCAGCGGATCGGGCGAAGAAACAGAGTGAGGCATGCGGCAAAGATAGGCAAGCCCCGGCAGGGGAGGCGCCTATTGACCATGCCACGGAGAGCTGGTATATTGGACCGGTGCCGTTTGGGGCTTGTATACTTACTTTATACGCCGATGCTACTTTCTACCTTGTTTTTTCTGCCCAGGCGCGTAGCCCCCACTATGGTGCTGGGTCTAGGGTCCTGGCTGGCCCAAGCCCAGCCTACCACGCTTTCGGGCGTGCCCTCTAATCAGGAGTACCTCAACCGGGTGCTACCCCACGTAAACAAGGGGGAGGAGGTGACAGGCTCCCCGCTGCTGCTCCCAACTTGGAGCCTGGGCACCGTGGAGCTGCGCAATGGCCAGCTAGTGCCCTTGCAGTGGCTCAAGCTAGATGTAAGCACCAGCCAGCTGCTGTGGCGCCGCCCGCAGGGCGACTCGCTGGCGGTGTTTATGACCCAAGTGCTCGGCTTTACGCTACGCGACTCGGCTACCCACCACACGCGTATGTTCCGCGTGTTCCCGACCATAGAAACCAACTTACCTGAGCAGCGGGCCTGGCTGTTTGAGGTACAGCAGACTGGCCCGCAGGTTCAGTTACTTACCCGTCATGCTCGCGTCCTGCAGCTGCAGCGGCCTTCTACGACCAACAGCATTTTGTCTAATAACCGCCCCTACCACCGCTGGCAGGAAACAGAAAACCGTTATCTGCTGCTTCACAACCGGCTGTACCCGCTTCCCGGCGCCCAGCGGCAGCTATTGGCTTTATTCCCAGCAGCTTGGCAACCCCAACTGCAAGGATATATTGCCCAACAACGCCTGACGCTGCGCCTACTGGCCGATATCAAGCGGCTGGTAGCCTTTGCCAATACGTTAAACCAGCCCTGAGGCCGCAGGCAACCTGCATCCTTTCGGTTGAGGTTGCGTTAAGAAAACCGGTTTAATTTCTACCCCAATGTCCAGCAACCTCGATTACCTTGACCCTGCCCTGCTCCCACTTGAAGATAAAGTGCAGGCGTATCTGAAAACTGAAAAGCTGCTGCGGCAAGCTGAAATTGCCCGCACCGCGCACGAGCACCAACCTGAAGCGGCGGCCGATGACTTCGACCAGCGGCCACCCATGGGCAGCTACGATCAGCAGGCCGAAGAAAACCAGCTTGAAACCAGCCAGCTGCAGGAAGACCTACAGGTGCTGCAGAACGAAATTCTGGCTATGCTGCCCGTGCGCGATGAGTGGGTGAAGGTGAACCTGGGCTACGGCCCTAGCCGCGTGGGTGCCTTCCGCAATGAGCGGTTTGGCAGTAGCCCCACCGAGCCAGAGTACCTGCTCCGGGTAGTGCAATAAAGCTGCTTGCTATTGCGGGTCAGGAAAACAAAAAAAGGCGACTCAATGAGCCGCCCCTTTTCCACAACCAAAACACCTAAAAACTATTCTTTCAAATCTGATTAAATCAATCATCATGCCATTGCGCTCCGAACCCGTTTCATTATTCGGATATTTTTCATGGTCTGAGGAATAAGTTGCGCTGAGGCTGCGCTATTCCCACGGGGAGCGTAACTTGCACGCCCTTTTTACATGATCTATATGCAGGACCCTAACCCCGAGTTTATGCGGGAAGCCATTCGGCTTTCCATTGAAAAGATGCAGGCTGGCCACGGCGGGCCCTTCGGCGCGGTAATCGTAAAGGACGGGCAGATTATTGCGCGCGGCTTCAACCAGGTTACGAGCACTAACGACCCCACCTGCCATGCCGAGGTAGACGCCATCCGCAAAGCCTGCGCCGTACTCGGCACCTTTCAGCTCGACGGCTGCGACCTGTATACCAGCTGCGAGCCGTGCCCGATGTGTCTGGGCGCCATCTATTGGGCCCGCCCCCGCCGCGTGTTTTACGGCAATACCAAGCAGGATGCCGCCGCCATCGGCTTCGACGACCAGTTCATCTACGAAGAGTTGGATAAACCCCTCGACCAGCGCCGCCTGCCCATGACCGAGTTTCTCCGCGAGGAGGCGCTGGCCGGGTTCCAGGCCTGGCAACAGCACGAAGGCAAAACGGAATACTAAACCACGGACGGAACCACGGAAGGAACCACGGATTTATCGGATTGCACGGATTTTGTAGTCGGCGCGGTCTTTAGCAATGCCCACTTTCAAAAACAAAAAAGCCTTGCAGTGTGCGAGGCTTTTTTGTTGGTCAATAATTAAAAAGCGTCAAGTGCGCCGACTACAAAATCCGTACAATCCGATAAATCCGCGCGAATCCGTGGTTTATCTTAATGGGCCTTTCATGCCCATCATGCGGGCCATTTGCTGCATACCGCCTTTGGTAGTGCTCATCTTGTTCATCGTACGCATCACCTTGCGCATGTCCTCAAACTGCTTCATCAGGTTGTTTACCTGCTGAATATCGGTGCCGGAGCCTTTAGCTAAGCGGCGGCGGCGGGAACCGTTCAGCAGCTCGGGCTGGGCGCGTTCCTGCTTGGTCATGCTCTTGATGATGGCCTCAATAGGCTTGAAGGCGTCGTCGTCGATGTCTACGTCCTTGATGGCCTTGCTCATGCCGGGAATCATGCCCACCAGGTCCTTCAGGTTGCCCATCTTCTTGATCTGCTCCAGCTGGGAGAGGAAGTCGTCGAAGTTGAACTGGTTTTTGCGGATCTTCTGGTTGATGCGCTTGGCTTCTTCCTCGTCGAACTGCTGCTGGGCCCGCTCTACCAGCGAAATGACGTCGCCCATGCCCAGGATGCGCTGGGCCATGCGGTCGGGGTAGAACATGTCCAGGGCTTCCATCTTCTCACCGGTGGAGATGAACTTGATGGGTTTCTCCACCACGGCCCGAATAGACAGAGCCGCACCACCGCGGGAGTCGCCGTCGAGCTTGGTGAGTACCACGCCGTCGAAGTTCAGCCGGTCGTTGAAGGTTTTGGCCGTGTTCACGGCGTCCTGGCCCGTCATGGAGTCCACCACGAACAAAGTTTCGCTCGGGTTGATGGCCTTTTTAACGGCCTCAATCTCGCGCATCATCTGCTCATCCACGGCCAGGCGGCCGGCGGTGTCGATGATGACTACCTTTTTGTTGTTTTTGCGGGCATACTCAATGGCGTGCTGCGAAATCTCCACCGGGTTCTTGTTTTCCGGCTCCGAGAATACCTCTACCCCAATCTGCTCGCCCAGGACTTTCAGCTGGTCGATAGCGGCCGGGCGGTACACGTCGCAGGCTACCAGCAGCACCGTGCGGTTCTGCTTTTTGATGAAGGAGGCCAGCTTACCGGCAAACGTGGTTTTGCCCGAGCCCTGCAGGCCCGAGAGCAGCACCACGGCCGGCTCGCCCTTGATAACGATGTCCTGCTTTTCGCCGCCCATGAGCTGGGTGAGCTCATCGTAGACGATTTTGGTGAGCAGCTGGCCCGGCGACACGCTAATGAGCACGTCGCGGCCCATGGCCTCTTCTTTGATTTTGTCGGTGACTTCCTTGGCCACCTTGTAGTTCACGTCGGCATCTACCAGCGCGCGGCGAATTTCCTTTACCGTGGTGGCTACGTTGATTTCGGTGATGCTGCCTTGGCCTTTCAGCGTTTTGAAGGCCTTATCGAGCTTGGTACTAAGGTTATCGAACATGGAGTCGCAGCGTTTGCGCTTTATTTAACGGGATATGCTGGGCAGAGGCTACCGGCCGCACTGCGCCCGGTTCTCAAGAATTCAGCCTCCAAAAGTAACCAGAAAACCCCGAAAGGTCACGGCTGTGTACCTTCGCTGCTTTCTTGCTACTCCCCTTCGTGCCCGTGCCTGCTGCCCGCTCCCTTCGTTTGCTCGTAATTACGTACTACTGGCCCCCTTCCGGCGGGGCCGGCGTGCAGCGCAGCCTTAAGTTTGTGAAGCACCTGCCCCAATTTGGCGTGGAGCCTACTGTCATTACCGTAGACCCCGCCCAGGCCGCGTATCCGGTTCTGGATGATTCGCTGGCGGCCGACATTCCGGCTGGGGTGCGCGTCATCCGAACGGGTACATTTGAGCCCTTCGACAGCTACAAAAAGCTGACGGGGCGCAAACAGGTACCCTACGGCGGCTTCGTGGGCGAAAGCAAGACCAGTCTCACCCAGCGCCTGTTCAAGTTCGTGCGCGGCAACGTGTTCATCCCCGATGCCCGTCGGGGCTGGAACCGCTATGTCCTGCAGGCCGTGGAACAGCTGCTGGCCGCGGGCGAGCAGTTCGATGCCGTGCTGACTTCCTCGCCCCCCCACTCTACCCAGCTCATTGGCCTGGAGCTGAAGCGGCGCTACGGGCTGCGCTGGCTGGCCGACATGCGCGACCCGTGGACGGACATCTATTATTATAAAGAGCTCAACCACCTGCCGCCGGCCCGCTGGCTGGATGCGCGCTACGAGCGGCAAGTACTGGAAGAGGCCGACGCCGTGCTGGTAACCAGCCCCAATACCAAGCGCCTGTTTCTGAGCAAGTCGCCGGGGCTGCGGGCCGAGAAGTTTCGGGTGCTGCCCAATGGCTACGATGAAGACGACTTCCAGCTGCCCAGCTCCCCACCCTCGGATGCGCTGCTGATTACGCACACGGGCACCATCTCCGAAACCTACCACATCGAGCAGCTGCTGGCGGCCTGCGCGGCGTGCAGCCGCCAGCACCCTCAGGTGCCCCTGCGGCTACGCTTCGTGGGGAAAGTGTCGCCCGGGCTGCAGCAGCAAGTAGCCGAAGCCGGCCTGCAGGAGCAAACCGAGTTTGTGCCCTTCGTGCCCCACGATGAGTCGGTGGGCTACCTGCTGCGCAGCACGGTGCTGCTGATGGCTATTCCGGATGTTGCCAACAACCTGGCAATTCTGCCGGGCAAAGTGTTTGAGTATCTGGCGGCCAAAAAGCCCATCCTGTGCGTGGGGCCGCTGGGCTCGGACGCGGACACGCTGCTGACGGAATGTGGAGCCGGCCGCGCCCTACCCTACGACGACTATGCGGGCATGCTGGCCCGGCTGGAGGAGCTGGCCACCCAGTGGCAGCAGCACACCAACCTGGACCTGCCGACGCAGCAGTACGCTAACTACTCGCGCCGCGCCCTCACCGCCCAGCTGGCCGCACTGCTCTCGGCCTAGCCCTTACTTAGCTTTTGCCAAACGCCGCGCAGCTTGCTTGGCACCAGGCTACTAGCCCGTGCCTTCAAATCCGTCCAGGAAGAATGCGCCAGTTGCTGCCCTTGCCACTGGCCAATAGCGGCGGCCAGGCGCTGGGCCAGGGTACGATACTGCTGACGTTGATAATGCCGCAGGTTGTTGGTTACGTGGTCGGAGCTGTGCACAAACTCCCGCACGTCGATGATAAAGCAGTTCGGGGCGGAATCCACAAATTCAGCTAATGCTTGGTTCATCACGGCATGACGCTGGGCGGCTCCGGCTTCTCCGGAGCCCGGCACTTCTACTTCGGCCCCGTTCAGAAAGAAAATGGGGATGTGCCCCGGTACCTGACCACGCAGCCAACGCAGGTTTTCGGTAAACTGCTCGGGGCTGCTTTGCCCCTTCCAGGTAAACTCCCGCTGAAACCAGCGCAGAAATGCCTCGTCCATGCCCAGAAACCGGCGCTGGGCGAACTTGGTAGCCTGGGTAGCTGGGTCGACTTGTTGTAGGTTTTGGTAGCCGCCAAAGGGCACCAGCCGGCCCGTGGCGTTTTCCCGGTAGAGCTCCTGGGTGTAGTCCATCAACGGGCTATACACCAACACGTCGTAGTCGGCAGCCCAGAGCTGGGTGCTGAATGCTTCCTGGCCCAGGAAAGGCAGCGCCGTGGCGAGGCGCTGCTGCTCCGTGGCGGGCCACTCCCGGCTAGCGCGCAGCAGGGCCGTATGCTCTAGATGGACGGGAATCTGATGCTCGTTGTTGTAGTTGAACTCCTCCCGCACTTCCAAGGAAAAGGCTTGCAGGAACGGCGTGAGCTGGCCTAGGTCGCACCCCCCTTTCAGCAAAACGCGCAGGCGGCTGCCGGACGTGGGCGCCGCGGGTACTACGGCCGGGCCGTCCTCTACGGTAATCCAATCGGGCCTGTCCTGCTGGTTCAGCACTGTGGCTACCTCGCCCCGTACGTCCAGCGCCGGGAAGCCCAGGTAAGCTAACGTGAACTGTTCGATGCCTAGGTGCAGAATGCGGCAGGAAAAAACGAACTGCTCCAGGCGGTTATTGACCACTCTCAGGCAGTACACGCCCACCAGGCCGTAGTCGCCAAACCGGTCCTGCACCCGCACGCTGCCCCACCGCCGGGCGGGGTCCCGCAGGCTGACTTGAAGCTCCTCGGCGGTTACGCGCTGCTTGGTGAAGTTGAGCTGGTTGGAGCGGTTGATGAGTTCTTCTATCCGGTCGAGGTCGGGCAGCACCTGCTCTCCTTCCGCAAATCGGATTCGCACCTCGGCGTCGCGCAGAAAGGCTAGGTTGTCGTTGTACTGGGTGCGAGCCTGCTGCTGCCGCTCCAGCAGCTTGTATTGCTCCAAGCGGGAAAACGTGGGGTCGGGCTTGCCGCTGGCCCGCAGCAAAGGAACCAGCATCGGCAGGTCGGCAGGGTCGGCCACCTGCAGCTCGGGGTTGTAGTACTGCGCCTCAGCGCGGTTTACGGGGTTATCGTCGAGGAAAAGGGCATTGGGCGCCCGCAGCTGCATTTGCTCCAGCAATTGCCGGATGATGGGGCCTTTGGGCTGCCAACTGATCTGCGGAAACACGAACAGGTCGCGGATGCCCAACTCCTGGAGTTTGGCCTCGGCGGGCGCAAAGTCGTTTTTGGAAACGATGGTGTGCACGATGCCCCGGGCGGCCGTGTCCCGAACGAGCTGAATATTGTCCTCAATGCCTTCCACGGCTCCTTCGGAGAGAGTGCCTCGCCAGAAGGTGTCATCCAAATCCCAGATAACGAGTTTGATGGGCTGGGGGAAAACGAAAGCAGAAGTGGAAATATCGGGCGTCATGCGGAGCGAAGTCGAAGCATCTTTACCGCTTCGTTGGAGTAAGGCTGCCACGAAGCGGCAGAGATGCTTCGGCTTCGCTCAGCATGACAGGAAGCGGGCTTTCTGTCCTTGGTACAAAACTACGCAAGCTCGCGGCGGAATGCCTACTTTTGCAACCCTTCCTCCCGCCAGCACGCTGCCTGGCCTTGTTTTCTAAGTATGTCCCTCGACCTCAATCATAAATCTATTCTGGTAACCGGCGGCACCGGCTCGTTCGGCAAACAGTTTGTGCAAACGGTATTCGAGAAGTATCCGCAGGTAAAGCGCCTGGTGGTGTACTCGCGCGACGAGCTCAAGCAGTTCGAAATGTCGCAGACTTTCCCAAACAGTAAGTACCCCGCCATCCGGTATTTCATTGGCGACGTGCGCGACCCGGAGCGGATGAAGCGTGCCTGCGAAGGCATCGATATTATCGTACACGCCGCCGCCCTCAAGCAAGTGCCCGCAGCCGAATACAACCCGATGGAATGCATCAAAACTAACATCTTCGGGGCCGAAAACGTGATAAACGCCGCCCTGGACTGCGGCGTGCAGGAAGTGGTGGCTTTGAGCACCGACAAGGCCGCCGCGCCCATCAACCTCTACGGCGCTACCAAGCTGTGCTCCGACAAGCTGTTTGTGGCCGCCAACAACATGAAAGGCTCCCGTAACCTGCGGTTTTCGGTGGTGCGCTACGGCAACGTTATTGGCTCCCGGGGGTCCGTAGTGCCCTTTTTCCTGCAGCGGCGGGCCTCCGGGGTGTTGCCCATCACCCACCCCGACATGACGCGCTTCAACATTTCCCTGGAAGAGGGCGTGGACCTGGTGCTGTATGCCCTGGAGCACGCCTGGGGCGGTGAAATCTTCGTCCCAAAGATTCCGAGCTACAAAATCACGGAGGTAGCCAAAGCCATTGGCCCCAACTGCCACCAGGAAATTGTGGGCATCCGGCCCGGTGAGAAGCTGCACGAGGAGATGATAACGGAAACGGATGCCCTGAGCACCGTGGAGTTGGATAAGTACTACGTTATCCTGCCCTTCACGCCGCGCTGGGACGTGGAGGAGTTTATTCAGCGCTTCAACGGCCGCCGCGTGGAGCCCGGCTTTCACTACGATTCCAGCAACAACACCGAATGGCTGACCGTGGATCAGATCCGCGAGGAAATCCGCCTGCACGTGGACCCCGATTTTGAGGCTTAGGCCTGATTTGTATCGTTTACTGCCGGCCGCCAAAAAGCCCCGCTACCGACTCAGCTGAGTTGGCAGCGGGGCTTTTTGGCGACCTTTTGCCATTGATAACATTCCCGTAATATTCCGGACACAGTGAAGTAATATCTAATGCCGCACTTTACGGCCAGATTATTATTTCATGAACAAATCATTACTCCTGGTCTTGTTGCTGCTCAGCAACGCGGCATTCTGCCAGGCGCCCGACTCCGCCAAATCAGTGCCTCCGCCGCCGAAACAGTGGTTTCAGGCGGTATCCATTCGGGGCTACGTACAGGTGCGCTACAACCGCCTGCTGGAAACCAACCCCGACCTGCAGTGCGAGCAGTGCGACCGGTCGTGGGGCCGCAACGGGGGCTTTTCGCTGCGGCGGATGCGCATCATCTTTTTCGGGCAGCTCCACGAGCGGGTCTACTTCTACCTCCAGCCCGACTTTGCCAGCACCGTCAGTGGCAGCTCTACGCTGAATACGGCCCTTCTGCGGGATGCCTACCTGGACCTGGGCCTCGATAAGGCCAACCGCTTCCGGGTACGCCTGGGCCAAAGCAAGATTCCCTACGGCTTCGAGAATATGCAGTCCAGCCAGAACCGCCTGCCCCTGGACCGCAGTGACGGAATCAACAGTGCGTTTTCCAACGAGCGGGATTTGGGCGCTTTCGTGTACTGGGCCCCCAAAGCCACGCGCCGGCTTTTCAGTCAGCTGGTAAAAGACGGGTTGAAGGGCTCGGGCGACTATGGCGTGGTGGGCGTGGGCGTTTTCAACGGGCAGACGGCCAACCGCCCCGAGCTCAACAACCAGCGCCACGTGGTCGCCCGGGCTTCTTACCCACTGCAGCTGGGCCGGCAGCTGGTAGAGCCGGGGCTGCAGGCTTACTCCGGGGAATACGTGGTAAACCGGGACCAGCTATCCAGCGGCGTGAAGCACCGCCCCGACCTGCGCTACCCCGACCAGCGCGTGGCTGGCACGCTGGTGCTGTATCCGCAGCCGTTCGGCTTCCAGGCCGAATACAACGTGGGCCGTGGCCCCGAGTTTAATTCCCGCACCGACAGCATCGAAACCCAGCGCCTGCACGGGGGCTACTTGCTGCTCAACTACCGCCTGCGCTACCAGCAGCAGCAGTTTTACCCCTTTCTGCGCGTGCAGTACTACGATGGGGGCAAGAAGCACGAGCGAGATGCCCGCAGCTACACCGTGCGCGAAGCCGAGCTGGGCGTGGAGTGGCAGCCCGTACCCAGCTTCGAGCTGGTGACGATGTACACGCTGTCGGCGCGCCGCTTTGAGGATCATCAGAAACCCGACAACCGCCAACGGGGCGGCCTGCTACGCCTCCAGGCCCAGCTCAACTTCTAGGCCGCCGAGGACCGGCCAATTATTGCCTGCCTGCGGGCCATCCGGCGCCGAAGCGTACATTTGGGGCTGTATGTCCGACTCTGCTTTTCAGCCTACCCGCCCCATCGCCTACGGCCGCCAGCACATCACCCCCGCCGACGTGCAGGCCGTGACGGAAACCCTGTACTCCGACTACCTGACCCAGGGCCCGAAGGTAGCCGAGTTTGAGGAACGCTTTGCCGCCTACGTAGGAGCCAGCTACGCCGTAGCGGTGGCCAACGGTACGGCGGCTTTGCACCTGTGCGCCCTAGCCCTAGGCGTGCAGCCGGGGCAGCGCGTCATTACCACGCCCATCACCTTCTCGGCCTCGGCCAACTGCGTGCGCTACTGCGGCGGCGAGGTCCATTTTGCCGACATCGACCCCGCAACCGCGCTGATTGACCTCAAAGCCGTGCGCCGGTTGCTAGAAAGTCATCCCCAAGGCTATTTCCACGGCCTGATTCCGGTGGACTTTGCGGGGCTGCCCGTGGATCTGGAAGAGGCCCGGAAACTTTGCACGGATTTTAACCTGTGGATGATAGAAGACAGCTGCCATGCCCCCGGCGGCTTCTTCACGGACTCCGAGGGCCAGGAGCAGTGGTGCGGCAACGGGCAGTTTGCCGATCTGGCCATTTTCAGCTTTCACCCCGTCAAGCACATTGCTACGGGAGAAGGTGGCATGATTACCACCAACCGCCGCGACCTGTACGAACACCTGTTGCGCCTGCGCACCCACGGCATCACCAAAGACCCCGCGCACATGAGCCGCAACGACGGGGGCTGGTACATGGAAATGCAAGAGCTGGGCTACAACTACCGTATGCCCGATATGCTCTGCGCCCTGGGCATCAGTCAGCTGGAGCGGGCCGCGGCGGGGCTGGCCCGACGGCGGCAACTGGCGGCGTACTATGATGCCGCCTTTGCCGCTACGCCGGGCGTCCGCCCGCTGGCGGGAGCCGCGGGCCATGCCTATCACCTATACGTGATTCAGGTTGCCGACCGCAAAGGGCTGTACGACTTCCTGCGTACCCGGCAGATCTATGCGCAGGTGCACTACATCCCGGTGCATACCATGCCCTACTACCAAAGCTTAGGCTGGCAGCCCGGCGACTTTCCCCGCGCGGAAGCCTACTACGCGCACTGCCTGAGCATTCCACTGTTCCCCAGCCTCACGGACGAAGAGCAGCAATACGTGGTGGCGTGCATCCGGGAGTTTGTGGGGCAATAGCCTCTCCCTCATAGCCTTCGATTAGCCTAATCCGGTTTACTGTGAGTAAAGTTGGTATAATTTCTCAGGCGCGGATGACGAGCACGCGCTTGCCCGGCAAGGTACTGCAGCTCATTGGTCAGCGACCAATGTTGGCTTATCATTTGACCCGTCTACACGAGAGCAATGAGACTGTTTATTTGGCTACTACTGAAAATCAAACGGATGATATACTGGTCGACTACGCAATAAGTCACAACATACCCTATATCCGTGGTTCCGAGTCAGATGTATTATCCCGTTACTATGCTTGTGCCCGGGCTTACGGGCTAGATATCATTGTGCGTGTTACCTCCGATTGTCCACTTATCGACGGTGAGCTTATTCAGGCTGGCATACAGGAGTATAAACAAGCTGCAGACCATCGGCTCTACCTTTCTAACGTCTTAACCAGAACATTCCCGCGAGGCCTGGACTTCGAGATTTTCTCAAGGGAATTGTTAGAGGAGGCTTTTCTACACGCAAAATTACCTGCTGATCGAGAGCATGTTACCCCTTATATACATCAGAACCGTAGCGGAAAAGTAAACTTCCGGCATGTGACCCACCCAGATGACCGCAGCCAATATCGGCTTACGGTGGATACAGCTGAAGACTTTCGCTTAATGAAAATCCTGATTGAGGAGTACGGGGCAGATAAGCTGGGAGTAAATAAGGTAATTTCGCTATTGGATAATCACCCAGAGTTAGTAGCTATCAATGCGCATATTGAGCAGAAAAAGCTGTAAGCCATTCTGGTTTTCTATGAAAGATATTTATGCTTCCTGAAATGGAGCAAACCAGGGGCTATAACCAATCTGGAATGCCCCGTCTGATCCTCCGGGCCGATGGCAACGCCCGCATTGGGCTGGGCCACGTGATGCGGCTGCTGGCCCTGGCCGAAATTCTGCGGCCCGATTTCCCGGAAATTAGGTTTCTGCTTCGGGAGCCTGATCCCGCGTTACAGGAATTGCTGGAATCTACAGGGCTAGCCGTAGTTTCCCTCCCGCTTCAGCCCTTAGTAGAAGAAGCCACTTACCTAGTGCGTCAGGAACTGCGGCCTACCGATGTCGTTGTGCTGGACGGGTACGAGTTTCGCTACGACTACCAGAATACGCTCCGAGGTGCTGTCAACCGCTTGGTCTGCCTGGACGATCTGCACGCCTATCCCTCTGCGGCCGACTTAATACTGAACCCAGCGGGCGGCCTTACCAGACAACAGTATGAATTGCGCCAGCCGGGAGCCCGCCTGCTCAGCGGCCCCGCATATGCCCCGCTTCGCGCCCCTTTTCGTGCCCCGGCTACCGGGGAAGCCGCTGCTCCGCAAACGGTGCTCGTGTGCCTGGGCGGAGCCGACCCTACCCACCAAACCCAACGGGTGGCTGCGGCTTTACTGTTGCTACCCACCGTTCAGCAGGTGCATGTAGTCGTGGGCAGCGCCTACCAAGGCTGGGAAAGCCTACTTGGCTGGGCGCAGGAGCAGCCGCGGCTTACCCTGCACCGCAGCCTTTCGGGGGCCGACCTGGCCAACCTGATGCAGCAGTGTGGGGCGGCCGTCTGCTCAGCCAGCACGGTGAGCTACGAGTATGCCAGCCGAGGCGGGTTGCTTTTTTTGCTGCCTACCGCCGATAATCAGTACGATATTGACCACTATCTGCGCGAAGCCGGCCTCGCTCTGCCGTATACCGCGGCTGCTAACGTGCTGACATCCCCGGAGGCGCATCGGGTAGCGGCGCGCTTACGCACTGCTCAGCAACGGGTCTTCGATGGCCTGGCTCCTACCCGCCTGCGGCAGGAGTTCAAGGCCCTGCTGTTGCCCCCACCTCCTTTTTATCTTCGTCCGGTAACAACTGCCGACGCAGCGCTACTGCTTGCCTGGGCCAATGACCCACTGGTAAGGCAGTTCTCCTTTAACCCCACGCCCATTACGCCCGCTCAGCACGCGCAATGGCTGGCGGCCAAGCTGCAGGATAGGCATTCCCTGCTTTTGCTGGCTCAGGAAGCGGCTACCGACCAGCCCGTAGGCCTTATCCGGTTTGCCATCGAAGGCGACGAAGCCACGCTGAGCTATCAGCTGGATGCCGGGTTTCGGGGACGGGGACTAGCGCCGTTGCTGCTGCTGGCCGGGGTGCGCCGTCTGGTCGAGCATTTTCCGGCGGTTCGGCGGGTGCTGGGCCACGTGCAGGCCGCTAACGTTGCCTCGGTGAAGGCCTTTGAGCGGGCTGGGTTTATGCTAGCACAGGATGCACCCGCTCATATGGCTTCCCTGACTTTTGAATGGTTACATTCTTAATTTACAGTCTATATCTCGCGGATGAATACCCTTCCTGAAGTACGTGATAACTCCCAACGTGCCCAATTAACTATTGCCTTATTCTGGTCGATTATTCTCACCAATATTGCCTCGATACTGCTGACTAAGCAAGCAGCAGCATTTCCTAACGCTTTTTCAGAAACTGCAACCGGATTTGGCACGGAGGAAATATGGGGAATCGTAGCAACCCTTCTTGGGCTTAGTCAAGTGGCTGCTACTTTTCTGGGCTCAGTGTTTTTCCTGCAGTGGTTTCGGCGGGCATACTTCAACATCCGGGAGGCTGGAATCCGGACCCAGCACACTGATGGTTGGGCAGTAGGAGCTTGGTTTATACCTTTTCTAAATTTTGTGCGCCCATACACCATTATGAAAGAAGTGTGGTATGGCACCCTGCAGATGGCTGGCCGTTACCGCGGCCACACCTTACTACGGTGGTGGTGGATAGCGTATCTAGTGCACAGTGTTACCATTAACTATGAGTCAAGCAGTGCAGCGAATGCCACGGACGACAACTCGGCCTGGGCACTAATCTCAACGTTTTTTGATATAGCCTCCGCTATTCTTACGCTAATAGTGGTCCGCTACGTGCATGAAGCAGAACAAGAAGCTTCCTACCGCCTCCAAGTTGGAACGTTAGGTCAGGAGGAGGCCAAGGCACAAGAACTACTGCCCACGCAGGAAGAATACTGAGCCTAGCTGCTGGCTTCGTATTTTTGTCTTATGACTTTCTCCATTGGCTCCCGCCTAGTTGGCCCCGACCAGCCGCCTTTCATTATTGCCGAGCTGAGCGGCAACCATAATCAGGATTTGCAGCGTGGGCTGGCCATTGTGGATGCCATGGCCGCTGCGGGGGCTCATGCCATTAAGCTTCAGACCTATACGGCCGATACGATGACGCTGCCGGGGGCCTACCGCATCGACGACCCCACGTCTTTGTGGTATGGTCGCGAGCTGCATGAGCTCTACCAGGAAGCCCACACGCCCTGGGAATGGCACCGGCCCCTTTTCGACCGGGCCCGGGAGCATGGTATGCTGGCCTTCAGCTCCCCTTTTGATGAAACGGCGGTCGATTTCCTGGAAACCCTGGAGGTGCCGGCTTACAAAATAGCCTCCTTCGAAAACACCGACTGGCCTTTGCTGCGCCGCGTAGCTGCCACGGGCAAGCCCATCATTATGAGCACCGGGGCCAGCACGCTCGCCGAAGTAGCCGAAGCCGTGCAGGTGCTGCGGGACGCAGGCTGCCAGGAGCTGATCTTGCTGAAATGCACCAGTACGTATCCGGCCACGCCCCAAAACACGAATCTGCGCACCCTGCCCCACTTTCAGCAGCTTTTCCCCGATACGCTGGTGGGCCTTTCCGACCATACCATGGGCGTGGGAGCGGCCGTGGCCGCCGTGGCCCTGGGGGCTTGCGTAGTGGAAAAGCACGTAACCCTGCGCCGAGCCGACGGAGGCGTAGATTCCGCCTTTTCTCTGGAGCCCGAAGAAGTGGCGCAGCTGGTTACGGAAACGGAACGGGCCTGGCAGGCACTTGGGCAGGTGCAATACGGCATTCAGCGGGCCGAGGAAAAAAGCCGCCTCTACAAACGCTCTTTGTATGTGGCCCAGGACATTGCAGCGGGTGAGGTATTCACCAAAGAAAACCTGCGCGTAGTTCGGCCCGGTGACGGTCTGCCTCCCCGGTATTTCGACCAAGTACTCGGCAAGCCCGCCCGCCAAGCGCTGCGCGCCGGGACTGCCCTTACCTGGGACGCACTGTAAATGGCGACGGTCTTGGCCGCCGCTACGGCCCGCCTGCGCAACATCCTGCAGCTCCGCTTCACGGACTTATTTGCCCAGCTGCCTGCACACACCCTGGAAGGAATTTCCCCAGCCAACCCGCTGCGCCGCCTCGCCAAAATGGCTGGCTACGCGGGGCTGCGGCTGGTGGGCAACGTATTCAAGCCCATTCGTAACCCCGAGCAGCTGCGCGGGGCCTTGTGGCTCTACGTAGTCAGCCAGAACAACTACGACGCCCTGCATTTCATCCGGGAGGCCCGGCCCGATAGTGTACTGGTTGCTGGCCAAAGCAAACAGATCGGGCGCTACAACCAGAAAGTCAACCGACTATCCTTGCGGCGAAAGCTCCTGTACTACTGGCAGTTCCCGCTGGTTTTGCTTGGCCTTCTGCGGGCAGTTGGCGGGCGAGCCTGGCGGTTTTGCGACCTGATATTCAGCGCCATCGGCTATTACGAGGTATATCGACGGGCCTTACGTCACTATCGGCCCAAAGCCGTGGTTTTTGCCAACGACCATAACGACGATGCCCGGGCCCTGCTGCTGGCTTGCCGCGTCGAAGGCATTCCGACCGTTTACCTGCAGCACGCCAGCGTGAGCACCAACTTCCCGTCCCTGGAGTTTGATTTAAGCTTGCTCGAAGGCCAGGATGCCTTAGATAAATACCGGCAGTGTGGACCAGTCCGTGGAGCCGTGGAGCTGGTGGGCATGCCCAAAGCCGATGCCTTTCTGGCCCACCGTAACAGAAAATCCAACATCCAGCAGGTGGGCTTAGCCTGCAACTTGCTCGATGATCTGGCTGCCATAGCGCAGGTAGTAGCCTACTTGCAGCAGGAGCTACCCGACCTGTCCGTCACCTTACGCCCCCACCCGAGCGACAATCGTGACTTTACTCAGCTCAAACGCCAGCACCCGCAACTCCGCATTTCCGATGCGCGCGGGCAAACCGTTTTTGAGTTCTTAGCCCAGCACGACGCGCTGATTGCGGCCGACACTAGCACCCACCTGGAAGCTACTTTGCTGAATCTGGCCAGCATTTACTTCCGCATGGGTAGCCCAGCCTCCTTCGATGATTACTATGGGTATGTAGCGCATGGCCTCATTGACCGCGCCGATACCTTACCCGAATTGGGGAACACCTTGCGAGCTTATCAAAAGTATAAACCAGCTGATTTGTACTTGCGGGCTACTTACTACAACGCTACCCTGGGTACCCCCGATGAAGGCCGTAGCAAAGAAGTTGCACTTCGTAAGTTGGTGGACTGGCTGGAATAAAGTTATTTTGTAGAATTCTCATTTCACGCTAGATACTTCTATGCTACCATATTTACCTTTTAAATCAGTTATTGTTTCATGGGTTTGGCTTGGAGTATCGATCTTTCTGTTAGCCTGTAAGCCAAGTTTGGCACAAACATTACCTGGCCCTGGCAATTCATTGACTTTCAATGGGTATAATACTTATATAGACGGTGGAGTTGGCAACCGAGGAATAACGAGTAGAATTACTGTAGAAGCTTGGATAAAAACCACTTCACTCGCAATACAGTTTGCAGCTACAAAATATTCTAATTCCAATTTTGAGGATAAGGGTTTTCAATTGGGAACTTCCGCTGGTAAAGCCATTTTCAATGGCCGTGCTGGAAAGGGCCAGTATTTTGGATCCGGCTCATCGTCCACCTTTGTAGCCGATGGTCTCTGGCACCATATAGCTGGCGTATGTGATGACAACACTTGGAAAATTTATGTAGATGGAGCTCTTGAAAGTACCACAACATATCCGTATTCAGGGGGAAACTTAGCGAGTAACTACCCATTATCTTTAGGTAGCTATTATGTGCTTGATAACTGGTACTTCTCCGGCGAAATTGACGAGATAAAGCTGTGGCGGACGGCCCTTACGGCCGAGCAGATTCAGGCCAACATGTGCCGCAAGCTGACGACGCCTCCAGCGGAGCTGGTTGGTTACTACACGTTTGACCAAAGCAGCGGCACCACCGTTATCGATAAAGGAAGTGTGCCGGTGAATGGCACCCTGCAGAATTTTGGCAATGCCCCCTGGAAGCTCTCCGGTGCGCCTATCGGCGACTTGTCAGCATCGATTTACGGCAGTAACCTTAGCAAAGCCAAGCTGGGTTTAAAAGCGGCTAATCGAGACTCGGCCATTGTCAGCAGCCTAGCACTTACGGATGGGGTGCAGTTGTATGCCGTGAATCAGGCCCCGTCAATAAAGCCCGCCGGCAGTGCTACGGATACTTACTTTGGTGTGTTTAGCCGGGGCAGCACTGGCACTTACCAGCTGCGCCTACACCCCGAGGCTGGTGCCAGCAGCTGCACGGACCTTTACACCCGCTCGACCAACACCAACACCTGGACGGAAGCGGCGCCCGTGTTCAGCAATGAGAGCTTAGTACTAGCGGCTCAGTCGTACCGGAGCGAGTACATTCCGGTATCCTCCGCCGGGGATGGAGGAAAAGTTGACATAACGGGTGGAACGCTGCTTTGCCCGGGCAGCGCGCTGCAGCTGGGTGTTTCCGTGCCCGGCGCGTCTGCGTACAAGTGGAGCACCGGGGCCACTACCTCCACAATTTCCGTTACCCAGGCAGGTACTTACTCCGTTACGTTCACGCTGGCCGGGGGCTGTACCATCACGGGTAGTCAAACCGTGGTAGCCCCCACATTGGCCCTGGAAGGCGAAACCCTGCTGTGCAGCGGGAGCAGTGTTCAGCTGCGGGCCGTGACGCCAACCGTCGGGGTTTCCTTTAAATGGAACACCGGCGCGACTACCGCCACCCTGGCGGTAACAAAAGCCGGTACCTATACCGTAACGGCCACCTTCCCCAACGGCTGCACGCTGACCAGCAGCCGCACCATCAGTATTCCCACATTACAGCTTACTGGTCCCTCGCTTGTATGCCCTGGCACCACCGTGCAGCTGAAAGCGCAGGCCGCGCCTACGGCTACCTACAAATGGAGCACCGGGGCCACCACCGCTACGCTACCCGTAATGCAGGCAGGAACCTATACCGTGACGGCCACTTTTGCCAATGGCTGCACGCTCACCTCGTCCACTACCCTCAGCGCGCCGACGGTACGCGTTACGGGGGCAACCCTGTTGTGCACCAACAGCACTACTACCCTACAGGCCACGGCTACTCCAGCTACGGGTGCTACCTTCCAATGGAGCACCGGCGCCACTACGGCGGCCATTCAGGTAACCAAGCCGGGCACCTACCGCGTCACCACTCAGTTCCCCAGCGGCTGTACCGTCACCAGCCAGCACACGGTGGTACAACCCGCCTTGAAGCTGAGTGCTGATACGCTCCTGTGCCCCAATGGCACGTTGCAGCTCCGCGTTCAGGCCATTACGGCGGGGGCTACGGGAGTGCGCTGGAATACCGGGGCCACCACCGAAGCCCTCATCGTAGCTCAGCCTGGTACGTACACCCTGGTAGCCACGTATCCGAATGGCTGCCAGGTAGAAGCGCGCCGCACCGTGGTTCAGCCCAAGCTCACGCTGTCGGCGGATACGGTATTATGCGCTGGCAGGGCGCTTTCTCTCACCCCAACGCTAACCGTGGCAGGAGCTACTTACCGCTGGAGCACCGGGGCCACCACAGCCAGCATCAGTCCAGCGCAAGCCGGTACGTATACCCTCACCGTCACCTACCCCAATGGCTGTACCCTGACGGCGAAGCGCACGGTTATTCAGCCAGCCGTGGCTATTGCCGGAGCTACCCAGATTTGTGCGGGCGGCTCGGTACAGCTCCAGGCGACGGAGGGCAAGGGCGTTGCTTACAAATGGAATACCGGGGCCACCACAGCCGCTATTTCGGTAACCAAACCCGGCACGTACTCCGTCTCGGCTACTTACCCGGGCGGGTGCACGGTCACGGATGAGCACACCGTCATGCTGTTCCAGCCCACACTCACGATTACCGGCGACTCGCTGCTATGCCCGGGCGCGGCCGTAGTCCTTCAGGCCGTTGGGCAGGGTGCTACCTCCTACCGGTGGAGCAATGGCACCACCACCGCCAATGTTTCCCTTGCAGCCACTGGCACGTACACCGTCACGGCTACCTATCCATCGGGTTGCTCCATCAGCAAGCGCGTAACGGTTCGGGCGGCGGCAGCTATTCCCAACTTCAGCCTCGGGGCCGACACAACCGCCTGCGAGGGAGAAGCCATTACGCTCCGGGCACCGCAGGGCGAATTTCTGACCTACCGCTGGAACGATGGTACTGCGGGCCGCACCCTCACGGTGCGGCAGCCGGGCACCTACTCGGTGCAGGTCAGCAATGCTTGTGGTACCCAAACGGCCTCCCGGTCTATCCAGCTTGAGCTGTGTGTACCCAACATCATCACGCCCAACGGCGACCGTAAAAACGACACCTTCCAGCTGCTGGCCACGGCTACTGGTACCTGGTCTTTAACGGTCTTCAACCGCTGGGGCAAGCAGGTGTATACCACCAGCCGGTATGCCAACGACTGGGGCGCTACGGCCGCCGCGGGTGCCTACTACTTCGTGCTGCAGCGGGCCGATACGCGGAGCACCTACAAAGGCTGGCTAGAAGTGGTACGGTAAGGCGCTGTATTCCCGTATTTTCGGCGCATGGAAATCGACACCCTGTACGGCCGTGACATTCCGGAAGCGGCGGCTTCCGGTGTTTCGCGTGCCAGCCAAACGCGGTACGTGCTACAGCACTTCTGGCAGTGCTACCCAGGCCCCGAAGCCTTGCGCACTTCCGTGGAAGGGCAAATGGGCAAGCAACTGCAGATAGAGGATCATGCCCAAGGCTTTTTCGATGACGTAGCGCCTTTTCCACCCGAGCCCACCTGGCACGAGTGGCTCGGTCAGCGGATACCGTTCTTCTTCACGTCGGAAGGTCCGCTGCTGGAACTGCTGCCGGAACAAAAGGTCCTCGTTCGGGCCGACCTCATTTCGGCGGCTTTCTATCTGCTCAGCGGCTGGCAGGAGTATTTCTCCGCGGAGCGTGATCAGCACGGACGGTTTCCATACGCCGCCAGCGTGCAGCAGCGCTATGGCTTTGTAGCCGTGCCCGTCGTCAACTACTATTTCGACGTGCTCAGAAAGGCCATAGAGCACGTGACCGGCCAGCTACTGCACCCGCGCTGCTGGGCTGGCAATGCCCAATGGGCCGCCTTCATCACCCACGACATCGACAGCCTGCACAGTGCCTGGAAGGCTCCGGCCAAAGCAGCCCTGCGCCAGGGGCGGCTACTCAGCTTTGGCCGGCAGTTCTGGCGGCACTTTAAGGAGAAAGACACCTGGGATAATCTGGCGGAGGTGCAGCAAACCGTGGCAGGCTACGGAGCTAAAAGCACTTTTTTCATTCTGCCTGAAAATGAAAAAGCCGCTAACGGCACTCCCAATGCAGATTATCAGCTGACTACTATCCAGGCCCAGTGGCCTGCGCTGCAGGCAGCCGGTGCCGAGGCGGCGGTGCACGCCAGCATCGGCACTGCTCGCAACCTGAGCCAGCTACAAACCGAGGCCGCCGCGGTAGGCAAAGCTACGGTGCCGCCTCTGGGCTTGCGGTTTCATTACCTGTGCTGGGAACCGCGCTCCACCCCGCAGCTGGTGCAGCAGGCGGGGTTTTCCTATGACTCCACCTTGGGGTTTGCCGAGCATTTTGGCTTTCGGAATTCCTTTTGCCAGCCATTCTACCCTTTCAACTTTCAGACCGGCGCTGCCTGTGACTTCCTGGAAATTCCGCTGAACGTGATGGACGCCACACTCTACCACCCGCGCTACCTGCAGCTGAAACCAGCGGAAGTGCTGCCGGCCCTGCTGCCCATGCTGACGGAAATAGTGCGGTTCGGGGGCGTGTGCACGGTACTTTGGCACAACGAGAACTTCGACCCGGTCAACCACCACAACGGCCCCCGCGAGTTCCACGCCCTCATGAAGTACCTTCGCAGCCGCAACGCGTCCTTTGTCAACGGCCGGGATATTTGTGAGTGGATGTGACAGGACCCATACATCGAATGGCTCCTTACTCATTCACTTATTCACTCATTCACTCATTCACTTTTGGGCATCGTTCAGCGGCAGGGGCTGCGCAATACCATTATTTCCTACCTCGGGCTGGCGCTGGGTTTTCTCAACACGGCCTTCATCGTGCCGCGCTTTCTGGCCGCCAACCAGTTGGGCCTCACGAGCACCTTGCTGTCTATTGCCACCATTTACGCCCAGCTCTCCGCCCTGGGCTTTGCCAGCGTGGGCATCCGGTTTTTCCCGTATTTCCGCAATCGGGAGGCCGGGCACCAAGGCTTCTTGCCCTTGCTGCTGGGTATTCCGTTGCTGGGGTTTGGCTTGGTCACGCTGCTCTACCTGAGCGGAAAGCCGCTGGTGCTGGGCTTCTACGAGCACGCCCAGGACCGCGCCCTTATTAGTTCTTACTACGGCTGGGCCGCGGGGCTGGCGCTGTTTGTGATGCTCTATTCCCTGCAGGATGCCTACCTGAAAGGGTTGTACCACACGGCGTTTTCGTCGTTTGTGCAGGAAATCCTGCTGCGGGTGCTGCAGGCCGGCGCGGCAGTACTCTACGGGCTGGGCTACTTGTCATTTCACGGCTACGTGCTGGCGTACATCGGCACTATGAGCGGCATTGCGCTGCTACTCACGGTTTATCTGGCGTACATCGGTGAGCTGCACGTGCGGCCAACCACGGCGGCTCTGCGGGTGCAACCGATAAGGGGTATTCTGAGCTTCGGGGCGTTTGCGCTGCTGGCCAATATCTCGGGCACCATCATCATGAATATTGACACGCTGATGGTGAGTTCCCAGCTGAACCTGGCGGCGGCGGGTGTGTACAGCATTGCCTTTTTCATCAGCACAGCCCTCACGCTGCCGGCCCGCTCGCTCAACAAAATTGCCTTTCCGCTGCTGGCCGACTACTGGAAGGAAAATGCCCTGCCGCGCATGGCTGCCTTCTACCGCGACACTACCCGCCTGAACGCCGTGCTGGGCTGCTACCTGGCCCTGGGCATCGGCCTGAACCTGGATTTCATTTACGGCCTGATGAACAACCCGGCCCTGCAGGCGGGCACCACGGCCGTGCTAGTGCTGCTGGCCGCACGTCTGTTTGATGGCATCACCGGGCTGAACGGGCTCATCGTCGTCACTTCTCCCCGCTACCGCTACGACTTACTCTTCAACGTGTCGCTGGCGTTGGTCACCATTGGATTGAACGCCTTGCTCATTCCCCGCCTGGGGCTGACGGGCGCCGCCGTGGCTTTTCTGCTGGCTATTGTCAGCATCAACTTGGCCCGCACCTGGTTTGTGTGGCACAGCTACCGCATGCAGCCCTTCACGGCCCGTATCCCGCTGATTTTGCTCAGCGCGGCCGTTGCCGGCGGCGCGGCTTGGCTAATGCCAACTTTCAATTCGGCGCTGGCCACCATGCTCTTGCGCTCTACGGTACTGACGATAGTGTACGCCGCGCTGATATTGCTCACCAAATCAGCCCCGGAAGCCACGGCGCTGCTGCAAAAATTCCGCCGCCAAAACCCGCCAGCCTGATTGCACTCTCGCCGGTTAGTGCAGGCCCGCAGTCAAGGGCCTCTCCGATGAACTTCGGGAAGCCCAGGCTAGTTGATGACACTCATTGGAAATCATTAGGGTGAAATGGCATAACCCGCCAATAAAGTTTTTTCAGGATGGTAGATGGGCCCTATCTATTGGCTGGTCCTAAGCAAAGCAGCAGTCGTAGAAATTGTATTCTTACCACACTACCCAGCTGGCAGCCAGATTGAAAACCACTATTCTCTAAGTAGTCGATTAGAGCCCCCTGAGTTAGATATTTCCGATAAATCAGCGGCTCTCTTCCCTGGTAGGCAGCGGCTCGCGAGAAAAGAAAATTTGGAACTATAAAATTTCGGCTCGTACATTTGTCTTACCAATTCTTTACCCCCCAAAGGATTGTTTTTATACAGAGGCGTGGAGAGACAGGCTCTAGGAAACGCCGGCAACCAGCGGACCATCCGAAACGGTGCCAAGTCCTGAACATATAAAAACAACAAGCCGTGAACTACTTGTCCAACCTCGCCACTGCCTCCGCCACCTCCATTGCTGTACAGCATGGGTGTTGTGCTATGATGGGCATGGCGTGTTGTTGCTAGTTCACACCCCTCCCTTTCCCGGCGCCTAGGCTAAGCTCAGCCTTGTAAGGAGCTGCCATGCGTGGCAGCTACTATCCCTGCCCACGCCCATTCACGCCCTGCCGTACTTGCCCAGCTGCCTTTGCCGCACGCTGGCCGCTACTTCGGGGCTCCATCTGGCCGAACCCCTGCCCTCTTACGGCGGGTTCTTCTCCCCACTTCCTGTTCGTATGCCCGCAGCCTCAGCCGCGTTGGCCGTTCCGCAGCTGGACGACCTACGCCTTCAGCTCACGCAAGCAACTGCCCTGGAGCGGTTGCGCCTGGTAGCTTCCCTGCACCCTACTTCGGCGGTTTTCTCTACCTCGTTTGGCTTGGAAGACCAGATTATCACCCACTTGATTTTTGAGTTCGACTTGCCCATCCGGGTGTTCACGCTCGATACGGGCCGCAACTTCCAGGAAACCTACGCCACCTGGAACAAGACCCTGCTCCGGTACCAGAAGCCGATTGAGGTGTTTGCCCCGCGTCAGGACAGCGTGCAGACCCTGCTTTTGGAGAAAGGCCCTAATTCCTTCTACGAAAGCGTGGAAAACCGCAAGGAGTGCTGCTACATCCGCAAGGTAGAGCCCCTGAACCGCGCCTTGGCCGGGCAACAGGCTTGGGTAACGGGCATCCGGGCCGAGCAGTCCCAGAACCGCCAGACCATGGAGCCCGTGGAGTGGGATGCAGCGCATAACCTGATTAAAGTACACCCGCTCTTCGACTGGACCTGGGACGAGGCCGTGGCCTTCACCCAGGAGCACGGCATCCCGGTGAACACGCTCCACAAACAAGGCTTCGTGAGCATCGGGTGCGCGCCCTGCACCCGCGCCATCAAACCGGGCGAGGACTTCCGTGCCGGCCGCTGGTGGTGGGAAGACCTTTCGGCCAAGGAGTGCGGCCTGCACGCCACCGCCGTGCACAACGGCCCCGACCCGGTGGTAGAGCCGGTGCCCACCCACTAAGTAACAAGCAATACCCGTTTCGTATGAGTACCCCTTCCTTCGATTACCTCGACCGGCTGGAAGCCGAAGCCATCCACATCCTGCGGGAAGTAGCCGGCCAGTTTGAGCGGCCCGCCCTGCTGTTCTCGGGTGGCAAAGATTCTATTGTGCTCACGCGCCTGGCTGAAAAGGCGTTCCGTCCCGGCCGCTTTCCTTTTCCCTTGGTGCACGTAGATACCGGCCACAACTTCCCCGAGGTATTGGCCTACCGCGATGCGCTGGCCGAGCAGTTGGGCGAAAAGCTGATTGTGCGCAGCGTGGAGGATACTATCCGGCGCCAGCGCCTGCGCGAGCCGGTGGGCAAATACCCCAGCCGCAACCCGCTGCAGACCTACACTCTGCTGGAGACCATCGAGGAGTTTGAGTTTGATGCCTGCATTGGGGGAGCCCGCCGCGACGAGGAAAAGGCCCGCGCCAAGGAACGCATCTTCTCGGTGCGCGACGAGTTTGGCCAGTGGGACCCCAAGCGCCAGCGCCCCGAGCTGTGGAACATCTACAACGGCCGCATTCAGAAGGGGGAAAATGTGCGCGTGTTCCCGATTTCCAACTGGACAGAGCTGGACGTGTGGCGCTACATCCAGCGCGAAAACATTGCCTTGCCCGACATCTACTTCGGCCACGAGCGCACCTGCGTGGTGCTGCCCTCGGGCCAGCTGCTAGGTCTTACCGAGCACATTCGCCTGGAAAAAGACGATGAGATTGTCACCCGGCAGGTGCGCTTCCGCACGGTGGGCGACTCCACCTGCACGGCCGCCGTGGAAAGCGACGCGGCCACGGTGGAAGACATCATCCAGGACCTGCTCCTGGCCAAGGTAAGCGAACGGGGCGCTACCCGCCTCGACGACAATATCTCCGAAGCCGGCATGGAAGACCGCAAGCGCAACGGGTATTTCTGATTAATAGAGGTGAGAAGTTAGAGCGTAGAACATAGATAGTTCCGTCTCCCTCTTCTCAGTTCTAAGCTCTAACTTCTAAGATCTAACGACTTTGGACCTTCTCCGATTTATTACTTGCGGCAGCGTAGACGACGGCAAAAGCACCCTGATTGGGCGCCTGCTCTACGATTCCGAATCCGTGTCGCTGGATGTGCTGGCGGCCCTGGAAAAGCGCCAGGCCTCGGGCGGCGTGGTGGACCTGGCTTTGCTCACCGACGGC
Organism: Hymenobacter sp. BT18; assembly: GCF_012273015.1. Taxonomy (GTDB): domain Bacteria; phylum Bacteroidota; class Bacteroidia; order Cytophagales; family Hymenobacteraceae; genus Hymenobacter; species Hymenobacter lutimineralis. The sequence continues at coordinate 4,302,653 of NZ_CP050954.1, read as the reverse complement.
CTGCGCGCCGAGCGGGAACAGGGCATCACCATTGATGTAGCCTATAAATATTTTACCACGCCCCGCCGCAAGTTCATCATCACGGATGCCCCCGGCCACGTGCAGTACACCCGCAACATGGTGACCGGCGCCTCCAACGCCGACCTGGCCATTGTGCTGGTAGATGCGCGCCAGGGCGTGATTGAGCAGACGCGCCGCCATACCCTCATTGCTGCCCTGCTGGGCATCCGCCACTTCGTGCTGGCCGTGAACAAGATGGATTTGGTGAACTTCGATGAAACCGTTTTCGACCAGATTGCGGCCGATTACGCCGCCCTCACCGACCACTTCCAGCTTCCCACGGCCACGGCCATTCCCCTCAGCGCCCTGAATGGCGACAACGTGGTAAGCCGCTCCAAGCACCTGCCCTGGTATACGGGCCCCAGCCTGTTGGAGCACCTGGAAAGCGTGCCTGGCGCCGTAGAAACCGCAGCTGCTCCTCGCTTTCAGGTGCAATATGTCATCCGCCCTCAAACGCCTGAGCTACCCGACTACCGCGGCTACGCGGGCCAGGTGCTGAGCGGACAGTACCGTCGCGGCGACCGGGTGCGCGTATTGCCCTCCGGCTCGGAGACAACCATTGAAGCAATTGAAGTAAATCAGCAGGAGGTGGAAGCCGCCTCGGCCCCGCAGGCGGTGGTTATCCGGCTGCGCGATGATGTGGACGTAAGCCGCGGTGACTCCATTGTACCGGCCAGCGACGAGCCCACGCTTACCCGGGAGCTGGAAGCTACCTTGTGCTGGATGAGCGAGCAGCCCCTGTGGCCGGGTCGGAAGTTGCTGCTTCAGCATCACTCGGCGCTGGTGAAAGCGGCCATTCCCACCATTCTGCACAAAGTGAACGTGCACACCTTCGGTCGTGCTGCCGCCGACTCGGCCCAGCTCAACGACATTGTGCGGGTGCGCCTGAAAACGGCCGTGCCAGTCGCCGTGGATAACTACCACCAGAACCGGGCCACCGGCTCCTTTATTCTGGTAGACGAGCTCAGCGGCGACACGTTGGCAGCTGGCCTCATTGGCGCGGCCAACGCCAACTACTTCACCGCCCCCGAGCCTTCGCCGGTAGCCTTTTCCATCTAGCCCTCCAGCCCATTATGCTTTGGCTTCGCTCAGCATAATAGCCTCCCTTTAATCTACGCATTCCTCTTTCAATACATGAAAACGCCCCGTCTGACCGTCCTTGGAGCCGGCCCCGGCGACCCGGAGCTGCTCACGCTCAAAGGGGCGCGGGTGCTGGGTGAAGCCGACGTCATCCTCTACGATGCCCTGGCAAACCGGGAGCTACTGCAACACGCTAGGCCGGACGCCGTGCTGGTATCGGTGGGCAAGCGGCGCGGCATGCGCAGCTTTTCCCAGGACGAAATCAATGCCCTGATTGTAGAGCACGCCCACCGCTCCGGCCACGTGGTGCGCCTGAAAGGTGGGGACCCATTCGTATTTGGGCGGGGCCGGGAGGAAATGCTGTATGCCGAAGCCCATGGCTTGCGCACCGACTACGTGCCCGGCATCAGCAGCGCGGTAGCGGCGGCGGGCAGCGTGGGCATTCCGGTCACGCACCGGGGCGCCAGTGAAGGTTTCCGGGTGATTACGGCCACCACGGCTACCGGCGAGCTGGCTTCCAGCGTGGCCGAAGCCGCCCGCTCCCGCGCTACCACCGTGATACTGATGGGCCTGGGTGAGCTGCCCAATATTGTGCAACTCTACTGCGCGCAGGGCCAGGCCGAGACGCCCGCCGCCATTATTCAGAACGGCACCCTGTCCACCGCCCGGCTGGTAACAGGCACCGTAGCCGAACTACCGGCCCGGGCGCTGGAAGCCGGCATCGGGGCCCCGGCCATCATCATCATTGGGGAAGTGACGCGGCTGGCCACGCCCGAAGTGCTGACGCAGGCCCTACCCACCGTTTTTGCCGATGCCTCTTACGCCGAGGTGGCCTGATTTACCTACTCGGACGGATTTCCGGCCGGTTTTCTACTGACTTCCCTCTACGCCGTCATCCTGTTTTTGCCATGTCCATCACCTCAACTTTCACGCTGCCCCTGGGTCTGGATGACGCCAGCCTTCAGCAGTTCGCGGGCGGCCTCACCGAGCAGCAGCTGCTGTGGCTGAGTGGGTACTTCTACGGCCGCTCGGCTGGTGCCGCGGCAGCTCCGGCGTCTTTGCCTGCTACCTTAGTTGCCGCTGCGCCGGCTGCTGATACGCCCCGCCTGACCATTCTCTTCGGTTCCCAGACCGGCAACAGCAAGAAGGCAGCGGGCTTGGTAGCGGAAGCAGCGCGGCAGCGCGGCCTGGCCGTGGTCGTGCGCGACATGAATGACTACCCGACCAAGGAGCTGAAAAACGAGCAGCAGCTGTTGGTGGTGGTAAGTACCCAGGGCGAGGGCGACCCGCCCATTGCCGCTGAGGAGCTGCACCAGTTTCTGCTCAGCAACCGCGCCCCCAAGCTGCCCAACCTGCGCTTCGCCGTGCTGGCCCTCGGCGACAAAAGCTACTTGCAGTTCTGCCAGACTGGCTTCGAATTCGACCAGCGCCTGGCCGAGCTAGGCGGCAAGCGCCTGCTGGAGCGCGTAGACTGCGATGTGGAGTTTGAAGCCGAAGCCCGCCGCTGGGCCGAGCAGGTGCTGGCGCTGGTGTCTCAGCCGGCTCCGGCCGCTGCCCCAGTTGCCACTGCGCAGCCTTCCGTGCAGGTAAACCAGCTGGTGGCCGCGGGGGAGGCTGACGTGGAAGAAAAGGTGGAATACACTAGCCACAACCCTTTCGCCGCGGAGCTGCTGGAGAAAATTCAGCTGAACGGCCGCGGCTCCACCAAGGAAACCTACCACTTAGAATTCTCCCTGGCGGGCTCCGGCATTGCCTACGAAGCCGGCGACGCGCTGATGGTGCAGCCCGTGAACCAGGAGGCCTTGGTGCAGGAGGTAATCCAAGCTGCGCGCTTGAATGCCACGGCCCCGGTAAAGCTCAACGACACGGAATTTGACTTGCACACGGCCCTGGCCGAGAAGCTGGAGCTGTCGGTGCTCACGCGGGACGTGGTGGAACGCTACGCCGCCGTGGCCCCGCAGCACCCCAAGCTGCGCGACATTCTCACCAACAAAGCCCAGCTGCCCGACTACCTCTACGGCCGCGACGTGGCTGACCTGCTCACGGAGTTTCCGGTAGAACTATCGGGCCAGCAGCTGGCGGCGGTGCTGCGGCCTCTGCCGGCCCGGGCCTACTCCATTGCCAGCTCTCTGCTGGCTCACCCCGAGGAAGTACACCTCACCGTAGGCGCCGTGCGCTACGAAACCAATGGCCGCCGCAAGCACGGCGCCTGCTCGGCCTACCAGGCCGATGCGCTGACCATCGGCGACACGGCCCGCGTGTGGATTGACCGCAACGAGTACTTCAAGCTGCCTCAGGATGCGGCTACCGACATTATCCTGGTGGGCGCGGGCACCGGCGTGGCCCCGTTCCGGGCCTTCGTGGAGGAGCGGGCCGAAACCGGCGCGGCCGGCCGAAACTGGCTGGTGTTTGGCAACCCCCACTTCACCACCGACTTCCTGTACCAGACCGAGTGGCAGCAGCACCTGAAAAAAGGCACGCTGGACCGCCTCGACGTGGCCTTCTCCCGCGACCAGCAGCAGAAAGTGTACATCCAGCACCGTCTGCTTGAGCAAAGTGCCCGCCTTTACGACCAGCTCGAAAACGGGGCCTACTTCTACGTGTGCGGCGATAAAAACCGCATGGCCGCCGACGTGCGCCAGGCGCTGCTCACCATCATTCAGCAGGAAAGCGGGAAAGACGCCGACTACGCCGCCGACTACATCAAACAGCTGCGCAAACAGCGCCGCTACCTGGAAGACGTGTACTAGTCAGCCCAGCAACCAATCAAGCTCCCTTAGCCCAAACACTACTTACTCAGTCCAACCAGATGCGCGTTTCGCAAAGACGATGTTGTAGTAGCCGGTAAAAGCCGCCGTGTGCCTGACCCGAGCCGCTTACCGCTACGCCCCTAAGGCACCCTGGAAGCCCCGGCTTCCCTCCTTTTCTGCTGGCTCCCCCAGCCCAGTCTACTCCCTTCTCTTTCTCCTCCAAACGCCTTTTCTGTGATGAAGAAGTACTACGCTTCTTTCTGGATTCTCCTGATCTTACTGTTTGCCAGTCTGATGGCCGCCCAGGCCCAGGACCAATTGATTTCCATCAGCGGCACCGTCCGCGAAAAAGACACCCAACAGCCCTTGCCTGGGGTAAGCGTAAACGTAAAAGGCGGCCTGATGAGCGCCCAGAGCGACGCCAGCGGCAAATTTGTGCTCCAGGCCCGCCTGCGGTTTCCCTTCACTATCGTCTTCAATATTATCGGTTACGAGCCCCGGGAGCTGGAAATTGCCAGCGGCAGCCAGCCCATTGCCGTGCAACTGGAATCGAAGCCCGTGCTGGTGAACGAGGTGGTCGTGTCGGCCTCCCGGGTGGAGGAAAGCCGGCTCCGCTCCCCGGTAGCCATTGAAAAGCTCGACATCCGTGCCATTAAGGAAACGCCCGCGCCCAGCTTCTACGACGCCCTGGAGAACGTGAAGGGCGTGCAGATGACCACCAGCTCGCTTACCTTCAAAGTGCCCAATACCCGCGGCTTCAACATTCCCAACAACTTCCGCTTTATGCAGCTGGTGGATGGGGTAGACATGCAGGCGGCCACCCTGGGCGTGCCCCTGGGCAACGCCATCGGGCCCACGGAGCTGGATATTGCTTCTGTGGAAATTACGCCCGGTGCCGCCTCGGCCCTGTACGGCATGAATGCCATCAACGGCATGGCCAACCTCACCACCAAAAGCCCCTTCACCTACCAGGGCCTGAGCGTGTACCAGAAAGTGGGCGTCAACCACGTGGATGGCAAGGACCGCGCCCCCAGCGCCCTCACCGAAACGGCCGTGCGCTACGCCCAGGCCATTGGTAGCCGCTTTGCCTTCAAGCTGAACGGTTCCTACCTGCACGGCACCGACTGGCTGGCCGACACCCAGATTGACCAGAACCCGCAGAACCTAAACTCGGCCAACCCACGCTTCCCGGAGCTGAGCGGGGCTAACAACCCCGCTGCCGACCTCTGGAACCGCTACGGCGACGACCGCAGCGGCAACGTGGCCATTCCCATCACCTACCAGGGCAAGACGGAAACCTTCAACGTACGCCGCACGGGCTACTACGAGAAGGATTTGATTTCGCCCACCGTGCGCAACCTCAAGTTCGACGGCGGCCTGTTTTACAAGTTCACCGACAAGCTGGAGCTGAGCTACGGCTACCGCTACGGCCTGATGGACGGCATTTTCCAACGCGGCAACAAAATTCAGCTCAAGGATGTGTCGGTGCAGAACCACAAGCTGGAGCTGCGCGGCGCCGACTACTACGTACGCAGCTACGTGCTGGTAGAAAACACGGGGGACTCCTATAACCTGAACCCGCTGGCTTTGAACCTGGATTTGCAGAACGGCGCCACGGCCCTCACTACCGGCTCCGGCCCCAAAACCAGCTGGGCCGATAAGTTTCAGGCCGAGCTGCAGAAGCAGGTAGACGCCGGCACCGACCTGGCTGCTGCCATGCAGGCGGCCCGCGCTGCCGCCGATGCTGGTCGGGCCCAGCCCGGCACCGCCGCCTTCGAGCAACTGAAAAACACCATCACGGGCATCAACAACTGGGACAGCGGCGTGAACGTGCCCGGCGCCCCGGCCACCGGCGGGGCCGCCCTCTGGCAGCGCAGCCGCACCTACCACAACGAAGCGCAGTGGAACCTGGGCCAGCGCATCAAGTTTGCTGACGTGGTGATGGGCGCCGACGCCCGCATCTACGAGGTCATTCCCGACGGCAACAACTTCGTGGACTTCTCCAAGCCCCTGGCCGACCGCAACACGCCCGGCGGCAATAACCTGTACTACAAAAAGTACGGCGCTTTCGCCCAGGCCACCAAGCTGCTGTTCCAGGACCGCCTCAAGCTGAACGCCTCCCTGCGCGTGGACTACAACCCCGAGTTCAACCCCAAGCTGAACCCGCGGGTGGCCGCCGTGTACACCATTGCCCAGCGCCACAACCTGCGCGCTTCCTTCCAGAACGGCTGGCGCTTCCCGGCCTTGTTTGAGGCCCTGTCGTTTGTGAACAACGGCAACGTGCGCCGTGTGGGCGGCCTGGCCCGCGTAAACGAAGGCCTGGGCTTCCTCGAAAACTCCTACACGCTGACTTCGCTCGACAACTTCACGGCCGCTGTGAACAAGGATGTGGCCGCTGGTACTCCCCGCAACGAGGCCGCCCTAAAAAACCGGGACGTGCTGCAGGTAGCTAACCTGCCCACGGAAGAGCCTGAGCACATCAACGCCTTCGAGGTAGGCTATAAGAGCGTGCTGCTCGACAACAGCCTGGCCCTGGACATCGACGCCTACTACAACGAGTACTCCGGCTTCCTGGGGCAGGTGGAAGTAGCCGTACCGAAATCGGGGCCGGTGCTGACGGACGCGGCCGTGCTGGACATGCTCTCCCGCTCCAAGCAGGACCGTTACCGCGTGTACACCAACGCCCGCAACACCTACCGCAGCTACGGCTCGGCCCTGGGCATCACCTACAACTTCTACCAGAAGTACACGGTGGCCGGCAACGTGAACTACAACAACATTGCCGCCAACGAGGAAAAGGATGTGTTCATCACGGGCTTCAACACGCCGAAGTGGACCACCAACCTGAGCTTCGGCAACCGCGAGATTGTACGCAACGTGGGCTTTAATGTGGTGTGGCGCTTCCAGGATTCCTTCTACTGGGAAAGCCAGCTGGCCAACGGCCAGATTCCGGCCTACTCCACCGTAGACGCCCAGGTGAACGTGCGTATTCCGGCCCTGAAGTCGACCATCAAGCTGGGTGGCACCAACCTGCTCAACAACCGCTACATCCAGTACGCGGCAGGCCCAACCATTGGCGGCCTCTACTACGTGGCCCTCACCTTCGACAACAACATCATCCGCTAGCTGCTCCGCTCGATGCCACGCGCCTTTTTTGTTCTGCTGCTTCTGTTGCTCGCGGCCGCGCCGCTGCGGGCGCAGAAGCAGTATGTGCGGGAGCAGCAGACCTGGCTAGGCGTGTTCAACCAAACGCGGTTTTCGCAGCGCTGGGGCTCCTGGACCGACCTGCACCTGCGCCTGCACGACCACTTCGTGCGGGAGAAATTTCAGGCCCTGGCCCGCGTTGGGCTCACCTATTACCTCACGGACGACGTGCGCCTGACCGGCGGCTACGCCTACGTACACCACTACCCCGATGGAAGCCGCACTGTAGCCCAGCCCGAGCACCGACCCTGGCAGCAGGTGCAGTGGTTTACCAAGTTTCCCAAAGCCCGCCTGATGCAGTGGGTGCGGCTGGAAGAAAGGTTTCGGCGCACCATTCAAAGCAATGAGCGCACCGACGACTTCGACTTCAACTACCGCATCCGCTACAACGCAGCCCTGTTTCTGCCGCTTACCAAACGCGGCTTCGAGCCGGGCGGGGTGCAGTTCCTGCTCAACAACGAGGTGATGATGAACCTCGGCAGGGAAATCCGCTACAACTACTTCGACCAAAACCGCTTCTTCGCCGGGCTATCCTATCAGGTAAGCAAGCACGGGCAGCTGCAGGGCGGCTACATGCACCTGTTTCAGCAGCTGCCGGCGGGCAGCACCTACCGCAATCAGCACACCATCCGGCTGTTCTACTTCCACAATTTTGACTTGCGGCCTACGCCCCCGCCCGTCCCCACTCCTAGTCCCTCACAACCGTAATGGCTGATACCCTCAAGCTCTCCGAAGTTGAACACGTGAAGGATGCCAGCAACTTTTTGCGTGGCACCCTGGTCGGGAGCGTGCAGAACCCGATTACCGGCGCCCTGTACCCCGACGATACCCACCTCATCAAGTTCCACGGCTCCTACCAGCAAACGGACCGCGACCTGGACTCGGAGCGGAAACGCCAGAAGCTGGAGCCGCTCTACTCCTTCATGATTCGGGTGCGGGTGCCGGGTGGGGTGGCTACGGCCGACCAGTGGCTGCGCATGGACGAGCTGGCCGACGCCTACGGCAACCACACGCTCAAGCTCACCACCCGCCAGGCTTTCCAGCTGCACGGCGTCCTCAAGCGCGACCTGAAAGCCACCATTCAGGGTTTTAATGATGTGCTGCTGGACAGCATTGCCGGCTGCGGCGACGTGAACCGCAACGTGATGTTCAACCCCAACCCGCACCTTTCGCGGGTGCACGAGCAGGTATACGAAGTCACCAAGGCCATCAGCACCCACCTCACGCCGCGCACTTCCGCCTATTGGGAACTGTGGCTCGATGGGGAATCGAAGTACAGCAGCGTGCTGAACGACGGCGAAGGCGACTTCGAGCCGATTTACGGCAAAACCTACCTGCCCCGCAAGTTCAAGATTGCGCTGGCCGTGCCGCCTTACAACGACACCGACATCTTCGCCAACGACCTGGGGCTGATTGCCATTGAGAAAAACGGCAAGCTACTTGGCTTCAATTTAGCCGTAGGTGGCGGTATGGGCATGACGTTCGGGATGCCTGATACCTACCCCCGTCTGGCTGATATCATCGGCTTCGTGCCTGCCGATAAGGTAGTGGAGGTCTGCGAGCAGGTGGTCACCATTCAGCGCGACTGGGGCAACCGCGAAAACCGCAAGTTCTCCCGCCTCAAGTATACCCTGGACCGCGTGGGCCTCGACGTGTTCAAAGATGAGCTGAACCGCCGCCTGGGCTTCGACCTGGAGCCCGCCCACCCCTACACCTTCCGCTCCTCCGGCGACGCCTTCGGGTGGAGCACCGGCCCTAATGGGGCCCGCCACCTCACGCTCTTCGTGGAAGGCGGACGCGTGCTGGACACCGAAGCCAGCCGCCTGAAAACCGCTCTGCGCGAAATTGCCCGCTTCCACACCGGCGACTTCCGCCTTACCGGCAACCAAAACCTGATTCTGGCCAACGTGGCACCCCAGCACGAGCTGGCGGTGCAGGCCATTCTGACGGAACACGGCGTGCTGGTGGAATCCAACGAAGTGCACACCGGCCTGCGACGCGGGGCCTTAGCCTGCGTAGCCCTGAACACTTGCTCATTGGCTTTTGCCGAGGCGGAGCGGTATCTTCCCCAGCTTTTGGCTAGATTAGAGGAAGTCATTCGCGCGCAGGGCCTGGCTCAGGACGACATTCTGCTGCGGATGACGGGCTGCCCCAACGGCTGCGCCCGCCCCTACCTGGGCGAAATCGGGTTGGTGGGCCGGGCCGTGGGCCGCTACAATCTATACCTCGGCGCCGCTTTCAACGGGGAGCGGATGAACAAGCTGTACCGGGAAATGTTGGACGAAGACGGCATTGTGCGGGAGCTCACGCCCCTGCTCGCCGACTACGCCCAAAACCGTCAGCCGCAGGAGCGTTTCGGGGATTTTGTGGTGCGCCAGGGCTACGTTAAGCCCACCCTCAGCGGCCTCACCTTCCACGAGTAGCCGGTATCATCAAGTAGTTGTCATGCTGAGCGTAGTCGAAGCATCTCTACCGCTTCGGGAAGTTTACTACACTCCCAAGATGCTTCGACTACGCTCAGCATGACACCTTCAACCTCCTCAGAGGTTGGTTGCCTTTCTTCTCTGACCTCGACCACAACCAAATGCCTCTAACTTCTAACAACGTTCTACCTCAATCGGAGCCGCCGCCCCAGCCGGATGTCAACCGGCTGTTTCCGGTGTTTCTGAAGCTTGAGCAGTTGCACGTGCTGCTGGTGGGCGGCGGGGCCGTGGGCTTTGAGAAGCTGTCGGCTATGCTGGCCAACAGCCCCGCCGCGGCTGTAACGGTGGTGGCCACTTGGTTTTCGCCGGAGTTGCGGCTGCTGGCCGAGCGGCACCCTGCCGTGCAGCTGCGCGAGCAGCCCTACCACCCCACCGACCTTGTGGGCCACGACCTGGTGATTGTGGCCACCAACGACAAGGAGCTCAACCTGAGCATCAAGGCCGACGCCACGCGCCAGCGCCTGCTCTGCAACGTAGCCGACACGCCCGCCGCCTGCGACTTTTACCTCGGCTCCATCGTGCAGAAGGGCGACCTGAAAATTGCCATCAGCACCAACGGCAAGTCGCCCACCATTGCCAAGCGCTTGCGCGAAATGCTTACCCACACCCTGCCCGACGAGTTGCACGATGTGCTCCAGCGCATGTCCCAGATTCGGGAGAAAGTGGGCGGCGACTTTGCCCACAAGGTAAAGTCCCTGAACGCCGTGACGGCGGAGCTGACGGGTGGGCCGGCGTATGAGTCGCCGGCTGCTACCCGCTGGCGCAAGATTGCCACGGCTTCGCTGCTGGCGTTTGCGGCCATGCTGGTGTTCAACATCCTGTCGTACTACTTCACCTGGCAGCAGGTGTGGGACGTGGCCAGCTCTTCCCAGACGTTCTACATCTTCGTGGCCATCGGCTTCGGAGCCCAGCTCATTGACGGGCTGCTGGGCATGGGCTACGGCGTGGTCACGGCCATCAGCCTGATGACGCTGAACATTTCGCCAGCGGCCGTTAGCTCCAGCATTCACACGGCCGAAATGTTTGCCAGCGGGGCCTCCGGCTACCACCACTACCGCTTCGGCAACGTGAACAAGAAGCTGTTCAAAGTGCTGCTGATTCCGGGGGTATTGGGCGCTATTCTGGGCGCATTTCTGCTGTCTAAATTCGGAGAAACCTACGGCAGCTACGTACGGCCCTTCCTGGCCGTGTACTTATTGCTGCTGGGAATTCGCATTATTTCAAAAGCCTTTTCCAAACCCGGGCCGCGCAAAAAGCACAAGAAGCTGGGCTTTCTGGCGGCCGCCGGGGGCTTCCTGGATTCGTTTGGCGGCGGTGGCTGGGGCCCGTTGGTCACCAGCACCCTCATTGCCGGGGGCCGTACGCCGCAGTACGTTATCGGCTCGGTGAGCGTCACGGAGTTCTTCGTCACGTTTGCCAGCGCCCTCACCTTTTTCGCCACCATTGGCATTTCACACTGGCAGATTATCCTCGGGCTGATTGTGGGTGGCATTGCCGCCGCGCCCTTTGCCGCCCGTCTCGCCGGCCGTATTCCCACGCGCTGGATGTTCGTGGGCGTGGGCTTGATGGTCATTGTGTGGAGCCTGTGGTCGTTGCGCAAGCTGTTTCTATAAAAGCAAAGCGCATCGTGACGTACCTAATATGCAGCAAAAAGCCTCACCAAATGCTTGGTGAGGCTTTTTAATTATAATCGGGTATCGTATCAACCAGCTTCCGGCAATGTGACTTCACCCGCAGATTCTCCTGGATTGGAAGCCGAATTCGCAGGCACTGTGGTACGCTGAATCCGCCGCAGCAACCAGTACAGCACCAACGCACTTAGTGCTACCGCTCCGAGGTATGCTCCCCAGGAGCCAAAGGCTTCCACGGCCGACTTTTCCTCCAGCTCCTTGCCACTCATCATGCCCGCGAAAGCCAGCAGATTATTCAGGGCATGCCCGGCCATACACAGCCACAGGGACTGCGTGCGGTAGTAGAGCCACCCCAGCACGAGGCCGATTAATGCTGTAGCCACTACCTGCGCCGGGTTGATGTGGATAAGACCGAAAACCACTGCCGATAAGCCGATGGCCAGCCACGGCCGCCCGGGGTAGTTGCGCAGGAGCCCCCGCAGCAGAACCCCTCTTAGCAGCAGCTCTTCCAGGATGGGCGCCATCAGACACAGGCTCACAAAAGCCAAGATCGGGCTTTTCGCCAGGTCTTTAAACGTCTTATCTGCCCAGTTAGGCAGGTGCAGCAAATCCACGAGAGAAATCACCAGAAGCATGGCCAGCACCAGCACAGGCAGCGCCACGTACAGCCACATTTGCTCCTGCCCGCGCAGCCTGATGGGCAGCCAGCGCCGGCCGGCTTGCCAGCGCATAATACCCAGCAAGGCCAGATTACCAACTACCGTCATGATAACCAGGCCGGAGGCCAGGGAAAGGTGCAGGACTTTTTCGCAGAGCAGTAATAGGGGAATACCGCCCCCCAGCATCACGAGCAGATACCACCCCAGAAACGCCCAGCTTTCTTTGATGGTGGGGTAAGCTGGTGGCCTACGGGCTTTGGTCGGCGGCTCAAGTACAGTTGTTGCCATTCGATAAACTGATAAATGAAACTAAATCGGGAGTAAAGCTAAGTAGCGCCCCGGCATAAAACAGAACGGGCCGAGGTTTTCACCCCGGCCCGTAGCTGTAAATTCACTTCAGCTGCTTGCTTAGCCCGCTCGTTGCGCCGCTTGCTGCCCCAGCTTGCTGTGCTTGCGGCCGTAGCCGAAGTAGATAGCCAGCCCAATAGCCAGCCAAACAGCCAGGCGTAGCCACGTTTCCCAAGGCAAGGACAACATCATAACCAGGCAGGTGACGATGCCGAGAATGGGCACCAGCGGCACCAGCGGGGTGCGGAAGCCGCGGGGGGCGTCGGGCTCTTTTTTGCGCATGATGAGCACGCCCGCGCACACCATCACGAAAGCCAGCAGCGTGCCGATGCTCGTCATCTCACCTACCACCGAAATGGGCACAAAGCCCGCGAACAAAGCAATGAACAGCCCGAGCAGCAGGTTCGACTGCAGGGGCGTGCGGAACCGCTCGTGAATGCGGGCGAAAACCGGGGGCAGCAGCCCGTCCTTGGCCATGGAGAAAAACACCCGGCTCTGACCTAGTAAGTCCACCAGAATGACGGAGGTGTAGCCGATGATGATGGCCAGAATAACCGCCGAGGAAAGCCAGGCGTAGGGCGTTTTCTCGATGGCAATGGCCACGGGCGCGGCGCTGTTCTTGAACTCGGTGTAGTTGGCCAGCCCCGTCATCACGTGGCCAAAGAGCACGAACAGCACGGTGCAAATGAGCAAAGAACCGATGATGCCGATGGGCATATTGCGCTGGGGGTTCTTGGTTTCCTGGGCCATGGTGGCCACAATATCAAAGCCGATGAACACGAAGAACACCACGCCCGCCCCGCGCAGAATGCCGCTCCAGCCAAACTCCCCAAATACACCGGTATTCTGCGGGATGTAGGGTTGGTAGTTGGCCGGATCGATATACTGCCAGCCCAAGGCAATGAACACCAGCACCACAGCTACCTTCAGCGTCACCACCAGCGCGTTGAACCAGGCCGAGCCCGAGGTACCGCGGATGATGATGAGCGTAATGGCCAGCACGATGAGCATAGCGGGCACGTTCACGAAGCCGTGCACGGTGCTGCCATCGGCCAGCGCGGCCGTTTCAAACGGCGACATCACCAGCTGCGGGGGCAGATGAATGCCATACTTGCTCAGAAACTTGAGTAGGTACTGCGACCAGCTGATGGCCACCGTAGCAGCACCCACCGAGTATTCCAGGACCAAATCCCAGCCGATAATCCAGGCGAACAACTCGCCCATAGTGGCGTAAGCGTAGGTATAGGCCGAGCCAGCTACCGGCACCATGGCGGCAAACTCGGCGTAGCACAGGGCGGAAAAGGCGCAGCCCACGGCCGCTACCACGAAGGAAAGCGTAACGGCCGGACCAGCGTTGTTGGCCGCCGCAATACCCGTTAGCGAAAACAAACCCGCACCGATGATAACCCCGATGCCGATGGCAATCAGGTTGAAGCCGTTGAGGGTACGTTTGAGCGTGCCCGCGCCGGTTTCGGCGGCTTCCAGCCGCAGGAGTTCCAGGGACTTTTTAAGCATAAACAGGGGTGGCGAGAAGCCTGAGCTTCCCGGGTAAGTGAAGAAAATGGCGCAACCTGGTTTCTGGCAGCTGCAAAACAGACCAGTCCAGCCAGTCTGATCCGACCGGGGCATTTGCGCAACAGGAAAAACAGAGAAAGGAGCCGGCAACAGCTAGCTCAGGCCCGCAGGCAGATTAGCTCAGCAACAACACCGCGCGCTACAACAAGCCTCAGCAGCACCAGTCAGACACACGAAGGCAGCAGAAACGATAGGCAGAGCAGTACGGCGAGGCAAAAAGTCCACAGCAACTTGTTTTTATATGGTCAGGAGTTGGCACCGTTCCGCGGAGTGCGGGTGGTTGCCGGCGCGTCGTCGAGCCTGTCTCTCGGCGCCTCTGTATAAAAACAATCCTTCGGGCTAGAAAGAATTGATGCCGCAAAGGTAGCCCCGGAATTTCCGGCCTGCAAACCGCCACCTCAGTCGCAATTTCAAGCCTTGGCCAGACGTAATACACTGCTAAACAACCTTCTGCTCTACCCGATGATAATCCAGGGTGAAAGTTTAACCCGAAAATTTAAATTTTTTCAGAAGGAGTTTTAGCCTGATTTCGCCGAAACTGGCACCGGAGTTGCAAACCACCCCACCAAAGCCGGTTTTGCTGATTCAGCTTGACGCGGGCTTCTTCTCCTCAGTTGCACAATTCACTTCTTCTCTCGTCATGAAAAAGCTTCTTGTTCTCCTTCTTGCCTTCTCGATTTCCGCTGGCGTAGCGTCGGCCCAAACCACCACGGCTCCAACTGGACCGGCTAAAATGCACCGCGGCCACAAAGACCAGAAAGCCAACCTCACGCCCGAGCAGCGCGCCGACAAAGCCGCCAAGAAAATGGCTGAGAAGCTGAACCTTTCGGCCACTCAAACTACGCAGGTTCGCCAGCTGCACCTGGCCCGTTTCCAGGAAATGCAGGCCCACAAGGCCCAGGCCGGCACCACCCCCGCTCCTGCCGACAAAAAGCAGCACCACGCGGCCATGAAAGCCAGCAAGCAGCGCTACGAAGCGCAGCTTAAGCAAATCCTGAGTGCCGAGCAGTATGCCAAATACACCCAGCTGCAGGCCGAGCGGATGCAGAAGCGCAAAGCTCACCGCCAGCACATGGCGGCTCCTCAGCAAGGCAAAAGCTAAGCTGCTGGTTCACGCATAAAAAAGGCCCCGACGGAAACGCCGGGGCCTTTTTATGACCTAATAGACCGTCATGCTGAGCTTGGCGAAGCATCTCTACCTCTTACTAATCAATTGCCATTGCAACGAAGCGGTCGAGATGCTTCGGCTACGCTCAGCATGACGCGTATTTATGGTAGTCGTTCTTGTTCCTTCTCGGCCGCAAACCAGCGCAGGCGGTAGCAGTTGATGGCGGTTTCGCCGAGCTGCTCGACCAGCTTGTAGTTGGCCACCGCTCCCACGGCCGCCCCGATGACGGGAATGAGCTGGGCCAGCTTGGCCAAGTCGATGTAGTCGCGGTACTCCTGCTGGAAGGTGCGCCAGTCGAACTCGTTGACATCGGTGGGCAGGGTGTGGCGGTAGGTTTCCCAGGTAGCTACGCGCTGGTAGATTTCGTTGCGGGTGTGCTGGGAGCTAAAGGCCAGCTGAAAGATGTGCAGCAGGAACAGCCGCTCGGAAAAGTCGCGTACATCGTGCCCGTAGAGGGCGGCTACGTCGAAAAGGAGCTTGAGCTTGAGACCGAGCAGCAGCGGAAAATCGGCGAGGCCGAGCAGGAAGCCGCCCGCGCCGGTGGCGGCACCTTCGGCGGCGGCTGTGTTGCGGTAGTAGCGGATGCGGGTGCGCACCAGGGCTTCGCGCTCGGCCAGAGCGGTATCGGGCAGGGGCTTGCGGGTGGTGTGCATAGAACCGAACAGCACGCCCTGCACCATTTTCTGGATGGCGACGGTGAGGGCCTTGTGCAGCTTTTCGGGCAGCAGGGCGTTGAGTCGCGCTTGCACCCGGCGGGTAAGGCGGCCCAGCAGCGTGGGCTTCCGCTGCATCCGTTGCTGCCAAGCTTCAAAGTCAGGTAGGGCTTGATGGTCGTAGGGGCTAGGCATTCTATCGTATCGTAAGTTGCAGGTACTTGTATTTGCTTGCCGGCAACCTTGCTAACTGCCCCGCTTCCTTTTCGGCAACTGCTGCCGGGACTACTTTTAAAAGCACTACTTGGCTACCGCTCCAACATAAATCTATTGGTATCCAATCCTGCTGATCAATGGTTATTAATGGCTTTACCCTTCCATTTACCATCTTATATATCTGCACTCCGTTAATTTCCTCCATACCCCAACCAGCGTATAAGGAGGCCATTCTGGTAAGATCAGACGAAAGCGCAGGAGTGCCCCATAAGGTATCGACCCGACCACTCTGCTGATCGACAATGTATGTTCTGGAAGATTCCCAGTATTGGCAGCGGACCAGGCACTTATGAATAGCGGCTATGCTGCCTGCATAACTGAACTCTTCCTGATCAACCTCATATTTCTCCGCCGGCTTTCCTACAAAGCTTACGGCTTTACCATTACTTAATTTTATTCTTACTGATTTCTTGGAAACTGTGACGTTGTGCCAATTCATCACAATGCTGGGTTTTGCCAGATAATGCGCTTTATCAAATGCAGCTTTCGTACTGATTTGTAAAGTATATCCTGGCTTCGCACGCAACGTAGATGGTTGCAGTACTGTAGTACTGGGATTATAGCCTGCCAAGAAACCCAGCCATAAGCTCAAAATGACCTGCATTGAATAAGTGTTTCTGGATAAGAGTTATTTCAAGCTATACACCCGCTCAATCATTTCTACCACCTTCAGGCCTTCCAGCGCATTCGTGGTAGCCAAACCGCCTTTTTGCAGGGTTTCCAGCACGTTTTCGATGACGTGGACGTGGTTGGCGGCGGAGCCCTGGTAGGCGCCGTAGTGGTTGGCTGGGTTGGTGGGCGGCAGCGTGGGCAACTGATAGTCGCGCAGGTGGCAGTGCTCTACTTTGTCCATGTACTGGCCGCCGAGGCGCAGGCTGCCATGCTCGGCTACCACCGTGAGGGAGCTTTCGAGGTTCTGGTCCCACACGGCGGTGCTGTACTGCAGCGTGCCGCTGCCCCCGCGCACGAGGTCGAAGGTGACGAGGCCGGAATCTTCGAATTCGGTCAGGTGCTGGTGGTTGAAGTCACGGAAGCGGGCCGAGATGTTGGTGATGTCGCCGAACACCCAGTACAGCAAGTCTACGAAGTGGCTGAACTGGGTGAACAGCGTGCCCCCGTCGTGCTGGCGGGAGCCGTGCCAGGAGTCGGGCGTGTAGTACCGCTCGTCGCGGTTCCAGAAGCAGGTGAGCTGCACAAGGTAAATCTGGCCGAGGCGGCCTTCATCATAGATCTGCTTAAGCCAGGCGGCGGGCGGGGAATAGCGGTTTTGCATCACCCCAAACACGCGGCGGCCGGTGGCCTGGGCGGTGTCCACAATAGCCTGAGCATCCTGCGTGCGCAGGGCCATCGGCTTCTCGACTACCACGTGCAGGCCGGCCCGCAAGCCCTGAATGGCCTGGGGCGCGTGCAGGTAGTTGGGCGTGGCTACCGTGAGTACGTCGGCGGCGGGGCCAGCCTGCAGGTACTCCTCCAGCGACGGGAAGAACAGTACGCCGGGAAACTCGGTGGCCAAGTCGGGCTGCAGCTCCGCGCGGATATCAATGAGGGCGACGAGTCGGGCACCGGGCTGGCGGGCCACTAGGGAGGCATGACGGCGGCCAATGTGGCCCACGCCGCAGATAGCGAATCGAATGTCAGGTAAAGAATCGGCCACGGACTCGGTTGGCAGGGTACATAAACAGCCCGCAAGCTGCGAAAAAACCGGCGGTTGTGGGCGTATGTTCTGTAAGGAGTTTTATGGACCGTCATTCCGAATAGAACGTCAGGCTGAGCGGAGTCGAAGCATCTCTACCGCTTCGTTGCACTGCTATCATAACAAAGCGGTAGAGATGCTTCGACTCCGCTCAGCCTGACGGATTATTTGGCAACATCAGCACGCAAGATTCCTCGGACACTGGCTTGATACGCCACATACTCGGAATGACGTTCTGATTTATTTGGAACGGCGGGGACGAGGCTCACCCCTACCTTTGCCAAAACATCATCTTGTATGGCCCTGACGCAGCTGGCTGGTATTGAAGTGGACTTGGTGCGCAAGCGAATGCGCAGTCTGCGGCTGACGGTGTACGCCGCCGGGCGCGTGCGCGTGTCGGCGCCGCTGCACACGCCCCTGGCGGCGGTGGAGGAGTTTGTGCGGACGCGCCGGGCCTGGATTGAAAAACATCAGCAGCAGTTTGCGGCCCGCACCCCTGCCCCGCAGCTACAGTTTGAAGCGGGCGAAACGCATTTCTACCAGGGCCAAGCCTACACGCTGGCTGTACACCCCGCCGACCGTCCCCGGGTGGAGCTACACCCCGAAACCCGGGAGCTGCACCTCTACGTGCCGGCCGAGGCCACCCCGGAACAGCGCGCGGCCTTACTCACGGCTTGGTACCGCCAGCAGCTGCGGGCGCTAATGCCGCAGCTGCTGGCCAAGTGGGAACCAGTGGTGGGGCGGCAGGCGGCTAGCTGGGGGATTCGGCAGATGCGCACGCGCTGGGGCACGTGCAACATTGGCGCCCGGCGCATCTGGCTGAACCTAGAGCTGATGAAGCGGCCGTTGCTCTGCCTGGAGTACGTGGTGGTACATGAGCTAAACCACTTGCACGAGCGGCTGCACAATGCCCGTTTCTGGGGGCTAATGGACCAATTCATGCCCGATTGGAGAGACTACAAGGCTGAGTTGAACCGCATCCACCTCACGCCCGGTGCCCCGCCCGACGCAGACTGAGCGCTGCCTGAAAAGACGTTTACCTCAGCCTGACCTTTTAAAGTATTTGGCATAGCCTGGTTTGCGTTGAAATCTGGCTGGCTAGACAACGCGCGAAAAACTATTCTTCTGCGCGAAACCCGTGACTGAACCCGCAACGACTGCGGCGAGGCCCGCGACGATTGAATCCAAGGCCGCGACGACCGGGGCGACACCGCGGACACCTGAATCCGGATCCGCATCGAGTGAGTCCAAGGCCGCATCGAGTGAATCTTGGCCCGCAACGACTGCGTCCGGCCCCGCGACGACTGCGCCCACACATCGGACTTTTGGTATCCGGTCGGCGGACTTTTGGTATCCATAGGTCGGACTTTTTGCGAAAAACAGTACAAATTGACTGGCTGCATTTTGGCTGCAAACTGTCACACTCGCTAGGGAGTGAGGCTTGCCTTCGCCCCCTAGCGCGTTTTCGCACGTTGCTGCGGTGGCAATACGACCGGGCAGCGCCACCTAGAATGCCTGCAGCACCGCGCTGATATACACCTGCTCCTGCTCCGAGAGTGTGGGATGGATGGGCAACGACAGTACCGTGCGGCACAACTGCTCGGCCACGGGGAATTGCCCGGCTCGGTAACCTAGGTATTGGTAAGCGGGCTGCTCGTGCACGGGCAGTGGATAGTAGACGGCGCTGGGTACGCCGTGCCGGTGCAGGTGCTGCTGCAGGGCGTCGCGGCGGCCGGGCTCGTCGGCCACGCAGATGGTGTATTGGTGAAACACGTGGGTGCTGCGCGGGTCGCGGGCCGGGATGGTGATGCCTGCTATTGGGCTAAGTAGGGCGTCGTAGCGGGCGGCCACGCGCTGGCGGGCGGCGGTCCAGGCCGGTAGGTAGGGCAGCTTCACGCGGAGCAAGGCGGCCTGCAGGGTATCGAGGCGGGAGTTGAGGCCCACGTGCTGGTGGTGGTACTTGCGCGTCTGGCCGTGGTTGGCAAGCTGGCGCAAGTAGGCGGCTCGGGCTTCATCCCGAGTAAACAGGGCGCCCCCGTCGCCAAAGCCCCCGAGGTTTTTGCTGGGGAAGAACGAGGTGGTGCCCACCTCGCCTACCGTGCCAGCCATCCACGTTTCGCCGGAATCAGGCTGAAACGTGGCCCCAATGGCCTGGGCGTTGTCTTCAATGAGGACCACGCCGTGCGCGTCGGCCAGCGCCCGTAAGGCCTGCAAATCGGCACACTGGCCGAACAAATGCACCGCCACAATGGCGCCAGTGCGAGGCGTGAGAGCGGCCTGCACGGCAGCGGGGGCGAGGTTAAAGGTATCGGGTAGCACGTCGGCGGGCACGAGACGCAAACCCAGCACGGCGGCAGCTTCCAGGGTGGCTACATAGGTGAAGGCGGGCACAATGACTTCGGCCCCGGCGGGCAGGTTCAGGCTCATCAGGGCCAGCTGCAGGGCATCGGTGCCGTTGGCGCAGGGAATGACGTGGGCACCGCCGAGGTAGTGGCTTAGTTCCTGCGCAAACAGCCCCACGGCCGGCCCCTGGATGAAAGCAGCTTCGGCCAGCGTCTGGCGCACCGCCGCTTCCAGCTCGGCCTGAATGGGCGCGTGCTGGGCCGGCAAATCGAGCAACTGAATGGGCGAGGAAGGACGAATAAGCGCAGGCAAGGAAGGCAGGGCATCGAGGGTGGACGCCAAAGATAGAAGTCCGGGGCTATCCGCCGCGTGCGTAACCCCGGGCGGCATGGCGTCGTTATGGCAGCAGTTCAGCTCCAGAATGAGCCGACTATTTCCCGTTCAACTTTCTCCTCCCTACTGCCATGTTGAAAAAATTCATCACCCTACCCGCGCTGGCTGCATTGCTGCTGACCGGCGCCATGACGCAAACAAGCTGCTCCCGAACCGAAAAAGCCGAAGTTGCTCAGGATAGCGAACAGGCTTATTCCGATTTCCGCACCTTTGTAACCAACGCCGAAACCAACGCCGAAATGGTGGGCGACAAAACCGAAGAGCAGTGGAACCAGGAAACTACCCAGCTGAAGGCCGATTATGATGCCCGCGTAGCCGCTGCCGAAGCCGGTATGTCGAGCTGGGATGAGGCCCGCCGCACCGAGTACGACCAGTTGAAAACCCGCTACACTACGGCGTACGACAAGCGCGCCGCCGCCTGGAGCAGCCGCGCCGGGGCTTCGGCGTCTTCGGGCACGCCTATCAAGCTGGGCAAATACTACAAGCCCTCCTCCCCTGCTGCCCAGATTACGGCCGCCAATGCCCGCGCTACCTATGAGGCCTTCGTGAACAACATCAAAGCCAACGAAAACCAGTACGACATCGACGACTGGCGCAACATCAATGCTGAGTGGCGTGCCCTTGATGAGGCCTACGATAAAATCAAAGGCGACATTTCAGCCAAAGATTTGGCCGAAATTCAGAAGGAAAAGCTGAAGTACGCGGCCTTCAAGTCGTACGACAAAGCTGAGGCCCGCACGGCCCAGGGCGCCGACGCCGTGAGTGGTGAGGCGAAGGAATTAAGCGCTGAAACGGCCGATGAGCGCAGCAAAGTAGGCCAAGCCGCCAGTAACACCGCTTCTGACGTGAAAGATGCCGGTAAAACTGTAGGCCAGAAAATCGGTAATGCCGCCAAAAAAGTAGGCGAGAAAACCAAGGAAGGCTACAAGGAAGTGAAGTCGGAAGTGAAGAATACCGACAACGACTAGCTTTCTGTTAGCTCCTAGCCAATGGCGCTTCGCCGTTCGCCTATTGTATATCGTGTTTCAACCGCCAGCCTCTACGGGGCTGGCGGTTTGTTTTTAGGCGTAGGCTGTCGTGGCTAACAGGAAAGCGCCATCAGCTAACTACTTTCCTGGTGCGGCCGAGGGCCAGGAGCAGCCAGTAGAGCTTCAGCGCGTCGAACTGCCGTAAGCTTCCCGGTACGCCTTGCAGCAGCTGTCGGCGCACCCGGCGCTGCACCAGCGCAAACCCCCGGCAGAACGCCTGGTCGAGGCCCATCTTACGAAGGCGCAAAGCCGAGCGCAGGAGCTTAGTATCGGTGCCCAGTCCTTCGGCCCGATACAGTTGCGCGAGGTTGAGCACCGCCTGCCGCGACTTGCGCAGGAACTCCGCCGCTGGCTCCAGGGCATCGTGGAGGACGGGGTTATCGAGGTGGTGTACGTGTACCTGCTGTTCCTGCAGCGCCCAGCCCAGCTTGGTGTCCTCGTGGCCATAGCGCGTGAGGTGCTCATCCAGCCCGATGCCGCGAAACACATCGGCGCGCATCAGCACATTTTTCAGGTTGAACTGCGCATAGGGCTGCCGTTGGCGGCTCTTCGCGGCGCGGGCTTCGCGCAGGCGGCCGTAATGCCAGCGCAACAGTTGGGGCCCGGTTGGGGCTTCGGCAGCATAGGTTGTGCCGCCTACCAGCACCGGTGCCGTGGCGAGGGCCGTGGCGTAGCGGGCCAGAAACTGGTCGTCCGGCAGGGAAATATTATTATCCAGCAGCAACAGCCAGGGGTGCTGAGCCGCCGCCGCCAGCCGGTTCCGGATAGCTGAGCGGCCAATATTTGCCGGTAGTTCGTGGTAGACAACCCCCGCCCACGCGACCATGGGTCGGTTCAGAGCCCGCACCGCGTCCTCAGAACCGTCGTCGAAGCACAGAATTTCCACGGGGCCGGGCCACTGACGAGCTTGTTGTGCCAGCATCTCTACCAGCCGGGTCACATCCCGGTTATAGATAGGTAGCAGAACCGACAGGCCAGACATGAACGAAAAGCTAGGGTAACTGATACAACCTGGAGCTTAACGGCCGCTCAGCTCCAGGTTGGCCGTAGCGGAGTCCAGCAGGTGGCCGTCTTTGCATTGCAGAATGCGTTGCGGGTATTGGCGGAGCAGCGGGTAGTTGTGCGTAGCCATTAGTACGGCCGTGCCCGCGTGGTTGATTTCCACAAACAGCCGCATGATGCTGTCGGCTACATCAGGGTCGAGGTTGCCAGTGGGCTCATCGGCCAGCAGCAGCAGGGGCTCGTTGAGCAGAGCGCGGGCAATTACCACCCGCTGCTGCTCGCCGCCGGAAAGCTGGTGGGGCATTTTGCCGGCTACGTTGGCCAGGCCCACGCGCATCAGCACTTCCGAAATGCGTTGTTTTTTGCGGGCCTTCCCGGTCCAGCCGGTAGCGTTCAGCACAAACAGCAGGTTGTCGGCAACGGAGCGGTCAAAGAGTAGTTGAAAATCCTGAAAGATGATACCCAGCTTGCGCCGTAGCTGCGGCACTTGGCTGCGGCTGAGCCGTTGCAGGGGCACGTCCGCTACGGTGCCGGTGCCTCCGCCCAGGGGCAGATCGGCGTAGAGTGTTTTCAGCAAGGAGCTTTTGCCGGAACCCGTACGGCCCACCAGGTACGCAAACTCGCCCTTTTCCAGCCGAAACGACACCTTTTGCAGCACGGTATTCACCTCCTGCATGATATACGCGTCGTGGAGCTCTATTACGGCCATGCGGTTACGGCTGAGGGACTTAGGAATTAGGAACGAGAGTCTTGGTAGTTCGGATCCTGGATAAGGTTCAAAGGTGCAGCAAGCCGGTGGCTAACAGAACGCCATTCAGGCCCTTGCCACCTAAGCCCTAAGACCCTAAGGTCAGTTTCTGCAGCTTGCCAAACTCAAGTTGCTCGATGACGGAGGCCAGGGGTACTTCCTTGCCTTCCAGCCCGTACCGATGCAGATCTTTCAGGGGACGGTCGGCGCGGAAGTACGCAATGAGCACGAAGTTTTCGTCGCGCAGCTGGATGTAGTCCGGAATCTTGGCCTTGCCTTTTACTTTGATGATGTACATCTAGGTCAATGTGCTAATGTGCTGATGTGATTGAATGTGCTAATGCTCTCGATTGTAAATTAACACCTTAGCACATTCAACCACATCAGCACATTAAGAATTTACTTTCTTATGATCGGCCAGGAAGGTAGCCAGTCCTTTGTCCGTGAGGGGGTGGTTGAGCAGCCCGGTAATGACGTTGAGCGGGCAGGTTACCACGTCGGCACCCAACTCAGCGCACTGAATGAGGTGGGGTACGTGGCGCACCGAGGCCGCCAGCACCTGCGTGGGGTAGCCGTAATTGGAGAAGATGTCTACAATCTGCTGCACCAGCTGCAGGCCGTCGTGGCCGATGTCATCGAGCCGGCCCACAAAGGGCGAAACGTAGGTGGCTCCGGCTTTGGCGGCCAGCAGCGCCTGCCCGGCCGAGAAGATGAGCGTGCAGTTGGTTTTAATGCCTTTATCGGAGAAGTAGCGGATGGCCTTCACGCCGTCCCGAATCATGGGTACCTTCACCACAATGTTGGGGTGCAGCTCGGCCAGCGCCTCCCCTTCCCGGATGATGCCTTCAAAATCCGTCGCAATTACCTCAGCCGATACGTCGCCTTCCACCAGCTCGCAGATCTGGCGGTAGTGGCTCATCACGGCATCCGTGCCTTTGATGCCTTCCTTAGCCATTAAGGACGGGTTGGTCGTTACGCCGTCGAGGACGCCTAGCTCTACTGCTTCCTGGATTTCGCGCAGGTTGGCCGTATCAATGAAAAACTTCATGCGAACAGTTTGAAAAAAACAATGCCCCAAAGCTAACCGATTGCGGGCAAACGCCGCGCGCGGTTTCGTTGGGGCATGGACAAAAAAAAGCGAACCAATATCGCACCGCTCAACCGCCTACCCTTGCTACCTTCCGGTCCTGGGGGAGTTCAGCAGGAGCTGGTCGTACTGATTCGCCGTTGCAAATATACGCACGGATTCCGGGCCGGTGCAAGGTTTTTTCTGTTTTAACTCCAAACCCAGGCCATGTAGCTGAGGCAGAAGCCAAAAAAGGAGCACCTGCGTGCTCCTTTTGGTTTGTTTTCGTAGCGTCAGATTGAAGGCCGGCCCGAAAAAGGCCAGGCCGGTTATTTCTTTTTATCAGCCTGCGGCGCCAGGCTCACATTTACGGGCAGGTAGTTGCTGGCATCAATTTCCTTGTCGACGTAGCCCCCGTAGCTGAAGAGGAGCTTGTTTACGCCGGCCGGCACCTGCAGGGTGTAGAAGCCTTTGGCATCGGTGCTGGCGGCCACACCGGCCCCCCGCACGTACACGGTAGCGCCAATCAGGGGCTGGCTATCCTCGTCCATCACCCGCCCGGTGAGGGTAACTTTTTCGGGGGCTGGGGCGGCCAGCACCGCATCCGCTGTGATTTCTTCTTCACTGCTCAGTACCGGGTCCCGGATTTCATCGGGCGGCGTAGTGGGCTTCAGTACCGCCGCCATGGTGGCCGTAGTGGGCTCCGGAGCTGGCGTGGCAGTCTGGGCCTGGGCTGCTCCGATTGGCAGCGCAAACCCTAGTAAACCGAGAACGAGAGTAGCGTAACGCATGGCGGACAAAGGGGTTAGTGAGACAGGGAACGGAACAAAGGTGCACGTACCGGATGCCTGCATCAAGGCAGATTGTGACCTTCCCGTGACAAGTACCCTGGATGCAAAAACTTGCACATTTCCTATAACCATTGTGCAAAAGCCATGCACTGGGGCTGGGCAGCAGGAAAATCCCGGTATTTGTCGGTACGTTGTGACAACTCCACTGTAACGGTAGCATCAGCCGGCGGCTAAATATTCTTCCCGCGGAATGCTCGCAGGCAGTGTTAGGTCTGCAATCTGCGTTTTACCTTTGCCCATGCCTCAACAGATTCTCATTCTCGATTTTGGGTCGCAGTACACCCAGCTCATTGCCCGACGCATCCGGGAACTGAACGTTTACTGCGAAATCCATCCGTATAATCACGCCCCGAACCTCACTGAGGATATTCGGGGCGTGGTGCTTTCGGGCTCCCCCTGTTCCGTGCGCGACGCCGACTCGCCCAACCCCGACCTGAGCCGCTACCTGGGCCAGGTGCCGGTGCTGGGCGTGTGCTACGGGGCCCAGCTGCTGGCCCACCAGCAGGGCGGCGAAGTGCTGCCCGCGACCATTCGCGAGTACGGCCGCGCCCGCCTGGCCCGCGTAAACCACGAGTCGCCGTTACTCCACGGCGTGCCCACCGAGTCGCAGGTCTGGATGTCGCACGGCGACACCATTAAGAGCCTGCCTGCAGGGTTCGACATCATTGCCAGCACCCCAGAAGTGGCCGTGGCTGCCTTCAAAATTGCGGAGCAGGAAACCTATGGCATCCAGTTCCACCCCGAAGTAACGCACTCTACCGACGGCAAAACCCTGCTGCAGAACTTTGTAGTGAACATCTGCGGGCTCGACCAGAGCTGGACGCCGGAGCACTTCGTGGACTCGATGGTCGCTACTCTGCAGCGCACTATCGGGGAAGAAGACCAGGTGATTCTGGGGCTTTCCGGCGGCGTGGACTCCTCAGTGGCGGCGCTGCTATTGCACAAGGCCATTGGTAAGCGCCTGCACGGCATTTTCGTGAACAACGGCCTGCTGCGTAAGGATGAGTACGAAGACGTACTCCACTCCTACAAAGACCTGGGGCTGAACGTACGCGGTGTGGATGCTTCCCAAGAGTTCTACGCGGCCCTCACCGGCCTCACCGACCCCGAGCTGAAGCGCAAAGCCATTGGCCGCACCTTTATTGAAGTATTCGACCGCGAAGCCCAGAAAGTAGAAGGGGCCCGCTGGCTGGCCCAGGGCACCATCTACCCCGACGTCATTGAGTCGGTGTCGGTGAAAGGCCCGGCCGTGACCATCAAAAGCCACCACAACGTAGGCGGCCTGCCCGAGAAGATGAACCTGCGCATTGTGGAGCCGCTGCGGGCCTTGTTCAAGGACGAGGTGCGGGAAGTAGGCCATACCCTGGAGCTGCCGGTAAATATTCTGCACCGCCACCCCTTCCCCGGCCCCGGCCTGGGCATCCGCATCCTGGGCGATATTACGCCCGAGAAAGTAGACCTGCTCCAGCGCGCCGACGCCATCTTCATCAACGGCCTGAAAGAGCACGGCCTCTACGAGAAAGTATGGCAGGCCGGCGTGATGCTGCTGCCGGTGCAAAGCGTGGGCGTGATGGGCGACGAGCGAACCTACGAGCGGGTGGTAGCCCTGCGCGCCGTAACCAGCGTAGACGGCATGACGGCCGACTGGGCCCACCTCCCCTACGAGTTCCTGGCCGAAGTGAGCAACAAAATCATCAACCAGGTGCGCGGCATCAACCGCGTGGTGTACGATATCAGCTCCAAGCCCCCAGCGACGATTGAGTGGGAATAGAAACCACGGATTTGGGCGGATTTCGCGGATTTTGGGGACGGTTCGCGGGCAGTAGCGGGGCGCCGCCCCGCGCCATTCGGCTGGCTTTACTGTCCTAATGCGCGAGTTGCGCTGCCTAGCCAACCTGAAGCATACTTGTAGACATTACCAACCGCTCGGCCATTGGTCGGGCGGTTGACGTTTTAGGGCTGAGCTATTTCCAGCAAGGCCTGGCCTTCTAAGTCATAACCTACGGTGTTCTGCTGCTGATGGCGAGTGAGTTCCCTCATAAACAGCTGGAAGCGGATGTTACCGGCCGTGGCTCGTAGCGTGAGGTTCGTAGCTGGCAGTTGCAAGTATGTGCGCTGATTGTGGCCGTGCTGGCGAGCCAGCGAGTCGGCTACGCGGCCGGGAAACACCGAGAGGCGCGGTTGCCAGCGTTGATTGGCTCCCAGCTGCTCCAGCAGCAATGTACGGCCACGTTCCTGGGTGCGTAGCCGGAACGAGCCTTCCCGCACGGAAGCCGTGGCCACAACCTTGTCGGTTGAATCATGAGTATACTGGGTAAAGCGCACATTGGCCCACCAATAACGTCCGTCTCCCAGCTTCAAGTATTCCGTCGCATCGGCGGCAAAAGAGGCTGAAATTTCCTGGGCTTGGTCAGTAGCCTCTGAGTCGGTCCAGGCTAGCAGGCTGATAGTAAACAACCGATTGGACTGCCATTGTACTCGCTCCCATTTTGTGCCGGCCAGCAAGGAATCCGGGAGCTGCAGCGAAGCGGTAAATAAAGGCTGCAGCTGCTCGGCAGCATTTCGCTCGGCGAAGAAGTAGAAGATGGACGAAATGCGCTGACGCACTGCGAAAGGCAGCGTCATCACTCTTGCACCGGCGTCGTCCAGCTTGCCATCTTTTAGCAGCTTGTACCGGAGGCTGATTTCGCGCAGCTGCCCACGCTGACTGCGCTGGGCAACGGCAAAGGCACTAAGAGGGCCTACGGCCGCTAGAAAGGCCACCAGCGCCAACGAGGCCGGAATCCAGATGATGCCTTGCCCCCGGCGCACCAGAAAGTAGATGGCCATGCAGAAAAGCCAGGCGGCCAGCACCAGCACAATGTACCGCTCTTCCGTCACGCCATATTCCCCAACGCGGGTGCCAATAGCCACGGCTAGTAGTCCCAGAAGCGGAAACAGCGCCAGGTAAAACCAGCGGGCAAAAGTCCGGATCCAGGTATTTTCGGCGGCCTGCCGGATGGGGTGAATCAGCAGCAGCGCGAAAATGCCCGCTACGGCCAGCGCCAGGATCAGCGTGGAAACCCAGCCTTTGGGCAGCGTCCAGAGCCCCACGATGCGCGCCAGATAGGCATACAGAATCACCAGGTACAGCACCACCAGGGGCAGCAGCACAAACTGCGTGAACAGCTTGAGGCCCTTGGGATAAACGGCCTCCTGTTCCAGCTCGTCAAAATTCCGGGGAACACCGGCCAGGAAAAACCACGTGTTGAATACCGTTGCCAGCACCACGAACAGGTAAGCGTAAAGCCGCTCGTTCACCTTTACATCGAACAGGTTATCAATGGCCACCAGAGCCAGGGAACAACCCACAAACAGGACGCCGGAATACAAGCCGGCCGTGAGAATGCGCAGAAACAGGGTTTCGTTGTAGCGCCAGAAGCCCGGTGTATCGGCCCGCCCGCGCAACTCCGAGACGTAGGGTCCGGCCGCTACGGCCAAGTGTAACGCCAGCAGCAGCAGCGCCAGCCGTATTCCCCAAGTGGTATCCAGCTGAGCGGGCGCCAAGCCAAACCACAAGCCCAACAGCCCCAATGCCCCAGCTAGGCTGCCCCAGCGCAGCCCTGGTCGCCAGTGGTACCGCTCGGCCGTGAGAGCCAGGGCCAGCGTGAGCGAAAGACCCAGCCCGGCAGCCGACAGGGCCGGAAAAAGCCATTGCACGTTTTGCTCGGCCTCATTGTCGAGGTCAATAACGTAGAGGCCAACTCCGCACAGCACGAAGGCACACAGCAGCGTGAGAGGAAAGCGCCGTGCCACCCGGGCTGCTTCGGCAGTAAGGCGCTGGAGGGAGGGTAGTTTGATAGCCATAGCAGAGAATATGCCCGGCAAGAACGACCCTTTTATTGAGTTTGTTAACGGGCAGGCGCCCCTCAGACTAGCGGAGTAGCTCCTCTACTTCCAACAGCAGCGCCGTATTTTCGAGGATTTCCTGGAGCTGGGTAAGTTCAACCAGCGAAAAGACCAGCGCCATGCGGCAAACCGGGGTACGCAGGGCAATACAGCGCACTTCGGGGTCTTGGGTGTGCAGGCAGTGGTGCTGCCAGGTACGCGCTACGTATGCCCGAAACTCCGCAAACTCTGCGGCGGTGGTAGCCAGGGCAACATTGCCAAAACACACGTGCAGGTGCTGCGTCCGTGGGCACCGCGCACAGTAGCCAAATTCGTTGTGGTGAAAGAACTGCGCCATAAACGCGAGGAATTGAGGAATGATCCGGCAAGTATAACTATTTAGAATTTTTCTAAATAATAAAGCCCAATTGTTTTCTACCCCGCAGGCTTTTTGCTGAAAGTAGCCTCACAACTTCTACCTTGAACGCCCTACGCCGCGCCCCGGCCGCTTGTCTTTGGCTTAGCTGTCCGATTCACTTGCTGCGTAAGAAGCTTCTCCCTGGTGCGGCCTTTTTCTTTACGCTTTACATGAAACGCTCTACTATTCCGCGGTTGCTGGCTGTGCTTGTGCTGGTCGTGCTGCTGGTGGTAGTGGGCACCGCCTGGCTGCTGGGCACCCGCTGGGGGCAGCGCCGGGTAGAAGCACTGGTGCGCGAGCGGGTAAGCCAGCACTCGGAACTGGTACTGGCGCCGTTTGACGTGCGCTTTTCCCTGTTGCGCGAGTTCCCGCACCTTACAGCCTCCCTGCACCACCTCAGCCTCACCGACACCTCCTACGGGCGCCGGGTGGAAGTACTGCGCGTGCGCCGGGCCGATGCCCGCCTGGAAGTCAGCAAGCTGTGGCGCGGGGAGTTCCGTGTGAGTCGGCTAACGGTGCGCGACGCGGCCTTCCGCCAGTACACCGATTCGGTAGGGCACGACTGGGGCCTGCGCGGCAAGGGCCCCCGCAAAGCCACCCCCGCCACCCCGCCCAGCTTCCAACTCGACTCCCTGATCCTGGTTAACGCGCATTTCCAGGACCGCAATGAGCTTCACCGCAGTGGCTTTGCCGCCTTGGTGCGCCGGGGCAGCCTTGCCGCTACGGTCTGGCACGGTGTGGCGCATACCAAAGGACGCTTGCAGGGGGAACTGCAATACTTGCGCAGTGGGCGCGGCAACCTGTTTGCGCAGGAGCCCATGGTAGCGTTAGTGCACTACAAGTATGCCTTCCGACAGCGCACCGGAACTTTTTTGAGCACCCGCGCCACGCTCAACGGCGACACCATCCGCTTGAGCGGCACCCACCAGGGGGCAGCCCCCGGCCAGCCCCGGGGCACCCAGCTAAACCTGCGCTTTGCCGGGCGCCAGCCCCTGCTGGAAGTGCTGCGCGTGGCCTTCCCTCCCGGCCTCGACCGGTTTCTGGAAAAAGCCCGCAGCCCCAGCCACGCCCAGATCTGGTACTCCATTCGGGGCCTGAGCGGCCCCACGGCCCGGCCGCGCACGGTTCTGCGGTTCGCCCTCCACAATGCGCAAGTGCAGTGGGCCGACTCGGCGCGGCGCATCCGGCGCTGGGATGCCCGCGGAGTGTTCGACAATGGTGTCAGTCACTCGCCCCGCACTACGTCCCTCACCTTCGAGAAATGCCGCTTGTATTCGCACGCCGGGGAGCTGTCGGCCCGCCTGACGGTGTACGACTTCACTCAGCCTCACTTGTACGGGCGGGTGCAGGGGCGCACGGAGTTGCAGACCCTGGCCAGTGTTTTGGTGCCTAGCCTATGGCGGGCCCGCCGGGGCGAGGCGGCGCTGGATCTGTACCTGAACGGCACTTTCCCGACAATTCCTAGCCGCGCTGCCCGCCAGGTCCGGCAGGTCGACGAAGAGCTGGCACCTATTGCCGCGCGTGGTACGGTGCGTCTGGAAGATGCTTCGTTTCTCATTCCGGGTCGGGGGGCCGATATCCGGCGCTTGAATGTACTGGTCCGGCTCCAGGACAGCCTCTGGCGCCTGGAAAACCTGACGGGCCAACTCAATGGCATGCAGGTGCAGGCCAATGCCACCACCCAGTATTTACTGGCGTATTTCAGCGGGCAGCACCCCACCACCAATATAACCGGCACGTTTCGGGTCAATGAATTGCGCCTGGCGGAGCTACGCCGCTTAGTGGCGCCCCCGGCTGCACGGCAGGGCATCCGGCCCCAAACGCGGGCCTTACGGCGTAAGCATCCGCAAGGGGTGGTTACGCGTGCCCTCAACTTTCTACCGCCGGGCTTGCGCCTGAACATCCAGCTCCAGTGTGGACGTCTGGTCCTGGCCACCGATACCTTGCAAAACCTGGCCGCCACCGTACGCCACAATGGCTACCGCGTGCAACTGGCCGATTTACGGGCCAAGGCCTGGGGCGGTGACTTGCAGGGCGCCGTGAGCTGGCCCACGGATATTACGCGCCCCCAGCCCGTGGCAGCACGGCTCACGGTACACTTCCGCCAGATGCAGTACACGCGGCTGTTGAGCCGCATCACGCAGCCGCCCCGGCGGGCAGTTAAAGCGCCCACCGACCCAACCCTCCGCGAGCTGCTTCTGGCTGCCAACGGTCAGGCCACGGCTACCATTGGGGCGCTGCTGCTGCCGGGTGGTGACCAGCTCACCAATTTGCAGCTACGTATCGACAAGAACGGGCCGGTATTTAGAGTACCCCGGCTAACGTTTCAGACGTCGACCGGGGGCACTGGCTTGCTGGCGGGTACGGCGCAGCTTCAGGGCAGCCGCCTGCTCTCGGCCAACGCCGACCTGGAGCTCCGCTACGCCACGCTTGATGTGCAGCACCTACTGCAACTGCTGGCTGCCCTAAGCACGGTGCCCGAGCCCGCCCCCGATTCCCTGCGCCGCCGGGGGCCGCGCCCGGCTTCCCGGCCTAAGCCATTTCTCGATGGTACGGTCACGGGTACGGTACGCGTGCTGGCCGATGATATCCGCTACGGGGCGCTGCGTGGCCGCCAACTTTCCTTGCGCAGCAGCCTGGAAGCAGGGCGGGTAGTTGTACACGAGTGTGGTCTGCAAGCCCTGGGCGGCGCCCTGCATTTGCGGGGCCAGCTGCAAACCCTGGTGACTGAACAAGGCCAGCTCCCGCTGCACACCCAGGTAAGGCTGCAGGACATTCAGCTGCCCGAGTTGTTTGGCCTGGCTTCTGAATTGGGACTTGATGTACTAAAGCCGGCCAACATCCGGGGCACGATGCGCAGCGAGGCTGATGTCCACACCCTGCTGGACGCGACGTTTCTGCCGCGCCTGGCTTCTACCCAGGCCTTTCTGCGCACGGACTTGCAGGGCCTGGAGCTCCTGAATGTGGAAGCCCTGATGCAAACCCTGAAAATGCTCCGCAAGCGCCGCACCAGTCACGTGTACTTTGAGCCCGTCCGCTCCCGGTTTATCCTGGATGGCAACCGCCTGCTCATTCCAAGCCTTAGCCTGAGCAGCAACCTCACAGATATGGCCGTGACTGGGGAATACACCCTCGACGGCCGGGCAGACTTGTTTGTGGGTTTGAGCCCGATGCAGACCCTGTTCGGCGACAACCGCCAGCGCGTCAGCCGGGTGCAAACCGGGGAAGCCGCTAAACGTCCCAGCCGCGGCCTCATCTACGTGCACCTCCGCCGCGCGCCCGGCAGCCGCTACCAGGTGCGGCCATTTCAGAAAAAAGCCCAGCGTCGCCAGCAGGCCGCCATCCTGGAGCAGTACCAGCAGCTGCTTCGGCAGCAACCTTTGGATACCACGCTGCAGCTCCTGCAGTAAGAAATAAACCCAAAAACAGGCCTCAGTACATCTTGGGCAGGTCGATGCCGCGAATCGTGCGGAACAGGCAGAGGGCGTTCTGATCGGTGAGGCCACCGATGTAGTCCGTCAGCAGGACAATTTGCTCGTAGGCCGTAGCGGACTGCTGAGGACCCACGGCGCGAAACTGCTCGGGCAGCAGCTGCAACAGCTTGCGGGACCGGGCACTGCTCTGCGGATCGAAGGTGGCATGCAAAAAGGCGTCGAGCAGCCCGGCCAGCACCTCAAAGCCGGCTGCCTCAATTTCCAGCACCGGCCGGCTCTGGTACAGATGCTCAACGGTGAGCCGGTGCATGAGCTGCAGCTGCTCCCAGCAGTCGAGCTGCTGAACCAGGGGCTCATCGGCGCGGCCGCGCAGCAGCTCCGGGGCCTGATCGGCGAAGCGCCGGGCTGTTTGCAGCACGAGGTGGTTGATGAGCCGGGCCCGCAGGTAGCCCAGTTCCTCCCGCCAGTCGCGCCACTCCAGGGAGCCCCGCCGGTCGGGCGCGTCGCCGAGCATTTCGCGCAGCAGGCGCAGGCCCGCTTTTCGCGGAATAAGACCCAGCTTCAGGCCGTCTTCAAAGTCGATGATGCGGTAGCAAAGATCATCGGCGGCTTCTACCAGGAAGGCCAGCGGATGTCGGTGAAAGAACCCCTCGGCCCCCTCAGCCGACTTGGCGAGCAACCCCAGCTCCCCGGCCATTTCCCGGAAGCGAGGAGCCTCGGTTTGAAAATAGCCGTGCTTTTTCTCGCTGGTGCCTTGGGGCCGGTTAGTCTCAGGTACCAGCGAGGGACGCGGGTATTTGGTGAAGGCGCCAAGCGTAGCGTAGGTAAGCCCCAGCCCGGAGGAGCCGCTGCTGTGGGCTGGATACGTGTGCGTCAGCACCCGAAATCCGGCGGCATTGCCCTCAAACTGCTGTAAATCGGCGCGCTGGGCAGCGTTGAGCACCCGCACAAAGGGCTCCGCCGCCCCGCTCCGGAAGTAAGCCGAAATGGCCGCCTCGCCACTGTGCCCAAAGGGCGGATTGCCGATGTCGTGGGCCAGGCAGGCGGCGGCCACAATGTCCCCAAAGTCACTGTCCAGATACGGCAGGCTTTGCCGGAGGCTTTCCGACTCTTCCAGCAGCAGGCGCCCACCCAACCGCCCCAGGGAGCGGCCCACGCAGGCCGTTTCGAGCGAGTGGGTAAGGCGCGTGTGCACGAAGTCGGTTTCGGGCAAAGGCATTACCTGGGTTTTGCGCTGCAGCCGCCGAAAGGACGAGCTGAACACCACCCGGTCGTAGTCGGCCACGAAGGCCCCGCGCACGGGCAGAGCATCCGTTACGACGTGCAGCTGCGGCTGCTCGGGGTAGCGGCGGCGGCTCAGCAGCTTCTCCCACGACATGGCGGGGGCAGCAGAGGAATCGGTCTGGAGGTGCATCATAACCCGCTCAAGGTACACTGCAACGAACAATTTGCCTTCCTGCGGCAGTTGGCGGCGAACCGGCTACGCGGCACGCAGCGGCTCATCATTTACCCGGCCCAGCAGGCCCACGGTGATGTAGCCCAACAGCAGGAAGGCCCCAAACAGCAGCGTAACGCCCCAGGTGCTGGGGTGCTGCCAGGGGTGCAGCAAGCGGTTCAGAATGTCGAAAAACAGGGTGAGCGGGTTGGTGATGATGTCCCAGCTATTAAAACGCAGGTAGCGCCCCAGGTACACGCCGAATGCGCTGAGCAGCAAGGCCACCGCCGCAAAGCTCCACCCGGCCCACCAGCCGAGGCGGCGCGTGACCAGCATTTGCATGTCCGTCAGGGAGGCATACGCCAGCATGAGCCCATTCCAGGCGCAGGTCAGAATCAGCGCCAGATCATACCAGTAAGGCACGCCGGCGCGGGGCTCCAGGTGAAAAAGGTCGGTGAGGATGTAGGGCGCATTGGGGAAAAACAGCAGCCATACCGCTCCTACCGGCAGCAGTACCCGCGCTTTAAGCCGGCCATGCGTGAGACGTAGCAGCGTGCTCAGCCCAAAGGGAATCAGGGCTAGAAACAGGTTCCAGAGGAGAAAGACGAACGTGATTTTTTGGGTAATGAACACCCGAAACGTAATGAGTACCACGCTCAGCGCCAGGGAGGCGCCCAGCACTAGCAGCAGGTTAAGGCGCTGCCGCAGCTGGGGCTGAGCCATGGACAGGAAAGTAAGGGAGGCCGTCATGCCCCTAAGTAGCGTAATCTTTTGGAGCTACGCCAACGGCTGCCAGCTTTCTACCCGGGCAGCCCGGCAAAATACCCGGTGGCGG
The DNA here is from genome assembly GCF_012273015.1 of Hymenobacter sp. BT18. Taxonomy (GTDB): domain Bacteria; phylum Bacteroidota; class Bacteroidia; order Cytophagales; family Hymenobacteraceae; genus Hymenobacter; species Hymenobacter lutimineralis. Next base: position 4,267,653 of record NZ_CP050954.1, on the reverse strand, counting down.
CAGCGTTTACCGGGTAGCTCAATGGTTCTGCCGACGTAGCCCTTCCCCGTCACAACTACGTACCTTTGCGCGAGGAGGCGCGCTGGTTGCGGCTCCGTGGTACTCCCGCCTAATCTTCTGGCTCCTCGATTTTATGAGGTCTTCCTATGCTTTACTGATTGCGCTGCTGTGCGCGGCCTTGGGACCAACACCCCGTGCCCAAGCTCAGCAGACGCCCGTGAAAAAGCCGGCACCCGCAGGCAGCACGTCGCCGGCAAAACCGGTTACGACGGCCCCTACACCCGCCGCGAAACCCACCTCGGCCCCAACGTCGCCCAAGCCCAGTGGCCCGCCCCTGCCCGCTAACTTGGGCTCGGTAGACTTTGGCACGCGCTACAAGAATGGCAAGCTGCTCATCGACCAGACGCGCTATGAGCTGGCTATGCAGGAGCTGCAGCCCCTTACCGTGCCCACTACCAGGTTCGACCGCGCCCCCGAAGCCGCCTACCTCTACGCGGTAGCCGCCAGCCGGCTGAAAAAGTGGGCGGAAGCCGAACAGATGCTGAACCTGCTGCGCAACCGGTTTTCGCAGTGGCCGTCCCTAGCCGACGCCCTTTTCCTGCAAGGGCAGCTTTCCTTCGAGCAGGGGGATTTTGACAATGCCCTGCGCGTGCTGGCCCAGCTTCCTCCGGACCGCCTCGTGGCCGAGCGGGAATACATGAAAGCCCAGTACCTGCCCCGCGTCAAGGACAAGGCCACCTTTCAGAAGCTAATTCAGGATTTTCCGCAGGATGCCTCCCTGGCCCGCGCCTACGCCGACAAGCTGGCCAACGGCGGCTGGTACACCGATGCCGACCGCGCTCAGCTTGATCAGCTCATCACCCAGTTTTCGCTTGACCGCACCCGCTACACGCCTCGCCGGGCAATCAAGAAAAGCTCCTACAACATTGCCATACTGCTGCCCTTCGAGCTGAATGACACCAGCTGGGAAACCCGCCGCAAAAACCAGTTTGTCACCGATTTATACGCGGGCCTGCGCCTGGCCCAGGATTCCCTGCAGCGCGAAGGCCGGCCCGTGCAGCTGTTTGCCTACGATACCGGCGCCGATACGCTTCAGCTCAAGCAGGTGCTGGCCCAGCCGGAACTGGCCGGCATGGATATGATTATTGGGCCGGTGTATAAGTCGGGCAGTAAAATCCTGGCCCGCTACGCCCAGCAAAAGCAGATTGTCACGGTAAATCCGCTTTCCCAGGATGGGGACCTGGTTCTGGACAACGCCTGGCACTACCTGTACGAGCCCAGCACGGCCACCCAGGCTCGCCAAGCCGCCCAGTTTGCCTACAACCGCCTGGGCGGGCCCCGCACGGCCGTGGTGCTCTACGAAGACACTAAAGACGAGGCGACCTTTGGGCTGGCCTACAAACAGGCCTACGAAGCCCTGGGCGGCAAAGTGCTGCAACTGCGGCGCATCAACTCCGACTTGGAAGAGTCGCTGGCTGCAGGCTTTGCGGGCGTTGACCTCAAAACGCTGGGCCACCTGGTTGTGGCCTCCGATGGCAAGCAGGCGGGCGCCTATACTTTCACCGCCATGAAAGCCCAGGATGCCCGCACGCCGCTGCTCACTTACGCATCCTGGATAGAAAACAACCGCGTAGCGCTAAGTCAGCTCGATGCGCGCGACGTGTACTTTGTGCAGCCCAAGTACCTGGACAAAGCCAACCCGGGCGTGCGACGCTTCCGCCAGCTGTATACGCAGCGCCAGAATTTACCGCCTTCGGTTTTCGCCTTTTCCGGCTTTGAGCTGTTGTATTACTTCGGTACCCAACTGCACCAATATGGGCCTGCTTTCCAGCAGCAGCTGGCCAACGGCGGGCCGGTTTCGGGCACGTTGTTCCAAGGCATCGGCTACCCCGGCGGCGCCCACGATAATCAGTACGTTCCCATCACCAAGCTTGAGCGACTGGAAGTGGAAGTGCTGAACCCCGTTGATGGCCGCTAGCGGCTGTAAATCCGTGCCCGTTGCCTGCACTTGTTGCAGGGTTTCTTGTTAGTTGATTGGCTTATTCCCATCCGTGGGTAGCCGTTCGTCGTTTTGCCCAACCTTTTTGTATGTCACAGTCTCTGCCTTCTGCTCCCGCCCTCACGCTTTCTACCAGCGACGCCCTTTTCACCCGCGCCAAAAACCACATACCCGGCGGCGTAAACTCCCCAGTGCGGGCCTTCCGGGCCGTGGGCGGGCACCCCGTGTTCATGCAATCGGCCAAAGGGGCTTGGCTGACGGATGTGGACGGCAACCAGTACCTGGACTTCATCAACTCCTGGGGGCCCATGATCCTGGGCCATGCACCAGATTTGGTGCTGAACGCAGTGCAGGCTGCCGTGCACGGCTCCTTATCGTTTGGCGCGCCTACCCGCCGCGAGGTAGAAATGGCCGAGCTGATCAAGCAGATGGTGCCCAGCATTGAGAAAGTACGGCTGGTAAATTCGGGTACGGAAGCCACGATGTCTGCCATCCGGGTAGCCCGCGGCTATACCGGCCGGGACAAGATCATCAAGTTTGAAGGCTGCTACCACGGCCACGGCGACTCCTTCCTGATTGCCGCCGGCTCTGGTGCCCTCACCCTGGGTGCCCCCGATTCGCCGGGCGTAACCCAGGGAGTGGCTCAGGATACGCTCACTGTGCCTTATAACGATGTGGTGGCCGTAGAGCAGATTCTTGCCGCCAATCCAGGTCAGATAGCCGCCCTTATTCTGGAGCCTGTAGTGGGCAACATGGGCCTGGTGGCGCCGCAGGAAGGCTACCTGCAAGCCCTGCGCGCGCTGTGCACCCAGCACGGCATCGTGCTTATCTTCGATGAGGTAATGACGGGCTTCCGCCTGGCCCGCGGCGGTGCCCAGGAGTTGTACGGCATCACCCCCGACATGACGACGCTCGGCAAAATCATTGGAGGGGGTATGCCCGTGGGTGCCTACGGGGGCCGGCAGGACATCATGGATAATGTGGCCCCGGCCGGGAAAGTATACCAGGCCGGTACCCTGTCTGGCAACCCCATTGCTACGGCTGCCGGCATTGCCCAACTTACCTACCTCAACGAGCACCCCGAGCTCTACACCGAACTCAACCGCATTACCACGCGCATTGCCGACGGCACCCGCCAGATTTGCGCCGACCTAGGCCTAAACTACACGGTAAACCAAGTGGGCTCCATGTTCAGCGTGTTCTTCACCAGCCAGCCCGTCACCGACCTAGAATCGGCGAAAACGTCCGACACAGAAGCCTTCGGCCGGTATTTCCGGGCCATGCTGCACCGGGGTATCTACCTGGCACCCGCCCAATACGAGGCGCTGTTCGTGAGCACGGCTATTACCGACGAGTACGTAGACCTCTACCTGACAGCTTGCCGCGAATCCATGCGCGAGGCGCATGGCCTGGGGGAATAGACCGTTGCAGCGCGCGTGCTACTACAACACCTTGCCTTACGTGGCATAGCGGGGTTAATAACGGGCTATGACTTCGCCCACTGTTTGGTCTGGATAGCAGTGGGCTTGAATCCCGGCTTCATTTCACCCAAGCAACGCGTCAGTAGCACCTTGCGCCCGCATTAGCACATGAGCACATTATAACCGACCTTTGCGGCGAAACTCCTCTCCTTCTATGCCCCGACTTCGCCAGCTGCTCCTGCTTTTCGTGCTGCTGTGGCTCGCCGGGCCGGCCACCCTGCTGGCCCAAACCGAAACGCCGGCCGCCGCCAATAAGCGTCTGTTCGACCGCACCGTGGACGAGCTGAATTTCCGTACCATGGAAACGGTGTACGACCGGTCGTTTACGCGGCGCAAGTTTCCCGTTACGCTCCGCACGGCCAAAGCGCGGCGGGAGTTCGACGATTTTGCCGACCGCAGTGACCTCAAAACGCTGTTTCATAACTACAACGGCGTATCGGAACGCTACAAAGGCCGCTTTGGTAAGGGGCGTACGGATTTGGTGGAGTTCGAAAAGCAGCTGAACTCCATTCTCATCGACCGCAACTTTGAGTTTTTTATCCGGGTGCTGCCGCGCGATGAGCGGGTAGCTCTGATTCGCGCTTTGCAGCGCGTCATCAAGCAGGGTACCGCTCAGTTCAATGCCTCCGAAGACCCCGAGCCCGCAGCCCTGGCCGCCGATGGGGCCGCCGTACCCCCGGCCGACGTGGATGCGGAAGCTCCCCTTGCCTCGCCGATTGAAGACCCGGCGCCCGAGCCGGAAACCGTAGCGCCCACCACGGCAAGTCGCACCGGGGCGCTTACCAGCAATGCTGCCCCCGAAGCCGGTGTACCCTCACGCTACGGACTCCTCGATTATCTTTCCTTCCTGATGGCCGCCGCCGCTTTAGGCCTGACGCTGCGCCTGACGTTGGTAACGGTGCCCGAACTGCAGCGCCGCCTCGACGGTGCGTACGAGCCGCAGGCAGATGATGATTTGGAGGAAGATGCGCCCGAAGCTGCTTTTTCGCCGGTGAAACGCCGGGCAGGCCTGCCCGAAGACCGTTACGAAGACGGTGACGACTCCTAGACTGCACTTTCCGACTAAACCGCATGATTCTTACCGACCAGCAGATCCTCGCTGAAATTGAGCAGGGCAACATCGTCATTGAGCCCTACGACCGAGCTTGCCTCGGCACCAATTCCTACGACGTACACTTGGGCCGCTACCTGGCTACCTACCGCGACGCCGTGCTGGATGCGCGTAAGCACAACGAAATCGACGTATTTGAAATTCCGGCCGAAGGCTTCGTCCTCCAACCGGGCACCCTCTACTTGGGCGTGACGGAGGAATACACCGAAAGCCATGCCCACGTCCCCTTCCTGGAAGGCAAGAGCAGCGTCGGGCGCCTGGGCATCGATATTCACGCCACTGCCGGCAAGGGAGATATCGGCTTCTGCAATACCTGGACGCTGGAAATAAGCGTGTCGATGCCGGTGCGGGTGTACCACCTAATGCCGGTAGGCCAACTGATCTACTTTACCGTGCAAGGCAACGTGGAGAACTTCTACAACCGCAAGCCCAACGCCAAGTACAACGAGCGGACGGTAAAGCCGGTGGAATCGATGATGTGGAAAAACCAGTTTTAGCGCTTCTTTATCCCCAGTTAAAAGTGCTGTCTGTGCTACCACAGGCAGCACTTTTTGCTTTCCGATAAACTCCCTGGCACAGTTTTTCGTTAGGGAATGGCATAGCCTGCGGGCAGCGGCAGTTTTTCTGGTGCTCGTAGTTGCTGTTTACTTACCCCGTTAACGAACCCAGACCATGCGACATACACTTGCTTTTACGGCCCTGTTGCTGGCTTCGGTAGCTACCGCAGCGCAGGCTCAACAAACCAACCAGCTTGCTGTTAGCCGGGATAAAACGCAGGCCTCGCCCCGCCTGAACCCAGCAGTAACCCAACGGGCCGACCGCCTCTCCGACCAAATGGTGCGCCAGCTCCGGCTTAACGGCTACCAGGCTTCCCGCTTGCGGGCCATCAACGAAGACAAAGTAGCCAAGATGGCGGCCATTGAGCAAAAGCACGCCGGCAACTCCCAGCTGATTGATCAGCAATGCCAAGGCGTCTGCAAAGAGCGGGACAAGGAACTGCAGGCCATTCTTAGTACCGATCAGTACAGCTCATACTACGGCTCCCGCGCCTCGTTCTATAAGTACGATAAGGACTATGCCGCTACGGCGGCTAATACGCGTTTCGTGAACTCCGTCCAGAATCCGGCACCGGCGGGTAGTAAAGGCGCTGTGCTGGCTCCGGCGAGTGAAACACCCCCTACCAAGCCAGCCAGTACCCGAGCCCGTGGCCGTTAGGGTCCATACACCTTTGTTTATAACAAAAGGCCCCTCCTGACTTCGTAAGGAGGGGCCTTTTTACGTTGATCTATTTCTGCTTTTTCTGTTCTTCTTCCAGATGGTTCATTAGTTCGCGGCATAAGTCGCGCATCTTGGTAGCCATCACGGAGTCGTTGGTGGCCGTAACGATGCTCTCTGCCATGGCTCCGATGGTATCCACGTAGAAATGCTTCATTTCGTCAACGGGCATTTCTTTGGTCCAGAGGTCTATCTTCATAGTACCGCGTTCGTCTCGGTCCCACAAGGCAATGTTGATGGCCTTGGCAAAGTGAATATCGGGGCCGGCATCAGTAGCCTGCCAACTGATGGCTTCGGGCACTTTCTGGTCGTCGAGGGCAATGCTGAAGCGAATTTCAGATTTTTTCATGGTTGGATAGTTAGATGGCTGAATGGCTACATCCGTAAGTAGTAGCCTCTCAAACAAGAAAAGGCACAACCGCTACATAAGCGAAATGGCTGGCCGCTAGCACGACCAACCATTTAACTCGCTAGCAAGTAAGCCATTAAAAACTTACACGTAGTTGTTCAGCATCACCGGCATTACCAGCATCAGGATGCTTTCGTTGTCGTCGGCAATGGTGGGCATGAGCAGGCCGGCCCGGTTGGGCGTGCTCAACTCCAGCGTAATTTCTTCGGAGTCGATGTTCGACAGCATTTCGATCAGGAACTTCGCGTTGAAGCCAATTTCCATATCCTCGCCGTCGTATTGGCAGGCCAGCTTTTCGTTGGCTTCATTGGAGAAGTCCAGGTCCTCGGCCGAAACCGTCAGTTCGGAGCCTGCCAGGCGGAACCGCACTTGGTGCGTGGTTTTGTTGGAGTAGATGGCAATCCGCTTAACCGAGTTGAGCAGCGCCGCGCGGTCGATGATGAGCTTGTTGGGGTTGCTCACCGGAATTACGTTTTCGTAGTCGGGGTACCGCTCATCAATCAGGCGGCACACCAGGCGCATCTGGTTGAAGGAGAAGAAGGCGTTGGAGTGGTTGAACTCTACGCGCACCGTGGTAGCCTCGGAGGGCAAGGCGTTTTTGAGTAGGTTAAAGGCTTTGCGCGGCACAATGAGGTTAGCCGTTTGGCCAGCACCCACATCCTGGCGGCGGTAGCGCAGCAGGCGGTGTCCGTCCGTCGCCACAAAGGTCACCTGGCTGTCGGCCAACTGAATAAGCACCCCGGTCATGGCTGGGCGCAGCTCGTCGGTGCTAACGGCGAAGATGGTTTTGTTGATAGCGCGCGACAGCGAGGACGAAGGAATTTCGATGGGTGCCGAGCCTTTCACTACGGGTACCCGGGGAAAGTCGGTAGCGTTTTCGCCGGCCAGCTTGTAGCGCCCGTTGGCCGAGCTGATTTCGATGGTATACGTTTCCTCGTCCAACGTGAAGGTCACGGGCTGGTCGGGCAGATTTTTGAGCGTATCGAGCAGGATGCGAGCGGGAGCGGCAATGCGGCCACTTTCGCGGGCTTCCACCGGCAGCTCGGTTATCATGCTGGTTTCCAGGTCCGAGGCCGTAATAGTCAGCTTGCTTTCTTCAATCTCGAAGAGGAAGTTCTCCAGAATGGGTACTACGGGGTTGTTCGTAACCACGCCATTGATGCTCTGTAGCTGCTTGAGCAAGGCGGAAGACGAGACGATGAACTTCATATGGCGGGCGGTTGTCGGGCGTTTTTGGAAGAGGACAAAGATAGGAAACCGCCACCGGGTTTGCTACGCGCTGCTAAGCCTATTCTGCCTTCGTTGCGGCCCTCCGTAAGCTTACCGACGCCCAACCGCAGCGCGGCCTCGCCGATGCGCCGCCCCAGGCCTGAACTACATGAGCTTTGCCTTAATCCAAGGCTGGAACCGGCGCTCCAGCAGGTAACCCAAGGCAAATACGACGACTAAGTAAATGGCTACGCGCGCTGTAAAAGTGAAGCCGCTGCCACTGAAGTAGTCTATTTCATTGAAAAGCATAAGAATGGGAAAGTGAATAATATATATCCCGTAGGAAACACTGCCCAACCCATATACTTTTTTCAGCATAGCATTTCCAATGTCATTGAATTCGTGCTGAAACAAATAAATCAAGATAGAAGCTACGTACAGCAACCCAGGTATATAGAGCGTATTAAGCAAGTGTTCCTGCAGAATTTTCCCCGATACCACATATACTACCAAGTATAGGCCTGGAATGACAAATGAAAGTCGTTCCATTAGCAGCATACCTTTAAACGAACGGTTGGTAAAGTTCATGATTAACGGCAGGCAAAATATCAGGTAGCTTAAATCCGACAAAGAAATAGCACGCTGGAAAAAGGATGGAACTTCATGTTCCGTAAAATCCAGGCCCGTGCGCTCAATAAAGCTGGCTACCAGATTAAGCCGTTCGTAACTGAGCATAAGCACGAGCATAGCCAGCAAAGCTCCGTAATTGATAGGCGTGTTTTCGCGTGGCATTTTAGCAATAGCCACCCCAATAAACCAGAAACAAGCGCCGTAGCTGTAAGAAACTACGGAAGACGCCATTGGCCCCTGGCAGATTCGGCTAATCAGGCCGAGTAATAGGAAAATCAGCGCTGCGCGCAGCGGATTTATTTTATAGGTAGAAAGAACCAGAAACAGAACATAATAGACAATTTCATAGCTCAACGACCATAAAGGCAAGTTATAATGTAATACCGGGGCCATAGCCACTTGCCCGAACATCAGGTGCCAGGCAATATTCTGATAAGAATAATACAGATTACACGCAGCCGATATAAGAATGGTGAGGACTATAGCCACTATATACAGTGGATAAAGTCGCACCAAGCGTTTTTTCAAATACTCATACCGCAGCGTATTCGTTGAAATGGGGTTTTGGTTGGTAAGGCCAATCACGTAGCCCGACAAAATAAAAAATACAATAACACTTAAATGCCCGGGCGGAGTAAACTGCAGAATACCCTGCATTCGATAAGCCGGATCTAAATGAAAGTCGCGGGAAAAAACGTGCGCCAATACAACCACAAAAGCAGCCAGTCCCCGGAGACTTTCCAGCTGGTAGTCAAAAATCGGGGCAACTTGCTTTTTTTCTGCAGCGGAAAAATTCATGTAATCTGTTTTACTGAACACTAAACCAACCTCTCAAGTCTATCCTTCGATAAAGGATGCGTAACGCCGCCGGCGCAGCCAGGCCCGCCCGAGCCCGAACAACGCCAGCATCAGTAAGGGAATTCCAATATTCAGCAACTGCCAGCGGCGCTTCTCCTCGTTTACTTTCACCTTGTCCAGGGGCCGCAGGGTTATTTCCTTGCTACGAACGGCAATGAGGCCGGTTTCATCCAGCAGAAAATCAGCCGCATTTTGTACCAATTCCCGGTTGGCAAACTCGGTAGTAGCCAGTCGGTCGTAGCCCAGGCGCAGGGGGCGGTTGGTTTTGGTATCCACATCGTTGCGCACAAAGTCCCCATCCGACACGACTAGTACCTTGCCTGGCTGGGCCTGCGGCGACTGAGGGGGCTGAAACTGCGTGGTCCCGGGCTTGGTGCGGTTGGCAAACAGCGAACTAAACTGACCTTCCAGCAGGTAACCCACAGGCTTGGGACCCGCCGTGTACAGCTTGGGGTCGGGTGGCAGGCGGGCATCGTTGAGGTTGATAGGCACTGGCGCCGGTAGCACCCGGGAATAGCGCGAAGTGAAAAACAGCGGCGTTTTACGAATTCCGCGGGCCTTTACGGTGTCGATGGTTCCCGCAAACTTCAGGTACACCGCGTCGAGGTTGCGCGTGATGGGGTGCGGGCTAAAGGCGTTGACGATGGGGTAAAACTGCCAGGGCATAGGCTCCACCTGGGGCTTGTTGCCCGTCATGCCCGTTACCAGCGGGATAAGGCCGGAGTTCAGGTCAAGCACCAGGTCCCCGTTCAGCCGCACGCCGTACTTGAAGAGTAGGTCGTTCAGGTTCAGCTCCTGGGGGAAAGACAGCATACCACCCCGGTTGGCGCTGTCGAGGTTTACCCGCATCTGATCCACAAAAAACATGGCCCTACCACCCTGGGTGATGTACTCATCCAGCTTGAATTTCTCCTCCTCGGTGTACGGCCGCTGGGGCTTGGCTACAATCACCGCCGCCAGCGGTTTGAGGCTGGGCACCTTGCTCAGATCCACGCGGTACACGTTGTAGTCGCGCTGCAGTGTCCCGATCATATCGGCCATCTGCAGGTTATCCAGTTCGCCGTGGCCTTCCACTATGCCAATGATGCGGCGCTGATTGGGCTGCAGCCGCCGGATGGCGCTGGCCAATTCATATTCCAGCCCTTCAATGCTTTGGTTCAGACGCACATCGGGCGGAGCGGCCTGGTTGCCGCGCAGGAGCAGTACGTTCTGCTCCCGGTTGCCAACCGTGATGGTAGCCCAGGGGAAAATAATCTTCTCGACGCGCTTCCCGTTTTCGTTGGCACCTAGGTTGGTCGGCTGCAGCCCTTTCTGCATCAGGCGCTGAAACTCTTTGTTGCGGGCTTCCTCGGAGGCCGCCGCCGACGGGTCAACAAACACGTAGCGCAGCTTGGAGCCCGACTGCAGCTGCATTTCATCCAGCGTTTCGCGCGTAGCCTGCGCCAAGCGGCGAAAAGCCGGTGGGAAGTCCCCGGCCAGATACACGGTTACCGTTACGGGCTCGGGCATCTTGCTCAGTAGTTGCTGGGTAGCCGCCGACATGCTGTAGCGCTTGTCCTCCGTCAGATCGAGGCGAAAGAAAAATTGCTGGGCCAGAAAGTTGAGCACGAGCAAGGCCAGGGCAAACAAGCCAAAGCGCAGCAAGTCGCGCTGTTTGCGGGGAGTAGGAAAAATCGGAGCGGGTTGTTCCATGCGGGTTGTCAGTTGACGGTGGTCAGTTGACAGAAGAAAAAGCTTACCAGGTGCGGCTGCGCAGCACGAGGCGCGTGGCAGCCAGCATCAGGGCAACGATGGAAAAGAAATAGAGCAGGTCGCGGGAGTCTACCAGGCCCTTGCTCATGTCGCGGTAGTGAGCGGCAATGCCAAACTGTCCAATGTAGTAGGCCGGGGCGCCATCAAACAGCGAAGCCACCGAATCGAACCCGGAGTACACCAGGAAGCAGCCCACCACGGCCACCAGAAAAGCAATGATCTGGTCCCGCGTGAGGGCGGAGGCCAATACGCCAATGGCCGCAAACACCGCGGCCAGCAGCGCCAGCCCCAGAAAGGAACCCGCAAACGCCGCCGAGTCAATATTGCCGACGGGGTTGCCCAGTTGGTACACCGAGTAGTAATAGAGTAGCGTGGGCACCAGGGCCAGCAGGGCCAGCAGCAGGCAGGCCAGGTACTTCCCTCCTACCAGCTGCCCGTCGGTGAGCGGGCGAGTGAGCAGCAATTCAATAGTGCCCGCTTTCTTCTCTTCCGCGAACGTGCGCATGCAGATGGCCGGAATCAGGAACAGGAATATCCAGGGAGCCAGGTTGAACAGCGTCTGCAGGTCGGCAAACCCGTAGTCGAGCACCGAGGAGTCGGGGAATACCCACACGAACAGCCCAGTTGCGACCAGGAACACGCCAATGACCACATAAGCCACGGGGGAGTTGAGGAAGGCATTAAATTCTTTGCGAAGTATGGCGAACATCGACGTTGATGTACTGGTGAGAGAAAAAGACCACGTGTCATCCTGAGCGGAGCGAAGGACCTTATCACGCTAAAACGACTTCTTTCAGGCGTGACAAGGTCCTTCGCTCTGCTCAGGATGACACCGGATTTTGCGTGGTCAGCTGTTGGAACACCTGCTCCAGCGACTGTTCTTCCTGGCGTAGGCCCAGCAGAACCCAGCCTTGTTCGGCGGCCAGGCGGGAAATGGCACCTCGTTGGTCGGCGGTACCTGCCACGCGGATGCGCCAAACGTTGCCAGGTCCCGGCTCAGTCGATTTTACCCCGGGCAGCAACTGCAGCTTTGCCGGGTCAATTTGCCCTTCAAACTCGGCCCGAATGATTGTTTCGCCCTGAGCCAACGCGCCCAGCTCCCGCACGGGCGAGTCGGCCACCAACTGCCCCCGGCTGATGATAACTACCCGGTCGCAGAGGGCCTGCACTTCGGGCAGAATATGGGTGCTGAAGATGACCGTCTTGTCCTGACCCAGCTCACGAATCAGCTGGCGGATTTCCCCAATCTGATTGGGGTCGAGGCCCGTGGTGGGTTCATCCAGAATCAGGACCTGCGGGTCGTGCACCAAGGACTGCGCCAAGCCGACCCGCTGCCGATACCCTTTGGAAAGGGCCCCAATCAGCTTGTTCTGCTCGCGCGTGAGGCCTACCCGGCTAATCAGTTCTTTTACCCGCTCCCGCAGGCTTTTCCCCGAAAGCCCATGCACCCGGCCAATAAATTCCAGGTATTCGTGCACGTACATGTCCAGGTATAGCGGGTTGTGCTCGGGCAGGTAGCCCACGCGCCGCCGCACTTCCAGTGGGCTTTCTACCACGTCGAACCCGGCTACGCGCACCGAGCCGCTGCTGGGTGGCAGGTAGCCGGTGGCAATTTTCATGGTGGTGCTTTTGCCGGCCCCGTTTGGCCCCAGAAAGCCCAGAATTTCGCCTTTACCCGCCGTAAAGCTGATGTTATCGACGGCGGCCTGCGTACCAAAAAGCTTGGTCAGCTGTTGTATTTCTACCATGTCTGTTCAGAGCAGCTCGGAGTCTGTTCGGGGCAGCTTTGTCCAGCTGGATTCCGCTGCTACTTTAAAAGTCTGGAAAAGAGGACCCATATCAGTTATCAAATCCTGCTAGGATATTCCACGCGCTTAATCGGTAAACGAAAAGCCCGCCTGTGCTGTCATCCTTATTTCCCTGGCTGTAGGGGGCGCAGGTCTATTTCTGATACCAGAACGCGCAACGGCGTCTCCAGCGTATGCACAATGGCCCCGGCTACGTCCTCGGCCTGCACCTTATAAGGGTTGAAGCCCGGTCCTTCCACCGTCTTGCCGCCGAAGCTGGTTTCCACGGAGCCAGGATTCAGGCAGGTGACTTTGATACCGAACTGGCGTACCTCCTTGAACAAAGCCTCCGAAAAGCCACGCACCGCAAACTTAGAAGCGCAGTAACCGGCCATATTTTCGCTGCCCACCGTGCCGGCCAACGAGGCTACGTTGATGATATGTCCCAGCTGCTGGCGCTTCATGGCGGGCAGTACGGCTTTGGTGCAGTAGAAGGTGCCGTGCACGTTGGTATCGAACATAGCCAGCCAGTCTTCGGAGGAAAACCCATCCGTGGCTCCCATGATGCCTAGACCGGCGTTATTTATCAGCACGTGGCAGTCCTCCCCCACGGCCAGCTTGGTAGCTGCGGCCGCCAGGGCTACTGATTCCTCCCGGCGCACATCACAGCTAATAAAATGGAACCGCTCGTGCTGCAGACTCTTGGGGGCGCTACGGCTCCAGCCTACCACAATGGCTCCGCGGGCCAGCAGCAACTCGGCCGTGGCCTGCCCAATGCCTTTGCTGACGCCCGTAACAATGGCTACCTTGCCGTTCAGGTCCATAGAAATAGCTTGTTTGGATGGCGTTTGATGTTCATTTGGGGCCGCAAGATAGAGCCTTACAACTGCTTTGGCGGTGGTGGCTCCTGCTGGTCGCGGCGGGCACCCTCACTACCTGCGGCCCCGACCACGAGTTGGACTGCCTGAAAAGCACTGGCCCCGTAGAAACTACGCACCGGGAGCTACCGGCGTTCCACACCTTCACGGTGTATGATAACGTGGACGTAATCATTGTCCCCGACAGCCGCTTTTTCGCCGAAGTACGCACGGGCCGCAACCTGCAGGAAGACTTGGAACTGCGCGTACAAGACAGCGCCCTGGTGATTGAGAATACCAGCCGCTGCAACTGGGTGCGCCGCTACGATGTGCCCCGGGAAGTACGGCTGCACCTGCCTTCCGTGGTTAATATCTACCAGCGCGGGGAAAACAGCATCCGCACGGCAAGCTCGCTGCGCACCGATGCCCTATTTTGCCACCTGATAGGTGCCGGCGACGTGGACCTAGAAGTAGACTGCCGCTATCTGGCGCTCAGCCAGTACGAGCTGGGCGACATCCGCCTGCGCGGGCGCACCGATGAGCTGCATTTCACCTTGGGCGGCCTGGGCCGGCTTTTCGCGCAGGAGCTAACTACTACCGACTGCTATTTTCAAACCAACCACGACAGCGGCGGCGACGCCCATGTGCGGGCGTCGCGCCTGATTGGTGGCCGGCACGCGGGCGCGGGCACGCTATTTTATGCCGGTCAGCCCGCCGCCGTTGACATTTCCGTTACGGGTAAAGGAAAGGCTATACCCGAGTAGAAACCTGACGCTTCTTAAATGTCGCCTAGCTGCGGGCGCATCAGCAGCTCTTCGACTACCGCCTGGGGCGAAAGGGAATAAGCAGCAAATATCGACTCGGCTACGTCCTGGGGGCGCATAAACCGCTCAGCGGGCAGGTCGGCGCCTTCCCAGCTGGCCGTGAGGGTGGCCCCGGGCAATATGGCCGTTACCCGGATGTTGTGCTCCTGCAGCTCAGCACGTAGCACCTTCGTCATGCCGTAGAGCGCAAACTTCGCCACGCAGTAGGAGCCGCCATTGGTGTAGGCCGTGATGCTGGCCGTAGAGCAAAGCATAAAAATATGGCCGTGGCGCCGCGCTATCATCTCCGGGAGCAACCCCTGCGTCACGTCGTAGGCGCTGTATAGGTTTACGTCAATCATGCGGCGGAGCTGGGAGCCGTCGGCGGGCTCGTCCTGCAGGCGGCCGGGCTCGAAACCACCCGTATTGTTTACCAACACCTCTACCTCCCCTTCCAGCTCACGCACAAACTCCACGAAGCGCCGGGCATCGTCGGCCTGGCTCAGGTCGGCGGCCAGAGTATACACCGGCGTTTCGGGGTAGCGCTGCCCCAGCTCACTGCTGAGGGCCAGCAGGTCGGTAGCCGACCGGGCACAGGTGACGACCCGCATCCCGGCTTGCAGAAAACGCTCCACTACGGCGCGGCCAATTCCTTTGGTGCCACCGGTCACCACGATTAATTTTTGCATTCCTTTGCTTGTTGAATCTGGTTTTACGTATGCCTGCCCAAACCGCCTTACTCCTGTTGGGGTTGCGCCCGGGCGGGCTCCGCAAGTTTTCGTATTTCTGCTACACTTTCGCTCTGTATGGTCAAAACCTTTGGCGAATTCATTCTCTTCCTGCAAAGCATGCTCACGCGCACCGAGCGCCTGAAAGTGCTGTGGCAGCGCACCCTCGATGAGGCCATCCTCATTGGCATCGACTCCATCTTCATCGTGATGATTGTGTCGGCGTTTATCGGGGCTGTTACCTGCGTGCAGATTGCCTATAACCTGACCAATCCGCTTATCCCGAAGAGCACCATTGGCTACATGGTACGGGAAATGACCATTCTGGAGCTGGCACCTACCATTACGAGCATCGTGCTGGCCGGCAAAGTAGGCTCCAGCATTGCGGGCGGGCTGGGCACCATGCGCATCACGGAGCAAGTAGATGCCCTAGAGGTAATGGGCATTAACTCGGCTTCCTACCTGGTGCTGCCCAAGATTATTGCCGCCCTGCTAATGTTTCCGCTGCTGGTGATTCTGGCTATGGGCTTGTCTATCCTGGGCGGCTATTTGGCCGGTACACTTTCCGGCGCCATGTCGGCCCCGGAATACGTAGAAGGCATCCGCACCGACTTTATTCCCTACAACATTGCCTTCGCCCTGATCAAATCGGTGGTATTCGCGTTTCTGGTATCGGCTATTTCGGCGTATAAGGGCTACTTTACCAAAGGCGGTGCCTTGGAAGTGGGGGCTGCCAGCACGGGGGCTGTTACCAACTCCATCATTGCCATCCTGCTGGCCGACTACGTGCTAGCCGCTGTCCTGCTCTAATTAAGCGTAATGATTGAAGTTCATAACATTCAGAAAGCTTTTGACGGCAACCAGGTGCTCAAGGGCATCACGTGCACTTTTGCCAGTGGCCAGTGCAACTTGGTGTTGGGCGGCTCGGGTACTGGCAAAAGCGTGTTGTTGCAGTGCATCGTGGGATTGATGAAGCCCGATATTGGCAGCATCACCTTTGATGGCACCACCTTCACCAACAACAAGGTTCAGATCCGGCAGGAAATCCGCCGCAAGATCGGGATGCTCTTTCAGGGCTCGGCCTTGTTTGACTCCATGACGGTGTTCGAAAACACGGAATTCCCCCTGAAGATGCTCACGCCTAGCATGAGCCGGGAAGAACGGCGCGACCGGGTGGAGTTTTGCCTGAAGCGCGTAGGCCTCGAAAACGCCGGCAGCAAAATGCCTTCCGAAATATCCGGGGGCATGAAAAAGCGCGTGGGCATTGCCCGCGCCATTGCGCCCAACTGTACCTATCTGTTCTGCGACGAGCCCAACTCCGGCCTGGACCCGGCCACCAGCATCAAGATTGACGAGCTGATTTACGAAATCACTCATGAATACAACATCACCACCGTCGTCATTACCCACGACATGAACTCGGTGGTAGAAATTGGCGACCATATCATCTTTATGCACAAGGGCCTCAAGCTTTGGGATGGCACCAAAGATGAGATTCTGGGGGCTAAGGTTCCTGAGCTGCGGGAGTTCATCTTCAGCAGCAGCTTGGTGCGGGCCGCCAAGAAAGTAGATGATGCCACCGAGGGAGGATTAGAAGCCTTGGCTAGTGAGCCGTTATCGGAGGTATGATAAGTAATGGGCTAATGAATAAGGTGCTGAGGTGCTAATAACCTTTTCCTATTAGCACCTCAGCACCTTATTCATTAGCCCCTCCTCCTACTACCAGTTCTGCCGCTGCCGCAGGCTGGTGATGTGGGCCAGGTGATGCCGCCCATGCCAGGCATAAGTTGCCAATGCCTGATCCAGGGAAACCTCCTGCTTGGATCCGGGGTGATAAAACCGACGGGACCACTGCTCATGGGAAAGCTGCCGCATCAGGTTCACCCACCGAATGTGAAGCGCCTCCAACAAAGCCAAAGATACCGCCACGGGTGTTGCTGCTACATCGGGCAGTTCGGCCCAGGCCGCCTCGTCGTAGGGCCGAACGGTGGGCAATTCTTCGGTAAGCGCCAGCCGCATCCGGGTGTAGGCATTCATATGCGAATCGGGCAGATGGTGTAGTACCTGGCGTACCGTCCAGCCCCCGGGGCGGTAAGGCGTGTCTAGGTGTTCAGCCTGCAGGCCCGCTACGGCCGCGCGCACTTGGTCGGGCAGTACGGCAATCTGGGCCAGCAGGGCCAGGCGGCGCCCTTCCGTGAGTGGTTCCGGGGAGATTTCAGCGTGCCCAATGGGATAACGCAAATCGGCTTCGGGTATGGTAAGCATAAAGGGCGGAATGTGAGGGAGAGGTTGGGAGAGCAAGCAAAGCTTAAACGGCTGGTATTTACCGTTCAGCTTTACCCGGGTAAAAGTAGAAAACGGTTTCTTCGCAGGAAGAAACCGTTTTCTGGGCACTTATGAATTTCGTTTGTTGAGCTCGTCTCTGATTTTAGCGGCCTTTTCGTAGTCTTCACGCTCCAGAGCCTGGGAAAGCATTTTGGTGAGCTCTTCTAAAGGCACCTGCCCGCTGGGCTCCCGGGGCGCAGTTGGCTCCGGACGGGCCGGCCCGCCGGTATCTTCATCGTCCTCGTCCTCGTCTTCATCGTCCGTATCCTCGGCATTTTCATCCAGATCCGACAAGATGATACCGGCCTCGCTCAGCACGCTTTCGACCGTGTAGATGGGTACGCCAAACCGCAGGCCAATGGCAATAGCGTCGGAAGGACGGGCATCCAGCTCAAACGTGGTTGCGCCGTCCGAGCACACGATTTTAGAGTAGAATACGCCTTCCTTCAGATCGGAAATCATGACTTCCAGGATGGCGACGTGTACCTGCTCGGCAAACGACTTGAATAGGTCGTGGGTAAGGGGCCGGTTAGGGTTGATTTTCTCAATCTGGATGGCGATGCTCTGGGCCTCAAACATGCCAATGATGATGGGCAGGCGCCGGTTACCGGTTTTCTCTCCCAGAATCAGGGCAAACGAGCCAGATTGCGACTGGCTGGAGGAAAGGCCCAGAATTTCGAGCTGGATTTTTTTCAAGGGAATAAGGACTTGGAGCTTGGAGGCTTACGAATTCAAGGCTTGCCGCCGCAAAGAAACGAAGACTTTGCACACCTGATGTACGGAGCAAAAAACGGTTAGGGTCTTGGGGACACGGCTTTTTCAAACCCTGTTCCCAAGACCCTACGCTTTTCCTTTTGCTTAGTTCAGCTCTTTTACGGCTTGCGTCAGCTTCGGCAGTACGTCGAATACGTCGCCTACAATGCCGTAGTCGGCTGCTTTGAAGAACGGAGCCTCCGGATCTTTATTGATGACCACGATGACCTTGCTGGAGTTTACCCCGGCCAGGTGCTGGATAGCGCCGGAAATACCGCAGGCAATGTACAGGTTCGGCGACACAGTTATGCCCGTCTGACCCACGTGCTCGTGGTGAGGGCGCCAGTCTACGTCCGATACGGGCTTGGAGCAGGCCGTAGCCGCCCCCAGCGCCTTGGCCAGATCCTCAATGAGGTTCCAGTTTTCGGGGCCCTTCATGCCACGGCCACCCGATACCACACGGTCGGCCTCCGGCAGCAGAATGCCACCGGCCTGATCCTGCATAACTACTTGCTTAGGCGCATCGGCAAAGTCGGTATCAGCAAGCTGAGCCGAGAAAGCCTCTACCGTGGCTGTTTTGCCAGCTTCATGCTGGGCCTCAATCGAGTTTTTCTTGACGGCAATGATTTTCCGGTCACCGCCGAGCACTACTTCTGCAAAGGCTTTGCCCGAGAAAGCACCGCGCTTCACGGTGAACTGGCCACCGTCGTTTTTGGGCAGCTCCACCACGTTGGTGGCCAGGCTGGCCTGCAGGCGCACCGCCAGGCGCGAGCCTACCGCGGCGCCGATGTTGGAGTTAGCCAGCACAATAACGGTCGACTCCTCTTTCTGAGCAGCCGTAGCAATGAGCTTGGTGTAAGCACCGTTCACGAAATCCTTCAGGCGGGGCTCGGCGTCGTACAGCACCTTGCTGATGCCTTGCTCGCCGAGCTGGGTCAGGCTGGCCTCCGAAGCTTCGCCTACGGCTACGGCCGTAGCGGTGGTGCCCAATAGCTGCGCTACCTGGCTACCATACGAAGCCACTTCCAGCGAAGACTTTTTCACTTCGCCTTTATCACATTCAACGACTACTAGAACTGACATGTCTTTGATTTTTTGTTTTGGGTTCTTGGTTTTGGGTATTGCTCAGAGCAAGCTTCCCGCTCCTATTATTAACCGGTAGCGCGAAGTCAGTTACCAAAAACCAATTAAATCACCTTGGCCTCGTTGCGCAGCAGCTTGATCAGATCACCAGCACTTTCGGCCGGAATCAGCTTCACTCCCTGCTTTTTTGGCGGCAGCTGGTATTCCGTTACCTGGGTACGGGGAGCATCTCCCGTTGGCTCTACTACTTTCAGCGGCTTGGTACGGGCCGTCATAATACCCCGCATGTTAGGAATGCGCGGCTCGCACATGGGCTGCTGGCACGAGGCCACAAAGGGCGTGGCTACTTCCACAATTTCTTTACCGCCCTCAATTTCGCGCTCCAGTGTAGCGGTGTTGCCGCTCATGTCGAGCTTCATAGCGGGGGCTACCGTAGGAATGCCCAACAGTTCCCCTACCATGCCGTGCACCTGGAACCCATTGTAATCGATGCTTTCTTTGCCCATCAGGATAACATCGTAGCCGCCGTCTTTGGCTATGCTGGCAATCTGCTGCGCCACGAAGAAGGCATCCTTGGGGTGCGCATTAACGCGAATGGCATCGTCGGCGCCAATAGCCAGGGCCTTACGGATGTTGGGCTCCGTGTCGGCTTCCCCTACGTTCAGGACCGTTACCGTGCCCCCACCCTGCGCTTCCTTCAGCTCAATGGCGCGGGTGAGTGCGTACTCATCCCAGGGGTTGATAACGAATTGTACCCCCGCCTTATTGAATTCCTTGTTATCGGGCGTGAAGGTAATCTTAGTGGTCGTGTCGGGCACGTTGCTGATGCAAACGAGAAACTTCATCTATGACGACTTGAGTGAACGATATACTACGGGAAAGCCCCAAATTTGCGGGCAAAGATACTGAAAACTCCTGCCCTATGGAAACCCCTCCGACCCGCTTGCAGCAACTTCTGGCCTTCTACCACGATGACCCCAATGATGCCTTCACCATTTACGCGCTGGCAACCGAATATCGGTCCTCTGACCCCGCCAAAGCCTGGGAATTTTATCACAAACTTCTCACCGAGCACCCGGAGTATGTGGGTACTTACTATCACGCCGGCAAGCTCCTGGAACAGCTCGGGCAGCCAGCCGAAGCGGAGCAGGTTTACCGCACCGGCCTGACCGTAGCCCGCCGGGCGGGGCAGCTGCACGCGGCCAGCGAAATTCAGGGCGTATTGAACAGCCTGCTGGGCCTCGATTACGAGGATGATTGAGTGGTAGGGCAACTCTTTGGAGCGGTCCTGTTTACGTAACCATAATTCGACCAGCTTTGGCTTCTCGGTCTTGCTCCACTCCCGTTGCAGATGCCTTTTCTGCGCTATAGGTTGCCTGAGCCCGCAGGCATATAAATGTGATTGTGCAAGACATAAATGGCAGATAGCTTTGCCGCTATTCTTTCACAGGTCCGTACTCAATGTTCGCTGCCCAACGTTTCCTGCTGAGCTTACTGCTACTGATTAGCCTCCCTGGCTCTGGCGCTTCTCCAAAAATGCTTAATGCCCGCTTAGCTACCGTAGCGCGGGTATGGGGCCTGTTGAAGTACTATCATCCGCAGGTAGCCCGCGGGGCCGTAAACTGGGACTCCGTTCTGGTAGTAACCATCCCGCGGGTACGCGGCGCGGCTACGGCGGCCGCCTTTGAAAAGTCACTACAGGACATGTGTGCGGCGGCTGGCCCCCTCGACCCTGGACGTGAGTCGGCCAATTCACCAGCGCCAGCTTGGCTGCGGGCTGATGCCTGCCTCACCCCAGCCCTGCGGCAGCAACTGACGGAAGTAGTACAACGCTACCACCCGCAGGATAATGTGTACGTTTCCAAGAAATACCAGCAATATATTCTTTCCCAACCCATATTCCCGGGCGAAAAAGACTATGCCGATTTGGTCTATCCTGCGGCGGAATACCGCTTATTGGGCCTGTTTCGCCTCTGGAACGTCATCGAGTACTACTATCCATTCAAGGCGGGTACGGCACGTAAGTGGGACAACGTACTGACGAGCTACATCCCGGCGTTTGCCGCCGCACCCGACACACTGGCTTATCACCAGCTATACCAAAAGCTGGCGGCGGAACTGCGGGATAGTCACACTGGCGTGAGCAGCAGCATACTGAACAAACAACGCGCCGGTTATGGCGCCTCACCCTTCTTCGCAAGTTACCTGCGGGGTAAGATGGTAGTAGATAGACTGATTTCTGATTCGGTAGCAAAGGCGGCAGACATTCGTCTCGGGGACATGATCACGCACCTTGATGGCCAACCTGTAGAGAAAGTACGAACCGCATTGCGGCCGTATTTCAGCGCGTCTACTCCCGGTGCGCTTGAGCGCGACCTGAACAACTATCTGCTTGGCGGCCCTGTGGGGCAGCATTTACGCCTGACGCTGCAGCGCAACGGTCGCCTTATCCATACCAATACTTCACACTACCACTGGGATGATATTAAGCCCGGCGGCCGATACGGTAACCCCAGCGCCCCGCCCAAACCGGGTTGGGAAGTACTGACTGGTGGCATAGGCTACCTACGGCCCAATGCAGTCCGCTACGAACAACTGGATAGCATTCTGCAGCAGTTGAAGCAACAGCCAGTTATCATCTTTGATGTGCGGAGCTACCCCGATTGGCGAATGGGCGAAAAGATTGCGCGGCATCTGTATCCAGGCAAAACACGCTACCTGAAGTGGGCTGAAGTAGATGCCCAGCAGCCAGGGCGCGTGTATACGGCTCCCGATACAGCCAAGCCCGCCCCCCCAAACGCAGCCTTGTATCAGGGCCGCGTGTTCGTTCTTTGTAATGAACTTACCCAAAGCGCCGCTGAGGGGCTAGTAATGGCCCTACAGGCATATTCACGGACTGTTACTGTAGGAAGCCAGACTGCTGGGGCCAACGGCAATATGACCGCCTTAGTGCTGCCCGGCAATATCGAGGTGTACTTTACTGGAGTGGCTATCACCTATCCCGATGGTACCCCCACCCAGCGCCGCGGCGTACGCATTGACGTACCGGTGCTCCCCACTCCTGCCGGTATTGCCGCCGGCCGCGACGAGATACTGGAAAAAGCGCTTCTGCTTGCCCGCCAGCCTGATCTTACCGTTCAATAACACCGTACGATCTGCTTAGCTTGGACATTCCTGCCAGGGAGCTTTTTCTTGCTGGCATTCTGCACCCGCGCCAAACTATTCGGTATCGGTATAGGATCTACAAAAACGGCACGTAAAAGGAGCGGGGCCGAAGCTTTCTGGCTTCTGTGCACGGGAATGCACATAGCAGTATAGGTATGAACAAATAACTTATTCGTGTAACTATTCGAACAAAATGGCGTAAAGCCAAAGTTTTGCTAACCCATTGCTGAACTATCATGTAGCGCGGGGTGTCCAGCCCACATGCAAAAGACCATTCTGCTGGGCATGGCCGCGTTGCTAAGCGCTGCTTCCCACTCCTTGGCCCAAACAAGCTCGGGCAATGAACTAACCGATTCGCCATTCGTGCGTAACATTCGCCCCGATCGACCGGGTGTTACCATCACCACCAATATGCTGTACCCAGGTCAGGTGCAAGTAGACGCGGGCATTCAGCAACTGCCGGAATCTGCGGCCCTGGGCCGCCACCGTACCCTTTCTGCCGCCACGCTCCGCATTGGCTTTTTTAATCATATCGAGCTACGGGCTACTCAGGGCTATTTGCACCAATTGCCCCGACCGGCAACGGGCGAGACATCCGGCCTCCGTTCACCTGGCGGCTTTGCTCCGCTCACCGTGGGGGCTAAGTTTTTGGCTTCTACCGTTCAGAACGCCCGTTCCCAGGTAGTTGTGCTGGCTGAGATGACGCTACCCAACGGAGACGCGTCCTACCTCAATAAAACGTATGAGCCCAGCGCCCGACTGCTGATATCGCAGCTACTCGGGCAGCGGTACGGGTTAGAAGGTAACTTTGGGTTTAAGCAGCGCGGCTTTCGGGCAGCCGATACCAAAGTGGGAGAATACACGGCCAGTGTTGCCCTGAATGGCCCTTTGGGCGGCAACTTTGGCTTTTTCACCGAAGCTTACGCGCTGGGCCGCTTTACCTGGCGGAAGGGAGTAACCACCGGCGTGTATTGGCGCCCAAGCCCGGGCATCCGCTTCGATGTCACGGCTGGTCATCAGCTCAATAACCCAGGTCTGCTGGTGGGTACTGGCCTAAGCATGCGCCTGCCCAAGTAGATTTTTTCATCAGGAGCCGAAAGCCGTGACAAGCTTCCTAGAGGTGCTTTTACAGCAAAGCACCTCCAGGAAGCTTGTCACGGCTTTCGGCTTTTCCGGCTGCCAGTCAGCCCAGCTCCTGCACTGGGCAATAGGGCACCGGCTCTACGAACCTTCGTGTTTACGTAGTCATCACATCATTGTGTGATTGATGAATATATAGATATTAGATAATTTTGTTGCACTCTTCCTTTACACCCTACGTCTATGAAAACACTTTACCGATTCCTTCTGCTACTGGCCCTTTTGCTTATCAGCCACTTCTCTACCCGCGCCCAGGGTTTACAAGCGGCCACACACGTAACCATAACCGGGTTCGGCGACCCAGAGCCCGATTCACCCTCGGAACGGGCCATGGCTCGTTTGCACGAAGAGCCAGTAGCGCCAGCCAGCCAAGTGCCCGCCACACCTGACTCCGTAGTGCTACTGCCACCCAAAACCGAACAAACCCGTCCCTAACGTTAGAAAACAAAAAGCCCCGGTATTCTTAACATACCGGGGCTTTTTGTTTTCTAACGAGACCAAGCGGTTAGCGCGCGGCTTGGCTGGGCTCCGCCACGAGGCGAGTAGGTGTATCCTGGCCACTGATAATGCTCTTGGCACTGCGGGCAATAGCGCTGATTACCGCCGTCATGTTCGTCAGATTGAGGGTCTCTACTTCATCGTCTACGGTATGGTAGAACTTATCGGTCGGAATCTGGTCGGTGCTGATGCTGTGGGCTGGTACACCTAGCCGCGCCAACGAGGCATTATCGGAGCGGTAGAACAGGTTTTGCTCAGGGTATGGGTCAGGCTCGAAACGAAACGCCGAGCCCTGCAGGTTACGCTGCAGAATGGAGCCGAAGTCCGATTTATCGAAGCCGGTGATGAAAGCGGTGTTCGGGCCGAATTTTGCCACTTTGCCAATCATCTCAATGTTGAACATGGCAACTACCTGCTGCGGGTTCAGCTTGCTGGCAAAGTAACGGGAGCCCAGCCCACCGATTTCCTCCGCCGTGAAGGCCGAGAAAATCAGGGTGCGGGCATTATCGTTGCGCTTTTTAAAGTGCTCAGCCAATGCCACCACGGCCGTGGTGCCGCTGGCATCATCATCAGCTCCATTAGCAATAGAGTCGCCGGCTACTTTGGTCACCAAGCCCAGGTGGTCGTAGTGGGCCGAAAATATTACTTGCTCGTTTGCGCGGGCTGGTTCGCGCCCCGGTAGCGTTCCAACAATGTTGCGTAGCTCCACTGGGCGTACGGATGTATTCGCAGCTACTCTGAATTTTACGGCGCCGTTGCCCACAGATGCCAGCGCCATTACCACCGAATACGGGCCGGGTTTTTCGGCGTGCACGTTGCTGTGCGCCACGTAGTCGGCCACCTTCTGGAAAGCAGCGGCATGCGCCGGGTCGATGAAAACCACGACGTTTTCGGTGGGCTGCAGCAAGGGGCGTATCACCTTCATCAGGTTGGCTTCCGCCCCAATCACCATTACCCGCGCACTCTGGTCGTCGTCGGCCCAGTTCAAGTGAGGCTCACCCGAAATCAGCAGCGTTTTGTCCCGCGCAATCGGTTGGTTGTTTAATTGCACAAACAACGCCGTGGTCCGGGTTTCAAAAGCAGTAAACTTCTGCTCGAAGGAAGCCTGCCCCGGCAAGGGCTGCAGCCCGATACGCTCAAACTCGGCTATCAGCAGCTGGGCAGCTTTGTTCGCGCCGCCCTGCACGCCGCGCCCCTGCATTTCATCGGCAGCCAGGGCGCGTTCCAGCCGCTCAACCGTGGCCGCAGGAATGCCTTCTGATATAGCGGGCGGGCTGGCCTTTTTTTGCCCGTAACCCAGCAACACAGCGTGTAAAAACAGGGCAGTTACAAAAACCGATTTCATGGAGAGAGGGGGTGGTGCGTAGGCGCGAGGGCAGAACGAGTGCTGGCACGAAGCAACAACAGTGCCGCTTCGCTATCAGTTGGGGAGGAAAAGAAACCTACAGACGCTTTTCGGCGAGGTTTGTTGCTTGCAGCCGGCCGGAATGCCGCCTTGATCAAGACACGTCGTCCGAAAAGTGCTGTCGCATGAGCAAGTTACGCTATTTCAACACGTAGGCCAGGCTTTAGTTGTCGGGCACGCCCGCCCGCCTTCGCCCCTGCCCACCTCACACGTAGTGAGCAGGAAGCCAGGACCACCGACACAAAATCGAGCAAGGCTGAAAGCCGGGATAGGCACGGCAGGCATAACGAAAAAACGCCCCGGCAACAGACGTTGCCGGGGCGTAAACTGGCCGCACGGACGGCTTTACTTTTTGGCACTGGCCAGTAGGTTCAACTCCGAGACGGCGTTAAACAAGTCCGACTCAGTGCGTAATGGTGCCTTCTTCAGCTTGGCTCGAAGCGGTTCCTGAAACTCGCCCGGCACGGCTGACAGTAAAGCTTTTGCAGCGGGCTTAACCGGGGAAAGCGTACCCTGCGGGCTTAGCAGGTAATAGTCCGTATTGTCTACCAGTTCATCATAGGGCTTATCGGCACTGTACGCCTGCTGATAGTTGGCTTTTACCAGCTGCTTGCCCGGGCGTTTAAGTAGTTGATACGGGCCCGAATCGTGCAGGACTTCCAGAAAATCGGTGCGGGGAGGCAGCCCCGGTGCTCCGCTGAAGCGGCGGAAGCGGCGCTGGTTAGCCTGCCCGGGCAGCGCCCGCGGGTCGGTCAGCGTGAACTCCCGAATGTTGCGCAGTTCCACCCACAGCGAGTCGCCGGCCGGGCGTTTGGCCATTAGCTGCTGGTTATAGACATCGTACTTGAGGGGTACACCCGCTACTTGCTTTTGCGAGGCAAGCAACAGATTACCGGAAGCCCATACAGGCAGTAAAAATGGCGTGCCCCGTACGCCCTCGTACCGTTTATCAACGGTAATAATGGCGGCATTGACATCACCCCCCGACAGCAGCCGCAGGTTTTCCTGGTCGCCCAGGGCGCTGCCCGTGGCTTGCTGAGCCGCTGCTGGCAGCGCCAACGCCAGGGTCGCCAAGGCGGCCAGTGTACAACGAACAAAAAATACGTTTGATTTCTTCATGCTGACTAAGCGTAAATGCGTTGCCCAATTTACGCACTTCGGCGCTTAGGCAAGCGTGAGTACCAGATCATCAGCGTTAACCAGCGCACCTTCCGTTAGGTTCACGGCTTGTACGGTGCTATCCTGGGTGGCCGTAATAGTAGTTTCCATCTTCATGGCCTCGATGATGAAGAGCGGGGTGTTTTTGCGCACCGCCTGGCCTTTCTCCACCAGCACCCTCGACAGCATGCCCTGCAGCGGAGCGCCCACCTGGCGGGGATTGGCTTTGTCGGCTTTCGGGTTTTGAATGCGCTTTACCTCTACGCTGGTATCCCGGATTTCGAGGTTGCGGGTCTGGCCGTTGAGGGTAAAGAAAATCGTGCGGCAGCCGTCTTCGTTGACCGGGCCAATGCTTTGCAGGCCCACAATAATGCTTTTGCCCCGGGCAATGTCGATAATGGTTTCATCGCCGGGCTGCAGGCCATAGTAAAACACCGGTGTAGGCACGACCGACACCTCACCGTACTGCTGCACGTGGGCCCAGTATTGCTCAAATACCTTTGGGTACAGCAGCCAGGACAATACATCCGTGAACTTACCGCGCTGCCCAAACTTCTTCTCGAAACGCTGCCACTCAGCGTCAAAGTCGATGGGCGCAAGGTGCTCATTGGGACGGTCGGTAAAGGGTGTTTCCTCCTTGAGAATCACCTGCTGCACATCCCGTGGCCACCCGCCTTCGGGTTGGCCAATGTCGCCGCGGAACAGCTCCCGCACCGACTCCGGGAAGTTGAGCGTAGCGCCTTTCTCCAGTACATCCTGGGTAGTGAGGTTGTTCGACACCAGGAACAGGGCCATATCCCCCACTACTTTCGACGAGGGCGTTACCTTCACGATGTCGCCGAAAAGCTGGTTTACGTCGGCAAAGGTGGTTTTCACCGTTTCAAACTTATCCAGCAAGCCTAGGGCCGAGGCCTGGGGTCGAAGGTTGGAGTACTGCCCGCCCGGAATTTCGTGCTGGAATACCTCCGAGGTGCCGGCCTTCAGACCCGACTCAAACGGGTAATAGTACTCGCGCACAGTTTCCCAGTAGTTAGAGAATTCATTGAGCGACTGTTGGTCGAACTCCCGGTGCCGCTCCTGCCCGCGCAGCATTTCTACCACGGAGTTGAAGTTGGGTTGCGAGGTCAACCCCGAGAGGGAGCCCATAGCCACATCGATTACATCTACCCCAGCTTCTACGGCCTTTAAGTAAGTGGCCGGCTGCAGGGAGGACGTATCGTGGGTGTGCAGGTGAATAGGCAGCTGTACCGTGTCGCGCAGAGCTGTAATCAGCTCGGTAGCCGCGTACGGCTTCAGCAGACCGGCCATGTCCTTGATACACAGAATGTGCGCGCCGGCGTCCTCAATCTGCCGGGCCAGGCGCAGGTAGTATTCCAGGTTGTACTTCTTGTTGCGCCGGGGGTCGAGAATGTCGCCGGTGTAGCAGATGCTGGCTTCGGCTAACCGGTCGGTTTTGTTGCGCACAAACCCAATGCAGGCTTCCATGCCCGGCATCCAGTTCAGGGAGTCGAAGATGCGGAAGACGTCGATGCCGGTTTCGGCGGCCTGCTGCACAAACCGCTCCGTAAGGTTGTCCGGATACGCCTTGTAACCTACGCCGTTGGCGCCACGGATCAGCATCTGCAGCAGGATGTTGGGCACAGCCTTGCGCAGCTTGGCCAACCGCTCCCAGGGGTCCTCGTGCAAAAAGCGCAGGGCCACGTCGAAAGTAGCGCCGCCCCAGCACTCCAGGGAGAAGGTTTGGGGGTGCTGAATGGCGTAGCGCTCCGCCACTTTCAGCATATCGTAGGTGCGCATGCGCGTGGCCAGCAGGCTCTGGTGGGCGTCGCGCAGGGTCGTATCGGTGTAGTGAATCTGCTTTTCGGCCCGCAGCCACTGGGCAAATTTCTCAGGGCCCAGCTCCGTGAGCTTGTCCTTAGTGCCCGGCTGCGCGGGGCCCGGGCCACACTCGGGCAGGTGCGGCTTGCGCAGCTCCCGCTTGGGGTCCACCAGGCCCTTCACATCGGGGTTGCCGTTCACAATCACGTTGCCGAGAAAGCTCAGCACCTTGGTAGCGCGGTCCTGCCGGGTCTTGAACTTGAACAGCTCCTGGTGGTCTTTGATGAAGTCCACGTTGGCCTCGCCGGCCATGAACACCGGGTGGGCAATGATATTTTGCAGAAACTGGATGTTGGTACTCACTCCACGTACCCGGAACTCATCCAGGGTACGCGCCATTTTCTGGGCCGCGCTGGCCAGTGTAGGCGCGTGGGCTGACACCTTCACCAGCAGCGAATCGAAGAAGGGTGACACCTTCACGCCGGTGTACACGGAACCCTGATCGAGGCGGATGCCGAAGCCCCCGGCCGAGCGGTAAGCGGTAATGGTGCCGTAGTCGGGCTTGAAATCCTGCTCAGGGTCCTCAGTAGTGATGCGGCACTGGATGGCGTAGCCCGTTTTCAGGGGCTTGGCATCCGTTCCCAGCCCAATTTCGGGGTCCGAAAGTCGGTAGCCGGCCGCAATGTAGAGCTGGGTTTTGATCAGGTCGACGCCCGTAATCATCTCCGTGACGGTGTGCTCCACCTGAATGCGCGGGTTCACCTCGATAAAGTAAATCCGGTCCTGCTCGGGGTTTACCAGGAATTCCACCGTGCCCACGTTGTTGTAGTTCACGGCCCGGCCCAGGCGCAGCGCGTACTCATACAGCAAGTGACGCATGTGGTCGGGCAGGTTCAGGGAAGGCGCTACCTCTACCACTTTCTGGTACCGCCGCTGCACCGAGCAGTCCCGCTCGTAAAGGTGCATCAGGCCGCCATAGTTGTCGGCTACCAGCTGAACCTCAATGTGCTTGGGCTGTTCCACAAACTTTTCGAGGAACACGGTATCGTCGCCGAAGGCTTTGAGGGCCTCGTTGCGGGCCTCAAAAAACCCTTTTTCCAGCTGGTCGTCGTCGCGGATGACGCGCATGCCCCGGCCGCCCCCGCCGGAAGCGGCCTTCAGCATTACGGGGTAGCCAATGCGGTGCGCCTCTTCCAGGGCCACGTCGAAGCTGGTGAGGTCCTGCTGGCTGCTTTCGATAATAGGCACCTGGCACTCAACGGCCACGCGCTTGGCGGCTACTTTGTCGCCGAGGGCTTCCATTACTTCGGGGCGGGGCCCGATAAAGATGATTCCTTCCTCGCGGCAGCGCCGGGCCAGCGTGGCATTTTCGCTTAGAAAGCCGTAGCCCGGGTGAATGGCATTAACACCATTTTCCTTGGCCGTGCGGATAAGACCCTCGATGTCCAGATACGGTTTCAACGGCTCATCATCGCGCCCGACTTGGTACGCCTCATCGGCTTTGTAGCGGTGCAGGGAGTACCGGTCCTCGTAGGTGTAGATGGCGACCGTAGGAATGCCAAGCTCCGTTGCTGCACGTAGGACCCGAATGGCAATTTCGCCCCGATTGGCGACCAGCAGTTTGCGGATATTCATCTTGGAAAGCGGTGTTTAGGTAAGGGTGAAAGCGGACTGCAAGCTACTGAATGAAGCGGTAAGCAGCAGCGAATTTTTGCTAAAGAGCAGAATTTCGCAATCAACTGCTTCCTGTTTGATCTTGAATAAGTAAAATCTGCGAAACCAAACGTACCTGTCCAGGTTAGCAAAACACGCTTTCCTGCTTCCTACAATTTCTACCATGCAATTCACTGACAAGAACATTCTCATCGTGGGCGCTTCCTCAGGCATTGGGTTGGCTACGGCCCGGCTGCTGCACGGCCTGGGCGCCAGCCTGTACACCGCCTCCCGCCACCAGTCGGCCGAGCTGGCCGAGCTTAATACTACCTTCTTTTCTCTCGACGTGACCCAGCCCCTGGGTTCGGCCCTCGATGCTCTGCCCGAGGTCCTGCACGGCGTGGTGTACTGCCCCGGCAACATCAAGCTCCGGCCCTTCGAGCGGATTCCGGTGGAAGATTTCCGCGGTGATTTTGAGCTGAACGTGTTGGGCGCGGTGCAAGTGCTGCAGGCCAGCATGAAGCGGCTGAAGAAGGCGGGCGGCGCGTCGGTGGTGCTGTTTAGCACGGTAGCCGCCGATACGGGCATGGCTTTCCACGCCAGCATTGCTACTTCCAAAGCCGCCGTGGAGGGCCTCACCCGTGCTCTGGCCGCCGAGTATGCCGCCAGCGGCGTGCGGGTGAATGCCGTGGCCCCGTCGCTCACCAATACTCCTCTGGCCGCTGCCCTGCTCAACACGCCCGAAAAAGCCGAAGCCAGCGCCAAGCGCCACCCCCTGCAGCGCATTGGGGAGCCCGAAGACCTGGCCTACATGGCCTCCTTCCTGCTCTCTGACCACGGCTCCTTCATCACCGGCCAGGTACTGCCGGTGGACGGTGGTATGGGCCGGTTGAAGTAGCTTTTTTAGACCTGAGAGGATGAGAATTGAGAAGCGAGACGATGTTCAACCTCGACAAAGAGGAATTGAATATCGTCTCACTTCTCAATTCTCACTATCTCACTTTTCCATCATAATGAAAGTAGCTTTATTCTGGCACCGTCGCGACCTTCGTTTTGAAGACAACGCCGGCCTCGCGGCGGCTCTGCAAGCCGAATTGCCGGTGGTACCGTTGTTCATCTTCGACCCCGAAATCCTGGAGAAACTGGAAAACCGTCAGGATGCCCGCGTTGGGTTCATCTACGATGAGGTACAACGGCTTGCCGAAGAAGCGCAGGCCGCTGGCGGCACGCTGCTGGTGCGATATGGTCGGCCGGAAGAGGTATTTACTGAGTTGCTTACGGAGCTGGACGTAGCCGCCGTGTACACCAACCACGACTACGAGCCCTACGCCGCTACCCGCGACCAGGCCGTGACCAAGCTGCTGGCCCAGCACAATGTGCCGCTGCACACCTATAAGGACCAGGTAATCTTCGAGAAAGACGAGGTGCAGACCAAAACCGACCAACCCTACAAGATTTACGGTCCTTATAAGCGCGCGTGGCTGGCCCGCCTCACTGAAGCCGACTACCGCCCCCACCCTTCCGCCGATTACCTGCGCAAGCTCGCCTGCGTACCAGCCGGCTCCCGACCCACTCTGGCCGACATGGGCTTTGAGCGGAGTGAGGAGCCCATTCCGGGCCGGCAGCTGGCCTTCCGCACCCTGGAGCAGTACGCCGATACCCGCGACCTGCCCGCCCGCGACTCCACCAGCCGCCTGGGTTTGCACCTGCGCTTCGGCACCATCAGCATCCGCCAGCTGGTGCAGCGGGCACTTGAAGCCAAGGCCGAAATCTGGCTGAGTGAGCTGATCTGGCGCGACTTCTTCATGCAGCTGCTCTGGCACTTCCCCTACACCGCCCACGAAAGCTACGACCCCAAGCTGCGTAACATTCAGTGGCGCAACAACGAAGCCGAGTTTCAGGCCTGGTGCGAAGGGCGCACCGGCTACCCGCTCATCGATGCGGGCATGCGCCAGCTGAATGCCACCGGCTTTATGCACAACCGCGTGCGCATGGCCACGGCTAGCTTTCTGGTCAAAAACCTGCTCATCGATTGGAAATGGGGCGAGGCCTACTTCGCCGCCAAGCTGCTCGACTACGAAATGGCGTCCAACGTGGGCAACTGGCAGTGGGTGGCCGGCACCGGCGCCGACTCGCAGCCTTGGTTTCGCATCTTCAGCCCTGATTCGCAGCTAACCAAGTTCGATAAGCAGCATGCCTACGTGCAGCAGTGGGTACCTGAGTTTGGCACCTCGCGCTACCCCAGGCCCATTGTAGAGCACCCCAGCACCCGCGACCGGGCCCTGGCGGCTTTTCGCGCCTCCCGCGACGGGCATCAATAGCACAACTTTACGGCCCTTG
Source organism: Hymenobacter sp. BT18 (assembly GCF_012273015.1). Classification (GTDB taxonomy): domain Bacteria; phylum Bacteroidota; class Bacteroidia; order Cytophagales; family Hymenobacteraceae; genus Hymenobacter; species Hymenobacter lutimineralis. The sequence continues at coordinate 4,235,416 of NZ_CP050954.1, read as the reverse complement.
CCGTGGTTATCAACCTATGGAACAGCAACCCACTCCGGCCGCCGCAACGGCCGCTTCGCCCAAAGCCCGCATCAAGCAGGCTTACCTCGACTACGTGCTGCGCAAAGGCCAGCCGCCGCTTTCCGTGTTTAAACTGACGCAGAAACTAGGCCTGCCCGAGCAGGAATTCTACGCCAGCTACGCCAACTTCGACGCCATCGACCGGGAAATCTGGGCTGACTTCGGCCGCGAGGCCCGCGCCACGGCTGCCCACGAGCCCGTGTGGGAACAGTACGGGGCCCGCGAAAAGCTCCTGGCTTTCTACTATACCCTGATTGAGATTCTCAAGCGCAACCGCAGCTATGCTCTGCAAAGCCTGCGTCGCTCCCTCTCCAAAATGCCCGGCATCACGCCCCGCGTACTGGACGATTTCCGACAGGATTTTGAGGCCTTTGTAGAGGATCTGCTGCGCGAAGGCCGCCGCAATGAAGAAGTAGCCAACCGCCAACTAGTGCAGCAAAGTTACCCGCGCTTCTTCTGGCAGCAGCAGTTGTTTGTGCTCGGCTTCTTTGCCAAAGACGACACCGTGAACTTTGAGCGCACCGATGCAGCCATCGAAAAAGCCGTGACGCTGAGTTTCGACCTAGTAGGCCGCAACACCCTGGATTCGGCCGCCGACTTCGTGCGGTTCCTAGTGCGTCGGTAAGGTTCTTAATTTCTTTAAACGGTCATGCTGAGCTTGTCGAAGCATCTCTACCGCTTCGTTGTTGAGGTAATACAACAGAGCAGTAAGGGTGCTTTTCGAAGCGCCGCATGACCGTTTTCGATTTCTTAGCTATTCCCATGGACGATACCCCCAAGCCACTTACTTCTCTGCCCACCACCAAAGTGGCCCGGGCGGCGCGCTTCGCCAAAACCGGCCTCAACGTAGGTGCCAACTACGTGAAGCATTACGCCAAGCGGGCCGTAGGAGCCGAGAGTCCTACCGCCGACCTGCACGCCGCCAACGCGGCCGAGCTCTACGGCACGCTCAGCGAAATGAAGGGCTCCGTACTGAAGGTGGCCCAGATGCTGGCCATGGAAAAGAACCTGCTGCCCACCGCTTACGCCGATCAGTTTGCCCAGGCCCAATACCAAACCCCGCCCCTTTCCGGGCCGCTGGTGGTGAAAACCTTCCGGGAGGCATTTGGCAAGTCGCCGTTTGAGGTATTCGACGAGTTCGACATTGAAGCCCGGCAAGCCGCCAGCATCGGGCAGGTGCATTTCGCCCGTAAAGACGGCCGCGAGCTAGCCGTGAAAGTGCAGTACCCCGGCGTAGCCGACAGCATCCGCTCCGATATCCGGCTGGTAAAGCCTATTGCTTTGCGCGTGCTGGGCCTCGACGAAGCCACCGTGCGGCCGTATATGCAGGAGGTAGAAACCCGCCTGCTCGAAGAAACCGACTACGCCCTGGAGTTGCGGCGTGGCCAGCACATTGCTCAGGCTTGCGCCGGCCTCGCTCACCTGCAGTTTGCCCACTACTACCCCGAACTTTCGGCGGCCCGTATCCTGACGATGGACTGGCTGCCGGGTCAGCACCTCAAGGAGTTTCTGGCTACCAATCCCAGCCAGGAAGTACGTAACCAGTTGGGGCAGGCCCTGTGGGACTTCTACATGTTCCAGCTCAATGAGCTGCGTCAGGTACACGCCGACCCGCACCCGGGCAACTTCCTGCTCAGTGCTACCAACGGCGGTACGGTGGGGGTGCTAGATTTTGGCTGCGTCAAGGAAATTCCAGCCGAGGTACACCGCCTGTTCACCGCCCTGCTGACGCCCGAAACGCTGGCCAACCCTACCCAACTGGCAGCGTTGCTGGAAGAAGCCGGCGTGCTGCGCGCCGAAGATACCCCTGCCCGCCGGGAGTTTTACGTGCGCACCATGCAGGCCTCGCTGGAACTCGTGGGCCGCCCGTTTCGCCAGCCCACCTTCGACTTTGGCGACCCGGCCTACATGCAAAGCCTCTACGCCCTCGGCGACGACCTCATGCAGCAGCCCGAGTTGCGCCAGCAGCGTGAGCCCCGCGGCTCCGAGCATTTTATCTACCTTAATCGTACCTACGTGGGGCTCTATGCCCTGCTCACGGAGCTGCGCGCTTCTATCCAGACAGGTGCGCCAAGCAAGGCCGCATTCTAGCCGGAGGAGGGTTGATTCGCGGCTTTTTCGTTTGTTTGCCTCCTCAACGCTCTATAACCTTCCCTACCGTCATGAAAAAGCTTGTTATCCTGTGCGTGGCGCTGTTTGCCACTTTCTCCCTGGCCCGTGCCCAGAGCCCGGCCAGTTGCTGTGCCAAGCCGGGCAAGGCTACGGAAGTATTTGCAATGCTGGCTACCAACGAAGAATTTGTACGGGGCCACGAAGACCCCACCCCGTACCAGTATGAAGGGCCAGGTGAGATGATTGAATTCAGCACGGCCGATGGCAAAAGTGCCCGTGGTTTTGAAATCAAAAGCAACGTACGCTCCGACAAGTACCTGTTTGTACTGCACGAGTGGTGGGGCCTGAACGATTACATCAAAAAGGAGTCGTTCCGCTACGCCAATGAGCTGAAAGGCGTGAACGTTATTGCCCTGGACTTATACGATGGGCAGGTGGCCACCTCCGCCGAAGAAGCAGCCAAGCTCATGCAGGGCGTAACTACAGAGCGCGCCGAAGCAATTATTAAGGGGGCTATGCTGCATGTAGGCAACAATGCGCAGATTGCCACTTTGGGTTGGTGCTTTGGTGGCGGCTGGAGTCTGCAGACGGCGCTGTTGGCCGGGCCCAAAGCTGTGGGTACCATTATGTATTATGGCATGCCGGAGAAAGACGTTGCCCGCCTGAAAACCCTCAATACCGACGTACTCGGCATTTTTGCCCAGCAGGATAAATCCATTACGCCAGAGGTGGTTGCCCAATTCACCAAGGATATGGCCGCTGCCAAGAAGAAGCTTACGGTGAAGTTTTACGATGCCGAGCACGCGTTTGCCAATCCATCGAACCCGAAGTACAACCGTCAGTTTGCGGAAGATGCCCATGCCCTTTCCCTGGCCTACCTCCGGAAGGCTCTGAAGTTGAAAGGCTAAAGCCCCATTCGCTTCTGCGCCCACAAAAAAGCCCTTCCTGCTTAAGGAAGGGCTTTTTTGTGGGCTTTATCATTTGGATACAGCCAGCAAACCCCGTAGCTTTCTTCTCTCCCACTCCTACGCTCTGCTTATGTCTGCCTTACCTGCCCTTCTTGCCGAATACGGCGAAAGTCACCAAAACCCCACCAACAAGCTGGTGCACTGGGTGTGCGTTCCACTCATTATGTTTTCCATTCTTGGCCTGCTGTGGTCGGTGCCGGTGCCGGAGGGGGTGCGCGCCATTAGCCCCTGGCTGAACTGGGCTACGGTAGTAATGGTGCTGGCTGTGGGCTACTACCTGCGCCTATCGGTGCCTCTGGCGGTAGGCATGGTGCTGGTGTGGGCGGTTATGGCGCTAATCCTGCGAGTGGTAGAAGCCGGTGTTCCTCTCCCCCTTTGGGTCGTGTGCCTGCTTATCTTCGTGTTGGCCTGGGTAGGCCAATTTTGGGGGCACAAGGTGGAAGGTAAGAAACCCAGCTTTCTGAAAGACCTGCAGTTTCTGCTTATCGGTCCGCTGTGGCTACTACATTTCGTGTACCGCCGCCTGGGCTGGTCGTATTAGCCAGAACAGCCCATAACCAAATTAGTAGCTTCTGCCAGGCAGCTAATCTTTCAACTTTCCCAGCCTACTACTCCACCGGCTGCAGTTCCCAGCCACTCGAGAGCAAGGCAGCCAATTCGGCTACGCTTTCGGTGAGTTGGTCCCAGCTATTGAGCACGAAGTACTGGTCTTGGAGGTGCGCTTCGCTGTAGGGCGTGTGCAGCACGGTGGCCAGATCGAAGGGGAAGCGGCGCGTTACGTCGCCGAGGCAATGGTGAATTTCGCCCGAGGAAGACAGCAGACCCGCCCCGTACATACGGGTCTGGCCGTATTCCTCCACCAGCCCAAACTGCACCGTGAAGCCATAGAGCCGCTCCAGGCGCGCCAGGGCCACGGCATCGTTCAGGTGCTGGGCAGCCACCTGGCCCAGGAAGTGCAGGAAATCGGCAAAGGCCTGATCCATAAGCAGGGGCACGTGCCCGAACACGCCGTGGAACAGATCGGGCTCCTCAATGAAGTCGAACTGCTGCATGCTGCGGATCCAGACGGTGGCCGGAAACTTACGCTGGGCCAGCAACCCAAAAAAGTCCGCATCGTTGAGCATGCCCTTTGCCGGCTCCAGCTGCCAGCCAGTGGCTTTGTACAGCCGCTGGCTTACTTCCTCGAACCTTGGAATAGCATTTCGGTGAAAGCCTACGCCTGCCAAACCCTGGCCAAACGCCGAGCAGGCCCGCTTGTGCAACAATGCGGTCTGGCGGTCAAACAACACTTTCCATACCAGCTGATCTTGCGTGGTGTACTGGTCGTAACGCTGCTCAAGCATAACACGTGGCATTAAAAAAGCCCGGCTCCTTGCGGGAGGCGGGCTCTTAAGTGGATTTCAGAGTAGAAGAAGCATGCTGTGTTCTACCATTCATACCCGCAAAAGCGCCCGACCTCGCCCTGGACAGGACGATTAATGGCCACATTGCATTTCGCGGTTAGGATTAGCATGATGATGCAAATATAGAAGACTTCCGGAATAAACTATTCAGCACCCTAGTTTATTTTTCATGGCCAAAATCCTAGTCCGTACCATCATTACCCAAATCCCCCCTCTAGCCCAAGGTAAAACACAAAGAAAAGACAATAATTTTCTCAACACCCCCCTTTATTTTCATAGCCTATTTACAAAATTGCCTCCACTTATATTGACGATTCGATGCAAGGAATGCGTAAGCATAGCTTATTGCTTACCATTGGCCTCATAGGTCATGCTCAATCGAGTGTCGCCTGTGATTTTAAGGTCGAGACGAGCCTGCTGAGCAGATGGATTTAGCAGCAGCGCTGTGGAGCCGGCCATAAACCGCAGTGTGCCCCGGGCCCCAGGAGCCAAAGTAGTTTTACCGAAGTTACCACCGCCCCGGGGGCGCTCCTTGATTTCAACCGGCACCTTCCCCACATTATGAGCTACTACTCTGAAGGCACCCAACTGCCCGCCGCCCAGCGCAAACTGCTTACCCGGCTCAATAAGCAGATTGGAGGTAATCCCCGCCCAGCAAGCCGTAACGAGGAGAAACACGGCTGCGCAAGTGGCAATGACGACCGGACGGAAAGGCAGGAAAATACGCATGGCAGTTAGTTGGAGGTTGAAGTGAAACGATGCTCCAAAGGAAACGCCCAGTCAGCGCCCATACGCTCCATTTTACAGTCTGGGACACCTCAACTTATAGATTGGCACCAGGCCGCTGCAGAGAGGAAACCCATCGGGCCGCATCGTTGCTGCGGTTGCTTGCCATGCATGATGCCGAATCGTTCAATGCAGAGCCCGGTAGCTGTTCAGGATGACAAAGAAATTTCGTTAGGCCTACTTCTTGAACAGCTTCGCGAAATGCCGCGTCTCTACATCGTTCCTGTTGATGCAGGCCCAGTCGTTCAACGACGAGACGCAAGGATGCCTTTCTACAGCTGCCGGGCGGCTTCGCTGGGCGTCTGGCCGCGGAGCTTTTTGAAGACGCGGTTGAACGTGGACTTGGAGTTGAAACCGGCCGCCAACGCCAGAGCCAGCAAGGTATACTGCCGGAACTGCGGGTCGCGGAGGCGGCGCTCGGCTTCCCGCACCCGGTACTCGTTCACGAAGTCGTTGAAGTTCTGGCCGCAACCGGTGTTGATGACCCGAGAAAGCCAGGATGTGTTGGTGCGCAGCTGGGTGGCCAGCTCACCCAGCGTCAGCTCAGGCTCCAGATAGGGCCGGGCTGTCTGCATATGGTTCAGCAGCCGGGTAGTCCAGCGGGCCAGCTCCGCATCGGGTGCGGTGGCGGCTGTTGTTTGGGTTTTCAATGGCGCAGTGGCCACCACCGCTGCATTGGCCGGATCGGTAGTTTCAGCCAGACCTGATACCGGACCCAAGGCGCCCGTGGCAGCAGATCCGGCAGCGTAAGCTACTTCCGTTGTAGTAATTGATAGCAACTCAGCCGGCCCCGGAGTATCAGTGGCCGTTGGCAGCTGGAAGCGCAGGGCACCCAGGCGGTAGCCTGTCAGGAGCCCCGAGATGCTGAGGTAATAGATCAGCAGGCCGGTGAACAGGTAGTCGTACCAGCTTTGCACGTAATTGAGGGGCGTAATGAAAAGGTTAACCAGGCCGAAGATCAGCGTGACGCCGGTACCCACTACCACGGCTACCAACACGTTGCGCAGCCACCGAAACCGAAGCTGCTCGGTATCGGAGAAGTTGTCGTTGAGGTAGTGGGCGTAGGCGCGGTAGGCCCGCAGGGTGTGTACCGCGTAAGTCAGCACCGAGAGGTAGCCCAACGCATCCAGCACATAGTACAGCGGTTGCCAGTCAGCCCAAGCAGCCAAAGGGCCTTTGGTGCCAAAGTGCTCCGGCAGCAGTTCTCCCCGCAGACCATGCCACCAGCCGATATCGTAGCCGAACACCAGTAGCCGCCACGCCAGCACCGCCAGCGCGGGCGCGAAGTGCCACCAGTGCCGCCGCTGCAGCCGGAACTCCTGGTTGGTGAGGTTGCGGAAGTAGAAGTACAGCGCCGGCCCCACCGCCAGCCAGTTGCTGAACGGCCAGTAGAACATAAACGTCGTGCGTCCGTCGTGCGAGTCGTACCAGCCGGCAAAGCCCAGCATCCACTGGGCCAGCCGCAGGGCAAACAGCAGCAGCAGCAAAGCCAGCCAGCCGTCGGCCGCCATATCCTCGCGCCGGCGCCGGGCCCATAGCACCACCGCCACAATGATGCCTTGCAGGAAAAACGGCAGCAGCAAGCCGCTGTACAGGTTGAAGCCGAAGAACATACCGGCAAGGTAACAGTAGATCGGACTTCCGCTATATAAAAACCCGCCCTGGCTTCCATGGGCCGGGGCGGGTTGTGTGATGCAGAGACACAATAGTTGGAGTCTCGTCGTTGCTGATGTTGTTTTGATTGGAGTGGTGCCGGGTCGTTCAACGACGAGACGCGAAGTGTCGCGTCTCTACATCGTTCTGAATTGCATCCGAAACCGAATAGAACGTCACGCTCCTACTCCAGCTCCTGGCGCAGGGCGTACACTTTGCGCAGGTTGCGGATCAGGCGCTCCGACTCGGCAAAATTCAGGGTCTGGGCACCATCGGAGGCGGCTTCTTCGGGCTTCTCGTGGGCTTCGTAGATGATGCCGTCGGCACCGGCCATGACGCCGGCCAGGGCCATGGTGGGCACGTACTCGCGGATGCCGATGCCGTGCGAGGGGTCCACGATGACGGGCAGGTGAGTTTTCTCCTTCAGGATGGGCACCGCGTTCAGATCGAGCGTGTTGCGCGAGGCGGTTTCGAAGGTGCGGATGCCTCGCTCGCAGAGAATCAGCTTCTCGTTGCCGCCCGAAAACACGTACTCGGCCGACGACAGCAGCTCCTCGATGGTGCCGGAAATGCCGCGCTTAATCATCACGGGCTTATCCACACCGCCCAGGGCGTCGAGCAGGTTGAAGTTCTGGGTGTTGCGGGCGCCTACCTGGAACACGTCCACGTAGTCGTGCATCTCCTCTACCTGCGACACCTGCATGACCTCCGTCACAATCTTGATGCCCCGCTCCCGGGCCATGCGGTGGAAATCCTTCAGGCCTTCCATGCCCAGGCCGCGAAAGGCGTACGGCGACGAACGGGGCTTGAACACGCCCCCGCGCATGATGCGCACGTCGTTGTCCACCAGGTGCTGCATGATCAATTCCATCTGCTTCTCGCTCTCGATGCTGCACGGGCCGGCGGCCAGCGTGAGCGAGCCTTCCCCGATGCGCACCCCGTCGCCGAGGTCGAGCACCGTGGGGCGCACACGCCACTTGCGGCTCACCAGCTTGTAATCGTCCGACACGCGGTGGATGTCCAAGATGCCGGGCAATTGACCAATGGTGCGCAAATCCACATCGGCCTTGCCGATGGCCACCAGGTAGTGGGCGCGCTGGGTTTTCACCTCCGTGGCCTTATATTTCAGCTCCTGAATGCGGGCTTCAATGGCAGCTTTGTTGGCGGCGGTGATATGGGGGTCGAGTTGGATAATCATGTTCTGGGGGGAGAGAAAAATATCAGCACGTCATGCTGAGCGAAGGTGCAGCCGTAGTCGAAGCATCTCGCTCGAATCGTTGCTATTACTACTACAATGTCAGCACGCGAGATGCTTCGACTCCGCTCCGCTGCGCTCAGCATGACGGTCTTTTTTATGGTACTTAGGAAAGCACCGAAGAAACAAACCGCTTAGCCGCGGCCGGGGCGTCGTCCACGCCGTCCAGGGCGCGAATCAACGCGGAGCCGATGATGGCGCCCTCGGCGTACTGGCAGGCATTCTGGAACGAGGCTTTGTCGCCGATGCCGAAGCCGATGAGGCGGGGGTTGCGCAGGTTCATGGCCTCGATGCGCTGGAAATAGGCTTCCTGCACGCCCTCGGCCTGGGTGTTGGCCCCGCCCGTGGTACCGGGGCCCGACACGAGGTATAGGAACGAATCAGTCAGCTCGTCGATGCGGCGGATGCGCTCCGGGGCGGTTTGTGGGGTGATGAGGAACACCGGCCGCAGGTTGTGGCGGCGGAAGATGTCCTGGTACTCGGCCACGTAATCGTCGAGGGGCAGGTCGGGCAGGATGATACCGTCGGCCCCGGCGGCGGCGGCTTCACGGCAGAAGTTATCCACCCCGAACTGCATCACCGGGTTGAGGTAGCCCATCAGCAGAATCGGCGTCTCGGGCACTTCCTGACGGATGCCTTGCAGCTGCTCGAACAGCACCCGCAGGTTCATGCCGTTGGCCAGAGCCACCGTGCTGCTGGCCTGAATTACCGGCCCATCGGCCAGCGGATCCGAAAACGGCATTCCGATTTCGATGAGGTCGGCCCCGGCCTCACTCAGGGCTTTAATCAGCGGTACGGTGTCGTGCAGGCGCGGGTAGCCGGCCGTGAAGTACATGTTCAGCAGGTTTTTCTGCTTTTTGGCGAAGGCGTCTTTGATTCGGTTCATATCAGCGGCCCTGTCATCCTGAGCATGTCGCGCATCAAGCGAGGACGAAGGACCTTATCACGCCTAGATTACTTGTAAACGACTTGTTCACGCGTGGTAAGGTCCTTCGTCCTCGCTCAGGATGACAGATGGTTTGGCATTACATAATAGCGTCAGCGTACTTGATGTAGGTTTCCAGGTCCTTGTCGCCGCGGCCGGAGAGGTTGATGACCACCACATCGTCGGGGCCGGCGCCGAGCTGGCCGAGGGCGGCAATGGCGTGGGCGGTTTCCAGGGCGGGGATGATGCCTTCGAGGCGGCTGCATTCGGCCACGGCTTTCAGGGCGTCTTCATCCTCGATGCTGATGAAGCGGGCGCGCTTAGAATCGGCCAGGAAGGCGTGCAGCGGCCCGATACCGGGGTAATCGAGGCCCGCCGAAATGGAGTACGGCTCGGTAATCTGGCCGTCCTCGTCCTGCATCAGCAGCGTACGACTGCCGTGGATGATGCCTGGCGTACCCAGCACCGAGGTGGCGGCCGAGTGGCCCGAGTGCACGCCGTGCCCGGCGGCTTCCACGGCCACCAGCTGTACCGAGGGCTCTTCTAGGAAGTGGTAGAATGCGCCGGCCGCGTTGGAGCCGCCGCCCACGCAGGCTACCACGTACTGGGGCAGCTCGGAGCCGGTTTTCTCCAGCAGCTGCTTGCGCATTTCCTCGCTGATAACGGCCTGCAAGCGCGCCACCAAGTCGGGGTACGGGTGCGGACCCACCACCGAGCCGATGATGTAATGCGTATCCACGGGGTTGCTGATCCAGTCGCGGATGGCCTCGTTGGTGGCATCTTTGAGGGTGCGGCTGCCACTCATGGCCGCCCGCACCTCGGCCCCCAGCAGGCGCATGCGGTACACGTTGGGCTTCTGCCGCTCCATGTCCACTTCGCCCATATACACAATGCACTCCATACCCATCAGGGCGCACACCGTAGCCGTAGCCACGCCGTGCTGACCGGCGCCGGTTTCGGCAATGATGCGCGTTTTGCCCAAGCGCTTAGCCAGCAGAATCTGCCCCACGGTGTTGTTCACCTTGTGGGCGCCGGTGTGGCAGAGGTCCTCGCGCTTGAGGTAGATGCGGGTGTTGTACTTGGCCGACAGCCGCTTGGCCTCGAACAGCGGCGTGGGCCGACCCACATAGTCGCGCAGGAGCTGCTGGTATTCCTGCTGGAACTCCGGCTCGGCCATGATGCTCAGGTACTGCTGGCGCAGCTCCTCCACGTTGGGGTAAAGCATTTCGGGAATGAACGCGCCCCCAAACTGGCCGTAGTAGCCGCGCTCCGTGGGTTGTTGGTAGGTTGGTTTCATGATGGTTTCTCGCAGGGTCTCGGGGTGGATGGCGCAGGGTCTCGCAGTGGATTACCCCGCGAAATCAGACGCAAAAAAGGGTTCTTATAACAGGTCGTTGGTCATGACTTCCGACAGCGGCAGCTTCTGGGTTTCCAGGCCATGCTCGGCCAGCCAGTCCAGGTAGCGCTGTACCCTGGCGGGGCTTATGTGGCCCCAGCCAGGTCCATTGCCGTAGTGTTCGGCCGTGTACTGCTGACTTTCGAGCAGGAAACCGGGGTTGCGGTCGGCGGCGGGCACTACCTTTTCCAGCAGCGCCACCGCCTCCTCCGGGTGGTCTTTGGCATGCAGGAAGCCCTGCCCGGATACCTGCAGAAACTTCCGGTAGGCCTCCCCGTTTTCCAGCACCCGCTTTTCTGACGCCATGATGACGGGGGAGTAACCGTACGGAATGCCATAATCGGCCAGGCGGAAGCTGGTCAGCTCCACGCCCTGCTGCCGGGCCTGCACGCCTTCCCAGTTATCGAAAATCCAAGTGGCATCGGCCTGCTGCTGCAGCAACGTGTTCCAGATGCCCAGCTTCTCGGGGTAGGTGATGGTCAGCGGGCCGGTAGCACCGTCGTTTTCCAGCAGCTTCGCCACTATCTGATCCTCGTAGCGAGCCTGATACGAGGCGTAGATCTTGCCGGCCAAGTCTTTGGGCGACTGAATATCTGGTCGCTTCAGCGTCACGATGCTGCTCAGGTCTTCCGTCAGCAGGGCGGCCACGGCTATGGCATCGAACGGCCGGCCCTTGGTGCGGTAGCTGATGATGCTTTCCAGCGGGCAAAGCGCAAAGTCGGCCTGACCCAGCTCTACCTTCTTGGCCGGAGTCAGGGCGTAGTTGTCGGCCTCCGGGGTCAGCAGTTCCACCTGCAGCCCGTGCTGCGCGTACCAGCCCAACTCCTGGGCCACCACAAAGCCCGTGTGGTTGGTATTCACCGTCCAGTCCAGCGCAATTTTTATTTCGCTCATAGCTTTCTTGTATCCGTCGTTAGCGGAATCTGCCTGTGTATGATGCTGGCTTGTTATGCTTTCAGCTCCTGAAAAAAGGCGTCCAGCCGGTCGGCATCCTTGGTGCCCGGTGTGGTTTCGAAGCGGCTGTTCAGGTCCAGAGCAAACAGGCCGGGCAGCCGAAGGTTGCGCAGCGCCGCTGCATGCTCCGGCCCGATGCCGCCGGCCAGGAAATAGAGCACCGGCAGGTTGTAATCTTGCAGCAGCGTCCAGTCGAAGGCAGTGCCGTTGCCGCCGGGCTGGGGACCGGCCGTGTCGAAGAGGAAATAGTCCACGCAGCCCATGTAGGGCTGGAGCTTCGCAAAGTCGAACCCCTCACCCACTGCAAAGGCCTTCACCACCGGTACGCCGCCAGTCCGCACCGCGGCGCAGGTTTCGGGCGTTTCGTGGCCGTGGAGCTGGGCCAGTTGCAAATCAAACTCCCGCACCCGCGCCAGCATCGTGGCCGCGTCGTCGTCCACGAACACGCCTACCTTGCGGATGGCGGCCGGCAACGCCCGCACCGCTGCCGCCGGCAGCCGCTCCCCCACGTACCGCTTCGACGCAGGGTAGAAGATGAACCCCAGAAAATCGGGCTGCAGCGCCGCTACCGCCCGCAGGCTGTCGGCATCGGCCATCCCGCAGACTTTAAGGTGAGGCATGTGGTGGGGGTTGGTGGGCATGAGGGAGTGTAATTCGTTACGCTGAATGAAACGTCATGCTGAATGAAACGTCATGCTGAATGAAACGTCATGCTGAGCGAAGGCGCAGCCGCAGTCGAAGCATCTCGCGTGCTGATGTTGTAGTACTATTGATTACCCTCTGGCGAGATTCCTCGGCTTCGGCTGCGCCTTCGCTCGGAATGACGTTCTATTTCTTCGTTCTGGCCTTACAGCAACGTTACCGCCTCGGTGACGCGGAGCTGCTGCACCAGGGCGGCGCAGGCTTTTTCGGGGCGGGAGTGGCGCATGAAGGTTTCGCCCATCAGGAAGCCGCGGTAGCCCACGGCGCGCAGGGCTTCGATGTCGGCGGCGGTACTCAGGCCGCTTTCGGTCACCTTCACGTACTCGTCGGGGATGCGCTGGGCCAGCTCGCCGGACGTGTCGAGGCTCATGGAGAAGTCGTGCAGGTTGCGGTTGTTCACGCCTACCAGGCTCACGGCGTCGGGGTGCAGGGTTTTGTCGAGCTCCTCGGCGTTGTGGATTTCAAGCAGCACTTCCAGGCCCAGGCTCTTGGCCAGGCGGCCCAGGCGCAGCACTTCCTCGCCGCTGAGCACGGCCGCAATCAGCAGCACGGCGTCGGCCCCGAGGCTCTTGGCTTCAATGATCTGGTACTCGTCCACCACAAAATCCTTGCGCAGGATGGGGCAGAAATTGAAGCGCCGGGCCGTGGTCAGGTCCTCGTTCTTGCCGCCGAAAAACTCCGTATCCGTCAGCACCGACAGCGCTGAGGCCCCGGCCTGCATGTAGCCCAGCGTGGTACGCTCCACCGGCGCGTGGGCGTTGATGATGCCCTTGCTGGGTGATTTGCGCTTGAATTCGGCAATGATGCCGCTCAAATCGTCGCGCAGCAGGTAGCGGCGCAGGCTTAGCGGCTGGGCCGGCATGTAGAAGCTTTGCTCCAGCAGTTTCACCGGCACCAGGCTCTGGCGGGTGGCTACTTCCTGGCGCTTATGGGCAATGATGGTATCGAGAATGGTCATGGTGTTGGGTACTCTTGGTTACGTGTGTCATCCTGAGCGGAGCGAAGGACCTTGTGCAGTCAGCACGAAGCATAACAACAAGGGTCGTTCTGGTTTGATAAGGTCCTTCGCTCCGCTCAGGATGACAGGACCTACTAGTTGAGCTTAGATAGCCGCCACCAGCTCCCGCAGCGCCTGGCGGGCGCGGCCGGAATCCAGCGACTCGCGGGCGGCGGCCAGGCTATCGGCGAAGCTGAAGGCGGGTTCCAGGCAGCCGATGGCTAGGGCCGCGTTGGCCGTTACCACGTCGCGCTGGGCGCGGGTGGCGCGGCCTTCCAGCACATCCACAAAGATGGCGGCCGATTCGGCGGCGGTGCGGCCACCGGCCAGTTCCTCGGGTTGGTTCAGGGTCAGGCCCAGGTCGGCGGCCGATACCACCCGCTCGCCCTCGGGCGTAGCCAGCTTGGCGGCGGCCGTCAGCGAGAGTTCGTCGTAGCCATCCAGGGCGTGCACCACGGCGTAGCGGGTGTCGGTTTGCTGGAGCAGGTAGTGGTAGAGGCGCAGCAGCTCCAGGCTGAAGGTGCCTGCCACCTGAAACTTCGGCCGCGCGGGGTTCACCAGCGGGCCCAGAATGTTGAAGAACGTGCGCACGCCCAGCTCCCGGCGCACCGGCCCGGCATGGCGCATGGCCGGATGGAAGGCCGGGGCGTGCAGAAAGCAGATGCCCGCCCGCTCCAGCTGCCGCTGCAGCACGTCGTTACCCACCCCAAACTCCACGCCCAGCTGCTGCAGCACATCCGACGACCCGCACACCGACGACACCCCAATGTTGCCGTGCTTGGTGACCTTGTAGCCGGCCCCGGCCACCACAAAACAGGCCAGCGTACTGATGTTGAGCGTGTCTTTGCCGTCGCCGCCGGTGCCCACAATGTCCACCGTGTCGCGGGTGCCCAGCTCCGGGTCGCGACTGAGGCTCAGCAGGGCCTCGCGGAAGCCCGCCAGCTCCGGCACCGAAATGGGGCGCATCCGGTACACGCTCATGAAGGCCGCCATTTCCGCCGCGTTGGCTTCGCCCTGCCCAATGCGCAGCATGGCTTCCAGCGCCTCGGGGTGAGTCAGCAGCTGCTGGTCGAATAGTTTATTCAGAATCTGTTTCACAATTGAATCGCAGAGTATGCGGATTAAAAGGATTTCGCTGATGGATGTTTGCCCGTCATGCTGAGCGGAGCCGGAGGCGGAGTCGAAGCATCTCTACCGCTTCGTTATAATGCCAGTTTATTAGTCAGAGGTAGAGATGCTTCGACTCCGCTCAGCATGACGTTCTACTTTAACTCAGCCAGTTGCGCAGCATCTGGTGGCCGTGTTCGGTAAGGATGGACTCGGGGTGGAACTGCACGCCGCGCACATCATACTGTCGGTGGCGGAAGGCCAGCACCTGACCGTCGGCGTCGAGGGCGGTGACTTCCAGCTCGGCGGGCACGCTCTCGGGGCGCACGCTCCAGCTGTGGTAGCGGCCTACTTTAAAGGTATCGGGCAGGCCCTCGAACAGCTTGTCGGGGGCAGTGAGGTGGGCGTCGGTAGCCAGACCGTGCAGCACCTGGGGCAAGTTGTATAGCTCCCCACCAAAACTCTCGGCCAAGCCCTGGTGGCCCAGGCACACGCCCAGGATGCGCTTGGAAGGTGCGTAGCGGCGGATGATTTCGGGCATCAGGCCCGCTTCCGACGGCACGCCGGGACCGGGCGACAGCAGCACCGCGTCGTAGGCGGCCACGTCGTCCACGGCCAGCTTGTCGTTGCGAATCACGGTTACGTTGCTGGTATGCCCCAGCTCCCGCAGCACCTGCACGAGGTTGTAGGTAAAGGAGTCGTAGTTGTCGAGAACGAGAATGTTCATGGTTCAGTAGAGAGTACTAAGTAGTGAGTAGTTAGGTTCTTTGTGGTGTATTGAGGGAGGCCGGGCGAGGCACCGGCGAGCAAGCCGGATTATGCGCATCTGTCTCACTACTCAATACCCATTACCCACTACTTAAATGGCTTCTGCAGCCTGCAGCGCCTTGCGCAGGGCGGCCAGCTTGTGATGCACTTCGTTGAGTTCGGAGTTGATGTCGGAAGCCGCCACCACCCCGGCCCCGGCCTGGAAGTAGAGCTGGTCGGCGGTGCTCAGAAACGAGCGAATCATGATGGCATGGTTGAAGTCGCCGTTGAAGCCCAAGTGGCCGATGGCACCGCCGTAGTAGCCGCGGGCGGTTGGTTCCAGGCCATCAATGAGCTGCATGGCGCGGTGCTTGGGGGCGCCCGAGAGCGTGCCGGCCGGGAAAGTATCGGCCACCACCTGCAGGGAGTTGGTGCCGGCGGCCAGGGTAGCATTCACCTCGCTCACCAAGTGAATCACGTGCGAGTAAAACTGGATTTCGCGGAAGGTTTTCACCCGCACGTTGTCGCCGTGGCGGGCCAGGTCGTTGCGGGCCAGGTCCACCAGCATCACGTGCTCGGCGTTTTCCTTGGGGTCGTCGGCCAGCTTCTGGGCCAGGGCGGCATCCTCGGCATCGTGGCCGGTGCGGCGGAAGGTGCCCGCAATCGGGAACAGGCTGGCCTCGCGGCCCTGGATGCGCACCTGCGCCTCCGGCGACGACCCGAAAATCTTGAAGGAACCGTAATCGAAGTAGAACAGGTAAGGCGAGGGATTGATGGAACGCAGCGCCCGGTACACGTTAAACTCGTCGCCCGAAAAGCCCTGCTGAAACCGGCGCGACAGCACAATCTGAAACACGTCGCCCCGCAGGCAGTGCTGCTGGCCCTGGGCCAGCACCTTGAGGAACTCCTCGTCGGTCTGGTTGGTGCGCTCCTCCCCTTCCGTCCGGAACTTGAAATCGGGCAACGAAGGGTTGCGGATCAGGTTCACCAGCTTGGTCAGCCCGTCCTCGTCCACCTCCTGGCCCTGCAGCGTGTGCTCGAACACGTACAGCTCGTTGCGGAAGTGGTTGATGGCAATGACGTAGCGGTAGGTGCCGTACAGGATGTCCGGAATCTGGCCGGCAGGCTGCTTGTCGGGGTTGAGCGTGAGGTCCTCGAAGGCCTGCACTGCCTCGTAGCCCAGGTACCCGAATAGCCCGCCCGTGATGAAGTCGTGGCCGGTATCCTCGGTCTGGAAGCTGGCCGCAAAGGCCTGCAGGCGGGCCAGAGCCGCGCGGGGCGAGTCGAGCAGCTCGGTTTCGGTGGTGTCGTCGGGCAGCGTGAGGGTTAGCTCCCGGCCGCGCAGCTCAAAGCGGGCCAGCGGGTCGAAGGCCAGGTAGCTGAACGCGTTCTGCTGGCCGTGGTAGTCGGAGCTTTCCAGCAGCAGGCAATTGTCGTACCGGTCACGCAGGCGCAGGTAGAGGCCCACAGGCGTTACGGTATCGGCCAGCACCCGGAGGTAGCGCGTGTGAAGCTGAAAAGTGTGCATACAGGAACGAGGTGATGGAAGAGGGAGAAGGGAGGCGGCAGGGCACAAAAAAAGCCCGGCGGACGGCCGGGCTTTCTGTTGAGTCGATACGTTGAAGGTTGCTCTAACGCACGCACAGGGAGTCCCGTCCGGAATTTCCGTAGGGCCACCACCAAGCTTGCTGCGCTGAGAAAGAAGTCATTGTTGAGAAACGATGTGCTGCAAAGGTAATAAGCGGATTGAATTGTGCAA
The DNA here is from genome assembly GCF_012273015.1 of Hymenobacter sp. BT18. GTDB lineage: Bacteria > Bacteroidota > Bacteroidia > Cytophagales > Hymenobacteraceae > Hymenobacter > Hymenobacter lutimineralis. The sequence continues at coordinate 4,218,592 of NZ_CP050954.1, read as the reverse complement.
GGCAATTTAGAGCCGGGGCAAAAAACAGTTTAAGTAGTATTGCTGACCCTACTCTTTGAAAAAGGCTTGGCGGCCACTGGTATTTCCGGCCTTAACCCGCAAGATATAATATCCTCGCGCTATGCTACTTACATCAATCGGTGTACTTCCGCGCACTTTCGCTTTCAGTACCGAACGGCCCGCAGTATCGATAATTTCTATTTTGGCTTCCTTCACCTCTGCGGGTAATTGCAGGCTAAGCCGTTCGCGGGCCGGGCTGGGATAAGCACTAAACGCCAGGGCCACGTGGGACTTGCGGGTACTAGTTACAGCAGACGAAAACAGCCATTGAAAGGCCGATGGAAACTCCCGCTGCCAGAACCACTCGGCGTGCTGGCCATCTTCCATTGCGTGGTAGCTCATATCAGCAGCCGGAAAGCCCTGCGCTTGCAGAGCATCCCGCATTTCCGCCATGTATGGCACCATGGTTTCACTCTCTTTGGTGCCGGCTACAAAGTAAAACCGAATGGGCTGGTGATGGCCGGCCGTTTTGACGAAATCAAACAGCGGTTCTTTGGCAAACCAGAAAGCCGGAGAAAACACGCCTACCTTGCTGAACACCTCTTGGTACTTTAAGGCCGCGTACACGGAAATCAGCCCACCCATGCTGCTGCCGGCAATACCCGTATACTCCCGCCCCGTCAGCGTCCGGTACTGGCCATCGATGTAGGGCTTCAGGGTTTGTACGAGAAAGTCCACGTACTTCTCCCCTTCTCCGCCGCCGTACTGCGCATTTTTCCACGGCGAGTATTCGTCTAAGCGGGAACTGCCGCCATTATCCACGGCCACCACAATGGTACCGGTCGGGTCCTGGCCGCTTTGCTGCAGCTGGCGCAGGGCCTCGTCTACGCCCCACTCGCCCGAAAAGCTGGTGCATTTATCGAACACATTCTGTCCATCGTGCAAGTACAGCACCGGGTAGCGACGCGCGGAAGTGGCGTAATCTGTGGGCAGGTAAATCCAGACGCGGCGGGTACGGCCTAACTGGGGGATGGCAAAACTGGCACTCATCACCTGCACGTTGGGCTTAAGGGCCGTGCTCACACAGCCGCTGGACCCGCCACCTAAGTCTTTCCAGTTGGCTACGGTTAGTGCCACCGTTACCGGGCTACCTGTGACCGTGTAGGTTCGGTTGCTAATATCTCCATTTTGGGCATTGGTTTCGGTTTTATCCCAGGAGCCACGCGTAAACTTGAACGCCAGCGCCCCGGTTACGGTGGCGGGCAGGGTCAGTTCATACGTTCCATCTAAGTTTTTGGCTAGCTGGTACGCTGCATCGCCAGGGTTCCAGTTGTTGAAGGTACCAGCCACGTAAATAGCATCGGCAGCGGGCGTAGATGCGGGTACGCTGGTGATTTTAAGCGTAGTCTGCGCCTGTGCAGTCAGCACCATCAACCAAGCTGCTGTGGAAAGGAATAGTCGCATTGAAGGAAAAGGCTGTGCGCTCAAGACATTAGCGGATGGCTGCACCCTGCTGGGATGGGGGCACGGCGCGCAATACGTACAACGCCCGTACCGAGTCTACCGCGGGCAGCACATCGGCCTGAAAATCAACTTTGGTGGTGAAACCCATACCGGCCGTCAGGGTCCGAAACTGGTTGGCATTGTCCCAGCACACGTAGAATTTGCGCTGCTTAGGTTGCCGCAACGGCACGTAGCGGCTCCGGCCGTCGGGGGCCAGTAAAGGCTTTCCCGTGGCCAGCGCATACGTTCCCACTAACCGCAGTCGGGTTGCCTCCTTATTTTTACCGGGCAGTTCCCGGTTACCGATACCATCGAAGTAGATATTGGGACGCTGTACCAGTTCCAGGAAGGAAAGTTTTGCCAGCAGTGGCAGCTCAGAGCTGTTCATGATCAACTGCTGCGCAGCGGTGCCCGGCGGCTTTTCCCGGTAAAATACCAGCACTGGGTCGGGTATTTCAATGGCTTTTAACCGGGGTGCGGGTCGGCCGCCGGCCCGCACCGCCCCCAGCAACAATTCCATTACGATAACAGAAGCAAGCAATAGGCGTTTCATAGAAGGTAAAGCTAGATAAAGTAAAGCGGAACACATAGTATAGGCGGGCTCACACTATCATTCCAGCAATATTTGCCTCTTGAAGCTTCCAGGCGCGGAAAAAATATCGGTGCTTAACCAGGTGTTATGTAAGCGTATCGGCCATTTGAGGCTGCAAATGGAAAACCTTTCGCTGGGCCGCCTAACCGGATAAAGTGGCCGTGGGTAAGTAGTTACTAACTATAATGACCGGAGTGAACGAATTCTGCTACCGCTGCTCGAAAAAGAGCGAAAATTCGCGCTCGAAATAGACTTATTACAATACTAGATTCTGGGCTTGAATTCATTGTTTTTCTTGTTTTCAAACGTTTATCTTGCGGAGAATATCTGCAATCTGCCTTTCATCCGGGCTGTTATTTTCTGCCGCGGAGGAGCTGACTTGCACTCGAACTGTACTTTTCTTATGGTCTAACTCTGCTGCCTTGGCTTAATGCAACTTTCACAATTTTTTCCCCTTACCTTCAACCAACCTACTTAATGAAACACCCTTATTTGCCGAAACTGCTGTTTCTGCTTCTGTTTGTGTGTGCTGGGTTCACTAGCGCTCTGGCCCAAACTGGCTCGGTAAGCGGCCGGATTGTGGACGAAAAGAATCAGGGACTCCCCGGTGTGACCGTGCTGATTTCCGGCACGACGCTGGGCACCTCAACCAACTCCGATGGCCAGTACTCTATCCAGAATGTGCCGGCCGGGCCGCAAACGATTGTTGCATCGTTTGTGGGTTTTACGACCATGCGCCGCCCTGTTACAGTAGCGGCCGGTCAGAATTCTACGGTGGACGTGAACCTCGTGGAAAACACTACGCTTCTGAATGAAGCCGTGGTTGTGGCCTACGGTACCCAGCGTCGGCAAGACGTAACTGGTGCCGTATCCCAGATTTCGGAAAAGGAATTTGTAAAAGGCCAAGTAACCAACCCCGAGCAGCTTGTTCAGGGCAAAGTAGCTGGTTTACAAGTTACTACCGGCGGCGCCCCTGGTGCCGGCTCGGAAATCCGGATCCGGGGCGGTTCGTCACTGAACGCTTCCAATGATCCGCTCATCGTAATCGATGGCGTGCCTGTCGACAACATTGGCGTGAAAGGCGCCAGCAACCCGCTGGCCCTGATCAACCCCAACGACATCGAAAGCATTTCCGTCCTGAAGGATGCCTCCTCCACGGCTATCTACGGTTCGCGCGGCTCCAACGGCGTTATCATCGTAACCACCAAGCGCGGCTTGCAAGGCGAGAAACTGCGGGTTTCGGCCAGCACTAACTACTCTATCTCGGAAGCTGCCGACTACGTCGATGTGCTCAATGGCCCCGAGTTCCGGGCACTGGTAAATGCTCGCGGTACGGCTTCGCAGAAAGCCGCCCTGGGCACCAGCAACACCGACTGGCAGAAAGCCATCTACCGCACGGCTAACACCTCGGATAACAACGTGAGCCTGATGGGCTCCATTGCCAATGTACCCGTACGCGTATCGGGCGGCTACCTGTATCAGGAAGGCTTGCTGAAACGCAACGACCTGAAGCGTTACTCCGGCTCGGTAGGCGTATCGCCCCGTCTGTTGAACGACAACCTCAAAGTAGATCTGAACCTGCGCGCCAGCCAGATTGAAAACAACTTCAGCAACCAGGGCGCGGTGAACTCAGCGGTGTTTTTTGACCCCACCCAGCCTATCACCAACTCCGGCGCTGAATACGCTCCTTTTGGCGGCTATTTTGAAGTGCTGGACGGCAGTGGCAACCTGAACATTTTGGCTCCCCGCAACCCGGTAAGCGCCATCAACCAGCGCAATGACCGCAGCACCGTGAACCGCAGCATTGGTAACGCCCAACTCGATTACAAGCTGCCCTTCCTCTCCGGCCTGAGCGCCAACCTGAACCTAGGCTTTGACGTGCAGCGCGGCAAAGGCACGATTGACGTTCCGAAAACCGCCGGTACCGACTTCAACCGCGGCGGCGTAAAGCAGCAGTACCGTCAGGACCTGAACAACAAGCTGCTGGAAACCCTGCTCAAGTACAACCGCGAGATTGGCTCAACCAAGTTTGACGTCCTGGGTGGTTACTCCTGGCAGGAATTCCAGAACAAGAACTACAACTTCGACGACCTGCGCGCCGACGGCACCTTGTTCCAGCCAGCCAACAAAACCTACGATAACAAGACCGACTTCCAAGATCAGTACAACCTGGTTTCGTTCTTCGGACGCGCTAACGTAAACATCAAGGACCGTTACCTCTTCACGGGTACTTTCCGGGCCGATGGCACTTCGCGCTTCGCCAACAACAAGTGGGGCTACTTCCCTTCAGCTTCGGTGGCTTGGCGCCTGAAAGGCGAAGACTTCCTGAAAGACTCCAAGATTATTTCGGAGTTCAAGCTGCGCCTGGGCTACGGCCAGACCGGTCAGCAGGACGTTGGCATCAACTACTATCCTGCCCTGCCCTTCTACACTCAGGGCGTACGTTCTTCTTCCTACGTGATTGGCGGCAAGCCCGTAACCACCCTGCGGCCTGACTTCTACAGCGCCGACCTGAAGTGGGAAACGACGACCACCTACAACGCTGGTCTGGACTACGGCTTCTTCGACGGCCGCGTATATGGTGCCGTTGACGTGTACCAGCGCGACACGGATGACCTCATCAACGAAGTATTCGTGGCCGCCGGTTCTTACCCCAGCAATGGTGGTCTACTCAACGTAGGCTCACTCACCAACAGAGGGGTAGAGGTAATTACGACGGTTGACGCTATCAAAGGCGAAAAATTCAACCTGACCGTGAGCGGTAACGCGACGTTCAACCGTAATGAAATCACCAAGCTGACGACCAGCGACGACATCGAGCGGATTGACTTCCTGACCGGCGGTATCAACAACTTCGATGGCGTAGGCAACGGTGACATTCAGGTGAACTCTGTTGACTACCAGGCCCAGTCCTTCTTCCCCTACCAGCAGGTGTACGGCACTGATGGTAAGCCCCTGGAAGGTGTATTCGTAGACCGCGATGGGGATGGTTCCATCACGGTAGCTGACCGTTACCGCTACAAGTCGCCCCGCCCCACGGCCATTCTGGGCTTCAGCTCCAACATGAGCTATGGCAAAGCCAGCCTGGCCTTCACGCTGCGCTCCAACATCGGCAACTACGTATACAACAACATCCGTTCCCGCTCGCTGTACGTGCCCACCAGCGGCTACAACCGCAACTCTACTCCGGAAGTGTTGGTAACTGGTTTTACCACGTCTTCGGACCGCCAGATTCTGTCGGACTACTACATCGAGAACGGCTCGTTCCTGCGCATGCAGAACATTACGCTGGGCTACGATTTCGGCAGCCTTGTGAAAGAAAACTCGAACTTAAGCCTCTCATTTGCTGTTCAGAATGCGTTCCTGATTACGAAATATTCCGGGCTTGATCCGGAAATTGCGAATGGCATCGATAACACGGTTTATCCGCGCCCCCGCACGTACACGCTCGGTCTGAACTTCGGCTTCTAACCCTTACTTCCTCTTTAGTATGCATAGCTCTTTTACTCGTGGTTTGGGCCTGTTGGCCCTGACCGCAACGCTGATGACCGTAAGCTCATCGTGCGTTAAAGATTTGGATCAACAGCCTACGTACCGGGCAAGCGCGGAAGTTATTTATAGCGACCCAGCCCAGATTGAGCAGGTAGTAGCCCGTCTCTATGGCGGCTTGGCCATGACGGGTCAGGGACAGGCTGGTAGCGCCGCCGAAATCAACGATCTGGTAAAGATCAACGGCGACTATTCCAACTATGTGCGGAACTACTTCAACTTGCAGGAAGTAACAACCGACGAGGCTACGCTGGCTTGGGGTGACGCAGGTATTCCCGACTTCAACCGGGTGCAATGGACGGCGGATAACCAATTTATCCGCGGCATGTACGAGCGTTTCTTCTTTCAGATTTCGGCCTGCAACGAGTTCCTGCGTCAGACCACCGACAGCAAAATGTCGGAGCGCGGTATCTCCGGGGCGAATGCGGAAAAAGTTCGTCAGTACCGGGCCGAAGCCCGTTTCCTGCGGGCTCTTACTTACACTCACCTGCTGGACTTGTTCGGCCGCGTACCCTTCGTAACCGAAGAGGATAATGTTGGTACTCTGCCCAAGCAAAAAACCAGCGCCGAAATCTTTGCTTACATTGATTCGGAGCTGAAAGCCATAGAAGGCTCTTTGCTAGCTCCCGGCAGCGTATACGGTCGCGCCGACAAAGGTGCTTGCTGGGCCCTGCAAACGATGTTGTACCTGAACGCCGAGGTGTTTGCGAAAACGAACCGGTACACCGATGCCGTTACCTACGCCAAGAAAGTAATTGATTCGGGTTATTCTCTGGCTCCTGAGTACCGTTCGCTCTTCCTAGCTGATAACGGCTCTACGGCCGCCAAAAACGAAATCATCTTCCCGGTTGTTTTTGACGGCGTCTACACCCAGAACTATGGTGGCACTACGTTCCTGACCCATGCCTCCATTGGTGGCTCGATGAACGCGGCAGACTTTGGTGTCAACAACGGTTGGTTTGGTCTAAGGACCAAAAAGAACCTAGTTGATCTGTTCCCGGAAGGTGGCAACGATAAACGCGCTATGTTCTATACCAGCGGACAGAGCAAGGAGATTACCAACTTTACCAACTTCAATGATGGCTACGCGGTAACTAAATGGCGCAATGTGAACCTGGATGGCACGCCCGGCTCCTGGTACCCTAAGCCTGATGGCACGGGTGGCAATGGTGACTTTGTGGACACTGACTTCCCTATGTTCCGCCTAGCCGACGTGATGCTGATGTATGCCGAAGCCGTGTTACGCGGTGGACAAGGCGGCAGCGAGGCGCAAGCACTGACGTACGTCAACCAAATCAGAAGCCGGGCCGGGGCTACCGCGCTAGGTTCTCTCTCGCTGGATGAGATTCTCAACGAGCGGGCCCGGGAACTATACTGGGAAGCCCACCGTCGTACCGACCTGATTCGCTTTGGCAAGTACACGACGGCCGCATATGTGTGGCCTTTCAAAGGCGGCGTGCCTGAGGGTACGGGCGTAGAGGACTTCCGGGTGGTATTTCCCATTCCTTCGTCTGATCTGATTGCTAACCCCAATCTGAAGCAAAATATCGGCCGCCAATAGCCGGTTAGGAAATTTTACAGAAGCTGAACAATTCGTATTTATTTACCTGTTCAGCTTCTGTAATTTCTCTTTTCACTCATTTTTTCGTCTCAACAGCCCCAAGTTTATGAAAAACTGGATTACCCAACTCGTTGGGCTTTGCGCTGCCATCCTCGTTTTCTCCTCCTGCGAGAAAGACGAAATAAAGGCAACGGTTCAGCCTGGCACCGCTCCTTCCCTCACGGTTTCCCAAAAGACACTCACGCTGTCTGCCGATAAGAGTGCCGATGAGGCGACAACGTTTAAGTGGACCCCTGGTGAGTTTGGCTTCCAGGCAGCTCAGCAGTACACGCTGCAATTTGATAAGCGTGGAGGAAACTTTTCGGCTCCTAAAACCATCAGCCTACCCGCCGGTGCCACCTCGTACAAGGCTACGGTTAAAGACCTAAATAACATCTTCAATGGCCTGGGGCTGCCCGCCGGCTCGGAGTCTTCTGTTGATGTTCGCCTTGTTTCGGTAGTGGATGCTAAAATCAAAACGCTGGCCTCCACGGTTACTACGCTGACGGGTACGCCCTACGCGGCTATCGTTGTGTATCCTACGGTATGGGTGCCTGGCAGCTACCAGGGCTGGACTCCAGCTACTGCTCCCACGCTGGCAGCTTTCACTACTGCGGCACAGAAGTACGAAGGCTACCTGTACTTCCCCGATGCCACGACGATGTTCAAAATCACGGGTGCTCCCGAGTGGAGCGACGCGAAGGGCATTTACGGTGATGCCGGTGATGGCACAACCGGTAAAGTGGCTTCCCCTGGCGCCGACTTTAAGGTGACGGGCGCTGGCTACTACCAGCTGCGTATTGACCTGGGTGAGTTGACTTTCCTGGCTACCAAAACCACGTGGGGGGTAATCGGTTCGGCTACGCCCGGTGCCTGGAGCACGGATACCCCAATGACCTATGATCCGGCCACTAAGCTCTGGTCGGTAACGACCACGCTGGCAGTTGGCGAAATCAAATTCCGCGCTAACAACGACTGGGCTATCAACTTCGGTGATGGTAAGAAAGATGACGGCATTGCTGCGGATGGTTTGCTCGACTACAGTGGAGACAACATTGCTATTGCAGAGCCGGGCAACTACACCATCACGATGGACCTGTCGAATGCTGGTAATTTCCAGTACAAGCTGACTAAAAACTAGGTCACAGCAAGATCTGCCGGCCGTTGGGCTTTGGCGTTCTTTCTTATATCTATCAAAAAGCGCCGGCCCGTTGGTCGGCGCTTTTTTACGTTTTATAGTTTCCTCTCTGAATTTAGCGCCAAGGCATTGATAGGAAAGAGACGCTTCAATAACTAGGTAATGCGCTTGGCAACCTGATGTGTTACTTGCTTATCTACGGTAAAGCACTCGTACATAAGGCAACAGAAGACACGCCGATGCGTACAGCGGGTACTCGATATTGGTGCTGCTTGTACCTCACTACTGCGCCAAGGCACCAACTGCTGGTGGCCTGGCGCAGTCATCTATTTAGAACGTACGATCTTGCGCCAGCTGGCTTCCTTCTACGGCCGAGTGTATAACTTCACTTTTCTGCGGAGGCATATAAACGAAACGGGAGGACCAATTGGTCCTCCCGTTTTTGCTGATGCTTTTTGTGCAGGAACTTACAGAATGACCACTTTCTGGCTGGTCATCTGGTCACCCACGCGCAGCTTCACTAAGTACGTGCCAGCTTTCAGTTCGGACAAGGCAACGGATTGAGTACCCGTCTGCTTGCCAGCCACCAGCGTACGTACGCGCTGACCCATGAGGTTAAATACTTCTAAAGCCACGTCTTTCTGCCCGGCTACTGTGTAGTTGATTTTAGCTTGGCGAGCTGGATTGGGATATACCCCAAAATCAAGAGCGCGGGCACTGGCCGAGCGCGAAGCCAGTACGCCTGTACCAATTACGTAAGCATATGACTGTTTACCGGCAATAGCGTTGAAATCAGGATCAGCACCAATGGCCGTCGTCTGGCCGGCAATCTGCGGCAGCAAATCCGAGGTGTAAGCCCCGTCGCCGTTTGTATAGCCAACAACGATATCTACCCGCTCACCAGCGTTGAGGCCCAAGGCAGCCATGTCCAATTCGATTTCTACGCCGGTATTCGTTAGGTTGGTGGATAGCGTAGCCGAGCTGGTATACGCAAACCGTGCACCGGCCAGAGGCGCAGGAGCTGCCGCACTGGCAGTAATGGCTACACCTGCTTTCGTTGAGTTGCCCTGGTACGAGTCGGGAACGGCGGCCGTGTTGCCGTTGGTGTAATCGGTGTAGCTATAGTACACGTTGTTGTCGGCCAAGGGGGCCGTGGTGGCCCGGATGCCGTAGTCCACTTCCGTGTCGAAAGTAGGCTTGTGCTTAAGAGGACTGTCGCCGGCGGCACCGCCGATGAGCTTTGTGCCCGCTGCCACCCCGGCTTTATCCGGCACGTTCAGGTACAGCACCAAGGCATCGTAGCCAGTAGTTTCGGGGGAGGCAACTGTCATGATATACAGCTTCGTTGCCGAACTGCCCACGTAAAGCGCCTTCAGGCCCTTATCGGCCGAGGAGTGCGTACCCGTGTATTCGCCCACCAGCTGGTACTTGCCTTCGCCGGTCCCTACTTCGGCGGCGTCCAGTTTGCCATCAACTGTAATCTGAGCAAAGGCCGGGCTGGCGGCCAAAGAAAGTAAACCAAGCGTTGCGAGGGTAAGAATTTTTTTCATGTGAAATGGTAAGGGGTTGAGAAAAGAAATGATATAGTGAAAATTCGCTTTGAAAAGGTCAGAATGGCCTGTTTCGTGGTTTTAATATACGCCTTACGTAGGTTTTTCAAACCTGTTTATCGGAAAGAACTAAATAATATTCGCCCGTAGGTGGTGGCTTACTTACTACCACGAAGTAATGCGCGCCATTTTAGATTAGGCTACTATCTTTACCCCCCCTGACTATCTGACCATTTACCAACTCTTCTCCTATGATCATCATTGCCGACGGCGGCTCGACGAAAACCAACTGGTGCCTGCTGGACAACGAGGGTAACAAAATCTACTTCAACACGGAAGGCTACAACCCGTATTTCATCGATACGCCCGGCATTGTCGCGTCGTTGGAAAAAAGCCTGCCCGATAACCTGGCGCGGCAGGAAGTAAGCGAGCTGTACTACTACGGTGCTGGCTGCTCGGTACCGGAGAAGGTAGAAACCGTGGCCAAAGCCATGCGTCAGGTGTTTACGGGGGCCCGCGTGTACGTTGGCCACGACTTGCTGGCGGCCGCCCGCGCCCTGCTGGGCCGCGACATCGGGTTTGCCGCCATCCTGGGAACCGGCACCAACTCCTGCATCTACAATGGGCAGGATGTAGAAATGAACATCGACTCGCTGGGTTATTTCCTTGGCGACGAAGGCAGCGGCTCCTACATTGGCAAGCGCCTGTTGCGCGACTTTATGCGCGGCTACCTGCCTGATGGCCTGCAGGAAGCCTTCCGTGACCAGTATGAGCTAACTAATGAGGAAATCTTCGACCGCCTCTACAACCAGCCCCTGCCCAACCGTTTCCTGGCTTCGTTCAGCAAGTTTGCCTACGACCACAACAACATCAGCTACTGCCGCGAGATTGTGCTGAACGGCTTTGAAGCCTTCTTCCGCAACTTGGTAGCGCATTACCCCAGCTACCAGAACTACTCGTTCAACTGCGTGGGCTCCGTAGGCTACAACTTCCGCGATGCGCTGGAGCAGGTGGCCAAAAGCTACGGTATGGAAGTTGGGAAGATCATCCGCTCCCCTATCGACGACCTGGTGCACTACCACACCGTACTCACGAAATAGTCTGCCAATGCTACGCGGGATACGTCCCGGTGCTGGCTGCTAGCCTAACTAAAAAGGCCTCTTCACGCGAGTGAAGAGGCCTTTTTAGTTAGGTGAAGACTGTTGCTTAGTGTTGCACCAGCAGACGCGTGGTGGCTACTTTGCCAGCGGCCTGGAGCCGCACAATGTAGATACCGTTGGCCAAGTCCTGTACCGGCACCAACAACTCGTGCGTACCAGTAGCCTGCTTGGCAGCTACGGGAATGGTACGTACCGTAGCACCCAGCGCATTTACCACGCTCACCGAGACCTGCGTGGTTTGCGGCAGCGTGTACTGCAGGCGTACGGCCGAGGCGGCGGGGTTGGGAACGGCGGTGAAGCTCAACGCCAGGGCGGCGCGCTCGGCCTTGGTAGGCAGTACGGTGTTGGCGGGCACGGCTACTTTCTTGGACAGATACACGCGGTACTCGCCGGGCTGCAGCGTGATTTGCTTATTGACGTCGGCGCCGGCTACGGTAAGGGTGGTGCCATCGAGGTAGTTGTACCAGGTACCGGCGGCCTGAAACTCGGGGCTCACGGCTTTGGCTATTACGTCGAAGTTGCCCAGTACCGTCATGCTCAGGCTGGCGTCACTCAGGTGCAGGGTTTTCACGGCCCCGGTTACATTCTGGGCAAACGTTGCGCTGGTGTTTTCGAACACGGGCTGCGAGGTTTTCAGCGCAATCAGGCTGCGGTACACATCGTAGAGGTGGCGGCGGTTTGGGGTATCGTAGTAGTCATCGAGAACGGGCTTGTTGCTGAGCTTGCAGCCGTCATCTTTGCCGTACTTGGTATTGTCCGTGCCGTTGTCGCCGGGGTACGTGCCATCTGGGCACATGAAGATGCCTTTATCGTAACCTACCTCGCCAAACTGCCAGATCATGCGCGGGCCGGGCACGAGGAAGAAGAACGCGCCGGCGGTTTCCATGCGGCTCAGGGCCGTGTTCAGGTTTTTGGTGGAGTAGCTACCCGAGGCGTTACCGAAGCGCAGGTTCTTATACATCAGCCGGTCCTCGTCGTGGCTTTCCATATACGTTACGAGGTTGGGCTCGGTGAAGCCGCGCTGCTTGTAGTAGCCCCAGCTTAGGTCCGACTTATTGCCGTCGTTGTACCCCATGGTGGCCTCGTTGTAGTTGTTCGTCATCTTGCCCCACAGCATCAGGCCGGCGGCCGACAGTGCTTTAGCTTCCTCGTTGGCGACGAAGGTTTCCAGGATGGCGTAGGAACCCGGGCTGGCAGCCTGCTGGGCGGCGTAGTAGTCCTTCCAGATGTTCACGCGCGACTGGTCGAATACTGACTCATAGGTGGCTTCCGTTTTCTGAACCTGGCTGAAACCACCGGCCAGATCGTAGCGGTAGCCATCCACGTGGTACTCATCCAGCCAATGCTTGATGACCTGCTTGCTGAAGTAGCGAGTATAGTCGCTTTCATGGTTGAAGTCGGTGCCTACGTTGTAGGGGTGCGTAGCTACGGCGTTAAACCAGGGGCTGTTGCTGCTGTACATCTGCACCATGGGGCTCTGGCCGAAGGAGTGGTTCAGCACCATATCCAACACCACGGCAATGCCGCGCTTGTGGGCTTCATCAATGAGCTTCTTCAGGTCGTTTTTGGTGCCGTAGTACTTGTCGGGGGCGAAGTAGAACGAGGGGTTGTAGCCCCAGCTTTCGTTGCCTTCAAACTCATTCACGGGCATCAGCTCCAGCACGTTGATGCCGAGGCGCTTGAGGTAGTCCAGGGAATCGGTTACCGTTTTGTAGTCGTGCTTCACCACGAAGTCGCGGACCAGCAGTTCGTATACTACCATATCCAGCTTGCTCGGGCGCTGGAAGTTGGTAACCTGCCAGGTATAGGCCGGCTCATTCGATTGCAGTACCGATACGATGCCGGTGGCTTTACCGGTAGGGTACGCCTTCAGGTTGGGGTAGGTAGCCGCCGTGATAAACCGGTCGTTGTTGGGGTCGAGTACTTTCTCGGTGTAGGGGTCAGCAATGCGCAGGCCGTCTACCTGGAACTGGTAGGCATACTCCTGGCCGGGCGTGAGACCATCAATCTGCACCCACCAGCGGGTATTCACGTCGTCGGTGGCGCTGGTTTTCTTGAGTTGGTACTGCAGGCCGGGCTGCCAGTCGTTGAACTCGCCAATGGCGTAAACCGCCGTTTTGCCGGGAGCCGTGAGGGCCAGAATGGCCGACTTTCCATCGTTCAGGTAGGTTACGCCATCCTTCTTGGCCCCGGCGGGCAGGGCCGCTACCGTGGCGGCCGGGCTGGCGAAGATGTTGATTTCATCGGTGGCCGTGGTGGAGCCGCTAGTCGCCGTGAGCTTAAGCACGTTGTTGCCACTCTGCGTCAGGGTTACTTCCTTGCTGAGCGACGTAGCATTCGTTTGCTGGTCTACCTGCGTACCATTGAGCGTGAGCGTAAGCGTGGCGGCGGCCGAAGCCGTGCCCGTCACCGTCACCTTAGCATTCTGGTTGACGAACTGCGTGTTGCCGGCCGTGGTGGGCCCGGTAATGCGCACTGACAGCGCCGACGTTTGCGCTACGTCTACCAAAATATCCTTACCGCCCGTGTCGCGGCCTGATTTCGAGCCGTCGGCGCTGCGGAACAGCATGGCCAGCTTGAGGATTTTGTCACCGGCGGGCAGCTTATCGTAGTACGTGCGCGGGGTGAAGGAAATGGTGTAGAGGTTAGGGTTAGAGGCGCTGCGCGTCATCTTCTCCTTGGCAATCGGGGGCGTCCAGGCGGTGCCTACCACGGCCTTCCAGTCGGTGTTGCTGGTGCTCTTGTCGGAAATAACGCCGGTCCAGATGTACACGTCGCCGGCAAAGTCTTTCAGACCGGCGTCGCCCTTGGTGGCATCGAAGGTGAGGGTTACGGGCGTGGTTTCGGTAAAAAATACCGGGTCGGCGGTTACTACTTGCGCGTAGGCAGCCGGCAAACCGGTCAGCGCTACCGCCCAGAGCAGTAGAAGTCGAAGTGCTTTCATGGGATTCAGTAAGGGTGAACAAATAACTTCGTGAGAAAACCGCGCAAAAGCCAAAAACAGCGAAAATTCGTTGATTCTGCGGGGTAAATTCTCTTAAAGTTACACCCGTACGGCTAGCATAACCAAGCCGCGGGATGGTTTTATCGTAGTTTTGTTGAGGCATTCCGCTATGTTTCCGGCTGCCTGTCTGCTATGGCCTGGGTTGTCCGCGTTTTCTGGTTGGGGGTGTTGCTGGCAGGGGCGCAGGCCGCGGGGGCGCAGGTACCCCGGACCCAGCCCGACAGTCTTGCCAGCAGCACGGCCAACGTTGTTCCAATGGCCGATTCCAGCCGCCTCAGCCGCCGCTTGCCCGTGCTGGCGGGCGGACTGGCAGCTTCCTACACCGGCACGCTCTATCTGCTAAGCAAAAGCTGGTACACCGGCGAGCGGGTGCCGCTGCACTGGTTTGATGACGCGCGGGAGTGGAAGCAGATGGATAAAGCCGGCCACTTCTGGGGAGCTTTCCACGAAAGCCGGGGCGCGGTGGACATGCTGCGCTGGGCCGGCGTGCCCGAGCGGCGGGCGTTGTGGTACGGGGGTTTCGTGGGGTTTCTGCTGCAAAGCCCCATTGAGCTCCTCGACGGGCGCGACCCGGCCTACGGTGCCTCGGCTACGGATTTAGCAGCCAACTTCCTGGGCTCGGCGGGCCTTATCGGGCAGCAGCTGGCCTGGGGCGAGGTGCGCATCATGCCCAAGTATTCGTTTCATACCACCCGCTACGCGGCACTGCGCCCCAACGTGCTGGGCAAAAGCCTCGGCGAGCAGCATCTGAAGGACTACAATGGCCAGACCTACTGGTTGTGCGTGGATGTGGGGGCCTGGCTGCCGGCTACCTCCCGTTGGCCCCGCTGGCTCCAGCCCGCCCTGGGCTACGGGGCTCAGCAAATGGTGTATAACGATGCAAAGGCCAACGCCGCCATCGGCCTGCACCCCTACCGCCAGTACTACCTCAGCCTCGACGTGGACTTACGGCGCATTCCTACCCGCAGCAAGCTGCTCAAGCGCGTGTTTTACGTGGCCAGCATTTTCCACCTGCCGGCTCCGGCTCTGGAGTTCAACCGTCAGCGCGGCTTAGTCATGCACGGGCTGTACTACTAATCTTCAGTTCTGCCTTGACGTTCTGTTCAGCAAGACGATAATAATACGGCAGAAGCTTAGCTGCATACCAGCACGACTTCTTGTGGCTTGAATCCGAAACGGTTGTCGGTTGCTTCCTGAAATTCCCGAACCTGCACCCGAAAGCCACTGGCTTGCAGCCGCTCGGTTAAGCCGGCCACCGAGTACACCCGCACGTGGTCAGCTTGGCCGAAGTGCGCCAGGCGTTCCGCATCGGTTCTTACTGCTTCGTTTTCGTAGATACCTCCCTCCCGGAAGGGAGTTTGGATTAGGCAGATGCCGCAGGGCTTCAGCACCCGACGTAGCTCGCGCATGGCCTGCCGGTCATCAGGAATGTGCTCCAGGATGTGGTAGCACAGAATCAGGTCATAAGTAGCAGACGAGGCATCTATGCGGGTGATGTCGTACTGCTGATCGGCCATGAAGTCGCCGGAGAGGTCGGTGCTTTCGTAGTGGATTCGCGCATCCTGTTTCAGGGCCCGGTACAAGCTGCGCGAGGGCGAGAAGTCGAGCACGGTGAGGCCTGGCCGGTAGAACTCCTCATGCAATAGTTGCCACAGGCGGCGCCCTCTGCCCAGGCTGCCGCAGGCCGGGCACAGCTTTTCGCCCATGGGTAGGTCAATAAACGCCCGCATGTGCCGACTACAAACCGGACACGCATAGCGGTTACCACGGTACAGCTGGTACACGGCCAGCCGCAGCACCGGCTCACCGGCAAACAGCACGCGCCGAGGCAGTAAGGATTTCACGAAGCTTTTCAGAACACTATACATAGCGGGATAAGCCGAAAAAGAATACGTTTGGGCGCTGCAGGTCGCCGTGCGGCCCGACCCGGCTGCCGTTTTTCCCGATTCATTGGCGACCTTTGCAGCCTGCGCCTGGGATACTGAATGCCAAAACTACGTAATCAGGAAAAACCAGCGCTAATCCCCCAGTTATGAACGTAGGAGACCGAGTACGCCTGCTCACCGGGCGCGAGGAAGGCATCATCACCCGCCTGCTCGACAACGACCTGGTAGAAGTAGCCATTGATAACGACTTCACTATTCCGGTGCTGCGCCGCGAAGTGGTGGTGGTAGCCGCCGAAGAAACCAAAGCCTTTGGGCAAAGCGCTGCCTCGGTAGCGGCCGAAAAAAAAGCTGCCAGCAGCGGTGCCGCCAAAGCCGCCAAGGCGGCTGGTGTACCAACCGCCCCGGCCTCTGCTAAAAAAGACAATAGCCCTGCCCCATTGCCCGCTGCCAAAAACGCCGCGCCGGTGGTGCAGAAGGGCGTATACCTGGCCCTCACCCACCAGTCACCGGAGCTTTTGGCCGTGCAGCTTATAAACCACACCGACCAGGAAGTGCTCTACACATTCGGGGAAGAGCGCAAGGAGCAGTACCGCGCCTTGGGCGCCGATAAGCTGGCGGCCAAGGCGGCCAGCGCACCGCTGGGGCATTGGCACCTCAAGGATTTCGACCAGTGGCCGGCCCTGGTGGTGCAGCTGCTGCCCTATAAGCTCAACAGCAACACGGCCTACGAGCTGCTCACCAAGCGCCTGCAGTTTAAGGCGGCCAGCTTTTACACCAGCCGCCAACCCAACGTGCCGGTACTTCAGCGTGAGGCTTACCTGTTTCAGCTGGATGAAAAGCCCGCGCCGCCCGCTGTTATTGCTCCCGAAAAGCTCGCCGAAACCCTGAAAGCCCAGCTCACGGGCAACGGACCCGCCAAACCGGCCGCGTTGGCGCCCGAACCGGCCAAGCCTATTGTGGCCCCTCACCACGAAGTAGACCTGCACCTGGAAGCCCTAATGCCCCAAGGCGCGGAGGGCATGAGCAACACGGCTATTCTTAAGCTGCAACTCGATGCCTTTGAGGATGCCCTGAGCCGGGCCCTGGCCACCAACATGCACGAAATCGTGTTCATCCACGGCTCCGGCAACGGCACCTTGCGCAAAGAGCTGCACAAGCTCCTAAGCCGCAACCGCGACATCAAGTTCTTCGAGGACTCCAAGAAGGAAAAGTTCGGCTACGGCGCCACGCTTGTACGGCTTAAGTAACCCGTCCCAATCTTTTGTCATCCTGAGCAAAGCGAAGGACCTTATTACGTTTGCCCGAAATCGAAAAACGACATCAGCCAAACGTAACAAGGTCCTTCGCTTTGCTCAGGATGACAGTTCCTTTTTCTGCAAATAGGCAACCATTCCGGGCCATACGGGTACTTTGCGGCAGCAACTCATTCCGCCGCATGAAACTCCCCTTACTGCTCGCCGCTTCCCTCCTTTCCTTCTCGGCCCTAGCCCAGCAGCCGCTGCCGGTGCCGCGCAACCTGCAGGCCACCTACGCCAAAGGCACCCGCGCCGAAAATGGCCAGCCCGGTCCCAACTACTGGCAGAACTCGGCCGATTACACCCTCAAAGTCAACTTCGACCCGGCCAGCCGGCGCGTGGCGGGCACCGCGCAGATTGCCTACCACAACCAAAGCCCCGATTCGCTGCGGCAGTTGCTGTTTAAAATCTACCCCAACTACTACCAGCAAGGCGCCCCCCGGGCCGGCCGCATCAGCCCCGAAGACCTTACGGAGGGAATGAAAATTGAGGCCCTGAGCATCAATGGGCAGGCCGTGGACGTGGCCAAGCTGCGGCCCGACGCCACCAACATGTTCGTGCCCCTGCCCCGCACTTTGGGCGCGAAGCAGACGGCTCAGATCAGCGTGACCTACAGCTACACGCTCAACAAAGGCTCCCACATGCGTACCGGGGAAATTGAGCCCGGGGCCGACTTTGTAGCGTACTTTTTCCCGCGTGTGGCCGTCTACGACGACATCGATGGCTGGAACCGCCACCCCTACATCGGCTCCCAGGAGTTCTACAACGACTTCGCCAACTTCTCGGCCGACATCACCGTGCCCCGCAACTTCGTGGTATGGGCGACCGGCGACCTGACCAACGCCGACGCCGTGCTGGGCAAAAAGTACGCAAAACGCCTGCGCGACGCGGAAAAGAAAGATGCCATTACCAGCATCATCACCGAAGCCGACCTCAAGAAGCAAGACATAACCGCCCCGAACGCGCAGAACACCTGGCACTTTGAGGCTAAGAACGTGACGGACTTCGTGTTTGCCACCGCCGACCACTACGTGTGGCAATCTAGTAGCTTGGTTGTGGACCCCACCACCAAGCGCCGCACCCGCGTGGATGCCGTGTACAACACCAAGCACAAAGACTACGAGGAGGTAATTCACTTCGCCCGCAAAACGGTGGAGGCCATGAGCTACAACTTCCCCAAGTGGCCGTTTCCCTACTCCCACGAAACTATCTTCGATGGCCTCGACCAGATGGAGTACCCGATGATGGTGAACGACAACCCCGTGGAGAGCCGCCAGGACGCCATTACGCTCACCGACCACGAGATTTTCCACACGATGTTTCCGTTCTACATGGGCATCAACGAAACCAAGTACGGCTGGATGGATGAGGGCTGGGCCACCATTGGCGAATGGCTGATTTCCAAGCAGATTGACCCCACGCTGGACGACGATTATGGCATTGCCCCCTACGCCCAGAACGCCGATACTGAGTCGGACCTGCCCATTATGACCCTGACGACCCAGCAGAACGGGCTGCCTTTCTTCCTGAACTCTTACCCCAAGCCCGGCCTGGGCTACCTCTACGTGAAGGATATGCTGGGCGACGAGCTGTTTACGAAAGCCCTGCACACCTACATCCGCAACTGGAACGGCAAGCACCCCATGCCCTACGACTTCTTCAACTCGATGAACGCCGGGGCGGGCCGCAACCTCAACTGGTTCTGGCAACGGTGGTTTTTCGACGGCGGCTACCCCGACCTGGCCATCCAGAACGTGGCCAAAACCGCCACCGGCTACGACGTGACCGTGGAAGCCAAAGGCACCAAGCCCGTGCCCGTGTACCTCACGGTAACGTATCAGGACAACTCCGCCCAGCAGGTGCACCGCACCATCGAAGTCTGGGAAACAGGCGCCCGCACCGTGACGGTGCCCCTAGCCACCACCAAAGCCGTGAAGCAGGTGAAGCTGGGCGCTACGCTGGTGCCCGACAGCTACCCGAAGGATAATGTGTGGGAAGGGAAGTAAGTCAGTACGTTTTCAACCCTAGCCCGCCTATTCCAAGCATGCGCCTGTTAACTACTTTTTTGCTGGTCTCTACGCTGTTGCTACTGGCATCAGGAGTAGCTATAGGCTGCAAATGCAGCATTCAGGCCCGCGAATTCAACTGTGCAGTCAAGGCAAATTCTTTGATTTTCCTCGGAAAGCTAGTTCAAGTCAGTCAGCTTAACGATTCATCGACTTCTTTCAGCGCCACTTACAGGTTTGTTCCCTTAAAAACATGGCGCGGGCAGCCTGCTGACACCCTAACGCTGCATACTGGCAGTAGTTGCGGCATTCGCCTAGTTGCGGGTAGCACTTATGTCCTCTACACCAATTCAGGCCAAGATCTTCATATTTGCCAACGCATCGTTTCCCGAAACACTCAGGCAGAAATTGAGAAGTTGGATAGATATTTTGTGAAGCCTCGTCCTTTACCAAAGCGCCCTTAAGCTATAAGTCATACGTTTAAAACCAGAAGCGTACCGCTATGGGCATACTCCTGCTGTTTGTGTTTCTACCCAGCCTTTTGGTTTGGTTCCTGGCAGTATATGCGACTTATGGGAGTTGGCCGCTCAGCCCTGTCGAGGTTAGCGGGGGCGTAGGCTTGGCTGCTCTCGGCCTGCTCTTGCCTTTGCTTCGTTGGAAAATCAGAGGCAAGCTACACGCGCTGGCCCCACCCTTTGTTTACCTGATTTACTCCGTTATCCTCCCCTATTTCTTGGGGCTGCTGCTTTCGATAGTCAGTCAGCAACGCTACGTACTAGGAGCAGTACAGGCCCTGGATCTGGCCGTGGCCATTGTTTTACCGGTGGTGTGCGGCTACTTTTTCCTGGCGCCTAACAGGATGAGCGTACCGAACCTTCTGAGCATCAAATCCTACTATTAGGACACCAAGCTAAGGTCAGATCTTAGCAGTTTCTTTTCCTGCTACTATTACTCGGGGAGCCACTAACTGCGGGTCGCACTGGTTGCCAAACGGCTGTTGCCATATACAGTAATTGCAAAACGTAAAAGGGCCGCATGAATAGACTATTCATGCGGCCCCTTTTTGCTTGAAAGGTGAATTTACCTGGTTACATAGTAAATAAATTCACCTACGCATTTCCCGAACCTAAAAATGAAATAAGCCGAGAAAAAAATAAGAAAAGGTTTTGCGTATTTATTTTGCAATAGATAAGCAAATTTCTCCAGCAATTCCGTGTCGGCCATTTTCATAATTCGGGAATTAAATTAGTGCGTTACGTGGTAGATGAACTCACCGGTGTATTTGCCGGCCTCGTAAATAGCAACCCCCGCAGCCATAGCTGCACCGATTGCCAGGAACTGAACCAGAAAGCCACCTTCGATTTCGGCATTTTCGTCGTGGGACAGTTCAACCAGGTTGAACTCGTCCAGTTTCAACAACTGAGCGTTCATACGTTTATTATTTTGTGGTTAGGAAACATCTGACTGGCTCGGAGAACATCAACGGCACTGCACAACGTGCTAGCCCTGTACCCCGAAGACCGCAACCCGACTACTTAGCGGTGGTGTAGCCTACGTACACACCAGCCCCGAACAGGCCAGCAGCTACGGTGCCAGCGGCAATCCAGCCAGCTGCTTCAGCGGTGATAACCACGCCCAGAACCACAATGGGAAACAGGCCGCCTTCTACCTGTTGCATGTCCTCAGCGTTCATTGAAATCACGCCGAATTCTTCCAGTTGTGCAGAAAAGTTGTTCATGTGTTGTTGGTAAGAGAGATACTATGCGCGGGCATTTGTAGGCAGCCAGCTACGCCTTGAGGTCACGTTTGTAAGCCAGCAGCGTAGGTGTTACCCCAGCTGCTATAGCACAAAAGAAGCCTCACTCCGTCCAATAAAATTGAATCGGAAAATAATTTTTATAAAATCCACCAACAATATTTTGGCTATCATCATCCCGCAGAACCTTCAGCGAAAACTCTATTTTAAGCTTGGCCTTATCGGCGTAGTAGAAGCTGTTGCGCTTACGAGAAAAATCAATGGTTAGCCCTTCGTCCCGTAAGTAGTCCAGAATATTATACAGCTGTGAACGGCTTATCTCCAGACGCTGCGCCAGCTCTACGGGCGTGCCGGTAGCCTCTTTACCTATTAGATAATCAAGATGTTTAATTCTCTCGATGTACTTTCTGAAATTCATGTGTCGCTGAATTAGTGCTGTCTTCAGTTCAGTTTCAGACCTTCTGCTTTTTGTTTTCTGCCTGCTCTAACCTCATTCCCTTCCCACTCATCAAACCCGCCCCCTACTGCGCTGTCCCACACGCCCTGCCTTCACAAGGAAATACTTTATATAGGTTAAATGCAAATGATTAAAGCTTTTTAATGCACTGCCGTCTGCCCAATAAGCCTATACCTCAGGCTATCTGACTCTTACCGCATCAATAAGCCACTAGCAAAATGCTTGGCCAGGCTGCTCACCGCGCAACTTTGTGTTGGTCACCCACACTGGCCCCTTCGGCTCAAGCCGCCGCTGGCTTGCCGAGGCCTGCTTCCGCGAATACCGGGTGCCGGATGCGGTAGCCCGGCAAAGGCTACGTACCTTTGCTGGCAGTGATGGGTCGCCCCACCGCGGCGCCAAACGCAAGTAAGGCGACGAGGAAAGTCCGGGCAACGCAGAGCACCCTGCTTCCTAACGGGAAGGACTAGGCGGCGTAAAGCCTCCTAGGACAGCTAGTGCCACAGAAAATTACCGCCGTTTTTTGGCTGTTAGCTTTCGTTCTGCGAAGGCTAATAGCAGCTAGCTATCAGCTCAAAAAAAGGTAAGGGTGAAAAGGTGCGGTAAGAGCGCACCAGCGGCTGGGCAACCATGCCGGCTGGGTAAACCTCAGGGGTTGAAAGACCAAATAAGCTGGCACGCCGGCCCTTTCGGGGGCGGGCACCGGGCGGCTCGTCCGGCGTCAGCGGGTAGGTTGATGGAGCCTTTCCGCGAGGACTGGCCTAGATAAATGGTGGGGCCGCGGCTTCGGCAGCGGACAAAACCCGGCTTACAGACTCATCACCGGCTACCAGGCGGCCGTCGTATCTTCGGGTGCGGCGGCCGTTTTTGCCTGTCCGTCGCACATGGCCACTACCTTTGCCCGCCGCCAAGCGTACGCAGGAAAAGCAGCTGAGCTGCCAGACTTATCCTCGACAAGTAACCCAAGTTGGCGGCAACGAGGTTTTCCCATTCCGGCCCGCCTATTTGCGGCCGGCTTTTCGTTTCTTTGATTTTTCTCCCCTGCCTTTTCTCAGCCCATGCCCCGCATCCTGATTATTGACGACGAACGCGCTATCCGGAACACCCTGAAAGAAATTCTGGAGTATGAGAACTACCAGGTAAGCCAGGCCGAAGATGGCCCTACCGGCCTGGATATGCTCATCAAAGACAAGTACGACGTAGTGCTCTGCGACGTGAAGATGCCCAAGATGGATGGTATTGAGGTGTTGGAAAGGGCCCGTATTGTGGCGCCGGAAGCCGCCTTTATTATGGTCTCAGCTCATGGCAACGTGGAAATGGCCGTGGATGCCACCAAAAAAGGCGCCTACGATTTCCTGCAGAAGCCACCAGACCTGAACCGCCTGCTCGTGACGGTGCGCAACGCCCTGGACCGCACCAAGCTGGCCACCGAAACCACCAAGCTAGCCACGGAAAACAAAACCCTGAAGAAAAAGCTGGCCAAAAACTCGGAAATGGTGGGCGACTCGGCGGCCCTGGGTGCCGTGCGCAAGGCCATTGAGAAGGTAGCCCCCACCGATGCCCGCGTGCTCATAACAGGCCCCAACGGAGCCGGCAAGGAAATGGTAGCCCGCCAGCTTCACGAGCTCAGCAACCGCGCCAGCGGCCCGCTGGTAGAAGTAAACTGCGCCGCTATTCCGTCCGAGCTGATTGAGTCGGAACTGTTTGGCCACGAAAAAGGCTCCTTTACCTCGGCCGTCAAGCAGCGCATCGGCAAGTTCGAACAGGCTGACGGCGGCACCTTGTTCCTCGACGAAATCGGCGACATGAGCCTCTCAGCGCAGGCCAAGGTGCTCCGGGCTCTGCAGGAAAACAAGATTACCCGCGTGGGCGGCGAAAAGGAAATTTCGGTGAACGTGCGCGTGCTGGCCGCCACCAACAAAGACCTGCTCCAGGAAATAGCCGACCGCAACTTCCGGGAAGACCTCTACCACCGCCTCTCGGTTATCCTGATCCAAGTGCCTGCCCTCAACGACCGGCGCGAAGACATTCCGGCCCTCATTCAGAAATTTCTGCAGGACATTGCCCAGGACTACGGGGACAAGCCCAAGAAGATTGACGACGCGGCTTTGGGCTACCTACAAAGCCTCGACTGGCGCGGCAACATCCGCGAGTTGCGCAACGTGGTAGAGCGCCTCGTCATTATGAGCGACGACACGATTACGGAGGCTGATGCCCGCGCCTTTGCCGGGAAATAGCCGCCAACATAATTTTGCCATTTTCGCAAAAAAAGCCGCTTCTATACGAGCGGCTTTTTTATTTGGTTGCCGATTTTTGAAAAAAATGTGAACTATAGCGAAGTAGCTATTGTCTGGTAAGCAAGCAACCGGTCATACACTTATCAAACGGATAAGCTGGTTTCCGGCCTCCAGACCGCCCCTGAGCAGTCTTTTATCTCACGTAACCCCTGTTGATTACGCATGGTGAATCTCGTTCAGAATTTCCGTTTCAGTGCCTGGTTGGGTACAGCTATTTTAGGTTCTTCCTTGCTGGCCAGCTGCGCCAAAGACTCCATTACCCCCAACGACCCTCGCCCCGCCAGCCCGATCAGCTCAGCGAGCAAAGTAGCCGGTCAGGCCGTTGCCGGGAAGTACATTGTGGTGCTGAAAGACGGAAGTGATGCGCTGGACGATATTGCTGCGAATGAGGCCGAAATCACCGAGGCCCGTTACGCGGAACGGGGTGAGAAAGTGCGCGGTGTAGCCCAGGGGCTGCTGCGGCAGCGCGGGCTGCGGGCCGAAAAAGTAGGCCGCACCTACAGCCAGGTATTGCGCGGGTTTGCAGCTGATCTGACCGCGGCTGAGGCCGCCGACCTGGCCCAGGATGCCCGGGTTGACTACGTGGAGCCCGACCAGGTGATGACCATTGAGCAGACGACAACGACCACCACGACGACTGCTTCTACCCAAACCATTCCCTACGGCATCAAGCGCGTAGGCACGGCCAGCGGCGTAGGCAAAACCGTCTGGATTCTGGATACCGGAGTGGAACTGACGCACCCTGATCTGACCGTTGACCGCACCCGTAGCCGAACGTTTTATCCGCTGGGCGCCGATGCCACCAGTGCCAATGACCTCAACGGCCACGGCACCCACGTAGCCGGCACTATTGCTGCCAAGAACAACACCCTGGGCGTAGTGGGCGTAGCCGCCGGCGCTACCATTGTAGCCGTAAAGGTGATGGACGCTACCGGCAGTTCCTCCTCTTCCGTTGTTATTGCGGGCCTTGACTATGTGGCCGCTACGGCCAAGGCTGGGGACGTAGTAAACATGAGCATCAGTGGGGGTACTTCCCTGTCGCTGGATGCAGCCGTGGTGCGGGCCGCCAACAAGGGCATTTTGTTTGCCGTGTCGGCGGGTAATGATGCCAAGAGCGCCACGCTGCATTCCCCTTCCCGCGTCAACCACGCCAACGTGTTTACCGTGACGGCCATGAATAACCTGGATACGTGGGCTTCCTTCTCGTGCTTTGGCAATCCTACCGTGGACTACTGCATGCCCGGCGTAGCGGTGAACTCTACCTACAAAGGCGGCGGCTACGCCCTAATGAGCGGCACCTCTATGGCAGCCCCGCACATGGCGGGTGTGCTCTTGCTCCGCGGCAAGGCCTTTACCCGCAGCGGCACCGTGAAGTCGGACCCCGACGGTACTGCTGACGCTATTGCTCATTTATAATTACCCCACATATCCTGCTTATTTCCGACGAGCGGCCTCCCCAGAGGCCGCTCGTTGCGTTCCTACCCCGCCAACTGGTTGCAGCCGCGCACGTCGGAATTATCCAGCCGGCCTAATACTTCGAAGCTCCCATCGGGGTATAGCCGGGCCAGATCCTTGGTTTCGATGAAGGCGCAGCTATCAACGTTGGCCAAGTCAATGACGTTGATTGCCCCACTGGCCCGCGTAGTATCCACGGAGAAGGGGTCGGTAGGGTCGCGCAGCAGAATACGCAGCTGCGGAGGCGTGTGAAAACGCCCATCCCCGAAGCTGTAGGCCTGGCTCAGCATTTCCGTCATGCCGTATTCGGAATGAATGCCCGCGGGCCCAAAGGCCGCCTGTAGCTCCTGGTGCAGCTCTTCCCTGATCATTTCCCGTCGCCGGCCCTTCATCCCGCCGGTTTCGAGCACCGTAAGTTCCTGCAGCACCGGGTTACCGGCATAGGTCGTGGCAAAGTCGAGCAGGGCATAGCTCACGCCCAGGAGCAGCACGCGCCGCCCCGGCACCTGCCGGGCAACCCGAATGGCTTCGAGCAGCGCGGCCTGGTCGTGCAAGAAAAAAGCCGGCTGCTGCTGGCCCGATTCCCGGGCGAAATAATCGACCATAGCCACCAACGACGACTGACCCTGCTCCAGATAGGAGGGCAAGAGGGCCAGCACCGTCCAGCCGCCAAGGGCACCATAGTAGTGCTCAAAAATGCGGGCAGCGTGGGTCCGGTACAAGGCCGGGTCGCGCACCAGGTGCTGGCTGCGCTGCTGCCGCGTGGTGCCGCTGCTTAAAAATACTTCCTGGGGTTGCCAGGCAGCCGGCTCGGTTTGCACCCGATGCGTTTTAAAGAACTCAATGGGCAGAAACGGTATTTCTTCCAGCTGGGCTACGTGCTCCCGCTGGCAACCCAGCTGCGTGAGGTATTCGGCGTAGATGGGACAATGATGCGCTTGGTGTCGAAACAGACGCAGGGCGGCGGCTTCGGCCGTGGCCGGAGTGAGGGTGGGCAGCTCACGGAGGTACTCGTCGCGGAAACTCATTGCACCTGGTATGGGTTTGATGGATGGCACAACAAAGGTCCGTAGGCTTCGTTGAGAATCCGTACCTTTTGCCCCTCACTCACGGCCTTTTTCTGCATATGATGTTCACCCGTACGGTTCGGCTTGTTGTAGCGCAACTACTGCTGACGCTGCTGCTCAGCGCCTCGGTAGTGTCCTGCGTGTCCCCACCCGAATATCCGGATAAGCCCAGCATCGAGTTTAAATCGGCAGTGGCGACGGCAACTTCCGACGGCACACAGGCAGCTATTTTGCTTACGCTAGCTTTCAAGGACGGCACCGGCGACCTGGGACTTGACTCGCTGGATATCAAACAGCCTCCTTTTCAACAATTCAACCCGGATGGCTCGGTCAATCGGTATTTCAACAACTACTTTATCAAGATCTTCCGGCGCGATACCGACGGGGTATTTCGGTCGCTGAATGTGGAGCCTGGCTTCGATGGCCGCTTCGACCACTTGGCTCCTTCCGATAAGGCAGCTCCCATCCGGGGTGATTTACGCTACACTATAGCGATTTTGTACGGCATCCCAATTGATGGCACCTTGGACGGCCCAACCGTACGCAAGGGTGACGTTATCCGCCTCGAAATAAACATTACCGACCGGGGCCTGAACGAAAGCAACGTTATCACGACCACCCCCATCACGCTGCCCTAGTCAGTACGTCCTGTTACACGCACGGCCCCCGCCCTACTGACTTTCGCAGTCAATAGGGCGGGGGCCGTGCGTGTAACAGAATTGAGGCTACTAATAAATTGCGGGGAAGCGCTTGGCATCGGCTTCCTGCATCAGTTCGTACACGGCATCGAATACGTCTTCCGCGTTGGGCTTCGAGAAGTAGTCACCGTCGGAGCCGTAGGGCGGGCGGTGCGCCTGGGCAGCCAGGCAACGGGGCTGGGCATCGAGGAAGCGGTAAGCCTGCTGCTCGTCGAGTACCTGCTGCAGCATATAGGCCGTGGCACCACCAGGCACATCTTCATCGGCAAAGAGTACGCGGCTGGTTTTGCGCAGGCTGTCGGCAATAATATGGTCTACGTCGAAGGGCAGGAGCGTTTGCACGTCAATTAC
Source organism: Hymenobacter sp. BT18 (assembly GCF_012273015.1). Lineage (GTDB taxonomy): Bacteria > Bacteroidota > Bacteroidia > Cytophagales > Hymenobacteraceae > Hymenobacter > Hymenobacter lutimineralis. The sequence continues at coordinate 4,191,231 of NZ_CP050954.1, read as the reverse complement.
TTCCACCGATATGCCTATGTCGGCCAGTTGCTTGGCCGCATCCAGCACAATGCGGCACATAGAGCCGTAGGTTACCACCGTCACATCGTGGCCTTCCTGCAGAATTTCGGGCTGACCCAGGGGCAAGGTAAACTCGCCTACGTTCTGCGGAATGCGCTCCTTAAGGCGGTACCCGTTCAGGCACTCAATGACAATGGCGGGCTCATCGGAGCGCAGCAGCGTGTTGTAGAAACCGGCGGCCTGCGTCATGTTGCGCGGTACACACAGATGCATCCCCCGGATGGCACCCAGAATCATTTGGATGGGCGAGCCGCTGTGCCAGATACCTTCCAGCCGGTGGCCCCGGGTGCGAATGATGAGCGGGGCTTTCTGGCCGCCCTTGGTGCGGTACTGCAGGCAGGCCACGTCGTCGCTCAGGATCTGGATGGCGTAGAGCAGGTAGTCGAGGTACTGGATTTCGGTGATGGGCCGCAGCCCCCGCAGGGCGGCGCCTATCCCCTGCCCCACAATGGTGCATTCCCGGATGCCGGTATCGGTTACGCGCAGCTCGCCAAACTTTTCCTGCAAACCCGCAAAGGCCTGGTTTACGTCGCCGATGCGGCCCACATCTTCCCCGATAGCGAAGATGCGCGGGTCGCGGCGGAAGTTGGCTTCAAAGCAGGCCTGCAGCACTTCGCGGCCGTCAACCAGCGGGGCATTGGGTGCAAATTCAACCTTAACTTCCTCAATATTCAGCACGGCCTCCTCGCTCTGGCTGAACAGATAGGAGTTGTACCGCTCGGCGTTTTCGGCCTGGGCCTGCTCCAGCCAGTTCAGCAACTCACGGCGGGCGGCGCTGCGCAGGCCACGCACCTGGCGTAGGGCGCGGCGCACGGTGCGCACCATATCGGCGCGGATGGGTGTGCTGTTTTGCTGCAGCTGCTCTACCAGCTCGTGCATGGTATTTTCGGTACCGGTTTCGGCCACCAGCTTGTTGAGCAGCGCTACGGCCTCGTCGCGCTCCTGCTTGATGGGGTTGAAGAAATCTGTCCAGGCGGCGGTGCGGGCCAGGCGTACGGTTTCCTTGGCGTCGGTTTCAATCTGGCTGAGCTCTTCTTCCGAGGCGTAACCTTCCACGAGCAGCCACTCGCGCATCTTGCGGAGGCAGTCGTGCTCCTCTTCCCAGGAAAGCCGGTCTTTCGACTTGTAACGCTCGTGCGAGCCGCTGGTGCTGTGGCCCTGGGGCTGGGTTACTTCCGTCACGTGAATGAGTACGGGCACGTGCTGGGTGCGGCAGAGCTCGGCCGCGCGCTGGTAGGTTTCCACCAGGGCCGGGTAGTCCCAGCCTTTTACCACGAAAATCTCGAACCCCTGCTGGCCCTCGCCTTCGCGCTGCAGCCCTTTCAGGATTTCGGAAATGCTTTGCTTGGTCGTCTGGTACTCGGCGGGCACGGAAATGCCGTAGTGGTCGTCCCACACGCTGACGAGCATCGGAATCTGCAGGACGCCGGCGGCATTCAGCGCTTCGAAGAACATGCCCTCCGACGTACTGGCATTGCCGATGGTGCCGAAGGCCACCTCGTTGCCGTTCACCGAAAACTGGCTGTACTGCTGCAGCTCCGCGTTCTGGCGGTAGAGCTTGGAGGCATACGCCAGGCCCACGAGGCGCGGCATCTGCCCGCCAGTGGGCGAAATATCGGCCGAGGAGTTCTTGGTTTCCGCTTGGTTTTTAAAGTGGCCATCTTCATCCAGCAACCGGGTGCCGAAGTGGCCATTCATGGCGCGGCCCGCCGTGGAGGGCTCAGCATCAGCATCGGGGTGGGCGTAGAGCTGGGCGAAGTATTGCTGCAGCGTCAGCTCCCCGATGGCGAACATGAAGGTTTGGTCGCGGTAGTAGCCGGAGCGCCAGTCGCCGGGGCGGAAGGCGCGGGCCATGGCCAGCTGGGGCAGCTCCTTGCCGTCGCCGAAGATGCCGAACTTGGCTTTGCCCATGAACACTTCCTTGCGGCCCGCAAGCGAGGCCTGACGACTTTCACACCCCAGGCGGTAGTCGCGGAGCAGGTCTTCTTTAGTCAGCACAGCAGTGGTGATTTCGGCAGATTCGGGAGTAGGCATACGAACTGGGCGGGCGGGGAATAGAGGGGCAGGAAAACCGGGCAAGTGGGTGTGCAACCGGCATGACGCCTCAAAAGTACGGATTTGGGCGCAGCCGTGTACACAGCCCGGCGGCGGCCGTTTTGTACGACCAAGGCGGGATTTTGGCTATCTTTGAGCTGAGGCGGGGCTGGTTGGCTTCCCTACGCTATTTCGTTTCGTTATGCTCAAGACTACTTACCTGCTGGTGCTGGCCTTGCTACTGGCTGTTGGGGCGCATGCGCAAGGCGTACTAACGTTCGACAAAGAGCTCCACGACTTTGGCAACGTGCCCGAAGGCACCATGGCAACCCACGAGTTTCGCTTTAAAAACACAGGCAACCAGCCCATTGTGGTGGCCCATGTGCAGGCCAGCTGCGGCTGCACCACGCCGGAATGGACGCAAACGCCCGTGCTGCCCGGCAAATCCGGCGTCATCAAAGCCGTGTATAGCAGCGCCGGCCGGCCCGGGGTTTTCAACAAAACCATCACCGTCACGAGTAATGCCACCGAAGCCAGCAAGGTGCTAACCATTAAAGGCACAGTGCTGACCAAGGACGAGCTGAAAAAGAACCTGACCCCGGCCCAGCTGGCGCAGTCGCCGCGCCTGGTGCTCGACCGGGCCGTACATGATTTTGGCAAAATGGAGGCCGGTCAGCAACTCACGGCGCGTTTCACGGTGCGCAACACGGGCAAATCGGACCTGGTACTGGGGGCCCTTTCCTCGGGCTGCTACTGCGTGGGCATCAAGAGCGTACCGGCGCCCATAAAGCCCGGGCAGAGTGCCGTCATCGAGTTGATTTACTCGCAACGGAAACTGGGTGCCATGACGGATGAAGTGGTTATTGCTTCCAACGACCTCAGCGGCGACGCCCGCCTCACGCTGAAAGCCAACGTGGTAAAAAGTCTGCAGGCCGCCAACATGCTGAAGGAAGGCGAAGCTGCCGTGCCTTTTAAGTAGGACAACATTTATTAACGTCTCATCAGCAGGCGGCCGGACGCGCTGTTTGCCCTGATTACTACCTCCCGCATTTTCCACGGAAAAGCCCCGGCCCGTCAGCAATGAAGGCTGGGGCTTTTCTTATTCTCTGGCATAGTGCTCTGGCTAGGTTGAATTGTCTCGACCGTTGTTTGATGTGCCATAGGTTCGCAGTGACAAGTTCCCCTCATCACCTTATCTTTGCCCCCGCTTTACCGAGCACATTTCTCCACCCACCCTTACTTAGTTTTCTGCGATGATCATCGGCGTTCCGAAAGAGATTAAAAACAATGAAAACCGCGTGGGCCTGACGCCCGCTGGCGTTGCGGAATTCCGCAAGCACGGCCACGAGGTATTTGTCCAGGCGACGGCCGGCAACGGCAGCGGCTTCACGGACGCTGAGTACCAGCAGGCAGGCGCCACCATCCTGCCTACCATCGAAGACGTGTATAGCCAGGCGGAGATGATTGTGAAGGTGAAGGAGCCCATTGCTTCGGAATACCCGCTCATCAAGGAAAACCAGCTGCTGTTCACCTACTTCCACTTTGCCTCAGGCGAGGAGCTGACCCACGCCATGATTGAGCGCAAAGCCGTGTGCCTGGCCTACGAAACCGTGGAGCTGCCCACCCGCGCCCTGCCCCTGCTCATCCCGATGAGCGAAGTAGCCGGCCGCATGGCTCCGCAGGAAGGTGCCAAGTACCTGGAGAAACCCCTGAAAGGCCGTGGCATTCTGCTGGGCGGCGTGCCCGGTGTAAAGCCCGCCGAAGTGCTGGTGCTGGGTGCCGGTATTGTGGGTACGCAGGCCGCTAAAATTGCCGCCGGCCTGGGCGCAAAAGTAACCGTGATGGACATCAGCCTGAACCGCCTGCGCGAGCTGGACGACTTCATGCCCAAAAACGTGGTAACGCAGTACTCCAACGAGTACAACATCCGCGAAGCCATTAAAACCGCCGACCTCATCATTGGGGCCGTATTGATTCCCGGCGCCAAGGCCCCGCACCTCATCACCCGCGACATGCTCAAGACCATGCGCCCGGGTACCGTGCTGGTAGACGTGGCCGTGGATCAGGGTGGCTGCATCGAAACCTGCAAGCCCACCACCCACGAAAACCCCACTTTCATCATCGACGACATCGTGCACTACTGCGTGGCCAACATGCCCGGTGCCGTGCCCTACACCTCTACGCTGGCCCTCACCAACGCCACACTGCCCTACGCCGTGAAGCTGGCCAACCTAGGCTGGCAGGAAGCTTGCCGCCGCGACGAAGCCCTGCGCCTGGGCCTGAACGTGGTGCACGGCAAGGTGGTGTACAAAGGAGTAGCCGAGGCCTGGGGCCTGCCCCTGGAATCGGTAGACTCGGTGATGGAAGAAGCCGTTGCGTAAGTTTCCCATCGACTAAGTGGAAAGCCTTTCCGGCCGTGGGTCGGGAAGGCTTTTTCTGTGGTGTTCAGCTCCAGCTTTGCGCCTTGTTGAACGAACTGCGGCGATGCAGGCCCACGGGCCGCCTGGCGCTGCGTGAAGCTGGAGCTTCGCATCCTTCCCTATGAAAGGCATTCTGTATACCGGCGGGGAGCTAACCGACCTGCTGAGCTTTGCCCGCCTCCCCTCCTACCTGCAGGCCTTTTTGCGCGAGCAGAACGGGGTGGTAGCCTACTTCGGCGGCCTGCACATCCGGGGCTGCGTGAGCGCGCCCGCCTGGCACGCCCTAGCCGAAGCCTGGCAGGGTGAAAACGCCTTCTGGCGCACCTACGATACCGTATTGGAAACTGATGTGCCGTTTGCCCAGGACAGCGTGGGCAATCAGTTCCTGCTCCGCGGCGACGCGGTGCTGTTCCTGGATACCGAAACCGGGGAGCTGGCCGACCTGGAAGTCGACTTCAAGCACTTCCTGTTTGGGGCCGAGAAATTTCCGGTTGATGCCCTGGGCCTCGATTTGTTGCGCGACTTTCAACGGCGCGGTGGCGTGCTGGCGCCCGGCCAGCTGTTGAGCGTCAGCCCACCCGTCTGCATTCATACCGCCTCGGAAAAGCCGCAGCTAGCCGCGCGCCCTGCCGCCGACCGTCTGCAGTGGCTGGCCAACTTTTACCGCCAAATCAAAGACCTGCCCGACGGGCAGCGCATCCGGTTTCGCCCCACTGAATAACGCTTGCTGATGCTTTCGGAACACCTGCGCCTGCTGCTCCGCCGTTTTGCCCTGCTGCTCGGGACCTACCTGCTACTGCGCGTGGGGTTTTATCTGGCGAACCAAGCGGTGTTCCAAGCGGCTGCTCCTGCTCAGGTCTTGCTGGCCTTTTGGCATGGCTTCCGCTTTGATGTATCAGCCTTGCTGTTGCTGAACCTGCTGTGGGTAGTGCTGAGCCTGGTTCCGAGTCTAGCGCGGGGCTGGCAGCAACTCCTGCGCCTGCTGTATCTGGTGCTGAATGCCCTGGGGCTGATGGTGAATCTGGCGGATTGGGAGTACTTCAAGTTTATCGGGCGGCGCACCTCCAACGAGCTGACGACGATTGGGGACGATGTGCAGCGCCAGGCCGGGCAGCTGCTTGCCAATTACTGGTACCTGTTTGTGCCCTTTTTCCTGCTGCTGGGCGCGCTCTGGTATTTCTACCCCATGCCCAAAACCACGGCTATGCATCAGGCTGGCCAAACGCGAAAGGTGTGGCTGCGCTGGGGAGTAGAAGCCCTGCTGGTCGCCGGCCTGGCGGTAGTCGGCATCCGGGGTGGCTTACAGCTAAAGCCCCTGCGCACGGGAGCGGCATTTGCTCAGCAACCCGCCATCCTGGGCCACCTGGCACTGAACAGCACATTTACGTTCCTGAAAAGCCTGGGCTATACGACCATTGAGCCCAAAGCCTACTTTGCCTCTGACGAGGAGTTGCAGCAGGCCCTGGCAGCTCGCCGGGTTGCCACTCACCCGCCGCCGGCTCGCCGCGACAACGTGGTCATCCTGCTGCTGGAAAGCTTTGCCTCGGAGTACACCGGAGTAGAAAACAGCGGGCAGGGCTACACGCCTTTTTTCGATTCGCTGGCTACCCACGGCGGCCTACTGTTCCGCGACCATTACGCCAACGGGCGCCGCTCGATAGAGGCGTTGCCGGCCGTGCTGGCGGGCCTTCCGTCCTTGCTGGAAGGGCCGTTTATCACCTCCAACTTTCAAACCAACGAATTGCATGGCCTGGGAGAAATACTGGGCCAGCAGGGCTACACCACCTCCGTATTTCACGGGGCTGAGAATGGCTCCATGGGCTTCAACACCTTTGCGGGGGTAGCTGGTATCCAGCGCTATTACGGGCTGAATGAATACCCCGGCAGCCGAAACAGCCCGGACTTTGATGGGCACTGGGGCATTTTTGATGAGCCTTACCTGCAGTACTTCAGCCGGGAGCTAAGCCGCCAGCCCGAGCCGTTTTTTAGCACCCTGTTCACGCTTTCGGCCCATGAGCCCTTCACGGTACCTAGCCAGTATGCGGGCCGTTTTCCCAAGGGTACCCTGCCCATTCACCGCGCCGTAGCCTACGCCGACTTCGCCCTGCGGCAGTTCTTTAAAACAGCTGCTCGTCAGCCCTGGTATAGCCGTACCCTTTTTGTGCTGCTGGCCGACCACACCTCCCAGACCGACCGCCGGGGCTACCAAAACCTACTGGGTGCCTACAAAACGCCCCTGCTGCTGTTCCGGCCCGGGCAGGCCCTGTCGGCGCCCACCAGTCCGCGCATCACCCAGCAGGCCGACGTGCCGGCCACGGTGTTGGACTGGCTGGGCATCCGGGCTCCACGACAGCTGCTGCCCTTTGGCTATTCGGCTTTCGATAGTGCCAGTACGGGCCGTGCGCTGTTTTTGAGCAATGGCTCGTACTATCTCGTGCACCACGACTACGTGACGGAGCTTACCGCCGACGACCAGGTGCACCAGTATGCCTACCAGCGGCACCAGCTGCCCACTCACCCGGTGGCCGTCCCTGACACCCAAAAGCTACGCCAGTACGGCCAGGAGCTGCGGGCCTGCGTGCAGTTCTACGTGAATGGGCTAGTACAAAATCGGCTTTACCCCAAGCCAGCCCGCGCCCGCGCTAGGCTTTTTGCTCCTCCAGGTGGGAGCGGATAGCGCGGATTTCGTCGCTGTCGATGGGCTTGTGGATGAGGCCGGCCACCAGGTCGTAGGTTTTGGCTTTTTCCATGTCGGTGAGAGCCAGCGAGGAGGTAAGAATGTAGATGTGGCAGCGGCCCAGCAGCTGGCCCTGGTAAGGCGCCAGCGCTTCCAGAAACTGCCAGCCATTCATGAGCGGCATGTTCAGGTCCAGGAATATAATTTGGGGTATTTCGCTGCCGCGGGCCTGCAACAGCGCCTGCAGGGCATCTTCGGCCAGCTGAAACGTGAGGATATCATCGCAGAAGCCTTCCAGCCGCAACAGGGTTTCGGTGAGGTAGTTGCCTAAGTCGTCGTCGTCGATGAGGAAGGTTTTCATGCGCATCTTAGCTGAAGTGCAATATAAACCGGGTTCCTACATTTACCTGACTCTCGACGGTGACCGTGCCGCCCATGGCTTCTACGTGGGATTTTACCAAAAACAGGCCGATGCCGCGGCCCCGTTTGACCGGGTGAAAACGCTTGTACAATTGAAATACATCCGTTCCGGCGCGGGCCGTATCGAAGCCGGAGCCGTTGTCGGAAACCGTGATGGTGCTGCCCTGCCCCGGTGTTTGCATGCCGGTGACTACCACTGACAAGGGCCGGTCGTCGGCGCGGAATTTAATGGCGTTGGAAAACAGATTGTAAAAGATGCTGTGGAAGTAGGCCCGGTTCCCGCATACCTGCAGGTCATCCGGCAGCTGGCAGGAAATGGTGGCATCGGCCTCCCGCAGCGAGTCGATAAGGCTTTGGGCCACCCGCTGGCAAACGCCGGCCAGGTGCACTGGCTCCCGTTGGGGCACTTCCTGCCGGTCACGCACCGCCAGCACGGTACTCACGTCCGACAGCACTGCGTCGAGCTCCCGGAGGCTGGCGTGCAGGTTTTTAAGGGAATTGTCGAACACTTCCGTGTCTTTTCCGGTGCGCAGCAGCAAGTCGGCAAATCCCAGCGCATTGGCCAGAGGAGCCCGCAGGTTGTGCGAGACGATGTAGGCAAACTGCTGCAAATCGGCGTTCTGCTTGAAAACTTCCTGGGCCATACGGCGCTGCCGCTCCTCGGCCTCCTTGCGCTCCGAAATATCCTGCATGGCCCCAATCATGCGCAGGGGCTGCCCGGCAGCGTCGCGCAGCACGTAGCCGCGGTCAAATACCGTGGCCCAGGTGTTATCGGCGCGCCGAAAGCGGTATTCCCCCTGCCAGTAGCGCACGTGCGGAGCTTCCACGGCCTGCATTAGGCTATAGACCGTTTGCTGCGAATCATCGGGGTGAATAAACTCGGCCCACAAATCCAGGTTCGAGACGTTCTGCACCAGCATGTGCCCGAACAAGGCCTCGAATCCTTCTCCCCAGAAGAGGGTATTTTCGGGAATATTCCAGTCGTAAATGGCGTCGGTAGTGGCCCGGATGGCGTATTTGTACCGTTCGTTGCTAACCGTCAGCGCCTCGGCCGCTTGCAGGACCGAGGTTTGATCGTGCACGATGCCTACCAGCTGCCGGCAGCTGCCATCGGCTTCGACCACGGGCGTAATGCTGACTTGGCCGGTGACGCGGCCCGCCGGAAACACTGTGGTATCCAGCCAGCCAAGGCGCTGCTGGGTGGCTACGGCCAGCCGGTACTTTTCCTGATACATGGACAGCGAGGGCTCCGGGATTACCTCCTCAATGCGTTTGCCCAGTATCTGTTCCAGGGGTATGCCCGTTGTCTGGGTGAAAGCCCGATTGGCAAAAGAAAATCGAAAGCTGCCCGCCTCCCCCACTTCCAGCACAAATACCACGTCGGCAATGGTGTTGAAGATGACGGACAACATGTGTTCCGGCTCCCGCCCCTTCTCCGCTTGGCTCGGCGGGCCCACGTCCTGCAGGATGCCCTGGACGCCCTGCACCTGCTCGTTGATCAGCAGCGGAAACAGCGTGCACGTCATACGCCGGCTTACGGCCCCGCCCAAGGCTAGGTCCAGCACACAGGTTTCCCCGGCCAGGGCCTGCTCAAAGCCTTGCCCAGCCCGCTCTCTTTCCCCGGGCTGCAGGCAGGCCCAGAAGCTACGGCCTGCTACCTGGGCAGCCGGGCAACCCAGCAACTCAGCAAACGGGCCATTAGCCCGCACGATTTCGCCCGCCGCATTCAGGGTGAACACGGCGTCGGGGTGCTGCTCAAAAAAAACGTGGGCCGGAATACGGTCTGAGGGAAGCATAAAGTAGAAGCGCTTACAAAGCTGCAACGCATGGCCGGCCCGGCAAAAGCCAACGTAATCCGGATGAAGCTGGCTTAAAGTAAAGAGTTTCCGGACATCTTGCTATTATTTATTGCACCAAGCCGCTATATGCTGGTACTTCCGCCAGCTGGGTATTGGTCCGGCTTATCGGATCTACCTGCCAGCAGAAATGCTGCAACCCATTGGTAAGCAGCAGCAACGGCGCCCCAATCGTTTGATTGTAAGTGGCTGCCTGGTGGGCCACAGCGGCGGTAATTGGGACCGAGGGAGCCTTGCATTCTACCAGCAGCAGGGGCCGCCCCGTGGCGTCCAGGGCTACCAGGTCGGTGCGTTTGCGGCGCTGGTTGTACGTGTGCCCCCGCTCCAGGCTGAGCAGGCCTTTGGGGTAGCCGCGGTGCCCGATCAGGTAGTGCACCACGTGCTGGCGCACCCATTCTTCGGGCGTGAGCACCACGTGGCGGCGGCGGAGTACGTCCCAGATTAGCAAATTTTCGCCCGATTGGGTAAGTTTGTAGTCGAAAGGCGGCAGGTTCAAGGCTTGCATCACCTCCAAAGGTACGGCCCCGGGTAGTTTGCTCCCGCTTTTCGCTCCGTACCGTCGTACCCCTTTCCCAGGGTTCCGGCGGTTTTTTATTTACGGAACCTGGCGCAGAGAAACTTGCCTACGGAACGACGATGCTCGTAATCATCGGACCTATTGCTACTATCTCAACCCAAGTTCCCGAGCCCCTAAGCCCCTAAGACCCCAAATCATATGAAAACCAAAGCCGACATCGTAGAAAACTGGCTGCCCCGCTACACGGGCGTGCCCCTGAAAGAGTTTGGGCAGTACATCCTGCTGACCAACTTCATCAACTACGTGCACATGTTTGCCGAGCAGTTCGACGTAGAAGTGCGCGGCCTCGACAAGCCCATGCAAACGGCTACGGCCAACGGCATCACCATCATCAACTTCGGCATGGGCTCCCCCATGGCGGCTACCGTTATGGACCTGATTTCGGCCGTGAAGCCCAAGGCAGCGCTATTCCTAGGCAAGTGCGGCGGGCTGAAAAACAAAACCAAGCTCGGCGACCTGATCCTGCCCATTGCGGCCATTCGCGGGGAGGGCACTTCGGATGACTACCTGCCGGCCGAAATTCCGGCCCTGCCCTCCTTCCGCCTGCAGCGCGCCGTGTCTTCCATGATCAAGAAGCACGAGAAAGACTACTGGACCGGCACGGTGTACACCACCAACCGCCGGGTGTGGGAGCACGACGAAAACTTCAAGGAGTACCTGCGCCAGATCCGGGCTATGGCCGTGGATATGGAAACGGCTACGATCTTCACTGTGGGGTTTGTCAATGAAATTCCGCACGGCGCCCTGCTGCTGGTCAGCGACAATCCCATGACGCCCGAAGGCGTGAAAACGGCCGAGAGCGACAAGAAGGTAACCTCCGACTACGTGACTACCCACCTGCAGATCGGCATCGACTCCTTGCTGGAGCTGAAGAACTCGGGCGAATCGGTGAAGCACATGCGGTTCGAGTAGCCGAAAAAAATGCTATTTGCGGGGCGCTGGTTTCTTTGGAAGCCGGCGCCCCGTTGCGTTTTGGCCCACTGCCTTCCCAACCCATGCCCCCGATTACCTCGCCCGCCTACTTCGCCATCACCTACCACGCCCGGCGGCGGGTGCTGGTGGGGCAATGGCAGCGCTCCATCATGCCGTTTGAGCTCAATCAGGGCTACCATCGGCTGCTGGAGGTGGCAGAGGCGTATGAGTGCCGGTTCTGGCTGGTAGACACGGTGCGCTGGCAGGCCCCAGCCGATGCGGCCACCGTGCTTTGGATGATTGAAACCTTTCTGCCCAAGCTGTACCCACGCCTGGGGGCCACCGTGTACCTCGCCTTCCTGATGGCCCCGCACCAGCTGGCCGGCGTGCTCACCAACCACGCCATTCCGCCCCTGGCCGCCATCAACGGTACGCCTTATCAGCTGCAGCGGTTTACCGATGAGGCGACGGCCCTGCGCTGGCTGCGCCGCTGCCGCACGGGCCGATAGCAGCATATCGGGGCAGGTTGCGTACTTTCGCCGCATGACATTTTTCCTGTTTCGCCGTCTAGCCGGGCGCGTGCGTCCTCTGCTGGCCGCCCTCCCGGTGCTGCTCAGTGCCTGCCAGTCCGGCACCCGCCAGTCCGTCGACCTGCTCGTCTACAACGCCACGGTGTACACCGTCGACTCCACATTTTCCACCGCCCAGGCTTTTGCCGTGCAGGGGGGCAAGTTCGTGGCCGTAGGTACGGCCAACGAGCTGCGCGGCAAGTACCAGGCCAAGCAGGAAGTGGATGCCCAGGGCCAGTTTATCTACCCCGGCTTCTACGACGCGCACTGCCACTTCTACCGCTACGCCCTGGGCCTGACCAGTGCTGACCTGGTGGGCACCGCCTCCTGGGGCGAAGTTGTGCAGCGCTTGCAGCAAAACCGCCGGAAGTACCCCCAGGCCACGTGGCTCTACGGCCGGGGCTGGGACCAGAACGACTGGCCCAAAAAGCAGTTTCCCACCAAGGACACCCTGGATCAGCTGTTTCCCGACGTACCGGTGATTATCAGCCGGGTGGACGGGCACGCGGCCATTGCCAACCAGAAAATGCTGGACCTGGCGGGCATCACGGCCCGCACGCCCATCAGTGGGGGCGTCATCGGGCGCGACGCCCAGGGCCGCCTCACGGGCCTGCTCGTCGATAATGCCGTGGGCCTGGTCGGCAGCAAGCTCCCTGACCCCACGCCAGCCGAAACGGCCACATTGCTGCTGCAAGCCCAGCAGAACTGCTTGGCCGTGGGCCTGACCAGCCTCGCCGACGCCGGCCTCGACAAATCCGACATCGACCAGCTGGCGGCCCTGCAAAAAAGCGGCAAGCTCAAGCTGCGCCTCTACGCCATGCTCACCCCGACCAAGGCCAACCGGGACTTTTACTTTAAAAACGGCCCCGTCTTCCAGGACCGGCTCACCATCAACTCGTTTAAGGTGTACGCCGACGGGGCGCTGGGCTCCCGCGGCGCCTGCCTGGTAAAGCCCTACGCCGACCGGCCCAAGGAAACCGGCTTCCTGCTGTCTACGGAAAAGGAATACCGTGCCCTCGCCAAGGAAATTGCGGCCAGCAAGTTTCAAATGAATACCCACGCCATCGGCGACTCGGCCAATCGCATCATTCTCAACATCTATGGCGAAGCGCTGAAAGGCCAACGGGACCGGCGCTGGCGCATTGAGCACGCCCAGGTCATTACCCCGGCCGATATGCCCAAGTTCGGGCAGTTCGGCATTGTGCCCTCGGTGCAGCCCACCCACGCTACGTCCGACATGTATTGGGCCGGGGAACGGCTGGGTGCACAGCGCCTGAAAACGGCCTACGCCTACGAGGAGCTGCGCAAGCAATACGGCCAGGTAGCCCTGGGCTCCGACTTCCCGGTGGAGGATATCAACCCCCTATTCGGCTTTCACTCGGCCGTGGCCCGGCAGGATGCCAAGAACTACCCGGCCGCTGGTTTCCAGCCCGAAAATGCCCTGAGCCGCCCCAACGCCCTGCGCGGCATGACCACCTGGGCCGCCCACGCGGCCTTCGAGGAAAAGCAGAAAGGCAGCATCCGCCCCGGTATGGCCGCCGACTTTGTGGTGCTGGATACGGATCTGCTGAAAGCCCCCAAGGAGCAGCTGCGCACCGCCAAAGTCCGGCAGACGTGGATAGCCGGCGAGCAAGTGTATAAAAGGTAAAATGCTGATGTGAGGAATGTGCTGAGGTGCTAATGACGGCGAATCATTAGCACCTCAGCACATTCCTCACATCAGCATATTAGAAAAATTATTTCTCGTCAGCAGAGGGACCGTAGAGACCGGGCACGGGAATGTCGAGCAGGCGCAGGTACACGGTGAGCTGGCCACGGTGGTGAATGCTGTGGTTGAGGCCCATAAGGCGGATGGCGGCCCCCTTCGACTGCTCGAAGATAGTTTGTTCGCCCCGGTGCAGCCGGAAGTTATGGGTCAGGTTCTCGTCGGTGGTGGCTTGCAACTGCTCCCGCAGTAGGGCACTGTACTGATCGAAGCGGGCTAGCAGCTCTTCTTTACTGGTGGGCGTGGGACCGGGCTTGGGCGCATTGGGGTCGAGGAAGTCCCGGGAGTCATGCGTCACAAACAAGCTCTTAAAGGCCAGCAAGTTGACTACGTGAGTAGCCAGTTGCCACAGGCTCATGCTCTTAGGATGAGGGCGATACTCGGCTTGCTCGAAGGGCACCCGTTCCAGAATAGTGCGGGTGCCGGCCAGCTCGTGGTGTAGCTCCGCCAGGATGTTTTGCTGAAAGGAAGACGTGTGCATGGTTGGTGGGAATGAATTGGGGGTGTAAAATAGCACGAGCATCGGGCGTCCCGATGCTCGTGCAAGTAGCGAAAGTCGCCGGACTTGTTTAGGCGGTAGGCAGTGCTACGTCGGGCGTAGCGGGCGGCGGGCCACTGGCTTCGGCCCCGGCAGTGGGCTCATCACGCAGCTTTTTGCCGCGGAGCGTGAGCAGAAACACCAGCCCCAGCACGAAGAACACAATGAGCGAGAGAATGCTGTTGCGCATGGAACCCGTCAGCTGGGCAATGACCCCGAACACGGCCGTGCCAATCACAATGCTGAGCTTCTCGGTCACGTCGAAAAAGCTGAAGAAGGCGGCTGTATTGGGCGTATTTTCGGGAATAATCTTGGAATACGTGCTGCGCGAAAGGCTTTGAATAGCGCCCATGGTGAGGCCGATAACGGCCGCCAGCGCGTAGAAGCTCCAGCCCGCCTGCACGTAGTAGCCCGCCACGCAAATCAGCATCCAGATAAACACCGACCAGCTCAGGGCCCGGGTGTTGCCGATGCGCTCCGAGAGCATGGCAAATAGCCAGGCACCCAGGATACCAACTAGTTGCAGCAGCAGAATAGTCGTAATCAGGGCAGTGCTTTCCAGGTGCAGCTCTTTGTCGCCAAAGATGGTGGCCACGTACATGACCGTCTGTACGCCCATATTGTAAGTAAAATACGCCAGCAGGAAGCGTTTCAGGTTGGGCAGGTGTTTGAGCTGCGCTACGACCTTACCCAGCTCGCGGAAGCCATTCAGCAGCCAGCCCGAGTCGGAAGTAGCCGCCCCGGCGGCGCGGCCAGGGTCCTTGGGCAGGGTGGCAAAGGGAATCTGGGCGAAGCCGGCCCACCACACGCCCGTCAGCAGGAAGCCGATGCGGGTGGCCTGACCGGTTTCCAGCCCAAACGTTTCGTGGCCCATAATCAGCCCCAGGCAGATGACCAGCAGCAGCACCGAACCAATGTAGCCCATGGAAAAGCCCCGGGCCGAGAGAGAGTCAAACTTCTCCTCGGAGCTGATAACCGGCAAATAGCTATTGTAGAACACGATGGAGCCGGAAAAGCCCACCGTAGCGGCAATAAAGATGAACGTGGACATGACCAGCGTGGTCTTGTCGAACAGGTAGAGCGCGGCGCAGGAAGCGGCCCCGAGGTAGCAGAAAAACTGCATAAACAGCTTCTTGCGCCCCGAGTAATCGGCCAGGGAAGTGAGGAAGGGGCTTACTAGGGCAATGAGCAGGAAGGCGGCCGATATGGCATACGTCAGCAGCGAGGAGCCGGGCACCTGATAGCCCAAGAAGCTTACTACGTCGGTTTCCGGGCTCAGCTCTTTGGTTACGCTGCCCCAGTAAATAGGAAAAATGGACGAGGTAATGACCAGCGGATACACCGAGTTGGCCCAGTCGTAGAACGTCCAGCCTCGGGTAATGCGCTTATCGTCTTTGGGAATGTTTTGGAAGCCCGCGTCGGGGGCAGCTGGGGCAGCAGTAGTCATACAAGGCGGCTAGGAAGTCAGGAGCCGGGCAAGATAACGGGAATTACCGGTGGAGGTTAGTATGACTGCACCGCCGGGCCGCTATTCTGGGGGCTGACTTAGCAAGGCGGCGTACTGCTCCTCCGTATCCACGTCCAGCAAACCGGCCGGGAAAGGCACCGGCACCACCCTTTCCCGGTGCTGGCGCAACAGCTGGCCCGCCCCGGCTCTATCCGCAATCTGCCGTAAGAAACCCAGCACCGCCTGACTAAAAAAGGCCGGCGCGCCAAGTACCCCTGCATATTCGGCGGCGGCCATCGGGCGACTGTTTTGCGCCGCCGCTCGCCCCAGCTGGTGCAGAAGGTCCGGCGTCACGTGGGGTTGGTCACAGAGCATCACCGTGACGCCGGCTACCAGCGGGTGCATAGCCTCCAGGCAGTGCAGGCCGGCCTTCAGCGAAGCACCCATGCCAGCCGCCCACTCGGGGCAGTGGTGCACGTGTACCGGAAGGTTTAGCAACTCTGGTAGCAGGGGCGCGTGGATGGCCCCGGTTACCACGAGCACCGGGCTGCCATCGGCCGCTGCTACCGCCGTTTCGGCGGCCCGCCGGAGCAGGGTTTTTCCTTGGTAAGCCAGCAGCTGCTTGGGGCGGCCCAGGCGCGTAGAGGCCCCCGCAGCCAGCAGCAGAATGGCTGGCGGTAACCTATCCGGCTTTTTGCTAGAGACTGCAGCTGGCATCTACCCGATTATCAGTTACCAGCGGGACGTTTGCGTGCAGCGGCGGATGTATGGGATGGGGCGAGTCGCGCAGGAACCCGGCGGGCCGCCCGGCCAGCACGGCCTGCATTTCCGCCACCACCGATAGCGCAATTTCCTCCGGGGTTTCGGCGCCCAGATTCAAACCCACGGGGCTGTAGAGGCGGCCCTGCAGCCGCTCGGCAGCATCCGGGGTGTGCTGGCGCAGGTCCTCCAGCAGCCGCTCGTATTTTTTGCGGGGGCCCAGCAACCCAATGTAGCGCGTGGGCGCAGTCAGCAAGTGCTGCAGCACGGCTAGGTCGTAGTAATAGTTGTGGGTCATGAGCAGGGAAAAGTCTGCCTCGGGCGCCTGGGTGGCCAGCTGGGCCAGGGGCACTACCCGCACTTGGTGGGCTTCGGGAAAACGACCGGGCTGGGCCTGGGCCGGCCGCCCATCGACTACCTCCACCCGCCAGCCCAGGCTGCTGGCCAGCTTTACCAGGGGCTGCACATCGTTGCCAGCCCCGTACACGGCCAGGCGGACGGGCGGACGCAGAATTTCCAGGCTCACGCGCATGGCCGCTGGTCCGGCGGCGTAGTGCCGCGTGGCTGGCTGGCCCGCGGCCAGGGCCGCCCGGGCATCGGCCAGCAGCTGCGTGTAACTTTCGGCTTCTTCCGAAAAGTTGCCTAGGACAGTGCCCCCGGTGGTGAGCAGCAGCCGCTCTCCCACCTGCACCGCAGTGTTGGCAGCACTGAATACCGTCGCCAGCACGGCACTTTGCTCCCCTAGCTGGGTCCAGCGGCGCAAAAGTTCCAGCGGGTTATAGGGGTTCTGGAAATCGAGCGGCTCCAGCAGAATCTGCACCACGCCCTGGCAGCCCAGGGCCGCCCCAAACTGCAGGTCATCGTCGGGGTCGGTGGAGTCGTAGGTGACAATGGCAGGGCGGCCCGACTGAATGACGCGGCGGGCCCGCTGGCGGGCGTCGCCCTCCAGACAGCCGCCGCTGATGGCGCCGGTCAGTTCCCCCTGATCGGTAACCAGCATACGGGCCCCGGGGCGGCGGTAGGCGGAGCCGGCTACATCTACGACCGAGGCCAGGGCGCAGGCCTGCCCGGCCGCGCGGTGCGCGTCGTAGGCTTGGAGCAGGCGTTGAAGTTCGTTCATAATTAGGGGAATCTGTGCGCGGCACGCGCCCCACGGGCCGACCGACCGATCTGGCCACGGGGGAAGTTACGGGGGATTTTGGGGCAAATAGGGCTTTGGACAACCGGGTGAAAAAGGCAGCCGACCCGGTAGCAGGGTACGCGAGAGGCGGGCAACTCGTTGAACTAATCTACGGCGCATGCTGCTTTCCCCACAACCAGACCAGGCAAATCCCGATTCCCGATTTCGACGCTTAACCAAGATTGTCGTCAGAACCAGCCTGCTATCCGGCGCTTCCGTTGCCATTCGACTGCTTTTTTGGCCTTTCTTTTAAAAGTTCGTTTTCACCACCCCACCCCCGTTTATGAACAAATCCTTTTCTACTCCCCGCGCCTTTTCGCTGCTGAGCCTTGGGCTTGGCTTACTGGCCAGCTGCAGCAAAGAAGACATTCGGCTGACTGAGGCTGCCCCGCAGTCGGTAGCGGCTAGCAGCGCCGTTGCAACGGAGGGCAACAGCCTGGTGCGCCGTGCCCATCAGTACATCATCATCTCCAGCACCAACGAGCTACCCGCAGCCCTCGCCACCCAGACCCAGGCGGCCAACGGCACCCTCACCGACGAGCTGCCCGGCACGGGCCTGGCCCTGGCCACGTCTTCCGACCCCGACTTCGCCGCCAAAGCCGCCCGCATCAGCGGGGTACGCTCCGTCATCCACGATTTTAGCTTCCAGGGCTTCAACCCCGAGGCGGCGCGGAGCGTGGAGGCCATTGCCGAAGCCGATAACACCAACCCCGGCAGCGCTGGCGACAACGAGCGGTTTTTCCCGCTGCAGTGGGGCCACACCGCCATTGAGGCACCCGAGGCCTGGAACACCGGGGCCCGCGGGGCCGGGGCACTGGTGGCCGTTCTGGACGGCGGCTTCGACCTCACCCACCCCGATCTGAAACCCAACATCGTGGGTAGCCGCTCGTTTGTTCCCGGGGAGCCGGCGCAGTTTGCTCGTAGTACGTTCAGCCACGGCTCCCATACGGCAGGCACCATTGCTGCCGCCGATAACGGGCTGGGCGTCATTGGCGTAGCGCCGGATGCCCAGCTGCTGCTGGTAAAAGTCCTGCGTGATTCGGGCTCCGGGTCATTCTCCTGGATGATTCAGGGCATTTATTACGCCGTAGCGCAGCAGGCCGATGTTATCAATATGAGCCTGGGTGCCGCCATTCCCCGCAACAGCAAGTTCCGCGACGACAACGGCACCCCCGACGACGCCACGGACGATACCTGGGTAAACGAAACCAAGGAAATTCAGGAACTGCTGGTGGCCATCGGCAAAGCCACCACCTACGCCACCCGGCAGGGCACCACGGTTATTGCCTCCTCCGGCAATGATGCCAACAACGGCCAGCGCGACCAGGACCTAGTTCACATTCCCTCGGGTGCTGCCAACGTTATTTCCATCTCGGCCACGGCACCCACTGGCTGGGCCCTTAACCCTCTTGGCACCAACCTCGATGGCGTAGCTACTTACACTAACTACGGCACTTCCGACGTAGACTTTGCTGCTCCCGGCGGCGACTCAGCCTACCCTGGTCTGGATATCAGCACTGTGGCGGGCGTACGCCAGTACACCTTCGCCTTCGATATGGTATTCAGTTGCACCAGCCTGGGCCGCTATACTTGGTCGGCCGGCACCAGCATGGCGGGCCCGCACGCCGCCGGGGTAGCCGCGTTGGTCGTGGGCAAGAACGGGGGTAGAATGGACCCAGCCAAGGTGCTGGCGACATTGCGTGCTTCAGCCGATGACCTCGGTAAGCCCGGCCGTGACCCTTACTACGGCTATGGTCGCGTTAATGCCCGGCGCGCCGTAACGCAGGTGCCGTAAATCCTCTGCGCGCCCTTACAATGGCCGGCTTCCTTCCTGGGAGCCGGCCGTTGTGCGTTCTGGCCGTTGTGCGTTCTGGCCGTTGCAGCTTGGCTGGGTTACGCCTGCCACTGGGCTGGCGCATGACCAGCATAACGCTTAGCAGTTCAGAAGGCCCTATCTCAGCAAGCCGGCTTTAGCCTCCGAAGAATTTACTTTTTGCTGGACAACGGGGACGTTAGGCCGCGTATTTCTCAGGCAGGAAACGGCTAACTCAACAGTATTCTGCTACCTCACTGTCGGCCCGGAACTCTCCTCTTTAATATTATAATATACTGATATATAATAGAAAAATATTTGCAACAGGAGACGTCGGCTGAGTCGGCTTCAGGTGCCAGGGCGCAAAATTCAGCACCCAACTCGCGAATGTACATAATTTCATCTTTTATTGCACTTTACTTGCTAATTGAAATATTTTACTATTTATTAGTACTGCACTAAACCTTCACCGTTATGGCTTCCTTTTTCACAGTTCGTAATTTTTCGATGTTGGGCCTGGGAGTACTGCTGCTGAGTGGGTGCTCTACCGAAGATTCTATTACCAATGCCGCCCAGCGTAGCCGCTCCGTAACGCAGGCCGTTCCGGCCCCGAGCTTGGAACCCGCCACCCGCCTGCCGCAACACTACCTGCTGGTAGCTACTACAGACCAGCTGCCCGGTGACCTGACGGATCAGGCCTGGCTGGCGAATGGCACTATCACCGGGACCATGCCGGAAGTGGGGCTGGCCCTGGCTACGTCCGACGACCCTGCCTTCCTGGCCAAAGCCAGCCACATCCCGGGTATTCGCGCCGTAATTCATGACTTTAGCTACCAAGCGCCCAAGCCCCAGGCCGCCCGCGCCAAAATAGGCTACACTGCCCTTCAGCTTGGTTCTAGCGCGCACGGTACCTCCCTGCCGGGAGCCAAGGCCACGGCTAACATCAAAGCTGGGGCCGCCGCCCGCGCCGGCTCTGTTGGCAAAGGCGCGCTAGTTGCCGTTCTGGGCCGGGGAAATCAACTCCTTCCCGCATTTAAAAACCATGTGGTAGGTTCTGCTTCTTTCGTCCCAGGCGAGGAAGTACACGCCGCTCCCCAGCGGTCCTATGACGCCAACTCCCCTGAAGCCCGCGTGCTGGTTGTGAAAGTACTGGGCGACAAAGGCACCGGTTCCCTGGGCTGGATGCTGCAAGGCCTGTACTACGCCGCAACGCAACGCGCCAACATCGTCAGCCTGGACCTGGCCACCGTAGTGCCGCGTAACGCCAAGTTCCGCAACGACCCAAGCACCGCCGCCGTGCAGACGGATGAAGCCTGGGAACGTAATCCCGAGGAAATTCAGACCCTGCTCGTAGCCATCAGCAAGGTGATGAACTATGCCAGCAAGCATGGCGTAACTATTACGGCACCGGCCAAACACATGCAGTCTAATGGCAACAAGCGACTAATCCACATACCGGCCGACCTGCCGAACGTGCTGGCTATTACGCCCCAAACCGACCTAGCCGTGCTGGAGTCGGCGCCGGCACTGCGGCAATAAATGGCCTTTTCTAGTAGCAAGTGAGTGGTGCGCCCCCTGTTTCAGGAGGGCGCACTTTTTTGGCGCCTGACCTGCCGGGCCGAAACAGCAGGTGGTACGCCACGTCCACCTAATTTCTATATTCCGCTCGAAATATATTTTGTCGGGCACCAGGGGTCGTTGGTCGCCCACTGGCGGGTATTGGTCTATTTTTCATCCAAGTACCGACCTTCAATAGGCACATTTACGGGCGTAGCCCCAACGGCCCGCCGTTTGCCCCAGCTTCCGCACTCTTCCACTTTTCCGCACTGCTCCTATGAATACCCCTATTGCACTCCGTTTCCTGCTTGTTGTAGCTGCCGTGACGCTCAGCAGCTTCTCAGCCATAGCGCAGACGGCCACCACGCCCCCGGCAACCGCCGACGTGACTCCGTCCGACTTAGTGCGCAGTCTGTCGAATACGCTTCAGCTCCAGCCACATCAGGCCCAGCTTTTGCGCCGCGCCCTGGCTACTCCCAAAGGCCCTACGCTCACGGCTCTGCAAAAGCAATTTCATGATGGCCTCTCTCCCCTGCAGCTGGCCCGCCTGGAAGAATGGGAGAAAACAGCGCCCCAAGCCTTGCAACAGCGCTTCATAGCTTTGGCCGATTAGTCTTAAGCTTTACTACCTGTCACGGCCCCGCTTTCAACCGAGAACGGGGCCGTACTGCATTCTTTGCCCGTATCTGCCGCTTTTGTCCACAATTCCTGCTCCCTGGCAGACTGTTTTTGCCCATTGCACTTAGTTTCCGACCCAGTATGTGCCCTTTCTCCCTGCAGCCCGTTCTGGAAAACGACGCTATCAGGCTGCTTCCCCTGCAGCCGTCTGATTTTGACGCGCTATACAGCGTGGCCGCCGACCCCAAAATCTGGGAGCAACATCCCAACCAGGACCGTTGGCAGCGGTCAGTGTTTACCACCTTCTTTGCAGGCGCTATGCAAAGCGAAGGAGCATTCAAAGTGGTAGACAAAGCAACGGGGGCTACGCTGGGCAGTACCCGTCTCTACGACTACAATCCACAGGACAACAGCATCCTCATTGGCTACACGTTCTACGGCACCGGCTCCTGGGGAAAAGGCATCAACCGGGCGGCCAAAGCCCTGCTGCTGGATTACGTGTTCCAGTTTGTGGAAACCGTGCGCTTCCACATCGGGGCCGGCAATGTACGTTCGCAGATTGCCATTCAGCGGCTAGGCGCTATCAAAGTAGCCGAACAGGAGGTAACGTACTACGGCGAGTTGCCCAAGCTCAACTTTGTGTATGAGCTGACAAAGCAGACTTGGGCGGCGCATGCCAAGTAAATACTTCTCAACGGCTTATCAATAGAAGCCGTGTCCACACGGTTGACTGCCAGTTGGGTGTAAAACGCTTAAAACGATACGGCTACATCCCGGCTATGAAACGAAAAACCCCGCTGGCAGCTTGCAAGCGGGGTTTATTGCAGAGAGGATGGGATTCGAACCCACGATGAGCTTTAGACCCATACACACTTTCCAGGCGTGCTCCTTCAACCACTCGGACACCTCTCTGGGTGCTGGGAAGTGGCGCAAAATAACACCCGATTTTCCGGAAACGCAAGCCGGAGCGTAATTCTCCGAGCTGGCCGCGCTTTAAGCGGGCGTAATTTCTCCCCGCAGGTCGCGGGCTAGGCCAGCCGCGGTATCGGCGGCCGTGAGCGGGTGAGCCAGCACGTACATGAGCTTGGTGATGGCTGCCTCGGTGGTAATGTCCTCCCCCCCGATGACGCCCAAGTCACGGAGGTGGGCGCTGGTTTCGTAGCGGCCCTGCTGCACGTGGCCTTCGTCGCACTGGCTCACGTTGAGAATGTGGAGGCCCCGGTCGGTGGAGTCGCGGAGGGCGCGGGTAAACCACGCGGCGGTGGGGGCGTTGCCGGCCCCGTACGTTTCGAGCACGCAGCCCCGCAGGTCATCTACCTCCAGAATGCCGCGCACCATGCGTTCCGCAATGCCGGGGTAGAGCTTCAGAATGGTCACCCGGTCGTCCAGTTCCCGGTGGAAAAGCGGGGGGCCTGGGGGCACGGCGGAGCGGATAAAGGCGTCGTTATACTCCAGGTCGATGCCGGCCCGGACCAGAGGCGGGTAGTTTTCACTTTTGAAGGCGTTGAAGTGGCCGCTTTCCACTTTCTTGGCCCGATTGCCGCGCAGCAGCACGTTGTGAAAGAAGATGCTGACTTCGGGCACGCAGGCGCGGCCCGTTTCCCGGTCGCGGGCGGCGGCCAGCTCCAAAGCCGTCAGCAGGTTCTTGCGGGCATCGGTGCGCACCTTACCCACGGGCAGCTGGGCGCCGGTGAAAATGACGGGCTTGGTGAGGTTTTCGAGCAGAAAGCTTAGGGCCGACGCCGAGTAGGCCATGGTATCGGTGCCGTGCAGAACGACAAACCCGTCGTACTCCTCGTAGCTTTCCCGAATGATATCCACCAACGTAAACCAGTCGGCGGGCATCACATTCGAGGAGTCGATGGGCTGGGCGAGGCTGCGCACGGTGAGGCGCACGTTGAACTGCAGAAGCTCCGGCATCAGCTGCAACATGCTGCTGAATTCCATCGGGACCATTTCGCCGCGGCGGTTGTAAGCCATGCCAATGGTACCGCCCGTGTAAATGAGCAGCAGCGACGCTTCCGGGGCAGCCGGGGCGGCGATGTTGATATCCAGTAACTGAGTCAAGGGTGAGGAAAGGTGGTGCTGGTTTCGCCCCGGTTGAGAGCGAAGCACAGCGCGGTTGGGTGGTAAGGAAACGAGGCACACACGCCGGTGGGTGAGGCCGGCGCCTGAGCAAGCTAAGGGTTTAACCACGGTTTTCCCACCCCGGCGGCAACTTTTGCTAGAGCCGAAACAGCTCCTGGGCCGTGCGCGTGGTCGCCTCGGCCACTTCCTCCAGGTCTTTGCCCAGCAGCCCGGCCACGCGGTGGGCTACCAGTGGCAAATACGCCGGCTCGTTGCGCTTGCCCCGGTACGGCACCGGCGCCAGGTAGGGGCAGTCGGTTTCGAGCAGCAGGTGCTCCAGCGCCAGACCCGGCAGTACTTGGTCGAAGCCGCCGTTTTTAAAGGTCGCTACCCCGCCTATGCCTAGTTTGAACCCCAGCCCGATGACTCGCTCCGCCTCGGCACGGGAGCCCGAGAAACAGTGAAACACGCCCCGCAAGGTGCCATCCTGGGCCGTTTCAATGAGCTCTGCGGTTTCCTGGAAGGCTTCGCGCGTGTGCAGCACCAGCGGCAAGTCGTGCTTTTTGGCCAGCGCAATCTGCACCCGCAGGGCTTCCTGCTGCCAGGGCAGCGTGGTTTTGTCCCAGTGCAAATCGATGCCACACTCCCCTACCGCCGCAAAGGGCCGCTGCCCCAACCAAGTCTCGACTTCGTACAGCTCTTTCTCAAAGTGCCGGCCCACTGAGCACGGATGCAGCCCCATCATGGCAAAGCACTGCCGGGGATGCTGCAGCTCCGTTTCGAGCATCACGTCGATGCTGGTATGGTCGATATTGGGCATGACGATGGTTTGCACCCCCGCTTCGAAGGCGCGTTGCAGCATGGCGTCGCGGTCTTCTTTGAACTGCTCGGAATAAACGTGGGCGTGCGAATCGGTGAGGTGCATTGTATAGGAGTTTCTGTTTTTAGTTTCTGGTTTCCAGTTGCTCACAAAGGTACTGGTGCAACTGCTGGCTTATCGACGCCCAAACCAGCACCTAGCAAACAGCAGCCCTCATAATCAGGCATACTGGCGGCCCTTCCAGGTAAAGCGTAGCGGCAGCACCCGGAAGCCTACCAGCCCCAGCGTAAGCCCAACGGTGTAAAGCTCAAACAAGGGCAACAGGCGCAAGGGCGGCCGAAGCCCAACCCGGTAAAAGCAAAGGGCCGTCAGCACTCCCTGCGCTACCATTTTGGCCCCCAACACGGCCAGCGCCGCCAAAGGCCCGCTGGTGAAGGCCAATCCAAGCATGGCCGGATAGATACCAGAATACACCAGTAAAGCCGCTTGCAGCCCCCAGGGCAGCGCCTCGACGCCCCGCAGCCAGCGCCGCCGCTGGTGCAACAGCTGTCCCAACGTACCAATAGGCAGGGACTCAGCCAGCACTTCTGGGGAAAACACGTTTCGGAACGTGAAGCCCCGCCCCAACACTGCCCGGAACAACGCATAGTCTTCCGTGACGGAGAAAGGCAGCGCCTCGTAGCCGCCGGTGGCCTCATACGCCTGGCGCGTTACGAGCATATTGTTGCCCATAGCCGTTACGGGCTTGCCCCAGTCCGACACCACCTGTACCAAGGATAAGGACAAAAGCCAATCGAGCCGCTGCAGCTGGTCGAACAGGCGCGGTCCCTGCACTACGGTGATGCCCGTGACGATGCCCACGGAGCCCTGCAACCGCCGCAGCAACCCCGAAACCCAGGTACGGGGCACGGCAATATCGGCGTCCGTGATGCAGAATACATCGGAAGTAGCGGCCCGGGCCAGATGGGCCAGCACGTTGGCTTTGCCGCGGGCCTGTCCTTTATTGGTCTGAATAGATACCACCCGAAAGCTACCCGCGTAGTCCTGCATCACGGCCTGCGCAATAGCCACGGTATTGTCGGTGGAGGCATCATCGCCCAGTAATACTTCCAGCAGCGGCGCTGGGTACGCCAACTCCCGGATGGAAGCCAGACACCGCTCAATGGCCACTTCTTCGTTGCGGGCGGCCAGCAGAATGCTTACGCGGGGGAGCGGCTGCGGGACGGGTGCGGCCCGCGGCTCGTGGCGGCGGGCAAACAGTACAGTAGCAGTGCCCAGCATGGCAAACCACAACGCCACGAAGCACAACAGGGCAGCGGTAAGCATCATGCGCAGGCTTAGATAGCAGCGAAGGTGAAGCCCTGCTCGGCGAAATGCTCCAGGTAGCGCGGCAGCACGTAGCGCAGGTTGCGGCTGGCTTTCAGGCTATCATGAAACACCACAATAGAACCGGGCCGGGAATAACCAATGGCCGTTTGCAGGCAGTCCTCGGGCGCCAGAGTGTGGTCGTAGTCGCAGGTAAGCACGTCCCACATAATCAGCTGGTACTGTTCGTTCAGAATGCGCGCCAGCGGCAGCGTAATACGCCCGTAGGGCGGCCGCAGCAAGGGCCGGACTTCAGGTTCCGGTAGCACGTCCAGCAGGGCCTCCTGGCAGCGGGCTACATCTGCCAGGTACTCGGCTCGTGGGGTTGTCCAGCCGCTGAGGTGGTGGTGGGTATGATTGGCCAGGCGGTGGCCCGCCGCCAGCACTGCCCGCGCTATGGCCGGGTGGCGCACTACGTTGTCGCCCACGCAGAAGAACGTGGCTTTGGCATCGAAGCGAGCCAGCTGTTCGAGGACGAAGGGCGTTTCTTCCGGAATGGGTCCGTCGTCGAAGGTCAGGTACAGGGTGCGGCCCGTAGCGGGCATCTGCCACCAGCATTCCGGCAGCAAGCGGCGCAAGGGTTCAGGCATTCGGTACAGGCGCATACGGGCAAGCTGAAAGTCAATAGCAAACAAAAAAGCACGGCCGGTTACCCTGGGCTGCCGGCTGCTTCAGGGGGCAAACTACCCCATCAAGACCCGGAAGGTACTCAGCCTTTCTTAGACAGCAGGACTTTCCGGCTCCACCACTTCCGCCACCGCCTGCCACAAGAGCCGGGCACTGTGGTCCCAGGAGTAGCGGGCAGCATTTTGCAGGCCCAATGCTGCCAGGGCGGCGCAACGGGGCGCGTCGTCGTGCAGCTCGCCCAGCGCCTCGGCAATGGAAGCTACCGAGAAAGGGTCGACAAGGCGGGCCGCGCCCCCGGCAACCTCCGGCAGAGAGCTGCAATTGGAGGTGATGACCGGGCAGCCGCAGGCCTGGGCCTCGATGACGGGAATGCCGAAACCCTCGAAATACGGCACATACACAGTGGCCCGCGCGGCGGCGTACAGCTGCGTCAGCTCGGCGTCGGTGACGCGGCCGGTCAGGTGCACATCGCGGCGGTGCTCTAAGTGGCGGTACACTTCGAAGATGGGGCCGGCCTGCCAGGCGGTGCGGCCAACCACCAGCAGCTTGGTGGGCGCGCCGGTACGCTGCTTGAACTCATCAAAGGCCCGCAGCAGGTTTACCAGGTTTTTGCGTGGCTGCAGGGCGCCCACGAACAAGAAGTAAGGCTTGCCGGCGCTGTACCGTTCCCGCGTGGCCTGCTGCTCGGGCGCCAGCTGGGGCTGAAAGTGGGCATCGGCCGCATTGGGCACCACCCGAATTCTCTCCCCCGACAGCCCGTAGGTGCTCATGATATCCTGGCGCGTGGCTTCCGACACGGCCACCACCCGCGCCGAGGCCCGGGCAAAGCGCGGCGTGAAGTACTGATAATAGCGCCGGGTCAGGCGGTCAATATCCTGCGGAAAATGCTCAAAAGCCAAGTCGTGGATGACGGTTACGCGCGGTACCCGGGTGGCCAGGGTGGTGTAGCCGTCGGGGCTGAGCAGCACGGCTGGCCGATGCCGCAGCAGCCAAACCGCTACCGCGCCCTCAAACCACGTGAGCCACAGCAGCGGGTGGCGAGCCGGCGGATACAGCACGTGCGGCACCACATTGGCCCCAAAAAGATACCGCTCGTCGAAGGGCCGGTCGAAGAGAAAGTGAAACGTATGCTCGGGGTGCTGCTGCACCAGCCGCCGGAGCGTCTCATACGTGAAACGCCCAATGCCCTCGAGCTTGTCGCCGGGCAGCAGGAAGCGGGTGTTGACGGCTATTTCCACAAATGCGCAGCGCAGGGCCGGTTAAATCAGGCCGGCGTTTTCTTGAATACGAAATTATCGGAGTCAAGCTGCTGCTCGAGCAGGAAGGCTTCCAAGTCGGGGCAGGGCTGCAGGCGGCCGGCATCATTGAGGCGGTGCGGGTGGTAGCCCAGTTCAGCCAATAAAGCTGCGGCTTCCCGGTGGCTGGCGTTGTGCCGGGCTGGGGCCAGGTACTCCAGAATAACGAGCGGAGCCTGCTGGCGCAGCAAATGCTCAGCCCCCCGAATCACCTGAGCTTCGGCGCCCTCCACGTCAATCTTGATAATGTGCGGCGCTGGTCCAGCCGCGTATACGGCTTCATCCAGGGAAACCGCTTCTACCGTGGTACAAGCGGGCTTGAAGCTTCCAAACCACGTTTCCTGCTCAAACTGGCCCACGTGCATGGAGTTGAACTCATTATACTGGACTGGAAACTCATAAAAAGATACTGGCTCGGCCTTATCTGATA
Organism: Hymenobacter sp. BT18; assembly: GCF_012273015.1. Classification (GTDB taxonomy): domain Bacteria; phylum Bacteroidota; class Bacteroidia; order Cytophagales; family Hymenobacteraceae; genus Hymenobacter; species Hymenobacter lutimineralis. The sequence goes on along the minus strand of NZ_CP050954.1, from coordinate 4,163,425 downwards.
CGGCCCGGTGAAAGATCTGCACATTGGCCTGGCCCGCCACATTATCTTGAAGCACGGCGTAGGTATGGCTGCCGGCCTCAAAGCCCCGCACGCTCCCAGCGGCCCCTACCAGCTGCGCGGCCAGCAGCGTGAAATACCCGAAGTGGGCGCCTACATCCACGAAGTGCTGTCCGGGCTGCAGTTCCCGGATAAGAAACCGCGCCAGCCGCAGCTCCGAGCCGTGGGACTTGGCTCCCAGCAGGTAGATGTCGGTGCCGGCGGGCAGCACCACCGTCATGGGCACCCCAAAGAAGGTGGGCGTCTGGCACACTTTGCCCCGGTGGGTGTGGGCATACACAAACGTGCGAAAGCCCAGGGCCCACAGGTAGCGGGCCGGCGCGTGCCACAAGCGGCGCAACCGGCCGGCCTGGGCCAGCTGCTCGATTTTATCCAGGCGACGCAGCAGCGTGGCGGAAGAGGAAGTGGTAGTCAAGAAACGGGAATAGAAGCGGGCTTTGGGCTACGCAGCCGCTACCGGGGCCATAGCCGCCGCAGCTCCGCCACGCGCACAATGCCCAAAAGTACAACCAAACCCGCCAGCGCCACCCCCATCAATGCACTTTCCGTAAGCCACGACATAGGCAGGTCTAGCTGCTGGAGTCCGTACCACCCCAGGCACAGCAGCGCAAAGGCCGCTAGCAGCCGGCCCAGCAAGCCCCAGGGCATGGCCACCTTGGTGCGGCGCCACAGCAGCCATAGGTACCCGCCCGAAACCAGCAGGGCGCTCAGCAAGGTATCTACCGCTGCCGCTACGGCCCCAAACCGCGGCAGCAGCACCACGTTCAGCCCCACGTTGAGCACAATGCTGGCTACCACCAGCCGGCTTACGGCCCGCACGTGGTTGGTGCTGTTGAGCAGCGCCCCGTACACGGCAAACAAGGAATGCACCAATACATTCAGGAACAGGATACCCACGCACAAGGCCATGCGCTGCACCTCGGCTGGAGCACTGTGCTGGAACTGCCAGAACAAGGCTTTCCCTTGAAACAAACCAAAAGCGCACACCAGCAGCATGGGCACCGCCACCACGCGCTGCCCGAACTGCAGCAAAGCGGCCTGCTCCTGGGGGTCGTCGACGGCGGCGGCAAACCGGGCAAAGAACAAGGGCATGATGGTCCAGATATACATCATCACGGCATCAACCCAGCGGTAGGCCCCGGCGTAGTAGCCCGCCTCCGTAGGAGATGCCAGCCGCTCCAGCATAATCATGTCGATGCGCTCATTCACGCCGTAGAGCAAAGTAATGAGCGCAAAGGGCAGACTATCAACCAGGGCCGCCCGGGCAACGGGCCACTGCCAGCGGTACCGGACCCAGCCGTACAGGCGCATAAGCAGTCCGTAAATAAGGACAGCCGTAAATGCTGCCACCGTTAGCCGGGCGCCCACGTACCGCTCCAGCGAGAGGCCCATTGGCAGCAGCGCCAGCACCACGCCCAGCAGCAAAGCCTTTTCCAGCACCGAGAGTAGGGCATCGGTATTAAAGCGCTGCTGCGCCTGCAGGGGGCCGCGCAGGAACTGGGCGTACTGCGTGAGCAGCAAACTCCCGCCGATGGCCGCCAACAGCCCCAGGGCCTCGCCCCGGTAGCCTAAGGCCAGGCCTACCCCTTCCATGATCACCAGGGCCAGCAGGTTGAGCCCCAGCCGCAAAGGCAGCACCGTAGGAAACGCCTCCCCCAGGTAGGCAGGCTCCGAGGCCAGGCGCTTCACGGTTGAGTGCGTCAGACCCAGGTCGGAAAGTAGGGCCAGCACGGTAGTAAGGGCCAGCAGCGCGGCAAACGTGCCGTAGGCCGCGTGGCCTAGTCGGTCCTGTACCAGGTTTTCTACCACTACCCAACCCGGCTTAACGAGCAGGTTGAGCAGTACTACGAGGCTGATATTTCCGAAAAACCGTTTGATACCGGATGGGGGTAGATAATGAGGAGAAGCGGGCAAAGCTACGAAAAGTACCTCCGCTCCTTTGCCCGTGCAGCAACCCGGCCAGGGGATTTTTCTTCTATATTTGTCCGGTTTTGCGTGCCGCAGCGCCGGTCGTGCGCCAGTCACTGCTTACATATTATTATGCTGTCTCGGTATTCCTTGTTTGGCTTGTGGCCGCTCCTGTATCGGTGGAAATTGTGGTTGCTGGGAGCGGGTTTACTGGCCTTGGTGGTAAGCGCTATTGTGGCCTTGCTGCTACCCAACGAGTATGCGTCTACGGCGGTGTTTATTCCCAGCAATCCGCAGGCCATTGACCCCGACCGAACCCTGGCCGAAGGGGGCCGCCTCGACCCCGGTGGCCGGGGCGAAGACCTGGACCGGGTGATTACCATCGGCCAGTCGCAGCCCGTGGCGGAAGCGCTGATCCGCCGGTTCGACCTATACAAGCACTACCGCGCCGGCACGCCCGGCAACGACGAGGCCGATAACTACGTGCTCTTTGAGTTCAACTCCAACCTGTCCATCGTGCACAATGAGCGCGACGCCATTGAGCTGACTTTTCTGGACACCGACAAGCACCTGGCCGCGCGCATTGCCAATACCATGGTTGGCCTGATTGACTCCATCAACCAGCAGCTTACCGTGGATAACCGCCGCAAAGTGCTAGACCTCTACCGCACCCGCTACCAATACCTGAATGAGTCGTTTCGCCGCACCCAGCAGCAGATGCTGAAGGCGCGCCGCCACTACGGCATTTACGGGCTGGAGGAAGAGTCGCGCTACCTGGCCCGGGAAGTCATTCGGGTGGAAGCCGCCCTGCGCCAGGCCGAAGGCAGCGGGGCCTCGTCAGCTACCATTGCCGGCCTGCGGCGGGCTTTGCGCGGACTCACGGAAACCAACAGCGGCAACCGCTTCAACCTGGAAGGCTACGCGCAGGGGCTGGACTCGGTGCAGATGCTAGAAACCCGACTTAAGGACCTTTCCAACCGCATGGCTAACGCCTACGGCGAATATGAAGCCGCCGACATAGCCCTGAAAAGCCGGATTTCTTCTTTATATGTGGTGCAGCCCGCCTACCCGGCCACCAAGAAAGCCCGCCCTATCCGCTGGCTGATTGTGCTGGGCGGCGTGGCCATTACGCTGGGCTTGTCGGTGGTGCTGATTGCCGCGCTGGAATGGTACCGCGCGCCCCGGGCCATAGCGCAGGCGGCATGATTCCGCCGCGCCTGACCCTGCCGCGGTGGGCCCCGGCCCCGGAGTTTCTGGTGTTTGGCACCTTCGTACTCACGCTGGTAGGTGGTGGGGCATGGTGGCTGCTGCGCGGGGACATCCGGGGGCTGCTGCCCGGTCTGGGCATCCTGGCCCTGACCATCATCCTGCTCGACTGGCGGCTGGTTTTTTACCTGTTTCTGTTCACGCTCGGGTTTGCGCACGAGTTTCAGCTGCCCGGCGGTCTGGCCATGGATGTGCCCTCGGAGCCCCTTATGCTGGTGCTCATGGCCTGCGTGGCCCTGGCCCTGCTTTTCCGCCAGCAGGAGCTAACCACGCGGGAATGGCAGCACCCCCTGCTGGCGCTGCTGCTGCTACAGTTACTCTGGGCCGGGGCCAGCACCCTCACCTCCGTCGATACGGTCAAGTCGGTGAAGTTCCTGCTGGCCAAGCTCTGGTACCTGATTCCCTTTGTGCTGGGCACCCTGCTGCTGCTACGGAAACCTGCCAAGCTCTGGCAGCTGAGCGGCATTTACACCCTTAGTGCGTGCCTCACGGTGGTCTATACCGTAGTACGGCACGCAGGCACAGGCTTCGGGTTTGCCTCCATTCACCCGGCGCTGCAGCCCTTTTACCGCAACCACGTGGCCTACGCCACTGTGCTGGCTCTGCTCCTGCCCTACGCACTGTACGGGGCCCAGGCCGCTCTGCCCGGGCGCACGCGCCGGGCCTGGCAGGCGGCCATTGTGCTGCTGTTTTTTGGCTTGATTACGTCCTATACCCGGGCCTCCTTTTTGTCGTTGCCGGCTGCAGCCGGGTTTTACCTAGTGCTGCGCTGGCGCCAGACGCGGCGGCTGCTGATGGGCATTGCCGTAGCGGCGGTGGCGGCGGGAAGCTATTTTGCTTATCAAAGCAATTTTATGCGCTACGCCCCCGATTTCGAGCAAACGGTCTTCAACGGCCAAAACTTTGAGAAACACTTGGAGGCGACGTATGAGCTCAAGGACGTATCGGGTATGGAGCGGCTGTACCGTTGGATAGCCGCGGCGCGCATGGCCCACGAGAAGCCCTGGTTGGGCAGCGGCCCCAGCACGTTTTACCCTGAGTACAAGCGCTATACTATCAAAGGGTTCCGCACGTACGTGAGCGACAACCCCGAGCGTTCTACTACCCACAACTACTTTCTGCTGCTGTTGGCGGAACAGGGCGTGCCGGGGTGCGCCCTGTTTGTGCTGGTGGTAGGCACAGCCCTGCTGCTGGTGGAGCGCCTCTACCACCGCAGTGCCCGCCCTGAGCATCGGCGGCTGGTGCTGGCGGCCGGCTTATCGTTCTTTATCATCGTTTTCCACCTACTGCTTAATGAACTGGTGGAAGTCGACAAAATTGGCTCCTTCTTCTTCATCGCCCTGGCCGCTCTGATGCGGCTGGACGTGACCATTCCCGAGAAGGAAAGTTGCTAGTTGCTGGCTGCTTGTTATTCACTGAATAACAAGCAGCCAGCAACTAGCAACTTATTTAAACCGGCAGCTCAGAATGGTGATGTCGTCGGAGAAATGGCTGCCTTTGGCGTTGAAGGCCTTGATTTCGGCCAGCAGCTCGGTGTGCAGGCGCGTGAGCGGGAGGTAGCGGCCCCGGCGCAAGGCGGCTACTACACCTTCTTCCCCAAACTCATCCTGTGCCTCGTTGAATACTTCGGTGAGGCCGTCGGTGTAGTTCAGCAGCAGGGTGCGTGGAGGCACAATGGTTTCGCCTACCGTCATCATCGGCAGATCATCCATCACGCCCAGCATGATGGTGCCTTCCTTCAGGAGCTTCACGGGGCCGGAGTCGGGGACCAGAATGGGGTCGTTATGCCCGGCGTTGACGTACTGCAGATGGCGAGTGCGGCGGTCGTACACCCCAAAGAACACCGTAATAAACTTATCGCCGCCGGAGTTGCGGAAGATCAGGTGGTTGAGCTCGTGTACGATGGTGGCCAGCTCTACCTGCTGCCGCACCAGGGTACGCAAGCCCGCCTGAAAGTTCGACATCAGCAGGGATGCTGCCACGCCCTTGCCCGACACGTCGGCTACGCAAAACAGAAACCGGTCCGCGTCGAGGCTCACGACGTCGTAGTAGTCGCCACCTACGGCTGTGTGAGGTACATAGCTGGCGTGCACGGCTACGGAAGCATCGTTGGGCAGCTTCTGCGGGAAGAGCATGCTCTGCACTTCCTGGGCAATTTCAATTTCCTTGCGGATGGCGGCATCGGCTACGCGCTGGCGGGCCAGGCGCCGCGTCTGGATGGCTGATAGCAGGATGTTGCTAAGCGTTTCCAGAAACTTGGTGGCTTCCCCGTGCTCGTAGTCTTCGTGCACATTGCCAATGAAAATATAGGCCAGCACTTCGGCGTTTTGCACCACCGGAATAATGGTTTCGAGCAAGTCCCACTCCGGTCCCAGTTCCAGACTGCGCACCGGGCAAGCCAGCTGCGTGCACTTCTGCCGGGCCACTTCCGGAAGCGGGATGCGCCGAAAATCGGGCAGCCCGGCCCCGAAGGAAAGCACACACTGCCACTGGTCTTCTTCGCGCACGTACAGTACCAGCCGCCGGATATTCAACTGCCCCAGCAACGTGAACTGAAAGATTTTGTACAGGGAATTCTCCGGGGAGTCGAGGTTGATGGCCTGGGTAATTTCCAGCAGGGCATTCAATTCCCGTTCCTTGAGAAAGAACCGCTTTTCGAGGGAAATAAGGCGTTCGGAGGCGGGCATATACAGAAGAATACAAGGCGGCGGAAAAGAACGAGCAGATACAGAAGCACGGTCCGAAAGGACAAAAGTACAACCCATTCCGCAAGCAGCAGGGGAAGCAGCCAGCTCCTGGTGCGGCCCGCAAGTAAACACTCTCCTACGAATTCAGCGGGGTTTTGGGGTCGTAAGCATCGCGCAGGCCGTTGCCCAGCAGGTTAAAGCTGAGTACCAGCAAGCTGATGGCCAGGCCGGGCAAGAGCGTCAGCCACAGGCCCGCGCTGGTGCCCAGCAGCTGAAAACCTTCGTTTACCATCAGGCCCCAGGAAGGCGCCGGGGGTTGCACGCCCAGCCCCAGAAAGCTCAGGCCCGCTTCCAGCAAAATGGCCGACGCGAAGTTGCTGGTCGCAATGACGATCAGCGGCCCCGTCATGTTGGGCAGCAGGTGGTGGGCAATCAGGCGGCTCTGGGGCAGGCCCAGCACCCGGCCGGCCTCCACAAAGGTTTTTTCGCGCAAGCTCAGCATCTGTCCGCGCACCACGCGGGCCACATCTACCCACATGGTGAGGCCCACAGCCACAAAAGACGTCCAGACGCCTTTACTGTCGAGGGCCAGGGAAATAGCAATGACGAGCATGATGCCCGGTATGCTCCACACCACCGTCATCAGGCCCAGCAGCACACTATCTACCCAGCCGCCTACGTAGCCGGCCACCGCCCCGATGAGCATGCCCAGAGCCAGGGAAATCAGCACGGCTACCAAGCCAATGCCCAAGCTTACCCGGGTTCCCAGCAGTAGGCGGCTGAGCTCATCCCGGCCCGCCTTATCGGTGCCGAGCCAGTAAGTACGCCGGATGATGTGCTCCTGCTCTACCCGACGGCGCAGCTCAGCCGCTGGCCCCGCCTGCCCCACCATCGCCGCCAGCGAGTACCGCTGGGCCTGATCGGCCAGGGCCGAGTGGTTTTGGTAAGGCATGGTTAGCAGGGAGTCGCCCTGAAACCGGTAGCTGCCAATGGGCACCTCCTGGAAGCGCGGGGCCTGCCCCTGCCACCAGATCCGAAAGAGGTTATCCGAAGAAGCCGCCCGCGAGGAGTCGGCAACGGGCAGGCGCAGCAAGGTGGCCTGAAAGCCGGGCGCTTCCTTTTGCAGCTGCACCACGCTATTGTTGGCCGAGGGCGAGTTATCGGGCAAAATCCAGTAGCCCAACACGGCTACCAGGGTGCACAAGCCAATAAACAGCAGCCCAGCCATGGCCGGCCGGTTCTGCAGCAGCCGTTTCCGCACGTAGTAGCCCGGCGAGCGGACCGGCGCAGCGGCCTGAACCAAGGCAGGAGAAGCCATCCTTACCGGGTATTATGTTGCAGCAAGCCTTCCTTGGAGGCCAGGTAGAAGGAGTCGCGGCTGATAGCGCCGAACGACGATGGTTCGAAGGCCAGTTCCGTGTCGGCATCGGGCCAGTAGAGGCGCACGAGGCCCTGCTCCAGCAGGTTACGCAGCTGTTTATCAAGCTCCGCGGGGGGCAGGGCAGTGCGTTGGGCCAGGTCGTTGAAGGAGGAAACGAAGTACAGTTCGTCGAGCAGGTCGAATTCGGCGTCAGTCACGGCAGGAAGGCAAGGGCGAAAACAAAGATAGGGCACTGGGCGGTCATTCACTGCCAAGATAAGGGAGCAGCTATGCCTGGGCCGACTTCGGCGAGGACAGTTTCTCCTCGCGGCGGCCTAGCTAGTAACCGGGCTGCTCCCTAAAATTCTTCTGAAACAGAAAAAAGCGCCTGAGTTAGTGCGTTTACTTCACCTCCCGCCCTTTCCACTCGTAGCCCCCGCGCAACCCCAACAACCCCACCAGTAAGGCGTAGGGCCCGTAGGCCAGCTGCAGCGCCGGCACCCACCTCAGCCACCGGGGTCGGCCCAGAAACCGCAGCACCGGGCTCAGAAACACAACGTCGCCCAGCAGCTTAAGCAACCACGCACCCAGAATCCAGAGGCCATCCTGTGGGCGCCACCACCATTGTAAGGCCCCCAGCGGGTAAAGCAGATTAGCCAGCAGTACCACCACGGCCAAATGCTGGGGCGCGGCCGTTTGGTAGTGCTTCCACTTGCTAGCCCAGCGCACCCGCTGCCGCAGCAGGTCCAGCAACGTAGGCTGCGCCGCTGTCCGGACAATGGCCTCGGGCGTTTTGAGAAACCGGATGCCGGCCGGAAACTGCTGGTGCAGCTTGTGGAGCAGAAACTCGTCGTCGCCGCTAGCAATGGCTTCGTTGCCGGCAAAGCCCCGCACAGCCTCGAAAGCGCCCCGCCGGTACGCCAGATTCGCCCCGTTGCACATGGTGGGCGCATTCAGCTGGATGGAAGCAGCGCCTACACCAACCAGCCCGGCCAGCTCCAGCCCTTGCAGCGTAGCCAGCCAGCCAGCCCCGGTAAGCAGCACCGGCCCGCTGATAAACTGCACCTCGGGCCGGGCTTCGGTGGAAAAGGCACTTACCCAGCCGGGCGAAACGCGGCAGTCGGCATCAGTGAGCAGCAACCAGGGAGCCTGAGCAGCCGCAATGGCAGCCGTAATGGCGGCCTTCTTGCCGGAAGGCTTGGCGAGGTCGTCGGCTAGGCGCAGTAAGCGCAGCGAAAACGGCACGGTAGCCGCTGCCTGCGTTACCAGGGCTGCCGTGGCATCGGTGGAGTGGTCGTCCACAATCAGCACCTCGAATCCTCCGGGCACTGGGTGCTGCTGGGCTAGGTCGGCAATCAGCTTAGGCAGGTTCTCGGCTTCGTTGCGGGCTGCTATGAGCACGGAAAAAGCCGGGGCCGCGCTGGCTGCTGCGGGCGGGACGGCACTGCTAACTGACAGGCGCTGCCAGGCCCGCCGGAAGCGGACCATTTGCTCCAAATAAGCGGCAGCCACCCCCACCCCCAGCATCGTGAGCAGGCTCATCATGAGGTAGTCGGTTTACGCTTGCGAAAAACCTTCAGGCGCATTACAAACAGCAGCCCCGCGGCACTGGGCAAGGCAATATTGATAACCCACAAACTCAGGCTGGCGCTGAGCACTGGCAGCACCGGCTCGCCCAACAGCCCAAACAAATGCGTGGCCGATAACTCCCGCACCCCCACATCGGCCAGGGCATTGAGCGAGGGCACCAAAGACTTCAGCAGCAACGTGCCGGCAATGGCCGCCAGCGCGGGGCCTACCGCAGGCCGGGCACCATACGCGTAAAGTAGCAGGCCAAACTGCAGGCAGAACACGGCGTAGCGGAGGCCGGCCCCGGCCAGCACCGCCGACAGCAGACGCGCCGGGTACGTGGGCATCACGGCCACGTAGCGGCGGAAGCGCCGCAAAGGCCGCACTATGGTGAACAGGGACAGCAACAGTCGGCTCCGGTACAGCGGTACGAGCACGGCCAGATTCAGAAACAAGGCTGCCACTACCAGGCCCAGCTTGGTAGCCGGAAAACCAGGCAGGTAGAACGTGAACAGGAAGTACAGCAGCCCCAGCGAGCCAGCCACCACGGTGGCAACCAGCTGGCAGTAGCGCCCCAGAAATACGGCGCCCAGGGCATCAAGCCGACGGCTTTTGAGCTCGATGATGCGGCCGGCGTAGTCGCCCACCCGGTTGGGCGTGACAAAGCCCAGCGTAAGGCCAACCAACACTGCCCGGAATGCCCGCCGGAACGACACGGGTTCAAGGTGCCGGGCCAGCCGCCACCACTTCCAGGCCTCCAGCCCCCAGTTGACGGGAACCAGGGCCAGAGCCGCCAGCACGGGTGCCCTCCCCTCCCCCGTCAGGGCCGACTGCAGCAGCTGGCGCCAGGCCGCGGCCGTAGCCGCATCGGCCACCACGGAGTGGTACAGCAAGGCCAGCGTGAGCCCGGTAATGAGCAGCTTGCCCAGGATTACCCAGACGCGTCGGCGACTTGTGGGTTCTTCGGGCTTTCGTGCGTAGTTTTGTAGGTGGTCGGGGGGCAAAATGGCGGCGAATTTCCTATACTGAGTTGGCAAGTTATCCAGCCGGCCGCAACAACGCGCCAGATAGCGGTGCCTCTCCCTTGTTTTCCCTATGATTCTGCCCCTTGCCTCTGCTTCTGAGCTCCTGCCCAAAGTCATCATGGGCGTAGACCCCGGCACCCAGATTATGGGCTACGCCGTGATTGAAGTGCGCGGCCAGCAGGTAACCGTGCTGCGCTACGACGTCATCGACATGAAGAAGATCGGCAGCAACCACGCCCTCAAGCTCAAGCGGATTTTTGAGCGAATGCTGGAGCTGATCGACGAGTTTCTGCCCGATGAGCTGGCCATTGAAGCGCCGTTCTTTGGCGTAAACGTGCAGAGTATGCTCAAGCTGGGTCGGGCCCAGGGCGTGGCCATTGCCGCCTGCCTGTCACGCCAGATTCCGTACGTGGAGTATGCCCCCACCAAGGTCAAGCAGGCCGTAACGGGCTCGGGCAATGCCACCAAAGAGCAGGTGGCCCACATGCTGCGCCAAACGCTGCGGCTGCCGCCCATTGAAGAGGCCTCTAAGTTTCTGGATGCTACCGATGCCCTGGGCGTGGCCCTCTGCCACCACTACCAGAAAGGCAACAACGTGAAGGCCGGCGGTAAAAGCTGGGGCAAGTTCCTGGCCGATAATCCCGACAAGCTCGCGGCCCCGGTGGCCGGTAAAAAACTGGCCGCCGCCCGCAAGAAGCCCGCTGCGTAGACGATAACTCCGCGCTACCTGCAGTATGCACTACTGCCAATAAACCAGAAAGAAAAAACTGGTCAGGTACAGCCAGAGCAACGAAAACACCACGTGAACGGTGGTTTCAAACCGCTTGCCACGCCACAACTCTGCGGAATAACCGAAAAACTGCACAACCAGACGAACCAGCCAGAAAACGCCCAAGCCTAGCGCTACGCCGTGCCCCAGACGAGTATGAAGGAGGTCCGGAGCGCAGCTTATGCATAAGAGCCCCATTAGCAGGACTACCAAGGCAATAAAGAGCGTATGCACATACATCATCTGCCGGTTGATTAAGCTCAACGGTTTCAGCTCACCCGCCCAGTTGAAGTAGCGGGGAAAGCCAGCGTGAAGCATCGCCAGTAATACCAGCGAAGCCCCAATGATTCTAAGCTGCAGTTCCATCAGCTTGCAAGGTAAAGGCCGAAACGAACGGTGTTATTTTCTTTTCCTGAAGCAGTTGAAAGCGCGCCTGTTGAAATGCATTCAACCAAGTAGTGCGAGAGTAAAAATGCAGAAACCCGATGGTGTAGGCCATAAAGTTTGCCGGGTCGCGCAAGTGCTCCACCACAATCAACTTCCCTTGGGGCTGAAGAACACGCCGCAATTCCTTGAGAAAAGCCACCCGTTGAACTGGCTGCCGAATTTCATGGGCCGATAATAAAACAAATACCCAATCGGCAGAGGCTCGTGTCAGGGGCAGCGCGTGCGGCTGGACGGACTCCGTCCCGGGAAATGGCGCGCACGCCACACGGGCCCGCCGGATGGACAGTTCGGTGTGCAGCGCCGGGTCGTAGAAGTCGAAAACACGCAAGTTTGCTAGTGGGAATTTTTCGCGCAGTAAGTGGCTGGTTTCATCAAACCCGGCGTGAATGTTTACGATAGTTGCTGGTGTAGCAGGCTGCTCTATCGTCAGCCAGTCAAAGGAATATAAACCGGAATAGTCGTAAACGTAGTAAGATACCAACAGCGAAATCACCACCGGCATACTGAGCAGCATTGCCAGCGCGAAAACATAGGCCCGAACGCCCAAATACAAGCTGGCTGCCACCAACAGCAAGCAGAGGGCACCAGCAGCTAAGGCGTAGAATTGCCAATTGAACCGAACGATATTCCAGACGCCCTCGGCTGGCTTTCTTATGCGCGCCATTGTTCGGACCGGCCTTTTTTCCAGCTGTAAGGAATATTTTCCATCGTAAACGCGCTGGCCAGGCGCAACTCACTTACGGGCAGCTGGGTCAGAAAACCCACGCGCGCGTGCTCCACTTGTACGGGTCTTGGCTGCCATGCCTCTCGTACACCTTCCACAATGAAAGGTAAATGGCAAAGGGCCGGCAAACCGTCGGGCTTGCTGCCAGCTCCCGAACGGAGACGTAGCTGGCAGCCCTACCTCCTCCGGCAGCAGGCTTACTTGAATGGCTACATCTGCTCGTCGCGAAATAAACTCTAGTGAGGTTTCCGTGGCCGTGTACGCAAGGTCAATGGCGCTGTAACGGTAAGACGTAAACAGATTGCCCAACCACTGCATTTGCCGCTTATCCGTTTCTGATTTGAGAATATACAGGCCGCGTAGCCGCCTACCAGCGGGCGTAGTATAGCGCACAAATACCCGGTACCCGATCAGAAAAAAGCTTTGGCCCAACCAAGCAGGCAAGCCTTTTGGTCGCAGGTTATGAGTTTGTACCAATGCGGCCGCTACAAAGCCCCACGTGCCGTCCAGCGCATCGGGCGTGAGACACGCCGGCAGCAACCGCTGTAACTCGGCGGCGGGAGCTGCATAGGTCAGCACCGTCGTTCGGGCCAGCAGTGCCTCCACAGCGAAAGGATGATGCCTAAGTTTCGTAGCCATTTACCTTAATCTGTATGTACCCCAGTCGATAGCCCAAAGCCGTAGTAGTACAGCGATAACGCAAATAAGCCCGCAAAAACCAGATTCCAGCTGTGCCAAAGCAGTAAGTCGGCTGCCAGAAAATACTCCAGCAGGTTCATGGTCAGCACCAGTGCTATCTGAGTAGCAGTATTCAGCTTTATCCAGCGCTTACTAAGCACCCAAATGGCCATGCCAATTTCGGCCACGCCGATTAGCTTGGTGATAGGCGTAGCATATGTAGCACCTAAAATCCGGCTTACAATAGCCTCGTGACGTGGCACTAGGTTCATCACCTTGCACAGCAACCCATTCACCAGCCATACCGCCGCTATACTGTACCTAAGCCCGCGCCGCCACTGCTCCTTTCGCTTCATTCCCTGCAGCTACACTTCTATTTCCCCACGCAGATACGTGACGGCGTGGCCGCTCATCAGCACCCGGTCCCCGCGCAGCTCGCACCACAGGTCACCGCTGCGGGCCGAAACCTGGCGGGCGTGCAGGTGGGCTTTGCCGAGGCGGGCGGCCCAGTAGGGCACCAGCGTGATATGCGCCGACCCCGTCACGGGGTCTTCGGGCACGCCCACGCGGGGACCAAAAAAGCGCGACACGAAGTCCACTCCATCTGAGCCCGGGGCCGTGGCAATGACGGCGCGGTACTCCACCTTGACCAAGTAGGCCATGTCGGGCTGCAGAGCCCGCACTTCCGCCTCGGTACTGAATACGCACACCAGATCGGGACCCGCCAGGAGTTGAAGCGGAGTAGCCCGTAAGCCATCCAGCAGGCCGTCGGGGTGGGTAGCCAGCGGGTGCGGGGGGCGCGCCGGAAAGTCTAGGGTCAGGCGGCCGCCCTCGGCCTTGCTCACGCGCAAGGGGCCACTCTGGCTATGAAACACAATTTCGGTGCCCTCAAACCCTAGGTGCTGGTAAAGCACGTGGGCTGAGGCCAAAGTAGCGTGGCCGCAGAGCTCTACTTCCACGGCCGGCGTAAACCACCGGATATCGAACTCCTGCCCACCCCGGGCCACGAAGAAAGCTGTTTCGGCCAGGTTATTCTCGGCGGCAATGGCGCGCATGGTATCGGCAGGCAGCCAGGCGGGCAAAGGGCAAACAGCGGCCGGATTGCCGGCAAACATGGTGGACGTAAACGCGTCGACCTGATAAATTGGAAGTGCCATAGACAAAGAGAGAAGCTCCACTACTCCGGACATAGCCGGGTGGGCGAAGCTACGGCTTCTTGCTAGTTTAAGTTAATTGGCCTTGCCAAGCCTTCTTTGTGTCTTCCTCTTTACTGCTTTACTGCCCCCTTTTTCGGCAGCAGGCCTGCTAAAACCTTATATTAGGAGTGCGGGCAGCCAAGGGTGGATGTCTTTGGGGGACGCTACACAGAACTGCAGCAAAAAGCCCTGGCCGATTTCTTTCCTGTGTTGCAGGTAGAAAATCAGCCAGGGCTTTTTCGGAGCTCTCCTTCTCCTATTTCTCGACTTTCACTTTCTGGTTGGCCGGCTTGATAGCCGCCGCTATTTCGTCGGTTAGCTGCTTATCCACCTGCTCTTCCAACACTCGCTCAGCGTACTGCTCATGCTCGTCCTGGGCGTGCTCGGCATCGGTTTTAGTGCCGTAAATATGCTCGAGCTCCTGGATCAGGTCGTCTTCTACCTGTAGGTCTTTCAGCAGGCCTTCTTTAATATCGTACACCAAGCCGTGCAGACGGGGCGGGTTTTTTCGCTTGCGGGCGTTCTGAATGATGCTGGTTTTAGCCAGGTTTCGTACTTGCTCCACTACGTTCAGCTCTACCAAGCGGCGCAGCCGGGCATCTTCATCGGAAATACGCAGCAACTCGGTCTCGTGCACCCGGATAACGTCGCGGATGTTCGTCAGCCAGTTGTCGATCAGGCCGTATTGCTTGTTGCTGGCCGCCGCGGCCACGCCGCCGCAGCCGTAGTGCCCCACCACCATAATATCCTGCACGCCCAGTACTTCAACTGCGTACTGCAGAACCGAAAGCAGGTTAAAATCGGTGTTGACTACCATGTTAGCGATGTTGCGGTGCGTGAACATCTCGCCCGGGCCGGTGCCGGTGATGGCGCTGCCGGGCACGCGGGAGTCGGAGCAGCCAATGAACAGGTAGCGGGGTTTCTGGCCGTTAGCCAGGCGGTTAAAAAAGTCCGGATCGGAGGCGCGCATGGTTTTTACCCACTTGCGGTTATTGTCCAGGATGGATTCGATGCCTTTCATTTGGGAAGAAAAGAAATGATAGTGAGAAGCGCGGGGCTTTGCTGGAGCCATGCACTAGTGGCCCATGACGCCCACCTGAGGTACGGCTATCAGCTCCAGACGGATGCCCCGGTCGGGCGCAGAAGTGCGAAAGTTCTCAATTGCTTCCAACACGTCATAATCGATGGAGGCGGAAGATGAGCCGTCGATAACCACGTGGGAGTTTTCGGGCAGCTCCATCAATACCTTCACAATGCTGGCTTTGTTCAGAAAAGACACCTGCTCAGCCAGTTTCAGGTAAATAGTGTCGGCCGCGTGCGGTGCAGCGCCCGCCCCGCGCAGAAAGAACGCCTGCTCGTAGTTGGCCTTCAATACAAAGAAAATACCCACGACCAGCCCCACGGTTACACCTTTGAGCAGGTCAGTAAACAGAATAGCCAGCACCGTAACCACAAACGGGAGAAACTGCTGCCAGCCCAGCTTAAACTGCGCGCGGTACAGCGCCGGACGGGTGAGCCGGAAGCCCACCACCAGCAGGACGGCCGCCAGCGCGGCTAGGGGAATGTAGTTGAGTACGGAACCCAAAAACAGCAGGCTCACCAGCAGCAGCAAGCCATGCAGAAATGATGACATGCGCGTCTGGCCTCCGGCATTGATGTTGGCTGAGCTGCGTACGATAACGGCCGTGAGGGGCAGGCCGCCTAACAAGCCGCTCACCGTGTTGCCGATGCCTTGGGCAATTAGCTCACGGTTGGGCGGGGTCACCCGTTTGTGCGGGTCGAGTTTATCGACGGCTTCTACGCTGAGCAAGCTCTCCAGCGAGGCCACAATGGCAATAGTAAAAGCCACCTGATACACCACCGGTCGCGAAAAAGCCGACCAATCGGGCATGGTGAAGGTAGCCAGGAAATCGGTGAAGGAGTTGATGATGGGCAGCTGCACCAGGTGCTCCGGCCGGATGCGCAGGGTTGGGGCGGCGGAGTCGAACAGAGCATTCAGGCCGATGGACAGCACCACCACCACCAGCGCCGCCGGCACCAGCCGCAGGGCCTTTACTTTTTTGGCCAGTACGTTGTCCCAAAGAAGCAGCAAGCTAAGCGAAATTACCCCAATCAGGGCCGAGCCGGGGCTGATGGCCTGCAGTGCGTGTTGAATGGCAGAGAAGGTGTTCTGGCCATCAAACTGCAGGAACATCATGTCCTCGAAATAGTCGGCGTCGGCCCCAAGAAAGTGGGGTATCTGCTTGAGAATCAGAATGAGGCCAATGGCAGCCAGCATGCCCCGGATAACGGACGAGGGGAAGTATAGCGCAATAAACCCGGCCCGTAGCACGCCCAGCAAGATCTGAATGCAGCCGGCTACAACCACGGAAGCCAACAGCGCCTCAAAGGAGCCCAGCGTTTGGATAGCCGTGACGATGATGGCGGTAAGGCCCGCGGCCGGGCCGCTCACGCTTAGCTGCGAACCACTAATCCAGGCCACAACCAGCCCACCCACCATGCCGGCAATGATGCCCGAAAGCAGCGGTGCTCCCGAGGCCAGGGCAATACCCAAACACAGGGGCAGTGCTACCAGGAAGACCACCAACCCAGCCGGAGCATCGCTGGAGATTGAGCTAAACGGGGAACGGGGCGGACTCGCCATCGGCGAGGCTGCCGTGGGCGGGGCGGGCGAGATAGTGGAGGAAACCATGTATAAGTAGCAGAAGGGAAACCCAAACGTGGATTTTCTGACAGGAATAAATACAAGGGTACCGCTCCGGCGTTAAGTCGTAGTTAAAAGAGAATTAAAAATGCATTAAATGACGCTGCTTTCTAGGCTAGTGGCAGCTCCAGCCGAACCCGGGTACCTTTTCCCAACTCGCTCTGCACCTGAATGGCGCCGCCGTGCAGGTCCATAATCTTGGCTGTGAGCGGTAACCCAATGCCGTGCCCAGGCACCGTGCGGACCGACTCGGCCCGAAAAAATGGCACGAATACCTGCTGCCGGTCGGCTTCGCTCATACCCACGCCTTGGTCGTGCACCTGCAGGCTTACCCGGCCGGCTTGCGTGCTTAGGCTGGCTACCACCGGGTGACCGGCCTCGCCCGAAAACTTACAGGCATTTTCCAGCACGTTGAGCATGGCTGAAAGCAACAAGGCTTCGTTGCCCCACACCAGATAAGGCGTAGTTGCCGGGCCTGCAGATTCGGGGAACTCCAGGTCGATGCGGCTGGTGGGGTGGCGGCGCTGCATTTCTTCGTGGGCCTGCAGCAGCAGCTCATCAAGGCGCACGGTGGTGCGGGCTATCTGGGAAGGGTCGTTGGAGGCGCGGGCTATTTGCAGCAGGCCGTTGGTTAGGTCCTTGAGCAGGCGGGCGGCATCCAGGGTGCTTTGCAGCACGCGGCGGTATTCGGCGGCCGGGCGCTCCTGCAGCAGAGCCACTTCCAGCTCCCCGATAAGCGAGGTGAGCGGGGTGCGCAGCTCGTGCGAAGCATCCCGCACAAACGTGCGCTGGCCCACAAACGCCGTTTCCAGCCGGTCGAGCAAGCGGTTGAAGCGTTGCGCCAAGTGCGACACCTCGTCCTGCCCTTCCTTGTCCTGCGTGAGCCGGCGGTGCAGATCGGACCCGGTAATACCATCTACTTCCTGCACCATGCGCTGCATGGGCCGCAATGCCTGTCCCGCGAAAAACCAGCCGCCAATGCCTACCAGCACCAGCGCTACCAGCAACCCCCCGGCCAGAATTACGCGCAGACTTTGGAGTTGCTCGGCATGGTCAGTATCAACCGAAGAGGCAATGATGATGAACGTACGCTGCCGCTGCCGGTCGTGGTAGCGCCGACCTACCATCTGGTAGTAGTTGGGCTCCAGCCACACTTCCTGCCCCGACTGCTGTACGGACCGCAGGCGCGCCGGCGGAACCACTCCCCGGGGTGAAGCCCCCTCGCGAAATACCAACCGGAAGTTTTCATCGTAGACGCGCACTTCTTCCTCGGGCAGGGTGCGGTAAAACTGGCGCAGGTAGCGTCGGTACGAGACCCGGCTGGCTTCGTCGGTGCGGTTGGCACCGTCGGCATACACGTGGCCCACTACCAGGGCCCGCGCAAACAGGCTGTTGGTGAAGGCCGCACGCCCGGTACGGTAGCTGAAATAGTACACCACCGCCGAAAACAGCATCAGCGTCACGGCCAGGATTATTCCAAACTGCAGCGCCAGCCGCATCCGTATCGTCATGAGAGTACGTGGCTTTCAAGCATGAGGAAATGGATGGCTGGATGGTTGACTCGCAGGTTTCGGCCAACGACTATGTACCCTTCAGCAAGTCAACCACTCAGCCATTCATACAACTAATCAGTCTTCTTTCATCACGTAGCCCATGCCCACCAGGGTATGAATCAGCTTGGGAGTGAAGTCCTTGTCGATTTTTTTGCGCAGAAAGTTGATGTACACGTCGATGACGTTGGAACCCGTGTCGAAGGAGGTTTCCCACACCTGCTCCAGGATATCCACCCGCGACACTACCCGGCCCTGGTTGCGCAGCAGAAAGTGCAGGAGGGCAAACTCCCGGGCCGTAAGCTGAATAGGCTGGCCCGCCCGCGTCACCTGCTTGCGCACGGGGTCGAGGCTCAGGTCGGCCAGGCGCAGGGGGGCTTCGCCGGCCGGGTTTTCCTGGCGCCGCCGCGTGAGGGCGCGCATCCGGGCCAGCAATTCCTGAAAAGCAAAAGGCTTTACCAGGTAATCATCGGCGCCGGCATCGAGGCCCCGGATTTTGTCGTCGGTTTCGCCCAGGGCCGTGAGCATGAGAATAGGCACTGAGGTGTTCTGCGCCCGAATCCGGCGGCACACATCGAGGCCGTTGAGGCCCGGCAGCATCTGGTCCAGCACAATCAGGTCGTAGCTGGTGGCCAGAGCCTGCTGCAGGCCCTGCAGGCCGTCATAAGCGACGTCCACGGCGTGGGTTTGCTCACTCAGTCCCTTTTCCAGGAAGGCCGCCACTTTGGGCTCATCTTCTACCAGCAGTATCTTCATCAACGCAAAAAAGTAAGGTGTTCTTCTACCCCAAACCACGGCTTCTGCCCCAGGGTTACGACTGGTCCTGTTTTTTAACCATCGTCAGGATGGTGGCTACGGCTACGGTTTCGTTTTCCTGGTCGGTTACTTCCACCAGCCAGCGCACAATACCCTTGGCTACGTCGTCGGCGTCGCGCTTTTCCTGGCCTATTTTTTCCTTCACCGTTAGCTTCACGCCAATGGTGGTGCCGGGATACACGGGTTTGGTAAAGCGGCACTCGTCCAGCCCGTAGTTGAGCAGCACCGGACCTTTGCGGGGGTCCACAAACATGCCGGCCGCCTTACTCAGAATGTAGTAGCCGTGGGCCACGCGCCCGGTAAAGAGCGTGCCTTCCAGCGAAGTAGCATCCACGTGGGCGTAGAAGTTGTCGCCCGAGACGTTGGCAAAGTTGCTGATGTCGGCTTCCGTGACGGTGTGCTTATGCGTCACGTACGTCTGCCCAATCTCCAGCTCTTCAAAATAATGCTGGAACGGGTGCTTGTCGCGCTCAATCTGGCGGGCTTTGGGCTGGTACACCTCCGTAATGGCCGTAATCATGCTGGGGGAACCCTGAATGGCTACGCGCTGCATAAAGTGCTCAACCCCGCGCAGGCCACCCATTTCCTGTCCGCCGCCGGCCCGGCCCGGTCCGCCGTGAATCAGTAAGGGCAGCGGGGAGCCGTGCCCGGTGCTCTCCTTGGCTACTTCGCCGTTGAGTACCAGAATACGGCCGTGGTGCGTGGCGGCACCCAGTACAAAGTCCTGGGCCGTGCGCGGGTTGTTGGTAGCCACTGAGCACACCAAGGAGCCTTTGCCCAGGTTCGACAAGGCAATGGCCTCATCCACATCCTTATAGGGCATAATTGTGGCTACCGGCCCAAATGCTTCTATTTCGTGGGTATCAGTAAAGCGGAAAGGCTCGGGATTCATTAGGACAATAGGCGACACGAAAGCGCCCACTTTGCAGTCTCCGCCAATCACGGCTACGTTGTCCAGGTCGCCGTACACGATGGGCGTGTTCTTGGCTAGGTGCCGCACCTGCTCGCGCAGCTTTTGTACCTGTGCCCGACCGGCCAGCGCGCCCATTCGCACACCCTCGGCCTGCGGGTGCCCCACGGTGGTTTGCGCCAAGGCCTTACCCAGAGCAATCTGCACATCTTCCACCAGGTTTTCCGGCACGATGATGCGGCGAATAGCAGTGCATTTCTGCCCGGCTTTGGCCGTCATTTCCTTGCGCACTTCCTTGATAAACAAGTCAAACTCCACGGTGCCAGGCACTGCATCGGGGCCCAGCACGGCGGAGTTCAGCGAATCCGCTTCCATATTGAACGGCACAGCCTCGGCCAGGATCCGGGGGTGGCCCTTCAGCTTGCGCCCCGTTTCGGCCGAGCCGGTGAACGTGACTACATCCTGGTACGTGACGTAGTCGAGGATGCCCTGCCCGGAGCCGCATACCAGCTGCAGCGCCCCTTCCGGAAGAATTTTAGAGGCAATAATCTCGCGCACCACAGCCTCAGTGAGGTAAGCCGTAGGCACGGCGGGCTTCACAATGGCGGGCATGCCGGCCAGCAGATTCACTGCTATTTTCTCCAACATCCCCCAGATAGGGAAGTTGTAGGCGTTGATGTGAATGGCCACTCCTTCCTTGGGTACCATGATGTGGTGCCCCATAAAGTTGCCGGCCTTCGACAAAGCAATGGGGTCCGACTCCACGTAGAACGGTTTATCGGGGAACTTGCGGCGCAGGGAGGCGTTGGCAAACAGGTTACCGATGCCGCCTTCGATATCAATCCAGGAGTCGGCGCGGGTGGCTCCGCTGCGGTAGCTCAGGGTATAGAACTCTTCCTTTTTGCTGTCCAGATGCAGTGCCAGGGCCTTCAGCATGCGGCCGCGCTCGTGGAAGGTCATCTTCCGCAGGGCCCGGTTGCCGGTCCGGCGGGCATAATCAAACATGGCCTCATAGTCGAGGCCTTCACCATTGGCAATGGCAATGACTTCGCCAGTGGAGGCATCAAGCAGTTCCTGCTGTTCGCCAGTGCCCGACATCCAGCGGCCTAAAGCGTAATTTTCGAGGGTGGGAATCATTCCGGGGAATGGGAAGTATGGGTGGGAAGTTGGCGGGCACCGGCAGCCGGATAGCCCATGGCAAAGTTATTCAGCCGCTGCTTGGTTTTTGCTTTCGGCCCAGGTGGCATAGCCGGCAGCCTGCGCGGGCCGGTCGGCGGGCAGTTCGCGCAGGGGCTCACAGGGCTGCAAGGTGGCGTGGCACTCCCCAGGCAGCCGCATGTAGATCTGGGTGCCCTCGGTTTTCCAAGCCAGCATGTCGTCGCTCACCTGCCGGATGATCTTGTGCGGGTTGCCGACGACCAAGCTGCGGGGCGGAATTACCTCATCGGCGCGGATAAAGCTCAGCGCCCCCACAATGCTTTCGTCCCCTATTTCCACGCGGTCCATCACCACGGCATTCATCCCAATGAGTGCGTTGCGGCCGATGGTTGCCCCGTGGATAATAGCTCCGTGGCCTATGTGGGCCATTTCGCGCAGCCGCACCGTGGTTCCCGGGAACATGTGCAGGGTGCAGTTCTCCTGCACATTGCAGTTGTCCTCGATGATGATTTGGCCCCAGTCGCCGCGAATGGCCGCCCCCGGGCCGATGTACACCTGGCGCCCGATGATAACGTTGCCGGTAACCGTAGCCTGGGGGTGCACAAAAGCCGTTTCGTGGACGACCGGGATGTAGCCGTTAAATGTGTAAATCATATATACTCTTAGGTTTGCTGGCGGTGGCGCTTGAACAGCACACCACCAACTGACTTTCTGCTTTGCTTCGAAAGTACTTGGTTGTCGGGAATTGCTGGCGCTTGATGACCTATTCGTTAAACAACGACTCAGGATTCCGCAACCGTTTGCAGGTTCCAATTCACATCAAAAAAAATAAAGACAAAATTATATACATCATTATAATATTCATAAAATCAGATCATTATGTAATAATAACATCAAGGTGAGTGATTACTCACAGAAAAAAGTGAGGCAATACTTACTGTCATTTCAAACGATTGTTGTAGTATTGCATTGTCATCGGGAAGCAAATCCCCCCGGTTTCCCGATGATCAATTCCCACGTCCTGTTTAGCCAGGTGTAACCCCACCCCATCTGGTTTTTTTCGGGAGCTGCGCGCCGCAAGGCTGCTGCTGGCAAACGAAAACAGTGTAGCCGGCCGATTCGGAGCTCCCGAGTCGGCCGGCTTCCGTTTGGCCCACCTCCAACGACGAACCAGCTTTCCTCCACGCGGTGGCTACTGGCTCAGAGCAGGTCCAGGCGGCCGCCATCTACCCGGATTTCGGCGCCCTGCACGAAAGCTGCGTCGTCGGAGGCCAGGTAGGCGATAAGGGAGGCTACATCTTCGGGCTGCCCTACGTAGGCCGGGTCTATGGTTTCGGCTCCGCTTTTCACGTTGGGGTTTTCCCAGAGCATAGGCGTGTCAATGGCTCCGGGCAGCACGGCATTTACCCGAATTCCTTTGGGCCTACCTTCCAGGGCCGCCGAGCGGGTCAGGGAGTTTACGGCCGCTTTGGCAGCGGCATAGGGTGCTACCAGCGGACTCGTTTCCACCGCGTGAATGCTGGAAACGTTGACGATGCTGCTGCCGGGTTTCAGGTGCAGAAACCCCTGCTTGATAAAGTAAAATGCCCCGAGCAGATCTACACCCAGAACGCGCAACCAGTCTTCGCCCGTAAGTTCCTGAAGCGGCTTGAACTCCATTAGCCCGGCATTATTCACGATGGCGTCGAGGCGGCCAAACCGTTCCAGCGTGCCCGCCACGGTAGCCTGAACCTGAGCCTCCACGGCCACGTCGCAGCAGCTACCCCACACTTCGGGGGCACCGGCGGCCAGTATTTCGGGGGCGGCTTCGTCCAGAGCTTCCTGGTGATGGCCCACGAGTACCACGCGGGCACCCTCGCGGGCAAAACGTTTGGCGGTGGCTAGCCCAATGCCGCCCGTGGCACCGGTAATCAGTACTACTTTGTTCTCGAAGCGCATAACAAAAAATCAGTGAAGGGAATTGGATAGCGCCCTAACCGCGGGGCTTATTGCGTAAGGGGCTTACACTGCCGTGGTGTTGGCGGAAGCGGTGGTGGTGTCCTGGCGGGTTTGCTCGGCCTGGTCCTGCTTTTGCCGGGCCCAGGGCTGGTTGCTTTCCAGGGGCAGCACAATAGGTACCTGCAGGCACACACTCTGGGCCGGCAGCACCTGGCGCCAGTCGTGGATAAGCTGCTTGTAGGCCACACCCACCGGCCGGATGTTGCGGTTCAGGTCATAGAGACCGAGCGGATTTACGGTGCCGTTGTTTTCGCGCAGGGCCGTGTCCCAGTCAACCTGATCGGTGAGAGAATACCAGGTGAAGCCTACGATGGGTACGCCGTCGTTGCGCACCCGCAGCACATTGGCCCACTCCTTCCAGAGCCAGTTCACGGCTTCGTCGCCGCAGGGCCCCTGCCAGAGGTTGGTTTCGGTGTGCATCACGGGCAGGCGGTACCGGTCGTGGTATTGCTTGGTGATGACGTGGTAGCCAAATATTTCCCCCGAGGCGGTAGTGCTGCCATCGGCCCGCACCCGGTGCTCATTGGTGCGGTAGTAGTCGTTGCCCATAATGCACTGGTGCCGGAGGTGGTTGCCCAGAAAGAAATGGTATTCGTCCCGGGTCATGCCATTATCGAGCAGGTACTCGTACATTTCCGAGTCTACGCGGCGACCATAGTTCAGGTCCAGCGACAGGAACCGCTTGGCGTTCAGCAACTCTGCCGGGCGGATGGCGGCCGGGTTTTCGGCGTGAAAGTACTCCGACGACTCGCTCTGGATAAACAGCGCATCGGGCCGCACCTCGGCTATGGCCTGCATGGCCAGCACGTTGGCTTTCACAATGTACTTAAGGGCCGTCACGAACCCGCGGTCTGACTGCAGCTGCTCGTTCCACCACCCATACAGGGCCGAAAACTCGGCGCAGATGTACATTTCGTTGACGGGCGTGTAGAGCTGCACCCAGGGAAAGCGCAGGGCGAAGGCGCGGGCATATTGCGCAAACAACGCCGGAAAATCAGGATTTTGAAAGTTACCCACCCAGTCGGGCACGCCGAAGTGGCAGAGGTCTACGATGGGGGCAATGTTGCGGCGGCGCAGGTCGCCGAAGGTGGCATCGGCAAACGTCCAGTCGTAGCGCCCGGGGCCCAGCCAAGTGGTATGAATGGGTGGTCCGTAGCGCAGAAAGGAAATGCCCAGCTCCTGCACCAGGTCGAAATCCTTTTGCCAGAACTCGTAGTGCCGGCACTTGGCCAGCTCATCTACCCGCACGGTGCCTCCCGCAATGGTAGGGTTACTGTTTTCGATACCGGTAGCAAAAAGGAATTGTGGCGTCATATCCTGGGCTGGAGAAGCGGCCGGGCGGGGCGGAAATAGGCCCGTATTTCTGGCTGAGCTTGAAAGTACTTACCGCTATCTGCCCCGACGGGTTTTGCTTGCCCGGCTGCGTGGCCCGCTTACGGCCGTAAAAACACCCCATTCACCCGGCAAACGCTGCTGTTTGGCTAAGCTGCGCGGCAAGTACTGGCTAGTTCCTGTACTTTTAGTGAAGTTCCCCATTCTGCGTTGTTTTCTATGGCTGCTCCTGTTTTTTCATCCCCCTCCTTGCCCGCTACCCTGGACGGGGCTCAACAGCGCATCCGGGAACTGGAGCAGCAACTACTCGAAAGCTCGGCGGCCACGGCCACGGCGCAGACGCGTCTGCACCTGCTGATCAACCAACTACAGGAAGGAGTAGCTTTACTGGATGAGGCCGGTACCCTCCTGCTCATCAACGACCAGGCCTGCCAGCTTTGGGGCATGCCCCTTCCGGCCAGCCAGTGGGTAGGCCATTCTTCGCGGGCTATCCAGCAGCGCTTCCGCAAGGCCGTGGCGCATCCGGAGGCATTTGCGGAGCGCCTGCACCAACTTCTGGTCGACAGGCAGCCGGCCTACAATGAGCTGGTGGAACTCAAAGATGGCCGGTTGCTGGAGCGCGACTTTCTGCCCATGCAGGAAGCACCCGGCGCCCCGGAGCACCTGCTGGTTTGCCTGCGCGACGTTACGGAGCGTCAGCGTCTGCACCAGCAGCTGCAATCCATAGCCAGTATTCCGGGCCAGAATCCCAACCCTATTCTGCGGGTAGATTTGCACGGGGAGCTTATTTATACCAATCAGTCGGCCGATAGTCTGTACGCGGCCCTCTGCCCCGAAGAGCAGCAGCAGTTGCTGGCGGCGGCCCGGCAAATAGCGGCCGCGGCCCTGGCCGAGGGCACCGAGCAGAAAATGGACCTGGCCATAGCGCGGGGCCACTTTGCTTCCTTTGTCGTGCCCCTGCCCGAATCCGGGTTTGCCAACATCTACCTGGTCAACATCACGGCGCGGGTACAGGCCGAGCAGGCCATGCTGCGGGCGAAAGAAGAAGCTGAAGCGGCCGTGAAAGCCCGCGAGAATTTCCTGGCCAACATGAGTCACGAAATCCGTACGCCCATGAACGGGGTATTGGGTATGGCCGCCCAGCTGAGTAAAACCCAGCTCGACAGCCGCCAGCGGGAGTGGCTGGGCATCATCCGCAGCTCGGGCCAGCACTTGCTCACCATCATCAACGATGTGCTGGACATGGCCAAAATCACCTCCGGCAAGCTGGAAATGGAGCAAACGCCCTTCAACCTCTGCGACTCTTTTGCCCAGGCTCTGCAGCCGCTTATTCACCAAGCCACCGAAAAAGGCCTCGTGGTGGCCGGTACTCCCCTTCGTAACTCCTGCTCTTACCCCTGGGTGCTGGGCGACCCGTACCGCCTCAACCAGATCCTGCTCAACTTGGTCAGCAATGCCATCAAGTTCACCGAGCCCGGCGGCCGCATCATCGTTATTGCGCGCGAGGTAGCCAGCACCGACACCTCCCTCACCGTGGAAGTAACGGTGGAAGATACCGGTATCGGCATTGATACCGCCCAGCAGGAGCGCATTTTTGAGGGCTTCACCCAAGCGTATGCCGATACCACGCGCCGCTTTGGCGGTACCGGGCTGGGTTTGAGTATTTCGCGGGCCCTGGTGGAGCAGTATGGAGGCAAGCTGCGCCTGCAGAGTGAAGTAGGCCGGGGCAGCACCTTTTCCTTTACACTTACTTTACCCCGCGCCCATGCTGCCCCCGCCCCGGTTGCGCCGGTAGCCTTCGACAGCGGCATTCTGCGAGGCCGGCGGGCATTGCTTTTCGAAGACAACGAAATCAACCGCGAAGTAGCGCGTCTGCTGCTGGAGGAATGGGGTATGCACGTGGACGAGGCTGAAAATGGCCTGATTGGCCTGGACTTGTACCGCCAGCGGGCTTACGACATCGTCCTGATGGATATTCAGATGCCGGGAATGAGCGGTCTGGAGGCCACGGCTGCTATCCGGCAGCTGCCCGACGCGGCGAAGGCCAACGTTCCGATTCTGGCCCTCACGGCCAACGCCTTCCGAGCGGATAATGAACAGTACCTGGCGGCAGGCATGAATGCCTGTCTGACTAAGCCCTTCGAGGAAGAAAAGCTTTATCAGCAGCTGAAGCAGCTATTAGAAAAGGCCGCTCCGCCCGCCGCCTATAACCTGGAGAAGCTGCGGGCCCTGGCGCACGGCCGCGAAGCGTTCGTAATCAAAATTATCCGCTCGTTTCTGGCCAACATTCCGGCCTCGCTCGCGCAGCTGGAAGCCGCTGCTACAGCCGGCAACTGGGAGCAGGTAGCCTCGTTGGTACACCACATCAAGCCCAACCTCGAGGCCCTCGGCATTCCTGATGTGGCTGAGGTGGTAAGCCAGCTGGAGCAGCCGGAAACCGCCCTCCAGGCCGAGCCCAGCCGCCTGGTTGCCCGCTTGGTTGCCAAGCTCCAGCGGGCCCTGCAGGAACTGCCCCGCGAGCTGCCGGCTGCGTAAGTACCGGGCTATTTTAAAGCCCACGCAGCTGCTTGAAAAAAGCTTCCTGGTAGGACTTGCCTACGGGCACTTCGTAGGGCCCCAGCTTAAGCATATTGTCTTCGATAGCCTCAATCTGGCGGGTGTTGACGATGTAGCTGCGGTGCACGCGGGCAAAGTGCGCAAACGGCAGCCGCTCGGTAATGGCTTTCAGGGTAAGGTAAACAATGTGTTTTTGCGTTTTCGTCACGAGCACCGAATAGGTAGACAGGGCTTCGATGTAGAGCACGTCCTCAAAATTGAGGCGCAGCATGCGCGGGCCCACTTTCACAAACAGCTCCGACCCGTGGGGCTCAACGGGGCCACCCTCGGGGGCGGCAGCAGCCTGCTCGGCCAGCTGCCGCTGCTCCAGCACGCGGGCTATAGCCTGGCTGAAGCGCCCCAAACCAATCGGCTTCACCAGGTAGTCGGCCACCTGCAGCTCAAAAGCATCCACGGCAAAGTCGCGGTGGCTGGTTACAACCACAATGGCGGGCGGCGGCTTGGGCAACAGGCGCACCAGCTCCAGGCCCGAGAGCTGAGGCATTTCGATATCGAGCAGCAGCAGATCGGCACGGTTGCCTTGGCTGAAGTACTGCAGGGCCTCCACGCTGCCCGGCAGCGAGGCTGCCAGCGTGAGGGTGGGCGTAAGCTCCACCAAGTGTTCCAGGGTGAGGCGGTTGATTTCGTTGTCGTCGACGATGACGCAGGTGAGTGGTGCGGGACTAGGCATGCAATGAGGTGTGGGCGAGAGCAGGACCCAAGGCTGCGGTGGTAGCCAAGCCACGCACCGGGCGCGGGCGGGCTGCCACCGCAGCCTTGGGCGTCGAAGGTACTTTTCCCTGAGTGAATAGCCCAGCTCATTCGATGAAGCCCGCCATAAGCTCGACTAGCAGTGAAAGTATGCGGCAGGCAGTTACCCTTTTTCATTCAGACAGAAAAAGCCACCGTTCACACAGCGCCCGGCAGGGTTAAGACAAAAAGCCGGCCCCGGGCTCCGGGCAGCGGGTATGTTTGCATCGTCTTCCCGCTAATCCTCCTCTCCTACTGCTTTTTAACTTCCCTGCCGCCATGAAAAAGATCTTCACTTTCCTGCTTGGTTTCTCTCTCCTGAGTGGTTCGGTACTAGCGGCCGGCCCAGCCAAAGAGCACAGCAAAGGCCTGCAGGACAAGGAGTGTACGGCTCCCGCCGCCTACGCCAAGCAGGTAGCCAACCGCTCGCAGGAGGTAACAGCCTACTTCACCGACGTACTGCGCCTTTCGCACAAGCAGGCCCTGGCCGTGCACAAGGTCACGCTGGCGAAACTGCAGGCGCTGCAGCAGGCCACGGAGCAGTCGGAGGTTTCGCCCCTGCTGGCCGACGACGAAACGCTGCTGGCCACGCCCAGCATTGCCCAGGTCATGCACCGCTACGACTTGGCCATGCTGCGCATTCTCTCCGCCGGCCAGTACAACAGCTTCCGCCTGCTGGAAGACCGCCAGCCCGCCGCCGACCTGCTGACGCTGGAAATGAGCGCCCAGTAAGTCCCCTACTGTCTACTTGCCCCGTTTTTCTACGCCCCTACCATGCAACTCCTTCGCGCCCTCACCAGTACCCTTGCCCTCGTATTGCTGGTTCTGACTTCGGCCACCGCTAACAGTAGCCCGGTTGCTGTCAGCACCACCCCCATCGTTAGCAAGCCCGTTGGCATCCGGCAACTCGCGCGCAACGTGTTCCGGCGGGCCGCCCAGCCCCGGCGCGCGGCCACAGCCTACTTCGAAACGCCCATTACCCTCACGGGCAGCGTAGTGGGGGCTGATGGACAGCCGCTGGCTGGGGCCACCATCTGGCTGGAGGGAGGCGAGGCCTGCGCCCGTACCAATGAAAAGGGCGACTTTGCCCTGCTGCTACCCACGAGCGGGCCGGTTTCGCTGATCTGCACTGCCCAGGGCTGCCGCCAGCAGGGCATGCAGCTCAGCACCGGCCACCAGCCCAACGACATCTACTTTGTGCTTCGGCCCACCGATAACCAGTAAGCCCGACTCTGCTTCGTTCGTAAAACGCCCCGCCTAGCCAGCCGGGGCGTTTTTTGTGCTCATAGGGTGGAGTTGTTCCCGGGTAGTAGCCAACGGTTTGCTGCACTACGCCGCAAACGACGCCGGCCCGATGGCAACGCCGGGGGTGTTGCGTAGCGGGCGACGGGGTATTGGTGCGGCGGGACGTCACCTTAGCGCAGGCGGGCTCGTATGTGCCCGTAGCAGCAAGCTGGCGGGGCTTTGCCGGCCTTGCTTTTCTTTGATTCAGCCTTACTCGTACTGCCTATGCCTTCCAAAAAACAACACCCTTCGGCGCAAACCTGCCCTCTTCCCACGGGCAAACTGCTGCTTATCGGCGGCCACGAAGACAAGGGCAAGCCTGCCGATGAACAGACCGAATCGGCACAGAACGTGAACTTCGCGCCGGAAGCCATTTTGGAGCGCCTGGCCCAGGAGATTGGCAACCGGGGGCCGCTGCTTGTTATTCCCACGGCCTCCGGCCTGCCCGAAGAATCCGGCCAGGACTACGTAGAGGCTTTCCGGAAGCTCAGTGGGCCTAAGGTGGTGGTGCAGAACATAGCAACTCGTACGGAGGCCAACGAGGAAAGCACACTGGCGCTGGTCGATAAGGCCGGCGGCATCCTCTTCACCGGCGGCGACCAGCTGCGCCTGACTACCCTGCTGGGCGGCACGGCCCTGCAGCGCCGCATCCAGGCCCGCTACGCCCACGAGGGGCTGGTGGTGGCCGGCACCAGCGCTGGGGCCACCGCTATGAGCACGCCTATGATTTACCAGGGCCGGGACGATGCCGGGTTTCTGAAGGGAGAAATCCACATTACCACTGGCCTGGAGCTGCTGCACGACGTGGCCGTGGATACGCACTTCATTGCGCGGGGCCGCATAGTGCGCATGGCCCAGATCCTCGCTACCAACCCAGCGTGCATAGGCCTGGGGCTGGAAGAAGACACAGCCGTGCTGGTTACGGAAGGCCGGGAGCTGGAAGTACTCGGCAGCGGCTTGGTGGTCGTCATGGACGCGCGCAACTGTAGCTCCACCAACATCCACGAGGTAGCGCCCGGCACGCCCTTCACCATGCGCGGGGTGCAGCTGCACCTGCTGGCTCGCGGCGAACGGTACTCGCTGCCCACGGCCCCTCGCCTTTATGCCTAAGCCTCGAGCCATTTTTCGCGGCGGCTGCCCAGCAAAAAGCCCCGGAGTGCTTCTCCGGGGCTTTTTACTTCGCAATTCCGTGGTTGTCCGATCCGCCCGAGGGCAATCCGGGCTTAGCGGCTGCGGCTGGTGCTGGTCTTGCCTTTTTCCTCGTTAGTCTGCGTGCGGCTGGCCTGTCCGCCTTTGCGGCCGGCGGCCCGCGCCTCTTCCGACGTCCACTGATGACCGCGGCCGCTCAGGTGAGAAGCCCGGCCGCCTTCGCTGGCAATACGACGCTGCATTTCGGGGTCCATCGAGGCAAAGCCCCGCAGACTGGTTTTCTTGGTTTCAGGAGCAGTAGACTGCGTGCCTTTGCGGCCGCTGGCGGCGGTGGCTGCACCACCACGCTGAGTTCCTTGAGTAAGAGCCATGAGTATCGTAAAAAAGAGGATGAAGTAGATAGCTAAAGGAACGGAACTCTAGGGGAAATGGGTTGCTGTTGCCCAAGCAAAAAATGCCCATTTCAGCTAAATTACCGACTTTCCCGGATGTTACTGTCGGGGTTTTTCCCACCAAACGCGAAAGACCCTTACTGTTCAGCTATCGTTTATCAAGCCGGTAGTTCTACGCTGCCGCCAGACTCAGTCATAGTTCTTCGGGATGCTGATTTTTTCGGACGTAAGCATGGCGTACGCGTCCGTGCAAACGGGTTTTCCTGGTTCCAGAACAGCTCCTGGCTCCGTGCTGTCAGGAGGGAGTACCAGAGACGTTTATTCACTGCTCATAGGTTGGGGACTTCCCGTAGCGGTAGCACTCCGCCTTCAGCCTGCGTGGCAGGTTAGCCCGTTTCTCCGCCAGACCGCTCTGGCTCCCACAGCGTACTGCCGGGCACAACCACGCAGAACCTTCCCCCTCGCACCGCACTGGTTTTGCGAAAAACCCGGATACCACCTCCGTTTTTCTCCCCGAAAATACCAGTTTACCACCACGCAATTCCGGCTAATCATCGGCAGAAACGCTCGTATAGCCAACGTAGAATAACGGCGGCCGCTCCGGTTTGCCTTCACCTCACGTTTTTGATTATGATGACCAAGTTCCGAAAGTTCCTGCTGGCCACCGCACTCCTGAGCTCCATGCTCACCTTTAGCGCCTGCAACAACACCGAATCCAACAATTCCTCCAACCCTGGCACGGCAGACGTTGACGGTAACGGCAGCGCCGATATCAACGGCAGCTCCGGCACTGCGTCCGACTCTACAGGTATGGGCATGGAATCGGGCAGTGGCACCCTCGAAGATCAACAGGGTTCCTCGGGGGGCACGATGGAAACGGGCATGACCTCCGGCAGCTCATCTGGGGGCAACAACAATGGCAGCGTGGAAACTACCACCCCGGCTGGTAGCACCAGCGGCAGCACGGGCAGCACTACCGGTGGGCAGTAAGCCTGTCCAGTCTTTCATCTCAGCAAGCTTGCTATGACTGCTTCTGCCAACCGGGCTAATACGCCCGCGCTTTTCCCGGTCGTGGATGGCCTCTGGGGGCTGCGCAACGTGTTTGTCAATTTGTACTACGTGCGCACCAGTCCCACTTCCTGGGTTCTGATTGATGCCGGCCTGCCCGGCTCGGGGCCTAAGTTGGTACACGAGGCGGCGCTACTTTTCGGGGCAGACGTACCGCCCACCGCTATTTTGCTTACGCATGGCCATTTCGACCACGTGGGCGCCCTGGGGCACCTGCTCCAGGTATGGCCCGAGGTGCCGGTGTATGCTCACGCCCTGGAGCTACCTTACCTCAAGGGCTTATCGGCCTATCCGCCGCCCGACCCCACCGTCGGCGGTGGCCTGATGGCGGCCATGTCCTTTCTTTACCCCAAGCAGCCTCTTGATCTGGGCCCGCGGGTACATACCCTGCCGGCGGACGGGAGTTGTCCGCACTTACCCGGGTGGCGGTGGCTAGCCACTCCCGGCCACTCGCCCGGGCACGTCTCGTTCTTCCAGGAAGCTTCGCGCGTGCTGGTTGCCGGCGACGCCTTTGTCACCGTACGGGCCGAATCGGGTTTGGCTACCCTGGCCCAGAAGCAGGAAGTACACGGTCCACCCGCCTATTTCACCCCCGATTGGCCGCAGGCCAGCCGCTCCGTTAGCCTGCTAGCCGCCTTGCAGCCGACGGTAGCAGCCACCGGGCATGGTATTCCTATGCGTGGCTCGGAACTCCGGCAGGCGCTGGTCAACCTGGCCGAGCATTTTGCGGAGCAGGCCGTTCCCCGTCACGGGCGCTACGTGAACACCCCAGCTGAGGCCGATGAAACCGGGATAACATACGTACCCCCCGTCCATTTTCCGGTTGTCCCGGCCCTGGCGCTGGGTGTGGGCCTAGCGGTGGCCGGCAGCGTATATCTGCTGCGTCGCCGTTAGTGGCCCGGTAGTGCTTGGCTGGCTTAGCCGCCCACCTACGCATTGTAGGTGGGCGGCTTTTTTGGTTGGCTGCCGGGGCCCCTGCTTCCTTATCCGAGCCGGCCCGGAGCCCCTTCCCGGAGCATGTTTCTTACCCATGCGGGAGACTTTTCCAAGAAGCTGGCTGCAGCAACTGCGGCTGACTTGATGCCGGCATCGTCTTTACGAGGGACTCCTCGGGTACGCTTTGGCCACCGGGCAAAGCTGTAGCTGACGCCAAGGAGCAGGCAGCCTCAGGGAGCCCCGGCAACAGATAATCGGGCACCGGCGCTTGTTGGTAACCATCTGTTGCGTTCATTTGGGGTCAACAGGTACTTCCTTTCTTTTCCTCAGCGCTGCCGTATGCCTCCTTCCAAGCATAAAACCTCTATTCGCGATATTGCTCAGCAGCTAGGCCTGTCGACCTCCACGGTTTCCCGCGGCTTGGCCAACCACAAGGATATCAGCGAAACTACCAAGGAAAAAATCCGGCAGGTGGCCCAGGAGCTCAACTACCGCCCCAACCAGCTGGCGGCGGCGTTGCGCAAAGGCCACAGCAAAACGCTGGGCGTGATTGTGCCCCACATCAACGGTTATTTTTTTCCGGCCGTGATGAATGGCATCGAGAAAGTAGCCACCCAGGAGGGCTTCACGCTCATGATGTGTCAGTCGAATGAGGACTTCCGCCGCGAGCAGCAGAACATCGATGCCCTGCTGGCTGCTCAGGTAGAGGGAATTCTGATGTCGGTATCAGCCACAACGTTCAAGGAAACCCAGCACTTCGAGCAGGTCCGGCAGCAAGGTACTCCCTTGGTTTTTTTCGACCGGATGCCGGAGCTACCCAACAGCATGGCCGTGATTCTGGACGATTACCAAGGGGCTTACCAAGCTACCAAGCACCTCATTGAGCAGGGCTGCACGCGCATTGCGCACCTGGCCGGCCCTCAGCACCTGAACACCAGCCGTAACCGCTTTCTGGGCTACCAGGCTGCCCTGGAGTCGCACGGTCTGCCTTTCCACGAGCACGCCGTGTACGCGCTACCCTCGCTCACACACGACGCCGGCCGCCTGGGAATGCAGCACCTGCTGGCCCTGGAGCCTGACCTCAACGGTATTTTTGCGGCCTACGCCATTCCCTCGGTAGGAGCCCTGGAAGTGTTGCGGGAAAAAAACCTGCGGGTGCCCCAGGACATTGCCCTGGCCTGCTTCAGCAACGAGCCATTTACGACCATGACCCAGCCCCGCCTCACGGTAGTAGACCAGCGGGCCGAGCAGATGGGCGAAACGGCCGTGCGCTTGTTTCTGCAACTACTCAAGCGCGGCCCCGCCTATGCCCCGCCGCACCTAGTGCTTAAGCCCGAGCTGGTTATCCGGGATTCTTCCCTGCACCGCTCCCGGGAACCCCAGCCCACCCCGTAGACTAAGCCACTCCCACCCGCTTCTTCATCTTTCCCAGGTTTATGCGTACGGCGTTGTCCCGGCAGGAATTATTTCAACAAGTTGAGCACCAACTCCGAGAGCAGGGTTTTGGCATCATCCAGCAGGATCGAACCCGGCCCTGGGGCGGATTCTTCGTGCTCGACGAGGCCCAGGCCCAGCCCTTCGCCGACGCCTACTTCGCGGGTATGAGCGTGGAGGAACTCCGTATTTCCGGCAAGCTAAGCCCCAAGCTGCTGCTCGTGGCCCCGCACCAGCGCCTATCGTGGCAGTACCACCACCGCCGGGCCGAAATCTGGCGGGTGGTGCAGGGCCCGGTTGGAGTAGCTACCAGTTCCACCAACGAAGAAGGCCCCCTCCAGACGTACGGGCCGGGTCAGTCTCTCCTGCTGCGCCAGGGTGAGCGGCACCGCCTCGTAGGGCTGGCCACCTGGGGAATAGTAGCCGAAATCTGGCAGCACACGCAGGCCGGCTGGCCCTCCGATGAAGACGATATTGTGCGGCTGCAGGACGATTTCGGCCGCTGAGCCCGGCTCTTTTCTCGGGTTACCGGGCTGCTGCGTCGTCTCTCAGGCGTGGCAGGAGCCCTGCGCTGCTACGAAGCCTTCGGCTGCCAGCGGCTCCTGGCCTGTATAGCCCAGGGCCGTAAACGCCTACCCGAAATTACTGGCCCAACCTGGGAAAAGACAGGGGCCGCTTCCACTTATTGGGAATAGTATCTAACTAATAATATAATTAAAATAATCATACCGAAGGTCACTCCAAGCCCACAAATGGGCATCAAATTAAAATAATTAATATTTTTATTGAGGAGCCTAATCAACAAGTCCGCTGAAAGGTTAGCTTTACTTATAACTGAACAGTGTTGTTGATGTTGACGGTAGTTATGGTATGAGATACGGTTCCCATTTACCCAAAAAACATGGCGTTCCGAACTGCTCTTCTTGCCCCTGCGCGCAACAAGGCCTTCTCAGCGCCTGCCAGCACGAGCAACTGGCGCTGCTTTCCACCAGTAAAGTCAGCCAGTTCTACCTCAAAGGCCAGTTGATTTACACCCAAGGCAGCCAATGCCAGGGCTTACATTGCATCTATCAGGGAAAAGTCAAAATCACCAAAATAGCGGGCGACGGCAAAGAGCAGATTATTCGGCTGGCCAATACCGGCGACGTGGTGGGCGTATGCGCGCTGCTGGGCGAAACAACCTACCAAACCTCGGCAGTGGCGCTGGAAGACTGCGTAGCCTGTCTGATTCCACGCCAGGACATCCTGACGCTGCTGCAATCGAACGTACAGTTTGTGGGGGCTATCATGAAGCAGCTTTCTCAGGCCCTGAACATGGCCGACCACCGCACCCTGACTATGGCTTATAAGCCGGTGCGGGAGCGGTTGGCCGAAGCGTTGCTGCTCTTGCGTGATACCTACCATCAGGATGCTTCCCAGCTCTTTACAATTGCTATTTCCCGGGAAGACCTGGCTTCCCTTGTGGGCACCGCCAAGGAAACCGTGAGCCGACTGCTCTCGGAACTGAAGGAAGAGGGTATTATAGCTACCAAGGGCAGTAGTATTACTCTCCTGCAGCCCCAGACCCTGGTTGAAATCAGTACCCAGTACGACTGAGCCCCAAGGGAAGTAAACCGTCGGGGTTGCAGCATGTTTAGAAATTGAGATGAATCAACTGAAAAAGTGATGTACGTCATTTTTTAAATCGATTCTACCCTTGTAATTTGATAACATGAAAAGCAGATGAATTGAACTTATCAAAGACAAGCAGAAGCATATAAAAACTGATTAAACTACAATATAGTACCTCATATCACTTATCCTACGCCTTGCTCCTCTTTACTTAAGCTCCGGCTTAAGGCAGCACCTAAAGCGCATTTAAACGCCCTAAAAGCCCTAAAAAAGCCTTAATCGTTTAAAACGGCACTCTACCACCACCAGTAATAGTATAAAAAAACGCCTCACCAGAAGCTCTGGCGGAGCGTGCCTTTCCTAAACTCTATTTTTTCATTTTTCCACCACTCAACCTTCCCCTACCATGGCGTACTCTGACAATTCTCCTGCTGGTAAAGTAGTGCAGGGCATCCTATCCGATCTGCCCGGCCTGATGGCAGTAGCCGTCGTTGACGTTACCTCCGGCATGAGCCTGGCATCCCACTCCAACTCTCCCGCCATCAACCCCGATACGGCCGCCGCTTACAACACGGAAGTGGTGAAGCAGAAGCAGAAAGCCATGTCGGCGCTGAAGCTGCAGGGCGAGAAAATTGAGGACATCCTCATCTCCCTCAGCAACCAGTCGCACTTGCTGAAGCTGACGGATAACGGCACCAAATTCATTTACCTGGTGGTGAACTCCCGCGACACCAACCTGGCTATTGCCCGCGAGGTATTGCGCGACCATGTAAGCCAGCTCAACTAAGCGCACTGCCTAAACCCTCGGACCCCGCCCGGCTGCGCCACCACTGGCAGCGAAGCTGATGATTGTGGGTCGGGGCGCCTTCGCCTCCATGAAACTTGATTTCCTGCAACGTCTGCCATTTGGTGCGGGCCGCGTCACCCACCGCATCGTTTCGGATGCGGCCGCCGGCCCCGAGCGCACCGCCGCCGAAGCCATGCTCAAGCGCGTGCTGGCCGATTTGCCGGAAGTATTGGTTGCAGCCGTCATCGGGCTAAGCTCGGGCCAGCCACTGGCGAGTTACACCACCTCCCGCGACGCCAACGTGACCAAAATCTGTGGCTATAACGCGGAAGTGGTGCGCCAGACCAAGCAAGCCCTGCACGCCCTGCGCCTGCCCAACGAACAGATTGACGACATCCTCATCACGCTCAGCGGGCAGCTGCACTTGTTACGCCCGCTACCCGGAGGCCGTCAGTTGCTCTACCTCGCCGTCGATAGCCGCGACACCAACCTGGCTCTGGCCCGGGCAGTGATACGCGCCTGCGCCGGAGAATAATCGGCCTACTTCCGGCATAAGCTGACGCTGCTTATGCTTCTCTCGCACTTCTCCTCCATCACCTTTATTCTTTGAAGCAATGAAACTGACTGCCTACCCTTTCGACCCCGCCACTGGCGAAATTCTCCCCGTATACCGCGACGCCTACCTACGTGGTGACCTCGCCCAACCTCATACGCAAGCAGTGGATGCGTATCTGAAATCCAACAGCCACCACGCCGATGATACGCTGCGCCGCTTCTACGAGATGAAGCAGCAGGGCGAGCAGGTGCGCCCCATTGGGTGGGTGCAGCGCCAGTTTGAGCTGATGCGCACCGAACCCAAACGCTTCCGCCAGCGGGCGGCCACGCTGGTTATGGGCGGCGCCCTGCTGGCCGGAGCCGTTTTTGCCGGCACCAACCTCACCAATAACTCCGATGAGGATATAACTACCCTGGCCGCGCCAGCTACCCTGGAAGCGGCCAATGCCCCCCGCATGATTACGGTGCGTGGCCGCATCCTGGATGAGAACGGCCGGCCCCTGATTGGCGCTACGGTCCTGCAAAAAGGGAGCCTGCGTGGGGTGAGCACCAACGCCGAAGGCGCCTACGCCCTGCGCGTGCCCGCCGGCACCAACACCCTCGTGTACGGCTACGGCGGCTACACCAACGACGAAGTTCAGGTCGCCAGCAGCAGCACGCAGGACGTTACCCTGCTGCCCCGCGACATGGTAGCCGAGCAGAAAGCCACCAAAAAAGCACGTCGCTGGCTGTTTTTCTAACCGCTCTAGTTGTTGCGCCGGCCCGGCATGGGTGACCCTAATTCCGCAGATGTGAAAGCCCGCACGTATCGAAAACAGGTGGCCGCCACCCGCAACGCAACTATGGCCGCTGCGGCAGCCCAAAAGGCGCTGGCAGGCTTGCTCAAGAGCCTGCCAGCGCTGGTAGCCGTAGCCATAGTCCAGGCCGATACCGGCGACACGCTGGCCCACCATTCTACTGCGGGCAGCCTCAACCCCGAAACCGCCGCCGCTTACAACGCGGAAGTGGTCCGCCAAAAGCAGAAGGCCCTGGCCGCCCTGCAGCTGACCACGGAAAGCATCGACGACATTCTGATCAGCCTTACCACGCAGCTGCACTTGATTAAGCTAACGGCGGATGGCAGTAAGTTCATTTATCTGGTGGCCGATGCCCGGCAAACCAGTCTGGCTATGGCCCGCGAAGCGCTTCGAAACAGTATGGAGGAGCTGGAATAGCGAAACCTGGGCTGCATGCCTTACCAAAGCAGTAACTACCCGGCCTGCCCTACCCGCCGGACGGTACCCTTTGGCACGTAATTTTTGCCAACACGCCGCTACACACCGTTTACCGAATTATCCAAGCAGAAAGTCGCCCGGGAGCCGCGTGGTTCCCGGGCGACTTTTTGCTTGGAGGGGCGGGCTCAACGGCCGCGCGCTCCGCGTGTCACCCGTAAGCCTTGAGCTTGGCCCGGCCGCTTCTGCCCCCGGCAACACCCGACAAAATACGCCCGTTGCTTCGGTAGCTCGGAAATTGCTGGCACCTTTGGGGTCCGTTTTCCTAGCGCCGCCCCCGATGAACGCCACCGAGCAAGAAGAAAGAGAATACCTGGAAGAAATCAAGGAGAAACTCACGCTGGCAGTGCGGCGAGTGGATGATGCCGTCCGGCAGTTTTCCACGGAATTGCGCCAGAAAAAGCAGTACATCCACGAGCACCAGTCGGGCATGGACGAAGCCGACATGGTGGCCGCCGACCAATCCATCAACCGCATGGCCCTCACGGGCGAAGGCGCCGTGGCCCGCAAGCGCCGCCTCATTAAGCTGGTTCAATCCCCGTACTTCGGCCGCCTCGATTTTGCGCCTCAGAACCAGGCCGCTGCGCCGGTGTACATCGGGGTGCATTCCTTTTTCGACGAGCAGCAGCGCCAGAACCTGATTTACGATTGGCGCGCGCCCATTTCTTCGTTGTTCTACGACTTTGAGCTGGGGGAAGCTTCCTACGCCACGCCCTCGGGCACCGTGCACGGCCGCATCGGCCTGAAGCGGCAGTACAAAATCCGGGATGGGCGCCTGGAGTTCCTGCTCGACAGCGCCGTAAACATCCACGACGACGTGCTGCAGCAGGAGCTGGCCAAGTCCTCCGACGATAAGATGAAAAACATCGTCGCCACCATCCAGCGCGACCAGAACGCGGTGATCCGCAACGAGGAAGCTACGGTGATGGTTATTCAGGGCGTGGCCGGGTCGGGCAAAACGTCCATTGCCCTGCACCGCATTGCCTTCCTGCTTTACCGCTACCGCGAAACCATTTCGGCCAAGGATATTCTCATCATCTCACCTAACAAGGTTTTTGCCGACTACATTTCCAACGTGCTGCCGGAGCTGGGCGAGGAGCACATTCCGGAAATGGGCATGGAAGAGCTGGCCGCCGACCTGCTCGAAGGCCGGTACCAGTTCCAGACGTTCTTCGACCAGGTAGCGGCTTTGCTGGAGCAGCACGACGCGGCCTTTATTGCGCGCATTCAGTTCAAGTCGTCGTTTGAGTTTCTGAGCCAGCTCAACCAGTATCTGCTGCACATCGAAAACACTTATTTCGCCGTGGCCGACCTGCGCGTGGGCCGCACCGTGGTGCCAGCGGCCTTCACCCAGCAGAGGTTTCGGGCCTACCACCGGGTGCCCCTGCTCAACCGGTTTGCGCTGGTGGCTAACGATGTGCGGGCCTACGTGCGCGATAAAGCCGGGCGCAAGCTCACGGGCCAGGAAAAAGCCACCATTGGGGAAGGTATTCCGCGCATGTTCAAGTTCAACAACGTGCTGGACCTGTACCGGGATTTTTACCGCTGGCTTGGGCGGCCGGAGCTGCTGAAGCTGGACCACCACCGGCCCCTGGAGTACGCCGATGTGTTTGCCCTGATTTACCTGCGCATCCGCCTGGAAGGCGCCTCGGCTTACGGCCACGTGAAGCACCTATTGGTAGACGAAATGCAGGACTACACGCCCGTGCAGTACGCGGTGCTGTCGCGCCTGTTCCACTGCCGCAAAACAATTCTGGGCGACGTCAGCCAGACGGTGAATCCGTACAGTGCGTCCTCGGCCGAAACCATTGAGCGGGTGTTTCCGCAGGCCGATGTGGTGAAGCTTTACCGCAGCTACCGGTCCACTATCGAAATTACCGCCTTCGCCCAGCGCATCACCCCCAACCCCCGTATTCTCCCGCTGGAACGACACGGTCCGGAGCCCGCTGTGCAGGCTTTCAGCACTAAGGAAGAGGAACTGCAGGCCATTCAGCAACTGCTGGCGAACTTCCAAACTTCGGGCCGTCATTCCCTGGGCATTATCTGCAAAACCTTGCCTCAGGCCAAGCAGGCCTACGAGACTCTGCAGGCCTCGGGCGTATATCTGCTCACGGATGAGTCGACCAAATTCAAGGAAGGCGTCATCATCACCACGGCCCACCTGGCGAAAGGGCTGGAATTCGACGAAGTAATCGTGCCCTTTGCTTCGGCCCGGAATTACAAGACGGAGGTGGATCGGAGTATGCTCTACGTAGCCTGCACCCGGGCCATGCACCAGCTTACTCTTACATACACGGGTGAGCAGCCCGCCTTTCTGCAGGCCTAAAAAACTTCTCAGAACCCCATGACTGTAAAAGAAAAACCCGCTTCACGTTATCGTGAAGCGGGTTTTCGTGGGCTTCTACAAGCCCACGGCCAACCGCAGCACCTACACCATCGGTTCGGGCTTCGTCCGGCTGGGCGGTAGTCTGGCATGGCCGAGTAAAAACAGGCCGTGTGAAGTCTTACCTTCCGCTGCCATGCCCGACAGAATACTTCTGCGCCCCCCGCCGTTAACCCGCAAAACACACCATAGCAATTGATGTTTTCCCATTAGCCGCATCGCGCTTGATGCAGACACCTGTTGTCGACTTTGGCGCGACATGTACCTTCCCTGATCATCGTCCCTTTTTATCTATAACAGTGATAATCTGTTAAGTCGAGCTGCATCTGCACCGACGACAAAACTACTGAACCACAACTCGTTACCCTATCCTTTTCCCCAATGAAACCACTATTCCCCCTTGTGTGCCTACTTGTGTGCCTCGCCAGCGTTGCGCGGGGCCAAGCCCCCATGGCATGGCCCCTTGACCCGGTTACGCACCGCATCCACTACCAGGCCGTCGTGACGGTCGTCGGTGTCAGCCAACCCGATTTGCTGACTCGCGCGTGCGAATGGGCCACCGGAACGGCTCACCCGGATACACCGCCGGTCATTAAGCACGAGCCGGACACCGAGGTGCTCATCATGTCGGGGGCTCAACCTTTTGCCTGTACCTATCCTTTGGAGAGTACGGGCAATGGCCTTCCCCGAACTCGTACGACCACCCTGAGGCTGCACTATACCGTGCGCCTGTACCTACGGGAGGGTCGCTACCGGTACGAGGCAACGAATTTTGTCTTTGCGTGGCCGGACGATTCCACACAGGAGCCGGCCGAAGTTGAGTTAATTGAAATGAAAGCCATCAACGAAGATGGAGCCAGAAGTCTCACCGCCATGCGCACGCGCTTTCAGGAGGTCACTGCGACGCTGCTCACCCAACTCCAGGACGCGATGAGAAAACCGAGTGGAAAGTCAGCGGCCAAAGGAGGGTATTAGCGGTAGTGGCTCTGGTTTAACGGGGTCGTTTTAGAGCTCCATACATGAGCCAAAAAGCCATGTTTTACCTAAAAAGAGAAAAACCCCGTCAGAAGGTTGCTAACGGGGTTTTTCCTGTACACTTGTGGGCCCAACTGGAATCGAACCAGTGACCTACTGATTATGAGTCAGTTGCTCTAACCGATTGAGCTATAGGCCCGGTGCGAAACCTACCGCGTGCGGTTGGTTTCAGCCCTGCAAACTTCGACTTTTGCGGGCGAATTTGCAACGGCCCTGGCTTTCTGCCTTCCGCTGACGCTGGTCTGCATGCGCACCTCATCAGGCAATTAGCAAACCACCAATACGTTACCCCCTGCTTTCATGGCAAAGAAACCCCACCTGCTATTTGATTTCGGCGGCGTTATTATCAACATCGACTACCAGCGCACCCTCGATGCCATGGCCCGCCTGCACCAGCATGGCAGCACCATTGCCTTCACCCAGGCCGCGCAAAGTGAGCTGTTCGACCTGATGGAAACCGGCCGGCTTACGCCGGAGGCCTTTAGGGCCGGGCTGCGCACGCACTACGAACTGCAGGCCACTGATGAGGAGCTGGACGCTGCCTGGAATGCTATGCTCCTGGACGTGCCGGCTGAGCGACTGGCTTACATTGCCGAGCTACGCGCCCAGGGCCACGAAACGGCCCTGCTCTCGAACACCAACCAGATTCACATCGAGGAAATCAACCGGCGGCTGAAAACCCAGTACGGCCTGGAGCACGGCATTGCCGATTGTCTGGACCGCGTGTTTTACTCGCAAGAAGTGGGCCTGCGCAAGCCGGGGGAAGAAATATTCCGGCATGCCCTGCGCGAAATGAACTGGCGCGCCGACGAAACCCTTTTTATCGAAGACAGTTCTCAACACATTGAGACGGCCCGGCGGCTCGGCCTACGTACGTTGTTTCTGGCCCCGCCCCTCACCCTCACCGACGCCCTCCCCCCTGCCCTTCGTGCCTTCGACTCCCCTTCCGCCTGATTTTGATGCCCCCGCAGCCGAAAGTCCGGTTGCTTTCCGGCGCTACGAGCGACCCGCGCGGCCCCGGTGGCAGCGTTACCTGCTACACCTGGTTTTGTTTCTGGTCACCCTTGCTACCACTACTCTGGCCGGGGCCGAATGGATAACGGGCCGGTTTACTTTTGCTGAGCCGGGTTTCCAGGTTGCCGAGGTTGTGCAGGGGCTGTGGTTTTCGGTGCCCTTCCTGGGTGTGCTCACGGTGCATGAGTTTGGCCACTACTTCACGGCCCGCCACAACCGGATCCGCGCTTCGCTGCCCTACTACATTCCGTTTTTCACGGGCTTTTTCAATACGCTGGGCACGTTTGGCGCCGTCATCCGCATTAAGGACCGCATTTACTCGCGGCGGGAGTATTTCGATGTAGGGCTAGCGGGGCCGCTAGCGGGGTTTCTGGTAGCCATACCCGTGCTTATTTACGGCTTCACGCACCTGCCGCCGCTGGAGTATATCTTCACCATTCACCCGGAGTACCGCGTCTACGGTGCCGAATATGCCCGCTACGTGTACCAGCAGTCCGGCGAAACCATTACGCTGGCCAAGCCTCTATTGTATCAGGGCCTGGAATACCTGTTTGCTGACCCCGCGCGGCTACCGCATCCTAATGAGCTGATGCACTACCCCGTGCTGATGGCCGGGGCGCTGTCGTTGTTTTTCACGGCCCTGAACCTAGTACCCATAGGACAACTGGATGGCGGCCACATCCTGTACGGGCTGCTGGGGTTCCGGCGGGCCAACCGGCTGTCGGCGGCCCTGTTCATCGCCTTCATTTTCTACGCGGGCCTGGGCCTGTTTTCCCTGAGCACCAGTTCCAGCACCTGGTTGTACTGGGGCCTGCCCTATGGGCTTTACCTGTTTCTGGTGTTTCGGCGGGCCCTGCCTACTCCACGGCGGGGCGCCATGCTGGCCCTGGCGGTGTGGGCCGCCCAGATAGCCGTGGCCTCGGCCCTGCCCACCCTGCAGGGGCAGCCGGGCTGGCTGGCGTTTGGCTTGCTGCTGGGCACGGTAACGGGCATCTACCACCCCCCGGCGCCCAACGAACAGCCACTTAGTACCGCCCGCAAGGTGCTGGGCTGGCTGATGCTGCTTATTTTTGTGCTGTGCTTTACGCCTTCGCCGTTTAGCTTTACTTAATGGATCCGCTGGCCAGGGCGTTGCACCGGGCCGGCACGCACGATGACGTTTCTCCAATTTTCT
This sequence comes from Hymenobacter sp. BT18, assembly GCF_012273015.1. Classification (GTDB taxonomy): domain Bacteria; phylum Bacteroidota; class Bacteroidia; order Cytophagales; family Hymenobacteraceae; genus Hymenobacter; species Hymenobacter lutimineralis. Next base: position 4,119,833 of record NZ_CP050954.1, on the reverse strand, counting down.
CAAACGCACTTTTTGCGCGGAACCAGCCTGCTGGTTTTGCGGCAACACGGCTTATACATCAGCCAGCGGAAGCGGAACGGTGTAGCGTGGCTGGAAAGTGAAATTCCCTACGAAGAGCTGCTGCCGGTGTCGGTGGAGCACACGCAGCCCACCTGGTCTTTTTCCTGGGTTTGGGTACTGGTGTGGCTTGGGTACCACCTAGCCTCGGCGGCGCTGCACATGGCCGACGACCCGGAGGCCTGGGTAGCTATGCTGGCCTTTGGCTTGGTGGTGGGCAGTATCGTAGCCTTGCGCCGCTGGTATGGCGCTACCACTACCCTGTACACCAACCGCCTGCGCATCACCATGCCGCTGAGAGCCAGCCAGCGGGCCGCTTTCGAGGCTTTCACCGACGAGCTACGCCACCGCGCCCACGGCTACCTGCGCAGTGAATACGCCCAGGTGAATCCCTTGGGGCCGATTGAGTTGCAGCTGCACCGCCTCCACTGGCTGCACCACCTCAACGTGTTGTCGGAGCAAGAGCTGCGCACACTCAGCACCCGCCTTACCGGCCGGCTTTCCCTGGACCCGCTCAAGCTCATGGGTCAGGACCTGGAAACGCCGTATCTGAATTAGAACTTAGAACCGAGAGCTTAGAGCATAGGATCAAGAACTGAGAGCCAAGAAAAGAGCGGGGCTTATCGTTTGCTGGCGCGTTGCCAGAACGATAAGCCCCGCTCTTTTCTTGGCTCTCAGTTCTAAGCTCTCGGTTCTAAGTTCTAACCTAGCCCAGGGCCGTTACGCCGGGCAGCTCTTTGCCTTCCATGTACTCCAGCAGGGCGCCGCCGCCGGTGCTGATGTAGCTTACCTGCTCCGAGAAGCCCAGCTGGTTGACGGCCGCCGCGGAGTCGCCGCCGCCAATGAGGCTGAAGGCGCCCTGCTGGGTGGCATCGGCAATGGCCTGGGCCACCGATTCGGTGCCCTTGGCGAAGTTGCTCATTTCAAACACGCCCATGGGTCCGTTCCAGAGGATGGTTTTCGACTGGCGCACGATGTCGGAAAATGCCTGGATGGAATCCGGGCCGAGGTCGAGGCCCATCCAGCCGTCGGGAATCTGGCTGTTCGGCGTCACTTTGGTTTCGGCGTCGTTGGCAAATTTGTCGGCAATGAGACTGTCGGTGGGCAGCACCAGGTTCACGCCCTTGGCCTTGGCTTTCTCGATAAGCTCCAGGGCCAGGTCCATTTTGTCGGCTTCCAGCAGCGAGTTGCCGATGCTGCCGCCCTGGGCCTTGGCAAACGTGTAAGCCATGCCGCCGCCGATGAGCAGGTTGTCTACTTTGTCGAGCAGCTTCTCAATGATGAGGATTTTGTCGGAAATCTTGGCTCCGCCCATGATGGCGGTGAAAGGGCGCTCGGCTTCTTCCAGCACTTTTTTGGCATTGTCCAGCTCGCCCTGCAGCAGGTAGCCGCCCACGCGGTCCTCGGGGGCGAAGTTTTCGGCAATAACGGCCGTGGAGGCGTGCTTGCGGTGCGCGGCACCAAAGGCATCGTTCACGTACACGTCGCCAAGCTTGGCCAGCTTAGCCGCGAATTCAGCGTTGCCCTTTTCTTCTTCGGCGTAGAACCGCACGTTTTCCACCAGCAGAATCTGGCCGGGTTGCAGCGCCTGAGCCTGGGCTTCAGCGTCGAGTGCGTCGGTGGCAAACTGTACTTCCTGGCCGTATTCCTCACCCAGGCGGGCTACTAGGTGCTTAAGCGAGTACTTATCCTCGGGGCCACCTTTGGGCCGGCCCAGGTGCGAGAGCAGCACCACGGAGCCGCCATCCTGCAGAATTTTCTTGATCGTGGGCGTAGCGGCCCGGATGCGGGTATCGTCGGTAATGGCGAAGCTTTTGTCGAGCGGCACGTTGAAATCTACGCGCACCACGGCGCGCTTGCCGGCGAAGTTGTACTGATCGAGGGTTTTCATGGAACAGGAATTGGGTTTGGCTGGGGCGAAGATAGGTAATGAGGGGATGAGAGGATAAAGGAACGGATGAGGAAGGTAGAACGTCATTCCGAGCGGAGCGAGGAATCTCGCGTGCTTGTTTTCATCAGGCGGCTTATTCTCTCCTCACCTCTTGAAATACTACCTTTGCCCCTGATATGAAAATTGGCATCTTCTTCGGTGGCCCGTCGCGCGAGCGGGAAATCAGCTTCGCGGGCGGCCGCACCGTGTACGATAATCTGGATAAGTCCCTGTTTGAGGCCGTGCCCGTGTTTGTGGACAGCCGCGGCAACTTCATCCTGCTCAACTGGGAATACATCTACAAAGGCACCATTCGCGACTTTTACCCGCCCGTGTCGGCGCTGCCGCCCGCGGAGCTACCGGTGCAGATGTACTTCGAAAGCCTGGGCGAGCTGAGCCTGGACGAGCAGGACCGCATCATCGCGGAAGTAGGCCGCCGCGTGGAGCCCCGGGAGCTGGCCAGCCTGGTTGACTTCGCCTTCCTGGCTTTGCACGGACCCGCCGGCGAGGATGGCGCTATCCAGGGGCTGCTGGAATGGTACGGCATTCCGTACTCGGGCTCCGGCATTCTCCCTTCAGCCTTCGGCATTGATAAGATTGCCCAGAAAAAGCTACTCAAAGCCCTGAACCGCCCGACGCCCGATTTCCGCCTTGTTACGGCCGAAGAATGGGACGCCGCCGATGCGCAGGCAACCCTGGATTACCTGGTGCGCGAGCTGGGTTTGCCGCTGGTGTTCAAGGCCCCGCGCCAGGGCAGCAGCATCGGCATCAGCATTCTACGCGAAGCCGACGTGACCAAATTTCAGGCTGCCGTAGAACGCAGCCTGTTCCGCAAAACCGTCACTCAAACGGAGTGGCATGGCCTGTCGGACACCCAGAAAATGGTGTGGCTGCAGCAGCTGGTTGACATCCGCGACGGTATCGGCCTGCCCGTGGTAGTTTCGGGTTTCGAGTCTCAAGTTTCAGGTTCGCACGACCAACCCGAAACCCAAAACCCGGAACCTGAAACGCAACTCATCTACCAGCCCGAGCAGTTGCTGAACGTGCTGAACGAGCGGCTGCAAACGGCCGAAGCCGTGCGCCTGACCAGCGTGGAGGGCGAAACCCAGGTGCTGGTAGAAAGCTTCGTGCAGGGCCGCGAGTTTTCGTGCATTGTGGTCGAAGATGCCAACGGTCAGCCGCTGGCGCTACCGCCTACGGAGATTGTGAAGGGCGAGGAAATGTTCGACTATCGCTCGAAGTACCTGCCCGGCCTCTCGCGCAAAATCACGCCCATCGACTTGCCCGAAGCCGACATTCAGCGCATCCGGGAAGCCTGCGAGGAAATGTTCCGCACGTTCGGCTTCCAGGTATATGCCCGCCTGGATGGCTTCATTGGGCCCGATGGCCAGCTGTTCCTGAACGACCCGAACACCACCTCGGGCATGCTGCCGGCCTCGTTCTTCTTCCATCAGGCCGCCGAAATCGGCCTCAACCCGTCGCAGTTCCTGACGTTCCTGATTCGCACTTCCCTGGCGGCGCGGCGGCGCGGCGGGCTACGGCCCGTGAAGCTGGCTGGATTGCTCACGCAGCTGGATGCCGCCGTGGCAGCCCGGGCTTCGGAGGAGCGCACCCGCACGAAGGTGGCCGTGATTATGGGTGGCTATTCCTCGGAGCGGCACATTTCGGTGGAAAGCGGCCGGAATATCTACGAAAAGCTCAGCTCCAGCATCAAGTACGAGCCGGTGCCGGTATTCCTGACCGGCAACAGCGAGGAATTCCGCCTCTACGTGCTGCCCATCAACGTGATGCTGAAGGACAACGCCGACGACATCCGCGAGAAAGTGGAGTACATGGAAGCAGGCCACGGCCTTCACCCCATTCTGGAGCGTATCCGCCGCGAGGCCCAGGGCATCACCAGCACCTACGCCGGGCAACCCACGGCCCAGCCCCGGCGCGTGTCGTTTGAGGAGCTGGCGGGCATGGTAGACGAAGTGTTTATTGCCCTGCACGGCCGCCCCGGCGAGGATGGCGCCCTGCAGCGGGAATTGGAGACATTTGGCTTGCCTTACAACGGCTCGGGCGTGGAAAGCTCCAGCATTACCATCAACAAGTTCGAAACCAACAAGCGCCTGCGAGAAGCGGGCCTGCGCGTGGCCGAGCACCGCATGGCCAACCGCCTGGAGTGGGAAGCCGATGCCGAAGGCTTCTACCGCAGCCTGGAGACGCAGTTTCCCTACCCCTTCATTGCCAAGCCCGCCGACGACGGCTGCTCCTCGGCCGTAAAGAAAATCAAGAACCGCGCGGAGCTGGAAGCCTTCACCCGCCTGATTTTCCGCAACCAGGAAGACCTGATGCCTGCCGAGGCTACCACGCTCAGCCTGGGCTTCAAGGAAGAGTTTCCGCAGAAAGATGCCTTCCTGGTAGAAACCCTCATCAGCCGCGACGGGGCCGCGCACTTCCTGGAAGTGACCGGGGGCCTGCTCACCCACTGGGACGAAAATGGCCAGCTGCAGATTGAGGTCTTTGAGGCATCGGAAGCCCTGGCCACCGGCGAGGTGCTGAGCCTGGAGGAGAAGTTCCTGGCCGGCGAAGGCCAGAATATTACCCCGGCCCGCTATGCCGCCGACCTCACGGAGCGCCAGCGCGTGTCGGAAGAGGTGAAGAAGGAACTGCGCCGGGTGGCCGAAATCCTGAATATTCAGGGCTACGCCCGCATTGATGCCTTTGTGCGGGTGCGCCAGAACGGGGCCGTGGAGGTACTCATCATCGAGGTAAACTCTTTGCCCGGCATGACGCCCGCCACCTGCATCTTCCACCAGACGGCTTTGGCCGGCTACACGCCCTACGAGTTCATCGACCGGATTCTGGAGTTTGGCAAGCAGCGAGTTGAGAAATCAGCCCTCAAATCATAAAGCGCCGGCTCGTCCCGATATCCTCGTAATTGGCTTTTCCCCTAGCTTAGCCCAGGACTTTTCCCTTCTCGCTAGCTTTGCTTCTTCGTTCTGAACTCTCAGATCTAAGCTCTATCCTCTAAGTTCTCCACCAAATGTCTTTTTTTAAATCGGATACGCCCCTGGATGTGGTGAAGCACCTGGCCGCCATTGCGGCGCTGGTAGCCGTGCTGGTGCTGGGCTTTTTCTACGTATACCTGCCCTTCACCACCAACCACGGCGAAACGATTGTGGTCCCCAAAATTACAGGCATGAACCAGGAAGCCCTGGAGGATTACCTCGACGAGCGGAACCTGGCCTACTTCGTGGACGACAGCAGCTACGACGCCTCGGTGCGGCCTGGCACGGTGCTCACGCAGGAGCCCCGCCCCGGCGACCGGGTAAAGCAGGGCCGCAAAATCTACATTGCGGTGGCCATGAAAAACCCACCCGTCATCAAAATGCCAAAGCTCACAGAGGGCTCGGTGAAAAACGCCCAGATGATTCTGAAAAGCTACGACTTGAATGTCGGTCAAATTCAACTGGTACCAGACCCAGCACAAAATGCGGTACTCAAGCAACTGGTTAACGGCAAGGAAATTGCGCCCGGCGCGCCCATCGCCAAAGGCACTAAAGTAGACTTACAAGTTGGTGACGGTCTGGGCAACCAAGAATTTCCAGTGCCCAACGTCGTGAATATGCCCGCCGATGAAGCCGCCACCCTATTGGCCGGCCAAGGTTTACTTATGGGCGCCACTTTCTATCAAGCTCCCGAAGAAGGCCAAACCGAAGGTACTGTTGTGCGGCAACGGCCGGTATCGGCACCGGGTGCTACCATCCGCACGGGTCAGTTGGTGGACTTGTGGATAGCCGGTGAGGCGCCTATTAAGGAAGTTCAGTAAGAGTAAGAAACCTCCCGAAAAAAGCCCGCGGCCGCACTGGTTGCGGGCTTTTTTCGTTGAAGCAGCTGTCAGGCCAGAATGATTTGCCGGTTGGACGGTTGATGGTTGCTTACACCGCCTTGCAGCCAGTGCCAGGAGCAGGGAAGCTGCTTGGTCATCGGCATCCGTTTAGCTATTAAACAAGACAACTATTCAACCAGTAACTTGCCCACGATGAAGCGTATTCTTACTTTTTTCGGTATTCTGCTCGGGTTGATGCTGGCCACGGTGGGCGCGTGGGCGCAGCAGGTCAGCCCCCTGGCGGCCGACCCCAGCCGCGTAGCGCCGCCTAAGCACCAAGCCGCGCTGGCCCGCAAGGCGGCACTTTCCCTGCCCTTTTTCGATGATTTTGCCCAGCAGCCCGAGGGCGTACCCAACCCCGAGCACTGGGACCCCGCGGGGGGCACCTTCGTCAGCAACCGGTTTGCGGTAGCGCCCCCTTCCCGGAATGCCGCCACGTTTGACGGGCTCCGGGCCAACGGGCAGTCGTACGGCAGCTCCTCTTTCTACGGCGACACCGACACGCTCACTTCCCTCCCCATCGATTTAAGCGGGCTGAACGCCGGTTCCGGGGTATTCCTGAGCTTTTTCTGGCAGGCGGGCAGTATTGTGGGGGCGCCTTCGGCCGCCAGCTCCTCGCGCACGGTAGCCCTGCGCCTCGAGTTTCTGAATGATGCCGGCACCTGGCAAACCATCTGGACCCAGCGCAGCACCGGCCAGCGCACTGATTTTGCCCAGGAGCTTTTTCCGGTAAACGAAAGCCGCTACCTGCACGCGGGTTTCCGGTTCCGCCTTCACAGTCAGGGCAACCTGGCCTTCACCCGCGACTCCTGGAGCATCGACTACGTGAAGCTGGACCGCAACCGCTCGGCCTCGGACCTCACATTTCTGGATTTTGCGACCAGTGCCCCGCTCACGTCCCTGCTGAAGCGCTACGCCAGCATGCCCGCCGTGCAGCTGGCCGCCGCCCCCAACCCCGCCGAGGAGCTTAACGACCAGACGTACACTACCATCAACAGCTTTTCCATCGGGCAGGAGCCCACGCCTATTGAGTGGGCAGGCACGGTCAAGGCCCTGCCCAGCGGTGCCGAGCTGACGTACCTGGTGGGCAACCGCTCCATTGATGCCAACTCCCGGCAGTTGCCTATTACCGGGGACCTGCGAACCGTGGCTAACCAGCTCCTGACTGGCACGCCGCAGCGCATCCGGCACCGCATTATCCTTGATGCCAAGGAAACTAACCCGCTCACGCTGCCCAACGACACCATCTCGCGCGTGACCGAGCTGGCTGACTACTATGCCTACGACGACGGCACCGCCGAAGCCAGCGTGAACCTACCGGCTTTGTCGGGGGGCTCCCCCTCCTACTTTGCTTACCGCATTGATCTGAACCGGCCCGACCAGGTGAAAGGCGTGCTGCTCTACCCTGAGCTGCCGAGCAGCGCGGGGCGCACAATTACGGTGGCCATCTGGGAGCTGGATGCTACGGGCAAGCCCAAGGAACAAGCCAAGGCCTCGGCTACCTTCACCATTCCGGCCACCGCGGGCCCCACTGGCTTTGTAGAAGCAAGCTTTGCCAGCCCGGTACCCGTCAGCGGCTCGTTCCTGGTGGGCTACGGCCAGCCATCCACGGGCCAGTTTATCCGGTTTGGGCTCGATCTGAACAGCCCCGTGCCCACCGACTACTTGTACTACCAGGCCCGGGGCGCTTGGAACACCACCAGCACAACCCCGGCCGGTGCCCCCATGATGCGCCCCGTGATGACGGGCACGGTAACTGCCAGCCAGCCGGCCGAATTGGCGGGGGCACTTTCCCTGTATCCAAATCCCAGCTCGGGCGTGGTGCGGGTGCAGGGACGCTACACCCGGGCTACGGTGCTCGACGCCCTGGGGCGGACGGTATGGCAGCAGCCAGCCGCTGAAGCTGGTCAGCCCGAGCTGCGCCTGCCCGCTTCCGTACCCGCTGGCGTTTACTTGGTGCAGCTGGAGCTACCCGGGGGCGGGCGGACCAGCCGCCGCTTGGTAGTGGCCCGCTAACGGTCTGCGCATTTATCTGCTGAAATACCCAACTTTGCTTTATCAACGGCCGGACCCGGCCCGCCTTTTTTCCTCATCCTCACCTTGCCCACCTTATGGCTGATATCACCCCTACTGAACTAAAGCAGCGCCAGGCCAACGGCGAAAATCCCATCATCATCGACGTGCGCGAAACCTGGGAAAACGAGGAAGTACGCATTAATGGCAGCCGCAACATTCCGCTGGGCGAGCTGCCGGGTAAGCTCGACGAGCTGGACGAACTCAAAGATCAGGAAATCATTGTGCACTGCAAAGGCGGCAGCCGCTCCGCTTCCGCCAAAGCTTTCCTGACGCAGCAAGGCTTCGGCAACGTGCGCAACCTGCTGGGAGGAATGCAGGCGTATCAGCAGGCCTGAGCTCCTGCACGGCTTTAGCTTGCCATTTCGGGCGGGACTCAGCACAGGCTGGGTCCCGCTGCCTTTGTAGGCTAAACGAACTTTGAACATTCTGACAAAAATTTACTTTCTCATTCCCAATTGCTTACTCATTCTATAAAATTTTGATTGCTCACAATTAAACATTGTACAATCAATTACGTTAATCCAGTACAAACCATGGACTCACACCTTTCTCCCACCGATAAAGCCGAATTGCTTAAGCTGGAAAACCAGCTGTGTTTTCCCCTGTATGCCGTTTCCCGAATGCTGACGAAGGCCTACCAGCCTTTCCTGCAGGAGCTTGACCTCACCTACCCGCAATACCTGGTGTTGCTGCTGCTCTGGGAACACCGGGAGCTGACGGTGAAGGAGCTGGGTGACAAGCTGCTGCTGGATTCCGGGACGCTCACGCCCCTGCTCAAGCGCATGGAGCAAAAGCAGTGGGTAAGCCGCCGCCGGGCCCCCCACGACGAGCGGTCCGTTATCATCAGCATTCTGCCCGCCGGCGACACGCTGCAGCAGCGGGCCTGCCAGATTCCGGAACAGTTGCTGGAGCGCATGCAGCTGTCGATACCCGAGTTTGAGGCCCTACGCCTCCAATTGAACACCTTACTTACCCGGCTGACTTAGCACAGCCATTTTCACTTTTCTTTTTTAACGCTGCTCATGAAAATCGAGAAAATCTTCACTGCTCAGGCAAAAGCCAAAGGCGGCCGCGACGGCCAGGTTACCAGCGACGACAATGTGCTGAACATTGCTCTCAGCACGCCCAAAGCTATGGGTGGCCCCGGCAAGACTGGCGCCACCAACCCCGAGCAGCTGTTTGCCGCAGGCTACGCCGCCTGCTTTGAAGGCGCCCTTGGCGTGGCCGCACGCCAGGCCGGCGTGCGCCTGAACGACGTGACGGTGGAGGCCTTCATCGGGTTTGGCCAGGCTGAAGACGGTGGCTACGGCATCTCGGCCGACTTGCACGTGAACATTCCCGGCGTAGAGCAGGCTCAGGCCCAGCAACTGGTGGAGGCCGCCCACGGCATTTGCCCCTACTCCCGCGCCACGCGCGGCAACATTGAAGTAACCCTCAACGCCACGAACAACCCCGCGTAAAAGCTGGCATCTTCCGCAAGGACTGAGTACGGATCCGCTGGCCTGCGCTGTCGGAATCCGTATTCAGTCCTTGTTTTTTCCAGCCTACGGCCTTCCTCACACACGGCAGGGTCGTTTTTTCTACATGCCGATGAAAACCAACACCCTGGTACTGGCCAGCCGCCCCCACGGGGAGCCGACGGCCGCCCACTTCCGCTTTGAGGAACAGGAGTTGCCCGCGCTGCAGCCCGGTACCGTGCTGCTCAAAACGCGCTACGTGTCCGTTGATCCGTACATGCGCGGCCGCATGAGCAGCGCCAAATCGTACGTGGCGCCCTTTGCGGTGAACGAGCCCCTGAGTGGCGGCGTGGTAGCCGAAGTGGTAGAATCGCAGAGTACTACCCTGCCGGTGGGCAGTTTGGTGGTGGGCAACCTGCCCTGGCAGGAGTACTGCGTGGCCCCAGAAAAAAGCGTCAGCCTGATTCCGGCCGGAAGCCAGGCCCCGGCCAGCTACTACCTGGGCTTACTGGGCATGCCCGGCCTCACGGCTTACTTTGGGCTGCTCGACATCTGCCAGCCCAAGCCCGGCGAAACCGTGGTGGTTTCGGGGGCGGCGGGGGCCGTGGGCATGGTGGTGGGCCAGCTGGCCAAGCTCCAGGGCGCGCGGGTGATTGGCACGGCTGGCTCCGACGAGAAAGTAGCCCGCCTGCTGCAGCTAGGCTTTGATGAGGCCTTCAACTACAAAACCGCGGACGTAGCCGCGTCCCTGGCGGCCGCCGCCCCCAACGGCGTCGACTGCTACTTCGACAACGTGGGCGGCGCTATTACCGACGCCGTCTACAACCTGCTCAATAAGCACGCGCGCATTGCGCTGTGCGGCCAGATTTCGCTGTACAATAGCACCACTGAGCCGGTAGGGCCCCGCCCCGAAGCCAAACTTCTCAAAACCAGTGCCCGCCTGCAGGGCTTTATCGTGAGCGACTACCTGCCGCGCTGGCCCGAAGGTGTGCGCCAGCTGACGGAATGGTACAACCAAGGCAAGCTGCAGTTCGACGAAACCGTCGTCGAAGGCTTCGAGAATATTCCGGCCGCTTTCCTGGGCTTGTTTGCGGGCGAGAATACCGGCAAAGCCGTGGTGAAAATCGCTTAACGTTCTTCCCCCGGGCGCTTCTCGGTTGTCCCGGGTTTCTACCCCACCTTTTTTACCCCATTCCCATGAACATTCTGATGGTGTTGACTTCGCACGACCAGCTCGGCGAGACAGGTCACAAAACCGGCTTCTGGCTGGAAGAATTTGCCGCGCCGTACTATGTATTCCGGGATGCTGGTGCCACGCTCACGCTAGCCTCGCCCAAGGGCGGGCAGCCGCCCCTCGACCCGAAAAGCGACGACCCCAGCGCCCAGACCGACGCCACCAAGCGCTTCAAAGCCGACCCCGCCGCCCAGCAGGCCCTGGCCAGCACCGTGCCCCTGCACACCATTTCGGCCGCCGACTACGATGCCGTTTTCTACCCCGGCGGGCACGGCCCCCTCTGGGATCTGGCCGAAGATAAAAAGTCGATTGAGCTGATCGAAACGTTTTACACCGCTGGTAAGCCCGTAGCGGCCGTGTGCCACGCCCCTGGCGTGCTGCGCCACGTGAAAGACGCTAGCGGAGAGCCGCTGGTGAAAGGCAAGCATGTGGCAGGCTTCACCAACACCGAAGAAGAAGCCGTGCAACTGACCAACGTGGTGCCCTTTCTGGTAGAGGATATGCTCAAGCAGAACGGCGGCCACTACTCCAAAGGCCCCGACTGGGCTCCGTATGTTGTGAAAGCCGATAACCTGATTACCGGGCAGAACCCCGCTTCGTCGGAGCCGGTCGCCGAAGAGCTGCTTAAGCTGCTGCAGAAGTAGCTTCGAGCATGCTCCTAGCCCAGCCGCCCCGGTTGCCCCTGTTTCGGGCGCAACCAGGGCGGCTTTTTTTTGGGACATACTATAAAAGCCGGATACACCTCACCAACCTGACCAAGCGTTTTCCGGGCCTACGCACCCGGTTAGACTAGCAGCCGCCCGTCGGGGGCGTAGCGCAGCTCGCCCAGGTCTACTAGTTCCCGCAGCAGTTCGGTAACGGCTGTAGCCTGGCCGGGCAGAAACTGCGTAAGTATTTCGCGCGGGGTTTGGGGCACCGCATTCAGCAAGGCCAGCACCTGCTCGCGCAGGGCCGGCACGGGCGTAGGCGCTTGCGCAGCCTTCTTTTTGGCTAAACAAAAGTCGCAGACTCCGCAAGCCGGGGCACTTAGCTCGCCGAAGTACTCTAGCAGCAGCTGCTGGCGGCAGCGCCCCCCGGCGCCATAGCGTACCACCGCTTCGGTTTTGTGCAGGGCCAGCTCCCGGGCCTGGTGCAGGCGCTTCTCCTCCAGGGGTAGCTTGTCGGCATCGAAGCGGGGGGTCGTGAACAGGGCCTGCGGCGACTCGTGACGGGGCTGAAACTGAATAACGCCCGAGCGGTGCAGAAACAGCAGCATCTTGCGCAGCTCCACTACGCTCAGGCGCAGGTGCTGGGCCAGGCTGTTTTCCGAAATCCGCTGGAAGCCCGCGAACAGCTCCCCGCCGTGAAACCGCAGCAGACTTTTGATGAGCTGGTCGTGCTGGGCGTTGGCGACCTGAAATCGGTACAGGTCGGTGTGGTCGATGGGGATGTGCACGCGGGCCGGGTTGTTGACGGCCTCATTCACCTGCACAAATCCTTCCCGCTCCAGCAGGCGCAGGCTGTTATGGGCATCCAGGGCTTTGATGCGGTAGGTTTCGGCAAACTGCTGCAGGTCGAAGTCGAAGGCCACCAGCTCCCCGCCCCCCACGGCCGTGCGGGAAAAGTTGGCTAGGGCTTGGTATACCCGACGCACTACCGCCAGCTCCGGAAAGGCCTGCCGGGTGCGGCGGCAAAGCTCATCGGCATCGTTGGGCCCTTGCAGCAGCACGGCAAAGGCGTACTTCTCGTCGCGGCCGGCGCGGCCGGCTTCCTGGTAATAGGCTTCCAGGTTGTCGGGGGCATCCAGGTGCACTACCAGCCGCACGTCCGGCTTGTCGATGCCCATGCCAAAGGCGTTGGTGGCTACGATGCAGCGGATTTTGTTTTGCATCCAGTCTTGCTGAATGCGGGTGCGCTGCTCGGCGGGCAGGCCGGCGTGGTAAGCCGCGGCCTGCACCTGGTGCTGCTGCAGGTAGGCGGCGGCGTCTTCGGTCTGGCGGCGGGTGCGGGCATATACGATGCTGGTTTTGTCGGGCCCCACCCCGCGCACTACTTCCAGCAGACGCTTGAGCTTGTCTTCGGTGCTCAGGACGGAATACGAAAGGTTGGGTCGGGCAAAGCTTTGCTGGAATACTCGGTGCGTAGCGCCAAACCGCAGCTTCTCCACAATATCCTGGCGCACCTGCGCGGTAGCGGTAGCCGTGAGGGCTATGCACGGCACGCCGGGCAGCAGCTCACGCAGCTCGGCAATGCGCAGGTACGGGGGACGGAAGTCGTAGCCCCACTGCGAAAGGCAGTGCGCCTCATCCACAGCTAGCAGGCTGACTTTCATCTTGGCCACCCGAGCCCGAAACATATCCGTCAGGAGGCGTTCCGGCGACACGTACAGGAACTTCACCGGGCCATACACGCAGTTGTCCAAGGTCTGGTCGATTTCCTGGTGGCTCATGCCGGCGTACACGGCCTCGGCCTTCACGCCGCGCTTGCGCAGGTTGTCTACTTGGTCCTTCATCAGGGCAATGAGCGGCGACACGACCAGGCACAGCCCGGGGCGGGCCAGGGCCGGCACCTGAAAGCAGATGCTCTTGCCCCCACCGGTGGGCAGCAAAGCCAGCACATCCTGCCCCGCCAGCACCGCCCGGATGATATCCTCCTGCAAGGGCCGGAAAGCCGTGTGCCCCCACGTCTGGCGCAGTACGTGCTCGATATCGTCGGTGGCCGGCAGGGAAGACATGGGGCAAAGGTACTAGCCGGGCGCACCCAATACCCAGGCAGCAGCGCACAAAAAAGCCCGGCTCCTAATGGAACCGGGCTTTCGAACAAGACGTGGAGAAGATTAAGCCGCCGTGGCAGCCTGACCGTTTTCACGATCTTCAATAGCTTTCTTCAGCTTAGCAATGGCACCGGTGGCACGCTCTTCGTCGAGGCGGTTGATGTTGAGCAGCATCTTGGTCTTTTCCTGACGCGTGATGACTGGATGGTTCAGCAACCGGATAATTTCCTCTTTCTGCGGAGCCGAGGCGTACGCTACCGAAGCTTCGGCGGCGGGAGCCAGTGGCTCAGCGGGCACGGCCTTCATGGGCGCTACGGGCGTAGCGGCGGCAGGCTTCGCTTCAGCTGCGGTGGTGTTTCCACCATAGTCCATTTCTTCGGCGGGCGTGGGCTCGTAACCGGCTGCCCGAATAATCCAGGCCAGGATGTTACGGTAGGCCTTGCCGATGGCGCGCGTCTGGGCCATGCTCATGATGGCAAACTCCTGGTAAAACTTCTTGCCCTGCTCTTTATTGGAGCAAATGGCAAAGCCAGCGCCTACCGTGTGGCCGCTCCGCATATCGAAGAGCGTCACTTTTGCCTGGTATTTGATTTCCGTGTCGGTCGAGACGTTGATAACGTGGTCGACGATGGGCACGATGCCCAGCCGCGAGCCAGCGTACTGCCAGCCTTCCACGTTCACAAACTCTTTGCCCTGCACCGTGGTGCTGAGCTTGTTGTCTTTAATGAATTTAGCCAGGTCCGTCGCCAGATGGAGCGTCTCGTCAGAACGCGAGATATCAAAGCTCTCAACTTTAGTCTTACGAACTGGCTCTTTGATGTTCTTGGTTGCTTCGCTCATGGCGTCTTTCCTTTTATGTCCTTTAGTACCGTATTGTGTTACGTGAAGATAACGCCCCGCCCCAATAAAAGGTGCAAATATCAGTCAGTTTTTTATAATTTTTTATCATTGATTATCAAGATATTATAACACATAAATCTAAAATTATTACCCAGCCAATATTTTTAGCAAATAAACATAGCTTCCTGAACATACTGGAAGCCTAAAAAGCTCCTTACGCTTCCCGTTTTTGCCTGATAAAAGAACGGCTGCTGCTACGTCTCGAAAACGCGGCAGCAGCCGTAGCAGAATGGCCCGGCTCGATCCGGACGCATTACCAGGGGTCAGAAGAATAGCGCACCCGAAAGTTGCCTTCCAGGTGCGCTTTTTACGCAGGGTCAACAGCGGAGGTTACGCCAGCTGCCCTTCCCAGATGTGCCCGTCCTTCATCACAATCTTGCGGTCGGCCATTTCGGCCAGCTGGTCGTTGTGCGTGACAATGACGAAGGTCTGACCCAGCTCTTTGCGGAGCAGAAAGAAAATCTGGTGCAGTTCCTGGGCGTTCTGTGAGTCGAGGTTGCCGGAGGGCTCGTCGGCGAAGATGATTTCGGGGGAGTTGATGAGGGCACGGGCCACAGCGGTGCGCTGCTGCTCGCCCCCGCTCATTTCCGAGGGCTTGTGGTCGGCGCGCCGCTCCAGGTTCAGCATGCCAAGCAGTTCGCGGGCCCGCACCCGGGTTTCTTTTTCCGAGCGCCCCGCCAGGTAAGCGGGCAGACACACGTTTTCGAGGGCCGTGAACTCGGGCAGCAGGTTATGAAACTGGAAGATGAAGCCAATGTGCCGGTTGCGGAACTTGGCCAGGTTAGACCGGCTCAGGGAGTTGATGGACTCGCCATCGAACAGCACCTCGCCGGAGTCCGGATTATCGAGCGTGCCCAGGATGTGCAGCAGCGTACTTTTGCCCGCGCCCGAGGACCCGACGATGGACACGATTTCGGACTTTTCAATCGTCAGATCAATGCCCTTGAGGACCTCCAGGGTATTATAGCTTTTACGAACGTTAATGGCTTGCAGCAAAATCGGGGAGCAAATAGGGTGAGCCGGGGTACGGAAAACAAATCTACGTAATGTCGGCCGTTGCGGGTGCATCCGTTGGGCAGATGTAGTACTCATATTCGCTGGTAGGCTATCTTGCTTGGCCATGCCGTTACTCCCCGTTGCCATGCCTTTTCTTTCTGCCCGCCGCTGGCTGCTGCTGGCCTTGCTGCTGAGCGTAGGAATAGCCGTGTGGCAGCGCCAGGCAGCCCAAACGCCCCCTGCCCCACGACCACAACTCTCGGCAGCTACTGCGGCTGGCCCACCGCCCGCCGACGGCCGCCTACGCGGCGTGAGCTGGGTGGCTGGCGACTCGGCCTCTTCCTCCGATATGGAGCCGCTGGTACAGGCCCGGGTCACGTGGATAGCCCAGACGCCCTTCGGCTGGCAGGCCGGGGCCGCCGTGCCCGAGGTGCGCCTGCACACAGGCCGGGGCAGCCGCCACTATTGGGGTGAGAGTGATGCCGGCCTGGTACAAACGGCCAAACAAGCCCGGCAGCGCGGCATTCAAACCCTGCTCAAGCCCCACCTGTGGCTGCGCGGTGGTACGGGCTCCTGGCCCGGCGACATCAACATGACCACGGAGGCAGACTGGCAGCAATGGTTTGCCAGCTATTCGGTGTTTATTCTCCACTACGCCCAGCTGGCCGAAGCGCACAGGATGGCCGCGCTGTGCATCGGCACCGAGCTGCAGCACGCTACCGCCGGCCACGAAGCTGAGTGGCGCGCCCTCATTGCCCGGGTTCGGCAGGTGTACCACGGCCCCCTCACCTACGCGGCCAACTGGAGCGGGGAGTTTGAGCAGATTCAGTTCTGGGATGCCCTCGATTTCATCGGGATTCAAGCGTATTTCCCGCTCAGCAAAACGGCAAGCCCCGACAAAGCCGCCCTGCTGAAAGCCTGGCAGGAGCCGTTTCGCCGCATACGTGCCGTGCAGAAACGCTATAAGAAACCCGTGGTATTCACCGAAATCGGCTACAAAACCACCCCCGACGCGGCCATTGAGCCCTGGGCCTGGCCCGACCGGATGGCAGTACTGACTACGGCCGACGAGGCCACCCAGGCGGCCTGCTACGCCGCTATGTTTGAGACCTTCTGGCCCGAGAAGTGGTTCCGGGGCTTGTTCGTGTGGAAGTGGTACCCCGGCCTGGCTCCCGACCGCTCAGCCCGGCGCCACCTCGATTTTACGCCCCAGCACAAGCCCGCCGAACAGGTCATGACGGAGTGGTTTGGGCGGTAAATGACAAGCCTGAGGCCTATTTACCTGATCTAAGACCGTTGAACAACAGCTGACTTGCGGGGTTACTTCGCCGGGCATAAGGTGGCACTACCGATAATTGCCTACTTTCGCAGCCGCAAACACCCACCCGAATCTTCCCTCAAAACGACCCTCTATGAACATCCACGAGTATCAGGGTAAAGAAATTCTCAAGCGCTACGGCGTGCGCGTGCAGGAAGGCTACACGGCCGACACGGCCGAGGAAGCCGTAGAGGCCGCCAAAAAGCTGACCGCCGAAACCGGTACCGGCTGGCACGTTATCAAAGCCCAGATTCACGCGGGTGGCCGGGGCAAAGGGGGCGGAGTGAAGCTCGCCAAAAACCTGGACCAGGTGAAAGAAATTGCCGGCAACATCATCGGCATGCAGCTGGTAACCAAGCAAACCGGCCCCGAAGGTCGCAAAGTGCACAAGGTGCTGGTAGCCCAGGATGTGTACTACCCCGGCGCTTCCGAAACCAAAGAGTTTTACATGAGCGTGCTGCTGGACCGCACCTCCGGTAAGAACGTTATTATCTATACCACCGAGGGCGGTATGGACATTGAGGAGGTAGCCGAGGCGCACCCCGAGAAAATCCACAAGGAAACCATCGACCCGCGCGTGGGCCTGCGCCCTTTCCAGGCGGCCAAAATTGCCTTCAACCTGGGCCTCACCGGCGCTGCCCAGAAGGAAATGGTGAAGTTCGTGCAGGCTCTCTACAAAGCCTACGACGAGACGGACTCCAGCATGTTCGAAATCAACCCCGTGCTGAAGACCTCGGACGATAAGATTCTCGCCGTTGACGCCAAAGTGACTCTCGACGAAAACGCCCTCTACCGTCACAAAGACTTCGTAGAGCTGCGCGACACCAACGAAGAGGACCCGCTGGAGGTAGAAGCCTCGGCCTCGAACCTGAACTACGTGAAGCTCGACGGCAACGTGGGCTGCATGGTAAACGGCGCCGGCTTGGCTATGGCCACCATGGACATCATCAAGCTCAGCGGCGGCGAGCCGGCCAACTTCCTCGACGTAGGGGGTGGAGCCAATGCTCAAACCGTAGAAGCAGGCTTCCGCATCATTCTGAAAGACCCGAATGTGAAGGCCATCCTCATCAACATCTTCGGGGGCATCGTACGCTGCGACCGGGTGGCCAATGGCGTGGTGGAAGCCTACAAGAACATCGGCGACATCAAAGTGCCAATCATCGTCCGTCTGCAGGGCACCAACGCCGAAGAAGGCGCCCGTATCATCGACGAGTCGGGCCTGAAGGTGTATTCAGCCGTGCTGCTGAAGGATGCGGCCCAGAAAGTAAAAGAAGTACTGGCCGAGCAGGGAATTTCGTAATAACGGCTCCCATCTTTTGTCAGGCAAAAGCCCTTCTGGTTCACCAGAAGGGCTTTTGTATTCTATAGAGAAATAGTATCACCCGTTTATGTGATATCATCGTATAGCACTGCCGACTACTTTTGACTCGAAAGTAGAAAATAGAGGTTAACCCAGAACGAATTGTCTTCGTTAAGGAGTTTTCACCGAGCAGTCTTATGAAAAATTTGATTTATACCATACTGTTGTCTTTCTCTACTTCGGCTGTTTCTTTCCCCGCTGAAGCTCAGTTGTTTGCCTCTGCCGAAGTTGCCTCGACCCCACTGGAGTTTGAAGAGGCCCCCGACGTTACAGCCTATACCTTTCAGTACAGTACTTCCGACACGGAGTATTTGGTTCGTTTCCGGGAAATGTATGGGCTGGACGAGGCCATGGGTACTGCTTCCACTGACTTGGAGCGGGTAACTGCCCTCTCGCGCTGGGTACACAATCGGTTAGAGCACGATGGTCGGCAGGACTTGCAAACCCGGGACGCTTTTGCTATCCTGCGGGCCGCCATGCTGGGCAAATCGGTGCAATGCGTTGAGTTTGGCGCCGTACTGACCACGGCCCTGAATGCAGTAGGCATTCCGGCCCGGCCCTTATTTCTCAAAGCTTCGGATGCGGATACTCGGCCATCGGCTGCGGGCCACGCTCTCACGGAGGCCTGGCTGCCGGACCAAGGCAAGTGGATTATGGTCGACAGCCAGTTTGACATCGTCCCACTGCTGAACGGGCAGCCAGTCAACGCAGTGGAACTCCAGCAGGCCCTGGCTTCCAACACGAAAGGCCTCTCTATCCTTGGCTCAGCTGACACCTCCGCTAAAAGCTACTTTAAATGGCTACACCGCTACCTGTATTACTTTGATACGGTACTCGACAACCGATTCGGTGTAAAAACGGCGGCTACGGGGCTGATGCTCCTACCGGAGGGCGCCCGCAAGCTGCTGGCCTTCCAGCGGCAAAAGCTGGCTGCCATGCGCTATACCCGTTCCCTGGCCACATTCTACGCTCCACCGGTCCCGACCGCCTTGCCGGCTGCCAAAGCCGAATATCCTACGGCTGGTGGTGGCCAGTAGCGCCCAGGCAGTAAGCAACAATGCATAAATTCTTTGCCCGGCACAGGTTGCCTACTCCCTAGCACTCAAAAATTTACGCGGGCTGATATTACAGCTTCGCTGAACAATCGTTACGCGAAACGGGGGAATTCGGGATTGAAGTTGTGCACCGAGCGTTTTCTGCTTAGTTTTGCCACCCCAAACCTACCCGACCGGTCGCGTAGTACAACGGATAGTATAGGAGTCTCCGAAGCTCTTGATCCAGGTTCGATTCCTGGCGCGACCACATCCAACACCCATAATAGGCTTTAAATGAGCTTGTTATGGGTGTTTTTCTTTTTATCGATATCGTGTTAGTATCGCTATAGAGCATTGGGTGCGTCTGTAGCACTCATTTTCCTTCCTTTTTACTATCTGGCTTTGCAGCTATTGCTTTATTTTTCTTTCGTTAGCTAGGCAGGTAACATTTTGGGTATAGTTGCTGGTATAACAACGAACCAGACCTAACCTGTATGAACCTCACTTTTTCCGTTCGTCCTGAAGACTTGCAACCACTAGCAACAGCCATTGCTAACGCAATACTCGCAGCACAGTCAGCCGCAAGCAAACCGGCTCCTGTTTCCGAACCTAAGCTCCTTACAGTTGCCGATGTTGCTGGAAAGCTTAAAGTATGCACAGCGCAAGTCAGAAAGCTGATAGCCAACGGGCATTTACCGGGTATTAACACCAATACAGGAGGGAACTCATTACGGGCCGCTTGGCGTGTTTCCTCTTCGGACGTTGATGAGTACATCAAACGCCGTAGGCAGTGGAATTAAAAAAATAAAATTTCACTCCCTCTATCATACTCTGGCCTCACTGTCCCTTCATTCCCACACTTACCACTAGGACCAGAGCAGTCTTCAAACGCAAAGGCTGGCTGATGAAGAAAGCTTAGGCTACTTCAAATCATCCATTCTGAAGTGCTGAATCATTTGAATAAAGGTATTATCACTGTTGTTTACAACGTTTGTAATACGGTCTATTATTTGTGGAATTGTATTGTTTAATCGCAAGTGAACATTACTCATATGCTTAGCGGTCATTTCTAGAATCCGCTTCTGCCTGTAGATAGGCTCACGCATATCCCTTGCTAGGTTCTCTGATATAGCTCTGAAAACGGTCTCACTATGTATATAGGTTATTCTACTAGTGGGTTGTTGAATATTGGCTCTGATTAAGTCTATTGCTTTATGAATATCATCTGAGTTTACAATATTGTCATATAGAATGTTGTAGGCTTCGATTATCTCTGTGCTCTTTATCCTCTCAACAGGTGCTATAACGCCGTAAAAGGGTGCTCGTTGATTCAATCTAGCACCTTTCAAGATGTAGCTACCGTAGCACGAAGCGAGTGAAACCATTAGGTTGTTTTTCGTAACGATATTGATTTTACGCAGCTCGTCCGCTAAATCTTCCCATTTCATTATAACTCCCCTGCTCACCTGTAAGCCTACCTTGTTGCCGTGTGCTTCGAAGTGTAAGTATGGGAATATCTGTTTTGTCGCAGCATCCGACCTAATCTGCTTAAGCAGCGAAAGCAAACCTTTCTTGCTGTCGATAGGATGATAGGACGATGTGAACCAAGGATGTTTAAACTCATATTTGCTTAGCGTATCATCATATAATTCTTTACCTGTTCTCCATTCACCTTGTATTACTACTTCGATAACATAGATTCGGTTAAACTGAGAATAGCTGATGTCATTATCGTCAAACAGGCTCATAGTCTTCTATCCTAGCTAGTGTCTATTCAACTACTCCGTACTCGTTCTTTTTCGTTTCGTCCTTCTCCTTTGCATAGAAGTCGGTGTAGTACCGTCTGCCTTTGATGTTCTCGTACTCGATGCGTAGTACACTAGCTGGGCCTTCTTTGACTACTTTATCTGCTTCGGCTGGTGTGCTTTCGTAGGGTATAGTAGCTGTCAGGGTGTAGACTCGACGAGCGTTCGGAGCGAGCGGAAAGGTGTAGTCGAACGCAGGCTCTATCGTAACCTTTATGCCTTCGTGCTCAGGGAACCGTAGCCGGTAAGCGGTTATTTCCGAGTTGTTCGTTAGAATCAGCTCGAAATTCCAGCGCAGTTCGTACAGGTGGTTGTAGTTGGCTAAGTCTCCAATGGAAATTGCTTCTCCATTTGGCGGGAACTTGTTGTTTTGAGTCATACCGTGTGTTCTACGGCCAGAATGCTGGAAAACTAAGCGTACGGCTACCTTCGGCTGTTCAAAGTACTTCCGAATAGGGGAAACGAATGGACTCAGCAGCTTCGCGACCGGTCCTAAAACTTTGATTGCGGTAAAGAGAATGGCTTCAGGCATAGTTGGAGGTTATAAGACAAGATAAGTAGACTGGTAGCAGCTACAATGAAAAACCCTATCTGGAATGGATAGGGTTTTTTATTTACAGCCTCTCTACTCAGCTAGTGCTTCCTTCACTACTGGTGCTGCTGTTAGCTGGTGTATCAGCTGTAGTGCCTGAGCATTGGTAAAGTCGTTACCACGTCTGCTTCTATATCCTGCACTGTTTAGCTGAGCTGCTATTTCTCGGCTGCTATGCTTCTCCATCATATGCTTCACCAGTGCAGCGGCTTCACGTTCGCTTCAGCCTGTAGTGGATTTTCTTTCCGTACAGCTATTCTCTTAGCACAAGCTGTATCAGTAAGGTTCGCTGGTGTATCTAGCGTGAAACATGAGAACTTCAAGAAGCTATAATATTTTACACAGTCCTTTGGCAATATCTTTTTCAAATCTCTTGAATTTATCAGTTGCGACTGAACCGTCTTTAAATTGGACAGTAACTTTTCTATTACGCCCACCTATACTATTATCGATTGCGTTTGAGAATTTAGGAACTAACTCAGTATAAGTTTGAAAGGCAGTATTACGTATGTTGTCAATGTTTTTCTTATCTACAAAGACAGAATCACTATTATCAGAGTTATATCCTTTGAGTAAAGCCAGAATAGACTTAGCTTTACTGAATACCTCAGTTATATTAGATTTTTTTCGCATTATCTCCATTTCATAGTAATCCATAAGCGTGATTTCAGAGATTGACCTCCCGGATCGATTAAAATAGTTATCACGCATAAACTTGACTAGAGCTTGAGAAAGCTCTAGATCCTCCTCTAAAATAGCATTATGAGTAATTACAGAGAAATAGGATAAGTCCAATGAATCCATATCACTAAGAAAGTTATCCTTAGTAGCAGATATAAAGAATTCTTTACCTCTCAAAACCGTCAAGTAATTAGATTCTTTAAATATTTTGTAACTGTACCTGATTTGATCTTTAGTCAATGATGCGCTGAATTCATTTATTGATAATAGTATAAATTCCTCTCTTGCTATCAACTGCTGATTAAGATCTATATTTTTGGCCTTATCAATTTTGATATCTGCAAGTTTTGTTTCAATCTCATAAAAATGCCTAACCAAGATAAATGAATATTCCCGACTAAATAATAGGCATTGATTCACAAGGCTTAAAGCCATCATATAACTAAATCGTATAGGATCACCATTTAAACATGCTCTAAGATTTATCTTGTTATTTACAACAGCATTAACTGATTCAATAAGATAACCATTCTTTTCAACAACGGATTTAGCAGTTACAGCCATGTTAAATAACACAAATGGCTGAATGTAAGAAGCTGAACGACTAAATGCTTCTTTAAAATGATTAAATGCTAATTCAATTTTATCTTGGTCTTTATAATACATTCCGAGACTAACATGAGAATTCACCTTAATAGACTTAATCTGCTCTTCAGTCATTATAGGATCACTAAACTCTAGCTCAGTCAATATCTTGTTGATAATAGCAATGAATTCAAGTTCAAGTCCAAAATTAGAATAATTAAATAAGTTTAAAGATGATTCCTCTTTCGTAATTAAATATGTAACAGCAAGCAGAGACTTAAAATAGTAAAAATCGCGTATTTCAAATGATATAATTTTTAAATAAACATAGCAAGCCTTATCGAACATACTTAGCTCAGTGAGTGCTGATGCATAAAGGAACAGAGATTCTAATTTAACAATTAATACATCTTTTATCTGATCTGGAGCAATTTCAATACCATGCTTGTCAAAGTGATCAATAACGCTTCTGTAATTTCTCTTTAATGAATATGAATTTATTATTGCGTGTTGCAAAACAACAAAATCAAGTCCAGTATACTTGTCAATGCTTTCCTCAAGCAAGCTAATGACCCCATCATAATCCTTTCTAGCAAATGCAAGAGTTGCCAACTCCATTAGGCTATTATCATCATCAACAATTTCCAATAACCATTCCTTCGACAATGCTTTGTCAATAATTCTATTTTTAATTGCTATTTTATCGTTTTCAAAATTTGCTCCAACTACACCTAAAAGGTATAGTTGCCTTCTTTGGGCCATGGCTATAGCCTGATAATCTTTATTTCTCAGACTTATAACAGCCCTTGCTATATCTTGATCTTTCTGAATCATACTACGAATATTATCAAGTGGCACCCGATCAAACGTAGTTAGATACATCATACCTACGATTTTATCTATGATTTCTACATCAATAGCAGAGTCAAGTAATAATACATCCTCAACTGCAGAGCATATTTCATACGTCATTCGTGGATTACCATAGGCCCAATAATATATCCTTTCAGCAACTTCATTGCTTAGGTTCAACTTAGCCTTTCTTACAAATTCAAGATATTCATAGTAACTAAAATCACCCAAGAAAATTTCTTGACCAATATTAAAAGGCGATATTTTAGAATCTTGAATTAACTTAGATGGCTCTCCGACTCCAGAAAGAATATAATTCAATTTATGCAAAATTGGATAATTCGTCCTAGAGAAATATATGCTCCTAATTTGTTTAAAAATAACATCTGAAAATTGGACAGTAGTCATTGCGTCCACTTCATCAATTAGAATAATTAGCTTGCCTTTTATTACTTGTAGCAGTAATCGCAATTCTAATAAATGTTCAACATGATCAACTTCATCACTTTCTTTACGCATTTTTGATATAGTATCAGATAGAAAATGTAATTTTTCAATGTTAGTATCGATTGCTAAGTCAATAATATATCGAAAACACTCGCGTGCACTTCTAAATGAATTTGAGAAATCTACATAAACACACGCATCTTCTGGGCCTATTAACTGTTCCTTTGCATTAAGAAGCAAATTCGTCTTGCCCATTTGTCTAGCAACTAAGACATAACCGGGGCGACCTGTGTCATTTATTATGAATTCAACCAGACGATCAGCTTCTCTCCGAACGTAAAGATGATCAGGAATAATAGTATATGATTTCAGAATTTTATTATGCATGGCCAAATTTGATTTCAAAGTACTGTTTCACCAAAAACTCAAAAGACTGCTCTTTAGACTGCGAATACAAAATCAAATCTCTGAAATATGTTTTAAGCCTCCTTGGGTTAAAATCTGATTTGCCTATCAATATATTTTTATACTCAACACTCAATCGACAATCAACAGCAACAGCCATTATATCTAAAAGGCCTTCCATTTCAGCTTTTGTCCATTGCTGGGCTTCGATAAAGTTAATTTTTTCACCAATCTTATCAATCATTAAAGATGTATCATCTTTAGGATTATTTATTGAAGTAAATGCAAAATTTACTGTTGAGTCAGGATACTGGATTGAATTTTTGACAATCAAAGATAGCATATTCTTAAATAAATCCTCTTGCTTATTATTTAGCGGCATCTCTTCCATTATTATATATGCATTATCATAATATTTATTAATTATATCACAGATATTATCCATTGCCTGCATTATACTCGTAGGTGAAAATATAGGATCACCTTTATAACTTGCAGAATCCATAAGTCTTCTCTGCATATATTCAAAAACCGATAACATATTATCAGTATCAATGCTTGAAAAATCGATAACAAATATTTTCTTACCTGCTTGGACAAGATTTCTAAAGGTCATACAAGTTTTCCCGAAGCCACTGCCACCAAAAACCCATATATTGTATTTAAAATTTATATAATTAGCATATAAATTATCTACATCCCTATTGAGATAATATTCTTCTTTAGAAATAGAATAAGCGTTAAAAGTAGCATTTCTAAATACAATTTGATCAACTATATATGCATTATCATTATTATCATATTGATTATTATATGGAAATACTGCTAGGTCTTTAAAAGTATAATTATCGTCAAACACACTAGCACAAAGATCAACAGCGGCTCTAGCAGCTGTGTATTGCTTTTTGATTTTATTTATTGCTTTTTTTCCATCCGCAAAATCACAGATGCCTTTAACTACTAGCCAGTCTTTGCTGTAAGCATGTGCTACTGATGCTAAACCAGTGCCTTCCATCTCTCCGCCGATAACAGGATCAAATAGTTTAACCAATTGTTCCCTATACTTTATATCGTCAATCAACTTTTCGCCAGATAGTATATTGCCTGACAACACTTTGGAATCCCGTTTAGGCGTCAGATTAAATTTCCACCCAATAGGATTGGTGAATCTATTTAACAGCAAAACACTAGACATTTGTTTATATCCTCTACATTCAATCTTGCCTTTCTTTATTTTCATGTTCTCATATTGCACTATAAGCTCAGATACCAACACATCACCTACTCTTTGTTCTTTTTTATTAACTCCAAAAGCAATTCCAACCATTATAATGAAAGATGGTTTAATAAACTCAACTGCTTGTTGTACTGTCATTATTGAAGCTGCTGCTCCACTCGTACCCATTCTTGAGGCAACATGGCATACTGCATACTTACCTAACATGCCTATATAGTATGTATAAAACTTTTCTTGTACTACTAATATCTCATCAAGCCCCAGCAAAGGTGTTAGCTTTTCATGAAGACATTTTTTTTCTATATCTGTAACAGTAATTAAGACAATAGACATTAAATCTATATACTCCGAAAAACTTTCTACACTAATGCTCTTATAGTCCATTCTGGGATGGTATGAAAGAGAAGATGCTATTGAAATATACAAAGTAAATTTATCACTTTATATATCAAAACAGAATTTATTCCTCTTGGGTGGAAGTAAAGACGTTACTATACTGCATAATACGAAGTATTATGCTTGTATTCTATCTACCAGTTTATAAAATACTGGTAGATAGGTTTTTATATAAAATATAAGCGCTTATACTTCATATTTTACAATAAGAAAGCTTGAGTGAGTTCTCCCAAGATACCGAAGAATTGAGAACGTAAACATAATTTCTTATAATACAATGACTTAACACCAAACTAGGTGTGAAATCAAGGGCTCCAAGCTAGGCTGTCAAGCTTTGCTATCAGTAGTGTAGCACCAGTAGCTTTCGCTTCAGATATCGCTTGATGCAGCTTCACACAATTATTTTTTCTGATTCTATCTCTACCTACTCGGATAGAATAGAGCCTGCATTACGAGCAGCGAAGTAGGTTACTGCTGCTCTCTAGCATCTAGCTTGAGCTGATAGCGTTCTATATTTTCTTGTAGAGCAGGTATGACTTGCCTGATAACATTCATACATTTTCTATAGGTTGCTCATGATCCGGATGTAGCTTATACCACTCGTTTATTCTCTTCTCATAACACTTCTTCTTGCTGAACGCTTGACGTTCTTCCTTACTCATTCTATCGATTAACTGAACGATAGCTGAGAATAAGTCTAAAAGAGATAAGAATAAGTCTAAAGATAAAGAGAAATCGAAGCGAAGCTGAGGATGCAGTACAGCGCGTGTATAAAGCTGATTTGAGTACTGGTGATGTAGATAAGTAAGGGCATAAAAAAACCAGCCTGTTAGAGCTGGTTCTTTCTTTTTATTACAATCTGTTATGGTGCTTTACTTCTCAGCATCCATTCTCCGCTTGAACTGGCTCTGCCATAAGTAGCACCAGTTTGAGTGTCTAGCATCAAGTTTCTGCTAATTAATTGATACCTATTCCTCTGACTGTTCATATACACTACTACCACTAAAGCTAATAGCGCCAGTATCAGAAGAGGCTTGAACAGCTTGTCAAAGTTCATAACATTTTATTTTATTCTTCAGCATCGGTAGCATCTCGAACCTCACCAGTCTGTGTATCAAGCACAATTATTCCACCATCAAGGGTAGCTTGCTGGTACCTGCTTGTTTGACTGTGCTTATAAATCACTACAACCAATGCAGCTAGCAGTAGTAGCAGAAGAATTTTGAATACTTTATCGAACATCAGTCCTACTTTTCAAAGACAGCACCCCATTTACCGTTTCCATTCGCAGAATAGATAGTGCCTGTATGTGTATCCATTAGTAAAAGATTTTCACCATCTCTCACTTCGTGATATCTATCGTGCTGGCTAAGGTTATATACTGCTACCACCAATGCAGCTAGCAGTAGTAGTAGTAGAGGTTTGAATAGCTTATCCATTCGCTTTCTTTCTACCTCTTGGCTTTGCAGGAGTACCATCCGCTTTGCGCCCGAAAGGCGCTTCTGGGTCTACTTCTCTCTCTTCTTTAGCTGCACGAGTTGACTTAGATTCAGTCTGGCTTTCCAATACAGCAATAGCTTCCGAAAGAAGATTATGCGATTTGCGGAACAAGCTCAGTGCTTTCTTTACATCTACCTGTGGCTGCTTTGGCTCTCGTGCTGCTTTCGCTTCTTTAGGTTGTGCTTCCTGTGCTTTCAAGTCTGCTAGAACACTTTCCAGCAAGCTCAGTGGTGATTGTGATTTACGTGCCATTTTCTTGATGATATCAGTGAGTTAAGGACAATTTATAAAAAATTATAATATGTGAAGAGCAACTCATTTCTAAACAAAAAAGTATGAATGCAGTCCCAACGGTTTTCCACTAGGGCATTGAAGTTGTACACAACAACAGGATACGCCAACCGATTGCCGTTCTATAGGGCCGGAGGGGGAGTTGCTTAGCGATGCCCCGGGGGCGGGGGGTGCCATATACCGCAATGTGAGTGGATAAGGGAGCAATAATACGGCGTTATGGAACGTATAAAAAAGTACGGACACTCGCCCGTACTTCTTTGTTTTTTTAAAATGGTATATCGTCGTCATCTCTTTCCTTAACCCTTAACGTTGTCATATCAAAGAAGTCTTCTAACTCTAAACTCTTTATGTTTTCTAATAACCCTTGTCTCTGTTCAGATGTTAAATTATCTACTGGATTTACGGATTTACGTAAAGATGTCTCCTTGACAATAGGACTCTGTATTGCTGGCTTATTCTCATAAATCATAGCCTCTCTCAGTTGTTCTATCAGTCCGATAGAGTCTGAACTTATATCAGACTCGAAAATCTTCCATCGTTGAACGATTGACTTGTATTGTTTCATATTCTCCGACACAGATGCCGCTCTTTTAAATCGTTCTGCTAGACCATAACGAATCCTACCCAAATCATATTGATAGAAAGCAGCACTTGTAAATATTAAGGATTCCTTTTGTGTAAGTTCTTTGATGAATGCTTGCTCTTTATCTTCATTTACGGTATTACGTAAAGATGTATCCTTGATAATAGGGGTATGTATTTTATTAAACATTTTCAGTATTGGATTCTCACTACTAGTTAGCACATTTTCTAAGGTTATATTTATCGTCTTTGGTATATTCAGGTATTGACGAATTTTTTTCTGATTCATTAGCTCGCATTCCACTTTCGTACAGTTCTGGTAATACCGCAAGTGCTCATTCTTTTCCTCTTTACTTAAACTATCTCGAAAACTAGAATTTTTTCGGAGCATATATTCCAATTCCTTATCATATATCTTGAAGTATTCTTTTGATTTCGAGCTTTTACATCTTCTCAAAAAAGTGATTCCGCTTAGATAATCTGTCAATAGATAGTTGGTGTTAATATTCAGCAACTTTAAAAGGCGCACATATTCAGGCAACGGCTTAGAAAGCCGCAGATGCTTTGCAACGTGGCATAGCAGCACGTCCGCAGTCTTAATAACCATATCCACATCAAACACAATAACTTCGCTTCCAACGATATTTTTGAGACATTCCCGAATAGTATCTATTGTTATCATATCCGGATAGTTCGCCCCTAATACTTTTGAAGAAAATTTCATCATACACTTGCCCGCATTATCATCAATCTTTACATAGTTTAAACCAAATTGACCTTTATACTCCCAAATTACCTTGCCCCCATCTACTATTTTCGGAATGAAGTCAGTAAATTTGTATTTACTAACATATGATTTTGAAAAAATAATTTGAATTGTGTCAATTTGCAGCCTATTATTTCCTTTATTGCTATATGTATCTTTAATCATTATTCTATTCAGCCGAATTAGCCAGTCCTGTCCGACTGGCTTTTTTATTATTATCCTACTTTATTACTCTGTGTTAAATGTTGCTTTAATAGCAATCTAACCAATTGACTAACAGTCATTTCATTATCCTCGCAGTACGTAGCAGTTAGTGCTAATAGTCGTTCTGATAGCCTTACATTCATTTGTTTATTTTTCATATATCTCTCAATCTTACTGTAAATAGTATAGAATGGTATAGCAAAACTATGTGTCATATTTAGCAAACCCAATAGCAAACAAAAAAGCCGCACCCAACAAAGGAAGCGGCCAAATTGCTATTGAGATGTTATATACTACTGTAATGCTTTCGAGTAAGCATCGGTAAAGCGATTAGCCGCTTTAGGAGCAACTGCTGTTATGCCTACATATCGTTGAAAAGCAGCCATTGTCTTATGTCCTGACATTTGGCGGGTTTCTGTTTCAGTGTAGCCTAAATTTAAACACATCGTAACGAAGGAGTAGCGCAGGACGTGAGAGCGAACCATTTCACACCGAGACACTTCGTCTTTGGTTGAAGTCTTGCCACGTAGAGACTCCTTTGTATATTTTTTTTCTTTCAATTCTGGCACCAATGCCGCAAGCTCTTTAAGATAATCGTTGAACTTTTGAAGTGAATATTTTGGAAGATTAATTTCACCTGTTTCGGTATCGGTATACTTCTGTAGAACTAACGCAGCATAGGGAAACAATGGAATCGTTAGCTTGTCTCCTGTCTTTTGCTGGCGTATAGTTATTACTTCCTCCATATAGTTAACGTCCTTGCGACTGATTCGGATTAAGTCTGAATGCCGGAACCCAGTAAAGATTTGCAGCGTCATCAAGTCCTGAATTCGTTCTAGCTTTTTTGAGCCTGTTTCAAGCGTTCTAAGAGCTTCTATTTCTGCAACAGATAATGTGAAGGGCCGAGTCGTTTTGTTGCCGTAGAGAGGCTTAATATGATTAATAGCAACCTTTACGGAATGACTATCACTCACCTCCTGCAAAAACTGTCTCAGTAGTCCTACACGCTTAACCAATACTGAATTTTTATAATCATAGGTCTTTAATAACCAGTGTTGAAAGTCTATTATGACCTGCTTTGTGAACGTATCAAAACGCAATACCGTACGAGTCGCCGTTTGGTAAGCTTCAAGATTATTATAAAGCGTTTTGAAGCTTTTCCGGGTGTTGTCTGCCCACGGTTGGATGCGGGGTGTATTCATCCATTCCAGTAAGGTCGGAAGCAATAGGGTTGTATCTGCTTTCGGTGCTTCCGCTGCTTCTAATGCGTCACTTAATTCTGTAACCGCTGGCATCCGCTTGAGCTTCCGTTCTAGCTCTGCAATGATAGCGTTAACCTCTGCTAATTTTTCGCGGGCTGTCTTGGTGTCCGCTACCGGGTTGCTACTTCCGTTGGCCCGTATAGTGTTCGTGCTGGCATCCCAGTACTTGGGGATAACCTTGATACGAGTATTGATGCGTTTAAATTTATCGTGAACGTCACGGTACTCAACTGTAAGGTTTGCCAAAC
The DNA here is from genome assembly GCF_012273015.1 of Hymenobacter sp. BT18. Taxonomy (GTDB): domain Bacteria; phylum Bacteroidota; class Bacteroidia; order Cytophagales; family Hymenobacteraceae; genus Hymenobacter; species Hymenobacter lutimineralis. Next base: position 4,088,989 of record NZ_CP050954.1, on the reverse strand, counting down.
CATTAGCAGGCTGCCGGAGAACGAGTACGGCTGCTTTGGTCTTCGTGCGGGCCATTGTGTGAGCGGTTAGGGTGAAATGATACCCAAAGATACGCCCAATCCGATACCGTTGATATCGAAATAGTATCAGTATCGAATAAATTATAGTTAAATGGAAGTAACAAAACTGAAATAAATCTTCATTTAAAGAGCATTGAAGGCACTTTTAATAACTTGAACTATCTAGGGTTATATTACTGGCGCGACCACACAGAATAAACCCCGTCAGAATCGTTCTGGCGGGGTTTTATTTTATAGGGTGAAACAACTCGCAAAAATGAAGTGAAAAAGCGGCGTTGCTTCTACCCTACCACCACGGTATACTCCCAAACAGCAGGCGGCAGACAATATCGGCAAGCACCATACTGGCCAGCCAGAGCACGAGCTTCACCCAGCCGGACAGTGGGCGCCGGTAGAGCCGGCAGGCGGCGGGCAGGAGGCCTGGCCACGTACCGCCCGACCCGCTGCCAACAGTAGCAGTAAGACTAGCACCCCAAAAAAGAGCCGAAACGAAAAGGGCGAAAAAAGCGGGAAAGCATAGCGAAGCGCGGTAGAGCAAAATGATGAAAACGACGTAGTGGGCACGCACCCCGGCAGCAAACCGGAAAGAGCCCAGAAAGCCCAGCCCACAGCAACAAAGCGTACCTCCTCTCCTATTCCACCAGCAGCCGCTGCGCCGGTCCGCCGCTACGCACTGAGTATACGCCTGCCGCCAGCCCGGCAGGCAGTACCAAGTGTGCCGTACCCGCAGCATCGGCGGTGGCGGTGGCTACGGTGCGGCCCAGGGAATCGGAAACACGCACTGGCGCACCGGGCACCGCCCCGTGAGCGTGACGGCTGCACGAGTAGGATTAGGAAACAGCGCCAGGCCCGCAGACGCGCTGCCCAGCGTAACTACCCGCACGGGCGAGTAGCTGAACGCGCCATCGGTATCCACCTGCCGCAGGCGGTAATACCGGTCATGAGCGAAGGCATGCAGGCGGGCGCGGGCATCGTGGTAGACATAGGTAGTAGCGCTGGTTTTGGTGCCCTGGGCAGCCTGTTCCCCGATCTTCTCAAACCGTTTCCCATCGTCGCTGCGCTCAATATCATAACGCTGGCTATTGGTTTCTGACGCCGTGCGCCAGCGCAATTGCACCGCCGCTTCCTGGGTCTGAGCCGTGAAGCCGGTCAGCTCCACCGGCAGCGGGCCGGAGCTGGCCGTAAGGTAAAACTCGGAGAAGTGGTCGGCCACGGCTACTTCGCTCACCAACCAGGGCACGCCATTGCCGACGGTACTGCCCGGGGCAGCCAGAGTGCGAAACTCGCCGCTTACTATGTCGTTATTGGCGAAGTCGCAGTCCTCGTTGGGCCCGCTGTACTGGGTGGTGGTGAGGGCAGCCAGGGTAGTCCCAGGGTCGACGGCAGCTAGGCGGGCCAATTCCGACGCCAAGGCAAAGAAGCGTACGGGCACGGTGGCCCCGACGAAGTCGTTGCCACCGCTGGCGCTGATCTTGAAGTTCCGGTCGAGGTAATAACGGCCCCGGCCGTCCTGGCCTACGGGGCCGGTCGGGCCGATTACCCGAAAGTTCACCGTGACGCTGCCTAGCGCGGCGCGGGTATCCTGCAGGGCCGCCACCACCTGACCGTTGCTGGCAAACAGGTAGTGCCACTGCCCGTCGCCGGTAGCCAGGTAGGGCAGCGTAGCGGGGCAGGTGGCGACCGGGGCATCGTACACCGTCAGCACAGGGAAAGCTGGGGTGCCGGGGCTGCTGCCGCCGGGCGTACTGACGACTACCGCGCTGCTGCCACCGGCTGCCCCAGCCGGAACTACGGCCGTGAGGCTGGTGGGGGAATTATAGGTAACGCTGGCGGCAACTCCACCAATAGTAACGGTACTACCTGACATGAAGCCTGTTCCCGTGAGCGTAACGGGCAAACCTACCAGCTCGGCAGCCGGGCTAACGGCCGTAAGGGTCGGTGCCACGATTACGGTAAAGTCGGTGCTGCTGGCTGTGCCGCAGCCGTTGCCCACCATGGTGATACCCGTAGCGGTGGCCCCGGCTGGCACCACGAAGGTGAAGCCCGTGGCCGTGTTACTGCTGAGGCTGGCGAAGGCATCGGCCCCGTTCACGGTGAGCGAGGTCAGGCCGCTCAGGCCGGTGCCCGTTACAACTACCGTAGCACCCGGGGCAGCGCTGGCGGGTGTAAACGTAAGCAGGCTGATGGGGCTGTACACCAACACCGGGCTGTTGCGCTGGGTGTTGGTGCCGTCACCCACCTGCCCCGAGCTGTTGCGGCCCCAGGCCCAGACGGCGCCGCAGCTTTGCTCGCCCACCGTGTGCGCGTCGCCGGCTGCCGCACTCCCCCACGTGGTGGCTGCTCCTACCTGCACGGGCACCCGGCTGTTGGTGGTGCTGTTGTTGCCCAGCTGGCCGGTTCCATTGAAGCCCCAGGCCCAGAGGGTGCCATCGGCCTGCACCGCCACCGTGTGCAGGTTATTTGCCCCGGCACTTACCCAAGTGGTACCGGCGCCTACCTGCACGGGCACTGGACTGTCGGTGAGACTGTTATTACCCAACTGACCGGAATTGTTGCGCCCCCAGGCCCAGAGCGTACCGTCGGCCCGAACCGCTACGGTATGTCCATCACCGCCCGCCGCCGCGCTCACCCAGGTGGTACCGGTGCCTACCTGCACGGGCACTAGGCTACTGCTGGTCGTATTATTGCCCAGCTGGCCGTAGAAGTTGTAGCCCCAGGCCCAGAGCGTGCCGTCAGCCCGGACTGCTACCGTGTGGTAGAGGCCCGCTGAGGCACTTACCCAGGTGATGCCGGTGCCTACCTGCACGGGCACGGCGCTGTCGGTAGTAGTATTATTGCCCAGCTGGCCGAAGTTATTACGGCCCCAGGCCCAGAGCGTACCGTCGGCCCGAACCGCTACCGTGTGGTTGGTACCCGCGACCAGGGTGTTGGCTCGGGAAAAGAACACTGTTCCTACTACGACGCTCGTACCATTGGCCGTCGTCACAGTTATCGGCCCGCTCCGGGCGCCGTCCGGCACCACAATGCCGCTGATGCTCGTGGCCGTGGCTGTGAAGCCGCTGCTGACGGTTTTGGGGCCGGCGCTGCCAGCGAAGTTGACGGTGGTAGTGCCCGTTAGGTTAGCGCCTGTCAGGGTCAACACGCTGCCCGGTACGCCAATGCCCGGACTGACAGACGTGAGCACCGGCAGAGGCACTTGGTTGAGGCGCACGCTCACATTAGCGGCTCCATAGCTTGCCGTGAGTAGATCCAGGTCGTTGTCGCCGTCCACGTCGGCCGCCACTATGCTGACGGGGCTGTTGCCCACACTCACGTTCGTTGTGCCGCTGAACGCACCGCTGCCGTCGTTCAGGCGGACGCTCACACTATTGGCTTGTTGGTTGGCCGTGAGAATATCTAGGGCACCGTCACCGTTCACGTCGGCTGCTACCACGCTGTAGGGCAGGTTACCCACGGTTACGTTGCTGGTACCGCCCGAGAAGTCGCCGAAGCCGTCGTTGCGGCGCACACTTACGCTGTTGGCTTGTCGGTTGGCGGTCAGCATGTCCAGGTCGCCGTCGCCGTCCACGTCGGCTGCTACCACGCTCCGAGGTAAGCTGCCCATGAGCCAATTGATGGTGCCCGAGAACGTACCAGAGCCGTTGTTGAGGCACACACTTACGTTGTTACTGCTAAAGTTCGCGGCCAGGATATCCAGGTCGCCGTCTCTATCCACGTCGGCCGCTACTACGCTGATAGGGTTGGTGCCGACGGCCACGTTGGTGGTGCCGGTAAAGTTGCCGCTACCATCGTTGAGGCGGACGCTCACCGAGTTACTGCTAAAGTTGGCCGAGAGGATGTCCAGGTTCCCGTCGCCGTTCACGTCGGCCGCCGCCACGCTGTAGGGCTGGCTACCCACGGCCACGTTGGTGGTGCCCGAGAAGTTGCCGCTGCCGTCGTTCAGGCGGACGCTCACGCTGTTGGCTTGTTGGTTGGCCGAGAGGATATCCAGGGCACCGTCGCCATTCACGTCGGCTGCTACCACGCTCAAGGGGCTGCTGCCGACGGGCACGTTGGTGGTGCCGGTGAAGTTGCTGCTACCGTCGTTGAGGCGGACGCTCACCGTATTGCCGCTGCTGCTGGCCGAGAGGATGTCCAGGTCGCCATCACCATCCACGTCAGCCGCCGCCACGCTCTCGGGGTTACTGGCCACGGCCGGGTTGGCGGTACCGCTGAAGGTACCTGGCCCCGGGCCCGCGGCCGCCGTGAACTGAAGCACCCGCGCCGTGGCCAGGCTGCCGCCCACTGCCGCCGTAGCCGTGGTACGTACCGTAGCCTGCACCGTCTCACCCGGCCGGAAAGCATACGTGGGCGCGAAGCTCAGCACTGCCCCAGTCACCGTGGTGCTGCCGCTGGCTGTCGTGCGCAGTCCCCCGCGCTGGGCGCTAAACACCCGCAGCGCCCCCGTGCTGCCCGTCGTCAGGGCCTGGTTGAAGGTTATGGCGACCGGCCCGGTTGCCGTAGCGGCCCGGGCGTTGGCCACCGGGCTGGTGCTGCTGATGAGCAACGGCGGCACCACCGTAAAGCTGCCGGAGCTGGCCACGCTCGTGCCCCCGGCCGTCGTCACGGTCAAGGGCCCCGTTACGGCCCCGGCTGGCACCACTACGCCGGTAAGGCTCGTAGCAGATGCCACGGTGAAGCCCGTGGTCACCACGTTGCCGCTCGTACCGCTGAAGGTAATAGCCGTCGTCCCCAACAGGTTGGTACCCGTAATGCTAATGGTCGTACCCGTTGCTCCGGCCGTAGGCGTGAAACTGGTGATGGTAGGCGCCCCCTGATTGAGCAGGGTGCTCAGATAGCTGTTGTTGGCGTTGGTGTTGATGATGTCGAGGTCCCCGTCGGTGTCGAGGTCGCCCAGGGCCAGACCGAAGGGGTTGGTGCCCATGGTGATGGTACCCGTACCGGTAAACCTGCCTGCGCCGTCGTTAAAGCGCACACTGGCCGAATTGCCGCTGTAGTTGGCGCTTACGAAATCCAGGTCCCCATCGCCGTCGAGGTCGCCCAAGGCTACGCCGCGCGGGTTGTTGCCCACGGGCACGTTGGCGTTGAGGGCGGGCGGCGCAAAGGTACCCGAGCCGTTGTTGAGACGGACGCTGACGGTATGCTCCCCGACAATGTTGAGGCTGTTGTTGTTGGCCGTCACGTAGTCCAGGTCGCCATCACCGTCCACGTCGCCGATGGCCACGCTGCTGGGGTTGATGCCCGCATCGGCGGCCGGGGCGCTAGGCAAGCGGGCAAAATTTCCCCGGCCTGTGCCGCCGACGGCCGTTGTAAACTGGTGTACGTGGGGCGTGCCCAGCGTTGGACCGGCGGAGCTACCGGCGCCGGTGGTGGTCGTCACGAAAACCGTTTCCCCGGGCTGGAAGTCCGTAGTGGGGTTAAGGGTAATGGTGCTGCCGCTTACCGTAGCCGTTCCCCGGGTGCCACCAAACATTAGGCCGCCCCGCTGCGGGCTGAATACGCGCACGGCCTGCTGGGTAGCGGTGGTGTTAGCCATAGGCTGGCTGAAGGTTACGGCCACGTTGCTGGCGGCCGGTGCGTTGCGCAGGTTGCGCGTGGGGCTCAGCCCCGTGATGTTGGGCTGGACCGTGAAACTGGTGCTGCTGGTGCCCATGCCCCCCGGTGTAGTCACCCTAAGGAGGCCCGTACTGCTACCTACACCCACCGTGAAGGTCAGGCTCGTGGCTGTGGGCACGCCTACGAGGGTGCCAGCCGTGCCATTTACCGTTATGGCCGTGGCCCCGGCCAGGTTGGTGCCCGTCACAGTCACACTCGTGCCCACTGGTCCGTTGGTGGGTGTAAAGCCCGTAATAGTGGGTTGCGCCCACCCCATTAGCGGCAGGCTCAGCAGCAGGATTACAATCCAGTATCGACCCAGGCCCCGCGCCCCCCGCCCGGAGCGAATTGCAGGCCGTAAGCGGGTCTTTATAGATGAAATAAGAAGTCGAAGAGCGGCGGCAAGCGGGTACGTTTGTTTCATCAGGCTGAAAAAAAAGAAGCGGGCAGCCTACCGTTCCCAACAACACGGGAGGGGCCGGACAGCCTGGTCAGTAGTGGGCAAAGCTCCCTGTTTCCCGCAGCCGTCACAATTCCGACACTACCCTCATTTGGGGGTACCCACTTGGCGCGGCGGAGCCAAAAAAGGCAGGGCGTAGCGGCTGCTCACCTGCCGTGAGTGGTACTGCGCCTTGCCCCTAACGGCCCGCCAAAACCAACTTATCGTTTGATCTGTCCGCACAAAACGGTTTATTCCAAAACACTGTCCCCCGTTGCGGGTAGTATGAAAGCGTCGAGCTTAGGAAATCTTTTTTGCACGTTCATGCTCCCACTTGCCCTTGCCATTATTGAAGATGACCCCGAGGTACGCTTCCTGCTCAGTCATTACCTCGACCAGCAGCCGGGCATGCGCTGCGTACTGGTGTGCGAGTCGTCCGAAGACTTTCTGGCCGAGCTAAGCAATTCGCTCCCCCCCGATGTGGTGCTGCTCGACCTGGGTTTGCCGGGCCTGAGTGGGTTGGATACGCTGCCGCTCATTAAGGAGCGCCTGCCCCAGGCCGAGGTCATCGTGCAAACGATGTTCGACGACCCCGACCGCATTTACCTGGCGCTGAGCCGGGGGGCCAGCGGCTATTTGCTCAAAAACCTGCCCTTGGCTGAGGTGCAACAGGCCATTCGGGACGTAGCAGCCGGGGGAGGCACGTTTAGCCCGGCCGTGGCCCGCCGGGTGCTCAACCACTTCAAGCCGGTGGCGGCTACCCATCCCAACAGCCTTTCTGCCCGCGAGCAGCAGGTGCTCGAAGCCATAGTCGATGGCCTGGCCGATAAGGAAATTGCGCAGCGCCTGGAGCTTCGCCCCGAAACCGTGCGCAGCTACGTCAAAACGGTATACCGCAAGCTGCACGTTAGCGGCCGGATCGAGCTGCTGAGCCGGGCGGCCCGTGGCCTGCTCTAACAACGGTCTTTACGCTATTGGCAGCCGCACACCTACGTAGTAACCGGGCTGGCCATCGGGGCGCGGCCCCGTTCGCAAATCGGCCCCGATGGCCTGTGCCCGCTGCCGCATATTGCGCAGGCCCATACCCACTGAGCAGCGGGGCCCGGCGATATGGGGCTGGCCATCGTCGCACACTTCCAACAGCAACTCCTTTCGCTCACGGCGCAGCAGCACCCTGATGCCGGTGGCCGCTCGGGCGTGCCGGGCGGTGTTGGTCACGGCCTCCTTAAAAAGCAGGTACACGTACTGCCGTACCAGGGTGGGCAAGGCCTGGCCCTTATTCGCCCCCTGGCAATCAAACGTGGCCGTGAGGCCAGCGGCGGCGGCTGTTTGGTCGAGATGGTCGCGCATACGGTCAACCAGGGCACCCATCGAGTCGGTTCGCGAATCAATACCCCAGACCACATCGCGCATGGTTTGCACGGCGGCCCGACTATTATAGAGCAGACGGTCAAAGGTCGTGCGGGAGTCGGGGTATGGGCCAGTAGCGGAGGCCGCCGAGGGCAGGTGCTGATCACGCAGCACCTCGGCCAGCATGGTGACGCGGGTGAGCAAGGCCCCCACTTCGTCGTGGAGGTTGGCCGCCAGCTCGGCGCGCCGGTGGGCGTCGCGCAGCGCCCGGCGCAAGCGCAGCCAGTAGGTGCCATAGCCCAGGGCCAGCAGCAGTCCGGCCAGCAGGAGCCATACCAGCGGCTGCTGCTGCCAGCTGGCCGCCACGTGCAGGGGCAGGTACAGGTGGTTGAGGGCAGGCTGGCCCGGCGCCGTTTCGGCCCGCACTTCCAGGGTATAGTCGCCGGGGGCCAGCCCCCGCAGCACTAGCCGCCGGGGGGTGTTGAGCCAGGCGGTGCGCCGCCGGCTATCGGCCTCAAGCAGACGGTAACTATAGCGGGCCTGCTCAGGGGCAAAAAATTAGTCAGCGCCAGGCGCAGCTCTACGAAAGCGTTAGGCCCCGCGGCCAGTTGCAGGGACGGCACCAGCTCGGCGGGCAGGGGCCGGACGCTTACGGAAGCGCCAGCGGGCAAACCCAGCTCGGTAAGCAGCAGCCGCGGCTTGCGTTTCAGACTCGCCGTCATCAAGCCAGGCTGCCACTGGAAGACCCCTCCCGTGCCGCCAAACCATAGGGTGCCGTCCGGCTCAGCCAGGCCGGAGTAGCGGTTAAGCTCCGTGTCGTGCAGGCCTTCGGATTCGCCAAAAACCGCCAAGTGTTCCGAGCCCGGGGTGAAGCGCACCAGGCCGGCGTAGGTGCCCAGCCACAGGTTACCCCGCCCATCGGGCAGCACCGAGGCCAAGCTATGGCTGGGCAGGCCCTCGTTCACACTCACCTGACGCACCAAGCCAGCCTGGGCATCAACCAGCAGCAGGCCCTGGTCGCGGGTGCCCACCCAGGCCTGGCCGGGCCCGGCCGAGCGCACCGCGGTAAGGGCATCGGTGGGCAGACGGCGCCCGGGGCTCGCGGCCACGGCAAACACGCGTAGGTCCCCCGGCTGGTTGGGTGGCAACCAGAACAAGCCGCCGTTGGTGGCTACCCACAGCGCGTGGTCGCGGGGGTCTTCGGCCAGGCCCACGATGTCGAGCTTGTGCAGGGGCCAGTCGGGGCGGTTATTTTGGTAACGGCGAAGCGCACGCCGGTCGGGGCTGAGCAGGAACAAGCCGGTGTGGCCGCCGGCCCAGAGGCGCCCGCCGTGGTCGGCCAGCAGAGTGTAGGCCCGGGTGGGGCCGTTGGTGAGACGGCTCCACTGGTTTACCGGACCACCGGCCAGGTTGCTCACCAGCCCCGTCTTGAGGTCAAGCCGGGCCACACCCCATAGCTCATCGGCCACCACAGCCGTGCGGGAGGAAGGGTCACAGTGTATGGCATCGAAGACGGCCGCGTATGGCTGCGGCTGAGGTGGCAGGCGCAGCCACAGCGGGAAGGGCCGCAGCCGGGCAGTCGGCGAATCGGCCGCCTGGGTGAAAGCGCCGCCGTAGGTGGAGACCAGCAGGCGGCCATCGGGCAGGCGGGCAATTAAACGGGTGCTGCTCAGCGGCTGACCACCGGCGCGGGCCAGGGGCTGTACCAGGGCCTGCGCCTGGCGGTAGCGGTAGCAGCCGCGCCAGGTGCGGGCAAAGCACCACCAGTTGCCATAGGCGTCGCGGTCGAGGCTATAATTGCGGGTATTGTTATCATCGGGGCTCAGGGCTGCGGGGGTCACCCGCAGGCGCGGGCGGGGGCCACGCACGCCACTTACGTGCACCCACTGCCCCTGCGCCAGCACGTCAAGGGTGCTGTCGGTCACGTAGGGCCGGTCGCTGCCTTCGGGCAACGCCCGGGGCCAGCGGCACACGGGGCGCAGAGCACCGGCCGAGTCCAGCGCGTAGAGGGCCCGATGGCTGTAGAAGCGCTGGGGCCGGGTACCCGCCACTGGCAGCAGCAGCTCGGGGGCCTGCAGGCGTTGGCATACCGCGCCCCGGGCATCGAGGTGATAGAGCGTGGCCTGATCGTTGGCCAGCCAAGCGCCGGAGCCGCCGGTTTCGAGGGTGAAGTAAAAGTCGGTATCGGCCACCCGTCTGACGGGAAACAGCGGGTGCAGCGGGGCAGCGGCGGCCAGCACGGCCACAGCTCCGGCACCGTAGCCCACCCAGAGGCGGTCGGTGCGCGGGTCGTGCTGCAGGGCTTTCACCCGGGGGCGCTCATCCAAAGCCAGGGGCAGCGGCACGGGCATCAATTGCCCGCTGCGCGCGTCAAACCGAAACAGCCCCGACTCCGAGCCCAGCCACAGGTGCCCTTTCCGGTCGAGGGCCAGCACCGTCACCAGTTCCACTCGCAGGCGCGGCCCCTGGCGCACCAGGCTTTGCAGGGATACCAGGCCGTAGCCATCGTAGCGGTATACGCCTTCGTCGGTGGCTACCCAGCGCAGGCCCGTCGGGTCGGTCACCATTTGCTGAATCAGCAAGGGGCTAAGCACTGGGTCGCGCTGCCAGTCGGGGCTGCCCGCCCGCACCGCTGGGGTCGCGGCGAACAGCAACAGGCCCCAGAGCCAGACCATCGGTGCCCAATAGCGCTTGACAGGCCAAGCCGACTGAGTCGTCATATGGAGACCGGTGTATATTCTAAAATTTTAATACTAAGGTATTATACCCAGCTGAAAAGCGGCCATTACCTGGACAAAAAAGCTCATCAGTAGGCCCTTGTTTGGCGCCATGGCTTTTTGTCTGAATGGTTGTGGTCGGTACTGCCGGCAGGAACAGCCAGCAGTACCGGCCACGGAGCTGGCGGCCGGATTAACCCTTTCGGCCGGCTGCGGGTTTAGCAGTAACTGACGGCTTTCTGCTTCTTGCCCCGGAAGAAACAGGACGTCGCGCACACAGGTGAACGATGCGCTCTGTTGCCTTTTTCAGAAATAGTCTAAATAATTTTATCAACTGTTTGTAATGATTCCAAATAGCAGATTACTTTTGTGCTCCTATTCACCCAATCCTCTTTCCAATGACTTTCAGATTTGCTGCTGTTGCCCTCCTGGCCCTGAGTTTCGGTTTTACGTCCTGTGATAAGGATGATAGCGAGACGGCCCCGGCCCTGCGCGCCAAGATGGACACCAGCACACTGACGGCCTCTTCTAAGTATACGGAGTCATTTAAGGACGCCAGCGGCCAGTCGACGGTGGACCTGACGGCCGCCAACCAGCGCCTGGACATGTTTACGGAGTTTAATACGTACATGGCACAGGTAGCCGTAGCAGCACCGGCGGTACCCGCTACCCTGGACGAGGCCAAGCTGCGCGGCCTGTATGCCAACACCGGCGGCTATTTTACCACCGCCGAGCTGAATACCTCGGGTCTGTCTTTGCGCGGCAGCACGGCAGCCTCCTTCCCCGCTACAAACGCCGAAGCTGCCCGCACTTACATTGAGCAAAGCATCAGCCAGCTGGCTACGGCCAGCCAGTCGGTAAACAACGTGGCTACTCCCGGCAACGCCGGCCGCCTGGGCCGCTACCTCGTGGATGCCAATGGGTACGAAGTCAACCAGGTTATCCAGAAAGCCCTGATTGGGGCGGTACTGCTCGACCAGATCAACAACCTGTTGCTGACGGACAACGCCCTGAAGGCTGATAACAGCAAAGTGGTAGCCGGCAAAACCTACTCGGAGCTGGAGCACAACTGGGACCTGGCCTACGGCTTCCTAACGAAAAACGCCATTATGACCACGGACATTGCCGCCACCCCGCGGGAACGTTTCCTGGCTGGCTACCTGAACGAAAAGAACGGCCCGGCCTCGCCCGCCGTGTACATGGCTTTCCTGAAAGGGCGCGCCGCTATCGTAAACAACGACGCAGCCGGCATGAAAGCCCAGGCCGAGATTATTCGCACGGAGCTGGAGAAAACTATTGCCCTGGCTGCGGTGTCTTACCTGAACAATTGGAAGGCCGCCTCTGCCCTGGATGTGAAGGCCCATGCCCTGGGTGAAGGCCTCGGCTTTATTTACTCCCTGCGGTTCTGCACCAAGTACGGCGCCGACGCGGCCTTCTCCGACAACCTGCTCGCCGGGCTCATGTCGGGCAGCCAGGGTGCCTGGAGCCTGACCAACGCCCAGGCCGACGCCGCCGTCAACGCCATCAAAGCCAAGTTCAATATTCAGTAACTTTCGGCCCTGCTATGCCAGGAACGCAAGGTCAGGAAGTAAGACAGCTTTTACTTCCTGACCTTGGCCGGAAAAAAGCCTTGTCAATGAAAAAGTCCGTTTTGTTTGCTTTTGCGCTTCTGCTTGGCGCGCTCGGTATGATCAGCTGCGAGAAGAACGCGGGTACTGATACGCCCGGGCCCGATGCCGCCGTAGACCGCCGGGCCCTGCTCACGTACTGGGCCGACAGCCTGATGAAGCCGGGCTACCAGCGCTTAAACGACAAGCTGGTGGTGCTGAAAGCCAAAACAACGGCCTTTACGGCGGCGCCTTCCCAAGCTACCCTGCAGGAAGCGCGCGACGCCTGGCAGCTGGCGTATGTGGAGTGGCAGAAAGTAGAAATGTTTGAGGTGGGCCCGGCCGAGCAAGCAAGCCTGCGCAACCACTTCAACATTTACCCGGCCGATGTAACCGGTATCAACAACAATATCAGCACGGGCAGCTACAACTTCGAGCTGTCTACGGCTATTCCTCAGCAGGGCTTCCCAGCCTTGGATTACCTACTCAACGGCTCGGCGGCCGACGACGCGGCCATTGCCCAGCTGTTTGCCACCTCCGCCAACCACCGCCGCTACCTCACCGATGTGGTAACCGAGATGGAGCAGACCTTCGGCACTGTGTACACCCAGTGGAACGGCTCTTACCGCGACACCTTCATCGCCAACACCGGCACCGATGCCAGCTCCTCGCTTTCGCGGGTTATCAATGCTTACTCCCAGTACTTTGAGCGCTACCTGCGGGCCGGCAAAGTGGGCATCCCGGCCGGTGTAATGACGGGCACTCCCCTACCGGCCAAGATGGAAGCGTACTACTTCCGCGGGGGCCTGCCCCTGCAGCTGGCCCTCACGGCCCACACGGCGGTGCAGAAATTCTTCAACGGCCGCGCCGGGCAGCCTTCCCTGAAAAGCTACCTGGATGCCCTGGGCGCCAAAGACAGCCGCACGGATCAGGCACTGAGCAGCCTGATCAGCACCCAGTTTGATGCTTCATACCAGCAGCTGTACTCCCTGAGCCCCGACCTGTACACGGCCCTCACGGCCCGGAATGCCGACGCCGTGGCTTCCTACAACGAGATGCAGAAAGCCGTGCGCATGATCAAGGTGGATATGACCTCGGCCCTGGGCATCACGGTAACGTACGTCGACAACGACGGCGACTAATGCCCGCACGACGGCTGCCGTACTCCCTGCACGCGCTTACCCCAGCGGCTCCGCTGGCTACGTTCCGGTTGGCTTTTGGCCTGCTGGTACTGGCCAGCGTTGTGCGTTTCTGGGCCAAGGGCTGGATAGCCGAACTGTATCTGCAGCCGAAGTTCTTCTTCAGCTACTACGGCTTTGAGTGGATAAAGCCCCTGGGGCCCTACACCTACGGGCTGTTTGCGGTGTGCGGCGTGTGCGCCCTGCTGGTGGCCGTGGGCTACTGGTACCACACAGCGGCGGCGGGGCTGTTTCTGAGCTTCACCTACATCGAGCTCATGGACAAAAGCACTTACCTCAACCACTACTACTTCGTGAGCTTGGTGGCCTTGCTCCTGGTAGTGCTGCCAGCCGGGCGCTACTTCTCCCTCGACGCGCACCGGCCCCCCAGCCGCTGGCGCAATCAGGTGCCCCGCTGGACGGTGGATGCCCTGCGCCTGCTCATGGGCATCGTGTATGTGTACGCCGGGTTGGCCAAGCTCAATTCCGACTGGCTGATACACGCTATGCCCTTGCGCATTTGGCTGCCGGCCAAAAACGACCTACCCCTTATCGGGCCGCTGCTTGGGCAAGTCTGGGTGGCCTACGCTTTTAGCTGGTTCGGCGCCTTCTACGACCTCACAGTGCCCTTCTTCCTGCTCTGGCGCCGTACCCGGGCCTGGGCCTACGCCACCGTGGTGGTGTTTCACGTGCTCACGGCGGTGCTGTTCCCTATTGGCATGTTTCCCTACGTGATGATGGTGGCCGCGCTGATTTTCTTTCCCGCTGAGTGGCACGAGCGGGTGCTGCAGCAGCTGCGCCGCCTGTTCGGCCAGGCTCCGTCCTTCCCCCGCCCTGCGGCCCCGCTGGTTTACCGGCCGGCCGTGCGCCGCCTGCTGCTCCTGGGCCTAGGCACATTTTTCCTGGTGCAGCTGCTGGTGCCTTTCCGCTACCTGCTCTACCCCCACGAGCTGTTCTGGACCGAGGAGGGCTACCGGTTTTCCTGGCGGGTAATGCTCATGGAGAAGATGGGACAGGTGCAGTTTAAAGTAGTCGACGGCCAAACCAAACAAGCCCGGCTCGTGAACAACTACGAGCACCTGAGCGTGCTCCAGGAAAAGATGATGAGCACCCAGCCCGATATGCTGGTGCAGTTTGCCCACTACCTGCACGACTACTACGCCCGCCAAGGCATGCACGCCCCGCAGGTATATGCCGATGCCTACGTGAGCCTGAACGGCCGCCTGGGCAAGGCGTTTATTGACCCCACCGTGGACCTGGCCCGCATCCGCGACGACTGGCGGCCCAAGTCCTGGATTTTACCCTTCGATGATGAGATTACCGGTTTATAGCGCGGCGCTGGCCGTGTGCATGCTCACGGCCAGCGCCGCCGTGGCGCAGCAGGCTACCCTGCAGGGGCGCGTGCGCGAGGCCACCACCAACCGCCCCGTGGCTGGGTGTGAGGTGTACGTGCGCGGCTCCCGCCAGATTGCCCGCACCGACAGCACCGGCCTGTTTACACTCTCCCGGCTGGCGCCCGGCCGCCAGCAGCTGCAGCTCTCCTCCATCGACCACGAAGCGCTGCGCACCCAGGTAGAGCTGCCCGCCAGCGGCGGCACATTTGAATTTGAGCTTGTGCGCCGGGAGCGGCAGCTCGGGGAGGTGGTGGTAGCCGCCCCCCAGGCCCGTTTCGGGCAAACGCGCCTGCGCGAGGTGGAGGGCACGGCCATCTTCGCAGCTAAAAAGTCGGAGGTGATTGTGCCCGACAACCTGGTGGCCAACTTGGCCACCAACAACGCCCGCCAGGTGTACGCCCGGGTGGCCGGCCTCAACATCTGGGAAAGCGACCAGGGCGGCCTGCAGCTAAGCATTGGCGGGCGCGGCCTCGACCCCAACCGCACGGCCAACTTCAACGTGCGCCAGAATGGCTACGACATTTCCGCCGACGCCCTGGGCTACCCCGAAAGCTACTACACGCCTCCCATCGAAGCCATCAAGCGCATTCAGCTGGTACGCGGGGCGGCTTCGCTGCAGTACGGCACCCAGTTTGGGGGCTTGCTGAACTTTGAGCTGCGCAAGCCCGAGCCCGACAAAACCATCAGTGTGGTGGCGCGGCAGACAGTGGGCTCTTACGGCTTCTTCAACTCCTTCAACAGCGTGAGCGGCACGGTGAAGAAGCTCAGCTACTACGCCTTTGCCCAGTACAAGCGCGGGGACGGGTGGCGCCCCAACGCCCACTTCGACAGCAAAACTGCCTACGCCGACGTGCGCTACCAACTAACTGAAAACCTGAAACTTGGCGCCCAGTTCACCCACATGAACTACCTGGCCCAGCAGCCCGGGGGCCTCAGCGACCGGCAGTTCGCGCGCGACGCCCGCCAGAGTAACCGGGCGCGCAACTGGTTTGACGTGGACTGGAACCTGTTTAACCTTTCCGCCGACTGGAAACTGAGTTCCCGGGCCAACGTCAACCTGACCACGTTTGGGCTACTAGCTTCGCGCAAATCCCTGGGCTACCGCCCCAACTTTGTGGAGCGCGCCGATGACGAGGCGCAGCTGCGCGACCTGATTACGGGGCAGTTTCGCAACGTGGGCCTGGAAGCCCGCTACCTGAACCGTTATACCCTCAGCGAAGCCAACAGCGGGGTGCTACTGGTGGGCACGCGCCTGTACCGGGGCTACAACCACAGCGTGCAGGGCTTCGGGCCGGCCGGCCGCGGGGCCGATTTCCGCTTTGTGCGCCCCGAGGAAGGCGAGAGCAGCCAATCGGCCTACTCCGACTACCGCTTTCCCAACTACAATGCGGCGGTGTTTGCCGAAAACATCTTCTACTTCGGGCCGAAGTTTTCCCTGACGCCGGGTCTGCGCTACGAGTACATCCGCACCCAGGCCGAGGGCAGCTACGGCAGCGTGGAGCGCGACCTGGCCGGCAACATCATCGCCAACAACACCTTCCGGGAGCAGCGCACCAGCCCCCGCTCCCTCGTGATTGGGGGCCTGGGGGCCAGCTACAAAGCCGTGGAGGAACGCGAGCTGTACGCCAACGTGTCGCAGAACTACCGCTCCATCACCTTTAGCGACATGCAGATTGCCAACAACTCCCTGGTGATTGACCCCAACCTGCGCGACGAGCGGGGCTACTCCGCCGACCTGGGTTTGCGCGGGGAGCAGGGCCAGTGGCTCACCTACGACCTGAGCCTATTTGCCCTACGCTACAACAACCGCATCGGGGAAGTGCAGACCTTCGATACCAACGACCGCACCCTGCGCTTTCGCGGCAACATCGGCCGGGCCCTCATTCTGGGGATAGAGTCCTACGCCGAGGCCGACGTGCTGCGGGTGCTGCGCCCCACCGCTGAGCCGGGGGCCTGGCGCTGGTCGGTTTTCGGGAATGCGGCCCTGATCCGCAGCCGCTACACAGCCAGCCAGAACGCGCAGGTGGTAGGCAAGCAGGTGGAATTTGTGCCCCAGGTAAACCTGAAGACAGGGATGCAGGGCGGGTACGGGCCGTTTAAGGCCTCGCTGCAGTTCACCTACCTGGCCGATCAGTTCTCGGAAGCCACCAACGCCCCCAACAGCCCTCAGGACTCGCAGCCGGATGCCAACTCGGCCGTGGTGGGCTTGATTCCGGCCTACCACATCTGGGACGCCTCTGTGTCGTGGGAGCGGAAGTGGCTGAAGCTGGAAGGCAGCGTGAACAACCTGGGCAATGCCATTTACTTCACCCGCCGCGCCACGGGCTACCCGGGCCCCGGCATCCTGCCCGCCGACCCGCGCAGCTTCTTCTTGACAGCCGCCGTGAAGTGGTAGCTTTTCTTGGCAGCTTATTGGCACCAACCTTCAAAAAGAAAGCCCCTTGCTACGCGCAAGGGGCTTTCTTTTTACCAAATAACCTTAAGGCTGCGACTAGCGCTGCACCAGGGTGAGCTGCTGCACCGAAGCGCCTTGCTGCACACGCAGCACGTACAGGCCGGCGGGAGCCGAAGTGCGCACGGGCAGCGTGTTCGGGCCGCGGCGCAGCTCCACGGCTTCGCTGTACACCGAGCGGCCGAGCATATCACACAGGCTGATGCGGGCCGGGCCGTTGGCGAGGCCCTGCACTTCTACCCGCAACTGCTGCGAGAACGGGTTGGGCGAAGCCGTCAGGCTGAACGCAGGGCCTGCGGCGCGCTTGTTGCCGGTGGTTGCGTCCATGCGCTCTATCAGCCAGCGCTGGGCGTCGTTGCCGTTATCATCCCACAGCTGCACGTCGGCGCCAGGGTCGGGGCTGTTGCCGGCTACCTCCAGGCACTGATTGGTGCCTTTCAGCGTCACTTTGTAGTAGCCTTCGCCCATGTCCTGCAGCGTCCAGCGCTGATAGTCGGCGTCGGTGCTGTTGTTTTGCTCGATACGGGTGCCGTGCTCGGTGGCACCACCCACGGGCTGCACGAACTGGTCGGTGTTCAGGTGCATCAGTTTGTAGCTGCCGTCGGTCTGGAGCGTCACCACGAAGCGTTGGGCATCGTTGCCGTTGTCGAGCCACTGGTGAATGCGGGTCCCGGGCGTAGCCAGGTTGTTGTCGACATCGAGGCATACGGCCGGCGTCACGCCTTTGTGCGTGAACTTGTATACTCCGCCCGAGACAATACCGGGCGTTTGGGCCCACAGCGCCGGCGCGGTGAGCAGGACCAGCAGCAGGGCTGCTATCAGATTGGGCAGGCGTAAAGTGTTTTTCATGGGGAGTTGGATTAGGTGAAAAAGGAATAAGTTGATACCAAACGAAAGCGCAACGAACAGCAACGGCCTGTGAAGACGACTAGCCCTCACTGGCCGCTTTTCTACCAAAACTTGACGTACAAAGCCGTAATCAGCAGCAGCGTAATCACAATCAGCGTCAGCGTCTGGGGGCTCACCTTGAACATGCCCGGCTCCAGGTGCAGGGCTTTGGGGTTGAGGCGGGGCCCGGCCAGACTGACCAGGACCATCAGCACCACGGTGAAGAAAAACGACCAGCCCATGCAGATCAGGAAGGGAATTTCGTAGCCGCCCTGACCGTTGGGGAAAGCAGTGTACAGGATATTGTCGTGGCCCAGCACACTGGGAGCGAAGTTGTTGAAGAACACCGAGAGCAGGAAGCCCGCCAGCATCCCGGCCACGGCTGCCGTACCCGTGGTGCGCTTCCAGAACATGCCCAGCAGGAACACCGCCACGATGCCCGGGGAGATAAAGCCCGTGTACTTCTGGATGAAGATGAAACCACCCTCGCCCCCAATGCCCAGCACGTCTTCCCAAGTGAGCAGCACAGCCAGCAGCATGGCTACCAGAATGGTGAGGCGGCCCACCCACACCTGCTTCTGCTCGGTGGCTTCCTTGTGCAGGTAGCGCTTGTAGATGTCGAGGGTGAAGATGGTGGAAATGGAGTTCACCTTGCCCGCCAAGGAGGCCACAATTGCCGCCGTCAGTGCCGCCAAGGACAAGCCCTTGAGGCCATTGGGCAGGAAATTGAGAATGGCAGAGTAAGCGTTGTCGGGGTTGAAAGAACCGCCGGGGGCCATTTCAGCCTGTAGGCTGCCGTTCTTGTGCAGCACATAGGCCGCAATGCCCGGCAGCATCACTATCACGGGCATGATGATTTTGATCAGCCCGGCGAACAAGATACCCGTGCGGGCCGTGTGCAGGTTGGCGCCCAGGGCACGCTGGGTAATGTACTGGTTGCAGCCCCAGTAGTTGAGGTTGGCCACCCACTGCCCGGCGGCGTACATAGCCAGCCCCGGCAGCGCCAGGTACTTGCCGATGTAGGCCTGGGAAGCGCCGGGCCCGGGTTTTTCGAAGACCATGTGAAAATGGTCGTCAGCGTCGCGCATCATGGCCTGAAAACCGGCGAAAATGTTGTGGCCGAGGCCGAATTTCTCGCTCACCAGCGTCAGGGCAATGTAGGACGTGGCCAGGCCACCCACGATGAGCACGGTTACCTGCACTACGTCGGTGTAGCCCACCACTTTCATGCCGCCCAGCGTGAGCACCAGGGCAAATACCGCCAGGCCAATAAGCACCAGATGAAAATGCTCCCCGCCAGTCAGGTTATTGATAGCCAGGGCGCCGAGGTAGAGAATGGCCGTGAGGTTGACGAGCACGTACAGGAACAGCCAGAAAATGCTCATGATCAGGCTGAGCGTGGAGTTATAGCGCTGCTCCAGAAACTGCGGCATGGTGTAAATCTTCTGCCGGAGGTAAATCGGCATGAAGAACACCGCCACGAAAATGAGGACAATAGCGGCTACCCACTCGTAGGCTGCAATGGCTACCCCCAGCGAAAAGCCGGAGCCCGACATGCCAATAAACTGCTCGGCCGAGATGTTGGAGGCAATCATGGAGGCCCCAATGGCCCACCACGTCAGGGAGCCTTCGGCCAGAAAATAGTCCTGCGTGGTTACCTGGGCTTGCTGCTTGCTGCGGTACACATAGTATCCGTAGGCTGATACGCCCACCAGATACAGCAGAAACACGCTTAAATCCAGGGTGTTAAATCCATTTCCCATTAGTACAAAGAAGGCAGGCGTCGTAAGGAGAAGAGAAAAGCGGCGGGCTACTTGCGCACGCTAAACCGGTATTCGGTGGTGGAGCGGAACGTCTCGCCGGGCTTGAGCTCCGTGCTGGGGAAATTGGGGCGGTTGGGCGAATCGGGGAAGTGCTGGGTTTCCAGGCAGAGGCCGGCGTACTGGTTGTAGGTCATGCCCTCCTTGCCTTTGAGGTTGCCCTTCAGGAAGTTGGAGGAGTAGAACTGCACGCCCGGCTGGTCGGTGAACACCTGCATGGTGCGGCCCGTGGTGGGCTCATACACCGTGGCCGCCTGTGCAATGCTGCTGCGCTGGGCGTCGGCCAGTACCCAGTTGTGGTCGTAGCCCCCGGGGGCTGCGCCGGGCACCTGCTTGATTCTTTCCCCTATGCGGTGGGGCTGGCGGAAATCCATGGGCGTGCCCTGCACCGGCTGCAGTACCCCGGTTGGAATAAGGGTGTTGTCGACGGGGGTAAACCGGTCGGCGTTCAGCGTCAGCTCATGGTCCAGGATTCCCTGCTTGGAAGCCAGGTTGAGGTTGAAGTAGCTGTGGTTGGTGAGGTTAAGCACCGTCGGCTTATCGGTGGTAGCGGTGTAGTCCAGGCGCAGACCATCATCTTCCGTAAGCGTGTACACTACCTTTACGTTGAGCGTGCCGGGGTAGCCTTCCTCCCCATCCTTGCTTTGGTATGTCAGCGTCAGCGTCTGCCCATCAGCCGAGGTGCCCGGGGTAGCCTGCCACAGCTTTTTGTCGAACCCTTCTTTGCCACCGTGCAGGGTGTTGGGCGCGTTGTTGGTGGCAATGGTGTACTGCTTGCCTTCCAGGGTGAACTTGCCCTTAGCAATGCGGTTGCCGTAGCGCCCAATTAACGCCCCGAAGTAAGGCCCCTCCTGCTTGTAAACGGGTGCCAGGTACCCTTCCAAACTGTCGAAGCCTAAGACTACGTCGCCGAGCTTACCGTTTTTGTCGGGCACCAGCAGGCTGGTGAGCGTGCCACCGTAGTTGGTAATGGTGGCCTTCAGGCCGTGGGCATTGGTAAGGGTGTAGAGCTGCACCTGGGTGCCGTCTGCCATTTGGCCGAAGACGCTGGAAGTGGGCATGGTACGGGAGGCTGACTGAGTAGTAGCGGCAGCGGCAGCGGAGGCAGCATCAGTCGATGTACCGGTGGTGGTATCTGACTGCTGGCAGGCGGCCGTCAGCAGCAAGCTGGCCAGGCCGGTTGTCACTACCCCGGTGCGGGAAAAAGAAGTCATAGACAGGAAAGAAAGAAGAGAGCAGGGGCGCCGACGAGGAGGTTTTCCAAAAAAGCCTTACGTCGGAGCACCCGTTCTTTAAGGGTTGGGAACGAGAGAAAACTGCTCGAAGGAAGCCACGGTAGTAGCCGGCCCGTGGGCCAGCACCCCGGCCCGGATGCCCCGGTCCCACGGGGGCAGGTATGCCCCATTGACGGCGGCTCCATCGGCGGGTAGGGGCTGCCAGGTTTTGCCTTCATCGGCACTCCAGGCAAAGCTGAACCGGCTCCCTTGCTGGGCCTGCAAACGAAGGCGCAAGGCTTTGGTAGCCGGGAGTGCCGCCTCGGCCAGGGTTTTGAACTGGCCTTTTTCCACTTGGACCAGCTGCACCTTGCCGCCACCCGCTACTACCGACAGCAGATTATCCGGGTCGCCGTGCGCGGCCAGGCCGGCCTGGCTGCCCGCGGGCAGGCTAGCTGGGTTAAGCAGCGTGGTAGTAGCGGTGTAGCCCGGCGTGGTAGTCGACTGACCCAGGGCCGCCCCAGCATGGTCGGGGCGGGCGGTGAGCTGCAGCTGCCCGCCCCGCAGAGCGAAGGCAGGGCGCTGCTCTACCGGCCACTGCCAGGAAGGCTGCAGGGCCTTACCCGTAAACTCATCGGTGAAAGCCACCGGCGTGGGCGCCGCTGGAGCCGCTGGTGTGCTGCCGCCCTTAAATTCAGGCCAGCCGGAGGCCGCCCAGGTAAACTCACTTAGCACACCCTGGCGGCCCACGAACTCCTGGCTGCCTGTATGGTAAGCATGATGAAGCATATACCAGCGGCCCTGGTGCTCTACGGCCGTGCCATGGCCGGGGCACTTCCAGGTGTCGTTGTTGATAAGAATGGGGTTGCGGGCGTATTTCTCCCAGGGGCCGAGCAGGTTTTTGGCCCGCGCCACGCCCGTAGCATAGGTACAGCCGCGGCCGCAGCAACCGTTGCCGGCATAAAAGGCATAGAAGTACCCCTGGTGCTGCACAATGGATACCCCTTCCACCAGGTTGCCTTCCCAGGTGCTGGGGTCGTTTCGAAACAGCTCCTGCTTCTCCCCTACCAGGGCCGTGCGCGTATCGTTCAGTCGTTGCGCCCAGATGGGCGTGGGCTGCTGCACACTGTTGCCGTCCTCTTTCCAGATCAGGTAAAGCTGCCCTTTCTCGTCCCGCATCGGGAAACCGTCAATGGAGCCGTCGGGCTGCCCAACTAGGGGGCCGTGGTCGGTGTAAGGGCCGGCCGGATTGTCGGCACTGGCTACGCCTACGGCCAGGTTACCGCCCCGCTTGTGGGCGGTGTAAAACACGTAGGTTTTGGCACCTTCCTGGCTGATTTCCGGGGCCCAGAAATAATAATCGGCCCAGGCCGGCCGCTCGCCCGGAAACACGTGGCCTACTAGTTCCCAGCTCGTGAGGTTGGTAGATTTCAGCAGCGGAAACGTGGGGCCCCAGTTAGAGGACGTAGCCGTAGCCCAATACGTATTGCCCACCTTCACTACGGATGGGTCGGGAAAGTCGCCGGGCAGCACGGGGTTGGGAATAGCCGCCGCGGTGGCCGTGGACTGCGGCCGGCTGGTTTCGGGAGGGCGGCTGGTGGTGGCCGGCTGCTGGCAGGCCGCCAGCAAGGCCAACCCCAAGGCCCATGAGCCCCCGAAACGATGAATAGTTGTACTTAAAACGGGTTGTGGCAAGGTCTCAGCGTTTAAAAACGAAAAGGAATCGGGCCTGGCCTGCTTACTCGCCCGACGGCTTGGGCAACGCAGTGCCCAGGGCTACCGGCGTACCAAAGTTGGGCGTGCCATCGGCATTCCACGTGAACTTCTGAATGCGCGGGCTGCGCTGGTCGCCGCAGCCCTGGCCGGCCTGGGGATTGGCGTGGTAGATAATCCAGTCCTCGGTGCCGTCTTTCGACTGGAAGAACCCGTTGTGGCCCGGGCCATATGCTTGGCCAGCCGGGTTCTTGGTGAACACCGGCGTGGCCGACTTCGTCCAAGAGGCGGGCAGCATGGGGTCGGCAGTGGCTGAAGCGGTGAGCATGCCCAAGGCATAGTCGTCGGTGCTGCAGTGGCTGGCCGAGTACACCAGGAAGGTTTTGTCGCCGTGCTTCAGGATTTCGGGCCCTTCGTTTACGTCCGGGTCGCCAACGGTTTCCCAGCTGTAGTCGGGTTTGGATAGCTGCACCCGGGGCCCCACCAGCGTCCAGGGGTTGCTCATCTCCGAAATGTAGAGGCGCTGCTCCCCGGTCGCCTCAATTTCGTGGCCCGACCAGATCAGGTAGCGCTTGCCATTCTGCTCCAGCACAGTGCCGTCGATGGCCCACAGGTCCTGGTTGGGGCTGGCAATGCGGCCCTTGTACACCCAGGTACCGGTGGTAGGATCAGCGGAGGCATTCTCCAGCACGTGCACGCGGTGCCCGGCGCAGCAAAATGGGTCGGCGGAGTAGTAGATGTACCACTTCCCATCAAAGAAATACAGCTCGGGGGCCCACAGGTCGCGCTGGTTTACGCCACCCTGCTGGGGCGACCAGACTACGGTGCTCACTCCCGAACCCAGCTCCGACATCTTTTCCGTTTTGCGGATGGTGATGTTGCCGCCCGTGGTGCTCATGTAGTAGTAGGTGTTATCCTTCCGGTACACCCAGGGGTCGGGGCCGGCGGGCAGGAGCGGGTTCTTAAAAGTGGTGCTAGTGGTGGGCGCGTTGGGTACGTAGGGGGCCGGCTTGTCTTTCTTGCAGCCCAGCAGCGTTAGTGAGGAAAGAAGCAGGACGCTGGCCGCCCGGTATAGAGGGGAAAACATAAGCAAGGGAAAAGTAGCGGCAGATAAGAAAACACGCCCGACGCAAGGGCTCCGCCAATGCTCCGGGCGTGCGGCGGAGCTTATTTCCAGCCCGGGTTTTGGGTCAGGTTGGCAATGTCCACGTCGGTGCGCGGAATGGGCAGCAGGGCCGATTTCCCTACTTCAAAGTTGTTGAAGTCGGGGTCGCGGGCTTTCAGCTCGTCCACGCCGGCCTGGCTGTCGAGCAGGCCCCAGCGGCGTAGGTCGTGCCAGCGCCAGCTTTCCCCGGCCAGTTCCGTTACCCGCTCGTGCATGAGCTGGGCACGCAGGGCCTCCTGCCCCAGGCTGCCGAGCGGGGCCAGGCCCACGCGGGCCCGAACCTGGTTCACGAGCGGCAGCGCTTCGCCGGTTTTGCCCTCCTCGTTCAGGCACTCGGCCTGGGAAAGCAGTACATCGGCGTAGCGCAGTACGCGGTGGTTGATGGGCGAATAGTAGCCTTCCGCATTTTTCCAGTAGTCGTTTTCGTACTTGCGCCAGTATACGCGGCCCCGGTTGTAGGCTTCCGTGGCGAAGCGCTGGTCCAGGGTCAGGTTATCGTAGGCCTTGTCGTCCTGGTCCACGGGGTCGGTGGGGTCGTTGGGGTAACCGGACCGGTTGCGGCTGAAGAAGAGCGTGGCCGCCAGGCGGGGGTCCTTTTTACCGGTAGCCGTCTTCTCTTTCAGGAACTCATCAATCAGCCAAGCGCGGGCTTCGCCGTCGGTCCAGCCTTTGCCGGGCAGTCCGAAGAACTGAGCGCGCTGGCTGGCCTCGGAGGCCCCGGCGTAGTCGTCGTCGCGGTCGGCGCTGTACTCAGCCGTAAACTGCACCTCAAACACCGACTCCGAGTTGTTTTCCCGGTCGTGGCGGAAGTTGTCGCGGTAGTCGGGCGTCAGGGAGTACCGGCCCGAGCCGATGACCTCGGCCAGTTGCGCGCTGGCCTCGGCCCACTTACGCTGCTGCATGTAGGCCTTGCCCAGCAGCGCGGTGGCCGCACCCTTGGTAGCGCGCCCAATGTCGTTGCCGGAATAGGATACGGGCAGTCCGGCTTTTGCCGCTTCCAAGTCCTGCACAATGAAGTCCCAGACTTCCTGCTCCGAGGCCGCCTGCGCGGGACGGTAATCCGCCGTAGCGGGCTCGGTAGCCATTACGGGGCGCCCGTACAGCGACACGAGGTTGAAGTAGTGCAGGGCCCGGATAAAGCGGGCTTCGCCCAGCAGCTGTGCCTTCAGCGTAGCGTCCATCTCGATGGCCGGCACGTAGGCCAGGACCTGGTTGCACCGGTTGATGCCCACGTAGTGGTGCCCCCAGACGTCGGTGTTTACGACGAAGTTGTAGTCGGCCAGGATAAACTTAGTGAAGTTCTGCAGTTCGGGCCAGGGGCTGCTGGAGAAGCCTTCGTCGGAGCGCAGGTCGTAGGCAAAGTAAATCCAGCGGCGGTAGTTCCCCAGCTGCTGCAAGCCGCTGTAGGCGGCCAGCACGCCTTTGTTAGCGTCCTGGCTGTTCTGCCAGAAGGTTTCGGCGGTGGGCAGGTTGGGGTTGGGCTGGTCAAGAAGGTCTTTCTCGCAGCTCGTGGAAAGCAGCAAGGTGCCGGCTAGCAGGGCCAGCAGCCGTTTTTTATAGAAGGTCATGCGTGAAATCAGCAAGAAGTGGGTGGGAGATTAGAAGCCTACCTGCAGGCCGCCCGTGATGGTGCGCACGTTGGGGTAGTTGCCGTCGTCGACGCCGCGGGCCAACGGGCCAGCCCCCACAATTTCCGGGTCGTAGCCGGTGTAGTCGGTGATGGTGAACAGGTTAGCAGCCGTGATGGTAAACCGCACGCTGCCGATGCCAGCCAGCTTCTCCGTCATGGGCTTGGGCAGAGAGTAGCTTACTTGCAGGTTCTTCAGGCGCAGGTAAGCCCCGTTCTCCAGCCAGCGGTCCGAGGTCTGCAGCGCGTTTTCGCCGCCTCCCAGTAGGGGTCGGGGCGTGGTGGTAGATGGATTGGTGGGCGTCCAGGGCCGGATGTCGGCGCGGAAGTTCCCGTTGTCATCCATGCGGTCGGTCCAGTAACGGGTTACGTTGAAGATTTCGTTGCCCGACACCCCCTGGAAGAGGGCCGAGAGGTCGAAGCCTTTGTAGCCCAGGTTCAGGTTGAAGCCATACTGCAGCTTGGGGAACACCGTGTCGATAAAGCGCCGGTCGAGGTCGGAAATAGTCCCGTCGTTGTTGATGTCTTCATACTTCACGTCGCCGGGCTTGGCGCCGGGCTGAATGACTTTGCCATCAGCGCTTTTGTAGTTCTGAATTTCTTCCTCGCTCTGGAAGATGCCGACCATGTGCCGCAGGTAGAACGCCCCTATGTTGTGGCCTACTTCGGTACGGGCTACCCCGCTCGGGCCACCGGAATAGTTCTGGCCTTCAAAAGCGAGGCGGGTTACCTTGTTGCGCAGCGTCGTCAGGTTGGCATTCACCCCGTAGCGGAAGTCGCCAGTGGTGTTCTGGAAGCCGGCCTGAAACTCAAAGCCGCGGTTTTCCAACTCGCCCAGGTTGGTGAAAGGATTTCCCCCCTGGTTACCCAGGTAGAGCGGAATAGTTGGGTTCACGAGGGCCCCCGTTGTACGGGCAATGTAGTAGTCGGCTCCCAACGTGAGGCGGTTATCCAGGAAACCTGCATCAAAGCCTACGTTGGTCGTGCGGCGCTCTTCCCAGCTCAGGTTTTTGCTGGCCAGCTGTGCCTGAATAGAGCCATTTTGCACTGGCTGCGAACCGCCCCCGCCAAGTGGGTAGTTTACGTTGGTATTTAGTACGCCTTGGTACAGGTATTCCAGGAGGTTGTCGTTGCCGAGCTGACCGTAGCTGGCGCGCAACTTCAGGTCGCTGACCAGTGGTACATTTTCAAAGAAAGCTTCCTTGCTGATGCGCCAGCCTAAAGAGAAGGCTGAGAAGGTTCCCCATTTGTTGACGGGGTCAACCAGCGAAGTTCCGTCGCGGCGCACGGCGGCCGTGAGCAGGTACCTGTCGTCGAAGTCGTATGCCAGCTGGCTCAGGTAGGACCGTTTCGTCCAGCGGCGGGTTTCGCCGCCCACGCTGGCCGCACCCGTAGCCCCCGGAAACGCCCAGTAGTACGTGGGGCCCGTGCCGAAGCCCTGGGCATCGGCAATGGTATTGCGGAACGTATTTTTTTGCTCGGTGTACCCCACCACGGCGTTCACGTTGTGCTTGCCGAAGCTGCGCTGGAAGTTCAGGGTGTTTTCAGCCAGCAAGAACACCCGCTCGCCCCGGTTTTCGAAAAGCTGCGAAGGCCGAATCGGCTCGTTCATGCGTAGGCCCGCAGCTTGGCCGTACTTGCTCTCGGTACGGTCCACGAAGCCCACGTACTCCATGCCCAGGTTCAGGCGGTAGCTCAGGAAGTCAAACAGCTTAATTTCCGGGGCAAGGGAGCCAATAAGGCGGTTTTCCAGGTTGGTGTTGTGGTACACATCCTGCAGGCCCACGGGGTTGGTGCCGAAGGTCACCTGATTGGTGTTGCCGATGCCGTAGCCGCTTACTGTTGTGGGGTCCTTTACCGGAATAATGGGCAGCATGCGCAGCACGTCGATGAACGGAATGCCGTTCACACGGGTGGTCATGGCCCGGGAAAGCTGGGCCGACTGCTCGATGCGGAAGCGGCCCCGGTTGGCACCGGTGTTCACCCGCACGCTGTAGCGGTCAAACTTGGGTCCGATGATGGTGCCCTTCTGGTTGAAATAGCCAAGCGACACATTGTAGTTAGCCGACTCGCTGGCCCCGCTCAGGCCCACGTTGTGGCTCTGCACCCCTCCCCGCTGAATCAGGGCCTTCTGCCAGTCGGTATTGATGGCGGGCGGGTTGGCGGCACCACTGTATATCTCCCCTTCCTTGCCCGCGTTAATGTACATCTGCCGGGTGATATCGGCCCACTGCTCGGTGCCGGCCAGGTCGTAGGTACGCGTAATGTTCTGTACCCCGGCGTAGCTGTTGAAGTTGACGGCGGGCTTGCCTTGCTTACCACGACGGGTGGTGATGATAATCACCCCGTTGGCCCCGCGCGAGCCGTACGGCGCCAGCGAAGCCGCATCTTTCAGAATTGTGGACGACTCCACGTCACTGGGGTTGATATCGCGGATTTCGCGGGTCCACACGCCATCGATGATGTAAAGTGGGGAACTGCCCGCTTGAATGCTGCCTATCCCGCGGATATTCACGATGGGGTCTTGGCCGGGCGCCCCGGAGTTAACGACCTGCACCCCAGCCGCACGGCCCTGCAGGGCCTCCGTAACAGAAGCCACTGGTGCCCGCCGGATTTGTTCCTGGTCTACCTTCGTAACGGAGCCCGTAACCTGCTCGGTGGGCAGGCGTAGGTAGCCCACCACAACTACGTCATTGAGCAGTTTGGTATCCTGGCCAAGCGTGATGGACACGTCGCTGCGGCCATTCACCGCCACCTCCTGGGTGGTGTAGCCTACAAAGGAAAAAATCAGGGTGGCGTTGTCGCCCACGGAAAGCGTGTAGCGGCCGTTGCTGTCCGTAGTTACACCGTTGCTGGTGCCTTTTTCCAGCACCGTTACGCCGGGCATGGCCTGTCCTTTTTCGTCCAGTACAGTACCGGACACTGGCTGCGCGGGCACCTTCCTCAGGTTCACGGCCGCCGTGGGTATGGCTGCTTGCGCCCCTACCGGGGCCACCGTTGCCAGGGGCAACAGGCACAGGAAAGCCGGTGCTGCTTGCCGCCCCAGCCTAAGGTAAGATTTGTTCATAGGAAAGAATTTGTGGGATTGGTAAGGGGAGGAAGTATTGCAAACGTTTGCACTAGTGTTGCCAAGGCAAACGTTTGCAAAGAAGGATCTACGCTGCGGTGAGACTGAAGAAAAAGGACGAAAAACAGGATGAAAGCCGGATTTCTGACCCAGGACGTGCAGGATCCAGGTTGGGCTACTGGGCTAAGGCAGCGTAAGAATAAGCACGATTCAAGCAATTGTCAAGAAATATCAAAAGAAATACTTCTATTGCTGAGCTCATGAGGATAACTAAAGTGGTGTTAAATCCTATAAAATGCTTTTACCGGAGCGTCAGCGCCATTTTACCCAACCCGTGCTGAATATAGGCGTGGAGAATTTTGACAAACGTTTGCACGGACCGTTCTAAATACTCACCTTAGTACTTCACCTCTCCTCCATGCCCGGCACTGGGCCCCACCTTTCTCTTGACCACTATGCTAGCTGAGTTGATTTTGGCAGCCTTCCAGGACCGTTTCCAGCATCCCCCCCTGCTCGTGCGGGCTCCCGGTCGCATCAACCTTATTGGCGAACACACCGATTACAACGGGGGATTTGTGCTGCCCGCTGCCATCAATCGGGAAATTATCTTCGCCGTGGGGCTTACCGCTGGCACTACTGTGCGGCTGTTCGCCTATGACAACCAGGAAACCTATACCACGGATGTGCGGGAGCTGGCACCCGGCCCCACGCACTGGGCCAACTACCTGCTGGGCGTAGCCGCCCAGTTCCAGCGGCGCGGCCTCCCGCTGCAGGGGTTCGACTGCGTGTTTGGGGGCAATATTCCCATGGGGGCGGGCATGTCCTCGTCGGCGGCGGTGGAGTGCGGGCTGGCGTTTGCCCTCGATACTTTGCTGGCCACTCGCCTCGACCGGCTGGAGCTGGCCCGCTTCGGCCAGAAAGCCGAACACGAGTACGCCGGGGTGCAGTGCGGAATCATGGACCAGTTCGCCAGCTTGTTTGGGCGGGCCGGGCACGTGGTGCGCCTCGATTGCCGCTCCCTAGACTATGCCTATTTCCCCTTCGACGCGGAGGCATACTATGTAGTGCTCTGTAACTCCGGGGTAAAACACTCCCTGGCTAGCTCGGAGTACAACACGCGCCGCCGGGAGTGTGAGCAGGGCGTAACTGTATTGCAGCAGTATTATCCCGAAGTACACTCCCTGCGCGATGCCACCCTGGAGCAGCTCGAAAAGCACCAGGCGGAACTGGGCGAGGTGGTGTACCGGCGCTGCCGCTACGTGGTAGAGGAAAACCTGCGCGTGGAGCGCGCCTGCCAGCACCTGCTGGCCCACGATCTGCCGGCCTTTGGCCAGGAGATGTACGCTTCCCACGCCGGCCTGCGCGACCAGTACGAGGTTAGCTGCCCGGAGCTGGACATCCTGGTAGAGCTGGCCCGCCCCCTGCCGGGCGTGGTGGGTGCCCGCATGATGGGCGGGGGCTTTGGCGGCTGCACCATCAATCTGGTGGCGGCCGACGCCGTAGAGGAGTTTGTGGCCGCCATGCGGCCCGCCTATGAAAAGCAAACGGGTATTGCCCTGGAAACGTACCAAACCACGATTGTCGATGGCGTAGGTGCGCTGTCACCCGTTGCCGTTTCCTAATACTTACTTCCGTTTCCTTTCTTCATGGCTGAGTTTGACATCACCGAACACCCCCACCGCCGCTACAACGCCCTTACCGGGGAGTGGCTGCTGGTGTCGCCGCACCGCTCCAAGCGCCCCTGGCAGGGGCAGCAGGAAACCACTGAGGCTGAGCAGCGCCCGGCTTACGACTCCACCTGCTACCTCTGCCCCGGCAACACCCGCGCCGGCGGCGCGGTGAACCCGCCCTACACGGGCACGTTTGTGTTCGACAACGACTTTGCGGCCCTTACCGCCGATGCGCCCGTGGGCACGGTGAACGTGGGTGGGCTGTTGCGGGCCGAAGCTGAGTCGGGGGTGGGCCGCGTTATCTGCTTTTCGCCCCGCCACGATCTTACGCTACCCGAAATGGATGAAGCGGCCATCCGTGGGGTGGTAGACGTGTGGGTGGAGCAGTTCCGCGAACTGGGTGCCCGCCCCGATATCAACTACGTGCAGATTTTCGAGAACAAGGGCCAGGTAATGGGCTGCTCGAACCCGCACCCGCACGGGCAGATCTGGGCCCAGCGCACTGTGCCCGGTAAGCCGGCTAAGGAGACTGTGCAACAAGCCGCCTACTTTCAGGAGCACGGCCGCAGCCTGCTCACCGACTACCTGACCCTGGAGCTGCAGGAGCAGCAGCGGGTAGTGCTGGAAAACGCGCATTGGGTAGCCCTGGTGCCCTATTGGGCCGTGTGGCCCTTCGAGACGCTGGTACTGCCGCGCCGCCACGTCGCGGACATCACCCAGCTCTCGGACGAAGAAAAAGACGCTTTTGCCAGCATACTGCAGCAGCTCACTATTCGCTACGACAACCTGTTCCAGATTTCCTTCCCCTACTCCGCCGGCCTGCACCAGCGCCCCACCGATGGGCTGGAGCACCCGGAGTGGCACCTGCATATGCACTTCTACCCCCCTCTGCTGCGCTCGGCTACGGTGCGCAAGTTTATGGTGGGCTACGAAATGCTGGGCGACCCGCAGCGCGACATCACCCCCGAGGCGGCCGCCCAGCGCCTGCGCGAGCTGCCCGCCGTGCACTACAAGCAAACGGTGTAAACGGGTGACTAACTAACTGGAAACGTCTGTTATACTGAGCAAAGCAAAGGGCCTTATCACGCTAGAACAGCAGGCGTGATAAGGTCCTTTGCTTTGCTCAGGATAACAGACGCTTTTATGGCCCCTTCTATTGGTATTTCTCAACCCAGGTACCCGTTACTGCTCCCCCGAAGGCCGCGCTAGCGGCTGGCCTATCGGCACGGGGTTGCCAAAGTTGGGGGAGCCATCGGCGTTCCAGGTGAAGGGCTGGGCGCGGGGCGTGCGGAACCGACCGCAGCCCTGGCCGGGCTCATCGTTGGCGTGGTACAGAATCCAGTCCTCTTTGCCGTCGGGGGACTTGAAGAAGGAGTTGTGACCGGGCGCGTACACCTTGTTGGCCGCGTTTTGCTGAAACACCGGCGTCGGCGACTTGGTCCAGGATGTGGGCTGTAGCAGGTCGGCCTGGGCGGAGGCAGTGAGCATGCCCAGGGCGTAAGTATCCGTCCAGCAGCCACTGGCGGAGTAAATGAGGTAAAGCTTACCCGCGTGGCTGAGTACCTCGGGGCCTTCGTTCACATCCACGTGCGGCGGGTCGTTGGGGTTGTTCAGGTCGCCGTTTCGCTCCCATGCGTAAGTCGGCGTGGAGACGCGCACCCGCGGGCCTTCGATGGTCCAGGGATTTTTCATGCGGGCCAGGTAGATGTCCTGGCGGCCATTGGTGTCTCCCTCCCACCCCGACCACACAAAGTACAGCTGCCCCCGGTGCTCGAACACCGAGCCGTCGATAGCCCACTTGTTGGTGGCGTCGGTGATCTGGCCTTTGTCTTCCCAGCTGCCTTCCAGTGGGTCGGCGGCGCTGTTTTCGAGCACGAACAGCCGGTGGTCGGGGTTGCGGCCGGCGTCGGCGGCGTAGTAGAGGTACCACTTGCCATTGAGGCGGTGCAGCTCGGGTGCCCAGATTTCGCGGGAGTTGGGGCCGGTGGCCGGCGGCGTCCACACTACTTTGCTGGGGGCGGTTTGCAACTGGCTAAGCGAAGGCGTTTTCCAGAGGGTGATATTGCGGCCGGTGGTGTG
The DNA here is from genome assembly GCF_012273015.1 of Hymenobacter sp. BT18. GTDB lineage: Bacteria > Bacteroidota > Bacteroidia > Cytophagales > Hymenobacteraceae > Hymenobacter > Hymenobacter lutimineralis. The sequence goes on along the minus strand of NZ_CP050954.1, from coordinate 4,056,954 downwards.
CGTGTAGTAGTAGTAGCCGTGGTGGTAGATGCTCCAGGGGTCGGCCCCGGCGGGCAGCAGCGGATTGGTGAAGGTAGCTGCAGTGACCGTGGCAGCGGGTTGCTGCGGAGCGCGGGTACAATTGCCAGCCAGCAGCCCCAGGAGTAGCAGCAGGGACGATGGTTTCATACAAGCATTTTTTCAGGCGGTAGTTGCCGTGTTTGCTGATGGCGGTTCCCGCAGAGGACGCAGATGGTTGCGCAGAAGCCGCTGAGGTTGCCCAACGGCCTGTGTCACCCCGTTTACTTGCCGTTGGTTTTGCGGATGAGGTCGGTTTCGTCCGGGTGGTAGGGCGTGCCGTCTTTGCGGAATACCTCGTGGAACCATTCGCCAGGCTCCCCACCGTCGGCCACGGGCACGTCCCACTGGTACTTGGTGTTGGTTTTGCCATCCACAAGGCCCCAGTTGATGGCGCCGATGTTGTTTTTCTTCAGCAGAGGCATGATGTTAACGAAGCGCGAGTTACGCGGCCGGGCCATGTACTCGGTGCAGATCATGGGGCGGCCGTGAGTCTTGAGCAGTTCAATCACCCGCTCGTGGGCGGGTACCTCATCGTAGTTATGGTAGGTCAGCACGTCGGAGTTCAGGGCCTGGAAGGTGTTGAGCTCTTTGAAGCCCCAGTTCCAGAGGCCCACGCTCAGGGGCTGGCTGGGGTTTACCTCACGGGCCCAGGCAAACACGTTGCGCAGCAGCGGCATCGACGAAATTCCCTTATTACTATTGCCGGGCTCATTGTACAAATCCCAGAGCAGCACGCGCTTGTCGTTGGCAAAGGTGCGCAGCACGTCCTGCACGTAGGGCTTAAGCTTCACGAACGTGGCCGAGTCGCGGGAGGCCGGGTCGCCCGGGTCCTGCACCCAGCCGGAGTTATGAATGCCCGGCTTGGGCGCGGGCTGCAGGCCTACTTTCGCATCTTTGTTCCAGCAGTCATCGAAAAACACCAGAATGGTCTGGATGTGGTGCTTGTCGGCCATGGCCAGGTAGTCGTTTACCCGCTTTTTGAAGCCCTGCGGATCCTGCTGCCAGGCCAGGCTGTGCAGAAAGACGCGCATGGTGTTGAAGCCGATGCCCTCGGCCCAGCCCAGCTCCTTGTCGATGGTGGCGGGGTCGAAGGTTTCAGCCTGCCACATTTCCAACTGGTTGATGGCCGTGCTGGGCGTGAAGTTGGCCCCCGACATCCAGGGATGCTGCCGGTACCAGGCGTTGGCCCGCTCCGCCGACCAGCGCTGGCCCTGCGCGGCGACAGTAGCCGCTGGGCCTTTGGTTTTGATTTTGGTTTTCTGGGCGAAGGTGCTGGTTGACGTCAGCAGGAAAAGAATCAGCAGCAGCTTGTTCATGCAGGTTTCAATGTCAGGCGAGGAAGAAAATCAGGAAAACGGGGCAGAGCAGCTACCTGTGGCTCAGGTAGACAAGTGCGTCCCATACCCGGGGCGGGCGGCGCAGCCCGAGGCGTGACGGGGTATCTGGCAACCGCCCCGGAACCAGCCGGAACGGGCTTGAACCGATGGCCAGACAACGGAGAGCTGCCGCAAGCTACGCCCCGCCAAGAAAATATGCAAACGTTTGCATTTTTATCTGCATCTTGCTCCCGTCCTTTTCTTCCGCCATTTCCTTATACTCCTTGCGCTGCCCGGCCTCCGAGGTAGCCCAGCGGCCTCGTCGCTTTACTTTCCCGTTTTCTATGCCTTCCCGTCGCAACTTCCTGCAGCAGGCCACCGCTGGCCTGGCGTCCCTGGCCTTGCTCAACCAGACGGCCTGCGCCGCAGCTGCCCGCATGTATACCAACCCCGTATATGCCGGCCAGTTTCCCGACCCCTTCGTGCTACGCCACGCAGGCCGCTACTACGCCTTCGGCACCACCGGGCAGGGGCGCACGCCTGATGGGCGCATCTTCACCCTGCTCACCTCCGATAACCTGGTCGACTGGAAGCCGGCCGGCGGGGCCCTCATGCCCCCGGCCGGGGCCGAAGGGGCCGACTTCTGGGCCCCCGAGGTAGTGTTTCACAACGGCACGTTTTACATGTACTACTCCATGGGTGGCGGGGCCATTGGCGCCAGTGTGGGCCACCGCCTGCACGTAGCTACCAGTTCTACCCCGCAAGGGCCCTACACCCAGGCGGCGCTGCTGGATGTGCCTGCAAGCAAGTTCACCATCGATGCCCACCCCTTTCAGGATACCGACGGGCAGTGGTACCTGTTTTATGCTCGTGACTTTATTGACTCGGCGGATGGCTACCGCCCCGGCACCGGGCTGGTAGTAGACCGGCTGCTGGACATGACGCGCCTGGCCGGGGAAAGCCGCACGGTCATGCGGGCCCGCCACGACTGGACGGTGTTCGAGAAAAACCGCACCATGCCTTTGTACGGCGGTCAGACCTTCCCCGAGTGGCACACCCTGGAAGGACCTTTTGTGCGCCAGCACGGCGGTAAATACTACTGCTTCTACAGCGGCGCCAACTTCCTGACGCCCCGCTACGGCGTGGACTATTGCGTTGCTGACTCCATCATGGGCCCCTACTCCGAGGCTGGCGGCGGCCAGGGGCCGCGCGTGCTGGCCGCCGTAGCGGGCCATGTGCGCGGCCCGGGCCACCACTCCCACGTTCTCAGTCCTGATGGCAAAACCGAATACTTGGTGTACCATGCTTGGAACAAGGAAATGACAGAGCGCCAGCTGTGCATTGATCCTCTAACCTGGACTACGCTAGGCCCCCGCTGCCAGGGGCCCAGCTACACGCCGCAGCCCCTGCCTTAGCGGCTTACTAAGCTCAACCGTCGGCGCTGGAAAAAGAAGCCGGCCAGCTTGCAAGATCATTGCGTACTTTTGCATAAATTTTTGCACGCCTTTTGCACTACTGCCAGCACAAAGGGCCTCTCTCTTTAGCCGCAATACCTTGGCACGCTCAAAAGCATCTATTACGGATCTGGCCCTACAGCTGGGAGTTTCCGTTTCGACGGTTTCCCGCGCTCTGAGCGACCATCCGGGCATCAGCGACTCCACCAAAAAGCGGGTGTGGAAGCTGGCTAAGGAGCTGCACTACCAGCCCAACCACCTAGCTGCCGGCCTGCGCAAGGGCCGCAGCAACCTGCTGGGCGTGCTGGTGCCCCACATCGACGGCCACTTCTTTACCCTGGTAGTCAAAGGCATCGAAACCATTGCCACCAAGGCGGGCTACAACATCATGATCTGCCAGTCAAACGAGGACGTGACCCACGAGCGGAAAAACATCGAAACGCTGCTCAGCGCCCAGGTAGAAGGCATTTTGGTGTCGATGTCGCGCACGACCCGGGACTTCCGGCACTTTGAGAAAGTACGCAAGCAGGAAATTCCGCTGGTGTTCTTCGACCGGGTGCTGGATGGCCTGGACGTGAATGCCGTGGTGCTCGACGACCGGGAAGGCGGCTACCAGTCCACCAAGCACCTGATTGCCCAGGGCTGCCGCCGCATTGCCCACTTTGGGGGCCCTCAGCACCTGAACATCTATAAAAACCGCCGCCAGGGCTACATCGACGCGCTGCTGGAAGCCGGCCTGCCCATCGAAGAGGAGCTGTTTTTTTACTGCGACATGACCCTGGAAGACGGTTGCGCCGGCATGCAGCAGATGCTGGCCCTGCCGCAGCCGCCGGATGCCGTATTTTCCTCGAGCGACTTTTCCGCGGTGGGCGCCCTGCAGGAGCTCAAGCGGCAGGGCTTTAAGTCGCCCCAGGATATTGCCCTGGCCGGGTTCAGCAACGAAACCTTCACCTCCCTGACGGAGCCTATGCTCACGTCCGTTGACCAGCGCTGCGAGCAGATGGGCCAGTCGGCAGTGCGGCTGTTTCTGGAGATGCGGGAGGAACGCGGCAGCAAGTTTTCGCCCCGCCGCATTGTCCTCCAGCCCGATTTGCTGGTCAGAACATCCTCCCTCAAACTGTAACGCCGGCGCAAAACCGCCGCGTCGAGGGGCCTCAGCCCTCGTTTGTGCTAGTCAGCGAGGCGAAGAGCGGGATTATACCTGGTGCACCGCCAGCACCTCTGGAATTAGCATGCGGGATGGTAGCACGCCGGTACGGGCGAAATCAGCCCAGAGCTGCCTCACTCGGCGGCCCGCTGCCTCCACGTCGGCCCACTTTGCCTGCCCGAGCAGGGGCACGCCGGCCCAGGTTTGCTGCGTGCCAAATAGCATAGGCAGGTCCATGGTGTGGGCGGCGCCAAACACGCTGCCCGGGGCCCGGTAGATGAACGTGAACCGGTAGGCGCGGCCCCCGGCCCGGGCGTGGCGCCGGGCAAAGGTGGTGGCCGGCCCGGAGTAAATCCGGTGGGAGCCGGCTTTTACCAGCAGGCGGATGATGGGCGCGCCCAGCCCGGGCACGCGGAGCAGCCAGTTGAACTTGGGGTCGATGACGGCAAAAAAACGTAGCTCCTCGGCTGTGTCCCCAATCAGCACGTCCACATCTTTCGCCACGGCGCGCCAGGCGACCTCGGACTGCGCTTCAGCGGGCAACGGAAACTCGCCGTACTGCGTGCCAAAGGGCATGCCGCTTTTCAAGCCAAAGCGACGCGCGGCCGCCCAGGCGCGCGGTTCGCGGGCCAGCACCTCATCGCCCGAGGCTGCCGCCGCGAAGGGCCCCACGGCCGCGGCCATGGCCCGCGTCATGGCGGAGCGGTTGCGGGCCAGACCTAGCGGGGCACTGTGCAGGATTACGCGCCGGAATAGCCCCTGCGCCCCTTCCGTAATCATGAGATGAGCCGCGGCGTCGCCCCCGGAGGAGTGGCCCAGCAAGGTAACGTTGCCGGGGTGGCCGCCAAAGGCCACTATGTTGCGCTGTACCCAGCGGAGGGCGGCCAGCAAATCCAACAGCCCCAGATTTGCCGGACCGTTGGCCGTGCCCAGGAACCCGAACAGCCCCAGACGGTACGTCACGGCCACCACAACTACCCGCTGCTCCGTCACTAAGTGAACCGGGTCGTAGAAGGCCAGGTCGCCGGCCCCCGACACGTAGGAGCCGCCGTGAATCCAGAACAAGACCGGCAGTTGTTCGGCCGGCACCACATCCGCGGGCAGGGTTACGGAGAGGCGCAGGCAGTCTTCGCTGTAGGTAACGCCCGCCAGCACCGGCCCCAGCGCCTGGCCCAGAATAGAGTCGACTACCTGCGGGCAGGCCGGCCCCGGGGTAGTGGCCTCGATGGGTGCGGCGGTATCGGGCTCCGGAACGGGGGCCTGAAACCGGGCCGCGCGGGCGTACCGAATACCCGTAGCCCGCACCATGGCTCCATCGCGCCGTCCGATAATCACGCCTGCCGGGGTCTGAAACCGGGGGCCGTTGCTTGTACTCATGCGCTGGTTTACTTAAGAGCGAAAATGTAAGGGCACAAAGCGCCCCACTTATTGCTGGCGCAGGCCGCGCATGGCCGTGCTCCAGTTGGCTACCCACGGGGGCAGAACCGGCGACGCCAGTTGCTGACCGGCCGTGGTCAAGACTTCCTCCGGCCCCACCGTGCCCCCGCTTCGGCGCAGGAACCGCAAGGCTACTACGGCGGTAGCCACGGCCTGCTCCCCGCGCAGAAAGCGTTGCTGCAAGTAGAAAAACCGGTCATCCCAACCAAGCACGCAGGTTTCGAGGCGAAACGCCTGCCACAGGTTCAAGGGGCGGCTGAACTGAATGGTTTCGGCCGCCACTACGGCGAAGGGCATCGTCCGTTTAAGCCGGGCCCACAGGCCGGAGCGCAGCAGCAAGTCCATGCGGCCCACGTCGCCCATGGATAAGTAGACACCGTTGTTGACGTGGCGCAGCATATCCAGATCCGTCAGGCCTACCCGGAAGGAAGTGTAGCAAGGACCCAGCACCGGGCATGCGGGGCGAAAGCGGGCCGTGAGCAGCACCCACAGCAGACGTATATACTGATTCACGAGCGCAGAACCCAGGGTAAGAAAGGCCGAACTTAAGCAGAAAACAGCGTTGCCGGGACCAGAGGCGGGTGTGCCGCTCTGCCCGGCTACGGACCATTGACGGGCGGCAGGCTGCTTCAACCTGCTGCGCTATTGCCGCCCGCTTGGCCCGACCGGCTACAAAAAAGCCCCTCCGGGGTGGAGGGGCTCCCGAGCGCAGGCAGCGCGGGCTACCAGCGTGGGCGGCCAAGTATCTCCAGGCGTCCCGCTGACAGTGGGTGCGCCAGCAGAGGAAGAAAATCCTGATCCTACTCGCCGGGCAGGGGTAGGTCTTCGATGGAGAAGGAATTGCGGGGCACAGGAGCCGGCGTGGGCCGACTCGCAAGCGACGGGCGCTGGGCGGAGGTGCGGGCAGTGGGTTTCATAGGAGCTGAGGTTGGCTACGTGGCGGGGCAGCAGCTGCCGCCCCGGTGCATTTCTCAAACGGAATCGGTGCCCCGCGAGCTGCAAAAAAGACCCTTGGAAGCTGAATTTACGTGATTTCATCTTGGAGCCCGCGGTAATTCAGTAGGCTCAAAAGAAAACTACGGAGCTCCTGCAACTTCCCTTAGCGGCGCTACGGTAGGCGCTGCCTGGAGCCCAAGCAGCGGGTACCCTGGTGCAACCAGCCTACCATTTACTTACCAACACCAACTCCCACTAGCCGGCAGCCAACCAGCCTAGTCAGCCTGCCGTGCAGCTTGCCCCAACGCGGGCTGAGGCCGTACTTTCACGTTCAGCATTTTCCATATCCGCTTTCCTTCACCCACCCTATTCTATGAGCGACCTAACGAAAACGCAGGCCTTGCTGGCCCAGACTTTTGGTGTGCCGGTTCAGTTGCAAGGCTCGGAGCAGGGAGTCGCTACGCTCACCGTGCAGCCCGACGACCAGAAGGTGCTTGGGCCGGCCGGCAGCCAGTTGGTGTATCAGTTTGAGCAGGGCCGGTTTGTAAGCCTGGAAATTTTAGTAGCCGCCGGCTAACGGCCCCAATCAGTTGGTCGGCTGCAGTACCCGGGGCCAAAGGGTGCTGCTTACTTGCAAAGCCGTGAAAGGTATAGCCCCGTGCTCCAGCGGCTTTTCGCAGACGCTGGAGCACGGGGCCTGCATACTACCCGCCGTACCCATCGGGCCGGAAATCCGGCAAGCACTAAAAAGCGGCCTCTCCCCCATCGGCTACTTTTCTGGCGGCTGATTTCCGCTATTCTTTTTTGCGGAAGATGGAGCCCGGCAGGTGCAGCCCGCCGCAACCGTCGAGCTTAGCAGGCAGCACTTTACGTGGTGGATGCCGCAGGCTAGTTTGTATTGCCCACACCGCTGGCCGTGCCGGGGTGGCCGGCGGCGCAAGCCATTTTGCGCGGGCCTGCGTATGTAAGGGTCAAATCTTCCCACCCTTTACTTAACCTTTCCTTACGATGATGATCAAAAGCCTCTTTTCCACGCTGGCCCTGGGCCTTGCCCTCACAGTAGCCACCGCCCCCGCTCTACGCGCGCAAACCAGCACGAAAACGGACGATGAGAAGACCAAGACCAAAGATGGCGACATGGTGATGAAAACCAAGGACGCCAAGGATGGCAAGAAGAAGATGAAGGGCAAATCGGGCAAGGGCGACAAGATGAAGGCCACCACCAAGCCCATGAAAGGCGACAAAGTCTCTACCGACATGGGCAACGGCATGAGCAACGCCAGCATGGGCTCCTCGGCCGGCGTGATGGTAGGCGGCGCCATGATGACGCCCGACAAGGACATTGTAGCCAATGCCCTGGGCTCTTCGGAGCACACCACCCTGGTAACCGCCGTGAAGGCCGCCGACCTGGTAGGCACCCTGCAGGGCGCCGGCCCGTTCACGGTATTTGCGCCCACCAACGCCGCCTTTGACAAACTGCCGGCTGGCACCGTTTCAACCTTGGTGATGCCCGAAAACAAGGCTAAGCTCAGCACCATCCTCACCTACCACGTAGTGCCCGGCCGCTACCTGGCGGCCGACCTGAAAGACGGCCAGCAGCTGACGACCGTGGAAGGCGAAATGCTAACGGTGCGCCGCGCCGGCAACAGCGTAACGATTCAGGATGCCAAAGGCGGCACCTCTACCGTAACGATTCCCAACATAGTGTCCAGCAACGGCGTCACGCACGTGGTGGATACGGTGCTGATGCCCACGCGCTAACCCTCTGCCCCCGTACGGGGTACGCAAGCCCGGCGAAACTTTTCGCCGGGCTTTTTTTGTGCCCGCCGGCTGGCAGTTTCCCGCGCATATTCCCGACATTTACGGGCTAGGCCCGCGGGTTTTTTCATCTCACCATTGCGTATGAAACACTTTTTCTCCTTGTGTCTGACCGGGCTGCTGCTGGCTACGGGCGCGGCACATGCCCAAACCAAGCTCCCGGCTGCGCCGGACGCCAGCCTCAAAGGCGAGGCCCTCAAAACCTGGCTTCGGGAAAACTGGTACGACGGCAAGCGCCAGGTGCTGGGCTACAACCTGGCCCGGGGCCGCATGTACAACTACGTGGATAACTACGACAATAAGCTCACGTGCGTGTACTCGGGCTACCAGCTGTCGTTTAAGCTTGATTCCACCGGCACGAGTACGGGGGTGGCTCCCATCAACTGCGAGCACACCGTGCCGCAGTCGTGGTTTAACGAGGTGGAACGGATGAAGTCCGACATCCACCACCTGTTTCCCACCTACGACCAGTGGAACAGCGACCGGGGCTCCGACCCCTTCGCCGACATTCCCGACGACAAAACCACCAAGTGGATCCGCGGTACGCAGGGCACCAGCGCCAAGCCTACGGCCAACATCGAGGAGTACAGCGAGGATACCGGCTCCCAGTTTGAGCCCCGCGAAGACCACAAAGGCAACCTGGCCCGGGCCGTCTTCTATTTCTACACCATGCATGCCGGCCAGAGCTTCGACTCGGGCAAGGGCGTTATCACGGCCGTGGCCGACCTGGAAACACTCTACAAATGGCACCTGCAAGACCCGGTAGACAAGCACGAGACGGAGCGGAACCGGCGCGCCGCCAAGGCTCAGGGCAACTTCAACCCCTACATTGCTTATCCCGAGCTGGTAGCCCGCGCCTGGGGCTTTACGGCCAGCCCGAGTGTATCGTTTGCGGCGGCGACGGGCACGATAGACGAAGGCAACAGCGGCACGAAAACCTATACCGTGAACGTGAGCCTGGATATGGCTCCCACTACCACCCAAACGGTGGAAGTGGCCGTAGCGGGGGCGCAGTCGTCGGCAACGGCGACGGAAGACTACACCTTTTCGACGCAGACACTCACCTTCTCACCCACGGTCACGTCGGTTCCCGTCACCATCACGGTGCTGGGTGATGCTACGGCCGAGGCCAGTGAAACAGTACAGCTGCAGCTGCGCAGCCTTTCAGCGGGCCTGGCTTCCGGCACCAACCTGACGCACACGCTCACCATTACCAACGACGACGGCGACGTGCCCACGCTCAGCTTCCAGGTAGCCACCGGCTCCGCCACGGAAGGCAACGACGGCACCTCGGTCTATACCATTGAAGTAATCCTGAGCGGAGCGGCTCCGGCCACCGATATCCAGGTGCCGCTACTGGTTGACGCGGCCGGTACCACGGCCGGCAGCGAGGACTACACCCTGGAGAAAACCACGCTCACTTTTACCAACGCGCCCGTACCCCAGCGGCAGACCGTGGGCGTGATTGTACGCGGCGACCTAACCCCGGAAGCCAGCGAAACCCTACTGCTGCGCCTGGGTACGCCCACCGGCGGCAATGCCGTACTCGGCACGCCCTCCACGCACGCGCTTACCATCGTCAACGACGACCTGACGCCGGCCGGTACGCCCTGCGCCTCCCTGTACTTCTCGCAGTATATTGAGTCGTCGGGCGGGAATACTAAAGTGCTGGAAATCTACAACCCCTCGGCCAATGCCGTGGATCTGGCTGGTCACCGGGTGGAGCTGTTTGCCAATGGCGACAAAACTCCTCTGTATTCGTTCAGCCTGACGGGTACCCTGGCCGCGCACGACGTGTACGTTATTGCCAACGGGGGCTCCGATGCAGCCGTGCTGACCCAGGCCGACAACACCACGGCCCAGGTAACCTTCTTCAACGGCAACGACGCTATAGCCCTGTTCTCAGGCACCGATACCCTGGACGTTATCGGCCAGCCTGGCCAGGACCCGGGCGCAACCGTAGGCTGGGCCGTTGCTGGCGGTACTACGCTCAACAACACGCTGGTGCGCCTGCCCACGGTAACCATGGGCTCGGTCCGCTGGAACGAAGCTGCGGCCGCCACCTGGCAAGCTGTTGGCACGAACAGCTTTACGGGCGTAGGCAGCTACACCAGCACAGCCTGCACTACGACCAGCACCCGCCCCGCTACTGCGCTGGGCGGCCTGGAGCTTTACCCCAATCCGGCTTCCGAATCGGTGCTGGTACGTCTGCCCCAGGGCGCGGCAGGTGCTACCATCAGCTTGTTCAACACCGTCGGGCAGCGCGTCTGCACGCAGTTGGCTAGCAGCAGCGTCACTACCATTCGCACGGCCGGGCTGCCCGCGGGCCTCTACTCCGTGCAAGTGCAGGCTGGCCCCGTCCGGTACACGGGCCGGGTAGTGGTACGCCACTAACATCACACCAGTGCAACGGCCGGCCCGGCTTTGTTCTTTCACGAAGAAAGAGCAGAGCCGGGCCGGCTTCTTTTTGGATGGGTTGGCGGGGCAGTGCTTATCCAGCCAGCAAATCGGCGTACTCCTCGTGGTGCTTTTTCACGAAGATCTGCATGAAGCGGCAGGAGGTCCGGACCCGCAGCTTTTCCTCCCGGGCAAAGGCGAGGCCGTGGCGGGCCAGTTGCTCACCTACGCCCTGCCCGCGCAGGGCCTCATCTACAAAGGTGTGAGTGAAGTCTATGGTCTGCTCATCGGGACGGCTGTAAGCCAGTTCCGCAGTAGCTCCGCTCAGCTCGGCGGTAAATTCTTGATCCTGGGGATGGTGTTGAATACGGGCGTTGGGCATGTAAGGAAAGGTAACTGGAAAAACCAACGAAAAATATCCACTAGCGTGGCCCCCTCGTATACGCAACTACCAAGCGCGGGGCTATCCGACCTCGCTAGTGCCCGCCGGCACAACTGGACGGTACGCTCCTGCGTACCCTGATGTATTCTCTGTACTCCCTCACGTTTCCCTCCCATGCAAGAGCAACCCGATAACCTGACGCCTACGCCCGATGATGCTGCCTTTTCGCAGGATGGCACTCCGCGCACCAACCATACCCCTCAGTACGGCGAGTTTGGCCACGCCACGCCTACTGCTTCGACCTCACGCCAGCGCCCGGCCGGTGCCAACCCGGGCGGCGTAGCCGCTCCCTCTACCCCGGCGCCCGAGCAGCGCGGCAGTGTGCCCCAGAACCTGGACTCCCAGGAAGTACGGGCCGTGTCCGACGCCGAATATACCGAGCAGCGCGAAGGCTGGGCCAAGGACGACCCGCGCTATGGTAGCGGCACCCGCAACTGGGAAACTGCCGAGCCCGCCAACCACAGCAATGGCCCCGCTGAGACCAACGAAGACCGGCTACCCAACTACAACGACGGCAGCAACGACAACCCCGACGAGTTCAGCGCCCTGCGCGACGACCACGGCAAAGGCATTCCGGGCAAGTAAGCCGGCTCTTTTCGTTTGATTTTACTTTCTCCCTCCCATGGCAACTGACAACCCCAACCCCCAGGACCCGGCCGGGGCCCTCGACCCTAAGGCCGGCGCCCACCTCACGGAAGAGCAGCGCAAGCACCGCGAGGAGCTATACGGCTATAAGCGCGACGAAGAAGGTACCCTCGATACCTCCGCCCGACTCGAAGAAGAAACCACCGGTATCCCGACCGGCAGCTCCGTCACGGGCCCTGACCCCGATACCGATACCCAGGGCGAAGAACGGCTGTACCCGGACTTCAACAACCCCATCGACGACAACAACCGCTAAGCTGCTGAAGCTTGGCTTCCACGCCGCCCGGCAGCTGCCGGGCGGCGTTGGTATGTTTGTGCCTTTCTCGTAGGGTTGCTCGTTTTTCTCTTGCCTTCTATCTTGCCCTGCGTATGGCTGCTCCTCTTCTCGTTCTCACGGATTTCTCGCCCGCTGCCGATCAGGCCCTGGCCTACGCCGCCGCGCTGGCTGCGCACCTGAACACTTCCCTGGTGCTGCTGCACGTGCGCCGGACCTCCTGGCTTGACCCGGAAACCTTTTCCGGGAAAATTCCTCACCTCAGCGAGGGAGAAATTGCCGCCGCGCTGGCCTTGCGCACGGCTGCTGTCCAGGTGCCTGTGCGGGTAGAAGTAGCCTCGGCCCAGATGATGCAGGCTACCCGCGAGGTTATTGCTCACCACCAGCCCCAGCTGCTGGTAGTAGGCAAGCCCGACAGCGAAGCTATTCCCGACCCGCTGGTGCACACCACCTCCCTGGACCTGCTGCGCGAGTGCCGGCTTCCCCTGCTGATTGTACCAGTGGGCAGCACGGCCGCCGTGCCTCCCCGGGCAGCGGTGCTCTCCGCCGACGACTACCCCGTGCAGCTACCTGCGGCCATAGCCGCGCTGCCGCGCCAACTGTTGGCCCCGGATGCTGTGCTCACCCTGGTGCACGTGGTAGAGCCGGAAGAAAGTGACTCTTGCGCCACGGCCCATACGCGCATGCTGCAAGCAGGCATCCTGACCGGGTTCGAGCAGGTGCGCCCCCGCGGGGTGCGCCACCTGGAAGTGGCGGTAGGCATCCGGGAAGCCGCCCACGATGCCCAGGCCGATTTGCTGCTGCTGCTGGCCCGCCGCCGCAGCGTGCTGGGCAGCCTGTTTCACCGGAGCATCACGGCCGACGTTATTCGCCATGCTACCCTGCCGGTGCTGGCCCTGCCAGCCACGGAATAGAGACCCGGCCAGCTTCGGTGCCCCGGCATGCTTGCCTGGGGCTGGAAAGGCGCTTTGCCGGCAATCAGTGGCTCTTTTCGAAAAAATTGCAGTAAGGGCTCCGTACCAGCACGGAGCCCTTACTGCGGGGTAGCTGGCAGATAAAATGCCCCGTAGCGCGGATTGACGCCGGCCTTTGGGCGCTGTTCCTTTGAGGAAAGCAATACTGCTTGTTTTTCCTCACGTTCAGCCCAATGTTTACGCACCGCACCCTGCTTTTCACCGCCCTGGCTGCCATGCTGGGCACGCCCGTTTTTGCCCAGCACCTGGAGGTAGAAAAAACCCACGACGTGTCGGGCAAGGCCAAGCGCGGCTACCTGTCGGAGGTGAACGTGAACAACGAGGCTGGGAAAGTGGACATGCTGTTCGTGACAAAATCAACCGACAAGCAGGTAGCCACTCAGACCTACCACTTCGATACCAAGTACAACCTGCTGGGTATTGATGAGGCGACCATCCCCATGGAAAAGGTGAAAGGCTACCGCGGCGAAAATTTCAGCAAGGAAGCCGTGACCATGGAAGTCAGCACGGGCATGGCCGGGGGCGCGGCCAGCATGATTCCGGGGGCCAGCTTCGTGAGTGCCTTGAAAAACCCAGCCGGCACCCTGCTGCTTCGCCGCAAGCGCATCGACTACAAGTGGAGCTGGCTGGGCGGGGGCTACCGCAAGAAGGTGAAGCTGCTGAACACCGAAAAGCCCAAAACGGAAAGCGGAGCCGGCTACCACTACCTCAGCCACGTAGACGACGACGTGAACGGGGGTGTGCTGGTGCTGGCCTCGGAAAACGTGAAGCTTAGCAACGTGAAGGGCATGAAGATTGGCCTGCACCTGCTGTACTTCAACAGCCAGCTGGAACTGGCGCGCGACACCTATTTGGAAACCGATGTGGCCCAGAGCTTCGTGGAAATGGGCCCCATTGCCCTGGATACCGACGAGGATGCCGACGACAGCCAGCTCACAGTGGCCCCCGATGTGGCCATTATGCTGGCCTACACCAAAGGCGCCGGTAAGCTTAAGGATGCTCACAAAGCCACCGACTACCAGTACCTGCGCGTCTCGGCCGATGGACAGGTAAAGGAAAAGCTGGCCGTGAATTCCCCGAACAGCGGCTGGCAGGTGGCGGGCTTCGTGCCCATGGCCGACGGCGGCGTGCTGGCTTACGGTCCCGCCATCGACGACCAGAAAAAGTTTCACGCCGAAGTGCCCACCGGCGACGAGTTCAAGGGCAAGCATTTCCAGCTACTGAAAGTGCAACAGGGCCGCGTGGCCTGGCTTACCGCCACCGACCTCAAGGAGTTCGAGAAAAAGCAGCGCGTGCCCGAGGGCCAGAAGCGCACCCCTGATTACACGGGCAAAAGATTCCGCATCAACCTGGCCTCCGAAACGCCCAACGGCGACATCTTCGTGGGCGGGCAGAACTACAAAGTATCGGGCGGGGGCAACAAGATGCTCAACACCCTGGCCAATGGCCGCGCTTCCGGCAACGACGCCATTGAAACCACCTACGGGGACCTGCTGCTGTTTCACTTCGACAAGCAAGGGCAGCTGCGGGCCCAGTATGGCCTGCGCCGCGCCGAAAACAACAGCACCGCCAAGGCCATGCCCACGGGCCAGTTTATGCGCGCCACCCCCGATGCCAAGAGCGTGTACTGGATAGTGCAGGAGCTGGATGGGTTCCGCACGGTAAATGGCCTGACGGAGGACGGCGCCCGGGGTGGGCTGTTTGAGCCTACCCAGCGCGAAACCATCAGCTACCCCAGCGTCACGCGCATCGAGCTGGCCAGCGCCACCATCAGCGCCCAAAAGACGTTTGGCGTATCCAAGGAAGGCAAATACTACATGAGCAATAAATTTCCTTTGCTGCCGGTTGGGGATGGTGGCCGCCAAGTGGTATTTTTCGGCGAGAACAAGACTGGCAAAACGTTGTGGTTTGGCCAGATGCCGCTGGAGTAAAGTAGCCGCCCTTTGGCCCTGCCTTCCCAGAGCTTGTCCTGCAGCCTCCTCGGTCCGTGCCTCGGTACGTAATCAGCCTTCCGTTTTAGTTTCCTTATGTATCCTGCCTCTGCTTCCGTTGCTGCGCTGCCCATTCCCGTGATGCTGGTTGATGACCACCAGCTGGTGCTGGAAGGCGTGCGGGTGCTATTGCAGGACGAAACCGACCTACCCGTAGTAGCCACGGCCAACTCGGGTGCGGAGGCCCTGCGCCGCCTGCGCGAGCACCCCGAAGTGCAGGTGGCCGTGGTGGACCTGAACATGCCGCAGATGTCGGGGGTGCAGCTTACGCAGGCCATCCGGGAAGCGCACCCGGGGGTACATGTGCTGGCTCTCAGCATGTTTCACGACCATGCCTCGGTGCAGGAAGTGCTGGCGGCCGGGGGCTCGGGCTACCTGCTCAAGAACACCAACGCGGCGGAACTGAGCACCGCCATCCGGCGGGTGGCCGCCGGGCGCACGTTCTTCAATGCCGAAGTAGGCGCCACATTGCTCGACCACCTCGACGTGCCCGTCACGCGGGAGCAGGGCGACCGGCCCGTGCCGCTCACGCTCCGGGAACAGGAGATTCTGCAGCTGATTGCCGGCGAATATTCCAACGCCGATATTGCCCAGAAGCTCTTTATTAGCGAGCGGACGGTGGAAACCCACCGCAAAAACATCTTCACCAAGACCAAGTCCAAGTCCATTGTGGGCCTGATTCAGTACGCGCTGCGCTACAAGCTGATTTCGGTATAGCCGCGCTGAGCATCCCGCAGGCGGGGGCGGCTTTTCCTACGGGCGAAGCCGCCCCCGCCTGATTAGCATAACTAGGCCGACTTGCTCAGCGGACGGCTAGCAACGTACCTCTGGCCTGGCACTAACGGTACCTCCAGCGTGATGGTGGTACCATGGCCAGGAGTGGCATCGATGTGGGCCTCCCCGCCCAGGTAAGCCAGACGCGTGCGCATGTTGCGCAGCCCGATACCAGCCCCTTTACCGGGCTGCAATGGGTCGAAGCCGATGCCATCATCCTCTACTACCACGGTCAGCTCCTGCTCGTTGCGTACCAGCTGCAGGTTTACGCGCGTGGCCTGCGCGTGCTTGATGACGTTTTGCATCAACTCCTGAATCACGCGAAACAGGACGCTTTCCGTAGTTGAGGCCAAGCGTTCCTCTTCCAGCCCAAACACCTCTATCACAATTTGGGGGCCGGTGTGGTAGGTAGTCATCTTGGCAGCCAGGTCGCGCACGGCAGCCGGCAGACCCCGCGTCAACAGCACATTCGGCATGAGGTTGTGCGAAATTCCCCGCACTTCCCGAAAGGACTCATCCACCACGTCGATGGCGTTGTGCAGCAGGGCAGCCTGTTCCTCGGAGCGGGGGCCGCGCTGCTCGAGGGCGTGGAGGTTGAGCTTGGCGGCGGTGAGTAGCTGACCAATACCGTCGTGCAGATCGGAGCCGATGCGGCGCCGCTCGTTTTCTTCGGCTTCCAGCACCGCCGCCACGCGCTGGCGTTCCTGCTGCTGACGCTCCTGCTCGTGGGCTACCTGCTCGCGCAGGCGCTGCCGCGTGTACAATAGCCACCCGACCAGCACTAGCAAGCTTACCACGGCCAGTCCGGCCACCAGCTGCACGTTGCGGCGGCGCAGCAGTTGCTGCTGGGTGCGCAGCTGGGCGGCCTGCAGCTGATTACGGGCTTCCTTGCGCTCCGTATCATAGCGCACCTGCATTTCCGTAATCTGGCGGGCACTGGCTTCGTTCAGCAACGAGTCCTTTACCTGCATCACCTGCTGCTGATACCGATAGGCCTCCGGGTAGCGGCTCATACGAGCGTAGGCAGCAGCCAGGCCTTGCAGGGCTGTACGTACAGCCTCGGCCGAGCGAATACGGCGGCTTAGCTGGCGCGCTTCCTCAAAATAGGGTACCGCGGCGGCCGGCTGATTTTGGCGCAGCGCCAGCTCTCCCAGGGAGTTGAGCTGGGATGCTACGGCCGCCTGGTCGTCGAGGGTGCGGGCCAGGGTGAGGGCACTCTGAAAGTAGGCCTGGGCCAGTTCGTGCTGCCGCCGGGCCAGGGCCAAACCGCCCAACCCAGCCTGAGCCTGCACCTGGTTCTGGCGGTCGGCGGCCTGCTGGCTGATGCGCAGGGCCTGCTGAAAATGAACCTGAGCCGAGTCGGCTTGGCCGAGCTTCGCAAAATCCTGCCCCACGATGTTGTGGGCCTGGGCATCGTTGTACGCATCGCGGGTGCGGCCGGGCAGGTACAGGTACTGCCGGTGGTACGCCAGGGCCTCGCGGTAGCGCCCCATTTGCTGGTAGACCATGCCGATGTTGGCCCAGTCGGCGGCAATGCGTTCGGGGGTGCCGTACTTTTCTTCCAGCCTCAGCGCCCGGATATAGTGCTCCACGGCTTGCCGGTAATACCCCTGCATGGCCAGCACCTCCCCCACGTTGTTGATGGCGCCGGCTACGCCCTGCCAGTCGCCAAGGGCGGCCCGTTCCCGGCGGCAGGCTTCAAAATCGGCAATGGCCTCCCGGTAGCGGCCCGTGGTAGCGTAAAGAATACCCCGCAGAATATAGGTTTTGGCCAGGCCCTTGCGGTAACTGAGCTGCTGCCCCAGTTGCAGGGCCTCAGCCGCCAGCGCCAGGGCCCGCTGCGGGCGGCTGTTGCGGTTTTCCCACACCAGCTCGTTTAGCGTCTTCACCCGATTGGTGTCGGGCTGCGGCTGCTGGGGTAGGCGCGCCTCCAGCGAATCGAGGCGGGCATTGCGGCCCGCGTCCGGTTGGGCCGCCGCCGGAAAAGCGTCCAGTAGACCGGCTACCGTCAATAGACCAGCAGTTACAACAACGAAAGCACGCATGTATATGTCGACCAGAAGTTTGGGAACACCACTACCGTCAGAAACCAGATTTTTATCCGATACTCAAGGTATATTACTCAAAACAGATATTATTTTCTCATACCACCAAAAGGCCTTGCCTATTGTGGCGCTTAGAAGCTACCATCACCAGTAGCCTAAGCACTGCGCTTAATTAAAAAGCACCCCGGCAGGAAGCCCACCGGGGTGCTCGAATGCATGAAAAAACGAGGTGGCTAGTCTTTCACGAGGCGCTTGACAACGGTGCCCTCGGCCGCCTGCAGGCGCACCGTGTACACGCCCGTAGGCAGGGCCCGCAGGTCCAGCTGCTGGCGCACCACGCCCTGACGGGGGCGCAGGGTGAGCTGCTTTACCCGCTGGCCGATGCTGTTGTAGATACTACCCGTTACTGGGCCCTGCTCTTTCAGCCCGTGCACTTCCAGCGTGGCAAAGCCGGTTGTGGTGGGGTTGGGATACAGGGCGGTGCCGGCCTGCAGCGCCGCCGGAGCGGTAGCCGTTACCGAGCCCGCACCCAACCAGAGGTAGAAGCGCTGGCGCACGGAGTCGGGGTGCAGAGTGAAGGAATACACCGAGTCGAGCGAGAGGTCCTGCTTGCGGTTGAGCAGCCGGTCTTCGAGCAGCACGCGGGTACCGGCGGGTAGGTTCAGCTGGCTGGTGAGCACGAGGGTGTGCCGGCCGGCTTCGCTCACGCGCACGCCCAGCGGAATAGCCTGGCCGGGTAGGCCGGGCAGCCCGTTGATAGACAGGGCATCGGCCCCGGCCTGGCTCCAGATAGTGGGGCGGCCCGCGCCGTTCTGCGTTACCTTGTAGGCATCGAAGTTGGCCTTATAGCCTTCCCCGGCGCCTTCCTGCAAGTAGAACACGGCTTCATCGGCCAGCCCTTTGGCACTGCGGGCTTCCAGGCGAACAACCGGCCGTGTTTCGGCGGAGCCGCGCTGGTAGGCGGGACTGGTATAGGACGTGTGGCGCACAGCGTTGGTCAGGTTCATCTTGGCCGAGGCCGAGGAGGCCCGCACCAGGAAGCCCTGCATGGCCGCCACGTCCTTGTTGCCGCCGTTCTGGCCCACGCCGTTCACGTAGCCGCGGTAGGCGCCCGTGTACTTGCCCGAGGGCACGAACACGTAGAGGGCATCATCCACGCCGGAGAGCATACCGCTGGTGTGGCGCACCACGTCCCAGTCCATAGGGGCGGGGTACGGGTTGCCGGCCAGGTTCCAGCCGGCGCCCAGCTGAGCGCCGCGCGTCATGGAGTAGCTCACGTTGCCGTTGCCGAGCACACCCGAAATATCCACCACCGTGGTGGGCAGCGTCTGGGCCGAGTAGCCGCGGCCGGGCACCAGGTTTTCACTGGCCGAGGGCACCATCCAGCCTTGTGTGAAGGTGTTCTTCTCGGCCGTGAGGCGGGTTTCCTCGTAGCGGAACAAGGTTGGGAAGGGCTTCACGGTGTTGCCCACCGTGTTGTAAGCCGGGTTCAGCTCAAACACGGGCAGGTCGTCGGCAAACTCCTGCACGGTGGCCGTGCCGAGCTGCATGGGCGAGCTGTAGTGGCGGTAGCCGGGGGCGCCCAGCCCCGTGATAAACCGCTCCATGGTGGCCCGGCCCGTTACCGTGCCCCCACCGGCGGGGTTCACCACCATGGCGGTGCCCGAGGCGTTGGAGTGCAGGGTCAGGTGGCCGTCGGACGCCAGGTTGCCGGTCGTGAGGGTGAGCATGTGCGTCACGCCCAGGTTCGAGGTGCAGCCCACGCCGCTGCCGTTCTGCACCAGCAGGTCGTAGAAGCGGATGGGCGTGGAGGTGGTGCCACCCAGCGTTTGGGCCGCGGTGCCCACGCAGTACCAGGGGTAGGTACCCACGTTCACCAGGCCACCGTTCGTGAGGTTGCCGTAGAGGTATACCGGGCCGTTGCAGGTGAGGCCCACCGTGTTCTGCACGTTCAGGCCGTGGAAGCGCAGCGTGGCCGAGCCGCCCAGGGTCTGGGCCGCCGTGCCGGTGAAGTACACCGTGTAGGTAGCCGGGTTGAAGGGCCCGTTGCAGAGCCAGTTGCCGGTTACGTAGAGGTCACCGCCGAGCAGGCAGCCTACCAGGTTGGCCCAGGTTACGTGGTGGAAGGTGGTGCGGGCCGAGGCCCCCGTGGTGGTAATAGTTTGCTGGGCGGTGCCGTTGAAGGTCACCCCGAAGCCATTGCCCGCGAAGATGCCCGAGTTGAGCCAGTAGCCGCCCACCGTGATGTCGCGCAGCAGCTGCACCTTCACGGCGTTGGTAATCTGCACGTGGTGGAAGGCCGACAGCACCGTGCCGCCGATGGTTTGCAGAGCCGTGCCGCTGAACAGCACCAGGTAGCCATTGGCCACGAAGCCGCCGTTGTTGACCCAATTGCCCGTCACCCCGATGTTATCCAGCAGGGTCACGCCGGCCGTATTGGCAAACGTCACGTCGTGGAAGCGCGTCTGGCCGGAGGTGCAGGTAATGGTCTGCGCCAGCGTACCCAGGAAGCGGGTGCGGTGGCCGCAGCCGCAGAACTTGCCGTTGTTCACGAAGTTCCCGGTCAGGTCGATGTCGAAGTCCAGGTTCACCCCTACCGTATTGTTGAGTGTGAGGTGGTGGAACACGCTGGTGGCCGTACCGCCGATGCTTTGCAGGGCGGTGCCGTTGAAGAACACCGTGAATGCATTGGCCGCGAAGGTGGCACCGTTGTTGAGCCAGTTGCCCAGCAGCGTGATGGCGCGGTCTAGGCGGACATTGGCACCCGAGGCCAGGGTGAGGTGGTGGAACACCGTGTTCACCGAGCCGCCGATGGTCTGGAGCACCGAGCCTTTAAACGTCACCAGCTTGCCGCCGTGGGCAAAACCGCCGTTGTTGAGCCAGTTGCCGGTCAGGAAGATGTTGTCCTGCAGCGTTACGCCCAACAGGTTGCTGAACACCATATGGTGGAAGGTAAGCGTACCCGAGGGGCAGTAGATGGCCTGGGCCACAGAGCCGTCGAAGTACACCGTGCGGGCCCCGGCCGCGAAAATGGCCAGGTTGCGCAAATCACCCCGCACCCGAATGTCCTGGAGTAAGCTCACCCCTACCGCGTTGTTGAAGGTGAGGTGGCCGAACACCGTTACCGCCGTGCCGCCTATGCTCTGGGCGGTCGTACCGTTGAACGTCACCAGGTAGCCCGCACAGCTGAACACGCCGTCATTCACTAGGTTGCCCTTGATGAAGATAGGCCCGGTCAAACTTACGCCCACATTGTTTAGAATGGTGAGACCGTGGAAGGTGCTGGTGGCCGAGCCGCCGATGAGCTGAGCCACTGTGCCCTCGAAGATGACGCGGTAGGTAGCCGGCGAGAACACGCCGTTGTTTACCCAGTTACCGCCCACAATGCGGATGTCGTTGCCCAGCGTGACGCCGGCCATGGTGTTGTCGATGATAACGCCGTAGAAAGGCACTATTACCGAGCCGCCGATGAGCTGATTCACCGTGCCGCCGAAGGTTACCACGTAGCCGTTGGCTCCGAAGGTGCCGTTGGTGGTCCAGTTGCCAAGCACGGTCACAGCCCGGTCGAGGCGCACGTTGGCGCCCGTGCCGATGCTGATGTGGTGGAAGCGCGTGAGGGCCGTGCCGCCGATAGTTTGCAGCGTGGTGCCCGTGAAGAACACCCCGTAGGTTCCCGCCGCGAAGCCGCCGTTATGCACCCAGTTCCCGTTCAGGTAGATATTGGAGAGCAGCGTTACGGACGTGGGGTTATCGAAGTACAGGTGGTAGAAGCGCGTGGCCGAGCCGGTCAGAATCGTCTGGGCCGTGGTGCCCTGGAAGTACACCGCGTACAGGCCGGCCAGGAACTTGCCCGTGCCGAGCCAGTTGCCCAGCACCGCAATCTGCTGATTCAGCGTTACGCTCACCAGGTTGCCGATGCTGATGTGGTGGAAGGTCGTATTCACCGCCCCGCCGATGGTCTGGGCCACCGTGCCGTTGAAGTACACCGTGTAGCCGCCGTGCCCAAAGCCGCGCGTGTTCACCCAGTTGCCCAGCACGTAGATGTTCTGCTGGAGCGTCACCGAAATGGCGTTGTTCCAGGTTACGTGCCAGAAGTTGTAGGTGCCCGCGCCGCTGAGAATCTGCGCCGCTGAGCCGCCGAACACAAACGTGTAACCCGTGTACACCCCGCCCACCAGGTTGTAGCCGTAGAAGGTGCCCGCATTCACGAAGCCGCCCAACAAGGTCACGTTCTGCAGCAGCCGGACCGAAGCCCCGCTCACGATGTTCCAGCCGTAGAAGCTCAGGCCCGTGTGGCCGCCCACCGTCTGCACCACGCCGCCCGTACCGTTGAAGTACACGGTGTAGGAGCCCGGCGCGAAGGTGCCCGAGTACAGGTAGAAGTTGCCCGCTACGTAGATGTGCGAGGCAAGACTGATGCCCGCCGCGTTATCGGCGTAGAAGTGCCAGAAGTAGGTGGTGCTGTTCACGTCAATAACCTGGGCCACCGTGCCGCCGAAGCGCACCCAGTAGCCGCTGGTCACCCCGCCGGCCGTGTAGTAGCCGTAGAATACGCCCGTGTTCACGAAGCCGCCCAGCACGTAGATGTTCTGGTGCAAAGTCACCGACACAGAGTTCTGGAAGGTCACGTCGTAGAAGTTCGTAACCTGCGTACCTCCAATTATCTGAGCCAGCGTGCCGCCGAAGATGACGGAGTACGAGTCGGCCAGGAACTGCCCGTTGTTGATCCAGTCGCCCAGCACCAGGATGCTCGATACTAGCTTCACGCCCACCGTGTTGTTGATGATGACGTCGTAGAACGTGGTTTCGGTGGTGCCGCCAATGGTTTGCAGCACCGTGCCGTTGAAGACCACCGTCTGCGTGTTCACCGTGAAGACGCCGTTGTTCACGAACGGCCCACCCAGGCCGATGCCCGTGTTCAGCGTCACGCCCACCGAGTTCAGAATCGTCAGACCATAGAAGTTCGTCAGGCTCGTGCCGCCGATAACCTGCACGACCGAGCCGCCAAAGGTCGTCCCGTAGGTACCGGCCACGAACACGCCGTTGTTGGTCCAGTTGCCCAGCACATAGATGTTCTGATTCAGCGTGAGGCCCACCGTATTCGACACGACCACGTGGTAGAAGTTCGTGACGACCGAGCCGCCGATGAGCTGGCCCACGGTGCCGTTGAAGTTCACGAAGTACGTGCCGCCCACGAAGCCGCCATTGTTTGCCCAGTTGCCGGCCACGTAAATGCCCGTGCCCAGGCTAATGGTGGCCCCACTGTTGATGGTCACGCCCCCGAAGTACACCGCCGAGGAGCCGCCCACGGTTTGCGTACCCGAGCCCGCGAAGACGTAGGAGCCGCCGCTAACCCAGGTGCCGTTGTTCACCACGTTGCCGTAAATCGTGAACGACGACGATACCTGGAACGAAGCCCCCGACACCACGGTGATGTTGCGTACCACCGCACCCGCGCCCACAATCACCGGATAGTAGGTACCTACGCCAATGGTGACGGTACTGGTGCTGGTGGGCACTTGGCCGCAGCTCCAGTTGCGCGTGTCAAACCAGTCGGTGTTGTAGCCACCCGTCCAGGTGTAGCTCACGGCCTGCACCGTCAGGTTGCTGCCGTTGTCGTTGGCGCTGGTCACGGCCGGATTGGTGGCTTCCACCCGAATGCGGTAGTTGGAGCCGGCCGCCGCGCCACTTGGGATGGTTGCCGCAATGGTGCCGCTGGTGACGGCCCCGCTCTGGCTGAGCGTGCCAATCACCTGCGTGCCCGAGCCAAACGAGCCGCTGCTGTTGGAAAGAATGGCCCGGAACTGGTTGCCGCTGGCAAACGTGCCGCTGCTGGTAAACGGCACGCTCAATCCCGAACCGGGGCAGAACCCACCCGATACCGAACCCGTCGTAACGGAAGCCACGGGGTTATTCACCGTCACGGCCACCTGGCGCTCCACCGAGCAGTTGTTCTGGCTAACCGTGAGCGTGTACGTGCCCTGGTTGGCCGAGCCGGCGAAGTCAATAGTGGGGTTAGCCGCTGTGGAGTTAAAGCCGTTGGGCCCCGACCACTGCAGCGTGGCGCCGCCGGGCACACCGCCCGAGGTGAGCTGAATGGTACCACCCGCCGTTACCGGCGAGTTCGAGGAAGCCGTTACCGTGGTCAGGTTGGTGATGCTCCACAGCCCGCTTTCCGTGGAAGTCAGGGCGGGGTTGGTGCTTACGAGCCGCACGCGGTAGCCCGTGCCTGCCGTGGTGGCGGCCGGAACCGTCACGCTCACGGAGCCACTGCCCGCGCCCGTGAAGCTCACCGAGCCAATGGTAGTGGGCGAAGTGAAAGCGCCGCTGCTGTTGGAAAGCTGCGCCGTCACGGTGCCGCCCGAGGTCAGGCCGCTGCCGCCCACCGTGAAGCCCAGGCCCACGGAGTTGCCGGCGCAGATCTGCCGGTCAGCGTTGCTAGTCAGCGTGAGCGTAGGTGCGCCAGGCTGCACGGTCACGGTTGTGTTAGTTTTCGTGGCGCAGGTGCCCAGAGTCACCGTCAGGGTGTAGGTACCGGCATTGGCCTGGCTGGCGAAGTCGATGGTGGGGTTCTGCTGCGTGGAGCTGAACCCATTCGGGCCGCCCCAGAGGTAGCTGGCCCCCGCCACGGTTTGCGCCGAAAGCTGAATGGTCCCGTTGTCGGCTACCGGCGAGTTGCTGGAGGCCACAGCCGCTGGTGCTGGGTTAATGGTCAGGTTCGAGCCGTTGTCGTTGATGCTGACGACGGACGGGCTGGAGCCTACGAGGCGCAGGCGGTAGCCCGTGCCGGCCGGCGTATTGGCCGGCAGCGAAATGGCGAATGACCCATTGCCCTGGCCCGTGAAAGCCACGCTGCCCAGGTTAGTAGGCGCCGCAAACGAGCCGCTGGCATTCGACAGCTGAGCCGTGATGGTGTTGCCCGCCGCAAAGGGGTTGCCCGTCACCGAGAAGCTCATGGTAATGCCCGTGTTCCCGCAGAGCGTACCGCTTGGCTGGTTGGTCATCGTCAGGATAGGGTCCGTGGAGGGGTTCACCGTCACCTGCGTAGCCACGCCCGCGCTCTGGCAGCCATTCACCGTCACGTACAGCGTGTAGGTGCCCTGGTTGGCGCCCTGCGAGGCCCCCGTAATGGTGGGATTCTGCTGAGTAGAGAAGAAGTTGGGCCCGTACCACTGGTAGGTAGCCCCGGCCACCGTCTGGGCTGTGAGCTGAATAGTCCCCCCGTAAGCCACCGGCGAGTTCGAGGAAGGCACCGCGGTGGGCTTGGTGGTCAGGCTGATGTTGGAGCCGTTGTCGTTCTGGCTGGTTACGCCGGGGCTGGAGCTCACCAGCCGGATGCGGTAGCCCGTGCCCGTAGGCGTGCCGTCCGGAATGGTCACCGAAATAGCTCCGGAGCCTTGGCCTTCAAAACTCGCCGTGCCAATGCTGGTAGGCGTGGCAAACGAGCCGCTGGCGTTGGACAGCTGGGCCGTGATGACGTTGCCGGGCTGGAAGTTGTTGCCCTGCACCGTAAAGCCAAAGCTGATCTGCTGACCCGCGCAGCCCGAGTACCCGAACTGGGCCATGCTCAGAATGGGCTGAGCCGAGGGCTGCACCGTCACGCGCACCGAAGCCGAGTCCTGGCAGCCCAGGCTGTTCTGCACGTACACAAAGTAGCGGCCGCTCTGCGAGGGCTGGGCGTTGGTCAGGTTTAGGGTCTGGCCGCTGCCCACGTAGCTGGTGCCCCCGCCGTTGGTGTAGCGCACGTACCACTGGTAGCTGCTCTGGCCCGTCGGGCCGGCCGTGAGCTGGATGGTGCCGTTGTAGGGCACCGTGGTCTGGGCCGCGCCGGCCGTAGCCAGGGGCGTGGCCCGCACCGTCAGGTTCTGGCTGTTGCTGGTGCCGGTAATTTCCGGGTTTGAGGCCACCACGCGTACGCGGTAGCCCGTGCCGACCGGCGTGCGGAAG
Organism: Hymenobacter sp. BT18; assembly: GCF_012273015.1. Classification (GTDB taxonomy): domain Bacteria; phylum Bacteroidota; class Bacteroidia; order Cytophagales; family Hymenobacteraceae; genus Hymenobacter; species Hymenobacter lutimineralis. The sequence continues at coordinate 4,031,297 of NZ_CP050954.1, read as the reverse complement.
GCAATGGAGTCGGTAAGCACCCCGCCATTGGCGTTCTGGCTGCTCAGGTAGCCATACAGGCGGCTGCCCTCGGTGAAGTTGCCGCTGGCATCCGAAAGCTGGAAGTGAAACTCATTGCCGGCCGTATAGGAGGCCATATTCGTGGTGAACGGCACCGAGATATAGGTGGTGCTGCAAAACGACTGCGGCGATACCGTCCCCGTGGTAATGGTGGGTGGGTACACGTAGGAAGCCGCCGAGCAGGCCGTGCCGCCGGGCGTGGTCACGCAGATCTGCCCGGTAGAGCCGCCAGCCGGCGCCACGGCCGTGATGCTGGTGGCCGAATTTACGGTAAAGCTCTGGGCCGCCACTCCATTGAAGGTAAGCGCCGTGGCCCCGGTGAGGTTGGTGCCCGTAATGGCTACGCTGGTGCCCCCTGCCCCGCCCGTGGGTGTGAAGGACACGATGGTAGGCCCGGCGCAGTTGAAGTAGTACCCACCGACTCCCGAAATAATGGCATACTGCCCGGCCGCGTTCTGTACCACCAGGCGTAGCACCCGCGCGCTTGCGGGCGTGGCCAGGGTGCGGGCTACGGGCGTAGTTGTGTTGGCCAGGAAGCTGGCCGTGTAGGTATCCACAGTGGTGTAAGTGCCGCCCACGCTCGGAGCCGTCTGCACCAGCACCGTAAAGCTGCTGGAGCTACTGGGCGTGAGCTTGTAGCGGACCTCACTGATGGTCTGGGAGCTGCCTAGGTCGGCCTGGAGCAGGCTGCCGTTGTAGCCGTAGAAGGAGTTGCTGGTGTTGGGCGAGGCCGGGTCGGTGTTAAAGGCGGTTTCGGCCAGGCCGTTGGTGCTGCCCCCGTAGCCGTAGTTGCCAGTTGGCAGTTCGGCCGCGAAGTTGGGCGAGGAAGCGCAGCCGTTTTTCAGGAAGCGACGGTTGGTTACCAGGCTCCACTTGCCATTGGCGTCGCGGGCCCGCACAAACAGGCGGTGCACACCGTCGGCCAGGGCGGTGGCGTCGGCCGCCACGTTCACGCTGCTCAGGTTGGCGGCGGCCGTAATGGGTACGTTGGTGGCGCTGCCGAAGCCAGGGTCCGTGTCGAAGTAGTACTCCACCCGGTTGATGTTGGGCGCTACGGCTAGCACGGGCTCGTAGTAGAACGTGCGGGCCGTGGTCAGGCTCCACTTGCCGTTGGCGTCTTTGGCCCGTACGCTCAGCGTATGAAAGCCCGCCGACAAGCTGCCCAGCGCCACGTTCAGGGAGATATTGCTGACATTGGTACCGGCCGTAATGGGCACGTTGGTGCCGCTGCCGAAGCCGGGGTCGGCGTCCAGGAAGTACTCAACCTTGGTGATGTTGGGTGCCGTAGCCGCCTGCGTTTCGTGGTAGAAGGTGCGGCTCGTTACCAGGCTCCACTTACCATTGGCATCCCGGGTGCGGAGGTTCAGGGAGTGAAAGCCCGTGCTGAGGCTGCTCAGGTTCACCGCAAACGTAACGCCGCTGACGTTGCTGGCGGCCGTAATGGGCACGCTGATGGCGCTGCCAAAGCCGGGGTCCGTGTCAACGAAATACTCAACCCGGGTAATGTTGGGCAAGGTAGTGCTGGCCAGGGGCTCGTAGTAGAACGTGCGCTGCTGCGTCAGGCTCCATTTGCCGTTGGCATCCTTGGCGCGAATACCCAGGGAGTGAAAACCGGCACTCAGGCTGCTCAGGTTCACCGCAAACGTAACGCCGCTGGCCGCAGCCCCCGCCGTGAAGGGCACGCTGGTGGCGCTGCCCAGGCCGGGGTCGGTGTCGATGAAATACTCGATGCGGCTGAGGTTGGCCGCCGTGGCCGCCAGCGGCTCGTAGTAAAACGAGCGGCTTTGCACCAGGCTCCACTGGGCGTTGGCGTCTTTGGTGCGCACGGCCAGGGAGTGAAAGCCGGCGGAGAGGCTGCTCAGGTTAAGGCTGAACGCCAGGTTACTGAGGTTGGGGGCGGGCGAGGCAATAGGTACCGCGGTGGCCGTCCCGTTGCCGGGGCCGCCATCCAGGTAGTACTCAGCCTGGGTGATGTTCTGGGCCAGTAGGCGCACGGGCAGCAGGCTGCTCAGGAGCAGCACGAGTCCGGCGGCACAACGGCCCCATCCAGCCCGCCCCCACCTGCGTGAGTGGGTTGCGGTATGCATAGTGGCGGGCCGGTTAGTTGTTGGAGCGCGTGCTCAAGGTCACGTTCAGCGTGTTGCCGTTCACCGATTGGTTGTACTCGTAGATGCTGGGCACCGCCGGGATGCCCGAGAGCTTGTAGTCGTAGCCCGTGGGCGAGTCAAACGCGCCAATGTCCACGCCGCCTTCGCCGGCACCGATGCCGGGGCCGCCGGCTTTGAGCTTATACCAGGCGTCGTACTGGGTGCCGGAGCCCCAGGTCAGAATGGTGTTGTAAGCCACGTTGGCGGTGTTGTTGCTCTGGGTTCCGCTGGTGGGCAGCGAGGCTTGCGCCAGCTTGTTATAGCTCCAGGAGGTGTTGCTAGTAGGCGTGAAGGAGTAGCCGAAGTAGTTATTTTTCACCGTGAAGCCATCAAACGAGGCGCCTCCACTAGCCATTACCGTGTTGTTGTTGAACTCGCCCTTCGTGACGCCGTTACTCAGGTACACGTAGTAGGTGATTAGGTTATTGGTAACAAGCAGGTCGTTGCTGGTATAGCCGTAGGCGTACAGGTAATAGATATAATTTTGCCGAATTACGCACTGGCTGCTTTCGCCAAAGTAGGCTACGTACAAATAGTCTACCTTATTCCGGGTGACCGATATATTATTGGCCCGTAGGTAGATGTTAGGCGTGGTAATACCCGATACCGACGACCCCGCGCTGCCCGACTGAAAATCAATAGACGCCACGGTGGCCGGAATGGAGCTGGCCTGCAGGCCGGTGTTCAGGTCGAGGAAATAGCCGGGCCCCACAATGGTGAGCTTCTTGGTACAGGTCAGGCTCCCGTAAGTGGTGGTAGAGGGTTCCACCTGAATAATGTCGTTGGCGGCGGCGGCATCGTGCGCGGCCTGAATGGTGCTGTAGATATTGGTACCCGTGATGCCGTTGTTATTGACGCGGCGGATGGTCTGGGCAAAGGCCCCCGAAACAACGAGGAGGGTGCTCAGGCCGAGCAGCAGGGAAGCGTACAGTTTTTTCATGGTAGTGGTGGTGGGGTGATAGGTGAGTAAAACAGAAAGGCAGCCGGTAACTAGCGGCGCTTTTTCAGGCGGGCCACGCCCAGAGCGGCTCCGGCCGCCAGCAGCAGGCTGGCGCCGCCGTCGATGGGCACGGCGGTGGCATCGTCGGGGGCGGGGCCGCCCTCATCGTCGGGGTTCTGGGCCAGGGCCAGGCTGGGAAGCAAAGCCAGGCCCGCCAGCAGGCAGGGCCGGCGCAACGCGCGGAAAGCAGTAGACAACAGGTGCATAGAAAGCAGCGAAAAGTGACAAAAACGGCTAGTAAGCAGGATTCCCGGCCCAACCTTCGGCGGGGCTCCGGCTGGGGTAAAAGTGGGCATTCTGCCCCCCCGTCCGCAATCCGAGCCATGCGGCATTTTGCCCTACCCCCTACCCCGTAGCTGTCCTCCGTACCAGCACGGAGAAGCCGGACCAGCCACCCCTTGTCGGGCCGCTAATCCGGCTTCCTGCCATTTTCTTCCAGCAATTTAGCTTTGTGCTACCAGCGCCAGGCCAGCTGCGCCCCAGTGTAGTAGCTGCGGCCCGGGGCCGGCTGAAAAAACCGGTTGCCAAAGGCGTTCAGGTCGTTGCCCAGGCTGTAGCGCCGGTCGGTAGCGTTGTCGAGGCCAGCGTAGAGGTCGGCCTCCAGGCGGCCGGGCAGTGGGTGGCGCCAGCCGCCCCGGGCCCCAAACACCCAGTAGCCGGCCGCAAAGGTGGTGTTGGTATCGTTCAGCGGGATGCGCGCCTGGTGGCTGAGCGTGGGGCTGAAGTAGAAGCCCAGGCGTTCCGAGAAATCGAGGCCCGCCGAGAGGGTATGCGGCGCCGCGCCCGTGAGGCGGTTGCCACTAAAATTGTTGCCGCCCGCCTCGTACTGCCCGAAGCGGTAGTGGTTGTAGGCGTAGCTAGCCCAGGCCCGCAGGCCATATTGGTAGGAATTCTGCTGATGACTCCCGCCTCGAAAATACTGGTTCCGCACACGCCGCTCACGCCAAAGCCAGCCGCTGAGAGCCGCCTCTACCCCGCGCTGCCGGGTGCGGCCGGTGTTGTAGAACAGCTGCACGCCTTGGTCGTTGGAGCGCGCCACAACAGTCTGGCGCAGCTGGAAATCGTAAGCGGCCACGTCGAAGGAAAACCGGTTCTGCCCGAGCTGCCCCCGCGTGCCTACCTCGTAGCTGGTGCCACGCTCGGCCTGCAGCTGCTGGTTCACGGAGCCATCCGACGGGCGAATTTCCTCTTCCGTGGGCGGCGAAAACCCCGAGCTCACGCTGGCATACACCGATACCAGCGGCGTCAGCTCCTTCAGCAGCGCCAGCCGCGGCGATACCTCGGGGCGGAAGCGGCGGGTGAGCTGGTATTCCTCGGCGGCGCGGGCCCGGCCCGAAAGGCGGCCCAGGCGGTAGCGCAGGCGGTTGTAGCTGGCGGCGGCCGTCAGCAGAAAGCCGGCGGGCAGCTCCCAGTCGGCCTGGGCAAACACGAAGCCGGTGCTGGTCCGGATTTCATCGTCGTAGCGCAGGGTGTCGGGCTGGCCGCCGCGGTTGCGGTAGTTGCGGGAGCTTTCAAACGACGTTTGCCCCTCAGCCCCGGCCGCCAGGCGCAGCACGCGGCCCGCCAGCCGGGTGCGGTAGCCCAGGGCCGTGCGTCCGCCCCCACCCACTTGCGTGTTGCGCTCATAATCGACCAGAAACGGCGTACGGATAGCGCTGCCGCTACCGTAGAGCGTACTGGTAAGTGTGAGCTGCTCGCTAAAGCGGTACTCATGAGTACCGCCCAGCAAAGCCGTGCGCGAGGCGTAGAAGGCATTCTGCTCCACGGTGCCGGGCGCAGTGGGCGTGGCGGGCCGGGCCTGCCGGGGGTTGGCCGCAAACTGCGCCCGGGTGAGCGAGCCAGGGAGTTGGTAGTTGATATCAGAATACAGCAGATGCGCGGACACGGTCTGCCGGGAGTTGGGGCGCCACTTTCCATCCAGGGTCAGCACGTCGCGGCGCAGGGCGCTGTGCTGGCGGTAGCCGTCCAGGGTCTGGCGGGCGTACTGGGCGCGCAGGCTCTGCAGGGAGTCGGCGGTTTCCAGGGCCACGGTAGCCCGGCGCAATCCGAAGGAGCCGATGGTAAGCCCCCCTTCAACCCGGGTTACCCCGGGAGTGGGCTCCGGGGTAGAGAACAGTGCCACGCCCCCCGTACCGGCCCCGTACACCGAGCCGGCGGGTCCCTTAATGACTTCCAGGCGCCCAATGGTCGCTGCATCGAGCAGGTTGAGGGGGGTGCTGCCGCTGGCTTCGGTGAAGGGCAGACCGTTGTAATACACCTTCACGTTGCGCACCCCAAACGGGGAGCGGAGCGTGCTGCCCCGCACGCTGAGGCGGTAGCTGGCCGTGGCCCGCTCCTCCAGGCGCACCCCCGGCACGGTGTTCACGGCCGGGGTGAGGTTGGCCGCGCTAAAGCGGGCAAAGACAGCGGCATCGACCACACCCACGGCAGCGGCGGTGCGGCGCAGCGGCAGCTGCTGCCCGTAGCCCGTTACGGTGGCTTCGGGCAGACGCACAGTGCGGGTAGTGTCGGGGGAAGGGGTTTGGGCGCAGAGCAGCACCGGCAGCCACAGCAGCGGCGGCAGCAAAGAGTAGCGAAAAAGCATGTGGGCAAAGAAAAGGTATTGCCCCGAACGCGGAAGCCGGCTTAGAGGTTGGCCGGACGGATATACCGGTAGAGCTGCGCGGCGGCGGCTTCCAGCAGCGGGAGGTCGGTGGTACGCTCCTGGCAGCGCTGCATATCGTAGTGACAGAGCGTGCCGTATGGCTGGCCTTCGGCGTCGCGGATGAGCACCCCGCAGTAAGAAACCACGGGCGTGTCGATCAGGCCCTGGATGTCGGCATCGGTGCTGGCGTCCTGGATTTCAAGGGGCTGCTGGCGCTGGCCCACCAGGGAGCAGTAGGTAACGGCCATGGGTACGGGCCCGGCCTGCTGGGGCGTGGGCTGATACCGGTCAAACAACGCCTCGTTGCGCAGCACGTCGGCATCGAAGCGGTAGATACCGGTGTAGCGGTGCGGGGTGCGGCGGTTCAGAAACTCCAGGGCCGCATGTACTCCATTTTGGCGCAGTACACTGGTAAATGATTCTATTTCACGTAGGATTATAGGGTCCGTTTCCAGGCTAGGAGTAGTCATAAGGGCAACAGGGCAAAAGCGGATAGGTCAGGCAGACAGAAGCCCGGCAAGGTACTACTGTTAAGCTAGCTTAACTATTCTGGCCACGATATGTTGGCGGGCCGTTCGCAACAGGCATACGAAAAGCCGGAGCCACAGCGTATAGTAACCCGTTGCGCTATTCTGTACTTGACTGCTGTTATGCCTTATCCACTGCATCTGCCGCGCCGCCACCGTCGGCACTTATTCTTCCCACCGGGTTTGCTGGCGCTGGCGTGGCTGCTGTGGCTGGGGTGCGTAATGCTGCCAAGAGTCTATGTGCACAAACAAACGGAAATACTCTTGCCCATTTTTCCTGTTTTCAAAACTACTCCACTACAATATAACTATGGAGCCCCACCCTATTTTCCTATTTATAGTTCAGAATTACAATTAGAGAACTTTCGACAGTGGCAAACCTTCACGTTCGTTGGCAATCTATGGGCCGATTATTTTACCCTGCGTCAGATCCGGGAAGCCAGCTATTATTTAAGAACAACTCGAAATAAATACGAATACCGCGTGTATTTCCTACCAACGGCTACTTACGGCAATTTTATTCGGTTTATCAACCAGCTTGATGAATACCAAATATTCAGATTTTAGGTTGACTGGACCCATAAACCCGAGGCCATTTATGTCTTTACCAATGGCCGTTCTCCTAATGATCTGGACGTAGTACCCGTTTTTCAGCGCTATACGCGTCGTTTGAGCATATACTCAGAGAATGCCCTTAGGCGACACTCGCGAGGCTGGAGAACTTCAATCAGCTCTTACCCACTCTTCCACGCCCCCTGGCGCACTTCCACCCTACTGCTACTACTTATAGTATTACTGGCGGTGCTGAAGCTGCGGCGGCTTGCTACTCGGTAAATATGCCCACCATGTCTTATACGTTGTATCTACCGCGCCGTCACCGTCGGCGCTTGTTCTTCCCACCGGGCTTGCTGGCCCTGGCTTGGCTGCTGTGGCTGGGGTGCGTAGAGTGGCGAAATAGTTTAATTACTCGACCCTATTTTAATGTATTACCAAGCACTTTTCCTTCTCTTTATGGATCCGATTTCACAGTTCCTAAATATGCACCACCAACTTATTTGTCTGAATACCAACTAGCGTATTTTAAATCTTGGCAAACAGTAATCATCACGGGCAATCTATGGAATGAGTTCTTTGAAGTTCACAGAACAAAGAACATTATAAGCCAGCTATCAGATAAGAATAACAAGGGCTTGATAGTACATTTTGAAAGAAAGGCTAAGTACAGCTCATTTATTCATGTAATAGATTACCTGCAACAAAATTCATGCAGTTACTGGATAGATATACGCCACGATCCTACAACTATTTATGCATTTAAACACAGACGACTGTTATTGCCTCCTATATAAATACCCTTTTTTCTTCCTGGCCCTATTAGTAACGCTGAAGCTGCGGCAACTAGCCCACGTCTGACCCAGCCTCGCACTCCCAGCACAGACCATTTACCCGACCTGCTACGCAACCCCAGCTCTTTGTTCGCAGTTGAAGAAAGCTCCTCAGCACTTCAACGATGCACTTCCTCCGACATTCCCTCTTAGCAGCGGGCCTGCTTTCCGCTACCGCGGCCCTGGCCCAAAACGACTACCAGCAAAGCGTGAAAGACGGCTACGCCGTGAACGTGTTTAAGCCCCAGCAGGTAGAGGCCACCGATGCCCGCGTAAGCCAGTTGAAAGCCCCGGCCGGCTTCACGGTGAGCAAGTTTGCCGAGAAAACCGGCAACCCGCGCATGCTCACGGTAGCCCCCAATGGCGACGTGTATTTCTCCGACCGCACCAAGGGCACCATCACCCTGCTGCGCGACACGAACAAGGACGGCAAAGCCGACGTAACGCGCGAAGTAGCCCGCCGTCCCGACCTGCACGGCTTGGCTTTGCAGGGCAGCAAGCTCTACCTGACCACCATCCGGGAGCTGCTGGTGGCCGACATCAAGGCCGATGGCACCCTGGGCGAGCTGAAAACCCTGTACTCGGACCTACCCGACGCCGGCCAGCACCCCAACCGCACCATGCACTTCGGGCCAGATGGCAAGCTCTACCTCTCGGTGGGCAGCACCTGCAACGCTTGCGATGAGCGCAACAAGGAGCAGGCCACGCTCCTGCAAATCAATACCGATGGCTCGGGCCGCCGTGTAGTGGCCAAGGGCCTGCGCAACACCATCGGCTTCGACTGGCACCCCGCTACCAAGCAGCTCTGGGGCTTCGACCACGGCATCGACTGGCTGGGCGACGAGGACCAGCGCGAGGAACTCAACGAAATCAAGGAAGGCGCCGACTACGGCTGGCCCTACGTGTACGCCGACGGCAAAATCCCGCCTCACCCCCAGCCCGCCGGCGAAACGCCCCAGCAATACGCCGCCCGCACCGTGAAGCCTGTGCAGCTCTACGCCGCCCACGCGGCCCCGCTGGATATGGTGTTTTACACCGGTGGCCAGTTCCCCAAGGAGTACCAGCGCGACGCCTTCGTGACCATGCACGGCTCCTGGAACCGCGCCCAGCCCAGCGGCTACCGCGTGGTGCGGGTGCGCTACAACGAGCAGGGCCAGGCCACCGGCATCGAGGATTTTCTGACCGGCTTCCTGGTGGATAACAACAAGGCCCACTTCGGCCGGGTGTGCGGCATCACCCAGCACACCGACGGCTCCCTGCTCATCACCGACGACGCCAACGGCGTGATTTACCGCGTGGCCTACGCCGGCGGCAAGGACGCCAAGCCGGGTAAGAAGAAGGGGTAGCAGCAGGCTACCATCGAAAGCCCTGCCATTCCGGCAGGGCTTTTTTATTTTCCTGATTCCGTAGAACAGCGACACTTCGCGTCTCGTCGTTGCTGACGTTTTGTAGGCTAAGCGGCTCCGGGTCATTCAATGAGGAGACGCGAAGTGTCGCGTCTCTACGTCGTTCTGCCGGTACAAATGCGTAGTCTAGCCAGCTTGTCGGTAACCCGGCTTACCGGTGGGTTGCTGGCAAAGCTTCTTTGTATCGTCCAACTAACGCGCCTTCGTATCTGCATCGAAGCTTATGCTCCATCGAACCTACATCGAAGGAACAACGAATCCTGGTGGGCTTCAGAGCAGGCTTTCATCACAGGATAGTACTACTTGGGGGTGCTGGCGGAAGTATCCCGGTTGAATACCCAGGACGGATAAGGAGTAAGCTCGGTAGCCCGGCGGGTGTAGCGGCAAGTAGCTACCTTACGGGACTAATTGGCCGGTTTCAGTATGCCCAAACTCTTTCGCAACCTCACGTTTCAGGTACTCACGGCCATTGCGCTGGGCATAGCAGTAGGCGCGTTGTTTCCGGCCGTAGGCGCGGCCCTCAAGCCCCTCGGCGACGTGTTCATCGGCCTCATCAAGATGCTGATTGCGCCCATCATCTTCCTGACGGTGGTATTGGGCATCGGCTCCATGGGCAGCCTGAAGAAGGTAGGGCGTGTGGGCGGCAAGGCCCTGCTGTACTTCGAGCTCATTACCACCTTTGCTCTGCTCATTGGCGTAGCCGCCGCCAACCTGGCCCGGCCCGGCGCGGGCATCGATACGCGGGGTGTGGCGGCCAAGGCCGCTGAAACCCAGCAGTACGCCGAGAAGGCGGCCCACATGGACTGGGTAGCCTTCTTTACCCACATCATTCCGGAGAGCTTCGTGGGGGCCTTTGCCCAGGGCGACGTGCTGCAGGTGCTGCTGGTGGCCGTGCTGTTTGGGCTGGCCCTCACCCGCGTAGCGCCCACGGTGAGCGGCCCGCTCATCAGCACCTTTGAAAAGCTCAGCCACGTGTTTTTCGCGGTGCTGGGCATGGTGATGAAGCTGGCCCCGCTCGGCGCCTTCGGGGGCATGGCCTTTACCATTGGCAAGTACGGCCTCGATACGCTGCTGCCGCTGGGCAAGCTCATGCTCACGGTGTACGGCACCATGGCCCTGTTCATATTTGGGGTGCTGGGCGCGGTGGCGCGCTACTACGGGTTCAGCCTGTGGCGGCTGCTGGGCTTTATCAAAGAGGAGCTGCTGATTGTGCTGGGCACGTCCTCGTCGGAGTCGGCGCTGCCGCGGCTGATGGACAAGCTGGAGGCCTTTGGCTGCGCCCGGCCGGTGGTGGGGCTGGTGGTGCCCACGGGCTACTCCTTTAACCTCGATGGCACCACTATTTACCTCAGCATTGCCAGCATTTTCCTGGCGCAGGCGTTTGGGGTGCCGCTCACGCTGGGGCAGCAGCTCACCATCATCGGTATTCTCATGCTCACGAGTAAGGGCGCGGCCGGTGTCACGGGCTCGGGCTTTATCGTGCTGGCGTCCACGCTTGCGGCCACCAAAGTTATTCCGGTAGAGGGCATGGCCCTGCTGCTGGGCGTAGACAGGTTTATGAGCGAGGCCCGGGCTATTACCAACATCATCGGCAACGCGGTGGCGACGGTGGTGGTGGCCAAGAGCGAAGGGGCGTTTGACGAAGAAAAAAACCGGGCCGCGCTACTGGGGCTGGTTCAGGCGGAATCAGAAGTTCGCTAACGTTGTTATCACACCTATGCCGGCCCTCTCCCCCGACCTTCGCAAAGCCCTTTTCAGCCTTCCTCAGAAAGAAAAAGACCAGCTGCTGGCCCGCCTCGTGGCCCAGGATGCCGTGCTGGTAGAGCAGCTCAGCTTCCGGCTGCTGGAAGGTGACGATGCCCTGGAGCAGCGTCGCCACCGCCTGCGGCAGCAGGTAGACGACCCCGTGCGCGGCTACCACCAAACCCCCAACGACCTGCTGCACATTGTGCGCCAGCTCCAGCAGCGCCTCACCTACCACACCAAAATCACCGACGACCTGCTGGGCGAAATTGAGTTGAGTTTGCGCCTGCTCGGCAACGTCTTCCGCCACCAGCCCGAAGCCGTGAGCCGCCTGCACGGCCCCACCCAACCCCTGCTGCAGCACCTGGCCCGCCGCACCCATGACACCCTGCGGCTGGCCTACAAGCTGCACGAAGACTACCACGTGGAGCTAGCCCCGGCTATCAATGAGGTGCTCAGCCAGCTGTACCAGTCGGCCGCCGCCCCCCTGGCCCGGGAGCTGGGTGTGCCCCTTCAGTTCAATACTTAATCCACCGTGCGAAAGGCTACTGGCAGGGTGTAGTACACGCGCACGGGCTGGCCTTGCACGCGGCCGGGCGTCCACCAGGGCATGATGCGCACCAGGCGCAGGGCTTCCTGGTCGAGGCCGTGGCCCAGGCCCTTCACTACCTCGGCGTCGCGGATGCGGCCTTGCTCGTCTACCACGAAGCGCACGTACACTTTGCCCGAAATATTCTGCTGCAGCGCCTCGGCCGGGTACTGCACCTTTTCGCGCATGAAGAGCAGCAGGGCTTTTTCGCCCCCTTTGAAGGCTGGCATTTCCTCGGCCAGCACGTATACTTTAGGAGCAGCGGGCCGGGCGGCGGCCGAGCCGGGCTCGGTGGCGGGGGTGACCAGCGCCAGGGGGCTGGGCTGCTGCGCCCGGGCGGCAAAAATCGTAGTACTCAGCAGGAACGTAAGTAGCAGCTGTTTCATAAGGCCAGGCTAGGTAGCGCGTTGGACGAAGGCAAAAGTAGGCGCCCCCCGAGCGCGGTGCTTCACCGCTACGTTATGGTTGTGTTGCGGGGAGGTTGGTAACATTCCGGTATCCTTTCCCGGCGAAAAACAGTAGTTTGAGTATCCCGCTTACTTACCCGCGGCGCCATTCCGCTCAACTCCTTCACCCTATGTCGCATACTCCCTCCCCCCAGCACGTGCGCGTACCGGAAAACCTTTCCGATGCCCACCTTCGCCAGGCACTTACTGAGCTGGACGAAAAAATCAAGACCCTGCGCAACCGGGCCCACACCACCACCGCCAACTCCCCGCACACCTACCACGAGCACATTGCGGCGCTGGAAGTAAAGCGCGCCGGGCTCCTGGAGCGCCTGGGCCCCGCCGCGGCTGATGCTCCCGCCAAGGACAGCGCCTCGCCCACCGACCGCTCGACCTGGGAAGAAATCTGGCAGGGCATTGAAAACCTGCGCAACGACCTGCGCAACATCATCTAGACATCGGAGACACGCATCCGGCGGCGGCTTCGGATTCCCCGGATTTCGGGGGCAATTGTCGTTCAATAAAGAAACCTCGCATGGTGCGAGGCCTTTTTGTTGTCTGTCATCCTGAGCGTAGCGAAGGACCTTATCACGTTAGAACAGTTTCGTTCAGGCGTGATAAGGTCCTTCGCTACGCTCAGGATGACAGACGGATAAAGCGCATCGTCCCCAAAATCCGCGGAATCCGAAAAATCCGCGCGAATCCGTGGTGCCGTTCGCCGGGGCTTTTCGGCAGTTCGGCCGGGGTATTTACCGTTCGTGGAAAAGTAGTTTCAGGCAGGAGGGCCGGGGTGCTAGGTTTGATTTATCAATCAGCCACAACGCCCTACTTCCTATGAAACTTACCACTGCCCTCCGCCCTGTTTGCGCCGCCCTCCTGCTGGCCGGTGCTGCTTTCAGTGCCCCGAACTCCGCCGCGGCTGCCTTGCATTTCACATCCGAGCAAGCCACCGCCACGCCCGATAATCCCGCTGCGCACCCTGGCTTTACGGTGCGCGTGGTGGGCAAAGGCCAGCCCATGCTCCTGATTCCGGGCCTGACCTGTCCCGGCGCGGTGTGGGACGAAACCGTGGCTCACTACCAGAAGCAGTACCAGTGCCACATTGTGTCGCTGGCGGGCTTTGGGGGCACGGCGGCGCCGGCCAGCACCAGCCAGCTGCTGCAGAACGTGCGCGACCAGCTCCTGACCTACATCCAAACCCAAAAGCTTACCAAGCCCACCGTAGTGGGGCACAGCCTGGGTGGGTTCGTAGCCCTTTGGATGAGCAGCACCCGCCCGGAAGCCGTCGGCCCCCTGGTTATTGTCGATTCGCTGCCGTTTATCGGCGCTGTGCAGAACCCGGCCGCCACGGTAGAGATGGTGCGCCCCATGGCCGAGGGCATGCGCCAGCAGATGAGCAAGAGCAAGGCCCAGCCTGCCCAGCAGCGCCAGATGGTGAGCGGCCTTGTTACGGACACGGCCCGCATTACCCAGGTAACGCGCTGGGGCCTGGCCTCCGACCCCGCTACCGTGGCCCAGGCCATGTACGACATGTACACCACCGACCTGCGCCCCGAGGTAGCGCGCATTCAGCAGCCCGTGCTGGTGCTGGGGGCCTGGGCTGCCTACCAGGCCTATGGCTCGACCAAAGAAAGCACCCGCGCTATTTTCGAGCAGCAATACGCCCAGTTACCCCGGCACCGCGTGGAAATGTCGGAGGCCGGCAAGCACTTTCTTATGTACGACGATACGCAGTGGTTTTTCCAACAGGCCGACGCGTTTCTGCGGGAGCAGGCGGTAGCAAAAAAGTAACTCGCCATCTTGCGGCATTGCTGGCCTGGCCGCAGGCCAGCAATGTCCTCGTTTGGTCGAATCGTTTTCTCTGCTTAAAAAACCCCAGCGCCTACGTTATGGAAAACTACGCTACTCCTTTCGAGCACGAATTTGCCGTGCTGCGGCTCGAAGTATCGGTGAAAGCCAAAAATGGCCTCGACTTCATCCTGGCGGCCAGTGCCGTGTGGGTGGCTATTACGGGGGTGTGGCTGCTGCCCGGCCCGGTAGCGCAAAAGGGGCTTATCACCTTTTTTGTTGGCCCCCTCACGCTGCCGCTGGCCTGGCTGCTTTCCCGGCTCCTGCGCACCAACTGGAAGCTGCCGCACAACCCTTTGCAGCCCCTGGGTTTGTGGCTGAACATTGCCCAGCTCTTCTACTTCCCGTTTCTGATCTTCATCTTCAGCAAGTACCCGGCGTATTTTATCATGACGTACGGCATCATCACGGGCGCGCATTTCTTTCCGTACGCCTGGTTTTACAATACCCGCGCCTACGCTGTGCTGGCGGGGGTAATTTCGGTGGGCTGTTTGGTGATTGGACTGCGCACGGCCGGCCCCACGCTTTATCTGGTGCCGGCTTTTGTCGCGGCTATGCTGCTAGTGCTGGCGGGCTTGCTGTACTGGGCTTACTGCCGGCAGCGGGCGGCCTACACCCAGCTAAGCCCGGGCCAACTGGCAGCGGCTTAACGGTTGAGAACCTGCATGGCTGCTCTGAAATCTTACGCGGCAGTGCCCGCGCCCGGCCGGTTGTACTGGCGCCTGCAGGCCCTGGGTTGGGGCCTGTATCTATTGCTGAACATAGCTATGTTCAGTTTGATGACGCCCCTTAGCGGGAAGCTCTTGCTCATGCAGCTGGCCATTGTGGCGCCACTGGTACTCATCAGCCACGGACTGCGCTACCACCTGCGGGCCAGTGGCTGGGTGAAGCTGGCGCCGGTGCCCCTGCTCAGCCGCCTGCTGGTGCTGAACGTACTGCTCGCCGTGCTCAGCCAGGTCATCATCTGGGCCATTATCTACTTCCTGATCCGGCCCACCGATGATGGCCGGCCCCACGGCTGGGGGCAGTTTGTGTTCTACGTGTTCAACGTGAACTTTCTGCTCTGGCTCTGGGAAGGATTTTACTTTGGCTGGCACTACCTGAGCAGCTTCCGGCAGGCCGAGGTAGATAAGTGGAAGCTGGCCGCCGCCGTGCAGGAAGCCGAAATGCGCACCCTCAAGGCCCAGATCAACCCGCACTTCATGTTCAATGGCCTCAACAACATCCGCGCCCTAGTGATGGAAGACCCCGGCCGCGCCCGCGACATGATTACCCACCTTTCAGACCTGTTGCGCTACTCTATTCAGCTCAACAGCGCCGAGCAGGTGCCCCTGGGCCGGGAGCTGGAAATTGTGGAGCACTACCTGCAGCTGGAGGCCATGCAGCTGGAAGAGCGGCTGCACTACACCCTGGATGTGGACCCCGCCGCCCTGCACGTGCCCATTCCGCCCATGACGCTGCAGCTGCTGGTGGAAAACGCCATCAAGCACGGCGTGGCCCCCCGGCCCGCCGGGGGCTTTGTGCAACTCACGGCCCAGCTCAACGACTCCGGCACCCTGCACGTGCGGGTACGCAACACGGGCCAGTACGCGCCCCAGCCGGACCACCCGGGCGTGGGTGTGCGCAATGCCCGCGAGCGGCTGGCTTTGCTGTTCGGCCAGGCTGCCCAGCTGGTTATTCAAAACGACCCTACCCAGCCCGATACGGTGGTAGCCTGCCTGCAGCTCCCAGTCCACGCGCCCACTGCGGCTTCACCATCCTTTTCCCACCCTGCCGCTGTATGAACGCGCTGTTAGTTGACGACTCCCGCCTGGCCCGCACCGAGCTGCGCCACCTGCTACGGTCTTTTCCGGAGGTGCAGATTGTGGGGGAAGCCCGCCACGCCGGCGAGGCCCGGGCCTTGCTGCTGCAAACGCAGCCGGATCTGCTGTTTCTGGATATTCATATGCCCGGCGAAACCGGGTTTGAGCTGCTGGCTTCGCTGGAAAAGGCGCCCCACGTCGTCTTCACCACGGCCTACGACGAGTACGCGCTACGGGCTTTTGAGGTAAACGCCCTGGACTACTTGCTCAAGCCCATTCAGGAAAACCGCCTGGCGGCGGCCCTGGCTAAGGCGCAGGCCAAGGTGGCTGGGGCGGCAACGGCGGCGCGCGGGGCCGCTTCGGCCCTGGAGGAGCCGGCGCTGCCCCCACTCACGGAGCAGGACCAGGTGTTTGTAAAGGATGGGGAGCAGTGCTGGTTTGTGCGCCTGGCCGACATTCGCCTGTTCGAAATCAATGGCAGCTATACCCAGGTGTATTTCGACCAGCACCGCCCCCTGATTCCGCGCACCTTGCAGCACCTGGAGCAGCGCCTCGATGCCCGCGTGTTTTTCCGCGCCAACCGCCAGCAGATTATCAACCTGAAGTGGGTGGAGCGGATTGAGCCCTGGTTTAGCAACTCGCTGAAAATTCACCTGCGCGGCGGCCCCGCCGTGGAAGTTTCGCGGCAGCAGTCGGTGCGGTTTCGGGAAATGCTGAGCCTGTAGATTATGTATCTTTTTGCTGACTTCCGCAGTACACGGCAGTAGGTACCTGGAGTGGTACTGGCTCATTTTTTGTACTGCAGCATTTATGAAACTGCTTCTACCCTTCTTCGGCTGTCTGCTTCTGCTGGCTTCCTGCTCCCAGGACCGCGAAGCCCTACATACCCCTAAGGCCCGCCCCGCATCTTCTTTCAAAACGGAAAAGAGCAACCCTCACAACAAGAAAGCTCAGCGCAAGCCGGGCGAATCCAGTTTGGGACTGGGCATTGATATGAACTCCCGGAATCCCAACAAATTCAAGACCGTGAAACGGTCTAAGAACAACTAACCCCGCGTCGGCGGCTGCCTGTTCCCGGCACAATCCTGCCTTGGTACGATGGTACTGAGGCAGGATTTTTTTATCTGTTTCATCCGCGCTTTCGCCAGGCATAAATTATTCAGGATGAGCCACAAACTAACTCGCAGAGAAAACTGCCTGCTTTAGCGAAAAGCCCGTACATAGTTGACCTTGGTACGGCAATTACCCCGTATATTTTCATACTGAATTCCCCACCTATATGCTGCCACGGCTACCTGTTCTGTCTGCTTTCCTTTGGGCGCTGATTTGGCTTTTGCCAAGTGCAGCCTCGGCCCAAACAGTCTCCCCCACTGCACCTGGGGTACTGGTTTTCCGACTAAAGGCGGCCACGGGCGGGCTCTCCGCGGGCCAGCGCCTCACCAGCCCGGCTTGGCAAAAGGCCGTGCGCCAGCTGGGCGCTACGGCGGTGCGGCCAAAGTTTCCGCACGCCCGCGGCCCGCTGGCCCGGAAAAAGCCAGCCGTCGACCTGCAGCTGATTTACCAGGCCGAGTACCCGGCCGAGGTTTCCTTTGCCAAAGCCCGGACGCTGCTGCTGCAAACCGGCCTGGTGGAGTACGTGGAGCCGCTTTACCAGCGGGAGCCGCTCTACCAGCCCAACGACCCCTACGCCGACTCTACCCGCACCAAAAATGTGCAGTACTACCTGAAAAAAGTAAGCGCCTACCGCGCCTGGGACGTGTCGAAGGGCGACACCAACGTGGTTATCGGCGTTCTGGACACCGGCACCCGGTTTACGCACCAGGACCTGAGGGGCCAGGAAAAGCGCAATTACAACGACCCGATTGACGGCATCGACAACGATGAGGATGGCTACATCGACAACTTCCGGGGCTGGGACCTGGCCGACAACGACAACGACCCTTCGCCCGACGCCCTGACTTCCCAGCGCGGCCACGGTATTCTGGTGACGGGCGTAGCGGCGGCCCGCACCGATAACGGCAAGGGCATAGCCGGAGCCGGCTTCTCCTGCAAGTACCTGCCCCTGAAGATTTACCCCAGCACGGCCAGCGGCTTTTTCGCCGGCTTCGAAGCTATTGTGTACGCCGCCGACCACGGCTGCCAGGTAATTAACTTGTCCTGGGGCGGCGCCGGGGGCAAGTCGCAGTACGAGCAGGACATCATCACCTACGCCGCCGTGGACCGGGACGTGGTAGTGGTGGCCGCGGCCGGCAATACCAATGCCGAGCTGGATTTTTACCCGGCCAGCTACGAGCACGTGCTGTCGGTAGGTGCTCTGGAGCCCAACGACCAGAAAGGGCGCTCCAACACCTACAGCTACCACATCGATTTATCGGCCCCCGGACAGCAGATTTTCACTACCGTCTTCAACCACGACAGCGCCTACGTAGACGTGGGCGGTTCGTCTTTCTCGGCCCCGCTGGTAGCCGGAGCCGCCGCCTTGGTGCGCACGCAGTTTCCCGGCTACACCTCGGAGCAGGTAATGGCGCGCCTGCGCCAGACCACCGATTCGCTGTACACCGTCACTGGCAATGCCGTGTACCGCCACAAGCTGGGTACGGGCCGCCTCAACATGCACCGCGCCCTCACCGAGCCGGTACTCTACGCCGTGCAGCTTACCAAGCTGCGCTACGAGCCCCAGCCCAGCTTCCAGCCCGATGACACCACCCGGATTGTGGCGGAGCTGCAAAACGTGCTTACCCCGGTGGCCAACCTGCGCATTTCCCTGACCACGGCCTCCCCCTACCTGCGCGTGCTGCACAGCAGCGTAGTGGTGGGCGACATGCTCACGCTCAGCAACGCCAGCAACAGCCTGGAGCCCTTTGAGGTATTTGTCTCACCAGACGTTCCCCAGGCCACTATGGCAGTGCTGCGCTTTCACTTTGAAGCCGATAATGGCTACCAGGACGACCAGTTTGTGACGGTGACCCTGAACCCGGGCTTTATTACGCTCACGGCCGGCAACCTCCACGTATCGGTTACCAGCCAGGGCAACATCGGCTACGAAGCCACCAACCCGGCCGTGGGCGAGGGCGTCACGTACCGCAACGGCCCGCCGCTGCTGTCCAGCGGCAGCCTGCTGGTAGGCACTACGCCCAGTCGCGTGTCGGACCGGCTGCTGAACGAGGTCAAAAGTGTTGACCAGGATTTTGTGAGCGTAAAGCCCTTGCGCTTTGTAGCCGCGGCCCGGGAGGCGGATCAGGAAATAGCCGGGCGCTTTCAGGACGTGCCCTCGGCCAGTACGGTGGGAGTGCGCGTGCGGCAGCGGGCCTACGCCTGGGCCGACTCGCTCCGCCGCAATTACGTGGTGCTGGAGTACCGCCTCACCAACATCACCACCGATACGCTGCGCCCCCTGTACGCGGGACTGTTCATGGACTGGGACCTGCCGCAGGCCAGCAGCCGTAACGCCGCGGCCTGGGATGCGGGGCGCCAGTTGGGTTACGTGTACGACCGCCTCGCCCCCACCCTGCACACCGGCGTGCAGCTGCTGCAGGGCGGTACCGCCGTCAGCTATGCTATTAACAACAATGCGCCGGTAGGCTCGCCCATCCGGCTGGCTGATGGCTTCACTAGCGCGGAGAAGTTTCTGATGCTGAGCAGCGGTACTACCCAAGCCACCGCGGGCGAAACGGCCACCGGTGCCGATGTATCCCACGTAGTAGGGGCCGAGCTGCCCGCCCTGGCCCCCGGCGACTCTACTCTGGTGGCCTTTGCCCTGCTGGCCGGTGGCTCCCTGGATAGCCTGCGGGCCACCGCAGATGTTGCCCGGCAGCAATACCTGGGCACCGTTACGCCCGTGCGGCCGCCCGGCGCAGTTGCGACCCGGTGGGAAGTATACCCCAACCCCACCACGGGCCGCGTGGTAATAGACGTGCCACCCGCCTTTTCTGCCCGTCAGGTTACCCTGCTGGATGCTCTGGGCCGGCCGGTGCGGAGCTGGACGTGGACCGGGCAGCGTCGCCAAGCGTTTCAGCTTCCCTCGGCCGCCGGCTTGTACCTGCTGCGGGTAACAGGGTCAGGCGGCGTGCTGGTGCGCAAAGTGCTGGTGCGCCCTTAGTCGCTCCAGGGCACAGTCCGGTCGGCGGCCAGGGCTCAGCAAATCCTTCCTGGGGGCTCCAAGATTTTGAAGCACTTATCCTGTAATAGTTTTTGCAATTTGTAGTCGCGCAAACAAACCAGGAAAATGGAAAATACCGACAACGCAGCGTCTGCTGCCAGTAATTTCATCAGCCCCAGGGTAACCGGCATTGGTGGCATCTTCTTTCTGGCCGATAACCCAGAGGGAATGAAGGACTGGTACGCCCAAAACCTGGGGTTCGAGCTGAATGACTGGGGCGCAACCTTTGCCTCCCGGGATGCCGCCAACCCCGATGAGGTAAACCAGCTGCAGTGGAGCCCCTTTCCAAAAGGAAGCGACTATTTCGCGCCCTCTAAGAAAGAGTTGATGATCAACTACCGGGTTCAGAACATCGAAGGGCTGGTAGCCAAACTCCGGGAAAACGGCGTCACCATTCTCGATGCTATTGCCAGCTACGACTACGGCAAGTTTGTGCACATTCTGGACGCCGAGGGCAATAAGCTCGAGCTATGGGAGCCCAGCTGACAGGGCGGCGTAACAGGCGAAGCACCTGTTCATAAATGAGAAACTCAGGCGGCCGGCTATTGCAAGCGTTACATAGGTCTTTTAGGCCAGAGCTGCATTAGTCAGATGAGAAAACGCCTGGCCTAAATATGCCAGAGCTGCTGCCAGTCGGTGGTGTAGGCCGGGGAACGAAAGGCGCTGCGGCCCTGCCAGGCGCTGGGGTCCAGGCCGCTGGCCGCCAAGCGCACGGTTCCGCGGCCAAAACGCGCGTTCAGGGCGTCAAAGGTAGACATCAAGGCGGCGCTCTGCTCCGTTTCGCCCGCGCTGAATAAGCTCAGCTGGGGCTGGCCGGCGGGCTCTAGCCCGGTGAGCAGAACCCCGGCCCGGGTATAGGCCACTCCGGGCTGGCGCAACTGCCGTAGCCCCCGCAAGGCGGCCTTGGTCAAAGACAGGGTGTCGTTGGTGGCTACCAGCAAGGGTACTACCGTGGATAGCGTGTAAGGCCCGGGCTCCCCGGTGTATCGGTCGCGGCCCAGGAGCACGGTTAGCAGATGCGCTACCCGCTGCTGCTGCCGCAGCTTCTCGGCCGCGCGGCCCATATGGGTGGCAATAGCCTCCTGCAGGGGGCCCAGCGCCGTTTGCGGCTTGCCAAAGCTGCGGGTGCAGATCACGCTGTGCCTTGGCCGCGCCAGCTCGTTTTTTTCGCCTTCCTCGGGTAGCAGATTTTCGCCATGCCACGAAAGCGTTTTCTCACCCCGCAGTTCCCGCCACAGGCGCACCCCGGCCACGCCGCCCAGGTGACGCCTTACCCAGGCTTCGGGCATTGCTGCTAGCTCGGCGGCGGTGCCCACCTGGTGCAAGCGCAGTTTAGCGGCGTAGCGGCGACCTATGCCCCAGACATTTTCTACCGGCGTGCTGGCCAGCGCCGCCCGTTGCTGCTCCGGCGTAGCCAGCAAGCACACCCGCTCCGTTTCCGGTAGTTGGCGGGCCAGCCGGTTGGCCAGCTTAGCCAGCACCTTGGTGGGAGCTATGCCAATAGCCGTGGGAATGCCGGTTTGCTGCCGCACGGTATGCCGAATCCGATGGGCATATGCCTGCAGGCCCTCGGGGGCGCAGTAGCGCAGCCCCTCCAGGTTCAGAAACGACTCGTCGATGGAGTACACCTCTACCTCCGGCGAAAACTGCGAGAGGATGGTCATGACGCGCCGGCTCATATCGCCGTAGAGCGGATAGTTGGAGGAGAATACCGTTACGCCGTGCTCACGCAGACGACCCCGCGCCTGGAAATAGGCCTCTCCCATAGCAAAACCTAGCTGTTTGGCTTCGTCCGAGCGGGAAATAAGGTTATGGTCAGCCGGGGAATCGCTCCCCCGGCTGCCACTTCAGAACCGTGCGTGAGACTTTCACCTCACACGGCTCCTCGTTGTGCACCGCTACCGCGAGCTGCCAGGCTGCCGTCCTGCTTCGTCTTTTGGTGGTGACAATGCCGGTGCAGCAGCTGTAGATTCGTCAACTCCTCCTTCCCGCCGCGTATTCGGGGTACGCGGTGGTCCTTTTCGAGCACATCCGTGTCCGTGAAGCACAGGTGGCACCACGCGCAGCGCCCGGCTTGCTGCTTCAGCAGCAGGCAGGTGCGCCGGTCCAGGCCGTGGTACTGCCGCAGTCGCGCGCCCCAGTACGGCCAGTCGCCATCAAAGGGCGAGCGGGTGCCCGCCACCTTGACGTGGCGCTGGATGCGGGTGAAGCTGTGGTAGCGGAGTTGCACCCCGGCCGGGGTGGCAAAGTTCCAACTGCCCTGCTCCAACCGCCAGTACTTGCGCACGATGCGTCGGCGGTGCTTGCCGCCGTGCCGGCGCATGGCCCAGCGGCGCAGCCCGTGGTAGAGCACGTAGTCCATGCGGGAGAAGACGTCTCTGGCCACCACACCGGCGTAGTACTGGCTCCAGCCCCGGATGACCGGGTTCAGCTCCCGAATCAGCGCCTGTTGGGGCGAAGCCCGTTGCCGAAACAGGATGTCCCGCAGCCGCTGGCCGTGCCGGTGCTGCGCCGTGCGCGAGGGCTTGATTAACGTCTTGAAGCCCAACAGGTGCCCCTGTTGGTCCTTGCCCGAATGGGTCCGTCCCACCACAAACTGCCGCACGGTGGTCCCCAGGAAATCGAAGCCCGCCGGGTGCTCGGCCGTGGCGTGCCGCGTGTGCACCAGCCGGGTTTTGGCGGGCTTCATGGCCAGTCCCAACGGCGCCAACCAGTCCGCGAGTAGTTGCTGACAGGCTTCCACCACGGCGCGGTCTTCGTGGAGGACCACGAAGTCGTCGGCGTAGCGAATCAGCGTCACTTTCGGGCTCAGGCGGGTGGGGCTGATGCGCCGTTGTCGGAAGTGCGTCCGGAGGACCGTTTCCATGCCGTGGAGGGCGATGTTGGCCAGCAGCGGCGAGATAACCCCGCTTTGCGGGGTCCCGGCCTCGACGGGCTGAAACACGTCGCCCTCCAGCACGCCGGCCCGCAGCCAGCCCTTGAGCAGGCGGCGGAACCGGGGCACGGTATCCACCTTGGCCAGGAGCCGCGGGTGGTCGATGCGGTCAAAGCACTTTTCGATGTCGGCGTCCAGCACCCACTTGGCCCGCTGGTTGATGCAGGTATAGATGGCCGCCAGGGCGTCGTGCGCCGACCGGCCGGGCCGGAAGCCGTAGCTGTTGGGCTCGAACCGGGCTTCCCATTCGGGTTCCAGCGCCAGCTTGACCAGCGCCTGCAAGGCCCGGTCGCGCATGACGGGAATGCCCAGCGGGCGTTTGTCGGCCGAACCCGGCTTCGGAATCCAGACCCGTCGCAACGGTTTGGCCGCCCACCGAAACGAGAGCCGACGGCCCAGCCGCAGGCGTTGCTTGTCGGTGAGCGATTTCACCCCGTCGATGCCGGCCGTGCGCTTGCCCTGGTTGTCCTGGGTGACTTTGCGGACGGCCAGGAGTTTGGCCGCCCGGGACTTACTCAGTAGTTTTTGGAGTTGGCGCACCTGCCGGGTATCGCCCCGGCGGCTGGCCTGGTAAATGCGTTTTTGCAGTCTGAAGACCGTACGCTGGAGCTTCTTCCAGGGCAGGGCCTTCCATTCATCCATCTGTGGCATCACAGTGTCCATCGTCTTGACTGTTACTAACTTCGTTTACCAATACACAACGGGCGCAAGTGGGCATATCCGCCGGCTTTCCCGGCGGCGTTGGCTTCTTGCGCCATCCTGCCCCGAACCGGCGTGTAGCCGGCGGCCCACTGCCGAAGCAGAGCCGGTTCGGGGTTTCCCTGTTCCACCTGTCTGTTTCACGAAAGCGTAGCGTCCCACTGTTTCACCGGGTTATGCTGTGAATGAGCGGCTTCGGTCGGTCATGCAATACCGAAGCCCTGACAACCAGTCCCTTTTGGGCAAGCTTGTTATACTGGGTAAGCTTGTTCAACGTAACGATGATTAATGGATTCAGAAGGTCTTACGCATACTTTCACACTCGCAGGGATAGCCGGCCAGTCTCCGACGTACCCGCTTTCTTTCCCGCTTCACCCGCCCGGGTTGCCACATCGGGCAAGTGGGGAAAGCGTTTTCGCCCGCTCATCAGGACGGCAGAGAATTTGGCTCTGCACCAGACAGATAGTTATTCTTTAGCCCGAGCTAAAGAACGCCTGCTTATGGAGTTCACAGGCAACAGGTCGCACGCAACCATCGTTGTTCGACAGCACCACCACGGGCCGGCCCTCCAGACGGGGCTGGAAAACCCGCTCACAAGACACGTAAAAGTTGTTGCAATCGACCAGCGCCACCATAACTACTCAGCGGTTATCTGACTACCATCCCCAGCACGCAAGCTGGCAGTAGTGTTCATGGAATGAATGACGTGGGTGACTACCCCGCGCACGGAGAAGTTCATTCCGGGCAGTATTTCCTGGGGCTGATACCTGGGGTTGGCCGGCTCCAGCCATACCCGCCCTCTAGCCAGGCGTAGCCGCTTCACGGTAAACTCCCCATCCACCACGGCCACTACTACCAGCCCGCTTGCGGGCGTGAGGGCGCGGTCGATGATTAGCAAGTCGCCATCCTGTATACCGGCTTCCTGCATAGAGTCGCCGCGCACCCGGGCAAAGTAGGTAGCCGCCTGGTGCCGGATCAGGTGCTGGTTTAAGTCGAGGTGCCCCTCCAGGTAGTCATCAGCGGGTGAGGCAAAACCCGCTGGTAAGTAGCTGCTCAGCAATGGTAGCGCCAAGGCCTACGGTTGCTGGGGCAGGGTATACAAGGACAATGGATGCATGGGTAGCAGCAGGAATTACGCCGCCGCTATTTACTAAAAATATTAGCAAATCCAAGAGCTTACCCACATCGTATGTTTCTCCTATGCGCCTGTACAACTGGTATTAAAATAGCATTAATCAGGCAATAATAGCCAATAAATGGCTTTTTACCTGGTAATAAACCTGTATATTTTTACCGCCAATTTTGTTAGTTTACTGTTGTATTTGTATCTTTGGATATGTCGAAAGTCAAGTTTCCTGTACCAGCCCCCGTGCAGCAGTTTGCGCGGTGCATTGATGCTAGTAGCCGGCCCGCAGACTACGTTGGCGAGTGGCCGGAGGTAGGCCATGTGTACCCCGTGCAATACCGGCGCAACGTCCGCACTGGCAAGCCCCAGGTCCACGTTCTGGGGTTTTATGCCGAGGCTCCTTATGGAGCTTTTGCCGCTCACCGCTTCAGCTCCGTCGCCGAAGTCTGGCTGAACTAGGTTCCAGCCTATTTCTCTTTCATCTTCCCGGTTGGCGCTGCGTGTTTAAAGCAGCCCAACCGGGCTTTCTTTTTCTGCCCGCCTTTGCATCGGCTTCGCTGGTCCTACCGGTAGTGCCAGAAAATTCCGAAGTCAAAGGGCGTCCAGAGGGCGGCTTGCTGGTTGGCCACCTTTAGGGCCTCATTGGCCCAGGTGTTGCAGGTGTAGAACAGGTTATAGGTTCGGCGGGCCTCGTAAAAAGCGTCGTACTGCCCGTAGCTGTGGCCGGCAATGTGCTGCACCCGGCCCTGGGCATCGGGCTCGAAGCTGTTCCGGATAAAGCCAATGAGTTTTTCATACTCGGCCGGCGTGAGGTAAATACGCACGCAGTGCGGGCCTTCCTGGGGGCGGTGGTGGAAGGTGGTATGCATGGCCGTGGTGCTCATCCAGAACATGGCGCGCACGGCGGTACTGGGTTTAAGCTCGGCCCAGGTAGGCGTGTTCAGGTAAAATCCTTTGTCGCCCCAGCCGAAGCCCACGTATTGCCGGCTGCTGTCGGCGGCCGGGGTGTGGCTATAAGGCACCAGCTGGCTCCAGTCGATGTACTGGGTGCGCACGGGCAGGACAATATCGGTGTGCACCCCGTTCGACAGCACCCAGGCCTCAATGGCGCCCGTCTCAGGCTGGCTCCGCTCCCCCACCGGCACCGCCGACAACGCGGCTGAAGCAGCCAGGTATACGACTACTGCACCCACGATACCTCCACCCGTCCAGGCGGCTCCTTTCAATACTTTCTTTAGCGTGTTTGGCATTCAGAACGGTTGAGCTTGAATATAGCAGACCAGCCCTCATACGAGATAGAGCCCAAAAGTTATTGTTCTTTTCGGCGGGCCCACCGCGTAGCTAATAGGACCAGCAGCGTAGGCAGCCACAGCCAGCGCAGCTCACTCAGCAGCGTGACTACCCCACGCCAAGAGAAAAACCCCGCCCCCACCGGCGAAACGCGCACCGGGCGCCATGGCCAGAAGTACCGCTCCCCGCTAAATGGGGCCAGCAGCGCCACCCCCAGGCCGCCACTAGTGAGCATATCCAGCAGTGGGTGTGAAACCGTGGCTGCCGCCAGCCAAGCCGCCAGCTCTATCCGGCTCAACGTACCGCGCAGCCGCGCCGGCGCCAGCAAGGCCAGCATAATTCCAGTCAGCGCAGCAAATACCAGGGAGTGCGTAAAGCCCCGGTGCCCCCACATACTTGCGTAAGGAATACCCAGCTTGAACGTCACGGCATCGAAATCGGGCAGGATGGCGCACAGGGCCAGGAGCCACCAGAAGCCCGCGGGGCGCGGCTGGGAAGAGAGGCTGCGGCCGAGGCCAACGGCTACGGCGGCGTGGGTGAAAATGGTGGGCATAGCGGGCCGCAAGTACGGCGGTGCAGTGTACATTTGAAACCCTATTTCCCCTGAAAAATGGCTACCGAATCGTCCGACGCCCACTACGTCATTCCGGCCGCGTACCGGCGCATGGAAAACCTGCACATCGTGTTCTGAAAACCTGCACATCGTGTTCTGGCTGCTGAAAGACGTGAGCTGGTGCATGGTGTGGAAGCCCCTGGGCCTGGCCATGGTTGTGCCCACCCTGGCTATTGCTATCATGATTACCTGGCGCACCCGCCACCTGGTTTCCGAGCTGGCCCACAACCTGGCCATTGTGCTCTGGATTTCGGCCAACTCCTACTGGATGATCAGTGAGTTCTTTCACTTCGATGAGGTGCTGGTGTGGCACTCCGTCACGGGCAAGCACCTGGCGCTGGTGCCGTTCGGAGCCGGGCTGCTGGTGCTGGCCTTCTACTACCTGGTGCAAAAACCGCGCGAGAACCGGCCGGAGCAAGTAGCTACGCTGTAGCCGCCTGCTTCAGCAGCAACTCAATCAATTGCACGGCCTGCGCAAACCGCTCGGGCCACACCCCACCTATTTCGTGGTATTGGATG
Source organism: Hymenobacter sp. BT18 (assembly GCF_012273015.1). Classification (GTDB taxonomy): domain Bacteria; phylum Bacteroidota; class Bacteroidia; order Cytophagales; family Hymenobacteraceae; genus Hymenobacter; species Hymenobacter lutimineralis. The sequence continues at coordinate 4,004,359 of NZ_CP050954.1, read as the reverse complement.
CCAAAATGCGTCAACGTCTGCCGGTGCAAAGCATCCAGCCGCAGCCGTTCGGTCTGGCTTAGCCGGGTACCATCATCTACAAGCGGCACATCGGCTTGCAGGTACAAATACAGATCGGCCCGGTTGATGGCATACAGTTCGGCCGGCAATTCCAGGTAATCTTCGCCCAGCAGCCCGGTATACGACTGCGTGATGTGCACATCGGTGTCCAGCAGCAGCAGCGGGCCGCCTGTGGCCTGGGCCGCCGCAATGCGTCGGGCGTGTTCCGAGGCCACCGCCAGTAAGTCGGCCCGGCTAATTTCGGTCGAGTGGGCCACCAAGTCCCGGCCCGCCTCGGCTACGTAGGAGGCTCCGAAGTATGCCGCCAGTTGCTGCGTCAGCGTGGTTTTGCCGGTTGACTCCGTACCCAGAATTGCTACCGTGCGCCGGTAATAGACCTGCACGCTGCCCGGCAGGTACTGCCAATGTGCCTGTAGGTCGGCTCTGATGGCGGTGGCGGAAACAGGTACTTGCACACGGGCCGGATCGAAATTCAGAAACCGGATACCCAGCCGGGCCGCCACCATTTCCCCATACGGCTCCGAAGTGACGACTAGATTAACGGTGGGCAGCTCCTGCCGAAACCGCTCGGCCCACGCGTGTGCCACGGCTTCGGAGGAAACGGAGGTGTTGGGCAGCTCGTTTTCGCGGTAGTCCAATACCTGCACATGTACCTCTGGGTGGGCAGCGTAAGTTTCGCGCAGCCAGCCGGCCCGTACGCTACCCGGCAATTGCTCCAGGTCGCTGGCGCATACCAGCACCGTTAGGTGGTCGCAGTGGCGGCGGGCAAAGTCAATGAGGGCCAGGTGCCCCCGGTGCAGGGGCAGAAACTTCCCGAATACTAAGGCGTGCGTCATAGCGGATAACGCTTCTAATGAACCCTTGCTATGCAATGGAAAAACCGATACATGCTAAATTAAACGTCAAGCTGAACTGGCCGAAGTATCCCGACTGCTTTCTACGGGTATTCAACGAAATGGCAGAGAGGCTTCGGCTACGCGGGCCTCAGCTAACGCTTAACCTAAAACGGGACTACGCTAGAGGTGTAGTTTCACATCCAGGTAAATGTTGGCCGGGGCCTGCACGAAGTACTTGCGGGTGCCGTCGGCCTCCACGTAGCCGGTGTTGAAGTAGCGGGCGTTGGTGAGGTTGTTGCCAAAGAGCGTGAACTCCCATTGTCGCCAGGCATACTGCGCGCGAGCGTTCAGCAGCACGTAGCCTGCCACGGTAGCGGAGTTGGCAAAATCCAGGTAGGAGCGGCTCTGGTAGCGGCCCGTCAGGGCCAGTTGCCAGGGTCCGGTGGCGTACGCGGCTTCCTGGTTAAGCAGCACCGCCGGGGTAAGAACTGGCCGAAAGGTTTCGGCCTGCTCGCGGATGCGGCTGTAGTTGAAGGCGGAGTTGTTGAGCAGAGAAAACCGTGGGGTGAGCTGGTAACGCACCGTGGCTTCTACGCCGCTTCGGTAGCTGCGCTCCACGTTGTCGGTCAAAGCCAACCCGTTGGGGCCTAGCTTGCCGTTTAGCACAATCTCGTTCCGAAAATCCATGTAATAGGTATTCACACTGCCTTCAAGCCGAGGACTTTGGTAGCGCAGGCCCAACTCGTGGTCCTGCACGTACTCGGCGCGGGTGCTGTAGAGCAGGACCTGCCCGTCTTCGTCGACTGAGAGGTTGTCGTTGCCTCCGAACAGGTCGTTGCGGGTAGGTTCCCGGCCGGTGCGGCCCCAGCTGTAGTACAGCGTAGTGCGGTCGGTGAGGGCCAGGCTTAGGCCGGCTTTGGGGTTGATAAACTGCCACGACAGCGGCGCCAGGGGCACGTCGCCCGCATAGCGAAACCGCACGGCCCGGGCCTGCACATCCGTAAACAGCGTGAGCAGGCCGGCCTGGTACTCCAGCTTGCCAAAGGCGCTGCCTTCGCGCTTGTAGCCGGTGTTGCGGTACAGCTCGCCGGTCGTCCGCTCGCTGCCCAAGTGGCGGCGCTGGTAGGTGCTCAGGTTGCCTCCTACCGACCACGTGAACCGCCGGGTCTGGTGCGTAAAGGTGCTAAAAGCCCCCAGCAGCCCTGAGCGAAAATCGTAGCGGTACATTTCGTTGGTGGATGGAAAACCCAGAAAGTTGTTTAAGTCGAAGTCGTAGCCCCCGCGCAGGCCCGAGGCGTACACGCTGGTGCTGACTTCGGCATGGGCGGTGGGCCGCCACTGGTTTTGCAGTTGTACCAGGGCCTGCCGGAACAAGTCATTCTCCGGTCCATTGGCATTGGCACGTCGATTCTTGCGCAACACCGAATCGGGCACGCCCAGCCAGGCCAGCTGGTTGCGTTGCTGTCCGGCCAGCACGCTCAGCTTCCAGTGGGTTTTATCGTAGAACAGCCCCCCACTCAGGTACACCGAGCGGGAAGTATTGGCCGAGCGGTTCTTGTAGCCGTTGGAGTGCACCTGCGAGGCCCGCACGTAGCCGGCCACGTGCCCGCGCCGTCCGCTGGCTACCTCCCCAAACAGCCGATAGCTGCCAAAGGAACCATAGCCCCCACCCAGGGTGGCCCGGGCCGAATCGAGCAGGGAAGCCGAGAACAGCTGCAGGCTGCCCCCGTAGCTGGCCGCCCCGTTCTGGGTGGTGCCCACGCCCCGCTGAAGCTGCAGTCCGCTCAGGGAGGTAAACAGGTCGGGGTAATTGGAAAAGTAAGCCCCCTGGTCTTCGGGCTCATTCAGCGGCACTCCGTCCAGGGTCGTGTTGATGCGTGTCTGGTCGATGCCGCGCAGGCGGAAGTAGGCGTAGCCCTGGGTGCTGCCCGCATCGGAGTAGGCCGTCACGGCGGGCGTCTCCGTGAGCAAAAACGACGGCTCCTGTCCTACGTTGCGGGCCGCCAGCGCCCGGCCACTCAGGTTGAGAAACGTGACGGGCGTGCGGGCGGCCGCCCGGTACGTCACCGTCACTTCGGGCAGGGCCGTGGTCGTATCTGAAGCAGTGGGCGTTTGGGCCCGGCTGGTGGCGGTGATGAACAATAAAGCACCAGAGAGTATGCCTAGTTTCATGTAGAAGGAGTAGAGCCACGGCTATATGCCCGCAAAACTAGCGTAATCCTTCAGCAGCCGGGCTCATGCTTGCTATAGCCCGCTCGGCCAGGCTTCAACCTGCAGTACGGCGCAGCTGCCACAGCGCCAGCAGGGCCGCAGCAACTACCAGAAGTCCAGCGTAGTGGTCGATGGGCACTGCCGTAGGATTGGCAGAATCTTCTTCCAGATCCAGGGCCGAGGCGGCGTTCAGCACTTGCTGCTGCTTGCGGCGCAGGGCTTCTTTCTGAGCAGGATTTTCGAGGGCCAGATACGCCGTGAAGGGTGTAAGAATGCCGGCCCGGAAGCTGGCTTGCACAAAAGGCCGCCGCTGGCTTTCCCCTATTTCGGGGTGGAAGGCCTGCCATTGCTGATAGCCGTGCAGCAGCAAACCCGTTTGCCAGCGGTTGGCCGAAGCCAGTGCGGGGTCTAATGGTGCAGCCGGGTTAGCCAGGACCAGTTCGCCGGCCCCATCGTCGGGGAGATAGGCGCGGGCCTGGAAGGCGGAGGGCCAAGCCCGCACCGGCCGGATCTGATCCACTACATCCAGCGGCTGAGCACTTCGCCGGCTTAAGGCATGCGGCTCAGGCTCGCCATCTGGACCCAGCACGTAAAACACGTCCGACTCAGGGTACGCGGCCCGCAAATCGGCGAGATCAGGCCCGAGAATGGCATGCTGCAGGGAGTCTGTTACGATTACCGGTACGGGATACGTGGCGGCAGGATGCAGGTAAGTATCCGTAAGAAGGCGCCGTAGAGCACCATCGAGGTAAAAACCACCCCGGCCTTGGTGCGCGCGCAGAGCGGCCTGCCAGTTTTGGCCTGCGGCTACGGGCGTGCTGTAAGCATCGACCAGCGTAAAGCGGGTTTGTGGGTTGTTCAGCACGGCCGAGCCATAGTGTTGACGCAGGCGGTTAGCATAGGTAGCCGCCGCGGTTTGTTGCCGGGCCGAGACATCGAGCAGGAAATGATAGTAGGGCTGGCGGCGCACCAGCGGTAGGCGCTGCTTGGCAGCCCGGCTTACGTAAGCCACGGCCCCACCCGGCGCTGCCACCACAGTTGGTTGCAGAGGGGTTGCTACCGAGTCGCCCAGTACCACGCGCCGCTGGCCAATACGCAGCGTGAGAGGGTCCCGGTGCAGCAGCTGCAAGCCGGTAGTGCGCACGGCCGCGCCCACCACCGGGTACACGTGCAGGCTTAGCTGGCCCGACTTCTGGTACATGAGCAGGCCCGGGTCGCGCTGCCGACGCTCATTGCGGATCTGGGCATATACCCACGCAGCTGCTTTCTTTTCGGCTAGGATACCTTGCTCACGCCGCCCGTTCATATCCAGGTAATAGTCGCTGACCCAGCAGCCGGCGGGCAGTTCCAGCGTTGTCGTAAATTCCCCATCCTGCTCCTGCGGGTTGGCATTGGCTATGCGCAGGTGCACCCAGCTCACCCAGGCTTGCTGCCGGGCATCATAGCTACTGCGGGTGGTCAGGTCGGTGATGCCGGGCTGAAACGATGAGGGAGGCGGTGGGGGTAGCGTAAAAGGCACCTCCTCCGCTGCTACCGGTTTGCTCATAAATACTCGTTCGAGGTCCGCCAGCTTGGTTTCCGACAGCGTCAGGTTATCGAGCACCAGCCAGTTGAAGTAGAGGGAGAGATAGGGCGTTTGCCCGGAGTCCCACGGGCCGCCCTGGTTGTTTTTGTTGCGGCGCACCTGCTGCAGGGTACGGGCAAGCGTCTGCTCATCAAGGCTGGGGTGCAGTTGATAATCGGGGGAGTACCGGTAGCTGAGGGCTTGATGCAACGTGTGCCGCTCATGCAGGTAGTACAGCGTGAGAGCCAACGGCAACACCAGCCCGCCCCCTACCAACACGGCTAAACGCGTAGCGCGCGGGGTAATGGGGCGTAGCGTTTGCCAATCGAGGGAAAGTGCCTGTACATGTACCACCAAGAGCAGTAAGGGTGTGAGCATGAACAGCCCCAAACCGAAGAGGAGCACCGCTGGCAGCGCCAGCGGCAGAAACGGCAGAAATACCAGAAAGAAATAAAGCGTATACGCCAGCAGAATGCTCCGCCCCAGCATAAGCAGCAGTTGCCAGCCCCGACGTGGTGAGGGGGGCAAGCTCACAAAAATGCCGTTGAGCACGGCCAGCGCATAAAACGAGAAGCTGTTGAAATTGCCGAAAAGGCCGCTTTCTTTCCACGTCCAGCTTCCTAGCAGGATACCGGAGTTTAGCAACAAACCCAGGACGGGCATCACCAGCCCAACCAGCACTTTCCAACCCGTGTGCAACCCCAGGCCATGTTCTAGCCGGCGTAGGCCCATGATGTAAGCGGCGCGCACCAGAAAAAACAGGAAGCAGGCCGCGCCCAGCGCAAAGCCTATTCGCATCAGTGTTTGTTCGAGCGCCATGGGCACCCAGCGGCCTAATGCTGCCCAAAAAAATATGACAGCACATGCCCACAGAATAGGTGACAAAAAGGCTAAGCCAAAGTTCTGTAAGGCCGACTGAGGTTGGTTAGCGGGCGTGAGGCGTACCACGGCTACAAACACCGCATGAGCCAGCGTAGGCATCAGAAAGGTATAGGCGTAGAGTAAAACATCCGTGGGCACCAGCCAGCGCGGAATTTCTGAGGGAATCAACTCCCAATCCTGCTGCATGGCCACCAGCAGCCATAGTATGGTGGTCACCAACCCCACCACACAATAACCCAGGCTTACCGGGCGGCGACGCACCATCTGCCGCACCGCGTAGGTTAGCGTGAGCAGGCCTAGCCCCGCTAGGCTTCCACCCAACCAGCACCAAGTGCGCACACTGCTCATTGGCAGCAGGCTCTCAATCAGGGAAAACTGGGCGTAGCCCAGAGCCAGTAGAACCAGCACTGGTAATGTATTCACTAAAAATAGCCACCGGGGTTGCAGAACAGAGCGCATCATGTACAGATCAGGTAGATAAAAAGGCAGAACGTCACAAACATATTATAAAGTACTTTGCATTTCAAAGTTTAATTAAAAAAGATACCCTTTCCTTCCAGGAAGGCAGTTGTATTACCTGTTTTGCAATCAGTAATAAGTAGGCTGGCATCAAAAACCAGCACTTCTTCCGAAGCTCGAAAAGCCTTTTTGCGCTATAGTAGCCGACGTACGTTGCTCCTCCTTTGAACTACACGTACCACGCTGCCCCAGCTGCCAGGGCTACCGACACCGTTTGGCCCGCTTGCAGGCCGGCCTGCGGGGTGCGCAGCCGCACGGGCTGCCCGGCCAGGGTAAGTTGCGCTTCGTAGTAGCTGCCGTAGAACCGGACTTCCTGTACTAGTGCGGGCGTTCCTACCTCGGCCAGCTGTAATTGCTCGGGCCGCACCAGCAGCCGTCGGTTGCGCCGGCCTGGGTCGCCCGTAAGACGGCGGGAAGCTGCGGCAGAAAGCAAGCTATACTCCCCAAAAAGACCCGCCACGTACGCACTCACCGGCTGCCGGTAAATAGTTTCGGGGGCAGCCTGCTGTACCAACACACCTTTTTCCAGTACCAGCAGCTCATCGGCCCAGGACAAGGTATCCTGTGGGTCGTGGGAAACGAGAAGGGTGGTGAGGCCCAGCTGGGTGGTGACGTCGTGCAATACAGCCTGGAGCAGCTGCTTGTGGCCCCGGTCGAGGTTGGAGAAAGGCTCATCCAGCAGCAGTAGGCGCGGACGGGCCAGCAGCAGGCGGGCCAGGGCAATGCGCTGCCGCTCCCCGCCCGAAACCTGGTCGGTGCGGCGCAGCAGCAGGTGGTCGATGCGACACAACTGATACAAAGCCCCAGCCTCTGGAGCGGGCAACGTGCTGGCATAGCGCAGCACCTGCTCTACCCGCAGAAACTTCGGCAGCTCGGAGTGCTGAGACAGGTAGGCTACGCCAGGGTGGCCGGGCATCAATTGCTCCTGGGGGCCTTTTACGCGGCGTTCCTCCAGCCATATTTCTCCTCCGGTGGGCTGAATCAGGCCGGCAATACTTTGCAGCAGGGTACTTTTACCGGCCCCCGTTTCGCCGGCTACCGCCAGCCGCCGGCCCTCCCCTAGCGAGAAGCTCACGTTGGTGAGGGCCTGGTGGGTGGCTTCGTGCAAGCTGAGGTGGGAAACGCGGAGAAAGGCCATTCGTGGGTATTTGACGGGTAGTTTTGGATGGGCGCACCTATTCTGTTACTACAGGCCTAACCAGTAGAGCAATTATATAGTAGCATCTGCCCACAGAAAACGGCCGCCTCCCCTACCGGAGAAGCGGCCGTTTCTATGCATCAGCCGAAGCTAGCAGCAATTACTTCTGCGACAACTGTGCTTCGCCGGACTCTTTCAGACGAATCAGGTTCAGGGCCGAGCCGGCTTTGAACCATTCGATCTGGCCTTCATTGTAGGTGTGGTTCACCGTGATGAGGTCCGTGTCGCCGTCGGCGTGGTGCAGGCGGATCTGCAGGGGCTGACCGGGCGTGAACGTAGTCAGGCCGAGGATGTCGATGGTATCGTCCTCCTCAATCAGGTCGTAGTCGGCCTTGTTGGCGAAGGTCAGCGCCAGCATGCCCTGCTTCTTGAGGTTGGTTTCGTGGATACGGGCAAACGACTTCACCAGCACGGCGCGCACACCCAGGTGGCGGGGCTCCATAGCCGCGTGTTCGCGCGAGGAGCCTTCCCCGTAGTTTTCATCCCCTACCACAATCGACCCGATGCCCTGGGCCTTGTAGTTGCGGGCTACCTGCGGCACGGCGCCATAGGGCGTGCCCGAGGTCAGGGCATCCTTCACCGAGTTCGTCTCGCCGTTGAAGGCGTTGGTGGCCCCGATGAGCATGTTGTTGGAGATGTTGTCGAGGTGGCCGCGGTATTTCAGCCAGGGGCCGGCCATCGAAATGTGGTCGGTGGTGCACTTGCCCTGGGCTTTGATGAGCAGGCGCAGGCCGTGCAGGTCGGTGCCTTCCCAGGGCTTGAAGCCTTCCAGCAGCTGCAAACGGTCGGAAGTAGGCGCTACCAGCACTTGTACACCCGAGCCATCTTCGGCGGGCGCCTGATAGCCGGCATCTTCCACATCGAAGCCGCGGGGGGGCAGCTCAATGCCCTGGGGCTCGTCGAAGCGCACCTGCTGGCCGTCTTTGGTGGTCAGCGTATCGGTGAGGGGGTTGAAGGTCAGGTCGCCGGCAATGGCAAAGGCCGTCACGATTTCGGGCGAGGCCACGAAAGCGTGGGTGTTCGGGTTGCCATCGTTGCGCTTGGCGAAGTTGCGGTTGAAGCTCGTGATGATGGAGTTGGGGCGCTTCATGTCGTCCATGTGGCGGGCCCACTGCCCGATGCACGGTCCGCAGGCGTTGGCCAGCACCACGCCGCCCATCTGAGCGAAAGTGTCGAGCAGTCCGTCGCGCTCCACGGTGTAGCGCACCAGCTCCGAGCCGGGCGTTACGGTGTACTCGGCCTGCACCGTCAGGCCTTTGTCGGCGGCTTGCTTGGCAATGCTGGCGGCGCGGGTAATGTCTTCGTAGGAAGAGTTGGTGCAGGAGCCAATGAGGCCGACTTCCAGCTTGGCGGGCCAGTTGTGCTCTTTCACGGCCGCGGCAAACTGCGAGATTGGCCAGGCAGCATCCGGGGTGAAGGGGCCGTTGACGTAGGGCTCCAGCTCGGAAAGGTTGATTTCGATGAGCTGGTCGTAGAAGTTGGCGGGGTTGGCGTACACCTCATCATCGGCGCGCAGGTGCGCGGCTACGGCGGCGGCGGCATCGGCAATTTCGGCGCGGCCGGTGCCACGCAGGTAGTCGCCCATTTTCTCATCGTAGCTGAACACCGAGGTCGTTGCCCCAATTTCAGCGCCCATGTTGCAGATGGTGCCTTTGCCAGTAGCCGACAGGTTGTTGGCGCCTTCACCGAAGTACTCCACGATAGCACCCGTACCGCCTTTCACGGTCAGGATGCCCGCTACTTTCAGGATAACGTCTTTGGCCGAAGCCCAGCCCGACAGCTTGCCGGTGAGCTTCACACCAATAACCTTGGGGAACTTCAGCTCCCAGGCCATGCCCGACATCACGTCTACGGCGTCGGCGCCACCTACGCCAATGGCAATCATGCCGAGGCCGCCCGCGTTGGGGGTGTGCGAGTCCGTGCCGATCATCATACCGCCGGGGAAGGCGTAGTTTTCGAGCACTACTTGGTGAATGATACCGGCACCGGGCTTCCAGAAGCCGATGCCGTATTTATTGGAGACCGAAGCCAGGAAATCGTATACTTCTTTGTTTTCGGCGTTGGCAATGGCCAAATCCTCGTCGGCGCCTTCTTTGGCCTGAATGAGGTGGTCACAGTGCACGGTGCTGGGCACGGCCACCTGGGGCTTACCGGCCTGCATGAACTGGAGCAGCGCCATCTGGGCCGTGGCATCCTGCATAGCTACCCGGTCGGGGGCGAAATCGACGTAGGAAACGCCCCGCTCAAACGCCTGCGAAACAGTGCCGCCGTACAGGTGAGCGTACAGGATTTTTTCCGTGAGGGTGAGCGGACGACCGACGGCAGTACGGGCCGCTTCGATGCGGGAGCCCATACCGGCGTACACGGCCTTGATCATTTCTAAGTCAAACGCCATAATGCGAAAGGGAAAAAGATGGAGAGAACGTGCCTATCAGAGACAGGTACGCAAATATAGGTACCGCCCGTTGCGCAGCCCAATATTTTGGCATTTGGCCGCCGTTTTGGCCAGGCAAGGGCGTATTCCTTAAACTATCAACCCTACTCCGTAGTTTAGCCCCGAACAAATAACCTCTTTCACTATGCCCGTCGCCTTTTCGTTTCGCAAGGCTGTAACCGGGGCCGGACTCGCGCTGGCCGCGGTAGCCTGCCAGTCCAATTCTACTACCACCACCGAAACCACCGCTACTCCACCTGCCGCCGCTTCGGCGGGCACGGGCGCGGCGCCCCAGCTCACGGCCGGCAAGTGGCGGGGCGTACTTTCAGCGCAAGGGCAGGAAATTCCGTTTTTGTTTGAAGTAAGCCAGCAGGGCGGCAAGCCCGTGGTAACGCTGCGCAACGGCGAGGAGCGCCTGAAGCTGGACGAAATTAGCTCAGCCGGCGACTCCACCACCATCCGCATGGGCGTGTTTGATGCCGCGCTGGTGGTTCGCCAGGACGGGGCCGACAAGCTGAAAGGCGCCTGGGTGAAGTACGACGGCAAGGAGCCATATCGGGTGGCGTTTACGGCTACCAAAGGAGCACAGAAGCTGTTTCCCGTAGCTGCGGCCAGCAAGCCGCTCTCGTTTGATGGCACCTGGAAAGTGACTTTCAAGGGCGACGACGGAGAAACCTATCCGGCAGTCGGCATCTTCAAGCAGACTGGTTCGGACGTAACCGGCACTTTCCTGACCACGACTGGTGACTACCGTTACCTGGCCGGGCAAGTGGATGGCGCTAATCTAAAACTCAGCACGTTCGATGGCAGCCACGGCTTCCTCTTCACGGCGCACAACGGCCCGAAAGAACCCATCGACATTACGAAAGACTACGCCCCTAATACTCTATTCGGCGAGTTCTACTCCGGCAAGAAAGGCCACGAAACCTGGACCGCCACGCCCGACCCAAACGCCAAGCTACCCGACGCCAACGCCCTGACCGGCATGAAACCCGGCCAGAAGCGCCTCGACTTCAAGTTCCCCAACATCTACGAAGGCGGCAGCATCTCCCCCACCGACCCCAAGTACACGGGCAAAGTGGTGGTGGTGCAGATTCTGGGCTCCTGGTGCCCCAACTGCATGGATGAAACCAACTTCCTGGCCCCCTGGTACGAGAAGAACAAGCAGCGCGGGGTCGAAATCATTGGGCTGGGCTACGAGCGCACCGCCGACCAGAAAGTGGCGTCCCAGAAGCTGCTGAAGATGAAGGAGCGCATGAACATCGGCTACGATATTGCCGTGGCGGGCCAGGCCTCGGCGGCCGAAGCCAGCAAGTCCCTGCCGCAGCTGGCCAAGGTGCTGGCTTTCCCCACCACCATCTTCCTAGACAAGAAAGGCGAGGTGCGCAAGATTCATACGGGATACTCCGGCCCCGGTACCGGCAAGTACTACGAGCAGGAAAAAGCCGACTTCAACAAAACCATCGACCAGCTGCTGGCGGAGTAAGGTTTACGGGCGCTTCCCATAGGGCAGGCAGGGACTTTCAGTAGTCGCTGCCTGTCTTTTTTTTATCCTATCCGCAGCAAGTTCCTGCCGAGCGACATCCCCAGTTTGTCGCGGAAAAGTGGGCCTTCAACGGATTTCCTGGGCATAGAGTTTTATCAGCGGCCACACCCGGCAAACAAATGGTCGAGCTTTTTGTAGAAAGGAGGTCGTTTATCAGGCGGCTCAGCTGCCTGGTAACGCGTTGGGGCGCGGGCCCGCCGCCAACCCGGGCATTTTTAGCTCGGCAGGCGAACCTGCCACCGGCTATGCTTCACACGGAGACCAGGTCATAACTCATTTTCAACATGGACACCAACCTACACAACCTCCCCCCGGAAAATTCCATTCTCTACGAACTGAACGAGCCGGCCGCCCAGTGCCCCTTCGGCTACGGCGCCGTAAAGCAAACCGCCGGCGGAGGCCGCACCAACCGCGAGTGGTGGCCCAACCAACTCAAGCTGAGCATCCTGCGCCAGAACGACCACAAGTCCAACCCCCTGGACCCAGGCTTTAACTACGCCGAGGAGTTTAAGAAGCTGGATCTGAACGCGGTAAAGCAGGACCTATTCGAGCTGATGACCAACTCCCAGGACTGGTGGCCGGCCGACTACGGCCACTACGGCCCGTTCTTCGTGCGCATGGCCTGGCACAGCGCCGGCACCTACCGCATCGGCGACGGCCGCGGCGGCTCCGGCTCGGGCGCCCAGCGCTTTGCCCCCCTCAACAGCTGGCCCGACAACGCCAACCTCGACAAAGCCCGCCTGCTGCTGTGGCCCATCAAGCAGAAGTACGGCCAGAAAATTTCCTGGGCCGACCTCATGATTCTGGCCGGCAACTGCGCCCTGGAGTCCATGAACTTCAAAACCTTCGGCTTCGGGGGCGGACGCGAAGACGTATGGGAACCCGAGCAGGACATCTACTGGGGGCCCGAAACCGAGTGGCTGGGCGACAAGCGCTACACCGGCGACCGGGAGCTGGATAACCCCCTGGCCGCCGTGCAGATGGGCCTGATCTACGTAAATCCCGAGGGGCCCAATGGGGAGCCTGACCCCATCCGCTCCGCTCGCGACATCCGCGAAACCTTCGGCCGCATGGCCATGAACGACGAAGAAACCGTGGCCCTGATTGCTGGTGGCCACACCTTCGGCAAAACCCACGGCGCCGCCGACCCCGGCCAGTACGTGGGCAAGGAGCCCGCCGGCGCTACGCTGGAAGAAATGAGCACGGGCTGGCGCAACAGCTACGGCAAAGGTCACGGCGCCGATACCATCACCAGCGGCCTGGAAGGCGCCTGGACCCGCACCCCCGCCCAGTGGAGCAACGACTACTTCGACCACCTGTTCGGCTTCGAGTGGGAGCTAACGAAGAGCCCCGCCGGCGCCCACCAGTGGCGCCCGGTAAACGGCGGCGGGGCCGGCACCATCCCCGATGCCCACGACCCCTCGAAGAAGCATGCGCCCTTCATGCTCACCACCGACATTGCCCTGCGCGCCGACCCGGTGTACGAGGTAATTTCGCGCCGCTTCCAGCAAAACCCCGAGGAGTTTGCCGACGCCTTCGCCCGCGCCTGGTTTAAGCTCACGCACCGCGACATGGGACCCAAAGAGCGTTACCTGGGCCCCGAAGTGCCCACGGAAGAGCTGCTCTGGCAAGACCCCATCCCGGCCGTAACCTATCCCCTGGTGAACGATCAGGACGTGGCCGGCCTGAAAACCAACATCCTGGCTTCCGGCCTCTCGGTGCAGCAATTGGTGAGCACGGCCTGGGCGGCAGCTTCCACCTACCGCGGCTCCGACAAGCGCGGCGGCACCAACGGCGGGCGCCTGCGCCTGGCCCCGCAACGAAACTGGGAAGTAAACAACCCCGCTCAGTTGCACGACGTGCTGCGCGCACTGACTGGCATTCAGCAGGCCTTCAACGCAGCTCAAACCGACGGCAAGCAGATTTCCATGGCCGACCTGATTGTGCTGGCCGGTGTGGTGGGCATTGAGCAGGCCGCCCGGAATGCGGGCCACGCGGTGACGGTACCGTTTACGCCGGGCCGGGCTGATGCCTCCCAGGCGCAAACCGACGTGCTGTCGTTTGCGGCCCTGGAGCCAGCCGCGGATGGCTTCCGCAACTACCTAAAGCCCCACCACAAGGCCGCGGCCGAGGAACTGCTGATTGACAAGGCGCAGCTGCTGACCCTGACGGCACCGGAGCTGACAGTGCTATTCGGCGGCCTGCGGGCCATCAACATCAACTTCGACCAGTCGCAGCACGGTGTGTTCACCGCCCGCCCGGGGGCCCTCACCAACGACTACTTCGTGAACCTGCTCGACCTGAACACGACGTGGAGCGCCACCTCCGATGCCCAAAATACCTTTAACGGTCGCGACCGGAAAACCGGCGCCGTGAAGTGGACCGGCACCCGCGTTGACTTGATTTTCGGCTCCAACTCCGAGCTGCGCGCCCTGGCCGAGGTGTACGCCTGCGCCGATGCCGGGGAGAAGTTCGTGCACGACTTCGTGGCCGTATGGGCCCGCCTGATGAACCTCGGCCGCTTCGACCTGGCCTAAAGCCTGCTCGGGCGCTTCCGCGTCATTTTAGCAGTGAAAAAGGTGGCCTCATGTGGGGCCACCTTTTTTCTTGGGCTTGACTAAGCCACCGCAGAAGCCAGCTGGCAGGTAGCTACCGAAACCGCTCCAGGAGCACTATGGGCTTGTTGTGGTAAAGCGGGCGGGCAAATTCCTGGTAGCCAAACTTACGCGCCAGGCGTAGGGAAGCCTCGTTGTCGGGGTCGATGATGCAGGTGGTGCGCGGAGAGGGGAAGTGCGCATCGGCCCAGGCGTGGGCAGCGGTGAGCGCCTGGCTGGCGTACCCGCGGCCGTGCAGCCGGGGTGCCAGTACCCAGCCGGCTTCGGGCGTGCCCTTGATAGAAGGTGTCAGGTCGCGCTGCACATCGAAGAAGCCCACGGTGCCGACGTAGCGGCCGGTGGCTTTTTCCTCCAAGGCCCAGGAGCCGTAGCCCAGTATCACCCAATGGCCAAGATGGGAGAGCATGCGTCGCCACACGGTTTCTTCGTCGTTGGGGTTGCCGCCGAGGTAGCGGTAGAAGGCCGGGTCCTGGTGCAGCGCTGCCGCTTCAGCCAGATCTTCGGGCCGGGGCGCACGCAGCAGTAAGTCGGGGGTTTCGAGGCGGGGGATGGCGTCGGGCACGAGGCCGCCGAGGGAAAGCAGTTCCATGGCGGCAAAGTAGCAGAAAGGCCTGACTCTATTCGGCGCGGGGTAGCCAAATAACGTCCATCCGCGCTATCGAGTAGGTTGTACGCACCTTTCGAGGCTCAGCCTTTCCTGGGTTCCGGAATCGGCAAACGCAACAAGACAAGTATTTTACCCACCTGCCCAGGCACCACCCTCACTCGGCTAATTGGGGCAGTTAAGCGTACTTTACTGGACACGCGGTAAAGTATTTCGCCCCGTATTCCGACTGCAGGGCAGTGGGCTACTGTTACCCCCCATTTCTCTCTCCTAGTTCGTATGCGCCAACCCCGACGCTTATTTGTTCGCCTGTTAGGTGGCTTTCTGGTGGCCCTGCTCGTGGTGGGCGGGGCTTTTGCCAACCTGAGCCCGGAGTTTGGGGGTAAGCCCACCAAAGCCCAGCGTGCGGCCTATGCCAAAACAGGCCACTACCGGGACGGCGAATTTCAAAACCTGGTGCCCACCACGCTCATGACGGGCGGCAGCACGTTTTCCTCACTCTGGAAATTCCTGTTTACCAAAACGCCCAACGAACGGCCCGCTGCCCCCCTGCCCACCCAGCCGCTGACGCCCGCTCATATTCAGCAGAAAACCAACGAGACAGTGCGCGTGACGTGGTTTGGCCACTCGGCCAGTCTGGTGGAAATAGCGGGTAAAAACGTGCTGCTCGACCCCATGCTAAGCGTTCAGATGGGCCCTTTGAGTTGGGTGACGCCCAAGCGCTACAACCCTCAGTTGGCCATAACGGCCGAGCAGCTGCCCGCCATCGATGCCGTGCTGATTTCCCACGACCACTACGACCACCTCGACTACCAGACTATTCGCCGCTTAAAGGATAAGACGGCTAACTTCTACGTGCCCTTGGGCGTGGGGGCCCACCTGCTGGCCTGGGGCGTGGCGCCCGCCAAAATCCACGAAATGGACTGGGGCGACTCGCTGCAGCTGCCGGGGCTTACCATTGTGAGTACGCCCACGCGGCACTTCTCGGGCCGGGGCCTCACCAACCGCAACTCCACTTCCTGGAGCTCCTGGGTACTGAAATCAGCCACCAAGCGCGTGTTCTACAGCGGCGACGGGGGCTACGGCCCGCACTTTGCCGCCATTGGCCGGCAGCACGGTCCCTTCGACCTGGCCCTGATGGAGTGCGGCCAGTACGATGCCGACTGGGCCGAAATTCACATGATGCCCGAGCAAAGCGTGCAGGCCGCCCTCGACGTGCAGGCCCGGCTGATGCTGCCGGTGCACTGGGGTGCCTTCACGGAAGCTCACCACGCCTGGAATGAGCCGGTGCGCCGGGCCACTACTGAGGCCGCCCGCCGCCAGCTGCCTATCACCACACCTCAGCTAGGCCAGCCAGTAACCCTGAACGCCGGCCCCCTGCCCCAGGTACGCTGGTGGCAGTAACAGCCTAGGTAGCAGTCAGTAGCCGGGTAAGCTTGGCAAACAGCACGGCGTCGTCGATGGGTTTGGCAATGGCGTCGTTGATGCCAGCGGCCAGGTACTCCTCCGTGTCGCTCTGGAAGGCATTGGCCGTTAGCGCCAGAATCGGGACCTGGGCTTTGCGTGCGTCGGGCAGGGCACGCACGGCCGCCGTCACCTCTAGCCCGTTCAGGCCGGGCAACTGAATATCCAGCAGCACTCCATCGTAGGTGTTTTGGGTGATGCAGGCCAGTCCTTCCAGGCCATCTTCCGCTTCTTCCAGGGTCACGCCCCAGTCTTCGAGGAGCATACGCGCCACTAACCGGTTGATGTCGTTGTCTTCTACCAGCAGCAAGTGCTTGCCACGCAATGCGCCGGTATCGTAGGTGGTGTGGGCGGGCGGGGCATCGGCCGGCTTGGGCACCGCCACGCGGGGCAGCGTGAGCTGGAAGGCAAACGTGCTGCCCTTACCTACTTCGCTGGTCACGGTGAGCGTACCATTCATCTGTTCCACCAGCGCCCGGCTGATGCTCAGTCCCAGGCCGGTGCCGCCAAACTGCCGGGTAGTATCGGCGTAGGCCTGGGTGAAGTTTTCGAAGATGCGGCCCAGCTTATCGGGGGCTATGCCCACACCCGTGTCGCTTACCCGGAACTCCACGGTTAGCTCCTCCCCGGTTTCGGCCAGGGCGTAGCCGCCTACTTTAATATGGCCCCCGGCAGGCGTGAATTTTACCGCGTTGCTGACCAGGTTCATCAGAATCTGGTTGAGCCGGTGCGCATCCCCAATCACCCAGGGATACGGGCAAGAGTCGCGCAGCAGAGTTCCTTCCACCGTAATACCTTTTTCCTGGGCCTGGTAGATGAGGGGCTGGATGGCCTGCCCCATGGAGTCGCAGAGGTTGAAGGCCGATTGCTCCAGCTCCAGCTTGCCGGAGGTAATCTTGGCCATGTCGAGCACATCGTTGATGACGCCCAGCAAGTGGCGGCCCGAGTTGCGGATAATACCCAGCAGCTCCTGCTGGCGGGTGTTCAGGGGCGTTTTGGCCAGCTGAGCGGCTATGCCCAGCACGCCATTGAGGGGCGTACGGATTTCGTGGCTCATGTTGGCCAGGAAATTCTCACGCGCTTTGGCCGCCGCCTTGGCCGCTTCCGTGGCCTGCTTTAGGTCCGTCACATCGGCACTTACGCCCAGCACGTGGGTGGGGCCATCATCCCAGCGCAGGGGCTGCTTAATGGTGTGCAGGTAGCGCAGCCTCCCATCGGGCAAGGTCATTTCGTCTTCCACTACTACCTGCTGGCCCGAGGCTAGTACGCTGGCATCGGCGGCATCGTAGCTGGCAAGCTGCCGGGCCTGGTGGCTGGCTATTTCGGCGGTGGGCTGGCTGTTGGCCAGCTGTTCGGCCAGCTCCCGCGTAGCCGAGTTCTGGAACACATAGTTGCCGGCCGCATCGCGCACGTACACAAGTACCGGCACCGCGTCGAGCACCTGCCGGGTAAAGGCTTCCTGGGCCGCCTGCCGCTGTTGGGCAGCTACCTGGGCCGTCTGCTCCACCAAGTACATGTTCACGTATTCTTCCTCGGGGAAAGGAACGATGTACGCCGCAAACTGACGTTCACCCAGCTTCAGCATCCGTTCTATTGGCTGGCCGCTCGTCAGCGCCTCCGCGGCCCAGCCAAACGCCTGGACGCGGCCTTCTTCCTGCACGTCAGCAGGTAATGAAGCCGCCAGCGCATCGGCGGCGGGGTTGGCAAACAACCGCTGCCGATTAGACCCCAGCCGATAAGAGGGGTTGGGGTTTTGCGCCGGAATGCGGGCTATGGTGAGCTGCTCAGCCAAAGCGGCGCGCAAGGCCAGAATCTCGGCCTGGGCATCGGCCAGATTGGTGGGCAGGGACTCGGGGGAACTGGGCGGGGTGGACATAGATAAGCAGGCAAAAGACAGCACCTTGGACCAGAAGCGGCAGCCTGCCCCAACATATGCCCAAAGATCGAGCTTCCATTGTTGTGGAGCAAGCAGCCCGTTTTCAACCCCTAACCTTCCGAAGTGTTAGGGCAGGGAGCTGAATTCCACCAGCAGGCCGGGCTGCGGACGCAGGGTAACCAGCGGCACGGGCACCACGGCAGCGGCCGACACCGGCCCTACCGCAAAGTGCCGGAGCGTTTCGAGCAGCACCAATTGAATTTCGGCCAGCGCAAAATGGTTGCCGATGCACAGACGGGGCCCGCCCCCGAACGGCAGATAGCCGTAGGCCGGCACGGGTGGCTGGGCATCGGGGGCAAACCGCTCCGGCCGAAAACTGTCGGCCTCGGGCCAGAGGCCGGGGTGGCGGTGCAGGCCGTAGAGGTAAATCGAAAACAGCGTCCCCTTGGGAATGGGCTGGCCCCGAAACTCATCGGCTTCCAGCGCTACCCGGTCCAGAATCCAGGCGGGCGGGTAAAGGCGCATAGTCTCCTGAACGACCTGCATGGAGTACGGCAGTCGGGCCAGGTCCTCAAACGCGGGGGCCTGGGTGCTCAGGCCGGCCTGGCGCAGCTCTTCGCGCACGTTTTCTGCGACCTGGGGATGACCCGCCAGCAAGTAAAACAGCCAGCTCAGGGCATTGGCGGAGGTTTCGTGGCCCGCCAGCAGCAGGATGTTGGCTTCGTCCAGCAACTGGTCTTCCGTCATGGGTTCCCCGGTATCCTCGTAGCGCACATCCAGGAGCATTTGCAGCAGGTCGTCTTGCCCGGGGCCGGCGCCGGCCGCCCGCCGCTGGCGGATGTAGCCGCGCACCAGCTCGCGCAGCTCCCGGCTCAGGGCATCGTGGTGGCGGTAGCGGCCGGCCAGCCGAAACCACGGGTGCAGGTAGGGCTGCCGGATGGTGCGCACGTAGAAGGCCTGAATCTGGGTGAGCATGTCCGACAGCCGCTCCCGCTCCTGCTCGCTCATGCTGGTACCAAAGGTGGCCTGGGCAATGATGCGAAACGCCACCCGCGTCATGGCCTCGTGAATATCTACCACGGCTGGCCCCGCGGCCGTACGCAGGCGCAACTCCCGGGTCCATTCCTCGGCAGCCGCCTGCATTAGGCGCGTAAGGCCAGCCAGGCGCTGGCGGTGGAAACCTGGCTGAATCAGGCGGCGCTGCCGCAGCCAGTCGGCGCCCTCGTTGGTGAGCAGGCCGCGGCCCAGGTAGCGAATCAGGCCGTGCGTAAGGTCGGACTTGAGGTAGCGGCGGTGGTTTTTTTGCAGAATGTGCTGCACCAGGGCCGGGTCGCGGGTGACGATGGTGGGCCGGATGCCGCCCAGGTGTATGCCTACCGTGTCGCCGAGGCGCAGGTGGACCTGGTCGAGGTTGTCGATGGGGTTGCGGGCCATAGCCAGCAGCGAACGGAAGGTGCGCCAGCGCGGCACCCACGGAATTGGGCCGGACAGCGGCTCGGCAAGGGCCTGGGCAGGTTGCGTGCTCATGCAGGGGAAGCCAATGGTTTCTGAAGGGAAGGTACGCACGTTTGCTTGTCCGCTTTCCTCCGCCTTTACCGCAAACACAACCCCACCCTACCCTCCCCGCGTACAGCCTGTAGGCCCTGGCGCCTCACCTCCCATCCTTTCTCCAATCAAACACCCGTTCTTATGTGGATTCAGCAAAAAAATACGCCAGCCCCCCTCGATGAGCTGCAAGGCCGCACGGTAGGGCTTAAATTCGAATGTAACTCGTGTCAGACGGAGGTATTCACCGACCTCATCGGGGTGCCCGCCGCCGACCACCTGGCCAACTCCACGGAAGACGACGGCCAGTTCGAAACCGAGGAAATCAAATGCCCCGGCTGCGACATGACCCACGAAATCACGGTAAAAAGCACCTTCGACGGCGTGCACTTCGACGTGTCGGACGTGAAGCCCGAAAGCGTAGCCTACCAGGTGAAAGCCTAACCCACGGATTCGGGCGGATTTTTCGGATTTCGCGGACGATTCGCAGTAATTCTCTGTCATCCTGAGCAGAGCGAAGAACCTTATCATGCCGGCACGGCGGTATTACTGTCGAACGGCCTCGTGCCGACATGATAAGGTTCTTCGCTCCGCTCAGGATGACAAAAGACAAAAAGCCTCGCACAAAGTGTGAGGCTTTTTGCTGCCCGATTGCCAAGGCTGGTATCGTCCACAAAATCAGCCCGAATCCGTGGGTTACTTCTCCCGCTCGATGGTGTAGTTGATCAACTGCTCCAGGGAGGTACGCGAGGCGGAGGCTGGGAAGGTGTGCAGCACCGCCAGCGCCTCGTCGCGGTACCGCTCCATGGTGCGGATGGCGTACTCCAGCCCGCCCGACTGCTTCACAAAGTCGATAACCTGCTGCACCCGGTCTTTGCGGCCTTCGTTGTTTTTCACGTTAAAGATGACGCGGCGCTTGGTTAGCCAGTCGGCCTGCTGCAGGGCGTAGATGAGGGGCAGCGTCATCTTTTTCTCCTTGATATCGATGCCCACGGGCTTGCCGATTTCGGCCGTGCCGTAGTCGAACAGGTCGTCTTTGATCTGGAAGGCCATGCCTACTTTCTCGCCGAACAGGCGGGCCCGCTCCACGGTTTCCTTGTCGGCCCCGGCGGAGGACGCTCCCACGGCGCAGCAGGAAGCAATCAGCGAAGCCGTTTTCTGGCGGATAATGTCAAAGTACACGTCCTCCGTGATATCGAGGCGGCGGGCTTTTTCGATCTGCAGCAGCTCGCCTTCGCTCAACTCCTTCACCGCGTTGCTCACAATTTTGAGCAGGTCATAGTCGTCGTTTTCCAGGCTCAGCAGCAGGCCTTTGCTTAGCAGGTAGTCGCCCACGAGCACGGCAATCTTGTTTTTCCAGAGGGCGTTGATGGAGAAGAAGCCGCGCCGGTAGTTGGATTCGTCCACCACGTCGTCGTGCACCAGCGTGGCCGTATGCAGCAGCTCAATAAGCGCCGCGCCCCGAAAAGAAGCTTCCGGCAGTGGACCCTCGGGCTGGTTTCCGCTAATTTTGGCCGTAAAAAACACAAACATGGGCCGGATCTGCTTGCCCTTGCGCTTCACGATGTAGCCCATGATCTTGTCGAGCAGCAGCTGCTTGGTTTGCATGGACTGCCGGAATTTCTTCTCGAACTCCTCCATTTCGGCGGCAATAGGCGCCTGTATCTGGTCCAGCGTAACGTTCATGCGGGTATTTTGGGCGCTGCAATGATACGGGTAAAAAGGAGAAATGAGGCGGTTAAGCCGTTAACAGGGCGCGGACGCAGGCCATTTCGCGCCTGCCACTGCTGCCTCCGCCTAAACAACCCGCCAAGCCCCGAAAGGTAACCAGCGCCAGTCTTACCCGGGCCTGCGCAGCGCCTTAAGGCTGGCTGGCCCGGCCCTGCCCGCAATGACCGGCCCCCTGCTTATCTTCGTCGCTATGCCAGACCAGCCCGTCCAACTGCATTTCCAGCTGTCCAGTCCGCGCCATTCCCGGCCCTTCACCGCCGATGCCTGCCTGCTGCCCGATGGGCAGCCCAAGCCGGTGGTGGTTTTCGTGCACGGCTTCAAGGGGTTTAAGGACTGGGGGCACTTCAACCTGCTGGCCGACTGGTTTGCCCGGCAGGGCATTGTCTTCGTCAAGCTCAACCTCTCCCACAACGGCCTCGTGGTGGGGGGCACCGGCGACCTGGAAGACCTGGAAGCCTTTGGGCAAAACAACTTTTCCCTGGAGCTGGACGACATTGGGGCCCTCCTCGACCAGCTGCCGGCCCTGTTGCCGGCGGCCGAAGTTGACCTCGGACGCCTGGCCCTGGTTGGGCATAGCCGCGGCGGCGGCCTGGTGCTCCTGAAAGCGGCCGAGGATGCCCGGGTGCACGCCGTGGTCACCTGGGCTGCCATCAACGATGTAAACCCCGGCTGGCCCGAGACCCTGTTGGAGCAGTGGCAGCAGCAGGGCGTTTTTCACGTGGAAAATGCGCGCACCGGCCAGCAGTTGCCCCTGTACTTTCAAATTGTGGAAGACTACCACCAGAACCGCCTGCGTCTCGATATCCGCCACAACGTGCGCCGCAAGCTCGGTGGCCGCCCCCTGCTCGTGGTGCACGGCGACGAAGACGAAACCGTGCCCGTACGGCGCGCCCATGAGCTCAAGGAGTGGTATCCAGCCGCCGAGCTGGCCCTGCTGCCCGGGGTCACGCACAACTTCGGAGGCGTCCACCCGTGGAACGTGGCCGAGCTGCCCGAAGCTGCCCGGCAGGCCGCCGAGGCTACCCTGGACTTTTTGCGGCGCGTGCTGTAGTGCCCATGCCTACGGCTTACCTTTTACTGGGCTCCAACCTCGGCAACCGGACCGAGTATCTGCGTACGGCGGTACAGCACCTGCAGGAAACCGCCGGCACCGTGGAGGCGGTTTCGAGCCTGTATGAAACGGCCGCCTGGGGCCTCACCAGCCAGCCGGCGTTTCTAAACCAAGCCGTGCGGCTGCGCACCCTGCTTACGCCGGCGCAGCTGCTGGCCACCTGCTTGGCCATTGAGCAGCGCGCCGGCCGCGAGCGGCACGTACGCTGGGATGCCCGCACCCTCGACGTGGACATTCTGCTCTACAGCGACCAGGTGCTGGATACGCCTGCCTTGCAGGTGCCGCATCCCCGCCTGCCGGAGCGCCGGTTTGCTTTGGTGCCGCTCTGCGAAATTGCCCCGGAAGCAGTGCACCCGCTGCTGCATTGCACCGTAGCTGAGCTGCTCGTTGCCTGCCCCGATTCGCTGGCGGTGGAGCGGGTAGGCTAGTGCCGGCTAAGCGGGACGTGGTAAGAAAGAAGTTGGCGCCGAAGTCAGCAGCTCGCGGCGCAGCTTTAGTAGGCGCACATCGTGTAAGGACAGCATACCCAGCATGGAAATAAGAATCTATAACGCTCAAGAGCAAACCACTACCACCCTGGCCGTGGAACCAGTGGCTGATAGGGTATACCGGGCCGTTGAGAATGACATAGTCGATGACCGGCTGACTTACGGAACGACATTCGGAACAGTCCTGCATGAGAGTGGCGCGCACGAGGTGGTGTCCATCATCGAGCCTTCGGCATATACTACGTGGCGCTTTGTGCTTTCCCCTCGTTACAAGGAATCAGAATACCGGCTGCTGGGCGACGAGATTACGCGGCAGGGCGGTTTTTGGCAAGTTGATTTCAACTGCTTTGCTACGATAAACTTACCTCCCCACAGCACCCCCCCCCTGGTCGAGCTGTTCGAGCTGTTTGACTTGGAGCCTCCGGAAATGGTAGAATAAGACCTATACTACTGCCCTGTTGCTTTGGGCTACGGCAAATTCTCTTCAAGCATCCATCCCATTATTCCCATGAACACTGCCTCATTTAACGAAGATTTAGCATTCGACGAAAACCGGGTTAAAACGAAAGTTTTACTGGAAACGTCGTTTTCCAAGGAAATCCGCATCCTGCTGAAGGCCGGGCAGATAATGAAGGAGCACAAAACGCCCTACCCCATCTTGATTCACGTTCTGGAAGGCCGGATTGCGCTTGGTGTACACGGCACTACGCAGACCATGGAAAGCGGCACCATCATATTCTTGGAAGGCAATGTTCCGCACGACCTGACGGCGGAAGAAAACTCGGTGGTCCGGCTT
Organism: Hymenobacter sp. BT18; assembly: GCF_012273015.1. Taxonomy (GTDB): domain Bacteria; phylum Bacteroidota; class Bacteroidia; order Cytophagales; family Hymenobacteraceae; genus Hymenobacter; species Hymenobacter lutimineralis. Next base: position 3,980,879 of record NZ_CP050954.1, on the reverse strand, counting down.
ACCCTATCTAAGCAAGACAAGGTGGAGCGCCTGCAGGAGGTAATCAACAGCTAAGAACAAGCACATACCGGCCTGCTCTCTGCCGGTATGAACTCAGAAAGCACCTCTTTTAAGTATTCGTCTACCCAAAAGCGCCCTGCTGGAACTGTCCGGCAGGGCGCTTTGGGGTTTTGACAGCAGGAAGCTACACGGCTGCTGAGGCCACAGCTGCCTCCGGGGCAATTTTCTTGACGAGGCCCTGCAGCACTTTGCCGGGGCCGCACTCCACAAACTCGGTAGCGCCGTCTTGCACCATGCGCTGCACGCTCTGGGTCCAGCGCACAGGAGCGGTGAGCTGGCGCACCAGGTTCTCGCGAATTTCGTCGGGGTCGGTGTGGGGAGCGGCGTCTACGTTCTGGTACACCGGACAGATGCCGGGCGAGAATGTGGTGCGGGCAATGGCCTCCGCCAGGGCTGCCTCCGCCGACTGCATCAGCGGGGAGTGAAAGGCGCCGCCCACCGGCAAGGGCAGGGCACGCTTGGCCCCGGCCGCTTTCAGCTGCTCGCAGGCCAGCTCAATGCCCCGCTGGGAACCCGACACCACCAGCTGACCGGGGCAGTTGTAATTGGCAGCTACCACTACGTTGCCGGCAGCGGAAATTTCCTGACAAATGCGGGCCGTAGTATCGTCGTCGAGGCCGAGGATGGCAGCCATTGTACCGGGTTGCTCCTGGCAGGCAGCCTGCATGGCCTGGGCCCGCTGGGCTACTAGGCGCAGGGCATCCTCAAACTTGAGCACCTTGGCCGCTACCAGTGCCGAAAACTCGCCCAGGGAGTGCCCGGCTACCATTTGTGGCTGCAGGTTAGGCACTACCGCCGCCAGAGCCACCGAGTGCAGGAAAATGGCGGGCTGCGTCACGTCGGTGCGGCGCAGGTCCTCCTCAGAACCCGTAAACATGACGTCGGTGAGCGAGAAGCCCAGGATATCATTGGCTTGCAGCATGAGGCTGCGGGCCTCGGGGTGCTGCTCGTACAGGTCGCGGCCCATGCCGCTGAACTGGCTGCCCTGACCGGGGAAAATAACGGCTTTCATACAGTGAAAAATCAAGGGGAAAGATGGATGGGGCGGCAAGATAGCCGAAACACAAAAAAGCCCGCTCCCAGATGGCAGCGGGCTTTGCTGGAGACTTGTTGGGACGGCAACTGGCTTACCGCACAATTTCAACCCAGCCTTTGTAGGTCTTTTTAGTGCGGGCAAAGTCGGCAAACTCAACCTCGGCCAGGTAGTAGTAGATGCCATCCACCACCCGGGAGCTGGGCGTGCTCAGGCCTTCGGTAGTGGCTTTGTCGGTGCCATTCCACTCAATCAGCGGGTTCTTGTCTCCTTCGTACACCTTGCGGCCCCAGCGGTTGAACACCGTGAACTTGGTGCGGATGATGGGACTGGCCACCTTGGGCCGGAAGGTGTCGTTGGTCCCGTCGCCGTTGGGCGTGAAGATGTTGGGCAGCACAAAGAACAAACAGGCATCCTGGCAAACAATATTGCTGGGCGCACTGGCCCGCTTGTTCTTATCCACCGATACCACGTAGTAACAACCCGCCGGCGTAGCCAGGTCGCGGTCGACGAAGCTCTTGACCGTGGTAGAGTCAATTAGCTGGAAATCGGCCAGGTTTTGCGACTGGGTGGCGCTAAAGTAGATGCGGTAGTAAGCAATGTCGGTGCTGCAGTCGGCCGGGTTGTTCTCGTCCAGCGTCCACGAGAGGCGGTTGTTGTAGGGCGTGTTGGAAAGGTTGGGGAAGTACGGCAGCGCGGCCAGACTGTCGCAGTTAGTAGGCCGCAACGTGAGAATGGGCGGGCAGGGCACCGTGGCCAGGAACACGCATTTTTCCTGGCTCTTGTTCAGCAGGGGGCCAATGGGCGGCGTTTTGTACTCCCCGTTAGTTTCTACATAGTAGCAGTACTCCTGGCTTTTCTTCAGAGGTTTATCCAGAGTACCTTTATCGAGGTAGGTACCACCGGTGGCACCACCCGGCACCGTCGTCAGGAGCGTGTAGGCGGCCGCCCCGGGGTCGCGACGGTAGATGCGGGTGGGCCGCACCGTGTTGTCCCAGGGTACCTGGTACTGCCACGTCAGGTTGATGCCATCACTGGTAGCTGTGGGCGCACCTTCCAGCCGTACCGACGAAGCCGGCAGAGGTTGTTCCAGAATTTCCTCGGTTCCACCCTGCACTTTGCTGCTGAAGAACTCAATGCGGTAGGTATAGGCCAGTTCCTGGGTGTTCAGGTTGGCATCCACATACACCGTATCGTTGAGGTTGCGAATGGTAGCACCCACCTGCTGGGTAGGGTTGGAATTGATGCCCTCACTACGGTACAGCCGGTAGCCGGAAGGCGTAAAGAAAGCGCCCGAGGCCAGCACTGGCTTGGTCCACACTACTTTGATGGCGCCATCAGTAACGCCGGTCCGCTCTACCGTCACGTTGGTGAGCAGAATCGGGCGGCCTTCAATCTTGGCGCACACCTCTGCCGAGGCCAGACTCTTGCCCCCGGCCGGCAGCGGAAACTCGGCGTAGATACGGTAGCAGAACGTTTTGCCGCGCTCCAGGCCCCGTCCGTTATTATCGTCGCGGAACTCGGTCGTATTCTTAGCTACGTCCCCGATTTCCACGTAGCCAGCCGAAGCCGGTATGCCGGGGTTACAGGTGTCAGGCTCAAAGTTGCCGGAGCCTTCGCGCCGGAAAATGCGGATGCGGCTGGCGTTCTGGCACTCATACAGGTCCCACGTCAGGTTGATGCCCAGGGCCTGCGGAGTAGCTTTTAGGTTTTCCGGCGGCGGCCCCACCACCTTAATGCGCCAGACGCCCTGGTCAATCAGGGGCACCTCGTTGGCAGCAGGATTATCCGATGCCCGGAAGACGATTTGATAAGGCTGCTCGGCTACATCGGCACAGGTAGAGCGCCAGCGGAAGACCCCGCTTACAGGGGCCGTACGCTGCTTCTGCCGGAACGTAGCCCTGAACCGCTCGTAGCCTGTGGGCTGGAGCACGGGCGTACGGGCCAGCAGCCCGCCAAAGGCCGTCAGGTCGATAGGGTCGCCATTGGGGTCAGTGGCGCGCACCACGCCCCGGGCTGAGTCACCGGCAATGATGCAGATGTCGCGTGGCAGCGTCAGGATAGGGCGCAGGTTATCGGTGGGGGCCACGGTAATCTGCATATCCCGCAGTATTTCCCCAATCTTCACGGCGCGGGCACCCGCCACCCGGCGCCATTCCTCCACCACAAACGCAATGTTATAATCACCGGCCGTACTGGGGGAGTTCCACACAATCTGGCCGGTCACCACGTCCTGGGTAAACGTAGCGGGCTGCCCAACCTGCGGGGCCGGCGGCCCCCCGAACGGCACCTGCACCCCACCAGGCGAAACGGAAGCCGCCTGGTCGTTGGGGTAGCGGTAGACGGGGACATCCTGCGGAACGGGGGTATTATTCCGCACGCTGGCGACGCCGCCCGGTACCCACTGGCACACGCGCAGCTTATAGGCCAGACTATCCCCATCGGCATCCGATCCGGCGGGGTTGTGCAGAAACACCTGCCTGATAGCGGCCTGGTCGATGGGCGGCGCGCTCAACACAGGGGAACGGTTGCCTCTCAGCGCTGGGTTCACAATCACCGTCGCGGAGAGATACATATTGATGTTGACCGATGCTCCCCCGTTGATATTACGGATATTGGTTTTGCGGTTTTCGCCGATGTAGTGCAGAGTATACACCCCGGGCGCGTTGTATATATGGGAAAACCGGTACACGTTCCGGCTGATATTATTGGCTAACGGCGTCTGGCTTTCCCGTACAATAGCATCAAGTCCGCTGGTTGTACCATCCCCGAAGAAGATGGTTTCCCGGTCATCAGTGGAGGCGGGCTGGTTGGTTACGGAGTACGTAATCAGAGTAAAGAAATACCGGCCCGTAACGGGGTTGGCGGTGGTATCGGCAATGATTCGGATATCCCCGGCGCGTAGGTGAGTGGCCTGGGCCGGGCGGGCACCCAGGGCGGCCAGCAGGACCAGCCCTACCGCCCATAGCCGACGCCACTGTTCCGGAAGTAAGAGTCTATTCATAAAGGAAGGCCATACAGCTGACTGGCAGCCAGCAAAGAAGGTCGGAGTATTTACGACGGAAACCTAACAAAATTGTGCGTAGCGCGGTTATCTCCCCGTCTAGCGCGTGTTACGAGAACGGCCGAGGATAGATGCAAACGTTTCGGTCGGATTGTTTCGTACATGGTTGGCACCTACCTTTGACCGATACAACCGCCCTACCCAAAACCCTTCAGTAGTTTCTATGAGTTGGATCAGTAATACGTTTTCCAGCAGCATCGGCCGCAAGATCATCATGTCCGTAACGGGCTTGTTTCTCTGCTCTTTTCTGGTCGTCCACTTAGTCGGCAATCTGCAGTTGTTTAAAGACGACAACGGCGTAGCCTTCAATGCCTACTCCGAGTTCATGGGCCACAACCCCATTATCCGCACCATCGAATGGGTGCTGGTACTGGGCTTCGGGTTCCATATCTACCAGGGCCTGGCTCTGGCCGCCAAAAACCGGGCGGCCCGGGGCAGCAACTACGTGTCCGACCACATTGAGCAGAACAGCAAATGGTACTCCCGCAGCATGGCCTTGCTGGGCAGCATCGTGCTGTTCTTTTTGGTAGTACACCTGTATAACTTTCTCGGTTCCCTGCGGTTTATGGATGTACCCCGCGACGCCAATGGCAACGAAGACGCCTACGGTCTGGTGGTCCAAGCCTTCCGCAACCCCTTCTATGTAGTTCTCTACGTGGTGGCGCAGGTGGCTTTGTGCTACCACCTGCTGCACGGCTTCCAAAGCGCCTTCCAGACGCTGGGCCTCAACCACCGCAAGTACACTCCTGCCATTAAAGCACTGGGCTTCGGCTTTTCCATCATAGTGTGTGCTTTGTTTGCCGCTATGCCCGTGTACTTCTTCTTCTTTAAATCCTAACCTCGTCCACCCGATGATCCTGGATTCCAAAATTCCCGAAGGGCCCCTGGCCGAGAAGTGGGAAAAGCACAAGTTCGACGTGAAGCTCGTCAACCCCGCCAACAAGCGGAAGTACGACATCATTGTGGTGGGCACCGGCTTGGCCGGCGCTTCTGCAGCGGCTTCACTGGCCGAGCTGGGCTACAACGTGAAGGCCTTCACCTACCACGATTCGCCCCGCCGGGCTCACTCCATTGCGGCGCAGGGCGGTATCAACGCCGCTAAAAACTACCAGAACGACGGCGACTCTGTTTTCCGCCTGTTCTACGATACCATCAAAGGCGGTGACTACCGTGCCCGCGAAGCCAACGTGTACCGGCTGGCGCAGGTGTCGGTAAACATCATCGACCAGTGCGTGGCCCAGGGCGTGCCCTTTGCCCGCGAATACGGCGGGCTGCTGGCCAACCGCTCCTTCGGGGGTGCACAGGTAAGCCGCACGTTCTACGCCCGCGGCCAGACCGGGCAGCAGCTCCTGCTGGGCGCTTACTCGGCCCTGAGCCGTCAGGTAGCCTACGGCAAGGTAAAGCTGTACACCCGCTCGGAAATGCTGGATCTGGTAGTGGTTGATGGCAAAGCCCAGGGCATTATCACCCGCAACCTGATTACCGGCGAAATCGAAACCCACGCCGCCCACGCGGTAGTGCTGGCCACCGGTGGTTACGGCAACGTGTTCTACTTGAGCACCAACGCCAAGTATTGCAACGTGACGGCCCCGTGGCGTGCACACAAGAAGGGCGCCCTGTTCGCTAACCCCTGCTTCACCCAGATTCACCCTACCTGCATTCCCGTATCCGGCGACTACCAGTCCAAGCTGACGCTGATGTCGGAGTCGTTGCGCAACGACGGCCGCGTATGGGTGCCGGCTACCAAGGAAACAGCGGAGCGCCTCCGCGCGGGTCAGATTCGGGTACAGGACATTCCCGAAGAAGAGCGTGACTACTTCCTGGAGCGCAAATACCCCGCTTTCGGTAACCTCGTGCCCCGCGACGTGGCCTCGCGTAACGCCAAGCAGATGTGCGACGAAGGACGCGGTGTGGGTGGTTCGGGCCTGGCCGTGTATCTCGACTTTGCCGATGCCATCAAGCGCAACGGTGCCGACTGGGTAGCGCAGAAGTACGGCAACCTGTTCGATATGTACGCCAAAATCACCGGCGAAAACCCCTACGAGCAGCCCATGCGCATTTACCCGGCCGTGCACTACACCATGGGCGGCCTGTGGGTGGATTACAACCTGCAAACCACCATTCCGGGCCTGTACGCTACGGGAGAGTGCAACTTCTCCGACCACGGCGCCAACCGCCTGGGGGCTTCGGCGCTGATGCAGGGCTTGGCCGATGGCTACTTCGTGATTCCCTATACCATTGGCGACTACCTGGCTAAAACGGCCCCGAAGCCGGTAACCACCCAGCATCCTGCCTTCCAGGAAGCCGAGGCGGCCGTGCGGACCCGCATCGAGAAGCTGATGAGCATCAATGGCACCCGCACGCCCGACGACTTCCACAAGGCACTGGGCCATATTATGTGGGAATACTGCGGCATGGCCCGTAATGCCAAAGGCCTGGAATTTGCCAAAGCGGAAATTCAGAAGCTGCGTCGCGAGTTCTGGAGTGACCTGAAAATTACCGGCCTGAACGAGGAGCTTAACCAGACCTTGGAAAAAGCCGGCCGCGTAGCCGACTTCCTGGAGTTGGGCGAGCTGATGATAGACGACGCCTACGACCGCAACGAAAGCTGCGGTGGCCACTTCCGCGAGGAATATGCCACAGAAGAAGGCGAGGCCCAGCGCAACGATGATGAGTATGCCTACGTGGCGGCTTGGCAGTACATGGGCGACAACCAGCCCGAAGTATTGCACAAGGAGCAGTTACATTTCGAAAACGTGAAGCTCACCCAACGCAGCTACAAGTAATTTTTAAGCTGTTAGCTATTGGCTGTTGGCCGTTGGCATTGTCCGACGGGGTGACAGAACGAGAAACTAACAGCTAACAGCCCATAGCTAATAGCCAACCATATGGCCGGAAGTAACCCCAACGCCAAACCGATGAATCTCACCCTGAAGGTGTGGCGGCAAAAAAACCGCGCTGCCAAAGGTGGCATCGTGGAATATAAAGTAAAGGATATATCCCCGGATATGTCCTTCCTGGAAATGCTGGACGTACTCAACGAAGACCTGCTGCGCAAAGGCGACGAGCCAGTAGCCTTCGACCACGACTGCCGCGAGGGTATCTGTGGTTCGTGCAACCTGTTTATCAATGGCCGCGCCCACGGCCCGGAGAAAGGCACTACTACCTGCCAGCTCCACATGCGCAAGTTCTCGGATGGCGACACCATCACCATCGAGCCCTGGCGTGCCAATGCCTTCCCCGTTAACAAAGATCTGAGCGTAGACCGCTCCGCTTTTGACCGCATCATTCAGGCTGGTGGCTACGTGAGCGTCAATACAGGGGGAGCCCCCGACGGCAACGAGATTCCGATTCCCAAGGAAATTGCGGACCGCGCATTTGAGGCCGCTACCTGCATTGGGTGCGGGGCCTGCGTAGCTTCGTGCAAAAATGCTTCGGCGATGTTGTTTGTTTCGGCTAAAGTAAGCCAGCTGGCCTTGCTACCCCAGGGCAACGTAGAGCGCAAAGCCCGCGTAGAGAACATGGTAGCGCAGATGGACAAAGAAGGCTTTGGTGCCTGTACCAACATTGGCTCCTGCGCCGCCGAGTGCCCGGTGGGCATCTCCCTGGAGAATATTGCTATTCTGAACCGGGAGTTCCTGGCCGCCAAGGCTACATCCAATAACCTTGTGTAGCCCTTGCCGGTTACATACCAGGATTTCCGAAAAGGCGAAACGGTAACCCGTTTCGCCTTTTCTTTTTGCACGCATCAGGCTTCGTAAATGATAACCGTTATATCCGGCACCAACCGCCCGAACTCCCGGGCCCGACAAGTAGCCAGCTTATATACCTCTCTGCTGGACGAGCTACAGACCCCCCATCAGCTGCTGGACTTGGCCGAACTGCCTACCGATTTTATGACGGAGGCCCTGTACCACAACGCCGGGCGCCACGCGGGATTCAACCGCCTCGTGCACTTGGCCGAGCAGGCAGATAAGCTGGTATTTGTGGTGCCGGAGTACAACTGCTCCTTCCCGGGGGTACTGAAGACGTTTATCGACGGCCTGCCCTACCCCGGCGGCATCCGCGGCAAAAAGGCAGCTTTGGTGGGCCTCTCCGCCGGGCAGCAGGGTGGCATCCTGGCGCTCAACCACCTCACCGATATCCTGATGTACTTGGGCACTACCGTATTGCCCGCGCGCGTACGCCTCCCCGGCATCGACGCTCACCTCACCAAAACCGGGGAGCTCCCGCACCCGCTGTTTCTGCAACTACTGCGGGAGCAGGCGGCGGCCCTGGTGAGCTGGTAGCCGCGGGCGTGAGTATTACACCCGCGTTCCTACCTTTGCGCACCTTAGGTCTTATCCGGTTGCTTTCTTGACGCGCTTTCTGGCTTATTTTCTGTGCTTCCTGCTGTTGCTCCAGACGTTTAATCGGGAGTTGCTGGTAGTGAATTACCAGTTGCAGAAGGACCAGATTACGCGCTTGTTTTGCGTGAACAAGGACAAGCCCCGCATGCGGTGCAACGGGCGCTGCCACCTGGCCAAGCAGCTGCGCAAGGCCTCTGATACCGAGCGTAAAGGTCCGCAGGCAGGTGTGGCCAAGCTCAAATATGAAGTGCTGCCACCACTGGCCCGCTTCCTACCCTCTCCCCTACCCACGTACCCGCGGCCCGTGCTCTTTGCCCCGCTGCCGGCCAATGGCTATGCCTTGGCTTTGGTACAGGCCATTTTTCACCCACCCACGTTACGCGCCTGAAACTCGTCAGCAAGAGCTTAATGGGCTCTTGCCTCGCAGGTGCGCCCTTTTCTGAAAAGGCGCTACCGGCTGCATTTCCAGTTTTCCGCCTAACGTTTTTTGTATGTTCCTTCGCAGCTTTCCTCTGCTATGCCTGTTGGCATTTGCCAGCTTCTTTACCGCCTGCACCGACGATACCGATACCAACTTAAACCCCGCTCCCTCCCAGCCTGGTACGCTCGATGTCGAAATTGACCACGTAGCGGGCACCGAGCCTCTAGCCTTCAATACCACCTACACCACGGCGGCCGGCGACAAGTTTACCGTGTCTAGGTTCAAGTATTACCTGTCCAACTTCACCTTGGGCAAGACCGACGGCTCAAGCTACCTGGTGCCTGAAAGTTACTTTCTGGTAGACGAAGCCGACCCGGAATCCAAGTTCTTTACGCTGGCGGATATTCCCTCCGGCGACTATACCTCCCTATCATTCACCATTGGCGTGGACAGCACGCGTAACGTATCGGGCGCGCAAACCGGGGCCCTCGACCCGATCAACAATATGTTCTGGACTTGGGACTCCGGCTATATTTTCACCAAGCTGGAAGGCACCTCGCCGCAGGCCCCTAATCAGGCTCTGGTATTTCACATTGGAGGCTTTAAAAAGCCCAACAACACGATTCGCTCGGTTTCGCCTACGCTACGGGGCGTCACCATCCCCATCCGTAAGGACCGTAACCCAGCCGTACATCTCAAGGCAGATGTGTTACGGTTATTTACCGGGCCCAACACGATTCGCTTTGCAACGACTCCGAACGTGATGGGTGGGGCCGATGCAGTTAAAATCGCCGACAACCAGCGGGCCGGTTTCTTCACCGTCGACCATGTGCATACCAACTAAGGTATGTGGCCACGACTTTTCCAGCTGACAGCCTTAGCGCTGGCGGGCAATCTGTGGCTGGCCGCTTGTGGGCAGGCAGAAACGGCAACTCCCGTAGCGGAAGTGCCCGGCGTAACTGTGCCGGGCAACTTTCCGGCTCCCGTTTACGCCGCCGAAGCAAACCCGCCCACGCTCCCCGCCTTCGAGTTGGGCCGCGCCCTGTTTTATGACCCGCAACTGTCGCGCACTAAGGACGTGTCCTGCGGCAGCTGCCATCAGCAGTTTGCGGCCTTCGCCCACGCCGACCACCGCGTCAGCCACGGGGTAGACAACCGCCTGGGTACGCGCAATGCGCCTCCGTTGCAGAACCTGCGCTGGCGCCGGGACTTGCTCTGGGATGGTGGAGCCAAACACCTCGAAACCATGCCACTGGCCCCGCTCACCAATCCCGTGGAGATGGATGAGACCCTGGAAAACGTGCTCCGCACGCTTAATGCCGACGCCAAGTACGTGCAGCAGTTTGCCCAGGTATACGGAAAAAAGCCCATTGACTCGCAGCAGTTCCTGAAGGCGCTGGCTCAGTTCACGGCGGCTCTCACGTCCAGCAACTCGCGCTACGACCACTATGCCCGCGGCGAGGCCGGTGGCACCCTTTCGGCGGCTGAGGTACGCGGCCTGACGCTCCTGCGGCAAAAGTGTAGCGCCTGTCATGGCACTGATCTATTCACCGACGAGTCCTACCGCAACAATGGACTCGCTGGTGGTTTTGCCCTGGACTCGGGGCGCGCTCATATCACAAGGCAAGCCAGGGACCGAGGACGCTTTAAGGTACCCTCGTTGCGGAACGTGGCGCGCACGGCCCCTTACATGCACGATGGGCGCTTTGAAACCCTGACACAGGTGCTGGCCCACTACGACCACGGAGTCACCGAATCGGCCACGCTTGACCCGCTGTTGCGCCAGCCCGATGGCCGGCTGGGTATTCCGCTTACTTCCGCGGAGCAAGCCGATCTGCTGGCTTTCCTGGCGACGCTCACCGATGAGCAATTCTTACACGACCCACGCCTGAGCGAAAAACCCCGCTGAGAGCCGCTCTACGCAACCTCCTTCTGCATTTTCTGCCATGAAACGACAGTTTCTTTTTGTTTTAGCCGGCCTGTTGCCCCTCTGGGGCCGGGCCTGTGACATCTGCGGCTGCTTTATGGGCATCACTCCCTACGACAACCAAAGCAGCGTATCCCTGATGCACCGCTACCGGGCCTTCAGTGGCTACCAGCAGCTAGGGCAACAGCACCGCTTTTTTCCCGCGGGCGTGCGGCCCTTTTTTCCGGCTGCTCTGAACCGTGACGACAATTACCGCCACGCCCACAAAGGCGATGCGCACGATTACGAGGTATTCCGGGTAGCCGAGCTGCGCGCTAAGTACTTTCTGGCCCAGCGTGTGGAGCTGAACGCCTTTGTGCCTTTTGCCATGAATACGTCCTACGCCAATGGCCGGGAGCTAACCCAGTCGGGCCTGGGCGACGTGACGTTGTTTGCCGGCTACCATCTGCTGCGCGCCATTGAAACAGCGGGAATGCAAAGCCGCCTGATTGTGGGAGGCGGGACCAAGCTGCCCACCGGGGACTTTCGCCGGCGCAACGCGGAAGGACGACGCTACCCTACGCTTACCCAGCCGGGGACCGGCACCACCGACGGCTTTGTTTACGCCAATTACATCGGCAGCTACCGGAACGTCGGCATTAGTTTGAATACCAGCTACCGCCGGGCCACCCGCAATGCCTTCCAAGAAAGCACCGCCCCCAGTTCCAGCACCTTTGCCAATCTGTTTTACCGCCTCCCGCTCAAGGGCAACTGGCAGGTGTATCCCTCGGCGCAGTTTTTCTACGAGAAAACCAAAGGAGAAACCTTTGAGGGTCACCTCACCGGGGAGCATGCCATGAACAATGCGCTGCTGGGCCCTGGCATTGATGTGTACTACCAGAACGTTTCGCTGAATGCCAGTGCACAGTTTCCGGTATATACCGCTACTACTGACCACCCCGCCAGCGCCGGCCGGCTGGTCTTGGCCCTGGGCTATAGCTTTAAGCAAACCAAGTACTTGTTTTAGCACCCCAAGCGTTTAGTTGCCAACCAGGCTGTCCAGCTTCGGAGTGGCTTCGCTCCCGTCGCGGTGAACGAGGCAGGCGCACCCCAGTGTTCAGCTTTAAAACTATCTTTCTTTGCCTCAACCAAGCACGGCGCCGCGTATGGGCTTCTCTTCTTTTTGGCGCTGCTGGCTGGTGGTTGCCGCGGTATCAGCCCTACTCAGTGGGTGCGAGCCGGATCCGCCGTCCCCCACGCCCTTCAGCGCTACGCCTTACGACCTGCAGATTCCGGGAGGGTTGCCAGCCAGGCCGGCAATACCGGCGGATAACCTGCTCACTGTAGAAGGCGTAGCCCTGGGGCGCATGCTATTCTACGAGCCGCGGCTTTCCCGCAACAACACTCTTTCCTGCGGTAGCTGCCACCAGCAAAGCAAGGCTTTTACCGATGGCCGGGCCCGGGCGCTGGGTGTAGATGGCCAGCAGCACCAGCGCTCCACCATGTCGCTGGCCAACGTGTTGTGGGAGTTTAGCCTTAACTGGGACGGCGCGGCCCGAAGCCTCGAAGATCAGGCGCGGCTGCCCCTCGAAAATCCCGTGGAAATGCACCAAACGCTGGGCGAAGGTGTGCGCAAGCTCCAGCAGACAGACCTATACCCACCCCTGTTTGAAAAGGCGTTTGGCAGCCGACTTATCACCGAAGCCAACCTGCTGAAAGCTCTGGCCCAATTTGAGCGCACCTTACTTTCGGCCAACTCGCGCTACGACCGTTACCTCCGCCGTGAAGCCGACCTGACGCGCGACGAACAGATGGGGGCGCTGCTTTTTCGAAGTCATCCGGGTGAAGTAGGCGGCATTTTTGTGCGGGGTGCGGCTTGTCACCATTGCCACCTCGAAACCACCGGCCTTTTCAGCTCCCCAGAGTTCTTCAACAATGGCCTGGACGCCGCATTTGCTGACACCGGCCGTGGAGGCATTACTGGCCAAGTGGCAGATCAGGGCAAGTTCCGGGCACCATCCCTGCGCAACATTGCACTTACGGCTCCCTACATGCACGATGGCCGTTTCCAGACCCTGGAAGACGTGGTAGACCATTATAACGAACACGTGGAGCGCGCCAGTCCCTTCCTCGACCCCAACCTCCTACTTTCCAATACCCCCAATGGAACCAAGCTGGATCTGACGGCCAAGGAGAAGCAGCAGCTAATAGCCTTTCTGCGCACTCTCACCGATTCTGCTTTTATCAAAGACCCACGTTTTAGTAATCCGTTTCAACTCTAATCTTCACGGAACTATATAGTTACTTAAATGCGTTATATTTTTACTGGCTAGTAACTCCCTGATTAACCTTTCGTATCAGGCGCATAATGAAACGCATCTTCTACCTTTTGTTGCTGCTTTCTCCGTTATTCGGAGCGTGTAGCCATGCCGTTACGCACCCGCTTTCTGTGGACCGCGAAATAGCTGAACCAACTAGGCTTGTGGCAACCACCGATACCATTGCAAGTACCCTCCTGGTTGAGCCCGTCAAGCCTTAAACTCACACCTTCTTAAAAAGAAAACCCCGCTGGGATATTCCAGCGGGGTTTTCTTTTTAAGAAGGTGTGGTTCCAGAGAACCTAATCCACATTATCGTGCAGGAACCGGTTGTCGCCCAGCAGCTCGTTGTCGTCGGACAAGTTGAAGCGCGAAATATTCCGCTCACTGGAAGGCACTACATTCTCTAGCTTTACTTGGCGGCGCAGATAGGCAGGCGTATCCAACTGGTCCTTGATTGCTTCGTTCGACAAGCCGTTGCTAAGCTCCTGCAAGCGCCGCCGCCGCTCCTCGGCCCGGGCATCCAGCGCCGGGCGGGAAGCTAAGGGCTGCGCAGCGGGTACCGGGTGCTGAAACACAATGGGCTCAGGCGCCGGGGTAGACGGAGCCGCTACCGGCGGCTCGTACGTATATGGCGACGTTTCCAGATCAAAGGTTACTTTCGGCGGCTCCGGAGCTGCGGGCACCGAAGCTACTGGCACCGGCATTCCGAAAGAAGGAATTACCGTTGTAGGCGCCGGAGCATCCTGCCGGTCTTTATCGAAGATATTGATCTGCGGGTCGGGCGCAGGAAGGGTTTCCGACGAAGCGGAAGACGAGGCTACCTGCGTGATGTTGTGCGCATCACGGGCAAAGCCGGTAGCAATAACCGTAACCCGGATGCTCTGGCCCAGGGTTGGGTCGATGCCGTGGCCGAAGATAACTTCAGCGTTCTGGCCGGCCTTGTCCTGGATGTACTCCGTGATTTCGGTCAGCTCATCCATTTCCAGTTCGGCTTGGTCGCCCGACATGATGGAGAGCAGAATCTTCTGCGCCCCGTGGATGTCGGTGTTGTTGAGCAGCGGCGAGGCCAGGGCTTCTTCGGCCGAGCGGCGGGCCCGGTTCTCCCCTTCCGTGATGCTGCTGCCCATTACGGCTGCTCCCGAGTCTTTCATGACGGTTTTCACGTCTTCAAAGTCTACGTTCACGTCGGCCGTTACGGTAATGATTTCCGCAATGGATTTGGCGGCGGTGCTCAGCACGTTATCGGCCTTGGCGAAGGCCGCACGGATGGGCAGGTTGCCGTAAATCTCGCGCAGCTTATCGTTGAGAATCACCAGCACCGTGTCGCAGTTGTCGCTCAGGTCCCGGATGCCCATTTCGGCTTGCTGGCGCTTTTTCTTGCCTTCAAACATGAAAGGCGCCGTTACGATACCTACCGTCAGAATACCCAGTTCCTTGGCCACTTTGGCAATAACAGGGGCTGCGCCGGTACCAGTACCCCCGCCCATACCCGCCGTAATGAACACCATTTTGGTGCCGTTGCTCAGCAACTCGCGGATCTGCTCCCGGCTTTCGATAGCGGCTTGCTTACCACGCTCTGGGTTGGCCCCGGCACCCAGCCCTTCGGTCAGGTCCATGCCGATCTGCAGGCGGTTGGGCACCGTCGAGGAAGCCAGGGCCTGCTTGTCGGTGTTGCAGATAATAAACTCTACGTCCTTAATGCCTTGGCTGAACATGTGGTTTACGGCATTGGAGCCACCACCGCCCACGCCAATCACCTTAATGATGGACTTAGATTGGGAAGGAATATCGAATTTGAAATCCATGACGAGTGTCAATTAATAATTAATAATTAAGAACCAAGAATCAGAATTGAGAGCTGGCACCCCAACATATCAGCAGCGCTCCGCCAACTCAATTCTTAATTATTAATTCTTAACCATTAACTGACTTTAGTACTGTTGGTCGTCGAAATCGTTGATGAGTAACCCTTTCGTGCGGCTGATGATGTCTTGGAAGAACTTACCAGCGCCCGAAGGCTTTTTCGGCTCGGCAGGCGCCGGCGGCGTTGCCGGAGCAATGGGCTGGCTGGCCACCGGCCGTACTTCCGGGGCGGCACGGTAAACTTCCTCCTCGTAGCTGTTCCGGTTCTGCCGCTCGTCGAGGGAACGGTAGCCGGATAGCACCAAGCCCACGGTAGTAGCATACATCGGCGACTTTACCGCTTCAATCTTGCTTTTGCCTAGGTGCTCGTTGGGGTAGCCAATGCGAGTATCCAAGCCGGTTACGTACTCGGTTAGCTGCACCAGGTTCTGCAGCTGCGAGCCGCCGCCCGTCAGCACAATGCCGGCGGCGAGTTTGTCGCCGTGGCCCGTGCGCTGAATTTCGGCGTACACCAGCTCGATAATTTCCTCCATCCGGGCCTCAATGATGTAGGCCAGGTTCTTAAGGGAAATTTCCTTGGGGGCCCGGTCGCGCAGGCCCGGGATGCTCACGATTTCGTACTCGGAAGCTTCCTCGGCAATGGCCTTACCGAACTTCACCTTGAGTTGCTCGGCTTGGTTCTGCATCACCAGGCAGCCCTGCTTAATGTCGCTTGTCACGATGTTACCGCCGAAGGGCAGTACCGCCGCGTGGCGGATAATGCCGTCTTTGAAGATGGCCAGGTCGGTAGTGCCGCCGCCAATGTCAATCAGGGCCACGCCGGCTTCTTTTTCCTCCTCGCTCAGCACCGACATGCTCGACGCCAGGGGCTCCAGAATCAGGTTATCGATTTCCAGGCCCGCCTTGGTCACGCACTTGTTGATGTTGTTGATGGCCGTGCTCTGCGCCGTGATGATGTGGAAGTTGCCTTCCAGCCGCACGCCCGACATGCCCACCGGGTCCATGATGCCCTCCTCGTAATCCACCTTGTAGTCCTGGGGCATTACGTGAATGATTTCGGAGCCGGGCGGGGTTACCAGCCGGTACATATCGTTGGTGAGGCGGTTCACGTCGTCCTGCGTGATTTCGCTGTCCTGCGAAGCGCGGGTGATGCTGCCGTTGTGCTGGAGGCTCTTGATGTGCTGACCGGCAATACCCACGTTCACCACGCCAATATTGATACCGGATTGCTCTTCGGCCTGACGAATGGCTTTCTTGATGGCGTCTACGGTTTTGTCGATGTTCGACACAATGCCGCGCACTACGCCTTCGGACACGGCTTTGCCCATGCCCAAAATCTCAAGCTTGCCGAACTCGTTTTTGCGCCCTACCAGCGCGCATATTTTGGTAGTACCAATGTCGAGGCCGACTACAATCTTATCGTGTTGCATGAGACGGAGGCGAGTGAAGTTGGAGGGTTCGGGGGGAGGATGTTTTGCAAAAAACGCCTATTTGAGGCGTAGAAGCAAGCAGAAGCTTACTCACAAATAATTTGATCTTTGAATTCGACGTTGACGCGGTGGTACGTATTCCAGCCCAATACAGGCGGTATCTGCCGGTAAAATACCATTAGTTTCGCAAATTTTTCTGAAATATTCTCGGGAAAGCCAAATTCTACACGCTGGTCACCAACCTGTTGCGTGAAGGATAATTTTCCATTTGGCCCAATAAATACTTCCGCCACCTGCGCCCGCCAGAACGGATGCTCATCCACGTACCGGAGGAAATCCAAATACCGGCGCCCCGTGGAATCCTGAAAAAATGCAGGTTGCAAGGGTTGATTGCCTTGGCGCGTAATGGGCACTACCCGCGCCGTGAACAGGGAGGAAAGCGGCAGGTGTTGCCCATCTGCATCGATATAGCTGTCGAGACGGGTATTGGCGTGTACCAGGCGGGCTATGGGCCGGTTCTGGCGCACATCGGCGTGCAGGTTGCCCGCCAGGTCGCGGTATACTTGGGCGTCCTTTACGAAGCTATGGGCTTTCAGGCGCGTTTCGAGGGCTTTTAAGTTTAGCTCTTCGGGCTCGGCTCCTTCCAGGCGTTGCCGCCCGTTGTGGGTGAGCAGGCTCGTTACTTCCCGCTCACTGATGAAATAATTATTGAATTCGTTGCCAATGGAAACCACAACCTGCCCTACCGGGCGCTGCATTTGCCGCACGCCGGCAAATACCGCCAGCGCGGCAAACAGTACCAGACAGCCGGTAGCGAAAAGTAAATTATTGGCCTTACGCTTCAGGTCCATTCCAACGGTTTTGTAAAATATTTTTTAAGCGCGGCACCAACTGATCAATGTCACCGGCACCAACGGTTGCCAGCACGTCGAAAGATGTATCTGTTTGCGCGTCGCGCACTACTTCTTCCTTGGTTTGCAGGAGTTTAGATGGCGAAGTAATATCGTGGAAAATTATTTCGGAAGAAACTCCATCAATAGGTAATTCCCGCGCTGGATAAATATCCAGCAAGCGCACTTCATCGGCAATACTTAAACTTTCGGCAAAACCCGCAGCAAAATCCCGGGTACGAGAAAATAAATGCGGCTGAAAAATTACGCGCAACCGTTTTTGCGGATAGAGCGCCCGTAAAGAGCGCAGGAAAGCCTCTATTTCCCGCGGGTGATGCGCATAGTCGTCCACGTAGATATTCTGCTTGGTGGTCACGACAAACTCAAACCGCCGCTTCACGCCTCGGTAAGCGGCCACGGCTTCCTGCAGTATAGCTGGTTCTACCCCGAGCAGCAGCGCCACGTAGGCGGCCGCCAGCATATTTTCCACGTTGTGGTAGCCCGGCACTGCCAGTTCCAGCTCGCTCACCACAGCCTGGGCACTGTGCAGGTCGAAATGAAACTGGTGGCCCTGCGCGGTAATGTTAGCCGCGTACAGCTCCGGCCCTTGGCTGGCCGAAAGGCCGTAGCGTACCACCGTGACGCCGGCCGGGGCCGCTGCCGCTACGCTTTCATCGGCCGTGTGGTTGATGATGAGCGTACCACCGGGCTCTATCTGCCGCACAAACTGCCGAAACGATTCTACCAGAGCCTCTTTGTCGCCGTAGATGTCGAGGTGGTCGGCATCGGTGCTGGTTACAATAGCCATGGTGGGCCGCAGCGTCAGGAAAGAACGGTCGTACTCGTCTGCCTCCACCACCACCGGGGCCTTATCGGCATCCGGGCCGGGCGTGGGCAGTAGCAGGTTGGAGCCCAGGTTCACGGAAATTCCGCCCAGGAAAGCCGCACAATTCACGCCGCTGTGGTGCAGGAGGTGCGCTACCATGCTGCTGGTAGTTGTTTTGCCGTGCGTACCTGCTACGGCAATGGTACGGCGGCCCTGGGTGAGTACGCCCAGCACCTGGCTGCGCTTGCGGATGTCATAGCCTTCGGCTTGCAGCCAGGCCCACTCCTGATGATTTTTGGGAATAGCCGGCGTAAGCACGACGAGCGTCTGCTCGCGGTTTTCGCGCACCACGGCCGGAATGCTCGTTACCGCGTCGTCGTAGTGAATGGCAATGCCCTCGGCTTCCAGGGCCTGCGTAAGCGGCGTAGACGTTTTATCATAGCCGCTTACCTGGTGGCCGTTGGCAGCAAACCAACGCGCCAGCGCCGACATGCCAATGCCACCCACGCCCAGGAAATAGACATACGGAAAGGATGCAACGGGATTCATCGGCGGGTTATCAGTTTTTCCAGTTCATCGACAATGGCGCCGGTAGCTTCCGGGTGCGCCAGCCGGCGGATGTTGGCACTAAGCTGCTGTTGGCGGTCGGGCTGGCCTAGCAGGGCCAGGGCGGCCTCATAAAGCCGGGCTGGCGCCTCTGCATCCGACACGAGGAGGGCGGCGTCCTGGTCGACCAGGGCACGGGCGTTTTTGGTCTGGTGGTCTTCGGCCACGTTGGGCGAAGGCACCAGCACGCAGGGCTTTCCGGTCAGGCACAGCTCAGACACCGATAAGGCCCCGGCCCGCGAAATCACGACGTCGGCTACGGCGTAGGCCAGGTCCATGCGCTGCACAAACTCCAGCGCGTGCTGCCCCGTGCTGTGGTAAGCGGCGGCATCCTGCTGCGCGGTGGGGTAATACAGCTTGCCGGTTTGCCACAGCAGCTGCACGCCGGCGGCCTGCAGGCGCGGCAGGGCCGCCGCCGTGGCCAGGTTAAGCGTGCGGGCGCCCAGGCTCCCCCCTACTACCAGCAACACCGGGCGGGTGGGGTCCAGCCCAAAGAAACGAAGGGCCTCGGCCCGGTCGCCCAAGGCAATTTCGCGCCGCACGGGGTTGCCCGTCAGTACCAGCTTTTCAGCCGGAAAGAACTTTTCCATGCCCCCGTAGGCCACGCATATTTTGTTCACGCGCCGCGCCAGCAGTTTGTTTACGAGGCCGGCGTAGGAGTTTTGCTCCTGAATAAGGGCGGGAATATTGCGCGAGGTAGCGGCCAGCAGCACGGGGGCCGAGGCATAGCCCCCCACCCCGACTACGGCATCAGGGCGAAATTCTTCCAGCAGCTTACCCGCCTTGCGCACCGACCGGAACACCCGCACCGGAAACAGCAGGTTCTTGGGCGTGAGCCGCCGCTGCAGTCCCATAATATCGAGTCCCACAATGCGGTAGCCAGCCTCGGGTACGCGCGTCATTTCCATACGGCCATTGGCCCCCACGAAGAGGATTTCCACGTCGGGGTAGCGGCGGCGCAGCTCGTTGGCTATGGCCACGGCCGGGAAAATATGGCCGCCCGTGCCTCCACCGCTGATGATGACGCGGTAGGGCTGGGAGGACGAAGTATGGGGAGTCGATGTTGACATTCAGGTTCAGGTATTCTGCCTTCTTTCGCGGCGCATACTACTTAGGCCAGCGCCGTTTTCTTGGGAATGCGGGCCGTATCGGCGGGTTCCCCTACCATGGGGCGTACTTCCCGCTCGCCCCGGCTCACCGCCAGGATGATGCCGATGCTGATACCGGTAAAGATCAGGGACGTGCCCCCCATGCTCAGCAGCGGCAGCGGTAACCCAGTAATGGGGCCCAGCCCCACGGCAACGCCCATGTTCACCATGGCCTGCAAAACCAGGCTGAACGTAAGCCCGGCCGAGAGCAGCCCGCCAAAGGCACCGTAGCTGTTCATCACCGTAATTAGCCCACGGTACAGGAAGGCGAGGTAGAGAAACAGCACGGCAACTCCGCCCAGCAAACCGTATTCTTCAATGATAACGGCGTAAATGAAGTCGGAGTATGGGTGGGGCAGAATATTACGCTCCGTGCTTTTGCCTGGGCCTTTGCCCGTGACGCCGCCCGTGGCAATGGCTATGTAGCTGTGCTCCAGCTGAAAAGGCACAGGCTTGCTCTTATCAGTAAAGCTGGCAATGCGCGACTGCACGGTTTGGAAGCGCTGCCCCGAAGCCAGCCCAATGCCCCCCACCACAATACCAATGGCCACCATCACGGTCATTTGCTTGAGCGGCACGCGGCCGATGAACATCAGCAGCAGACAGGTACCAAACAGCAGCAGGGCCGTGGAGGTATTGCTCAGAATGATGATGCCGCAGATCAACCCTACCCACAGCATTACGGGCAGCAGCGTGGTTTTGAAATCATCGACGTGCTGCTGGCGACGGCTGAGCATGGAAGCCACGTGAGAAATCAGGGCCAGCTTGGCCAGGTCGGAGGGCTGGAAGGTTTGGTTGATTACCGGAATGGTCATCCAGCGGGAGGCCCCGTTGATTTCGCCCCCCATGAAATAGGTGAACAACAGCAGTGGCACAGACACAAGCAGCGCGTACAACGACAGGCGCGAGTAGTGCCGGTAGTCGATGCGGTGGGCCAGCCACATAAAGAACAGCCCCACGAAAATCAGCCCGGTGTGCTTCACCAGAAAGTACTCCGTATTGCCGCCCATTTTCTTGTAGGCCAGCGTGCCCGTGGCCGAGTACACTACTGCAATGGAAATGAGCGAAAACAGGATGACAATTCCCCACAGCACTGGGTCACCCTTCAAATTGCGCTGCAGCCAGCTTTTGATAATGTCCATCCGGCGGTGAGTGAGTGGTTGAGTAGATAACTGAGTTAGGCTGATTCGGGAGAAGCCAAGCTAGGCTACTCGCCGGCTTCTTCCCTAGTCTGGTCGTCGGCAAGGGCCTGCACGGCAGTAGTGAATTGCCGGCCGCGGTCCTCGTAGTTTTTGAACAGGTCGAAGGAGGCACAGCAGGGCGAGAGCAGCACCACGTCGCCGGGCTGAGCCAGCTCCAGCCCGCGGCGCACGGCATACGACACGCTTTGGGTTTCCTCTAGGTGCGGCACTACGGCGCCGAAGGCTTCCCCCAGCTTGGCATTATCCACGCCCAGGCAGATAAGTGCTTTCACCCGGCTCTGAGCCAAAGGAATGAGCGTGGTGTAGTCGTTGCCTTTATCGGTACCGCCCGCAATCCACACAATAGGCTGCCGGATGCCGTCCAGGGCATACCAGGCAGCTTCCACGTTGGTGGCTTTGGAGTCGTTGATGAAGCGCACCCCGTTGATTTGGCCCACGGGCTGCAGGCGGTGGTCGGCGTTGTGGAAAGTAGCCAATGCTGCTTCAATCTGGGCAGCCTCTACGCCCGCAACACGAGCACAGAGCAGCGCAGCCAGCATGTTCTGCCGGTTGTGCTGCCCAATCAGCGGAGAAGCTGCCGTGCTGATTTCCTCGGTCTTGCTGTAATAGCCGGGCTGCAGGTCCACGCACACGGTGGTTTCCTCGGTGTAGTACCCGGCCAGGTGGTAGTCGGGCCGGCGGTGCAGGCTGAAAGGCAGCTGCTGCACCGGGCGAAGCGCCGCCTGGAAATAGCGCTGGATGTTTTCGTCGTCGGCGTTGTAGATAAAGTAGCCCGCGCTGTCCTGGTTGCGCATGATGCGCAGCTTGGACTGCGCGTACAGCTCCAGGGAGTAGTCGTACCGGTCGAGGTGGTCGGGGGTGATGTTGAGCAATACCGACACCCAGGGCTGAAAATCGTGGGTATCGTCGAGCTGGAAGGAACTCAGCTCCACCACGTAGTAGTCAAACGGGTCTTCAATCACCTGCTCGGCCAGGGAGAAGCCCACGTTGCCGGCCAAGCCCACGCTTAGGCCGGCTTCCTTCAGCAAATGGTAAGTAAGCAGGGTGGTCGTGGTTTTGCCGTTGGTGCCCGTGATGCAGATGCACCGGGCCCGGGTGTAGCGCCCGGCCAGCTCAATTTCCGAGATGATAGGAATCTGCTTTTCGCGCAGCGCCTGTACCACGGGTGCCTTCTCCGGAATGCCGGGGCTTTTGACGACTTCCGTGGCCTGCAGGATTTCAGCCAGGGTGTGCTGACCTTCCTCGTAGCGGATGCCGGCTTTGTCCAGCTTCTCCCGGTAAGCCGGCTTCAGCGGGCCGCCGTCTGACACGAACACGTCGTAGCCTTTGGCCTGCGCCAGCAGCGCCGCCCCTACTCCACTTTCGCCCGAACCAAGGATTACGATTTTCTTAGACATGAGAAGTCAGAGCTTAGAGCTTAGAAGACGTTCAGCGAGAAAGGCAAGAGCCTAAGTTCTAGGCTCGCCTTTCTCCGTTCTGAATCTTAGCGCAGTTTCAAAGTCACCAAGGTGATGACGGCCAGCATAATACCCACAATCCAGAAGCGCGACACGATTTTGCTTTCGTGGTAGCCCAGCTTCTGGTAGTGGTGGTGCAGGGGCGACATGCGCAGCAGGCGGCGGCCTTCCCCGTACTTGCGCTTGGTATACTTAAACCAGCTCACCTGCACCATCACCGACAGATTTTCGACCAGGAAAATACCACAGAGCACCGGAATCAGCAGCTCCTTGCGCACAATGAGGGCCAGCACCGCAATGATGCCGCCAATGGCCAGGGAACCGGTGTCGCCCATGAATACCTGGGCGGGGTAGCTGTTGTACCAGAGAAACCCCACGCACGCCCCCACGAAGGCCGTACAGAAAATGACCAGCTCCCCGGAGTTCGGGATGTACATGATATCTAGGTAATCGGCCAGCAGGGCATTGCCGCTCACAAAGCAGAAAATAGCCAGCGTAATACCGATGATGGCCGACGTGCCGGCCGCCAGCCCATCGAGGCCGTCGGTGATGTTGGCCCCGTTGCTCACGGCCGTAATAATCAGGATGACGATGGGAATATAGAGGAGGCTGTAGAGCCCGTTGAAGTAGGGCCCGGCGTAGCTGAACAGGTTGCCGTAGTTCAGCTCGTTATTCTTGGCGAAGGGGATGGTGGTAATCATCAGCTTCACGTCCTGGTACACGGTGCTGGCATCCACCGCCGACAGGTCGCCGTTGGGCAGCAGGTACTGGCGCACGGTTACCTCGTTGCTGAAAAACAGCACCCAACCCACCGTCAGGCCCAACCCGATCTGCCCCAGCACCTTAAAGCGCCCGGCCAGACCTTCCTTATCCTTCTTAACTACCTTGATGTAATCATCAATAAACCCGATGAGCCCCAGCCACACGGTGCTCAGAATCATCAGCACGATGTAGATGTTGTCGAGCTTGGCAAACAGCAGCACCGGCACCAGAATGGCCAACAGAATGATGAGCCCGCCCATGGTAGGGGTACCTTTCTTCTCCATTTGCCCCTGCAACCCCAGGTCGCGGATGCCTTCCCCAATCTGGCGGCGCTGTAAGGCCTTGATCAGCGGCTTACCAAAGTACTGGGCAATGATCAGCGACGTGACTACCGCCATAGCGGCCCGGAACGTGGTGTATTGGAACACGCCGGTGCCGGGGATATGGTAAGTTTTGTAGAGGTAGGTGAAGAGGTAATAAAGCATGTAGTCGAGGTCAGCAGGTCAGGGAGAGGAAAAGCCGGACTACAAAGGTTCCGCTTTTTGGTGAGTGGTTCAAGGTTGTATTTCTGCTGATTTGGGATTATTCAGTTACGGCGGGCAGCTTATTTGCCCAGCAGCTCAAACATTTCCAGCAGCACGCGTTTGTCGTCAAAATCAGTTTTTACGCCTTTGATTTCCTGATACGACTCGTGGCCTTTGCCCGCTACCAGCACAATGTCGCCGGGGCCGGCCAGCGCACAGGCCGTTTTGATAGCCTCGCGCCGGTCGGCAATGGTGAGCACCTTGCCCAGGTCCTGGGGCTTCACGCCGGCCTGCATCTGGGTTAAAATATCGTTGGGGTCTTCAAAGCGGGGGTTGTCGGAGGTCAAAACCACACGGCTCGACCCTTGGCAGGCGAGGTTGGCCATAATGGGCCGCTTGGCCCCGTCGCGGTTGCCCCCACAGCCGACCACCGTGATAATCTGTTGGCTGGGCTGCCGAATGTCGGCAATGGTCTGCAGCACGTTTTCCAGCGCATCGGGCGTGTGAGCGTAGTCTACAATACCGGTTACACGCGTCCTGGCCGATACCACGGGCTCGAAGCGCCCCGGGGCCGAGGTCAGCCCCGACAACACCGTGAGAACTTCCGTGGGGTCTTCGCCCAGCAGCACCGCCGCCCCGTACACGGCCAGCAGGTTGTAGGCGTTGAACACCCCAATCAGCCGAAACTGCGCTTCCCGCCCGTCGAGTTCGAGGTGCAGGCCGTGCACGGCATTTTCGATGAGCCGGGCCCGAAACGTAGCGGGCCCGCGCAGGGAGTAGGTTTCGCGGCGGCCGGCCACGTTTTGCAGCATCACCGGGCCGCGCTTGTCGTCGGCGTTGGTGAGGGCAAAGGCCGACTTGGGCAAGGCATCGAAAAAGCCTTTTTTGGCTTTCAGGTAGTTGTCAAACGTGCCGTGATAGTCGAGGTGGTCGTGAGTGATGTTGGTAAACACGCCGCCCGTGAAATGTAGCCCCGTCACGCGGTGTTGCACCACCGCGTGCGAGCTGACTTCCATGAACACGTGCGTGCAGCCCGCCTGCAGCATGCGGGAGAGCAAGGCATTCAGGCGAATAGCGTCGGGCGTGGTATGCGTAGCCGGAATTACCTCCTCGTCAATCTGGTTCTGCACCGTGCTCAGCAAGCCCACGTGGTAGCCCAGCTCCCGAAACAGCTTGTGCAGCACCGTAGCGCAGGTGGTTTTGCCGTTGGTACCCGTCACGCCTACCAGCTTTAGTTGGCGTGAGGGGTGCCCATAGAAGGCCGCTGCCACGCGGGCCATGGTAGCGGCGCTGTCGGCTACCTGCACGTAGGTGGTAGCGGGATTCAGTTCAGCCGGCAGCTCTTCCACCACCACGGCACTAGCTCCCAGCTCCACGGCTTTGTTCACAAACTGATGCCCATCGACGGTAGCCCCGCGCAGGGCGAAGAACACCGTACCGGGTGCTGCCTGCCGCGAGTCGAGCGTAAGGCCGTGCACCGCCACGTCGGCGGAGCCGTGCTGGGCCAGCACCGGCAAGCCGGCCAGCAAAGAAGAAAGCGAATGAGCGGGTGAAGTCAGATCAGGCATGAGCAAAACAAGCCGGCGGCTGCGCGCCGGCCGGAGGTAAGCGTTATTTTCGGTTGGATTTGGTGGGCTCGGCCGTGCGGGCCTGGGCTTGCTCGGTGCCCCCGTTCAGCTGCTGGCGCAGCTTGCGCTGCCGCTCCAGCAAAGCGGCTTTCACCTTGGCTGGGTCGGGCTCGGCGGGGGTAATCAGCTTGTTTTCGGCTAGGTCAGGCATTTCGGGGGCCGCCACCGGGGCCGCCGGCGCCGACGTTTGCCCAATGGGCTGCAGGGTGAGCGTTACGGTAGTGCCGCGCTGCAGGGGCGTGCCGGCCGCAATAGACTGGGCCCGCACCCGACCACTACCATTCAGGCGCACCCGTAGGCCGCGGTTTTCCAGCAGGAACAGGGCGTCGCGCAGGCTCATGCCTACCACGCTGGGTACGCGGCCGCGCTTCACGGGGTGCTCCTGCCAGGCTAATGACTTGGCGCCCTGCCCGGTATCGGCGCGCACCCAATCCTCCGCGCTGGCCGCCGCCTGCGACGGGAGTCCCATGTGCTGGGTCACGAGTTGCAGCTCATCCTGCATGCCTACCCCGATGGTGGGCACGCGCTGTTTTTTCTGCGGAGCCCGGGCCAGCAGGGGGCGCTGGCTGGCCGCGTCGCGGGCCATGGCTTTATCGGCCACTTCGCGGAAAACCGGCGCGGCTACGTCGGCCCCGTAGATGCGGCCCTTCTTGGGCGAGTCCACCACTACAATGCACGAGTACTTGGGCTTATCGGCGGGAAAATAGCCGCAGAAGCTGGTGGAGTACACCTTGGTATACGCGCCGTTCTTGAACTTCCAGGCCGTGCCGGTTTTGCCCGCCATGGTGAAGTCCTCGGAGCGGATGCCGCGGGCGGTTCCCTCCGTTACGACGCCTTCCATCATGGCCCGCACCTTAGCCAGGGTTTCGTCGGAGCAGATTTTGGGGTTCAGCACTTTCGTTTCGAAGTGGTCGAGCACCTTGTCGGCCTGCTTGATTTCCTTGACGATGATGGGCTGCACTTTCACTCCCCCGTTGGCTACGGCGTTGTAAAACGCCAGCGTCTGGAGCGGGGCCAGCTTCAGCTCGTAGCCAATGCTCATGGTAGTGAGCGAGGTGCGGCTCCAGCTCCGGTCGCGCGGGTCTTTGATATAAGGCCGGGCCTCGCCTGCCATCTGGAAGCCCAGGGGCTTGTCCAGGCCGAAGCGCTTGAGGTAGTCGGTGTACTTGCTGGGGTCTTTGCTGAAGGTATGATCGGCCAGCCAGGCCACGCCAATGTTGGAGGACTTCTCAAACACCTGCTTCACCGTGATTTTACCGTAGCCGTGGGAGTCGGTTTTCACGGCTCCGCCCACGTACATGCGGCCGTTGCCGGTATCCACCATGTCCTCCAGGGAGAGTTCGGGGTTTTCCTCGAAAATGGCCATCATGGAAGCCAACTTGAAGGTCGAGCCTGGCTCGGTACGGCCCTGGTCGGCAATGGCGTAGTTGTAGTCTTCGCGGTACACGCCCTCGGCCACTTTGCCCAGGTTGGCTACAGCCTTGATTTCGCCGGTCTTCACCTCCATCAGAATGACGGTGCCGTACTGCGCGTTATTATCAACCAGGGACTTGTACAGGGCATTTTCGGCCACGTCCTGCAGGTTGATGTCGAGCGTCGTCTTCACGTCGTAGCCGGGCACGGGCTTCACCTCGGTGCCGTCGTAGATGGGCTTGTTGCCGCCGGGCAGGCGCTCAAACAGGGCTTCCCCGTCTTTGCCGGCCAAATGCTGATTGAATGTGTACTCAAGCCCTGCGCCGTTTTTGTCTTCATTCACGAAGCCAATGGTGCGCTGAGCCAGGCCGCCAAAGGGCCGAAAACGCTTGTCTACTTTCTCGAAAATGGCCCCGCCTCGGTTTTTGCCTGCCCGGAAGATAGGCCAGGTAGCCAGCAACTTTTTTTGCTGGAAGTTGATCTGCCGCGAGTTCAGCCGGAGGTAGCGCACCTGAGGCTTGGCTTTGTAGGCATTGGTAAGCTTGCGGTAGTACTCGTTCTTCGATTTGTCGCCGAAGAACTGCGACAGGTTGAGCGCCAGCGAGTCGATATCCTTCTCAAAGGTCTCCTTGCTGACCACCGAAGGGTCCCAGGCCACCCGATAGAAAGGCAGCGAGGTCGCCATGATGCTTTCATTGTCGGAGTAGATGTTGCCGCGGGTAGCAAACACCGGCTGGTACACAATGCGCCGCTCCTGCTCCAGGGCGCGCCACCGCTCCCCTTCCTTGAATTGGATTTGCCACACCTTCACCACAATGGCCATGGAAAACAGGGCCACGCCCAGGAAGGCCAGCCGAACCCGGGTGACTATCGACTTTTTAACGTTTCCTTTCATTGCTACGCGGGGCAGAACGAGGGGAAGAAATAGCCGGTGCGGTGCCAGCCTCGGTGGTGGGCACGCCTACCGGCGCGGGCGGAGCCCCTACCAGCTCATCGTCGGCGGTACCGTTGAGGGGGCCAGCGGCCTGCTGGGCCCGGGCAGCGGAGTCGGCAATGGCCTGGGCCGCTACCGAGTCGGCCGAAACCAGGGGCACCCGCTCCAGCTCCGCTTCGTCGAGGCGGCCGGCGGGCACCGTAATGCGGAAGGGCGGCGAAGAGCTTTCTACCAGACCATAGGCGGCTACTTTGCGGGCCACTTCGCTTTGCTTGCTGGCTTCCATGTAGTCCGACTTTAGGGTGGTGTAGTCGGCGCGCAGGTCCTCGGTTTCCAGCTTCAGCTTCTGGATGCTGCGGTTCATGCGCAGGGCGTAGTGCGTATTGCCGATGTACACCAGCGTCAGGAACATCACGAACAGCACGTGCGGTAGATACCGCACCGGCAACCCGTCCCGAAACAAGCCATCCATGCTGGAAACCCGGTCCAGCAGCGAGAACACGCTCCAGGTGCTGCGCGGGCCTTCTTCCCGCCGGGGCTGCTCGCGCACCTCCGGTTCGGGCTCAGGCTGCGCGGGCTCGGGCAGGCGCACGGGCTCCGGGGCGGGCACCACTTCGCGCGGGGCATTGCTCCGGACGGGCTTAGCGGATGGACGAACAGTATTTACGGCCATGGGACAATCTTACTTCTTAATTCCAACGCGCAATTTAGCACTGCGGGCCCGGCTGTTCAGGGCCACCTCTTCCTCGGAAGCCTCCAAGGGCTTGCGGGTCAGAACTTCAAAAGGGGTGTTGGTGCGGCCAAACAAATCTTTTTCAACCTCGCCGAAGAACTTCCCCTTGGCCAGGAAATTCTTCACTAGCCGGTCTTCCAGGGAGTGGTAGCTCATCACCACCAGCCGCCCCCCGGGGCGCAGCACCTCGGCCGTCTGCTGGAGCATTTCCTGCAGGGCCGTCATTTCGTCGTTTACTTCGATGCGCAGGGCCTGAAAAACCTGGGCCAGGTACTTATTTTCCTTGCCCCGGGGCGTGCAGCTGGCAATGGCCTTCTTCAGTTCCCCAATGGTTTGGATGCCCGCGCCGCGCCGGCTGCTCACCACGGTACTGGCCAGGGTGCGGGCGTTGGTTACTTCCCCGTACATCCCAAAAATGCGGTGCAGGTCGGCCTCGCTGTATTCGTTGAGCACGTCGGCAGCGCTGGGGCCATCCTCGGCGTTCATGCGCATGTCCAACGGCCCATCGAAGCGAGTGCTGAAACCGCGCTCAGGCGTATCGAACTGGTGCGAGGAAACGCCCAAGTCGGCCAGCAGGCCATCAACGGGCAAGGCTCCGTGGCGGGCCAGCTCCTGGTGCAGGTGACGAAAGTTGCTGCGAATAAAGGTGAACTGCGGGCGCGCCAGTTGGGCGGCTTCGGCCTCGGCATCGGCATCCTGGTCGAAGCTGTAGAGGTGGCCGGTGCTGAGGTGCTCCAGCATGCGGGCCGAGTGGCCCCCACCCCCAAACGTGACGTCAACGTAGCGGCCCTCTGGGCGCAGATCCAGCGCCTCCAGGCACTCGCGCAGCATCACCGGGCGGTGGTAAGCGGCATCGTTCAGGTAAGTTTCGGGAGTGCTCATGCGGCCAAGGGGCTTGGCCCGGTTTCAGTGGTCAGGAATTTCTGGGCGAGCTTAGAGAAGCTCTGCTGGTCTTTGATGAGGAAGTCGTCGTAGCGGGTGGGGTCCCAGATTTCGCAGCGGTTGCCCATGCCCACGATAATGGCCTCTTTCTCGATGCCGGCGTAGCGCAGCATGGTACGCGGCAGGCCGAAGCGGCCAATGGTATCGAGTTCCACCTCCGTCATGCCCCGAAAAAAGTTGCGCTGGAACTGCCGGTACTCCTCGTTGAACTCGTCCAGCGCCATTACTTTCTCGTGAATCACGCGCCAGGCGGCCCGCGGGTACAGCACCAGACAGGGCTCGAAACCGCGCACCAACACCAGCTGGTTGCCCGACGATTCGGGCAGGCTGGCCTTCACCTTGGCGGGCAGCACCAGACGCCCTTTCGGGTCCAGCTTGCACTCGTATTCGCCAGAGAGAAGATTCATAGAAAGCCAGGCCACGGGGAGGGTATTAGCAAAAGTACGTAACCCCAAGCAAAAGGCAACCACCATTTACCATTTTCTACCACTTCTCTAAAACCGCATTTTTACCCTCTATTCGCGCTTTTTTTCCTAAAAAACGGTTAATCTACAAAAGGCCCAATCAAGCCTTTGCCCCGATTTGTCAGAATGTCAGGCTCCGGAAAGCTGGCGGTCCAGGCCCGAATTTGCCACGTTGGCTTTGGCGTTTTGCACGCAACCCTGCCGAAGTTGCCGTATCTTTGCCTGCATGAAACGCCCGCTTGCTCATCGGCTTTTTAGCGTCTGGCTTGCCCTGCTGGTGCTCACCTCCTCGGTGGGCCTGGCCGTGCAGCAGCATACGTGCCGGGTGAGCGGGAAGCATACGGCGCACGTCGTCTTCAGCACGGCGCAGCACGGTTGCCCCCCGGCCATGCCGGTTGCAGAATCGGGGAAGCACCCGAAGACCAAGCTGCAGAAAACCTGCTGCGAGTTCAGCGCCCAGCACCACAAGGTGGACCTGCCCACAGCGGGTATAAACGTCTTAAAGCTCGTGCCCCCGGCCCTCCTCGACTGGCAGCCCGCCAGCGCGTGGACCCAAGCCCCGCTGGCTCCGTCGGTGTTGGCGCAGGCAGCTATCTGGCACGCGGCGGATGCTTCGCCTCCCCGGCCCGCAGGACGGCAGCTGCTCACCTTTTTTTGTCTTCTGGTAGTCTAGCAGTGGTTCTGCTGGCGGCCGCGGCCCTATGCCCGGCCCGCTCAGGCGCTTCCTGCCCGGAGGCGTCAGGTAGAAACCTGTTAT
This sequence comes from Hymenobacter sp. BT18, assembly GCF_012273015.1. Classification (GTDB taxonomy): domain Bacteria; phylum Bacteroidota; class Bacteroidia; order Cytophagales; family Hymenobacteraceae; genus Hymenobacter; species Hymenobacter lutimineralis. The sequence goes on along the minus strand of NZ_CP050954.1, from coordinate 3,950,146 downwards.
GCTCTTCCCAGACTATGAATCGTTTTTTCGGGTATTGCGGGCTTTGGGCCGCAGCCCTCTTCTTTGCTATTCCGCAGGGGCTGGCGCAAACGGCCGCATTAGCGCCCGTGCGGGGCCAGATAACGGATGCCGCTTCAGCCTCTCCCCTACCCGGGGCCATCGTACGCTGGCTGGGCACTACTGAGGCCACTTCAGCCGATGAGCAAGGCCTCTTCTCTCTGGTGCGCCCAGCCCAGGCCGGCACGGGCCGACTAATTGTAAATTTCTTAGGCTACCGGGCCGATACGCTGGTAGTTGGGGCGGAAGGGGCACCTTTTCTACGCGTAGCGCTGCGGCACGCAACCGAGCTGGCGGAAGTGAAAGTGGAAGGCCGGACGCAAGCCTATTCGGCCCTGACGCCCACCAACTCCCAGGTGATTACCAGCCGGGACCTGACCAAATCGGCGTGCTGCAACTTGGCCGAGAGCTTTGAAACCAACGCGGCCGTGGAGGTTTCGACCACCGATGCCGTTTCGGGGGCCAAGCAAATTCAGCTCCTGGGGCTGGATGGCGCTTATTCCCTGCTTACCGTGGACAACCAGCCCGCTTTGCGCGGCCTGGCCACGCCCTACCGGCTGGGGTATTTGTCGGGCACCTGGATTGAGAGCATCGACATCATCAAGGGCATGGGCTCGGTGGTGAATGGCTACGAGTCAATTTCCGGCCAGGTGAATGTGCGCCTGAAGGAGCCCGACAAAACCGACCGGCTCCTGTTCAACGCCTACGGCAACGACCTGGGCAAATTCGACCTGAACCTGAACGTGTCGAGTTCCGTGGGCAAGCGTGGCAGCACCGTTCTGCTACTGCACTCCGACCACCTGGGCCGCTGCGTAGACCGCAATGGGGACCAGTTTCTGGACCTGCCGCTGGCTACCCAGTACAACGTCCTGAACAAATGGAAATACAAGTCGGAGAAAGGCCTGGTGGCGGAGCTGGGCGTGGGGGCCCTGCGCGAAACCCGGCAGGGCGGGCAGGTAGACTACCGCCCGGACGCACCCGGTCGCTACTACGGCACCACCATGATGGCCACGCGGTATACGGGCTTCAACAAAACCTCCTACACCTGGCCCTCCCGCCCCTACCAAAGCCTGGGCCTGCTGCTGAACGGCACAGCCTACCGCTTTGATTCGCAGTACGGCCGCCGCACCTACGACGGCACGCAGAATACGGGGCAGGCCACGCTGCTTTTCCAGAGCATTCTGGGCACTACTGCCCACACCTACCGGCTGGGGCTCAGCTACCTGCACGACAATTACCACGAAGTCTACCGGACGGGCCTTACCACGCTTCCCGAAACACCCGAGCAGCGGTACGCCCGCGAAAACCGTTTTCGGCGGGAACGGGTACCGGGGGCTTTTGCCGAGTACACCTACCAGAACGCGAAGAACCTGACGCTGGTGGGGGGCCTGCGGGTGGACCGGCACAACCTGTACGGCTGGTTTCTGACCCCGCGCCTCAACGTGAAGTACGACGCCACGGCCAGCACCATTCTGCGCCTGGCGGCCGGACGCGGCACGCGCGTAGCCAACCCACTGGCCGAAAACACGGGCATGCTGGTTTCTTCGCGGGAGTTCATCATCGGTCAGAACCTGGAGCCGGAAAAAGCCTGGAACCTGGGCGGCTCCTTCACGCAGTACTTTACCGTAGCTAGCCGCCCCGCCACCTTTGTAGCCGACTACTACCACACCGAATTTCAGAACCAGGTGGTGGCGGATATGTACTCCTCTCCCAACCAGCTCGTGCTGCTGAACCTCTATGGCCGCTCTTTCTCACGGAGCCTGCAGACGGAAGTACAGGTTGAGCCGGTGAAAGGCCTACAGGCTAAAGCAGCCTACAAATTCCTGGACGTGCAAACCAGCTACGCCGACAACCTGCTGCCCAAGTTCCTGACGCCCCGGCACCGGCTGTTTGCCAACCTGAGCTACGCTACGGCCTTCGATAAATGGCGCTTCGATCTGACCGGTCAGTGGTTTGGGCGCCGGCCCCTGGCCACTGGCCCCGGCCACGGCTACGACCCGCTGCACGACCCCGCCCCCGCGGCCCCGACGGCCGCCGATCTGCGGTTTACTTCGCGCTACGTGCTGTTTAACACCCAGGTGACGCGGGCTTTCAAGCGCTGGGAAGTGTATGCCGGCGCCGAAAACCTGTTGAACTATCGGCAGGCCAATCCTATTATTGGAGCATCTGACCCCTTCGGCCCGAACTTTGATGCCGCCATGGTCTGGGGGCCCGCTGTGGGCCGGGTTACCTACGCCGGGCTGCGGTTCCAGCTTCAGTAAGTTTCTGTTTCTCTGCCTTTACCTTTTCCTGACTTTCTATGAAATTCTTCCCAACCTTGCTGTGCACGCTGGCCCTGCTCCTGAGCGCGCAGTTCTCCCAGGCCCAGACAACGCCCGCCGCGAAAGCCAAAAACTCCGCTGAGTCGCTTAAAATCAAGACCTCGGCCGTGTGTGATATGTGCAAAGCCCGCCTGGAAAAGGCACTGGCCTACGAAAAAGGGGTGCAGTCGGCGGTGCTGGATGTGCCCTCGCAGGTGCTTACGGTAACCTACCGGGCCGATAAAACCTCCGCTGAAAAGCTCCGCGCCGCTGTGCAGCAAACCGGTTACGATGCCGACGCGGCCCCCGCTGACGAACGGGCCTACACCCGCCTGCCGGAGTGCTGCAAGAAAACCAATGCCGTGCACGGCGCTGAGTAGTTCTGCTTCTCCCTACCACCGAAGGCCTGCATGCAGGGCAGCTTAGGCGCCCTACGTGCAGGCTTTTGATTTTGTGGGCCAACCGGCTGTTGTTTTCAGGCAGCAGGCTGCGCGGGGCCATTTTCCTCTGCCAGCGGCCACTTTCTGACTGCTAAGCTGCTGTATATTCTAGCTTTATTTTTATATTTAATAGCACCATTTGCTTATACTACCGCGCTATTACCTTCTACTCGTCTCGTCGTTTTTCGCCGCCATGAAAATATCCTGCGCCTTACTCGATGACGACCCGCTGGTGTTGGACCTGCTGCAGGCCTACGCTGCCCTTACGGATGTCCTGGACGTAAAAGCCGCTTTCAACGACCCCGTAGCGGCTCACGCCTACCTCCTTCACCACAAGGTACAGGTACTTTTTTCCGACGTAACGATGCCGCACCTGAGCGGCCTTGATCTGGTACGGTCCTTACAGCATCCGCCCATGGTGGTGCTCATGACGGCTCATCCGCAATACGCCATGGAAGGCTTTAACCTCGATGCGGTGGATTTTCTGCTTAAGCCTATTACCCTGGACCGCTTTCTGCGGGCTGTAAACAAAGTAACCAGCTTGTTGCGCACTACCTCACCGAGTAGCGCCCCCGGCGACAGTCTGCCCGAGTTGGGCTCATTCTTTATTCGTACCGATGCCCAGTTTGTGCGGCTCCATTACTGCGACGTCCTATACATGGAAGCCTTAAAGGATTTCACCAAGATCAACACGGCCGATGGGCGCACCCATCTTACGCTGGTGAACCTCAAAAACCTGGAAGAGCAGCTGCCTACGGGGCTATTTGTACGTACGCACCGCTCGTACCTGGTAAACGCAGCCCTCATCGACTCCGTCAACAACCAAGAAGTGCGCGTGGGCGCCCATGCCCTCCCGCTGGGCCATACCTACCGCGACCAAGTAACGGCGCGCATCGTGCACCGGGCGCTTATCCGGCGCCAGCACTAGCCTCCGCTGCTGGCAGCGTAAAGCGAAATACCGAGCCCTGCCCAACTACGCTCTCAAACGTGAGCTGTCCGCCGTTGAGCTCGGCAAATTCCCGGCACAGTCGCAGTCCCAGCCCCGTACCCTCTTCGCGGTCCGTGCCGGGTGTGGTATAGCCAATGGTAGCCTGGCGCAGCTTTTCCTGATCGGCGGCAGCAATACCGACACCCGTATCCGCTACCGAAATCTCCCATGTATCCGCCCGCCGCCGTCCCGAGAGGGTGATAATTCCTCCTTCAGACGTAAATTTAATGGCATTACTCAGCAGGTTACGCAAAATCAGGCGGCACATATTCTCATCGGCTTTCACCAGGCAGGCGGGCAGTGTGTTCTGAACCTGGACCTGCTTGCGCTCGGCATCCAGGGCCAGCAGGCTCACGCACTCTGCGGCAATGCTTTCCAACGCCAAAATTTTAAGTTGGGCGCCCTCATCACGCATCTGCGCCATGGCCCAGTTCAACAGGTTATCCAGTAGACCCAGCGTGCTATTGAGCGTACGGGTGAGGCGCTCCATGTGCGTTGTCAGGCGTTCGGGGGGCACCCCGCCCATATTAAGCAGCGTCAATAGAGTGTAGAGGGAACTGAGCGGGGCGCGCAGGTCGTGCGAAATCACTGAGAACAGCAGATCCTTGCTACGATTGAGCCGGTTGAGTTCTTCTTTCTGACTTTGGATAGCCTGGTTCTGGCGCGTGAGCAGGCGGTTGATGCTCGCCTGCCGTCGTCGGGCCAGAAACAGGGCGCCGGCCAGCACCAGCAATACCACGGCCCCCAAACCCAGCCCGTTACGCCACCACATCTGCCGCCGCAGGTTGGCTTCCTGCCGTCGCCGCTGCTTTTGCAGGGCAATGATTTCCTGCTCCTTTTTTTCGGTTTCGTACCGCATCCGGATTTCGGCCACCTCGGCCTGGCGCTGCTCGGCCGCTACGCTGTCGGCTAGCTGGATATGCCGCGTCAGGTAGGTGAAGGCGGCCCGGTACTGGCCCTGGCGCCGGTGCAGCTCCGATAACCGCAGATACAGGTTGCTCAGGCGCCGTTTATCGTCACTTTGCAGGGCTAACGAAACGGCCTGCTCCACGTTCTGCCGGGCTCCGGCCAGGTTCCCCGTTGAGTCGTTGATATCGGCCAGCGCTTCGTAAAGCATGGCCAGCAGCATAGGGGGCTGGCGCCGGGGTACCATGGCCAGCGCCTGCAAATACTGCTGCCGGGCGGCCGTGCTGTTGCCTGCGGCGGCGTATACCTGTCCCATAGAGTGCAATACATAACCCACCGCTACGCTGTCGTGCAGTTGCCGTCCACCCCGGGCACTTTGCTGCAAATAGTGCAGCGCCCGATTATAGGCTCCTTGCGCTAAGTACATACGCCCCACGGCGTGCAAGCCAATGGATGCCCGCGAATGCTGCGCAAGTTGCTGCCAGATGGCACTGGCCTGGCGGTAGCTTTCTGCTGCCTGCAGCCAGGCGTGCTGGCTGGCATATAAATCACCCAGATGCTCGTGCACTACGCCCTGGTTCCAGGGGTCATCTAGCTGCGTAAACGTCTGCAAAGCCCGCTGGTACCACTGGTGAGCCCGACCACTGTCGCCGCGGGCGGCCTGTACACGCCCAAGCAGATCGTAGGTGTGCGCCGTGTTGCGGGCATCGTTGCCGGCTTGGCTGTGGCGCAAAGCCAGCAAGGCATGTTCTAGCGCTTCGTGGTAGCGCCGCAGATCCAGTAGGGCGCTGGCCATGCGCATGTGCGCCTGGGGCCGCAGCGGGGCCTGCATGGGCAGTTCCAACTGGCGGCGGGCTACCCGCAACGACTCGGCCGGATCAGGAGAGGGTAAAGGCTGGGGCGTAGCCTGCTGTTCTTCGGGCGTAACTCGCACGAGTCGGCCCTGAAACGGCGGTTGCTGCCACGCAGCATAAGCCCACCCGCCATTCGCGCAGAGCCAAGGCATCATCAACAGCAGCAGGCAGGCGCGAAGTGTACAAAACATAAAGCAGCGGTATCATAGACCACGCACTAAGCCGGCCCTATAAATATAGTATTTTTACTATATAATCACTACTTAACCTGTGCTCAACTGGTGTTGCTACCGCTTGGCTTGCCACAGCCGCCACCAAGGTAAAAACGGCTGGTCGTGGTGCTCGTAGTGGTAGCCGAAGAAGTAGCAGCTCACAAAGGCCCATACGTGCTGCCGCAGCTGGCTGCGGGATTTGTGCGGATTATCCGGGGCATGCTCTCCCCGGTGAGGAAGATACGTACCAAAGTAGAATAATTGCAAGGTAGCCAGCACAGCGGGTATCATCCAGAAGGCTATTACCTGCTCTGCGGGAAAGAACAGCTTGAGAACATTGTAGGTGGCGGCCATCAGCAGCACTTGCCACACCGTCACGTAGTTCCAGGCAAAACGAATAAACCACGGTACAAAACCCGGATGCCGTGCGTCGTGGTAGTCGGGGTCGTCGGGGGTGGCCACGTGCCGGTGGTGGGCATGGTGCTTGGGCAGCATCCGGGGAAACCAGTTGAAGGCAAAAAGTCCGGCCGTGAGCAGACCCAGGGCGTCGTTCAGCCGTCGGTGGGGGCTTACCACGCCGTGCATGGCATCGTGCGCCGTGATAAAGAGGCCGGTGTACAGGTGGGTTTGCGCCAGTACCAACAGATAAGGCCAAGGCGTTTGCCAGTCCGGCCGATAAAACACCAACAGGAAGACCAGCAAGCTCGCCCAGGCCCCGATAATCAGGCTGGCAGCTACCACTCCCTTGTACCCCAGCGCTTCCGGACGGAGGCGCCGCGCGGGCGAGGTGGGCAGCGCCGGGGAACTGGCAACAGGAACTGGCATAGAAGGCGGGCTAAAGGGCCAGCAGGGCATCCCGTACCTGCTCCATCAGCCACATGGGCGTGCTGGTAGCCCCGCAAATACCCACCGACTGCCCCGGCCGGAACCACTCGGCGCGCAGCTCATCGGTTTTGGAAATGAAGTGAGTTGCCGGGTTGGTGTCCTTGCACACCTGAAACAGAACTTTCCCGTTGGAGCTTTTCGTGCCGGAAACAAACACAATCTGGTCAAACTGAGCCGCGAAGCGCCGCAGGTCTTTGTCGCGGTTGCTTACCTGCCGGCAAATGGTGTCGTTGGCATTCACCTGGTAACCACGCTGCTCCAGCTCGTTTTTGATGCGGTAGAAGGAATCGGTGCTTTTGGTGGTCTGGCTGTACAGGGTGAGGTTGCTGGGCAGCTCGTGGCCGAGTAGTTCGTCCAGGTTTTCAAACACGACGGCCTCGCCCCCGGTCTGCCCCAACAGGCCGCGCACTTCGGCATGACCGTGCTTTCCGTAGATGTAAATCCGGTCCTTACGGTCGAAACTGGTTTTGATGCGGTTCTGTAGCTTGAGCACCACCGGGCAGGAAGCGTCAATCAGCGTCAGGTTGTTTTCCAGGGCCATCTGGTAGGTGCTGGGCGGCTCCCCGTGCGCCCGAATCAGCACCGCCTCGTCGCGCAGGGCGGCCAGCTCCTCATAGTTGATGATGCGCAGCCCGCGCTGCTCCAGGCGCTCCACTTCCTCATCGTTGTGCACGATGTCGCCCAGGCAATACAAGTACCCTTGCTCATCCAGCAGGTCTTCGGCCATTTGAATGGCATAGATGACGCCAAAGCAAAAGCCGGAGTTGGGGTCGATACGGACGCTCAGGTGGTACGGCATAGCTGACAGGGGAACTGTCTGTACGAACAGGGAAATAGACCTGGTTTGCTTAAGATAGGAATTTTTCGTCGGCTTCTTTCCGGGCAGCAGCTCGACAATAGGTCCTTTCCTATGCTAACAACACCGCCAGCGAATAGTTGGGCCGTTTTCAGATAATTTCACGAACTCCCCGCCGAGCACTTACAAGCGAGCTAGTTTTTCGGCCTCGGGACCTGAGACGTGCCCCCGGTCGACGAGGAAGTTGCGTACCAGCCCAAAGGACTCCGCATCGAGGCCGGAGTTGGGGTGCTTTAGAAGCGTACTCACCAGAAAGGCGCGGTCTTCGTCCACGTGCTGGCTCAGGCCCAGAAAGCCGGGCAGGTTGCTTTCCACGCTCAGCCGCAGAAACCGGATTTCGGCATTGTCACGGTCCAGCTTTACGGCCTGTTCAAACTGCTTGCTGGCGTTCTGCACGTAGGTCAGCTTGTTGAACATCGACGCATCCCGGGCCCGAATGGCTTCCGCGGCTGCTTTGTAGGCTAGCACCACTGCATCCTGCTGGGTATAGGAGGCCATGAGCTTGTGAAATTTCTCGCCGGCTTCTTTGCTGGCCGCCGCCTGCTGGTAATGGCGGCGTAGCTGGGCTACGTCGTAAGGGTTGGCTTCGAGGGACACGGGGGTGGAAAAAGTGAGGAGCAGGATAAGAAAAAGAAAGCGGGGAAACGTCACCGGCAGACAAGGTTCGTGGCTAGATAGCCCGGAGGCGGTAGCGAAAATACGAACCCAGCAGCAACAATAGCTTGGTATTATCCGGCACCCGCACCCGCTCGCCCAAAATACTGGCCGAGGAAAGCTGGCGGATTTTGTGAAAAAGCTTTAAATAATACACATAGGCGAGGTACACGCCCAGTCGGGCGGCCCGCGGCAGCTGCACGATGCCCGCGTAGCCCGCCTCAAAATCGGCGCGGATATCGGCCTCAATCGTGCGCTTTACTTCGTCCGTGAACCGCTCGTATTGTACCCCGGGAAAATACACGCGGCCCCGCTCCTCATAGTCGGAACGAATGTCGCGCAGGAAATTCACTTTCTGGAAAGCTGAGCCCAGCCGCCGGGCCGGCTCGCGCAGCCGCTCAAACAGCGCCGCATCTCCTTCGCAGAAAATGCGCAGGCACATCAACCCCACCACTTCGGCCGAGCCATAGATGTATTGTTCGTAGAGGGACTGATTGTAGCTCCGGTCGTCGAGGTCCATTTCCATGCTGAACAGGAAGGCCTCGATAAATTCCCGGTCGATGCCGTAGCGCCGCACCACGTCCTGGAAAGCATGCAGCACCGGGTTCAGACTAAGGCCGATTTCCAGCGCCTCGTAGGTCTGACGCCGAAAGTCGGCAAAGAGCGCGGCTTTATCGTGCCCGTGGAAAGTGTCCACAATTTCGTCAGCCCAGCGCACGAAGCCATACACGGAGTAGACGGCCAGGTGAAACCGGGAGTCCAGGGTCCGAATTCCGAGCGTGAAGGAGGTGCTGTAGCGCTGGGTGATGAGCTTGCTACAGGCGCGGCTGGTTTCCGTAAAGAGCGCAATGTGGTCCATCTTCTTGAATTAATAAGGAAGAATTAGCCATGAAGAATGGACTCGTGTCGCCACAAGTCGCTTCGGCTTTACCAATTCTTAATTCTTAATTATCCATTACTAATTCTCCTTTTGCACTTCCCGGGCTACTACCTGGCCGGAGATGAGCGACGGCGGCACGCCGGGGCCCGGCACCGTCAGCTGACCCGTAAAATACAGATTACTTACCTTCTTACTCTTGAGAGAAGGTTTGAGAATGGCCGTTTGGCGCAGGGTATTTGCCAAACCGTAGGCATTGCCCTTGTAGCTGTTGTAGTCCTGCCCAAACTCCTGGTGCGCGTAGCTGCGCTTGTAGACTACCGCATCCCGGATGCTGGTGCCGCAGTGGCTTTCCAGGCGGTCCATCAGCAGGTGGTAGTACCGCTCCCGGGTTTCCTCAGGGTCGGCTAGGTCGGGGGCTACCGGTACCAGCAGGAAGAGGTTTTCGCAGCCTTCAGGCGCCACGCTGGGGTCGGTTTGGGAAGGAGCGCAGGCGTAGAACAGCGGGCGGCTGGGCCACTGCGGCTCCTCGTAAATCTCATGGGCGTGCAGGCTGAAGTCCTCGTCAAAGAACAGATTATGGTGGCGCAGCTTGGGCAGGCGCTTGTTTACACCCAGGTAAAACAAGAGCGAGGAGGGCGCCATGGTGCGCTTCTGCCAGTAGTTTTCGTCGTAGGTGCGCCACTCCGGAGCCAGCAGCTGCTGCTCGGCGTGGTGGTAGTCGGCGCCAGCCACCACTACATCGGCCGCCCGAAACCCCTTGGTGGTTTGCACGCCCGTGGCGCGGCCTTTCTCCACCACAATCTGCGTGATAGGCGTGTTATACTCCAGGCGCACACCACGCTCCTGGGCCAGTTGGGCCATGCCTTCCACAATCTTGTGCATGCCGCCCATCGGATACCAGGTCCCCAGGGCCAGGTCGGCGTAGTTCATCAGGGAATAGAGCGCGGGGGTATTCTCCGAAGTAGCGCCCAGGAAAAGAATGGGAAACTCGACGAGCTCCAGCAGCCGGGGGTCTTTGAAGAACTTGCGCACGTGCTTGTGCATGCTCTGCAGCAAGTCCAGGCGCACGGCATCTACCAACAAGCGGGGGTCAGCAAATTCCAGCAGCGAGCGTCCGGGCATGTGCACGAATTTGTTGATGCCGGCCTCGTACTTGTAGGCTGCCTGGCGCAGAAACTCATCCAGCTGCACAGCGCTGCCCGGCTCAAACCGCTCAAACAACGCCCGGAGCTCCGTCATCCGGGCCGGAATATCTACCGCCTCCGGGCCTTTGAAAATCACCTGGTACGAGGGGTCCAGCCGCACCAGGTCGTAATAGTCGGCTACGCTTTTGCCAAAACGGGCGAAGTACTGTTCAAATACATCCGGCATCCAGTACCAGCTCGGGCCCATATCGAAGGTGTAGCCGGCAGCCCGGAACACCCGGGCCCGCCCGCCCGGGCCTTCATTTTTTTCCAGAACCGTAACCTGGTACCCCTGCTGGGCCAGCGAAGTGGCCGCGGACAGCCCCGCAAAGCCAGCTCCGATAACAATGACGTGTTTACTCACAAAAGCAGTGAAAAGAGAAATCAGGCAATAATACCGCGCGGACCAAAGCACGAAGATGCACGTTCAAGCCGAACCGTTGGGCAAGTACGTCAGGAAAAAGGTGGGGTCGGCAGCGGCTGACCAGGGAGCCGGCCGGAAACAAACCGGGCCGCGAGCAACGAAGCTTGCGCTTCCGTCACCCGCGGCCCGTGATACGCCCGGGGCGGTTGTACTCTCTCCCTATTCCCTACACGCCGGGGGCGTATACCTTTAATACGTCTTTCAGCTCTTTTCGGGCAATGTGAATCCGATTTTTTACGGTCCCGATCGGAATTTGCAGCTTCTCGGCTATTTCCAGGTACTTGTAGCCGATGTAGTACATCATAAAAGGCGTACGATAATCGGCCGACAGACCGGCAATGGCCTCGTTGATGTCGGTGACCACAAAGTCGCTGGTAGCGCCGTTGTGGGTGATGTAGCTTTCATCCGTGTTGAAGTACTGGAAGTACTCCGTGCTGTCGATGTTGCTGTTGCGCTTCGTTATCTTATTGTAGTTGTTGATAAACGTGTTGCGCATGATGGTGTACAGCCATGCCTTCAGGTTGGTGCCCGCTTTGAACTTGTCCTTGTTCAGCAGTGCCTTCAGCAAGGTTTCCTGGACCAGATCCTTAGCATCGTCAGCGTCGCGAGTCAGGTTCATCGCCACGGGCTTTAGCGAGTAAGAAATCTTCTGTACTTGATTGGTGAATTCCAAAGAGGTCATACTGTTTAGCTTTTCGTGGCAAAAAGTTAAACAAATATACGAGAGGAATTGAAACTCGCATGGTTGTACAAAAGAAAATTTTCCACAACCGAGTATTAGAGCATTTTAATGCCGCCTAATTCTGTAACCGCTTGATTTATAGAGGTAATTTTGAGCGTACAAAATTCCGCTCCCGGCTTGGCAGCCGGCAGAAATCTGCTTCGGAAGTAAATGAGGCGGCAGAACCTAGTGTTGCAAAGCGCCCGAAAGCGGGCTAAGCCACGGAGGCAGCCTCCGGACAGGTGCACAAACTGCTGGCCAACGCCAGGAAATCCGTCATCAGGCGCACCCGCACCGTATTGGCAGGCAGCCGCAGCCCCTCCTGCTGGGCCAGTGGACCATAGAGGTACACCATCACGCCCGGACACAGGTGATGCACTTGTTCTACAAACGCCTGCACCCGGTCACGCTCGGGCATGGCCGTCATCACGGTACACACGGCATGCGGCTGGTAGGTTTCGCACACCGGCCCGAGCTCCGTGGTAGGCAGGTTCTGGCCCAGGTACAGCACGTGCTGTTTACGGGCCCGCAATACATAGCTCATAAATAGCAGAGCCAGCTCATGCATTTCTCCCTCCGGCAGGAAAAGCACCCACCGCCGGGCCTCTTGGGGCTGCACAGGGGGCAGCGCATCAATGCCGGCCATCATCTTCTGGCGCAACAGGTTAGTTACCAAGTGCTCCTGGGCAGGGTTGACGGAGCCGGCCTGCCACATTACACCAATGCGCTGCAGGAACGGATAGGCTACCCGCATAATGGCTTCCTCGAAGCCCAGCTCCTGGATGGCCGTGTCGAGAAGGCAGCATAGGCGGCGCTCATCCATAGCCAGCATGGCTGCCAACAGCGAGTTTACCTGTTGGAAGTAGTCGTGCGCGTCGTCGCAGCAGGAAATTACGGCCCGGCTAAGTTCCTCCGGGGCCAGCTGAGCAATACGCGAGATGCGTTGGCCGCGCGCGCAGAGTGTTGCTACGTTCAGTAGGCGCCGCAGGTCTTCGTCGCAGTACGTGCGTATGTTGGTAGCCGTGCGTACCGGCTGTAAGATACCGTAGCGCTGCTCCCACATGCGGATGGTATGCGCCTTAATGCCGGAAAGCTGCTCCAGGTCGCTGATCGAAAACCGTCCCACTAGGCTTGCTTTTGCTGCTTGGTACTCGTCACTCGGCGCTCAGGAGCCGGCCGCCGCCACGCCAGAGTGTAGTACTTTGGTGATACCCATAGCATCCCAAACTCCTCCGACCCGTCGCGGCCGGTAGTCTTATGGTGCATTTTGTGCGCCATGTTCAGGGCCCGCAGGTAGGCATTGCGCGACTTGCGCCAGAAGCGCAGGCGACCATGAATCAGCACATCATGCACGAAGAAATAGACCGACCCGTAGAGCGCAATACCGATGCCAACCCAGAAAGGCCAATCTTTCGTAGCCGAACCCGCCAGAATGCACAGCATAGAAACCGTGCCGTAGAATAGAAAAAAGAAGTCGTTGCGCTCAAAGCGGTGCGGATGACGCACGTGGTGCGAGCGGTGCAAAAACCACAACGGGCCGTGCAGCACAAATTTGTGCATGCCCCAGGCCACGCCTTCCATTGCTAAAAAGGTAGCCGCGGTAACGGCTACGGCTGCCAGAATTGTCATGAGTTGGTAACCAGCCAGAGGTTAAAAAGTTATGAAAATGGCGCCACTCAGCTCGACAAAACGCTCCTTTGGTAGGGCAAGTTAGAAAAATACCGGCCCGACTCCACTCCTACGAAGTGAAATCGGGCCGGTACCTGGGGCAGGTCTGGGGCGGTTACTGGTCCCAGCTGATTTTTTCTTTGTTCAAAAAGGCGGCTATACCCCGGCGGCAGTCCACGGAACCGCGGGCCTCGGCATTCATCTGCGCCGCATAGCGCAGACCGTCTTCCAGGGCCATTTCGGGGAGACGGGCCAGCATTTCCTTGGTAGCCTCCATGCTCTGGCCGGAATTTTCGGTGCAGAGCCGGCGCGCAAAGGCGTATACCTGCTCGGCCAGCTCATCGCGCCCTACCACAAAATTTACCAGCCCATAATCGGCGGCTTTCTGGGCGCCGATGATTTCACCCGTCAGCAGCAACTGCTTGGTGCGGGCCTCCCCGATTTTACGCAGCAGGAATACGCTGACAATAGCCGGCAGGAATCCGATTTTCACCTCCGTGTAGCCAAACTTGGCTTCGGGCACGGTGAAGGCGAAGTCGCAGATAGCCGCCAGGCCGCAGCCGCCCGCCAAGGCGTGCCCCTGCACTTCCCCTATCACCACCTTTTTGAGGGTATAGATCTGGTGGAAGAGCTGCATGAGGTGGGTGCTGTCGGCCAGGTTATCGGTGTAGCCAAAGCCCTGCAACTCCTGAATATAACTCAGATCGGCGCCGGCGCAGAAAGCAGCCCCGTTGGCGCGTAGTACCACCACTTTGCAGTGCTCGTCTTCTTCGGCGGCTGTAAAAGCGAGCTTCAGCTCAGTTACCATTTCCGCACTCAGGGCATTACGCTTTTCGGGGCGGTTGAGGGTGATGTAGCCGATGGCGTCCCGGCATTCGTACTGGATGAAGCGCAGGGCCTCCAGCTCTTGAGTAGGCAGATTGTCCATGGTCGTTGTTGCTGGCGTGCAAGTAAGGGGAAGCGACGCAGAAGCCGGGTGCAGGCACCACAGCCAAATCAAACGTAACAAAAATGATGCTATGTCTGAATACCCCGCTGGCGCTTTGTACGCTAGTTTTCGGTTAAGAGGTTTGAGGAGCCGCTCTACCGCCGGGGCGCCACGATGAACGCCCCGCGCATCGTGACGTCATACGTACGGAAACCAGCCGCCCGCAGGATTGAGTCCTGCCGCGCTACGTACCAGGATTTACAGGAAGAGTCGAACACGACGGGCGCAGCCGTACCAAAAGCCGCCGCCAGCTGCTCGGGCCACACCCGCGCGTTGCGCCGCAAAATAATGACATCTGCCCGGCTAGGCTGGCGGGCCGCCGCTAGTCTACCGTCGATGAGCAGAACGCGCAGGCCATGCCACACCAGCAAAGTCGTCTGCCCCAGGCGCCGGGCGGGAACAGGAGCCTGGGGCCAGCCCTGGAAGTACAGCACCCGTCGTGCTTCCCGCTGAATACTGCCGGGCACAATGCGGTAGGTGCGTTCCGTCTCGGAGAGAGGCAGCGAATCGGCCATGACGATATCCCCAGCGGGACCCTGCCAGAAACCCAGCACCGAGCGGCGCGGAATGCTGTATACTACCAGCTTTCGGTCGTCGGCCAGCTGGCGGGCAGCCCACACTTTGCTGCCGGCCAGTACGCCGGCCAGGGCGCACACTACCCCCAGCCAAGCCAAGTGCCGGACCTCGAAGAAAATCAGCAGGGCCATGATGCCGGCAAACAGCAGCCAGGTTTGCGACGCCGACAGGTGAATTTCCTTGAGTAGGGCCCCGGGCAAGGCCTGCCCCACCCAGAAGATATACTCGTTGAAGAACCAGATCATCCACTCAAACACGAAGCCTATGGCTTGCGGCAGCCAGTTCAACCACGCCCCCACCGCTGGCAACGCCAGGGCCACAACGGCTACCAAGCCCTTCACAACCAGCAAAGCCAGCCCCACATACACGGCCGCGCTGGAAATAGGCACCGCAATCAGGTTGGAGGCCAGAAAGCTCAGGGGAAACTGGTGAAAGTAGTGCAGGCTCAATGGCAACGTAGCTACCTGCGCCGCGAGTGAGAGGGCCGTAGCCTGCCAGACCATATCCCAAAACCAGCTGCTGGCTTTCCAGAATTTTTGCACGGCCTTTGGCTGCCAAGGGCGCTGCTGGTCCAGGAAGAACTCTCTTACCCTCAGCCTGGCCACAATGCGCGGCTGCAGGTACACAATGCTGAGCACGGCCAGGAAGGACAGCTGAAACCCAACATCTACTAACAGGAACGGGTTGTAGCACAGCAGCGCAAAGGCGGCCAAGGCCAGGGTGTTGAAGATGTTGCTCTGCCTGCCGGAAGCCCGCCCCACAATAATGAACGTAAACATCACGGCTGCCCGCAGCACCGAAGCCGAGAGGCCCGTCAACAGGGCATAGCTCCAGATAACGGCTAAACCCAGCCCCGCGGTACCAAACCGAAACAGCGGGCCGCGGCGCCCGGGCAACAAGCTCAGCAGCCAGGTAACGGCCGCAAACAACAGCCCCACCTGCAGCCCCGATACCGCCATGATGTGGGTAGTACCGGTATTAGCATAGGCCTGCCGGGTTTCCTGGTCTACGTCGTCTTTGATACCCAGCACCAGCGCCGAGGCCAGCGCGTATTCCCGCTTGGCGTGCACATACTGCCGAAATACGCCATCCAGAACCCGGGCAGCGCGCATTCCCAGCGCCGTCCATTGGCTGGGCACATCTACCCCGAGCTTCAGGTATTGATCGGGGTGAATGAACTGCTGGTGATAGACCTGGTGATACTGCAGGTAGCGGCGGTAGTCAAACTCGCCGGGGTTAAGCGGAGCCTTGCTGGGCGCAGGCGCCCCGCGCACCAGCCATACATCACCGTATTGGGGCACCGTACTGCCTGAGTCCCGGGGAATGGACACGCGAATACTGCCAACGGCCGCTTGCCACTTCCCGGCTACGCGCACCGCCGAAACCCGCACGGTGGAGGCGTATGTGGCCGGGCGGATTACGGTATAATCATCAACCACCGCGCGGTAAAACTCGATGCGGTTGCCGAATCGTAGCAAATGATTGGGGGCCCGGCTTTCGGTGGCTTGCTGCGTGAGGGTCAGGCCAACCAGATAGACCACTCCCAGCGCCAACAAGCCCAGCCCATCGAGTAGGGCGGGTGAAGCCTTGCGGCCCGCCCACAGCTGCAAACCAGCATATAGGATACTCAGCCCGATAACCAGGCCGGTAAGCGGGGGCAGGCTGGTCCCGTAATACAAATAGGTAAGAATGCCAGCCGCCAGTGCCAGCGTCAGGCGCACAAAGGCGTACGGGGCCCATTGTATCATATTGTTCAAAGATTATGCTGTAACCATAGCTAACTATCTGAGGAATAATCTGTAGAAAAATACCGAGCAAGTCAAGTCACGGCGCGCCAAGCCCAGGGAAACAAAAAGCCCCGGACAGCTTTGCCCGGGGCTTTTTATTCAAGTTTCTGTACCGGCTTTACGGGCGCTGCCACCGCATCTTATAGTGCTCAATATCGCACTCCGTAAACTGGGGGCCGTCCTTCACAAAGCCATGCCGCTCGTAGAAGCGCACGGCTGGCAGCTGCGCGTGCAGATACACGGTAGCATTCGGGTAAGCGGTAGCTACATCCTGGAGTACCTGGGTTACCAGGGCTGCTCCGGCGGCCTGGCTTCGGTAGGGGGCCAGCACGGCGAAGCGTTCCAGCTTCACGCCCTGGCTGGTGGGCCGCCAGCGCGCCGCCCCGCAAGGAGTGCCATCGTCGGTCCGGGCTAGGTAGTGGATGGCGTCAGTATGGTCGTGTTCATCGGTTTCGGCTTCGCGCGGGACCTGTTGTTCGTCCACGAAAACGGCCGTGCGAATAGCAAAAGCCTCCTGGAGTTCGGCAGGCAAAGTGATGCGGTAAGCTTGCATGGGAAACTAAGGAGTACTGAATAAAGGAGGAATTTGGCGACTACTCCGCTAGCTGGCGGCAAATACCCGCAGCTAAGGGACCGTAAGTAATCGGTAGCAAAAACAACTGCCCGCGGAAGCAGGTAGTTGTTTTTGTTCGTCAGCGTGTGCTAGACCAGACTAGGCTTGCTCGTGGTTGACGGGCAGTTGCTGCATGCCATCGTCTTCCCGGCGAGCATCCGGGTGCTTAGCCGGGTCGGTAGGTTGAGCCGGGCCGCCCGGCCGCCGATACGGGATATGCTCGCGGGGTGGCCGGTTGGCCTGCTCCTTCTGCTGCTCCGTATCAAACCGGTCGTAGGCCTGCACAATCTGCTTTACCAAGCGGTGACGCACCACGTCTTCCGAATTCATTTCCACGAACCCGATGCCGTTCACCCCGCGCAGAATATCCAAGGCCTGGTTTAGCCCGGATTTTTGCTTGGTGGGCAAGTCAATCTGGCTACGGTCACCATTCACCATCACCTTCGCCGAGGGGCCCATCCGCGTCAAAAACATCTTGAGCTGCGAAGGGGTGGTATTCTGAGCCTCGTCGAGCAGTACAAAAGCATTGTTGAGCGTGCGGCCGCGCATGTAGGCCAGCGGGGCTATTTCAATGGTCTTGTTCTCGAGGTAGAACTTAAACTTCTCGGGGGGCAGCATATCTTCCAGCGCGTCGTAGATCGGGCGTAGGTAGGGGTCCACCTTTTCCTTCATGTCGCCGGGCAAAAAGCCGAGGCTTTCCCCGGCTTCCACCACGGGGCGGGAAATGATAATTTTTTTGACCTCCTTGTTTTTGAGCGCCCGCACCGCCAAGGCCACGGAAATGTACGTTTTGCCCGTGCCGGCCGGCCCCAGCGCAAATACCAGGTCGTTTTTCATGACAGCATCCACCAGGCGCTGCTGATTGGCCGTCCGGGCTTTGATGACGCCGCCCTTGGCCCCAAACAGAATAACATCAGGCGAGGCCGCCAGGCGCGCCTCTTCCCGCTCCTCGTCGGAAGCGCCAATGTATTGGTTCACGGTCTTGTCGGTTACCTGCCCGTACTCATGGTAGTGCTCAATCAGGGCCGACAAAATATCGTTGATGCGCTGGATGACGGCCGTCTGGCCCTGGATTTTGATTTCATTGCCCCGCGAGATAATCTTACTCCCGGGGAAAGCAGCCGCCAACTGCCGAATGTTCTGGTTATCAGCCCCCAGGAAATCAACCAGGGACACGTTTTCGAGCGTGATGATTTTCTCGACCAAATCAGGGTGTTTTTAGCAGTGTATAAAAAAAGAAGAAGCCCGGCAGAATGCGTTGGTTCGCGTCAAAACGCCTACTTTTGCCGCCTTCACCAGGGTAAACAATAGTACGAAGAACGCAGCATTTTAGGCATGGGGCTGATTACGTTTCTGTCAGATTTCGGCTACCGCGACCATTATGTGGCGGCGGTGAAAGCGCGGATTCTGCAACTGGCCCCACAACAAGCGGTGTTTGACATTACCCATGCTGTTGAACCCTTCAACATCGCGCACGCCGTTCACGTTCTCGGGGCAGTATATAATGATTTTCCGGCCGGTTCGGTTCATCTTATCGGCGTCAGCGACTGGGGCCGTGGCTCGGGCGGCTGGCGGGCTGCCCGCTACCAGGGGCATTATTTCGTCGTGGCCGACAACGGCTTGCTGCCATTGCTTACCGATGGGCAGGCCGATGAGTTGGTAGAGCTTTCTTCGCTGGGCCCCACGGCTTCGCCCACGCGCGATGTGCTGGCACCAGCCGCGGTGCACCTGGCCCGGGGAGGCAACCTCGCTGATTTGGGCCGCCCGGCGGCTACGCAGTATCAGCTGCTCAACCGGCAGCTACGCCTGCAGGACCACCGCATTACGGGTCACGTGATTCACGTGGACCACTACGGTAATTTGATTACGGATATCACGCGCACTGCAATTGAAGCCGTAGGTCATGGCCGCTCGTGCACCGTTCACTTCGGCCGGGAAACGGTGCGCGACATCCTGCCCCATTTCCAGGCGTCGGACCCGGGCGAGGCTGTCTGCATTTTCAACAGCCAGGACCGGCTTTGCATTGGCATCAATCAAGGTAATGCCGCCGAGTTACTAGGCCTCAGCTTCGATTCCCAGGTCGATGTGCGCTTCCCCCTCCCCTATCTCAATGTCTTTACAATTAGTTAGTTATCTTTTGTTTATTTATTATGTTAACCATATAACTTTTTATGACTCAAGCTGCTAAGATGTTAATCCGGATTGTTCGTATGACCTTTAGGCCCGAACAGGTTGCCGACTTTCTTGTGCTCTTTCAAGAGTATGAGCCGTTGATTCGTGCACAGCCTGGTTGTCGGCACTTAGCGCTTTGGCAAGATGCCGATGATCCACACGTATTCTGCACCTACAGTCACTGGGAAACGCCAGCTGCGCTGGAGAACTACCGCCACTCTGCGTTGTTTGGGCGAGTATGGCCTGCTACAAAGCGCCTATTTTCGGCTCCGGCCCAGGCTTTTTCCGTAAATGAGGTAACTCCCAATGGTTACTAGTCTCTACAACCACAACTTATGCTGTCAGCCCCCTGCTGCCTTCTCCTCTGCCCATGAACTATTTTGACTTTTATAAGCTACCCGAATCATTTCTCCCCGATACAGCGGCTTTAAAGCGGCAGTATTACGCTTACAGCCGGGAATACCACCCCGATTTCCACGCGAATGCTCCGGCTGAACACCAGGCCGAGATTCTCCGGCTAGCCACCCTTAACACTGATGCCTACCGTACCCTTTCTGACCCTGACTCACGCATGGCATATATCCTGCAAAGTCATGGGTTGCTGGAAGAGGGAAAGCAGGACCTTCCGTCCGATTTCCTCATGGAAATGATGGAGTTGAACGAGCAGCTGATGGAGCTGGAATTTGCGCCAGATGGCGCAACTCTGCGTCGTGTTGAAGCGGAAGTAAACACCCTTACTGAAGCCTTGGACGCTGGCATTGAGCCGGTACTTGCTGGCTATGAAACGCTTCCGGTTGATAAACAGCCGCAAGCCCTCAAGCAGGTTCGCACCTATTATCTTAAAAAGCGCTATTTGTTGCGCATTCGCGAAAGTCTGGCTAAGTTTGCACCCCGTTCCTGAGCTACCGACAGGCACGGATTTAACGCCCGGATGGCGGAACCGGTAGACGCGTCGGTCTCAAACACCGATATCGAAAGATGTGCCGGTTCGACTCCGGCTCCGGGTACTGACTAGTGCAAATCGCACGACCAAAATAAAGCCTCAAAAGCTGTAAATCTGGCAACAGATGCAGTTTTTGAGGCTTTTTTGCGTTTAGGCCAATCAGGATTTATTTATGGGTTTACCCAGACTTACTGATGCCTTTACGCCACCTCCTACGCCACCTCTTTTTCTAAGTCTTATGAAAGTTGTGTTTGAGCTGCGGCATGATAAACAGGATAAGGCGGGCACGGTGCCCGTCTACGTATCGGCTTACTTCGACGGGCTACGGCTGCGCTGCTCGACCAAGGAGCGATGCGAGCCACGTCAGTGGAATGAGAAGGAACAGGAGTTCCGGCGCTCCTTCCCGGGCTACACTTCGGCCAACCTGGGGCTAGCCGCCCTGGTGCGGCGGCTGGAAGACAAGTACCGGGAGCTGCGGGCAGCGAATATCGCGCCGACCCTGGCGCTGATGCGCGAAGCGGTGAACCCGGCAGCCGAGGTGGTGAAGGAAGAACCTACGCTGGTGGCCCGCTTTAAGGAGTTCCGGGACGTGCTGGCCGGGCGGGGGTATGCCTTTCACACGCTGCGCCACTACAAAACGGCGTGCAACCACCTGGAGACCTTTCTGGGAAAGACCCGGCGCAAGGGGCTAGTGCTGGCCGGTTATACTTCGGCGGTGCATGATGCGTACGTGAGCTACCTGCGGACGGGCTGCGGCTTATCGGCCAACGGGGTGTACACCCTACTCAAGGACTTGAAAACCTTTTTGCGGCATGCGCAGGATGAGCGAGGCCTCACGCTGGGGCTGGAACTCAAGCGGCTGGAAGTAAAGTACACCGATCAGGCCAAAACGTACCTGAACGGCGCCGACCTGGCGGCGCTGGTGGCAGTGAAGCTGCCGAAGAATTTAGAGCCGGCGCGGGACGTATTTCTGTTCTGCTGCTACACAGGCCTGCGTTATTCCGACGTGGCGGCCTTGCACGCCGGCAATCTGCATACCCTAGGAGCCGATGGCAACGGAGACCGGGTGCTGCGGCTGATCCAGACCAAGACGCGGGCGACCGTGAGCATCTACCTGAGCCGGCTGGCGGCGGAGATACTGGATAAGTATGCGACCCCGGAGCGCCAGTTTGATGGGGCCCGCCTTCTTCCGGTGCTGGCCAACCAGCCGATGAACCGGTACCTAAAGAAGATTACGCAGCTGGCAGGGCTGTCGCGCCCGGTGGAAGTGGTAAGCACGGCTGGCGGACAGGTAGTGAAAACGGCCGTGCCCTTATATGAGCTGGTGACCATGCACACAGCCCGGCACACCTTCGCGGTGCAAAGCCTGTTGCGGGGAATGCCCGTAACGGTATTGCAGCGGGTGATGGGCCACGCCAAGATTCAGAATACCATGCGCTATGCGCAGGTGGTGGAGGAGCTGCAGCACCAGGCAATGCGGGCTGCCTGGGATGGGCCGATTACTCCGCCCGGTGAAGCCGCACCAGATGGGGTTGTCTGCTCGGTGATGACCGCGGCTTAGTTCAGCTAGGATCAATACCCCGAAATTCCGGTGGCAATTACCGGCAGCAAAGGACAGGAAAAGGGTGAGCTATTTCAGCTTTAAGAAGTACGCTATCGACACCTGGCCTACGCGGTTGTAGTAAGTGGCCTTAACTATATCGTAGGGGACAATGAGCTTGGAAGAAGGCTCCAGGTCTACCAGGCCAACACTATAACCTGCCTGTACCAACAAGTTGTTGTACCGGTAGCCTACACCAGCCTGCAGGCCTGCATCCAAGCCCTTCGATTGGTTTTTTGGCCCAAGCTTGTAGGCATCCCCTGGCTCGATATCTTTTTCGCCGTGCGCCTCAAAGACTTCTTGATCTAATTCCAGCCGGACATCATAGGACGAATGACCGTTCACTAATTTCCCGACATATCCGCCGGCAAATACCTGTAGACCTTGGCCATCAGGTTTCAGGGAAAAGGCCACATTCATCGGTAAGGTCAGGTAGTTGAGCTGAGAAGTGTGTTGCGTAATCCACTGGCGGCCATCAGAGAAGGTATGGTCATCATTGATACGGTAACCTTTTTGCGCATATAACACGGAGGCTTGCAGCGCCCAGTGTTGCCACCCAACATTGGCGGTTACTCCAGCTTCTCCTCGCAAGAGGTATTCAGTCGCGTACTGCCAGTTATTGGTATACTTGCCAGTAGCTGCATTCAGGCCCACGCGGGGCCCCACGCTAACGGATACTTGCCCATACGACACACTTAGGCTAGCAATAACCAATCCTAGTAGTAGAATATATTTCATAGAAACGAAGGTAGAAGAAAGTGCAGGCAAAGTTATCTATACGTATCCGGCACCATAAAAAGTACACAACCGAACCTCCGATGTCACTAGACACAAGGGCTAGGCTACTTATTGCCAATTTTCCATTATGTGCTACGCCTGACTGCCATTCAGGGCTTGGGTTACTCGCCCGGGTGGTAGGTGTGCCGGGCGTGGGCCTTCACGTCTTCGGGATAAAACCAGGCGTCTTTGAGGCGGGAAGAGGCGTATAGCGGGGCTTGGTCGAAGTAGTGCGGGGAAGCCGGGTCGGCGCTTTGGCCGAAGTTGACGACGGACTGCGCCTTGACCCGCGGGCCCAGTTCCACGATGGCCACGTAGGTATTGCCCCCGAAGCCGTATAGGCGTTTCTGCCCGTTTTCTGGGCGCGTGCGGAAGGCAAACAAGGATCCGGCCCCGCTGGAGAATGCGCCCACCGGCAGGCTGGGCCGCGCATCGGCAAACTTTTCCTGCGTGCCGCTGCTGTGCACGCGCTGCAAGCGGTTGATTTCGCCCCAGGGAACCCAGGGCGTGCCGTAGCGCCGGGTCAGGTCGGAAGTGCCGGCGCGCAGCATGGCCACCGCCGCGCTGTCGGGCACTGGCAGCTGCAAGCCGTGCAAGTAGGGCGCGATGGTCGGGGCATAGTAGGGCACACTGGGCGGGAATTGCTTGTTTACCAGCGCGCTGAATTGCTGGCCCCAGGCGTAAGCCAACGTGGTGGCCCGGCTGCCGACGGCGGCGGCGTGGTTCCAGGCGCGCAGCGTGTCGGCTACGGCCTGCAGTTCTGCCCGCAGGACAGGATCCTGGGCGGCCTGGCGGTCGTAGGCGGCCAGCACGGGCGGCAGCCAAGCGGCGAACATCGGCAAGTGCGTGCTGCGGGCGATTTGCCAGAGGCCGGCCGGCGTGAGCGGGCCCGCCGCGGAAAGCTGCTGAACGGCCTCTACGCCCCGGAAGGTCTGCGGATCGTAGGCCAGGTATGCCGGGTAGCGTGCCGCCGACGGGCTGGCGGCGCCGGCCGCCTGGTAGGGCGTCGAGTTGCAGTTCTGCAGCCAGCCACTGGATGGGTTTACGGCGTAAACTAATTCGTCGAGCTTGTGCAGGCCTTGCCACTCGGTTTGCGGGTTGCTGCCGTCGACGGGGATCATCCAGTTGAAGGCCGGGTTGCGGCGGGGTACAGCATTGCCGTGCCAGTAGGCGATGTTGCCGCGCGCGTCGGCATACATGGTGTTGGTGAGCAGCTGGCGCTGGCGCAGCGCGGCCTCGAAGCGGGCCCGGGTGGGGGCTTTGCTCATGCACCAGGCCTGCCAGGCGTAGCCGCCAAAATCCTGGGTGGCCAAGCGGACGGCCAGCCAGCCGTTGGGCCCGCGGCGGGCCAGCACGGGTCCGTGGTGGGTGCGCCGAAAGCGGTAGACCTTGCTTTGCAGGCCCGCGGGCGTGCGGTAGCGCAGCGTGTCGGTCCAGAGCGTGGCGGCGCGGTAGCCCGGGCCGTAGCGGTACAGGGTGGAGTCGGTGGGATGGTCGAAGGTTTCCAGGTACACGTCGTCGAAGTCGGAGGCCGTGTTGGTGTGGGCCCAGGCGGTAGTAGCGGTGAAGCCCGACCAAATCCAGAACTGCCCCAGCATGGCAAAACCCGAGGCGTTGAGACCCTGCTCGCTGACCAGGTGGGCCTCGTAGCGCTGGTTGTCGCCGAAGAAGGCTACGTGCGGGTTGATGAGCAGCAGACTGTGGCCCGAGGCCGACTTGGCCGGGGCAATGGCCATGGCGTTCGAGCCGCTTGCCTGCTGGAGCTCCCAGCCTTCGGCTCCTTCCCCCGCGCCACCCATCCCGCCCAGCCCCAGCCGCCGGCGCTCGGCCAGGGTGATGCCGTGGCTGGCGCCATCGGGGCCGGCAAACAGCAGCAGGTGCCAGGGCTCGTAGTGGGTGAGCAGGCGGCGTTCGACTTGGGGGTGGGTGAGCAGGTAGTAGTTCAGGCCGGCGGCGGCCGCCTCGCAGAGCTGGCGCAGTTTGGCTGGGCCCTGGCGATACGCCTGCCGGGCTTGGGCGGCGGTTTGGTGCAGGGCCATGGCGGCGTCGCTGCCCAGCTCTTTCTCCCCATAGAGCTCGGCCAGCCGGCCCAGCTTGCGCACAGTGCTTTCCTCTAGTTGCCAGTAGTTGTCCTCGGCCTGGGCGTACAGGAGGCCAAAGGCCGCGTCGGCGTCCGTCTTCCCATAGATGTGGGGCACGCCCCACTCGTCGCGGATGATGGTCACGGCCTGGGCCTGCTTTTTCCAGGCGGCGGTTTCGGCGGTGGGCGGCGCGGGTTGTGCGGCCGCCATCCAGGGCAACAGCGCCAACAAGTAGAAAGGCTTCATTGCGGGTCGAAAAAAGTAAGTCAACAGCCCGGGCCGGGCCATTCAAACGTAGCATTTCGCCGCGTAAAATGTATCGTTAAAATCAAATATTAGGGTTTGGCTCTGATGCCAATGGTGCCACAAGGTGATGAACCATTAGTCTATTGGCCCACCGGTTTCTATCTTCAGCTAGCATTACCTGCTCTAAGGTGGCTTCAAGTACGCTTCGAGGTGCCTTGGAGTACGGGGCGAACTAGCGGGAAGCGGAACCGTTTATGGCGGCGCTTACTTCGGCGGCATCGAGGCCGGTGAAGCGGCAGAAGTCCTGCACGGTAACGAGGGAGCCGGCGGGCTTGCCGGCGGCGAGACGGGCCCGCCGCACGAGGCGCTTGGCCGCATCGTAGCTGCGGCCAGTGAGGGCGGCTACGTCTTTGGGGTAAAGGCAAATGCGCAACATGGAGTAAGGTGGGCTAAAGCGGGTTTAGTGGGGCACGGGCCTAGTATTGTCAAATTTAGTTGAAGTATTTCAGCCCAGCAACAGCGCATTAGCCTTGAACGCAGGCTGTGCGTCAGCCAATAGTGGCAAAACGGGCGCGTTCTATTCAACTAACTTTTCATTATGGCACAACAAACTGGAATCTTGGGCCTGCAGGGCACGGTGGGCGGACTCGTCTTCCGCAAGGATGGCTCCGTTTCGCAAAAGCCGGCCAGCAACAAGGCCGCATTCGCCAGCGCTCCTGGCCTGGCTCGTACCCGCGAAAATGCCGCTGAGTTTGGCCTGGCCGCCAAGTACAGCAAGGTGCTGCGCGACTCGTTGCGGGTAGCCATTTCGGCCGCCAGCGACAGTCGGGTTGCCTCGCGCCTGACCAAGGTGATGCGCGAAGTCATTGGCCTGGACGAAACGAATGAACGGGGCCAGCGCGTGTTTGATCAGTCCAACGCCGCGCCGCTGCTGGGCTTCAACTTCAACGCCGCGGCCGGCATTGGGCAGACCATGTACTTCCCCTTCGAGGTGACGGGCAACGGGGCGAACGTGACTTTGAGCATTCCCAGCCTGAACCCGGGCAGCGACATTGCCGCTCCGCAGGGCGCCACCCACTTCGAAGTGGTCTTTGCCGCGTCGGCGCTGGATATGGAGGCCTTGACTTTCCGGAATGCGGAGGTAGCCTCTCCCCTGGGCATTTTGCCCCTGAACAGCGCGGCGCTGACCAACCAGACGATGGTGGCTTCCTTCGCGGCCGTTCCGGCGGCAGCTGATCTGGTAGTGGGTGTGGTCGGCATTAACTTCTACCAGCAGGTCAGCAATAAGTACTACGCCCTCAATAACAACAGCACCAACCCGCTGGCTATTGAGTACGTGGCTTAAGGTAGAACTGAGAGGTGAGAAGTTAGAAGTAAGTGCCGTTCAACGGCCTTGCTCCACTCCTCACCTCTCTGTTTATCGGCTTCCTCCTGTCTTATTTCTACTATCTGACTTCTCACTTACATACCATGGCTCTCACTCCTTACCAGGCGCAGTTTAGGCGCCGCATGAAGCGCGCTATCCGGCAGCGGGCCTCCGCTGACAGAAAAGCTCGACGCTATACCCAGCTGCTCGCTGACGCCATTGGGGCGGCTGAGGACGCAGCCACCCAGATGAATGAGCTCAACCAGCTCTATAACGTGGATGTGAGTCGCTATACGCTGCTGACCCAGGCGCTGCACGCGGACAGCGGGCAGGAAGTACTGCTTGACCACCTGGCGCAGAGTGCTCCCGGAGAAGAGGTCGTGTTGTTTAACCCGATACCGAATGGCAACGGTGGGCAGGCGCTGCCGGCAAATCCGCTGTTTGGAGAGTAGAAACCGGGCAGGGGCTGGAAAACCAGCTGGTCTCCGTGCGAGTCCAGCTGGTTTTTTTATGCCTGTCAGTTACCCTGACCGGAGTTGTTGATGCCGGTAGTTGGAAAGCTGACGAGCTACCGGCTGCTTAATCGACCAGCAATTGGGTGACGGCCGCCGTGTTCATCGCCCAAGTGGTGGAGTACACTTCATCCGCCTCGGCGGTTTCCACCATCTGCAGGTTCTGGGCCCGGGCCTTGATTGCCAGCAGCTGGCCGATGCTCAACTTGCTCTCCAGCTTTCGCAGCAAGGTCTGCACCCCGCGCACGTTGAGATTTTGCACCAACTGACCCTGGAACGACATTTCTAACCACACAATCTCGCGCTGGGCTACATCCAACACCCCAAAAACGAGGCCCTTGGACAGGCTTTTGGTTACCCGCACCTGGTGCTGCACGCAGGAAGGGTCGTAGGCGACGCCGCTGCTGGAGATACGCATCGGGTGCTGGCTGCTCATCCAGCCCACCACCAGGTTGGGCGAAAGAGCCCCGTAGCTGTAAGCGTTGGAGGTGAAAGTGACGTACTGGGCCTGCGCCTGCTGCAGCGCTGGCAGATCCAACTCAATATATTCGGCCGTACCCACCTGGTTTGGAATAGACTGGATGTCTCCGCTGTGCTTGCAGCCCGTGGCAACCAGCTGCGAGAACGAGCATCTTTCCGTGCTACCTACGTACGACACCGTACAGCTTAAATCCATGTCCAGATGCTGGGCGGGCAGGCCCACCCCCCATTGCATAAACAGGCGCACGGAATCACCCTCGACGGGGAAGCGGGTGCCCATCAGGGCCGCGGGCAGGTCCTGCACCGTTTCGCTACGGTCGCCAATGGCGACGGGAATTTTGTAGAGGGCCGGGTCGATGTAGATGGTGCGGTGCGTGGTGGGCTGAGCAGCAAACCGCCGCTCCATAGCCAGCAGGCATAGGCTGGCAACAGCCGCCTGCATGGTTTCCAGCTCACGCTCATCGTACATATCGAGCAGGTGATTGGTGGGAATCTGCTTGCTAGCGCCGCCCAACGGTTTGACCGCGCGCTTCCCATTCTTGATAAAGTAGGTGTCGGCGTACATGTTCAGGGTGAACACCAGTCGGGCCGGCACCTGGTCAATGATCTGAGCAAATGCAGCAACGGCGGGCTCGGCCCCAAACCAAATCATGTTGGCAAACAGGGACCGGGCGAACAGCCCCGGCCGCTGCTGGAGCAGAGCAAAGGTTTGGGGCGCATCCACGCGCAGTCGAAAATGGTTGACGCGGCCCTGCCATACCGGGTAGGTTTGGTTGTAAAACAGATCCAGCATTTCGCGCAGCTTGGTGCGGCCGGCCTTCTTACTGTACTCGGCTAGGCGCAGGGCCCGGATAAAGCGCACCCACATGCCCCGCTTGGGGTGCATGATTTCGCAGAGCTGCGCCGGGCTCTGGGGCAAAGCATTAAGCCAGTCGGCCACCATGGCGGCTTCCGGACGGCTGTATTTGAGCTTTAGGTCGGCCGTGGCCTGCACCCGAGCCTGGGCGCTGCGGTCGAGCGGGGCATGGACGTGGGCGCCGTTACGCTGCTGTTTGCGAATAATGGTTTTGGGCTCGACCAGCTGCGCAAAGCCGGTTTTCTTGAACCACAGATACCGCAGGATGTCAGTGGGCGAAGTGAAGAATGCCTGGGCTTTGTCAGGCTGCCCCAGCTGAACGTAGGCGTCGATGACTGCCAGGCGGGTTTCCTTCATGGCAATGACCACGTCGGCCGGCAGGGGCAGCACGGCCAACAAGCGTTGCAGGCTGTCCTGCTGGGTAGCATCGAGGGCCGTTTTTGATTCCAGCAGGTCACGCAGGTAGCCGGCCACCTCAACATCGGTCCACAAGCCCAATTCTTTCAGCTTACTTCCCTGCCCGGTGTATTCAATGGGGGCCTGTTCGAAAGGTGTCCCGCAGAAGGGGCAGCCGTTATAGCGTTCCAGCGAGAAGGTATTGGGTGGGATGAGGTGGCCGCAGGGCAGGCGGGTGCCCTTGCCCTGAAACACATTGGTCAGCCAGGTTACCAAGTGGTCGAGGCGGCCTTCGCCCGTGGGTTTATCCCAGCCCTTCACCAGCGGTGTCCAGTTCTTATCCGTGCCGGTTACCTCGCGCAGCACGGCTAGCAGCTGGGCCTGAAACGCGGTCGTAGTATTCATCAGGGCTTGCCGCAAGGGCTCGGCTGCGGCATACCCCAGCTTCGCCAGGTTGGCTACCAGTAGAACCGTATCGGCTGCCGGGGCAGCCGTAGTGGACTCTGCCGGCAATGAGGGTACGTACACTGCCTTCTGCCGCAGCCCCACCTTGATTAATGACTCGTTCATGCGGCAGATACGAAGTATAAGTATTGATACGCGGTCTAACCTATGATTGTCAGCCCGCGGTTGAGGAGGATAGTGAAGCAGGCTGGATTCGAACCAGCGACCCTAAAGGTGTGGAAGTAAGCGCCGGTTGACCCTTTCGGGTAATTCCAGGGCTGATTTTTATGCTCTACCCCTGAGCTACTGCTTCGGAAGGACCTAATTCAGCTCGAAAGGAACACCAGAAAAAACCAGGTAATTGAGCTGCTGATTCGGGACAGGAAGAGAAGTAAGCAACTCTTGACCTGGCTTTTTCTAGGCTGTGTCCGTTTCGGTGAATAGGTCGGCAAGATAGGAGTGTTTTGCAGCATATTCCACCGCTGGAACAGCCGCGCCCCGAACTAGGCTTTCCCGCGCTGGTTGAGGGTGCGCTCGTAATCCTCGAAGCGGACTTTGACAATCGTGGAGCGGTCGGCGGAGCGCAGGATGGCCCCTTCGGCGCGGCCGGGCGCAGGCTGGCCCGGCAGAGCTGCCTGGGTATGGGGAACATGTTCCCGCAACCAGGCCAGCACGCTCTCGTGCGTGGAGGAGTCGGCCGATGCAGTGTAGGACGGCAGCGGGGGCACGGCGGGCAAGCCTACCTGGGCCAGGTAAGCAGCCAAGGCCGTTTCCGAGAGGAAGGGCTGGCCGTAGCGCATGCCGGTCGGGGTTTCGTACTCGCGCCAGGTGGATAGGTCCCGCACATCGGCCTGCAACTGGGTGGCCAAGGCAGCGTCGTCGGTGAACACGGCCACGTCGAAGACGCGAAACCCGACTTGGTCGGGTGGGCCGTACTGCTTGGAATTGCTCGTCACCTTGCCCCCGTAGAACTCGCCGAACAGGACCGTCAGCGGCGCCGGCTGGCCCGCATCGGCGCCGTGCGCCAGGCGGGGCAAGTAGCCCTGCTCGTCGGCATAGTGTGGGAAAACCAGGCGGTGCAGCCCTTCCACGATGCCCACGGCGGGGTCAAACAGCAGGTCGCCGCTGACGGTAAGCAGGTTTTCGCGGGAGCCCACCACGTACGAACCATCGGCAAAGACCAGCAGGCGGGCGCTGGTGCCGTCGATCTTCTCAGTAGCGGTTAGAGGCTGGCTGAACAGGGCTGGGGTAGTGAAGTCGGCGGTGAGGCGGCCCCGGTCGCCGAGGGCATGGAGCGTGAGGATAGAAGGATACTTGGTAAGCGTATTCAGCTGGGCCAGGGAGCGGGCCGCAGTAGTGCGGGCGTGGCTTTCGGTGGAGTGTGGCATAGGTTTATAGATTAACGGGGTGAAGCTACTGAAAAAAGCCGCCGAGTCGCGGGTGGGCCGGGCGCTCAAACAGGCAGCGAAGTTGATTGCCTGCGAGCGTCAAGGCGTACCAGGGTGAGCGTATCTAAGCTCCGCGCTAAGCCCCTGGATGCAGCCCGAAAAAGCCGCTTCCTACCTGGGGCCTATTTTTTGCGAGCATACTTTTATACCCTTGATAATCAGCGCAAAATAACACCTTACAACTAACCCAATCCCTAGGGTATGCGGCCATAAATGCGTAAATTATAGCATGTAGCGGCCTGGTAAAATGGTCGTATTTTCTTACCCTAAACCCTACTTGCATGTCCCAACAGACGCCCTTATCTACCGTGTACAATTTGCTGATCCTGGATGAAAGCGGCTCGATGGAAGTCGTGCGCGAGGCCACCATCCGGGGCTTTAATGAACTGGTACAGTCGGTGCAGGGGCTGGCCCGGGAGCTGCCCGACAAAAAGCAGGTGGTGAACCTGACCACGTTCAACGGGGCGGGCATCCGCGAGAAGCTGTTTCTGCAGGAGGCCAGCGCGCTCCACCCGCTCACGCTGGCCGACTACCGCCCGGACTCGATGACCCCGCTCCACGATGCCATTGGCCAAAGCGTAAGCAAGCTGCGCAATGTCTTGACTACAACCGGAGCAACAGACTACCAGGTGTTGGTAACTGTGCTCACGGACGGGGAAGAAAATGCCTCAAAGGAATTTACCCGGCCTGTTATCCGCCAGCTGATTGAGCAGCTCAAGGACCAGGGCTGGACGTTCACCTACATTGGGGCCAACCACGACGTGGAGCAAGCTGCCGGGGCCCTGGCTATTGACAACAAGCTGGCCTTTAACCAGAACGAGGAGGCCATGGATGTGATGTTTGCCCGGGAGCGGGTGGCCCGGCGCAGCTACAACCTGAAGTCAAAAGATGAGCTACTAGCGGGTCGGTTCAAGGCGGATTACTTTGATGATGACCAGCCGACCCGCCCCACTCCTGCCGCCGATGAGCCCCGGACGTAACCGGTTGCCGTAGATTTCAGGGACTATTTGGCGCGGGTGGACGGCCCCTTCGCCTGGTTAGGCGTGAGGGCAGGCTTAGCGGAACTGCTTGGTATGGCAAAGCAGCACCCGGCCGACAACATAGTCGTGGCCACGAGCAGCGGGCTGGTGTTGATACCAGAGGTAGGTTGCCAGCAGATTGTATTGACAAGGCTCTTTAAACTTGCCCTCATCGTCGATAATGAGGATAAGCTCTTCGGAGAGGCGAATCACGTCGACCAGGTCGCACTGCAGCAGCTCGTAGAGTTCGGCCAGCTTGAAATGGCGGCCGTTGCGCGGCGTAATGGGCTGCGGCACCGGATTGTTTGGATCAAGTAGCTTGGGTTGAAAAGTGCTAGTGGCTTTCATCAGGAATAGCGTTAATGATGACGTAGCGGCTTTCCCGCCCACCGCAGGCGCGGCGGGCGGGAAAGCCGCTAGGCTGCCTGGGTTAGCATAGCAGGCGGGGCCGCGGGCGGAGTAGGCGGAAGCCCGCCTGCGTAGTTGAGCGAAGCCGCATGCCGGGCAGCGGCTTTCTCGGTCGCAAAGCCGGTGGCGGCTGATTCCATTTGCCAGATGCCGGCGGAAACCGGGTACTGGCGGGCTACTGCCCAGGGCGTGGCCGTGGCATGCAGCAACACCGCGCGCCACGTGGTAGCGCGTAGCGCGGGGGCCAGCAGTGGCTCGGTGGCGCTGCGGTACCAGACCAGGCCGCATAGCCAAAGCTCGTGCAGCAGCTCGCCGCACTCCTCGCGGCCCAGGCCGGCACGGCGGGCCAGCTGGGAAAGGCCGATAGCCTGGCCGTGGTACTGGCGGCAGCAAGCGAGCAGCCGCAAGGCTGCGGGCTCCAGCCCGGGCAGAGCGGGCCCCGGCAGCGGGGCAGCCGGAGCGGAAGGAGACTTACGCTGCATAGCAAGGCTCATTAGCGTATGCCTGCTCCGCAGCATACAGTTCAGCCAGGTTTTCATCGCGCTGCGCGTGGTGTTGGCAACTCAGGCGCATGAGGGCAGCCTCGAGCACCTGAAACGGGCACGACCCGAACTCCACATAGGCCTGCCCACCCGACTGGGGCAGGATGACGCCATACACGGACGGGCAGTGCGGCAAAGCGCTTAGGGCTATTACAAAGGGCGCCGGCCCGGCGAGAGGCAAGCCGCGCCAAGCACGGGCGGCGAACTGCTGAAACTGGGTGATAAGCATGACCTGGATGGGTTAGGCGTGAGCCCCGGAGCACTCGCTCAAGGGGGTAGCCGAATGCTGCTCGACTACACACCTAATATGCAAAATACTTTTCACTTATACAACTACTCTGACAAACTAATTTGCTTCCAAATAGTCAATATATTCCTTATCTTAAATAATGATAAAACACAAAAACATAGCCGTGGTAGGCAGCCGCAGCATCCGGAGCTGCACGGCACTGATACAACGCTTGGTAGAACTGGAGCCGGCGCGCCTGATTAGCGGCGGAGCGACGGGCGTAGATAGCTTGGCCGCCACCTGGGCACAAGCGAACAGGGTGCCGCTGCTGGAGCTGCGGCCGGACTATGCCACCCACGGCCCTACGGCAGCCCCGCACGTGCGCAACGTCGAAATAGTGCGCCAGGCGGACCTGGTGCTGGTCGTATGGGACGGCCGCAGCAAAGGCACGCTGAGCGCCCTACGCGCCGCGCGCCGGCTGGGCAAGCCCTACGAGCTGCTGCCCCTGGACTAGGCCCGTACCGGCGGCGCCCCATGGACCCGGCCGGCCGCCTACTGCCCCGCTAAAAGCCTTGGCCTGGGGCTTGGGGGACGGCCTGAGTGCCCCAACAGACCGCGGCGAAGCCGGCCTTATGAGGGGGTAGCGGCTTTTTCGGCCGCGGAGCCCGAGGCCATGCAGAGCGAAGCGGAGCATAGTACGGGGGTTTGGGGGCCTCCCCAATGGGCTCGCCGCGAAGCGGGCCTTATCGGGTGGTGGGTAGAGGCGCGGGGTGCTGCGTGCGGTGGCTAGGTGCTGAGGCAGGCAGCAGCCGGCGCCGGGGCGGATGGATAGGTGACAGCGAACAGGCGGCGCAGGGGCTATTTTGGCCCCGGCGTGGCCTGGCAGCGGTGCGGCAGGCTATGGGCAGGGCAAGCGTCGGTTGGAGCGGTGGAAGCCAAGAGCAACGGCGCGGCGGTGGAGGCCGGGCCTGCCGTGGAGCATGAGGGGGTTGGTGGGGTGAGCGAAACGAAGGGCCGGGCGCTGACCTGGGAGCTGCTCGGTGGCGCCCTAAAGGTGGGGCCGGACAGCGTGGGGAGGGTTGCAGCATCAGGCGTTGCGGGAGAATCGGCCTAGGGTTGGAAACGGCGCGACCAGTGGAAGGAGTGCGTCAGGGCGGGAGTACAGTGCTTCCTACACAGCCCGACTCAAGCCCGTAGCAAAGTGTAGGTTTTCGGAAGCTCCTTAAAGCGTTTACCCTCTTTAAGTGCAAAAATAAACCTATTGGACTCGGCCTAACCTTTGTATAATTAGTTTGAATAAAAGTATATTTGTCAAACAAGTTTTAACAAAGCAATACCGTCATGTTTAGTAGCTCAAAAGCAGGGCATCTTACCCACATCGTTTCGGCGGCAGTGCTGGGGCAGGTTGTGAACAATGGGTTAGTACCACCGGACCCAAGCACCGTGGAGAAGTACGGTCATCTTATCATTCAGGCCCTGGTGGCCATAGTCACGATTTGGGCCACGGTGCGCAAGGCTATGCAGAAGCCGGAAACGGTGGTGAAGATGCCGGCGGACGCGTTGCCGTTGGGTACGGCTGGGGAGCTTGCCAAGGGAGCGGGCCATGGTACGGCTCAGTAATGCGCAGGCCAGCCAACAGGCAGCCCGGCTGGCCAAGGTGCACCCGATACTGCGCGCAGCCTTCGCTAAAGCGTTGCTGGCCTGGCAGCTGCAGCCCGAGCTAGCGAAGCTGGGGCGGCCCATTGTAACCACGGGTTACCGCAGTTCGGCCGAGCAGGAGGTGCTGTACGCCCAGGGGCGGACGCAGCCGGGCAAGGTAGTGACGTATAAGCGCGGGGGTGAGTCGCGGCATAACTCCGTGCCCGCGCAGGCCGTGGACGTAGCGTTTCTGCTCAGAGACGGACAGGTGAGCTGGTCGGCAAAGCTATTGGGGCGGTTTGCCCAGCTGATGAAGGCAGCCAGCTCAAAAGTGCGCTGGGGAGGCGACTGGAAAAGCTTTAAGGACCGGCCGCACTTTGAGGTGTGAGCTGGTCTTTTAGCTTTACAGCTTATATGGCACGCCGTGTCACCCTGCTTTCTTGACCTGGCATCCTCTCCTTCCCTTATGCCTTACCTGAAACAGGTCCCGCTCCTGCTACTTATTTATGTTTTCCTGGTGGGTAGCAGCACCTGCCGGGCTCAGTCGGCATCAGTAAACGAACATGGGTTCTATATACCCCGGGACTTGCCGGAGGCCAACGAGCAGCTGGACAAAGCATTGAGCGCGAAAGCAAAAGCTAAATTCAAGGGGCTTACACCAAGGGATTTTGAGCATGTAAGTGGCATCTTCCTGATTGGGGAATGGGACGATGACCCAGCCGGCACCCCCAGCCGATTTGTTCGGTACCTAAACGGCCATTTGCGACTGACTAGCGACGAGTGGGATTATTCCGAGTGGCAAGACCGTAATTATTTGGTACTGCTCTCCTATTGGCGCCACCTGAATCAGCAGCCTTTTGACATTGCGGTGGAAGCGGGCCGGATTGTCACGAAGCGAGACTCGCTGGCCCGAGAAGCAGAACGAATCCACGCAAGAAACCTCCTGGCAGACTCCATTGACGGGGTGTACATTCCCCGAAACCTGGCGGAGTGCTTTACCGAATTAGACCGTATGCTACCGGACAGCGTACGGTATCGGCTTAAGCAGGCCAACACTGACTCGGGGCTGGGTGAGTACCACATGGGCCTCGGGCGCTGGTTGCGCAACAACTGGGGCCTGTGGGGCGGCTCCCGCCTGCAAACCTACTTCGAGGGCCTGGGCATTCACCACCCAGACCACATGTCGGGAGTTATCCTGGTCCGCTACCACCATTACCTGAACGGCCAGCCTACCGAGGAAAGCACCCTGCAGGTTTACCGACAGCCAAAAGCCTCAGAAACCAAGGAGGAGCCAGTCCCTCCGCCACCTCCGCCAGTCAAAGAGAAGACCCGGCGAAAGGACTATACGAAGCCCTACAGACGGTTCCTACGCAAGCGTGCCATCGATGATTTCGACGCCACGGGCCCGGAAACATGGTAGCGTAACGTACTACCAACGCACCTTCCCCTTTCAGCGCGAAGCAACAGGCTCATCAAGGACGGCAGGCGCAGTTGGCAGCTTCCTGCTTATTGGCCTGCCTTGAAAAGCAACAACGTGGTCCCGACCAAGCTACCGGCACTTCTGACGGTCGGCGCAACAGCCTGGCATGGCTTGCAGCTGAAACTTGGCGGCGCGGTTTTCATATAGCGCCGCGTAAGCAGGATGTTCGATACAGGCAGTAATTCAAACTTCAAACGTACCCCGTTTTCAGCGAGCGGGTAAGGCTGGCTTGGAACGTGGTAATTCCCGTTATTGACGTTGTCAAGGAGAAGCTACCTGACTTCTCCACCTTTCACTATTGCCTGAGTTGCTTCCTTTGGATTTACAGCCGCTATACCACACCCTGCGGCAGCGCCGCCGGCCCGAAGACGTGGCCGACCTCCTCCTGGACATACTCCAGGACCGTTTATCGCCTCAGCAAACGGCCACGCTACGCAAAGCCGCCAACCATTCTGTGCGGCGCAGCGTGTGGCAGTATACGGCCATGCTGCAGGCTTTTCGCTCGCCCGTGGGCGCCGGCAAGCAGGTACACAAGGCAGCGGAGCTGTTTAAGCTGCCCCCCTCTCCTGCCCAGGGCTACGAGGCTCCGGAAGAAGTAGAAGCCTTTTTGCGGCAAGTGAACCCGCTGATCGGAAAGCAGCCCGGGCAAAACAACTACCGCACGGATCGGCTGGATCGGGCGGCGCGCCAAGCCGCGGGGCTGGACTTGTCGAAGCGGCAGTACAACAAGCTGTTTCGCACGGTGCGACACCTGGAAGAGAAGCTAGCCACTCTGCTGGCGGAGTGGCGCAAGCTGGAGCTAGAACAGGTAGCCAAGCACGGCTTTGCCCACCACCTGAGCTACGAGGCGTTTTCCCAAGATTTGGACAGCGCCGCCTTCATTGCCTACTACACCGCCCGCTGCAACCTGCGCAGCGAGTTTACCATCGGTGGGCAGCAGCGCCCCTACGACGAAGTGGCCGATATGCTGTTTCAGCGGTGTGCGGGGCATTCGCCTTCCAGAGCGGCACGTTGGCTTGGCGCAGCGCCGGTGCCGCCAAGCTCGACGACGAACTGGTGGGCTATTGCGCACGTGTACCCAGCTCCCACGGTACTCTCGCAGCTATCCGGTGAGCAGCAAGGTCAGCTGCTGGGCCGGTGGACAACGCTGCTGCAGGAACTCGCGGAGTACCTCCGGCAAGTATGGGCGCAGAACACCTTCCAGCGCGAATCGATGATTGTTAAACGGGGGGATGACTCCTCTACCTGGAACGCCGCGGCCGGCTCGTGGAACAAGGCCCGGGACAACTGGATGAACCTGCTCTACGCGCTGGGCATGGAGTTCGTACTGGACGACATGTGCTTTGGCAAAGCCCTGCGCCTGATGGCGGGTGACGTAGCCGCCTGGCACCGCAGCGCCGGACAGGGGCTTGACCCGAACACGCAGGTGTGGGCGGCGCTACCGCTGCCATGGGAAGTATTTGCCGGCACCGCGACGTGCACCAAGGCGCAGGTGGAAGCAGCCTGCCAACAAGCCGGGCTGAACCCGGAGAAGTCGGGATGGATAGCCCCGCGGCCGCACGGAACCGTGCCGTTCCAACCCACCCCGGAGCTGGTGCACGGAGTGAGCGTGGGCAATCCGTATCTTGCCGCGGTCTTGAAACGCCACCGGTATTTTTCTGGGAAGAACGTCCAACCGCTCCGGCCCGATTTAAACTAAGTGGACGCGTACAGGATGAGGTAGTTCAGTGGAAGAATTTCCGGCTCTCACCCGGTTGGTCGCAGGTTCGAGCCCTGCCCTCATCCCAAACTCTGGTATAGCTCAGCGGAAGAGCGCCCGGCTCTAGGACCGGGTGGACGCAGGTTCGAGCCCTGCTATCAAAGCAGTTCCTTTGCCCGTTTGATGAAGGCTGAGAGGGCAAGCAAGCCCAGCCATCGTTCCAGGGCTAGGTTAGTTAGTATGAAAGCCACTGCGTCATCGTCAGGGGCTTTTTTTATGCGCATAGCGTTGTCAGGAAAAGTATATTTATCACATTGTCGGTAGCAGCGCTTATCAAGAGGAATCTATACGCTTTTCAGCCCCCTATCATGAAGATTCTACCCCCTGATAGCATCAGCAGTGAATTGTTAAATCTTATTCATTCCGCTAATGAATACCTGGTTTTGGTTTCGCCTTATGTAAGTCTGGCCCAATGGGTACGTCTTACAGCGGCGCTCACCAGCGCACAGCGCCGGGGGGTGAAAATTAAGGCCTTTGTGCGGTACGACCCTGATAACGCTAGCAGTTGGGAAGAGCTAGAGGCAATAGGAATTAAGCCCCGCCTGATAGCCAACCTGCACGCCAAGTTTTACTTCAATGAAACGGGTGGCCTAATTTCCTCTCTGAACTTACTTAGCAGCTCGAATGCTCAATCCTTGGAAATTGGGTGCAAGCTTGATACGGAGGCTGAACTGCAGGAGCTAAAGGACTACGTTAAACGATACATCGTACCGCTGGAGCAGACTGAGCGCCCAGATGAAGACGACCTGTACCTGAGCAAGGAAAAGTTTACGGTAGTGCTGGAGAACTACTTGGGAGGCTGTACCGAAAGCCGTACGCGGGTTTTCTTCAAGAACAACGCCATCCAAATTCAATCGGTGGAAAACTCCTTCTATCTGCATTTAGACAAAGGAGCAAATCGGCTTTCACTCTCGGCAGTTGTCTCGGGTGAAGAGGCAACTGCTTTCGAGAAACTTAGGGGGCAGCACTTTACAAGTGAGCAGTTTGATATTCGCTTGGATATACGACCGTCGGGTTATTATTCTACGGTCTGTGCCGACTATAAACCTCGGCTTTCTACTACCTATCTAGATAATCTGCGGCTACCAGAAAAGAAGTCCCTGCTGGATGCGGTAGCGGCCTTCGTGCTAAACGTCCGAGATTTTAAGGATGCTGTTTATGCGCCAAAACGCGCCGAGAGAGCAGCTCAAAAAGCTGCCTACGAAGCCAGTTTAAAGGAACACCAAGCGGCTAAAAAGGCCGGGGTTGCAGCAGGCCTTACGGAGTTAGCACCTAATCAGGATAATTCCCCAGCTTAAGCCACAGGCACAATTTTCAATCGTGGTAGTCAGCTTGTCGCAGGCCGCCACTTTCTCATTTATCTAGCAATAAGATGCCCGTAATTATTGTCGAAAACGACGAGTCTGAATGGAATGATGCGACTGGGGAAAGTTACCATTTTCCGAGACGGTACCTGCAGTATTTACAGCCAGGCACACCGGTCATTTACTACAAGGGAAAACAGCGAGACAGTCGGTTTGCCCAAGTCAGACTAGATAAGAACCCTTACTACTTCGGGGTGGCAGAAGTAGGGAAGATTACGCCGGACGCCAATAGCACGAAGGGTGACCAGTTTTGTGAAATCCTTCATTACCGGAGTTTTGAGCACCCGGTACCCGCTAGTAATCCAGTCACGAAAGAAACGCTGGAGCTTATTCCAGAATCGAGGGCCAGCAACTTTTGGCGGGACGGCGTACGGCCCTGCAGCCAGGAAGTATTTGACCGAATCATTGCAGCCAGCGGGTTAGTGGTACTACCAGCGAGCGTAGTGCCGACCGAGACGAATGATGACAAGCAAGGGGCGGCAGAGGCCTACGAAACCATTGTTGAAGATGGGACGGGCCGCAAGGTCTATGGTACCCGTTACGAACGTAACCCTCGGTTGCGGGCCCGGGCCCTGCAGCTACACGGCTCTATCTGTAAAGGGTGTGGCTTTGATTTTGAAAAAGTGTATGGAGAGCATGGTCGGGGATACATCCATGTACACCATTTGAACCCAATAGCCAGTACGGGCGGCATGCTGGCAGTCAACCCACTGACGGACATGACTGTACTGTGCGCCAACTGTCATTCCATGGTGCATCGGTATCCTAAGAAGATGCTCAGTCTTCCGGAGTTGCGAGCATTGATCTTGCGTACAGCGAGTGCGTAGGACCGCACTTTAGTAGCGCCGTAACTATAGCTGGCCCTTGCTCTGTTAACCAAAGCCCATGATGTAAACACCGTCTGCCTTGTTATCCGACAAACCTCTTTGCTTGTTTTAATAGGCTGTGAACAGCGGAAGTTATTTGGTGCAGAGCGGATACGAGGCCTATCTTAAGCTAGCTCAATACTGTCTGAATTATATGCCAACAGAATCCTGCCTTACAGACATCAGCCCGCGGATTAAAAGCGAAATAGAGAAAGCAACTACCAGTATTAGGGTTGCCGTTGCGTGGTTTACCGACCGGGAGCTATTTGATGCCTTGTTGGCAAAAGCTAGTGCTGAAATAATTGTACTGGTCATTATCCGTAATGACCTTATCAACTTCAATATAACCCATAGCTTGCCTTGGCAAGAATTGTTGAATAAAGGCGCTACGCTATTCGTTGCCGCTGACCATCCCGCCTTGCACCATAAGTTCTGCCTTGTCGACAATTCAGTATTGATTTCAGGATCTTATAACTGGACGTACGGGGCGCAGCGCAACCGAGAGAATATACTGCTCTGCCAGGAGCCTGAACTGATACGGGTGTTTCGTCAGGAGTTTGAGGTACTGCTTGAGCAAGGGCGAGAAGTAATCAATGTGGCAGAATCCGTAGCTGCTTTCCCACCCACTTCTGGTACTGTCATTGAGCAGCAAGTCAAAATCGAACTACAGTTACGGGAGCAAGCAAAAGCAGAATCAAAGCAGG
The DNA here is from genome assembly GCF_012273015.1 of Hymenobacter sp. BT18. Lineage (GTDB taxonomy): Bacteria > Bacteroidota > Bacteroidia > Cytophagales > Hymenobacteraceae > Hymenobacter > Hymenobacter lutimineralis. Next base: position 3,909,823 of record NZ_CP050954.1, on the reverse strand, counting down.
TAGGTCTTTATGAGCAATTAGTTAAAGCTGCTGACGCAGCTTATTGCCAAAAGGAATATAACGATGCTACGAACTATGCCCGACAAGCTCTGAGTATTCAACCTACTGGTGCCGAAGCTCATTTAGCACTTGCAAGTGTGTACTACCGCACAGGCAAGCTACAAGAAGCTGTTGATGCCGGGTATAAAGCCGAGGGGCTAGGGCTGCGCAATGTTGACGTATGGAACGTAGTAGGCTTAGCGCTTAGTGGTCTGAAAAACTACAAGGAGGCGATTAGCTATTTTGACCGTAGCATTCAGCAAGAGCCAAGCGTCTCTACATGGTACTTCAACAAATGTCGTGCTTTAGACGATTGGGGCCGTGAAAGTCTAGGGGATAAAGTAGCTACTGAAGTTATCCAAATTGCCAGTAACCAGATAAAACTTCACCGTGCCGGCAGCGATGATATGCGGCTAATACGGGCCTATGTTGAACGAGCAGGCATGCGCTCAAATCGTTTGGAAGCACGTAAGGACGCACAAGCTGCGAAAGAAGTGTTTGAGCGATTATCAACTGATGTTCGTGATTTGCACGACTTAGATGATATAACACAAATCCTCCTCCGCTAAGGCTGCTAGGCAATCAAATGCAATGAGCAACCTGATGAGTGTTTGCGGATGCAACTGCAATCGTATGACACGGGGCAGGTACTCGATTTCGGGCATAGCATCTGATTAAGCTTACCGGTATAGACCAGTTGGTGGTAGGTAATGAGCGCAAAGCTTGGGCACGCTTAAATGCGTCCACTGCACAAGACTATAGCAGTGGCATAGGCCCCAGCGAAGGCGCTACAGACTTTGCACAAGGGCTCAACAAGTTTGCACATAAGCAAGCTATTTTGACACAGCAGGCTCACATTTGCTAATTTTTTTGACATTATATAAACTAATTTTATTAGCAATACCGTATAATTGCCATAACAAGCAAACAAGCAGCTTATGGCAAACGTGATTTTACTAGGTGAAGTGGCTCCGGGACAGGCGCCTATTCCCTTTCTTGGAACGCTGCTCTCGTGCGGCTTCCCTTCGCCGGCAGCAGATTATGAATCGGAACTGGTGGACCTGAACCGGCTGATGCTGCGGCACCCGGACGCGTCGTTTCTGGCGCGGGCCATGGGCAACAGCATGACCGGCGCGGGCATCCACGACGGGGACGTGCTGGCCATTGACCGAAGCATGCGCGCCCAGGACGGAGACATTGTGGTGGCCTGCGTGGCGGGGGAGCATACGGTGAAGCGCCTGCAGAAATACCCGAACCGGGTGGAGCTGGTAGCTGAAAACTCGGACTACCAACCCATAGTCGTGCGCAATGCCGACGACTTACACATCTGGGGCGTGGTGGTGGCCGTGCTGCACCCACTGGTGGGGGAAGGCCGCCGGGGCCTGAGCTACGTGCGCCCGGTTAGCTAGACGCCCGAGCCATTCTCTGCCGTGCCTGCCCTGGTGCATCTCCTCTTCTCTTTTCCATCTACTCCTACCCTACTCCGTTATGTTCGGCCTGGTCGACTGCAACAACTTTTACGCCTCCTGCGAGCGGGTCTTTCGGCCGGAGCTGGAAGGGCGGCCGGTGGTGGTGCTCAGCAACAACGACGGGTGCATTGTGGCCCGCTCCCAGGAAGCCAAGGCGCTGGGGCTGAAAATGGGCGAGCCCTACTTCCAGGTGAAGGAGCTGATCCGGCAGCACGGGGTGGTAGCCTGCTCCTCGAACTACGAGCTGTACGGGGACATGAGCCGGCGCGTGATGTGGTACCTGCAGCAGGTGGCGCCGGCCGTGGAGGTGTATTCGGTAGATGAGGCCTTCCTGGATTTGGCGGGCATGACCCGGCACTTTGACCTTGGCCGCTGGGCGGGCGAGGTACGCGGGCAAGTGCGGCAGCGGACGGGCATACCGGTGTGCGTGGGCGTGGCCCCCACCAAAACCCTGGCCAAGGTGGCTAACCGCGTAGCCAAGCAGGATATGGTGGCAGGCTGCGGGCCGGGCGTGCTGCTGCTGGAGGATGAGGCCCAGCGCCGGGAGGTACTGGCGCGCGTGGCCATAGAGGACGTGTGGGGCGTGGGCCACCGCTCGGCGGCAAAGCTGCACGCCGTGGGGGTGCGCACGGCCGCGGAGCTGGCGGGCGTAGGGGACGCCTGGGCGCGCAAAAACCTGGGCGGGGTGGTGGGCGCCCGGCTGCTGCACGAGCTGCGGGGCTTTCCGTGCTCGAGCGTGGTGGTGGAAGACGAGGCGCGCAAGTCGATGGCCTGCACCCGCTCGTTTGGGCAGACATTGACGGAGCTGCCCGACATAGCCGGCGCAGTGGCCAGCCACGCGGCGCGGGCCGGGGAGAAGCTGCGGCAGCAAGGCCTGGCGGCCCGGCTGCTCACCGTGTTTGTGGAGACGAGCCGGTTTGCCCAGCTGCCTCCCCCCTACTCGTTATCGGCGCAGCTGACCTTACCGGTGGCCACGGACGACACACTGGTGCTGGCGGCGTGGGCACGGCGGGGGCTGGAGCGCATTTGGCGGCCGGGGCGGCGCTACGTGAAGGCAGGCGTGGTGCTAGATGGACTGGAGCGGGCCGGCGCAAACCGGCAGGGGTCGTTGTTTGAGGACCCCTGCCGGTTTGCGCCGGCACGGGCGGAGCTCATGCGGGCCATGGATGCGTTGAACACGCGCTACGGAAAGGGAATGGTGCGGGTAGGCTCGATGGTGGCTGCTCCTGGGCGGGGCGAAGCGTGGGCCATGCGGCGGGACGTGAAAAGCCCCGCGTTTACGACGAAGTGGAAAGAATTGTGGGGCGTGCGGTGCTGAGCCGCAGGACGCCCGAAGCTAGGAGAAACCAGTCATGGCTAATGCACGACTATTAATGGAGGCCCGCATTGTGGGCGCGGTAGGCGGCCGCAGCATCAAGCTGCTGCGCCCCGGCAAGGAGCCCTGGAGCTTAGCGCTGCCGGCGTGCCTTGACCGGGGAGCAGTTACGCCTGCTTTAGTGGACTACGTGACGGTTCAGTACCTGGTGGATCTGCCGGCGGAAAGCGTGCGGTTGGGCTGGGAGACAGTGTATGCGCTGGTGCGAACGGCGCTAGAGGAGTCGTTTAATGGGGATGATTCCCCTCCTATCCATCCTTGTTTCATCTAGCACAACAAGTTGTACCGGGTTTAACTTTCCATTCTTGGGAGTTACTAACTTTCGGTATAGAAAAGGCTCGCCTAGGAATACTATGTCTAGAGAGGTATAGCTAAGAAACCGTTGAAAGAGCACTTAGTAAACGTGCTTGTAGAGCTTGCTCATGGTCAGGAAGTATTTCCCCAAAGCCACTTGCAGAGTAGTTCTCAGAAAAAGCAGCGGTTAGGACGATGGGCAAACGGTGAGCTGATATCGTTATGAATGTTTCGGCACCTGCCAACTTACTTTTGACTGAGTAATCTAAGCGGTTATCCAACGGATCTGAGGCCGGATGTCGGAGTGAATCTGGATAGAATAGATGGGTGTAAGGTGTACCACGCCTTAAGGCGTAACTCACGAGCTGATACATGTCCGCTTGGGCAACACTGCTGGCTTCAATAGAGCCACTGTCAATAGGCAGGAGCTTGTATTTGGTATCTACTACGATGGGATAATCCTGGTGCTTTTTGCTGGGCTTAGCTCTTAGCAATAGGTCGTGTCGGAGTTGAAAAAGCTTTTGGGGCTTCTTGGTGTCATTGGGTGTAACCTCAGCCAGATACAAGTCGCGGGTTTGAGAGCGAACTTGAAACTGGGTAGCTAGATGTGTGCGTACGAAGCCCTCTATAAAGTCTTCAAAGAGAACTTCTGTTGGTAGCAGAATAGCAAACACCCGGACATCTGGAGTATGACTAGCCAAAGGACCATTATCAGCTAAGAAAAGACGGCAATAATCGAGTACGACCCTGAAGTCATCGAATAAAGGCGAGAGCTGCACCTGGTCGCAATCGGCAAGGGTAGCTGTCTGATCAGCTACCTCATCGAGTTGGAAGTGAATTTCCTGGAGTAGGTGCCGGGTATGGTCCTGGGTAGTTCGATTGAGTAGTTGGCTTGTTACGTATCGGAGTATTCGGTTGAAGCGGTTATCCGGCTGGAAGGAATCGTAGGTACAGGGTAGATAGTGCCCGCGCCCAGTACCGAAATACCTTGCATACGCCGTAAAATTTACCTGCCCACGCAATGTGTTCAAATCTTCACTAACCTCTTGGTAGTATTGGTAGTGGGCGCGGCTAAGCAACTCGTGCGTGTACTGCGCGAAAAGCAGGATAAGTACTTCATACAAGCTAGTAGGCACTGCCTCGAAGCTTGCCAGTGCTCGGGGAAAACGCAACTTATGCGAGTAACGCAACCACCAGAAAAGGTGCGCGTGCATTGCTTGCAAACTAAGCTCACTTGGCTCGGTGGTAGCAGGTGCGCTGCCAGGCCAGAACACCTTCGGCAACAGGTGTAGGGTATGCCCGTTAATCTGAATTTGGCCCACGTAATTCCGGGCGCTAATTGTGCCATCCTCACCATGGAAGCGCAGGAAGCGCTGCTTGGTTGAGCCATCATCATTAGGGGCACGCCAAAAAGGAACCCGTGGACGGTTAACCCACAGCTGCTGCAAATGAGCTTGCAGGTCTGAAGCTGAAATGCCGTACTCAGCTAAGGTAGCGAGTGGAAGACGGGTGCGGTATTCGTATAGGTAGAAGTCCATGACTTTTACCCTTGCTTGTAGTGCAAAAGGCCGGTTTCTGAATTGATGGCCAAGACTATGCCTGTACCCTTGAATACCTCTTCCACTTTCTTGTCATCGTTAAGGAAGTATTCGTAGAGCAGGGGTATTACCTTTTTATCCAGGATTGTGCTGAGGGATTCGTCCTCATTCATGAAGTAGGCATGACCGATCTGAAAATCGCGGGACTTGAGCTTGATAATTCGCTCGTTGAGCTTCTCGAAGACATCCGAATGGGTGAAGCGCTTGCCGTCCTGGGCATACACAGGATACAGAGCCTTGAACTCAAACCGGCGGCGTAGCGCAATGTCCAGCAGCGCAATCGACTTATCGGCGGTGTTCATGGTGCCAATGACATACAGGTTGCGGGGAATACCAAAGTCCCTCTCCCCTGACGATAATCGCACCGTAAGCTCGTGTTTGCCGCCAACGCGCTTATCTGGCTCCAATAAGGTAATCAGCTCCCCGAATACTTTCGATATGTTGGCCCGGTTGATTTCATCGATGATGAGTACATAGTTTTTGAGCTGTTGCTTAGGTACAGTAATGGTCTTTGCCCGTGCATGCAGCGCTTCAACCAAGGGTTTATAATAGGAAGCAAGCGCTATTGCGTTTCCTCCATAGCCTTGTTCGTAATACTTCTGTAGCGTGGCCAGGCTGAGTGTCTTCTCCGCTGCTGGATCGAAAGCGAAGCTATCAAAGCTCTGGTACTCGACGCTACCAGTGGCCATAGGCGTTTGCTGACCATTCCTGATGTAGCGAATACTATACTCGGATAGGCCCGTTATGGTGTACGAAAACCCCTGCCACTGCATTGCTAAGGCAATGACGCTTTCTTCCTCGCGTAGCGGCCGAATAAACTCTTCAAATACCGTCTCAAATGGGACGTGCGCTAGGTGGCTTTGTTGGTTGCTTTCCCAGTTTGCGCGGGCACGTTGTGTTATTTGATAGAATATTCCTTTGTGCTCGGTGAACGTCAGCTTGCCTTCCTCGCCTACCATCGGGCGAATACCTTGCACAAAATCTTCGTAGGTGAAGCTTTGGTGAAATGTTACCAGCTCAATTTGATCGTACAGGTTTTCCTTGAAGAACTTGCTTGCTTCATCGTAGCTACCTGGCGCATGGCCTTTGATGATTTCATAAGCGAGGCGTAAGGTCTGGTAGGTTTTGCCCGTACCAGGAGGGCCAAACAAGATCTGGTTAAGGGGATGCTGCACGGCTGGTGGTAATGGTGGTGTGACTAGGCCCGTTTTTCCTCCTGGCTTGGAATAGTCGGCATTGAAAATGGTCTCAATAGCCTCGGTTTTTTTTAGTTCATGCACCGTGCTACCGTATCCTCCTAACGCAAATTCCTTGTATATATCTGACTTGTAGAACTCGACATTAATTACATGCCCGAGTTTTCCTGGGTCATGCTGGTATACCTTCCCGTCTCGTTCCACCACTTTTGCGAGCCCGACGATAGATAGGAAAGGCTTGCTTTGCTTGGGGCTGCCGTCGGCTTTAACAGCTATTAAATCTCCAGGCTTGATAGAAAGGAAACGCTTCAAGGCCTGTCTGGCATTGGGCTTTTCCCCTGCCTCTTTTAAATACTCGTCGATGAGCTGTTCTTCTTCACCATAATACGCTGAAAGGTCTAAATGGCGGGCGAAGCCTGTAGCAATAACCCGGCGCTCCAGCATTTGGGGCAGAATACTCTCATTGGCATTGTCTCCATATTTGGAGCCGATAACGAAGTAACGAGGAGCGGTATTCAGAGCGGGTAGCAACTTTTGATATTGGTGAAGATTAAGAACTTCTTCGCGTAGGTAGCGGATGGCAGCTTCGCTCTCGGTGTTTTGCAGTGGTTCTTTCGCAAGAACTTCTGCTACGTTTATACCGGTAACGCCCATGTAGCTGCCGAAACACAGATGCCGGTCTTGCTCGGGTAGCTCTTGGTAGAACTGAGTCATGGCGTCATATGCATCGGAAAGGCCATATACTTCCCGCATGATATTGCGCCAATACTTATAGAAGATGGGGTAACGCTGCGGATCCTGGCAGTGCTTGACCACCGAATAAAGGTGAGGCAGGAAGGCTTTCAGGTTTTTGTTCAGCACAATAGCGCAATCCAGTAACTGACCTGCTTGCTTAATGTGGTTGAATAAGTTGGGGAGTTGCAAGGCAGTCCCGTCATCGAGCTTCGTGCCTTGCCGGAAGTTGTTGAGTCGGTTGCCTACCAACACAATATTATTGATGCTACTTATAAAGCGCGAGAGGTCTGCAACATCATCCTCAGCGAATAGCAATTCAGCGCTTTTGAGCTTAGCTATAACTCTATGCACTTGGGCTGCTGCGTCGCTGGGAAGCAGCTGTAGCTTATCCTCCAGATTGCAGAGCCAGCCTTTCTGCTCTATAAATACTTTATCAAAATCCGTCTTACGGGTTGTGGTGGCTGCTTTGTAGGAAAGTCCGCAGGTACGGACAAGCTCTTTGACTTCGGATACTGTCATAAATCAAGGAATAGCTCAGGATATGCCACTTCAATTAGTGGCAGGATCATGCACTTCTGGTTACAATGTTGAGGGCGGCAGGGAATAGAATACCTACTTTATGTTCTGAGGACCACGCGTACTAGGCGGATGCTAGTATCGGATTTCGTTTGCTAGTCTTGCCATTGGACTCCTTGCCGGTTTTGTGGCAGTAGCGCTCCGGGTAGTCGTCGTTGCTAAACCTTGCCCAGCTCTTATAAGCGGGATAAGAAAAGGGCCGTTCTAAATTGAAGGGAATGGGGGTGCCAGTACGGATGCAGAAGCCCTGCTCAGTAGAGCGGGCACGTGCTGGGTACGCGGACCTGGATGCCTGAGGTGCAGGAGAAGCAACTGGGGTTACTGGTAATGTACGGGGCTGTGCATCTTGAGCAACAGCTGTAGGAACAGGTTGCGGGGCAGTAGTAATAGATGTAGGAGCTGCCACTTGCTTTTGGCTGACTATATAGTCGCGAAGGTGCTGGTGTACTTCTTCTGGCTTTGCAGAAGCAGGATCCGGCTGCAAATGCGCTTGAACCGGAACAGTAGGTTGAAGTGGCGCTGCCTTTTGGTCGGGATGAGAACCGTGAGCAATAGCGGGGTTGCTAGGCAATGGAGCTGGTTTGGCTTCTACCTCCTGGCGGCTGGGACGCACCTGCGGTACCATCTGCTGATACTCCAACTCTTTAGGTATGTCGGCCAAGCGCTTGGACGGGTAGGGACGATTGCTCAGCAACTCATCTACCGCATCGAACACTATTTCTGCCCCTAGGCAATCTTTAGCCATGGCCGAACCTACAATCTTTGACATCAGCCCGCCCCGTTGTTTGTAGATGGGACGCTTTGCGAATACCACATCGTGCGAAGAGGCTACCCGCATGGCCTGCTCGAAAGATTGGTCTTCGAGGCTCTTCCGGTTCACAGCTTCCAACAACTTCTCCATAATGGGCGCATTCTCGCTGTACACGCCGAATTCGATGTTGTTGCGGAAGGAATAATCGTAGAGGTTGATGGACGTGACGACGCCCTTCACTTCATTGCCATAGTACTTGGCGTGGAGGCTGGGCGCGTAGATGAGCGTGACGTTGGGAAACTTGGTGAAGTATTCCAGGTCGGCGCGGCTGACGCTGCGGGTTACTTTGCCTTCGTTCTTGCCGAACACCACTATGATTTCCAGCTCGGGGTTCCGGGCGTGGCGGTCGAGAATCTCGCGGAAGTAGGTATCGAGCTTGATATAAGGGGACACCAGCAGCAGCTGGCGTTTGGCTTCGAAGAGGATGTCATACACGACTTCTTCTAGCTCTTTGCCGGTGACGAACTTGGACATAAATAGCAGTAGGATTTCGACTGAGAAGTTGGCTGACTAGCGTTTCTTTGCCTTAGCTGGCGGCTTTGCTAGACTATTCTTGTAGCGCCGGAAATCGTCGCGCAGCAACGCATAGCGGATGAGGTTGGTGATGAAAGCTTTTGAGGCTGCTTGTTTCCACGTAAGCAGCTGCTTGTTATTTAGCTGACCGAGGATGATATAACCCTCTTCGTCCACTAGATCGGGAGCATGAGTGGCTACGAAATCAACTACTTCCTTGGGCTTCACTGCGCCTTTTTTACCATTGGTAAGGGTGCCATTGTGCCAAACAGTAATGCTCTCCCCGTCTTGAACAGTGAAGCGGTCTAAGGCTAGCTCCAGAGAAAGATGGCTCTTATCATAGTCGTCGACAGCTATGCAAAGCATGGTTGTAGCGACGCTGTTGCCAAACACCGGATCATTGATGAACTTGGCTTTGCCCATAACGCTTATGCTGACAATGCAGTCATCGTCGTTGTGCTTAACCAAGTAATAGCGGTAATTCCCAGGCCAGGAGCCGCCAGCCGCATTTCCAAAGTTCGTGAAACGTAGTCCTTGGTCTTGAATGACGGGAAACTCCGCTGTTGAAAACCGCGGCAGTAGCTGGGTGTCGTCGTCGAGAAGGCCTATAAGATTTACTAAGAAGGAATGCAGGTGTGCGGGAGTGTCTTTTCCTATAATACCATCGTCCTCGTAGCTTTGGATTAGCTCTTCTGAAACAGGTTTGTGAGCAATTCGGTCATAAACCCATACCCCAAGCTCAGCTTCCAGGGTGGTTTTGGTCCTCTTTACCATCTGCTGGTAGGTGGGAATGTTGACCAAATTATGGTACTGACCGCCTCGCCGGCTACGTGCTATTGCTTCACAACCGTTGGTGATAATCACCAGGCCGGTATCAACAATTGCATCGTAGCGCTCGGCTTGACGGAGGTGCTGGTCTATGATGGGTTGACTAGGCTCTTTACATTCCACAATGGCAATCGGTACCAGCTCAACGTCTGACTGTCGGGCGTAGATAACGATATCGGCGCGGCCTGCAGCTCCTTTTCGGAAATCGGACATGGGCACCTCTGCTTCCAGGCAATCGGCAGGTACCTTCACTTCGTTCAACAGGAACCTGATGAACGCCTGCCTAACTACTTCTTCTGGGGTTGACTTGATGAGCTTTTTACGGGCATGACATAGGTAACAAGCAACTCCCCCACGACGGTATGCAGGCAACGAGCTGAATGAATCCAATACGAAATCATGCCCAGGAGAAACTCGGACCTTGGCAGCCGATGCTGTTGGAGCTTTAGGAAGAGGCATGAACGAAATACCTGGTAAAGGTTGAGCTATATACTTTCTCTGTTGGTTGCTGCTTGGACTAGTGTAATCGCACCCGCCAGCCGTCCTGTGTCTGCATGGTTGTGCTGCTGCGCAGGTGAAAATCAAAGCCTAAAGCAGCAAAAACACTGGGTAGCTTGATTTGCAGATCTTGAATACCAGTTTTTGGATTCTGTATCCGAAACTTGGCGGCTGTGGTAGTCGGTGCAGTTGTGAGGGGTGGCTGCTCCAATAGTAATACGACCTCGATAATCAGTTCAGGTCGGAAGATGCGTTCCACTACCGGTCGCAATTCCTCGTCGCCGGCACGAGCTGCACTATACAAGCCGCTTACTGTGTTGAGCGCCTTTTGTATAATCGTTTGTCGGAGCTTGTTTGCTTGCTTATCTGCTGTGCTAGAGCTGATACGAAAATCCTTGACCTCAATGAGCAACAGACGGTTTCGAGCTCTGTCTAGACTCACCACATCTACCCCACGCACATGCTGTACCCTGTGCTCGATGCATGCACGATAAAAACCGGCGTTGTCGTCATGGCTGTCACCGTCGTACTTGACGACAGCCCATCCTGCCGGAAAATCCAGCCAGATGCCTTTTTCTCTTTTACTCGGCATGTTTCCGATCCAGTACTTCCTGAAAACGGTCGGTTTGAGCTAGCTCGGCATCCAGCGCTACAATGTCAGGCAACAATTCGAGGTTGTCGCTCATAGTCACACTGGTCGCCTCGCCAGTCTCGGCGCTGAGCCCGAAGTAGCGTACAGAAGCTTTCTTCTTATACGCCAGTATGTGTATTTCTTTCAATAAAAATAGGCTGTGAGTAGCTAAAACAACTTGAATGCCCGCCTGCACTAGTGTCACTAATAATGCGGCCACTTCTCTAAGTAATGCTGGATTAAGGTTAGCCTCAGGTTCGTCCCAGTATAAAGTATTATTAGGCGACAAGCGGCCATTGCTGAGTAATTGGACTATAGTAGCAAGCTTTCTGAAGCCTTCAGCTACCATATCAATAGCTTGTCTTTCTCCTTTAGGAGGGTAGAAGTAAAAACGCCCATTTTCTAAGAGGATTTTTCCTCCCATGATGTGTTCTAAAGAAGCAATTGCCTTCTTGGCGTATGCATCTAACTTATTCTTCGCTGGGGCCTCAAGATGTTCAGCTAAGTCAACATAAGTTTGGTCAATACTGATAGCCCTTTCACGAGCTAGGCTAGTCAAGCCGGTGAACATTGCTAGCATTTCTTTCGCAGGCATGAGCACCGGCATTATGAGCTCATTACCCTTTGGGAACTTGCTTACCGTAATGGGCAACTTGCGATGATCCGGGGTTAATTGAGCATTCGCAGCAAGCTTGAATTCTACAGCAGCCTGATTTCCCTTCAGAAATTCAGCCTCAATTACGGCAAGCGAATTACGTTTCCTTCCATTTTTTGCTTGCGCGCGCACTAAACGTCCTATGCTTTCAGGCCGAAACCTTCCCATCAAACCACGTGAAAGACCGTTTGCCCAGTTGTGAGCGTCCTGCACAAGCCATTCATCGTTAAGGATTTTGGCACCTACTGATTCAATTGTGTAAGCAAGCTTCAATAAATGCGTTTTACCGGATCCGTTGGTACCAACTACCACGTTAAGACCTTCGCTTAACTCAAACTCAGCATCCTCGAAGACTGTGAAGTTGCGGATGTGCAGGCGCTTTAGCATACTGGAAAACTAGGGGTTTGCGGGCGTCAGGGAGTAAGTGAACGGTAGTTGCTCGTACAACTGATGGGCTATGCGAGTTGTCAGCTGAGCCAGTTCCTTGTTCTCGGCGAGGTTGTGGAAGTGGATTTCGTGCTGGCTAAGCGGCCATTGCCCGGTGGCGGCCCGCACGGCGTACACCAGTTCTGCTTCAATGCGCTCGGCTACTTTCTGCGTCGCCAGTCGGGTGTCATCATCGGGGGCAGGATGCACGAGGCCTTGTAAGTGAAAGACGTAGAGCTGTAGGCCGGGCTTAGATAGCCACTTATAGCCGTGGTAGCCGTTCTGGCCATCTTTACTGCTGCGGTAGCCCAAACGCAGGCGGCTGCTCATACGGGTGCAGGTACAGCCCACGTAGTGCACGCCGTCGGCATTGAGGGCCACGTATATTTTGTAGCCTGCGCGGGACGCTGCTGAGCCTTTAAAACCCGGCTTGGCCCCTGCCACGCAGCGCGTTACCGTTGGGCCGGTTTGGGCACAGTACGTGAGGTCAAACACTTCCGTACCGGTGGCGCTGCAGAACTGCGGGGCAGGGTAGCTCATGCTTCCGGCTGGCTAAATAGGTCACCGAATTCCACGTGGTCTCCGGGCTGATACGCTTTCTTCGCCGGCCGCCCACGACGCCGGGGTGCTGCCGCTGGCTCGGCATCCGCTTCTACCAGCTCCAGCTCTGCTTCCTCCTCCGACACTTCCGCACCTGCTGGCGGTGCCAGCGCCTCGCGCAGGGCTGTTTGCAGCAGTTGCTCGGCCAGCCGCCGGCTCTCCCGTATCCGCTGCTCCAGTGCGTCGCAGTGCTGCATCAGCTGCTCTAGCTTCGCTACGATGCGGTGCTGCTCAGCTAGCGGAGGAACCGGTACGAGAAACTGCTCTAGATTATATTTTGGCAATCCTTGTCGGCCCGCACCCGATGTTGAGGCAAAAATCAGGTTTTGAAAATAGGGTGACAGGATGAGCTTGTGGAGAAATGAACTAGCCAAAAGCTCCGCTCGCACTATACAAACGTGCTGACTAACATTACCTCCGTTGGGCAGATCAGTTACAAGGGTTGCTCTACCTAATGACCCTCCGGTGATGTTCAGCAAGACATCATTTACCAGCACTTGAGTGCCGCGCATGGTTTGGTTGACCTCTTTGCTGATGTAAACAACATCTGATAGCTCCAACCCTGCATCGTAGATATTTTGGGAACGGAAGAAGGGTATTCCTTCCCCTACATATCCACTCTTGGGTGTACTACCAGACCCGATTTTAGATGTAGCCTCTCCCAGCGTACACCATGACCAAGTGGAAGGAATTTCAAACGGTCCTTCCACCGCCTCTGTTTCCTCCGCAAACAGCTCTTTCTGCTTCCGCTTGCCGGCTTTGCCCAACTTCGCCTTTTCCGCTTGCAGCTTCTGCAGCAGCACGGCGGCAGGTTCGTCGGTGGGGTCTTGGGGGAGCAGCTGGCCCTGCATGGCCTCGCGGAGCAGGGCTTGGCGGAGTTGGTTGAGGTGCAACTCTTGATTATCAAACTCTGAAACGAGCTTAGCCGATGCAAAGTGGGTAGCAAAAATTCCTTTCGCTACTTCGAGAAGCTCACTGTCATTGGTGAGATTATTCAACTGCCCAACCTCTTCTGGCAGTGTTATTAATTCAATTGCAGAAAGGAAATCGATAGTTGCCTTCTGCTCTTTGACACTGCAAAGAATAAAAGGAATCGAGGTGATTTTCTTCTGATTCACAATTGGCAAAGTCGTTTGCGAAACGTCAGTATAGAAGAAGGCTCGAAAAGCCAGAAAGTAATAATAAGCATACTCGGGCAGTACTTGCTTATTGAACGCAATGCCTGTTATCTGCTGATTGGATGAAGCAACGTCTGTTGTAATGGCCAGCCGCCCGATGTCCCCAATAGCTGTGACCAACAAGGTGCCAGGCTGGTAGATGGTTGCCTGTTTGGTATCCACGGCAAGCTGTGAAAGCTTGTCTTTGGCACTCTTTAGATACTTGCCTTCGCCTATTTCAGATGGCTTGAACCAATCTAAAACCCCATTCTCGTAATACTTATTCTCGTTTTTTGAGGGCGTCTTACCCGTTTTAATATCTTCAACTACCTCACGCAAAGGTAGTTTGGGAGCATTATTCAAACGGTTGTTGAAAATCCATCTGGCTACCTGTACGCTCGGACTGATTTCTAATTGTCGGTATCTCTCAGCAGCCGTCATTACAATGCACTTTTTATAGTGTCCAACAACGCCTTACTCTTGGCGAAACTCTGGCCCAGCAGCTCTAAAAGCTCAGCACTGGTGTACTCGTGTGTTTCCTCGGCTTGGTGTGGGTTCTTAATGTCCAAATCATACCCTCTATCGATAATAGTTTGGATGGGCACGCGCCAAGCTATTTCACTTTCTTCGCGGTTGTTCCACCAATCCTCAATGGGCTGAAACTCGTCGCGGCGAATGGTTTTGGTTTTCGAGTAAGACTTCTGGCCCTCAGGCAAACGGTGCTGGTAGTACCAGATTTCCTTGGTGGGCGCGCCCTTGGTAAAGAACAGCAGGTTAGTGGCCACCGTGGCATAGGGCTGGAACACGGAGTTGGGCAGGCGCACGATGGTGTGCAGGTTACAGTCTTCGAGCAGCTTTTTGCGCACCCGCTGCTTCACGCCCTCGCCGGTGAGCGAGCCATCGGGCAGTACCATGCCAGCACGGCCGCCCTCCTTAAGCAAGCGCATGATGAGGACCAAGAAGAGGTCGGCCGATTCCTTGGTGCGGAAGTTATCCGGGAAGTTCTTTTCATTCCCGTTAGCCACCACCCCACCGAAGGGAGGGTTGGCCAGTACTACGTCGACCCGGTCTTTTTGCTTGTAGTCGGTCAGGGGCCTTCCCAGCACGTCGCCGAATTTAATATTCGGCACTTCCACGTCGTGCAGAATGAGGTTGGTGGTAGCCAGCAGAAACGGCAGCGGCTTATACTCCCACCCTTGCACCTTTTGTAGCTCCTGCTGGTCGGCCACGGAGGTAGCCTGGGCCTTGAGGGTTTCGACGGCGGCGGTGAGGAAACCGCCGGTACCGCAGGCGGGGTCGAGGATGGTTTCGCCGAGCTTGGGGGCCAGCGTGTCGCAGATGAACTGCGTAACGGCGCGGGGCGTGTAGAACTCGCCGCTTTTACCAGCGCTTTGCAGGCCCTTGAGGATACTCTCGTAGATGTCGCCGAAGGCGTGGCGGTCCTTGGCGCGGTTGAAGTCAATTTCGTTGAGCTTGTTGAGCACCTTGCGCAGGTTGCCGCCCGACTTCATGTAGTTGTTGTTGCCGGCGAATACTTCGCGCACGATGAGGGCGCGGCGGTTGCCGGTGCTCACGTCGAGGCCGCGCAGGGTGGGAAACAGGTCGCGGTCGATGAATTCGAGCAGGTCGTCGCCGGTCATGCCTTCGTCGTTGGCGGCCCAGGCGTCCCAGCGGTACTCGGCGGGGATGGGCGACTGATACGCTTCGTCCATGAGCTCCAGCTCCTGGTCTTTGTCGGAGAAAATTTTGAAAAACAGCATCCAGGCGAATTGCTCGATGCGCTGGGCGTCACCGTTGAGGCCGGTGTCCGTCCACATGATTTTCTCAATGGACTTGTAGAGGGAGGATAAGTTAGACATGCAAAAAAGAAGAGAAGTCGAGCAGGAAAGGCAGGCAAACTGCCTGCACATTTGCCGAATATAAATGGGGTATTTGTCACCTACACCATGGCCAAGGCAAATACTCAGCACCGGCGGCTAACACTACTTATATCGCCGTAGATGGAGGTTTATATAGTGTGCTTAGGCCAAGCGGTATAGCTCTTGTTCCAGCTCCTGAATAGCCTGCTGGTATTTGGCTTTGCCACCAAACTCTTTCACGATTTCCAGGGGCGAGCCAAGCTTGGTGAGGGGGTAAACCTTGAGCACTTCCATGCTCTCAAGCTCCTCCAGGCCTTTGTCGGCGTATTTCTCCGACAGGGCTTCGAGGACCTTGCGGGCCTGCTCGCCGTACTTAGTGAAGTAGTTGCGCTTCTTCACGTTGTTGAGGCGTTCCTTGCGCGTGAGGGGCGGCTGGTCGTAGGCTACGTGGCAGATGAGGTCGAACAGGTCGACGTCGTAGCTGACTGCGGCCTGCAGCTTTTCAACGGGCACACCCTGTTCTTCCAACTCCTGTAGGATGGCCGCTTTGCGGTCGGTAGCCTGCCAGGTGGTGAGAAACTCTTCGAGGGTGGGGAACTGCTCTTTGATCTGCTGGCGGGCGTAGTCGGTGAGCTTGACGGTTATGGGCTTGCCGTGCTGGTCGAAGTGGAGTTCGCGCTCCATAAGCACAGACACGTCCACGTTGTTGACGTAGATTTTGTAGGCTGGTGGTGGGGGCGGATTGGGGCCACCTCCACCGGGCTGGCGGATGCCGGGGCCATCAGAGCCAAGCTGGTCGTCCTCTTCTTCCTCGTCCTCCTCTTCCGGGAAGTCAACTACCTCACCGGTTTCGATATCGATTACTGGCTGGTTATCATCTTCCTCCCCTCCTTCTCCGGCACCTTCGGGTTCGAGGTTATCATCCTCGTCAACTTCTTTGATGCGGATGGGGTCGCCGTCGAAATCAGGGTCAGCAAACAGGTTAGTGGCCTGGCGGAAGTCGAGGATGGTGAAGAACATCTTGCCGTACTCCTCATTGATGCGGGTGCCCCGGCCGATGATTTGCTTGAACTTGGTCATCGAGTTGATGTTGCTGTCGAGCACAATCAACTGGCAGGTCTGAGCATCGACGCCAGTGGTCATCAGCTCGGACGTGGTGACAATGACGGGGTATTTCTGCTCGGGGTCGATGAAGTTGTCGAGCTCCTTTTTGCCGATTTCGTTGTCGCCCGTGATGCGCATGACGTAGCGGTGGTCGGCTTTCACCAGGTCGGGGTTCTCGTTGACGAGAGCCTTCCGCATACGCTCGGCGTGGTCGATGTCGACACAGAACACAATGGTCTTGGCCAGGCGGTTGAAGCCCTTGAGGAACTCCGACACCTTGCGGGCCACCAGCTGGGTGCGTTCCTCAATAACGAGCTTGCGGTCGAAGTCTTTGAGGTTGTAGACCTGGTCCTGGACCTCGTTGCCGTGAATATCGGTTTTGCCGGCTTCGGGACGCCAGCCGTCGAAGTCGACGTTCATGCCGATGCGTACGACTTTATAGGGTGCCAGGAAACCGTCGTCGATGCCCTGCTTGAGCGAGTAGGTATAGAGTGGGTCGCCGAAGTACTCGATGTTGCTGACTTCGGTGGTTTCGCGCGGGGTGGCGGTGAGGCCGATCTGAGAAGCCTTCTTGAAGTAGCGCAGAATCTCACGCCAGTTGCTGTCTTCGCGGGCGCTGCCGCGGTGGCACTCGTCGACGATGATGAGGTCGAAGAAATCCGGGCTGAACTGCTTGTAGACGTTGCTGGCTTCTTCGGAGCCGGACAGCCCCTGGTAGAGGGCCAGGTAGATTTCGTAGCTTTTGTCTACCTGGTGGTTCTGGACCACGGTCATCTTGTCCTTGAAGTGCTTGAAGTCGCCGCGCTTGGTTTGGTCGATGAGGGCGTTGCGGTCGGCCAAGAACAGGATGCGCTTCTTGGCACCTGACTTCCACAGCCGGTGCACGATTTGAAAGGCCGTGTAGGTCTTGCCAGTGCCAGTAGCCATTACCAGCAGAATGCGGTCTTGACCCTTGGCAATGGCCTCGATGGTGCGGTTGATGGCAATTTGCTGGTAGTAGCGGGGGCGCCGGCCGCTGCCATCTGAGTAGTAAGCCTGCTCGGCCATCTTGGCGGCGAGTGGGGACTCCAAGCCCTTGTACTTTTTGTATTTCGCCCACAACGTTTCGGGCGAAGGAAATTCGTCGAGGCCTAGGGAGGTTTCCAGGGGGCCTTCGGAGACGGTTTTGTCGTGAAAAGCGAAGCCGTCGCCGTTGGAGCTGAAGACGAAGGGCAAGTCCAGGATGGCCGCGTAGTCCATGGCCTGCTGCATGCCGGAACTGACGGAGTGCTTGTTATCCTTGGCCTCAACTACCGCTATGGGAATGTTGGGCTTGTAGTAGATTATGTAGTCGGCGCGCTTGGCTTTGCCACGAGCG
This sequence comes from Hymenobacter sp. BT18, assembly GCF_012273015.1. Taxonomy (GTDB): domain Bacteria; phylum Bacteroidota; class Bacteroidia; order Cytophagales; family Hymenobacteraceae; genus Hymenobacter; species Hymenobacter lutimineralis. The sequence continues at coordinate 3,892,102 of NZ_CP050954.1, read as the reverse complement.
GTGAGCTTGCCCTTAACGTAGATTTTGCCGTCGGTGAAGGAGACTTCCTCCAGGAATTGACTTAGCTTATTCCAGCCAGCCTGTTCAAGCGCGGGAGTGATGAATTTGGTACAGATGTCGCGCTCGGAGAGGTCTTTCTTGGATAACATGATACTTTTGAATAGAAACGAGCACCTAATGTATAAGATAGTTTCTATACGGCAAGGAGCATTCTTCTGCACTTTATAAGCAAGAGCTTAATCTTTAATTTGTACAAAAATTGATATAATTTTTATAACATTCATACTATTCTGGGCAACTGATACAGATCACAAAAGGAATTACATACTATAAAAGAAACTGGTATTACACTATCAAGCAAAAGCCGTCTACGTTAGTTCGCACCTCAAAATTCGGCTTGTTAATGAGTATCAACGAACAGCTTCACTATTGTGCTCATACTGATTGATCATAAATAAGTATATCTACTTCCAATAATTGAATATATTGCTTGAGACTTCTATTTTCATAAACACTCAACTATGAACGAACCCATTACTTTCGGTGGTGACACACCTTCTAACTATGAGCAGAAATGCTTGTGTGTACTATGTCTTGACACATCGGGCTCCATGGGGGGCGCACCCATTACCGCACTGAACAAGGCTTTACAAGATTTTGCTGCAGAACTACAAAGAGACGGAGTAGCTAAAAATCGAGTTGAAGTCTGTGTCATCACCTTTGATAGCACAGTTACCTGTGTGCAGGAACCCTCACTCATTGGCGAAATGCAGATGCCACGCTTGTCTGTCAAAGGCTCTACTAAGCTAGTAGACGGTATGCGAGCTGCTATTGCTAAGACTGACGAGCGTAAACAGTATTATAAAGCACAAGGGCTACCATACTATCGTCCGTTCATCGTTTTGATGACGGATGGAGGACCTGATCCAGGTCAGGATGTCAACGGCCTTGCCGCTGAAATACAGGATGGCCTTAACCGCAAAAAATTCACTCTCTTCGCGGTAGGTACTGAAGGTGCCAACGGGGCCGTGCTCAACAAGATCAGTGCTCCATCTCACCCCCTTAAGTTAGATGGCCTGAACTTTGGTGCATTCTTTCAGTGGCTAAGCAACAGCCTTAGCGAAGTATCACGTTCCGGTACCGGCCAGCAGGTGCAGTTCGCGCCGGTAGACGCATGGTCGGGAGGCTCATTCTCGCAGACGCCGGTTTAGATGACAAATTTGGCTGAAACTACTAGCCCTTGGTTAGTAGCGAAAGGCTCTGTTATAGGACAGGGTCACATCAAGCATGGCCTGCCCTGTCAGGATGCTAACGCGCTGCAACTGCTGCCGGAAAATCCAGCGTGGGGCGTGGCAGTAGTGTCGGATGGTGCGGGTTCATGTGCCAACTCAGATCGGGGCTCAGCTAGAATCGCCGTGAAGGCGAGTCAGTTGTTTTGTGACCTGATCCGGCAGCAGGGTTGGGCGGATGGCAAGCAATTACCTAACGCAACCGCCTGGGCTAGCATGGCCCAGGATACACTAAAGAAAGTAGTTGATGATTTGCGCTACTATGCCGAATCACAAAGCTTAGATTTTCATTCACTAAGCGCCACAATCATCGTTGTTGTTTTTGGCCCCCAGGGACTCCTCGTAACGAATGTTGGGGATGGTCGGGCTGCAGCTCAACGACCGGATGGGAGCTGGCAAGCAATTATGACGCCCTACCGTGGGGAAGAAGTAAATGCGACCGTCTTCCTTACTTCTAACATCTGGGGGGCTGATCGGGTAGAGCAATTTGTGGGAGCCAATGTATTTAACGGCACCTTCCGAGCTTTTGCGTTGCTTTCGGATGGCTGTGAAATGGCCACATTTGCACTTTCTCGCTTTGATGAGCAGGCCAACCGCTACGAAGCACTAAATGAACCTTACCCGCCTTTCTTCGACCCCAATGTAAAAGCCCTCATTGGCCTTCATAAACAAGGGAAAACCGCGGCTGAGATTAATCAGCTCTGGGAGCAATTACTCAAGAGTGGGACACAGCGGCTAGCTGATGAACCAGACGACAAGACTATTATTCTGGCAGTCAATCTAGATCTGGTTGGAACGGTTGGCACTGCGCCAGCTCCAGCGGAAGTAGAAGAACGAATAGATCAGGAAGCACCAGAGCCTGTAAAGGAAGTTGTTGTCTCGAGTGAGTCTATACAACCTCAGCCGGTACACCCGATGATTCTTGAGACAGATAGCCCAATTGGCTTTACTGCTCCAAAGCAACTAGTTAGAAACATTAAGGTGCAACGCGGTGGCAAGTCCAACTCGAGTTCGGCAAAAAAAGCCAAGTCGAAGAAGCACCGTCGATAAATTATGAATATTACCCTCAAAAATGGCAACGCCGTACGGCTGTCCGTTAAACCTATTGGGCGAGGCGGCGAGGGAGTGGTGCATTCGGTGCAGCAGGGTGCGGGAAAAGGCCCTAGAGTGGGCAAATTGTACAAGCCCGAAAAGCGAACAAAGCAGCAAGAGGAGAAGATAAATTTTCTGATTGCAAACCCGCCAGCAACGGCGGACGTGGCTAGCGGGCACCCCTACTTGATATGGCCGACAGCGGCCTTATATGATGATGGGGACTTTGCAGGCTTGGTGATGCCTAGGGCAGAAGGTGTCGAACTAGAAACCCTGTGTCTTGGCAAGCTTGACAGCTCACTTGGTTTCCAATGGCAACGTTTCGCGCATGGTACAGCTGACGCCCGCCGACTTCGACTAAGTATCTGCCGGAACCTATGCCACGCAGTGGCCGCGCTGCAGCGCAAAAAGTGCTACGTGCTTGTAGATATGAAGCCGGTAAACGTGTTCGTAAACGAACAGGGATTGGTTAGTATCATTGACCTAGACTCCGTTCAGGTCACTGAGCGGGGGCATTTACTTTATGCAGGTAAGCTGTGCACTCCAGAATACACCCCTCCTGAAGCACTACGTCAAGAAAAAATCCGGCAGCTAAGCTGGGACAATTTTTCGCTGGCAGTTATCCTTTATCGGCTGCTAGTAGGACTGCACCCTTTTGCAGGGAGCTTTCATAACCAGGCTATAACCGATGTTACAGGGGCTATCCAGCATGGCCTATACCCGCATGGACAGCAACGTGCGGCCTTTGCAGTGGTACCGCACCCACACCGTGGGCTGCATGATTATCCTGCAGTAGTAGCTGATTTATTCAATCGATGCTTTGAAGCAGGAATACATCAACCAGATCTTAGGCCTTCGGCTGAGGAATGGTTTCTGGCTCTGCATGAGTTACTGACTGCTGCCCCTGTTATTACATCGTTTATAGTGACGCCACAAGTAGTGAATGATGCCTCTCCGGTACGCATTCAGTGGCAGGTAAGCAATGCTATTTCCTTAAAGCTCTCCCCCTATGGGGAAGTAACGGGCAAGCAAGATGTATCTGTACGTGTCACTCGAGACACGATGTTTACCCTGGAGGCGACGAGCTTTACAGGACATAAGACCTCGCAGTCGTTTACAGTTCGCACAGATCAACGTCCGCCGGATATCAAGCGGTTTACTGCTGAGCCATCCACTGTACTGGCCGGCGAACCTGTTAGATTAAGTTGGGTAGTAGACCGAGCTGCAACTATTTATGTTGGTGACAGCCCAGGGCAATTACTGGCGCAGACTGCGTCGTACATAGACTGCAACCCCAACAGCGCGACTCGCTATATAATTAGGGCTGACTCTGCCTTTGGTGTGGCGGCACAGAGTAGTTGTGAGGTACAGGTTTATCCTAGACCGGTATTGAATGGTTTTGGGCCAGCACACGCGAAGATTAAGCCCGGACAACCTACAGAGCTACGCTGGTCGGTACAGCACTATCAGAAGTTATTACTACGAATTGATGGCTCAACGCGTGACGTAACGGGTAAGACGGCTTTTGACATACGCCCTACTCGTACCAGTACTTATGAACTGGAAATTATTGCGCTGGATGGACGAACTCGACTGGCAGCGCAAGCAACGGTAGAAGTGGTCCCTTTGGTAAAAATTCAGCGGTTTACCAGCGACAAAGTATCAACCATGGCGTCGGTAATCGTGCGCCTTAGCTGGCAAGTCAGTCATGCTGAACAGCTTATTTTACACCCAGAAGGTCGAGACGTAACTGGTCAGACCTATTGTGACGTAAGCCCTGGTCATTCTACCATTTATGAACTGGTTGCGCGGAACGCAGTATCTGAAACGCGCAGCATTCCCCTGAGCATTCAGGTGCAGGGGCTCCCGCGTTTTGAGGGGATGACTCTGCCTGAAATTCCACGCATCAGCCTTTCTCCTCCACCAATCCTGGGTCACTGGCAAACTCATGACCCAACACAAGCTCGGCGCCTAATTTTTGAGGAGCAAGTACTGCCACCGGCTCCAGTTGGAGCATCTACTTGGCCGGTGGGTAATGTATATGCGAGGTTGCGTAAAGCACTCGGCGCTGCCGTAAACCGCATGCTTTCTCAGTCAGAAAAGTCAGACGCAAATGCGTAGCCTGCCTCCCCCTTCCTTGGCATTAGCATGGCTAGCTGGTGCGGAACCTACTCTATTGGCTCATGCCTACACAGACCGGGCCCGCTATGCTAGCCTAGGGCTTAGCGTATTGGGTGCCGCTCTTGTAACAGGAATTGCCGCAGCCGTAGCTTGTGGATTTATAATCGGGAGATGGGGAATGGTAATACTTCCTGTAACGCTACTGATTGCTGTAATGTATTTTCGCAAGGCTTTACGTTGGGTGAATACCGGGTTGCATTTTGGTCGCAGAGCTAGCGTAGCAGGACTCATCTTGTTACTGCTATCTGGTCTTATAGAATGGCCATTAGGGCGTGCCTTGTTTCATACTGTTGCGGTTGAATCCATTGCTAGCTCCAGCTCTATCAGCATCCTTCACTGGGCACTACGCTGCGTCATTGCCTTGCTTCTCCTGGTGCCGCTTTATGGAATAATTGCTGCACGACGTGGTAGTTACGCTTTGGCTATTGCTACGCGCAGTGAATTGGATACACTCTTAGCTTAAAATTAAAAATTCTGATGAATTACTCTGCTCTCCAATATTTGTGTTGGCTCTTTTCTGGGGCTGAAATCTCGCTTCTAAAAGAATGTCCAACTGACTACAACCGGCAAGCTAGTATTGGATTCACCATATTTATGACTTGCCTACTGGCTGCATTGTCTGGAGGATTTGCAGCCTGGACTTTCACTCTTGACCCTACAACACATGAAGGCAATTGGGTTGCAAGCGTAATTTTTGGTTTGGTGTGGGGGTTGCTTGTTTTCAGTATCGACCGCAGCATGGTTGTTACGTTGAAAAAGAATCCGACCGTCACCAAACAGCCTTTCTTTATTCCCCTAGTCACCCGAATGCTTTTGGCAGGGTTGCTAGCTTTTATGATTTCTATTCCTCTCGAATTAAAAATATTTGAACCTGAGATTGAAAAGCAGGCATTAGAAGATATTCAGAATTCAAAACTGAAATATGGCGGTACGGTCGAGAAGAATTCTGGTATTAATGATGCTGAAGCAAGGAAGAAAGCCGAGGCTGAGCGGGCAAAACTTGCTAATCAACAACTAAGCATGGCAGATTCGCAGGTGCCTGGAGTACCTGCACTAATAGCCGAAGCGGAAACGCAAGAATCTATTGCCAGAGACAAAGAAAAAGAAGGCCAGAATCAAGCTACAGTGGTAGATAGAGCTAGGGCTAAAACATACGTACAACCTCATACGGATGCTTCAACAGGAAAATGGATTGAGGGTTACTTCTCGCGCAAAGGTCCAGCTGCAAGGAAATACCAAGAAGCTAAAGCCGTATATAACAAGATAAACGTCGCAGCTAACCTTGCCCGCAACAAGGCAGGTCAATTACGATCTGAGGCGCGGAAAAAAGCGGACAATTTTCGAGCTGATGCTGCAAAAAATCAGAACGACGCTCTAACAGCCAGCCAGAAAGCTGAAATAGAGCGTGAAAAAATTCAAGCACGCAACGACTCCATTAACTCTGTTTATGACAAGCAACTGAACAAACGCGGCTTTATCAGCCAGTTTGTTTCTATGGAAAATGCAGCTCATGACAAGGACAACATGTCAATGCTATTCTTTTTGTGGTTTATCAGAATATTGTTTTTCGTAATCGAAATTCTTCCCACAATAGTCAAACTCGCAACTCCTATTGGAGAATATGACCACCAGCTTTACACGCATGAGCAAATGTTTGCTTTAGCATTAAAGACTAATTTAAATATTTTAAAAGACAGAGAGCTAGTTAGAGAGCAAGCTGAATTAAACATTGCAACTCAGCTTGAGCAGATAAGAAAAGATAAGGAAATTGAACTTGGGCAGAAGATACTTGAACAGACTGCCGCTATTCAAAACAGCTTGGCCAAGCAAATGCTAAATGATTGGCATAAGTCAGAAAAAGACAAACAAAAAACCTTGGCCAACATAAGCTTTACATCTAATCTATCTGTAGCACCAACTCAAAACACTGTTATTAACAATCCCACAAATTCATTAAATTACAACAATGCAAGTACTAATACTATACAAAGTTCACCACAAGCATATAGCGCTGCTTTGAATGACGAGGAGTCCACTAAAAATATTCAAAGCGCTGCAAATACTGAACAGAGCAATGTTGGAGTACCAAATATTACACAAACAAAAACTGAACACGTTAGTAATTCCTCACTTGACCCAATGAACATTAGCGATATCTCGCCATCTATATTTGGAAGAAAATGGCATTTAAAGAATAGCACATCTCCTGAAATATATTATTTTCAGAACAGCGGCTCCCAACTAAACACATTAATTCGAGAGCAAAAAGATAGCGATATTAGACAAATAGGCAGGTGGCAGCATCCACAAGGTGATTCAAGCCGTTTGCATATCGAAATTGAGAATAATTTATCTTCATTTAAAATTACTCATCTCACCGACAAAAATTTGCAATTATCTGAGGACAACGGCACTGTACTCAATTTCGAGGTTTAGAAATCGTGTAAGTCTTAATATTAATACCTAACGAAAACTAATTAAGCTTCCATTGCGCAGATTATTGCCAGTTAACGCCCTTGTTAGCACCGATTCGGTGCTAACAAGGGCGTTAACTGGCAATAAAGAAGAGGTGTCGCGGGTGGTGGCGAGGCCTTTATAGTCGAAAAAGTAAATTACTGGCCACGCCTAAAGAAAAACTCTCTGCTTAATGTGCTCTAAGATACCGAGTTTGCTTTACTACTATGACGTAAAAGGGTGCCTACGTTGATGTAATTCGTGTGCCGTGATGCCGCTCCAATCATTAGCTAAAAAGTGCTTGGCTTCCAAGGTACACATGACAAAGGCCACACTATTACTGCTGTTTCTCCCAATGCTTCGGTAACCGCTCCCCAAACTCTATATACCGCGGGTGGTTGTTCAACACAATGAGGTTTTCACGAGTGCGGGTAAGAGCTGTATAAACAATAGCGTTAAGCTGGGATTCGGGCTCGGACGTGTGGTCGATAAACAGTACAACATTCTTTGCCTCCCACCCTTTAAAGCTGTGAATGGTAGACATTTTAAGGCGACCGTCCCCAGGCCAAAAAGCCTTTTTGTTGGGATGGTAGCCTTTTTCCATTTCGTTTTCGAACACGTGATTCACGCCCACCTTCAGGTTCTCAAAGAACATTACGGCCTCAAAACCTTTTTCGTGGGAAGGCAGCAGGATGACGGTATCGGAAGGATGGTACTGGGCGCGCTTTAGACGCAGAAAAGCAAAATGAATGTATTCTAACCACCGTTGCCCCTCGATATTAAGCCAAATAATGTGCTGATTATCAAGCAACCTGGGCTTATCGGTTAGCTTGACGGCACGAAGGTCTTGGTTTAGGTTGAAGGTTTCGCTGAACTCGTTGGTGATTTCTGCAACCGATGGGGGAAGACGGTGCGAAGATTTTAGATCAATGTATTCCTCGGAAAATTTTTCTAGCCCTACACGGTTAACTCGCTTATCCAGCCAGAGCAGTTCACGCTGGTAAATGTTTTGTTTTTTGTCGCAAACCACTAATAATTCGTCACGGTCACTGAGGAAATGACTGGTGAGCATGTCGTACCATTCGAAATGATAATCTTGCCCTTCATCGATTAGGATTGCATCGTATTTGGGTAAAGCAGCGCCTCCTCTTTGCGCAACAGAGTTTATAGCTTGAATGACAGCATCAGGCACACCGGTTTGAAAGAATACCTGCAAGTCTTTAAACCCATCTGAGCTAGGCCAGTCCTGCTCTAGTTCGTTAAGCCGATCTTTACAAAAGCCGTGAAAGTGCACCAACGTAAACCGTTCCATTGAGAAGGAAAACGGAGCGCGTTTGATCATATCGTGGATGTAATGCCACAACGTGATATTGTAAGTAATAATTAACACATTGTAGCCCTGGGAAGCCAATTTACCCGCACGATACGCTAATGCTTGCGTTTTTCCACTGCCAGCTACTCCCCTAACCCTGTGATGCCCAGACCGCGGTTCCGCCACTTTAAATTGATTCCCTCGCAGGCTAAGCGGCGTACCCTGTTCAATACTGTGATGGGGAGGGCGCATCCAGAAGAGGATTTCCTCATTCCATTTTGGCTGCCAGAAGTAGCTACCCTTACGGTAAACATCGGGCACAATATCTTCAAGTAATCCGGCCCTGAGGCTATCGAACCCAAACACAGGCTCATATTTGAAATAGTTTACTTTCTCAGATACAAACTGTTGATCTGTCTGTCCTTTTCGCTTTTTGGGCCCGAAAAGGCTTTGGGCAGTAGCTGTTGTGCTTTTATGAAAGTAAACAGCTGTTTTAATGAGCCCAAAGCTGGGCTGATTTTCTTTGTCCTGTTCGCGGTCAATCTGTTCGCCAATGGCGGGGACCAATTGGCTTATGAGCTTCTCACGATAATGCCTTACCTGCTTGATGGGGCTTTTTATCCGCTGATAACCATGAGCGGTATCAACGCAAAAATTGCCCTCGCACCAAGCGTAATTTGATAATTCCCAGTCCTTAACTTCAAAAATCATCATGCCAATGGAAGGATTTAGAATCACAACGTCGGGCCTGGTACCGTTGAAGTATGGCTGTGCAAAAATGAGCCAGCCGCTATAATGAGCTAATGGCTTATCTTCGTTCCATTGTTTATCAACGGGCAAATACTTGTCTAAATAGCGAATTAGCGCCTTTTCTCCTGGGGTCAAAGGGTTGTGTACAGCCTCTAGTTGTTCCCAAGTTGGATATAATCTGTTGCTCATGAATTTCCATATTTAGACTTTTAATATTATAGATATTAGTTAATAAACAACCCCTGACTTACTAAGTGCTGAGTAAATCTTTAAACAGTCCCCGTCGAAGTATACATCCAGCAATCAATTCGTCGGTGGGGCCATTGCGATGCTTAGCAACATCAAACAAGACAGTGTCCCGGGTAGGCGTGCCGTCCTGGTATTCGGCGATGTTATAGTACTCGCCGCGCCACAGAAAGATGATGCAATCGGCGTCCTGCTCCAGGCTGCCGGACTCCCGCAAATCCGAAAGGATAGGTCGCTTCTCCCCTCCCCGCTTCTCCACATCGCGGCTGAGCTGGGACAGGGCAATGACTGGGGCATTAAGTTCCTTGGCCAGCTGCTTCAGACCGCGGCTGATGCTGCTGATTTCCTGCTCGCGGTTGCCGCGGGTGTCGCCGCGCATGAGCTGCAGGTAGTCGACCAGCACCAGACCCAGCGGCTGCTGGGCGTGGAGACGGGCACACTTGGCGCGCAGCTGCTGCAGGCTCAGGCCAGGCGTGTCGTCGAGGTGAAGCAGGTGGCCGTGGGTGCGCAGGCGCTGGGCCTGGGTTTGCACGTGGGCAACCTGGGCTAAGCCGCCGGGTAAGTGGCCCCGGCGCAGGTCGGAATTGCTGTAGCCCGGTACTTCACTGGCAATAAGGCGCTGCATGAGTTGCAGGGTGGGCATTTCAAGCGAGAAGATGGCGGTAGGGTAACCGTGGTCGAGAGCAGCGGTGCGGGCAAAGTGCAGCAGAGCAGCCGTTTTGCCCATAGCCGGCCGCGCGGCCAGGATGATGAGGTCGGAGGGCTGCCAACCACCGGTCAGGCCGTCGAGCTGAGCGAGGCCGGTGGGAATGCCGGTAAGGCCACCGGGCTGCTGCACGGCCTGGGCCAGGTGCTCAAAGGTAGTGTCGAAGGCAGCGGCGGCGGTTTGGCCGGGGCGGGTTTCGAGGGCCCGGTGCAGGCCGGTTAGGTGAGACTGGGCCGTGCTGAGCAACTCCAGGGGGTCGCGGCTGGGGTCGTGGGCGTAGGCCGCCAGCTCGGTGCCGGCGCGGATAACAACGCGGCGGGCGTGGTGCTGCTGCAGGATGCGGCAGTGCGTTTCGAAGTGGGCGGCGGAGTTGATTTTCTGCGTCAGGCCAACGACAAAGGCCGGGCCGCCGACCCGGCGGAGGGTGCCGCGGGTGCGCAGCTGCTGGACGACGGTGAGCAGGTCGGCGTGCAGGCCGGCCTGCGTCAGGTCGCGGATAGCCAGGTACACTTGCTGGTGAGCGAAGGAAAAGAAAACCTGCTCATCGGGCAGGGTAGTCAGCAGGGTGCGCTGCACGGGCATTTCGAGCAGGGCTGCCCCGAGCACGGCGGCTTCTAGCGCTAGATCGTGCAGGGCCTCACTGTTGGGCTGCTCAGCAGGCAGCGCGGATGCTGGAAGAGTCTTGGAAGTGGCAGGCATAGCGGGTTAGCTCCAGCGGGAAGGATCGGCAGCTTTGGGGGCGGTGCGGGCCCGGGTGGGCGTAGCTGGCGCAGTGCCAGCGGGCGCCTGGAAGTGGGCACGGCGGCGCATCCAATTGCGAAAAGCGGCGCGCCAATCAACCATGGGGGTTTTGCCGCCCACGCGCCAGCCATTGCTTTGGAAGTGGTCGAAAAAAGCCGCAGCCTCCTCCCCCGCCCCGGGACTTGCCGGATGTTGCGCGGCCGCATAGTCCTGCACAGCTGCTAGTGCGGGCGGAACTTCCGACTTGGTCGCCGTGCCCTTCTTCTGAACCGAAGTACCTGACAACTTATTTCCCGGTTTGGGCGTGCGCGCGGCGGCCCCTGCCGCCCTCTCGGAACGTAGTGGAGAGAGGGTTGAAAGTGAAATTGAAAGGTTGGGCGGCTGTTGGGCTGTTTCGGAACAAGTGCCGGCGAGAGAGGTAACAGGTGTTGACTTATCAGGTGCGGCTGTTGCTTGTAAGGTTTGCGAGACGGTCGATGCAGTGCGGGAGGGCAACAGCGGTTGAACAGGTGTTGCGTTACGGGCAGCGGATGTTGGCTGGGCGGCGCGCTTCGCGGCGGAGGCCTGGCCGGCCAGGGACTTCAGCTCGCGGTGGTGGCGCTGCTTTTCGGCTTCCTTGAGCAGCCGCGGATTGTAGCGCAGCGTGGGGTCGTGGGGCACCGCGGGAAACTTGCTGAGCAGCAGCTCGCGGCTTTCGGCCCACTGCGCGACGGAGAGGCGGGCGGTGCGGCGCAGGCGCCCTTCGTCGGCGGGAAGGTAGCCAGGGTGGTCGGACTGCCAGGAGTTGAACAGCAGCAGGCAGTAGGCCCCCACCTCGTGGGCTTCCATCAGCTGCACGTCGGGCGAGCTGAGAAAGTCACCCGTGTAGAACAGAAACGCGGGGGCTTTCATGCTTAGCAGATGCGCAAAGGGGAGGCCGGCGGGGCGAACAAATCGAGCTGGCGGTAGTCGGTGCACTTGCCGCGCAGGGCCGCTTCCACTTCCTGCAGGGCTTGCTCCAGGGTACTTTCCAGCAGGCCGGCGTAGGCGTAGCCGGCCTGCTCGTCGTGAAAGGCCACGTAAGGGGACGTGAGGTTGAGCACCTTGCCGCCGGCGAGCTGGCGCTGGCCAACGAGCGTGACGCCTCCCCCACCGTTGCCGATGGTAAAGCCAACGACCGTGAAAGCGCTGAAGTGCGCGGGCAGGGGCTCGGCTTCGTCGCCGGGCCAGTAGTCGGGGGTTTCGGTTAGCTGCTCGGTAAGCAGGCACAGGTGCGGCACCAAGTGGGCCAGGCGGTGAAGCAAGTCGGGGTGCACGAGCTCCTGGCAGGTAAGGGAAAAGGCCCGGGGCGGGGTGTCGTCGGCCCGCTGCTCGGTGAACTCGCAGGTAAGCTGCTGGTAGCGGACCCGAGCTTTGTGGACACGAATAAGCGAGCGGGCCGACGTGGCGTCGGGCCCAACAATGGAGAATAGCAGAGACATGACAGGGGCGGTTAGCCGGCGGAGGGTGCGTCGAGCGGTCGGCGGTTGTAGCGGGACAGGTAGCGGTCGAGCTCCGACTGGCGGAAGCCCCACTCCTTTTCGTTGAGACGCAAGCCAGTAAGGCGGCCGGCGCGGCGGGCGTTGCGCACGCCCTCGGGCTTGAGGCGCATGTAGTGGGCAGCCTCGCGCACCGTGAGGATGCGGTCGGGCGGGGCGGGCGCAGCCGCGGGGAGTTTGGGGGCAGCCTCGGTTTCCTTGAGGCGCTGCACGTCGGAGAGCAGCTGCCGCCACTCCTGTTCGGGGACTAGCAGGGCTACTTGCATAGCTTAAGCAGGCATCTGCGCGCGGTTGGAAGTGGGAATCTGGCGGTTGGCCAGGGCTTCGAGGTCGGCGCGGCGCTTTAACTCGGCCTCCAGCTCCTCGAAAAAGGCCTCGGCCACGTCTAGGTTGAAGTAGCGCCCGGACACCACATTGTAGACCTGCTGGCGCGTGAACACTTTGCCCTTGGCTTCCAAGTTGGCCAGGATGCGGGCCGTGTAATTGCTGCGCTTGCCGAACAGGTGACGCTGCTCTGAAATTTTCTTTGCTACATGTTCCATTTTGTTTGCTATTTGTTTATCTTTGGTCTTAAAGGCAAACAAGTTTACAAAAATAAGTTTGACCTAGCAAATAAGTTTTAATAGCACCGAGCAGCATAATGGAAGAGCAAAAGCAGATTGGTGACCGTCTATCGGCGATAATAGAGCATTATGGCGACTCTGTGTACGGCGCTGCAAAGAAACTTGGACATGACCGCCCAACGAAACTATACAACTTTATTGGACACAAGTTCAAGCCCGGGTTCGATACGCTGGTAGAGGTGCTGGAGACCTACCCGGAAATCAACCCCGGCTGGCTGTTACTTGGTGAGGGCGAGATGCTGAAAACGGCGCTGGAAGACCAGGAAGAACCAGTATCAGCAGTTGAGAAGGAGCCGGCTGCGGCCAAGCACAGCTACCGCCACGGGGGACCGAATGCCCCGGCGGTGGTCACGCTGAACATGGCCGGCGACGAGGGCATTATGCTCGTGCCTACTCCTGCTCAGGCCGGCTACCAGCTGTCGCGGGAAAAGCCTCAGGTGCTGCAGGAAATGGACCTGGAGCTGTTGGCCCTGCCGCAGTTCTCGGGCAAGTCGCACCGGGCCTTTGAAGTGGAAGGCTCGAGCATGGAGCCGACGTTGTGGACCAGCGACGTGGTCATTGCGCGCTGCATGGACGACTGGCGCATGGTTAAGCCCCGCCACGTGTACGTGGTGGTCACGGAGGACTCGGTGATGGTAAAGCGCATTCCCCGCCCCATCAGCGAAAATGACCAGGAAGTGGAGCTACTGTCGGATAACTCCTACTTCTCGCCGCACCTTATCCCACGCGAAACCATCTGGGAAATCTGGGAGGTGCGCGGGATTCTGACGACGCGGGTACCGGCCAACCGGGAAGAAGCGTTTGATCGGGTGGCGGGGCTGCTGGAAGTTATGGCCCGGGATTCGAGCGACGTGCGCGGCCGACTCGTGGAAATGATGGACCGCATTGGCAGCCGTTCAAGCGAGCAGTACCGGCTGCAGTAAACGCCACCCGGTGGCGGGTAAAAAATGGATGTAAAGACCTTACGCCACCTGGTACGCCACCTATTTGAAAATGACTTAACGTAATTCAGAAGATACTCGCAGTAAATCAACGGGTTAGTATCTCGGTTTTGAGGCCCGAGGCTACCCCGGCTCCGGGTACAATAAAGAAGCTCTTGGTTTACGCTAAGAGCTTTTTTACTGTACCCTGGATCTAGGAAACTAAATAAAGTCGAGGTGGACCAAGTTCTTGCGTGTGCAGGTCTCATTTCACTAAGCTTGGGCCAGCAGTTGCAGCTCTGTTATAGCAACACATTTCATTCATAAACTGATTATTACGGTATAATTTACAATTCTGACCGAGCCTTCGTAACCCAGCACAGGGTTGACCTGCGTGACGATGTTTTTTCTCTGCGCTGGGCATTAGCCGTGCTACCTGCTATGAAATTTTCGCGCAGGGTACGGCAGGCATTGGTCTCATAGGAGCCACTCGTGAACAGCGCAAAGCCGACCATCGGGTTCATAACATTCAGTTGCAGTTGTCCGCATTCGGCGGCTATGGCTGCCGGCAAATCCGCCCCGATTGTATATAACAGCTGAAATTTTCTATAATCTGCTGCATCTGGGTGCCGCAGTAAATACTTTCGAAAACAGCTCATTAGCCGAGAAAATCGTCTTCAATTCGGATAATTTTCCTAGGAAAGCGGCTTGGGCAAATGCGTTGGGGCGGAAAGGTAACGGCCCAGGTGAAAATCCTTGTTTGAGGGTGCTGGCCGCTCGGCCGGACGCTGGATAGCTGAACAAATACACTCCCGGTCATTGCGTGGTTGGCCGGCATCAGTGTAATATTGTCGGGTGCCAGTCGGCTCATGCGGGCGGCCTCTCTATTGTAGCTGTGGTATCCTGAATGTCTGTTTATTCGCCGGGCCTGCACGTGCTGGCCACTTTTGCTGCCCCCGCCGGTGTGCTGACCAATGCGGCGGCCTGCCAGCGCTTCTTCGATGAGCAGATTGCCGCACTGGGTCTGACCAAGGTGGGTGAAGTGTACCACACGTTTCCCAATGGCTCGTTCACGGCCGTTATTGGCCTCACTGAGTCACACCTGAGCATTCATACCTGGCCGGAGCATGGGCAGGCCACCTTCGACGTGTTTCTATCTAACTACCGCCGCGACAATGCCGACCGGGCACGGGAGTTGTATGCCGCCACGCTGGACTTTTTCGGCGGAGTCGAGCAAAGTAAAACCGAAGTGCGCCGATGAGCCATGTACCCGCTACCTCCGCTGCCCCGGCCCATGTGCCCTGCCCGAAATGCCACCACCAAGTGCCGTACTTCGACCAGGAGAACAGCACCTTTTTTGTATGCCCTGCTTGCCACGCCTATTTCAAAGCGGAGGACGACAACGCGCCGGTAAGCCTGGGCAAATTTGAGGGTAATCAGAAGCCAGTGCTCCCGTTAGGGGCCGTGGGTACGCTGCGCGGGCAGCAGTACCGCGTGCTGGGCTGGATGCTGCGCAAGGAAAAGCAGGCTATCTACCAGTGGCACGAATACATGCTGCGCCACGAGGAAACCGGTATTCAAGCTCAACTGGCCATGTACGAGGGCCATTGGATGCTGGTGGGCCCTGCCGGCCGTGATTACAAAGTTTCTGGACGAGCCACCAGCCGCGGGGCCCAAATCCTCGATGAGGATACCAGCTACGACATCTACAACTCTTACTCGCCGGTTACGCTCTATGCAGAAGGTGAGTTTGACTGGGAAATCCATGAGGACAGTAAGCTCACCGTCACCGAATACATTGCACCGCCCCACATGCTGGTGCGCGAGAAGCAGGGCCACCAGGCCGCGCACTGGTACAGAGCCCTGCACATAGAGCCCTCGGAAGTAGCCGAAGGTTTTCAGGTGCCCAACCAACGCATGCCCTTCCGCACGGGGGTGGGCGCCATCCAGCCGGCGCCGGCTCAGAATTCGTGGCCGGCGCTGCGTTCATTCAGCCTGAACATGGCACTGCTGGTGATTATTACGCAGTTGGCGCTCCTGTTCATCAAACCCGAAAAACAGGTACTACTGCAGGACTTCTCTACCGGCCGCGAAACTGTGCCGACCGGCGCCAACGCGGAGGCAGTGGCCGCGGGCAGCAACCGGGTGCTGGTTTCGAAGGCGTTTGAGATAGAGGGGCCGGCGGCACTGCAGTTTGCGCTAACATCGTCGCTGGCCAACCAGTGGCTGGAGGTGCCCGTGACGCTGGTGAACGAGCGCACCGGCCAGCGCTACGAATTCACGAAAAGCCTGGAGTATTACTCGGGCGTGGAAGACGGCGAAAGCTGGAGTGAAGGCTCGCAGGACCAGGATGCCACGCTGGCAAACATTCCAACGGGCAGGTATCATCTTACGCTTTACCCCGTCTCCGAAAACGGCCAGGACCTGCCCCTGCATCTCGGCGTCAGCCAGCACACGCCGCTGCAGTCGAATGCGGTGGTACTGCTGCTGCTGCTGGCGGTGTACCCCGTCATTCAGTACCTGCGTCGCCACTCGCACGAGCATAACCGCTGGGCCAACAGCAACTACGGTCCTCAAGACGAATCTTAGCTCTCAAACAGCACCGCTGCATGAATTATCTGCGCTCCTTACTTTCCATCCGCTATTACGTGCTGGTGGCGCTCTTCGCCTACGGCGTGTTTGTGTGGGCTGGCCTCCAAGGCCGGCGCCTGCTCGGCGACGACAACGAAAATCCGGAAGGTGCCCGCACGTCTACGGCACGGAGCGGCCACGCCCGCTTCTATCATAAATAGTGAATTTCCCCACTCGTATGGAATACCTCAACTTTAAGCTCATTGCTGCCTCCATCATCTACTCGGTGCTGGGCATCGTGATTCTGGTCGTGTCGTTCATTATCATCGAAAAGCTCACCCCCCGCATGCTCTGGAAGGAAATCGTGGAAGAGCACAACACCGCCCTGGCTATTGTGGCGGCCGCTTTCATGATTGCCGTGGCTCTGATTATCAGCTCCGCTATTCATGGCTAATGCCGCCGCCGAAGCTCCGGCGCCTGCTTCACCCGGCACACCGGAGCGGGCCAGGCGCGGCGCGGCGCGGCAGGAAGCCCAGTCGGTGCTGCTGCTGGGGTCGGTGTTTGTTATTGCCACCTGCGGGCTGATTTACGAGCTGATTGCGGGCACGCTGGCCTCCTATCTGCTCGGCGACTCGGTCACGCAGTTTTCCACGATCATCGGGGCCTACCTGTTCTCGATGGGGGTAGGATCGTGGCTGTCGCGCTACTTGGGCGGGCCGCTGCTGAAATGGTTTATCTGGCTCGAAATTCTGGTGGGCCTAGTTGGTGGCTTTTCAGCGCCGCTGCTTTTCGTGTTGTTCGAGTACGTGGCCTCTTTCCGCCTGATTCTGTATGCGCTAGTGGGCCTGACGGGCATCTTGGTGGGACTGGAAATTCCGCTACTGATGCGGATTCTGGAAAACCGCTTCGAGTTCAAAGACCTGGTCTCCAAAGTTTTCACTGTCGATTACATTGGGGCGCTGCTGGCTTCCCTCATTTTCCCACTGGTGCTGGTACCCCAGTTGGGCCTGATGCGGACTTCGCTCCTGTTTGGAACCCTGAACGTGGTAGTGGCTGCCGTGGCGCTGTACCGCTTTCCGGAAACCCGGCCCTACCGTCGGGCCTTCGCCAGCCTGATGGGCGCGGCGCTGCTGGCCTTGGCTGTTACGTTTGGCTACGCCGGCCGCATCCAGCGCTATACCGAAACGCTGGCTTTTCAGGACCAGGTGATTTATGCCAAAAGCACCATCTACCAGCGTATTGTACTCACCAAAAACCAGCGCGAGCTGCGCCTGTTCCTGAACGGCAACCTGCAGTTTAGCTCCCAGGACGAGTACCGCTACCACGAAGCCCTGGTACACCCTGCCATGCAGGCTCTCCCGCATGCGCGCCGCGTGCTGGTGCTGGGCGGCGGCGACGGGCTGGCCGTGCGCGAGCTGCTGAAATACCCGCAGCTGCAGCAGATTCGGCTGGTAGACCTCGACGCGGGCATGACTGAGCTGTTCAAGCAAAACCAGCTGCTCACTTCCCTCAACCAACGCTCCTTTTTCAACCCGAAGGTGCAGGTTATCAACGGCGACGCCTACCAATGGGTACGCCAGGATACGACCCGCTACGACTGCCTGATTGTGGATTTCCCGGACCCGGCCAACTATTCTATTGGCAAGTTGTACTCAGCGGCATTTTACCAGGAGCTGCACCGGCTGCTAGCCCCAGGTGGCAAACTGGTGGTGCAGAGTACCTCGCCATACGTGGCGCGGCAGTCGTTTTGGTGTGTTGCGCATACGCTGCAGGCCGCTGGGTTCCACACCATTCCGTACCACTGCTACGTGCCGTCATTTGGCGAATGGGGCTTCGTGCTGGCCGGCGAAAACGGCCACTGGCGCCCCAATGCCGGGCCGCTGCCGCGCGACCTGCGCTACGTCACGCCCGTCACCATCCGCCAGATGCTGGACTTTCCGCCCGATATGGCCGAAGTGCCCACCGATATCAACCAGCTCAATAATCAGGCCTTGGTGCGTTATTTTGAGGAAGACTGGGGCCCCTACGTGCACTGATCAGACTGCTAGATAGTTCCGTCATACTTTGGCTGCGCCCCGGCAGGGCAGCCTTTTCAGATTACCTTCTTATACGATGCCGCCCAAGCCCTCCCCCTCGTCCAGCCTAACTAACCCTAGCCGTCGGGAATTCCTGGCACGAACGGGCGTGGGGGTGGCGGGGCTGGTGCTGGGGCCAGGTGTGCTGTTGGAAAGCTGCAGCCCGGCCGGCTCCGCCACCAACCACATCCAGGGCGGCTTGCGGGGTGCCGACCATGCCGTGGGGCACTTGCTGCGGACGCCCGGCCGCTTGCCTGCTCCCAGCCAGGAGCTAAGCACTGACCTCCTGATTGTGGGCGGCGGCGTGGCCGGCTTAGCGGCCCGGCGCGAGCTAGCCCGGCACGGCCACGAGCCGCTACTACTGGAGCTGGAAGCCCGGACCGGTGGCAACGCAGCCAGCGGCCAGAATCAGGTTTCGGCCTACCCGTGGGGCGCTCATTACCTGCCCGTACCCGATGCGCGCAACCACGACTTACTGGGTTTTCTTCGAGAATCGGGGGTGGTTACGGGCTTCGATGGTACTTCCGGCCTACCCATCTACAATGAGTACCACCTTTGCCACGACCCCGAAGAACGGCTGCTGCTGAATGGCCACTGGCAACAGGGACTAGTACCGGAGGTGGGCGTCCCGGCCGCCGACCGGGCTCAGATTGCGCGTTTCTTCCAGCTTATTGGCGAGTTGAAGCAGGCCCGGGGCACCGACGGACGCGACGCCTTTGCCATTCCGCTCGACCACTCCTCCACCGATGCGCAGTTCCGCCGCCTTGACCAGCAAAGCTTTGCCGCCTACCTCGATCAGGAAGGCTTCACGTCGCCTTACTTGCGCTGGTACCTCGACTACAGCTGCCGGGACGACTACGGGGCCACGGCGGCGCAGGTGTCGGCGTGGGCAGGGCTGCACTACTTCGCCGCCCGCAAAGGTCGCGCCCACAATGCCACCGCCGCCGATGTGCTAGCGTGGCCGGAAGGCAATGGTTTTTTGGTTGAACAGCTCCGCCAGCAGGGCCAGGGCACTATTTTATCGCGCATCGTGGCCTGCCAGCTGCAGGAAACGCCGACAGGGGTAGAAGTGCTGGCCTACAATGCAGCAGCTCAGCGCACCGTGCGCATTCGGGCACGGCAGGTACTGCTGGCCGTTCCACAGTTTGTGGCGCAACGCTTACTGGCCGGCGTACAGGGCGCCGTGCACCCCGCACAGCCACTGCATCATGCGCCATGGTTGGTAGCCAACCTCACCGTTACTGGATTGCCGCAGGGCCCCGGCCAGCCATTGAGCTGGGACAATGTAGGCTATGGGGGAGCTTCGGTGGGCTATGTGAATGCTAATCATCAGCACCTCAGCCTTTCCGCCGACGGGCCCAAGGTAATTACGGTATACTGGCCTCTTTCCGACGCGCCGCCTGATGTGGCGCGCCGCCAAGCCTACCAGACCACCTACGCCGAGTGGCTGCCCCGCGTTCTGGCCGAGCTGGAGCACCTGCACCCTGGCGCTACTCCTTACGTGCAGCGCGTGGAAGTCTGGGTATGGGGTCACGGCATGGTTGCGCCTATTCCGGGTTTCCTGTGGGGCCCCGAACGGGCTGCTCTCGCTCAGCCTTTGCGGCAACGCATTTTCTTTGCTCACTCCGATTACAGTGGCATGTCTATCTTCGAGGAAGCCTTCTACCAAGGGCTACGCGCCACCCGCGAAATGCTAGCTGCCGTATGAAATCAGCCCTCCTGACACCTAAAGCCCCAGCTGCCAGCCGCCAGCCCTGGATTCGGTCGGCGGCGTTTGATGGGCTCTGGATTCTGGGGCCGCCGTTTCTGGCATTGCTGGCCGTGGTGCTCGTGCCGCCCGTTTTTCGCACGTCTGCCCAGATGCCTGTGTGGGCCTGGGTAATCCTGGTAGTGTTTATTGACGTGGCCCACGTTTACAGCACCCTGTTTCGCACCTACTTCGACCCGGTACGGCGGCGGCGCTTCCGTACGCTGCTCTGGTTGGTGCCACTGACCTGCTACGCAACAGGCGTGGCACTGCATTGGGTGGCGGGGTTGTGGTTTTGGCGGGTGCTGGCATACGCGGCCGTTTTCCATTTCGTACGGCAGCAGTACGGATTCCTGCGCCTCTATTCCCGCCACGAAACCACTTCACTCTTCAGCCGCCGCCTCGATACGGTGCTGGTGTATGCGGCCACGCTTTACCCGTTGCTTTGGTGGCATCTGTCGCCCCCCCGTAACTTCAACTGGTTTGTGACCAGCGACTTTGTGCAGTACGACTGGCCAGCGGCGCGCGGGCTACTGACCGCGCTGTATGTCGCGTTGCTGGTAGCGTATCTGGTGAAGGAAATCCGCCGGTGGCACCACACCCGGCAATTCAACCGGCCGCGCAATCTGCTGCTATTGGGTACGGCGGCTTCGTGGTACGTCGGTATCGTGCTCTTCAACGGCGACCTGGCTTTCACCCTGCTCAATGTGGTGGCACACGGCATTCCGTACCTAGCGCTTATCTGGGCTACCAGCCAGCCAGCCTCCCACACGCCTGCCAGGGCCCAAAGCTGGTGGCAGCGCCGCTACGGTATAGCCCTAGCGCTGGGACTATTGTTTGGGCTGGCTTACCTGGAAGAAGGCATCTGGGACGGCCTGGTGTGGCGCGAGCATGCGGGAGCGTTCGGCCTTTTTCAGCAGCTGCCCCCCGTGTCCGATTCGTTGGCCCTCAGCCTGCTGGTGCCCTTATTGGCGCTGCCACAAGCTACCCACTATGTGCTGGACGGCTTTATCTGGCGGCGTAACTCCTGAAGCATCCAAACAACGGCAAGTTCTTTAAATTCAAACAGATAAACCTTCAGCCATAAGGTTTTGTGTTTAACGCGGCGCCAGGCTACATCAGCTAAGGGCCCTGAAACTGCGGCAGCCAGAGCTTCGACAACGACGCCATACTCGGGTGAGTAGATGGTGCGGTAGTGCCCGTAGCCGCTCACCCCTTGTGGCGGCGCTCTGCCTACAGCTGTATTTCTACCAGCACCGCCGTAGAGCCCCCGGCATCATCATCCGTTACTAGTACCAGTTCGTACCGATTCTCAGCAATCCGACGACGTACGGCCACACTTTCCACTTTGCCCCGGTAGGGTATGCCATCAGGCAACTGTAGTTTTGCCAAGACCAGCGGCAGAGGGTCCGCACTTCTGTTCGTCAGGTCGAGGATGCCTACAAACGAGCCTAAAACAGCTCCGTCGAGAACGGCATCCTGGGTATCTTCCACCGAGGCCGTTATAAATAATCGGTTTGCGAACCAAGTGCCGCCTGAGAAACCCGCAGGTTTTCCGTCAATAGAAGGAAGCAAGTAGTGCTGCCGTTGGATGTCGGGTAACTGAGTGGCGCGGTGCTGTAAATAGTCCAGGGTAGCGGCCAGCGGCATCCGAAACAGCAGATTACCCGCGGCTGAGCCAACGGTCCGCTGGAACAACAGCAACTCAGTAGCGCTAGCGGCGGCGGCTTCTAAGTTCAGGCTGATGCCCGTTGGAAGTTCCCGGCGTAGGGCCGCATATAAACCACTTAACGAGAGTGGATAAACGCTGGCGGTTGCCCCCGATGCTCCCGGTAACGGCACCCAGAACCCCTGCTCACGGGCTACCGTAGCTCCCGAGCCCAGCACGAGAAGTCCTGCTTCCCCCGCCGGGGTGGTCAGCGCCGTGAGGCATTCCAGGTCCAACTTTATTTCCTTGGGGATGCGCCCGGTGCTGAAGTGCGCCGTTTCAAACAGGGTAAGCCTTGCACCGGCAGTCAGCGAAGCGGAGGCGAGTTGGTAGAGAAAAGGGGAATCGTCGCCGATGACGTAGGCAACGTCGCCAATTATTTCAACCCCCGAGGCGGAAGGCAAGTCGGGCAACGAAATTTCCTGAAGAATGGTAGCACGCATCAGTCGTAGAAAAGAGGGACTTAAGCAGGAAAAGGCTGTATAGCCCGACACAATAGGCAGTCGGGCTAAGGCTATACGTTGTCTGCTATTTCACAATCGTGAATTCTACGCGCCGGTTCAGGCGCCGGGTTTCTTCCCGCTCGTTGCTGGCCCGTGGCTTGGAGCCCCCGTAGCCGATGGTGCTGATCCGGTTTTCGGCCACGCCCCGCCGCACCAAATAGCGTTTCACTTCCTGCACCCGCTCCTCGGAGAGCTTCACGTTCAGGGCGGCATTGCCCACATTATCCGTGTGACCTTCCAGCCGGATATTCACCGTAGGGTTATCCAGCAGCGTCCCGGCCAAGCGGTTCAGTTCCGTAAAGGAGGCGGGCAGCATCGTGTATTTCCCTTGGGCGAAAATGAGGGTAGGCAGCTCTAACCTAGAGCCTACGCTGGCGGGCATTACCAGAAAGTCGCGGGTTTGGTTGGTGGTCAGGGTAAGCGTATCGGTAGCCGTTAGAAAGCCGCCGGCGGTGGCGGCTACCCGGTAGCGCCCGGCGGGCACCAACAGCTGAAACGTGCCACCGTTGGCTTCACTGCGGGCCTGCACCAGCACGGCCGTGGGGCCATCCAGCCGCTCGGCTCTGATGGCGGCGGTAATGGGCTTGCGGGTTTTGGCATCCAATACGCGGCCGGTAAGCGTAGCACGCGCCAATTCCGGGGCGGGCGGCGCTACGGAAGTACTGTCGGGCGGGGGCACCACCCCAACTTGCGTGCGGACGATGTCGGCCGGCCCGTTGGGGGTGCGGGCCTTGGCGAAATACGCCTGCTTGCCATCGGGCGTCAACAGGAAATAGGCCTCGAAGCCGGGGCCGTTGATGCCAGGGCCCAGGTTTTGGGGCGCACTCCAAGCCGTCCAGGAGTCATCAAGGCGGTGACTCACGAAAATATCTGAGCTGCCGTAGCCGGCATGGCCATACGAGGCGAAATACAGCGTGCGGCCATCGGGCGTGAGCCAGGGTGCAAACTCGAAGCCGGGCGAGTTGATAACGTTGCCCAGGTTGCGGGGCTCCCCCCAGGTTCCATTGCCGGCGGGCAGGCTCACGTATAGGTCGTTGGCCCCGTAGGCATCGGGGCGCTCCAGGGAAAGCAGCAGCACTTTCTCATCGGCCGGGGCGAAAAAGGTGGTGGAGGTGCCGTTGGAGTAGTAGTTGCTGATTTCGAGGGGCTCGGGCTTGAGGGCCTGCTTGCCCGCCAGCGGGGCGCGCGACACGCCGTCGTCGCGGAAGCTGCCGTCCCGCTCGTAGCGCCCCCGCACCAGCACGGCTTTGCCGCTTTCCACAAGGGCCATTACGCCGTTGTTTTGCGGAGTATTCAGCACATCCAGCCTTTGCGCCAGCCCCCAGGTTTCGCCCCCATCGGTGGAGCGGCTTACCCATATATCGGCCGATTCGGTGTTGCCCTCGGTATTGCCGGCGAAACGGTTGCGGGCGAAATACAGGGTCAGGCCGTCCGGGGTGAGCACCGGCTGCAGCTCATTGCCTGCGCTGTTCACGCCTGCGCCCAATGCCTGAGGCGCGCCCAACGCGGTTTGATCCGTGGCTACGGTCAGCTTCAGCGGAAACAGCCACCACTGCTGGCTGGCGCGGCCCAGGGCCCGCTGGCCCACTACTGGGGTGGCGTTGGCTTTATCGGCGGCGGCCAGCGCCAGGCTGAAGTCGTTACCGCGGCACACCAGCTGAAATGAACCTGCGGGCCCGGCCGCCACTATGCGCCATTGCTGGTATAAGCTCCCCGACCAAGGCTGCTGCACGACGGCGGCGTTATCTCCAGGTCCCTCTAGCGTCAGGGCTTTGCCGCTGTGCCGGGCTTCTATGCGGTAGTAGCTGCTGTTGGCCGTAACGGGCGTAAAGCGCCACTGCTGACTTTGCGCCTGGGTAAATTCCCACTGAACACCCCGGCTGCCATTTTCGGGCGAGGCACTGGCAATATCCAGGGCCCGACCACTGCTACGCGATACTACCCCATACCAGACGTTGCTGGCCGGGCCTAAGGGTGCCGCCTGCGCCCACGCTGCGGTTACCGCGCTGAGCCAAACCAGCAGGCTGCCTATCAATCGAATCATGTGCACACAAACCTGATTATCGGCCCCAAGTTAGCCGATTTCCCTGCGCCGCGGTCAAACCCTGGCTTAAGCAAACGGGCCATTCCCTTCAAAGCGAAGCGTAATGGCCCGTTTGCCGCTGAGAATAAAAGGCGCCGGCTTACCCGGGAAGCGGGGTTTCGCCGCCCAGTTCCTGCATGTACTTAAAGCGTACAAACCGCTCATTCTCATAAATAGCGGCAAAGTGGCCTCCGGCCGTGGAGCTGCGGTGTACCGGGCCGGCGGCCGGTAGTTGGGTGCCAGAGCGGCGGGACGGGTGCTCGGCGGCCGACTTAGGTGCGGGTACCGAGGGAAAGGCGCCGGGTGTAAGCCCAGGCACATGGCAAAGGAAAGACAGAATTTTCGAGGCCATAACAGAGCAGAAATAGGTGTGGATGAGAGGCCGCTGCCGAATACCCAGGGGCCGGCTGCTTTTGGAACAATGCTAATATAAATCAATATTTTTTTAATTCATCTAAGTATATATACCTCTTTTTGGCAGAGAAATGCGGGAAAATTTCTAATGCCCAGGTACCTGCCGGAACTGCATAGGGCTTTCAGCTGCCACTCCCGAAGCAGAAAAAGCATACCACTCGTTGGCTATTTTATGCCTTGTCAATAAACCTCTTACAGCTTCCTTATTTCCATGCGTATCAGGCGGCCGCCCCTTTGCGCAAGAGGTACTTCCCTAGCTGGCTGCATTTGCGCCCACTTCGTGAACGGGAACCTCGCGTTGATGGCCTTTGCTTTGCTGGGTGGGTACTACCAGCGTTACGGTGGTGCCGCGGCCGGGTACCGTGTCAAAATCAGCACGGCCGCCCAGGTAAGCCATCCGGGTACTAATGTTCTGCAGCCCCACGCCGGCCAGATGACTGGTGGCCGCCACGTTGTAGCCGACACCATTATCTTCTATCATCACCGTCAGTTCCTGCTCCGTCTGGATGAGTTGCACTTCAATCTCGGTGGCCTGGGCGTGCTTTAGAATATTCTGGATGGCTTCTTGGATAGCCCGGAACAGAACGGCCTCCACCAGTACATCCAGTCGGCCTTGCTCTACCCCAAATACCTGCATGCGCACCTGCAGCTGACTATCAATCTTGGCGATATTGCTAAGCAAGTTCTTTACGGCTGGCATCAGGCCGGCTTGCAGCAGAGCCGTTGGCAGCAGGTTATGGGAAATGCTGCGCACCTCGCGCACCGATTCGTCCAGATACTGCAACGCGTTGGCAAACAGCTCCCGGTGGGTGGCGGTTACCAGGTCCACCCGGTGTTCCAGGGCCAGCAGATTCATTTTGGTAGCACTGAGTAGCTGGCCTACCCCGTCGTGCAGCTCGGCTCCCACGCGCTGGCGCTCTTTTTCTTCGGCAGCCAGCACCGCTACGGCGCGCTGCCGAATCAGGCGCTGCCGCTCTGCCGCAAACTCTACTTCCCGGCGCAGGTGCCGGCGGCTGATGAGCAGGTACCCCAGCCCCGCCAGCAGCAGCACCCCGGCCAAGGCAGCCTGCAACAGACGCTGACGCAGCTCGACCTGGGCCCGCTTGCGCTGCTCACCGAGCTCCAGCTGCCGCAGCTGCTCGCTAAAGTTGAGTGCCTGCACCTGCATCACTTTCGCCTGGCTGAATAAACTGTCGCGAATGGTGCTGGCAGCCGCCAGGAAGGTGTAGGCCTGGGTGCTGTTGCCCTGGGCTGCGTAAATGGCGGCCAGGTAGCTACTGGCCTCCGACACGCCTTTGGCGTACCCCCCCTTCTTGCTGGCCTGCAGGGCTTGTTGCGCGTAGGTGCTAGCCAGATTTATCTGCCCGCGGGTGCGCGCCAAACGAGCCAGCCCCAGGTACGACCGGCAGAGGGCATACGAAACCGGCATGCCCTGGGCCCGGGTAATGGACTTCTGGTAGAAAGCCCGAGCAGCGGCTTCGTCGTTCTGCCGGGCCTTGATGTCGCCCAGAATAGATAAGTCGCCGATTTCGCTGTGCCAGTCGTGCAACCGCTGGTCGAGGGCATAGCCCCACTGGGTATAGTAGAGGGCCGAGTCGAGCTGGTTGGTTTGCAGGTAGGCGTAGCCAATATTACCGGGTATAGGCGTCAGCAGCACATCGTCGTGGATTTTCTGCGCCAGGGCCGTAGCCCGAAAGAAATAGCGCAGGGCCAGGGCGTAGTTTCCCTGCTCGAGGTGGGCATATCCCAGGCCATTATCGGCGTGCACAATACCGCCCTGGTAGGAAATAGACTCGGCGAGCTTGCGGGCCTGCAGATGGGTTTGCACAGCCGTGGGGTAGTTGCCGCTGCGCAGAAAGGCCCAGCCCATCATCAGCAGGGCCCGGCACTCGCCCGGCTTGAAGGACAGCTGGCGGGCCAGCGCCAGGCTTTGCTGGCCGTATTCTACGGCCAGCAGGGGATTATCGTCGGTGCGGTTCCAAGCCAGCAGCGTGAGCAGGCGCACCCGATTGGTATCGGGCCGGGACTTGGCCAGGAGTTGCTGCAGGCTGTCGGTGCGGGCACTCAGCCTTTGGGCCCCGGCACGCACAACCCCGCTCAGGAGCAGTACAAAAAGGACGGGCAGGATTTTCAAGGGAAAAGGTCAAATCTGCATCAATGTACTATTCCGCCTGCTTGCACACTAATCCCGGGCGCAGATCAAATAAATTCAACGCCGCCGCTGGGTAGCAACCATAAAAAAGCCCCGACCAAAGATTTGGCCGGGGCTTTTATTGCGGGGCAGCGCCCCAAGCGGTTACTTGTTGTTCACATCGGGCTCGATTAAGGCTTGCTCCTCCATCTCGGTGGGCACTACCACAATGCCCTGCTGCAGCTTGGAGTTACGCTTGCCGTAGAGGAAATACACCACAAAGCCCAGCAGCATCCAGATAAATGCTAGTTTGAGCGTGTTGTAGTCGAGGGCTGCAATCATGCCCAGGCAGATAACGGCGCCCAGAATAGGCACGAGCGGGAAGCTGGCCGATGAAAGCGGGGAACGGAACGGCCGGGGCTGGTTGGGGTCGGAGCGGCGCATGAGCCAGACGCCAATGCTTACCAGCACAAACGCCAGCAGGGTGCCAAACGAGGTCAAATCACCCGCCAGGGAGCCGGGCACGAAAGCCGCGAAGGCCCCCACGAACACCAGCAGGGCCAGGTTCGACTTGTAAGGCGTGTGAAACTTGGGGTGCAGCTCCGAAAAGGCCTTCGGCATAAGCCCGTCGTTGGCCATGGAGAAGAACACGCGGCTTTGCCCCATCAACATTACTAGAATAACCGAGGAGAAACCCGCCAAGATGGCCACCGTCACGGCCGTGCTCAGCCACTCGAAACCGGGCATGTGCTCTTTAATGGCATACGCTACCGAAGCCTCGCCGCCCTTGGCCGGGTCGGCAAACTCGCGCCAGCTGGCAACGCCAGTCAGCACGTGGCCAAACAGGATATACAGCACGGTGCACACCGCCAGCGAACCAAGGATGCCGATGGGCATATCCCGCTTGGGGTTTTTGGCTTCCTGCGCTGCCGTCGACACAGCGTCGAAGCCAATGAAGGCGAAGAATACAATGGCTGCCCCGCCCAGGATACCACCCCAGCCGTGCTTGTTCCAGGCCTCGTAGGAGCGTACCACTTCGCCCGCCGCGTTTTTCACGGGCTCGGCATTTTCAGGAATCAGGTAAGGTGTGTGGTTGACGGGGTCGATGAACTGCCAGCCCACGGCAATAAAGATCAGCACAATCGCCACCTTTACCACAACAATAATGGAGTTGAACGTAGCCGATTCCTGCGTGCCTTTAATCAGCAGCAAGCTCAGCATCACAATGATGAAAAGGGCGGGCAGGTTGATGATGCCGTGCTCCATTACGCCATTTACGGCGGCACTCTCCAGCGGAGAATGGCTCCAGGCGTAGGGTATACTGGTGCCAAAGACCTGTAAGAGCTTGTTCAGGTACTCACTCCAGGCAATAGCCACCGTAGCGGCGCCCAGGGCATATTCCATAATAAGCGCCCAGCCGATAACCCAAGCTACAAACTCGCCCATGGTGGTGTAGGCGTAGGTGTAGGCCGAGCCGGCAATGGGAATCATGGCCGCAAACTCGGCGTAGCACAGCCCGGCAAAGGCGCAGCCAATAGCGGCGACAATGAAAGCCAGCGTGACGCCCGGACCCGATGCCTGCGCCGCAGCCGCGGCGGTGCGTACAAACAAGCCGGCCCCGATGATGGCGCCTACGCCGAGGGCTACCAGGTTGGCCGCTCCCAGCGTCCGTTTCAGCGTGCCTTCCCCGGAGGAGTTGGCCTCGCCCAACAGAATGGCCAGCGGCTTTTTGGCGAAAATATTTGCCATAGAAAAGAAGAGAAAAGAAAGAGAAGAGGTGAGTGAGAGATGATGAAATCAGCAGAAAAAGCCGTCTGCAAACGGCTAGATGGCCCGAATATAGCCGTTTCCCCCGACTGCTTTGTACTTGAGCAGGCCCAGTAGCCGGATTTTCGGACCGGCTGGATTAAACCCGGCAGCGCCGGGGCCTTCTAACCGGCCAACAAACCTAACCACAGACTCCGCTTCCATGAAAAAGATGCTTGTTTTGCTGACCACCCTGGCCCTCACAGTGGCGGCCGCCTCCGCGCAAACCACCTCCACGCCCACCCCCGCCGCTCAAAACAGCTACCCTGGTGGCCGTGGGCAGGACCACGGCCGCCTGACCCCGGAGCTACGGGCGCAGCGAATGACGGAGCGCCTCACCCGGGAGCTTGCTCTCTCCACCGAGCAGGCCACGAGAGTACAAGGCATCCTGCTGGCGCAAAGCCAAGAAAACGAGGCTATCCGCACGAAGTATGCCACCAGCACTGACCGCCGGGCAGCCCTGCCCGAACTGAAGGCAGCCAAGGAGAAATACGACACGCAACTGAAGGCCGTGCTGACCTCTGAGCAGCATATTAAATACGCCCAGCTCCGTGACGAGCAGCAACAGCAGCGCCGGGAGAAAATGAAAGCGGGCAAGACCAAGAGCAAAACGCAATCGTAGCCAAGGGGTGCGCCTATCCTCAATCGTGCAAAACCCCTCCGAACCACAAGGATCGGAGGGGTTTTGCGTACTAGGCTTAGTAGAGTTTTTTAGAACGTCAGGGCGTGTGTCCAAGTATTGTGAACAATACCGTAGCGCACCCACAGGAGGACAAAAGGCTCAGTAGCGCGTGCTTCCTTGATACCACCCAGATCGGTAATACGGCGCCAGCCCAGTTGCTGTAGCACCGCCGTTACCTGTTGTTTGGCCGCTGCATTGTCTCCACATAAAAACATCGTTGGCTCCCCGCCCCCATTAGCCGAGGCTGGGTCTATCATCTGGGCTACGTTGACCAGATTCAAGGTCTTCACCACGTAGGCCCCCGGCAAAGCCCGCTGTACCTGCTCCCCCAACGAGTCGGTAAGCCCTACGAACAGCTGCGGAGGCATTCCCTGGGAAAAGTCCAGCGGGTTGGTCAGGTCAATAACAGGTTTGCCAGCCGCATTTGCTGCACCAGCCTGCGTTACGGCGGCCACGGTGCCCGTGCCCAGCGTAGCCACGATCAGTAGCTCCCCAAATTGGGCAGCATCTTCGAAGGCTCCTTCGCTCGCGTTACCACCATGCTGCTGCACCCAAGTTATGGCCTTTTCGTTGCCCGCTTGGCGTGCGCCCAACATCACTTCGTGGCCTAAGGAGAGTAGTTTGGCACCCAGCGTCTGTCCTACAGCGCCGGTACCTAGAATTCCAATTTTCATGAGAACACAGGGAAAAGAGTGAAATTTTTTGTTTGGTTGTACATACAAGTTTTAGAACAAAAAACTATTCCGTTTTCTCCAGAGCTTGAATAGCTGCGTTTGACTGTTGAGTAAGCAGCTTGGCCGCTTCCACTCCTATCAAATCAGAGTAGCGGGTATAGAGGTTGCGCCAAGCAGCCTGCAACTGCGGCTGTATGGCTTGTCCTTTATCGGTGGGCTGCACTTGAGTGGTGCGGCCCGTCGCCTCGCGGCGCAGATAACCCTGGTATTCCAGCTTCTCTACCAGCCGCGAAACCGTAGAAGGCGTCAGCTTCATTATATCACTCAACTGCGAAGGCTGAATCCCGGGCTGTCGGTTGACATTCATTACGACAAAAGCCAGGCTGGGAGCCAGGCCCGTGGTGCTGAATGCTTGATCGGCCAAGCCC
Source organism: Hymenobacter sp. BT18 (assembly GCF_012273015.1). GTDB lineage: Bacteria > Bacteroidota > Bacteroidia > Cytophagales > Hymenobacteraceae > Hymenobacter > Hymenobacter lutimineralis. The sequence continues at coordinate 3,861,449 of NZ_CP050954.1, read as the reverse complement.
GTAAGCAACCGACCCAAAGCATTGGCCGAAAAGAACAGACAGTTGCAGTGTGGTGAATCCTTCTGGTCGTTCATTATAGGCCAAAGATAGCAGGCATTTATTAATTGTATGTACAACCATTAAAAAATATTTTTTGACCTCTTCCGTCTCTTAGGTCGAGGGGATGCTAGCACCTTCTTTTGCTCGGGAATAGGTTTAGGCTGTGCAAACAAAACCACACTTGCTTATATTTGAACATATGCCCCAGCTATGCCTCGCCGGCCACGGGCCATCCACCACATCCAACACTCCATGAGTCCTCTGCCCAGTAGTACCACCTCGGTACAAATTCAGCAGTTTTACGACAAAGGCCTAGCCCACGCCAGCTACGCCATCCGCAGCGGCCGCCAGGTAGCCATTATCGACCCGGCCCGCGACCCCCAACCCTACTACGATTTCGCCGATGAGCACGATGCCAAGATCGTAGCCATCATTGAAACCCACCCCCACGCCGACTTTGTGAGCAGCCACCTGGAAATAGCCCAGGAAACCGGTGGCACCATTTACGTGAGCAAGCTGCTGAAAGCCACGTACCCGCACCAGACTTTCGACGACGGACAGCGTATCTGCATCGGCTCGGTGGAGCTGCACGCCATCAATACCCCTGGTCACTCGCCCGACTCCATCAGCGTCCTGCTCATCGACGAGTTTGCCCAGCACCGCGCCGTATTCACCGGCGACACCCTGTTTGTGGGCGACGTAGGCCGCCCCGACCTGCGCGAAGCCGACCTGGTAGGTGGCCACAGCCGCGAGAAGCTGGCGGCCCAGCTCTACCACAGCACCCGCCAGAAGCTGATGACGCTGCCCGCCACTACGCGGGTGTATCCGGCGCACGGCCCTGGCTCGCTGTGCGGCAAAACTACCAGCACCGACCTCGACAGCACCATCGGCAAGGAAGTGAAAACCAACTACGCCCTCCAGCCCATGTCGGAGGAGGAGTTTATCCGGGTGCTGCTGGAAGATCAGCCATTTGTACCCAAGTACTTCGGCCACGACGTGCTCCTGAACAAGCAGGGCGCCCTGCCCTTCGAAGACAGCGTACGGGCCGTGCCGCGCCTGCAGGCGGGAGCGGCATTAGAGCCGGGCATTGTACTCATTGACACCCGGCCGGCCGCGCAGTTCCGCGTGGGCCATTTGCCAGGCGCCATCAACCTCATGGATGGGGGCAAGTTTGAAACCTGGCTTGGCTCGGTGGTCGGCCCGCAAGAGCCGTTCTACCTGATTGCCGATTCGCAGATTGCCCTCGACACCGTTATCCGTAAAGCGGCTAAGATTGGCTACGAGGGCAACATCAAAGGCGCCCTGCTCACGCCCCGGGAGCTGCCCGCCACCTCCCCCGCCACCGACGTGGAGCACGTGCGCCGCCAGCCCCAGGACTTCACCATCGTGGATATCCGCAACCGCACCGAGGCCCAGCAGCCCGTCTTCGACAACAGCCTGCTCATTCCGCTGCCTGAGCTGCGGGAGCGGGCCCACGAAATTCCGACCGACAAGCCCGTCCTGATTCACTGCGCCGGCGGCTACCGCTCGGCGGCGGGCAGTAGCATTGTGCAGGCCACGCTACCGGCCACCGTGCCCGTGTATGATCTGGGCGAGGCCATCAGCACGTTTCAGCCACAACCCGTTCACTAACGGGTAGCTACACCAGCACTGGAGCCGGTCTGCGGGTATTCTCCTGCGGACCGGCTTTTTGCTTTTCACCAGACGGGCGAAACCAGAGGCAGCTGCTGTATCTTTGCCGACTATGCGCGTACTACACACCGCCGACTGGCACCTGGGTCAGCGTTTTATCAGCGGCCACGAACGAACCGAGGAGCACCGCCATTTCCTGGACTGGCTGGTGGAAACGGTGCGCGCGCAACGGGTGGACGTGCTAGTGGTAGCCGGTGACGTGTTCGATACCAGCTCGCCCTCCAACCAAGCCCTGGAGCTGTACTATTCCTTCCTGCTGAACATGCGCGGCACGGGCTGCCGCGATATTGTGGTGGTGGGCGGCAACCACGATTCCCCCGCCACGCTCAATGCCCCGGCCCGGCTGCTGCGCCACCTGCGCGTGCACGTGGTGGGCTGCGTGCCCGACTGCTTTGAGGATCAGGTGCTGGTGCTGGACGATGCCGCCGGCAAACCCGGCCTGGTGGTATGCGCCGTGCCCTTTCTGCGCGACCGGGACGTGCGCCTTTCCGTGCCGGGCGAAACGGCGGAGGAGCGCGAAGCCCGCATCAAGCAGGGCATTGCTGACCACTACGCCCGCTTGGCCGAGGTAGAGCAAGTGTGGCAGCTCAAGGAAATGGGCCTGCCCGTGCTGGCCACCGGGCACCTGTACGCCGCCGGTGCTGCCCCCTCCGACTCGGAACGCACCATCCACGTGGGTAACCTGGGGCAGGTCACGGCCGAGCACTTCCCCCGCATCTTCGACTACGTAGCCCTAGGGCACATTCACCGCCCCCAGCGCGTGGGCAGCAACGAGCATATCCGGTATTCCGGCTCGCCTATCCCGCTCTCATTTTCCGAAATCGACCACCCGAAAGAGGTGCTGCTGCTGGAGTTCCGGGAGGGTAAGCTGGCCGAGCTGCAAAGCCTGCCGGTACCAGGTGCCCGCCGCCTGGTGCGGTTTCATGGCAGCCTGGAGGAAGTCACGCTGGGACTCACCACCTACGACAACACGGGGTTTCTGCTGCCGGCCTGGGCCGATGTGCAGATTCACTCGGAGCTGACGCAGCTGGAAGTAGCCGATGCCCTGCTGAAGGTTATTCAGGCCCTGGACCGCCATCAGCTGGAAGTGCTGGCCCGCCGCCACTTCCGCTTAGTGAAACTACGCGCCCTTGGCCAGGAGGAGGACGAAACGCAAGAGCCCCTCACCCGGAGCCTGCACGATTTCACGGAGCGCGAAGTATTTGAGCAGCGCCTCGAAGCCGAACCGGAGGACAGCCGCGCCGAGTTGCTGCGCACGTTCGACGAGCTGCTGGAGCAGATGTAATCTGGCGTAGTCAGTGCGGTTCCTGTAGCAGGCAAGCGGTTATCAGCTTGTTAGTTGCCGGCTTGGCTGCGCTTACTTTTTATTTTCGACAATCACCTTAGCCAACTTTATAGATGTCCGCTACTTCTGATATCCTTCTTTACCAATCACCCAGCGGGGAAACGCAGCTGGAAGTGCAGCTGCAAAACGAAACCGTATGGCTCACGCAAGCCCAGATGGCGGAGCTGTTTGATACGACCAAGCAAAACGTCAGCCTGCACACGCGTAACGCCTTCCGAGATGGTGAGCTTGCTGAAACAACAGTTGTCAAGGAATCCTTGACAACTGCCGCCGATGGCAAAAACTACCGGGTGAAGCACTATAACCTCGACGTGATTATATCGGTCGGGTACCGGGTGAAGTCGCTGCGGGGGACGCACTTCCGGCAGTGGGCTACCGGTGTGTTGCGCCAGTATCTGGTGCAGGGCTACGTGCTGAACGAGCAGCGCCTGCGTGAGAGTGCCCGCCAGCTGGCCGACCTCAAGCGGCTGGTGCAGCTGCAAGGCGAAGTAGCCACCAACCAGGAGTTAACCTCTGACCAGTCGGATGCGCTGCTGCGGGTGCTGGGCGACTACGCCCGCGCCCTCGACGTGCTCGACCAGTACGACCACCAGCGCCTGCAGGTACGCGGCACTGCTACGGAAGAGCCCTTTGAGCTAACCTATGAAGCAGGCCTGGAAGCCGTGCACAGCCTGCGTCAGCAGTTTGGCGGCAGCGTACTGTTCGGCCGCGAGAAAGATGCGTCTTTTCAAAGCTCGGTGCGCAGCATTTACCAGAGCTTCGGCGGCGAAGACCTATACCCGAGCGTGGAGGAAAAGGCGGCTAACCTGCTTTACTTCGTGGTGAAGAACCACTCCTTTTCGGATGGTAACAAGCGCATTGCGGCTTTCTTGTTTGTGTGGTTTCTCGACCGAAACCGCTGCCTCTACCACCCCGACGGCTCCCGCCGCCTCGCCGACAACGCCTTGGTCGCACTTACGCTGCTTATTGCGGAAAGCAAGCCCGAAGACAAAGACACGATGGTAACACTGGTAGTGAACCTGATCAACCAGGATAACTGAGTTTCAGACGAGTAATCTTCGAGAAAAACGTCAGGCTCCACCCAGCGTCCGCTAGATGAAGCCTGACCTAATGAATTCTGTCAACCTTACTTCCCGCTCACGTAAAACGGGATATTAGCCGTGGCTACATTGTCCTTGCCATCATAGGCGTAGATGAACAGGCGGAAGGCGCCTTCCTTGCGCGGGGCCGTAAGGGTAGTTTCGGCTTTGGCCCCGGCGGGAATCAGGCCGGCTATGGGCGCCGGGCGGCTTTCCCGGTCGCCGCCGGTTTTGAGGTCGGTGCTTTCGGGCAGCAGCTCGTAGCGGTAGGTCAGCTTGTCCTTGTCGGGGTCCGTTACGGCGGCTTTTACGGGGTAGGTTTTCCCGGGGCTCAGGTATACCCTGTCGGTAGCTTGCTTGCCATTGAGCGTGAACGAGGCCAGGTGCGGGGCGCGGTTTTTGGGCCACTGTCCGCTCCAGAGGTACTGCATCACGTCCACCACTTCCGACTCCTTGCCGTCTTCGGTGAAGATGCCGTACCAGGTGGGGGTGCGCTCCTGCTTCTGCCCCCACAAAAACACGTAGGTGCCCAGGCACTGGGTTTTGTCTTTCTGCACCGAGGCCTGGTAGCGGCTCTGGTACACGGCGGCTTTCTGGCTGCTGGTTTCCTCTACCGAGGCTTCCCAGGGCGTCACGGGGCTTTCCCAGTGCCCGGTGGGGCCCCACTCGGCCACCACGTAGGGCCCCGTCCAGCCCATAGAGCGCACCTGCTGCGGAATGGCCGCCAGCCCGGCGTAGGTGTTGATACTCAGAATATCCACCGAGGGGCACTTGGCCTTGATATAGTCGACTTCGGGCTGCTCAATGCCAGCCAGCACGGTGCTGGTAGGGTGGTTGGGGTCCACCTCGTGAATCATGCGGGCAATCTGCTCCACGGCGTCCCACACCTTGGGGTTTTTGTATTCCAGGTTCAGCTCATTGCCGATGCCCCAGAACAGCACGGCGGGGTCGTCTTTGTACTTGATGACCTCGGCCCGCACCTTCTGCAGCTGGGCTGCCACGGCCTGAGGGTCGTCGTAGTTGAAGCCGTGCCGCTCCCGGGCCACGTCGAGGCCCAGCATCACGGTGAGGCCATTTTTGTTGGCTTCGGCCAGCACCTTATCGGCATTGTCGGTGCTCCAGGTGCGCAGGGAGTTGCCGCCGTAGGCTTTCACCCGCTCCGGAAACTGCCCGCCGCCGGCTCCCTTAATGAAATAGGGCTGGCCCCCGCGCCGCAGCTCGTAGCGGCCGTCGGCCTGCTTTACTTCTACTTTGACGGGGCCGGTTTGGGCGTAGGCAGCGGTAGCGCAGGCCAGAAGAGCCAGCAGCAGGTGGGTTTTCATAGGTAGTATCGGGCTGAGCAGAAGTTTCGGCGCTAAATCTACTGGGAGTTCGGCAGGTTGCAAGCAAAACCATGTCTGTGCTGGGCAATTTACCGGCCGTACTCCTAACGGGCTCTACGCTTAGCTTCCTTAAACCCGAAAGCGGCTTTCGGACGGCGCAGTTGCCATAACCCCTCCGTTGTGGACTGCGTTATAAGGCTTCCACCATTTCCCTTGTCAATCATGAGCATATTCGGATCTGACCGCCCGAGCGGTAATCTGGGGGGCCTGCTCTCCGGCCTGTTTGGCGGACGCACCGCCGTAAATCCCGCCACTGGAACATACGACGCCTCCGCTCGGCCCGGAGGGATGAACCGCAAGTTGCTGGGCGGGGCCCTGCTGGCTGCCGGGGCTGCTTACCTCTACAACCGCAACAAGAACAAAGCCACCAGCGCCCCTGGCTTCTTCCCCACCCGTTAGGCCTCACGCCTGACGACCTGCAAGCCCCGCCTTTAGCCATTCTGGGCCAGAGGCGGGTCTTTTGCGTGTTTCATTCCAAGCACACAAGCAGCCCACTACCGAAACCCATCCTAAGTAGCAGGCGCCAGAGGCTGGCCGCATTACGCACTTGCTACTCTGAAAAGCGGAGCTTCGGAAAGCAGGTTTTTTCGGTGAGCTATGGCAGGGACCTCACCCCCAGCCTCCATAGTACAGCCACTTTTGCACCCGCTCCCGCCCAATCAGCGCCACAACCATTTCTTCGCATTTCTTTTCCACTCCTTCCACGTGGCTGCCTAGCTCACCTTGGGTAAGAATCAGCAGGCACTGCAGGTACTCGAAGAACGTGGCAAACATGCGGTTGACGTTGGGCTGGGTATCGTGGTCGAAGTAGTAGATTTCCTTGGTTTGCTTGTGAAAGCACCACAGATTGCCGTTGCCCAGGTATTCTCCGAATACCACCAGTTCTCTTAGCACTTCTTGCTCCTCAGCCGGGTAATTTGCCAGCCAAGCAGCATTGTCGCCAGCCGCTACAAACTCCGAGAGAGGACACAGGATTTCCGTCAGCTTGGCGGCTCCGAAGCGTTGGTAGAACAGCTTCAGGTCTGCCGGCAGGGTGGTACCCAGCCGCTGCTCACAGGCGTTGATTTCAGCCGCCGAGGCTGGCGCGGCTGGCTCCTCGTACCCGTTGTAGGCGTAGGCTGCGATGATGGGCGCTAGTTCTTCTTCCCAGCCCGCGTCCACCCCGATTACCCGCCGTGGAAGGATGACGTCCTCGATTTTATTGATTTCCATGTTCGACAAATGTTGACAACGCCAAGCTATACGGTTTCATCTACGCTTGCCGCCAAGCCAAGGCATGAGACGTACCAAGCCCTGAACACAGGGTGCCTGGTTGAATAGTATGCAGGAACGCAGCTTGGAAAGGCCTGACTGTAAACCCAGGTCGGCAATACGTGCTGGCGTGCAAGCCCTGAGGCCTGCTATGGCCGCTACGGGGCCTGCTTCTCGAGGACGTACACGCGCAGGCGCTTGCGGAGCTGAAAACCAAGCTTCTGATACAAGGGGTAAGCGGGCAAATTGTCCTCATACACGTGCAGAAACGGCGTGTGCCCCGCTGCCAGGATGCGGCCAATCTGGTGCCGCACCAGCTGGTTGGCGTACCCGTGGCCGAGGTAGGCCGGGTGGGTGCACACCGCGCTGATTTCGGTGTAGGGCGAAGGTTGTAGCCGCTGCCCGGTCATAGCCACTAACTGCCCATCCCGGAAGATGCCGTAGTAGTCGCCGAAAGCAATAGTGCGGGCCAGAAACGGCCCCGGGCTGGTTAGTGCCGTTAAAGCCAGCATGGCGGGAATATGCTCTTCCTGCAAAGCCACCAGGTGGCTGCTCTCCACTACGGGAGCCTCCGCGTGCGGATACACCAGCTGCAACAGCTCCCGGTGTAGCCGCTGCTGCCAGCCCGGCGGAAGCGTAATGGGCTCCGCCGTGAACAGAATGGTAGGGGCGCCAGCTGGGCTCAGCTCGTGCAAGCGGGCAAAGGCCCGGGGCGAGTACTCGGCCAGACCTGCAAAAGCGCCCACGTCGCGCGGGAGCACCCGAGCCAGCTCGCCGCCGATAGCCAGGGGCTGATTACCCGTTATCAGGGCATTCCAAATCGGGTTATCCAGGGGGTGCTCCATGGCGGCAGGAAAAAGCGGGAAACAGAGAGCAAAGATGCACGACACTTCGCCACTTGGCACCCAACTACGCGCGGTAAGGATGTAGGGCTGCGCAATGCTTGCTCACTCGTAAGGCGGGTGTTTCCGTCAGGATGGCAACTCATGTGCCGTTCGCGTGAGCAGCTGTGCAGGCCCAGTCATCACCTGCTACCGGGTCACGAATTCGGTTGGCTCAAACCCAAGTCCCTTGGGCAGCAGACAGGCGCAGCTAAGACAGCATATAGTCCACAATAGCCGCTGCATGTATTTTCGTCGTGTCAAAAACCGGAACCACAAAATCAACCTGACTGATCAAGAGCGGAATTTCGGTACAGCCCAGAATAATACCCTCCGCGCCTTCTTGCATCAGCTCGTTGGCTATGTCGATAAATCTTGCCTTAGACTCCGGCTTTATTTCGCCGCGTCCCAGCTCTTCTTTTACCACGTGCTGGATATACTCCCTGGTTTCATGAAGCGAAGGCACCACTACCTGCAGGCCCAGTTGCTCTAGCTTCGTCCTGTAGAAATCCTTCTCCATCGTAAACTTGGTCCCGAGCAGCCCGACTGTGTTTAAGCCTTGCAACTTTATATACCGGGCAGTTTCCGACACAATGCTGATCAAAGGCAATTGAACCGCTTGCTCTAATTCGTCAGCATACAAGTGGGCCGTATTAGCGCCGAGCACAATAGCCTCTACCCCACTCGCCTTTAAGCTCTGGCAGGCCCCAAGCAATAACTCATACGCCCCTTCCCAGGTCTTTTTCTGCACATCGGCGAAGTTGAGCGAATAGATAATAAGCTCCGCAGCGTTGAGGCCGCCCAGTCTCAGGTTTACTTCTTCATTGATGTATTTATAGTAATCCAAAGTCGACACCCAGCTAATGCCGCCCACCAAACCTATTTTCTTCATGACGCTTTTTTGAAGCACGTTATAGCGGTTACAATTTACGGTTGAAAGTCACGATGCATTAAACAGATACCAGCGGGGCTATTTGATGAATTGGTACTATGCCTACTTTCACCAAGTACCCAGTCTCTCATGTTTTTTTCGAAATAGATAAAAGCTAATGCTTAGTGTTGCAGATATAAATAGACCGGCTGAGCTGATCCACTCAAGGTACACTTTGAGCTGCCCATCAAACTCATTGCTAAGAGCACATTCATACAGCAGTAAGAATGAGAGCGTAACTCCAATAAAAAATAGCGTAACAGCCCAGGAAACACACAGCCACTTGGTTTTGCGAACAAAGATTTTATAAGGCGTTGTCATACTATTAGGGTTTTAGAGAGAACAGGCTTATCCACATGTTACGATGCGCTAAATCACGCCATATAAGCGCATAAGAATCACTGAACTAAATTCGCACTGACTCGGTAACAATCTACATTCAAGTGAATACCGTTTACACCTAAACGCATCATTTCTTGGGGATGGAATTCTATTGCGCATTGCTGATCATATTCATAAACTAACCAAAAAATAATATCCTTCCTCTGAATTCCTAAATCGACCAGCGCATCGTATTTACCTTCAAGTATATCCAAGAAAGTATTAACAAAGTCAAATGGCTCCTCTTCATCACTTGTATCTACTTGATAATGCCATAGGTCATAATTATTGAGAGAGAACTTACTTGTCTTTTTAGGAGTAGGCGTTTTACCAAGCAGTGCCGTCACTGCTGCGTACGTTTTAGTACTATTTTCGAAGGAAATGAATAATTGATGATACCTCATGTGTCGTCATTACTGAATAAGTTTCTACTTCACGGCCGCGCCGCCATTGTAAACACCAGCTCCCCGCCGTTCATAATGGCTTCGTGGGCGAGGAAGGGGCGGGTGAGTTTCTGGCCGTTGAGGCGGGCTTCCTTCACGTAGACGTTTTTGTCGCTCTGGTTTTTCACCGTGATGCGGAAGGTTTTGCCGTTTTCCAGGTTGAGCGTGGCCCCGTGCACGGCGGGGCTGCCCAGGGCGTACTCCGGGGAGCCGGGCGCGACGGGATAGAAGCCCAGGGCGGAGAAGATGTACCAGGCCGACATCTGCCCGCAGTCGTCGTTGCCGCCGAGGCCGTCGGGCGTGGGGCGGTACATCTTGGGCAGGATCATGCGCACGCGGGCCTGCGTCTTCCAGGGCTGGTCGGTCCAGTTGTAGAGGTAGGCCACGTGGTGGGCGGGCTCGTTGCCGTGCACGTAGTTGCCGATGATGCCCTCGCGGGTGATGTCCTCGGTTTCGGCGAAGAACTTATCGGGCAGGTGCATGGTGAACAGCGAGTCGAGGTGCTCGGTGAAGCGGCGGTTGCCGCCCATCTTGGTGATGAGTGCCGCGGGGTCCTGGGGCACGTAGAGGCTGTAGTTCCAGGCGTTGCCCTCGATGAATCCCTGGTTGTGGGTGCTCAGCACGTCGAAGCTGGGGCGGAAGGAACCGTCGGCGAGGCGTGGGCGCATGAAGGAGATGCTCGCATCGTACACGTTCTGCCAGTTCTGGGCGCGCTTGCTGAACTCCTGGTAAATATCCTGGCGGCCGAGCTTCTGGGCCATCTGGGCGATGCACCAGTCGTCGTAGGCGTATTCCAGGGTTTTGGAGACGCTGGAGCCGCTTTTGTCCTCGGGCACGTAGCCCAGCTGCAGGTAATAGCCGATACCGTCGTAGCGCTGGGTACGGGCGGTGGTCACGCAGGCGTCGAGGGCCTTGTTGGCGTCGAAGGGCGCGTTGCCTTTGAGCACGGCGTCGGCCACCACGGGCACCGAGTGGTAGCCGATCATGCACCAGTTTTCGTTGGCGTAGTGGCTCCAGATGGGCAGCATGTGCTCGGCGCTCTGCTCGAAGTGGGCCAGCATGCTGCGCACCATGTCGGCATTGCGCCTGGGCTGGAGCACATTGAAGAGCGGGTGCAGGGCGCGGTAGGTGTCCCAGAGCGAGAAGGTGGTGTAGTTGGTGAAGCCCTCGGCCTTATGGTTGTTCTGGTCGAGGCCGCGGTACTGCCCGTCGGCATCCATGTAAGTGGTCGGGCTCAGGAAGGCGTGGTACAGGGCCGTGTAGAAGTTCTCCTTGTCCTCCCGCTTCGGCGACTCGATGACCACCTTGCTCAGCCCCTGCTGCCAGAGCTGCTGGGCCTGGGCCTTCACCTTGTCAAAGTCCCAGCTGGGGGCTTCGGTGCGCAGGTTCTGCAGGGCGCCCGCGGTGCTCACCGGCGAGAGGGCGAATTTGACTTTGACCTTCTCCCCCGGCGCGGTGGTCTTAAAGTTAAAGTACATGCGCAGCTGTTCGCCGGCCAGGTCGGGGAAGTTCTTGGTCTGATCGAACTTGCCCCAAAAGCCGCGGTAGGCCTGTTTTTTGGCGTAGTTGCGGCTGCCGTAGTCGGTGAAGGGCCGCGAGAAGCTCAGGGCGAAGTACACCGTGCGGGTGCGGGCCCAGCCGTTGGTCTGGCGGTAGCCGGTGACGAGCGTGTCGTTTTCCACCCGCACGAAGGTCCACACGTTCTTATCCGGGTAGTTGTAGATGCCGTGCATCAAATCCAGGATGAGGTGGGCCTGGTCGGTAGCCTGCGGGAAGGTGTACTGGTGCAGGCCCACCCGGTTGGTGGCCGTCATTTCGGCCATGATGCCGTGGTCTTCCAGCTTCACGCGGTAGTAGCCGGGCTCGGCCACTTCGGTGGCGTGGCTGAAGCGGGAGCGGTAGCCGCGCTCGGGCTGGGTGGCGGTGCCGGGGTTGAGTTGCAGCGGGCCGGCGGTGGGCATCAGGAGGAAGTCACCGAGGTCGGAGTGGCCGGTGCCGCTGAAGTGGGTGTGGCTGAAGCCGACGATGGTGGGGTCCTGGTACTGGTAGCCGGCGCAGTACTTGTACACGTCGGGGTTGTACTTGCCGTCCTGCTCGTAGCTGAGCGTGTCGGTATCGGGCGAGAGCTGCACCATGCCGAAGGGCACCGTGGCGCCCGGAAAGGTATGCCCCATCTTGGCCGTCCCCACGATGGGCTTGGCGTACTGCACGAGGTTTTGGGTGGGCTTGGCTGCTTTTGGCTGGTTCTTCTGGGCGAAGGAAGGCAGGGCGGCCAGGAGAAGGACGGCGAGCGGCAGTAGTTTCATCGGCTTCAGGAAGGGCGTTGAAGCTGGCAAGGTAGGAACCGTGGTAGAGTATTATTGCCTCAGCAACTTATTCAGAAAGCCTTTTCTAACGATTCTTGGCAAGTTGATTATCGCCGTCTGTCATCCTGAACGAAGCGAAGGACCTTATTACCTCCTAAACAAAGTACTCAGATCCGACAAGCCCCTTCATTTCGCTCAAGATGACAGAAGTGAGGATATACCGTTTTCCCTTACTTAACGCATCAATCCTCAATAGCCTCGATTCCCTGTTGCTTGAGCCGCTCCAGGTTCGTTCGCATGGCGTGGAGCTGTTCAGGTGAATGACCTTGCCATTCCGTGACTTCGCCGGTTACCCGCAGCGGGTGCCGCGTGCGGTAGGATTTAGTAGGGTTGCCCGGAAACTTCTTATCCGTCAGGTTGGGGTCGTCTTCGAACGGGCCGGTGGGCTCTACCAGGTAAATATGACCGCGCCCTTCGCCCACGGCCAGCTCTGCGCCCCACGTAGCCGCATCCAGAGTGGCCGACAGGTAAACGTAGGCCGCCTGCTTCCGCGCCCCATAGTTGGAATGAAAGCCGGCTTGAATCAGGTCGCCAGGCTGCAGCTTGGCCTTGGTGCCGTGGTAAAGCAACTGGTTAGCAGGAGTTTCGTTTGGATTCATTGCTATGAGATAATTTGGTGCAAACTGCTGTTGCAAGCCCAACAGCGGCTCAACGCAACAGTAGTTGCTACTTTGCTTTTACGGTACCGTAGCAAGTCGCCTTGAGTGTACAAGCCTAGGGGTCATCAGGTGTATGAAAAGAACTGAAATCGTTGCCAGGCTCCGACTTAACCATAATTCTCTGCCCGACAGTAAACTTCCTCTGGGTGTTACATGGCTCTACTATTCTAACGGTATCACCCGTAGTGATTCGGATGAGCGTAACGGATGCCGTAGGTTCTAAGCCACACAAAAATCAGCATTGGCATGATAAACCACCGTCCCCTGTGTATCAGGATTAAGATAGACATATTGCCACTTATGTTGGCAGCTGTAGTGCTGACGCAGCCAAGCAGGATAGGATCCGGTAGATGATCCGGCAGTCCAGCTACTTAAAATCGTCACTAGTACAAAACCAGCTATCAGATTCATAGACTTGAAAAGATAGAAACCACCGTCAAATAATAGAACAAATATCAGCAACAGCTAAGCCGCCAGTATGCGTCTTTACTGGGTGCTTTGAAACTCAGCTAGCTGGTACAAATGCGTACCCAAATCTAACCGCTGCAGCCACGCTTGTTGCCGCAGTGCCTCGGTGCTCGGCCCGTAGGAAAAGAGCCGCAGCGGCCGTTGCCGGGCCAGGGCCTGCAGCTGGGCCAGCACCTGCTGCATAATATGGCCCGTGAAGGGCGTAAACAGGTAAAACGCGGTGGCGTCGGCGTAGTCGGCGGTGCGGACATCGGCGCACTGAAACTGCACTTGCGGCAGGTTTAAGTCGTGGGCGCAGGCCTGGGCGTGGCGGCAGTAGGTAGGCTCAATTTCAATGCCGCGGGCAGTGGCCCCACTAAGCAGCTGCACCAGCAGTGGCACCTGGCCCAGGCCCGAGCCCAGGTCATAAAGCACGTCCTTCGGGGTGAGTTTGGCGGCCAGTTCCAGGATAATGCGGGCCGGGGTTTTCTGGTAATATACCATTTCCGGGTCGCGCTCTTCGGGCGCCGGCAGCTGGGCGGGCACCGGAAACAGGCCATTAGTCAGCACATCGAGGCTGTCGTAGTGGGTGGCAGGTGCGCCGTCCTGGCTGATGTTCCCGGCCAGGGTCAGCAGTTGAGCCCGCAGGCTGGCCGGGAAGTAGCTCCCGGCCCGGATAGTGGCCCGAAGCGTTGCAAATATCTCTTGGTCGAGGGCCCAAAAGCGGGCTTGCAGGGCTTTGGCCCGGCTTTTCAGGCGGCGTATGTCGGCTGTTGCGCCAACTGCCCGCAAGTCAGCCAGCCGGTCGAGGACACGTATTTCCAGTTCATCCTGGGCTTCGGCCCGGCTAGAAAAGCTGGACTTGTGGGTAAGCGCCGGATTGGCTTCCAGCGCCTCCAGCGCAGCCGCTATTTCGGTAATGGGCATGTACTTGCTTTCGGGGCGTGGAAAGGCCAGGTTGGGCACAATCGAAGCCTGACCACAATACCTCTGTTGAAACACAGGCAGGCGGTCAGGCCTTTTTGCGGCGGCTACCATCGCCCAATTACGCTACCGAAGATAAGGGGCATTCCTCATGCAGGTTGCCCCGGCCCTCCCGCGGTTGTCGAAGGTCCGGGGGACTTTCTACCGGGAATTGTGCTGATTATCACGGGTGTTTACCAGGCGTGGCGTATCTTTCTCGCCTTGTTCTGCGCTATGAAAAAACTCTTATTCCTGGTTTGCCTGCTGTCCGCCTGCCTGACGGCCCCGGCGCAAACCTTTACCGCCAGTGGCGGGAGCATCCCCGACGACAACGTCACCACGAGCTTTCCGCTGCCGGTGAGCGACCTAGCAGCCGCCTCCCTCAACGACCTGTTTGGCCTGGAGTCGGTGTGCGTGACCATTGCCCACCCCAGCGTGGGCAACCTGGTGGTGCAGCTGCAGGGACCCGATGGCACGGTGGTGGACTTATCGGTGCGCAACGGGGGCAGCGGGGCCAACTATACCAACACGTGCTTTTCCGCTACGGCGCCATACTCCGTGAAGGCGGGGTCGCCACCGTTCACGAACAGCTTCCGGCCCGAGGGTGTACTGGGTCAGTTCAACAACAACCGGCAAGGCAATGGTACCTGGAGCCTGCGCGTGCGCGACGCGCAAAGCGGCAGTGTAGGCAGCGTCACGTCCTGGACGCTCACGTTCGGCAACCAGCCCGCCACGCCCCCCGGCTTTGTATCGTCCAATCTGCCCATTGTGGTGATTAACACCGACGGCCGCACTATCCCCGACGAGCCCAAGGTGGATGCCTACATGGGCATCATCAACAACGGTCCGGGCAAGCGCAACCGCCTAGCCGACCCCTACAACGACTTCCACAACAAGATTGGCATTGAGCTGCGCGGCAGCTCCTCGCAGATGTTTCCGCAGAAGTCCTACAGCATTGAAACCCGCAACACGGCCAACGCCGAAAACGACACCGTGGTGCTGGGCATGCCCGAGGAAAATGCCTGGGTGCTCTACGCGCCCTACAACGACAAAACCGGCATGCGCAACGTGCTGAGCTATGATATAGCCAACCACACGGGCCACTACGCCTCCCGCACCCGCTACTGCGAGCTGGTGCTCAACGGGCAGTACCAGGGCATCTACGTGATGATGGAAAAGATCAAGCGCGACGCCAACCGGGTCAACATCAAGAAGATTGACCCGGTGGATATTTCCGGCAACAAGCTCACGGGCGGCTACATCTTCAAGATTGACAAGCCCACGGGCTCGGGCGGCAACGAAGGCTGGGACTCCAAGCAGCGCACTTCCACGGGCCGCACCCCACGCTTCCTCTACGAGTACCCCAAGGCCGATGAGATTCAGCCCCAGCAGGCCAAGTACCTGCAGGCCTACGTCGACTCAATGGAAACGGCCCTGGCTTCGGCCGACTTTGCCGACCCCAAAACCGGCTACGCGAAGTATATCGACGTCAGCTCCTTCGTGGATTACTTTATCCTGAATGAAATCAGCAAGAACGTAGACGGCTTTCGTCTAAGCACCTACCTACACAAAAAGCGCCGCAGCGACGGGGGCAAGATCTACGCTGGGCCCGCCTGGGACTACAACCTGGCCTGGTGGAATGCCGACTACTGCGGCGGCGACTCGGAAACCGGCTGGGCCTACAACTTCAACAGCGTGTGCCGGGATGACCCGTCGCAGATTCCCTTCTGGTGGACCCGCCTGCTCCAGGACCCGGCTTTCACCGCTGCCCTGCAGTGCCGCTGGAAAGAACTGCGCCAGCGTACCCTCAGCCTGGACCGCCTCAACACCTACATCGACTCCACCGCCACCCACCTCGACGAAGCTCAGACGCGGCACTTCCAGCGTTGGCCTATTCTGGGTACCTACACGTGGCCCAACCCCTCCCCCATCCCGGCCGATTATCCGGGCGAAATTGCGGCCCTGAAAAAATGGATAAAGGGGCGCTTTGCCTGGCTGGATGCCAACATGCCCGGCAGCTGCGGCAACGTAACGGCGGCCCAGCCAGCCGGCCCGGCCACCGCTACCGACGTATTTCCTAACCCCTTTGGGTCGGCGCTTACCCTGCGCACCACGCTCACGGCCCGCGCCTCGGTGCGGGTGCGCGTGCTGGACGTAACGGGCCGCCAGCTAAGCCTGGTGGAGTACGGCCAATTGCCCGCTGGGAAACATGAGCTGGCTATCAAACCCGCTCAAGCATTGGCCCCCGGCATCTACTTCGTGCAGGCAACCATCGGCAAGGCTGCTTACCATCTAAAGGTGGTGAAGCAGTAGCAACCTAAAAGCTCCTGAGGTAATTTTTAAGACGCTTGCTCAATAGCTCGTAAGAGTACCAGGCGGCGTTTCTACTCCCTATTGATGGTTTTCAGCTGCCCAAACCGCTTGTTAGTGGTCGTAGCTGACGACGCGGGTTACTTTCCACTGCCCGTCTTTCAGGCGCCACACCATCATGTTCTTAAAGGTACCGCAGTCGTCTTTGCCGTTTTCCACGTGGCAGAAGCGGTGCTGGTAGGTTTCTACGGCCCCATAGCCCTTGATGGGGAATACCTCCAACGTGCCGGGCACTAGCTGGCGGTTCAGGCCGGTGGTTTTGTTCTGGTCGAACATGTTCCGGAAGCCTTGCATGGTTTGCTGGAAGTTGGCCAGCCCACCTTTGTCGTGGTAGAATTCCAGGTCTTCGGCGAAGAAGGTTTGAAGCCGTTCCACATCGTGCCGGTTGAAGGCCACAAACATCAGACTATCCTGCCGGGCAATGGTGCGGTAAAGGGCCGCATCAATGGGCTTGGCGGCTACTGCCGCAACCGGGGCAATAGGTTTTGTAGTGGCACAGGCGGCCAGCACGGCTACACCGCTCAGAAGCGCATACCAGTTTTTCATAGCTTAATTCTTTTGTGTTGCGTTGGGATTACCGGCCCGGTGCTGATATGCCTGCTATCCATCTCCCCCATCTGCGGCAGCTAGCAACTCATGCCCTGGGCGGAGCCATGACTGGGCTTGGAGTCCGTGCCCAGCAGCGGATTCACCCGACCGGCGAGGTCGGGTGTTTGGGCCCGGGTCAGGAACTGGAAAACTGAGGAGAAGGAGCGCAGCGCGGTAGCGACTCATAAGCTTTTGCACAGCGTTGAAGCCGGGAATATAGGAAGCTGTAGTTGACGTTGCTGCTGTTTGCTTTCTTAATGACCTGGAAAGGCCGTGGAACCCCGTCTTCGGCGTAACTTCGTGGGCGGTATGCCCGGCCGCCACCCGGAGCCTACCCGCCACACTTTTCTCCTTTTCCCCGGCTACTCTCCCCGGCCGTTTTGCCTGCATGAAAATTCTCCGCGTCCGCTTCTTCAACCTCAACTCCCTGCGCGGCGAACATACCGTTGATTTCAGTCAGAGCCCTTTGGTAGATGCGGGCCTGTTTGCCATTACGGGGCCTACCGGCGCCGGCAAAACCACCATTCTCGACGCTATTACCCTGGCCCTCTACGGGCAGGTACCCCGCCACGAAAGCACCGGCCCCGAGCAGGTAATGAGCCACGGCACGGGCGAAAGCTGGGCCGAAGTGGAGTTTGAGGTCAATGGCCGGGAGTACCGCAGCAAGTGGGGCCAGTACCGCGCCCGCAAGCGCCCTGAGGGCAAGCTGCAGGACCCGCGCATGGAGCTGAGCGAACGGAAACCGGCCGCCGACGGTCCCGAAACCTGGGAGTTCCTGGAAACCTACAAGTCGAAGGTTCCGGCGAAAATAGCCGAGCTGAGCGGCCTGGAGTACCGGCAGTTCCTGCGCTCGGTCTTGCTGGCCCAGGGCGACTTCACCCGCTTTCTGAAAGCCCCGGCCGGGGAGCGGGCCCAGCTCCTGGAGAAAATCACTGACACCCGGAAGTACTCCGATATTTCCCGCGCCGCCTTCGAGCGAGCCAAGCACGAAACCCAGCAGATAGAGCAGCTGCGCACCGGCCTGGCGGGCGTGCTACTGCTGTCGGCCGAGGAAGTAGGGCTTCTGGAGGCGGAGGTTGAGGACCTTACCCGGCAGCTCACGGCCGCCACGGCCACCCAAGAGCACCTGCTGGCGGCGCGCCAGTGGCACTTGCGCCTGCGGGAGCTGCGCGAGAAGCTGCACACCACGCACCAGCGCCGCCAGCAGTTGACGGCTCAGGCCGATGCCCTCGCTCCGCTGCGCCAGCGCCTGGCTTTGCATCAGCAGGCCGCTCCTTTCGCCACCGACTACGCCCTGCTACGCCGCGCCACCGAGCAACTGGCCGGCCTGGAGCGGGAAACGGCGCAGCTCCGGGAGCAACTGCCCCTGCTGGAGGCGCGCCGCACCGCCGCCGAAACCGCCCGCAATGCCGCCCGTCAGGCACATGAGCAAGCCACCGCCGCGCAAAAACACCAGGAGCCCCGCCTGCGCGAAGCCGAGCAGCTGGACCTGCTGATGGCCGAGGCCCGGCGGCAGCTGCTACTGGGCAAGGCCGAATACGAAGAGAGAAACGAGCAGTGCAAACGCCTGAAAGCGGCGGCTGAAGTGACCAGCCAACGGGCGGCCATTTTGGGGGAGCAAGTCAGGGAAGCCGAAAAGTGGCTGCTGTTGAACGCCGTAGCCGGTGAGCTGGCCACCGACCTGCCCGAGCTTTCGGCCAACCTGCAGCAGTGGGCCGGCTTGAAATCGGCCCTGGGCCAGCTAAGCCAGCGCCTGCACGAAGCCCGGCTCCGGCAGCAACAGGCCGCCACCGAAGCCGCCACCCAGCAGCAAGCTGCTGAGGTGGCCCGCCAGGAGCTGCTAACGCATACCAGCCGTTTGGCCGAAGCCAGCCAGGACCGCGACGAGTGGCTACGGCGCCTGCGCTACCACGTGGCCAGCCTGCAGCAGGAGCAGGAGCGCGAGCAGCTGCATTGGGACGACCTGCGCCGCAGCCTGCACATGCAGCAGCTTATCCTCTCCCACGCCGATACGCGCCTGCTGCTGGAAGCGGGTCAGCCCTGCCCGGTGTGCGGGGCCACCGAGCACCCGTACCTGGCCGGCGTGCTGGGCGTAAGCGAAGACGCTTTTCAGCGCGACCGGGAGCGGGAGGAAAAACTTAGCCAACAGGTCAGGGCTCTGGGGGCGCGTTTCAACCGGCTTAATACTTACGTGACTATGCTGGAGCAGACCGGGCCCGAGCCGGTAGCTGCTGCCGCTGCCACCATTCAGCTGCTGCCCGAAACGGCGGAGAAAAGCGCCGCCGAGCACGTCAAGGCCCTGGTGCAGACGCTGCGCACCCTGCGCGACCAGCAGACGACCGCCGAGCAGCGCGTGCAGCAGGCCCAGCTGCACCAGGAAGCCGCGGCCCGCCAGCACCTGGCCTACAGCGAGGAAGCTGGTAAGCTGGCCCAGGAGCTGGCCGATGCCGAAGACCAGGTCCACCCCGTGCGGGCCACCATCCAAAGCCACGCCCAGTACTTCGGCTTACCGTTCACCACCGAAAACGGGCAGGCCCTGATGGAGCTGGCGCGCCAGCGCATGGCCGAGTTCGACCAAAAAACGAAACAGCTCCATGAAGCTAAACAGGCGCTGGGCGGCGTGAGCGTGGAAGCGGCCAAAGCCGAAGCCGATCAGCTGGAGCTGCAAGCGTGGCTCAAGGTTCGCAAGCAAGGCCTGGTAGACCAGCACGCTGCCATCCAGCAGCAGCAGCAGCAGCGTCAGGAGTTGCTCCCCGATGCCGATGTAGCCCGGGTACGGCAGCAGCTGGAGGCGGCCGTGCGCGAGGCCGAGCAACAGCGCCAGGAAGCCGAGCAGCTGCTAAACCACCACGAAACGGCCCGCACAGTGGCCGCCAACAGCTTGCAGCAGCGCCAGCAGGAAACCCAGCAGCAACAGCAGGCGCAACAGCAGCAACAGCAGGCGCTGGCCGCGGCCCTTGCTGCCGCCGGCCTCACCCCCGACCCGGCCGCCCTGCCGGCGCTGCTGCTAGCCGAAGCCGAAGCCAGCACCCTACTCAACCAGTTGCACCGCCACGAGCAGGACGTCGCGCTGGCCGAACAAACTCTCCAGGAAACCACCGCGCTGCTGCAGCACGAGGAAGGCCGCACCCTCACCCCGGAGCCCCTGGAAAGCATCGACCAGCAGCTTACGGCTCACAATCAGCACCTGGCGCGACTCAACCAACAGCTGGGTCAGCGCCAGGAGCGCCTGAGCAGCCACCACGCCGGGCAGGAGCGCCACGCCGCGCTGGCGGCGGCTCTGGAAAAGCAGCAGCTGGAAGCTCGCCGCTGGCGGCAGCTGGCGGAGCTTATTGGCTCGGCCGATGGCAAGAAGTTCAGTGAGTTTGCCCAGGGCCTCACCCTGGCCCGCCTCGTAGACCTGGCCAACCGCCACCTGCACCGCTTCACCGACCGCTACCGCATCCAGCGCAGCCCCGAGCAGCACCTGGACTTACTTATCCAAGACGAGTACCAGGGCGGGTCCGTGCGCTCCATGAACTCGTTGTCGGGAGGGGAGAGTTTTCTAGTGAGTCTGGCCCTGGCCCTGGGTCTTTCGGAACTGGCGGGCCGCAAAACGCAGATTGACACGCTCTTCATCGACGAAGGCTTTGGCACGCTCGACCCCGACACGCTGGATGTGGCCCTCTCGGCTTTGGAAATGCTGCAGGGCACCGGCAAAACCATCGGCATCATCTCCCACGTGGAGGCCCTGAAGGAGCGCGTCACCACCCAAATCAGCGTGCGCAAGGGCGCGGGCGGCATCAGCTCCCTGCAGGTACTGGGGTTTGGGGAGGAAGTGTAGCGTAGTGCTTACTGCCCTACCGTTCTGATTTCGGCCCAGGTCCAGTACCGCTTCGGCTCAATGCCCGCGTAGCCTGCCCGGAAAAAGGCCACTACTTCCTGTTCAAGCGCCCCGGGCTGAATAGACGAGGAATAGATGGGCCGCTGAGTGGGGTTGGCGTAGCGCTGGGGCTTGGTGAGGCCTTTGCCACTCAGGCGCAGGAGCGGCCCCGTATCCGTAATGCCGTCGAAGGTCCAGCGGCGGGGCGTTTGCTCGCGGGCATTCAGCTGGCTGGCCAGGCCATCGAGGGGCAGGCGGGGCAGCGTGGGGCGGCTTTCCAGGTCTATCCAGGTGGTGTACTTGTACTCGAACTCGTAGCGCTGCCCGTCATACAGGCTTAGCACCATATCGGTGCCGATGCTTGGCGCAAACAGGGCGTAGTACGGCAGGGGTTCGGGCGTGGTCACCACCGTCAGGCCAACGTCGGGGTAGCGCCTTACCGTGGTAGCCGGGCCGTGCACCACGGCCCGGGCCTGCTTTACCCGCTGGTATTCCGGCTCCCAGATGGCCTGGCCCGCTTCGGGGTTTTGGAGTAGCTCGGCAAAGCGGGGCAGAAACCAGGCAAACTTCTCGGCCGAGGCTTCATCTTCCCGACGGCGGCGGGCCGGGGCCCCGAAGGGCTCATAAAACCGGGTTTCTTCCTCAGCATTCAGCCAGCACACCAGTTGCAGGGCGTGGTCGGCCAGCGGGTGCTGCCAGTCCAGCTCCCGGAAGTCGCCGAGGGTAGCTACCAGGCGCAGCAGTTCCCCGTGCTGCAAGGCCAGCGTCGGGTTCAGCAGGGCCCACACGCCCACAAAGCCATCTATGTCGAAGTGGTTGGCGGTAACAGCCAGGCCCGCCTGAGCAAGCGTTTTATCGGCCCGCAGAGCACGGAGCACCGAGCCGGCACTGGTATCGTCGCGCAGGGTGGGGGGCGTAGCGGCTCCGCGCCAGTGGGCCAGCGTGAGGGCGGCGCCCAATCCTGTGCTGTCTACCACAATCGTGGGCTGCCGGCGCAACTGCTGAAAAGAAACGAAGTAGTTGTTCAAGGGACTTCGGGCGTGTAAGCCGCTAAAATAGCGGCTAGGCGCGGCAACGGCGCGTCGTACTTCACTTTTTGCGGCGGTTGCGAATGCGCTCCACCCGGCTGCGCCGAATCCACTGCAGGTAGGTTTGCAGCTCTTCCGCTTGGCGCAGCAGGTCGATGGAGTGATAACGCCGGGCCAGCACCTTGTTGTGCAGCAGCGTGTGCACGGTGCTGTGGCAGGGTTGGCAGAGGGCTACCGTGGGCCCATGGCGCCCACCCTCTTCCCGCGGCACCAGATGATGCCGCGAAGTGCGCTGCACTTCCCGCTCGCAAAGCTGGCATACGGCCTCGGCGGAATGCGGGCGGACCGGCACAACTATTTCTGGTACGTTATTTGAACGCATTTTTTTCACAACGCACTACGTGTTAACAGCTTCCGCAATGGGGTTTTCTTGGCTCCCCATACGCCTGCGTCACAAAAAAGAATAGTGAGTGGTTGATATAATTCCCGCGCTTCCTGTTTATATTTGATTACACGAGATGATATCCACCCACCAATCAAACGTGTCTTACCTGATTTAGCTTCTTTTCTACGCTCTGTTTTCTTCCTCGCGGTTTCACTCATATACTTCCGTTCAGCATGCACACCTCTACTTTTGCCTTTTCTTCGCGGCTCCAGCAGCTGCTGCGCGTAGCCGGCCTTTTGCTGGTTATGTTGGCTATGCGCCCGGCTACGGCCCAGGCCCAAACCTGGATGGTATCTACCGACGCTTACATCCGCCTGGGTGTCATGGATAAATTTGGAATTCTGGGAACGTACACTGCCAAATTCATGGTCACCAACCAGGCTACGGGCAAGGTGTACATCCTCACCAAGGAAATTGAAAAAGGCCAGAATGGGGCCGACGTGATGTACCCGGCCGACCCCACCAATGGAGACTATTTTAAGTCGGAGGCCGGTGAAGCCGCCAAAGCCCAGCCCGGGCGCTACGTGTGGGAGTGCCAGGTAGCTGGTAAGCGCGTGGTGAGTGGGCGGTTTGAGTTTCCCGTAACCGCTAATGACGTAACCGTGGTGGAAAAAAATCGAAAATAACTATTCACTTTTCTCGTAACAAAGCGTCTGGGGCCGTAGCCCCGGACGCTTTTTCGTTTTAAATCTTCCTGCCATGCCTAAAAAATCCTTTGCCGACCTTATCAACTCCCCCGGTATGCCCGTGCTGGTGGATTTCTACGCCGACTGGTGCGGCCCCTGTAAAACCATGGCCCCGATTCTCCAGCAGGTTGCGGCCAGTTACCAGGGCAAGCTCAAGGTGATTAAAGTAGACGTGGACCGTAACCAGGCCGCCGCGCAGCAGTTTCGGGTGCAGAGCATTCCAACGCTTATTCTGTTCCATAAAGGGCAGCCCGTGTGGCGGCAGGCCGGCGTAGTGCCCGCTCAGCAGCTGCAGCAGGCCATGCAGCCGTATTTGTAGACTTTTTCCGGGGAACCGGGTTTGCTATACTAACCACCCCCGCCCAGGCGTTTACCTTTGTGGCTGTTTGGTGGGTTATAGCTTAGGGCTGATGCGGATTTCGTTACTTCTTGGAACACTTCTTTTTGGATTTCTTTCTTTTTGGGCTGGCCCGGCAACGGGACAGCAGCGCATGGTTACCCTGAGCGGCCGGGTGCTGGGTGAGGCCGGCATCCTGCCGGGCGCCACCGTGGCGGTGCCGGTGCTAAGCGCTGGCGTCACGGCCGATGAGCAGGGCAACTATTCGCTTTCTTTGCCCGCCGGACGCTACCAGGTGGTGGTATCCTTCATCGGCTACCAGACGGTGAAGCGCGACCTGAACCTGCGCAATAGCCAGCAGCTGGACTTTCGCTTGGCCCCGGCCGGCAACGAACTGGGCGAGGTGGTGGTGGAAGCCAGCGGCACCCTGGAGCAGAAACAGCAAAGCACCCAGATGAGCGTGGAGCGGCTCACGGCTACCGAGGCCAAGCTACTCCCCGCCTTGTTTGGGGAAGTGGATATCCTGAAAACCCTGCAGCTGAAGCCGGGCGTGCAAAACGGCGGCGAGGGTACCAGCGGCCTGTTCGTGCGCGGGGGCTCGGCCGACCAGAACCTGGTACTGGTAGACGATGCGGTGGTGTACAACCCCAATCACTTATTCGGGCTGTTTTCGGTGTTCAACTCCGATGCCGTGCAGAGCGTGGACCTCTACAAAGGAGGCTTTCCGGCGCAGTTCGGGGGGCGTCTCTCCTCGGTAGTGGATGTGAAGCTGCGCGAGGGCAACAACCAGAAGCTGGGCGTGACGGGCGGCCTGGGCCTTATTTCTTCCCGCCTTACGGTGGAGGGCCCGCTCAAGAAAAACAAAGGCGCATTTCTGGTGTCGGGGCGGCGCACCTACTTCGACATCTTTACCCGCCGGATCAACCAGCTCAACGAGGGCGACCCGGACTTCAACCCCATTCCCGACTACTACTTCTACGACTTCAACGCCAAGGCCAACTACACCCTGGGCGAAAAAGACCGGGTGTATTTGAGCGGCTACTACGGGCAGGATAAGTTTGGCTTCAACTCTACGGGTGGCTTCAACTTCAATTTCAACTGGGGAAATGCTGTGGCCTCAGCCCGCTGGAACCACGTGTTCAGCCCACGCCTGTACGCCAACACCTCGGCCTCGTTCACGCACTACAAGTACGAAATTGCCAACAAGCTCGACCAGTTCAGCTTCAACCTCTCGTCCACTATCCGGGACTACACCCTCAAAACGGACTTTGAGTACACGCCTAACGAGCGGCACACCGTGCGCTTTGGGGCCATGGGCACCCAGCACCGCTTTGGAGTAGGCCGCCTGAAGGCCGGCTCCACCGATGGGCGCCTGAGCTTCGGCGACGACGTGGGCTACGATGGGCAGGAAGGCGCCCTCTACGCCACCGACAACTTCCGGGCTTCCGACCGGTGGCAGCTGGAAGGCGGCCTGCGCCTGACGGGCTTCCGCAGCGGTACCGACGCCTACGCCGGCCTGGAGCCGCGCGCGGCGGCCCGCTACACCCTTTCGCCCAAGCTCACGCTCAAGGCCAACTACGCCCTGATGTACCAATACCTGCACCTGGTTACAAACTCCGGCGCCTCCCTGCCCACGGATATCTGGTACCCCTCGCGCCTGTCCGTGAAGCCCCAGCGCAGCCAGCAGGTGTCGGCCGGGGCGAGCTTTCTATTTGCGGGAGGCCAGTGGCTACTCACCAACGAGGTGTACTACAAGTGGGCGAAAAACCAGGTTGACTTCCGCGACGGGGCGCAGCTGTTCGTGAACCCCGACCTGGACGCGGAGTTTCTGTTTGGGAAAGGCTTCGCCTACGGCAACGAAATCTACCTGGAAAAGAAAACCGGCCGCACCACCGGCTGGGTAGGCTACACGCTTTCCTGGACCAAGCGGCGCTTCCCGGCCCAGCGCGGCACGTCGGGCATCAACAACGGGGAGCTATTCTATCCCACCTACGACCGGCGCCACAACCTGACGGTGGTCGGCCTGCACCAGCTTAGTAAACGCGTGAACCTGACGGGCTCCTTTACCCTGAGCTCCGGCAACCCCACCACCCTGCCGCTGGCGCGTTTCATCTTTCAGGATATTTATGGCGACGATGCCTCGGCCGTGCCGGTGTACCCCAACCGCAACGGTTACCGCCTGGCGGCCTACCACCGTATGGACCTGGGCGTGGTCTGGAAGATGAAGCCCACACGCTGGTTCACGGAATCAGACCTCACGTTCAGCATCTACAACGCCTACAACCGCCGCAACCCCTACTTCGTGTTTTTCGACCAAGTGAAAAACGAGGACGAAAGCCAGGTTATCGGCTACCGGGCCCGGCAGGTGTCGTTGTTTCCGGTTATTCCTTCGGTGACGTATAATTTCAAATTCTGAACCACGGATTCATGCGGATTATGCAGATTTCACGGATTTTAGGGACGGCGCACTGCGGTCAGCGGGGCCTCGGCGTGCTGGGCTTGTGCGCCCTGCTCAGCAGCTGCGGCCTGCAGCAGGATATCGACGTGGAGCTTCCCGCCTACCCCGCCCAGCTGGTGGTGGAGTGCTACCTGGAGCCCGGCAAAGTGCCCCAACTGACCGTGACGGAAACGACGGAATACCTGGCCGACCCCAGCCCCAGCCTGCCCCAGCAGGTGCAAGTGATACTAGGGGGGCCAGCGGGGTGGCGCGACACGCTGCGGTTCGCCCCTGCCCTCGACCCAATCACTCAGAAAGCCTATACCCACCGCGGCCGCGCGCCGCTGCAAGCCCGGCCCGGCGACGTATTCACGCTCGACGTTACGGATGAGCAGGGCCGCCACCTTACGGGCACGGCCACGATGCCCGCCATTGTGCCCATCGACACGGTGGAGTGG
Source organism: Hymenobacter sp. BT18 (assembly GCF_012273015.1). Lineage (GTDB taxonomy): Bacteria > Bacteroidota > Bacteroidia > Cytophagales > Hymenobacteraceae > Hymenobacter > Hymenobacter lutimineralis. The sequence continues at coordinate 3,835,379 of NZ_CP050954.1, read as the reverse complement.
AAGTTCAACGACCAGCCCGAGGCGCAGCGCAAGGCCTACGTACTCGTACGATTTCAGGACCCGCCCGAGGCTGGCAACTACTACCGCTTCCAGATTCACCGCGACAGTGTGTCCAAAGACCCGGAAGTAGATTACAACCCGCAGGACCGCCTGAACAATGGGCGGGAATTTACGCTGGGCACCAGCTATGAGTTTGCGCCCAACGATACGCTCGTCGTCACGCTCTACCACCTGGATAAGGCCTACGCCGACTTTATGCAGTCGGTAGATGATGCGCGCGGGGCCAACGGCAACCCTTTTGCTCAGCCCGCCGGCATCAAAAGCACGGTACAGGGCGGCTTGGGCGTGTTCACCGTGCTGAGCTACCAGCGCCGCACGGTGGTGATAAAATAGCCTGGGGTGCAACGTAGCCACGCCGGGCGGACTCTTAGCAGGTAGCATCCACCTTTTCCTTGTAGCAGCTATGAGCCGTACGTTTTCCCTCGCGCTGGTTTTTCTTTTTGTATTTGGGCTGGTGAGCAGCTGCGAAAACACTTCCTGCGGCTGCGACCCGGCACCTTCTTATTCGGCCAGCGCCCTGCTTTACACCTGGCGGCTGGATGAAGTAGCCGTAGGCGGCCAATCAAGCTCCAAAGGCAACGATATCAAGGACCGCTACAAGCGACAGTTCAAGAGCGACGGTACCTACACCCAAACGCAGCTGGACGACAACTCGACCACCACCGGCACCTGGAAGCTTACGGGCCAGAACAACATGCTGCTGGAAATCACCGACCACAAAGGCGCTACGGCTACCTATAACCTGGGCACCGTTGACAATACCACGCTGGTATACAGCTTCATCAACAAAGACCAGTTGCTGGAGCAGCATATTTTCTCCCGGCAATAGGGGGTTAATGTGCTGGGCTTCGCTAATGTGAGAAATGTGGAGAATGTGCTACTGTCAAGGGAATGTGGGCAATGTGCTGATGTGAGGGAATAGGCTGCGCCAAGGGGCTACAGCGGGGCGGTGCTCCTCAGCGGCCTGTAAATCTGGTTATGAGCCGGCTGCAAGTAGAGTCACAGGCCGCCTGTAACTCTACTTGCAGCCGGCTCATAACCCGGTTGCGCAAGGCCTGCAATTGAGTTGTGAGCCGCCCACAAGGCAGCGCCCTCACGCTCCGTTGGTGCACACCAGCATCGGAGTGCACCTCCGCCCATTCCCCATTAGCGCAGCCTATTCCCTCACATCAGCACATTCTTCACATTTCTCACATTCGCGAAGCCCAGCACATTAAATCACAGCTTTTCCAGCACCTGCTGTAGCAGGGCAGTAAGGCGGGGCTCGGCTACGGCGGCGGTGCGCAGGATGTCGGCAATGTCTACCTTCTTAAGTTTGCCAGGGGCGCACAGGTCGGTGATGACGGATACAGCCAGCACGGGCAGGCCCATGTGCACGGCGGCAATGACCTCGGGCACGGTGCTCATGCCCACCGCATCGGCCCCGATGGTGCGCAGGTAGCGGTATTCGGCAGGCGTTTCGAGCATGGGACCAGGCAAGGAGGCGTATACGCCCCGGCGCAGATACTGCGTGAAGCCCAGCTCCTGCGCGGCCTCCTCGGCCAGCGCGAGCAGGCTCTGGTCGTAGGGCTCCATCATATCGGGAAAGCGCGGGCCTAGCTCGTCGAGGTTCGGGCCGATGAGTGGGTTGGTGGGCTGCAGGTTGATGTGGTCTTCCAGCAGCATCAAGTCGGAGTAGTCGTAGTCGGGGTTGAGGCCGCCGCTGGCGTTGCTCACGAACAGGTGCCGGATGCCCAGCAGCTTCATTACGCGCACCGGAAACACCACCTGCTGCATGGTATAGCCCTCGTAGTAGTGAAACCGCCCGCGCATGACCAGCACCCGCTTGCCGGCCAGGGTGCCCACCAGCAGCTCGCCAGCGTGGCTTTCCACCGTAGAAATTGGGAAGTGCGGAATCTCGGCGTAGCTGAAACGGTGCTGCACAGCCACTTCTTTAGCCAGAGCGCCCAGGCCCGTACCCAAGATAATGCCGGCTTCAGGTTGAAAATCGGGCAGGCGCTGGCGGAGGTATTCGGCGGCTTCGAGGAGGTCTTGCATCACAAAGGGAGTTTCGGGTTTCGGGTTTCTGGTTTTTAGTTGCTGGTTATTCAGGCGCAGGCAAGAAACCGCAAGGTTGAGAAAAAGTATGTCATCCTGAGCAAAGCGAAGGACCTTCTCCCGCAAGAACAACTATTGTTCCGGCGAAAGAAGGTCCTTCACTTTGCTCAGGATGACAGTCGGGGCGCCTCCTGACAACCAGCAACTAGAAACCTATTCCACGTTCAGCACGAAGGGGGCGCGCATTTGTACCCCTTTCATTTCCGAGAGCTGCTTGTACTGCTCGAACATGGGGTAGAGCGGGCCCATTTCCGACTTCACCATGCGCAGGCGGGCTTCCTCGTTAAAGGAGCTGAACAGGTTTTCGGCAAAGGTTTTCTGGCGGGGCAGCTTCTGAATGCGGTAGTCATCGGCTTTGAGGTTGGCGCGGCGGGCGGCAATGCGCAGGGCATCGTCGAAAGAACCCAGCACGTCTACCAAGCCGCGGGCTTTGGCTTCGGTGCCCGACCATACCCGGCCCGAGGCAAACCCGCGCAGGCGCTCTACCGGCATGCGGCGGCCGGCGGCGGCCTTAGTGGTAAAGTCGGCGTAGATGCGGTCTACCTCTTTCTGGAACTGCTGCTGCTCGAAGGGCGTGAGGGCGCGCGTCACGGTGGGGAAGTCCGAGAACTTGCCGGTGGTTACCCGGTCGGTGGTGATGCCGAGCTTGTCGCGCAGGAACGGCTCGATGTTAGGCAGCACCCCAAACACGCCGATGGAGCCGGTGATGGTAGTGGGGTTGGCCACGATGGTGTCGCAGCCCATGGCAATAAAGTAGCCGCCCGAGGCCGCCACGTCCGACATGCTGGCAATGATGGGCTTCACTTTCTTGGTGAGCATCACCTCGCGGTAGATGATGTCGGAAGCCAGGGACGAGCCCCCGGGCGAGTTGATGCGCAACACCACGGCTTTCACTTTCTTGTCGAGGCGGGCCTTGCGGATGGCCTCGGCGAAGCGCGTGCTGCCAATGTTTTCGTTGCCGCCCTTGCCCGTCACGATGTCGCCATCGGCGTACACCACGGCAATGCGGTTGCCGCTGCTGTTTTCGTCCTCATCCTCGGCTTTCAGGTAGTCGCTCAAAGACACCAGGCTCAGCTTCTCGTCTTTCTCCACGCCCAGCTTCCCCTTTATGTAGTCGGTGGCCTGGTCGTAGTAGCCCAGGTCCGTTACCAGGCCCAGGCGCTTGGCGTCGTCGGCGTTGTGCACCAGCATCGAGTCGCTGATGACTTTGAGGCGGTTGGGAGCAATTTTGCGGGCCTTGGCCACGTCGGCCAGCATAGCGCCGTTGAGGGAGTTCAGGAAGGACGAGGTTTGCAGGCGGGCCGAATCCGACATGTTGGTGCGGAAAAACGGCTCCACGGCACTTTTAAACGAGCCTACCCGGAAAATCTGGGCCTGAATGCCCAGCTTGTCGAACAGGTTTTTGTAGTACATGGTCTCGGAGCTGAGGCCATTGAACTCCAGGGTACCTTGGGGGTTCAGGTAGAGCTTATCGGCCACGGAAGCCAGGTAGTAGCTTTTCTCCGACTGCGCGTCGGTGTAGCTCACCACAAACTTGCCGCCCTGTTTGAACTCGACCAGCTCGTGGCGGATTTCCTCCATCGTGGCCATGCCCCCCTGTACCATCTCCAGGTTCAGGAAGATGCCTTTGATGTCGTCATCGGTTTTAGCGCGGCGGATGGCAGCTTTCAACTCGTCCAGGCCCGTGGTGGCCTGCCCCCCCGTAATCGAGGACAACGGATTCTCGAAGCCCCGCTCGGCAATGGGCTTATCGAGCTTGAGCTCCAGCACGGAGTTGCTGGCTACGGTTACATCTTTTTCGGAGGAAGCGGCGGCTACAATGAAGCCCAGGAGCAGCACAAAGGCTACGACGCCAAACAGCACAAGGCCCGTGAGCGTGGCCAGGACATACTTTAAGAATTGTCTCATCGGAAAAGTTAGCGAGTTCGGTACGCTAACAAAAGTAGCGGCTTTGCGGCCCTGATTCTGGCAAATCAACCAACGGGCCGTTTCGGCGGGTCAACGCGGGCAGGCGGCGGGTAATGGGCAGCATGAGTGGATGGCAACCAGCGCCTCTCTAGGTTTGTTGGGGTGGGCCGGGTCATCCCTGGCCAAGCGTCCACAGATCTTTACACTAGATGGGCTTTGAGCTGACTGCTTTCACCTTGTATACAAATAGCAAATACCCTAGTATAAAAAGCCTGGCTACTATAGCTACAATACCGCCCTCAAATCCATAATCACCACCTTGGTATATCTCCCTTAGATAAAAATCTATTTTGAATAAACCCCTATAATCAGACCCATTCATGGTCATTCCTAATATCACCTGCGCAAGATTCCAACCAGAATGCAGGCCAAAAGGCAGCCAAATATTTTTGGTCTTAACGTACGCACAGCAATACATGATACCTCCAAGGAAATGAGATATAAATGCAGCTATTGTGTAATACTCGTTACCAATATGCGCTATGGAAAAGATAATACTAGCAGATAGGACTGAAAAATATACATTATTGAATATTATACCAATGTACTTCAATAAGACTACTCTAAACAAGTACTCTTCGAAAAAAGCAACTGCCAATGTTTTTAATAAATAAGTAAAAAATAGACCAACAGTAAAGCCAGCAGTTGGCGTCAGATCTAATAAAGCAAAGCAATATTGACCAATTACAATTACCAATACCGTCAAACTTCCCAATAAAAACCCATGAGCATAGCGCAGCACACTATCTTTTATTAACTCTTTCATGAATTTAACATTAGATTTAACCTCCATTATAGCGGGTTTGTAAACGGCACAGAGACCCACAGTTGCGTCTCCCCCGCTGAATAACCCGCCTTAGGATGCCGGATGGCCGCTGGCGCGGCCGCCAGTCTGGAGATTGGCTTTTATCCTTCGGCGGGCAGACTTAGCCCGCTGCGCGGGCTAAGTCTGCCGCCAGGTGCCTACTACTGCCGCCAGGGGCATGCTGGACTTCACAATTTCACTACTTCACCTAATATCCGTACTTCTCGCCCCAGAGCTGGCGCAGGCGCTCCTGGGCTTTGGCTTCGGCGGGGTTGTGGCCGGGCTCGTAGAAGCGCCGGCCGCTGAGGGCTTCCGGCAGAAACTCCTGGAAGGCGAAGTTGCCGGGGTAGTCATGGGAGTATTGGTATTCATTGCCGTAGCCCAGCTCCTTCATGAGCTTGGTAGGCGCGTTGCGCAGGGGAATGGGCACCGGCTGGGGCCCGTTTTGGCGCACGAAGGCCCGGGCCTCCCGAATAGCCTTGTAGCTAGCGTTGCTCTTGGGCGAGGTAGCCAAGTACACCACTGTCTGGCCCAGAATAATATCCGACTCGGGCATGCCAATCACGGCCACGGCCTGAAAGCAGCTTTGCGCCAGCATAAGCGCGTTGGGGTTGGCCAGGCCTACATCTTCGGAGGACAGAATGAGCAGGCGGCGGGCAATGAACTTGGGGTCCTCGCCCCCTTCCAGCATGATGGCCAAGTAGTAGAGGGCCGCGTTGGGGTCAGAGCCGCGGATGCTTTTGATAAAGGCCGAAATGACGTCGTAGTGCATTTCCCCGCCTTTGTCGTAGCGCGCCAGGTGCTGCTGGGCCAGCTGTTGTACTACCTCGTCGGTGATGACGACCTGGCCGGTTTCGGGGTCGGGGCGGCTGGCTTCCACCACGATTTCCAGCAGGTTGAGCAGCTTGCGCGCGTCGCCCCCAGAAATGGTGAGTAGGGCCCCGTAGTCCTGCATGCGCACGTTCCGCTGCTCAAGCACTTCGTCTTCGGCCAGGGCTTTGTCCACGATGCCGATCAGGATATCCTTGCCCAGGGACTCCAGCACGTACACCTGGGCCCGGCTCAGCACGGCCGGAATAACCTCAAACGAGGGGTTTTCGGTGGTGGCCCCAATGAGCGTGACGATGCCTTGCTCCACGGCACCCAACAGGGCATCCTGCTGGCTTTTGCTGAAGCGGTGAATTTCATCGATAAACAGCACGGTGCCCCGCTGCTTTTTGGCCCGCTCTATCACTTCCCGCACGTCCTTCACGCCGGCATTCACGGCGCTGAGCGAGGCAAAGGGCTTGCCCAGCTCCTGGGCCAGCAGGTTAGCGAGGGTGGTTTTGCCCACGCCGGGCGGCCCCCACAAGATGAGGCTGGGCAGGCGGCCGGCCTGCAGGTAGCGCCGCAGTACGCCCTCGGGCCCAATCAGGTGCTGCTGGCCGGCGTAGTCGTCGAGGGTGCGGGGGCGCATACGTTCCGCCAGCGGGGCTCCCGGGGCGGGAGCAGCCATGCGGGCGTGGGGGGCAGACTGGGCATCCGCATCGAAAAGAGAACCGGTACTCATAGGGCAAGGAAATAGCGCGGTCTGGGTATGGGGCCTGGAACCACACAGGAAAAAGTACTTGCAGGGCCTTCCTATACGCGAACAGGGCGCAAAGGTCAGCAAAGCTACCGTTCGGGCTGCTACCTTCGTTGTGCATGAAAAACTCAGTGAAGGTGCACGCGGCCCTGTTTGTGGTGGCCCTGATCTACGCCGCCAACTACAGCATCTCCAAAGACGTGATGCCGCGCTACATGGGCCCGTTTGGGCTGGTGGTGCTGCGCATCGTAGGCGCGGCCGTGTTTTTTGGGGTGCTCAGCCGCCTTGTAGCCCCGCAGGACCGTATCCAAGGTCGCGCCGATAACCTGCGGGCCCTGGCCAGCGGCATCCTGGGCATTGGCCTGAATCAGCTGCTGTTCTTCTCGGGCTTGAATCTCACCTCGCCCATCAACGCCTCGCTAATTCAAACCATTGCCCCGGTCGTTACGGTACTGGCCTCGGTGGTGCTGCTGGGCGAAAAGATTACGCTGCCCCGGCTGCTGGGCATTGCGCTGGCCGCTGTGGGCGCGGCCAGCATCATTCTGAGCCGGGGCCCGGTGGCGGCCAATGGGCAGGATGGCTTACTCGGCAACGTATACATTCTGCTCAACGCCACGGCCTTCGGCATCTACCTGGTCGTGGTAATGCCCCTGATGCGCAAGTACCACCCCTTCACGGTGCTGGCGCGCATATTCCTGGTTGGTGCCTTCATTGCCGTGCCGGCCGGCTGGCAACAGGTGCTGGCCCCCGACTACGCCAGCTTTCCGCCGGGCATCTGGGCAGCCATTGCCTACATGGTTATCTGCCTGACCATTATGGCCTACTTGCTGAATAACTGGGCCCTGAAGTACGCTTCCCCTGCCCTGCTGGGTGCCTACATCTACCTGCAGCCGGCCCTGGCAGTGGGCATTGCCGTGGCTCTTGGCAAAGACACCCTCACCCTGGTAAAGGCCCTGCAAGCCCTGCTCATTTTTGGGGGCGTGTTCCTGGTGAGCCGCAAGCCGCGCGCTACCCCCGATTCGGCCGCCATACCCCTGGAGCCGGTGCAGGATTGAGGTATCTTGCGGGCTATATGCGTTTCTACTTCCTTTTTCTGGGGCTGCTGATCAGCTACTCTACCCTGGCGCAGTCTGCTGATACTACGCGGCGCCGTGTGGGCTACCAGGAAACCATGCCCGTATTTCCAGGAGGCCCCAAAGCCCTGTTTAAGCTGGTAACGGACAGCCTGCGCTACCCGCCTACAGCCCTGCGCGACGGTATTCAGGGCAAAGTTCTGTTGGCCTTTGTGGTTGATTCCACCGGGCACGTCACCAACATCACCATCAAGCAAGGCCTACGGCCCGACCTGGATGCCGAAGCTCTGCGGGCCGCCCAACGCCTGCAAGCCGTGCAGTGGCAGCCGGGCACCCAGAACCGCCGGCCGGTTAATGTCTTTTTCACCGTACCGGTCACCTTTTCCATTGATAATATCTCCGCTGGTATGCCGGCCGATTCGCTGGATTTATTTCCGGGCCCGGCCCTTGTGCTTCCTTCCCGAAGCTGGAGCACCAATCAGGGCGAAATCCCCGCGGGCAAAGGCGTTATCTACGGCCATTGCCTCCAACGGCTGGGGTTTAGCAGTGGGGGCCTGCCGCAATACGTGCGGCTGCTGAACCTCACCACTGGCAAGTTCTACCGCATTAGCGTGAAGCCCATCGTGCGCACCCGCCCTGAAAACGAGTTTTGCGTAGCGCTACCACCGGGCCGCTACGTGCTGCAGTGGTATGAGTATTCCTACGGCACCGAAGCGCTACGTAAAGCGGCACGCGGCGCGCTTACCGACCGGCGCTACTCGTTTACCCTGCAGCCGGGTCAGCTGCAGTACGTGGGCAAATGGGACTTCGCGCAACCCAACGCCCCGCGCTTTCTGAGCGAAAAAGCAGTTCTGGATGCGCGCCTGGGCACCGAAGACCAGAAGCTGTACCAGGAAGCATTCACTACCATCCCTCACTAGGCCGGGCGGTGGCTTGGCATCTGTGTGCCCGGTGCCGACCTTTGCGGCTGGTCTTCTTCCCTGCTCGTTTGGACGCCGCTATCCGCAAAATTATTCACCTCGACATGGACGCGTTCTACGCCTCCGTGGAGCAGCGCGACAACCCCGCGCTGCGCGGGAAGCCCGTGGCCGTCGGCGGCTCCCAGGCCCGGGGTGTGGTAGCAGCGGCTTCCTACGAGGCCCGGCAGTTTGGGGTGCGCTCGGCCATGCCCTCCAGCACGGCCCTGCGCAAGTGCCCGTACCTGATTTTCGTGAAGCCCCGGTTTGAGGTGTACAAAGCTGTGTCCCGGCAGATCCGGGAAATATTTGCGGAATACACGCCGCTGATAGAGCCGCTTTCCCTGGATGAGGCCTACCTGGACGTGACGGAAAACCTGAAGGGCATTGAGTCGGCCACGCAGATAGCCCAGGAAATCAGGGCGGCCATCCTGCACCACACTCAGCTGACGGCCTCGGCCGGCATCAGCTACAATAAGTTTCTGGCCAAGCTGGCTTCCGACTACCGCAAGCCCAACGGGCAGTTTGTGATTAAGCCCGCACAGGGGCTGGCCTTTGTGGAGCAGCTGCGGGTGGGCGAGTTTCACGGCATCGGGCCGGCTACGGCGGCGCGGCTAAACCAACTGGGCATCTTCTCGGGCCTCGACCTGCGCCAGCAGACGGAAACGTTCCTGCGCCAGCACTTCGGCAAGGCCGGCTCCTACTACTACCACATTGCCCGCGCCATCGACCACCGCCCCGTGCGCCCCGACCGGCAGCGCAAGTCTGTGGGCTCGGAAACCACCTTCGAGCAGGACTTGACTACGCCGGAGGAACTACTCTCAGGACTGCAGCCCTGCCTGGACTCGGTGTGGAGCTACTGCCAGCGGGCGGAGGTGCGGGGCCGCACGCTCACGCTTAAGGTCAAGTACGCCGACTTCCAGCAGATTACCCGCAGCCGCACGCTGCTGGCTCCGATTAGCAGCCAGGCCATGGCCGAGCAACTAAGCCGGGAGCTAACGGCCAGCGTGCTGCCCCTAGCCAAAGGGGTACGCCTGCTGGGCCTTACGCTTTCCAACCTCGAAACCCTGGAGGAAGCGGTGGGCAAGCAACTGGCCTTTCTATTCTGACCTGGCAGATCGGCCGCCGCTTTTCCAGACACCGGAAAACAACACCGCCCAGCTACCGGAAGGCAGCTGGGCGGTGCGGCAATAGGTGGCGTGAAGCAGCTTAGTCAGCCTTCACTTTCGACTTCTTCTTCTTGTCCTTGGCTTTCACGTCGGCTGGCTTATCCGTCATGGTAGCGCCCGACTGGGTAACGCCCGTACCGGCCTGCGTTTCTACGGTAGTAGCCGGAGCCGGAGCTGGCGCCGTGGTGGGGGCCGGAGTGGTCGTCACGGTGGTATTCACGGTGCCCGTGGTGGCTGGTACAGTTGTCCCGGTCTGGGTTTGCACGGTTGTGCTCTGCGTAGGCTGGGGTGCCGTCGTGGTCGTGGTGGTGCTGGTTTGTGCGTTAGCAGCGGTGGCACCGGTTACGAGGAGTGCGGCGAGGACAAATACCTTCTTCATGGGTAAGGGTTAAGGTGAACTTTCCGAAATGACCCGCTGGCCATTTCGACCTCGCCTTGAACGCAGGTTTCTTTCCATTGTTATACCGTGCCCGAATTATACACTTTCCTTCAGCAGCTCGTGCAGCACCGTTTGCATGGAAAATACCCGGTTGCCGGCCTCCTGAATGATGAGTGAGCCGGGCGCATCCAGCACCGCATCCGCTACTTCTACGTTGCGGCGCACGGGTAGGCAATGCAGGAATTTAGCGTTGTCGGTCAGGGCCATATGCTCGGGCGTGAGCATCCAGGCCGGGTCGTTCTGCAGCACCTGGCCGTACTGCTGGTAGCTGCTCCAGTTCTTGGCCTGCACGTAGTCGGCGCCTTCCAGGGCCTTCTTCTGGTCGTATTCGATTCGCGCCCCTTTCGTGAACCTGGGGTCCAGTTCGTAGCCCTCGGGGTGGGTGATGACGAAATCCACCCAGTCGATTTCCGAGAACCAGTCGCAGAACGAGTTGGGCACGCACTGAGGCAAGGCGCGCACGTGCGGGGCCCAGGTCAGCACCACTTTCACCCGCTCTTTCTTTTTGGTTTCGGCCACCGTAATCAGGTCGGCGAAGCTTTGCAGCGGATGCAGCGTGGCGCTTTCCAGGCTAATGACGGGCACGGTGGCGTACTGCAGAATCTTGTTGAAGACTACTTCACCGTAATCCTCGGCCCGGTCCTTGAGCGTGGGGAAGGTGCGCACGCCCAGCACGTCGCAGTACTGGCTCATCACCGCAATGGCGTCCTTGATGTGCTCCTGCGTGCCGCCGTTCATCACGGCGCCATCGGCCATTTCCAGGGTCCAGGAGTCGGCGCCGGCGTTGAGCACCCAGGCTTGCGCCCCCAGGTTGTAGGCCGCCTTGATGGAGCTGAGCCGGGTGCGCAGGCTGGGATTAAAGAAGATAAGCCCTACGGTTTTGTTGCGCCCAACGTGCTGGTAGCCGTAGGGGTTCTGCTTAATCTCCAGCGCTTGGTGCAGCAGGGCGCGGTAGTCGGGTACGTCGGCGAACGAGGTGAATTTTTTCATGAGAAAAGGGTATGTAGCCTGGCGCGAGTTTAGCGCAGCGTACCTCGTGCCGATCATGCGGGCGAGGCTGTGCCGCGCAGTAGAACGAAGTTGTTGAACGAGGTGGATAACCATCAACCGCCTTGCCGCTAGTGCGGCAGTGCAAGGACACCCCCACCTCATGGCTGGTCACGAGTTACGCTACGCTAAACTCGCGCCAGTGGGATTGGTAAGTGCTCCGTGACCCAACACGAACGATTCCAAAGGGACGCCATGCGGAGCTTATCCGCATGGCGTCCCTTTGGAATCGGTCAACTGTCTACAGGGCCTTGTACTCGTTCCAGCTTTTGATCTTCAGGTCCTCGAGCGAGAGGGAAGTGAAGGCGTGGATGAAGGCTTTCGCGAGGCGGGCGTTGGTGATGAGCGGGCTGTTGAAGTCCACGGCCGTGCGCCGGATGTTGTAGTCGTTGTCCAGCTCGCCCTTGCTCGTGTTCTTCGGAATGTTGATGACCAGGTCAATCTGGCGCGCGCGCAGCAGGCTCAGCGCGTTGGGCTCCTGCAGCTCGTCGGGCCAGTACACCAGGGTGCTGGCCACCCCGTGCTCGGCAAAGAAGCTGTGCGTGCCGTGCGTGGCGTAGAGCTGGTAACCCTTCTGCACCAGCACCTGCGCCGATTCCAGCAGCGCCACCTTCGAGGTCAGCGGGCCGCTGGAGATGAGCACCGTCTTCTCCGGAATCCGGTAGCCCACGCTCAGCAAGGACTTCAGCAGCGCTTCCTCGGCCGTGTCGCCCAGGCAGCCCACCTCCCCGGTGCTGGTCATGTCCACGCGCAGCACCGGGTCCGCCCCCTGCAGGCGCGTGAAGGAGAACTGCGAGGCCTTCACCCCCACGAAGGGCAAATCGTAGACCAGCTCGCTCGCGTCGCGCGCCACGGGCACGCCCAGCAGCACCTGCGTGGCCTTCCTGATCAGGTTGTGGCCCGAGACCTTGCTCACGAACGGGAAGGAGCGCGAGGCCCGCAGGTTGCACTCAATCACCCGGATTTCGCGGTTCTTCTCCAGGAACTGGATGTTGAACGGCCCGCTGATCTGGAAGCGCCGGGCAATCTTCTCGGCAATGACCTTGAGCTTGCGCACCGTGCCCACGTACACGCGCTGGGGCGGGTAGTACATGGTCGCATCCCCCGAGTGCACCCCGGCAAACTCCACGTGCTCGGAAATAGCATAGGAAACAATTTCCCCCTTGTCGGCCACCGCGTCCAGCTCGATTTCCTTCGCCTCCTGGATGAACTCGGACACCACCACCGGGTACTCGGCGCTGACGTCCACGGCCAGCTTCAGGTACTCCTCCAGCTCCGGCACGTTCGAGACCACGTTCATGGCCGCCCCCGACAGCACGTAGCTCGGCCGGATCAGCACCGGGAAGCCCACCTGCTTGACGAAGGCGTAGATGGCCTCCAGGGTGGTCAGCTCGCTCCAGCGCGGCTGGGCAATGCCCAGCTCGTCGAGGATGGAGCTGAACTTGTGGCGGTTTTCGGCCTCGTCGATGCGGGCGGCGGCCGTGCCCAGGATGGGCGCGCCGGCCGCTTCCAGGCGGGTGGCAATGTTGTTGGGAATCTGCCCGCCGGTGCTCAGGATCACGCCCTGCGGCGCCTCAAAGTCCAGGATGTCCATCACCCGCTCGTAGCTCAATTCCTCGAAGTAGAGGCGGTCCGACACGTCGTAGTCGGTGCTCACGGTTTCGGGGTTGTAGTTGATGATGATGGACTTGTAGCCCTCCTCGTTCACGGTCTGGGCCGCATTCACCCCGCACCAGTCAAACTCCACCGACGAGCCGATGCGGTACACGCCCGAGCCCAGCACCACCACCGACTTGTCGGTTTCCGGTTCCAGGTCGTGCTCGGTGCCGTGGTAGGTCAGGTACAGGTAGTTGGTCTGGGCCGGGAATTCGGCCGCCAGCGTGTCAATCTGCTTGACGACGGGCCGCACGCCCAGGGCCTGGCGGCGAGCGCGCACGAGCAGCTCGTTGGCCTTCACCTCGGCCGGGCCCAGCAGCAGCACGGCCAGCTGCTGGTCCGAAAAGCCCTGCTTCTTGGCCTGGCGCAGCAGGGCCGTATCCAGGGCGTCAAGGCCGCCGTTGTGGCGCTTCTCGCCGAGCGTTTGGCCCAGCTGGAAGATGCCGTAGAGGCGCTGCAGAAACCAGCGGTCGATGCGCGTGAGCGCGTGCACGCGGTCCACGTCGTAGCCGGCCTGGAAAGCTTCGTTGATGGCGAAGATGCGCTCCTCGTTGGGCTCGCTCAGCAGCTGGTCCAGGCTGGCGTGGTCGAGCTGCGACTCGGCTTTGTTGGCCACGAAGCCGCGCCGGCCCGTGTCGAGCATGCGCAGGCCCTTCTGAATGGCTTCCTCGAACGTTTTGCCGATGGCCATGACCTCGCCCACGCTCTTCATGGCCGAGCCGATCTGGCGCTGCACGCCCGAGAACTTGCCCAGGTCCCAGCGCGGCAGCTTGACCACCAGGTAGTCCAGGGCGGGCTCGAAGAAGGCCGAGGTGGTTTGCGTGACGCTGTTCTTGAGCTCGGCCAGCGAGTAGCCCAGGCTGAGCTTGGCGGCCACGAAGGCCAGCGGGTAGCCCGTGGCCTTGGAGGCCAGGGCCGAGGAGCGGGAGAGGCGGGCATTCACCTCAATGACGCGGTATTCCTCCGAGTAGGGGTCCAGCGCGTACTGAATGTTGCACTCGCCCACGATGCCCAGGTGGCGGATGGTCTGGATGCCGATGCTGCGCAGCTTATGGTACTCGCGGTTGCTCAAGGTCTGCGACGGGGCCACCACGATGCTCTCGCCGGTGTGGATGCCGATGGGGTCGAAGTTCTCCATGTTGCAGACGGTGATGCAGTTGTCATAAGCATCCCGCACCACCTCGTACTCGACTTCCTTCCAGCCTTTCAAGGACTCTTCCACCAGAATCTGGTCGGAGGTGGAGAAGGCCTTCTGGGCCAGGGCGCGCAGCTCGTCGGGGTTGTTGGCAAAGCCGCTGCCCAGCCCGCCCAGGGCGAAGGCGGCGCGCACGATGATCGGGAAGCCAATCCGCTCCCCGGCCGCCAGCGCGTCCTCCATCGTCGTCACGGCTTCGCTGCGGGCGGTGAGCACGCCGATCTGGTCGAGCTTGTCCTTGAAGATGTCGCGGTCCTCCGTGTCGATGATGCTCTGCACGGGCGTGCCGAGCACGCGCACCTGGTACTTGTCGAAGATGCCGGCGCGGTACAGGGCCACGGCGCAGTTCAGGGCCGTCTGCCCGCCGAAGGCCACCAGGATGCCGTCGGGCTGCTCCTTCTGGATGACTTCCTCCACGAAGTAGGGCGTCACGGGCAAAAAGTACACGTCGTCGGCCAGGCCCTCGGACGTCTGCACGGTGGCAATGTTGGGGTTGATCAGGATCGTGCGGATGCCTTCCTCTTTCAGGGCCTTCAGGGCCTGCGAGCCGGAGTAATCGAACTCGCCGGCCTCCCCGATTTTCAGGGCGCCGGAACCGAGGATCAGTACTTTGTTGGGTTTGTGCATTCTAGGGGTTGGGTAACAGACCGGGAGAAGGGTCGTGTTAAAAAAGCGCTGTCGGGTATCGGGTGATGCTACTGGGCGGCCTTGTACGCGGCCACCGCTTTGAGAAAGTCATCAAAGAGAAACTCCGTGTCCTGGGGGCCGCCGGCGGCTTCGGGGTGGAACTGGGTGGAGAAGAAGGGCTTGGTCTGGTGCTGGATGCCTTCGCAGGTGCCGTCGTTCAGGTTCTCAAACAGCATGGTCCACTCGCTCGGCAGCGTGGTGGGGTCCACCGCATAGCCGTGGTTCTGGCTGGTGATGTAGCTGCGCTGGGTGCCGGTCAGCTTGACCGGCTGGTTGTGGCTGCGGTGCCCGTACTTGAGCTTGAACGTGTCCCCGCCCGCGGCCAGGCCCATGAGCTGGGAGCCCAGGCAGATGCCGAAGATGGGCTTGTCCTGTTGCAGGGCTTTCTGCAGGTGCTTGATGGTGGCCTGGCACATCTTCGGGTCGCCGGGGCCGTTCGAGAGAAACAGGCCGTCGTAGTCGAGCTGGGTGAAGTCGTAGTCCCAGGGCACGCGGATCAGTTCCACGTCGCGCTCCAGAAAGCAGCGGATAATATTGGTCTTGGTGCCGCAGTCCACCAGCACGATCTTGTGCTGGCCGTGGCCGTAGTGCTGCACGCCCGCGGGGCTGACCTGCGCCACCAGGTTCTCCAGGTTCGGGTCGTGCATCGGAATATCTTCCTCGGCCACGATTTTGCCCAGCAGGGCGCCCTTCTCGCGCAGCTTCTTGGTCAAAAGGCGCGTGTCCACCCCGCAGATGCCGGGAATGTTGTACTCCTTGAGCCAGTCGCCCAGGCTCTTGGCCGCGTGCCAGTGGCTGTGCTCCTGGGAGTAGTAGTTGACCACCAGACCGGCCACGTGCACCTTGTCCGACTCGAAGATGCGGGAAATGGACTCGTAGAGTTCCTCGCCCGGCACGCCGTAGTTGCCCACCATCGGGTAGGTCAGCACCAGGATCTGCCCGGCAAAGGACGGATCGGTCAGGTTCTCAGGGTAGCCCGTCATGGCCGTGCTGAAGACCACCTCCCCGGCCGCGGAGGTATACGCGCCGAAGGACTCGCCTTCGAGTTCGGTGCCGTCTTCCAGAATCAGTTTTACTTGGTTCATCTATAGTGTTTGGGATGTAGAGAAGCGACTTTTCGCGTCTCTATCGTTGCTGACGAAGACAAGCCAGCGGATTAGAGCGGGCCGTTCACCGACGAGACGCGAAGTGTCGCGCCTCTACACCGCCTTAGTCCAGCGCGGAGGCCTGCTGAATGACGTTTACCGATTTCTCCGTCAGGGCATATAGCGCCTGCAGGAACCGGTCAACTTCAGCCTTCGTGATGTTCAGTGGGGGGAGCAAGCGCAGTACCGTTGGGTCGGAGGCGTTGCCTACGAAGATGTGGAAGTCCGAGAGCAGCTTGTCGCGCACGTCTTTAATGGGGAAGTCGTACTTAATGCCCACCATCAGGCCGCGGCCGCGTATTTCCTCAGCCCCGGCGTTGGCTACCAACTCCTGCCGCAGGTAAGCGCCTAGCTCGGCAGCATGGTGCAGCAGATCTTCCTGCTCAATAACTTCCAGCACGGCCAGCGCCGCGGCACAGGCGAGGTGGTTGCCGCCGAACGTAGTGCCCAGCAGACCATAGGACGCCTTCAGCTCCGGCGCAATCAGGATACCACCGATGGGGAAGCCGTTGCCCATGCCCTTGGCTACCGAAATAACGTCGGGCCGGATGCCAGCGTGCTGGTGGGCGAAGAACCTGCCGCTGCGGCCGTAGCCGCTCTGCACCTCGTCGGCAATCAGCAGCGCGCCGTATTGTTTGCACAGCGCGGCTAGGCCAGTCAGGAACTCATCGGATGGCATGATGATGCCGCCCACGCCCTGGATAGGCTCGATAATGGCCGCGCACACGTCGCCGCCTTGCAGCACCTGCTCCACCGCCGCCAGGTCGTACTCCACGAAGGAAATGGCGTGGTCGGCGTTGAAGGGAGCCACAATTTTCGGGTTGTCGGTAGCCGCTACCGCGCCGGACGTACGCCCGTGAAAAGCGCCTTTGAAGGCCAATACACGCTTTTTGCCAGTGTGGAAGGAGGCCAGCTTCAACGCATTCTCGTTGGCCTCGGCCCCGGAGTTGCACAGAAACAGCGAGTAGTCCTCGTAGCCCGACACTTGGCCCAGCTTACGTGCCAGCTCCTGCTGAATCGGAATCTGCACCGAGTTGGAGTAGAAACCGATGTTCTGCAGCTGCCCGGTGAGGCGCTGCACGTAGTGCGGGTGGCTGTGGCCGATGGAAATAACGGCGTGGCCGCCGTAGAAATCCAGGTACTCCTGGCCCTTATCGTCCCATAGTTTCGCCCCCAGCGCCTTTACCGGCGTGATGTTGACGAGCGGATATACGTTGAAAAGCTCCATGGTTTGTAGAAGTGAGAGCTGAGAGGTTAGAACTTAGAGACGCTCGGCATAACTCAGAAGAAGTACGTCATTCCGAGCTTGCCGAGGAATCTCGCGTGCTGATGTTGCAATGCTATTCTGGACGTCAGAGCAGGCGAGATTCCTCGACTTCGCTGCGCTACGCTCGGAATGACGTTCTGATGGGTTAAAACAGTCCCGCTTTCAAATTCAGCCCCGTCGTTTCCGGCAGACCAAACAGCAGGTTCAAGTTCTGCACTGCCTGGCCCGAAGCGCCCTTCACCAGGTTGTCGATAACCGAAGTGATGAGCAGCTGCTTACCGAATTTCTGCACGTGCAGCAGGCACTTATTCGTGTTGACTACCTGCTTGAGGTGAATTTCCTTATCCGAAACCGTGGTGAAAGGCGCATCGGCGTAGAACTGCTGGTACAGCTCCCGCGCTTCCTCCTGGGTCAAATCCGACGGCGTATAGACGCTGGCGAAGATGCCGCGCGAGAAGTTGCCGCGGTACGGGATGAAGTGCATGGCGCTTTCCAGCTGCGGCTGTAGCTGCGCCAGGCTCTCCCCTATCTCGCCCAAATGCTGGTGAGTGAACGGCTTGTAGATAGACACGTTGTTGGTGCGCCACGAGAAGTGCACTGTCTCCGACAAGCTCTGGCCCGCGCCCGTGCTGCCCGTAATGGCCGATACGTGCACATCATCCGTCAGCTTACCCGCCTGGGCCAGCGGCAGCAAGGCCAACTGGATAGCCGTAGCGAAGCAGCCGGGGTTGGCAATGCTCTGGGCCTGCTGAATGCGGCTCCGGTTCAGCTCCGGCAACCCGTACACAAACTCCCGGCCTTCAAACTCCGCGTCAGCTTCCAACCGGAAGTCGTTGCTGAGGTCGATGATGTGCGTCGTTTCGGGTAGTTCGTGCTGAGTCAGCCAGGCTTTGGAGTTGCCGTGGCCCAGGCACAGAAACACTACGTCTTCATCACCAGCCAGCTCCGAGGTAAATACCAGGTCCGTCTCCCCTACCAGGTCGTCGTGGACCTGGTAGATCGAGTTGCCGGCGTTGGAGGAGCTGACGATGGCGCCCAGCTCCGCGTACGCATGGTGCAGCAGAATGCGGATCAGCTCCCCCGCAGTGTAGCCGGCTCCGCCGACGATGCCAACCTTAATGTTCATCGTTGAACGAGCCGTGAATCCGCAGCTGGTTGCTGAAGATCTTGATGAAGCCTTTCGCGTCGCGCGAGTCCCAGGCATTGTTTTCCTCGCCGTAGGTGGCCACCTTCGACTGCATCATGTCGAAGTCCGACTCAATACCCACCAATTCGAATTGGTAAGGCTTCAGGGTCACGTATACCGTCCCCGACACCCGCGCCTGCGACGACTCCAGGAAAGCTTCCATGTCGCGCATCACCGGGTCGAGGTATTGCGCCTCGTGCAGCAAGGTGCCATACCAGTTGGCGATGTAGTCTTTGTGCAGCAGCTGCCAGCGCGAGGAAACGTGCTTTTCTAGCAAGTGGTGGCCTTTAATGAGAATCAGCGGTGCGGGTGCCTCGAAGCCCACGCGGCCCTTGATGCCCAGAATCGTGTCGCCCACGTGGGTGTCGCGCCCGATGGCGTACTGACCGGCCAGCTCGTTGAGGGCGATAATCAGGTCCACGGGGTTCATTTGCTTGCCGTTCAAAGCCACCGGCTCGCCTTCTTCAAAGGTGATGCTGATTTCCTGGGGCTCGGTCTTGCTCAGCTGGGTCGGCCAGGCCGATTCCGGCAAGCCCTGGCGCGAAGTCAGCGTTTCTACCCCGCCCACGCTGGTCCCCCAAATGCCCTTGTTGATGGAGTATTTGGCCTTTTCCCAGCTCATTTCCACCCCATTCTGCTGCAGGTACTCAATCTCCTGCTGGCGCGACAGGCCCAGGTCGCGGATGGGTGTAATGATTTCCGTGTCGGGCGAAATCACCGAAAATGCCACGTCGAAGCGCACCTGGTCGTTGCCGGCCCCGGTGCTGCCGTGGGCAATGTAGTCGGCTTTGTTTTCGCGGGCGTACTCGGCCAGGGCCAGGCTCTGGAACATCCGCTCGGCACTCACACTCAGCGGGTACGTGTCGTTTTTCAGAATATTTCCCGCCAGCAGGTAGCGCAGGCATTCCTGGTAGAACCGCTCGGTCACATCGATTACTTCGTGGCGCTTGGAGCCCATTTCGTAGGCACGCTTTTCGATGCCGGCCAACTCCTCCTGCGAGAAGCCACCCGAGTTGACGATGACCGTGTGGACCTCCAGGCCCAGCTCTTTCGTCAGATACACAACGCAATAGGACGTATCCAAACCGCCGCTATAGGCGAGAACTACCTTTTTTTTCATCAAATGAGAGCTTAGAACTGAGATGTTAGAGCTTAGAAAGCAGAAGTTGAAAGGCGGACATGAGCGTAAGAGCAGCTCGTTAGCACGACGCTTAGCTCTGACTTCTCACTTCTAGGTGCCCTACCGCTCCTGCGACAGAATTTCGATGGTATGCTGGCTGAAACTATCGTCCAGGTTGTCGTACACCATGCCGGTGCACAGGCACATCTTGCGCTCATTCTCCATCAGAATGCCGTAGTTTTTGCAGCTGGAGCAGCCCTTCCAGAAGTCGTCTGACTGGGTAAGCTCGGGGAAGGTGACGGGGCGGTAGCCCAGCTCGTTGTTGATCTTCATCACGGCCGCGGAGGTGGTGATACCGAAGATTTTAGCGGCAGGGTATTTGGTGCGCGACAGTTCAAACACGCGGTGCTTGATGGCGCGGCCCAGGCCCTCCTTGCGCAGCTCGGTGTTCACAATGAGGCCCGAGTTGACCACGAACTTGGCATCCTCGAAGGTTTCGATGTAGCAGAAACCGGCTAGCTGGTCATCGATAAAGGCGATGATGGAATCACCCTTTTCCATCTTCTTTATCAGATAGTTAGGGTCACGCTTGGCAATACCCACACCCCGCGCTTTGGCGGACTCGGCATACCATTGACAGAGGGTTTCCACATACTGCGCATCGGCAGCACTGGCGACTCGTAAAATCATGGTCAGGACTCGGTTAGTGGCCGGGGTTATACGGCTACAGACTCGGAAAGACGAAAAAAGGAGGATGCAGGCGAGGCTGCTGAGGGCTCCGGCGGCAGGGCCGGAAGCAGGAAAAAACCCGGAAGGGCGGTGGGCCAGGCAGGCCAGGGAGCGGGGCGTTCCGGCCGGAGGCCGGAAGAAGTCACACTAGAAGTTACACTCGGACTAAGGTCGGTTGATTCGTGAGGAGTCTCTTGGGGTGGGCTCCGGAGGGAGGACCCGGCGTCGGTTCGCGGTAGAGGCGGAACCCGGACGTACTATTGCAGCCAGCGGTTAAGCTGGCATGATTCGCACGACCAGACAAGGTCGTCGCAGAAGCGCAATAGCAGAGAGTTGAATCATGACGGTTACCGCGGAGCGGCGAGGGAGTGTTTCGCGGTTTAAATCGTTTAAACCGTGAATTCGTTGCAATACTAGATGTTTTTTTTTGGAAACTTTACCGCTCCTGGGGCAAAAAAGATTATTCCTACCGGCGGTATTTCCTGAAATCTTTCTTCAGAAAAGTCACTGATTTAGGCCAAAAAAGTACCGTTATGGCCATTTTCCTCTCCCTCCTACTGTATGCGTGAAGGCCTGAAAATTTTTAAAATCGGCGGCGGAATCATTGACGATGAACGCCAGCTGCGGCAGTTTCTGCGGGAGCTAGCCCAGGTGCCGGGCCGCAAGCTGCTGGTCCACGGCGGGGGCAAAGGCGCCAGCCAGATGCTCCGCGACCTGGGCATTGAGCCCCAGATGGTGCAGGGCCGCCGCATCACCGACGCCGCCACGCTCGACATCGTGACCATGTTCTACGCCGGCAAAACCAACAAGCAGGTGGTGGCCGGCCTGCAGGCAGAAGGCATAAATGCCCTGGGCCTTTCCGGGGCCGATGGCAACGTCATTCAAGCCGTGAAGCGCCCCGTTAAGGACATCGACTACGGCTTCGTGGGCGACCTGCCGGCCGATGCAGTAAACGCCGCATTCGTAGGTCAGCTACTGGAAATGCACCTAACGCCCGTGTTTTGCGCCATCACCCACGACGGCGCGGGCCAGCTGCTCAACACCAACGCCGACACCATTGCCAGTACCCTGGCCCAGGCCCTGGCTGCGCAGTACGAGGTGGAGCTGCACTTCTGCTTTGAGAAAGACGGCGTGCTGCGAGATGTCAACGATGACGCCTCCGTCATTCCCCAAATCACCGCCGCTGAGTATCAACAGCTCAAAGCCGAGGGCGTCATTGCGGCCGGGATGGTGCCCAAGCTGGACAATGCCTTTGCCGCCCTGGAAGCCGGCGTCGAGCGGGTCGTTATCGAAAACGCCCTGCGCATCAACGAGCCGGTAAAAACGATTCTATGCCGCAGCTAACCGAACAGCTGGCCGAGGCGGCCATTGGGCTGCTGCAGGAGCTTATCCGCACGCCTTCCTTTTCGCGGGAAGAAGACCGCACGGCCGATTTGCTGGTGGATTTTCTGACGCAGTATGGCGCCACCCCGCAGCGCGACGCCAACAACGTGTGGGCCGTATCCAAGCACTTCGACCCGGCCAAGCCCACCATCCTGCTCAACTCCCACCACGACACCGTGAAGCCCGGCGCGTCCTGGACTTACGACCCGTTCGGCGCGGTGGTGGAAGGCGACCAGCTGACCGGCCTGGGCAGCAACGATGCCGGGGCTTCGGCGGTGAGTCTGTTGGCCACGTTTCTGCACTTTCACGAGCAGGAAAATCTGCCTTACAACCTCATCTGCGCCATCACGGCCGAGGAGGAAGTGTCGGGCGCGAACGGTATCCGACGGCTGCTGCCGCTGCTGCCGAAAATTGACCTGGGCATTGTGGGCGAGCCGACGCAGATGGACCTGGCCGTAGCTGAAAAGGGCTTGGTGGTGCTCGACTGCGTGGCCCACGGCCGCACCGGGCACGCCGCCCGCGAAGAAGGCGAAAATGCCCTCTATACAGCCCTCGACGATGTGCAGCGCCTGCGTGCGTTCCGGTTCGAGCGGGTGTCGGAGCTGCTGGGGCCGGTAAAGCTGACGGTTACGCAGATCCAGGCCGGCACCCAGCACAACGTGGTGCCCGACCGCTGCACCTTCGTGGCCGACGTGCGAACCAACGAGCTGTATACCAATGAGGAAGTCGTGGATATTGTACGCGGTCAGATTAAGGCCGACGTGACGCCGCGCTCCACCCACCTGAATTCCTCCCGCATTCCGCTCACGCACCCGCTGGTGCAGCGCGGCATGGCGCTGGGCCGCCGTACCTTCGGCTCCGTTACCCTCTCCGACCAGAGCATGATGCCCTTCACCACCGTCAAAATCGGCCCCGGCGACTCGGCCCGCTCCCACACCCCCAACGAGTACATCCTGCTCAGCGAAATCCGGGCCGGCGTGCAAGGGTACGTGGAGCTGCTGGACGGGCTGGAGCTGTGATTGGTTAGCTGATGGCTGGTAGCTATTAGCTGTTGGCTCTCCTTCCGTTTCAAGACTTTCTCCGCCGCTGTGCGGCTCCTTCCGCAAATTTCCGCAAAACCCTCCTGAACCGCCCTGCAAGGCCTTGGGCATACGTTTCGAGAACATAAGCGAACAGCGAACAGCTGTCAGCTAACAGCTTAATTCAACCATGAAAATCTGGGACAAAGGCATTGCCGTCGATAAGAAGATTGAACAGTTCACCGTAGGCCGTGACCGGGAGCTGGATATGTACCTGGCGCAGTTCGACGTGCAGGCCTCCCGGGCCCAGGCCAACATGCTAGTCGGCGCGGGCCTGATTTCTGTCGAGGAAAACCAGCAGCTCCAACAGGGCCTGCAGGAGCTGGCCGCTCAGCTGGAAGCCGGTACGTTCACCATCGGCGAGGATTTCGAGGACGTGCACTCCAAAATCGAATCCTACCTGACCGAGCACTACGGCGACGCGGGCAAGAAAATCCACACCGCCCGCTCCCGCAACGACCAGGTGCTGACCGCCATTCAACTGTTTCTGAAAGACTACACCCGGCGCGCGGCGGCCAAAACCCTGGAGTTGGTGGAGGTGCTGTTGCAGAAAGCCGAAGTGCACAAAACCGACCTGATGCCGGGCTACACGCACTTTCAGGCGGCCATGCCCAGCTCGTTCGGCCTGTGGTTTTCGGCCTATGCCGAGCACCTATTGCTGGACCTGGCGTTGTTTGAAGCGGCCCACACCGTAGCCGACCAAAACCCCCTGGGCTCGGGCGCGGGCTTCGGCTCTTCCTTCCCCATCGACCGGCTGCAGACTACCCGGGAAATGGGCTTCGGCCAGCTGGCCGTCAGCAGCGTGGGGGCTCAGATGCTGCGCGGCAAAACCGAGAAAACCGTGGCCTTTGCCCTGGCCGGCATGGCCGCCACCCTGGCCAAGATGAGCTACGACCTGGTGCTCTACAACGGGCAGGACATGGCCTTTGTGGAGCTGCCCAAGGAATTCACCACCGGCTCCAGCATCATGCCCCACAAGAAAAACCCCGACGTGTTTGAGCTGATCCGGGCGCGCTGCAACGCCCTGCAGGCCCTGCCCAACACGCTCATGCTGGCCACCGGCAACCTGCCCAGCGGCTACCACCGCGACTTCCAGATTCTGAAGGAAATCCTGTTCGAGCCGATGACGCAGTTTCTGGACATCCTCGACATCGTGCTGTTTGCCCTGCCCCAGCTGCGCATCAAGCCCAATCTGCTCAACCAGCCCAAGTATGACGCCGTGTTCACGGTGGAAAACATCAACCAGCTGATCCAGACCGGTACGCCCTTCCGCACAGCCTACAAGCAGGTGGGTTTGGCCGTGGAAGATGGCTCCTACGTCCCGCACAAGGAGTTCCAGACCACCCACCTGGGCAGCGTGCACAACCTGGGGCTGGAGGAAATCCAGGCGAAGGTGGCTGCTTTCCGCGCCGGTAGCCGGCTTATGGGATAAGCGGCTCGGGCACTAACCGCAGGCTGTCCTACCTACCGGCTAACGGCAATTGTACTAATAGTTCCTAACAAGCGTTTACTCACCTCACGCCTAGAGAAGTCTCTGCGATTAAAAAATCTGTCGTATTTGGCAGATAAGCCCGAACTTGCGGGCTTATTACGCCCCGGAATGCCGCGGCCAAGCTCGACCATTACGTTTTACTTACCTGAATTTTTTCATGAGCACCCGCAAACAGCATATTGCTCAGGTGGCTTTGCAGCTATTCGGAGAAAAAGGCTTCGAAAATGCGTCCACGCAGCTGATTGCAAAGGCAGCCGGCGTTTCGGAAGCCCTTATTTTCAAGCATTTCGGCTCCAAGGACCAATTACTGGAGTTCGTGGTGAAGAATGGCTATAAGCGCATTATCGAGGATAACCGCGGCGGCCTGAACGAGCCCGACCCCCTCACCTTCATCCACAGCGTAATTGAGCTGCCCTACAAGCTGGTGAAAGAAGAACCCTTCTTCTGGAAGCTGCAGTACCGCCTGGCCGACTCCGACATGGCCCGCCGCCAGCACGAGCGGTTTATGCGGCCCGTGCCGGCTTTGCTGCGCCAGGCCTTCGAGAAGCTGGGCTACGCCGAGCCCGAGAAAGAAGCTAAACTGCTGCTGATTCTGGTAGAAGCCCTCTGGAAAATCGAGGCCAACAAAACCGACGAGAACGTGCGGGAAATGCTCGACTTCATCAAGCAGAAGTACCAGGTGCAGTAAGCTCGCTGCCAGGTGCCGGCCTGCCCTTATCGGCCCAAACAAGAAGAAGCCCCAACCGCAGCAACGGTTGGGGCTTCTTGTTTTAAGCGGAGGCAACTTTTACAGGTGAATCACCTCGCCATACGCGGCGGCGGCGGCTTCCATAATGGCTTCCGACATGGTGGGGTGCGGGTGCACGGCTTTGATGATTTCGTGGCCGGTGGTTTCGAGCTTGCGGGCTACCACCACCTCGGCAATCATTTCCGTCACGTTGGCCCCAATCATGTGGGCGCCCAGCCACTCGCCGTACTTCTTGTCGAAGATAACTTTCACGAAGCCGTCCTTCACGCCGCCGGCCGAGGCTTTGCCCGAGGCCGAGAAGGGGAACTTGCCCACCAGCACGTCGTAGCCCTGCTTTTTGGCTTCGGCTTCGGTGAGGCCCACGGAGGCAATTTCGGGCGAGGCGTAGGTGCAGCCGGGAATGTTCTGGTAGTTGAGCGGCTCGGGATGATGGCCGGCAATTTTCTCCACGCAGATGATGCCCTCAGCCGAAGCCACGTGGGCCAGCGCGGGGCCAGGCACGATGTCGCCGATGGCGTACACGCCGGGCACGTTGGTCTGGTAGAAGTCGTCCACGATAATGCGGCCTTTCTCCACCTTGATGCCCAGCTCCTCCAGGCCCAGGTTCTCAAGGTTGGTAACCACCCCGGCGGCGCTCAGCACCACGTCGCACTCGATTTGCTGGTCGCCCTTCGCGGTTTTGATGGTTACGGTGCAGCCGGCGCCGCTGGTATCCACCTTGGTTACCTCGGCCGAAGTCAGCACGTTCACCCCGATTTTCTTGAAGGATTTCTCCATCTGGCGAGACACTTCTTCGTCTTCCACGGGCACAATGCGCGGCAGATACTCCACCAGCGTCACCTCCGAGCCCATGGTGCGGTAGAAGTAGGCAAACTCTACGCCGATGGCGCCGGAGCCTACTACCACGAGGCGCTTGGGCAGCTCGGGCAGCACCATGGCTTGGCGGTAGCCAATGATTTTCTTGCCGTCGATGGGCAGGGCGGGCAGCTCGCGGGAACGGGCGCCGGTGGCCAGAATGATGTGCTTGGCCTCCACGGTTTCCTTGGCGCCGCCTTCCTTGGTTACTTCTACTTTGCCCGGGGCCACCAATTTGCCCGTGCCGGACACCACCTCAATCTTGTTTTTCTTGAACAGGAAGTTGATGCCCTTGCTCATGCCATCGGCCACGCCGCGGCTGCGCTGAATCACGGCGCCGAAGTCGTAGCCCACGCCTTCAGCCTTCAGGCCGTAGTCGCCGGCGTGGTTGAGGTACTCAAACACCTGCGCACTTTTGAGCAGGGCCTTGGTGGGAATGCAGCCCCAGTTGAGGCAGATGCCGCCGAGCGACTCCCGCTCCACCACGCCTACTTTCAAACCTAGCTGCGAAGCCCGGATAGCGGCTACGTAGCCGCCCGGGCCGCTGCCAATCACGACCACGTCGAATTGCAATGCCATATGTTGGAAATTTGCTTGCGGAAGAAGACCTTCTTGCCGTACTTTTGAGGAAAACTGTCTTCCTGAAAAAAGACAGACAATGGGCTGAAAGCATCTGCTCGCAAACCCGGGGTAAAGATAAAGAGGGAAAGTTATCCGGCTAATCTCCGCACCGGCCAAATAACTGGCGTAAAAATTGCCCTCTCGCCCGCGCTCCTCCCTTAAGTACCATTTTTCTGGATTTTCAGTTTTTCCGTTCTCGCCCTATGAAGCACCTGTTCCCACTGTTCCTGACCAGCTCCTTGGTAGGTTTGCTTGCCTTTGGCGCCCAAGCCCAAACCACAGCTCCGGTTGCCACGCCCGTAGCCGCGTCGGCTGCTCCGGCTGCAGCCCCCACCAAGGTCGATCCGGCGGTGTTGCCGCCCAAAAAGCTCACCTCTTCCGACTACAAAGCGCAGATTGTCACGTCCACGAAAGTTCTCACGGCCGACCCCAAGAACGTGGAGGCCCTGATGACGCGCGCCAAAGCGCACCTGCAGCTGAAGTCTTACGATGAGGCTATCAAAGACTACTCTGCGGCCCTCAAGCTAAAGCCCGGTGATGTGGACGCGCTGTACAACCGCGGTCTGGCTTATCTGAAGAACGACGACTCGAAGCTGGCCATGAACGACCTTTCGTCGGTGCTCCGCCTGCGCCCCGACGACAAGGAAGCCTTTTTTGCCCGCGGCGTGGCCAAAATGCAGATGAGCAACTTCAAATCGGCCCTCGGCGACTTCGCCAAGACCATTTCGCTGGATGCTGCCTACGCCGATGCCTACGAGTACCGGGGTATCTGCTATGCGTCCATCAACAAGCCCAAGGAAGCCCAGCGCGACCTGGAGCAGGCCGTGAAGCTGAACCCCGACGCGGCCAAGAGCCTGCGCAAATACGGCAAGAAGTAAGGGCCTGAATGGCTAACTGATAAATTACAAAAAGGCCCGCCTCTTAAGGCGGGCCTTTTTGCTGGGTAACGGCTCGGGAAGGGTCTGAACGAGTCTAGACTATCATGCATTTCAGCTGCATAAAAAGACAAGCAGCGGCTAGCATCCTGACTCTGGATTACTGTTACAACGTTAGCACGCGAGCTGCTTCGGCTGCGCCCCTACATGACGGATAAAACTAATCAACCAGAAAACCATTGAGCCATCCAACTATACAGCCTTTCACTTCCCCAGCAGCAACTTCACGTAGAAGCTGGGCCGGCGCAGCCGTTCCCGCAGGTCCAGGTCCAGGAACATGTTGCTGATGGTTTCAGCCAGGGTGGGGTTGCGGGCGGCACGGTTGGCCACGAAGTTGAACAGCCACGGATACTGCAGCAGGCGCTGCATGGCCCGGCTCAGGCGCAGCTCCTGCCAGAGGCGGTTGTACACGGCCTTATCGTAGCCCCGCAGAAAAGAGGCTGAGAAATCCTGGGCGGCCAGAGCCCGGCCGGCCCAGTCGGCGGCGTGGCGGCCCGAAACCATGGCGTGGCTGATGCCTTCCCCGCTGAAAGGGTCAATCAGGGAGCCCGCGTCGCCCAGCAGCAGGTAGCCTTCCCCGGAGAGGGGCCGGCGCCGGGAACCCAGCGGCAACCCGAAGCCCCGCACCGGCCCCAGCCGGCGGGCCTGGGCAAACCGGTCTTTCAGGGCCGGGTGAGTAGCCAGGATTTCATCCAGCCGCTCCCGCAGCTTCACCTTTTTCTTGGCTACGGCCGCCGACAGCATGCCCACGCCCACGTTGGCCTGCCCATTGGGCAGCGGAAATACCCAGAGGTAGCCCGGCAGAAACTCCTTGATAAAGTGCAGCTCGATGAAGTTGTCGGGGTGCAGCCCCGCTACGCCCTCGTAGTAGGCGCGCAGGCCCGCGCAATGGTGGTCGGGCTCCAGCTGGTGTCCCCCAATCTGCCGGGCAAAAGCCGACTGGGCCCCGTTGGCCACCAGCAGCACGCGGGCAGTGGCCAGGGCCGTGTCATCGGCGGCCAGCAGCTGCCAGCGCCCATCGGGCAGGCGCTGCTGGCGGGCCACGTCGGTGTTTTCGCGGAAGTCGATGAGGGGCTGCTGGCGCACCTGCTCCACCAGAAAGTTGTCGAAGTCGATGCGCTTGCTGATGTGGCCGGCGGGGCGGTCGGTGGCCGGGTTGTAGTGGGGCTTGAACGGGACGGCCAGGCGCTGCCCATTCGGCGCGTAGAAGTCAATTCCCCAGCTTGGCAGCTGCTGGGGCTCGGCGGCCAGGCGGGCGGGCAGGTCCTCCCCAATGCGGCGCAGCTCGCTGATGACCTTACCGCTAAGGGCGTCGCCGCAGACTTTGTCGCGGGGGAAGGCGGCGCGGTCCAGCAGCAGGCAGCGGTGGCCGGCCTTGGCCAGGTGCAGTGCTGCCGTAGCGCCCCCCGGCCCGGCTCCCAAAATACAGATATCTACTTCGCTCATAGCTGCCAGTTCTGCCAGCGAAGGTACAGGGTTTCGGATGCTGACCTGAACTGTTCGTTAGGCCACCAGAGAGCAGCTATTTCTCGAATGTACCCGTACAAGGCACAACTCTTTCATTTTCTGCGAATAGCTCCTTCTCTACTACGAATATGCAAACCACTTTACGCCGCCTGGGCCTGGCCGTGAGCCTGCTAGCCTTTACTACGCAGTGCGCCACCACCTCCGAAACGGAGAACCCCAATAACCGCGCGTTGCCTACTACGGCAGCGCCTGTAACGGCTGCACCAGCACCGGCAGCCGACGCTACCACCGCTGCTGTTACCCCCGCTCCCGAAGCAACCGCTCCGCCGACCGCAGCTTCGGCTGCACCCGCCGAAAAGCGCCTTACCGCCGCCGACTACAAAGCCCAGGTGAAATCGGCGGACATACGGCTGAAAACAATGCCGAAGGACTCCAAGGCCTTGCTGCGCCGCGCTAAGGCCCACAGTCAGCTAAAAAACTACACGCTGGCCATGGCCGACTATAATGCCGTACTCAAGCTGGAGCCCACCAACGCAGAGGCCTACTTCAACCGGGGCCTCACCCGCCTGCGCCTCGACCAGTACACGCCCGCCATTGCGGACTTCTCGAAATCCCTGCGCTACAACCCCAACGACAAGGAGGCCTTTTTCAGCCGCGGTGTGGCCCGCTTGCAGATGGCCAACTACCGGGGCGCTATTCCCGACTTCACCCGCGCCCTGGCCGTTGATTCCCTCTACGCCGACGCTTATGAGTACCGCGGCATCAGCTACGCCTCGCTCTATAAGCCCAAGGAGGCCCGCCGCGACCTGGAAAAGGCCGTGAAGCTGAATCCCGCTGCTGCGAAAAGCCTGCGCAAATACGCCAAAAACTAGCCCAGACCATGTTTGCCGGTGCCGGAAGTTGGCCCGTTCCTACGCTTCGGCTACCTTCGCCACATGACAAAAACGCTCGAAGGAAAAGTGGCCCTCATTACGGGCGCTTCCAAAGGAATTGGCCGCGCCATTGCGGTGCATTTTGCCCAACTGGGCGCGCAGGTGGCTTTCACCTACCTCTCCAGCGTGGAGAAAGGCCAGCAGCTGGAAACAGAGCTAGGCGCCCACGGCACCAAGGTGAAAGGCTTCCGCTCCGACGCTTCCGACTATGCCCAGGCCGAAAAGCTGGTAGAAGATGTAGTGGCTGAGTTCGGCAAGCTGGATATTCTGGTCAACAACGCTGGCATCACGCAGGATGGCCTGCTCATGCGCATGAGTGAGCAGCAGTGGGACCAGGTACTAGCCGTGAACCTGAAATCGGTGTTCAACCTCACCAAGGCGGCTACCAAGCCCATGATGCGCGCCAAAGCTGGTTCCATCGTGAACATGACCTCGGTGGTAGGCATCAAGGGCAACGCGGGCCAGAGCAACTACGCTGCTTCTAAGGCTGGTATTATCGGTTTCACCAAATCGGTGGCGCTGGAGCTGGGTTCCCGCAACATCCGCTGCAACGCCATTGCTCCGGGTTTTATTGAAACGGAAATGACCGGGGAACTCGACCAGAAGGTGGTAGACGAGTGGCGCAAGGCTATTCCGCTGCGCCGCGGCGGCACTCCTGAGGACGTGGCCAAAGCCACCGCCTTCCTGGCCTCCGACGACAGCAGCTACATCAGCGGCCAAGTGCTGCAGGTAGACGGCGGCATGCTGACGTAGTCGCGGCTTAGCCGTATCAGTACGCCTTTCCCGAACGTCATGCTGAGCCTAGCCGAGGCGTCTTACGTGCTACCATCAGAGAGCAAATTTCTGATGCAGCGGTAGAGATGCTTCGCCCAGGCTCAGCATGACGTTCTTTCTATACCCCCTATTTCCTCGTATTATCCGCATGCGCCGTCCGGTTTCCATTATCCTCGCTGTTCTGCTGCTGGTGTTGGCCGTCTGGGCCTTCCCGCGCCGGAAGCACGGCCCGGGCTCCTCAAAACGAGAGCGGCGGGCCGAGTACACTACCCTGTTTATATCCTTGAAGCTGCATCAGGGTGATTTGATTTTCCACACGTCGCAGTCGGCGCAGAGCCGGGCTATTCAACTGGCCACTCACTCCCCGTACAGCCACTGCGGGATGCTGTTTCGGCAGGGCGGCGAGTGGCAGGTGCTGGAGGCCGTGCAGCCAGTAGGCATCACGCCCCTGGAAAAGTGGATTACGCGCGGCCAAGGCGAGCATTTCGTGGTGAAGCGTCTGCGCGACGCCGAGCAGGTGCTTACGCCCACCGTCCTGCGCCGCCTCAAACGTGCCGGCCAGCAGTATCGCGGCAGAAACTACGATCAGTACTTCGGCTGGTCCGATGAACGAATCTACTGCTCCGAGCTACTCTGGAAGATGTACCAGCAGGCTACCGGGCGCGAAATCGGGCAGCTCCAGCGCCTGCGGGACTTCGACCTCTCCCACCCCGCCGTACAAGCCAAACTACGCGAGCGGTACGGCCGCCGGCTCCCCTTGGATGAGCGGGTGATTTCGCCTGTGCAGATGCTGAAAAGCCCGGAGCTGGTGACGGTGGTGGAGCGGTAACGGCTATCCGAAGCTGCCGCGGGTTGCTCGGGCAGCTTCCAGTAGTTGGATCTATCGATTAAAATGGGCTCGGACTAGGCTGTCGTATTTCTCGTGGTAACGCATCGGAATCCGATGCAGCTGGAAAGTACCTTCTTCCGTGGCCATCGTTTCACCATAATCCCCCTGCGATAAAATCTCATAATGTGCTCTTCCGGTGCGTAGCAGCGTCAGCGTATACACATGGTGGGCGCTATTATTTAGCTGGCGAACTGTAGCTGCCACCAATGAACTATCCGCCTGGCGGAAAGAGGCGGTAGCGTGTAGCTTGCCCTGTAAAGCGGCTCTAACTGCAACTGCCCCGCGCAGGCTGGCATTGGGAAAGCACCAGGTAGCATTCTGTGGTGGAGGCTGCACCACTATTTCTCCAGGTACAAGCAGCTGGCCGCTACGGGTCCAAAGATAGGCCGTCGCCAACAAGCCCATGCAAACGCCTAAAACAAGCAGCAACGGATATGCCAGCCACCGAAAGGTCTTCATCTTATAAGCGCGCATTATTCATCTTCTTCCCAGAAAGCGGTTCATCTGCGTTATGCCGCCTCCCTTTTCCAAAGCGACCTTATCGTAGACGAAACGATATAGCCACACGCCTTGGTATTCTTTTCTCAGACTATCCGATAAGGAACAACTAAAAACGTGGTAGCTATAGCGGCTCATGCCACTACGCTGGAACCCTATCTGCGCCGGCTCACCGTTGCGAATAGAAATACATCCTGCTTGCTTTAGTTTTTCCGCGAGCTTTCGTACCTGTTCTGGCCTCCAGCCGAAGCTTCGTACTACTGAATCCAGCGTAGCACGTGTATGCATTCCAATAGAGTAGTGTTTATAGTTGATGCCAGAAGCCCCGTACCCTAGCCGGGTTATACTGCCCTCTTCAAATTCTATTTCGATGTGCTGGCTGTGAGGAACCAAGGAATCATAATACGCTAGCAGTGAACTTATTTGAGGCTGATGGGCGCGGTAATGTGCTAGTAAATCCGCTTTAGAGTAGGTATTATCATCCATACTCCACGCCGACGCCCCGCTGCAAAATGCTACGCTATATAGGCAAGCTGTTCCCAGCAAAGCCCACGAGAACACCCTAGTTAACAGCTGTAAAAACTTCATTATTTCTCCTTCTCATAAGGAAACGGCAAACTAACCCGGATTTCGTGGTCTTCGCCAGCGTGGTTTAGGAAGCGGGCGGCCCGCATGACGCGCAGGGCTTCTTCGTCGCAGCCGCCGCCCAGGCTTTTTACCACCGTCACATCCTGGGGAATACCTTGCTTGTCGATGCGCAGTTCCAGCGTGACGCGCCCTGTAATATGCTGCTGCCGGGCCGCGGCCGGATATTGGAGCTGCGCGTACAGCGCCTCGTAGCCGCCAATCAGCTCTACCGGCGACTTTTCCTCTTCCACAACTGGGCGCGGCGCCACGTAGAGGGTCAGCGGGTTGGGGTTGAGGCTGGCCGTGGGTACTTGGTAGGAAATAGACCAACGCTTCAGGTAATCCTCCAGCGGCTCCATCCCGATCTTGGCCCGCCGGGTGTTCACGTTCGGCTCATCCTCAATAGGCTGGAGCTGATATTGGCCGTTGACGGCGGGACCGAGCTGGGAGCCGTACAGCTGCTTTTCGCCTTTCTCAACTCTTAACCGGTCAATCAGCAAGGCCAGCGACGACCAGCGAAGCTCGCCCTTGTCGGCGGCGGCGGTAAGCAGAGGCAGGTACTTCTCGTCGGGGTTGTGCTGAATCACGAGAAAGGCTACCGACTGCTGATACTCGCCCACCAACGATTTGCCTGGGTAGCCGTGGACGGTAATTAGGCTGTCGACCTGCCGGATCAGACGGCTATCTAGCGTGCTTTGCTGCTGCATAGCGGCCCGCAGCTGCGGAGAGTCGGGGCCGTAGGTGCGGTCGGCCTCGGCGGCTACGCGCCGGAACTGCTGGTCCTGGTGGCCGATTTGCCGGATGAGGGCGAGTAAGGGCTGGTCGAATTGGGCTTCGTGGCGCTGCTGGCGGGTGCGGGCCTGCGCCAGCACTCGGGGCCAGGCAGACAGGGTCCTCAGCCCGGCGAAATCAGGCTCTTCCTGCAACGTTTCGGGGGAGTAGTAGCCGGTGGCCACAGCGCGTTTCAGGAGCCGCAGGGCGGCCGGCACATTGTTCTGCCGGGCCGCTGTTCGGGCCTGCTGATACAACGCCGAAGCCGGCGCAGCAGCCACAGCTCCGACAGCTGGCTGGCTGGTGACAGAAACAGCGGAGGCAGTCAGGCCCAACGCTACCAGGGCAGTAGTAAGATAGTGAGGCATACGACAAGGATAAGCTGCGCTAAGGGCGCTAATAAACAAGTGACCTAAGTAAGCAATTCTTTTTTACCTGCTTGTCCGCCGCCATCTTGCTACCTTCGCTCCCACCCTGTTCTGCTCGCCTGCGCAACCCTACGGCGCTGCTTGGGGTTCTTGGTGCAGCCGCTATTCCCTTCCGCTGTTGATCTTCTCTGCTTCTCCCTGGTTTATCTTGGTGTGCCTGCTGGTAGGCGCGGGCTATGCCGTCCTGCTGTACTCGGCCAAAGCGCCCTGGGGCCGGCCGCTAAACTACGTCCTAGCCTTTATCCGCTTTGCCGTCGTAAGCTTTCTGTGCTTCCTGCTCCTCTCACCCTTCCTCAAAACCACCACCACCACCACCGAAAAGCCCACTGTGGTGCTGGCCGTGGATGACTCGCAGTCGGTGGGGCTGTTTACGCCGGGCGCAGTGCTTTCCCAGGCTACCCGGGGCTTGCAGCAGCTTACCCAAACCCTTACGGAGCGCGGCTTTCGGGTAGAAACGCGCCCCCTCAGCCAGCCCACCCACCTTAGCTCCCCCGATTCGCTGCGCTTCACGGCCGCTACGTCTAACCTCGACGGACTGCTCTCCACTGTCGGCGACGCCTACGACGGGCGCAATCTGGCGGGCGTGGTCCTGGTCTCGGATGGTATCGTCAACCAAGGCCGCTCGCCGGTATATTCGGAGTATCGTTTCCCGGTTTACGCCGTGGGCGTGGGCGACACCCTGCCCAAGAAAGACCTTAGCCTATCCAATCTCACCTACAACCGCGTCGCCTTCAGCGGCAACCGCTTCCCGCTGGAAGTTGAAATCGGCTACGAAGGCTTTGGGGGCAGCCCCGCCACGGTGCAGGTGCGCGAAAACGGCCGGGTGCTGCAAACCCGCCGGGTAACGCTGCCAGCGAATGGCCGAAGGACCAAAACCACGTTTCTGCTCACCGCGCCCGCGCCCGGCAAACGCCGCTACGAAGTACTGATTGAGCGGCAGCCCGGGGAGTTCACCTCCCTCAATAACCAAAAAACGGCTTACATCGACGTGGTGAAGGGCAAGCTGCGGGTGCTGTTGGCCGGCGCCGCCCCCCACCCCGACCTGAAGGCCCTGCGGGCGGCCATTCTCCAGAACAATAACTTCGAGCTAATCACGTACCTGCCCGGCATTGGCGGGCTGCCCGCCCCCACCTACGACGTGGCCATTCTGCACCAGCTGCCCGCCCAGGGAAACCTGGGAGGAGAGCTGCTGGCCCAAGTGCGCAACCGCCGCGTGCCGACCCTGTTCGTGCTGGGCGCGCAGTCGGACCTGGCAGCCTACAACCGCCTGCAAACCGGGCTTACGGTGCAGCCACGCGGCGGCCAGACCGATGAGGTAACCCCCGTTCCGAACCCAGCCTTTGCCCGCTTCACCTTTGAGGAAGACGCTTTGCGCCGCTTTGCGGAATACCCGCCCGCGCCGGTGCCCTTCGGGCAGTTTAGCTTGAGCGGAGCAGCCGAAGCGGCGCTTTGGCAGCAGGTAGGCCGCCTGAAAACACAACGTCCCTTGCTGGTCTTTGGCGGCTCGCCCCAGCAAAAACAGGCCACGCTGCTCACCGATGGCAGCTGGCAGTGGCGTCTGCAGGAAGCCGTGGAGCACGATGCCCGCCCCGAAGCCTACGACCGGCTGATCATCCGCACGCTGCAGCTGCTCACCCAGAATGCCAACAAAAAGCGCCTCGATGTGTACCCCACCCAGGACGACTTCACCACCCAGGACGACGTGACCCTGGGCGCGGAAACCTACAACGCGGTATTTGAGCGGGTGTACGGTCAGCCCGTCATACTCACGCTCACCGACGAGCAAAAACAGACGCGCACCTTCCGCTTTGTCCCTACTGAGGATGGCGCCCCGCTGCACCTCGGCCCACTGGCCGGGGGCCTCTACCGCTACCAGGCCCGCGCCACCCTGGGTGGCCAGCCCCAGCAGGATGCCGGGGAGCTGCTGGTACAGAAGCAGCAGCTCGAAGCCCTGGATGCCCGCGCCGACCACAACCTGCTGCACCAGCTGGCCCGCCGGAGCGGCTCGCGCCTCTATTATCCGCAGCAGTTTGCCCAGCTTGGGCAGGATATCCTAAAGGCCAATTACAAGCCCGTCATCTACGAGCAGGAAGACTTAAAGGAGCTCATCAACCTGAAATGGCTCTTTTTCCTGCTCCTGGCCCTGGTAACGGCCGAATGGGCAGCCCGCAAGTACTCTGGCGGAATATAAGCCGGTAGCCGCGAAGCCGGACTAACCTGTCCCCGGGGCACCGTCGTCCAGCCCGGTTTCCCACCACGCAGCTGCTTTACGTTTTTGGAGTGTGTCAAAAACGTAAAGCAACTGCGTGGTGGATTTTGCTTTACCTTTTTAAAGAATGTTAAAAAGGTGAAGCAATTGCGTAGTGGATTTTGCTTTCGGGTTTTACAGCATCCGGAAAACCGAAAGCAAAATCCACTGCGCGGGCCGCTGCTTTCTGCTGCTGGTCCGGGAGAAGAATAAGCCGCGGTGGGTTGGCTTATCCCTTGGTACCTTTGCGCCATGCGCTACGTCCTGCTCAACAAACCCTACGAAGTCCTCACGCAGTTTACCGACGAAACCGGCCGGCAGACGCTCAAGGATTTCGTGCAGATTCCCAACATCTACCCCGTCGGCCGCCTCGACTTCGACTCCGAAGGCCTGGTGCTGCTCACCGACGACAAGCAGCTCCAGCACCGCCTGTCGGAGCCGCGGTTTAAAGTGCCCAAAACCTACTGGGCGCAGGTAGAGGGCATACCTACCGAGGCGGCCCTGGAAAACCTGCGGCGCGGCGTAGACCTGAAAACCGGCTACACCTCCCCGGCCGAGGTAGAATTGCTACCCGAAGCCCCCGTGCTCTGGGAACGAAGCAAGCCCGTTCGCTTCCGGGCCAACATCCCCACCAGCTGGGTGCAGATTCGCATTTCGCAGGGCATGAACCGGCAGGTGCGCAAAATGACGGCGGCCGTCGGCTTCCCCACCCTGCGCCTCGTGCGCGTCAGCATTGCTGATTTGAACGTGGAGAAGCTACAGCCTGGCCAGTGGCGTGAACTGACGACGGCTGAGGTACAGGCCCTGCGCGAGGATATGGCGGCCCAGACCGCGGCAGCCGGCACCTTCAAAACGCCCGGGAAAGGAGTAGAATTCTGGCCGGGGGGCGTCCCCCCTTCCACCAAAGCCTTGAAAGCCGCCGGCCGAAAAGCAGGCCCAGCCGCAAGCAGTGGCCGCAAGCCCGCCGCTGCCGGAACCAGCAGAGCGGCCGGCAAGCACGCTAAGGGTCGTGCAGCCGGTCGGCCCGGCACTGCCAGCAAACCGGGCGCCGCACCTAAGCCGGGCACTGGCCGCTCAGCGGGAAAACGCGGCCGGTAACCATGCGGCGGCGCACAAAAATCGGGCTGCTGGCGGGGGTACTGGCCTTGCTTGGCCTGAACGCCGTGGCCTTTTTCCACGCGTGGCGCTTTACGCACTTCTCCACGGAAACGGGGCCCGCACCGGTCACCCCGAGCGGCTTACGGGCTGGCGCAAGCTGGCCGTACTGCTGACCGGCGTGGCTAACCCCAAACCCGTCAACTACGCTACTCCGACATTTCCTTACCAAACGGTGCTCCTGCCGGGCCCCAATGGCCGCCTCGAAGCCTGGTACGCGCCGGTGCCCGGAGCGCGCGGCACGGTGGCGTTGTTTCACGGCTATACCAGCAACAAATCGGCGCAGCTCACGGAAGCCGCCTATTTCCGCCAGCTTGGCTACTCCATTTTGCTTACCGACTTTGCCGGCAATGGTGGCTCCGAGGGTAACCGGTGCACCGTGGGCTACCGTGAGGCCGAGGACGTGCGTGCCGTGTTCCAGTGGCTGCAGCGTCAGCAACCGGGCCAGCGCATTGTGCTCTACGGCGTGAGCATGGGTGCCGAGGCCATCTTGCGGGCCGAAAGTGAGCTAGGCGTGCAACCGACAGCCAACATTGTAGAATGCCCCTACGGCAGCATGCTGCAGACGGCACGCAACCGATTTACGGCCCTGCGCGTCCCGGCCTTCCCCTTAGCCAACCTGCTGGTGTTCTGGGGCGGCGTGCAGAATGGTTTCTGGGCGTTTGATCTGGATGCTACCCAGTTTGCTACGCGCATCAGCACGCCTACTCTATTGATGTGGGGCGAAGCCGACCCACGCGTCACGCGGGCCGAAACCGATGCTATTTTCCAGCATCTGCGCGGCCCCAAGCAGCGTCAGGACTTTGCCGGTTCCGGCCACGAGCCCTACTGGGTGAAGCATCCCGCGCTGTGGCAGCAACGCATTCAAACCTTCCTGACGGCTGACTTGAGCCAGTAGCCTGTTTCTTCGCAACAACGGCCCGGCCTCCGCCTAGATTGAGGGCAGGGGCCGGGCCGGTGAATTTAAGGAATTGGGAAAGCGCAAAAAGTTCTTGGCGCTTAGGACTACTTCCGCTTTTTGTTGGCCCCATCTACGCTTCCGGAACCTTGGGAGGTGCTGTCGTTGGGCTGGCTGTTGCGAAACTCCTTGTCTGAGCTATCAGCCCCGCGCTCATCTGAGGGAGCGGCGTGGGAGCCTTGCGGGCTCTTGAGGTTAGGGTCTAACTTGCCTTTTTTTGCCCCGCCGCTGTGGCCCTCACGGCTGGGCACGTTTTCGCCGCGCGTGTTATCGGCCCCGCCTGGCACGGGTCCTTCATGCGGTCCGGGCTGCTGCCCGCTTACGCCGCCTACTTGGCCACCAAAGTCACTTTGCTTTTTTTCGAGGTGCTCATTCTTGCTTTTCATATGCATCAGTAAGGCTGGTACAACATGGTTTGCGACCGGTCACGGTGCCTGACTATGGTACGTACAGGAATAACTTATTGGTTATAAATATTCTATATTTTGTTATATTGATGAGCTTCAGAGCTAGACCTCGACCAACCGCAACCCTGTACTCAATTTCTTAAATTGAGCAGTAATGAACTCGCCAGCTCCCAGCATTAGCTAAATAGCATTTTATACAATCCCAGCTTTGGCTTCAGCATTGACACGTCAGCCCAAAAACAGCACCAAATACAGACCACATCTTACTGCCACAGTTCGGACGCAGGCAACTGCTATGATCTATTTCCGTGGCTTACAGCAACCCCAACAGCTGTAGGGTAGAAAAATTAAATTTTGGCAGCAGTAGGAGGTTTTGTAAAAACCCATTACTTGCGGAAACATACTAGCACCGGCATATGGAAGTAGAAACTGTAAAATACCCAGCTATCCGCAACTATGTAGGCGGCCGTTTTGTGGAGAACACAACGCCGGTATCCTTGGATGTGTACAGCCCGCTTACGGGAGCTGTCATCTCTACCGTACCCTTAAGCGGCCCTGCTGCTCTTGACGCTGCCGTGCAGGCCGCCCAGGCGGCTTACCCAGCGTGGTCGGCGACGCCCATTAAAGAGCGGGTGCAGATTTTCTACCGCTACAAAACCCTGCTGGAGCGCGACATGCAGGCCCTGGCCGAGCTGGTGCGCGAGGAAAACGGCAAAACCTACGACGAAGCCCGCGCTGAGGTAGAAAAGGCCATTGAGCTAACCGAGTTTGCCTGCTCCATGCCCCAGCTGATTCAGGGCGAGTTTCTGGAAGTAAGCAAGGGCGTGGAAGCCCGGGTGGAGCGCAAGCCCCTGGGCGTGGTGGCCAGCATTGCCCCCTTCAACTTCCCCAACATGGTGCCCCACTGGACCATCCCGAACGCGCTGGTACTCGGCAACACCATGATTCTAAAACCCTCGGAAGTGGTGCCGCTGAGTGCGGGCCGCATTGCCGAGCTGCTCAAGGAAGCCGGCCTGCCCGACGGGGTGCTCAACATCGTGCACGGCGACCGGGAAATTGTGGAAGCCATCTGCGACCATCCGGCTATCCAGGCCGTGTCGTTTGTGGGGTCTACCAAGATTGCCAAGGTTGTGTATATCCGCGCTACTTCGAATTTGAAGCGCTGCGTGGCGCTGGGCGGGGCCAAAAACCATCTGATGGTACTGCCCGATGCCCACCCCGATATGACGGCCTCCAACGTGGCCGCGTCCATGTCGGGCTGCGCGGGACAGCGCTGCATGGCGGGCTCAACCATGGTGGGCGTAGGCGCCGTAGACGATATCGTGGCCAAGATTGTGGAGGAAGCCCGCAAGATCGTGCCCGGCCAAAACCTGGGCTCCGTGATCAGCAAGGAAGCCAAAGAGCGTATTGAAAAGCACATTACCGAAGCCGAAGCCGCCGGCGCCAAAGTCCTGCTCGACGGCCGCAACGCCCGCGTGGAAGGCCACGAAGACGGTTACTACGTAGGCCCCACGGTAGTAGACTACGTGACGCCCGCTATGCGCATTGCCCAGGAAGAAGTATTCGGACCAGTGCTGGCTATCCTGCGCACCAACACCCTGGACGAGGCCCTGGCCATCGAAAATGCTAACCCCTACGGCAACGCCGCCGCCGTATTTACCAGCAGCGGCAGCTCGGCCCGCTACGTGATGGACCACGCCAACGCCGGGATGATTGGCGTGAACATCGGGGTGCCCGTGCCGCGGGAGCCGTTCTCCTTCGGCGGCTGGAACGAGTCGAAGTTTGGAGCCTGCGACATCACCGGCAAAAGCTCCATCGAGTTCTGGACCCAGCTCAAGAAAACCACCACCAAGTGGAACCCCGAGTCGCGGGTGAACTGGATGAGTTGAGTTGTATATGCTGTTAGCTATTGGCTGACAGCCGTTAGCCAAGGGCGAATCATTCACCATAAACCAGCTGTTAGCGAATAGCTATCAGCTAACAGCTTAACCATGGAAACCACCTTCGACACCGATAAGCACCAAATCCTGCAGGATAACCTCGACCACACGCTCTTTTCCTGGTCGAAGCAGGCGGGGCTGAGCCCCATAAGCGCCGAGCGGGCCGAAGGGGTGTATCTGTGGGACCGGGACGGCAAACGCTACATCGACTTTTCCTCCCAGCTGATGAACGTGAACATCGGGCACGGCGACCAGCGCGTGACCGAGGCCGTAGCAGCCCAGATGCGGGAGTTGAGCTACGTATATCCCGGCATGATTACCAAGGCCCGCGGTGATTTGGGACGGAAACTGGCGGAAATTACGCCAGCCAACCTGACCAAGGCCTTCTTCACCTTGGGCGGGGCCGAGGCCATTGAAAACGCCATCAAGCTGGCCCGCGTGTACACCGGCCGCCACAAGATTGTCACGCTGTACCAGTCGTTTCACGGGGCTTCGTACGGAGCCATCAGCGCTGGCGGCGACCCGCGCAAGTTCGCCGTCGACTCCCAAGCCATGCCGGGCGTGGTGCACGTCGAAAACCCGTATTTCTACCGCTGCCCCTGGTACAGCAGCACGCCGGAAGAGTGCGCCGAGCGGGCCGCGGCGGCCATGGAGCGCATCATTCAGTATGAAAACCCGGGCAGCGTGGCCGCCATCATTCTGGAAGGCGAGTCGGGCACGTCGGGCTGCATTAAGTACCCGCCTACCTACTGGCAGCGGGTGCGCGCCATCTGCGACAAGTACGGCATCCTGCTGGTGGCCGATGAGGTAATGAGCGGCTTTGGGCGCACGGGCAAGTGGTTTGGCTCCGACCACCACGGCGTGAAGGTGGATTTAATGTGCATGGCCAAGGGTATCACGGCCGGCTACCTGCCCCTGGGCGCGGTGATGGTGGATGAAGCCATAGCCAAATCCTTCGACGACAAGCCCCTGCCCCTGGGCCTCACCTACTCGGCCCACCCCGTTTCCTGCGCCGCCGCCGTGGCCGTACTGGACATCTACGAGCAAGATAATCTGCTCGAAAATACCGTCACGCTGGGCAAGCACCTCGACGCGCGCATGTGCGACCTGATGGGCCAGCACCCCAGCATCGGCGACTGGCGCAACACGGGCTTGTTTGGCTGCATTGAACTGGTGAAAAACCGTCAGACCAAAGAGCCCATGGCACCCTGGAACGCGGCCCCGCAACAGATGGAAATCATGAACAAAGTGGCGGCCAAAATCAAGGAACTAGGCATGTACACCTTCGTGCGCTGGAACTACATTTTCGTAGCGCCCCCGCTGAGCATAACCAAGGAGGAGCTCGACGAAGGGCTGGACATCATCTCACAGGCCATTGCCGTGGCCGACGAGTACGTGCAGTAATCCGAGTACCAGGGCCTGCTGCCTGCCGAGGCTGCTTCCGGCGTAGCGCCTTCTTTCTATTTCGTTGTCCTTTAAGGCTTTTTCTACGAAAGCCTGGCGCGGCTTATTTGCTTTTCCGAAGCCGAAGCGGTACATTTTCTTTTTAAACCACTCCCCTTTTCTTCTACGGCATGGCGTCTTTGCTTATCCGGAATGGTCGCGTGATAACCGCCGACTCCGACAGTGTGTGCGACATTCTGGTGGAGGGCGAAACCATTGTGGCCATCGGCAAAAACCTGCCCGTGCAGGCCGACGAGATAATCGATGCTACCGGCAAGCTGGTGATGCCCGGCGGCATCGACCCACACGTGCACTTGGACATGCCATTCATGGGCACGTTCAGCTCCGATACGCACGAAACCGGCACCCGCGCTGCCCTACACGGCGGCACCACCACGGTTATCGACTTTGTGCTGCAGAAGCAGGGCCACAGCCTGCGCGAAGCCCTCACCGAATGGCAAGGGCGCGCCACCGGCACGGCCGTGGGCGACTACTCCTTCCACATGGCCGTGACGGACTTCAACCCCAGCACCAAGGAGGAAATCAAGGACATGGTGGCCGAGGGCATCACGTCCTTCAAGACCTTCATGGCCTACAAGGGCGCACTCATGATTGACGACGCGCAGATGGTAGGGCTGATGCAGGAAGTGAAAAAGCACGGCGGCCTCGTCACGGCTCACGCCACCAACGGCGACATGATTGACACGCTCATTGCCCAACACCGGGCCGCAGGCAAGCTCACGCCCCGCTACCACTACCTTTCCCAGCCCGAAGTAACCGAGGCGGAAGCCTCGGGCCGCTTCGCCGACATTGCCAACTACACCGGGGTGAATAGCTACATCGTGCACCTTACCTGCGAGGGTGCGCTCAACCAAGTGCGCCGGGCTACGGAGCGCAACCAGCGGGTGTTCGTAGAAACCTGCATCCAATATCTGCTGCTGGATGCCTCACTCTATGGGGACGACTTTGAGGGGGCCAAGTGGGTAATGTCGCCGCCGCTGCGGGAGAAAAAGGACCAGACCACGCTCTGGGCCGGCATCAACCAGGGGCTGGTGCAGGTGGTAGGCACCGACCACTGCCCGTTTATGTGGGAGCAGAAGAAAATGGGCGCCGACGACTTTTCGAAGATTCCGAATGGGCACCCGGCCATTGAGCACCGCATGGAGCTGCTGTTTTCCGAGGGTGTGATGAAGGGCCGCATCAGCCCGCAAAAGTTCGTGGAAGTAACCAGCACCAACGCCGCCAAAATCTTCGGCATGTTTCCGCGCAAAGGCACCATCAGCATCGGCGCCGACGCCGACCTTATCCTCATCGACCCCCGAAAAAAGCACACCATCTCGGCCGAAACCCACCACATGAACTGCGACTACTCCGGCTACGAAGGCTGGGAGCTAACCGGCAAAATCGACACGGTGTTGCTACGCGGCCAGGTAGCCGTAGATGCAGGCGAAACAAGGGTTTCTAAAGGATACGGCCGCTTCATTCGTCGCGGGCGGGTTCAGTTTTGAGTTTCGGGTTTAGCGTTTCGAGTTGAATCGGACTTCAAACCCAAAACTTTAAACCCGAAACTCAAAACTGAAAGAATTATGGCTACCATCCAATGTTTCGAGGAGCTGGAAGCTTGGCGGAAAGCTCGGGAAATGGCAAAAGCCATTTATGGGATATCCAAAAAAGGTGAGCTGGCGTGGGATTTTGCCCTGCGCGACCAACTGCGCCGGGCAGCAGGTTCGGTGATGGACAATATTGCGGAGGGCTTCGATCGGGGCGGCCGGGGTGAATTTCTGCAGTTTCTGGGCATTGCTAAGGGCTCGGCCGGTGAGGTTCGTTCTCAGCTATACCGAGCCTTTGACCAACAGTACTTGACCCACGCTGAATTTGAGATGCTCACGGCCCAAACTGATGAAATATCACGCCTTATCAAGGGATTACAAAAATACCTCAATGCCACCACAGTTAGGGGTGAACGATACAAACCCGCTTGATGAGACCTTATTAATGGCAACAACTCGAAACCCAAAACTCTAAACCCGAAACCCAAAGTATATGCCCAGAATTGTTAAATCCGGCCTGATTCAGATGAGTTTGCCGATGACGGAAGGCGAAGGCAGCATCGAGGAAATCAAGGAAGCCATGGTGCAGAAGCATATTCCGCTGATTGAGGAAGCCGGCCGCCAGGGCGTGCAGATTCTCTGTCTGCAGGAAATCTTCAACACGCCCTACTTCTGTCCCGGCCAGGACAAAGCCTGGTACGCCTCCGCCGAGTCGGTGCCCGGCCCCACCACGGAGCGCATGGCCGAGTACGCCAAGAAGTATAACATGGTCATCATTGTGCCGGTGTACGAGCGGGAGGCGGCGGGCTTCCTCTACAACACCGCCGCCGTGATTGACGCCGACGGCACGTACCTGGGCAAATACCGCAAAAACCACATTCCGCACACTTCGGGCTTCTGGGAGAAGTTCTTCTTCAAGCCCGGCAACCTGGGCTACCCGGTGTTTCAGACCAAGTACGCCAAGGTAGGCGTGTACATCTGCTACGACCGGCACTTCCCCGACGGCGCCCGCGTGCTGGGCCTCAACGGGGCGGAAATCGTGTATAACCCCTCGGCCACGGTTGCCGGCCTCTCCCAGTACCTCTGGAAGCTGGAGCAGCCCGCTCACGCTGCCGCCAACGGCTACTTCATGGGCTGCATCAACCGCGTGGGCGAGGAAAAGCCCTGGAACCTGGGCCGCTTCTACGGTACGTCCTACTTCGTGGACCCGCGCGGCCAGATCATTGCCCAGGCCGACGAGTACAAGGACGAGCTGCTGGTCAGTGAGTTTGACC
This sequence comes from Hymenobacter sp. BT18, assembly GCF_012273015.1. Taxonomy (GTDB): domain Bacteria; phylum Bacteroidota; class Bacteroidia; order Cytophagales; family Hymenobacteraceae; genus Hymenobacter; species Hymenobacter lutimineralis. The sequence goes on along the minus strand of NZ_CP050954.1, from coordinate 3,790,742 downwards.
TCGACATGATAGACGAAGTGCGCGCTACCTGGCAGTTCTTCCGCGACCGGCGCCCCGAAACCTACGAGAAACTGGTGGAGCTGTAAGGGTTTCGGGTTTGGAGTTTTGGGTTCCGAGTTGGCTTCCTGCCTGTTTTACGCCCAAAATTCCTGCCTTCTTCCAGGCTGTGCGGACGGCCAGCAAAAAACCAGACAGAGCAGCTAACAGCTCTATTGTCCACACAGCCTAACCCGAAACTCCAAACTCCTAACCCGAAACTCCCCCAAATGGCCGAATACGCTACTCCCACGACCGAGCAGGAATTCGCCGAGAATTTTGCCCAGCTTAAGCCGCTGATGAGCAACTCGGAGGCCCTGCTGGAAAGCTCCCGCTGCCTGTTCTGCTTTGATGCGCCCTGCATCAAGGCCTGTCCTTCCGGTATTGATATTCCGCTATTCATTCGGCAGATCAACTCCGGCAATGCCACCGGCGCAGCCCGCACTATTTACGAGGCCAATTACTTCGGCAATGCCTGCGGCAAGGTGTGCCCCACGGAGGTGCTCTGCGAAGGCTCCTGCGTGTACACGGCTACCGGAGCCAAGCCCATCGAAATCGGGCGGCTGCAGAGCCACGCCACGCGCCAGGTCATCGACCAGGGCAAGCACTTGTTTCAGCCGGGCGCGCCTACCGGGTTTCGCGTAGCGGTGATTGGAGCCGGGCCAGCGGGCATTTCCTGCGCCTGCGAGCTGCGCAAGCTGGGCCACGAGGTAGAGGTGTTCGAGGCGAAAAGTAAGCCTTCGGGCCTGACGCTTTATGGAGTAGCACCCTACAAAATCACCAACGAGGAAACGCTGGCTGAAATGGCGTACCTGGAAGCGCAGTTTGGCTTTCGGGTGCACTACAACCATGCCATCAGTACACGCCCCGACCTGGAAAAGCTGGAACAGGCATACGACGTTATCTTCCTGGGCATCGGCTTGGGGCACACGTCGTCACTGGGTTTACCGGGTGAAGACCGGGAAAACTGCGTGGGCGCGGTGGAGTTTATCGAGCAATTGCGCATCCGGCAAGAGCAAACCACCGTAGGCCGCAAGGTAATTGTGCTGGGCGGCGGCAATACGGCCATGGACGCCGCCTCGGAGTCGGCGCGGCTGGGCGCGGAAAAAGTGGTGCTGGCCTACCGCCGCGGCAAAGAAGAAATGGGAGCCTACGAGTTTGAGTACGACCTGGCCAAAGGCGTGGGTGTGCAGGGACTTTTCAACGTGGCCCCGCTGGAAATCGTGGGCAACGGCAAGGTGGAGGGCGTGAAGTTCGTGCGCACCGCCACCCTCAACGGGCAGGTGCAAACCGTACCGGGCTCGGAGTTCGTGGAGGCCTGCGACATGGTGATAAAAGCCACCGGCCAGGCCAAGCAAACCAGCTTCCTCAGCCTCATCCCTGAGCTGCAGGTAGATGGCAAAGGCCGCATCGTCTTCAACCCCAACACCGGCCAAACGACCAACCCCCGCTACTTCGCCTCGGGTGACGCGGCCAACGGCGGCGCAGAGGTGGTAAATGCCGCCGCCGAAGCCAAAGCCGCCGCCCACGGCATTCATCAGTATCTGACAAAATCCCACCTGTCATCCTGAGCGAAGCGAAGGACCTTACACACCTGCCTTTCTAGCGTGATAAGGTCCTTCACTTCGCTCAGGATGACAGCCGTTTTTAACTCTACTTCCCATGCCCGACCTCTCCATAAACTTTGCCGGTATTAAGTCGCCCAATCCATTCTGGCTGGCTTCGGCGCCGCCCACCAACTCGGGGTACCAGGTGATGAAGGCCTTCGACGCGGGCTGGGGCGGGGCCGTGTGGAAAACCCTGGGCGTGCCCGTGGTGAACGTATCGAGCCGCTACGGCAGCGTGGACTACCGCGACAAGCGCATGATGGGCTTCAACAACATCGAGCTGATTTCGGACCGCCCCCTAGCCGATAACCTGCGTGAGATTGAGGAAGTGAAGAAGCGTTTCCCGCACCACGCCGTTATAGCCTCCCTCATGGTGCAAAGCCGCCAAGAGTGGCACGACATCGTGCGCGACGCGGAAAACGCGGGCTCCGACGGCATCGAGCTGAACTTCGGCTGCCCCCACGGCATGTGCGAGCGAGGCATGGGCTCGGCTGTGGGCCAAGAGCCCGAGGTGCTGCAGACTATTGTGGAGTGGGTAATGGAAGTGGCGCGCATCCCGGTTATCGTGAAGCTCACGCCCAATATCAGTGACATTACTGAGCCCGCTATGGCCGCGCGACGCGGGGGCGCCAACGCCATTTCGCTGATCAACACCATCCAGAGCATTGTGGGCGTGGACCTGGACTTGTTTGCCCCCTACCCGATTGTGGATGGCAAGGGCAGCAACGGCGGCTACTGCGGGCCGGCCGTGAAACCCATTGCCCTGAACATGGTGAAAAACTGCGCCCAGCACCCCGACGTGCGCCTGCCCATTTCCGGCATCGGCGGCATCGAAACCTGGCGCGACGCGGTGGAGCACATTCTGCTGGGGGCCTCCTCGGTGCAGGTGTGCACGGCGGCCATGCACTACGGCTTCGGCATCATCCGGGAAATGACCAGCGGGCTGGAGCAGTACATGAGCGAAAAAGGCTTTCGTACCATTGACGACATGGTGGGCCGGGCCCTGCCCAACGTGAAGCACTGGGAAGACCTCAACCTCAAGTACAAAGTCACCGCCCACATCAACCCCGATAAGTGCATCGGCTGCCAGCTGTGCTACACGGCCTGCGAGGACGGCGCCCACCAGGCCATCAAGCTCAACGCGGGCACGCGCATTCCCGAAATCATCGACGAGAACTGCGTGGGCTGCAACCTCTGCTCCCTGGTGTGCCCCGTGGAGCAGTGCATCACCATGGAGCGGCGCGACGACGGCACTCAGCACCAAACCTGGAAAGAGCGCACCGCCGCCGACGATATTCCCGTCACCTTCAACGATGAGCGCGCCGGCGGCCTGCACCACTGGGTACCCGAGCCCGCCGCCGCCCTGGGTAAGGAGAAGCACAAGACGCTGCCGGGTAAGGCGCGGCAGTATCAGGAAGTAGTGGTGACGGAATAACTGAAACGCACCGAATTCCAACTGCACTTAGCACAACGCACCCGAATCCAGCTGGATTCGGGTGCGTTTGGCATTTGATCAATTCCAGTTTCAAGAATTACTTATACTATCATTTAAGTAACGAGCAGGTATTTGCGAAGGCTGGAAATTCATTGATTGTCCAGCCCGATACAAATGCTCATTTGAAAATATGTTGTTGAAGTTATGAACTAAAGTTGAACGTCGAGCCCGAACCGATGTTGATGCTTGGACATAATTGATGTTACAATGTCCAGCCCTACTTTTGCAAATACTCTTGCTGGCAGCATTTTAGCTAATTATATAGTTATATGTTTGCACTAATTTCCATTTGCCATTCTCTTTTCGAAATACAAATGTTCCCCAATATCCACCCAATCCGCAGTTGCAATCTTCATTGATATTTATTATTGCTGTTTTGTTGTCTGATGAAACAATGGGGAGTGAAATCTTATATACAAAATCAAGTTTTCTGTCACAACTGTCAACTATTTCTGTAGAATGTTTTGTATCTGGATTATGTGCATAGTATTCAATTTTATCTTCTTTTATATTTTGTGACTGTAGTATTTTTTGGGTAAAAACATAGAGTTTGTCAAACAAACTAAACTCCTTCATATTATTTTCAAAAATGGCAATCCTGTTGGTTTGTTTATAAACTTTTAAGAAGTAAAGGCTATCGTCTTTTATTATTTCGTTTAGTATTTTATATTTTTTTTACCTCGGAAGTGAATGTTACTGAGTAATAGACTCCAAGGATTAGCATGACAGATATATATGTTTTTCTTTTCATTAAGGCTTAAAAATAGGGTGAGTGTCCAAATTGCTGCTAACATTCAGGTTGCCGCTACTCCTCAGCTCTGCAAGTAGCGGCAATCCATCCATAGTACGCTATGAAGTAGCGTAATCTAGCCCAAATTAGGTGGGATTATGCTACTCCCTACTTCAGACGCCAAATTTTTCCGACAAACGACCGGGTCGCGGTTTAATCCCACTTCCGCCGTCGCTCGGCTGTGCCGGGGCGTTCTGCGCCATTCGAACCATTTTTAACAACGGCGCGGCCGGATTCGCGGCACAGCCGCTCAAGCGTAGCCGTCACTCAGCATAGCCAAGCGACGGCGCGGGCTTCTACGCAACGCCCACTTATGCCCGCCTGGCAGAGTATCCAAAGCCGCTTGCACCCGTAGAAGTCAGACCGTCGGGTTTTCGAGCCAACAAACATGCAGAAATGACAATCTGTCACGGAAAACCCGCTTCAACCGGGCTGGTACGCGTCTTGTAATTCCCCCGGCGTGAGTGCTTCGGCGCTCCTGAACCTGACACCTCAACACCCTAACGATACTCCTGAACAATGGGAAAAATAATTGGTATTGACCTCGGCACCACCAACTCCTGCGTGGCCGTAATGGAAGGCAACGAGCCGGTGGTGATTCCAAACAGCGAAGGCCGCCGCACGACTCCGTCGATTGTAGCCTTCCTCGACAACGGTAAAGGCGAGCGTAAAGTAGGTGACCCGGCTAAGCGTCAGGCCATTACCAACCCGCATAACACCATTCAGTCGATCAAGCGTTTTATGGGCCGCAACTTCTCGGAGGTTTCCGAAGAAGCCAAGCACGTGGCCTACGCCCTGGGCAGCGGCTCCAACAACACGGTTGGCGTGAAAATCGGCGACCGGCAGTACACGCCCCAGGAAATTTCGGCTATGGTTCTGCAGAAAATGAAGCAGACCGCCGAAGATTACCTCGGCCAGCCCGTAACGGAAGCCGTGATTACGGTGCCCGCCTACTTCAACGACGCCCAGCGCCAGGCCACCAAAGAAGCCGGTGCTATTGCCGGCCTCGATGTGAAGCGCATTATCAACGAGCCTACGGCCGCCGCTCTGGCTTACGGCCTCGACAAAGACCACTCGAACCACAAAGTAGCCGTGTATGACCTCGGCGGTGGTACGTTCGATATTTCGATTCTGGAGCTGGACAACGGCGTATTCGAAGTACTGAGCACCAACGGTGACACCCACCTCGGCGGCGACGACTTCGACCAGGTTATCATCAACTTCCTTGCGGAAACTTTCTCTTCTGAAAACGAAGGCCTCGACCTGCGCAAGGATGCTATGGCCCTGCAGCGCCTGAAGGAAGCTGCGGAGAAAGCCAAAGTAGAGCTGTCTTCTTCGACGGAAACCGAAATCAACCTTCCTTACATCACCGCTACGGCCTCGGGCCCCAAGCACCTGGTGGTGAAGCTGAGCCGCTCGAAGTTTGAGCAGTTGGCCGACTCGCTGATTCGTCGCTCGATGGAGCCGGTGAAGAAAGCCCTGCAGGATGCTGGCCTGAGCACTTCCGACATCAACGACGTGATTCTGGTAGGTGGCTCGACCCGTATTCCGCGCATCCAGGAAGAAGTGGAGAAGTTCTTCGGCAAGAAGCCTTCCAAGGGTGTAAACCCCGACGAAGTAGTGGCTGTGGGCGCGGCCATCCAGGGCGGTGTACTCACCGGTGAGGTGAAGGACGTGTTGCTGCTCGACGTGACCCCGCTTTCGCTGGGTATCGAAACGATGGGCGGCGTGATGACCAAGCTCATCGAGTCGAACACCACGATTCCGACCAAGAAGTCTGAGACCTTCTCGACGGCTTCCGACAACCAGCCTTCCGTGGAAATCCACGTGCTGCAGGGCGAGCGGCCCATGGCTTCGCAGAACCGCACCATTGGCAAGTTCCACCTCGACTCGATTCCGCCAGCACCCCGCGGCGTTCCGCAGATCGAAGTAACCTTCGACATTGATGCCAACGGCATTCTGCATGTAACGGCCAAGGATAAAGGCACCGGCAAAGAGCAGAAAATCCGCATCGAAGCTTCTTCCGGCCTCTCGGACGCCGACATTGAGCGCATGCGCCAGGAAGCCCAGGCCAACGCCGAAGCTGACAAGGCCGAGCGCGAGAAAATCGAGAAAGTCAACCAGGCCGACTCGATGATCTTCCAGACCGAGAAGCAGCTGCAGGAGTACGGCGACAAGCTGAGCGGCGGCAACAAAACGGCCGTAGAAAACGCTCTGGCCGACCTCAAGAAAGCCCACGAGAGCAAAGACCTCGGTCAGATTGATACGGCTATGGCCGCCATCAACGCGGCTTGGCAGGCTGCCTCGCAGGAAATGTACGCCCAGAGCGGCCCCGCAGGTCAGCCCGGCGCCGAAGGTGGCAACCCCTTCGGCGGTGCCGGTCAGCAGCCCGGCGGCAACGGCCAATCGGGTGCCGGCCACGACAACGTGACCGACGTGGACTACGAAGAAGTAGACGGCCAGAAGTAATCGGCTGATTTGAGTTAAAAAAGGCCCGGCAGAATATCTGCCGGGCCTTTTTGCGTCTGGGCGTTTTCCAGCACGTCATGCAGAGCGGAGCGAAGCATCTCGCGTGCTGACACTAGGACGTCATTCCGAGCTTGCCGAGGAATCTCGCTAGTGTAGTAATTACCACCGCAACATCAGCACGCAAGATTCCTCGGCAAGCTCGAAATGACGTTCATAACACCGCCTGGCCTTTGCCGAAACCATTCCGCCGCTACCTTTGGGCCGCACCAACTATCCGCGTTTCTATGGCTAACTTTCTCATCATCGGTGGCGGTATTGCAGGCTTGGCCACAGCCCAAGCCTTGCTACAAGCAGGACACCAAGTGCAAGTGTTTGAAGCGGCGCCGGCCCTACGGGAGGTGGGCGCCGGCGTAGTGCTGGGGGCCAATGCCATGCGGGCCCTGGCCCAAATGGGGCTCCACGCGGCCGTGCAGGCTCAGGGCTTTCCGCTCACGGGCATCGGCCTGCTGGAGGAGAATGGGAAACCCCTCAACACGGTAGATACCCGCCCCTTCACGGATCGGCTGGGCTATGACAACCTCGCCATTCATCGGGCTTCGCTGCAGCAAGTCCTGCTGGCGGCCCTGCCCGCTGACTGCGTACACCTGGGCAAGCGCCTCGCCCGGTTTGAGCAGCACGATGCGCAGGTCACGGCTTATTTCGAGGACGGCACCCAGACGACGGCCGACGCCCTTATTGGTGCCGACGGCATCCGGTCGCGGGTGCGGCTGCAGCTACTGCCCGGCAGTCATCCGCGCTACGCGGGGTACACCTGCTGGCGCAGCGTGGTGCAGGCATCGTCCCTGGGCCTTACAGCGGGTGAAACCACTGAAACCTGGGGGCGCACGGGCCGCTTCGGCATGGTGCCGTTGGGCAACGGGCAGGTGTACTGGTTTGCCTGCATCAACAGCCCGGAGGCGAATCATGCGCCCTTCAAAGCATTCCGCATGAGCGACCTGCAACAGCACTTTGCGAGCTTCCACGCGCCCATTCCGCAGCTGCTGGCTTTAAGTACCGATGAGCAGCTGGTGTGGGGCGACATTCTGGACCTGAAGCCCCTGCCGCACTTTCACTTTGGCCGGGTGCTGCTCATTGGCGACGCCGCCCACGCGACGACGCCCAACATGGGCCAGGGCGCGGGCCAGGCCGTGGAAGATGCCGCCTCTCTCGCCCGCTGCCTGCACGCTACTCCTGACCTGCCGGCCGCCTTTCAGCAGTTCGACCAGCGCCGCCGCCCCCGCACCACGCGCATCGTGGAGCAGTCGTGGCAGCTGGGGAAAGCGGCGCACCTGAGTAACCCCTTGCTGATAAAGCTGCGCAATGTGGCTATGCGGAGTTTGCCCAGCAGCCTCAACACCCGCCAAATGGCCTTTCTGTACGAAGGCGGAGAGTAGGCCCGGTGCGTACTACCTTGCGGTTGTAGTTTCCCGGTCCTGCCTCTTATGCCCGTTCCTTTTTTTTCCTTCACTACCCAGAACCAACAGATCCGGGCCGCCACGCTCGAAGCCATGGCCCGGGTCTTCGACTCGGAGTGGTATGTGCTGGGTGAGGAAGTGCGGGCCTTTGAGGCAGAGTACGCCGCTTTCACCCATACGGCGCACTGCGTGGGCGTGAGCAGCGGTCTGGCGGCTCTGCACCTGGCGCTGCTGGCCCTGGGAATCGGTCCCGGCGACGAAGTGCTGGTACCCAGCAACGCGTACGTAGCTACCTGGCTGGCCGTATCGTACGTGGGCGCCACCATCGTGCCGGTAGAACCCGACGCGGCTACCAGCAACCTTGACCCGGCGCGGCTGGCCGCCGCCATTACGCCGCGGACCCGTGCCATTATGCCCGTGCATCTTTATGGCCAGGCCTGTGATATGGCCGCCATTATGCAGGTAGCGCAGGCACACGGCTTGTGGGTGGTGGAAGACAATGCCCAGGCCCACGGCGCTACCAGCTACGGCCAGCTTACCGGGTCTTTTGGGCACCTGAACGCCACCAGCTTCTACCCCACCAAGAACCTCGGCGCCCTCGGCGACGCCGGCGCCCTTACCACCAACGACACTGCCTTGGCCGGGCAGCTGCGCGTGTTGCGCAATTACGGTTCCCGCCAGAAATACCAGAACGAAGTCATTGGCCAGAATGCCCGGTTAGATGAGCTGCAGGCCGCCATCTTGCGCGTAAAACTCCCTCTCTTACCCCGCTGGACTCTGGAGCGCCAGCAGCTGGCCGCCTGGTACAATAACCACCTGGCGGGTATTCCGTGGCTGCAGTTGCCCGAGCAGTTGGCTACCTCCTCCCACGTCTACCACCTCTTCGTAGTGCACACGCCGCACCGGGATGCGCTGCAGCAGCACCTCGCGGCCCACGGAATCGGCACGGCGGTGCATTACCCGGTGCCCCCGCATCTGCAGCCGGCTTACCAGCACCTGGGGTTTGCCAAAGGGCAGTTCCCTCTTGCCGAACAGCTGGCCGCCACCTGCCTTAGCCTTCCGCTCTGGCCCGGTATGACAGCAGCACAGGTAGCGGAAGTTGCCCACGCAATACGGGCGTTTCAGCCGAAATAACGCGCGTCATCCTAAGCAAAGCACAGGCGCTGCGAGCGGGCTACGTCGTCAGCTCTTTCTTGGGCTGGGGATTGGTAGCCTCGTCTTCTTCCTCCTCGTTTTCCTCTTCGAAGCCTTCCTTTATTTTCTCCAGGGCTTCTTCATGGTCGCTGGCGTCGGCTTCCTCCGCGTTTGCTTCCTGAATGACTTTGTGCGCGGGTTCGTAGCTGAGCTTGATATAGATGGGGAAATGGTCGGAGCCCACGTACGGCAGACGCTCCATATCATCTACCTTGAAATGGGGCGACACAAACACGTGGTCGAGGGGCCAGCGCATGAGGCGGTAGTCGGCGTGGAACGTGGGCAGCAGGCCGCGGCCCACGCGCGGGTCGAGCAGCCCGCTGATGCGGCGGAACAGCTCGGAGGTGTGCGACCAAGCCACGTCGTTCATGTCCCCGAACACGATGGTCGGCTCGTCGCGACGGTCAATTTCTTTGCCTACCAGCAGCAGCTCAGCGTCGCGCTTGGTGCTGGTTTTGGATTCCTGGGGCGCCGGCGGTTTGGGGTGCAATCCGTAGATGCGCACCCGGGTTTTGGTGCCGGGCAGGTCCACGTAGGTGTGAATGGACGGAATATCGTCGTCGAGCAGGTACTTGATCTGACAGTTTTCCAGGGGCAGGCGCGAGAAAAACAACAGGCCGTAGGTGTTGTCGAGAGGCTCGTGGCAGGTGTAGGGGTGCGTTTTCTCCAGGGGCCGCAGCTGGTCCAGCCACCACTGGTCGGTTTCCACGGCCATAATAATATCGGGGTCCATTTCCTGAATCACGGCCAGGGCCCGGGCTCCTTGCTTATTAAACTGCAATACGTTCATCATCACCAGGCTCAGGTGGCCCTGGCTGGCTTTGGCGGTGCTGTCGCCCACCTGCTTGCGCACCAGGCGGGTATAGGGCATGATGCGAATCAGCTGGTAGACCACGACAACGGCCAGCATGCCCAGCAGCGTGAGGCCCCAATAGCCGGGCAGCTGGTGCCAGCCCAGCACGAGGCCGGTAGCCAGCACCAACATCGTAACGCCCACAATCTGCAGGCGGGGGAAGTCGCACACGCGAATCCACCACGCCGTTTGGCGCAGCAAGGGCAGCAACGTAGCCACCACGGCGGCCACTGCGAGCAGCAGCGCCAGACCGTGAAGAATAATCAGCCAAACAGGCATAGCGCTAAAATCGGGCACTGCGGGGAGCGGAATGGGGTGGGAAGTTTTGTACGCTAGAGCCCCGTTACGGGGTTTAGCATACCGGAAAAAGACGAGTTTCGCCGGATCAATCGTCGCTGAACCCGCCTTTACGCAGCTCGTCGATGGTGCGCATCACCTTATCCTTGAGCGAGGTTCGGTACTTTTCCAGGACATCGGCCAGGCGGGCATTGCTCAGGCCCAGAATTTGGGTGGCCAGCACGGCGGCGTTGGGGGCCCCATCAATAGAAACCGTAGCCACGGGCACCCCCGCCGGCATTTGCACCATTGACAGCACCGAGTCGAGCCCACGAATAGACGTAGTGGAGTTGATAGGTACCCCAATCACGGGCAGCGTGGTGAAGGCGGCTACCATGCCCGGCAGGTGGGCGGCCCCTCCTCCCCCAGCAATGATAACCCGCAAGCCACGCTTGCGGGCGGTTTCGGCATATTCTACTAAGCGGTGGGGCGTGCGGTGGGCCGACACGAGTGTCATTTCGAAAGGCACCCCAAACTGCCGCAGCAACTCGGATGCCCCGTTCATCACCTTCAAATCGGATTGGGAACCCATGATAATGCCCACAATGGGCGTAGCATCGGGCGTGGCGGGCGAGTCAGTGCCCGAGGGCGCGGGGGGTAAAGTAGTCATGGACACAAGAACGGAAATAGGAAAGCTCAACCTGCTTGCGCGGTTCTACGCGCCGTGGGCGCGGTGGTTGGCTCCTTAAACATAGCATTTTTCCTCTTTGCTGATTCTCAAAGGCTCGTACCTTTGGCTTGCCCCTGCTTCCCGCGCGCCGCCCATGGAAATCCTGCTCGCCACCTTCACTACCTTGTTCTCCGTTGTGAACCCCTTCGGGGCCATGCCGGTATTCCTCACGCTCACGGAGGGCGACACGCCCCAGGAGCGCGCCAACATCGGCCTGAAGGCCTGCCTGTACATGATTGCGGTGCTTACCGTGTCATTTTTCGCGGGGCAGTACGTGCTCAATTTCTTTGGCATCAACATCCACCACCTGCGCATTGCGGGCGGCATTCTGCTCATGCGCTCCGCCTTCGACCTGCTCACGCCTGGTGGCAACCGCGCCAAGGTTTCGGACGCCACATTGGAGGAAAGCATGCATAAAAACGATATTTCGTTTACCCCGCTGGCCATGCCTATGCTCTCGGGGCCGGGGTCCATGGCCGTGTGCATTGGCCTGTTTGCCGGGCACCTCTCCTACCTCGATATGGGGTTTATCATCCTCGGGTTTGTGCTAGTGGCACTAGCGGCCTATATCATTCTTATGTCGTCGCTGCGGCTCACACGGTTTCTGGGGCGTCCGGGTATGGCAGCCCTGGCGCGCATTATGGGCTTTATCACGCTGGCCATTGGGGTCAATTTTCTGGCTACGGCCATCAAGGCGTTGTTTCCGGGGCTTACGCATTAAAGGCAGAATGAGTGGGCGAAAGCGCGAACATCAACACCGCGCCTTCACCCACTCATTCCCCCTTTGTACCTTTGCCCCGATTATGCTGAAGAACGACCTCCTGCTCCGTGCCGCCCGCGGCGAAGATACCGAACGTACCCCCGTGTGGCTGATGCGCCAGGCGGGCCGCATCCTGCCCCAGTACCGCGCCCTGCGGGGCCGCCTGAGCGGCTTCAAGGAACTAGTCGAAACGCCCGAGTTGGCCGCCGAAGTAACCATTCAGCCCGTCGATGCCCTGGATGTAGACGCGGCCATCATCTTCTCTGATATTCTGGTGGTGCCCGAAGCCATGGGCCTCACCTATGAGATGGTGGAAGCCCGCGGCCCGCTGTTTCCCGAAACCATCCAGAACGCGCACGACGTGGCCCGCATGCGCATCGCCGACCCTGAGGAGCACCTGGGCTACGTGCTGGAAGCCATCCGCGTAACCAAGCGCGGCCTCAACGGACGCGTTCCGCTCATCGGTTTTGCCGGCGCCCCCTGGACGATTCTGGCCTACATGGTGGAGGGCCACGGCTCCAAAACCTTCAGCAAAGCCCGCCGCCTGCTTTACACCGAGCCAGCTCTGGCCCACGAGCTGCTGCGCAAGATTACGGCCACGACCATTGCCTACCTGCAGGCGCAGGTGGAAGCGGGTGCCAACCTCATTCAGGTGTTCGACTCCTGGGCGGGTATTCTGCCTCCCCACCACTACCACGAGTTCAGCACGCGCTACATCCGCGAAATCTGCGAGGCCCTGCCCGGCGTGCCGGTAACGGTATTTGCCAAGGGCGCTTTTTTTGCCGTGCCCGAGTTTGCCACGCTGCCCTGCCGTACCATCGGGCTGGATTGGAACGAGGACCCGCAGACCGTGCGTGCCGTGGTGGGCGAAAGCAAAACCCTGCAAGGCAACCTCGACCCCTGCGCCCTCTACGGGACGCCGGAACAGGTGCAGCACGCCACCATCCAGATGCTGCGCCGCTTCGGGCCCCAGCGCCACATTGCCAACCTGGGCCACGGCGTGTACCCCGACACCAACCCCGACAACGTGAAGGTGTTCATCGAAACTGTAAAGGAGTTCAGCACCCTGGCCCGCGAAGGGCAGATTTAACTCGTCCTCTGCGCAGTACGAAACGCCCTTTTACCAGCAAAGCCCTTTCCCATTGCGTATGGGAAAGGGCTTTGCTCATTTTGGAGCTAAGGGCGTTGCTCGGGGCGTAGATTATTGCGGCTCGCAAGTACTACATCAGCTATTGCAGCTTCAGGCCTTTCTCCTGGGCTTCGGCCAGGAGCAGCTGCTTTTCGATGGGCACTACGCCTACCTGCTCGCACACCAAGCCGCCACCCAGGTTCGCCAGCGCTGCCGTAACGGGCGCGGGCAGGCCTAGGGCCACGCACAGCGCCGCAATGCTAATAACGGTGTCGCCGGCGCCCGAAACATCGGAGATAGTGCGCAGATGCGCGGGAATGTACGTGCGGGTCAGCTCGCCGTTTTCCACGAATACCCCTCGTTCCGACAAGGTGACCAGCACTATTTCGGGGTGCAGCACCTCGCGCAGCTTTTCTACGGCCGCTTCAAAATTGGGCCGGTCGGCGTCGTTGAAATCCAGCTTGAGGCCCTCGCGCAGCTCCTTGAGGTTGGGCTTGAACAAGGTGCAATGCTGGTAAGCCAGGAAGTTTTTCTTCTTGGGGTCGACGACCGTAGGAATACCTTGCTCACGGGCCAGGGAAATAAACTGCCGGATGCTTTCCGCGTTGAGTACACCCTTGTCGTAGTCCTCGAAGATGACCACATCGGCACGAGGCAGCAGCAGCTGGAAGCGGGCGGTAAGGTCGGCGTTTTCCTCAGCGTTCAGGTCGGTTTCCACTTCCGAGTCGATGCGCAGCAGCTGCTGACCTTGGGCCAGAATGCGCTGCTTCACGGTGGTGGGACGATGCGTGGAGCGCACCATTCCCTCAGCCGATAGGCCACCGGCGTGTAGCAGGTCCAGCAACTGGTCGCCACCCTGGTCCTGGCCGACCACGGCGCACAGCAGCGGCGTTGCGCCCAGGGCTTGCACATTCAGGGCCACGTTGGCTGCCCCGCCTAGGCGCTGCTCCTGCCGGCTCACGTTCACCACGGGCACGGGGGCTTCGGGCGAGAGGCGCGCAGCCTTGCCCCACACGTAGGCATCCATCATCACGTCGCCCACGATAAGCACCGTGAGACCATTGAATGCAGTAAATAAATCGGGCAGGGAAGCGGGCAGCGCAGCAGCAGGCATCAAAGAAAAGTCAGGTACAGAACTGCAAAGGTAGGAAGCCCGGCCACAAAGCGCCGTACACGGCAAGCCAGCCAGTAAGACGTCAAGCGCAGGCGAGGAATCTTGCGTGCTGATGTTTGAGTAGTAATTCAACATCAGCACGCAAGATTCCTCGCCTGCGCTCGGAATGACGTTCTTTCCAAAAAGGGTTTGCGCTAGCTACGCCAACTTGGACACGCTGTTTTTGATACGCTGGAAGGCTTCGCGCAGCTTGTCATCGGCGGCGGCGGTGCTGAAGCGGATGCAGGCGGGCGCCCCAAACGCCCCGCCATCCACGGCGGCCACGTGGGCGTCATTGAGCAGGTACATAGCCAGGTCGGCTGCCGAGCTGATAGTTTGCCCTTCGGGCGTGGATTTGCCGAAGCAGCCGCTCACATCGGGGAAGACGTAGAAGGCGCCGCTGGGCGTGGGCGTGCGGAAGCCGGGAATGTCTTTGGCCAGCTCCAGCACCAGGTCGCGGCGGCGGTGGTAGGCCGTTACCATTTCATCGGCGGAGCTACGGCCGCCTTGCAACGCCGCCAGGCCCGCCCGCTGAGCAATAGAGCACGTGCCGGAGGTAATCTGGCTCTGGATTTTTTCGCAGGCACTGGCAATTTCCTTGCGGGCCACCAAGTAGCCCACGCGCCAGCCCGTCATGGCGTAGCCTTTCGAGAAGCCGTTCACGGTAATCACCCGGTCCTTGATGTCGTCGAACTGGGCGATGCTCACGTGCTCCCCCACGAAGTTGATGTACTCGTAAATCTCGTCGGCCAGCACGTGCACGTGCGGGTTTCGGGCTACTACCTCGGCAATGGCGCCCAGCTCTTCGCGGCTGAACACCGAGCCCGTGGGGTTGCAGGGCGAGGAGTACATGATCAGGCGGGTGCGGGGCGTGATGGCGGCTTCCAACTCAGCGGCCGTTACCTTAAAGTCATTTTCCAGGGAGCCTACCAGCGGCACCGGCACGCCTTCGGCCAGCTTCACCATTTCCTCGTAGCTCACCCAGTAGGGCGCAAACACGATTACCTCGTCGCCGGGATTTACCAGGCTCATCACCACGTTCACCAGGGCCTGCTTGGCTCCCGTGCTCACCACCACGTTCTCGGGCTTGTAGCTGAGGTGGTTTTCGCGCTGCAGCTTGTCGCAGATGGCCTGACGCAGCTCCAGGTAGCCGGGTACGGGCGTGTAGAGCGTGTAGCCCTGGTCAAGGGCCTCCTTGGCGGCGTCCTTGATGTACTGGGGCGTCTGGAAATCCGGCTCACCGAAGCTCAGGTTGATAACATCGAAACCCTCGGCAGCCAGGGCCCGGGCCTTTTTGGCCATGGCAATGGTTTGCGACTCCTGCATGGAGTTGATGCGGTCAGACAAGACGAGGGGCGCGAGGGTAGTAGCGTCAGCGGACATTAGAAGGTTGATTGAGAGAAAATGAGCGGATCAGCACAAAAGTAGGCGGAATGTACGGAGTGCCCCCGGAACTACAAGTACTTGCTTTCGGTGGTTTTACAGTTTCTAACTCGGGGTGACAGGTGACAGGCTGGATGGTGCGGAGCCGGATGGCCGCTGGCGCGGCCGCCAGTCAGGAGACTGGCTTCTATGCTTCGGCGGGCAGACGCGGCCTGCGGCCTGAGTCTGCCGCCAGCCCCTACTCTGTCACGTGTCACTTGTCGTCCTTTTATCACTCACTCCTCCCGGCCCAGTTCCCGAAAGCCCCGCAGCAGCAGGCGAATATCGGTGCTGGTTTCGTAGTCCTTGGCGTAGAGCAGCTCCAGGCGGCGGCGCGTGGCCCCGGTAAGCGGAGCAGCAGCCTGCACGGCATCGGCGGGCGAAAGGATGGCGCGGGCCAGGCGGCGCGGGGCCGCGGCGTAGCGCAGGCCCACCCAGGTGCGGGAGCCGCTCAGCACCCGCAGGCAGTTGCGCAGAAAGCCCCCTCTGTGCTTTTGCCCCCAGAGTAGCAAGGGAGCCAACACCAGAAACCCGAGGCTCGAGACAAAGTCTACCACCCGCTTGTTGCGCACCTGCTGCGGACGAAAGAGGTTGAGGGTAATATCCAGGGCGTAATAGTCGCCGGGGGAGTCTTTACCGGAACTGCCAATGATGTACTCGCTATCCTGGGGCAGAATTTTGTAAGCCACCGGGGGCTGCTGAGGCACGCTCACCATCAGCCCGATGATCTGGCTGGCCGTCAGGTCGCGCCCGCAGAAGATTAGCTCGTTGAGGCCGTAGATGCGAATAATATCTTCGAGCTGCCGCACCTCCCCCAGCAAGTCGTCGACGGGCGCATCCAGCGTATCGGGGGCCGTGAGCGTGGCGGCAGCGCGGGTACCGGAGGCTGCTGAGGCGGCGTACGCGCCGTACTCCACCCCAGCCCGATAAGCCTTGCCGGTACCAACGGGCCGGTTAGGCTCAATGTACCCGATAACCCGGACTGGCACGGCCGCGTGTTCCAGCAGCTGGCGTACCCGCTGGCTTTCCTCGAATGACCCCACAATGCCCACGTTCTTCGGCTGCTGAGTGGTGAGGCTGAAGGTGCGGTAGCGCAGAAAGTTGGTGGCTAGTCGCCGAAGAATCAACGCCGCCACCGCCCACACGCCCCCAAGCACAATCAGAGCTTTGGAAAAGCGCCAGGCATCCAGAAAGTTACTGACGGCCGAAATCAGCAAGGTGCCCAGAAACACGCCGCGCACGATGCGCCGGGCCTTGGTCGGCTGATCGTAGGCCCCACTGAAAAACGCGGATACCAGCCACACCGCCACGTACACCGGCACGGCCACCAGCATGTACTTCTCGGGATAGGGCACGCGCACATACTTGTGGTTGTGCTCCCAGTAGGTTTTCAGAAAGTACATGCCTCCATACAGCAGGCCCGCATCGAGCAGCACGGGAGCGGCCTGAGAAGCCAGACGCTGAGCTACGGCCGCCCCCGCCCGCAGCCAGATGGCCAGGTTGATGAGCAGGCTAAATATGCCCGCGCGCTCCGGGGCAAAGTGCTTGCGGGCAAAGATGACCATGGCGCGGTAGAACACGAACACGTAGTTCACGCTCGTGCGCTTGGTGCTTTCGCCTTTGTAGTGAATGATGCGCGTGCCGGGGAAGTAGAAGTTCTGCCAACCGCCCTGGGTAATCCGGTACGAGAGGTCAATGTCTTCCCCGTACATGAAGTAGTCCTCGTCCAGCAGTCCTACCTGCTCCAGGGTAGCGGCGCGCATGAGCATAAAGGCTCCGCTGAGCACTTCTATTTCGTGGGTCTGGTCTTTATCAAGGTAGCCCAGGTGGTAGCGCCCAAAGCGCCGCGACTTCGGAAACAGCTTGGCCAGCCCGAAAATCTTGTAGAAAGCCACCCAGGGCGTGGGCAGGCCCCGCTTGCTTTCAGGTAGAAATTTGCCCTGCCCGTCGAGCATCTTCACACCCAGCCCACCGGCCCGTGGGTGCGCATCCATAAACGCGCAGCACAGTCGGAAAGTATCCTCCTCCACCACCGTATCGGGGTTGAGCAGCAGCACATACTCGCCGCGGGCCACGCGCAGGGCTTGGTTGTTGGCTTTCGAGAAGCCGGGGTTGTCGTGGTTTTCGATGAGTATTACCTCCGGGAACCGGGCGCGCACCATGGCCACCGAGCCGTCCACGGAGTTGTTATCGACCACAAATACTTCTACCGGCTGGCCCAGCTTTTCCACCGCTCGCCGCACCGACAACAGCGCCTGCTCCAGAAAGTAGCAGACGTTATAGTTGACGATAATAACAGAAAGCTTCACAACGAGCGAGGGCACGGGCAGGAGAATAGGCCGCGAAAGGTAAGCAGTCGGGTTGTTATTGCGAACCTGCGCCGCCGTATTGGCTGAAAACAATAAGCCCCGGAAGGTAAAACCATCCGGGGCTTGTGCTAGGTGCAGCCAGTCGGCAGCTACCGGGCCTGGCGCTGGCGCTCCACAATGGAGCGGCCCAGGGTAATTTCGTCGGCGTATTCCAGCTCGCCACCCATGGGAATGCCGCGGGCAATGGTGCTCACGTTCAGCTCGGGCAGGTCGCGGAGCTTGCGCGAGAGGTAGAAGGCCGTGGTGTCGCCTTCCATGGTGGGGCTGATGGCGAGAATGACTTCCCGGATTTCGGAGCCTTCCTTCGTCACGCGCTCCATCAGGGAGTCAATGGTCAGGTCGCTGGGGCCGATGCCTTCAATGGGCGAGATGACGCCGCCCAGCACGTGGTACATACCTTGGTACTGGGCCGTGTTTTCGATGGCAATAACGTCGCGGATATCCGAGACCACGCACACGGTGCTCTGGTCCCGAAACTTGCTGGCGCAGATGCTGCACTCCGGCGTATCGGAAATGTTGTGGCAGGTGTCGCAGTAGCGGATTTCGAAGCGCATCTTCGCCAGGGCCTCCGCCAGCGAAGCGGTGGTGTCCGTTTCGGCTTTCAGCAGGTGTAGGGCCAGGCGCAGGGCCGTTTTCTTCCCGATGCCCGGCAGCTTCGATAATTCGCCAACGGCGTTTTCTATCAATTTGGAAGGAAATTCCATTCAGTGAATGTGCTAGTGTGCATAATGTGCTGATGTGTTGGAATGTGCTGAGGTGCTAATCAAGAACAATCATTAGCTCCTCAGCACATTCCAACACATCAGCACATTAGTTAAATAACGTCGGCCGAAATACCCCGGTCGTGGATGGCCGTGCACATGCCCACCAGCTCATCGAAGGTGCCGTGCTTGACGGTACACTGCCCTTTGTAGTGAATGAGTAGCGTACATTGCTCAGCCTGCTCGGGCTCGTGGCCGCACACGTCAATGAGCGTCCGGATGACGTGGTCGAAGGTGTTTACGTCGTCGTTGTACACCACCAAGTCGCGCACATCGGTGGTTTCTTCCAGGAGCAGAACGTCCTCGTCGTACTCAATCTGCGGTTTGCTGTTCATGGGGCAAAAATACGGAAAATCGGGCATAGTGCCGGGTTTCGGAGGTAAACCAGACTGTATATAACCCCTTGAGCAGCCGAATCGTTTCCCGACGGGCGAAGTAAAAAAGCTGGCTCTGCAACCACTGCCAGCGGCCTTTGTAGGTTGGCGCGCCCCAGCCTTCGTAGGCTGGCTGGATAAGCTACAGGGAAGCTTCTGCTTATCCAGGGTACCATCGACGATGTGGTGGTATGGCAGCACAGCCTCAACTACCTGAAAGCTGCCGTCGACAAAGGCATACAGCTCGACTATTTCGTGTACCCGGGTCATGCCCACAACATAGGTAGCAAGGACCGGGTACACCTCTACAACAAAAGCACGCAGTACTTTGATGAGCAGCTATGGCGCCTGCTGGGGCTGCTTATCTCAAAACGTTGAATAAAACCCCAAGCACTAAGGACTCGGCTGTTTAGCCGAGTCCTTAGTGCTTGGGGGCTGATCTACTACTGCCTTGCGTTACCGGTGCTTAATCTGCCGTACTATTGTTTCGTCCGTGATTTTGTCGTCGTCCATGAGCAGTAAGGCTTTGCTGAGAATAATAGACAGCACAGCGTCGCCCTCAAAAGGCAGGAATACATCGGCGGTACCAGCTGATTTGGCAGAGCGGTCAGGCACAATGCACAGGTACTGGTCGTTGGGGGTCATGAGAATATTGCCCGAGCCAAGGTGGATTTTGTAGGTCCGCAGGTGGCCGCGCACTTCCAGGAAACTGTCTTTGATTTCACTTACCCGCCCGATTTTCAGGCGCGGCACCAGCCGTTCCAGGGCTAGCTTGCGGGTTTTGGCCACTTCGCTTAGCTCCCCAAAGCTGTAGCTTTCCCAATAGTTGCGGTACTGCACCAGACCACCATTGTCGCGCCAGAGCGGGTCATTGCCCACACTGGCCACGCCCACAAACAAATCCACGTCGCGCATCACCTCCGAAAACACCAGCGGCGGCACCTCGGGCAGCGGCACGGCTCCGTGCGGGTTTACAAAGCGCACCTGGTCGGTACTCACGTAGTTCCAGATACCGGCGTCGTTCCAGGCTTGGTCGGCGTTGACTTCGCTCACCCAGAACTGTGCCTGCAAGCCGTGGGCCGGCAGCTCCAGGGTGGTTGAGTCGGACTCATAGCCTTTGTCGTAAGCGCCCATCAGGCGGTACGTCCAGCCGCGGCCCCGCGCCAGGGCGCTGAATTGGTGCTGGCGCAGCACGTGGGCAGCCATGCGGTTGGAATAGGTGCGGGTGTGCTCCTCAGGGGGCGTCAGCAGGTATACTTCGCGGTACGCCTGCTTGAAGGGCTGGCGCAGCTGTTGCTCGTCCAGCCAGCTGCGCCAAGCCAGCACCTCATCGGTGGTAGCCAGCACCGGGTGCCAGAGCTGGACGGTGTCGGCCTCAGCAGGTTCAGGCAGGGTATGGCCTTGGGCGTTGCGCCAGATGTTGTTTTGCCACAACGCATCGTGAAAGGAGCCGTCGGGGTGATGAATGCGCCAGATTAGGGCGTGGGTTAGCCGGCCCATAAGGCCGTGCTCGAGGTAATAGCGCCGAAAGCGGGGCCAGGCCAAATGCCGGCCGCTGATGTAGCTGCGGTCGAGCCGGTCCCGCTGGGCGGTGTATGCCTGTTGCGCCTGCACTTGGGTGAGCTTGAGGTGACGCAGCGCTTCGGCGTGGGTGCTTTTAAGCGCTGCCGGAGCCGATTTCAGCGGCTTCCCGGCTTTACTCCAGTTAAGCTCGGCTTTACCGCCTACCAGGACCAGCACAACCTGGTAGTCGCCGAAGGCTTGTTCCGAACGCCCGTCTATCAGCCCGAAGTCCGGCACGGCCATGTCTTCCAGTTCGGCGGGCGTCATGCCCAGCGCCAGCGAAGCCTTTTCGAGGTAGCGCCCAATCAGGGTCTGCGTGTTAGGCTGCTTTACGGCACCGTAGAGGCGCGAAAGTTGCGCCACACCGGGCAGGCCACCCTGGGCTAGCACCCACACGCCCGCGTTGCCCAGGCTTGGTGCCAGCTGACCCTTTGCCGGAATTTTGCGGTAGCACTTGGCTGTCAGATCCGCTACGAAATGCAGCATGGCGGTATTCAGCACGGATACGCTGGTCCAGAGCAGGCCCTTTACCGCATCCTGGTTGGTCTGGCTCAGAAAATGCCACTCAGTATAGGTATAAGTCTGGCCGGCGTAGTTGTTGGTACGGTTGAGCTCCTGCACCGGCAGCCTGGCTAAAGCCCCCAGCCATACCTCGTAATGCTCGGCCACGCTGGGGGTGCCGATGGCTGCTATGGCAGCCTCGGCTTCCTTCTGAAACTTAGCCGTGGGCTGCCCGCCGCTGGCCTGCTGCCAGAGTTGCAACAGGCGTAACCACGGCCCGGCGTTGGGGTCTGCGCTTAGACCGCGCACAAACTCATTCAGGGCTTCGCCAAAGGCGTCATCGGCAGCAAATACCACCGTGGGGAGTTCTTCAGCCCCGCTGAGCCGCAGTATTTCCTGGAGCTTGGCCCGTAGCTTCACCACGCCGGCATCAGCCGTGTAGGCCGCCGATTTTGCTAGCAGCTTGCTTAGATAAGTTAGCAGCTCTTCGGCCAGCGGCTGCTTTTTCGCTTGCTTTTCCAGTTGGCCCAGCGTCAGAAGCACCGGAAACAGGGACAGCACTTGCCCCAGCGTTTTCGAGCTGTCTTCGAGCCCGTAGAGGTGAAACAGCTTAATCCAGGCGGTGGGGGGCAGCGCCAGCGTGGAGCGAAGCAGCACCTGCAGCAAAGCATCCAGCTGGTACCGGGTTGCGTATTCGTTGGCCGTACTGCCCATGGCCTCCACCGTTGCCAGCACCAGTCGCCCTTTGTAGGCAGGATCCTGGTTTTTCAGCGTTTGGTAGGCCAATAGGTCCGACAGCTTCAGCTCCCAGTAGCCCAGGTTGCGGTCCTGAATTTCGGTAAGGAACTGTTCCAGCACCGGCCGCATTTCGGAGGCCTCGGGACTGGTGCTACGCAGAATGTTGGCAAACGACTTTTTTTCCTTGGTGGTCATAGCAGAGAAAGTGTGGGTGGAAGAGCTTGGGCTGGCCCACACGCGTAGGCGGCTCAGCCAGTCAGACCAGAAAGGCCTCATCTCAGCCACCAACCAAGGGCGTGAGCTTAATGAAGCTGGCCGTAGCGCCGGTGCCCACCCACACTTCTTCGTCGAGGCTTTCTACTTGCCGGTTGTTGACGAGCACAAAGTAGCCGTTCTGCTGAAATCCTTCCAAGGCCTTGTAGAGCTGCTCTTCGACGTCAATAGGTTTAGGCTGGCGCA
Source organism: Hymenobacter sp. BT18 (assembly GCF_012273015.1). Lineage (GTDB taxonomy): Bacteria > Bacteroidota > Bacteroidia > Cytophagales > Hymenobacteraceae > Hymenobacter > Hymenobacter lutimineralis. The sequence goes on along the minus strand of NZ_CP050954.1, from coordinate 3,768,609 downwards.
GCCGAAAGCCGTTCAGCACCCGCTCCGACTGCGTGGGCTGCACCAGCCCATTGAACACCCCCGACTGCCGGCGGTTATAGGCTGCTACTTCCTGCTGTACGCGCTGGGCAATCAGGTCACGTACTGTGAGCGTTTCCTGCGCAATTTCCAACTCCAGTTGGTTGAGGATGCTGCCGGTAGCGGTTTCATCCTGGATGGTAAGAAGGGCCATAGATAAGCTGTTTTGCTAAAGATTTAAATTTACTAATTTTTTTAGCATCAACCAAAAAACTGGCGGCGGCTTTTCTTTATCGGCGCCGCAGCCGTACTCAACTTCTGACTTCCCATCTTCGCATTTCAATTTCAGCAAATGCCCGTTCCCTCCGCCGATTTCAAACGCGCCCTCAAGCGCCTTACGGACAAAGAAAAAGAAGCGCTGCTTTTGCGGGCCGCGCGCCGCGACGCCGAGCTTTACGACACACTCTGCTACGAGTTGCTGCCCGAGGTAACCACGGAAACTGTGTTCGAGCAGGCCTCCGACCAGATTCACGAGTTGTTTGCCGTGGGCGCTACCGGCCGCTTACTTAACCGCAGCCTCACCAAGGCCCTGAGCAAAGCCACCAAGGAAGTAGCCCGGGCCCGCCGCATTACCAAGGACAAGCGCTTGGAAATCGACCTGAACTTCTACACCCTGCGCCACATCTTCGAGAACTACACCGGCCAGTTTGAGAGTGTGTACGCGGGCTTCTACACCGGCACGGCCCGCCTGGCGGCGCGCACCACCCAACTTGTGCTCCAGAACCTGCACGAAGACCTTTGGCTGGAATACAAGACCGAGCTAGATGACTTTTTGCAGCAGCTCCACGCCCGCAGCAAAAGCCGCAGCCTTAAGTTTGAGCTGCCCCGGGAACTGGTGCTGCCGGATTAACGGTAGTAGCAGCACAAAAAAGCCCCACTGGTTTGCACCAGCGGGGCTTTTTACACTACCTGATCTGCCAATCATCCATTCAGGGCGGGCCAGGCAGCAGGCCACTTACTTCTTGGCAATAACGTTGAAGCTCAGCGTAAACTCGTTGTCAATGGCTTTGTCGCCGATGCTTTCGAAGAACGACTTGGAGCCGTAGCGGATGTCGTATACAGTACGGTCGATGGTGGCCACGCCGCTGGCGGAAGCCAGACCGCCTTTCACCCCGATTTTAGCCGGGAAGGTAACGGGCTTGGTAATGCCTTTGATGGTCAGGTCGCCGGTAATGGTGGCATTGTTACCCTGGGCATCGGCCTTGATGGGCGCAATGCTGGTGATTTTGAACGTAGCCGTGGGGTTTTTCTCGATGCTGAAGAAGTCATCGGAACGCAGGTGACCTACCAGCTTGCCGTTCGTGCCTTCGTCTTTGATATCCTCTACTTTCAGCGAGTTCATGTCGGCCGTGAACGTGCCGCCTACCAGCTTGTTGCCGCGCACCAGCACGTCGCCTTCCTTAAACTGCACCGTGCCGTTGTGCTGGCCGGTTACTTTTTTGGCCAGCCAGCCCATGGTGCTCAGTTGGGGCTGTACTTTATATACTGTAGCAGCTGCCTTGTCGGTACCCGCCGTGGTTTTCTGGGCCATGGGCTTTTGAGCGAAAGCGGGAGCAGCAGCCAGAACAGCGGCCACGAGAGCCGGGAAAAACATTTTTTTCATGACTATGAAAAAGAAAAGGGAAAAGAAGTACGCGTAAAAAAGTTAGTCTCGAAGTTTATCCAGCAGGTAGTTGAGCTGCTCAACCTCCTGGTCCGACAGCTGCCGCAGCCCGTGCGCCTGCTGCTCTACCATGGGCTGCATGGTTTCCAGCAGTGCCAGCCCCGCCTCCGTGATGCAGATGTCCACGGCCCGGCGGTTGCTGGGGCACACCCGGCGCGTTACCAGCTGCTTGGCCTCCAGCTTGTCTACAATGCGCGAGGCGTTGCTGGTTTTATCCAGCATGCGCTCAATGAGTAGGTTCACGGTGGCCGGCCGGGGATGCTGGCCCCGCAGGATACGCAGCACGTTATACTGCGGAAGCGTCAGGTTGAATTCCTTGAAAGCCGCGGCCTGCCGCAGCTGCAGCCAGCCAGCCGTGTACACCAAGTTGATGTAAGCTTTCTGGTATTCGCTTTGAAAGTTGGGCTGTTTGATTTCGTCTTCAATTCTCATGGATTGGGACATGCTCTCCAGGAATTACGCTGCAAATATATGTACATACATTTAATGTACAAACATCGTTTCCTGAAATGGAAGATTATTTTTTCGGAAGCAAGTTCCCATTTATCCCTGATACCTTCGGCTGCGTATCAGGCTCATACTCCTGATTTCAACCCGCTATGCGCCATTTCCTGTCCTCTGCTTTCGTTGTGCTGGCCCTCACGGCCTCGCTAAGTGCCACTGCCCAAACCAAAACCACGCCGAAACCCGCCGGCGCCGTTACCACGGGTGCCTCCGACCGTTTCCTGATGCAAAACGGCAGCGTCGTGCTAGTGCAGAATGGTCGTCCCACCCCGCTCACGCAGAACGTGCGCCTGGGCAACGGCACCAAAGTCAATTACAAAAGCGGCATTGTGGAGCTGCCCGGGGGCAAAATCACGACCCTTCAGGAAGGCGACTACGTAACCAGCAAAGGCGAAATTGTGTTTGCCACCCCAGCCAGCGCGGCTGCGGCCCGGGGCCAGAAAGCCGAACCCGGGGCCAAGTTTGACCCTTATGTAGAGCGCGGTGCCGCCCCCTCCCCCGCCGACGTTGACGCCCGCCTGACCACGCTGAGCACCCGCCTGGATCTGATGGCCCAGAAGATTCAGCTGCTCAACCAAAAGATTTCTTTGCTGAGCGTAAATGCCCAGCGCCCCACCGATACAGCCCAGCTCGACCAGCAGATCCAACAACTGGAGCAGCAGCTGCAGCAGCTTAAGTAAGCCCGTTCCCTATTTGCGGCATTGCTGCCTGTGCCACTACGGCCCCTTGGGTTTCCTGCACGAAGCCGAAGGGGTCTTTTTTTATAACCAGAAAGCCGTCCAGGTCGTGCACTTGGGCCAGGCCGCTTACCTGCACCGCCGACCAGATGCCCAACGACGTTTCGACCATGCAGCCTACCATAGCTTGTAGGCCGTGCGCGTGCGTTTGGCGCAGAATTTCCACCCCCTGCCGGTAGCCGCCGGCTTTCATGAGCTTCATATTTACCCCGTGAAACTGCCCGGCAATTTCCCCAAAGTCGGCGTGGTGCGTCACGGATTCATCAGCAAACAGCGGGTATGGGCTGCGTGGGCGCAGGTACTGATAGTCGGGCACGCAGGCGGCTGGCAGAGGCTGCTCCAGCACCTGTACCTGCAGCCCCGCTACTGTTTGGCACTGTTCCAGAAACTGCAGTAGGTTGTCGGCATCGGGCCAGGCTTCGTTACCGTCCACGATAAGCGGCTTGCCGGGCAAGGCGGCCGCTACGGCCCGCAGCAAAGCCAAGCCACTTTCCTGGTTTACCTTCACCTTCAGCAAGGCAAACCGGGAAGCTTGGTGCTGCTGCAGAAAAGAGGCGACGTCTTCGGGCGCCATAATGGGCAAAGAAAACGCGGTGGGCACCGCCGCTGCCGGGGCCGGCACGCCCAGGTACTGCCACACTGGCTGCCCGAGCCGCAGCGCCTGGTGGTGGAGGTAGGCGGCCTCCACCGCAAAGCGCAATGCCTGCGCCACGGGGTGAGCCTGCAGCAGGGCTGCCAGTTCCTCCTCGCTGCCTACCTCGCTCAGCCCCGCGCCCTGCAGGGCCGCAAATTCGGCTTGCAGCCGCTCCGGGGTTTCACCGTAGCGCACATTGGGCGCCGCTTCGGCCCAGCCAGCCAGCGGCGGCTCTCCCTGGCTACGTACTCCAATGAGCAGGTTGACTTTCGCATCCGAGGCATTGCGGGAAATTTTCCAGGTATAGCGCAGGGGCAGCGGGCGAGCTTCAATAGTCCAGAGTAGCATAGGGCGGGTATAAGCAGGAAAGTGCCAAGGTAAGCAGGAGGCGAGGTTGCGGCACTACCAAGCTTCAAAGCTTAGGAATAATGCCGGCACAAGCTGCGCCGGCCTAATAACCTATCTTTGCTAGCACTTCCCACTTCTATCCTGCCTGATTTTCGCATGAAGTTCTCGCGTTATGCTTTGTTGGCCGGGCTCCTGCTCGTGCTGGCCGCCGTTCTTACCGCACTCGTCAACGCTCACCTGCTGGCCCTCGACCCCGTGGTGCCGCTCATTGCCCGCTGGGGAGCCCTGGCCGCCATGGTAGCCTACGCCACGCAGCGCCGCTCCCTCACGGTCTGGATTGTGGTTAGCATGTTCGTGGGGGCCGAGGTAGGCGCCGACTTTCCCAAAGAAGCCCAGAGCCTGAAGGTGCTCAGTGACGTGTTCCTGCGGCTGGTGAAAACCATTATTGCGCCCCTGGTATTTGCGACGCTGGTCGTGGGCATAGCCGGCCACGCTGACCTTAAGAAAGTAGGCCGGATGGGCGTGAAGTCCCTGGTTTACTTTGAAATAGTCACTACGTTTGCCTTGTTCATCGGGCTGGCCGCTATTAACCTAACCAAGGCGGGTCGTTTGTCGCCGGCGGTGCTGGCGGCAGCCCGGGCCAATAGCAACGTAAACGAGGTCATTGCCCAGGCGCCCAAGCAAACGGCGGCCGATATTATCACCCACATTTTCCCGGAAAATATTGCCAAGTCGGTAGCGGAGGGGCAGGTTTTGCAGGTGGTCGTATTTGCCATCATCTTCGCCATTGGTCTCGCTATGGTACACGGCAAGCACCGCCAAGCCATGCTGGATTGGTCGGAAAGCTTGTCGGAGGTGATGTTCAAGTTCACCAACGTGGTTATGTTCTTTGCCCCGCTGGGCGTGGGTGGTGCCATTGCCTACACCGTGGGCAAAATGGGCTTCGGGCCGCTGCTGAATGCCGTGCAGCTGCTGCTCACGCTCTACGCGGCCCTCATTGCCTTCCTGATTCTGGTGCTGCTGCCGGTGGCCCTTATTGCGCGCATTCCCATCAAGCGCTTCATCCAGGCCATTGCGGAGCCCGTCAGCATTGCCTTCGCCACCACATCCTCGGAGGCTGCCCTACCTCGGGCCATGGAAGCCATGGAAAGTATTGGGGTGCCGCGCCGGGTGGTGGCCTTCGTGATGCCTACGGGTTACTCTTTTAACCTGGATGGCACTACGCTGTACCTTTCCCTGGCGGCCGTATTCGTGGCCCAGGCAGCCGGCATCGAGCTGTCGTTTGGGCAGCAGCTGGTGATGGTGTTCACGCTGATGCTCACCAGCAAGGGGGTAGCGGGCGTGCCACGGGCGTCGTTGGTTATTCTGCTGGCTACGGTGGCCTCGTTCAATCTGCCCGACTGGCCGGTGTTCATCATCCTGGGCATTGATGCGCTGATGGATATGGCCCGCACTGCCGTAAACGTAATCGGCAACTGTCTGGCCTCGGCGGTTATTGCCCGTTGGGAAGGGGAGTTTGTGGATAACTACGTAGCCTCCGACCCGGTGCTGGATTTGGCCGAAGCCGACAGCAGCCTGGCGCACCCAGCCTAATCCAGCATTTGTACCACCTAGTCGGCCCCGGTTCTGTCTGCAGAGCCGGGGCTTTGTTTATTGGCAAGCCTCACATACTCCCGGCATGCCAGCAACCCTGGAGCCCATGCCGGGGCTTACCGGTCGGGCTTACTTTGAGGCTTTGATAGGATGCTCAAAGCCACCTAGCGCCATTATCAAAATATTCTTTGTATAGTTATATTATATTTTACAACATATTCAGGTGATTTGGCCACCTAAACCTTACATTTTGTAGAATGCTGCTGTTTAAAAATATAACTTAAGCAACAATATCAGGCTAAAAAGGAATAGAACAAAAAATAATTGTTATTATTCTATTTTCGAGTGCACGTATTTATCTATCAGTATGTTACCTTCGAAATCTTAAACCCTGTCCCTCCCCGCTACTCTTATGCTGACACTACGCTACGTTATGGTGCTTTGTGCTTTTCCGGCATTGTTTCTGGGCAGCTGCCGCTCGGCCGACCGAATCATGTTTAAGCCCAATCCCTCGGCTCTGTCTACCCGCCTGCCGGCCCTGGAAGTAGCAGTAGAAAATGGCCCCCTCAACCGCATCGAGGACGAGGCCACGACAGATCCTATCCAGCTGTTTCAGCGGGAGGCCAAGCAAAACCTGCTGGAGTCGAACGACAGCAGCGCCAAATTCGGGTACGTAAAGCTGCAAGTAACCGAGGCCAAGCTGACGCGGGCCGGCAAGGGGTTTCACGTCATTCAAATGCTGGGAATGCTCACGCCTAGCCTGCTAGGTATTCCCGTAGAATATTTTCGCACGCGCCTGCGCGCCGAGCTTCAGGTGCTGGATGCCAACGGCGAAGTGGTAGGCTCGTACGTGGGCACGGGCAACTCTAATGTGCGCGTGGCCATGTACCACGGCTACTCCCAAACCTCAGCGCCCCGCCTGGCCGATACCGAAGCCCTGCGGCAGGCTCTGGCCCAAATCAAGCCCCAGCTCGATAGTGCCTCTGCCCGCCTGCGCACCCGGCTTATCAGCACCGGCCCCATGGAGGTATCGGGCACGGCGGCTGGCTACGAACTCCCCCCCGCGGCGGCATCTACTACGCAACCAAACGAAGAGTAGCCCTGCCTCAGACCGGCAAACCACTTGAATACCAAAAGAAAAACCGCTTGGGCTACCTGCCCGAGCGGTTTTTCTTTTGCCTCATTAAACTCCAGGAAGTCCGCTGGCTCTATAGCAACATGGTCGGTTTGTTCGTTGCTGTCTTTATGAAGCCATTTTTCTCTTCCCTGGCGCGCCTTGCGGTGCTGTTGGTATTTCCTGTTTCACTTTCTCTGGGGGCGCCCCGTCCGCAGCCTCCCGGCCACCGGGAAGCGCGAACCTACGTGCGCCAGCAGGTACTGCCTCTGGTACGCCAGCAGCGCCTGAAGCTGGAGCCCTACCTGACGGCCGCCGACCAGGCCCGCCTCGCCGATTACCGTACCCAGCTTCGCCGCCTGCAGGAGCAGCACACCCTGCTGCGGCGCCCGGGACCGGAAAAGCAGCGCACGGAGGCCCAGCACCAGCAGGCCCGGGAATTACGCGCTGCCCGCCAGCTGCTGCTCCGCGAAGTGGCCCAGCTGGCCCAACCCTACGAAACGCTTATTGCGCAGCTGGCTTCCGATGTGCAGCCTCAGCGGGCACAGTGGTCTACCGACTTGCGGGTTATCCGGCAGAAGTATGCCTCCGACTCTCTGGTTCACGCCGCCTCTGGCCGCCCCGCCCCGGAGCTCATCCAGCCCGACGTATATTTTGCCCCGGTGCGCTTTCTGCTGCTGGTACCGAAAGCAGCCCCCACGCTCCGCGCCGGCGCCGTCACCGAGCAGGCAAAAGCCACGGGGTCTATCACCATCTTCCCCAACCCCATAGTGCCGCTTAGCAAGGTACAGTACTTCGTGCCCAAGCCGGGCAATGTGCTGGTGGAGCTACTCAACAACCAAGGCACCGTGGTGCGCACCTTGCTGCAGCAACCGCAGGAGAAAGGGGAACATGCCTTGCCCCTGCCCACCCAGGAGCTGGCACGCGGGACCTACTACGTCAAAATCACTACGCGCACCGGCACCGAAACCCAGCGCTTCGTGAAAAACTAGCGGGCGGGGCCCCGCCGTGCTGCCGGCGCCCTATCTTTACGCCTGATGGCACCACGTTTTTCTCTCGGCACTTTATTGGTTGGGCTCCTGGCGGGTCTGGGAGCCTGCTGCGGCAGCACTGCCTGCGACTGTCAGGATGCCCACGCCGATGCTTTTTACCTGCAGTTCAGCCTCGATTCTGCGGCAACGGGTCAGGGGTTTCGGGCGGCGGAGCTGGACACCATCCAGCTGATTCGCCGCACCATCAGCGAGAAAGTCCCGCGCCGGGCCGATACGGTGCAAGTGGTACGCAGCCGCCAGGCGCTGGCCGCTCCCCTCCTGCTGGAGCGTACCACGCCTTTCCCGGCCCGCGACACGCTCCAGACGACCGACTATACCTACAGCCTCCTGCTGCCTAAAGCGAATCCGGCCCAGCGCTACGAGCTGACGGATGTGGTTATTGACGGCGGTTTTGAGGCCGATGGCTGCTGCACCTGCTACCAGAACCGCAAAAAATCCCTGCGGGTAGACGGACAACCCTATGATGTGGTCGACCCGGCGGCCAATAACGGCGCCGTTCCCATCAAGCTCGTCCGTAAGTAGGCCACCCAAGCGGCGCTTTTCGCGTATAGGGCTGCACGGCCATTGGCGCAGCTTGTTTGCCTTGGCGCCGCGCCTCGACTCCCGTTTATGACCACTACTGCCACGCTGGAACGCCCGGCCTCAACCGGTTTTTTTCCGTTTAAAACCTCGCTCAGCTTTGAGCCCCTGATTCGCTACTGGGAAAGCCGGCAGCAGGATGCCAACCAAGGCACGGCCATGCTGGCGAAGGCCATTATGACGCAGGTAGAGCAAGCCGCCTGGAGCCGGGGCAACATCACCGACCTGCGCGACCTGGAATGCGGCTGCGACCTGACGGAAACGCTGATGCTGGCCGTGTTTCCGCCAGCCTCCTTTGATACCGATATCAGCGGCGTGACGCCCCCGTTCACCCGCTACAGCTTCTACCAGACCCCGCGTTTTGCCGAGGTGCTGCTCAACGCCAACCATAGCGTGAAGCAGCCGCTGAATGTAGACGCCGCCACCATGGAAATTTACATGGCGCGCATGGCCTATATGCTGATTCTGGACAAGGTCTACGGCGTGAAGCTGCCCCTGAACAGCACCATTATTTTCACGGTGCCCGACTACAGCATTGGCCTTTACCGGCACTACGGAGTAGAGTTCAACTCCACGTTTGTGGAAGTGCAGGTAGTAGATACCGCCCCGGAGCTTACCTCCGAGCAGATCGAATACCTCAGCCACAACCTGCACCGGCTGGATGTCTGGAAGGAAGTGCTGCCGCCGGAACATTTTGAGCTGAGCGGCTTCAACATCATTCACTTAGTAGACGTCACCGACCAGGAAATTCTCTCGGAGCTCAAATACGACCTGCTGGAGCGCGACGTGCTGCAAGCCTCCGACCGGCTAGAGCAGATCCAGGAGAAGCTGCGGGTGCTGTTTGGGCGGCCGTTTTTACAGCTGGGCATAGCCGCCTACGACGAAAAGAAGCGGGCCTTCGTGGACTTTGGCCGCAAAATCAACCATAGCTTTATTACCAAGCAGCTGGCCAAGCAGCAGGAAGCCAGCGCCGGTTTTCGCCAGCTCTACGCCCGCCTGCTCATTGACCGCCAGCCCCTGGTGCTGGAAAACGTAGAAACCGCCGACCTGCCCGAAGATCTGCGCCAACAGATTCTGGCCTTGGGCATCCGCTCGGCTATTCTGGCCCTGCTGCCCTATGGCGACGATACAGTAGGGCTGCTGGAGCTCGGCTCGCCCCAGGTGGGCGACCTGGACGAGTTCTGCCTGGAGAAAGTAAATCAGTTTGTGCCGCTGTTTGCGGTGGCCGTGAAGCGCAACGCCGAGGAAATTCAGACGCGGGTGCAGGCTATTGTGAAGGAAAAATTCACGGCCATCCACCCTACGATGGAGTGGCGCTTTACCGACGCGGCCCTCAACCTGCTCAGCCAGCTGGAAGACGGCAACAAGAACGCGGAAATGGAAGACATTGTCTTTCACGAAGTGTACCCCCTGCACGGCTCCAGCGACATCCGGGGCAGCAGCACGGCCCGCAACGAAGCCATCCAGGGCGACCTAATTGAGCACCTTACCCTGGCCAACAAGGCCCTGAAAAAAGCCTCCGAACTCCAGGCCCTGCCCATTCTGGATGAGCTGAAGTTCTACGTAAACAAAAACCTGCGCCGCCTGCGCCAGGGACTGGTAACGGGAGACGAAGTCACCATCCTGGACTCGCTGCGCACCCAGGTAGAGCCCTTGTTCGAGTACCTTGCGCAGAACACCCCGGAGCTGCGCCCCGTGATTGGCGAGTACTGGAACAACATCGACCCGGAGCTGGGCATTCTCTACAAGCGGCGCAAAGCCTTTGAGCAGAGCGTGACCATGCTCAACGATATGGTGAGCGACTACCTCGACGAAGAGGAACAGAAGGCTCAGCAGATGTTTCCGCACTACTTCCAGCGCTTTAAAACCGATGGCGTAGAGTTCAACATTTACGTGGGGGCCTCCCTGGTAGAGAACAAGCCCTTCGATCTGATTTTCCTGAAAAACCTGCGCTTGTGGCAGCTCCTGGCCATGGTGGAAATTACCCGGCGCACGGCGGCCCTGAAAAAGCAGCTGCCCCTGCCCCTGGAAACCACCCAGCTGGTGCTGGTGCACGGGCAGCCGCTCAGCATCCGTTTCCGGCAGGACGAGCGGCAGTTTGACGTGGACGGCGCCTACAACATCCGCTACGAAATCATCAAGAAGCGCATCGACAAGGCCACGGTGCAGGGCACCGGGGAGCGGCTCACCCAGCCGGGCCTCCTGGCCCTGGTGTACAGCCAGGCCCGGGAAGCCACCGAATACATGGAGTATATCGACTACCTACAGGACCGCAACCTGCTGGAGCCCGAGGTAGAAGAACTGGAGCTGGAGGAGCTGCAGGGTGTGAAGGGCTTACTTGCCCTGCGCGTGAAAGTTAAACTCTAGCACCAACCGGAGCAAAGCCAGCCACATTAGTCCGGCCGCAAAACCGGCCAGCACATCGGTAGCGTAGTGCACGTGCAGGTAGATGCGGGTGAGGCCAATAAGCAAAGCCCAGCCCAGCAGCACCAGGGCCCACCCCGGCCGTCGGGCGTGGCGCCAGAGCAGCCAGGCCAGGCACCCGTACAAAGCCATACCGATCATGGCGTGGCCGCTGGGAAAGCTCAGGCCGGGCTGGGGCAGCAGAGCCGAGAGGGGCCGCCCGCGCTGGTAATGCACCTTCAGCAGCTGGTTGAACAAGGCTGACCCGGCTACGGCCAGCAGCACTTCCCAGGCCTCGCGGCGGTAGCCGACCCGGGCCAGCCCTCCAGGAATCAGCAGCCCAGCTGCTACCAGAAAAGGCAACGAAGCAAATAGAGTGATACCACGAGCCAAGGGCGTCAGGCCCGGCCAGGCAGCTCGTAGGGTATCCATCTGCTGAAAAGCCCAGCTATCCAGGGCCGCCGACTTCTCTACGAACACCACCCGGGTGAGGTAGAAAAACAGGAGCAGGGCCGCCCCAAATACCAGCCCCAGCACCGCGGCTTCGGTGGTAAAAACAGCTAAGCGGGCCAGCAGACGGGCAACAACGTTTCGCATACGTATTTTCTCAACGCAGCCTTTTCCTGGGAGGTCAGGACGCCCCGCAGACTAAGGCCCAAACAAAAAAGCCGGCCCTGAAAAGGGCCGGCTTTCGTGGTGCGCTCGGAGAGACTCGAACTCTCACACCTTGCGGAACTGCCGCCTGAAGACAGCGCGTCTACCAATTTCGCCACAAGCGCAGCTTTTGTCTTGGGCTTAAACTCCGAGGGGTCTGGCCTTTTGACGTTGCAAAGATACGCGCCTAATTCCGGGAATGTCAAGGCAGGCGTTACTTTTTTCGTAAAATAAATTGCGAATGCGCGCTACTAGGCCTGTTTTTCAGTTAATTGCGGACTGTGCTTAAACTGTTTTTTGACCGTTTTTTCCAGCCTTCGGAGCAGCGGAATAGCCATGAGCAGCCAGGTGCCACCCGCCAGCAGGCCCGCCAGTACATCGGTGGCGTAGTGCACCCGCAAATACACGCGAGTGGCCCCAATCAACAGAATCAGCAAACTCAAAAACCCGATCAGGGCTATGCGCAGCCAACGCTGCTGCCGTACGTGCGTGTACACCAAGTAAATGAGCAAGCCGTAAAAGCAGGCCGAAATCATGGCGTGGCCGCTGGGGAAGCTCAGGCCGCTGGCCGAGGTGAGCGGCAGCAGGGGCCGGGGGCGCTGGTAGAGGTTTTTGAGCACCAGGTTCAGGCAGATGCCGCCCAGCGCCACAACCGGCACCATGAGCGTGTACCAGCGGTGCCGGCGCAGCACCAGGAACCAGGCAATCAGCGCCAGGGACGCGGGCACGATGAAGTTGCGCGAGGCCAGAAAGGTAATGGCCTCCACCCACGGCTGCCGCCCGGCCCCAAAGAAGGCCTTCGTCCAGCGGAAAGCGGCTTCGTCAAACGGGGCGGCATCCTGGTCCAGCACTTCCCGGCTGATGTAGAGAAACCCGGCTACGCCCAGTACCCCCACCAGCAGCACCAGGGCAAACTCCGTGAGAAACAGGGCGGCTCCGGCTAGCAGGCGGCGCAGGTGGTGGGTCATAGAAATGCAGGGATGCGTAAAGGAGTGAGTAGCTTTAACGGCCCCGTGGCAGAAAAGCTGCATTGAGGTGCTGGCTTGCCCCACGCCCGGGCGCTTCCAGGCAGTTTAATATTTCGATTTTTTGGCTGTTTCTCCTTTCTATAACGACGCTGGCTTCGACCGGGTGGCGGCTTTCTACGACCCACTCTCCCGGCTGGTGTTTGGCCGCAGTCTGCAGCGGGCCCAGCAGCGGGCCCTGGCTTACTTGCCTACGGGGAGCCCGCACGTCTTGCTTGTTGGCGGGGGCACCGGGTGGGTGCTGCCCGAGCTGCTCCGCCTCCGCCCCCAGGCCCAGGTGCTGTACCTGGAAGCCTCGCCCGAAATGCTGCGGCAGGCCCAGGAAACGCTGCGCCGGCAGGCCCCCCAGCACATGGGGCAAGTAGAGTTTCGGCTGGGCACGGAGGCAGCCCTGGCCCCGCAAGAGCAGTTTGATGCCGTGCTGACGTTTTTCCTGCTGGACCTCTTCGCCCCGGCCCGGCTCCACGAGCTGGTTCAGCGGCTAAACCGGGCACGCCGACCGCAGGCGCCGTGGCTGGTCGCCGATTTTGCCCCGCCCCGCGCCTGGTGGCAGCACGCCCTGCTAAAGGCTATGTACTGGTTTTTCGGTTTTACCACCGGCATCAGCGGGCGGCAGCTCCCCGATATCCGCGCTGCCCTGGCAGGCGTGGGCCTGTTGGCCGGGCCGGCGCAGTCTGGCTACGGGGGTATGGTAGAAGCGGTGGTGTTTCACCCGGCATAAAGCCGGTACGCGGCCGGCGGCCCCGCGGCCCTAAGGCTACGCATAGCACTTTCCCAAGGAAGGCAACCGTACTTCGGGCGTAGTAGCTTCGTTGTTGGTTCGTAGTAGCTTCGATGTAGCTTCGTATAACCCGCAGGCAGAACGGCAGAACGCCGGATTGTACTCTTCCCGAACCAACCCCAGCAGCAGCCTGCTGGCGGGTGGCCCGCTACCGGCTACTACCGCCCCCACTTGCCCGCCCGATTGCCGCCCGGGTAAGCGGCAGGTTGCCGGTCGTCTGCTACATTTACCCTACCGACTTCTTCCCTATCTTCCTGCTCTATGCCAAAATCTACCGTTTCTCTTCTGCTGGCGCTTGCCTGGCCACTGGCTTTTGGGGCGGGTGCGCGGGCCCAGTCTCCTGTGCGCTACGCGCTGAGCTTCCCCAATGCCGTGCACCACGAAGCACAGGTACAGGTGACTTTTACCGATTTGCCGGCGGAAAAGCCCCTGCAGGTGCACATGGCCCGCTCTTCCCCCGGGCGCTATGCCCTGCACGAGTTTGCCAAGAACATCTACGAGGTGCGGGCCACCGACGCCCAGGGCCGCGCCTTGCCCCTCGCCCACCCCGACCCGTACAGCTGGACGGTGACGGGCCACGGCGGCACCGTCCAGTTCAGCTACACGCTCTACGGCGACCGGACCGATGGCACCTATGCCGGGATTGATGCCCAGCACGCTCACCTCAACATCCCGGCAACCCTGGCCTACGCCGACGGCCTGGAGCAGCGCCCGGCCGAAGTGCGCTTTGCCCTGCCGCCCGGCTGGCAGGTAGCTACCCAGCTGCAGCCCACGGCCACGGCGGGCGTATACACCGCTCCGCACCTGCAATACCTCATGGACTCGCCTACATCCCTGGGCCCGCAGAAGATGCGCTCCTGGCAGGAGCAGGGAAAAACCATTGAGCTGGCCGTGCTGCACACTGGTACCGATGCCGAGCTGGATGCCTACGCCGACCAAACCAAGAAGATAGTGAAGGAAGCCGCGGCCATCTTCGGCGGGCTGCCCGACTACGACTTCGGCCGCTATACGTTTGTGGCCAACTACCTGCCCCAAGCCAGCGGCGACGGGATGGAACACCGTAACTCCACTTCCGTTACCAATGCCCGCCCGCTGAGCAAGGAAGGCGCCCTCGGCAACCTGAGCACCGTGTCGCACGAGTTCTTCCACGGCTGGAACGTGGAGCGCATCCGCCCGCGCGACCTGGAGCCTTTCCGCTTCGACCGGGCCAACATGAGCAGCTGCCTTTGGTTTGCCGAAGGCTTCACCCAATATTACGGCGACCTGCTGATGCGCCGCTCGGGTGCCCTCACCAATGAGCAGTTTGCTGCCAACGACCTGTCGGGGCTGGTAAATGCCATGCTGAATGCTCCGGGAGCTAAGCGGTTCTCGCCGGTGCACATGAGCCAGCAGGCGCCCTTCGTGGATGCCGCCGCCGCCATCGACCCGAATAACCGCTCGAATACCTATTTGAGCTACTACCTTATTGGTGGAGCCAACGCCCTGGCCCTGGACCTGGAGCTACGTCAGCGGTTCAAGACAGACCTCGATGCTTTCATGCGCGAAGTGTGGCAGCAGCACGGCAAGCCCCAGCGCGACTACGCACCGGCCCGGCCCTACACCCTGGCAGATCTGCAGCGCATCTTAGGCAAAACAGCCCGGGATACTGCCTTTGCCGGTCAGTTCTTTCGTCAGCACATTCAGGGGCATACATTGCCCAATTTCACGGCATTGCTGGCCCCGGCGGGCATGGTGGTGCGCAAGGCCCACGCCGGCCGCGCCAGCCTGGGAGTCAGCCGCCTGCAGTTTGTCAACAATCAGCTCACCGTTGGCTCGGGCACCCTGCTCGGCGACCCGCTGTATGTGGCGGGCCTCGACCGGGGCGACCAACTGCTCAAACTGGACGGCAAGGCGCTGAAAGACCAGAAAGCATTTGAGAAGCTGCTAGGCAAGCACAAGCCCGGCGACGTGGTGCAGGTAGAGGTACGCTCCCGGGGACAGGTGCGCACCCTCCCGGTTACCTTGCAAGAGGATGAGGAGCTGGAGGTAGTACTTACGGAGAAAACCGGGCAGCAGCCCACCCCCGAGCAGTTGGCCTTCCGCGCCGCCTGGCTGGACGCCAAAGCCAAGTAAGGACTGAAGGCACCGAACCCAATCGGCTACCTACTTCCTTCAAAAAACACTGGTAAATCCCCGTAGCTCTGCCCCGGTTTGCTGGCGGCCAGGGCTACGGGGATTTGCTTTCCGGCAGCCTGCCTTCGGCCAGCAGTGGTCTGAAGCTGGGTGGTCCTGATAGAAAACAGCAGTGCCAAAATACCCACATCCGGGTATTGTAGCTGCTGAGTTGGCCTCGCATCTTGCTAAGCTTAAACTGCTAGCAAATCACTACGCTACCAGGCGGTTGGCTTTTTGCCGGCCGCCTGTTCCTTTTTGCTTCGCTCCTCCCTCCTATTACCTGCCTATGCAACTTTCTACCCGTCTGACGCTTATCCTGGGCCTGGCCCTCTCTACCCCGGCCCTAAGTCAGCCCACGCTCAGTCCGGCCCACGGCAACTACCACGGCCTGGGCGAAGTGCTCTGGAACCCAGCCACCGTGGCCGACAGCCGCTACCTGTTTCAGCTGCAGCTTTTTTCCCTGGATGTCACGGCCTCCAACACGGCGTATGCCTACACCGGGCCCTGGTCGCTGAAAAACCCGGGTAGTGGCCTGGAATTTTCCCCCGAGTACCTCACCCTGCGCAACGACAAGCCCCGGCATTTGGTGGGGCTGGGCCTCGATGCCCGCGGCCCCGGCCTACAGGTGCGCCTGAATGCCAACAACGGCCTGGCGTTTCAGACCCGGGTGCGCACCGCTTTCCAGGGCAATGCCGTGTCGGCCTCCTTGCTGCAGGATGCCGTAAACGAGTTTGAGGGCGTGCGCCGCTCCGATGATAATACGTTCAATTTCAACATGAACGCCTTTGCGGAGTGGAACCTGACTTACGGGCGCACAGTCATCAACGACGAAGCCCACTTTCTGAAAGCCGGAATTACGCTGAAGCGGCTGATTGGACTGGGGGCCGCCTACATACAAAGCCGCCAGCTCGACTACGAGATATTGCCTGATAACGCCACTACCGGCGACACGGTGCTGCGCCTGCACCGCTTCGAGGGGGGTGCGGGCTTTTCCAACCCCAGCGAGCTGGCTAACCTGGACCTGAACACGGCCCGGCGCTGGCTCACGAAAGGCTCCGGCCCCGGCAGTGGCTGGGGCGCCGACCTGGGGGTAGTGTACGAGTTCCGGCCCGACCATGCCACGTACTACTACACCACCAAAAAGGGCGAGCGGCGGCCCGACGCTTCGCGCAACAAGTATAAATACCGCGTATCGGTGGCCCTGACCGATATTGGTGGCATCCGCTACCGCACCAACGCCGCCGCTTACGACGTGACGGCCTCGAACCTGGGCGTCAGCCAGGCTGATCTGGAGGGCATCGACGAAAACAACGTGGAGGAGCGGATTCGCGCTATCCTGCGCACCGACCGCTACGAGGAGCAGACCAGCTTCCGGATGGGCTTGCCCACCACCCTGAACGTGGACGTGGACTACCACCTAAGCTGGAAGTTTTACCTCAACGCGGCCGTGCGCCAAAACCTGCGGGGCCGCTTTGCCCCCGGCATGCGCACGTTCTCCTATGCCTCGGTCACGCCCCGCCTGGAAACCCGCTGGCTGGAAGTGGCTACGCCCGTGCTGCTCACCAATAACTACCGCACGGCGGCTTTTGGGGTATCGGCGCGGGCAGGAATCTTCCTGCTGGGCACCAACGACCTGGGCTCCCTGCTGGGCGGTAAAAACCGGATGGGCAGCAACGTGTATTTCGGCGTTTCGCCCCTGAGCTGGGCCAACTGGCGGCCTTCGGCTAAATCCCGCAAGAGCAAGGTCAGCAAGGTGGCGCCGGCCCTCAAGCAGCCGGTACCGCCGCCTGCCACCCCGGCAACTAGCACCCCTGCAGCGTCCGATTCCCTGGCATCTCCTTCCCCGGCGCCCGCACCAGCCGATTCCCTGGCGGCTCCGGTTTCTGCACCGGTTACCGCCCCAACGGACTCGCTGACGACGCCAGCAGCTGCCCCCGCCACTGCTCCAGCAGATTCCAGCGCTACGCCCGCCGCTACGCCAACGACAGTACCTGCCACCCCGGTTACGCCGGCTCAACTCAGGTTTCCTTTTTTCCTTCCCGGCCGCTATACGGTGCTGCCCCGGCAATATTGCTTCTTAACCCGGCACTGGTCCGACCAGTACGCTGCCTGCTTCCGGGGGCCGCGGCACAGCCCCGTTGGCAGCTAGAAACCGGCGTACAAGCTCAGGCCAAGCCACACCAATGCCCCAATGCAGCCTAGCACCAGGATATTGCGCCCGTGCTGGCGGTCGGAGGCGGTGAAGGCGGGCCGCTGGGAACCATCGTGCAGCTGTTTCTGGTGCGAATAGAGGTGCCAGCCGATGAACACCGCCAGCAGCCCGCCCAGCAAGGCCATCAGATAGCCCGCCAGAATCCAGGCCCGCTGGCTTTCCTCGGGGCGGGCCAGCACCTGCAGCCGGTTGCGGCGCAGCAGCCTCACCACGTCGGCCGATACATCGTGGCCCCGCTCGCGCAGTAGCTGGCGGGCCAGGGTCACGTCAAAGCTGCTCCACTCATCGGCTTTGGTCAGCACCTCAAACAGTTCATCCGTGCTGAAAGCCAGCAGGTAGTAATCGGGAGCGAGGGTATCGGCCTGGGGTTGGTTGGCTGCTTCTTCCAGGCGGCGTACCGTTTCAAAGTCAGCCGGGTAGAGTTTTACTTCCAGTCGCGGGTTGCTGGCGGCATGCCCGAAGTTGACATCGAAGGGCGGCCGGTCGTAAACCGTTTCAAACGGAATCTGGTGCTCCCGCAGCAGGGCTAATAACGGGTAGGCGGCTCCGGCCGTGGGAAAGGCCTGATAGGTGCGTAGCTCTGCCATAAAGAATAGAACAGGAAGCTAGATACGAAATTTCCGGGGCGGATAAAGCACAAGGGGAGGCAGCTGAGGTTAATTTACCCCAACTGCCTCCCCTTGTCTATCAGCGACCTACCGGCTTATTGCCGCGCCGCACTGCCGCCCGTGGCGCGCGGTGTGGCTAAACAGTCCGCCGACCCGGCGTCCTAATAGGAAACGCCCAGGGTGCCGTAGCTGGCATAGTAGTACTGGCTACTGCCGCCCGTGCCGCCACTCCACGTGCTTACATTGTACGTACCCGTCCCGGTGCTGGTGCCCACCACTTTGTACACGCGCACCGCCTGCTTGTTGCGGTACCAGTCCAGCGAAGAGCCGCTTACGCACCGCTCGGGGGTGTAGGAGCTGCCATTCTGCTGCAGGAAGAAAGCTGTGCCCGTCCCAAACACCTTGGCCGTGCCGTTGGGCTCCACGCAGACGGCCGTTTGCTCGTCTACCCCAATGCCCCGGGGCACCACGCCGTAGTCCTTGCTCATCCGGGCCAGAAAGGCCAGCAGCCGCCCACGCCGGTCGGGGTTGTTGAAGTGGGTGTCGGTGATGGTGTTGGTTAGATTCGGCTGGCTCAGAAAGTCGTTTCGGCCCAGCGTAAGCAGGGAGTTGTATGGATTCGTCAGCGCGGCGGCCGAGGTAATGGTGCCGTTGATGGCGGAGAAGTAGGTGGCCCCCATAATGGCACATCCGGCGGAGGTGCCGCCAATGGGCACCTGCTTGGTGTTGCGCAGGTAGTTGAGCGCCTCCTCCACTTTCGTGTCTTTCCAGTAGTTGACGTAGTTGGCCTGGTCGCCCCCGGCAATGAAGACGGCCTCCGCCCCCCGGATCTTGGCTTCCACCTCCGGGTCGTTGGCCAACGTGCGCGAATTCAATAGCAACGTTTCCACTGAGTTCACCGACCCGAGCCCGTAGAGGTAGCTGTTGTAGGCATCGGTGCCCGTGGCGCGCAGTACCACCACGTCGCCTCCGCCCGCCTTGGCAAGCATCCAGCGCATGGCCGCATCCACATCGGTGCCCCCACCCATCAGCAAGGTGCCGCCGGTGGTAGTGCGGGTTACGTCAGCAGCGTCGCCCACGAGCCCAAGGGAGCCAGTAGCATCCGCGGAAGCGGTAGCCGCGGTAATGGGCCGGACCAGGTCGGGCGTGTGCTGGCAGGCGGCCAGTCCCGTAGTCAGGGCCGCCAGAAACAGGGTACGCATCATGCTCATCAGCAAAGGGTAAGAATAAAAGAAAAAGCCCAGGCGGTTGCCTGGGCCTGTACATGCACTAGTTTAATTCGCGTAGAACTTGCCGCGGTCGACGTAAAAAAACTGGCTGGTGCCGCCGCTTCCGTTTTGCCAGGTGGTGAGGTCGAAGGTACCCGTGCCGGTGGCCGTACCAGGTACCACGTAAGCCTTCACAGCTTGCTTGTTGCGGTACCACTGCAGGCGCGTGCCACTTATGCAGGTTTCGGGGGTGTTGGTGGCGCCGTTTTGCTGCAGAAAGTAGGCCTTACCCAAGCCAAACACTTTGGCCGTGCCGTTGGGCTCCACGCAGACGGCCGTCTGCTCGTCTACCCCAATGCCCCGGGCCCCGGAGGTGGCGTTGTCTTTGTTGATACGGGCCAGGAAAGCTACCAGCCGCCCGCGCCGGTCGGGGTTGTTGAAGTGGGTGTCGGTAATGGTGTTGGTCAGCCAGGGGTTGTCCACGAAATCGTTGCGGCCCAGGGTGACCTTGCTCACGTAAGGGTTGCGCAGCGCTTCATCGGACGTGACGGTGCCGTTGAGCGCGGCGAAATAGTCGCGGCCCATAATGGCGCAGCCGGCGGAGGTGCCGCCAATGGGTACTTGCTTGGTGTTGCGCAGGTAGTTGAGCGCCTCCTCCACTTTCGTGTCTTTCCAGTAGTTGACGTAGTTGGCCTGGTCGCCCCCGGCAATGAAGACGGCCTCCGCCCCCCGGATCTTGGCTTCCACCTCCGGGTCGTTGGCCAACGTGCGCGAATTCAATAGCAACGTTTCACAAGAGTTGACGCCGCCTAGCTCGGCAAATACGTACGGATTGTAGGCATCGGTACCGGAAGCCCGGATAACCAGGAAGTCGCCCCCGCCCGCTTTGCTGATCATCCAGCGCATGGCGGCGTCTACCTCCACGCTACCGCCCATCAGCACGGTTCCGCCGGTGGTGGTAGCCGCAACATCGGCCGGGTCGCCGGCCAGGCCGAGGGAGCCGGTAGCGACGTGCGCAACGGGCGGAGCGGTAGGTGCCACCACGGTACTTTCAGTTTGGCAAGCCACCGTTGTAAGCAGCAGTGCGCCGGTTCTCAACAGCAAGGAGGGGAAGTAGATCATGGGCATAATCCTACAGGAAATGATACGAGTCCGTCAACTGCCATCCGCGGCTAGGCTGAGGCCGGCGTAGGGTGAGCGGAAAAGTAGAGAAATTTCTACGGGAAGAAGTATAGTTTTTCGGGCAATTTTTCAATTCCCGGGCAAACCAACGCTACGCTCATGCCGCCGTTTGGAAATTCATCCAAAGAAAATGGCACTTTTGCCGTCTATGGCCTCTACTCCCCGCTACGTCCGCAACGCTGCCCTGCCTACCATTCTGCCCAAGTACCCCGGCAACAAGATGATAGGCCGCCAATACTGCAACGGGGAGGAGCTATACGAGCCGGATTTCGGCACGGTCATTAAATGGCAGCTAAGCAAGAACCCCCAGAAAGAAGAAAAGAAAGCAGACACCTGGGCACCCGCCGTGGTCGACTGCTCGGCGTTTCTGGCCGGTGCGGAGGAAGGCTTGGTGTGGCTGGGCCACGCTTCGTTTCTGCTGCGCGTGGCCGGGCGCACCCTGCTCTTCGACCCGGTGCTGTTTTCCTCCTTCGGCCTGCGCCGCCGCCACCCGCTGCCCTGCCCCCCCGAGGCCCTGACCGGCATCGACTACCTGCTGCTCAGTCACGGCCACCGCGACCACCTGGATGAGCAGTCGGTAAAGCTGGTGGCCCGCCGGAACCCCCAGCTGCTGGCCTTGGGCCCTCTGAGCCTGGGTGGACTGCTGCAAGGCATGGCCCCCACGCTACGGGTGCAGGAAGCCGGCTGGTGGCAGCAGTTTGATCTGGGCCCGGAAGCGTCGTTTGAGCTGTTCTACCTGCCCGCTTCGCACTGGCACCGCCGCGGCCTTACGGATATGAACCACGTACTTTGGGGCTCCTTCCTGCTGCGCCGGCCCGATGGCCGCACCTTCTACTTTGCCGGCGATACGGCCCTGGGCGGGCACTTCGAGCAGATAGAAAAGCACTTCGGCCCCCTGGATGTGGTGCTGATGCCCATTGGTGCCTACAAACCGGCCTACATGATGCAGCTCAGCCACGTAAACCCGCACGAGGCCGCCAAGGCCGCCAACATCCTCCGCGCCGGCCACGTGGTGCCCATGCACTACGGCACCTTCGACCTGAGCGACGAGCCCGCCTCGGAGCCCCTGCGGGAGCTGGAAATGGTGGCCCACGGCGGCATGCTGCGCGGGGAACTGCACGCCCCGGCCGTGGGCGAAGTACTGCCCTGGCAGGACTGGGAGTAGCCGGGCAACAATCCGCTGTAACGTCAACGGGGCACATCTTACCAGATGCGCCCCGTTGACGTTATGGGTGAGTGCCGGCGTTACTCGCGTACTATACGCTGCGTTACGGTGCCTTCGCTCGTACGCAGACGGAGCAGGTATACCCCGCTGGTCAGCGCACTTAGGTTGAGCTCGTGCGTCGCCACCCCCTGCCGGGGTACGAGCTGCATTGTCTGTACCACTTTGCCCAGGCTGTTGATCAGCTCCCCCTGCACGGGTGCGTGTTTGGCCGACCAGGAAGCCAGACTCAGCTGCACCTTACCGCTGGTGGGGTTGGGATAAACCTGCAGGGCGCTGGTTGGCAAAGCGGCCACGCTGGCAGCGGCCGTGACGACAGCAAAGTCTTTGAAGCTGGTTTTCGTTTGGTTGACAAAGCCGCCCTGAGCGTTTTGGTAGATCTTGTACACCGACGCTTTCACGTCGGTGTTGCTGTTGTAGGCAAGGGTGTAGCTGCTGCCGGAAGTCTGCATCCAGGCATTGGCAGTCCACCGCTCATAAGTATTCCCCAGGTAGTTGTTGTATTTGTCGTAGCGCTGGGCGCTGCGCAGGCTATTCTGCCACTGGCTGTCCAGGAAGTTCTCGGTCAGGCGCTCATAGCCCAGGCTGCTCCCGGAGCCGCTGCCAAATACTGTAGTAACGCGGTTGGTGGGCGTCCAGGTGTTGTTCGCCCAGTTGGAGCCAATGGAGGAGGTCATCCGGTTACTGGCATCCCAAACGATGTTATCTATCTTGGAAGCATCAGCGTAGCTGTTTTGATTCCAGACTTGGTACAGCTGCTCGGAGTAGTTTTTGGAGGTAGCATCAGCGTAGGTGTATACGTAGCGGCGGGCCGGCACAGTAGCATCGGCGGCCATGCCGTACTGCCATTCGTCCACCGTTTTTTCCGTGATATTCCCGGCACTGTTGTAGGAATAGGCATTGCGCACGTGGTAATAGGTCTGCCAGGCATTGTTTTCCCATACCTGGTAGTGTTCATTGGTGCTATTGCCGTAGTAATCGTATTGCTGCTTATCCTGGTAGTCATTTTGCCAGGCCCCGTTCGTCCATTTCTGCTGCAGGAAGTCGGTATAGCGGTTTTTGTCGTCGTAGGCTTGCACGTACTGCACCTCGTTCTGCCAGCGGCCATTCACCCACGCTTCCCGTAGATACTTGGTCACGTACCCATTGCTGTTGCGGGTATATTGCCCCCGGGAAACGGCCTGGCTCGTGGCCGAATCCACCGTCAGTATCCGGTCCAGGTACCCCTGGCTGGTGTACGTGATGGTGGATTTGGTGGGCTGGGCAGACCAGTTACCCGTGGCAGCATCCCAGGTGTAAACTATGCGGGTACGGGCGACCTGCTTTTCCGTGGCAGACCGGGCAAGAGCGCCAGGGCCGGCCGGTTGTTCCTGCCCAAGTAAATGGGCGGCGGGGCGGGTAGGCTGGGCCCAGGCAACGGCCGGCAGCAACAATACCAGAAGGGAGTAGAGGTGTTTTTTCATATGCTATAGCTGAAGATGAAGCACTACTGAATTGCCGCTATATTTCTGATGCAGGTATACAATAAGATGATAGAAGCAATAGGGCCTAAAATTGTGCGTTTTCAAATGCATAAACTAGGCGCCGCTTTCTTTTCCCCGAAAGAGCTTAGTAAAACCCGGCAATTTGCTATAAGCTTTCCTCCTGTGCTTTTTGCCAGGCCTACTACTCCCGTCCCGTGGTGCGGCGGGTGGTACGCTGGCAGGACCGGGAGTGAGAAAAAAGCTGTTAGCTATTAGCCGATGGCTGTTAGCTTTGGTAGTTGTTGGTGGCTTTATCCAAGCTACTCGGTGCCATCTGGCAGGCTCGAACGAAAAGCCCAACCGCCATCAGCCAAAAGCTAATAGCCCAACCATGTCTCCTACCCTCGTGCTTAGCCTGATTGCGGGCTACTTCGTTGTTCTCATCATCATCTCAATTCTGACCTCGCGCAAGGCCACAAGCGAGTCGTTCTTCATTGCCAACCGCAACGCGCCCTGGTACATGGTGGCCTTTGCCATGATTGGCACCTCCCTGTCGGGCGTCACGTTTATTTCCATTCCCGGCATGGTGGCCTCCCAAAGCTGGAGCTACATGGCCGTGGTGCTGGGCTACATTGTGGGCTACCTCGTCATTGGCACCGTGCTCATGCCGCTCTACTACCGGCTGCGGCTGGTGAGCATCTACACCTACCTGGAGCAGCGGTTCGGGTTCTGGAGCTACAAAACCGGGGCATTGTTTTTCCTGATTTCCCGGGCTGTGGGCGCGGCCTTCCGGCTGTTTCTGGTGGCGGGTGTGCTGCAGCTGGCCGTGTTCGATGGGCTGGGCGTGCCGTTTGCCGTCACGGTCACCATCAGCATCTTGCTGATTTACCTGTATACCTTCCGCGGGGGGCTCAAAACCATCCTCTGGACCGATACTTTCCAGACCATGGCCATGTTGCTGTGCGTGGGCGTGAGCATCTACCTGATGGCCGATGAGCTGAACCTGGGCTTTGCTGGCCTGGTGAAAACGGTGAAGGAAAGCACCATGTCGCAGATTTACTTCTCCGACCCCAAGGACGACAAGTTCTTCTGGAAGCAGTTTGCCTCGGGCGCCTTCATCACCATCGTCATGACGGGCCTCGACCAGGACATGATGCAGAAAAACCTGAGCTGCCGCTCCCTGCCCGATGCCCAGAAAAACATGTTCTGGTTTACGCTGGCCATTGTGGTGGTGAATGTCTTCTTCCTGTCGCTGGGCGTGCTGCTCTACCAGTTTGCCGCCGCCAAGGGCATTCAGTTGCCTACCAACCCGGCTACCGGCAAGGTTATCGGCGACAATGTGTTTCCGCTGCTGGCCACCAACCACTTCTCCCTGTTTGCGGGCATCGTGTTCATCCTGGGCATCATTGCCGTCACCTACGCCTCCGCCGACTCGGCCCTGACGGCCCTCACTACCTCGTTTTGCGTGGATATGCTCGACATCCAGCAGTACGACGAGCAACGCCAGAAGCGGCTGCGCCACCTCACGCACTTCGGCTTCAGCATCGTGCTGATCATCATCATCCTGATTTTTCGGGCCATCAACGACCAGAGCGTTATCACCTCCGTGTTTAAGGCGGCGGGCTACACCTACGGCCCCCTGCTGGGGCTGTTTTCCTTTGGCATCTTCACCCGCCGGGGCCTGCACGACCGGCTGGTGCTGCCCGTGTGCGTAGCGGCTCCGCTCCTGACGTGGTTTATCAACGAGCACTCCGAGACGTGGTGGGGCTACAAGTTCGGCTTTGAGATTCTGATGCTTAACGGGCTGATTACCTTCCTGGGGCTGCTGGCCATTTCCCGCCCCCGCACGGCCGCCGAATTGAACCCCGCCGGGTAGCCCGCGGTTAGGGTAAGCGGTGTACCTTTGCACTCCTTATTGCCCTGTTTGCCATGAAACATCTGTTCTTCATCTTGTTGCTCGTAGCTTCGGCCCAGGTGGGCCGGGCCCAGCAAACTACGGTGCTGAAACCCGGCCAGCGGGGCGTGCCGCGCCACTCCTCCGCTAACCGGCCCGATGTATTGCCCAAGTTCCCGGGCGGGGCCGAGGCCCTGGGCGAGTTTCTGCAAATGAACATCCAGTATCCAGAAGCTGCGCGGACCAAGGGCGTTACCGGGCAGGTGCTGCTGGGCTTCCGGGTGGAGGCCGATGGGCGCGTGACGGATCCGCACATCATTCAGGGTCTCACGCCGGAGTGCGACGCCGAGGCCCTGCGCGTGCTGCAGATGATGCCCGCCTGGCTGCCAGCCAAGCGCAAGGGCGAAACCCTGGCTATGCCAGTGCAGCTGCCCTTCACCTTCGGCTCGGCGGCCAACCTGGAAATTGAAAAGGGTAAAGTAAAATTTGAGTAAACGAGTCTTTAGAACCTAGAAGGGAGAAGCTAGAACCTAGATGTGAGACCTTAGAAGTGCGACACCCGAAGTGAGACGCTGGTGCTTAGCGGCAGTGCCCCACTCAAAAATCTCCCTTCTAAGTTCTCTGTTCTAAGTTCTCAGTTCTCCTATCTAAGCTCTAACACAGTAGAATGGCAGCCAGAAGCGGAATGAATACCAGTGGCCAAACGGGGGTCGATGTCCCCAAGGTCAAGCTTACGAAAGAACATTTTGAGCGAGGCCTGCGGATATTCCGTTTTGTGCTGCCGTACAAGGTTCCCTTTATAGCGGGCCTGCTGCTGCTGCTGCTCAGCAGCGTTTCCACGATGGTGATGCCCAAGATGCTAGGCTACCTCGTCAATATCGCCAACCACCAGACCAGCAAGCTGCCGGCCTTCGTGCCCTCTACTATCACCGGCATTGCGGCGGTGCTATTTGGCGTGGTGCTGCTGCAGGGCATTTTTTCCTTTTTCCGGATTTACTTTTTCTCGCGGGTAAGCGAGTTTACGGTGCGCGACATTCGCCGCACGCTCTATCAGAAGCTCGTCACGCTGCCCATTCCGTTTTTTGAGCAGCGCCGGGTGGGCGAAATCACCTCCCGTCTGACTTCTGACGTGGCCAACATCCAGGATACGTTTACGCTTACGCTGGCGGAGTTTATCCGGCAGATTCTAACCCTGCTGGCCGGTGTGGGCTTCATTATGTGGCAGTCGTGGCGGCTGTCGTTGTTTATGCTGGCCACGTTTCCACCCCTGGTGCTGCTGGCCTTTTTGTTTGGGCGCAGCATCCGCAAGCTTTCCAAGCAAACCCAGGATGAGCTAGCCAAAACCAACGTCATTGTGGAGGAAACGCTGCAGGGTATTAGCTCCGTGAAGGCTTTTACCAGCGAGCTAAACGAGGTAGCCCGCTACGGCACCGGCCTGAGCCGCACCGTGCAGGCTGCCCTAAAATCGAGCTTGTACCGCGGGGGCTTCGTGTCCTTTATCATCGTGGCCATCTTTGGCGGCATCTTTCTGGTGCTCTGGCGGGGCGCTACCTACGTGGAGCTGCCCCTCACCGACCCCCGTCACCTGGATATGGGCGACCTGGTTGCGTTCATTCTCTACACCATGTTCATTGGCGCCTCGGTAGCCGGGCTGGGGGAAATGTACGGCAAGATTCAAAGCAGCCTGGGTGCCTCGGAACGCATCCTGGAAATCCTGGATGAAACCTCCGAGCCCGTGCACCAACCACGCTTGGCCGGCACGCCGCCCCTGCGCCTGCACGGCAACATTGCGTACGACCACGTGGAGTTCCGCTACCCCACCCGCCCCGATCTGCCGGTGCTTAAGGACATCAGCTTTAGCATCGAAGCTGGAGAGAAGGTAGCGCTGGTAGGGCCTTCGGGCGCGGGCAAAAGCACCATCGTGCAGCTGCTCATGCACATTTACGAGCTCAGTGGGGGTCGCATCAGCATCGACGGGCACGACATTAACTCCCTGGACCTGACCGAGCTGCGCCAGCACATCGGCATTGTACCCCAGGAAACCATGCTGTTCGGCGGCACCATCCGCGAAAACATTCTCTACGGCCGCCCCGGCGCCCCCGACGCCGACGTTATCGACGCGGCCCAGCGGGCCAACGCCTGGCAGTTCATCAGTTCCTTCCCCGAGGGGCTGGATACGGTAGTGGGCGAACGGGGCGTGAAGCTTTCGGGTGGGCAGCGCCAGCGCGTAGCCATTGCCCGCGCCATCCTGAAAAACCCCGCCATCCTGCTCCTCGACGAGGCCACCTCTGCCCTCGACTCGGAAAGCGAAAAGCTAGTACAAAGCGCCATGGATGAGCTCATGCAGAACCGCACCAGCATCATCATCGCGCACCGCCTGAGCACCATCCGCAAAGTGGACAAAATCCTGGTTATCGACGGGGGCCGCATCGTGGAGCAAGGCTCCCACGAAGAACTCAGCGACAACGAAAACGGCCTCTACGCCAATCTGCTCAAGCTCCAGTTTGAGCTTAGCTAAATCCGGCATCTGCTTTTCGCAAAGCAGATGCCGGATTCTTGTTGGCGGCTTTGTGGTGTTATAGCTTTTGTGGCACCCCGAAAGCCGTACTTTTACCACACGTATCAACCCCACTTCACCCGTTTCCATGTACGCTATTTCCCGTAACACTTTGCTGGCCGGCACTGCCCTGGCTGGCGCGTTTGTCCTGACTATTTCCTCGGCCCAGGCCCAACTGAGCACGCCCGCCGCTTCGCCCAAGAGCACCGTGCAGCAGCGCGTAGGCCTCACCGACGTAACCATCACCTACTCCCGCCCCAGCGCCAAAGGCCGCGCCGTCTTCGGGGGGCTGGTGCCTTTCGACAAACGCTGGCGCACCGGCGCCAATGCCACCACCAGCATTAAGTTCTCGGACGAGGTAACCATCGAAGGCAAGAAAGTGCCGGCCGGTGAATACGGTATCTACACCATCCCCAAAAAGGGCGAATGGATTGTAGTGCTCAACAAAAGCACCAAGATGGGCGCCGACGTGGACGCCTTCAAGGACGACGAGGACGTGGCTCGTTTCACGGTGAAAACCACCAAGCTGCCCGCCAAAGTCGAAACCTTCACCATCAACTTCACCGACCTCACCCCCGCTACGGCCAACGTGGCCCTGGAGTGGGAACTGACGGGTGCCAAGTTCAAAATATCCTCCGATGTTGAGTCGAAGGTAATGGCGCAGATCGACGAGAAAGTAGTGAAGAACGCCTCGCCCAACGCCAATGACCTGGCCGCCGCCGCCGCGTACTACTACGACAACAACAAGGACCTGAAGCAGGCCCTGGCCTGGCTACAAAAGGCCAACGCCACCGACCCCAAGTTCTGGAACGTGCACACGGAAGCCAAGATTCGCCTGAAAATGAAAGACTACAAAGGCGCCGTAACGGCCGCTGAGCAGTCGAAAAAGCTGGCCCTCGACGCCAAAAACAACGACTACGCCGTGATGAACGACCAGTTGATGGTGCAGGCCAAAAAGGAAGGCAAGCTCTAATCCAGCTACCACTATCCTGACAAAAAGCCCACAGACTACCTAGTCTGCGGGCTTTTTCATGCCTGGAAACTGCCCGGCATGATCATCAGTCTGGAAGCATAAACCACCGACCTGGCGCCGTTATCAATTCGGCTGGCTTCCTGTATCCGCCGGAGAGAGAGGCCCACTTGAGCTGGAAGATGAAGTCCGCTCCAGCAGTTCGGCCAGCCCCATCACCAGAAAGCAGCCCAGCACGTTGTACCACAGGTAGGCAATATCAGTGAGCCAGAAGGCCAGCAGCGTGGCCACCTGCGTTATCATTGCCGCCCAAAACACGGCCCGGCCGTGCACGTGCTTCTGAAAGAAGGCCACCGCGAAAATGCCCAGGATGGTCCCGTAAAACAAAGACCCCAGGATGTTCACGGCCTGAATCAGGTTTTCCATGCGGGCCGCGAACAAGGCAAAGCCCACCCCCAGCAGCCCCCACCCCACCGTGGCCCCGCGCGACACGCGCACCAGGTGCTTATCGGTGCAAAGGGCCAGCGGGCGGCGCGTGAACGGGCGGTACAGGTCGATGACGGTAGTGGAACCGAGGGAGTTAAGGCCGCTGCTGGCGCTGCCCAGGGCGGCACTCAGCACCACGGCCAGCAGCAGTCCCACTACGCCCTGGGGCAGGTAGCGCAGCACAAAGCTCAGGAACACGTAGTCGGTGTCTTTCGCGTCGGCGGTGGGGGCGGTGCGCTGGACCAGGGCTTTCCAGTCGGTGCGGAGGCCGGCGGCGGCGGCCTGGGTGGTTTGCAGGCGCTGCTCAGCCTGGGCCTGCGAGGGCGCATCCTGGGCGTGGCGGGCGGCTACCAGGGCCGTGGCGGCTTCCTGCTGGGCCTGCTGCACCTGGGCGTATTCCTTTTCCAGGCGCGTCATTTCGGGGGCGGCGGCGGAGCTCAGGCGTACCTGCTCGTACACCGGCCGGTTGAAGGACAGCGGGGCGGGCTGAAACAGGTAGAACACGAACAGCAGCACCCCAATCAGCAGAATTCCGAACTGCATGGGCACCTTCACCAGCCCGTTCAGCAGCAAGCCCAGCCGGCTTTGCGTAACGCTTTGCCCCGACAGATACCGCTGCACCTGGCTTTGGTCGGTGCCGAAGTAGGACAGGGCCAGAAACAGGCCGCCCGTCATACCGGTCCAAAAGTTGTAGCGGTTTTCCCAGTCAAAGTTAAAATCGACCAGGTTGAGCTTGCCCATGCGGCCGGCCACGTGCAGGGCATCGGTGAAGCCCACGCCCGCCGGCAGGTAGTGCACCAGCAGGTAGCCCGCCACCACCATGCCGGTGAAGATAACGGCCATCTGCCCTTGCTGCGTGACCGTAACAGCGCGGGTGCCTCCGCTCACTGTGTAGGTAATCATGACCGCGCCCAGCAGGCAGACCGTGAGCGTGGTATCCCAGCCCAGAATGGCTGACAGTACCAGCGCCGGGGCGTATAAGCTCAGGCCGTTGCTGAAGCCCCGCTGCACCAGAAACAAGCCCGCCGCCAGCGTGCGGGTGCGCCTATCAAAGCGGGTTTGCAGGAACTCATAGGCGGTGTATACGCCCAGCCGGCTGTAGATGGGCACGGCCACTACCGCAATGAGCACCATGGCCAGCGGCAGCCCGAAGTAGAACTGGATAAAGCGCATCCCGTCGGCGTAGGCCTGACCGGGCAAGCTCAGAAACGTGACGGCCGAGGCCTGGGTGGCCATAATGCTCAGCCCCACGCCCCACCACCGCGCCTGCCGCCCGCCCAGCAGATAGCCATCCAGGGAGTTGCCCGCCCGCCGGGTGCGCCAGGTGCCGTAGCCCACAATAAACAGCAGCGTGCCACCCAGCACCAGCCAGTCGAGGAAACTCATGGGGCGAAGCTGCGGGTGAGGTAGGTGAAGAAGGCCACTTCTACCGCCAGTGCCCCCAGCACCAGCCAGTACCAGGCCCGCCACGAAGGCAGCAACGGCGGTTTATCGGAAGGTGGCGGCATTGGCGAAACGGGCATGAGTGGAGCTTTGCGGTGTTCCCCTCCTTTTTGAAGGAGGGGTGCCCGAAGGGCGGGGTGGTTTATGCGTTGTTTAGGTATTAATCAGGAGCTTCATTACTAAAGCACGTCATGCTGAGCTTGTCGAAGCATCTCTACCGCTTCGTTGTAATAGTAACCTAACAAAGCGGTAGAGATGCTTCGACAAGCTCAGCATGACAGTTACTTTGGCAACGTCAGCACGCGAGATGCCTCGCTTCACTCGGCATGACGCACGCCCTACTTCTTCCCCAACGACACCATATTCGTAAGCAAGCGGTAGGCACCGGGCACACCGGCGGGCAGCTCCCGGAAAAAGCTCAGGCCGGTGTAGATATAGTGGCCCTTGCCGTAGTCGGCGACGAGGATGGCGCTTTCCTTGGCCGGCTCGCCGGGGTCGTGGCTGCTGATGACGGTCTGGTACTTGGGGTCCCACTTGCTGGGGTAGTAGAGGCCCTGCTCCTGCACCCAGCCCTCAAAATCCTGGGCGGTAATCTTGTTGGGCGTGTTCAGCAACGGCTGCTTGGGGTTCAGCAGCGTGACGGGCGCGTTTTCCACCGTCACCCGGTCGTTGGAGAGCGTGAGCGGGTACGGGCCGATTTCGGGGAGCACGGTGCCGCGGTTCACCACGTACTGCACTACCAGGTTGCCGCCCTGCTCCACGTAACGCAGCAGCGTGGGCTGCAAAGAGCGGAGGCGGTCCACGGTATTGTAGGCGCGCACGCCCAGCACCACGGCATCGAAGCGGCGCAGGCGCTCCTCCGTGATGTCCTCGGGCTTGAGCAGGGTGACAGTGTAGCCCACCTGGCGCAGGGCGTCGGGCACCTCGTCGCCGGCGCCCATGAGGTAGCCGATTTCCTGGCCCTTGCGCTTGAGATTGAGCTTCACGAGCGGGGCCACGGCCTCGGGAAACAGCGTTTGGGTAGGAATGTGGTTGTACTGAATGGTCTGGATACCGCGCGTGTATTGCTGGCCGTCCACGGTAGCTACGGCCCGCAGCTCGGCTTTGCCCTCGGCCGCACCCGCGCCGGGCTGCACCTGGAAATACACCGTCTGGTCGGCGTCTTTGGCAGCCAGTTCGAAGGAGATGCTGGCAGGCTCGGCCTTCCAGCCCGCGGGCAGGGTAAGGGCCACGCTGCCCTTCACGCCCGCTTTGCCGGCGCGCAAGGTTACCGGCACCGTTTTGGGCTGGTTATCGGCAAACACGTAGGCCCGCCCACCGATGTTCACGGCCACTGGCGGCACCACCGTCAGCGGGCGGTACTTCTCCCCTTCTACTGGGTCGGTGCTTTTGTATTGGACGGGGACTTTAAACGAAATTGGTGAGCCAGCAACATTAAGTTCAAATGTCACACTCAGGTGGGCTGGGTTTTCTGGGAGCCCTATTAAGTCCTCTTGACGTACCACTGCCATTGCAGGATCAACTCCTTTGATTTTATTGCTTGGACTACTTGCTAACCTAAGCGCCCCGGGTAACATATACATTCCTGTTGTGCCTGGAAATTGCAGCCAATAAGGTTGGGACAAAGCCATATCTCCACTAACAACAGTTTGACGAAGCTGCACAACTACTCCTTGAGCTAAAGAACGGTTAATTGTTGTATCGCTAACATTATACCCTCGCACATTGCTCCTTCTCCAAACCACGGGTATTGACGAACGATTAGCCGCCTCAACAACAAGATTGATAGCACTACCTGTAGTTGTGGTGGCTTCAGATGCTATTGCATCAAGGTGTAAACCTAAGTCTCCCTTAATTAGCGTTTCTACTGCTTCAAGCTTATTTAAAATCCAAAAAGTATCGAATGGCTTTGGTAGGTTGTCAATAGCCTTTTGCTGCTTGCTAGCTCCATCATTATCCCATTCAACATTTGCTATTGAATTACCTTTTTGATCTTCGGTGTTTTTTATTTTTTTCAAAGCCTCCCGCACTTTCAGCAGCCCCGCCACACTCGCACTCGGGTTGCTAGGGTCGTACTTGCGAATCACCTCATCAATCAGCTTGCCCACGGCCGCGCCGCCGGGCACCCGGTTCCAGGTCATGTCCACGCCCTCGAACAGGTCGGTTTTGGCGGGCTCCCCTTTCAGCAGCTGGAAATACTCCAGCGCCTCGCCGCGGGTAGCGGCCGAGCCAAAGCCTTGGCTTTTATGCTGGGAGCGGCTGCGGGCCGCAATTTCTCCGTAGCTCTGGCCCAGCAGCGGGTTGTAGCTGCCGGCATCGAGCTTGAGGTAGCCGTCCATGTTCTCCCCGGGCTTCACGAAAAAGGAGCCGGTGTTCCAGACCAGGCGCTTGGCCTGCCAGGGCTGCACAAACTTCAGCTGCTCGGGGAAGCGCTTGGGGTCGGCCGCGGCCGAAAACGCCTCAATGGCTAGCAGGGCCGAGGCCGTGTGGTGGCCGTGTCCTGCCCGGGCATCGGGCGGAAAGCGGGTAATGAGCACGTCGGGGCGGCGCTGCCGGATAACCCACACCATATCGGCCAGCACCTGTTCCTTGTCCCAGATGGTGAAGGTTTCCTCCGGGGTTTTGGAGAAGCCGAAGTCGTTGGCGCGGGTGAAAAACTGCCGGCCACCATCAATGCGGCGGGCGGCCAGCAGCTCCTGGGTGCGGATGACGCCCAGCTGCTCGCGCAGCTCCGGGCCGATGAGGTTCTGGCCCCCGTCGCCACGGGTGCAGCTCAGGTAGCCGGTTTCCACCAGGCGGCCGTTGGCGAGGTAGGCAATCAGGCGGGTGTTTTCGTCGTCGGGGTGGGCGGCCAGGTACAGAGCCGAGCCCAGCACGTTCAGCTTCTTCAGCCCCAGCAGTATCTCCGACGACGTCCAGGTTTTGGGCGCCTGGGCCGCGGCGGAGAATGAGTTAGTAATGAAAACCGCCAGCAGGGCGGCATGAAGGAAGCAAGTAAAGCGGATGCGCATACGAAAGCTAAGAGGAACGCGGGGGCGTAAAGGTATTGGGTTTCCCCTTCGGCCGTATAGAACCCGCCAAGCCCGCCGAGGTTGCGCGGGCGAAGAACGCAGCACGCCACTTTGCAGCTTAATGCGCGACATGCTCAGGCTGACACTTCCTAAACAGCTGCTGTGAGGGGTAAGGCCCGGAACCACTTAGCCGCCGGCTGCGGTTTCTACCCGAAGCTGGCAACCCTGCCCGGCATGGCCGCGTCGGTAGTGTCCCGTATCTTCCCGGCCCCGAATTTGCCAGGGGCTGTTTGCCTTATTGATTTCTTCGCATGCGTATTCCCTTTTTCGTTGGCTTACTGGGCCTTTCTTCCCTGCCCTTTCTTTCCCAGGCCCAATCATCAGCGCCAGTAGCCCCGGCGCCTGCCGCCGTGCAATGGCACCTGCTCGACCCCAAAGCCGATGGCGTGCAGGGCATCAGCGCCCAGCGGGCCTACCGCGAGCTGTTGACCACTCGGGTGGCTAACCCGGTGCTGGTGGCCGTTATTGACGGGGGCATCGACACCACCCACGCCGACCTGAAGCGGGTGCTCTGGCGCAACGCCAAGGAAATTGCTGGCAATGGCAAAGACGATGACCGCAACGGCTACGTGGACGACGTGTACGGCTGGAACTTCCTGGGTGGCAAAGATGGCCGCAACGTGAACGTAGAATCCTACGAGGATACCCGCCTTTACGCCAAGCTCAAGCCTCTGTATGACGGCAAAGCCCGCGCGGCCGTGCCCGAGGCCAAACGCGCGGAGTACGACCTGTACCAGCAGGTGAAAAAGTCCTACAAGGAGCACTACGAGCAGGACCACGCCCAGTACGCGCAAATCAAGCCGATTTACGAGCAGACCCAGCAGCTGGCCGAAAAGCTGCGCCAGGAGCTGGGCGTCACCCACCTCGATACGGCCACCCTGCGCAACCCCGTGACCCAGGATGAGCAGCTGCGCGAAGTAGCCCTGATGTACTACCTCAACCTGCGCCAGTACGACCAGCCCGACCTGGAATCGGTGCTGGCGGAAATGAAGGATGCCTACGAGCAAAACAAAAACCTGGTAGAGTTTTCCCTCGACCCGGCCTTCAACCCGCGCACCATCGTGGGCGACAACCCCGAAGACACGAAGGACCGCAGCTACGGCAACCGCGACGTGATGGGCCCCGACCCCATGCACGGCACCCACGTGGCTGGCATCATTGCCGCCGACCGCCAGAATAATCTGGGGGTGCTGGGCGTGGCCGGTGGGCCCGTGCGCATCATGGCCGTGCGGGCTGTACCCAACGGGGACGAGCGTGACAAGGACGTTGCCAACGCCATCCGCTACGCCGTGGACAACGGGGCGCAGATCATCAACATGAGCTTTGGCAAGTATTTCTCACCCCAGCGCCAGGCCGTAGAAGACGCCATCAAGTATGCCGAAAGCAAGGGCGTGCTGCTGGTACACTCCGCCGGCAACGAAGCCAACAACCTCGACCAGGTGGCGCAGTTCCCGGCCGCCCGCACCATTGCCGGTCAGCCTTTTGCCAATCTGCTCACGGTAGGCGCGGCGGCCCGCACCGCCGACGAGCACCTGGTAGCCGACTTCTCCAACTATAGCCCCCAGCAGGTAGACGTGTTTGCCCCGGGCGTACAGATCTACTCCACCCTGCCGGGCAGCCAGTACGGCAACCTGAGTGGCACCAGCATGGCCGCCCCCGTAGTGGCGGGCATAGCGGCCGTACTCAAGTCGTATTTTCCCCGCCTCTCGGCCCAGGACCTCAAGCGCATCATCATGCAGTCGGCGGTGCCCACCAAGCTGCAGGTACGCCAGCCTGGCACCGATAAGCTGGTGGACTTCAGCACGCTTTCCAGCACCGGTGCCCTGGTAAACCTGTACCAGGCTGTGCTCCTGGCCCAGCAGCAAGACGCTGCCACCCCGAAGAAATAGGCTAAGCCAGTCTGGGCCGGCTATTCCTGCGAAAGCAAAACGTCATGCCCGGGCATGACGTTTTGCTTTTTTGCCAGGGGCACGTTACCGGAACACGTACCAATTGAAAACAAAGTAATTAAGCAGGATGTCGATGACAGCATAGAGGATACCCGTCACCAACGCGCGCCAGAATGCCCCGGCCCAGCCGAGCCCAAAGCCCTGCCGGCCTACCAGCGTGAGGTACAGCACGGTGATGATGCCACCCAACATAGCCGTGCTGCTGCCCGGCACCCGCCAGGGCAGGTACGTGAGTACTGGCAAGAGTACTAACAGCAGCACCTGATACGCGCTGCTAACCACCACCTGCACCAGAAAGGCCTCGGCGTAGTTGAGGCCCCGCCGTCGGTAGACCAGCCACGTCAGCAGGGCGTGCGGGGGCAGCAGGGCCAGCCACCACACGTTAAAGTACTTCCCCAAAGCGTGAAAATATGTCTGCACGTGGTGAAGCTGCACGGCCGATACCCGGCGACTCATCTGCTGCTGCACGGCGTCGCCCACGGAATCATAGTAGTGCAGCCCATTGGCCAGCAGCGTTACGATACCAACCGTAATCAGCAGGAACTGAAACGGGTTGAAGTACCGCTTGCGCCGGCCCCGCAGGTAGTCGTGCACCAGCTGGCCGGGACGAGTCAGCACCATTCCCGCATAGCCAAAGATGCTTTTGTCGGCGTGGGTGAATACGTGCAGGAGTTCGTGCAGCACATGCCCCACGGAGAGGCGGTGCGGCCGCTGCTGCCCGCAGTGGGCGCAGTAGGGGCCCACTTCCAGGGGCTGGTCGCAGTTCAGGCAGAGTAATTCAGGAGCAGCCATATAGCATGGATAAGCGGCGCAAGTACGCCACTTTTTTCGCGCCCACAACCTGCCCCGGGTGCGGCCACAAGCGCGGGTCTGCTACCTTTACCTTATGGCCGCTCCCCTCCTGCTCTCCGACCTGTACATCTACCCCGTAAAATCCCTGGGCGGCATCCGCGTGGCGGAAGCGGAGATAGAGCCCCGTGGCTTGCGCCACGACCGGCGCTGGCTGATCGTAGACCACCGCAACCAGTTCATGACCCAGCGCCAGCACGCCGACATGGCGTTGCTGCACGTTTCGCCGGCGTACAACGGCTTCCTGCTTACCCACCAGCAGCGGCCGGAGCTGCTGCCCCTCTACGTGCCCTTCGAGGCCACGCCCGAGCGCACCTTGTTCGTGACCATCTGGGACGACATGGTGTTTGCCTGGCGCGGTACCCCTGAGGCCGACGCTTGGCTGAGCGAAGCCCTGGGCCGGGAATGCCGCCTGGTATATATGTCGGATATGGTCGTGCGCAACGTAGAGCCCGAGCTCAACCCCGCCGACGCCGTAGTAAGCTTCGCCGATGGCTATCCTTTCCTGCTGGCCGGCACCGAAGCCCTGGCGGAGCTGAACACCCGCCTGGCCGAGCCCGTGCCTATGAACCGCTTCCGGCCGAACCTGGTGTTCAGCGGCGGCGCAGCCTGGGAAGAAGATGCCTGGCATGAGTTTCAGGTGGGCGGCCTGCCCTTCCGGGCAGTGCGGCCTTGCGGCCGCTGCGTCATGACGACTATCGACCAGCAGACCGCCCAGAAAAGCGCCGAACCTCTGCGCACGCTAGCCACTTACCGCACCCAGGGCAACAAGGTCATGTTTGGGCAGAATGTAACGGGACCCGGCCGCGGCACCCTGCGCGTGGGCGACCCCATAGCCGTAGTGAGCCGCCGCTAGCCTGGCATCCCGGCGGCCGGGCTAGCGGCGGCACTGAATCGGCCAAATGCTTGTGTAGCAAGTGCTGAAGTGTTACTTTTGAAATGCTATTTCTACGTGCTGGCCCACCAGATTCCCGAGCAGTCGGGACGGTGGGCTGCGCTGCCGGTAGCATCTGCCCTTCCACACCTGTTGCCTCCTTTTCCTGTGTTTTCACTCCCCCCGGGTTTCCGCGCTATGGGTGGCCTTTTCGGCTTTATCCTGCTGCTTTGGTTGCCACTGGCTGCCCTTGCCGGTGCCCCGCCCTCCCATGCGCAATGGAACTCGCTGCTGGCCCGCCATGTGCTGGCCGACGGGCGCGTAGACTACCGCGGCTTCCGGGCCGATGAAGACGAACTGGCCGAATACTTGGAGCTACTGGACGCTACGGCCCCCGATGCTTCCTGGCAGCCCAATGACGTGAAGGCTTACTGGATCAATGCCTACAACGCCAGCGTAGTGGACCTGGTCCTACAGCACTACCCGCTCAACAGCCTGACCGATACGCGTATCAAATCCAAGTCTACCGGCAGCTTTTCGCCCTGGGAGGCGCCCGTGGTTTTCGTAGGGGGTAATACCTACTCGCTCAACCAGATAGAAAAGCAGTTTCTGCGCGGTTCTACCCCGGATGCGCGCATTCACTTTGCCCTGGTACAGGCCGCCGTATCCTCTCCCTCCCTGCTCAACGAGGCCTACGAAGGCAGCCGCCTGGAGCAGCAGCTGGAGGCGCAGACGCGCCGGTTCCTCAACGACCCGGTGGCCAACCAGCTAATGGGCCCCACCCCGCAGCTGTCGAGCTTGTTTGACTGGTATGCGGCAGATTTTGGCTCTACTCCGGAAGCGCTGCTGGCTTTCGTCAACCGCTATGCCCACGTGCCCCTGCCGGCCGGTACTACGTTCGGTTTCCTGCCGTTCAACTGGCAGCTCAACGACCGGCTGGCCCTGAGCGACTCGCAGGCCCTGACGCGCTAGGCACTTTTTTTGGCGGGCAGCCCAACCCGCCGCCCGCTTCCACAGTTGAAGCAGGCATGAACAATGCCCTTGTCTTGGATTTTCTCGGTCAGCTGCGCGACAACAACCACAAAGCGTGGATGGACGAGCATCGTGCCGATTACCAGCGTGCCCGCGCGGCCTACACCCAACTGGTGGCGGAGCTACTGCGCGGCGCCGCCCGCTTCGAACCCGACCTGAGTACCCTCACGCCCTCGGACGTGATGTTCCGCATCAACAAAAACGACCGTTTCCACCAAAGCGACGAGCCGTACAAGCGGCACATGGGCGCGGGCATCAAGCGGGGAGGCCGGCACAGTGCCTGGGCGGGTTACTTTATTGCCCTGGAGCCCGGCGGCGAAACTTACGTGGGTGCGGGCCGCTGGATGCCGGAACCGGCCCAGCTCGCCCGCATCCGCCAGGAAATTCACTACAACCCCACCGAGTTTCACGCCCTGCGCCAGAGTCCGGAGCTGCTGCGCTTTTTCCCCCAGGGCCTCGATACCTCTCAAACGCTGAAAACGGCCCCCAAAGGCTACGATCGGGAAGACCCCGATATTGAATGGCTGCGGCTGAAAAGCTACTTCGTGTGGCAGGCAATTCCGGATGCCCAGGTGCTTAGCCCCGACTTTCCGCAGCAGGTACTCGGCGCTTGGCAGGCAGCCCAGCCCTTCGTCCGCTTCCTCAACGAGGCTATGCGGGAGGAGTAGACTGTGCTAGGGTAAATGGCTGAATGGGTTTGCTGGTTGACTGGCTTTAAAGTGCACTACTGGCAGCTGTATGACTTGGAAACCAACCAAAGTTTTACAAATAAGAAGGCCCGGCCGTCTGTAGACGGCCGGGCCTTTTTGGCTGAATGAGAGCTTCGGGTTATTCAGGAATACAGCAGCCATTAAACCCCAGAGCCATTCATCCATAAAGTCCTTCAAAACAGCCCAAAGAGGGTGCTGTTGATTTTATCGACGATGACGCCCAAATCCTCGGGGTTGTTCACGTAGTCGAGTTGGTTGACGTCGACGATGAGCAGCTTGCCGTAGCTGTAGCTGCTGATCCACCGCTCGTAGTGCTCGTTCAGGTTCTTGAGGTACTCGATTTTGATGTTGTTCTCGTAGTCGCGGTTGCGCTTCTCGATCTGCGAAATCAGCTTCGGCAAGTCGGCTTTCAGG
This sequence comes from Hymenobacter sp. BT18, assembly GCF_012273015.1. Classification (GTDB taxonomy): domain Bacteria; phylum Bacteroidota; class Bacteroidia; order Cytophagales; family Hymenobacteraceae; genus Hymenobacter; species Hymenobacter lutimineralis. The sequence continues at coordinate 3,729,167 of NZ_CP050954.1, read as the reverse complement.
TAAAGCAGCAAATCCGGCGGATTCACCATGCTGATCATGGACTGAAACAAATTCAGGTAGTTCTGGTGGTCGCGCTCCGTCATCAGGCCCGACTCGTGCAGGTTGGCCGCGAAGATGTGGGCATCTTCGTAAATGGTGCGGTCCTGAATCACGCCCTTGCTGGCTTGCTGCAGCTCTTTAATGCGCTGGGTTTGCCGGAAGCGGCTGTTCAGGAAGTACACCTGCAGATGGAATGCCCACCGGGGCATATCGTCGTAAAAGTCCTTGAGGTACGGATTGTGGTCGACGTCTTCCAGAAACACTTCCCAGTTGAAGTGATGCGCTAACTTGTTGGCTAGGGTGGTTTTGCCGGCACCAATGTTACCGACGATGGCAATATGCATGAGAAAGGCAGGCGTGAGCGGAACGTGAACCGCAAAAGTAGCAGAAACACGGGCATCATTGGGCACGTAGCTTCGGTAGAAATGCGCCCAGTCTGCATCCAGCGCGTTTATTCTCTGCTACTTCCTACTCCTGCTTTCCATCATCCTACTCCCGGCCCTGCTGCTGCCTTTGGCCCCAGGCAGCAGCACGTATTCTTATCTACTTCAATTGGAATCAAAACCAGAATAAATAGAATCCTACCGCATAAACCACTATGTTTAATATCACTTGCTCCTAGCTCTCTGCTTTATGCTCCCACACGCTGTGCCCTTCGACGACCTGGGTATTGTGCCCGACCAGTACGGTAGCCCGGTAGCCTCCCTGCGATACTACCCAGACGAACAACTGCTGTATATTCAGTGGCAGGGCAACATCACAGCTGATGCCGTGCTGCGGGTGGCTACGCAGGAGCTGCGCATCCAGGAACAGCTGCAGATTCCCCTGATCCTGAACGACAAAACCGAATCGACGGGTGACTGGTCGGATGCCTTGTCGTGGCTGGAGTTTGAGTGGCTGCCGCAGGCCATGGAAAATGGCCTGCGGGCCTTTGCCTACGTGTTTCTGCCCGATTTACAGAATCAGTACATCAGCGCCGGGTTTATCGAGAAAATTGGGCACCAGCTGCCCGCCCGGCTTTTCTACGACGTAGCTGCGGCCCGGCACTGGCTCCATCAACAGCAGCAAACGGCCTGAAGCAACCGCTATTACTCCTTCTCGCTCAGATATTCTTTGGTAGCGCGGGCGCCTTCCAGCGTGCGAAACTCCCCCTGCAGCGTGCGGATGCGGAGCCGCTCCTCCAGCCCCAGCTGCTGACGCACCTGCTCGTACCGCCCATTGAGGCGTGAGAGGACCTCGCTGGCGGCGGCCCAGTCGCGCTGGGTCCACTGTCGGCGCTGCTCGCGCGTGGTAGCCAGCAGGCGCTCATACAGGTCGGGTAGCTCCGTGGCCCGGGCGCGGTTTATTACCACGTTTTCGTTGAGCAGCCGGTCTTGGGCCTGCTGCGCCGTTTCGGGCTCCCGGGCCTGGGCTTCGAGGCGGCGCTGTTCGGCGGCCCAGGCCTTGTAGCGGGCCTTCTCGGCCGCATACTCCCGCTTCGACTGAACCGATAAACTGTCGGTAGCGCGGTCGAGGCGCTGGCTTTGACGGTCGAAGTCGGCCATCATCTTAGGCCATTCCCGGCGGGCCCCGGCCTCAGCTTTATCCATTTTCTCACTTACCCAGTCGACAAACGTGCGCAAATCGCGCTCTACGGCCGAGGAGGTGGGCGTAGTACTGGAGGTGGACTGCTGCGCAGCAGCAGCTAATGGCGTAAGGCCAAGGGCGGCCAGTACAGCCAAGGAAAGCAGGCAACGTTTCATAGGCAGAAAATCGTGAAGATGAAGTAACGCGCCGGGCGCGGGCTACCGTATGGCAGAGCCCGGCAATTTCCGGCCCAAAACGTGGAATTAGCCTACCAAGGTTCGGTTTTAGCGGAAATAATGCCGTTTTTGCAGCGTATGACGACTTCCGCCGCCGCTGCCATTACCATTCAGCCCGCCACCCTGGCCGATATTCCCACCATCATCAGCCTGGCCGAAGCGACCTGGGAGCCTACCTACCGCTTCATTATTTCGCGGGAGCAGATTGAGTACATGTACCGCGTGATTTATACGCCGGCTTCGCTGCAGCGGCAGATGGCCGACGAAGGGCACACGTTTCTGCTGCTACTGGCCGACGGACACCCGGCCGGTTATGCCTCCTTTTCCCGGCTGCCTATTGCCAATGATGCTATCTTTAAGCTGCACAAGCTTTATCTGCTGCCTTCTCACCAGGGGCAAGGCCTCGGCCAGCAGCTGATTGGGGCCGTGGAACAGGCGGCCCGTCAGGCCGGTGGCCGCGCCCTGGAGCTGAACGTAAACCGGCACAACCCGGCCCTGGCCTTCTATGAAAACCGTGGCTTTCAGCGGCACCGTGAGGAAGACATTCCCATCGGACCGTACTGGATGAACGACTACGTGATGCGCAAGGAGCTGCTGGCGCAGTAGCCAAAAACCGGTCGTTACGGGCACCAAGGTGCTATTTTCCTGAATCACTCACTCTTTTTTCTTTTTCTGATGGCCACCAAAATCACCGTACTAAGCAATGGCTCCCTCCGGGTAGAGGGCACCGATTTCGAACTGGTCGATGCCCAGGGCACGCCCTACGGCCTGGGCGGCCGGGAGCGGATCAGCATTTGCCGCTGTGGCCTTTCCAAGAACAAGCCTTTCTGTGACGGGTCGCACAAGGGCCATTTCGAGCACAATGCCGAGGCCTTCGACCTGCCAGCTCCGAAAGTATAGCCGGCCTTTCTGTTCTTGCCCCACGCAAAGCCCCCACCTTCCGCCTGGAAAGTGGGGGCTTTACGTTGATGGGCTGCGGTGTGAGCAGCCGCTAAAACAAAGAGGCCACGAAGTCGACGTACTCCTGGCGAGCTTCCTCCTGGGATTTGCCCCGCAGGCCGGCCCAGGCATCGTACTTGGCAATGGCCTTGAAGTCGAAGCCCCCGGGCCGGTCGCCGGAAATATCCCCTTCGCTTCCCTGTTTGTAGAGGGCGTAGAGCTTAAGTAAAGTCATATTGTCGGGCTTGGCGGGCAGCTCTTTGCTGCGCGCCGCAGCGGCTTCAAATTCTTCGATGGTAGCCATGAAAAAGGTGGTTGAGGGTGATGAGAACAGGTAGGCCCTTGCTCCGCAGAGTAAGGGTGGCAAAAGATACGGATTGCCGCCAAAATAGGCGGCATGCAGCATTTTAATCCGCTGTATATTGGCCGGGTATCCTTTCCCGTCCAATTACTTTCCCGATGAAACTTGCACGCGTACTAAGCGGCCTCCTGGTGGGCTATTCCCTGGTGCTGGCCTCGGCCGCCCAGGCTCAGAAAACCTATCTGCACTGCGGGCGGCTGCTGGATATGCGCACCGAGCAGGCTCAGACGGAAATGACGGTGGTAACGGAAAACGGGCGGATTGTGGCCGTGGAGCGGGGCTACCGCGCCCCCACCAATGCCGACGACAAAGTCATTGACCTGAAAAACCGCACCGTGCTGCCCGGGCTCATCGACTGCCACGTGCACCTGGAAGGGGAAACCAGCAAAGACAACTTCCTGCAGGAATTCACCCAGAACCCGGCCGACATTGCCTTCAACTCCCTGGAACACGCCCGCAAAACACTGCTTGCGGGCTTTACTACGGTGCGCGACCTGGGCGGCTCCGGCGTGAACGTGGCCCTGCGCAACGCGGCGGCTCGCGGCCTGGTGGTAGCCCCGCGCATCTTCACGGCGGGCAAAGCCATATCCGGCACCGGCGGCCACATGGACCCTACCAACGGCTACCGCCAAAGCCTGATGGGCGTACCCGGGCCAGCCGATGGCGTAGCTAACGGCCCCGACCAATGCCGGCAGGCGGTGCGGGAGCAGTACAAGCGCGGGGCCGACGTTATCAAAATAGCGTCTACCGGTGGGGTGCTCAGCGTGGCCAAAGACGGTAGCGGGGCCCAGATGACGGAGGAAGAAATAAAGGCGGTGGTGGAAACGGCCCGGGACCTGGGGCTGCGCGTAGCCTGCCACGCCCACGGGCCCGAGGGCATCAAGCGGGCCATTCGGGCGGGCGTAACGAGTATTGAGCACGGCTCCTTGCTCGACGACGAAGGCATCAAGCTCATGAAAAAGTACGGCACCTGGTACGTGCCCACCATCACGGCCGGCAAATCCGTGGCCGACTCGGCCAAGATTCCCAACTACTATCCGGCCCTGGTGACGCCCAAAGCTCTGGCCATAGGCCCCAAGCTGCAGGACACGTTTGGGCGCGCCTACAAGGCCGGCGTCAAAATTGCCTTTGGCACCGACGCTTCCGTGTTCCGGCACGGAGTAAACGCCCTGGAGTTTCAGTACATGGTGGAAGCCGGCATGCCCCCACTGGTGGCCCTGCGCAGCGCCACGGTAAGTGCCGCCGAGTTGCTCAACCAAACCAGCAACCTGGGCACACTGGAAGCCGGTAAGCTCGCCGACGTGGTAGCCGTAGAGGGCGACCCACTAACCGATATCAAGGTGATGCAGCGCGTGCGGTTCGTGATGAAGCAGGGCGTGGTATACCGGCAGGAGTAGCCGCTGAGCGCTGGCTGAAGCTACCCGGACCAATAGCAAGCAACCTCCACCGTTGCAACTTTGCAGGGGCTGCCCGGCGTATGGACGGATGTTACTTCCTGCTCTGCCCTGTATGAAAGCTAGTTCTGTTGATGACCTCGTGAAGCTGTTTCTGCAGCACAAACTCACTTTGGCCCTGGCCGAAAGCTGCACCTGTGGCTGGGTGGCGGCCCAGCTGGCCCCGGCTCAGGGGGTAAGCGAGGTTCTGCTGGGCTCAGTCGTAACCTACCATGCCGAAGCCAAGCAACGGCTCCTGGGAGTTAAAAAGAAAACCCTGGACACGTACTCAGCCGAAAGCCAGCAAACTACCAATGAAATGGCCCAGGGGCTGCACCAGCACCTGCCCACGGCCGATGTGTGCGTGGCCATTACCGGACTCTTCGGCCCCGGCGCCTCCGAAACCATCGACAAACCTTCGGGCACTATTTTCGTGACCATGCTGCTGGAAAACCGAGCCTTTGAGTACCGCGAGCTGCTGAAAGGCCCCACCGAAAAGCTGCGCGACCAAGCTGCAGACTTTATTTACGGCAAGCTGGCCGAGCTACTCCAACGCCGGCAGCAGGCCCCCGCCGGCGAGCTGCACGGCAGCTAGGCTAGCCGCGGGTTCCGGCCAGAGCAGCTGGCTGCGGTTTCTTCTTTAGGCACTCCCTATTTTTTATTGCCGGAGCCACTCAGCTATTGGGCCATAATCCCATCTTTGTGGCACCTATGAAACTATCGGTTATTCTGACTGCAGCCCTGGCTCTGGCCACGCTGCCTTTCGCGCAGGCACAAACGGAGCTGCAAACGCAACCCAACGTAGCTACCCCCCTGCCCGCTTCCCCCGCCATGCCGACGCAGGCTCCCCTGCTGAGCGAACAGCCGGTCCGCTACCACGCCTCCACGCTGAGCATCGAAGCGGGCTGGGGTGCTCCTTACGGCTGGGGCCTGTCGTACGCCTACTTAGTGGCTCCCAACCTTGATCTGAATGCGGGTCTGGGCATTGGAGTGGGCGGGAAAATTGGGGTGGGGCTACGCTATTACCTGCAGCCGCAACGTGAGTTGTCTCCGTACCTGGGGCTAAACCTGGCCCGCACTGGGCGCCTCGACAACGTGGAAATAGAGCTAAACCAGGAGCGGGCCGTGTACAGCATGGCGCCCAGCGGCGTGCTGCACCTGCGCGGCGGGTTGCGTTGGCAGCCCGGCCGCCTGGGTATGCTGGCTTCTTTTGGATACGGCGTGCGGTTTACCGGCAACCCCATTTCCTACCAGCCGGGGCCTACGCCTTCTCCTGAGCTGCAAAACGTGGTGAAGGCCATCAGCCCAGGCGGCCTGGAAATTTCCCTGGGGCTGGCCATCAACCTGGGCCCGCGCTAGCACCCTTAGCTCCTCCCTCGCCCGGGCGCTGGCGCACCACCATCAGCTTGAGGTGCAGGCGCACAATGTCGCCCATGGAGTCGCACCGGTCGAACCGGGTGGTGTGGTGGTGCTGGTTGAGTTCCTGCCGGAGCAGGGCTACTTTTTCGGGTGGGGCCAGCGTTTCAGCCCGCATGCAATCCAGCAAATCCTTCAGCCGGTAGCGCTCGGCGCGGGCGCGCCGGAGCATGAGGGTGCGCTCCTCGGTTTGGTACTGGCGGATGCTTTCCGGGGCCAGCAGCCGGGCACAGAGTTGAACCAGGGAGCGGTTGTCTTTGAAAAACTGGGGCAGATACATCGTTTTTTTGCCCTCGTAGCTTTGCTGGTCGAAGTCAATGGCGCGCAGACGGTACTGCTCATCCTCGAAATCGGCCGTCACATCCACCACGTAGTTGTAGGCGCGCATGTCGCCCAGAAGGCGGGCAAAGCACCGCTCGTTGAACTTCACAAACTCCTTGGCAATGCGCACTTGGTTGAGGTGGGGCCGCTGCAGCCGGTCCCGGATAAAGTCGTCGCCCGGAATGCCGGCAATGTGCTCCTCAATCAGGGTGGCGCCGCTGACCAGGTAGTTAATAGAATTGGGCGCCAGCAGGTGCTCCAGCTCCAGCCCGTACACGCGGGAGGCATCGGCCCGCTTCACATAAAAATAATCGTAGTTATCGTTGAACTGGTTGACGATGCGCACCCGGAATGGGTTGCTGTTGCCAAAGCGGCAGTAGTCGATGCGGTCGGCCAGCAAGTGCTCGGAAAAAGAAAGGTCGCCGCCGGTTTTGAGCAGGGCGTATACTTCCGTTAGGCCCACGCTTAGCTCCTGCAGGGTTTGGGGCTCGTAGAACACCGTTTCCCAGAGTGTATCGCGCCCCTGGCGGTCCAGCAGCGGATACGCGCCCCCACTGCGCAGCAGATCGGCGTAGGTGACGGGCAGCGGGGCCTCCCGATCGTAGTGCTGCAGGTAGTGGCGCAGCCGCTCACTAATCGGGTAAGAAATTTTCTTCTTGGAGATGGTAGTCACGGCAACAGAAATCAGAAACTGACAGTAACGTTACGGAGGGCCGGGGAAAACCACCGAAGGGCGCGCTTTTTGCTCTCCCGGAAAAATACCGAACTTTGAGACTTGCCCATCCTATCTGGAGTTGCTATGAAGAAAATCTTGCTTACGTTACTGGTGGTCCTGCTTTGCCCCCTGCTCTCGCCGGGCTGGGGTGGGTTTGGGCATAAAGTAATTACGCAGCTGGCGGTATACTCGCTGCCCGGGGGCATGCAGGGGTTCTACTTTCGCAACCTGAACCAGCTGGTCCAGCTTTCCAATGCTGCCGATCAGCGCGCCGAAACTGATTCCATGGAGGCCAGCCGGCACTTCATTTACATGGACCATTACGGCGAAAACCCGTTTGGGGCGGTGCCCAAGCAGTGGGAAAAAGCCACGGCCAAGTACAAAGCCGATACTCTACGCAAGTACGGCACCCTGCCCTGGGTGATAGACGAGGTGCGCGAAAAGCTCACCCAGGCGTTCCGGGCCGGCGATACGGCCCAGATTGTGTCACTCTCGGCTGACCTGAGCCATTATGTGGCCGACGCCTACTCTCCCCTGCGCACCACGGTAAACCACAACGGGCAGCTCTCCAACCAGGAAGGCCTGCAGCCGCTGTGGGAAAACAAGCTGCCCGAGCGGCACATCGGCGACTATAAGCTCCACAATAAGCCGGCGAAATACACCAAAACTCCCCTGAACGACACTTGGCAGGCTATTCAGGACTCGTACGGCTTCCTGGGCGCTACCTTCGACCTTGAGGAGAAAGTGACCCGCGGCTTTACACCTGAGCAGAAATACATTTTTTCGCACCGCTTCGGCCAAACCCGACGGGCCTACTCCGACGCGTTTGCCGATGCTTACCACAAGGAGCAGATTGGTGGCATGGTGATGTTCCGCATGCAGCTGGCGTCCTCCTTCGTGGGGTCGATGTGGCTGACTGCCTGGAAAGATGCTGGCAGCCCTAACCTGGAAAAGCTGCTTAAAAAGCCCATTCGTAAAGAAGAATCCGAAAAGCTGGATGAGCAGCTGAGCGCCTGGAAAGACAACCAGCTGGTGCCCCAGAACATGCTACTCGCGCAGCTGAAGGAAAAAGCCGTGGAGGCCCCCGACCAGATCCGCCCGGCCGCGGATATGGCCCCTCCGCCCCCGGTTACCCCGCAGCCCGCGCCGGCCGCCGCCAGCAATGCAGGTACTACTGCCCCCGCCGCGGCGGAAACTGAAAAAGTCAAGGCCAAGGCCAAAACGGAGGACGGCACTGTGAAGCAGAAAGTCAAGGAGAAAAAGCCGGAAAAGAAGGCACCAAAGAAGGTGGATGACGGCTGGTAGGCCCGCGACTTCCGCCGAACCTGTATGTTTGTCCCCCGGAGGCATGGTTGCCTTCGGGGGACTTTTTTTTGTTATCGACATGAATCGTTTGCTTTGGATTGGCAGCCTGGTGGCCTTGAGTATGGGTAGCTGCCAGCAACAAGCGCCCGTGCAGGAGCAGCCCGCGCAGGCCCCGGCCCCACCGCCCGTACCCGGCCCCAACCTCGCTACGCTCAGCGACTCCAACGCCGTGGCCGAGCTGAAAGCCTACGGCGCGCAGTACCCGGGCTCGGAGGTGCTGCTGGAGACCCGGCTGGGCAACATCCGCCTGCGCCTGTTCGATGACACGCCGATTCATAAAGCCAACTTTCTGCTGCTGGCGCGCAAGGGCGTGTTCAACGAAACGGTATTCAACCGCGTGGTGAAGGGCTTTGCCGTGCAGGGCGGGCGCACCGAAAACCGCACCATCCGCCTGGGCCGCTACCATTTGCCGCCCGAAATAACGGGCCCCCACTTTCACAAGCGGGGTGCCCTGGGCATGGCCCGCTACGACGACGACCAAAACCCGGGCAAGCTCTCGTCCAGCATTGATTTCTACATGGTGCAGGGCGAAAAGCTCACGCCCTACCAGGCCCAGGCTATGGCGGGTCGCAAGCTCACGCCCGAGCAGCTGCGCGCCTACGAAACGATTGGCGGCGTGCCTTCCCTCGATGGAAAATACACTGTATTCGGGGAGGTAGTGGAAGGCCTGGAAGTCCTCGATAAAATTGCCGCCGAGCCCGTAGACGCCTACAAATGGCCGAAAAAGGACGTGGGTATGAAGCTAACCGTGGTGAAGTAACGAGCTGAGTGGCTATTCAGCCGACTGCTTTTAAATCAAAGCTTACAGAAAAAGGCCGGCCCCTCACGGAACCGGCCTTTTTTAATAGACAGTGGGCTACGTAGCCTCAGCTCAGTTAGCCTACCACACTTTGGCGCGCTCCTGCTGAGCGCGGACCATCTTGCCGTCTTCCTTGCAGCCGAAGGCTTCGTAGAACTCGGGCATGTTCATCAGCGGGCCGTTGGTACGGAACTGCGCCGGTGAGTGCGGGTCTGTCAGGACCTGCTGGCGCAGGTACTCGGGGCGGGCGTTGGTGCGCCACACCTGGGCCCAGCTCAGGAAAAAGCGCTGCTCGGGCGTGAGGCCGTCGTACTTGGGACGCGGGTTGTTGCCGTACTGCTGCTGGAGCTGCTTTTGCAGGGCCGAGTAGGCAATACTCAGGCCGCCGAGGTCCGCCAGGTTTTCGCCCATGGTCAGCTGCCCATTCACGAATACCGAATCGAGGGGAGAAAACGCGGAGTACTGCTTGCCCACCATATCGGCGCGCTGGGTGAAGTTGGCGGCGTCTTCCTTGGTCCACCAGTCTTTCAGGTTGCCTTCGGCGTCGTACTGCCGGCCCTGGTCGTCGAAGCCGTGGGTAATTTCGTGGCCGATAACGGCCCCCATACCACCATAGTTGACGGCGTCATCGGCGTTGGGGTCGAAGAACGGGGGCTGCATGATGCCGGCCGGAAACACGATTTCGTTCATGGCCGGGTTGTAGTAGGCATTCACCGTGGGCGGGGTCATGCCCCACTCGGTGCGGTCGACGGGCTTGCCCAGCTTGCTGGTCATATCCTTGTAGCCCCACTCGCGGGCAGCCACCACATTTTTCAGGTAGGAGTCGCGCGAGATAGTGAGAGCCGAGTAGTCCTTCCACTTATCGGGGTAGCCGATTTTGACGGTGAAAGTGCTCAGCTTGCGCATGGCCTCCTTTTTGGTAGCGTCGCTCATCCAGCTCAGCTGCTGGATATGCTCGCCCATGGAAGCCTTGATGTTGTTCACCATTTCCAGGGCCTTTTGCTTGGCCGCGGGCGGGAAGGTCTTGTCTACGTACAGCTGGCCGAAAGCTTCGCCCAGGGCAGCGTCAGTAGCACGCAAGGTGCGCTTCCAGCGGGGCTGCTGCTGCTTGGCGCCGCTGAGCACCTGCTGCAGGCGGAAGGACTCATCCCCAAACTGCTGGGGCAGCGCCGGCGTAAACGAGGTAGCCAGGTGCCAGCGCAGGTAGGTTTTCAGGTCAGCCAGGGGCTCACTCTTCACCATTGTATTCACCTCCTTAAAGAAGGCAGGCTGACCCACAATTACTTCTTTCACCGAGCCCATGCCGGCATCGGTGAGGATGTGCTGCAGGTTCAGGTTAGGATAAGCCTTCTGCAGCTGGCTTACCGTCATTTTGTTGTAGTTGGCGTACGGGTCGCGCAGCTCCACGCGGCTCTTGCTGGCTTTGGCCAGACGCGTTTCCAGGCGCAGTATCGTAGCAGCATTTTTGCGGGCAGCGGCTTCGTCGTCGCCCAGCAGTTTGAACGTGTTTACCAGATAGGTCTGGTAAGCCGCCCGAATGCTCTTGGAGCGGGCATCTTCTTTCAGGTAGTAGTCGCGGTCGGGCAGGGAAAGGCCACCCTGGTACAGGTTTACGGCGTACTGGGAGCTAATTTTATCGTCCTGCCCCACGTAGGCGCCAAAGAAAGCCCCGGTGGCAAGCACCTGCTGCCGGGCCATAGAGGTTTGCAACTGATCGGGCGTTTTGATGCCCGCAATCTTGGCCAGCTCCGGCTGCAGGTACTTCAGCCCGGCCGCGTTGATGGCGGCCGAGTCCATAGCCGAGGCGTAGTAGTCGCCCACTTTCTGGAGGTTGGTGCCTTTGGCCGCGTTGCGGTTGGCGGCGGCCTCTTCCAGAATCTGCCGCATTACGGCGTTGTTCTTGTTGGCCAGCTCCTGGAAAGAGCCCCAGCGTACTTCGGCCGCCGGAATAGGATTGTTTTTCAGCCAGTTGCCGGAGGCGTACTGAAAGAAGTTGTCGCAGGCGGCCGCCGAAGCGTCGATGTTGGCGGTGTTCAGCCCCACGCCCTGGGGGAAGGTTTCGGGGGCGGGAGCCGGAGCAGCGGCCGGAGCCGGGGTAGTGGCAGCCGTGGGCACCGTGGTGCTGGCGGCGCAGCCCGCCAGGGCCAGTCCTGCCGCAGCCAGCAGCGTTACGCTATTGCGTTTTTTCATGTGGTGGATTTAGGTAACAGGGGTGGAAAATCGACCGGAATATACCGCGAAACTATGACTACTGCCCCCTGTAGCCTAACAGCTGAACGGGCTACCCTGTTTGCTGACGGCGTATTTCCTGGCAAGTTGTATTCTGCCCGTAGTCAAATGCGTACCTTGCGGCCTGCTTATGGCTCCGTTGTACAACCGCCGCTCAGAGGCCGGACTTCCTTCCCAGCGCCCTGCTCCTATGGGGCTGGCCGAACTACTCCGGCGCGTGCGCGACTCCCTGACGATGTCGTTTCCGGATGCCTACTGGGTGGCCGGCGAAATTGCCGAACTCACGCTGCCGCGCTTCGGCAGCGGGCACTGCTACCTCACCCTCACCGACCAAAGCCAGACCACCCGGGGAGCCCAGCTCAAGGCCCAGGCCCGCGCCACCATCTGGGCGGCACGATTTGAGCAGCTGGGCCCCCAGTTTGAGCAGCAAACCGGCCAGACGCTTCGTCCCGGGCTGCGCGTGCTGGTGCGGGTGAGCGTGAAGTTCCATGAACAATACGGCCTGAGCCTGGATGTGCTGGCCATCGACCCTACCTACACGGTGGGAGATTTGGCCCGGCAGCGGCAAGAGGCTATTGCCAAGCTGGAGGCCCAAGGCTTGCTGCAGCGGCAAAAGGAACTGCCGCTGGCCCTGGCGCCGCAGCGGCTGGCGGTTATCTCCTCGCCCACGGCCGCGGGCTGGCAGGATTTTCTGGAGCAGCTCGGGGAAAGCCCCTACGACTTCAGCGTGAGCCTGTTCCCGGCTACCATGCAGGGCACCGATTCGCCGACCAGCATCCTGGGCGCGCTCACGCAGATCCGGCGCCGCCGCGCCCAGTTTGATGCCGTGCTCCTGATTCGGGGCGGAGGCTCTAAAACCGACTTGCTAGCCTTTGACGATTATGGGCTGGCGGCCGCCATTGGCTCTTTTCCCCTGCCCGTGCTCACCGGCATTGGCCACGAGCGGGACGAAGCCGTGGTAGACCTGGCCGCCCACCTTGCCCTGAAAACGCCCACTGCCGTAGCCGTGTTTCTGACGGAGCGCCTGGCCCGCCTCGACGCGGTGCTGGACGGGTACGGGGGGCGCATCCGGGAGCTGGCCCTGGCGCAGCGGCAGGGTCACGAGTCCCGGCTCCTGACGCTGGCCCACCAGCTCCGCCACGCGGCAAAAGGCACCTCCCGGCAGCAGCAAGCGCAGCTGGACACGCTCCAGCGCCTTGTGTCTCAGGCAGCCCACCAGCAAGTACAGCAAGCCCACGCCGACCTGAGCACACACATCCGCGCCCTTCGGCGGGCGGCGCACCAAGCGGCCCGGCGCCAGCAGCAGCAGCTCCGGCAGCTGGGCCGGGAGCTGGCCCACCGTTTTCGGCACGTGCACCTACGGCGGCGGGAGCAGCTGCTGCGCCGCCGCTACCAGCTGCAGCTAAGCACCCAGCGCCTTGTGCTGCAGCTTGGTTATCAATTGGCCCTGGCCGAGCAGCGGCAGTATCAGGCCGCCGCCATGCTACGGGTACATTCACCCGCTGGGGCCCCCATTTCCTTGCACCCCGTGCCTTCTGCGGGTACCATTCTGCACCTGCATCAGGCCGGAGTGCAGGTGGCCGTCCGGGTGCTGCCCGACTCCGGTGCCAGTACCTAAGCCGCGCCGCTAGCTTCCCGCTCCGGAGTTTGTATTTTTAGCCTTGTCTTTTTGTAGTTGTATGACCACCGACGCCACTTACCGCCACGCCATTGCTGAGTTGGAAGCCATTCTGCGGGCCCTCGAAACTGATACCGTGGACGTAGATGAGCTGACGACCAAGGTGCAGCGCTCCTCCGAGCTCATTCGCCTGTGCAAGCAAAAGCTGCGCGCTGCCGAAACTGCCATTGACCGGGTGTTTGACGACCTGGATGAGGAGCCCGACTGGGAGCCAACCGGGGAGCCGGTGGCCCCGGAGGCAACTTCGAAACCAACGCCGGCAGCACCCCGCGCGGGCCTGAGCCCGCGCCTATTTGAGTAGCCGGGCGCAGGGCGGCAGCAGGCAAGCCCCAGTTGAGCTTGTAATGCATGCCTCAACCTCTATATTTGAAACACTGGTCTACTGCCCAGACCGATTTTTTCACAATTTACTCTCCTAATTATGGCTTTTACAGGAGCTGAAGGTGGCCCAATTGAAGTTACTACGGCCGCCGGCTGGACCGCAAACTACCGGGCCGAACACCCCGATGAAATAACGGCGTATTTCTTTGGCAAGAACATTCTACAACGGCTTCTTAGCCAGTCGGGCTGCGTAGGCATCCGTATCTATTACGGGCAGGATTCAGCCGGAGTACCCAAACTGGTGCTGGTGGGTGCCGATGCCAACCAAAACGATATGCTAGGTGGCCGCATTGTAGCCGATTCAGGTTTACCGCAACCACCCAGTCAGGGCGTGAACTGCGTGCTGAACTGCTAATGGATATTGTACTTCCAGAATGGCTTGTTACGCTGGGTAATACCCTGTATTGGGTTTGTCAGGTAGCGCTACTTATTCCTTTGTGGCTAGCCTGGCAACGGCGCGCTTACTGGACCAAGCCGCTGCAAGTACTGTTCTGGGTGCTGGTAGTGGTGGAAACTAACTGCTTCTTGTTGGCTTTACCGACGCTTGTTCGGCTTTTCGGCTTTAAGACAAATCCAAATCTGTCTACTTGGCCGTTGTTTCACCTCCAGAGTAACTTCCACGGGTTGGGACACTTACTGGTGTTCTACTATGCCATTCATAATAAACAGATTTGCAAAGTCATCCGGCTGTTAGTTCCCGTGCTGGTAGCTTTAGCCCTACTGGATTCCTTTTATTTAAATCCATTTGCCAACTATAAACCCAACACCATTACGCAGGTTACTGAAAGCCTAATTGTTTTAGGCTTGAGCATCATCTATCTGGAACAGCTTCTGGTAGAACTGCCTGTAAGCCGGGTAGAGCACAACCCTATGTTCTGGGTAACCATCTACACTATTCTGTTCTTTGCAGGCACGCTGATAATGGATATTCTGATGAATTCACTGAATATTGATGTTCATGCCGCTAGTACCAGGAAATATCTTATGCCGGTATTTGGGCTGGTTTCTTCCAGTGTTACACTGCTTAGCTATGTCCTGCTTACGTGGGCATACCGCAACTGCGGCCGGCAAGATGAAAGAGTAAGGGTGTCCTATTAATTATCTTACCAGCTAGGCCAGTCAGCCTGGTTGCCTTTCCTCCTGCATGGATGCTCTCCGGTTAGCGGCTATTCTTATACCCATTATCCTGCTCCTGGCCCTGAGCATAGCCGCGTTTATGGTGCGCCACCAGCGGCGCCTGATGCGCCAGCAGGACCACCTGCGCTCCGTGCGCGAAACGGCCCAGCGCCAGGCCCTGGAAGCGGCTCTGCTGGCCCAGGAAGAAGAACGCCGCCGCATAGCCTCCGACCTGCACGATGAAGTAGGCACCACCCTGGCCATTGTGAAACTCCACCTCACGGCCCTGGAAATGCACGAGCAAACCCGGGACATGACGGCCCTGCTCGACCAGGCTATTGGCGAGGTACGCCGCATTTCCCGTAACCTGTTGCCCGCGGCCCTGGTGAAGTTTGGTCTAGCCTTCGCTCTACAGTCGTTGGCGCGGGCCGTGCCGGCGGGCAGCACCTGCGTAGAGCTGCAGCTGCATGGGCAGCCTACTGGCCTCAATGCCGTGCAGGAACTAGCTATTTACCGCATTGTGCAGGAACTGCTCGGCAACGGGCTGCGCCACGCCAAAGCCGCCCAGATTCACCTACAGGTTTCATTTGCCCCCAACCGGGTACTCATCTCCTACACCGACGATGGGGTAGGCTTTGACCCTATCCAATCGGAGACGCCGCCCCCGCCCGAAACGCGCACCGGGCTTGGCCTTACCAATATGCGCAGCCGCATTGAACTGCTGCAAGGCACACTCCGCCACCAGTCTACACCTGGGGCCGGCACGCAGGTCTGGATATCTTTCCCGGTCCCTTACTTTGCAGCTACCTAAGGCGGCTTTTATATTAAAACAACGCTATATTGCCTGGCTTTTTTCTCTCTCCTGCGTTCCGTATATGACCTTTTCTGCTTCCCTCATCCGTTTGGCCCTGGTCGACGACCACCTGCTGTTCCGCAAAGGACTACGGGCCTTGCTAGAAGGATTTTCCAACGTGGAGGTGCTTTTTGAAGCCAGCGACGGACAAGAACTGCTCGAATGCATTGATGCCTTGTCCATTCCGCCCGATGTCGTGTTGATGGATCTGCAGATGCCGGTGCTCGACGGACTGCAGACTACCCGTCTGCTACGGGCCCAGTACCCCCAGGTACGGATTGTGATTATTTCCATGCACGACGAGCCCGAACTTATCGAGCAGCTCCGCTCGGAAGGAGCCCATGGCTACCTGCTTAAAAATGCCAACCCCGACGAAGTGCGGGGCGCCATCGAAGCCGCGCACACCGGAGAATCCTTTTGCGCGGTGGTGGGCTAACATTTCCGGCTTACCCCGTAAACGCAGCAAGGCCCGGTTCCCTTTGGAAACCGGGCCTTGCTGCGTTTAGCCTAAGGCAGCTTACAGCTCTACAAACATCCCCACCGTAAACGTGCGGCCCCGGTTGAAGAAGGCCTGCGTCAGGTTCGGGTCGATTACGTTGGCGCTGTTGCGGTTGGAGACGTCGGTGAAGTAAAACTGGTTCAGCACGTTGAGCACCGAGGCTTTGAAGCCCAGCTTCATTTTCCCCTGGCGCAGGGGCGGCAGATCGTAGCCCATATGAAAGTCCAGGTTGTAGGAAGTGGGCAGGCGGTAGGAGTCGGTACGGCTGCTCTCAATTACGATGGTTTCGGGGTTGAAGGACGCGAAATACTTGGAGAACAGCAGAAAGGAAGGGCGTACGTACAAACGCTTCACGGGCTCGTAGCGCAAGCCCAGCTGGAACTGGTTCTGGGCCGCGTCGCCCACGTGCACGCCTTCCAGGTACACGGGCTGTTCCGGCTCGCTGGGGTTAATAAAGTCGCCGGCTTCGTTGGTCTGCACCAGCACCCCTTTGCCCGTCCAGCGCCAGTCGCCTAGGGCAATGGCCGCGTTCAGCTGCAAGCTGCGGCTGATTTCCTGGGCTACGCTCATCTCAATGCCCATGTGCTGAGCATTGACGTTGCGCACCGTGTTATACACAATGCTGCCGGAGGAGTTGGTAACCGAGTTCGTGGTTTTGTTGGCCCACAGCGTGTAGTAAGCGTTCAGCGTCGCCTTCATGCTGGGGTAGCTGATGCCGTAGCCCAGTTCGATGCTAGTGATGCCCTCGGGCTTCACATTGTCGTAGAGGCGGCCCTGGTTGGTATATACCAGGTTGAAGAAGGGCACCTTGCTGTTGTAGCCCACGTTGGCAAACACGTTGTTGTGCTCCGTGAGGTTGTAGTTGGCCCCGGCCTTCACGCTGTAGCCCAGGTAAGAAGCCCAGTCGGTTTCGGCCGTCTTGCCGTCGGCGGCGGTATAGGTACGGCCGTCGATGGTCTGGGTCTGGTTGAAGCCTACGTCGTACTGCTGCCCGTTCACCGTCACTTGCCGGGCCTTGAAGTAGTCGATGCGCTTATAGCGGATGCGGGAAACCGTGCCGCTGACCACCGCCGACAACGCCGGGGTTTTGTACTCCAGCTGCGTGTAGCCACCCAGCCACTGAGTTTTGCCATCGTAGTTGTAGCTGATCTTGTCGCCCTCGCGCAGGCGGGTGGCCGGGTCTTCGTTGCGGTTGTTGATGCTCAGGGCATAGGTGCCACCCAGCAGGTCGCGCACCTGGCGGTAGTGCAGGCCGCGGTAGAGGCGCCCATCCACCCCCGCCGAGAGCGTGAGGTTTTCGCGCAGAGTATAGTCGCCGCCCAGCACAAAGCCGTACCAGCGGTGACTATTCACGTTGTTGACCAAGAACTGCTTGGAGCGGCTTTCGGCGTCAAACGTGGTATCCTCCCTTTGAGCGTTAGGATTATCGGGCGTTGGAGCAGGCACCTTTACAATCGACGCCACGTCGCGGTTGCGCACGTTCTCGTCGTAGATGCCCTGGAAGTCGGTCTGGTAGTCGCGTACGTCCAGGGAGCTGGAGTTGGTGCTAGTTAGGCCGCTCACCCCGCCCCCATTACCATAAGAGGCATACACCACGCCAGTCACGAACAGCCGGTCGTTTACCTGCCAGAAGTCGTTGAGGTTGATCTGGGGCTTGTGGTAATAGTTGCTACGCTCGTTCAGCACCTCTTCCTTGCCCAGGTTGCTGGCGGTGCGGGTTTCCGGGTCGCGGTCGTAGCGGCGCAACGTGCCCCAGTAGGGGTTATAATCGAAGCCCCGGTTACCCCCGACCACGGGCTTGGCGCCAATCGCGCGGGCTTTGGCATCGGAGTACAACCCTACTAGCGACTGGAAAGAGCGGGTGCCGTGCTTCTGGGGCGAGCCCAAGGCCGTGAGCGAGAGGCGGTGCCGGCCCAGGCGCTTGCTGGCATTGCCGAAGTACGTCCAGGCATCGTCGAAAGCCTGCTGCACCCAACCATCGGAGGTGCGGCGCGAGCCGTAGGCCGTGAAGGCCCAGTCGCCGGGCAGGTTACCGCTGCTCAGCATCAGCGAGGCTTTGCGGTAGTTGTTGGAGCCGGTTTCGAGGCGGGCCAAGGCACTGCGCTTGTCGTCGAAGCCCTTGGTGAGTACGTTGATGGTGCCCCCCACCGAGGGTACGGCAATTTTGGCGGCCGACAGGCCCCGCTGTACCTGCAGGCTCTTGGTTACGTCGCCCAGGTCCCAGTTCGACCAGTACACCTGGCCGGTTTCCATGTCGTTTACGGGTACGCCGTTGATCATCACGGCCACGTTGCGCTGGTCGAAGCCGCGCACATTGATGCGGGAGTCGCCCGTGCCGCCGCCGCCCTGGGTAGCGTACACGCCCGGGGTTTCGTTCAGAATCATGGGCAGGTCACGGGCGGCCAGGGTTTCGCGCAGCTTCACCTCATTCACGGCCGCGTAGGCTACGGGCGTTTCGCGCTCCACGGCCACGGAGGCAATTACCTGCACTTCATTAAGCGTAGCGTTATCGGAGGCCAAACGGAACGTAGCCACGGCATTCTGGCTGCCCACCGTTACGCGCTGCTCCAGCATTTTGTAGCCGATAAAGGAGGCCCGCACCACGTACGTGCCGGGTTTGAGGCCCGGCACCTGATAGTTGCCCTCGGGGTCGGCGCCGGCGCCGGTGTTAGCCCCATTGCCCGTTACCTGCACGGTAGCCCCGGGGAGGGATTCGCCGGTGAGCTTATCGAGCACGCGGCCTTTGATGGAATACGTCTGAGCCGCGGCCGTCAGGATGGTCAGCAGGCTCAGTAATAGGGAAAGTACAGTGTGTTTCATGCAATAAGCAGAGGGGTAACGGCTATGCGCGCTGCAAAGGTAAGGGATTGAGGAGAAGCCCCTAGTACTGCCCGGCCGATGTTTTTGCACTATGCCGGCCGATCCGCCGAAAAACCATCCGCCGGAGACGTATTTTTGGCTGACCGCCAGTACTCCGTTGTGGCGGTTAGCCTCCTTCTATATCTCTTATCCACTCCTGCCCGGACGAAGGCCACGGTGGCAGCAGCATTCCATGAGTATGAAATTTCTTCTGGTCATAACCCTCCTTCTGGCGGCCCTGAGGGCCCCGGCCCAGACCAATCCGTTCCTGGTGCGCCTCAATGACCAAAAGCTTAGCCTGCTGCTACGTTTCACATAGCCCGCGTGCTGGATTTGCGCCCCGACCGCAGCCGCATTGGCTGGGTGCATCAGGGGCTGATCAACCAGCCGGTACCGGCCAACCTGACGGGCGGCGTGGCCGCAGGCCTTACGCATTGGCTCAGCACCCAACTGCCGGCCCAACCGAGCACCCGGCCGGTAATCGTGCGCGTGCATGAACTCACCATCGAAGAGGAAGTTGGGGCCGCGTCCGAACACGCCCTGGCCGTGTTTGATATCGATTTTGCCGTGCAGCAGCCCGACAGCTCGTACGTGATACTGGTGCGCTACCTCGAAACCATCCGGAAAGGCGGCCTCGAAACGACCGGCCTGCACGACGATAACCTAGCCTTTGGCTTCCGCCAAGCCCTCCTGCGCTTGCAGAACCTTAACTGGCCCGACGCTATAGCCGCGGCCACTCCGCTCTCAGCCGCCGACTACCTGGCTGCCGCCGATTATCAAACCATGCTGCGCGCCTACCCCATTCTGCTCACGGCGGCTCCAGGTCAGGGCATGTTTGCCACCTTCGAGGATTTTCGCAGCAACCAGCCCGATGCCCGCGTGCCCTTCACGCTGGTGCGCCAGCCCCGCACGGGAGCAGGGTGGCAGGGTATGGAGGAGGTAAAGGTCACTTCCTCCAACCCGGCGCTGCAGAAACAGCTCAATAAAGCCTGGGGATTTTCGGATGGCCAGCAAGCGTATATCCGTTATCGAAACCACTTGTATCCGCTGGAGCGCGCCGGGCAGACGTTTCAGTTCACCGGGCCAAGCACGGCCGACGCCGAAGCGGTAGCCGTAGGAGCCGCAGTGGGCGGTCTGGCTGGTGCGGCCATTGCCGGTGCGGCCACCAGCAGCCCACCTCACCCCTACTCGTTAAGCCTGCGTACGGGTCGCGTACTGGATACCCATGTTCAGCAAGCCATATCGCAAGGTGATACTGCCCAAGTAGTGCTTTTCCGGCGCGGCAATGGTTCCGCTGTGGCGGTGCAGCTCAACGGGCAGGCACTAACCCAGCTGCCGGGCAGCCAGTTTGTGCGTATTCCATGGACCAGCAAAACCAAAGAGCTACAGCTGTGCCTACCCGAAACAGGAACAGCCTGCCTCTCGTTTGCACCCGATTTCACGGCTACTACCTACGTGGAAATCAAGCAGAAAACTGCGGCCGACAAGCCAACGCTGGTGATAGTACCCGCTAAGGAGGGCATCTTTTACACCAAGAAAATGCGGCCTGACCGTTAGCCTAATCTACCCTAGCTCCGTGCTGGGGTCCCAGAACAGCGCATCGAAGTTCTGCACCTGGTCATCCACTACCCGAATACCTTCGGCTTCGAGGGCTTCCTGCATGGCCGTGGGCGTGGCGTAGTGCTGCCGCCCCGTGAGCAGGCCCTGCCGGTTGATGACGCGGTGGGCCGGCACGTAAGCATCGGCGGTGTGGGCCGCCATCATGGCCCAGCCCACCATGCGGGCCCCGTGCCGGGCACCAAGGTAGTGCGCAATGGCGCCGTAGGTGGTTACGCGGCCGGGTGGCACCAGGCGCACTACCTCGTGTATATCCTGAAAAAAGTTGCGGTGTTTGTCGGCAGCAGCGGGGCTCAGCATACAGTGGAGCTTAAGAACTTAGGCGGGAAGAAAGGCCAAAATAACGTAACAACTGTCCCTGGAGTACGGGCGTAAGTAAGGCAGCAAGCAGCCAATTCCGGCTGCATTACTTGTTTCATCTTATTCTCCTACCCATGTTCAATAAACTCAAAAGCCTCGACGACCTGTTCACAGAACAACTCAAAGACCTATATAGCGCCGAAACCCAACTGGTGAAAGCCCTGCCCGATATGGCCAGCGAAGCCCGGGATGCGCGCCTGCGCCAGGGCTTTGAAAAGCACCTGCAGGAAACGATGAACCAGGTAAGCCGCCTGGAGCAGATTGGTCGGGGCCTGAACATTGACCTCTCGGGCCATACGTGTAAGGCCATGCAGGGCCTGGTAGCCGAGGGCAAAGAAACCATTTCGGAAGACGCTACCGACGAAGTAAAAGACGCGGCCCTGATTGCCGCTGCCCAGCGCGTGGAGCACTACGAAATATCGGGCTACGGTACGGCAGCGCACTATGCCGAGCGCCTGGGCCACACGGAGGCCGCTTCCCTGCTGCGCCAAACGCTCCAGGAAGAGCAGCTCACCGACACCAAGCTCAACGACCTGGCCAAGAGCTATATCAACCAGCGGGCCATGTAACTTCCCCGCCCTTTTACCAAAAAGCCTGCAACATGCAGGCTTTTTTGGTGTCTACCCATTTAGGAATCTACGTCCCGCCTAACTTTTAGAGGGCTGCCGGCGTTTTGAGAACCCGGCCCGGGTGACAGTAAGCAGGTGGCAGGGGGCACTTTACGACATTACATGCAGACGCAGCAACAAGAAGACACTATTCAGGAAGAAGAACACAAAGGCGGCGCGTGGCGCTGGTGGCTACTGGCGCTGGCGGTGGTGGCGGTGCTGGCCTTCGTGAAAATCAAGTTTTTTCCGTCGCAGACCGCTGAGGCGGGCAAAGGTGGAGGCGGCGGTGGCAAGGGGGCAGCCGGTGCGCCGGGCAAAGGTGGCCCCGGCGGGGCGGGCGGCAAGGGCAGCGGCCAGAAGCTGCCGGTGCAGGTGTACGTAGTGAAGGCCACTAGCCTAGCCGATGAGGTAGCGGCCACGGGTTCTATCCTGGCGGAGGAATCGGTGGTCATCAAAAGCGAAATTTCGGGTAAGATTACCAGCCTCAATATTCGGGAAGGGCAGCCTGTGAGCAAAGGGCAGTTGCTATTCAGCATCAACGCCGACGAGATACAGTCGAACCTGCGCAAGCAGGAGTACAACATTAAGCTGTTCCGCGACCAGGAAAAGCGCCAGCGCGTCCTGCTCGACAAGGAATACATCAGCGCCCAGGAATACGAGCAGGCCAACAACCAGCTGCTCACGGCCCAGGCTGACTTGCAGACGCTGCGGGCTTCGCTGGCCAAAGCCTACGTGCGGGCCCCCTTTTCCGGGGTGCTGGGCCTGACGACGGCCACCGTAGGCACCTACGTGAGCCCCGGGGCTGAAATAACCACGCTTTCCCGCGTGAAACCCGTGAAAATCAACTTCACGGTGCCCAGCCGCTTCTCCAGCCTGGTGCGCACCGGCGACCCTATTACTATCACCGACGAGGCTTCTAACAAAAAGTACGAAGCCAAAGTCTATGCCCTCGACCCGCAGATTGACCCGGTGAGCCGCACCCAAACCGTGCGCGCCCGCTTCGCCAATACTAACAATGAGCTGCGCCCCGGCGCCTTCGTGAAAGTGAACCTGCAGCTTAGCCAGACCTCCGATGCCCTGCAGGTGCCCACCGAGGCCGTCATTCCCGAAGCCAGCGGCTACAGTGTGTACACCGTGCAGCAGGGTAAGATGGTACCGAAGAAGGTGAAGATTGGGGTGCGCTCCGACCGGCTTATCCAGATTACTGACGGCCTAGCCGTGGGCGACTCGGTCATCCGCACGGGCATTCTGCAGGTGAAGCCGGGTGATGCGGTGAAGGTTCAGCCTAACAGCCAATAGTTGACTATGGCCTCCTCAACTCCGCCCGTTTCCTTGTCTGAGGTGAGCATTCGGCCAGCCAGTTCCACCGATGCCGAGGCACTGGCCGACTTAGTAGCAGAGCTGGACTACCCTACCGCTCCAGCGCTGCTTCGCACCCGCCTCCATGAGCTTACTGCGGCTGGCGACCAAGTGTTGGTAGCGGAATATCAGGCCCAGGTGATTGGGATGGTCCATTTGCACCGCACGCCTTTTTTGCACCGAGCCCCCGATGGCCGCATCGTGACGCTTGGGGTATTAGCCGCTTACCGAAACCAACAAATTGGAGCTAAGCTCCTGGCCGCTGCCGAACACCAGTTCCAGCAAGAGGGCTGCGGCCGCGTTGAGGTTACTAGCGGTTTCCCCCGGGAAGCCGCCCATCGTTTTTACCAGCGGGCGGGCTACGAGCCCCAATCCCGCCGCTTTGTGAAGGTGTTGCCCCGGTAAGTTTTCTTTCGCGCAACGCCTCCTGCCCCATTTAACTGCTACACCATGAGCTTATCCTCCACCAGTATCAACCGCCCGGTTCTCGCCATTGTGATGAGCCTGGTGATTGTGATTTTCGGGGTGATTGGGTTTCGGTACCTGAGCGTACGGGAATATCCGAGCGTGGACCCGCCTATCATCACCGTATCGGCCTCCTACACCGGGGCCTCGGCCGATGTGATGCAGGGCCAGGTGACCGAACCCCTGGAAGAAGCCCTCAACGGCATCCAGGGTATCAAGAATCTGACCTCCAACTCCCGCGACGGGCGCACCCAGATTACGGTGGAGTTTGACCTCGACGCCGACCTGGAAACGGCGGCCAACGACGTGCGCGACAAAGTATCGGGCGCGCAGGGCCGCCTCCCGCGCGACATTGACCCTCCCGTGGTGAGCAAGGCCAACGCCGACTCCCAGCCCATTGTGATGACGTACCTGAGCAGCAACAAACGGACGCTGCTGGAGCTGACGGACTACGCCAACAACACCCTTAAGGAGCGCCTGCAGACCATTCCCGGCGTGTCGGAGGTGCGGGTGTACGGGGAGCGGAAGTACTCCATGCGCCTGTGGCTGGACCCGGTGAAACTCTCGGCCCTAAGCGTGAGCCCCGTGGACGTGCAGCAGGCCCTCACCCGCGAAAACGTGGAGCTACCCAGCGGCTCGGTGCAGGGGCAGGCTACCCAGCTTACGCTCCGCACCATGGGACGCCTGAGCACGGTGGAGGATTTTAACAACCTGATTATTCGTAAGGACGAATCGTCGCTGGTGCGGCTTTCGGACATCGGCTACGCCGAGCTTTACCCCGAAAACGACCAGACCATCTTCAAAGTAAACGGCGTACCGATGGTGGGCCTGGCCGTTATTCCGCAGCCGGGCTCCAACCAGATTGACATTGCCGACGAGTTCAACAAGCGCCTGGAGCAGTACGGCAAGGACCTGCCCAAAGACCTGGAGTTAAGGCCGGGCTTCGACAACTCGGTCTTTATCCGCAAGTCTATCAACGAGGTGGAACACACCATCATTGAGGCCTTCGTGCTGGTAGTGGTGATTATCTTCCTGTTTCTGCGCGACTGGCGCTCCACCATCATCCCGGTGGTGGCCATTCCGGTGTCGTTGGTAGGCATCTTCTTCGTGATGTACCTGATGGATTTCTCCATCAACGTGCTCACGCTGCTGGCCGTGGTACTAGCCATTGGCCTGGTAGTCGACGACGCCATTGTGGTGCTGGAAAATATCTACTCCCGCATTGAGGAAGGTGAGAACCCCAAAACGGCCGCCATTAAGGGCTCCGAGGAAATTCTGATGGCCGTTGTCAGTACCACGATTGTGCTGGCGGCGGTGTTTCTGCCGGTGGTGTTTCTCACGGGCATCACCGGGCGGCTGTTCCGGGAGTTTGGGATTGTGGTGGCCGGCTCGGTGCTGATTTCGGCGTTTGTGTCGCTCACGCTCACGCCCATGATGTGCTCCGTGCTGCTCAAGCGCGAGGAAAAGCACAACTGGTTTTACCGCAAAACCGAACCCTTCTTCGAGAAGATGATTGGCGGCTACAAGGAGAGCCTCGAAACCTTCCTGCGCAACCGGTGGCTGGCCTGGCTGGTGGTGGCGGGCACGGGCGTAGGTATCTGGTACTTCATGGGCGCCATTCCCTCGGAACTGGCCCCGGTGGAAGACCGCAGCCGCATCAACCTGAACGCGACTGGTCCGGAGGGGGCCTCGTTTGAGTTCATGGATACCTACATGACTCAGCTTACCCAAATGGCCATGGACTCGGCTGGTAAGCAGAATTTGAGCAGCGTGTTTGCCGTGACGTCGCCGGGCTTCGGGGGTGGGGCAAACTCGGGCATTGCCCGGGTATTGCTGCTGGAAGCCGATGCCCGCCCTCTGCCCCAGCCCGCCATTGCCGATAAGCTCAGCGCGGGCGTGAAAAAGCTCTCGGCGGCCCGCACCTCCGTGAGCCAGGACCAGAGCATCGGGGGCGGAGGAGGTGGCTTGCCGGTGCAGTTCGTTATTCAGACCCAGGATTTCGACAAGCTGCGCACGGCCGTGCCCAAGTTCCTGGATGCGGCCCGCCAGGATCCTACTTTCCAGTTCGTAGACGTGAACCTGAAGTTCAACAAGCCCGAGCTGCGCGTAAACATCGACCGGGAAAAGGCCCAGAGCCTGGGCGTATCGGTGCAGAGCATCAGCCAGACTTTGCAATCGGGCTTGAGCGGGCAGCGCTACGGCTACTTTATCCGGGAAGGCAAGCAATACCAGATTATCGGACAGGTGGCCCGCGAAGACCGCAGCCAGCCTCTGGATGTGCGCCTGCTCTCGGTGAAGAATGCCCAGGGGGAGCTGATTCAGCTAGACAACGTGATTCGGCTGGAGGAAAGCAGCACCCCGCCCCAGCTTTACCGCTTCAACCGCTACAACTCGGCCACCTTCTCGGCTTCGCTGGCGCCCGGCCGCACCCTCGGCGACGGTATTGCCGCCATGCAAGCCATTGCCGACAAGAACCTCGACGACACCTTCTCAACGGAGCTGGCCGGCGCTTCCCGCGACTTCCAGGAAAGCTCCAGCAGCCTGGTATTTGCCTTCGGGCTGGCGCTGGTCTTGATTTACCTGGTGCTGGCAGCCCAGTTTGAGAGCTTCCGCGACCCGGTCATTATCATGGTCACGGTGCCGCTGGCCCTGTCCGGCGCACTGCTCAGCCTATGGTACTTCAACCAGACGCTCAACCTGTTCTCGCAAATCGGTATCATCATGCTCGTGGGGCTGGTGACCAAGAATGGTATTCTCATCGTGGAGTTTGCCAACCAGCAGGTGGAAAATGGCAAGGACTACATGACCGGGCTGATTGAGGGGGCCACGGCCCGCTTCCGCCCTATTCTGATGACGAGCCTCTGCGCTATCCTGGGTATCCTGCCCATTGCCATTGCCACCGGCGCGGGCGCGCTCAGCCGGCGGGCCATGGGCATTGGCGTCGTAGGCGGGCTGTTTTTCGCTACGGCCCTCACTCTGTACGTAGTGCCTGTTATGTATTCGTATTTCGCCACGGCCAAAAAGCACAAACCCGCTGCGGCCGCAGAAAAAGCCGTTGCGGCCTAGTCAGGTGCAGCTTTTGTTTCCCAGCGACGCCCCGTTTCAGCCGTTGATTTTCTCCATGCTTCGTTCTCTTCTCGTTGCTCTGCTGGTTGTGGCCGCCTTCCCGGTGCGGGCGCAGCAGCCAGCACTGCCCGCCCGGCAGCCGGCGGCCCAGCCCCAGGCTAAACCCCAG
This sequence comes from Hymenobacter sp. BT18, assembly GCF_012273015.1. GTDB lineage: Bacteria > Bacteroidota > Bacteroidia > Cytophagales > Hymenobacteraceae > Hymenobacter > Hymenobacter lutimineralis. The sequence goes on along the minus strand of NZ_CP050954.1, from coordinate 3,702,718 downwards.
ACCGAAAAACCGGAAACGGTAGCCCCCGCCCCCCGCCTCACGCTGGCCGAAGCCCTACGCATCGGCCTGGAAAACAACTACGGTATCCAGCTCAGCCGGCAGGATGCCCGCATTGTCGAAAACAACGTAACCCGCGGCAATGCCGGCCAGCTGCCCGTCGTCAACGGCAACCTCACCCGCTCCTTCACGCTCAACAACGTGCGCCAGGAGTCGGCCTCGCGGCCTAACCCCAGCACGGCCAGCGGGGCCCAGTCTAACCGCCTGAACGCCAACGTAGCCGCTACCTGGACGATTTTCGACGGGTTCGGGATGTTCGTTGCCTACGACCGGCTGCGGGCCGTGGCCCAGAGCCAGCAGCAGCTCACCCGCGCTACGGCCGAGGAGACTGTGGCCAGCATCACCGAGGCCTACTTTACCGTGGTGCGGGAAGCGGGCAAGATCCAAAGCTTCGAGGAGGCCCTACGCATCGGCCAGCAGCGCATCGACCTAACCCAGGCCCGCGCCGACGTGGGCGTGGGCGCCAAGGTGGAAGTACTGACGGCCCGCGTCGACTACAACGCCGACCGCTCTGCTCTGATTCAGCAGCAGGAGGCCCTGAAAACGGCGAAAGTCAACCTCAACAACCTGCTGGGCCGCGCCCCCGCCCTCGACTTCCTGCCCGCTGATTCTATTGTGGTTAGCCGTGAGCTGAACCGCGAAACCGTACTGGCGGCCATTCGCGAAAACAACCCCCGCCTGCAACAAGCTAAAATCAACACCCAGGTGGCCGCGTATGACCGCAAGCTGGTGCGCGCCTCCCGCTTTCCACAAGTGGGCCTCACGGGTGGCTATGGCTTCAACCGCAACGTGAACGGAGAGGCTTTTTTCGGCACCGAGCTTACTACCAACACCGGCCGCCAGCTAGGGTTCAACTACGGAGTGGTAGCATCTGTACCCATTTTTGACGGTTTCAACCGCAACCGCCTAGCTCAGAATGCCCGCATTGCCGAGGACCAGAGCCGCCTGCAGGTGGCCCAAACCCAGCTTCAGCTGGATGCCGAAGCCGAGCAGGCCTGGGCCCAGTACCAGAACCGCCTGCAACTGCTGCAGCTGGAGGAAGAAAACATTCAGCTAGCCCGACAGAACGTGGCAATTGCCTTGGAGCGTTACCGCCTGGGGCTGCTCACGCCCCTGGCGCTGCGCGAGGCTCAGCGTAGCCAGCTCGACGCCGAAAACCGCCTGCTCGATATCCGTTTTCAGGCTAAGCAAGCCGAAATTACCCTGCGCCGCCTCAGCAGTGGCCTCGTGCAGGAGCCGTAGCCCCGGCCGGCAATCAGCCATTATGCGCTCAACCCGCCTAGAGCTGTGAGAGCCCCCGCAGGCAGCTGCCACCTGCCCCAAACAAAAGCCTTAGCTTCACGTTTTTCCTCCCATGCAGCTGCCCCACACCCTCTCCACCCCCGACTACCAGCTCCAGTACCGCCCCGACCTTCAGCTCCTGATTCTGCGCTGGCTGCGGCCGCTGTCTCTGCCCGATATGCAGGCCTCCTGCCGCCAGCTTCTAGCCCTGGCGCTGGAATGCCAGTGTGCGCACTGGCTGCTTGATGGTCGCCGCGAAGGGCCCATCAACCTGCCCGTGACGCAGTGGCTTACCGAAGAGTTCTTCCCCGAAGCGGTGCGGTCCCTAGCTCCGCACCCGCTCTTCCTGGCTGCTCTCAGATCCCCGGCCCGTCTTCAGCAGCTCAGCTCCGATACTACGGTGGCCCCGGCCGTGCACCGTGCCCTGGCCCCAGAGCAGCCCTACCACACAGCCGTGTTTCTGACCGAGGCAGAGGCACTCGCCTGGCTTACGGCCCAGCCCCACTAGCCTCCGTAGGCCGCGTCGGGTGACCGGGGTATAAGGAAGCAGAGGTAAGAACAGGCTTGCTGCTAGCATATCCTGCCAGGGGCTGCTACTCCCGGGCCTTGGCAAAACCAAACGCTTTTGCCTTAGTTTACAGGGCGCATTCCGTTGCGGTAGCCTCCGCCGGAAAAGGCGCTACGCGCCAGCCGCGCTGTTTCTTTGTTGTCTTCTTGTATGTATTCGTCGCCCACGCTTACCATTCAGTACCGCCCCGATCTGGACATGCTCACCGTACGCTGGCTGGATTCGCTGCAGCCTGAGCAGTACCGACAGGATTACCACACCATCCTAGCCGAGGCTTTGGCACACGGCACGACGCGCTGGCTGATTGATATACGCCGCCGCCCCCACCCCTCTCCGGATATGGCCGCGTGGGCTGCTAATGTATGGCTGGCCGAAGTAGTAGCGGCGTTAGCCCCGCGGCGGGCCCGCCTAGCTTACCTTATTTCGCCCAGCCGCGAGCAGGCCCTGCAGGATAGCCCCGCCCTGCAGGCCAGTGTGCAGCAGGCCTCCGACCCCAGGCGGGGCTACGACGTAGCTATTTTCAACGACGAAGGCCCCGCTACCCACTGGCTGCTGGCTGCGTAAGCCAACAACTTCCCCGGGCCCTATACCCACCCGCCGCCCCGCGGCAGAGTCCATTGGCCGCGCTATTCCGGCTGCGGTGGGGTCATTCGGCCGCCGTGACGGCTACTTTCAGGTGAGCCAGGGCCTCCTGGGTTTTGCGCTGGGTACTGGCTTCGTTTTCTTCCTTCGCAGCTTGGTTGGGTGCCGCGGCCACCGCAAAGAAAGTAAGCAGATGCTCCTTTTGAGGAGTGGTCAGCCCCTCAAACTTCTTGTCATCCAGCTTGCGCAGCCACTCTCCGTAGGTTTCGTCAGCCAGGGCATACTCACCGGCTTTGGTTTGGTGGCCCGTGTCGAAATCGGTGTTGGGCAGGGGCGCTACGGGGCCGGGGCCCTGCTTTTCCAGCAGTCCGCAGTACTTGCTTATCACCACCCGGAAGGAGTTGCGAAAGAGCTTCTGGGCTTCGGGCGTGGGCAGCACGAAGGCAAACGGTTTTAGGGGACCTATCTTGGGCAGCAGCCGCACAATGCCCGAGAGCATGCGCGCCCCCAGGCCCGGCCGCTGGTAGCTGCCGCCAAACTCCTTGCGATACTGGCGCTGGCTGAGGTGGTACACGTAGTCGCGGCGGCGGGCTTTGGGACTGAGCTTTTTGATGTCGTCGCGCTTGCTTTGCCAGGCGGCCCGGGTGGCCAGCGGAATCAGCTCCTTCACGGCAAAGCGGTAGGAGCTGATGCTCAGGTCCACGTTGGCAATGACCTGCCCCAGCTTCAGGCCGTAGGTTTTCTCGAAGCCCCGCTCCAGCACTTCCTTGCTCACCTTGAACCCGATGTAGTTGTGGTAGTCGTCGGAGCGGTAGCGCCCGGCCGCCACCTGCACCACATCAAAGGCAAACTCGAGCTGGGTATGCTGGGCAGGCGCTTCTTCGTACGTAATGACGTTGCCGAACCTGGCCTGCAGCTCCGGATAAACCGAGGGCATGGCCTTGTTGGTGCCTTCGGGGTGGCCGCTGATGTCGGCGGCGTAGTGCGCCAGGGCCCCCAGCGCAAACGCGTACTCATTCCGGTCGTGGGCTTCTTCCAGCAGGTGCTGCACGAAGTCGCCGGAGCGTACATAGTGGGTGAGGTTGGTGAACAGCTTCGAGCCAAAGGGGTAAAAGCCCATGTCCTGAATGATGGCGCCCCCGTAGGCGTAGGCTTTGGCATCCTGCAGTTCCGCCGAAGTGCCACCGGGAAAGCGCCGCTGTAAGGTGGGCAACAGGCACCGCTGCCAGGTGGAGTCGATGTTGGCCTGGTGGGTGAGCACAGAATAGGCGGAGGCCGAAGCCGCTGACGCCAGCAGCAACAGACCAAGCAGAAAAAACCGGAGCATAGAAAAACAGGGGAAGCGTAGGCCCGCAACGTGTAAAAAGAACTTTCTGTTGTCGGGCTTACGGCTAAGGTTTGCACAAAACCCTGCTGCCTATGCTACGGATGCCGGCAGGCCGGCCTATTTTTGCGCCGCCGGGCGTGGGGCTAGGCAAGTAAAAGCACTGGGAATTGCTGTTTCGCTTTAGAGGTTTTCGTTGGATTTTTTTTGGGCTACTGCTCGTGATGGGCGGGCTGCGGGCCCAGCATACGCAGGCCCAGGCCGGGGCCCCGCTGCTGCGGGAGCTTATCCTGCGCACCGATACGGTAAGCTACCAGCTGAGCCGCCACGTGTTTTCGGTGAAAGGCGAGCCGCACCTGTACTTCAGCTACCGCCGCGACGACGAAACGGTTGACCTGCTGGTGTCGCCCCAGCCCGACGTGCGCAAGCCCCTGCGCCTGGTGCGCTCCGCCGATTTTCAGCTGCTCGACTCTCTTACCCTGGGCCCCGATGGCGCCTCGTACCGGGCTAAGCTGCGTTTCCGCGACCTGACGGCGGCTCAGTTTCTGCGGCTCACCTTTACGGCGCCCGCCGATACGGCGGGCCGCCCGCCCCTTTCCCAAACGGTGAATCTGCTGCCCGTCACGCGCACCACGCTGGAGTTTCGCCCCTCCGATACGGAGCTATTCGTGGGCGAGGAAAAGGTGTTCGACATCGGCAGCAACAACCCTAAGAACGTGCGCACCACCGGGGAGTGGACGCGCGGCCAGGACATCGACTACCGCCTCACCCAGGAAAAGGGCCAGCTGCGCTTGCACGTGCTGCCCAATACCATCGGCAGCCGCATCCTCACCGTTCGACCCCAGACGGAAAAGCCGTTTCTCACCGACAACAACCGCCGCCTGAGCTACGCGCTGCCACCCATCCGGCAGGACTTCACGGTGAAGGCCTCGCGTTTGCGGTTTCTGAGCGTGGATAAAAAGGAAATTACCCTGGTAGAGGCCACCCGCCGCCAGGGTGTGGAGCTGATTCTGGACAATGGCCGCACGTTTGATTTGCGCCGCACCTACCGCATCGAAGACCAGGAGGAGCCCGGCGGGGAGCTGATTGCCGAGCTTTACATTCGCCAGTACCTCACCAACGACCGGGTGCTGTGCTGGCTGCGCGTGTACAACACCCACCGCCAGACCGACAGCTACCTCTACATCAAGGAAAACGACCTGGCCAAGTACGTTACCAACTTCAACATCTCTCCCAAGACCACCATCAGCGGGCTGAGCGTGCGGCACCGGGGCGGCGACTGGACCAACAATAATGCCGTGAACCCCGGCGAAACGGTGGACGTGCGCCTGGATGGGGAGTCGTTGCAGCGGGCCCGGTTTCACTTCGAGGATGTGCAGGTGGTGCCTTCCGATTCCAGCATTCGCTCCGATGCCTCGGTGGTGTACCGCGTGCAGATTCCGATTTCGAGCGACAAGAAACGCATCAACATCTTTAACGCCGGGCAGCCCACGGGATTTGCGCTGGCGGTGCGCGAGTTTCAGCGCCCCCACCCCCTCGACTTCGTTGGTATTACCTTTGGGGAAGTGCCCCGCCCCATCACGCGCTTCAACGGCCCCATTCTCTACGACCGCACCATCAGCGACGTCGTGTTCAGCTTCAACTCCGGGGGCATCGACACCGAGCAGCAGCTCTACGGCAAGCAGTACCTCACCTTCGACATCCGCACTCAGAACAGCAAGGGCGAGCTGATTGAGATGCGCACCGTCGACAACATAGTGGTGTGCCCGGATGGCTCCTCGGTGCGGGCGGCGTTTTACCAGGACAAGCAGTGCCAGGTAGGCAATCTGAGCCTCAACAACCTGCTTTCCGCCCGTAAAACCCACGATCTGGACGACTGGAGCACCATCATCATCACGGTACGCCACACCCAGAGCCAGTACCAGGAGCCCGGCTTCTCGCAGAAGCTGGAGCTGGTGCTCAAGCGCAAAATCAAGTTCGACATTGACGTGAGCTTCCCCGGCGGCCTGCTCACGCGCAAGCCCGGCGACACTGGTTTTGGCTCTTTTGGTGGCATCTCCCTGGCCATGCTGGGCCAGTTGAGCTTCTATCACCCCGAGAAAATTAACCGCCTGCGGCCCTATAAGATTGGGGCCGGGTTTGTGGCCCTCAATGCCTTCAACCTGAACAGCAGCGACACCTCCGTAGAGCGTGACCTGGGCATCGTGCTGCTGGGTTCGGTGTACCCCACCCGGCGTGAGGCTAAACTCTCCTTTCCCTTGTACCTGGGCGGCGGGTGGCTGCTTTCCCGCGGCAAGCCTTTCTTCTTGCTTGGCCCCGGCATCGGGGTGCGCCTCTGACCCGGCCTATCCTTCCTGCCTTGCCTGCGTAAAAGCCCAAAGCCTGCTCTCCTTACTGAGTGGGCTTTGTTTTGTACTTCCGCATTGCGCATGGCTACCACTGAATCCGCACCAATTTCTCCCCACGAACAGGCCTCCTCCAGCCGGCTGCCGCTGTACGTTTCCCTAGGCATTGTAGCCGCTTTGGTAGGCTGCTATTTCCTCTGGCCTGCCTTCCACGACGGTGTGTTGGAAGCCTTCCGCACGCTTACCAGCGGCGACAAGCCCCGTATTGCGGCCTGGGTAAAGCAGTTCGGGTTTTGGGGGCCGGTGCTGGTGGTGGTGGCTATGGTGGCCCAGATGTTTCTGGTCGTCATCAACAATGTGCTGCTGATTCTGGTAGCTATTCTGGCTTACGGCCCGTGGTGGGGGTCGTTGCTGGCCTGGGTGTCGGTGCTTACGGCCTCCTCCGTGGGTTACTTCCTCGGCCGGATGCTGGGCGGGGCCTTTGTAGCCAAAATCCTGGGCCGGAAAAACGAGCAGAAGGTGGAAGAGCAGGTAGGGCGCTACGGCATTGGGGCCGTGTTTATTGCCCGCCTCACGCCCGTTATTTCCAACGATGCCATCAGCTTTGTGGCCGGCCTGGGCCGCCTGGGCTACCTCAAGTTTATTTCGGCTACGGCGGTAGGCATTCTGCCGCTTATTGGGCTGCTGGCATACCTGGGCGAAGACACCGGGCGGCTGAAATCAGGGCTGTTATGGGTTTCGGGTATCAGCCTGCTGCTTTTTGGCGCCTACGTGTTCTGGGACAAGCGCCGCCACCCGGCCACGGCACAAAAGCCCGCCGATGGACGCCCGAAGGACGCCGGCCCGCTGCCGCAGCATACGCCCCTGCGCAAGTAGTCAAGCTCATCTAAAAGCCAACGAGCCGGGTAGCTTCTGCTGCCCGGCTCGTTGGCTTTGTTGTGCCCGTAGAGGCTGATCAGACTATTGCTTTACCACCATGCGCGTCGCGGTGCGCTTGCCATCGGTGGCCCGCAGTACGTAGGTACCGGCGGCCAGCCCCTGCAGGCTCACCACGGCCCGCCGCCCCGGCCCCACCGCGGTGGTGCGCACGGCGCGGCCCAGCAAATCGTAGAGGGTAGCCGTGGCCGCCGCCTCAGTTTGGATGGTCAGTTCGTCGTGGGTGGGGTTAGGGTAGGCCGCGAGGCCCGGCAGCATAGCGGCTTCGTCGCGGTTGGCCAGCACCCGGGAGCCCTGCGCAAACCATACGCCCCACTTGGCTTTGTCTACTAAGCCCACCGGGGTACCGCTCACATTCACCTTGGTACTAGTCAAAGGAGCAAAGGCCAGGATTTCGTTGCCTTCCGACGACATAGCCGTGAACAGGAGCTTATCGTCGAGCTTACTAAAGCAGGGCGTGCCGGCTACTCCACTTTCGGAGTAGATGGTGCTGCCCTCACCCGTTTCCAGGTTCAGAGCCATAATGGAGAAAGGCGTACTGCCCCCGTCGGCATCCAGCATATCAAAAGCCATGATGTAGGGCGAGTTTTTCGACAGCACCGGGTTGCCAATGCTCAGGCCTTCGGGCAGGTTCTGCACCAGCTTTTCAATCTGCCCCGTGCCCCAGGTTTTCTTGCTGTTGTCCCACACGTGCAGAAAGCCAATATCCCAGAAGTCAATGTCTGTCCCGGAGGCATTCGGAATTACGTTGTAGGAGTCGTAGACCAGAAACTGGCCCGAAAAGTCCCACTCCAGGGCATCGGCGTAGCGTACACCGGTGCCCTTCACCCCGCTGGAGTTAGTGGGGTTGTACAGCATGAAGCGCGCTACCTTGCTCTTCGCCAGATCGAAGACGTAGATGGACGTATCCTGGTCGGTGGTCACGGCGGCCAGCTTGGTGCCGTCCTTGGAAATGGCCACGTTGTGCCAGATCGGGTCGTTCTGCACCACCGATTCGCTGACGGTGCTGCCCAGCTGCAGGGCCCGGAGCTTGTGGTCCCCATCCACGAACACGGCTACCGTGCCTTTGTCGTTGATGCTCGGGCGCGAAAGTACTGCCGTGTTGGACAAGCGCTGGAAAGCACTGGCGTCGGTTTTCGACAGGTACAGGGTGCCCTGCACGTTGGCGTCGGTGTTGTAGAGCAGAATGAAGTCCTGGCCGGGGTTGGTGGGCTGGTCTTTGGTGGTATTGGTGGGCTGGCCATTGGTGATGCCCACCGCGTCAAACGCGGTTTTGGCCGCCGTTACTTCGGCAGAGGAGGCCCCGTACAGGTCGGTGGCGGCCTGAATGACCCCCAGACGCAAATCCAGGAACTGCGAAGAGCGGGTGAGGTAGACGTTGAGGGCGCGGTACCACACTTTCTCGGCGTGGTCGCGGCCGATGGCCGTGGCAAACTTGTAAAAGGCCCAGTTGGGAATGCCGCTGTTGATGTGCACGCCGCCATTGTCTTCGGTGCCGGTGTACAGCTCGGCCATGGTGCGCGGCTGGTAGCCGCGGCTGTTCAGGTTGCTGCCGCCGTTGTGGGGGTCCTGAAGGGAGCGAAGCGCCCCGCTCGGGAAAGCCGTTTTCAGCACCACGTCCTCTCCTATCGTCCAGTCGTCGCGGTCCATCATGGCCCCAAATACGTCGGCCATGCTTTCGTTCAGCGCCCCGCTCTGGCCTTTGTACTCCAGGTTGGCCGTGCTTTGCACCACGCCGTGAGTCATTTCGTGCCCCGCCACATCGAGGCCGCCCGAGAGGCTTTTGAAGCCGACGTTACCTTCTCCGTAGGCAATGAGCTTACCGTTCCAGAAGGCATTGTCCATCCCGGTACCATCTTCCTCGGCCAGGCGCACGATGGACAGGATGGTGCCGCCGTTGCCATCAATGGCGTTGCGGCCGTGGGTGTTGCGGTAATAGTTGTAGGCCACGCTGGCGTTGTAGTGCGCCGATACCGCCGCCTTCAGGCTCCACGCGTTGTTGTTGTTGGCTACGTGGGTGAGGTTGAGCTTGGCCGGGGCCGAGTTGTTGGCATCCAGCGTGAGCAGGGCCCCAGCCGGGTCGTCGGGCATGGCCGACTTGGCCAGGTTAAACATCGGCTGGGCCCCATCAAGCAGGTAAAAGCCGTTGCCCCACTGGTAGGTGTTGATGGTGCGCGTCACGCCGTTCAGGTCCTGGGCTTTGGCCGTGCGGGGGCCATCCGCTGCGCACGACGACTCGTACTGCTCCAGCACCCGGCCCGAGCCCGCATCCACGAAGGACTCCCACTTCTCCCGAAACGAAGGCCGGGACGTAACGTGCCAAGCCAGCACCGGCGCGGCCGCCGGAGTAGCATGGTAGACGACCAACTCCGTAACCGGCCCCTGGTAGTCCAGCAGCTTTCGGGCCGCTTCGGAAAGGCCCGTTACCCGGGTTTTGGTGTGCAATGCGGCCAGCGCGGCGCCAGCGGCACTGCTGGCCGAAAGACTGGGCGTGGTGCTCCTGAGTTGGCCAGGCGACGCAAAGTACCGCCCGCTGAGCAGCAGCGGTTGGCCCGTAGCATCAGTATGCACTACCACTTCACTGCCATATACCGGAATGCCCTGCCAGCGCTGCTGCAGGCGCACGTGCGTTTGGCCCAGCTCGTCGCGCATCTCTCCGCGCACCACAAATTCCTGTTGTGGGTTTTGCACCCGCATTTCATTGCCCAGCTCTTGTAGGAACTGTAAGCTGGCCGTGGTGGGGTTAGCAGAGGCCACGCCCTGACGCCTGGTGCCGGTGGCCTGAATGAACACCGGCAACCCCGTTTCCGGGGCCCGCGACACCTGAATAGCGCTGATGCGGCCGCCACGTCTTACCGGGCGCGGCAGCGTTTCCAGCCGGGCCGCCTGCCGTGGGCTAGTTGCGGCCAGTTGCGGCACGGCCGGCGTAATCACCACGGCCTGGGGCTTGTTCCGACTGGCAACCGTTGGGCGGGGGGCTTTAAAGGGAGTGCCCTGGCCTACCGCCGAACCGGCCAGACCGAGGGTGCTGAGCAGCGTCAGCAAGGGTACAGTGTATTTCATAGCGAGCAGAAGGAAGCAGAGTAGACTATTTACTTCTGCAAAGCTCCGTCTCTTCCCCGCATAGTACAATCACATATTAATGTGAGCCAACTACATAGCATGCTTAACCGCCGTTTTGCTACCGTGTGGACTGTAAGCTCACCAGGCTGTCATGCTTCGCTGCATTCGACATGAGGTACCTTCATCTACCTGTCCACACAGCCTCGTCCAGGTATAAAAAAGGCTCCTGCTCAGGAGCCTTCTTTATGCTGGTCGCCTATTCGCCAAGGCGGCGGCGTAGCTCCTGTACCTGGTGCTCCAGGTCCAAGGTGCGGAAGACAATCTTGGCTTCCAAGTCAGAGTAGGCCCGTTCCAGCTGCTCCTGCAGCTGCTTTTGTTCGGTTACATCGGTGTTGGTGCCCAGCCAGCGCACCAGCTTGCCCTGCTCGTTGTGCACAGGAACGGCCCGCGTCAGAAACCAGCGGTACGCCCCGTTGCGCCCCCGTAGCGGAAACGTTAGCTCCCAAGCCTTTCCCAGGTCCCAGGCCGCATCGACGGTTGCAGCCACGCGGGCCAGGTGGTCGGGGTGGTGTACTTTCTTCCAGCCCTGGCCCTGCATTTCCGCCAGGGTTGTGCCCGTGTAGTCGTACCACTGCTGGTTATACCAATAGATGTAGCCATCGGGCTTGGCCATCCAGGCCAGCTGGGCCATATTATCAGCCAGGGAGGCAAACTCCTCATCCCGTTCGCGCAGGGCGCGCTGGATCTGGCGCTGCTCGGTCACGTCCTGCATAGCGCCAATCATGCGGATGGGGCGGCCATCTTCTCCATGCGACACGTAGCCCCGGTCGTGCACGTAGGCGTAGGAGCCATCGGCCCGGCGGTAGCGGTACTCATCCTGCCACATCGTGTGGCCATTGTCAATTACCCGATGAATGCCATCTACTACGCGGGAGGCATCGGCGGGATGGATGTGCTCGTACCACCATTGGGAAGTTGCTTCTACCTCAGCCCGGGTGTAGCCGTAGAGCCGGAAAATGGCGTCGTTCCAACTTACTGAGTTGGTTTGCAGGTTCCAGTCCCAGATAGCGTCGTTGGTAGCCAGCGAGGCCATGTGGTAGCGCTCCTCGCTGGAGCGTAGCTGAGCTTCGGCCAGCTTTTGATCGTGAATGTCGGTGCACGTGCCAAACCAGCGGGTAATTTCACCCTGCTCGTCCCGAATAGGCTTGGCCAAGCCCAAAAACCAGCGGTAGGCCCCATCAACGCCTTTGAAACGGTACTCTATTTCGTAGTCTTCGCCCGTTTGCAGGCTACGGCCCCACACCTGCTGCGCCCGGGCACGGTCGTCGGGGTGGAGCAGGTTGTTCCACATTTCGGTGCCCTGGCTCTGGGCCAAGGTGTAGCCCGTATAATCGGTCCAGCGCTGGTTGAAGAAGGTGTGGTAGCCGGCAGGGTCTGTCAGCCACACCATCTGCGGGATGTACTCAATAACAGCCTGGTAATCCTGGGCCTGCTGGTAGCGCTGCGTCACGTCCATGACGGTACCCACAAAGCGGACGGCGCGGGTACGCGCTTCATCGAAAACGGCATGCCCGGTGGCCCGCACCCGGCGCAGCTTACCATCTTGCAAGCCAATGGTGCGGTACTCAATGTCGTATTCGCCCGTGCCGGTAGGTTGCAGGGCCTGCTGCACCACGGCATCGGTCTTGGCGCGGTCATCGGGGTGCAACCCGGCCAGAAACACGCTGTAGTCAATTGGCGCGTCGGCGGGCAGTCCAAACAGCTCCTTGCACCGGTCCGACCACCGCAAGGAGCCCGAAAGGGGGTTGAAATCCCAGGTGCCTATTCCTGCCGCTTCGATGGCCGCGTGCAGGTTGTCATAAGGAGAAGAATCCGGTAAGTCAGACATGGTACGAAAGCAGAAAGCAGGGCGGGCTTAGGGCTGAGTGAGCTGCACTTCCATGCCCGAGAGGAAGTATAGGTTGAGCTGGCTGTGCAAACCATCAGCTGAGCGGCGCAGGCGAGTAATCAGGGCCCGGGTGGTTTCCTGCTGCAGCTGTATCTCCAGGTAGGGTCGTTTCAGCAGCTCGTCGCGCTCTACCGACCACGACCCGGCTTGCTCGTCGTGCGTGGCTTCCAGCTTTAGCTCTCCCGGCAGCAGGTGCAGGCGGGTAACCTGGGCCAAGGTACTCGTGGGGTCCGTACGGTTCAGTACCCGATCTGCTACCCGCCAGGCGCCCGCAAGATATTCCTCCGGCAGCTGTTGCAGGTTGACATCAAATAGCAGCTCAGTCATAGACGGTGGAGGTAGCGAACTGTACGGTTGCGCTTACGAAAGTACAGCCTTTTTCTTAAGCTCAACAGTAACGTAAGCCATTTCTTAGCGAAGAAACCAACCGCCGCCGGATTAAAAAGATTCGATGCGGAGTGCTTAAAAGCCCAACCACCAAACCTGTGCGCCTGCAGGAACCAGGACTTGCCTAGCTCCAGGTAAACGGGGCGGCGCAGGCGCTGTCGTTGTTTCCCGGCGAGTTCACCTGGCTTCCCACGGTGTATTGCTTCATGTCCAGCGCATGGTAGGGCCGCAGCAGCTGGGTTTTGGCCGCCCCGCCGTCATCCAGCCACTGCAGCTCGGCTTCCCGGCCCGGCAGAATCACCGGCATCCGGTCGTGTATACCCGTCATCAATTCATTTGGCTCCGTGGTGATGATGGTGAATGTAGGGTGTACTTCTCCCGTTTCTCGGTTTACCCACTCATCCCAGAGCCCGGCCAGGGCAAAAGGCTGTTCACTGCGCAGCATAATGCGGTGGGGAATCTTGGGGCCTTTGCTACCCGCGGCTGGTCGCTCCCACTCGTAGAAACTATCGGCTAGCACCAGGCAGCGGCGACGCTGCAGCAGCTGGCGAAAAGAGGGTTTTTCGGTTAAAGTCTCGGCGCGGGCGTTTATGGGTTTGTTGGCTTTCTGCGCATCTTTCACCCAGGCCGGCAACAAGCCCCACTGAAAGAGCTGCACTTTGCCGGGCTCGACGTTGGTGATAATGGGCAGGCGCTGGGAAGGCGCCGCGTTGAACGTTGGGGCCGCATCGGCCGGCATAGTGGCTTCGAAGCGTGCCTCAACTACAGGAGCAGGAGCAGTGAATGTATAGCGGCCGCACATAAGCAGGAAGGGTCAGGTGAAGGAAGGTGGTGGTTACTACTGGGTGCCTCTGGTAGTACGCAGCAGTTCCGGTGCTGTTTGGTCGAGCTACCTTCGGCTAGCCCCAACGAGGCATCTGACATGAGGCCTCCCCCTCCCCTTGCTGGACAGAGCAGCAACGCTAAAACGCCCTAAACGCCTGGGGCAGCTCTTGCTTTTTTTCTTTTCCTGCCTAGTGGATTGCCTTCGGAAAAGATCAAAAAGAAACCCCCTTGCCGTTGCCGGAAGGGGGCTGCTCTATGATACTCAGTTGCAGAGAAGGAGGGATTCGAACCCCCGGAGGTTTAACCCTCAACGGTTTTCAAGACCGCCGCAATCGACCACTCTGCCACTTCTCTGAGTAGCCCGCGCAAGTACACTAGAAAAAGACTTTTCCGCGGAAAAAAGCCCTTAGCAGAGAGGGGGGGATTCGAACCCCCGATACCCTTGCAGGTATAACGGATTTCGAATCCGTCGCATTCGACCACTCTGCCACCTCTCTAAGGCCCAAATGGAGTGGTTTGGGACGACAAAAGTAGCTGCTCCCAGCCCTTAGCGCAAGCGCGCCACGCATTTTTTTTCGCTCAGGCTGACGTGGGCGGGCCTACTGACTCAGTGCGAACTACATAGCGTTTCAGCCGCCCGGTTACGGCATCGATGCTCACATTCACTTCAAATCCCACAATCAAAGTCATGCACACGAAATCCAGCCAGACCATGAACCCCACCAGCGCCCCAATGGAGCCGTAGAAATGGTTGTAGGAGTCGAAAATCTTGATGTAGAGAATAAACAGAAAGGACACCAGAAAGATAAGCAGCGTAGCCACCACCGCCCCCGCCGACAGAAAGGGCCACCGGTCCTGCACGGCCGGCACGTAGTAGTAAATCAGGCAGGTAGTGAACAGAAACAACCCCACCACTGAGCCGTAGCGCAGCAAGGTCGTCAGCAGGGCCGTCAGGCGTTCGGGCACGATTTCGTAGAACACCAGGGTATCAATGATATACGTACCGAAGAAGATACCCGCAATGGCCACAATCAGCACCATGGCCAACACTACGGTGAGCAGGGTAGCAATGACGCGCTTGCGCAGGTAGGTGCGGCGCTTGAAGGTGTGGTACTTCTTGTCGAAGGCATCGAGCAGGGCCATGATGCCGTTGGAGCTGAGCACCAGCGCCGTGCCGAAACCAAAGGACAGCAACCCCCCATGCGGAATGTTGACGATGTCCTCGATGGTATCGGCAATGACTACGTACATGCCCTGCGGAATGAGGTCGGAGAGAAACTGCAGGATGTCCAGGTTCAGGTTCGGAACCGGGATGTACGGAATCAGGGTAAAGAGAAAGATGATGGTGGGGAAGATGGCAATGGTAAAGTTGAAGGCCATGTAGGACGCGCGCTTGGTTACGCTGTCCAGCTTCAATTCCTGAATCATGTGGTCGACCACGTCGTACACCGAGGCCTGGCCGCGGTTGAAGCGCAGCCGCTTCAGCCACACCATCAGGCGGCGGTAGGGGCGGTTCCGGCGTACATCGGACACCCTATAGCGACGAGGTAAGCGCATCAACATCTGGTAGCGGCGAAGGAAATGGCGGAGCGGTTATTCCCCGCTTTTCTTGGGAAAAGCCGCCGGGGCAGGCGCCTCGGAGGGCTTGGCCGGGGGCGTAAGCGGGCTGGTAAGCTCGTCTTCCTGAAAGTAGGGCACCAGCTTGGCCTGAATATCGGCGGGCATGGGCACGGGGCGGCCGGTAGCAGCATTTACAAAGACCATTAGCGTGTGGCCTTCGGTAAGCAGTTCCTGCGCCTCATTGTAGATTTCGTACTCGAACAGCACGCGGGAGCCTTCGGCCGGCTGCTTCAGGAGCAGGCGCACCGTGAGCAGGTCGTCGTACCGGGCCGGGCGGCGGAAGCGGGTACGCAGCTCCCCTACCGGCATGCCCACGCCGTCGGCTTCCATATCCTTGTAGCGGATGCCCAGCTGCCGGAAAGCCTCCGTGCGGGCCACTTCGAAGTACGCCGCGTAGTTGCCATGATAGACGTAGCCCATCTGGTCAGTTTCGGCATAGCGTACGCGAATCTGGGTGTCGTGTTGATACATTGTTCAGTAGCTTGAATTAAGCAATGCTATAGAGTTGTAGTAGATTCAGAAGATAGTGACCGACAATTTCAGGTTTACCTAAATCTATTAACACAACAAGGAAAACGTTTTTATCGTCGGTCGAAACCAATACATGAAGCAACTTTTCAGTAGGATGCTGATATACATACTTAACTATACCATCTAAGAGGACATAGCCATCTAAATCAGCTGATGGTACTGCCTCGACATACGGCCAAATATCCAGCACTGGCTCTGCGGTTGTAGTCACGTCGAGCATTGGTGCCTGAAATGCTGCCTGGTACTCTTCGTAAGTCAACTTTTTCAATTTCATTATCTAAAGCCCATTGTCTATTTCATAATTCCGTTACGGCTCAAAGCAGCTTGGTAGCGGCGGGCGTTTACGAGGTGTTCCTGCTCATTACGGGCAAAGGCATGGTAACCGCTGAAATCCTCCTTGGCGCAGAAGTACAGGTACTGGTGGCTTTCGGGGTTCAGTACGGCGTCGATGCTGGCAATGCTGGGCAGGTTGATGGGGCCGGGCGGCAGGCCCGCGTACTTGTACGTGTTGTAGGGCGAGTCTTTCTGCAGGTGCACGTTCAGCACGCGCCGGATGCCAAAATCCTGGTTGGCGTACACCACGGTGGGGTCGGCCTGCAGCTTCATGCCGCGCTTGAGGCGGTTGAGGTACACCCCGGCTACGCGGGGCCGCTCGTCGGCGTGCTGCTGCTGCTCGGCTTCTACAATGCTGGCCAGGGTACTTACCTCAGCCCGGCTGAGACCCAGCTTCTTGCGCTTGGCGTCGCGGGCGGGCGTCCAGAACTTGTCGTACTCCTTTTTCATGCGCTGCATGAGGTTGTCGGGCGTCGAGTTCCAGTACAGCTCGTAGGTGTTCGGGATAAACATCGTGAGGATGCTCGTGGTGTCGAAGCCCAGGGCCTTGGTGTAGGTCGGCGAGCTAAGCAGGGAGTCAAACTGGCCGGGGCGCGAGTCGATGGCCGTGCTAAGCTTACGCGCCAAATCTTCCCGCAGGCGAATGTTCTGGAAAGTTAGCTTCAGCGGGGACTGGCGCCCGGTGCGCAGGTCGTTGATGAGCTGGCGGTTGGTGGCCCCATCTTTCAGCTCGTAGCGGCCCGGCTTCACTAGCTTGTCGTACTTCATCAGCCGCGCCACAAAGTGCAGGCTCAGCTTGTCAACGATGACGCCGGTGGCCTCAATGGAGTCGAGTACGGCCTTGGCTGTCTGGCCCCGGCGCACGAGCACGTAGGTAGGCTTCCCCTTGGTTTCCACGTTGGGCGTGAAGAACACCTGATAGAAATAGTACGAGAAAGTAATGAGTAGAATACCGAGCACGCCCACGGTATAAGCGAAGCGGTTTCGACGGCGCAGGGCCTGGGCTTTGTAGTCGATGCGGGGTTTGGCCATGAGTGGCAGCGCGGAAAAATGAAGTAATCCAAAGACAATGCTACTTCCAGTTGCGTAACCGGGCGAAGCGGGTAACTTTAAGGCCCGAAATTACAGCTTCTTCTTTCATCAACTTTTTCTTTGTTTATGTTGCACCCTTACTCCCTTGGCATGGTTGCGCGGCGTTTCGCCCTCGGCATGCTTGGTCTCACATTTGCCTTTTCCGCCCAGGCGCAACTGGCCACTTATTCCTTTGGCACTACCACCCCCTCTGTGGGGAATGAGGCTACTTATCCGGCAGACGCCCAGCCTGCCAATGCAACGTTTTCCCCCATATCGCGGGGCTCGGGCGTGACGCCTTCGCTCGGTGGCGGCGCTTTTGCTTCAACGGGCTGGACAACAGCAGCTACTCCCGACGTCAACGATTACTATACCTTTTCGGTGACTCCGGCCAGCGGCGCTACGCTTAACCTTACGAGCGTTACGTTGGACGAACGCCGCTCGGGCACCGGTATCACGGAGTGGGTAATGCGTTCCAGCCTCGACAACTTCGCCAGTGACTTGGTAAAAGTGACCGTGCCAGACGATTCTGACACGCGCGTGGGTAAGAAGATTGATCTGCCAGCCGCCTTCACCGGCCTCACCTCCGCCGTTGAGTTCCGCTTTTATGGCTACAAAGCCGAAGCCGAAGGTGGCTCTTGGCGCCTCGACAACATCAAAGTAGACGGCTCCGTCACTACCGGCACCACTACTGCCCCTACTATTTCCTTCGCCTCTTCGGGTGCTACCGTGGATGAGTCGGCGGGCGTGGTGCGCGTGCCAGTGAAGCTGAGCGCCGCCAGCACCCAGGAAATCAAGGTTGATGTGGTGGTGGCTACGCCCGCCGGCTCGGCCACGGCTACCGACGACTACACCTACACCAAGCAGACGGTGACCTTCCCGGCTAACTCCACCGCCGAGCAGACGGTAGACGTAACCATCGTGAACGATAACGCGGAGGAAGCCCTGGAGACGATTATGTTCTCCCTGGAAAACGCCCTGCCCGCTGCCGCCGCTACCGTAAGCCCCGACCACTACACGCTTTCCATTGCCGCCAACGACGCGGTGGTAGCCTTGCCCGTGCTCACGCTGGATAAGAGCAGCGTGGATGCGGAAGAAGGCCAAGACGTAAGCATCCAAGTGCAGCTCTCCGCGGTGCCTACCACCGCCGTTACGGTGAAAGTTATGGCCTCCACTACGGGTGGCTCTGCTTCCAGCAGCGACTACACCTTTGAGGACAAGACGCTGACCTTTGCCGCCGGCGACAACACCGCGCAGACGGTGACCCTCAAGATTGTGGACGACGCCGCGCAGGAAGCTTCCGAAACCCTGCAGATCATGCTCATGGACGCCACCGGCGCTACGCTGGGCACGCCGGCTACGCTGGAAGTTAAGATTCTGGCCAACGACGTTCCTGCTGCCCTTGACGTTACCCCCATTGCCACGCTTACGCAGAACGACGCTAATGGCGTGCCGCTAAAGGCCACGCAGCGGGTAAAAGCAACCGGTGTTGTGTATGGACCTAACCTGCGCACGGCCGGTGGCTACCAGTTTGCCCTCATCGACGCAACGGGCGGCATCGGCATCTTCTCCTCGGCCAACCTGGGTGACCTGGTGCTGGCTCAAGGCGACTCCGTTGACGTAACCGGTACCCTGGCTCAGTTTAACGGCCTGACCCAGATTACGGCTACAGAAATCACCCGATTCCGCCAAAACGCTGCTTTGGTAACGCCACGCGTAGTAACCGCCGTGGGCGAAGGCGAAGAATCGGAGTTGATTACCGTGAATGGCCTGACGCTGGTAGATCCTTTGAAATGGCCTACTGAAGCCACCACCGGCGCAGCCACGAACGTAGAGGCTAAAGATGCCGCCGGCACCATCTTCCAGCTGCGCATCACCAAAGTAAGCGGGTTGTACGCCATGTCGGCGCCTGCAGGCACGTTTGCTGTAACCGGCCTGGGTGGTCAGTTCGACAGCAACTCGCCCTTCGATACGGGTTACCAGATCTTCCCCCGCAGCATGGCCGATATCGTGCTGACTCCCACGGCTAACCGCGAGCCAGCCTTCGGCCGCACGGTGCAGCTCTACCCCAACCCCGCTGCCGGTCAGCTGAACCTGAAGTTGGGTGCTGCCGGCCGCGGTGCTACGGTAGAAGTGCTGAGCCTGCTGGGCCAGCGCATCAGCCGCACTACTGCTACCTCGGACGTTGCCCTGCTGAACGTAGCTTCGCTGCAGCGTGGTACTTACCTGGTGCGCATTACCACCAAAGATGGTTCGGTAACGCGCCGTTTTGTGAAGCAGTAACCGTAGCAGGTTAGTTTTGCGTAAGAAAAGCCCTGGCTTCGGCCGGGGCTTTTTTTTGCGGGGCTACCCGCATCCGGAAAAGCGCTGGGCTGGGTAGCAGTTTTGTTGCCCGCCTAGTACCTTGTCCCGGCCTATCTGAGTGGGGCAGGAAACGGTTCTGCGTGGTCCCCCTTTTCAACAACTTCTTTCTATGGCTGCTACCCTACTCCGTATTCACCCCGACAACCCGCCGCAGAATCGTATCCAGCAAGCCGTGGAGGTACTGCGTAGTGGTGGCGTCATCATCTACCCCACCGATACCATTTACGGGCTGGGGTGCGATATTCATAATGCCCGGGCCGTGGAGAAGCTTTGCCGGATTAAAGGCATAAAGCCGGATAAAGCCAACCTGTCGTTTATTTGCTCCGATCTGTCGCACATCACCGACTATGCCAACGGCATTACTACCCCGGTGTATAAAGTGCTGAAGAAAGCCTTGCCCGGGCCGTTCACATTTATTTTTGAGGCTAGCACCAAAGCCCCCAAGTACGGCGGGGTAAAGCGCAAAACTGTGGGTATCCGCGTGCCCGACCACAACATCTGCTTGGCCCTGGTGCGGGAGCTTGGTAACCCCATCGTCAGCACCTCCGTGCACGACGACGACGAGATTCTGGAGTACAGCACCGATCCGGACCTGATTTTTGAGAAATACCGCCCCCTGGTAGACCTGGTCATCGACGGCGGATTCGGGCACAACGTGGCTAGTACCGTTATCGATTGTACCGACGAAGACTTCAACATAATCCGCCAGGGTGCCGGCGACATCGAGCAGTACCTGTAGGTGCCAAGCCCCTAAAAGAGGAAAGGCTACTCCTGCAAACGCAGGGGTGGCCTTTCCTCTTTTAAAGCGGTTCGCTTATCAGTGTACCCTTTCGGTTGCCTCTCGCTTGTGCTTCCAGCGCCGATGAGACCAAAGGTAATCGGCCGGGGCGGCCTGAATGTCGCGTTCCAGAGCCCGGGCAAAGGCCTCCGTAATCTGGTGCTGGTTGGGGTCCAAGGCGGACTGGCCGTCAAACAGCTCTTCCAGCACGATACGGTAATAGCCCCGCCGCACCCGCTGAATGCTGACGTATACGACGGGCATCTGAAAGTGCGAGGCCAGCCGGTCGGCCCCGGTGTAGAAAGCCGTGTCTTGGTGCAACAGGTGCGTCCAATAGCGGTTGGTGGGGTTACTGGGGCTCTGGTCGGAAAGCATGCTGAGCACTTTCTGGCGGTTGCGGGTGGCGGCCATGTAGCGGATGGTTTCGCGCATGGTTACCAACTCAGCTCCGGTGCGGGTGCGCAGCTTGTACATGAATTCGTCGAAGAAGCCATTGTTCAGCGGCTGATAGACGCCCACGGCCGGCACATCCAGCTGCAGCTGCCCCGAGGTAAGAATCCATTCCCAGTTGCCAGCATGAGAGCCCAACGCCAGCACCGAGCGGCCCGCTTCTACGTGGTCGGTCAGCACGTGCTTGTTGGGGTACTCCACGCGCCGCTTCAGCTGCGCCGGAGTGGCCTGGCGCAACCACAGAATTTCTACCATCAGCTGCGCAAAGTGCCGGTAAAAGCGCCGGGCCAGCTGCCGGTGCTCAACTGCCGATTTCTCCGGAAACGAGTTGCGCAAATTTTCAAGCACCACCCGCTGCCGGTAGCGCAGCACGTAGGCCATCAGGAAATACAGCACTTCGGCCAGCCCGTAGAGTACAAACAACGGCAGGGCGGCCAAACCTCGCAATCCCCAATCGAGCGGCCGGAAGTACCAGGGATAGGGAGAGGGGGCAGTAGAGGAACTCATAAGCGAATAGCGGCGGCCGCCGGAGCGTACGTATCGGGCTGCCGGAGCACCCGGGTGGTTTTGCTGGCCAGCAGCTTGTTTTTGGCGCCGCGAACTTCCACAATTAAATCGTATTCCCCAGCGGGCACCTTGGCAATATCCATGTCTACCAGAATGAGGTGGGGGGCATTGCCCAGCGCTTTGGCCATGCCGGCGCCTGTAGCGGCATCTTTGGTAGCGCCTACCAGCCGCAGCCGGTACTTAGTGGCCAGCGTTTGCTCGGCGGGGGCATTGTACAGCTCAGCGTAGGCAAACAGCCGGTCGGCCCCGCGGCCGTAGAGGCCGCCCGGCGTGCGGATCAGCAGGTATCCCCCCCGGGTAAAGTTCGACTCATCGGAGGAGCGGCTAGGCGCTTTGGCCAGCACTACCACGTCGCTGAGGCGCAGGCCGGCCTGGTCGAACTGCAACGCCACCGGAACCTCCAGAATACGGTTGCCGCCGGCCTTGAACTGGTCGCGCACCTGCCCGCGCACCGTGTACGTACCATCGGGCAGGATCACACGCTTCTGAAAGCTCATCGGGTTTTTGATAGCCTGCGCGGTATCCCGCAGCACGGGCGGCTTGAGCTTTATTGTTTCGCTATACACGATCTGACCATCGGCCTTCAGTACTTCCAGGGTAAGCACCGCCGAGGCCTGGAAGGCCTTTACTGCCCGGCGCTGGTACGTGAGGGAATTGCCGTCTACGGTGGCGTAGACCTCCAGCACGCCACCTTTGCGGCTGGTGTCAGTGTTCCGAAAAGCGGCTACGTCCAGCAGTAACCGGGGGGGCGCCGCCTGCGCAACGGCTGACAGCAGCAAACTCAGAATACCAAGCAGGTAGAATTTCATGTCAGGATGTCAGAAATAAAGAAAGGTGTTGGGAACGAAGTACTGCGGCTAACGCCCGTACTTTGGCGCGGGTTCCCCTTGCATGGGCCCGTATCCGCCGCCTGCTAAGCCAGCATCATGCCTGTTTTGTTTGAGCTCCAATATAATCCTCCTACCACGTTTTTTGCTGAACTTTTGGGAAAAGATGCGCTGTGGCTGGAGCAGCATGAGCATTATCATAAGCAAACTTACCGTAACCGCTGCCTGATCCTGACGGCCCAGGGTGTTCAGCCCCTTACCGTACCCGTTGTAGACGGCAACCGCAGCGAGAAAGTACCAATCAGGAACCTGGAAATCGACTACCGTCAGAACTGGGTGCACCGGCACTGGCGCACCCTACAAACGGCCTACGGGGGCAGCCCCTATTTTGCGTACTACGCCGACTATCTGCACGATATTTACGTACAGAAATTTCCCCTACTTTTTGACCTGAATCTGACGCTGCTGCAGTTCTATCTGCGCTGCCTGCGGCTACGGCTTCCGGTTGAATTCACCACTGACTACCACCCTACCTATGCTTCCACTGCCGTGCACGACCGGCGCGACTGGCTGACGCCTAAATCACCTACCAACCCAGAACCTGACAGGACGTCGGTGCGGCCTTACGCGCATACGTTTGGCGCATCATTTGTACCTGGGCTGAGCATCCTGGACCTGCTGTTTATGCAGGGACCAGCCGCCGGCAGCTTTCTCGCGTAGGGCTTTTGCCGTCTCTCTCCTCCTTCTTCAGAACCCTGGCCCGTATTCCTCTGTTATCAGATACCAGCGGCCCATCCCGTTTTTTCGTAAGCAGCTACGAAGACTTGCGGGTTTCCCTTTTTCTTCACTACTTATCTGCATGGAAGCTAAATTCTCAAATCGAGTCAAGGAGGTCATATCCTTGAGCCGGGAAGAAGCCATCCGGCTCGGGCATGATTATATTGGCACCGAACACCTATTGCTAGGCATGATTCGCGAGGGCGAAGGCACGGCCATTGGCTTGCTCAAGAAATTGGGCATTTCCGTGGATGAGCTCAAGTACGCGCTGGAACAAGCCACCCGCAACACGGCTACGCAGGGCACTAGCATAACCGGCTCTATTCCGCTCACGAAGCAGACGGAAAAGGTGCTCAAAATCACTTACCTGGAAGCTAAAATCTTCAAGAGCGAAATCATCGGCACGGAGCACTTGCTGCTTTCCATCCTGCGCGATGAGGACAATATCTCTTCCCAGATTCTGGCCAAGTTCAACGTTAACTACGAAGCAGTGCGCGATTCCCTCGATTACCGCGGCAATGCCGCTGGTCCCTCGGCCGGTCCTTCCGACACCGACGACGACGACAACGACAAACTCTTTGGCTCGGCTTCCAAGTCCGGCAGCAGCTCGGCGGCTAAAAAGCCCGGCGAAAAGTCCCGCACCCCAGTGCTCGACAACTTTGGGCGCGACCTGACCAAGCTGGCTGAAGACGACAAGCTCGACCCCATTGTGGGTCGCGAAAAGGAGATTGAGCGCGTCGCTCAGATCCTGAGCCGCCGCAAAAAGAACAACCCCATCCTCATTGGGGAACCCGGCGTTGGTAAAACGGCTATTGCCGAAGGCCTCGCCCTGCGCATCATCCAGAAAAAAGTGTCGCGCGTGCTCTTCAACAAGCGCGTGGTGACGCTCGACCTGGCCTCGCTGGTGGCCGGTACCAAGTACCGCGGCCAGTTTGAGGAGCGCATGAAGGCTGTGATGAACGAGCTGGAAAAGTCGCCCGACGTGATTCTGTTCATTGACGAGCTACACACGATTGTAGGCGCTGGCGGTGCTTCCGGCTCGCTCGACGCTTCCAACATGTTCAAGCCGGCCCTGGCCCGCGGCGAAATTCAATGCATCGGGGCTACCACGCTGGACGAGTACCGGCAGTATATCGAGAAGGATGGCGCTTTGGCCCGTCGTTTCCAGATGGTAATGGTGGACCCCACCACGCCCGAGGAAACCATCGAAATCCTGCACAACATCAAGGACAAGTACCAGGACCACCACCACGTCGTGTACACCGACAAGGCTATTGAAGCCTGCGTAAAGCTGTCGGACCGCTACATGTCGGACCGTTTCCTGCCTGATAAGGCCATCGACATTCTCGACGAGGCTGGTGCCCGTGTGCACATCAACAACATCGTGGTGCCCGAGGATATTCTCAAGCTCGAAGAGCAGATTGAGAACATCAAGGTGGAGAAAAACCGCGTGGTGAAGTCGCAGAAATACGAGGAAGCCGCCAAACTGCGCGACACGGAGAAGAAACTGATTGATCAGCTCGACCAGGCCAAAAAGGACTGGGAAGAGGAGACCAAGAAGAAGCGCTACACCGTGAAGGAAGAAAACGTGGCTGAGGTTATTGCCATGATGACTGGCATTCCCGTGAGCCGCGTGGCCCAGAACGAAAGCTCTAAGCTCCTGAAAATGGGCGAAGAGCTGCAGGGCAAGGTAATCGGGCAGGACAAGGCCATCAAGCAATTGGTGAAAGCCATTCAGCGTACCCGCGTGGGCCTGAAAGACCCCAAGAAGCCCATCGGCTCGTTCGTGTTCCTGGGCCCGACGGGTGTAGGTAAGACGGAGCTGGCGAAGGTGCTGGCCACTTACCTCTTCGACAAGGAAGATTCGCTGGTGCGGATTGACATGTCGGAGTACATGGAGAAATTCAGCGTATCGCGCCTGGTGGGCGCACCTCCCGGCTACGTGGGCTACGAAGAAGGCGGTCAGCTGACGGAGAAAATCCGCCGCAAGCCGTACTCAGTGATTCTGCTCGACGAAATTGAGAAGGCACACCCCGACGTGTACAACCTGCTGCTGCAGGTGCTTGACGATGGTATCCTGACCGACGGCCTCGGCCGCAAGGTGGACTTCCGCAATACCATCATCATCATGACCTCCAACATTGGGGCGCGTGATCTGGCGGACTTTGGCGCAGGCATCGGCTTTGGCACCAAGGCGCGGCAGGAAAACATGGACGAGCTGACGAAGGGCACCATCACCAACGCCCTGCGCAAAACCTTCTCGCCCGAGTTCCTGAACCGCTTGGACGACGTTATCGTCTTCAACTCCCTGGAGAAGTCGGATATCCACAAGATCATCGACATCAGCCTGAGCAAGCTCCTCTCGCGTGTGCAAACGCTGGGCTACCGCGTAGAGCTGACCGAAGCCGCCAAGGACTTCGTGGCCGAAAAGGGCTTCGACCCCAAATACGGCGCACGTCCGCTCAACCGAGCCATCCAGAAGTACATCGAAGACCCGATTGCCGAGGAAATCCTGAAGGCTCAGGTGGTGCAAGGCGACGTTATCACGGCCGACTATGAAGCTGGGAAAGACGAGCTGAAGTTCTCGGTAAGCAAGAGCGACGAAGCACCCAACCTCGCCAGCGACGAGCGGCCCGCCGAAAAGCCCGAAACGGGTGACGACGCGGACGCGAAGAAGTAAGCGTACCAGATTTTAGTGCAAACGGCCGGTTTCCGCGAGGGAGCCGGCCGTTTTTGCTTTTTATACTCGCCCAAATTACGATGCAGCTTTTTTTGCTCAGTACGTTACCTTTGGCGTCCTTACCCATGTAGCTACCGACTTCCCCACCCCATGTCCGATCCGCACGCTGAAGCCCAACTAAGCAAAACCGAAATTCTTGCCCGCAAAAACCAGGAAGCCCTGCTCGGCGGCGGCCAAGCTCGCATTGATGCCCAGCACCAGAAAGGCAAGCTTACCGCCCGGGAACGGGTGGATCTGCTGCTGGATGAGGGCTCCTTCGAGGAAATCGGCAAGTTTGTGATGCACCGCTCCAAGGACTTCGGCCTCGACAAGGAGTACTACCTCGGCGACGGTGTGGTGACGGGTTACGGCACGGTAAATGGCCGCTTGGTGTACGTTTTCTCCCAGGATTTCACGGTGTTCGGCGGCTCGCTTAGCGAAACGCATGCCGAGAAAATCGTAAAAATCATGGACCTAGCCATGAAGAACGGCGCCCCGGTTATCGGCCTCAACGACTCCGGCGGAGCGCGGATTCAGGAAGGTGTGGTGAGCCTGGGCGGTTACGCCGACATTTTCTACAAGAATACCCTGGCCTCGGGCGTCGTCCCCCAGCTTTCGGCTATTATGGGTCCCTGCGCGGGCGGCGCGGTATACTCCCCCGCCATCACGGACTTCATCCTGATGGTGGAAAACACGAGCTACATGTTCGTGACGGGGCCCAACGTGGTGAAAACCGTAACCCACGAAAACGTGACGAGTGAGGAGTTGGGCGGGGCCAGCACGCACTCGGCCAAAAGTGGCGTTACGCACTTCACGGCACCGAACGAGGTAGCCATCATTCAGCAGCTCAAGCAGCTCTTGAGCTACATGCCCCAGAACTGTGAGGAAACTGCCCCGGCCCTGCCCTACTCGGCGGCCGACGAAACCCGTGCGGTTCTCGATACGATTATTCCCGAAAACCCCAACCAGCCCTACGACATTCGGGAGGTGATTGAAGGAATCATTGATGCCGACACCTTCATGGAGGTGCACCAGAACTTTGCCGAGAACATCGTGGTAGGCTTTGCGCGCCTGGGCGGCCGGAGCATTGGTATTGTGGGCAACCAGCCCGCCGTGCTGGCCGGGGTACTCGACATCAACGCCAGCACGAAGGCGGCCCGGTTCGTACGCTTCTGCGACTCGTTCAACATCCCGCTGCTGGTGCTGGAAGACGTGCCCGGCTTCCTGCCCGGCACCGACCAGGAGTGGCGCGGCATTATCACCAACGGGGCCAAGCTGCTGTACGCCTTCTGCGAAGCCACTGTCCCGCGCATCACCGTCATCACCCGCAAAGCTTACGGTGGCGCTTATGATGTGATGAACTCGAAGCACATCGGGGCGGATATGAACTACGCCTGGCCCACGGCCGAAATTGCGGTGATGGGCGCCAAAGGCGCGGCCGAAATCATCTTCAAGCGCGAAATTGCCCAGGCTGAAAACCCCGAAGCCAAGCTCCAGGAAAAGGTAGATGAGTACCAGCAGAAGTTTGCTACGCCCTACCGTGCCGCCCACCGCGGCTTCGTGGATGAAGTAATTCTGCCCTCACAGACGCGCCAGAAGCTGATTCGGGCCTTTAAGATGCTGGAAAACAAAGTGGATACCCTGCCCCGCAAGAAACACGGCAACATTCCACTGTAGCACCCACGGTATGCTGATTACGTTTAGGCCTTCTCGTCTACAGGATGCTGCAGCCATCAAAAGCCTGTACCAGCAGGTGTCGGGAGAAAGTGGGGGCCTTGCCCGGCAGCCGGAGGAAATAACGGATGAGTATGTGCTGAACTTTCTCACGCGCAGTCTGCAGCGCGGGGTGGCGCTGGTGGCCGAGCAAAACGGCCAGCTGGTAGCGGAAATTCATACCTACTCGCCTGGCCTGCAGATCTTCGCGCACGTATTTGGCGACCTCACCGTTGCCGTAGCGCCTGCTGCCCAGGGCCAGGGCGTGGGCCGAAAGTTATTTACCGCCCTGCTGACGGCAGTGCAGACCCAATTTCCGGGTGTCCAGCGCGTTGAGTTGTTGGTGCGGGAAAGCAACACCCGGGCTATTGCTCTGTATGAGCAGCTGGGTTTCCACCAGGAAGGCCGGTTTCTCGGCCGGGTAGCTACTACCCGAGGCATTGAGGCCGATATTCCAATGGCTTGGTATGCTCCCTCTACATCCACCGCGCCCTCAGAATCGTAGCTGATTCATTTTATAGTGCCTTTACCTTTTCTTCTTATGCGTCCAGAAAGCTTCGAGTTTCTCCAGAAATACCTCAACAACCCCTCGCCTACCGGCTTTGAGCAAGAAGGCCAGAAGATTTGGCTCGACTACCTCAAACCGTACATTGACGAGTATTTCGTGGATACCTACGGCACGGTAGTAGGCGTGGTAAATCCGGAGGCGGAGTACAAAGTGGTGATTGAGGCCCACGCCGACGAAATCAGCTACTTCGTCAACTTCATCACGGAGTCCGGCTTTCTGTATCTGCGGCGCAATGGCGGCTCCGACCCCTTGGTGGCGCCCAGCAAGCGGGTAAACATCCACACCAACAAGGGCATTGTGAAGGCGGTGTTTGGCTGGCCGGCCATTCACGTGCGCAAAGTGGAGCAGGACAAAGCGCCCACCATCGAAACCGTGTTCTTGGACTGCGGCGCTTCGAGCAAAGAGGAAGTAGAGCAGATGGGCATTCACGTGGGCTCGGTCGTCACGTTTGAGGACGAGTTTATGGTGCTCAACGACAAGTTCTACGTGGGCCGGGCCCTGGATAACCGCGTGGGTGGCTTCATGATTGCGGAAGTAGCCCGCATGCTCAAGGAAAACGGCAAAAAGCTGCCTTTCGGCCTTTACATCGTGAATGCGGTGCAGGAGGAAATTGGCCTGCGCGGGGCCGAGATGATAGCGCACCGCATCAAGCCCGATGTGGCCATCATCACCGACGTAACCCACGACACCCAGTCGCCGATGTACGAGAAGAAGACCTCGGGCGACATTTTCTGCGGCAAAGGCCCGGTCATCACCTACGGTCCCGCTGTGCAGAACAACCTGCGCGACCTCATCATTGAAACGGCCCAGAAAGCCGAAATTCCCTTCCAGCGCGCCGCCGCCACCCGGGCCACCGGCACCGATACCGATGCCTTTGCCTACTCCGGTGCGGGCGTGGCCTCGGCGCTTATTTCGCTGCCGCTGAAGTACATGCACACCACCGTCGAAACCGTGCACAAAGACGATGTACAGAGCGTCACCCAGCTTATCTACGAAACGCTGCTGCGCATTGAAGACCAGCACGATTTCCGCTACTTCAAGTAAACGATTTAACTTGCTTGGAAAAGGCTGGCCCTACAGGTCAGCCTTTTCTGTTGCTTCGCCGCTATGCTACTGCCTCCTCTCCTGCCGCCACTCACCGTTACCGACCAGATGAACCGGCGCGTAGCCGTACCTTTTCCCCCGCAACGGATTGTGTCGTTGGTGCCTTCCCAAACCGAGCTGCTGTTTGATCTGGGCTTAGGTGACCGGGTCGTGGGTGTGACGAAGTTTTGCCTGCACCCCCCTGCGGCCCGCACGCAGGCCAAGGTTATTGGCGGCACGAAGAACTTCCACTTTGAAACCATTACTGCCCTTAATCCCGACCTGATACTGGGCAACAAAGAAGAGAACTACCAGGAAGGTATTGAGCAGCTGGCGTCTAGGCACCCTGTCTGGATGAGTGACATCAGCAACCTGCCAGAGGCCCTGGACATGATTCGGCGCGTAGGCCTGCTGACGGGCCGCCCGGAAGCTGCCGCGAATCTGGCAGTGTCTATTAATGCGTCCTTCGAAGCCCTGACACCCCCAGCAACTACCGAAACGGCGGCTTACTTTATCTGGCGGGCTCCCTACATGGTGGCCGCCGGTGGGACGTTCATCAACGACCTGCTGCAACGGGCAGGGTACGAAAACGTGTTTGGCCACGCCACGCGCTACCCGGAGGTTTCAGCTGAAGCCTTGCGGGAAGCGGACCCGCAACACGTTCTGTTGTCTTCGGAGCCCTACCCCTTTAGCGAAAAGCACCTGTCTGAGTTTCAGGCTATCTGCCCCACAGCCAACGTACGTGTCGTCGACGGGGAGTTGTTTAGCTGGTACGGAAGCCGTTTGCAGCACTCAGCGGCCTACTTCCGCCAGCTTCGAGCCCAATAAACCCGCAAGGCCGTCCAGCAGCAGCTACCGGCCGGCCTTGCGGGTTTGCAAGTCAGTCGGCGTTAAAATACCGGAGCCGGGGCGGGGTCCGTCGTGAAGCCGGTTTTTTCCAGCTCGCGCCAGAACTGGGGGTAGGATTTGCGCACTACCTGGGGCGCTTGAATGGTCAGCGGACCGCGCAAGACCAAGGGCGCAAAGGCCATGGCCATGCGGTGGTCGTGGTAGGTGGCTACCTCCTGCCCGCTGACGTGGAAGTTGTCCGACACTACCCGAAACACGCCCTCGCCTTCGTCCGTCAGGCCGCCGCCAAACTTAGCCAGCTCAGCCTGCAGGGCTGCAATACGGTCTGTTTCTTTGATACGCAAACTTTCCAGGCCGGTCATTTCCGCCGGTATTCCCAGCGCCGCGGCCACTACGGCCACTGTCTGCGCCAAGTCGGGGCAATCGGTGAAGTCTTGCCTGAGGGCGGCGGCCGGCGCTACCTGCGTAAGCCGCACCGTCTCGTTCGAGAGGAACTCCGTGTGCACACCTAGCTGCTCCATGATGCCCACAATGGCCTGGTCGCCCTGCCAGGAATGGCGGCGTAGTGTGGGCAGCGTGAGGTGAGAGCCAGCCGGGGCCAGGGCCACCATTGCATACCAGTAGCTGGCCGCCGACCAGTCGCCTTCTACGGTGTAGTCAGTGGGTTGGTAGGGCTCGGGGCGCACTTCCAGCACCTCGCCCAGGTCGCGGCACTGGGCCCCAAAATGCTGCATCAGGGCCAGCGTCATGCGGATGTAGGGGCGCGAGCCTACTTTTCCCGTCAGCCAGATGCGTAGCCCCTGGGGAAGCGTGGGGCCCACCATCAGCAGCGCCGAAATGTACTGGCTGCTGATGTCCCCGCGCACGGTCAGCTCGGCAAACTCCCCATCCGTAGCGGGCTGTGGGGTAAGCCCCAGGAACCGGAGTGGGGGGTAACCCTCCTGCCCCGTATACTCAATGCGGGCCCCGAGTTGCCGTAAGCCGTCAACCAGCACCCCAATGGGGCGCTCATGCATACGGGCGGTGCCCCGGATTTCGGTTTGGCGGCCCGTCATGGCCAGGTAAGCCGTAAGAAAACGCATGACCGTACCGGCATCTTCGGCGTCAAACTCCGGAGCAGCCGAATCCTGCAGCAGACGCTGCATGAGCTGGGTGTCGTTGGCATCCGACAGATTAGCCAGGTGGCCGCCTTCAGCTAGAGCCTGAATGATGAGGGCGCGGTTGCTCTCACTTTTGGAAGCCGGCACCTGGGCCGTGCCGCGCAGAGGGCCTCCCGGCCAGGTCAGAGATACAGAAGCAAGAGGAGTAGTCATACACGAGAAAAGCGCGCCGCTTTACTGCACGCGCAGATGAACAGCAGGGAAATGGTGCCGGCAGCTACAGCCGGTGGTAGTGGCGTAACGACTCCGCAATTTCGGCTAAGGTAATGGGCTGATCATACACCCCATTGCCCAGCCCCTCCAGCAGCGTGCAGTTGATAATGGTACCGGCGTTCTTTTTGTCCTGACGCGCAAAATCGGCTATAGCGTCGGTTTCCAGGGTCACGAACTGCACTTTTTCATAAAGCGAGAACAGCAGCAGCTCAATCTGCTCCAGGGCCGCGGCGTCCAGCATTCCTTTCTGGTGGCTTAGCCAGGCCTCGCACACCATCCCGGCCGCTACGGCCTCCCCGTGCAGAATTTCGCGGCCAGGCTGGGTGAGCAGGTAGCTTTCCAGGGCGTGGCCCACGGTATGACCAAAATTGAGCAGCTTGCGCAAACCACTTTCCAGCGGGTCGGCCGCCACGATGCGCTGCTTTAGCGCTACTGATTCGCGGATGATATTTTCCCAGTCGTCGGTGGTAATGCCCTGGTTGCGATGGTGCGCAAAGGCAGTTGCATCGGCAATAAGCCAGTGCTTGATTACCTCGGCATACCCAGCCTTTATCTGGCGAGGATCCAGCGTTTCGAGAAAGCGGGGGTCGATACACACGGCCGCTGGCTCCTGAAACACCCCCAGCTGATTTTTGTAGCTCAGGAAATCCACCCCGGTCTTGCCACCCACGCTGGCATCTACCTGCGCCAGCAGCGTAGTGGGCACCTGCACAAACCGAATACCACGCTTGTACAGCGCCGCGCAAAAGCCCCCTAGGTCCGTAACCACTCCCCCGCCCAGGTTTACTAGTACGGCGTGCCGGTCGGTGCGGGCCTCCGTGAGCTGGGCCCATACGGTTTCGCACGTGGCCAGGGTCTTGTACTCCTCCCCCGCCGGAATTTCAATCACCTGGTGCCCTGCCGGCAGGTAAGGCACTATCAGGCTATAGCACCAGCGCTGGGTATTGGCATCCACCAGCACAAATACCTGGCTGACGGCCGGCCGGGCAAGCAACGCCTGAAGCGCGGGCAAAGCCTCGGCGCCGATAAAGATTGACTGTTCGTTCATGCCAGGACCATAGGTTACGGGGTGCACGCGGCAAATGTACGCGGAACCACGGCATTGCTCCTGACGCTTTTTCCGCGTTTTTACGGCCTCAAACGGTGGCGGCGGCCGATTCTACGGTAGGCAGCTGTGGGGCAGGCAGCCGAATAATAACCTCGGTGTAGGCACCCGGCTCACTTTCGATGGCCAGAGTACCGCCGTGCCCTTCTGCCACAATCTCCTGACTTAGCGCCAGGCCCAGCCCGGTAGCCTGCTCGGGAGATTTTGTGGAGAAAAACCGCTCGAAGACCCGACCCTGGGCATCCATGGGAATACCCGGTCCATTATCCCGCACGCGCAGCTCAACTTCCTCGCCAGTGCGGAGCGTAGCTACCGTGAGGGTAGGCACGTAGTCGGCCGGCACATCGGGCTGGTGAGTGCGGGTGTGCAGGGCATGGAAGGCGTTCAGAAAAATATTGATCAGGGCCCGGCCAATATCGTGCTGCACAAGCAGTACTTCTCCCACTGCCTCATCCAACTGCAGGTCCAGGGTTACCTGCATTTCCGGGTTTTTCGCCAGCGCATCGTGGTAGATGAGGTGCAGGTAGTTCTCGGCCAGCTCATTCAGGTTGATGAGCTGCCGCATGGCGGGCTGTTTGCCGGAGTACTCCCGCATGCCGCGCACGATGTTGCTTACCCGCTGCCCATGGCGTCGTAGCGTAGCCTGGTACTGCGCCAGACTCTGCACCATATCCTGCAGAGGCTCGGCCTGTTCTTTCTCCAAGGGCAACGCCTGCACGGCCCCGCGCAACTCGGCGCTTAGCTGCTCGCTGATGCCCGCCAGGTTGTCAATGGCTTGGGCCGGCTGCTGCAGTTCGTGGGCTACGCCGGCCATCAGCTCGCCCAAGGAGGCCATTCGGTCGCGCATCACCAGCTGGTTCTGAGTGGTTTTTAGGTCGCGGAGCATGTGGGAGAGTTCATCCCGCTTGGCTACCAGGGTTTCCTTCTGCTCTACTACCTGGGCATGCAGCTCCTGCAGCTGGGCATTGGTGCGGCGCTGCTGGCGGTTGTGCCGGGCCTGCAGCAGCGTAATCAGCAGCAGTCCGCCCAGCCCGGCCAGCATGGCGTAGATGTACAAACGTACCTGGTACTCGCTCTGTTCTTGCTCCAGCTTCTGCTGGCGCTGCACCTCGGCCAGGGCAATGGCGTCCAGCTGCTTTAGCCGCAGCGGGTTGTAGAGGCTATCCTGCGCCACCTGCTTGATGCGCAGGTACTGCAGGGCGCTGTCGGCCTGCCCCCGGCTGGCAAACGCATCGGCCAGCAGGCGGCTGGTATGCACAATGCCCACCACATAGGACAACTTCTGGCCCATGTGCAAGGCTTTGCGCCCGTAGAATACGCTGGAGTCTGTCTGCTGCTGGTCTTCGTATAGTTCGGCTAAGTACTGGTAGGCCCGGCAGGCACTGCGCAGGTCGTTTTCGGGCATGGCCGCCTGGGCACTGCGCCGGTAGTAGTTTAGCGCGTCCCGGTTCTGGTGCCGGGCCGCAGCCAGCAAGCCCAGCTCCCGCAGCACGTAGGGTTCGGGGTTGCCCCAGCTGCTCCAGCGCCCCGGGGTTTCGCGCAACACTTCCGCCTCTGCCTTTTCCAGGTAGTACGCCGCCGAATCCAGTTGCCCGGCCCCGGTATAGGTGGCCCCGATGTTGGCCAGCACGCTCACCAGCTGAGACGTATCGTGGGTACGAATCTGCCGGTAGATGGCTAAGGCACGGAAGTAATACTGGAAAGCCTGCCGATGGTCGTCAAGTGACTGGTGCAGCAGGCCGATCTGGTTGAAGGTACGGGCAATGCCATCCATGTCGTGGCTGGCTTCATTGCGCTGCAGGGCCTGCAGGTTGAGGCGCAATGCCTGGGGCAGGTTACCCCGCTCGCTCTGCAACAGGGCTAAGCGGGTCAGGCAGCGCCCTTCGCCCTTGGCAAAATGAATTCGCCGTGCTAAGTCCAGGCCTTGTTGGGCGTAGTACAGCACCGAATCGTGGCGGGAATAGCGAAACGAAGCGCTGAGGTCAGCCAGCAGCAACACCCGGCTGGTATCAGTTGTCGCCTGCGTGAGGGCATAGCGCAAAACGGGCGTTTGCGGACTTTGAGCGACGGTGGTATAAGACAACAGGAATGCGAGCAGGAAGCCTAGCAGGGCAACGCAGGAGAACTTCATGCCTGAAAATTAGCCAATATCTGTTAGTCCTTAAGCAGTCGGCTGCTTTCTGTTGCTGGCAGCTGTCAGTAGGACTTCGGGCCGCAAAAGAGTCGGCTACCACGTTAGGCTTGGGCGCCGACTGCCAGGGCCCATGCCTCGGTCCGTAACCCGGCGTTGGCCGGCAACAGCGGCGCGCTGAATAGGTAGCTCCGCAGAGCTACTTTCCGCCCATTAGCGCAGAAAATATAGCAGAGCTCAGCAGAGACTATTTCACTACTTTTCCTGGTAGCATGTTCCTTCCTCTCCAGTTCTTCCTCCAGCAGTTCTACCCCAAACTACTTGTACGGGCACCTCTGTTCTATGCATGGCCGCTCAGCATCCGGTTTGACTTGCAGCACGCGGAGCTTTCAACTTCTCAAGAAGCTTACTTTGATGAAGTCGTGGCCAGAGCAAGCCAGCTGTTTGGAGCTGCCTTTGCGCCCCACGACCCCATGTTGGTAGTCTACCAGCAAGCCCGCTACAAAAGACACCGAATACGGCCCGGAAACTATCTGCTCCAACAGTTTCAGCTGACCAAAGCCCTTATTCACTTTCAGAATATACCCAACCCGTATCCGCGGATTCCGGCTCCGAGTAAATGGGTGCGAGCGAGCTTTGAAACCAGCACTGCGCAAATTCCGCTGGCGGCACTTTTAAGGGCCATCAGTAATCAGGACTTCGGCCGAAGCCCGGCGCTTCATGGGCGGCTGTTTTTTCTCAACCAGCGTACCGGCCTTGTTTTGCACATGTACGACGACCGTGGGCTGGACATTTTGGGCCCTACCCCGGCTTCCTTGCGGCCACTCTACACCCAACATGCTGCCCTCCTTCTTGAGTATGACCGGACCAGAATAGACGCACTCTTTACTTGATAGCCAACAAAAAAGCCCGGCCAAACGACCGGGCTTTCTTGGTTATAGCTACCTGCAAGCTTAGCCCTTGCTGTTGGTGAGGAGCTCTACCATCTCTTCTGAAATACCAGTAGTGCTGAAGCCGCCGTCGTGCATGAGGTTTTGCATAGTCACGTAGCGCGTCAGGTCCGAGAACAGCGAAATGCAGTAGTCGGCGCAGGCTTCGGCGGGGGCATTGCCCAGGGGCGACATCCGCTCAGCGTACTCGTAGAACGCATCGAAGCCGCTGATACCAGTGCCGGCCGACGTTTTGGTGGGCGACTGGGAAATGGTGTTTACGCGCACTTTCCTGAGCTTGCCCAAGCGCTGACCGTAGCTGCGGGCAATGCTTTCGAGCACGGCTTTGGCCTGCGACATATCGGTGTAGTCGAGGAAGGCGCGCTGGGCAGCAATGTAGCTCAGGGCCACCACCGAGCCCCACTCGTTGAAGGCGTCCTGCTTTTCGGCCACGGCTAGCATGCGGTGCAGCGAGAGGGCCGACACGTCCAGGGTTTTCTGGAACCACTCGTAGTTCAGCTCGCCGTAGTGCTTGCCCTTGCGGATGTTGGTGCTCATACCAATGCTGTGCAGCACGAAGTCGATTTTACCGCCAAAGTGCTCCTGGGTGCCGCGGAACAGCTTTTCCAGGTCTTCCATGGACGTGGCATCGGCCGGAATAATCGGCGCCTCGCACTCTTCCGACAGTCGGTTAATTTCGCCCATGCGCATAGCCAGCGGGGCGTTGGTGAGCACGAAGCGCGCCCCTTCGGCGTAGGCTTTCTGCGCTACTTTCCAGGCAATGGAACGTTCATCAAGGGCACCGGAAATGATACCGACTTTGCCAGCGAGTAGATTAGGCATTGGTTGTGGGTTATTCGTTGTTGGTTTTTAGTCGGGTTCGTCGTTTCAGTTGATGGAAATCAACGCCCCAACCAATTTGGAAGTCCAAGTTTACAATATTACGACCAACCAGAAACGAATAACCCAAAACAACTTACCCTACCAACTCTTCCCCGCGCATGGCCAGCAGCTCCCGTGCGCTCTGGAAGGCGTGCTGACTGGGATTGGCCCCGGAAATCATCTGAGCAATTTCCCGGATACGCTCATCTAGGCTCAGCAGGCGGATGCGGCTCACGGTGCGGTCGGCGCGGTCTTCCTTGTACACGAAGTAGTGCGCGTCGCCGGCGGCGGCCATCTGGGGCAGGTGCGAAATGGCAATCAGCTGGTGCTTCTGGGCCATTTGCTGCATCATGCGCCCTACTTTCACCGCAATTTCCCCGCTGATGCCGGTGTCGATTTCATCGAATACTATCGTGGGCAGCGCGGTCTTGTCGGCCAGCATGTATTTGATGCACAGCATCAGGCGGGAGAACTCCCCACCGGAGGCGGCCTTGCTCAGCGTCTGGGGCTGGGCGCCTTTGTTGGCCGTGAACAGGATGCTTACCACGTCAATGCCGCTGGCAGCGGGCTGGCCAGTGCTGTGCTGCACCACAATGCGCGAGTGCGGCATGCCCAGCTCCACCAGCAGCAGGGCCAGCTCCCGTTCAAACTTGGGGAAAGACTTTTGCCGCGCCTCGGAAAGCTTGGCGGCCTGGCGCGTCACGGTAGCCAGCGCCCCGTCGGCGTCTTTGCGCAGGCGGGAAATTTCCTTGTCCAGGTTCAGCACCGAGCTGACTTTGCGGCGCAGCTCGTCGCGCACCAGCAGCAGGCCATCTACATCCCGCACCTGGTGCTTGCGCTGCAAGTTATAGAGCACGTTCAGGCGGCCCTGCAGCTCATCGATGCGCACCGGGTCGCCCTCGGTCCGCCGCTCAGTGTCTTCTACTCCGCCGGCAATGTCGCGCAGCTCAATCAGGCAGGAGTCGAGCCGCTCTTTCAGCTCCCGCAGGCCGTTGGTAAACCCCGCTACCTGACCCAGCAGGTGGCTGGCTTCCTTTAGGCTGCCGGTGGCGCAGTACTCGCCATCCGATAAAGCCTGCAGGGCGTGGGTGAGCTTGAACTTGATTTCTTCGGCGTGCTCCAGCTGCTTGATTTCCTGCTCCAGTACCTCCTGGTCTTCTCCGTCAAGCCGGGCTTCTTCCAGCTCATTGAGCAAGAAGCTGTGGTAATCCAGTTCCTTATTGGCCTGGGCCACTTGGCTTTCCAGTGCTTTCAGGTCAGCCTCCAGCTTGCGGTAGTGGCGGTAGCTGTTGCCGTACTGGGCGCGGGTGGGCACCAGGTTGGCGTAAAGGTCGAGCAGGTTAAGCTGGAAAACGGCATCCCCCAGCAGCAGCGTATCGTGCTGGGAGTGAATATCCATCAGGTTGGCCCCAATGGTGCGGAGCGTTTCCAGCGTAACGGGCGTGTCGTTGATAAAGGCCCGTGACTTGCCGGCCGGGCTGATTTCCCGGCGCAGGATGCACTGCGCGTCGTAGTCCAGGTCTTCGGACTCAAAGATATCCTGGAGCTGGTAGCCGGAAATATCAAACTGGCCCTCAATCACGCACTTGCGCGCCGTGTTGAAGAGTAGCTTGGTATCGGCCCGGTTGCCGAGCAGCAGGCCAATGGCCCCTAGCATGATGGACTTACCGGCCCCGGTTTCGCCGGTAATGATATTGAGCAAGGCTGATGGCCGAAGCTCAAGCTGCTCAATAAGAGCGTAGTTCTGAATTCGGAGGTCAACGAGCATAATCCGCGCACAAACGGGCTCCTGACCCGTGATTAGCACCCAACAAGTGGCCGGCAACTCGCCCGAGTGCGGCCCGCTAATCACAAAGCTACTAACTCAATTAGTGAGTTGCTAAATTTTTTATTCGTATATAGTTAAAGCCTGTCATCCTGAGCAGAGCGAAGGACCTTAAATCGCAAGAGAAACCTACGTTATAAGGTCCTTCGCTCTGCTCAGGATGACAGAAAATTACCTTTACCTTTTCAGAATAGTCTGGTACTTGGCCGAGTTGGTGGGGTCTACCTCTGAGAGCATGGTGACCACACTTTCCTTCTGGCTTTGCTCAGGGCTAGTGCGGAATACGTTGGCTATTTCGTCGGCTTTGGCTTCGAAGAAGGCGCGGACGATGAGCGTGCCGGGCCGCCGCACGGCCGCCTGCTGAATACCTTGCAGCCCAGTCTGAATGCTGGCACGGGCATCGTTGGGCTTTTCAATGAATACATCCAGGCCCTGGCGGTAATAGGCGTAGAGTGCCGAGCGGCAGTCTTTGAGCTGCGGATCTTGCAGGTTGTTGAGCAGCCAGTAACGGTTGCGCGACTCCCCATCTTTCCAGCCCTTGTCGTTTTCCAGCGTCTGGCTGGCGGCGTTGTTCACAATGCGCTGGGCAATGTCGTAGTACGGCGAGCCGCCCATGGGCGCAAACGTGTCGTGGTCCATGCCAATCATCAGGTAAGCATAGAAGCTCAGCAACGACGACAGGTTGGAGGTGAATGACGTTTCGGAATAGTCGAGCGGGTTCTGGGGCGAGTAGCTGAACACCCAGCCTTTATCGGAGAACGAGAAAACGTTGGTTTCGTAGCCGGTGCCATATACCGGGCGGGTGCTTACCCACACAGCCGTAGCTTGGTAGGTGCCGTCCTGCGGAATGGCGTTGATGCCAATGTAGAGCTTGCAGCGGATGCGCTCCTCGGGCCGGTAGGTTTCGTTGGTCCAGCGGCGCGTATTCAAGAACTGGGTAATGTCTTTCTGCATCTGCGTGACCAGCTGCCGGTCGGCAATGTTCACGTTTTCTGTGTTGATGGTGACCTCACAGTTCAGCTCCTGCGCCGACGCGGACCAGGGCAGCACGGTCAGCATTAGGAGCAAACACGCAAAGAAATACTTAGGCATGGGTGGTAAGTCGGGACAAAACGGCCTGCACAATGTCGTGGGCCACGGCAGCTTTGGGTTTCAGCTCGAAGATAGTCTTTTGCCCGTTGGCGGCCAGCAGCGTCACTTTGTTGGTGTCGTGGCCGAAGCCTGCGCCAGCGTCGCGGAGGGAGTTTAGCACTACGAGGTCAAAGTTCTTGCGGCGCAGCTTGCCGAGAGCATGTTCTTCTTCTTGCTCCGTTTCCAACGCAAAACCCACGGAAAATTGTTCGGGCCGCTTCGTTTTTCCCAGCGTGGCGGCAATGTCCACGTTCTTCACCAGCTCCAGCGTGAGCGTGTAGCCGGACTTTTTGATTTTTTCCCGGGCCACGGTAGCCGGGCGGTAGTCGGCCACCGCGGCGGCAAATACCCACACGTCGGCCGCAGGCGCTTCGGTGGCCGCAGCGGCATACATTTCATCGGCCGTCTGCACGCGCACTGTGCGGATGTGTGGGTGCGCTGGGTCGGGCAGGTTGGTGGGGCCGCTGATGAGTGTCACATCGGCGCCAGAAGCAGCAAATGCTTCGGCCAGCGCGTAGCCCATTTTGCCAGTACTACGGTTGCCGATGAACCGCACTGGGTCCAAGGGTTCGTAGGTAGGGCCGGCGGTGAGAAGGACGTGCATGAATTGATTGGAGGCGTGGTATTGTCGTGTCATGCTGAGCGCAGTCGAAGCATCTCTGCCGCTTCATCTAAATAGCCTGACAACAAAGCAGTAGAGATACTTCGGCTGCGCTCAGCATGACAGGCCATCTATTTACCAAAAAATTCCTCCAGCTCCGCCACTATCTGCTCCGGCTCCTGCATGCGGCCGGGGCCTTCAAGGCCGCTGGCCAGCTCCCCGGCGGGTGAGTCAAAAATATAGTTGCCGTAGGAACGCAGCAGGCGCAGGTTTTCCTTAGTGGCCGGGTGCTGGAACATGTCTAGGTCCATGGCCGGGGCTAGCAGCACGGGGCAGCGGGCCGAGAGGTACACGGCTGCTAGTAGCGAAGGGCAGTGGCCGTGGGCCAGCTGGGCCAGCGTGTTGGCCGAGGCGGGCGCAATCAGCAGGGCATCGGCCCAGAGGCCCAGGGCTACGTGGTTGTGCCACTCCCCGGTGGCCTCATTTTTCAGGAAGCCCGTGAGAACCGGCTTTTTAGAAAGCGTGCTGAGCGTAAGGGGCGTAATAAAGGCCGCAGCCGAGGTAGTCAGGATTACCTGTACCTCGGCTCCGGCCTTCACGAGCAGCCGCACGAGGGCGGCACTCTTATACGCGGCGATGCTCCCGCACACGCCCAGCAAAATCTTCCGACCGTGCAGCGACGACATCATGCGGCAGCTTAGCGGCAGAAACTACTCGGCGCCCGACTCGTCGGCGGCCGGGGTGCGGAAGTGCACTTTGCCTTC
The DNA here is from genome assembly GCF_012273015.1 of Hymenobacter sp. BT18. Taxonomy (GTDB): domain Bacteria; phylum Bacteroidota; class Bacteroidia; order Cytophagales; family Hymenobacteraceae; genus Hymenobacter; species Hymenobacter lutimineralis. The sequence goes on along the minus strand of NZ_CP050954.1, from coordinate 3,662,411 downwards.
CAGGAACTCTTCTACGGCCAAGTTAGTGGGCTTGGGCAGCCGCTCGTAGTGCTTGCTGATTTCGATCTGCTCGCGGTTTTCAAATACCTCCTCCAGGTTATCCACGGTGGTAGCAAACTCGGCCAGTTTGCCGTTCAGCTCTTCTTTCAGCTTCACCGAAATCTGGTTGGCGCGCTTGGAGATGATGGCAATGCTTTCGTACACGTTACCGGTTTCGGTAGTGAAATCCGACATGTTGCGCGTCACGATGGAAGCAGGTACGTTGTTCGGGCTTTTCATCTTATGAATGTGTTAGTTGTGCAAAATAAGAGAATAATGCGCTAGATGGGCTGCGGGCTCTGAGGCAGAAAAGAAAACGCCACCCGGGAGCGGCTATTCAGTTCTCCTATTATACCGAGTATACCCCCATTTCGCCCATTACTTAGTAGCTGCCGTATCAGCCGGTTTCAGTTTGGCTACCTCGGCGCGGGCCACGTTGTACATGGCTTCCGCGGCCTTGAGGTCCTTGCTTTGCGGGTAGGCGTCGATGAAGTTCTGGTAGAAGGCAATGGCCTCCAGATACCGCTCCCGCTGCTTTTCTTCCACGCTTTCCTTGGCGTACTCGTACTGGGCCGTGAGCTTCATGAAGGCAGCCTGCTCGCTGTAGGCTGACGAAGGGTACTGCTGTTGGAAGGTATTGAAGGCCACCACGGCGGCCTGGTTGTAGCGCAGCTGGTAGTAGAGCCGGGCGCTTTCGAAGGCTTTGTTCTCCAGTTTGGTTTGCAGCTCCTTCGACATGTTCTCCGCCTCCGGGCGAAACTGGCTTTCGGGGTACTGGTTCAGGAATTCCTGGATGGCTTCGATGGCCGTGTAGGTGTTGCTCTGGTCCAGCTCAAACTCGGGAGAGTCGCGAAACAACGACTTGGCATGCATGAACCGGGCTTCCTCAACCTGCGGCGAGGAGCCATAGGTTTCGGCAAACTGCTGGAAGTAGTAGGCGCTCAGCGTATAGTTGCGGCCCTGGAAGTTGGTATTGGCAAAGTAAAACTCGGCCTTTTCAGCTTCCGGTCGGCCTTTCAGCAAGGGAATCAGCTCTTCCAGCAGCGTGCTGGCCCGGGCATAGTCGCCCTTTTCGTAGTACTGGATGGCGGCGGTGTACTTCTTGTTCACGTCGTCGCTCTTCAGTAGCTTCTGATAGCCAGTGCAGGAGCCCAGCAGCAGGGTGCTGAGTAACAGAACAAATACTAGAGGGCGTTGGAACGGCATAAGGGGCGCAAAGGTAACGGATTACAGGGGCCGAATCAAATCGGCGGGAGGTGCTAGCGCCGGGCCGGGGCCACGGCGGGCTTTACCAGGCGCGGCGGAGCTACGGTACCGGGCTTCCTGGCTGGAGCGGGCGCGGCGGGCTTAGCGGGCAGCGCTGCCGGTTTGGCCTTGGGCTTGGCTTTGGTAGCGCGGGATTTGGTGGAAGCTTTCGGTTTGACTTTCGACTTTGGTTTGGCTTTGGCCACGGGGGCGAAATGCTTCCCCAACGTGCCCCGCCGGGTGGGGCGTTCCGTACTGCGCCAGGCAAAGCCTTTCAGCTTCTTATCTTCGTCCTTGAGCTCATGGGGCGGAATAAAGCTGGCATCGGGGTTGGTCAAAAAGCTGATGGTCTGCAGTTTACTATCCGGAGAAAACCGGAGCGTCATGGTGGCACTCACGGCTTTGTTCATACCCGTAAGCGTGGTGTCGCCTTCAAGAGCATAGTAGAGGCTTTCGGCGTTGCCAAGCACGTCTACTTTTTTCAGCTTACCCGCTTGAAAGTACCCCACCATGTTGCGCCCCTTCACTTGGTTGAAGTTGAGCAGCGTGTCCTGGCCTACGATAAAGGAGTTGGCATACAGGCGCAGCTGGTCGATTTTCTGCCGGCGCAGGCGCAGCTCCATGCTGTCGGCCGTGAGCTGGTTTTTCTCGCTCCAGAGCACCGGCCGCGTGTTGAGGTAGATAACCGAGTCGGCACGGTTGTAGGTGAGCGAGTCGCAGCGGCCTTGCAGGTCGGGGCGGAAGATGCGCACCTTGGGATAGGCATAGATGATGCCGCCGGGCTTGTTGGGCACTTTGCTTTCCACACTTACCAGCGTATCGGCGGCCAGGTACAGGGTGTCACGGTCGGCAATGTTGCGCATCACGGCGCTGCCGTAGAGCTTGGCTCGCCCCTGCCCGCGCCAGTAGCGTCCCACGTCGCCGCGGATGGTAAGGTTGTCCTTTTTCGACACCATCGACACGCGGCCGGTAGCCAGGCCGTACTCGCGGGCCTCGTCGTAGAACAGCTTGTCGCCGCCCAGCAGGTACTCCGGAGTTTCAATCTTGGCGTTGCGCTCAAAGTTCGATACCCGGGTGCGGGAGTTGTAGTTGCCGTTTTCGGCGTAGAGCGTGCCGCGGGCCCCTTTAATGCGCGTAGGCCCGAAGAAGTACACCACCTTCGACACCGTATTATACTGCAGCGTGTCGCCGGTGATGAGGTAGTCCTTGGTTTGCACCCGCACGTCGCGCCGGAAGCTGAACACTTTCGTATCGGTGTTGTAGTAGCCCAGGCGGCTGTCGAGGGTATTTTCGGGGTCGGTGAGGTGGCCACCGCCGCTGTACACGGCCAGCTTGCGGTTCAGGTCGTAGTCGAGCACCGGCGTGGTGAGTGTCATACGCGGGTCGCGCATCACCACGTTGCCCGTCATGCGGGCCGTGCGGGCGTCGCCGTCGTAGGTGGCCCGGTCGCCGGTGATGGTGAGCGTATCGTTCTGCACGATGCGCACGTTGCTGAACGCCTCAATGGCGTTGCGGTCGGTGTACTGGTAGGCCGAGTCGCAGTACATGAACGTGTCGCCTTGCTTGAAGCTCACGTTGCCAATCAGCTTGCGGATTTCGACGCCGTTGAAGGTGCCGCCAATCAGCTCCTGGGTACCCGGCAGCAGCTCCACCCGCTGCCCCTTGGGTGGTGTGGGCTGGGCAGCAGGCCGGTTGATAGGGCGCTGCTGGGCCCAGCCCAGGGCCGGTAGCAGCAACAAAAGCAGAAGAAAAAGTGGCTTGGAAAACGACATTTAAGCGCAAAGGTACGGAAGGCCCGGCGGTAAGTATGGCAGCGGTTAGCTACCGGCTTTTCTTTCGTATCGGATTTGTCAGACGACTTCGCCCCTCTCTAATTTCTATCAGCGGCATAACGGCTTTCTTTGTGAATTATTAGGCAGGCGCCCTCGAAGCTCTGTCTTCAACAACCAAGCCATTAGCTGCCAGCCACCCGCCACCCCATGCTCGACCGGATTCAACAGTTCATAGATCAAAACGCCCTTTTCTCCCCTACCGACCAGCTGCTGGTAGCCGTCAGCGGGGGCCTCGACTCGGTGGTGCTGGCCGACGTGCTGCACCGGCTGGGCGTGAAGTTCGGGGTAGCGCACTGCCACTTCGGGCTGCGCGCCGAGGAAGCTGACGCCGACGAGCAGTTTGTGCGCAAGCTGGCCAAGCAGTACGAGGCGCCTTATTTCGTGGAGTTTTTCCAGACCAAGAAGTTTGCTGAGCAGGAAGGTATTTCCACCCAGATGGCCGCCCGCTCCCTGCGCTACGAGTGGTTTGAGCGAATTCGGCAGCAGCAGGGCTACGCGGCCATTGCCACCGCCCACCACCAGCGCGACACAGCCGAGACCATGCTGCTCAACCTCACGCACGGCACCGGCCTGGCGGGCCTGCACGGCATCCGTCCCAAAAACGGCCACTTGGTGCGTCCCCTGCTGGCCGTGAGCAAGCCCGACCTCTACGACTACGTGGTAGAAAACCGCCTGCTCTGGCGCGAAGATGCCAGCAACGACTCGCCGGTGTACCAGCGCAACCGCCTGCGCCTGGAGGTGCTGCCCGTGCTGCGCGACATCAACCCCAACCTCGACCAGACCATGAGCGTGACGGCCGAGCGGGTGGGTGCGGCCGAGGAAATTGTGCGCCGCTACGTGGAGGAAACCGCTACCCAGGCCCAGCGTCAGGAGCCGGACGCCACTTACCTCGACATCCGGCTGCTGCAGAAAACCGCCGCCACCGCCGTGGTGCTGCACGAGCTGCTGCGGCCCTTCGGCTTCTCGTATCTGGTTACCAAAGACATTGTACAAAGCTTTGGGGCCGAGCCGGGCCGCCGCTTCGATTCGCCCACGCATCAGCTAGTGAAGGACCGCGACCAGCTGGTCATCACGCCGCGTAAGCTCCAGAAGTTCGGCACGCACCAGCTGCAGGCCGGGCAGGAAACCTTGAAAATAGATGGACTGCACCTGCGCACCGAGTTGCACGAAATAGTCGAGGGCTACGAAGTCCCGAAAGGCAAAGCCGTAGCTGCCCTGGATGCCGATGTGCTCAAGTTTCCGCTCACGGTACGTGCCTGGCAGGAAGGTGACTGGTTTATGCCCATCGGCATGAAAGGCAAAAAGAAGCTCTCTGACTTCCTTATTGACCAGAAAGTGCCCCTTAACCTGAAAGACAACGTGCAGGTGCTCTGCTCCGCCGACGGCAAAATTGCCTGGGTTATCGGTTTCCGGCCCGACGACCGATTTAAGGTGACCGAAGAAACCGAGCGGGTGCTGATGGTAAAGCGGATGTAGGTGTCAGATGTCGGAGGGGAGAAGTTAGATATGAGACTTTGTGCCACGCGTAAGGTCGCCAGCATAAAAGTCTCCCTTCTCATGGCTCACCTTCTCACTTCTATGGCTTAGCTTTACGCCCATCCCACACGTTCACCCCAATTCCATCCACTGATGAAAGTTACCGTAGTTGGAGCCGGCAACGTAGGCGCAACCTGCGCCGATGTACTGGCCACCCGCGAAATTGCCAACGAAATCATCCTCGTTGACATCAAGGAAGGCATTGCCGAAGGCAAAGCGCTTGACATCTGGCAGAAAGCCCCCATCATTGGCTACGACTCCCGCACCGTGGGCGTCACCAACGACTACGCCCGCACCGCCGACTCCGACGTGGTAGTTATTACCTCGGGTCTGCCCCGCAAGCCCGGCATGAGCCGCGACGACCTGATTTCGGTGAATGCCGGCATCGTGAAGTCGGTAACGGAGCAGGTGGTGAAGTACTCGCCCAACACCATCATCATCGTGGTGTCGAACCCGCTGGACGTGATGACCTACCAGGCGCACCTCACTTCAGGCCTACCCCGCGAGAAGGTGTTTGGCATGGCCGGCATCTTGGACACGGCCCGCTACCGCGCCTTCCTGGCTGAAGCGCTGAACGTGAGCCCCAAAGACATTCAGGCGGTACTCATGGGTGGCCACGGCGACACCATGGTGCCCCTGCCCCGCTACACCACCGTGGGCGGCATCCCCGTAACCGAGCTGATCGGCAAGGCCGAGCTCGACGCCATTGTGCAGCGCACGGCCGTAGGTGGCGGTGAGCTGGTGAAGCTGATGGGCACCTCGGCCTGGTACGCTCCCGGCGCCGCTGCGGCCCAGATGGTAGAAGCCATTGTGCGCGACCAGCGCCGCGTGTTCCCCGTGTGCATCGAGCTGAAAGGCGAGTACGGCATCGACGGCGTGTACCTGGGCGCTCCGGTTATCCTGGGCAAAAGCGGCATTGAGAAAGTAATTGAGCTGCAGCTCAACGACGACGAAAAGGCCCTGCTGGAAACTTCCCGCGGCCACGTAAAAGAAGTAATGGACGCCCTCGACAACATGGGCAAAGCCTCCGCGTAGCCACTACCCGGCTGCCATCCACAAAAAAAGCTTCCTCAACGGGGAAGCTTTTTTTGTGAAAACTCTGGTACAGGCGCTTAGGCTCTAACTTTCTCAATACGTCCCATAAAACCATGTCTCATCCTACTGGCGCCGACCTGCTAGCCCGCATTCACTCCCTGGCCGACCCAACACGGGCAATAGCGGTAGCACGCTTTTTTCAGACCGGCCCCGGGCAGTACGGCGAAGGCGACCAGTTCCTGGGACTTTCCATGCCCCAGCAGCGGCGGCTGGCGCGGGAGTTTCGGAGCCTGCCCTTGCCGGATGTGGAGCAGCTGGTGCAGAATCCCTGGCACGACTGCCGCTCCATTGGCCTTATCATCTGGACGCTGCAGTTTGCCAAGGTTGGGCCCGCCGGGCGGCAGGCTATTTATGAGCGGTATCTGCTGAACCGGCGGTTTATCAATAACTGGGATTTGGTGGATGTGACCTGCCCAACCATTGTGGGTGGCTACCTGCTCACGCAGGACCGGGAGCCGCTGTATGACTTGGTGGCAGAGGCTCACCTCTGGAGCCAGCGCATGAGCATCGTCTCGACGCTGGCATTCATCCGCAAGGGCCAGTTTGCCGACACGTTTGCCTTGGCTGAGCAGCTACTCTCCCACCGCCACGACCTGATTCATAAAGCCACTGGCTGGATGCTGCGGGAAGTAGGCAAGCGCAACGAGGACGCTCTGGAAGAGTTTCTGGCTGACCACGCTCCCACTATGCCCCGCACGATGCTGCGCTACGCCATTGAAAAGCTACCCCCGGCGCGTCGTCAGCACTACTTATCCCAGTAAGAGTAACTCAGCTTTTTCAGCGGCCTGCTGGGCGTATTAACACCTTTACCAATTCAGGCACCCATCCGTTTTATCCGCCCGGCTTATCTGTTCAATACGCGGTTTTTACTGCTGGCTGGCTTTAAAGAGCTTCTGCTTTTCTTCCTTGGAGAGGCTCTCGTAGCCTGAGCGGGAAATCTTATCCAGAATCAGGTCGATTTCCTCCTGGCCGGGCTTGCGGGGGCCAGTAGCTTTTGTAGTCGACTCTACCGGGCGGCTGCGGTGCGTAACGCGCAGGTTGGGGCGCCCCGTTACCAGTCGGCCTACCCAGTCGCCAACGGCCTGCACGGGGCGGCCCAGGTCGCGCCCACGCTGGAGCTGTTTGATAAAAAAGTAGCCCAGTATAGCCCCACCGATGTGGGCTATTTCTCCCCCCGGATTGCCGCCATTGACGCCCGCAATGGAAACAATGACCAGTACGGCAGCAATGTACTTGATGCGCACGGGGCCCAGCAAGATGATGCTGAACGTAAAATCAGGCAACAGCGTAGCCGCAGCTAAAATAACGGCCGTAACGCTGGCTGAAGCCCCATAGAGGATGGCCGGCGTGCCCCGGAATACAGGCAGCAGATTGAACGCTAGCAGGTACAGAGCAGCACCGGCCAGTGCCCCAAGCACATACAGGCTTACTAGGCGCCGGTCGCCGAGGTACTCGCGCACCAGCGCCCCAAACCAGTACAGGTTCAGCAGGTTGAACAGGATATGAAAGAAATCGAAGTGGATGAAGCTGTAGGTGAGCAGCGTCCACGGGCGGGTGAGCAAGGTCCCGGGCACCGAGGGCAATGCCAGCCATTCTAGCACTGGCATATGCCCCTGCCGGTTCTGAGTAGCCAGGAAGATTATCGTACGAAACAGCAGGAAGGCCACAAACACCAGCACGTTGATCAGCAGCAGCTGATTAAGGGCGTTGTCGCGGCGGCTGAAGGCGGTGCGGATGTCTTGGAATATACTCATGGGTGGTAGGGCAGTAAATACAAACGACACCAGGCAAGCACTAAACCCCGCGTCGTTCCCAGACTTTTAACACGATGAACCCAACGAGCATTCCGCCCAGGTGGGCAAAGTGGGCTACGTTGTCGCCCGGCGTGGGGTGGATGCCTTTCCAGAGTTCATAGGCCGTAAACAAGAAAACGTACAGCCAGATGCTGATGGGAATTGGCAACGGAAAAATAAACATCTTCTGGTTGGGAAATAGGTACGCCAGCGCGAAGAGAATACCGAACACGGCCCCCGAGGCTCCCAGCATGCCACTTTGCGGGCTATCCATGGCCTGGCGGTAAATGGCGTCCACTGTTTGCTTCGCGCCCTCCATCAACTGCGCATCGTCGGGGGTTTTCTGCATCTGCCGCGCTACCAGAGCGTACGACTCGCCAGCTTGCGGCACGTGTTCCCGAAAAAACTCGGCAAAGGCTACGCCCGAGGGCTGCTCGTGAAAGGCCAACCGGCTTTCGTTCATTTCCCGCAGCTCGTAGTAACGCACCCCCTGGTAAAGGATGCCGGCCCCCAGGCCGCAGATAAGCCAGAACGTAACGAGTTTCTTACCGCCCCAGACGTCTTCCAGCGAGGCGCCGAAAAACAGCAGGGTAATCATGTTGGAAAACAAGTGTCCAAGTCCGCCGTGCAGAAACATGTAGGTTACAAACTGCCAGGGGTAGAGCAGAGACGAACCAATGGGATGCAGGGAGCCATACACAGTGAGCTCGGGAAACATGCCCTGCAGGAAAAACAGGAGCACATTAATCAGAATGAGGTTCCGGACAACCGGGGTGATGCGAAACATAGGCAGCAGGGACGAACGAAATAGACGCGGGTTGTACGGAAAAGGTGGCCTCAGCGCCGCCCGCGAAGCGAAAGTATCAGGGGCGGCGAAACAAATCCTGGAGCTGCCCCAATTCCATCAACACCAGGGTGCGGCGGCCATCGGGGGCGTAGTTGGGCACTTGGCAGGCAAACAGCCGATCCACGAGGGCGTTCATTTCCACTTCGGAGAGGCGCACCTGCCCGGCGCTGCCCGCCACCCGCCGCGCCAGCGCCCGGGCCACCTGCTCACGGCGGTCCAGCTTCACCGGCCCGGCGTGGGTTCGAAACTGCTCGATCAGGCCTTCCAGCAGCTCCTTTTCGTGCCGGGCAGGTACATCAGCCGGAATGCCCTCCACGGCAATAGTATGTTTGCCAAACTCGGAGAAGCGGAAGCCCAACGCCTGCAAGGTTTCAGTCAGCTCCAGCAACACGGCAAAGTCCTGGGGCGTGAAGGTGACGGTGCGCGGAAAGAGCAGGGTCTGGGAAGCACCGTTTTCGCGCTCCAGCTCGGCAGCGTATTGCTCGTACAGAATCCGTTCCCGCGCCGCTACCTGGTCAATCAGCATCATCCCCGATTTTACCGGTACCAGCAAGTACTGCTGGTGCACCTGCAGCACCTTGTGGCCGGGGCCACCGGTGTCGCGCAGGGGCAGTTGGGGCGCGGGAGCCGCCGCCGGGGTCACGGGCAGCTCTGGGGGCACGGCCTGCGCCGCCGTAAACGCCACAGCCGAGGGTACCAGCACGCCCTTAGCCGTGGCTTCGTGCTCCACATCGGGCACGCTCACCTGACCCAGGGCTTTGTAAAACTCCTCCAGCTCGCGTTTGGCCTGCTCCGTGGGCCGGGGCGGAATCTGCCGCTCGTAGGCATCAGGGCGGGCATTTTTGTCGCGGGGAGAGGCTTTGCTGCCAGCCGCCCGGGCCGCGGCCGAAGCCAGGGCATCGCGGGGAGCATCGTCGGGGTCGAAGGAGCTCCGCTCGTTCCCCGAAAGGCGCAGGGGCTGAATAGGTGCGAAGTTCACGTCGCCGTCGAAGTCCAGAGAGGGCGCCATGTTGTGCAACCCCAGGCTCTGCTTCACGGCGGCCCGCACAATGGCATACACGGTTTTCTCGTCCTCAAACTTGATTTCCGTCTTCGTAGGATGCACGTTGATGTCAATGGTCTTGGGGTCGAGTTCCAGAAACAGCACGTAAAACGGGTGCGTGTCTTTGGGCAGCAGGCCCTCGTAGGCCGTAAGCACGGCGTGGTTGAGGTAAGCCGAGCGAATAAACCGGTTGTTGACGAAGAAGAACTGGTCGCCCCGGCTTTTTTTGGCCGACTCCGGCTTACCAATGAACCCGCGCACGGCAATAAAGGGCGTCACTTCTTCTACCTGAGCCAATTGCTCTTTGTAGGAATTACCGAGCACGGCCACAATGCGCTGACTTAGCTTCCCAGCCGGCAGGTTGAATACCTCCAATTCATTCTGGTAGAGCGAAAACGTAATCTGCGGATTCGCCAGCGCTACATGCTGAAACTCGTCCAAGATGTGGCGCATCTCCACCGCATTGCTTTTCAAAAAGTTACGCCGCGCCGGTACATTGAAGAACAGGTTCTTCACGCTGATGCTGGTGCCATCGGGGCAGGCCACGGGCTGCTGGCTGCTGATCTGGGAGCCTTCCACCAACAACAGGGACCCTGTGTCCTGGTCGCGCTGCTTGGTGCGCAGCTCCACCTGGGCCACGGCGGCAATGGAAGCCAGGGCCTCGCCCCGGAACCCCAGCGTGCGGATGCGGAACAGGTCGTCGGTGGTGCGGATTTTACTGGTGGCGTGGCGTTCCAGGCTCATGCGGGCATCGGTGGGGCTCATGCCGGCGCCATTGTCGACCACCTGCACCAGTTGCTTGCCGGCGTCCTTCACAATAAGCTGCACCTGGGTAGCGTTGGCATCAACGGCATTTTCGAGCAGCTCTTTCACTACCGAAGCCGGCCGCTGCACCACCTCGCCAGCGGCAATCTGGTTGGCCAGGTATTCGGGTAAGAGCTGGATAACATCGGGCATGCGAAAGAAAAAACTAGGCTTGAAAATGAACGGGTTACCGAAAAAAAATTCAACTGGCACGATATTCAACGCGTCCAGCCCCGGGAAATTATCCGTAAGTTTGCGGTCAGCCTGTACCCGTAGGGTATCGGTCGGAGGCCCGATTTGGGGCAGTGAGAAGCGCGTTTACCGGGAAGTTTGGCGTGGCGCCAAAGGGTAAACAGCCGCCCCGGCGGGAACTTTTCAGTGCTGGCAAAAGTAGGGGTATTTCCGCTCGCATTCAATTGTAGGCCACCATAACGGGAGTAGATGCTAAAGGATTTTCGAATTAGGCTCTTACTGGTTTTTCTCGCCTTTACGGGTCTAATCATTTCATCTTCTGCCCCTAAGGACAAGGACATTCGGCCGTCCAGCGCCGCCGAGCAGTCGTGGGTAGATAGCGTTTTCACCTCGCTCACCCCCGACCAGCGCCTCGGGCAGCTGTTTATGGTCGCGGCTTATTCCAACAAGGACCGCAAGCACGCCCAGTACCTGGAGTTCCTGATCAAGAACTACAACATTGGCGGGCTGATGTTTTTGCAAGGTGGCCCCCGCCGGCAAGCTCTGCTCACCAACCGTTACCAGAGCACCGCCCAGGTGCCGTTGCTCATTGCCATGGATGCAGAATGGGGCCTCGACATGCGCCTTGATTCCAGCATGCACTTCGCCAAGCAGATGACGCTGGGTGCCATGGACGACGACCAGTACGTGTACCAGATGGGCCGCGAAATTGCCCTCAAGCTCAAAACCCTGGGCGTGCACGTGAGTTTCTCGCCGGTGATGGACGTCAACTCCAATCCGTCGAACCCGGTTATTGGCAACCGCTCCTTCGGCGAAAGCAAGGAAGACGTAGCCAAGCTGGGCGTAGCCTACGTGCGGGGCCTGCAGGACCACGGCGTTATTGCCGTAGCCAAGCACTTCCCCGGCCACGGCGACACCGATACGGATTCGCACGTAGCCCTGCCGGTTATCAATACCGACATGGCGCGCTTGTCGAGTGTAGACCTCTACCCCTTCCAGAAATCGTTTGAAGCCGGCGTGATGGGCGTGATGGTGGCCCACTTGTACATGCCGCTGTTCGACACGCTCCGCACCCAGTCTACTACCCTTTCGCGCAACCTTGTTACAGGGCTGCTGAAGGAGAAGATGAATTATAAAGGCCTCGTGTTCACCGATGCGCTCAACATGAAGAGCGTCTCGAACCTGTATAAGGCCGGTGAGTTGGATGCTCTAGCCTTGATGGCGGGCAACGACGTGCTGCTGTTCTCGGAGGATGTGCCCATGGCCGTCCAGAAGATCAAGGAGATGGTGGCGGCCAACCGCATTTCCCAGGAGGACATCGACTACCGGGTACGCAAGATCCTGCGGGCCAAGTTCTGGGCCGGGCTTAACCGTTACCAGCCAGTAGATGTAGCGCGCCTGACTGAAAACCTGAACCGGCCCCTGAGCCGTGCTGTACAGCAGAGCATCTACGAGCACGCCATTACGGTGGTCAAAAACCAGGACGACCTGCTGCCCTTCCACCGGCTTGACACCTTACGCATGGCTTCCATTGCCATTGGTGCCCCGGTTGGCAACGTGCTGGGCCAGACCATGGGCAACTACCTGCCCTGTGCCACCTATGCCGTACCCAACCGCTACGCCCCCGACTCTACCTTCGACCGGCTGGTGAGCCGCCTGGCCCCTTATAATACGGTGGTGGTGAGCCTGCACAGCATGAACAACACGCCCACGCACAGCTACGGGCTGGGCGAAGGGGCACTGCGCTTTATTCAGCGCCTGCAGGCCAACCCCAAGCAAAAAGTGGTGGTAGTGGCCATGGGCAATGCCTACGCGCTGAAATACCTGGAAAGCGCCCGGACGCTGGTGTGCGGCTACGAAGACAACGCGGCTTCGCAGCTGGTGGTACCACAAATCCTGTTCGGAGCCCTGCCCGCTAAAGGCCAGCTGCCCGTTACAGTTTCGGAAAACCTGAAAGCTGGCACCGGCCTGCCTACGCCTGACTTCCGGCGCCTGCGCTACGGTACACCTGAGAGTGTTGGCATGGATTCGCGTATCCTGGCCCAGATCGACAACATTGCCCTCGAAACCGTGGCCTACGCGGCCTCCCCGGGTGGACAGATTCTGGTAGCCAAAGACGGCGTAGTGGTGTATGAGAAAAGCTACGGCTATACCACCTACGATAAAGCTAACCCCGTTACCAGCTCCACGCTCTACGATATTGCCTCGGTAACGAAAGTGGCGGGTACCCTGCAGGCCATCATGTACCTGAAAGACCAAGGTAAGCTGAACCTCGACGCCAAGCTCTCCGACTACCTGCCCGAGCTGAAGAACTCCAATAAGAAGGATATGGTGGTGCGCGACGTACTGCTCCACCAGGCCGGCCTCAAGCCCGGCATTCCCTTCTGGGAGCGGACGGTGACCAAAACCGGCCTCAAGCCCACCTTCTACGCCAGCACCCGCACCGACGCGTTTCCGCGCGAGGTAGTGCCCGGCACCTACAGCACCAAATCGGCCGAGGACTCCATGTGGGTGTGGACGGTACGCTCGGGGCTTTTGCCGAAAGTAAAAGGCAAGTACCCGGCTGAGTACAGCGACTTGAGCTTTATCGTACTCAAGCGACTGAGCGAGAAGCTGCTGGGCCAGCCCATTGAGAAGTTCCTGCAGGAAAACATCTACGGCCCGCTGGGGCTGGCTACGATGACTTACCACCCGCTGGATAAGTTTCCCAAGTCCTGCATTGCGCCCACCGAAAACGACACCTACTACCGCCACACGCTGGTGCAAGGCACCGTGCATGACCAAGCCGCCGCCATGATTGGCGGCGTGAGTGGGCACGCCGGCTTGTTCTCGAATGCTAATGACCTGGCTATCCTCATGCAGATGAACCTGCAGAATGGCCGCTACGGCGGACAGCGGTACTTCCAGAGCCCGGTAGTGGCCGAGTTTGCCCGCTCTACGGAAGCTGGCAACCGCCGCGGCCTGGGCTGGGACCACGGCGACCCTAGCAAGCCCGAAGGACCCACCAGCAACCTCTCCCCCGCCAGCACCTTCGGCCACACCGGCTTCACGGGCACCTGCGTGTGGATGGACCCCGAAAACAAAATCGTGTATATCTTTCTTTCCAATCGGGTGTACCCCGACGCGGGTAACAACAAGCTGCGTCAGCTCAACATCCGTACGCGCATCCACGACGTTATCTACAAGTCCTTACAGAAAACATGATCTGTTGTCCTGCGTTCTGCGCTTCTTAACTGATTTTGCCGATTGGCGGCGGACCATCTTCCCAGATGATTCGCCGCCAGTTTTTTTGTAAGGTGCAGCTTTCGGTGTTATCCGCTGTATTTCCTGTTACTCACCTCCCACCGGGCGCCTTTGCTCCACGCCCGCTCCTGCTAAAGCATCCATCTCATGAACATTGGCATTGTCTGCTACCCCACCTTCGGCGGCTCCGGCGTAGTAGCCACTGAACTAGGCAAAGCCCTGGCCCTGAAAGGTCACCGCGTGCACTTCATCACCTACAGCCAGCCCGTACGGCTCGACTTCTTCAACGAGAACCTGTTCTACCACGAGGTGTTTGTGCCGGCGTATCCGCTGTTTCAGTTCCCACCCTACGAGCTGGCGCTGGCTTCCAAAATGGTGGATATTGTGCAGAATGAGAAGCTGGATGTGCTGCACGTGCACTACGCCATTCCGCACGCCTCCGCAGCCTTTATGGCTAAGCAGATTCTGCTTACCAAAGGCATCCGGGTGCCCATCATCACCACGTTGCACGGCACCGATATTACTCTGGTAGGCAAGGATGCCAGCTACGAGCCGGTGGTTACGTTCAGCATCAACCAGTCGGATGGCGTAACGGCGGTTTCAGCGGATTTGCGCAAGGAAACCTACGAGTACTTCGCCATTGAAAAGGACATCGAGGTGATTCCCAACTTCATCAATCTTACCCGCTTCAAAAAGCAGGACAAGAGCCACTTCAAAGCCGCTATTGCCCCCGATGGGGAAAAGCTGCTGATTCATACGTCCAACTTTCGCTCGGTGAAGCGGGTGGAAGACGTGGTGCGCATCTTCGATGGCGTGCGGCAGCAGGTGCCCGCCAAGCTGCTGCTGGTGGGCGACGGCCCCGACCGACCCCGCATCGAGAAGCTATGCCGCGACCTGGGCCTCTCCAGCCACGATGTGCGCTTCCTGGGTAAGCTCGAAGCCGTGGAAGAAGTGCTGAGCGTGTCGGACCTGTTCCTGATGCCTTCCGAGAAAGAAAGCTTCGGGTTGGCTGCCCTGGAGGCCATGTCGTGCGAAGTACCCGTCATCAGCACCGATGCCGGCGGTATTCCGGAACTGAACGAGCATGGCCTGACCGGCATGGTCAGCCAGGTAGGCGACGTAGATGATATGGTAAAAAACGCCCTGTACGTGCTGGCCGACGAAAACCTGCCGCGCTTCAAAGCCGCTGCCCGGGCCCACGCCGAGCTATTTGCTACCGACAAAATCGTTCCGCTCTACGAAGCCTGCTACCAGCGCGCTATCGACTCGGTAATGGCTAATTTATAAATGTGTTAATGGGGTTGAATGTGCTGAGGTGCTAATGAAAGAACAACCATTATCACCTTAGCACATTCAACCCCATTAATATATTCAAAACAGGCTGGCGGCTTCGCGCTTTACAGCCAGCAGCGCCTGGGCCGTGGGGTCGGTTTCTTCTACCATCATGGTTTCCAGCACGCGCTTGGCCAGTTCCGTGCCCCGCGCCTGTTGTGGAGTTGGCAGGGCATGGTAAGCGCGGTTTACCATCGTCAGGATATTTTCCTTGGCTTGCTTCACGTATTCCCAGGTTTCGGGGCTCATGTACAGCTGCTGGCTCAGGTTGTGCTCGTACTCGGCCCGGATTTCCTGCTGCAACAGCCGATGGTAGTCGGCCGCCGTTTGTCCGGCGCTGCTGAGGCGAACCAACAGATTGTTGGGGGTAATGCGCTCCAGCAGCAGCGTGATGCGTTCATAGGCCTGCAAACGGAGCGGCAAGGTGGTCTTGCTGTTTTCGAGGCGAAGCTCAATCAGCCGGCGTTGCTGCTCTTTTTCCAGGTGCTGCTGTACCAGCCAGATAATGGCTCCTCCCACAATAATGGCCGGCAGAATAATTTTTAGCAGGTCGAAAACGTACGTGGAAGTATCCATAAAAGGAGAAAGAGAAGAAAAAGATGAAGACAAACGAGAGCAGAAGGCGTGCAAAGATATACGTTGAACCAGCGGGGCTAGCTGCGTGTTATAGCTCCAAACCGGAATGTGGTATGGCAGCTTCCGGCGTTGTATCTTTGCCGCCTACTTTTCTTCTACTGCACACACTATGGCAACCGCCACGAAACTTGCTCCCATCAACCTCACGCCCCGGGCGCTGGAAGAGGTGAAAAACATTCTCCGTGACAAGAACGTCCCGGCCGAATATGGCCTGCGCGTGGGCGTGCAGGGCGGCGGCTGCTCGGGCCTGAGCTACCTGCTGGGCTTCGACAAACCCAAGGAACAGGACGAGACCTTCGACCTGGACGGGGTTCGGCTGGTGATGGATAAGAAGCACGCCATGTACGTGATGGGCATGGAAGTTGACTTTCAGGACGGCCTGAATGCCCGTGGCTTTGTCTTCAACAATCCCCAGGCTAAGAGCACCTGCGGCTGCGGTTCTTCGTTCTCGGCGTAAGCACTTCTTTTAAAATTTTGTATAAGCAAAAGCCCCGGCAACTTTGGTTGTCGGGGCTTTTCTGTTACCCCTTCTCATCTTGCGCAGAGAAAAGTGAGCTGAACAATACTTAGTACGTCTTCGTCATATCGGCCGGCACTACCAGCACAAAATCGGCTTTTTGTAGATTTTCCTTATCCAGCTTCTGGAGCTGCTCCTGGGTAACGGTGCTGATGGTGCGGATGTGGAGGGCCGGCTCGGCCTGACGCAGGTACCACACAATGCCGTCGTGGTTATCCGAGTGGTAGCTGCCATTGATATGCAGTAGCAGCTGGCCGGGTTGGCGACTCTGACGGATAAAGTAGGCCATGGTCGCATCCTTCAGGGCCTGAGCCTGGATGATATTCTGCACCCCGGCTGCGTGGGCGGCATCACCGCCAAACATCTTAGCCATGTTGGCGTAGCCGGGCAGCGTGAAGTCAACGGTGATGGGCAGTGGGGCCAGCCAGGCTTTTTCTTCGGCCGGCAGGCTTTCCAGGGCCACAAGGCCGCCTTTGGCTACCTGCGAGGCGTAGCGGCGCGGCACGTTGGTGCCCACTACCGCAAACTTTTGCTGGCGGGCCAGTTGGAGCAGCGGTTTGTAGTCGGTGGCGTAGTTGGGCCAGGGGCGGCTTTGCTCTTCGAAGGCCTGGTCGGGTAGCTCGCCGGTGTTGTACTGCTGCACCAGGGGCTGCACGTCGCGCTCAAACATTTCCAGCCCCAGCACCAACTGCCCGGTTTTGCGCTGGGCCAGCTCCCTGGTTACCTGTAGCTCCAGCCAGTGCGCCATGGGGTCGTTGTGCTGCTCCCCGAACAGCACCACTTCGGCACTGGCCAGGTCTTTCAGCATCGTGCCGAAGCTTACGGGCTTGCCTTTGGCCGTGAACAGGCGGTAAGCGGGCCGGTCCTGGGCCTGCATACTAGGCACCGCCAGCAGACAAAGGGCCAACGCCCAAATGATGCGGCGCTTAATCATCCCAGTCACTGTCGCCATCGGAGGTTGGCCCCACGCTGATGGTCCAGTAGGGTGTGCAGGTAACCTGCGCCCCAGACGTGCTGCTCAGCGTTTCGGTATCGTACACCACCCCGTTTACCAGCATATCGAGCTTCAGGTAGCTGCCTGGGCGGGGGTGCGTGGTGGCGTCGCAGGTAGCTTTACGGAGCACAATGGTGGCCAGCACATCGTCGTACACGCCGAACTCGCCCAACTGGTACGTGGTATCGGCGGAAATGGCGTAGGTATGGTGGCCGCTGGGCCCTGCCTCGGGCTTGGTAAGGGTATTGCGGGTAGAAACATAGTCCATTTCCGCTCCCAGCCCGGTCAGGTTCTCCCCTTTCACGCGCAACGCCACCGAAAAGCGGGTGGCATCTTTCAGCTCTTCGAGTTTATCCTGGCAGGCGGCCAGCGGCAGCAGGGCCAGCCACAAGCCCAATCGGGGTATATTTTTGAACATAGCAGTTTATTCTAAGGCAGGAGCAAGATACGCGTTCCGGCCCAGCCTTTCCGGGCTATGGGCTGTACAAGCAGTAGAAGGTTTCGACAATACTTGTACCCACTCGTTTTGCCGTTGTACATGGTTTGTCCGGAAAGCGAAAAGGTATGTACAAGCAGAGGCGAGATAGGGTACCGCTGTTTTGGATCTTCCCAAAGCAGCGGTACAAGCAACCTGCTACGAACAAGACAACCGGGTATCAGCAAAAAGCCCCACAGCGGCGAGCTGTGGGGCTTGTAAGAGCGTCAGATCAGGCTACTACCCTTTACCCTTTGTAGAACAGCCACTTCGACAGCTCCCCGTAGCTTACTTTCTTGCCGTACATAAGGATGCCCACGCGGTAAATGCGGCCCGCCAGCCAGGTAGTGAACACGAAGCCGCCAATGAGCAGAGCAATGGATAAGCCCAACTGCCACATGGGCACTCCCCCGAATGGTAGCCGCATGACCATGGCAATAGGTGAAGTAAAGGGGATGATAGACATCCAGACCGCCACGGTGCCATTGGGGTTGGTGGTGAGGATGGCCTGCGATACCACGAAGGTGAGTATCAGCGGCATGGTGACCGGCAGCATAAATTGCTGCGTGTCAGTTTCACTGTCCACGGCCGAGCCAATAGCCCCAAACAGCGAACCGTAGAACAGGTAGCCGCCGAGGAAGTAAAACAGGAAGCACGCCACAATAAGCGGCACATTCAGGTCCGAATTGCGGAAGGCCGTCATCATTTTCACCGCCACGTTGTCCTGCTTAGCCGCTTTGTCCTTCACCGTATCAGGGCGCACGATGGCCGTGGCCCGGTCCGCCCGGTCCTGCACCACTTTTTCGGGGCTGAGCGAGCCCGCCATAGCCGTGCTGATGCCTACCGAAAGCAGCACCCACAGGGCCAATTGGGTAAAACCCACGGCCGCAATTCCCAGCACTTTGCCCATCATTAGCTCAAAGGGCTTCACGGAGGAAATTACTACTTCCACAATACGGTTGGTTTTTTCCTCCATTACCCCGCGCATAATCTGTACCCCATACATGAAAATGAACATGTAGATGAGAAAACCGCAGAGATACGCTACCGCGGTGCTCACGCCGGAGCTGGAGCTTTTCTCGCCGGTGTCGCTCAGCGTCACCGTTTCCAGATCCACATTGGCCTTGAGCTTATCCAGGGTTGCCCGGTCGATACCAGACTGAGCCAGCCGCCGGTTTTCAATCTGCTGGTTAATGGCGCGGTTGATATCGTTTTCGAGCGACACGCTCAGCCCCTTACGGGAGAAAACCTGAAAGCCGGTGGGATTCGTGAGGTCGAGCTTTGGGATGTACACCAACGCGTCGAACTTCCCGGCTTTGAAGTCACTCTTGGCCTGCGCCAGGTCGGGGGTACTACGCACGAAGCGGATGTCGTCCTTGGCATCCGGGAGCTTATCGGCAAACAGGTTGCCGGCATCGGCTACGGCTACCACCTTATCGTCGCCCGACATTTTGGCGATAAGCACCGGCACGGCGATGAACGCCACCGTGAGCAGTGGCCCAATGAGGGACATGATGATAAAGCTCTTTTTGCGTACGCGGGTGAGGTATTCGCGCTGCACGATAAGCCAGATTTTAGACATAGCTCGGGAGTTGAGGTCGGTTGAGAGAGGAAAGACGTGTGGGCAAGGTTACGCGGGCATCGAGTCGGTTTCGGGCACGTAGTCGGGGTGGGTTTCGCGCACGCGCCGGATAAAGATTTCGTTGATGCTCGGAATCTGCTCCCGGAAGGCCTGCACTTCCACCTGCCCGGCCCCGATGAGGTAGCGCAGCAGATCGTTGGGCGTGCCGTGCACAATGCGGATGCGGGCGTAGAAGTGGCCGTTTTCGCGCTCCTTCTGCTCCAGCACCTCAAAATCGGGGTGTATGAGCAGGAGCTTGCCGGTGCCTTCTACCTGGTAGGTCTGGCTGCGGTAGGCGTTGCGCACGTCGCGCACGCGGCCGTCCAGCACTTTCTGGGAGCGGTTAATGAGGGCAATATGGTCGCACATTTCCTCCACCGACTCCATGCGGTGGGTGGAGAAAATAATGCTGGTGCCCTGGTCGCGCATGGCCAGGATTTCGTCCTTCAGCAGGTTCGCATTGATGGGGTCGAAGCCCGAGAATGGCTCATCAAGGATGAGCAAAGCCGGGTCGTGGAGCACGGTGGCCACAAACTGCACCTTCTGCTGCATGCCCTTGCTGAGGTCCTCCACGTTTTTATCAGCCCAGGTCTTGATGTCGAACCGATCCAGCCACCGCTTGATCTTGGTTGTCGCATCGGCTTTCGACAAGCCCTTGAGCTGGGCCAGGTACAGCAGCTGCTCGCCTACTTTCATCTTCTTGTAGAGGCCGCGCTCCTCAGGCAGATAGCCAATCTGCCCGATGTGCGAGGGATTCAGCGGCTCTCCGCGAAAAAGCACCTGGCCGCCATCGGGGCCGGTAATCTGGGTGATGATGCGGATCAGGGAGGTTTTGCCAGCTCCGTTGGGACCCAGCAGCCCGAAGATGGAGCCCTCGGGCACTTCTAGGCTCACGCCATCAAGGGCCGTGTGGTTGGCGTACTGCTTACGAACGTCTTGGACTTGTAGAATGGGTTTCATAGCTCAGAAAGGCCAAAAGGAAGAGAGTTGCTTGTGTAATATTACAGGATTCAAATGCAGGTTGCGCAGAAATTCCAACCAAACGGGCCGCTACCGGGGTTGAACGGGCATAAAATACCCCCGAACCGCGCCGCCCCCCATTCGTTAGCGCACGTCCTCCAGTTCCCGGAGGGCAGCTTCCAGCTGGTCGAGGTGGCGGCCATAGCGGCGCTGGTGCTCCCGCTTTCCCACGACAAAAGCAGCGTAGATGACACCCACCACAGCCAGTGCCACGCCTACCGCTACGAGCAGATGCCAGTTCCCGTCAGGTTGAGGGGCATTTAGATAAGCCCGCAAGTCCTTAAAACGCACTACAACTACCGTGATAACCAGGATGACCAGCGACACTACCCCTACATAGTCGTGCAGGCGCATAAGCTGGCGAAACTGGACGATGCGGCTGTTCAGCACATCAAACACGTTGGCCTGTTGCTGCTCCATTTCCCGGATTATCTGCAGACGCCGGTAAACAATCAGGCCAACCACTACCAGCATGAGCAATACGCCTGCTGCAAACCGCTGCAGACTCACGGAGTGGCGGGCAAAAACCAGGACATTCAAGACATTCAGCCCGAAGGCCATGATTACCCAACTTAGCTCTTTGGAAGCATTTTTTTTCAGGCGTAGCAAAGGGTTCAACGAGTTGGATGCGGTGCGTATGGTCCGGAGTGTCTGTTCGGTGGCGGGTACCTCAGTAGCGGGTACCGTAGCTGACAGCTTCCACCTTTGGCGAAAATCATCGAGTTCCATCAGGCAACGAGGGGAAGAAGTTGGCGAAGCTTATCCTGCACGCGGTGCATTTTCACGCGTACATTATTCTGGGTGATGCCGAGGATGTCGGCCATTTCCTCGTAAGTGCGCTCTTCGAGGTAGAGCAACACGAAGGCCTTTTCTACCTGGGAAAGCCGCTCAATAGCGCGGTAAAGCTGGGCCAGATCGTCGGCGTCGGGGCCATCGGGCGTGGGGGTGGGTAGGTCGGGCAGAGTGGCGGCGCCAAAGTAGGCGGGGTCGGGCATACGGGTGCGGCGGCGCAGATCCGATATGGCCACGTTCAGGGCCACGCGGTAAAGCCAGGTACTGACTTTGATGTCGGCGCGGGCTGCATAGCGTGGCCAGGCCCGCCACAACTGCAATACTATCTCCTGGTAAAGATCCTGACGGTCGTCGGCATCGGGGCAGTACAGGCGCGCCGCCCGCCGCAGCAGCGGCTGGTACTCATTAAGCAGCCTAAGGAACTCCGGCATCGGGGCAGCAGACATGCGGTAGGTAAGTTTGCTGCATATATCGGCGCTTTGGCGGCGGCATTACAGGCGACCGGAAAAATATTTTCCGGCTACCACCGGCCTTGTTCCAACCGTGTACCTTATTGCGGAGACAATTCAGAATAGGGTGCAGACGTGTACCTTATTCTGAAAGTAGTACGGAATAGGGTACAAGCCCATTTGTCTCCGTAAAGCAGTTGGGTAACAGGTTCCGAACAGCAACCGGCACGGCCCCATAAACTATGACTGGTTAGGAACACAACGAAGCGGTAGAGATGCTTCGACTTCGCTCAGCATGACGTTCCTATAACTTAAAACACCCGACCCACGCGCGCGAAAAAGCCCGCCCTTCCCTATCAGGAAAGGCGGGCCAAACAATCGTCTACAAAATCCGCTAAAATCCGCGCTAATCCGTGGTCTTATTGGAAATACTCCTTCACACGCTCGAAAAAGCCCTTTTCGTTTTTGCCCGGATTAGGCGTGAAGTTGCGGGCGTCGCGCAGCTTCTCAAGTAGCTCCCGCTCTTCGCTGGTCACGTTCTTGGGCGTCCACACGCTGAGGTGAATGAGCTGGTCGCCGCGACCGTAGCCGTTCAGGTCCTTGATGCCCTTGCCGCGCAAGCGCAGGATTTTACCCGGCTGGGTGCCCGGCTCCACCTTGATCTTCACCTTGCCTTCAATGGTGGGCACCTCCAGGTTAGCCCCCAAAGCCGCATCCACGAAGCTGATGTACTGCTCGAACATGATGTTGTTGCCGTCGCGCTTGAGCGTCTCGTGCGGCTCCTCCTCAATCTGAATAAGCAGGTCGCCGGGCACGCCGCCGCGCTCCGGGAAGTTGCCTTTGCCGTTCATGCTCAGCTGCATGCCCTCGGCTACGCCCGCCGGAATGTTGATGGGAATAACTTCCTCGTTGAGCTGGCGGCCGTCGCCGTGGCACACGTCGCACTTGCTAGTTACTACTTTGCCTTCGCCGTCGCAGGTGGGGCAGGTAGAGGCACTCACCATCTGGCCCAGCATGGTTTGCACCACGCGCTTTACCTGGCCCTGGCCCTGGCAGGTCTGGCAGGTTTTGAGGTCGGTGCCGTTTTTGGCACCGGTGCCGGAGCAGGTGTTGCAGGCCACGTAGCGCTTCACCTTGATCTTTTTCTCCACGCCGTTGGCTACCTCCTCCAAGTCGAGCTTGAGCTTGATGCGCAGGTTGGAGCCCTTGCGCACGCGCCGGCCACCCTGGCCGCGGCCCCCGCCCCCGAAGAAGCCCTCGAAGCCGCCGCCTCCGAAAATGTCGCCGAACTGGGAGAAAATATCCTCCATGTTGGGGCCAGCTCCGCCGCCGCCCATGCCCTGGTGGCCGTACCGGTCGTAGCGGGCGCGCTTCTGCTCGTCGCTCAGCACTTCGTACGCCTCAGCCGCCTCCTTGAACTTGTCTTCGGCGGTGGGGTCGTCGGGGTTTTTATCGGGGTGATACTTGATGGCCACCTTGCGGTAGGCCTTCTTAATCTCGTCGCCCGAAGCGTTTTTGGCTACGCCCAGTATTTCGTAAAAATCTCGCTTCGTTGCCATGTTCTTATACTTCGGCTGTCATGCAGAGCGTAGCGAAGCATCTCGCGTGCTGTTTTAATACTACTACACTAGCGAGATGCTTCGCTACGCTCTGCATGACAATTCTATTTGTCTTACTGGCCCAGTACCACCTTGGCGTGACGGATTACCCGGTCGCCGAGGGAGTAGCCTTTCTCCACTTCATCCACGATTTTGCCTTTCAGGTCTTCCGAGGGAGCCGGAATCTGAGTAATGGCCTCGTGCAGTTCGGGGTCAAAATCACCACCCTTGGCTTCCATGGTCACCAGGCCTTTCTGGCTCAGGGTTTTCTGGAGCTTGTTGTAGATGATGTCCACGCTTTCGCGCACGGCGTTGGCGTCGTCGGTGTCTTTGGTGTGGTGGCGGGCGCGGTCGAAGTCGTCCAGAACGGGCAGCAGGGCCACCATCAGCTCCTGATTGGCGGTTTTGAACAGGTCGGCGCGCTCCTTGGTGGTGCGGCGCTTGTAGTTCTCAAACTCGGCGGCCAGGCGCAGGTATTTATCTTTCAGGTCAGCCAGCTCGGCATCGGTTTTGGAGCCGGAGGCATGGGGGGCTCCCTCCGAAGCCGCCGCTTCGCCGGGGCCGGTGGTTTCCTCGGTCATTTCGCCAGCTACGTGGTCGGCGTTGCCGGTCAGGTTGTCGTCTTGCGGCAGGTTTTGTTCGTCAGCCATTTTCGAAAAATATCGTCGGAAGGGGTTTTTCACGGGATTCGCCGTTGGGCACCCTGCGGGCGCAAGGAGTTTGCCAAAGGGGTTAGGGCTGCCAGTTTGGCACAAGTGTAGATTGCATAAGCAGAACGTCATTCTGAGCGCAGCCGAGGAATCTTGCTAGCGTGGTAATTACTATTACAACCTCAACCCGCAAGATTCCTCGGCTGCGCTCGGAATGACGACCTATTTCTACTTCTTACTTGGCATGCAGCGTCTGCCAGATCAAGTCTTTTAGCTGTTGGATGTTTTTGTTCGTGAGGCTGGAAATGAAGATGGTGGGAAGGTCGGTGGGCAGCGTGGCCCGGATTTCGGCTTCCAGCTCCTCGTCCAGCATATCCGATTTGGTAATGGCCAGCAGGCGCTGCTTGTCCAACAGTTCAGGGTTGAACTGCTGCAGTTCGCTCAGCAGCACTTGGTATTCCGCGTTGATATCGGGCGAGTCGCAGCTGATCATGAACAGCAGGATGGAGTTGCGCTCGATGTGGCGCAGGAAGCGGTGGCCCAGCCCGCGTCCTTCGGCCGCGCCCTCAATGATACCGGGAATATCGGCCATCACGAAGGACTTATAGTCGCGGTAAGCCACCACGCCCAGGTTGGGCGTGAGGGTAGTGAAGGCGTAGTCGGCAATCTTAGGCTTGGCGGCCGATACCACCGAGAGCAGGGTGCTTTTGCCGGCGTTGGGGAAGCCCACAAGGCCCACGTCGGCCAGCAGCTTGAGTTCCAGAATCACCCACTCGTCAATGCCCGGCTCACCGGGCTGGGCGTAGCTCGGCGCCTGGTTGGTAGCCGACTTGAAGTGGTCGTTGCCGAGGCCGCCGCGGCCGCCGGGCGTGAGGATGAGGCGCTGCCCGTCTTCGGTAATTTCGAGCTTCTTCTCCCCAGTTTCGGCGTCGCGGGCTACGGTACCCAAGGGTACCTGAATAATGATATCGTCGCCCTGGGCACCGGTGCGCAGGTTTTCGCCGCCGTTTTCGCCGGGCTTGGCAATCAGGTGCTTCTGGTACTGCAGGTGCAGCAGCGTCCAGAGCTGGGAGCTGCCTTCCAGAATGATGTGGCCGCCCCGGCCCCCGTCGCCACCGTCGGGGCCACCGTTGGGCAGGCCCTTGGCCCGGAAAAAGTGGTGCGAACCCGCCCCGCCTTTGCCCGAGCGGCAGTTGATTTTGACGTAGTCGATAAAGTTGTTGGAAGCCACTCTTGAGAAGTTAGGAGCTAGAGGCTAGAATTCAGAAGCAAATGAGCTCCTTAAATTCAGCCACTAACATGAGTTGTCTGAAAAACAGCTGTCATCCTGAGCGAAGCGAAGGACCTCACACCAAATGAACGTTGGACGCCGAAACGCCTCGTTCAGTCGTGGTAAGGTCCTTCGCTTCGCTCAGGATGACAGTTTTATGCGAACTAGAGTCGCAAAGTTACGCTTTTACTTCGTCGGTTGCCTGACGGCTGCTTTCAGAAGGGGCGGGCTGCTGCCGGTCGATGATGCCGCAGATCTGTCCGAAGATGTCGTCGATGGCGCCGATGCCGTTGAGGGCGTGAAATTTCTGCTGCTGGGCATAGTAGCCTGCTACCTGGGCGGTTTCGGTGTTGTATACCGTCACGCGCTTGCGGATCTTTTCCTCATTCTGGTCGTCGGGGCGGCCGGAGGTTTTGCCGCGCTCCAGCAGGCGCGTTACCAGCTCTTCCTCGGCTACTTCCAGGGCCACCATGCACGATACTTTGGTGTCGTGCTGGGAAAGCAGAGCATCGAGGCTTGCGGCCTGGGGCACCGTGCGTGGGAAGCCGTCGAAAATAAAGCCGGCGGCCTGCTTGTTGTCGTTCAGGGCCGAGTTAATCATGCCGATAACCACTTCGTCGGGCACGAGCAGTCCTTCGTCCATGAGCTTTTTGGCCCGCAGGCCCAGCTCCGTACCCTGCGCAATCTGGGCACGCAGCAGGTCGCCGGTGGAAAGGTGCACCAGGTTGTAGCGGGCAATCAGTTTTTGGCTTTGCGTTCCTTTGCCGGCGCCGGGAGGGCCGAAGAGCACGATATTCAGCATATAGCGAGTGGTTTCGCGGAAAAGTAAATGAGGGCGGAGAGGAAAGATACTACTTCGCAGGCAAAAGCCGTTGTGGGCAGTTCAATAGAATATTGTCAAAAGTCAACTACCTAGATTACCGTGTACACGTCGGGGTAGTTGCGGCCCAGTCCATCGTAGTCGAGGCCGTAGCCCACGATGAAGTCATTGGGAATTTCCTGGCCGATGTAGCGCAGCTCTAGCTCATGCTGCAAGCACTCGGGCTTCAGAAACAGCGTGGCCACTTCCATCGAGGCCGGCTTATGCTCGCCCAGCGTATCCAGGAGCATGCGCATGGTGTGGCCGGTATCCACAATGTCTTCCAGCAGCACCACGTGGCGGTCGGTGAGCTTTTCGTACAAGCCCATTACTTCCTGCACTTTGCCCGTGCTGCCGGTGCCCTGGTAGGAAGCCACCCGAATGAAGGTGATTTCGCAGGGAATGTGCAGTTGCTTCATCAGATCGGCCGCAAACATGAACGAGCCGTTCAGCACGGCTACAAACAACGGCTGCTTGCCGGCATAGTCGTGGTTGAGGCGGGCGGCCAGTGCCGTGACGGTAGCCTGGAGTTGCGCCGCCGACAAGTAGGGAGCAAATTGTTTGTCGTGCAGCGAGATGTTGGGTGGCGTCATTCGGCGCGGGGGATTGGTAGCGAGGCGAAAGCGAGGCCAAAGGTAGCTTATCTGGGGGAATGTGCTTCGTTAATGTGCTCATGTGAATGAATGTGCTGATGTCCTCCGCTGCGCTAATGTGAAAAATTTGGTTGAGTGTGCTGATGGGGAGCTTGTGTCTTGGCGAGCGGCGCGAAGCCATCCGTCCTGGGCAACGCTAGCATCCTTCTTCCAACAGAAAGCCCCTGACGTTTGAACATCAGGGGCTTTTCACCTTTTCAGGGCTGCGTGCGTTGTTCAGGACGGATTGACGCCGCTTGATGCGCGGAATGTCCTTCGTCCTCGCAATGACACGCGTCATTAGCACATCAGCACATCAAGCTCTACCGGCCTTCCGTCACCAGCGTCAGGATAAAACGGGCGGCATCGGGGGCCAAATCGGCGTAGCGCACTTTGGGGCGCAGGCTTTCCACCGTTTTTTCGATGGGCTGAGGCATGGCCACGCCGCGGGCCGGAGGGGCATCCGGAGCCGCAATGTGCGGGGCAATTACCAGCGACACAATGCTCATAAGCTTGATGAGGATGTTCATGCTGGGGCCCGAAGTATCCTTGAACGGGTCACCCACGGTGTCGCCGGTTACGGAGGCTTTGTGCGCATCGGAGCCTTTGTACTGCATCACGCCGTCAATCAGCACCCCTTTCTCAAACGACTTTTTGGCATTGTCCCAGGCGCCGCCGGCGTTGCTCTGGAACATGGCCATCAGCACGCCCGATACCGTTACGCCGGCCAGGGTGCCGCCCAGTACTTCGGGCCCAAAGGTGAAGCCTACAATGATGGGGACGATGAGGGCAATGGCGCCCGGCAGCATCATCTCGCGGATGGCGGCCTGGGTGGAAATAGCCACGCATTTTTCGTACTCGGGGCGGCCAGTGCCTTCCATAATACCCGGAATCTCGCGGAACTGCCGGCGCACTTCCTGCACCATGGCCATGGCCGCCCGGCCTACCGCCGAAATAGCCAGCGCCGAGAAGATAAAGGGAATCATAGCCCCAACAAACAAACCGCCTAATACGCGGGCGTTGCTGATGTCAATGGACGTGATGTTGGCCGTGCCCATAAAGGCGGCAAACAAAGCCAGGGACGTAAGGGCCGCCGAGGCAATGGCAAAGCCCTTACCCGTAGCCGCGGTAGTGTTGCCCACCGCATCCAGAATATCGGTCCGCTCGCGCACTTCCTTGGGCAACTCGCTCATCTCGGCAATGCCGCCGGCGTTGTCGGCAATAGGCCCGAAAGCGTCGATGGCCAGTTGCATGGCGGTAGTGGCCATCATGCCGGCGGCGGCAATGGCCACCCCATAGAGGCCAGCGAATTCATAGCTCAGGATAATGCCCGCAGCCAGCACAATGATGGGCAGCACGGTAGACTCCATACCAATGGCCAAGCCGCCGATAACGGTGGTGGCGTGACCGGTGCTGCTTTGGCGCACAATGCTCAGCACGGGCCGCTTGCCCATGGCCGTATAGTACTCCGTGATAATACTCATGAGTGTACCTACTACGAGCCCGACAGCTACGGCATAGAAAATATCCATAGCTGTGAAGGTGATGCCGCGAATCAGCAAAGAGCCGGAGGGAATCATCCACTTGATGAGAGCATAGGAAGCCACGGCCGAAACAACCACTGATACATAGTTGCCAAAGTTGAGAGCCGCCTGCACGTTACCACCTTCTTTCACGCGCACCAGTAGAATGCCGATGAGAGAAGCAATGATGCCCATGCCGGCAATGGCCATGGGCAGGAGAATGGGAGACAATCCATCAAATTGGTCGCCGGTGGCTACTACCTCGCGGCCCAGCACCATGGTAGCTAGAATGGTCGCCACGTAGGAGCCAAACAGGTCGGCGCCCATGCCGGCTACATCGCCCACGTTGTCGCCTACGTTGTCGGCAATGGTAGCGGGGTTGCGCGGGTCGTCTTCTGGAATTCCAGCTTCCACTTTGCCCACCAGGTCAGCGCCCACATCGGCCGCTTTGGTGTAGATGCCCCCCCCTACGCGGGCAAACAGGGCAATGCTTTCGGCGCCCAGGGAAAAGCCCGTTAGCACTTCCAGGGCCCGCTCCATCTCAATACCATTGGCACTGCCCCCGTGATTGAGCACGAACATCTGATAAAAGATGATGAACAGCGTGCCCAAGCCCAACACCGCCAGGCCGGCCACGCCCATTCCCATCACGGAGCCGCCGGAGAAGGATACCTTCAGGGCCTGCGACAAGCTGGTACGAGCGGCCTGGGCCGTGCGTACGTTGGCTTTCGTGGCAATCTTCATCCCGATATAGCCCGCCAGCGCCGAGAATACGGCGCCGATGATAAAGGCCACCACAATGACCGGGCTTGACTTCTCCCCGGTGCTTCCGAGGTAGAAAAGAAACGCACTGGCAATGAGCCCAAATAGTGCCAGCACGCGGTACTCAGCGCGCAGGAAGGCAATGGCTCCGTCGGCTATGTAGCCGGCAATGGTGCGCATTCGTTCGTCGCCGGCATCCTGACGGGAAACCCAGCCAGAACGAAACCACGTGTACAGTAGAGCCAGCAAACCCAGCCCAGGTACTACGTAAAGAAATGGGGTCATAGAAAGATGGTGAAGAGGGTTATGGTGGGAACAGGAAGCTAAAACGCGTAAAGGGCTGTAAAATAGAGGTTATTCCCTAAACGCCAAGTTTCTGCCGCCGCCTGATTTTTGCCACGCCCTCTTTCCAGCCCTATACTTTCCGGAAATAATTCACGGACACGCGCTCCGTCAGCCAGTACAACGCGTAGCAGACCAGCGCCACTACCGGCACGATGAGCAGGTAATACCGCTGATACCAAAACAGTTGACCCGTGGCGCTTACCAACATGCCGTAGCACAACAGCAGTAGCGGGAAATGGTAGAGGTACAGGGAGAAGCTGTAAACACCCAGCCGGTGCAGCACTCTAACCAGTAGATTTTTAGCGGAGACGTGTCCGGCCAGCAGTGCCAGCACGGCCACTACGGCCAGCACGGCGGAAACCAGCGCCGCCGCAATCTTGAATTTCACGAGGGCCAGCCCAATCAAGACCAGCAACATGCCGGCCAACCCTAGCCAGACCAGCCAGCGGGGCAGGCGGCGCACTTGCTCTACCACGGCCGTTTGTACCACTACATCGTAGAGGGCCACGCCCATGGCAAAAAACAGGTTGTACTGGAGCATGGAAGTGGACAGCCCACCGTACCCGAAACGCTCCAGCAGCACGCCAACCCCGTAGCTGATAACCGACAGCACGTAGTAGATGCGCGGGGTGCGCAAAACAAAGGGCACCAACAGGTAAAACAGGGCTTCGGGCAGCAAGGACCAGTACACTGTGTTGTGCCCCAGGTACTGCTCGCCCAGCTTTAGAAAGGCTAAAGAGCGCAGGGCCCCCACCAAGTTAAACTGGCGCAGTTCCTGCCAGGCGGTAGTCAGCGTCTGGTTTAGTTCACGGCCGGCTTCGGGCTGCAGTACCTGGGGTACTTGGGTAGCCAGCACCGTAAGTGCCAGCGCGGCCAGTACCAACGAAACCACAAAGGGCGGATAGATGCGCACTACCCGGTTCAGGTAGAAGTCTTTGGGGCCGCGGTATTTGCGCTGCTGGGCGTAATGAATAAAGAAGCCTGACAGCACGAAAAAGAAAATGACCATCTCGTACCCGGCCGAGCTCAGCATATCCACGGCAAAGGCGGCGTATTCTTTAATGCCCCACCCCGACCGCGGAAAGGCTTGCAGGTATTGTTGCCCGCCCGACCACAAAATGAACTTGGCGTGGAATATCACAACGTAAAAGGCGCAGAACCCCCGCAAGGCGTGCAGAATATCCAGTTCTTGATACGATAGGCTACGCCGGGAAGCAGTGGTAGCAGGTGCCGTCATGTAGGAGAGGGTGAAGTGAGCGTGCAAAAGTAGATAATAAGGCTTCAGCTACGGGCCTATAGTTTCTGCATCAGCACTTGGTAGAGTTGCTGCATGCTGTCTATATCGGCTTTGTGCACGATTTCGTTGGGGGTATGCACCTCGCCTTCTGGGGCGCCTACAAAGCACCAGTCCCAGGGCTGGGCGCCGTGCTGCAGCTCTTTGGCATCGGAGCCGCCGCTGCCTTCTACCTCCAGCTGATGCGCAATACCAGCCTCCTGGGCCAACTGCCGAATCCGGTTCACGTAGGCCCGGCGCGGGATTAGCGAGTCGCGTAGCGAAATGACTACGCCCTGGCCGGCCTGCACACCTTCTGTTACCCAGGTTATATCCGAAATCAGGGCCTGACGTACGCCGTAGTTCTCGTAGATGTACTTCGCCAAGTAGGCCACGCTCCCGCCCCCGTGCTCTTCCCAACAGGAAAAAGCAACAATTCCGTCTTCCAGCGTTTCGCAGAGCTTCAGGGCATTCCACACGCCCAGCCGGTTGTCCAGGTAGCAGCTTTGCACCGTGGTTTCAGTTTCCCGAAAGTCGCAGAAGTAGGTAAGCTCCGTGCCGCGCTCTATCTCGCGGTGGAAATCATAGCCCAGGGCCTTGGTTTCCTCGTCAACTGTGAGGATGCAGTCGATGGCCCCCTGGGCGTCCTCCCCTACCAGGCGGTAACCGGCTTTGGCATCGGGGCCGCCAATGCGCACCAGCTGCCGCCCGTACCGGACGGTAAAGCCAATGGAGTCGAGGTGGGCAAACACCGCTGTGCGTGGGGTACCAAACACCAGTAAAATGCAATCCTGAAACTCATCTCCCACCAATAGGGTTGGTTGTACGCGCCAGGCTGCTTTCTCCGCTGTGATGTACCTTTGTAAAAATTGGGACAGTGCGGCTTCGTTACCGGCCGGTGCCGGCAGCCGGCACAACGTGTGGAGTAGTTGCATGTCATCGTCTTAGCCGTCCAAATCTAGCATAATTGTCCTACTTTCGTTTCTTAGGCTCGGGGCGTTCTACTAGCCTTTTCCTAGCCGGAACAACGTATTTTCCCTCCTCTATGACCTTCCTTTCGCGTCTTGTTCTGGTGCTTCTCCTGTGCAGCGGCTCAGCCCTGGCTCAGGCCCAGGAGCCCGACACGGCGCGCAAAGCCGACCCCATCCGCAACATTCAGCTGCAGAATGTGGATGTAGCTCCCGGCGCCGTGGACACGAAAGGGTGGCTTTTGCTGGACAAAGACATCCAGATTGAGCTGGGCGGGGCGGTGGAAAACCTCTACAACTTCAAGTTCGACAAGGCCGAGCGGCAGTTTCGCTCCCTGCGCCGCCGCTACCCCAACCACCCCATGCCCTACTTTCTGCTGGGCCTGAGCACGTGGTGGAAGATTGTGCCCACCAATGTGCAAACGAAGCAGTACGACAAGCTCTTCTTTGCTTACATGGATACGGCCATCGTAAAAGGTGAAAAGCTCTACGACCAGGACAACAAAAACTACGAAGCCTGCTTTTTTCTTTCGGCGGCCTACGGCTTCGACGCCCGCCTGAATGCCGAGCGCAAAAACTGGCGCAAGGCCACCGTCAGCAGCAAACGTTCCCTCGATTATCTGGAGAAGAGCAAGGAAGCCAACGGCCTCAGTCCGGAGTTTCTCTTCGGGCAGGCGCTGTTCAACTACTACGCCGTCTGGATTTCGCAGGAGTACCCGCTGCTGCGGCCAGTGCTGCTGTTCTTCCCCAAGGGAAACCGCCAGTTGGGCCTGCAGCAGCTGCGCAACGTAGCCGACAACGGGTTCTACACCGGGGCGGAGGCCAAAACCTTCCTGATGCGGATTCTGACCAATGAGGAGGACAACTCAGCGGCGGCCCTGCCCGTAGCCCGCTATCTAGCCAGCACCTACCCCGATAATGCCTACTTCCAACGATTTTACGCGCTGCTATGCTTCCACGAGGGCGAGTTCATGGAGCTGGAAAGAGTAAGCAAGGAAATCCTGGATAAGCTCAACCGCGGCATGCCCGGCTACGAAGGCATCAGTGGCCGCTACGCCACATACTTCATGGGCTGGCTGATGCAAACCAAGTATAAGGACATGCAGAAAGCGCAGGATTACTTCCAGCGCTGCATTGTGTTTGCCGAAACCACCGGCGACACCGAAGGCGGCTTCTACATCTATGCCAATGTGAACCTGGCCCGCATGGCTAGCAAAGCCACTGACACGGCCACGGCCATTCGCTACTACAAGACAGTAGCCGAAAAGGCCAGCCATAAGACCGAGCAATACCGCGAAGCCGTGGCGTACCTGAAAAAACATAAGAAATAATCTAACCCGTCTCTTATGTATTACCGCGACATATTTCTGGTCCCGCTGTACCTGCTTATTTTCTACGCCATTGCTTTTGCAGTCCGGCCTCATTATACTAATGCCTATACCAAAAAGTACTTTATCCCGGCGCTAACGGTAAAATTTGC
This sequence comes from Hymenobacter sp. BT18, assembly GCF_012273015.1. Taxonomy (GTDB): domain Bacteria; phylum Bacteroidota; class Bacteroidia; order Cytophagales; family Hymenobacteraceae; genus Hymenobacter; species Hymenobacter lutimineralis. Next base: position 3,629,547 of record NZ_CP050954.1, on the reverse strand, counting down.
CGGGGCCCTGGCACTGGGTCTCATTTACCGTTTTTATTACGGCGGCGGCGACACCTTTAATTACTACAACCACGCCTCTGTCATGTACGAGGCCTTTACCAACTCCTTTTCGGCCGGTCTGAAGCTGCTATTCTCCCACGGGGAATATGACCCGGAAACTTCGGCCTATGCCGCCCGCCTGTATTGGTATAAAGGCGCCGAGGCGGAGTTCTTCCTCGTAAAAATTGCCAGCGTCGCCAGCCTGTTTGCCTTCAATACCTATGCTGTGATGGCGCTTATGTTTGCCGTATTCAGCTTTTCGGGAGCCTGGGCTATGTACATGGCGTTTATGCACATCAGTCCGCTGCTGTATAAACGCCTGGCGTATGCCTGCCTGTTTATTCCCTCGGTTTTCTTCTGGGGCTCGGGACTGATGAAGGACACCATCTGTATTGGGGCGCTGGGGTGGCTGTTTTACGCCTTTTATACCGGCACCATCCAAAAGCGTCATATTCTGCGCTCCGTGATTATTGGCTTTCTGGCTGCTTACCTTGTTTACAGCCTCAAAGTATACATCCTCCTATCTTTTCTGCCGCCGGCGCTTATTTGGATATTCGTCGAGAACAGCAACCGAATTCGCAACAAAACCCTGCGCGTTCTGCTCAGACCATTGTTCCTGGCCTTCGGCGCTGGGGCTGCTTACATCGGAGCCACCAACCTAACGGCGGGTGACAGTGAATACGACGTTTCGAAAATTGGGGAGCGTACCAAAATAACCCAGGAATACCTGTTTCGCCGAACGAAAGAAAAAGGCTCCGCCTACAACATTGGTACGTTTGACGGCAGCATGAGCAGCATTGTGCAGGTAGCTCCGCAGGCTGTGGCCGTTAGCTTGTTCCGCCCATTTCTGTGGGAAGCGAAGAGCCCCATTATGCTCTTATCTGCGCTGGAAGCCAGTGTTTTCCTGTATATGACCCTCACGCTCTTCTGGCGTACAGGACTGGTACGCAGCTTTAAGCTTATTGCCGCCACCCCAATTCTTACTTTCTGCTTTATTTTCGCCATTGTACTGGCCGTGGGGGTGGGCACCAACAGTGGCAACTTTGGCACGCTCGTCCGGTACAAAATTCCGTTGATGCCGTTTTACATGGCCGCCCTGTATATCATGACAGAAAAAGCCACGAGCCTGCGTAAAAACAAGACAAAACCCGTTGTGCGGCGGCCCAAGCCTATTTTTGCTGCTCACTCCGCTTAGCGGTTTCTGTCTGCCTTGGCCTCTGATTCGTCTGTGCTTCTTCCTACGTCACCGCCCGTTACGCCTGCTTTTCCCGGCCCTGGCTCCTTGCTGTCGGTGGTCAGCCCGGTATACCAGGCCGAAGCAGTGCTGGATGCCCTAGTTACCCGACTAACAGAGGCGCTGCAGTTCTGGCCCGGCTCCTATGAGGTCATCCTGGTAGATGACGGCAGTTCGGACGGAAGCTGGCCGCTTATTGAGCAGCACGCCGCGCGCGACGCCCGCGTGCGGGGTCTGCGTCTCAGCCGCAACTTCGGGCAGCACCACGCCATCACGGCTGGCCTCGACCTGAGCCAGGGCGAATGGATAGTAGTAATGGACTGTGACCTACAAGACCAGCCCGAGGAGATTGAGCGGCTCTACGCCAAAGCCCTGGAAGGCTACGACGTGGTGCTTGCCTGCCGGCAGGATAGGCAGGACTCCTGGCTTACCCGCAGCTTGTCCCGCGCCTTTTACGCTACCCTCTCTTACCTCACGGGCACCCGGCAGGATTATCAGGTAGCCAATTTTGGTATCTACCACCGGCGCGTGGTAGATGTAGTAGGGCAGCTGCGCGAAAGTATCCGGTATTTCCCCACCATGGTGCGCTGGGCTGGCTTTCGGCAGGCGCTGCTACCCGTGGCTCACGCCCGTAGCTACCGCCCCGCATCAACTAGCTACACGCTGGCCCGCCGCGTAAGACTGGCCACCGATGTTATGCTTGCCTACTCGGATAAGCCCCTGCGGCTGACGGCCTATTTTGGGTTGCTGCTGGCGGGCGGGGCTTTCGTGCTGGGGCTGGTCACGCTGGTGCGCTGGCTGCTGGGCTACATTACCGTTCCGGGCTACGCCAGCCTGTTCATTTCCATCAGCTTTTTCTCAGGCCTAATTCTGCTCGGGCTGGGCGTGGTAGGCTTATACGTCGGCAAAACCTTCGAAGGCGTGCGCAATCGGCCGCTATACGTGGTAGCCCAGACTACCTAACCCATGCATCCGACCGAGTTCCGCATTCCCTTCAACAAGCCGGCCCTGGTGGGCCCCGAGTTGGAGTATATCAGACAGGCTATTGAGGCGGGCCAGCTGGCTGGGAACGGACTTTTTACCAAGCGCTGTCACGCATTCTTCGAGTCGGACTACGCAATACATCGGGCGTTATTGACCCACAGCGGCACGGCGGCGCTGGAAATGGCGGCCCTGCTGCTCAACCTGCAGCCCGGCGACGAGGTGATAGTGCCCTCCTTCACCTTCACTTCCACTGCTAATGCTTTCGTGCTGCGCGGGGCCAGCATCGTTTTCGCCGACAGCTCCCCTACCCATCCTAATATAGACGTTAGCCGCTTAGCACACCTCATCACCCCCCGCACGCGCGCTATCGTCCCCGTCCATTACGCGGGCGTGGCCTGCGACATGGCGGCGCTTACTTCGCTGGCGCAGGCTCATTCGTTGGCCATTGTGGAGGATGCCGCGCAGGCCGTGGAAAGCTACTACCACCAGCAACGCCTAGGCACTTTCGGCTGCCTGGCCGCCTTTTCCTTCCACGAAACCAAAAACCTGATTGCGGGGGAAGGTGGGATGCTGGCCATTAATGCACCCGAGCTGGCCCAGCGGGCCGAGATTATCTGGGAAAAAGGCACTAACCGCTCGGCCTTCTACCGCGGTGAAACTGCCCGCTATCAGTGGGTCGACGTGGGGTCCTCCTTTCTGCCTTCGGAAATGACGGCCGCTTACCTGTGGGCCCAGCTCCAGCAGCGGCAGGTGCTGCAGCAGCGGCGCCTGGCCCAGTGGCAGCAGTACGCCGAGGCGCTGGCACCCCTGCAGGCTTTGGGCGTTGAGCTGCCGATAATTCCCGATTACGCGCAGCAGCACAACGGCCACATCTTCTACCTGATCTGCCGTTCAGCTGCCGAGCAGCAAGCCCTGTTAGCGCATCTGCGGCAGCAGGGAATTCTGGCGGTGTTTCACTACCAAACCCTGCACGACAGTCCTTTTTACCGGGAGCAGCACGATGGCCGCCCGTTGCCGCACGCCCACCGCTACGCCACGCAGCTGGTGCGGCTGCCCCTGTACTTTGATTTGAGTGAGGCGGAACAGGCCTTTGTCATTGATGCGGTACTAGCCTTTTACCGAAGCTAGTCACTTAGCACGGCAGCGGCTATTCGGCCTGGGGTGGCTCAATACCGGCCATGCGCACGGCCAGCCAGAAGGCCAGGTAGTACCCCGTAACGGCTAGCGGCACCCAGGAGTGGCCCATCAACGACAGCAGCAGGCTTACGCCACCGGCCAGCAGGTAGTAGTTTACCTTATAGGAAGGCAGCCGGCGGCTCGGCATGTTGAGCATGCCTTTGCTGTCGATGTACATGAGGGTGCGGTAGAACACGTAGTTCAGGAAGACGGGCGCCGCAAACAGCATGAGCTGCTCGGGAGTCAGGAAAATGAAAATCGGGGCGAAATAGCGCACAAACGCCAGGTTGACGAAGGTCATAACCTTCAGCTCTTTCTCCTTCAGCACGTTGTGCAAGTAGAAAAAGACAGCCAGCACGCCGTAGAACGCCAGCCACAGGGGGTTGGTCAGCACATCCAGGTACCAGCTGATGCCCACGAAGGCTGCCACGCGCACCAATACCCAAATGCCAACGGTAGCATCGGAAGGGTCGAAGTCCTTGACGCGGCGACGGGGGTTGGTTTCGGTCCGGACGCTGTACACATCGTTGCCGAGGTAGCCTATTTCGTAGATGGAGATAAAGGCCAGGTACGCCAGCACAAACTTCAGCAGCGCCTGCTGCCAGTCGAGATTCAGGCAATAGGTGAGAAACACAAACGGCACAAACCAGTCAATGATCAGGTAGTACAGATTGTACTTCAGGCCCTTAACGCGGCTGCCGTAGAAGTAGGTGTAGGGCAGCAGAAAGCGGAGAAGATTCATGCAGAATATGCCTCGATGAATTCAGGTTGTAAGTCTTGCCAGAAGCCCTTGGCCTCGGGCTTGTGCACCACCACGTAGCGGCAGGCTGCGGAAGAAACCAGTCCGTGGTCGGTGAAATTGTCGGTAGCCACAGCCAAGCGCCCCACGGGTGCATTGGGTCCCAGCAGCTCCTGCAGGGCCCGGGGCTTGTCGCCGCCCAATTCGCGCACTAGCTCACCGGTACACTGCCCCTGCACATCGTAGCCAAGCAGGGACGATACAAACTCCACTTTTAGCTCGGCCGCAATGGCCGCCACAATGGGGTCCAGGCTGGCCGACAACAAAATAACGCGGGTACCCACGCCCGCCACGCCAGCTAGTAGCGTGTGGGTGTGCGCTATTTTACGCGTGCTTAGGTACTCCTGCACAAATTGCTGGCCCAGCCGGTAGAGCTCCGCTTTGGGAATGCCACGCAGCAGGCGCAGGGCCACCGTTTTGATCGGGTCGCCGCCGCGCAGCTTTTGCAGCACGGCCAGGCCCACAAACGCCGGCGACCAGCGTTTGGTGAGCAGCGTGAGCCAGCGCTGTGCCCCACCTCTTTTCTGAGCCCGCAGAACAAACTCCAGGTAGTCGAAGGTGGTGTTGGAGTAAAACAGCGTGTCGCACACGTCGAAGACAAACACGTCTGCGTGGGGAGCCGGGGCAGTAGGTAGCATTACGACAGCAGCGTTAGGTAAACATCCCGGAGTTTCCGGTACGTATGGTCGGGGTTGAATTTCTGCCGCACAAACGTGCGCCCAGCGGCAGCAAAGCTTGCACGCTTCCCAGCGTCGGCGGCCAACTCTACAATGGCCGCTGCCATGGCCGGCACGTCACGGTTGGGCACGAGCAAGCCCGAGCGGCCGTGCTCAAACAGCTCCCGCGGCCCACCACAGTCGGAGGCGACGAGGGCGGTTCCGTAGAATAGCGCATCGAGGCAGGTTAGGGAGAAAGACTCGGTTTCCGAGAAATTCAGCAAGATGTCCGCCGACTTTATCTCCCGCTCCACATCCTTCACAAAATTCCCGAAGCGCACCACGTCCGCCAAGCCCGCCGCCTGGATACGCGCTTCCAGCGTACGCCGAAACTCGCGGTTTTTTTCCAGGCCCATATCTCCTCCATAGAATTGCAGACGCAACCGCGGATTCTGGGCGTAGGCTTGTTCAAAAGCGGCTACGGCGTGGTCCTGGCCTTTCCCTTGGATGTAGTTGGCGAGGTACAGCATCCGGATTTCCCCGGTGCCGGCCCGGCCTTCGGCCCGATCGGGCAGCGGCAGCGGATGGTTTTCGTGCTCGGGAATAGGGTCAGCTACCACCAGCACGTTGGGCGCAGGCGGGAATGCCTCGCGCACCGCTTCGGACACGCACACCACCTTGTCGGCAAAACGCGTGTCGGCGCCTATCCAGAGGTTGCGCAGCGGGCCCGGAAAGTTCTGGGGCAGCAGGCGTACGTGCGTGAGCAGCTTGGGGCCGCCCAGCCATTTAGCGCCGATGCCCGCTAGGTTGAAGAAGTCATTCAGATGCACCAACGACGCCTTGCGCCGGGCGGCCAGCTGCCGCAGCCGCCAGCTGTTGAGCAGGAGCATGGGCGCATACTGCAGCAAAGCCCCGGGACGCTTGCTGATTTCCACGAACGGCAGCTCATGTACCACGTACCCTTCCGCCGAAATGGGCCCAATGGCCGTACTCCCTACGGGCAGCACAAACTCAAACTCAAACAGCGCCGGCGACTCCGTGCGCAGGGCCCGCGCTGAGTTGAGAATAGCCTTCAGCGCCCCGGTTAAGGCCACGCAGTTGTCTACAATCAGAATGCGGTAGGGATTGGCGGGAGGTTGCGGTGAGGTAGGCATAAGCAACAAAGGTAGGCTAACCGGCCAACATTACTGCCCCCGGATTACCTGTTCCCACTTCTGGAATATCCGGTCCCGGGTGAAATCCTGCATGCGCTCCTGCGCTTTGGCCGCGTAGTGGGCCCGTTGAGCGGGGTTGGCCAGCAGCTCCAGCAGCGTGCGTACCCATACGGCCCGGGTATGGTTGCGGTAGTCGGCGCCCAGCAGGGGCATCAGCACGCCGTACTCGGCCGGCTCCGCTTCGCTGATTTTCTGGCCGTAGGGCGTGGTGGGCGCCAGCATTTCTCGGGGCCCCGTGGGGCAGTCCGTCGAGACAACGGGCAAGCCGCAGATCATGGCTTCCCCCAGCGCCATCGGGAAGCCTTCCCAGCCCGAGGGAAACACGAACATGGCCGCCCGCCGGATGTAGCGGAAGGGATTTTGCTGGTAGCCGAGGAAGTAAAGGCTGTACTCCTGGTCGAGCGGGTCGTTGTTCCAGGCTTGGTAAAAGCGCAAGCCCAGTTCGCGCGCCTGAGCTACCAACTCATTGCGCAGCTCCCCGTCGCCGAGCAGCACTAGCTTGGTGGTGGGGCGGGACTTGAGCACTTCGGCGAAAACATCGAGCAACGGAGCCTGATTTTTCTGCCGGGCTAGGCGGCCTGAGGTAATCAGCACATCGGGCTGGCTGAACAGGGGCTCGTACTGCGGGTCGATGGGCTCAGCGGCGCGGCCGAGAATTTTCTCCGGGTGGAAAAAGTTATTGATGGTGGTGATGCGCGTCGGGTCCAGCTTGTAGTGGTCAATCAGCTCCTGCCGGATGTCGCGGCTTACCGTCACAATGTGGTCGGGCTGGCGGTAGAAGAACGGCATAAACACTTTCTGCCGAAACCAGCCCACCCAGCCCTGGATTTCGCCGTCGTGCACCTTAGAGCCGTGAATGCAAAGGATGGTCCGCTCGCCGGTGCGGCTGAGCAGGTTCACGTAGTCGGCCCCTTCGAGGTGGCTGATGCATACCTGCGTATTGAGGCGCTTTTTGTGGAAACGCAGCCGCGTGCACCGCTGCACAAAGTGCTTGATCTTATCCAGCGTAGAGCCATGCCCCGGCACATCCAGGTTGACCACGGGGTTGCCGCTGGGGTAGGCATCGGCTTGGTCGAGGTTGAAGACGCACTCCGTTACTTGAAACTGCTTCGCCAGCTCTACACTGTGGTCGTGAAACACTTGTTGGGCTCCCCCGAAACCAAAGTTTGGGATAAGCAGCAGTATATTCTGGGGAGAAGAAGCAGAGGGCATAAGCAAAGCAAAAAGTAAAGCAGATTGACCGCGCCTAGCGCTGCAGCAGGGCCGTTATGCGCTGGCGCAGCTCGGCTGGATCAACGTAGAAGCCACCCGAGAATTTCTGGGTACCGGGCTGCCCAATGAGGCCGTCATAGGCGTAGCCCATTTGGGTAGCCACCAGCACATAATGGAAGGGGTAGTAGCTGGCCGGTGGATAGATTTCCAGCAAACCCATGGGCTGCTGACCGCGGAAAATCATGTTATACAGCCCCGCCCCGTGAATGCCTACCACATACCGCGAGTTGGCCATGGTCTGGATCTGCTCGGCCAGGGTCATTTCGTCGAAGTCTACCACTTCAAAGCCCAGTTCCCGGCAAACCTGCTCGGCTTCGGCCCCATTCTCAATAAAGCGCAGGCGCTTGGGGCTGCGGGTGATGAAGATGCGGCGCTCCTGCCCGGTTGTGGCCCGGTCGGCGGGGCGCACCATGTCGAGGATGCGGGCGTAATACTGGGGCGTGTGCGTGAGCGGCTTGCAGAAGTACGTTTTGCGGCTCCGGATATACTGCCCCTTCTGCTGCACTACCCACCGCCGGTTTTTCAGGTAGGGATGCTCTAGGAAGTACTGGAAAAAGGGCTTCCGCCACAGGGCATCAGCAATCAGCAGCGGCGTCTGGGGAGTAAGCAGGCCCTGCTCTTCCAGGAAGAACAGCTTGGCCAGCACGTCGTTGTAGAAGTGGTAGTAGTTTTCCTCCCCAGTGTCCCGCAGCGAAACCAGCTCCTCAAACTCTTCCAGCGGCTGGCTCCACATGCCTTTCGCCGCCAGATCGGGCTTGGGCAGGTAGGGCACCCGGCTAAAGCCCAGGGAAGGGTAGATTAGCTGGTTGTCCTGGGATAGGGCCCAGCCGTAGTGGGGCTCAATCAGGCAGGGCTGGTTGTAGACGAGCAGGTACTCATCCTGGGTCCAGTCATCATTGGAGCGAAACTGCCGCTGCAGCCGCTCGTCCAAGTGGCCGAGTACCACCGGAATCAGGCGGAAGGGATAATCGTCGCGCCGAATCCGAAAGTCAGCCTGCTGGAAGGATTTTTCCGGAAACAGCAGCTTGTCAATCGTTTTGATGCGCAGCTTATTATACTCCAGGTGTGCGCGTTTGAGCAGCACAACCGGAAATATCTGCTTAAGGATTTTCTTAACGGACGACATGTTTTTTCAGATCTACGCTTGGCCTGCTCTGAGGAGGCTTAAAACAACTGCCCGCGAATAAGCTTACCCACAAAGTTACGGGCTACCCGCACCGGGTCCGTGGCAATGGCGGCCAGCCAGCTTTTGGTCATACCTCCGTATTGGCCCTGCCGGCGCAGCGCAGTGCCGTGCTGCACCTGCAAATCACTGATGCTGCGCGTAAAGTGCGCCCGGTGCTCGGCGTCGAAATGCTGGCGAAAGGCCTCATTTTCCTGCACCTTCTTGATGATCTGGTCGGGCCGGTTCATGGTTTGGTTGTGGCTAAGGCCGGCCGAGTGCATCCGGTAGCGCGACATTACCTCGGGGAAGTAATGCACCTTGCCCGCCCGCGAAATCAGCAGATGCAGGCTGTAGTCGCCGCTGAAGACGGTGGTAAACCACTCGGGCAGCTTGGCCACCGGCTCCCGCCGAAACACCAGAGAGGCCGTAGGCATAAACCAACCGTTTTTCACCACGTCGGCATGGGTGAAGTCCCGCTCGCCCTGCTGTAGCTGAGTTTTGGTGGAGCTAAAGGAAACCGGCGGCGTGGCCCCATCTTGCCAGAATATTTCGGCGTCGTGCAGGGTCATGCTGTGCTCGGGGTGCGCCTGCAGGAAGTCTACCTGCCGCTGCAGCTTGTGCGGGTTCGTCCAGTAGTCGTCGCCCTCCAGCAAGGCTATGTAGGGCGCGGTGCAGGCTTCCAGCACTTGCTTGAGGTTGGGCATCACCCCGATGTTCTTCTCGGGCAGCAAGAGCAGAAACCGGTCGGGGTAGCGCTGCTGATACTGCAGGAGAATTTCGCGGGTGCGGTCGGTAGAGCAGTCCTCCCCTATCACCATGCGCACCGGAAAGGTGGTCTGCTGCTGAAGCACTCCTTCAATAGCTTCCGCCAGATAGGCCTCGTGGTTGTAGGTAATCATGGCCACGTCCACGCTGGGAGCGGCTACGTTCCTGGGTACAGAAGGGGAAGCAGACATCAGATAAGTAAGGCTGTAGGTAAAGGAGCAAGCTGACGAAGTGGCTGGGCAGGCACGCCGGCTACAACGGTATTATCGGGGACATCAGCGGTGACGACGGCACCGGCACCTACCAGCACATTGTAGCCGATGCGCACCCGGGGCAGGATAATAGCCCCGGCTCCTACTTGGGAGTAGCTGCCGACGCGCACGTGCCCCAATAGCTGTGCGCCGGGGGAAATTTCGCAGTAGCTGCCTACCTGCACGTTGTGGTGCAAGGAAGCGCGGGCATTGAGCAGGGTGCCTTCCCCGACGCTTACTTCATTGCTCACGAGCACCCCGTTCATGATGTTTAAGCCAGCGCCCAGCTGTACTTCATGGCGGCCGATGTGGGCTTGCGGAGCCACGGCGGAATATAGCTCAGCCCCTAGCTCCCGAAAGCGGGCAGCTACGCGCTGCCGGAGCTGGGGGCCGCCAATGCCAATAACTACGCGGGCGTCGGTGCGCAGGTGCTCAGCCGCTTCGGCCGTTGAGTGCAGCACCGGGTACTGGCCAAATAGCAGGTCCGGAGCGTCGGGCGTCACATCGTCGTAGAAGCACAGATGCTGGGCCTGTCCGGCATCTTCCAATACCTGCAATACTTCCAGCGCATGGCCTTTGGCACCAATAACCAGCATAGGCTACAGGGCCTGGTTGATAATGGAGGCTATCAGCCGCACTTGGTCAAACTCCAGATCGTAGTACAGCGGCAGGCAGAGCACCCGGGTCGATACGTCCTCGGAAACGGGTGCGGCCTGGGGCCGCACGTAGTTGAGGGTATTGAGGGATGGGTAGAAATAGCGCCGGGGCGTAATTTCCTGGGCATTCAGCGCGTCACGCACCTTCAGCAGCACTTCCTCCGAGGGCAGCAGAATGGGGTGATAGGAATAGTTGTAGGTAGTATGCGGCTGCAGCGCCGGGCGTACGCAGACAGTGCCATCCAATAAGGAATCATACAGCTCAGCCAAGGCCTTTCGCTTGGCAATTAGCTCGGGCACTTTGGGCAGCACGCACAAGCCCATGGCCGCGTGCAGCTCCGAGCTTTTGCCGTTCACCCCTACGCCCCAGAACGCCTCCGGCCCGTTGTGGCCGAAGTTGCGCATGTAGGCAATGCGGTGCGCAATGTCATCATCATTCGTGACGATGGCGCCGCCCTCGCCCGTGTGGAACAGCTTGGTGGCGTGGAAGCTGAGCGTGGATACGTCGCCGTAGTTAAGTACCGAGGTGCCTTTATACAGCGTCCCAAATGCGTGGGCTGCGTCGTAGATGACCTTGAGCTGGTGGCGCTGGGCAATGGCTTCAATGGCTTCTACATCACACGGGTTGCCGTACACGTGCGTGGCCATAATGGCCCGAGTCCGGGGAGTAATGGCAGCTTCGATTTTAGCCGGGTCCAGGCACAGCGTTTCGGGGTGGATATCCACGAAGACGGGTTCACTTCCCTCCCACACAATGCTGGACGTAGTGGCTACGTAGGAAAAAGGCGTGGTCAGGACTTCGCCTTCCTCAATCTCCAGGGCCTTCAGCGCGATTTGCAGCGCGATGGTGCCATTATTCACGAAGAAGAAGTGCTTAACGCCCAAATAGTCGCGCAGGCGCTGCTCCAGCTCAACCACCAGCGGCCCCGCATTCGTCAGATAAACCCGTTCCCAGATTCCTTCCAGGTACTTGGTGTATTCCTCTAGTGGGGGCAGATAGGTACGCGTAACGTTAATCATGAGCAAAAGCGAGAAAGTCGAAACATACAGCTACCAGGCTACCACCTGATGCTACTAAAGTTGCCCGGCAGGGTTGGGCCGGAGACCGGCAAAGATAGGGCAAAAACCCGGCGGGGGAATTGGCTAACCATCAACAGCAAGTCAGCCAATTCATTAGCTATCTAAAGCAGGTGCTTGACCGAAGCCAGGAAACGGCGGCGCCAGAGCACGGTAGGGTCGGCCTGCACGGCTTTCCAGAGGTAGTGAACGGTATCGGCACGCCGGTTTTTAGCCAAAGCCAGCACCAGGGTGATAAACGTGTAGCGGTTGGCCACAAAGTAGTTTACCTGCCCCTTGTAGCGCCGCCGAAAATCGGGGTCCTTTTGCATGAGCTTTCCAAACAGCTCGTCGCGGGCAATTACGGCATCGGGGGCAATGGTGTTGAGGCTGCGGCCGTCGTGCTCACGCAGGCAGAACGTTTTGGCGCTGATGCTGTGGAATGTGTACTTGCTGGCCAGGCGCAGCCACAGCTCCCAGTCCTCAGCCGAAGCCAGCTTGCGGTCTTCCTCGAAAGGGTTGGCCAAGGCAATATCCCGCCGCACGAACACTGTGTTGCAGGCCAGGAAATTGTCGTGAATCAGCTCGTCGTTCGTGCTCTTGGAGAAGTCAATGACCTCGTGCACCTGCCGGCCCGCGCCGTCGAGTACCTCGTAGCCAGTGTGCAGCACTTCCACCGTCCCATTTTTGTCGATGTACTCCTTCACCACGCGCAGGTGGTTGGGGTACATCTCGTCGTCGGAGTCGAAGAAATTGACGTACTGCCCACGGGCCTGTTTGGTGCCATAGTTGCGGGCGGCACCCCGCTCCCCGTTTTCCTTGTAGAAATACCGGATGCGGGGGTCGTTGAACGATTTGGCTACCTCGGCTAGGTTGTCCCGGCTGCCGTCGTCGACGAGCACGAGCTCAAAGTCCTGAAATTCCTGCCGCAGAATGGCCCGGATGGTGTCGGGCACAATGGTGGCCCGGTTGTAACAGGGTACAACGACTGAGAAGAAAGGATCCTGCATACGACGTAAAGGAAATCAGAAGCATTCGTGCCTCCGTGGGCGCAGCGTGTACGAGACACTGCGCTGCAAAGATGAAACTATCCGGGTTTTTAGCCTAACTCCACAGGCGGACCGGGTGTTGGCTGAACTGCTTACTTCGGCAAGGGAAAAACCAGTTCCAGAGCCAGGCGCAACAACGTCAATACCACGAACACGGCCAGCAGTACGCCCCAGCTGCGCAGCAATACTTTGGTGGCTTTCACCTTGAACAGGCGGAAAACCATCAGAATATTCGCCAGGAAAGCCAGCACGCTGGAGATGCTGAAGCACATAACAAACAGCTTGCTATCGTTTAGTAGCACGCCCGGGATAAAGGAAATAACCATCAGGCCCAGGTTGATAATGTGCGAAAGCAGGGTGTAGTTCTGCTTGTTGAGCACGGTATACAAGCTGGCCAGAAAAAAGGAAATCATGTAGAAGATATAGTAATACCCCATGTAGCCGGCGAATACCCCCGCCAGCTGCCACTGCTTTCCTAAGAAGATGGTGAAGATGTACTCCCCGAATACGCTGATAATCCCGAAAGGCACCACCCCGATATAGAAGACCTTGGTGTACATATTGCTCACCAGGTCGCGCAGCCGCTCCGGATTTTCGTGGTGAAGCTCCGTGGCCCGCTGCAGAAACACCGGCCCCATGGAGTAGGCAATCAGCTGAATAGGAATATTGAGCAGGGAGTTGGCAAACGAAAACTGCCCTACGGCGGCTACCCCATAAAACCGGGAAAGCAGGAATACCGGCGCCTGCGACGTGAGCACGGAAATCCAGGTACCGGGCATGGCATACAGCGGGTAGCCGCGGTACTCGTGCGCAATCTGGCGCAGCTCGCCCACGTTCCAGTGCCGAAGCAGCTCGCCCAGTTGGCTGCGGATAGATTGCCCCACAGCCAGCACGGCGCTGGTGGTTTTCAGCACCAAATCCCCGAGGATAAGGCCGGGCGTATTTCCCCCGATCAGCAGGCCGTAGCCTAAGCCCACCAGGCGCGAAGACAACGAAGTGGCAATCTGCACCCCGCCGTTGCGCCGGAACTCCTTTTCGCGCAGGTTCCAGTTGTTCCAGATGTTGCTCAGCCCACCCAGGAATACGGCCACCGGAATCAGGTACATGTAGCCCGCCAAGTCGCTGGCGTTAAAGAAGGCCAGGATCTGGTGCCCGAAAAGCAAAAACACGCCCATCGTCAGCACCGAAATACCCACGCACAAGCCCAGAGCCAGCCGAGCCAGGTTCATGAACGACTCTTTGGTGCGGGGCAGCACGAAGGCATTCGTGTAGTTCAACGACGCAAAGACTATGAGATTAACCGCAATGGAGTTGAACAGCGAAAACCGGCCATACGCTTCCGGGGTGTAAATCCGGGAAAAGATGGGCGTGAATAGAAAGGTAATGACGAAGGCCAGCGCATTGCTGGAAAACGCCACGGCCAGATTCTGCGTGAAGGACCCTTTGCTCCGCAGCCCGGCCAGAATACCGCGGGCTTGGGTTAGCACTTTTTCTTTCATGGGTAAGGAGGTCGAATCAACAGCCGCAGGAAGCCGGCTCAGAAAGTATAAACTGACGAGTGTTGCACGGGAGGTAACCAAGAGCACTCAGTACAGCCCATTTGCCCTAGTCTTGGCCGCGCGCAGGCAGGCGGCATGCATGCCACCATAAAAATGCCTTGGCACGGAAAGCCCCGGTGCGGACTGGCACCGGGGCTTTTCACTTAGTGTACGTGCTCTTTGAAGTATTCCAGCGTACGTCTCAGGCCCTCGGCGCGGTCTACCTTCGGTTCCCAGCCCAGGATTTCCTTGGCTTTGGTAATGTCGGGCCGGCGCTTCATGGGGTCGTTCTCGGGGAGCGGCCGGAAGTCGGGCTTGAACTCCACGCCCGTCAGGCGGGCTATTTCCTCACCAAACTCCTTGATCGTGATTTCAGCCGGGTTGCCAATATTCACGGGCAAGTGATAATCACTCAATAGCAGGCGGTAAATGCCTTCCACGAGGTCATCCACGTAGCAGAAGGAGCGGGTTTGCGAACCATCCCCGAATACGGTGAGGGCCTCACCCCGCAGTGCTTGGCTCAGGAATGCTGGCAATACGCGGCCGTCGTCGAGGCGCATGCGCGGGCCGTAGGTGTTGAAGATGCGGATGATGCGCGTCTCCAGCCCGTGGTGGTTGTGGTAAGCCATGGTAATGGCTTCCTGGAAGCGCTTGGCCTCATCGTAGCAGCCGCGGGGGCCTACGGGGTTTACGTTGCCGTAGTACTCCTCCACTTGGGGATGCACTTCCGGGTCGCCGTATACTTCCGAGGTGCTGGCAATCAGCACGCGGGCACCCTTCACACGGGCCAGGCCCAGCAGGTTGTGCGTACCCAGGGAGCCTACCTTCAGCGTCTGAATCGGAATCTTGAGGTAGTCGATGGGTGAAGCCGGCGAGGCAAAATGCAGGATGTAGTCCAGCTTGCCGGGCACGAACACGAACTTCGACACATCGTGGTGATGAAACTCAAAGTCCTCCTTGCCGAAAAGGTGCTCGATGTTGGCCAGGTTCCCCGTTACCAGGTTGTCCATGGCAATAACGTGGTACCCTTCGGCCAGGAACCGGTCGCACAGGTGCGAGCCCAGGAAGCCGGCGCCGCCGGTAATCAGAATACGTTTCTTGTCAGAGCTATTAGCCATAAGCTGTTCGCTGTTAGTGGTGAAGTGAAAAGCGCCGCTGGCCGATTAGCTGGCCAGTAGCGGACAACTAAGCCGGTTCCTGGTGATGCGTACGAATACCGATGCAGTGGTAAGCAAAACCAGCCTGCTCCATTTCCGCCGCATCGTAGATGTTGCGGCCGTCGAATACCACCTTGCCTTTCATTAGGCGGGCTACTACGTCGAAGTTAGGCGCGCGGAATTCGGGCCATTCTGTTACTACGAGCAGCGCGTCGGCGTCGATAACGGCGTCGTACTGGTCTTTGGCGTAGGTGATGGTGTCGTGCAGGGTGTGCTTGGCTTCGGGCATGGCCACCGGGTCGTAGGCCGATACGGTGCAGCCCTCGGCCAGTAGCTTCTCAATGATGACCAGCGAAGGAGCCTCGCGCATGTCATCGGTCTTGGGCTTGAAGGATAGACCCCACAGGGCCAGCTTCTTGCCTTTCAGGTCGCCGCCGAAATGCTTCTTCACTTTGTTGAAGAGCACTTCTTTTTGGTTGTCGTTTACGCTTTCCACGGCTTTCAGCACCTGCATCTCGTAGCCATTTTCGGAGGCCGTTTTGATGAGGGCTTTCACGTCTTTCGGGAAGCAGGAGCCGCCGTAGCCAATGCCGGGGTAGATAAACTTGGTGCCGATGCGGGCGTCGGAGCCAATGCCTTTGCGCACCATGTTTACGTCGGCGCCCATGATTTCGCAGAGGTTGGCAATGTCGTTCATGAACGAAATTTTGGTGGCCAGCATGGAGTTGGCCGCGTATTTCGTCATCTCCGCCGAGGGGATGTCCATGAAGATGATGGGGTGCCCGTTGAGCAGGAAGGGCTTGTAGAGCTTGCGCATCACGTCTTCGGCCCGCTCCGAGGAAATACCCACCACAATGCGGTCCGGCTTCAGGAAGTCGTCGATAGCGGCACCTTCTTTCAGGAACTCTGGGTTGGAAGCTACGTCGAAGTCAATCTGAACGCCCCGCTTCTCGAGGGCTTTTTCGATTTCGTTGCGCACTTTGGCAGCCGTGCCTACGGGAACGGTACTCTTGGTCACAATCACGCCGTAGCTGTTCATGTTCTCCCCGATTTCCCGGGCTACGGCCAGCACGTACTTCAGGTCAGCGGAGCCATCCTCGCCGGGAGGCGTGCCCACTGCAATGAAGGCCACATCACAATCTTTGATAGCCTCGCCGAGTTTCGTGGAGAAGTGCAGGCGGCCCGCCTCGGTGTTGCGGGTTACCATTTCTTCTAGGCCAGGCTCATAAATCGGCAAAATACCTTTGTGCAGGTTGTCGATTTTCTTCTGGTCGATATCGATACAGGTAACGTCGATGCCTACTTCGGCAAAGCACGTTCCGGTAACCAACCCTACATACCCGGTACCTACTACTGCTATTTTCATACTGGCTTGAGAAAGGTCAAAAAAGCTGTGCTTATGATTTTATTACTTGGTTAGATGCCTACATCATCCACTTTTTCCACCACCACTGGAACACGATGAGCGCCCAGATGCGGGCATGCACGTCGCCGGGGCTACGGGAGAAAAGCTGGGTTTTAAGGGCGCGAATGGCCTCCACATCGAATACGCCCTGCGCTTCTACGAAGGCATCAGACAGCAGGTCGTCTTCGATTAGCGGACGCAGCTCGCCGCGGAACCACTTGAGCAGGGGCACTTCAAAACCGTGCTTGGGGCGCTTGTACAGCTCTTCCGGCAGCATGGGCCGGAAAGCATCCTGCACGATTTTCTTTTTCATGTTCGCGTCAATCTTGCTTGACACGGGCAAGGAAAAAGCAAAGCGCACGACGTTGGGGTCGAGGAAGGGCGGGCGCACCTCCAGGGAGTTGGCCATGCTCATCAGGTCTACCTTGGCCAGCATGTCGTAGGGCAGCACCATGGTGGTGTCCGTCAGCAGCACCTCGTTCAGGTCGCCATCGGCGTGCAGGCCTTCGAGCAAGTCCCGCCGGCGCTTCTCGGCCAGCTTCTTCCCGATTTTGCGGCGGGAAGCGGCGCTCAGTAAGCTACGCGCGTCCTTGGCTGAAGCAAACGACGCCCAGTCCCAGTACCGGTCTTTGGGCCCGCTGAGCATGCCGCGCGAGAAGCGCTGAAACTGGCGGATTTTATTGCCGAAAAAGGAATTGCGCGATTTGGGCAGCACGTCCCACAGCAGGTTCAGGCCCGTTACGGCCTCGGCCTTGAAGCCGCCCTGCCGCACCTGGAACTCACCCATGTGCTTGTTGTAGCCGGCAAACAGCTCGTCGGCCCCATCGCCGGAAAGGGCTACGGTTACTTTCTCCCGGGTGCGCTTGCTCAGGATGTACACGGCCAGCGCCGAGGAATCGGCAAACGGCTCATCGATGTAGTTGAGTACATCAAAGATGTGGTCGTACAGGTCCTGGTTGGTAAGCGAGAAAACCGTGTGGTTGGTTTTGTACCGGTCAGCTACCAGCTTGGCGTACTTCGTTTCGTCGAAGAACGGCTCGTCGCGGTAGCCAATGCTGAAGGTGTTCAGGTGCTGCGTATGCCGCGAAGCCAGGGCCACAATCACCGAGGAGTCGATGCCTCCACTCAGGAAAGCGCCCAGGGGCACGTCGGCCACGAGGCGGCGGGCCGTGGCGTCGTCGAGCAAATCAACGAGCTTGGCCTGCTGCTGCTCGTAACTCAGCTTGTTACGTTCGGCCTTTTTGGGGTCGTAGGGAATTTTGTACCAGCGCTTGCGCACCACCTTCTTCCCCTTCACATACATATAGTGCCCGGGCAAGAGCTTCTTCACTCCTTTGAAGATGGTAGCCGGGCCGGGAATGTAGTTGAGCTGCAGGTAGTGGTTAAGCGACACGTAGTCGAGCTTGCGCGGGATGCCCAAAGCCAGCAGCGACTTCATTTCCGAAGCAAACAGCAGCTTGTCTTCGTCGCGGTAAATCAGCAGGGGCTTCTCCCCCATCCGGTCGCGGGCCAGAAACAAAGAGTCTTCTTCTTTGTCGTAGATAGCAAAGTCGAAAAAGCCGTTGAGCTTCTTCAGAAAATTGCGGCCTTCGGCAATGTAAAGGTTCAGGACGACTTCCGTATCCGTCTGGGAATGGAAGCGGTGCCCGCGCTGCACCAGCTTCTGGCGCAGCTCCTTGAAGTTGAAGATTTCGCCGTTGAAAACAATGGTATAGCGCCCCGATTCGTCGGTCATGGGCTGGTTGCCGTCGGCGGTCAGGTCAAGAATGGCCAGGCGACGAAAGCCCAGCCCACAGCCTTCAAACGCGAAATGCCCCTGCGAATCGGGGCCACGGCTGACGATGGCGTCGGTAGAAGCACGAAGGGAGGCCAGCGAGCTGCGACCTGCCTCCGTGAAAGCGAATACTCCGGAGATTCCACACATAATTGGCGGGCAAAAGTACGAACTATTGGGACTTGGATGCCGAAAAGTACAGAACGGCGCTGCAACAAAAGCCAGCCGGGCGCAGTAAAGCAAGCAATCAACTTCCCTCACCCCGTTTTTTTAGCGCCATGGATTTGCAACAGCAGCTCGACCTTCAGCAACAATTTGAAGCCGCCGTATCGCGCGTAGACAGCCTGCCCAGTGATAAGGCAGGCCCCAACATGCACGAGCTGTATGGCCTCTACAAACAAGCTACCGAAGGTGACCACGACACCAAACGCGACGAGGTAGGCGACGATACTCCCGACAACCCCAATGGCCCCAAAGGTCTTTCGCAGGCCCAGTGGGATGCCTGGAGCAAGTTCAAGGGTGTAAGCCAAGACGACGCCCGCCGCCAGTACGTAGAAAAGGTAAATGAGTTGGCCGGCCCCGTTGGCGAGCAACCCACTATCATCACCGGCAACGGCCAGCCCGCTACCGCCTCGCAGGTAAACTCCGGTACTGGTGCTCCAGCCCCCAGCGCGAATGAGGCCTCGGCGCCAGGAGTAGCGAAAGCGCCCTTCGAAAATGAAGGCGGCTTGTCTGCCGGGGGCCTGCGCGGCGACATTAACGCCGGGGCTCCGTACGGGGGCGAAGACTTGCTCAAAACTCAGCAATAAGCTTCCAGAATAATCAAAAAAGGCCCGTCCGTTTGAAACGGACGGGCTTTTTCTAGTTTAGGCTGGACTTTCTCAAGTAGGCGCTTGCCAGACTTTCCGGAACGTGGCGTAGTCCCGGATGTAATCGGCTTCACTGTAGAGCTCCGAGGCAAACGTCAGTTGAATGGCCGTTTCGGAATAGTGCATGGAGTGCCAGTTGTTGGGTGGGATGTACAGGCCTACGTGTGGGCTGTCCAGCCGGAAGCTGAGCAGTTCCCCATCGGGCCGTTCTATCACAATCACGATTCGGCCGGCCAACGCCACCAGCACTTGTTCGGTTTTGTAGTGGGCGTGGCGGCCGCGTACAATTTCTTCGGGCGTGTGATAGGTCCAAAAAACCCGTTTTGGTACGAATGGCAGTAACTGTCCCTCTTCCGCCACCGAGATGTAGCCGATATCCGGAGCGCCCAGCTTAGGAAACTCAATAAGATGGGGCGTTAGCATCTGACCCGCCACGGGCTTAAAATATCTTCCCTGGGTTCATAATGCCGTGCGGGTCGAACACCCGCTTGATACCCCGCATAAGGTCGAGCTGTACCTCGCCAATGGCAATACCAATGTAGGGGCGCTGCACCAGCCCGATGCCGTGCTCCCCGGAAATGGTGCCACCCAGCTTTACGCACAGGCGGAAGATTTCCTTGATGGGCTCCTGCAGACCGTGGTTCCACATATCGTCGTCCAGGTCGCCGCGGATGATGTTGATGTGCAGGTTACCGTCGCCGGCGTGGCCGTAGCAAACCGAGTTGAAGCCGTAGCGGCTGCCGATTTCCTTGACGCCGGCCAGCAGCGTGGGCAGCTCGGCGCGGGGCACTACGGTATCTTCCTCCTTATACACGGAGTTGTAGCGCACGGCGTTGCCGATGTTGCGGCGGATTTTCCAGAGCTCTTCCTTCTGCCCGGCCGTGTCGGCCAGCAGAATTTCCCCGATGTCGTACTTTTCCAGCACGCTGTATACCTGCTCAGCCTCCTGGTAGAGCCGCTCTAGGTCGTTGCCGTCCAGCTCAATCAGCAGGTGGGCGCGAATATCTTCGGGCAGGTTCAGGGGAATATTCAGGTAGCCGGCCGACCACACAATGGCTTCGCGTTCCATAAACTCCATTCCCGAGGGCACAATGCCGGCGCGGAAGATTTCGGAAACGGCTTCGGCGGCTTGGGCCTCCTGGCGAAACGGCACCAGCAAGGTAATATCCTGCTGCGGGTGCGGAATCAGCCGGAACACGATGCGCGTGATAATGCCCAGCGTGCCTTCCGAGCCAATCATCAGTTGGGTGAGGTTGTAGCCCGTGGCATTTTTCAGCGTGTTGGCTCCCGTCCAGATGATGTCCCCGGTGGGCAGCACTACCTGCATATTCAGTACGTAGTCCTTGGTAACGCCGTATTTCACCGCTTTAGGGCCTCCGCTGCTTTCGCTCAGGTTGCCGCCCAGAAAGCAGCTGCCCTTGCTGGCCGGGTCGGGCGGGTACATCAGTCCCCGCTCCCGCACGGCGTCCTGAAACACCTGCGTAATTACCCCGGGCTCTACAGTGGCCTGCAGGTTGCGCTCGTCGATTTCGATGATGCGGTTCAGCCGTTCGGTGCTCAGAACCACGCCATTGTGGATGGGCAGCGCTCCGCCGCTCAGGCCCGTTCCGGCCCCGCGGGGTGTTACCGGAATGCGGTGCTCATGGCAAAGGCGCACAATTTCACTGATCTGCTCGGCGTTTTCGGGCCGGAGCACCACGCTGGGCTCAAAGTGAAAGTCTTCCGTGTGGTCGCGACCATAATCGGCGTAGGCAGCGGCCTCGGTGCGCTGCGCGGTCAGTACATGGGCCTCGCCTACTACCTGCTCAAAGGCTACCAGTAGGGCGGGCGTGATGGAAGAAAACTCAGACATTTTCCGGTTACGAATGAAGTCGCGTATCTTTGTGCCGATGCGGCACCACTCTGCTAAAGTACAGGTTTCGACCTATAGCCTCCGCTGGCTTTCTATTTTAGCGTGCATTTTTTTGGTGCTAGTGGCCAGCTGCAATACCACGCGCAAAGTAAACTACCGGGACGGGCGCTACCACTCCGCCCGCGAAATGGCCCGGATCAAAGCCGCTGAGCGCAGCCGCAAAGCGAAAACCGTGACTCGCAGTCCGGCTGGGCGCAGCAAGGTAGTGGTAAAGCGCTCCAGCAGCCCGGCCAGCGTCAGCCGCAGCCTAGCCACGGTTATCGAAACGGCCCGTTCCTACCAGGGCACACCTTATAAGTATGGGGGTACCACTCGCCTGGGCATGGACTGCTCGGGGCTGCTCTGCGCATCGTTCAACGCCATTGAAGTTCAGATTCCCCGCTCCTCCAACGAACAGGCCCTATGGGGTGACCCGGTGCGGCCCCAGGATTTACGCGCCGGGGATTTGGTATTTTTTGGAGCTTCTCCCGGTAGCACCACCATCACCCACGTGGGCCTCGTCACGGAAGCCTCAGCCGAAAGCATACAGTTCATTCATTCTTCTTCCTCGCAGGGCGTGGTCGAAAGCAGCTTAGAATCCGACTATTATCTCAGTCGGTTTATCAAAGCCGTGCGCCCTAAAATCTAAATTCCCCCTTACCTTTGCCGCTCGACAGTCGCGGCATTAAGGCCGGTTTAATGGTAATGATTTGGTAACTCCCGCTACGACCTCTCCCCGTAGTTTTGCCCCCGTTTTTTCAGAGTACCCTTTTCTTCCACCAATTTTCCCCTTTATGAAAAATTTAGGTTTACGCCACCTCTTTCTACTGCTGCTGACGGTCCTGTCAGCGCACGTGGGTTGGAGCCAAGGCACGACCACAGCAGCCATGAACGGTACAATTACCGACAAGGCCGGCTCGGGTTTGCCAGGTGCTACGGTTATTGCCGTGCACACTCCAACCAACACTCAGTACGTGGCTCCGACCAACTCGGAAGGCCGCTTTAACATCCAGAACATGCGGGTGGGTGGCCCCTACACGGTACGGGTAACCTTTATTGGCTACCAGGAAGCCGCCCGTGAAGGCATCTTCCTGACGCTGGGTCAGAACCAGCGCCTGGACATCAACCTCAGCGAGCAAACCCAGCAGCTGGCCGGTGTAACGGTAACCGGGCAGCAGAACCCCATCATCAACTCCGACCGCACGGGTGCCGCCACCACGGTACAGCGCGAGCAGATTGAGCGTCTGCCCACCATCAACCGTTCTCTGAGCGACTACACGCGTCTTACGCCCCAGTCGAACGGCAACAGCTTTGGTGGCCGCAGCAGCAGCTTCAACAACATCACAATTGATGGCGCCGTCTTCAACAACGCATTTGGTCTGCAGTCGACAGTAGGTAGCCAGGCCGGTGCCCAGCCAATTTCGCTGGACGCCATCGACCAGATCCAAGTGAGCATTGCGCCTTTCGACGTACGTCAGGGCTCGTTCACCGGCGCCGGGGTAAACGTAGTGACCCGCTCGGGCACCAACAAATTCTCGGGCTCGATCTACGGCTTCTACCGCAACCAGAAGCTGGTAGGCAGCAAAGTGGGTGACTTCGAACAAGACTACCCCAAGTTCGACCTGCAGAACCAAGGCTTCCGTGTGGGTGGCCCCATCATCAAAGACAAGCTGTTCTTCTTCGTGAACGGGGAGCGGGAGCGTCGTAACGACCCCCCAACCGGTAACTTCACGGCTAACCGCTCGGACACGCCTCCGCCCGCTGGCTCGCAGACCTCGCAGGCTTCGGCCAAGGACCTGGACGCCCTGCAGCGTTTCCTGCGCGAGCGTTACAACTTCAACGCTGGCGACTACGAGAACTATCAACTGCGCGCCAACAGCGACAAGATTACCGTGAAACTGGACTGGAACATCAGCCAGAATCACCGCTTCAACATCAAGTACAACTTCCTCAAGTCGTACGCCGATATCCCCCCAAGCACCTCGGGCGCCATTGCCGGCCAACGCTCCCAGTCGCAGTTTGGCCTGCCTTTCTCCTCGTCGTACTACACCATCAACAACAACCTGAACTCCTATATTGCGGAGTTGAACAGCACGTTGGGCGGGGGTAAGTACTCCAACAACCTGACGGCTGGCTACACGGCTTTCCGCGACTTCCGCGAAAGCAGCGGCGGCATCTTCCCGTTGGTAGACATTGGTACCCAGGTAGGCCTGAGCACGGGCGCTGGCCTGAACGGTATCACGGCCAACAACTCACTGACGTCGTTCGGTTACGAGCCTTTCTCAGCTAATAACATCCTGAACTCGGATGTATACCAGTTCGGCGACAACTTCACGGCTTACCTCGGCAAGCACAACGTGACGGTAGGTACTTATAACGAGTACTACAAGTTCAAGAACGGTTTCGCGCCGAACTACTACGGCAACTACAGCTTTAACTCACTGGAGGACTTCTACGCCTCGGCTGGCTACAGCTACGACCGTGCCGCCGGGACGTACAGCCCGCTGGATGCCTCGGCTACCCGCCCCGGCCCCGCCCGCTACAACCTGCAGTACTCGGCCTTGCCCGGCGGGGAATTCCCCTTCGCCTACATCGAAGCCATCCAGCTCGGTTTGTATGCCCAGGACGAATGGTCGCCCCTCACCAACTTGAAGGTAACGTACGGGGTACGTGCTGACTTGCCGTACCTGACTTCCGACCTGCCTCAGAACACGAATGTGGCGAACCTAACGTTCCGCGACGGCGTGAAAATCAACACGGGCTCTGTTCCGAAGAAAAGCGTACTGTTCTCGCCCCGCGTAGGCTTTAACTGGGACGTGAACGGCGACAGCAAAACCCAGCTGCGTGGTGGTACGGGTATCTTCACTGGCCGCGTGCCCTTCGTGTGGCTGTCGAACCAAGCCAGCAACAACGGCGTGCAGTTTGGCTCGTTTAGCACGGCTGGTTCGGTGCCTACCACGCGCCCTGATGGTTCGGTTAACCCCAACGCCTCCATCTACCCCTTCTCTGGGAATGTAGATGCCTACCGTCCGCAGAACGCAGTAGCTAACACGGCTTATAACCTAGCCGTAACCGCTAACGACTTCAAGTTCCCGCAGGTATGGCGTACGAACCTGGCTGTTGACCAAGAGTTGCCCGGTGGTATTATTGGTACTCTGGAAGCGTTCTACACCAAGGACCTCAACGCGGTGTATCACCAGAACGTGAACCTGCCCGGTAGCGAGAATGCGCCGTATGCTCGCGCCGCTGGTCCCGACAACCGCCCCATCTTCTACACTCTCGACCCCACGCGGACCGGCATTTACTCGCCTAGCCGCAACTTCCAGATTTACGGTCCCATCCCGGCAGCCCAGGGTGGCAATACGGCGGCCCGCCCCAACATCAGCGACGCCATCGTGATGAAGAATACCAACAAAGGTTATTCTTACGCTGTAACGGCCCAGCTGCAGAAGGCTTTCAGCAGCGGGTTGTTCCTGAGCGCCGCTTATACCTACTCAGATGCCCGTTCGGTAAACGACGGTGGCTCAATTGCCCAGTCGATCTGGCGTGACCGTTCCGTATCGGGTGACCCGAATGCCGAAGCGCTGAGCTACTCGCAGTTCCTGCAGTCGCATCGCGTAATTGGCTCCCTGGCTTACAAGAAGGAGTACATTGGCCACCTGGCTACTACCATCTCGGCCTTCTTCGAGTCAGCTCCGGCCGGCCGTTTCTCCTACGTGTACTCCGGCGACATGAACGGCGACAACCAAACGTCGAACGACCTGATGTACATTCCCCGCAACCAGAGCGAAATCGTGTTGCGTGACATCACGCTCACACCTGCCCAGGGCGGTGGTGTGTATTCGGCCGCCAACCAGTGGGCTGACCTGGATGCCTTCATCAGCCAGGACAAATACCTGAGCAAGCGTCGTGGTGAATATGCCGAGCGTAACGGTGCCGTTCGCCCCTGGCAGACCCGCATCGACCTGCGCTTGTTGCAGGATCTGTTCACGGACCTGGGTGAGAACCGCAATACTCTGCAGTTGAGCATCGATATCTTCAACGTGGGTAACCTGCTCAACAACCAATGGGGCATTTTCCAGACGGCTAATCGCGTGAACCCACTCACGTTCTCGGGCTACACGCCCCAGGGTCAGCCCGCGTTCCAGTTCACGTATTTCACCAACCCTTCGCTCAATTCCACCACGAGCACGGTTAATTCGGCCGTTCCGCTTTCCAGAACGTTCCGCAATGATACCGGTACTCTCAATTCGCGTTGGCAGGGTCAGATTGGCTTGCGCTACATCTTCAACTAAGCCAGCGGTTTAGTTCTTTTCAGAGAAGGCGGGAAATATTTCCCGCCTTCTTTTTTTGAAAAAAATACGCCTGTAGCTTGCAGGTTCAGATTTCGGCTGTACTTTTGTCCCACCAAACGCAACCGGCGGCTGGACTTATTAGGGGGATTAGCTCAGCTGGCTAGAGCGCTTGCATGGCATGCAAGAGGTCATCGGTTCGACTCCGATATTCTCCACTTCCTAAAAGACCACTCCGAAACGAGTGGTCTTTTTTTGTTTTAAACGCGACCGTAGGATAAGCGCAACCCGTGTAAGGCGGGGCAAAACATGCGCCGGTGCACTTGGTTGTTCAAGCCAACGAGAATGGTTTAGCGCCTATCTTTGTTGCCAGCAGCGTAGACCACCCGCCCTCGCTTAATTCCACTTCCTGCATGCCCACCACCCAAGCCCCTCCGGTTTCCTTCGACGACACGGCTGTTGCCTTTGCCTCTAAATCAGATGGCGACCTACGCAAGATGTACGCCCTCTTCGCGGCCATGAATAACAACCTGCTGGTGAAAACCGGCGGGGGGCTGATGAAAACCGCTCTTAAGTGGAGCCTGCCCGGCAGCAAGTTCTTAATCAAGCATTCCATTTTTGAGCAGTTCTGCGGCGGCGAAACCATCCGGGAATGCCTGCCCGTCATTCAGGAACTTGGCCGTTATCACATCGGCACCATCCTCGACTACTCAGTAGAGGGCGAGGGGGACGAGAAAAGCTTCGACCGGACCCGGGACGAGATTCTGGCCACCATTGAGTTGGCCCACCGCTCCGAGCATATTCCTTTCTCCGTTTTTAAAGTTACGGGCGTAGCCGACAGCAGTCTGCTGGAAAAAGTGCAGGCCGGCCAGACGCTCACGGCCAGCGAGAAAGCCCGATACGAGCGGGCGCAGGCCCGCGTTGACGCTATTTGCGCCCAGGCCCACCGCTATGGGGTCCGGGTTTTTGTGGATGCGGAGGAAAGCTGGTTCCAAGCCACTATAGATGACCTGGCATATACTATGATGGCTCGTTATAATAAAGAGTCGGCCATTGTGTGGAATACCTACCAGCTGTACCGACACGACCGGCTGGAAGCCATTCGGCAGGCCCACGCCGCTGCCGTTGCGGGTGGTTACTTTCTGGGTGGCAAGCTGGTGCGGGGAGCCTATATGGAAAAGGAAGCCCGCGTAGCAACTCAGCGCGGCTATGCCAACCCCATTAATCCCACTAAAAACGCTACCGACGCCCTCTACGATGAGGCCCTCCGCTACTGCGTGCAGCATGCCGAGCGCATCAGCCTGTGCGCTGGTACGCACAACGAGGCCAGTTCTCTGCTGCTAACAAAACTAATGCAAGAGCACGGCCTGCAGCCCGACGACCAGCGGGTATGGTTTGCCCAGCTGTATGGCATGAGCGACAACCTCACTTACAACTTGGCTAATGCCGGGTATAACACCGCCAAATATGTCCCCTATGGCCCTGTAGAGGCCGTAATGCCCTACCTGCTCCGGCGGGCCGACGAGAATACGGCCATTTCCGGGCAGAGCAGCCGCGAGTTCCTGCTAATTCAGAAGGAAATGACGCGGCGGAAGCAGAAGTAGGCTGGATGGGGCCCCTGAAAATTTTCTAGCACTGAATTTGCCGCTGGAGTAGCTATTGGCTGCTACAGCGGCTTTTTTTTGTACTTTCCGCATCTGATTCCCTCCTTACTTCCCTTTTTCTCTTCATTGTATGACCGGCCGAGTTCGTAGCCACTTAATTAAGTTTGCCCGCACCCAAGTAGGCACCACCAGTTATCTGAATTTGGTACAAGAAGCTGAACTGGGGTTCAATCTGGATATATCTCACGAAAAATCCCGTCTGAACGAGATATTAGCTGAAATTTCGGAAAGCGAATTTGCTGCGGGCCGTCCCTTGCTGAGCTGCTTGGTAAAGGTAAAAGGGTCAAAGGGCCAGGGCGACCAGTTCTTCAAGCTTTGTGAGCGGTTGGGTTTTGGCGAGTGGCGTACTCTCAAACAGGATGAACTGTTTCTGGTGAATCTGCGCCAGCAGTGCCGGGAATTTTGGCAGAACGATGCAAACTATCAAGCGTTTGCCTGATGAGTATAGTAGATAACATATATTGATATTCTAATATAATTTAGGCATTTTCTGATGTCAGGTGTAACCCCTTGTTGAGGTCGGCCGTTAAGTTACTCGAATCCCACGTTGAGATTCGCCAGCGCTTAGGTGCTGGTTCTCATCCCATTCAAGTACTCTTAACTCCCACTACCAATGAATACCAACGAATCAAACAACCCACAGAATACTGGTACCGGTTCAGGCGCTAACTATGGTTCCGGCTCGGCCGGCACCGGCTACGGCACGGGTGCAAATACAACTTCGAGCGGCAACATGGGTAACTCGTCCACGGGTTCCGGTGCTTCCGGCGATGATTATAGCGCTACCGCTAAAGGCGCTGCTGTAGCAGGCACTGCCGGTGCTGTAGTAGGCCGTGGCATTGACGCCGTACAGAACGCTACCGACGAAGCAGCACACGCTGTAACTGGCCAGCCTTATCAGAATACTTCGGGCCCTCGCGTACTGACGTCTACTTTCCGTGACCGTGACAGCGCTGAGCGTGCTTATAGCTCCCTTTCTTCGCGTGGTTACTCGAAAGACGACGTAAACCTGCTGATGTCCGACGATACTCGTAAGCGTCATTTCGGTGACAACACTCCCGATACCGACCTGGGTGATAAAGCCATGGAAGGTGCCGGTGTAGGCTCGGCCATTGGTGGAACTGCAGGTGCCGTAATTGGTGCTATTGCCGCCATCGGAACCTCGGTTGCTCTGCCCGGCCTGGGCTTGGTAATTGCTGGTCCTATTGCAGCAGCTTTGGCTGGTGCTGGTGCCGGCGGCCTCACGGGTGGCCTGGTAGGTGCACTGGTTGGCTCGGGTATCCCGGAAGAGCGTGCTGCTGAGTACGAGTCTGATATTAAGAATGGTGGTATCGTGATGGGCGTAAAACCCCGCAACGAAGAAGATGCTCGCTACTTTGAGAGCGAGTTCCGCCGCCACAACGGTGACCGTATCAACTATTAGTAGTTGAGCGACCTTCTAAAAACCGCCCCTCTTCTGCAGAGAAGAGGGGCGGTTTTTTTGTTGTCTCTT
Source organism: Hymenobacter sp. BT18 (assembly GCF_012273015.1). GTDB lineage: Bacteria > Bacteroidota > Bacteroidia > Cytophagales > Hymenobacteraceae > Hymenobacter > Hymenobacter lutimineralis. Next base: position 3,601,149 of record NZ_CP050954.1, on the reverse strand, counting down.
TTCGCAGCTCTACGCAACATCTACTGGCCCGCAGCGCCCTTATGCAGGTACGTGGGCACTTATTTCTAGGAGAAACACGTTTTAAGAACAACCGGACATGGCGGCAGACGCGTACCTTACAGACCGGCTTTTGCATACGCTTTTGCGTATATTTGTTTAGGACTCTTTTACCCCTCGGATTCATGTCTTCATTCCGATTGAAAATAGGTTTGTATGCCTTCTTGGTGACAGCAGTGTTTGTGCTGGCCTCATACAAATTGTACCACCGTGGTTCCGATACGCGTAGTCCGCAAAAGGACGAGGTGTTGATCAAGGCTATGCTCCAAGGCCTGTCTCAGGCCCACTATCAGCCCGAAAAAGTAGACGATAACTTCTCTAAGCGGGTATTCGACTTATACCTGAAGCGCGTTGACTACAACAAGATGTTCTTGCTGCAGTCGGACGTAGCCCAGCTGCGCAAGTACCAGAACAGCATTGATGATCAGGTAAAAGCCGGGACGCACGAGTTTCTGGACCTGAGCACGAAGTTGATTGACCAGCGCACCAAAGAGGTGCAGGCCCTTTACCGCGACATCCTGTCGAAACCTTTTGACTTCGCTACGGAGGAATCGGTAGAAACGGACTCTGACAAGCTCTCCTTTCCTGCTGATAAGGCAGCGCAGCGCGAGCAGTGGCGTAAGTTCCTGAAGTACGAAACCATGCTGCGTATTTCGGAGATGATGGATGCGCAAAGCAAAGCTAGCGGTAAGAAGCCCGCTGGCTCCCCTCAGTCCAGTACTACTGCCGCCGCAGAACCGGTACGAACACCCGCCGAGATGGAGGCCGAGGCCCGCAAGCGGGTGCTTAAGAACTATAACGACAAGTTCAGCGACCTGCTGCAGAACGACGCCAACGACCGGCTGGCTCTCTACGCCAATACCATTGCCAACACCTACGACCCGCACACGGAGTACTTCGCTCCCCGCGACAAGGAAAACTTTGACCTGGCCATGACTGGCCGCTTTGAAGGCATTGGCGCCACGCTGAAGGAACAGGAAGGCCAGATCAAAGTAGATGATATTCTACCCGGCTCGGCCTCCTACCGTCAGGGTGAGCTTAAGAAGGGAGACGTGATTATGCGCGTAGCCCAGGGTGCCGACGAGCCGGTTTCGGTAGAGGGCTGGCGCTTGGACAAGGCCATTTCCCTGATCCGGGGCAAGAAAGGCACGGAAGTGCGCCTTACGGTGAAGAAGCCCGATGCTAGCATTAAGGTCATTCCTATCATCCGCGACGTGGTGATTCTGGAAGAAACCTACGCGCAGTCAGCCGTCATCAACGAGAATGGCAAGAAAATCGGCTACCTCCGTCTACCTACCTTCTATGCCGACTTCAACGACAACGGCGGCCGCAGCAGCGCCACCGATGTGCGTAAAGAGCTGGAAAAACTGAAAAAAGAAAACGTCGATGGCGTAGTGTTCGACCTGCGCTACAATGGTGGCGGTTCCTTACAGGATGCGGTAGAAATGGCCGGCCTCTTCATTGATAGTGGCCCGGTTGTGCAGGTTCGCTCCGGCCAGGGCGCCCCAACGGTGCTCAACGACCGTGACCCCCGCGTGCAATACAGTGGTCCGCTGGTGGTACTGGTGAATAAGTATAGCGCCTCAGCTTCGGAGATTCTGGCTGCCGCTATTCAGGACTATAAGCGTGGTGTGGTCATGGGCTCGGCCAGCACCTACGGCAAAGGCACCGTACAACGCATCTTCGATCTGGATGATGTGCTGGGTGACTTCAGCAGCCTTAAGCCGTTTGGCTCGCTCAAGCTCACAACGCAAAAGTTTTACCGCATCAATGGTGGTTCGACGCAGTTTAAAGGGGTAGTACCCGATATTATTCTGCCCGATGCGCTAAGCTACCTCGACCAAGGCGAGAAGGAGCAGGAGTATGCCTTGAAGTGGGACGAAATTGGTCCAGCCCGTTATAAGACCTGGAACTCGCCATCCGTACCCTTCGATAAGATCAAGGCGCAAAGTCAGGCCCGTATTGCCGGCAGCGCCTCTTACAAGATGGTTTCGGAAATGGTACAGCGCATGCGCAAGCGGAAGGATGAAACCAACGTTTCCCTGAAGCTCTCTACTTTCCGTACGGAGCAGGAAAAAGCCAAGCTGGAGTCGGACCGGTATGAGGAGATGAAGAAGACGGCCCCTACCCTCGCCATTGCGCCATTGGCTACCGATGTGCAGGCATTGGGCACTGATTCGGTGAAAGTGAACCGGGCTTCCCGCTTTACAAAAACGCTGAAAACGGATATTGACCTCCGGGAGGCAGTAGCCGTGGTGAAAGATCAGCTCTAAGCTGCTCACTTATTCGAAAGGCCCTCCGCAAGCTGTTGTGGAGGGCTTTTTTTGTCAATAGCCCTTTACCTATCACACTTAGCAAATAGATCTATATAAAGCAGCTATTTACAACTATGATAATTATCTTTAACTCTATAAATTTCAGGCACTTAATCCGGTAAAATAATTGCGAATATTTTTAGCAAACAAGCAACTGTTTTTTATCTTGTCATGTTAACAATGCATGACAGACAACATGGAAAACAACATCATTCCGCTTGTACTGACGGACGAGCAGAAACAAGCCGAGGAAACGTGGCGCAAATCCATTCCGGCCCAGGTTTTCCTTAACTACTTCTTCGCTATCAACTACCACATTCAGGAGGCTGATGATGCCTTGGGTGGGTTGCAGCATTTGCCTTTCTTTCGGGCGCATCAGGCCGAGCTAACGACGCAGGACGTGCAGGCAGTTACCCGTTTGCTACACGCTTGCTGGAGCACGGAGTATGCCTTGCGGGCCACGGCTGAGCTGGGTGACGAGGATTATTTGCGCAATGCCCTGCACTGGACATTTCCGCAGGCTTACCACGCCATTATGGCGGGCTTGCAGGCTTTCCTGTACACGGCGGGCGTCCGCAGCAACAACCCTTCGCTGATTCGGCGCGAGGTTGGCCGCCTAGTCGTGCGCAATGCCTATCCCCGCCCGATTTCCTTTTACGCTGCTGGCTCCTACGGCGACTTTAGCATCCACCGGCTGCCGCTGGCGGGCTACAAGCCTGGGCTGCACATTGCCGGTAAGGAAATCGAAGCTCAGGCCCAGATTGGCCAGTTCCTGCGCACCACCCGCAAGCTAAAAGCGCAGTGGACTCGCCAGCAGGTTCAGGCTAACGCCAACACGGCCATTCGCAGCCAAAAAACCGGCAAGCCGCTGGATAAGTGGACGGCCACGCATTGGCAGCAGATTACCTGGCGCCTCGGCTATACCACCATCTTCGATTTGCTGGGCCGCCTGCGCATCTCCCAGACCAGCCGTGAGATTGAGCGCTACGTGGAAGCGGAAATCGACTTTAAGCTTTTCCACCAGTCCCTGCTCAACATCGTGAGCTACCTCAACGGGCTGCACGAAAGCTACGTGGCCAAAGCCATGGGGCTGTCGCAGTATGAGCAGTTGATTGCCGAATTACCCAAGCACCTGCAAGGGTCCTTTGTAGTGGAACGCTTGCGCAAACAAGTGCAGCCGCTGCTGAGCGACTCTCAGCCCGAGGTCCAGATGGGCATTGCTGCCTAACGCTACTCAAAGCCTTACTGCATATACACGTAAACGCTGCTCCTTTGGGGCAGCGTTTTTTGTTTTTAGCTGAGCCAGGCCCAATTATCAAAACCCGCATAAAGCGTAACGCTCAGTGTGTACCTTTGCAGGCTTATTCAACGACCTACTTTCATGCAGCACCTCAGCGAACAGGAGCAGCTTCGCCGCCACAAGCTGGCGGAACTTCAAAAGCTCGGCATCGAGCCCTACCCCTCCGAGCTGTACGACGTGAATTTCTACGCGCAGGAAATTCATGACAACTACCACCCCGAGCTCAACAACTTCCAGGAAGTGAGCCTGGCAGGCCGGCTGATGTCGGTGCGGGTGATGGGTAAAGCCTCGTTTGCCGAACTCATGGATACGACGGGCCGCATCCAGCTTTACGTAAACCGCGACGAAATCTGCCCCGGCGACGACAAGGAGCTGTATAACACTGTCTTCAAGAAGCTGCTCGACCTGGGCGACTTCGTGGGCGTGAAAGGCTACGTGTTCAAGACGCAGGTAGGCGAAACCTCCATTCACGTGAAGGAGCTGAAGGTGCTCAGCAAAGCGCTGCGCCCCTTGCCAGTCGTCAAGGAATCGGTGGATGAGCAGGGCAACAAAACGACCTATGATGCCTTCACGGACCCCGAGCAACGCTACCGCCAGCGCTACGTGGACTTGGTAGTGAACCCGCACGTGCGCGACGCTTTCGTGAAGCGCACCCAGTTGGTGCAGGCCATGCGCAACTACCTCAACGACAAAGGCTACTTGGAGGTGGAAACGCCCATTTTGCAGCCTTTGTATGGTGGTGCGGCAGCTCGGCCCTTCAAAACGCATCACAACACGCTGGACATGACGCTTTACCTGCGCATTGCCAACGAGCTGTACCTCAAGCGCCTTATTGTGGGCGGCTTCGACGGGGTGTACGAATTCTCGAAGGACTTCCGCAATGAGGGCATGAGCCGCTTTCACAACCCGGAGTTCACTCAGATGGAGCTGTACGTAGCCTACAAGGACTACTACTGGATGATGGACCTGGTGGAGGAAATGGTAGAGCGCGTAGCCCTGGCCCTGCACGGCAAGACCGAAGTGCAGGTAGGCCAGAACCTGATCAACTTCCAGCGTCCCTGGAAGCGCTTCACCATGGCCGAGTCTATCCAGCACTTCACGGGGGTGGATATTTCGGAGTTGGATGAGGCCGGCCTGCGTGCCGCGGCCCAGCAGCTGCACGTGCCACTGGACCCCAGCATGGGCAAAGCCAAAATCATCGACGAGATATTTGGGGAGCACGTGGAGCCCAAGCTCATTCAGCCCACGTTCATAACCGACTACCCGGTGGAAATGTCGCCGCTGGCCAAGAAGCACCGCGACAAGCCGGGCCTGGTGGAGCGCTTTGAGGCTATCTGCAACGGCAAGGAAATCTGCAATGCTTTCTCCGAGCTGAACGACCCTATTGACCAGCGCCAGCGTTTCGAAGACCAATTGGAGCTGGGCAAGCGCGGCGATACTGAGGCTATGGTGCTTGACGAGGACTTCCTGCGGGCCCTGGAGTACGGCATGCCGCCCACGGCTGGCCTGGGCATCGGCATTGACCGGCTGAGCATGATTATGACCAACTCCAACTCCATCCAAGACGTGCTGTTCTTCCCGCAGATGAAGCCGGAATACACGAAATCGGAAAATGCGCCGAAACCTGAAACCCAGGAATAAGCGAGCAGCCCTAAAATCAAAAAGCCTCCTGCAGTAAAAATTGCAGGAGGCTTTTCTTTACAAGAAACTTACCCTTCCAATTGCCTGGGTACCTAAAGAAATGTGCGATGGACAAGTCTGATTTTACTACCGGGCTGTTAAACCAATCCTGGTAGAAGCTCCTACTGTCGGCAATTTTGCTTTAGCCTTAAGCAATTTTCTTTCAAGCTCTTGTTACAGTCTTTAACGGAAGCAATACCCGGAGGTTACTGAAAGCCCGAATCTTACACTTCACCCTGCTTTTCGGGCGTTGGGGCGGTACCGCTCTCGGTGGTAGCGGCCGGCGCTTCACTCAGGCTGCTGCCACCGAGAGCGGTGCTGTCCAGGTCATTCAGCAGGGAGTCGGCGGCGGAGCGGTCCGAGGAATGCTCTGCGGATACACCGCCCGTTTTCAGGTCATTCAGCCGGCTCAGGCCTTCCTTGAGCAGCTTGGAGAGGTCGTCGGAAAAGCGGCTGGCTGATTGCCGCAGGCCAGCCCGGGTTTCGTCCCCGGTTTCGGGCGCCAACAGCAAACCGGCAATAACGCCAGCGGAAGCCCCGGCCAGCAGCGACAAAATGATTTTACCCTTGTCGTCTTTCATAAAGCAAAAGGAAGTAAAAGGTGAACAACTCGCGTGTGTGGCAAGATAACGGAGAAGCGGAAAAAGGGTTGATAAAAAAAGCCCTTCCCCGGAAAGGGGGAAGGGCTTTTGATTCGTTATGCACGTTGCCGTCGACTTACAGATCGTTCAGCAGCTTGTGGATTTCGCGCTTGCCTTTGCCCAGCTTCTGCTGCAAACGGCCTACGAGGTCTTCTTCCTGACCTTCGGCATACTCCAGATCTTCGTCCGTGAGCTGCGCGTACTGCTGACGCAGTTTGCCTTTGGCTTCGTTCCAGTCGCCTTTCAGCTTGAGGCTGCTGCCGGGCAGCGTTACGCCGAGGTCTTCGAGCTTCTCTACGTAGCCTTTGAATTTGGCATCCAGCTCTTCGCCGTACTTCGACAGCTGCTCACCAAACTGGCCGCTGTATTTAGTAGCTACGGTGCCCAGCTTTTCGCGGGTAGCCTTGCCTTTGTCGGGGGCCATCAGCAGGCCGGCAATGATACCAGCACCGGCGCCAGCTAGGGCAGCGAGGAGAATTTTACCAGAGTTGTCTTCTTCGTGATACGACATGAGTAGGGAGAGAATGGAAGTGAATGATTGAGGTATACTGGAAGCTGATGCCTCCGGCTGGCCGGCTGCGGCCCAAACATAAGCAGGAGCAGCCAAACCTGATGCCCTGCCTATACGCAGGCTTTTGCCGGGGGTTATACGGGAGCCACAAAAAAATAGCTTTTGGCTAATACTCCCACATCTGCGGTCCGTTTTGTTTAGGCTTGCGTACTTTGGCGCAATCTTCACCTACTTACTTTGCTATGAAAATTCTGTTTGCGGCGCCCTTCCTGCTTGCGGCCCTCGCGGGTGGCTGTCAAACCTCGGATAGCCCGGCTACTACTGCAAAGGAGTGCATCGATGCCTCCAAAATCCGGAAGGATGCCATGTGCACGATGCAGTACGACCCAGTATGTGGCTGCGACGGCAAAACGTATGGCAATGCGTGCCAGGCCAGCAACGCTGGCGTAACGAGCTTTACTAAAGGGGAATGCCCCCCTGCGTCTACCAACTAGTTTTGCTGCCCTATGTCCGACAAACGTTATATTCTGAACCCTGCGCCCTTTGTGGTACCCACCACCGATGGCAAGCTCATTGAGGAGCACGTAGGCCACGCCAGCACCGGCACCGGCCAGTACAGCCTGGCGCACATGGTGGCCCCGCCGCATTGGAGTGAGCCCCACCAAACTCCCGAATTCGACGAAATCACCATTGTGGTGCGCGGCCGCAAGCGGTTTGAAATTGATGGCGAAACCGTGGAGTTGCAGGCCGGGCAAGCCCTGCTGATCAAAGGAGGCGCTCGGGTGCGCTACTCCAACCCCTTCGACGCCGAGTGCGAGTATTGGTCGGTGTGCGTACCGGCCTTCAACCCTGCTACCGTAAACCGGGAGGAATAACCGGGCTAATTGGCGGCAACAGCAAGGCCCGGTCTTTCCTCACTCAGGGAACTGCCGGGCCTTGCTGCTGCCAAGCAGTTGTTATTTCAGGCCCAGCCAGCGCCGCAGCTCTGGGGTGCGGTGGGTGCTGGCGGTAAGGCTCACGGGCTGCCCACGCAAGTGTACCACCAGCGTATCGTTGAAGTAAGGCTCCAGCCGCTCAATGGCGCTTAGCTGCACGATTTCGGTGCGATTTAGGCGGAAAAAGCGGGTCGGATCGAGCTGGGCTTCCAGCTGGCTGAGGGTTTCGTTGAGTACATAGTCCCGCCCCTGAGCGTCGTAGGCGTGGGTAACGCCGTTGCGCAGCTGAAAATACAGCAGATTGGCCACCTCGAGCAGGTACAGGCCCTGGCGGGTTTTACTGACAAGCCGCTGCTTATGGGTCGGAGCCGGCGTGGCCTGGCCCAGCGTGGCGGCCAGTTGCTGCAGCGCCGCTCCCTGAAACGACTGCCGCAGCCGCTCAAACTTCTGCATGGCGGCGGCAAACTGCGCGTACTGGACTGGCTTAAGCACGTAGGCAATGCCATTCTGCTCGAAGGCTTGCACCAGAAACGAGTCGTAGGCCGTGACGAAGATGACGGGGCTGCTAACGGCCACCTGCCCGAACAGCTGAAACACGTTGCCGTCCAGCAGTTCGATATCCGACAAAATCAAATCGGGGGCCGGGTGCTGGCGCAGGAACTCCACGGCTTCGCTCACCTGCTGGCACTCGCCCACAATGGTGGCGGCCGGCGCGTACTGCAAGGCAAAGCGGCGGAGTTGGTCGAGAGCGGGTTCCTCGTCTTCAATCAACAGCAGACGCAGCATAGGAAGTGAGTAGTGAGTAGTGAGTAGTGAGTAGTGAGTAGTGAGTGGCTACGCGGAGAGGGTGTCAAAACTGGGTAAAAAGCGCAGAAAACGCGGCAGAATTCAGTTTACGCTGGCACCAAGGCCCGGCGCACCAGGGGCAGCGTAACGCTGAAATGCTCGGGCGTGTCGTCGATACGCACGGGCGTATCATGGAGCAGGGCCAGGCGGGCACGCAGCCCGGCCAGGCCACTGCCTTCGCCGGTTGCCGGCACCGGGCGGGGTTGGCGGGCGTGGCTTATCTGCAGGCTGGTGGCCGTGAGGGTGAGGCGCACGCGCAACGGCCGGGCACGGCTGCCCAGGTTGTGCTTGAGGGCATTGGTAAGCAACTCCTGCCCTACCCCGGGCGGAATCAGCAGCTGCTGCAACTCATCGGCGGAGATCTGTACATCTTCCTCAAACACGTACGCCGCCCCAAAGCGCCGCTGCAGCAGAAACTGGTAGTCGCGCAGGAAGGCCATTTCTTCGGCCACCGGCACGGCATCGTGCTGGCGAGTGCGCACCAGGTAGCGGTATAGGCTGGCCAGATGGGTGACGTAGTCGTGGGCGGCGGTATTGGCAGGCTCGATTAGAGCGGCCAGGATGTTGAGGTTGTTGAACAGAAAATGCGGATCGACGTGCTGCTGCAGGGCCTGCAGGCGGGCCTGGGTGGCTTCTTTTTCCAGGCGCTCCACCTCCACTCGCACCTGGGCAGCGTGCTGCTGGTACAGAAACGGCAGGTACACGCTGCCTACCAACAGGTACAGAAATATATCCGACGAAAGGTTACGCACCACCGGGTACCAGCCGGCGTAATTGTCGTGCCCAATGTGGGTGAACTCCAGCACCGCTGTGAGCAGCTGCGTCAGGCCCACAAACAGCAGCGCCCCGCGCCACAGCAGCCCAAAGAAGTAGCGGGCCTGCCCCGACGCCTGCCCCCGGCGCAAGGCCCGGGCGTGCAGCCGGTCCAGCAGCCACACAATCAGCAGGGCCTGCAGAAACGTCCAGAACGGCGCATCCGGGAACAGGTAAAAGTCCTCCGCCGTTACGGCCATGGTCAGGCGCGTGTACAGCGCCAGCAGTAACGACAGCGCGAACATGAACAGGTAGAACCAGGGCTTTTTGCGCATGCGTAACGGATTTTAGCGGTAAGCTAGCCAAACTCCCCTGTCATCCTGCGCTTGCGAAGGACCTTGTCACGCATGAACAGACTGTTACAACGTGGTAAGAACCTTCGCAAGCGCAGGATGACAGACTCGTTTTCTGCTGTCACAGATTTAGAATTGGCCGGCCGGCTTCATCTCCTTGCCGGTTTCGTCGAGGAAGCGCAGCACAGGCTGGTTGTTTTTATCGACCCCGATGGTCAGGCGAGTGCGGCCCTGGCTGTCCTTAAAGTCGAGGGTGGACTGGTCGGTGTTGGCCACCATCATCATGCGGGTGGCCCCGCGCTGATCGGCCATAATTACGGCCGAGGAGCGGCCGGCAGTAGTTCCCACGTACATGCGCGTCATCAGCCCCAGCTTGCCTTCCTTCTGGGCTTGCTGCTTTTCCTCGGGCGTGGCGTTCTTGTACTTCTCGTTCAGCACGGCCACCGATTCCTCAGGAGCATCGTTGAAGGTGAGGCCGGCCTTGTAGCCCCCGCCCTGTTCCTGGTAGTTGAGCGCAATAACCTGGTCCTGCCCAAACCGGTCGAACGACAGGTGGCCCCCGGCCGAAGGCTTGCCATCCGGGCCCTTCTCACCGCCGAAGATTAGACCACCGCACTCCTCGCCCTTGTCATTGTAGAACAATATGCCGGGGTGGGGCCGCTTGTAGTCGATGTGCTTGCCGTCGATGGTGACGCCCTGCGGAAACCGCTCCTTGTTGCTCATCATCATCTTCACGGTGCCGTCGCGCTCCACCAGGTTCAGGCGCTCTACCGATATTTCGCCGAAACGCACTGGCTTATCGGGCTTGCCGAAGGCGCAGAGCAGGGCTACCGCCGGGACTAGCAGCGTGCTTAGTGCGTAGGCTTTTAGAAATTTCACGTCGCGGGTAAGCTTGTTCGTGTCCATAGCAAAAGAAGTGGTTGAGGGTTGATTGATGACCCAAAACTGCGCTTGCGCTGCCCCAAATGCAGGCACTTTCGCGGGAGTGCCGGAAAAATCGTGCGAGTGCCGGAAACTGAGGCGCGAGTGCCTAAAGCGCCGGTGCAGCTTCGGGCGGGTTTACCTATCTTTCTCCACCACTTCCCCTTCCCCGCCGCATGGATCAGCGCATCATCAACCTGTTCGACGAATACACCCACGCCCCGCTTAGCCGCAAGGATTTCCTGGACCGCCTCGTGAAGTTAACCGGCGGCACGGCCCTGGCAGCCGCGGCCCTGGCAGCCCTGGAGCCCGGTTACGCGCAGGCGGCTACCCCCGGCGACAACGAGAAAAGCAAGCTGGTAGCGGAAGAAGTAACCTGGCCCGGCGACGCCGGCGTGACCATGAAGGGTTTGCTGGTGCACCCCAAAGACAAGAAAAAGCGCGGGGCCGTGGTGGTCATTCACGAAAACCGGGGCCTCACGCCGCATATCAAAGACGTAACCCAACGCGTAGCCCAGGCCGGGTACCTGGCCCTGGGCGTGGATGCGTTATCGGTGTTCGGGGGTACGCCCGCCAACGAAGACGAAGGACGCACGCTCATCGGCAAGCTGGACAAGCCCCAGAACCTGAACAACTACCTCGCCGCCTTACGCTACCTGCGCGCCCGCCCGGAAAGCAACGGCCGCACCGGCTGCGTGGGCTTCTGCTGGGGCGGGGCTATGGCCAACCAGCTGGCCCTGCACGACCCGCAGCTAAACGCCGCCGTGGCGTACTACGGAACCCAGCCCGAAGCCACCGCCGACCTCACCCGCATCAAAGCTCACCTCATGCTGCACTACGCCGGCCTCGATGAGCGAGTCAATGCCGGTAAGGACACCTACGAAACCGCCCTGAAAGCCGCCGGTGTGCCGTTTGAACAGTTCGTGTATGAGGGTGTCAATCACGCCTTCAACAACGACTCCTCCCCCGCCCGCTACAATGCCGAAGCCGCCAAGCTAGCCTGGGAACGGACACTGCGGCTATTCAAAGAGCAGCTAGGGTAACTCTGTACATATGGAGCCCTTAATCGGTATTGGTTTCTGGCGTAGCCTGCTGGAGCCAGAACTGCCTGACCCAGCTTGGTTTATTGATGCGCAGTGGCCGCAGCACGAACGCCAGATGGTGCTGGACTATTTACTCCAAGGCAAGCCCTTGTGCTACTGGATGGGGTACAGCTGGTGCCGTTTTCGCTGCGGCACTGCAGCGGCGAGCATGGGCGCTGCGGACCTTACAGATGGCACTTATTGCTGGCCGGAGGGACTCGCGCATTATGTACATCGTCACCTGGTTCGTTTACCAGAATCTTTTGTTCAGTATGTGCTTGGTCAGGCTAGCTTCCCTACTGCGGCAACCACTGCCGTACCTGAGAGTTGCCCGGTAGATATGACTTGGTGGCAGCAGCAAGCAGGTTGGAACCCCAAGGCCTGTTCTTTTCCTGCGGAAACAGATGAACAAGCTCAGCGAACAATCCGGGCATTTGAAAGAGAAATGGTTTTAGAGCCTTCTATGCTTACACACGCCGCGTGTAAAGCCCGAACGCACCTAATAAAGCAGTGGCGGGCTAAAAACAGCTGAGAGCATAATCCACTCGACTAACCATCTGGCTCTAGGAAAACAACAATGCCCCACTGGTTGCTGTAAGCGAAAGCAACCAGTGGGGCATTAGGCCTTTGGGCCCTTGGAGACTACATTCGTCCTTCCGGCTTAGCGGCGGACAGGGGCTTACGCGGCAGCTTGGCGTCGCGCATGGCGGCTTGGTACACGAAAGAGGCCACCACTACTGAGGCCTGCTTGAGGTCGTCGGCGGGGAGCCGCTCGTAGGTGTCCATGTTGGTGTGGTGGGTGCGGGTGCCATAATCGAGTGGGTCTTGGATAAACTGGAAGCCGGGTAGGCCCACGGCATCAAACGAGAGGTGGTCGGTGCCGCCGGTGTTGCGTAGCGTGACGGTGGTAGCACCCATATCAGCAAAGGGCTTCAGCCAGTCCTGGAAAATGGGAGCCACTGCTTCGTTGCCCTGGGCATAAATGCCCCGGATTTTGCCGGCCCCGTTGTCGAGGTTGAAGTAGGCAGCCAGCTTCTCGTGCTCGGGCAGCAGTTGCATGGTAGCAGGGTCGGCGAAGTGGTTTTTCACGTAGCCGCGGGAGCCGTGCAGGCCCTGCTCCTCCTCGCCCCAGAGTGCAATGCGAATGGTGCGGCGGGGCTGCACGCCGGTGGCTTTCAAAATACGGACAGCTTCCATCATGATGGCGCAGCCGGCAGCATTGTCGGTGGCACCGGTGGCAGCGTGCCAGGAGTCGAGGTGGCCGCCCAGCATTACTACTTCACTTTTCAGCTTTTTGTCGGTGCCGAGGATTTCGGCTACCACGTTGTAGCCCTTCAAATCCTGGGTTTGAAAGCGGGTGCGGGTTTCAAGTTCAATTTCCACGGGAATGCCCGCTTCGGCCAGCCGAATCAGGCGCAACTGGTCTTCGGGAGCCATTTCCAGCTCGGGCAGCACGGGCTTGGCGTCGACGGCATAGGGTGCCCCATTGCTGGTGAAGAACGTGCCATCGGAACCGCCGCGGGAACTTAGCACGGCGGCGGCACCTTCGCTCACCAGCATGTCGGCCAGCTTGGTGCGCAGGGCCATCAGGGCTTTGCGCTCGGCCAGGCGCTTTTCTGCTTCCGCATCGGCGGGGCGAGCTGCGGTGGGCACTTCGGGCTTGAAGTCAGCCATTTTCTTCAACTCCTCGTCGGTGTAGCGCCAGGCATCGGGTTCAAAGGACGGCTTGGGCACATTCGTCACGTTCAGCAGCACAATTTTGTCGCGCAGTTGCCCTTTGTACTTATCAAGCTCGGCTTCAGTGGCAGCCTTCACGACCACCACCGCTTTTTTAAGCGCCCCGTTCGTGCCCGGCGTCCAGGCTTTGGGCGCCCCAATGAGGGTATGGTAGTACGGCGCCGTCATGGCGACGTACGATTTTTCGATGTCCCAGCCCCGCCCGAAGGTACCCCAAGGCTCAATAGCAGCTTTGGCTAGGCCCCAGTCGGCAAGCTGCTTTTTGGTCCACTCGTTGGCGCGGTTCAGGCCTTCAGAGTTAGCCAGGCGCGGGCCGCACACGTCGGTCAGGTAAAAGGCCGTTTCCATCACCTTGGAGCGGTTTAGGCCCTCGTCTTTGATTTTGGCCAGAGTGGCAGCATCGGCCTTGGTGCCTTGCTGGGCCATTACGGGCGCCGCCAGCGTGAGGCCACCCGCCAATACGAGGAGTTGGTATGAAAGCATACAGGAACAACTAATAAAGGATTCGAAGCCAAAGAACCGCGAATCAGCAGACCGTTGCAGGCGTTGCGCCCAGGCAATGCCTTAGACGACACGGCCACCACCTGAGCCCGCGCGGCTAAGTAGTCAGCGCCTGTCAGACTGCACAACCCTCGTCAGGTATCCGCCTTAAAGGGCCAGCCAGTACCATAGCTATGTTGGGGAATCGGTGCCTGAGAAGATTTATCTGAGATAAAAGAACACATAGCATTTTCGGCTAAAAAGTCGATTTATGACTTAACTCAGCACCCTCTATGGTTGCATCGCCTCTAAAATAAATTTGATCATATAGGTAATATTACATTAAGCGTCTAAACATATCATTTATCTATATGTTACTAAAACAAGCATATCCAGGGCTTATTGTCAAAAACAACAAGAAATTCTAGTTGTTTAGCCAATACGAATGTATAATTGCCTTACCATCCCCCAACTCAGCCTAAACAGCTGAACACATTAAAACCTCTTTAATCACAACTCTCTAACCCATGAGAAAACTCTTACTTCTGACTTTCCTGTTGGTGGTAGGCCTGGGGCAAATTGCACTAGCGCAGGACCGCACCATAACAGGCCGTGTCACGGACCGTGATACGAACGAAGGTCTGCCGGGCATCACTGTATTGCTGAAGGGCACGACCATTGGTGTTTCCACCAACACCGACGGCACCTACACTCTTTCGTTACCAGCGGCAGGCGGTACCCTTTCCTTTTCGTCCATCGGCTATACGTCAGTAGAGCGGAGTGTAACCAATGAAAGCCGGTTGGATGTGATTATGGCCGCCGACACCCGCCAGCTAAGTGAAGTAGTAGTGACCGGCTTTGGCATTGCGCAGGAGCGGAAGGAACTCACCGGCGCTATTGCCACCGTGAAGGCCCGGGACTTCGAGAACCAGCCCATCGTCAGCGTCGACCAGGCTTTGCAGGGCCGCGCGGCTGGGGTGCAGGTTACGCAAAACTCCGGCACACCGGGCTCCGGTATTGCCGTGCGCGTACGGGGTAGTGCTTCCATCGGGGCCGGCAACGAGCCGCTCTACGTGATTGATGGCCTGCCCATCAACACCGGCAGCTACACCAACGTGGGCACCGGGGGCCAGCTCACTAACGCCCTCTCCGACCTGAACCCGAACGACATCGAATCGATTGAAGTGCTAAAGGACGCCGCTGCCGCCGCTATTTACGGCTCCCGCGGTTCCAACGGCGTAGTGCTCATCAGCACCAAACGGGGTAAAGCCGGCCGCACCCGCGTGGGCATCGACTACTACCGGGGTGCGCAGACGGCCTGGAAAAAGCCCGAGGCCCTCACCGGCCAGCAGCAGACGGAACTGTTCCTGGATCAGGCACGCAACCGCTACCCGCTTGTTAACGGCCAGATTTCGGCCTTTGGGGTAAACTGGCGCAGCTACGCCGACCTGACGGGTTACCTGTTCAGTGATGCCAACCTGGGCGTAGACGACCAAGGCCAGTACATCATCATCGACAACGGGGACGGCATCCGCGACCTGGCTCAGTTCCAGGACCCCAGCACGGCACCCAACACCAACTGGGCCAATGAAATTCTGCGCACCGCGCCCATCACCAACCACGAGCTGAACATCAGCGGCGGCACGGATCGGAACTCTTACCGGGTAAGCGGCAGCTACTTCAGCCAGGACGGTATCATCATCGGCTCGGGCTTCAACCGCGCCAGCGGCCGCATCGTGCTGGACAACAAGCTGTCGGACCACATCCGGATGGGCTTAAACCTGGGCCTGAACCGCGGCGTGAACACCCGGATTCAGAACGATAACAACATCAACGGGGTACTGAGTACGGCCGTGCTGGTGGCCAGCGACATTCCGGTGTTCCGCCCCGATGGCACCTACGCCAAAGACCCGGCCTCATCCACCGAAAACCCCCTGGCCGCCGCCCGGGAGCCTTATCTGAAAGGCATCAGCTCCCGCGTGATTGGCACGCACTACACCGAGTTTGAGTTTATTAAGGACCTGAAGTACCGGGCTACTTTCGGCCTCGACTACCTCCAGTTCAAGGACGAAGCCTTCTTCCCGACCACCACGAACACGGGCCGGGGTACCAACGGCTCAGGCATTGCAGCCATCAACACCGACGCCAACTTCAACCACATCAGCTCGTTCCTGTACACCAAGACTTTCGGCGACCATACGCTGAACGGCCAGGTGGTGCTTGACTACCAGCAGAGCACGTTCAACTCCGTTATTGCCCAGGGCACCGGCTTCCCCGGCAACACGGTACGGCAGCTGGCCGCCGCCGCCGTGAAAACCAACGCCTCTTCCAGCGAAACCCAGTACCGCCTGTTTGGCACGCTGGTGCGGGTCAACTACAACTTCCGGGACAAGTACCTGCTGGGTGCCAGTGTGCGCCGCGACGGTTCTTCCCGCTTCGGGGTAAACAACCGCTACGGTATTTTCCCGGCTGCCTCGGTGGGCTGGCGCATCTCGGAAGAAGCTTTCCTGAAAGACAATAGCATCGTTTCGGATGTGAAGTTGCGCGCCAGCTACGGCGAAACGGGTAACCAGGAGGTGGGCAACTTCGCCTCCCGCGGCCTGATCAACACCGGGGCCAACTTCCAGCAAGTGGGTGGTCTGGCCATTGGGCAGCTTGAGAACCGCAACCTGCAGTGGGAGCGGACGGCTACTGCCAACGTAGGCCTCGACGTGGGCCTGATTGACAACCGCGTGTACCTGGCCGTAGATGCCTACAACCGCGACACGCGCGACCTGCTCCTCGACCGTCTGGTACCCGGCAATACGGGTTACCTCTCCTACAGCGAGAATATCGGCAACATGCGTAACCGCGGGCTGGAAGTGTCGCTAAACACTGTGAACGTGCGCGCCGAAGAGCCTGGTAATTTCAGCTGGGAAACGAACTTCAACATTGCCTTCAACCGCAACGAAGTGACCAAGCTGACGGAAGGCGACCAGGGCTCGGCCCGGGGCTTTGCCAGCTGGCTTGCTGTAGGTCAGCCGCTGGGGGCCTTCCGGGGTTACCGCGTAGAAGGCATCTTCCAGACCCAGGAGGAAATTGATGCGCTGGATGCCGCCGCTCGGGCGGCTACCGGCTCGGCTACGGCCCGCTACCAGGCGGCTCTCACCCGCCCCGGCGACATTAAGTTCCGCGACATCAACGGCCGCGACGCGAATGGCAACCTTACGGGCCGCCCCGATGGCCGCATCACCGGCGACGACCAGGAAATTCTGGGCAATGCCCAGCCCAAGTTCTTTGGGGGCCTGACGAACACCATCCGCTGGAAAGGCTTCGACCTGAGTGCCTTTATTCAGTACAGCTACGGCAACAAGATTTACAACAACAACATTGCTTTTGCCCAGGGTATGAACGGCGTATTTGGCCAGGATGCTTCCGTGCTGAACCGCTGGACGCCGAGCAATACCAACACCAACGTGCCCCGGGCCGTGTACGGCGACCCGAACAACAACCGTCGGGTCTCGGACCGCTTCATCGAAGATGGTTCCTATGCCCGCCTCAAAAACCTGACCATCGGCTACACCGTGCCTCAGGCAGTTACCCAGCGCTTTAAGCTAAGCTCCCTGCGCGTGTATGCTCAGGCCCAGAACCTGGTGACGCTCACCGACTACTCCGGCCTCGACCCGGAAGTAAACACCTTCAGCGGGTCCAACACAGCGTTGGGTACCGACTTCCTGGTTTTCCCGCAGGCCCGCACCATCACCGGCGGTATCAGCCTGGGTTTCTAATCTCTCCCCTTTACTTCTCTGATTTTCATGGTACATATTCGTTCTTTTAGCCGCCGCCTGCTGCCCGCAGCACTGATGCTTACCCTGGGCTTCGGCGGCTCGTCCTGCGAGAAAATTCTGGACGTAGAGCCCCAGAACAGCCTGGATGCCACGGCGGGCCTGAAAACGCCGGCCGATATCCAAGCGGCAATCCGGGGCAGCTACGACATTCTGCAGAGCGCCAACTACCTGGGCCTGCGCTACCAGCTGTTTGCCGATCTGGGGGCCGATAACGCCCGCCACACGGGCACGTTTCCCAGCTTCGCCAACATTGCCAACGCAGCCATCCTGCCCGACAACGTGGAGCTCACGAACATGTGGAACACGATTTACGCGGGCATCAACCGCGTGAACTACGTTATCCAGCAGGCGGAGCGCCTGAACGACCCCAGTTTCGACAAGAACACTGCACTGGCTGAAGCTCGTGCTTTGCGGGCTTTCCACTATATGAACCTACTGGCCTACTGGGGCGGCACGCCGGCTGGCTACGGCTACGCCGGTGGCGTAGGCGTACCGCTGCGCCTGACGCCGACCACCAGCATCACGGGGGAAGAAATCAAGCCCATTGCCCGGAGCACGGAAGCCGAAGTAGTAGCCGCTATTCGGGAAGACCTGGATTTTGCGGCCCAAACCCTACCGGGCGAACGTAGCACCAAGGCTTATATCGGTAAGGCAACTGTGCTGGCCTTACGTGCCCGCCTGGAACTTCGTCTGCGCAACTATGAAGCAGCGGCTGACTATGCCTCGCAGGTAGATGCAACACTGCAGGGCTTGACCCCCGCCAAGTCGCTAGCAACCAACATTACAGGCGCTAGCTACGACGCCATATTTTCGCAGAAGTTCTCGTCAGAGTCGATTTGGGAGCTAGGTTTTGATCCGGTAGACGGTAACACCCTTGCTTTCTTCTGGTTTCCAGCCGCCTCGGGCGGCCGCAATGAAGTAGATCCGGCCACGGGCCTGGGGCCCGCACACGAGGCCGGCGACCTGCGTCGGAACGTGAATGTGGTAACGGCTGCTACTGCTGTACCCGGCGTTTTTCCCAGCGGTACTACTCGTAAATATTACCGCATAGCTTCCAGCGACGATAACGTGATTCTGGTTCGCAGCGGTGAAGTGGTCCTAACTTGGGCAGAAGCCTTGGCCCGCACTGGACAGTTGGAGTCGGCGGCAACATTGGTGAACCGCGTCCGGGCCCGGGCCGGTCTGGCAGCACTATCCGCCGAAACCACGGCCGATCAGACTTTGCTGGTAAATGCCATTCTGAAGGAGCGCCGGGTAGAGCTAGCCAACGAAGGCTTCCGCTGGTTTGACCTGCGTCGCACCGGGCTGGTACAGATGACGCTGCCCTTGGTTACCCAGGAGTTCCGCAACCTGTGGCCCATTCCCCAGCGCGAGCTGCAGACCAGCAACGGCCTCATCGTGCAGAACACCGGTTACTAGTTTTAACTTACAAGCCGCTTACAAAAGCCTCCCTGGTTATCCAGGGAGGCTTTTTTTGCTTTTAACCATAGATTTTCCAAATAGCTACTCTCCGCTCGGACTTATGGAAGCCCACTGCCTTAGGAGAAGTAGCGTGCGGGCAGACCAAAGCGCCAGTGCCTGATTCGGCCAGGTCGGGCAGTGCCTAACGCGCAGGCGGGCGCTAAGCAGGTGTAGTAGCACGGGCATAGCTTCCATACTCCTTCTCAATGTTCCAGCCGCGGCCGAAGCTGCTCCAGGGCGCAAGGATGAGGGCACCCGGCACAGCAAAGAATGGACGAATCCAGCGCTTACAGTGGTACCTGTACGCCATAACCCCTGCGGTAGCTTCTCATTTTGATCCGACCTCCGCTACAGAGCCCCTACTGCTGAGCTTAGGGACCTGTCAAATGGCTAAAACTTGTTTATCGCCGATTAATTCTTAATATTCTTCTACAAAACCGGCAAACTTATCCTATTATACCCATGAATGCCTTAAAACGTAATAACGTCCACGTAGTCGGTCGGGGCCAGACTATGCTGCTATTTGTCAACGGCTTCGGCTGCGACCAAACTATCTGGCGCTACATGCTGCCGGCTTTGTCTGAGCATTACAGCATGGTGCTCTTCGACCACGTAGGCGCTGGCCTCTCCGATGCTACCACTTACAACCCATCTAAGTACGCGTCCCTGCACGGCTACGCGCAGGATCTACTCGAAATCTGCGAGGAACTCGATTTACACGAGGTGACGCTGGTGGGCCATTCCGTGGGGGCCATGATTGGGGCCCTGGCGGCAATTGGCGCGCCTGCGCGGTTCCGGCGCCTGCTGCTGCTCTGCCCCTCGCCCTGCTACCTCAACGAAGCCGGCTACCACGGTGGCTTTGACCGGGTCGATATTGAGAGCATGCTCAGCTTTATGGAGCGCGACTTCTCGGAGTGGGCCGATTCCTTCGTCCCGCTTATCATGGGCAACCCCGACCGCCCTTCCCTCTCGGACGAGCTGATTCTTTCCTTCTGCCGGAACGACCTGACCATTGCCCGGCAGTTTGCCCGCGTCACGTTCCTTTCCGACAACCGCTCCGACCTGGCCCGACTGCGCACACCCTGCCTGCTGCTGCAGTGCGCCGAGGATCTGATTGCTCCGCTCGAAGTCGGGGCTTACCTGCATACCTCCCTGCCCGGTTCCACACTGGTGACGCTGCCCGTCAGCGGGCACTGCCCGCACGTGAGTGCCCCGCGCGAAACGCTGGCGGCCATGGAAGCCTATATGGAGGCGTAGTACCGACGGCAAGCCTTGCGCGCCTCCGGGACGTGGCGGAGCAGTATGCCTATGGGACGACCCACGGCAGTATAGCGCGAGCCTGATTTAGTTTCCGCGCAAAATGCGGCGAAAAAGCTTTCTTTCCCGGCGCGCCAAGACCATTGAATTCATACGTTACCGTATCGGCGCCGGGAGATGCCGGCAGTTCTGCCCACCGGATTTTGAAACCGGCCAGTCGCAAATTGGTCGTCGCAGAAGACAGCCCGGAACCGAACGTGCACCACACCTACGAACTGTGCGTGCTTTCTTCCCTGCCCGACCGGACGATGTGTACGTGCCCCCCTAGCAGCACGCCGATTTGAGCAGTTACCTGATTGGTCCGGCTGAGAAGGAGCGGGCGAAAGGTGCATTGTGTTCCTAGTTGAATTTGCTACCCATCACCACCGACCAGCTCGCCCAGCACCTGCAGGAATTACAGGAGTTGTTGGCCCTGATACAACAGTTGCTGGAAGCCGGGGCGACGTGCCCTGGAGCATAGGAAAATGGTCCCCACATTGGCGCACAAACCCAGGCGAAGCAGACCCGTATCTGGACTCGGAACTTTAGCGGGAACGCCTCGTCGTGGAGCGGACCAACTTCTGGCTGGATAGTTTCAAGGCCTTGCTCATACGCTTTAAACAGCCGCTTCGTAGGCAGTAGATTGAACGTCAGTGCTTAAGGCGGCGAAGGACAAACTCTTCCAGCGTATTGACCGCGGTATTGTTGGCTACGTGCTTGATAAGCGAGGTATGCGTATCGGCCAGTTTCGGCAGCACAGCCGCATCAACAGCCTGCAAATCATCTGGGATCATGGTTTGGGGCATCACCGAAATGCCCATTCCCGCCCGCACAGCCGCAACCGCTCCCGCATAACTGGGGCTCGAAAAAACAAGTCGCCACGACCGGCTCGCTTGCTCAAGTGACCTAACGGCCGACGCCCGGTACACGCAGGGTTGCGGAGCCAAAATAAGGGGAACCGGTTTGGCGGGGTCGATCAGGCTCTGGTCGCCTACCCATTTGAGCGGCTCCGACCACACGTCCAGCCCGTTGGGCAAGTCTTCCGGTCGATTCATTTTCACCAAGACCAGGTCAAACTCATTCTTTTTGAAACGATCAAAAAGGTTGAGCGTCAAATCACATTCGATATTGAGCAGTATGCGCGGATGAATACGTGAAAAATCAGCCAGTATCTCCGCTAAATAGACACTGGCAAAATTCTCCGGCAGACCAAAGCGCACTTCTCCTTCGAGTTCGGGCTCTTTAAACCGGTCCAGTGCTTCCCGGTGAAGCGCAAAGATCCGGCGCGCGTACCCCAGAAAAACTTCTCCTTCGGGCGTAAGCGTAAACGCTTTACCCCGCACCAGCAACAACTTTCCCAGCAAGCTTTCCAGCTTACTCATCTGCTGACTAACAGCTGATTGTGTGCGCCCTACCCGCTCAGCCGCCTTGGTAAAACTACCCGTTTCGGCAACGGCAATAAAGCACTGCAGGGCTATTGTATCGATGTTCATAAGATTTTCTAATGCACAATATTAGAATTTCGAGTTTTTCTAATATTAGAATGCCTAATACTTTTGATTGCTCAAACAAAGATAACTTATAACCGAATTTGGCATGACAACTTTTGTACTCAGTAGCCTTTTTCATGTGGATCGGCTGTCCATGACCATGATGGGGTTGGTTGCTTTCATCGGGGTATGCGTGGGCAGCTTTGCGTATCGGTACCTGAAAGGAGATAGTCACTACCAATCGTTTTTTATCTGGCTCGGGTTGCTCATTAGCTCGGTCATGCTGCTGGTTAGCGCTGATCATCTGCTGCTCCTGCTGGTGGCTTGGTGCGTGAGCAACGGACTGCTGGTTCGGTTAATGATGTACAAAACCAGTTGGCGAGCCGCCAAAGCTGCCGGGCTGCTGGCAACCAAAAACTTCGGCGTGGGTGCTGTAGGTGTGGCCGCCGCTTTCGGGCTGTTTTATGCCACAACGGGCCAAACCAGTATCCAGGCGGTGATTCGACAGCCAACGCTTTCCCCGGCGCTGCTGCTGGCGTTGGTTTTGTTGCTGATCGGGGCCATGACCCAGTCGGCCATTTGGCCCTTCCACCGGTGGTTGCTTAGCTCGCTGAATTCGCCGACGCCGGTTTCGGCGATTATGCACGCGGGGCTCATCAACGGCGGGGGCTTCTTACTGGCCCGATTTGCGCCTCTTTATTTGCAAAGCCCC
This sequence comes from Hymenobacter sp. BT18, assembly GCF_012273015.1. Lineage (GTDB taxonomy): Bacteria > Bacteroidota > Bacteroidia > Cytophagales > Hymenobacteraceae > Hymenobacter > Hymenobacter lutimineralis. The sequence continues at coordinate 3,578,752 of NZ_CP050954.1, read as the reverse complement.
GTCTTACTGACGGCAATCGTCGTTATTGGCTTCTGTGCTGCTTTGCTGGGGACCTTATTGAAACTCCTGCAGCCTGATGTGAAGCGCATGCTGGCCTGTTCGACGATGGGCCAGATGGGGTTCATGTTTGTGCAGTGTGGCCTGGGCCTGTTCCCGGCGGCGGTGGCGCATCTGGTCTGGCATGGCATGTTCAAAGCCTATCTGTTTCTCTCCAGCGGCAGTGCCGCGAAAGAAAAACGCGTCGACCAGGCCTATCCGCCCACCCCTCTAGCCTTTATGGCGGCTCTGGTGTGCGGGCTGGCCGGCAGTTTCAGCTTCACCGTTTCCAGTGGTAAAGTCTGGTTAGCCGGCGATACCACCTTCGTGCTGGTTGTCGTGGCTTTTCTCACCGCCAGCCAATTCGCCCTGCCCATCCTCCAGGCCAACCCGCTGCGCATGTTGCCGGGGACCCTGGTTGGTACCGGCCTGTTCGGTTTGGTATACGGGGGCAGCGTCCAACTCATCAGCTGGTTTATGGCACCGATGGAACTGATGCAGCCCCAAGCGCTCAATGGCTTTCATGTGGCTGGCCTGCTGACCCTGACGCTGGCTTGGCTGTCCCGGCTGTTCCTCAGAAAAGAGAAGAAAGAAGCTCCGGACTGGATGCTGAAAGGCTATGTGACGGCGCTCAACGCGAGTCAGCCGCACCCTGACACCGTCACGACCCACCGTAACCACTATCAGTACCAATAAGGACACCATCAGCCACCATGGAAACAGCCGTTAAGAGCGTTAAGACCAAGTCCTTTCGTAAACACATACTCCAGGCAGAACAGGGGGATAGTACCCGCTTAGCCGAGCAGGTAGCGCGTAGTTTCAACACCATAGCGCCCTTCTGGCCCCTAAAAAACCTGATTGCCGTTAATCCCCTTCAGGGCCTGGAAGACCTGCCGGTGGAGGAAGCCTTACCGCTGGGAAGAGCTTATTTTCAGCAGGCTGCGCTACCAGTGCCGATGGAGGCCGTCAACCGGCAAACCATCAAATGGCTCCAGGTATATTTTGACGACGGCCAGGCCACCCTGCCCATGCCGCTGCGCCATGAGGGGTTATATGCCGCCTGGCGGCAGCTGGCCGTTCACGACGCCTGCCTGCATAACCATGATGAGCAAAAAAAGGCCTGGCTGACCAGCCTGCCCGAAAACCCTCATCAGGCTATCCAGAACTGCCTGCTTCAGCTGGGCATTGCCCGTCCCGAACACCAGACATTCCTGACCCTCCTGCTGACCACCCTGCCGGGCTGGGCCTCCTACATCCGGTACCGCACCAACTGGGCGGGACTGGACGCCCAGCATCCGCATCCGGTAGCCCAGACCGACTATCTGGCCGTCCGGTTGATCATCACCTGGTTGCTATGGCCGGAAGCAGGTGCGTTGGTAGCCTGGCATCAGCAGGTGCTGGAACGGGTTCAGTCGAAACCAGCCGTACTGGAGCAAATTCAGCAGGCCGAACGTACGTACCGCTTGCCTTTACTGGCACAACTGGCCGCCCAGCCTCTACATCCGCCACGCGTCCCCAAGGCCCAGTTGGTCTTTTGTATCGATGTCCGTTCCGAGGCCTTTCGGCGGGCCCTGGAGGCAACGGGTGATTACCAGACGCTGGGTTTCGCCGGCTTTTTCGGGGTGCCGGTGCAGATCACCGATACGGTGACGGGCGAATCGTATGCGTCCTGTCCGGTGCTGCTCTCGCCCCAACACATTGTCAAGGAAGCGCCCGGCTGTGGCCGGGCCGAGCAGGAGCAGGACCGCCGGGGGTACGTTCGGCTCACGAAACTCAACCAGCTTTACCAATCCCTGAAATACACCTTTACGACGCCTTTTGCGCTGGTTGAAAGTCTGGGAATAGCCACCGGTACGTGGATGGGCCTGCGCAGTCTGGCCCCCGGTATGGCGTCTAAGCTCAAGAGCAGCGCCGTTCAGGCAATTCGGAAACCGATAGCGAGGGAGTCGTCACTGGATACCCTTTCGCTGGCAGACCAGTGTGTGTATGCCGAAGGGGCCTTGCGGTTGATGGGACTTACCCATCATTTTGCGCCGCTGGTCGTATTCTGCGGGCACGGCAGCACAACCCAGAATAATGCCTACGCAACGGCGCTTGACTGCGGGGCCTGTGGAGGACGACATGGTGCGCCCAACGCCCGGATCCTGGCAGGAATCCTGAATACACCTGCCGTCAGAACGCACCTCCGCCAAACAGGGATTTCGATTCCTGACACCACCCGGTTTATTGCGGCCGAGCATAACACAACCACCGACGAAGTCAGCCTCTATGGCCATACCCCGTCTGAGGCGCTCGACACGCTAACGCAGGATTTGGCCAAAGCACGGCAGGCCAATAACCTGGAGCGGCTTGGCCAGATGCAACAAACGGCTCGTCCTGGCGAGGAGACACAGCAAACCTGGCTACGTTCGCAGGACTGGGCGCAGGTTCGTCCGGAATGGGGGCTGGCGCGCAATGCGGCCTTTATTGTCGGTCCGCGTGACCTGACGGCGGGCCTGAATCTGGAAGGACGCTCGTTTCTGCACTCCTACGACTATACCCAGGACCCAACGGGCAGCGCCCTCACCACCATCCTCACGGCGCCCATGGTAGTAGCCGAGTGGATTAATACGCAATACCTGTTTTCGACGCTGGATAATGTGGCCTTTGGCGGGGGAAGCAAAATAACCCAGAACATCACCGGCAAAATCGGCATCATGCAGGGCAATGCCAGCGACCTGATGACCGGCCTGCCGCTACAATCTGTGTATGCCACTGACCGCCTGGCCTATCATCAGCCCCAACGCCTGATGACGGTCGTCTACGCCCCCCGCCCGGTGCTGGATGCCATTATCAGCACCCAGCCGGTGCTACAAAAACTGTTTGGGAATGGATGGGTGCAACTGGCATGCCTTGACCCGGAAACGCATCAACCGTATCTGCTAACCCGTGACCTGGCATGGCAGACAGCCCAGTAAAACGCCCGTCCGTCTACCACGGAAGCCATATACTGCACTTGTAGTAGTTGACTCGGATGGTTTTCAGGCGCCTTTGGGAAGAAACCGGGAAGTACTGACAAGGTAAAGCGAGCATTAAAAAGGGTGGCGCTGTCGGGCGTAAGCCCTTATCGGTCTGTCAACGCTAGGTATACTGGCAGCCAATTTCAACGATAATGCCGTGAGCTTACTGCTCAACGACGGCACGGGTAACTTTGTCTTCAACGCGGCGGTTTCCGTAGTTATCAGCCACTTAAACGTGGCGCTGGGCGACGCGAACGGCGACCTGGATTTTGTGACGGCTAACAATGGTAACAGCACAGTGAGTGTGCGGCTGAACCAACCGGCGCCCGTTGTGCCCATCATCAGCACCGTGAGCCCGGCGGCTGAGCTGCCCGGTATGCCCGTCGTGCTCACCGGCACAAACTTCGCGGCGGGCAGCACCGTGAGCTTCGGTGGCGTGCCGGCGGCCAGCGTCACGTTCACCTCAGCCACCAGCCTCACGGCCGTGGTGCCGGCCGGCGTGCCCGCCGGTGCCGCCAACGTGACCGTGACCACGGCTGGGACTACCAGCAGCCCCCGTGCCTTCACGGCACTGCAAGTGTACAACGAGACGGCCGCCTGCTTGGCCTCGGCCAGCTACCTGACTACCGGAGACGGGCAGTGGCACTACCTGCTAAGCACGGGCGGAGACGTGCTGGCCGCCTTGCAAGACACACGCGCCGGGCTGGGTACAGTTACAGTTAGCCTGCAGGCCACTGGCCCGGCCGGGCCGGTGCGCCAGGACGGGCGGGGCAACAAGTACCTCGATCGAAACTTCCGCCTCACGGCCACTACCCCAGCCTTTCCCGGCAGCAGCGTGAACGTACGCTTCTACGGCCTGACCGCCGAATTTGACCGCTTGCAAACCGCCGACGCCGGCCTGAGCTACGCCAGCCTGAAAGCCACCCAGTACAACGGCCCGAACGAGGACTGCGAGCTGGGTAACAACAGCCCCACCGGCGAGTATCGGGTGCTGTCGCTGGCTGCCAGCACGCCAAGCGGCGGAGTACCGTGGTTCGTGGCTCAGGCCGCCGTGGCCGACCATTTCTCCGAGTTCTACCTGACGGGCAGCAGCACTCCGCTGCCTGTGGAGCTCGTCGCCTTCACGGCCCAAGCCCAGGGCCCGGCTGTGGCCCTGGCCTGGCGCACGGCCTCCGAGAAAAACAGCGCCCACTTCGAGCTGGAGCGCAGCCCGGACGGCACAGCCTTCGCGCGCATCGGGACGGTAGCCGCCCAGGGTACCACCAGCCACCCTACCGGCTATGCCTACCTCGACGCCGCTCCGCCCTTCACCCAGTCAGCCACGCTCTACTACCGCCTGAAGCAGGTGGACCAGGATGGCACCTCCAGCTACTCACCGGTGCGCCTGGCAAACCTTCCGCCTTTTCTTACTTCCTCACTTACCATTTTCCCCAACCCGACGGCCGGTGCGGCCGTGCTCAAGGGCGCCGCGCCCGGCGCAATGGTGACGGTGTTCGACCCGCTGGGCCGGCTGGTGCTGACCGCCACGGCCGACGCGGCAGGCACGGCCCACCTGACGCTGCCGGCGGGCATGTACGTGGTGCGCAGCGGCGGGCAAGCCCGCCGTCTGGCAGTGGAGTAGTGTGGAGCGGGAGCGGCCAAAACAACGCATGGTTTGCTGCCTTCTGCCTCACGCCCTGGGCGCCGCCGACCATAACGTCTTATTCCAGCTTTTGCACCTTCTACGTTACCTTCGATGCGCACCTTGTTCCCACGGCTCCTGCTCGGCTGGTCAGCCATTGCAGCACCAGCGGCGCGTCCTCACGCCAGGTAGGCTGGCCCAGCAGGGCGTGGTTGCGGCCAGGGAGTTCGTAGTAGGTCCGGATGGAGCCAGTGTGCCGGTAACGCCGGTAGTTGGCCCAGTTGAGTACGGCGGGCATCAGGCGGTCGGCGCCGCCGGCCAGAAACAATAGCGGGGCGTGGGGCCGGTGAAAATTGACGTGGGTCCGCCGGCTCAGGGTGTCCCGAATTACCTGCTTGGATTCCGGGGCCAGCAGGTGCTCGTAGGTGCGCTGCTGGTCGGCCAGCGCCAGGCCGTTGGCAATGTCCTGCTGCCATTGGGCGAAGCTGGGCAGGTAGGTCGTCTTCAAGGAGGAAAACAGCCCGAGCATGGACAGCCCGGCTCGCACCATGGGCCAGCTCCACGCCACGCCGCACACGTGCCCCTAAGTTCGCCCACCGCCGCCATCACCGCGTCGCTGCTGCGCTGACCCGGCTTATGGGCCCTCATTTAGTACGGCAGTTCCGATTTCTGAGCGTCAATCACAATGCCCAAATTCACGAAGAACTGAAGCCGTGATAACGGGGGCTACCGCAATCTGCCAGGTACGACACTTAAAAATCGATATGGAAAGATTGGGTATGCTTCCTACAAGATACCACCCGCAGAGGCGTCGCCAGCATGCTTCCCCGCTTAGGGTAGCTGCCGGATAATGAAGTTCTTCAGCGGGTTCTTCTTGATGATGGTCACCAACTTTCCGTTGGCGTACTGGTACTCATCCTCGCGGCCGTCGCGCCGGGCGCGGTACTGGGCGCTGCGCGCGGGCTGCAGGCGGAAATAGTCGCCGAAGTATTCAGTGAAGGCCCGGCGCTGTTCCCGTGGCTCGCCAAAGAACATATCCGTCACCGTGTAGGTGATAGGCTCCGTTTGGGTGGCCCGGTATTGGTGCTTGTACTGATTAGCCTCGATATCGTAATGGTCGCCCTTCCACTCAGTGCGCGAGGCAAAGTCGCCCTGGTTGGTGTGGGCTTCCACCGTCGAAAGCAGCAGCTGCCCGGCACGGATGCGGTTGATAACCTTGTAGTACACCTTCAGGCGGTAGACCAGGAAGTTGACCTGTACGTCGCTGACCAGGGTGTAGCGCATTTCGTCGGCGCCCAGGAGCTGGCGGGTGGCTGTCATCGTGCCCACGCGCAGCCCGGCCACTTCGATGCTGTAGCGGTGCTGCTCGGTGCCGGCCGGACTTTGGGCCCAAGCGGGTAGGGTGGCGGCCAGGCTGCTGCCGAGCAGCCCCAGCTTTAGCATCGCAGTTACAGGCATGGGCGGAAACAAAACGCCCGGCCGGTAAATTGACCAGGCGGGGGGCAGCTGGCGCTGAGCAGCGGCCGTCCCCATAATGATGGTAAGTGGAAGGCAAAACGAAACTATCGTTGCGGCCCGGGGCTACCAAGGGAACGGCGGTTTCGGGGCGCATACGGCCAGCGGCTTATTTCGCAGTAGCCCGTGGCGTTGGCGGGGGAATTGGCAACTCCTCCGGGGCAGGCCGGGACGTGATGCGCTGCGCCTACTGCTCGTTGAGGTTCCAGTTGTAGCCGAGGTAGCTGATGTTGGCGTTGTCGCCGAGCTTGGTGGTCGAATACTTGTTCACCCACTTGGTCACCGACTGCCCGTTCAGGTTCCAGTCGCCCTTGTACCAGTCGAAGTACTTCGAGAGCTGCGCGCTTTCCTTGCCCACCTTGTTCTTGCTTGGGTTGTTCAGGAAGTCACGGCCCTGGTCGTCGAGCTGCCGGTCAAGTTTGTCGGCCGTGTAAGCTTCGGGGCGCAGGCGCGGGCAGGAAATTGAGGCGCACACCAGCGCGAAGTGGATGCGCGGGTCGTCGTACTTCTTGCGCAGCGTGCCGTGCTCGATGTCGTCGAGGCTCATCTTCTTGCCGCCGATGCGAAAAAACTCGGCCGCCCAGGGCGTGGTCACGAAGGGAATCTTGATCTTGGAGCCGATGTCCTTGATGCTCTGCACCGGGTAGTGGTTCAGAATCAGCTTGATGGTGTAGGCATTGTAGGCGTTGATCCAGTAAGCCATCTGCTCGGGCTTGCTCCAACCGGCCGCCGGCGGGTTCTTGCTCAGCCGGTCGAGGTACTGGTTCAGCTCCTGCTGGTCGTTCTTCCAGGCTTTGTAGTTGACGAGGCCCTTGTCGTTGACGTATTTCTTCAGCAGCCGGTCGTAGACCACGTGGTCGATAGGGGCCGCGGTGGTAGTTCGCTCTGGGCCCGGCTTGGGCGCCACGAAGGCCGTTAGCGCCGCGCCCACGGCGCCGGCCAGCAATACGGTTAGAATGATTCGGCGCATAAGCAGTACAGTTGAGCTCCTATATACGGCAAATAGCCGCTTATAAGATTGCCAGACGGGCAATCTTATTGCCCGCCGGCTTTCGTATGGAATAGAAATCTTCACCGCATGTTGCTCCTTGCCCTGTTCGGCCTTTCCGGCGCCGGTACTTCCCCCGACAGCTTGCCCAAGCGCGTATCGGTGTTTCCGCTGCCGGTGGTGTACTACACGCCCGAGACGCGGCTGGCCTTCGGGGCGGCGGCCACGGCTACCCTGCGCTTCCGCCGCGACACCGGCGACACCACGGCCCGCCCCTCGCAGCTCACCTTCGGCGTGGCCTACACCCAGAACCGGCAGCTCCTCGTGTATCTGCCCTTCCAGGTGTTCTACGACCACAACCGTTACTACGCCTACGGCGAGGCCGGCTACTACCGCTACACCTACTACTTCTTCGGGGTGGGCGAGCGGGCGGTGCCCAGGGAGCTGTACGGCGTCAACTTTCCCCGCATCCGCATGAATGCATTCCGCCGAATCGTGCCCGGCTGGCGGTGCGGCAAGCTGTACGCCGGCCTGCGCTACCAGTACGAGGACTACCGCGTCACCCGTGTAGTGGCTGATGGTGAGCTGGCCAGCGGCCGGGTGCCTGGCGGGCGCGGCAGCCGGCTCACTGGCGGCGGGCTGGGCCTGTTTTTCGACGCCCGCGACCGGGTATTCTTCCCCACCAAGGGCGTGGTGGCCGACCTGGCCTACCTGCACCGCAACCGGGCCACGGGCGCCGGGGCCGCCGGCGAAACCATCCGCTTCAGCCGCCTTTCCGCCGACGTGTCGTCGTACCACCGCCTCGCGCCGCGCACCGTGTTGGCGCTGAATTACTTCGTCAGCTACACCGCCGGCACGGCCCCGTTCAACGCCCTTTCGCTGCTGGGCGGCACCCGGCGCCTGCGCGGCTACTATGAGGGCCGCTACCGCGACCAGAACGCGGCCGTGCTGCAATCGGAGCTGCGGCTGCCGGTGTACCGGCGCCTAGGCGCGGTGGTGTTCGGCGGAGTGGGCGCGCTGGGCGACGAGCGGCAGCTGCTGCGCCTGAACGCTCCCAAAGCCGCGTATGGCGCCGGTCTGCGCTTCACCGTAAACCGCCGGGACCACCTGAACCTGCGGGTGGACTACGGCCTGGGGCGCCACTCCAGCGGCCTGTATATTACCATCGGCGAAGCTTTTTAACCATCTTCCCGCTCCTGACTTGTTCCTCCGCCCGCCGTTCCCGCTATGAATATCAGCGTCATCATTCCTACTTATAACGAAGTCGATAACATCGGCCGGCTGGTGCAGGAGCTGCGCCGCCACGACCCGGGCCACGACGTGGAAATCATTGTCGTCGACGCCGGCAGCCCCGATGGCACGGCCGAAGCGGCCCGCCGCGCCGGGGCCACGGTGCTGCTGGCGCCAAAGCCCGGCCGCGCCGCCCAGATGAACCATGGCGCCCAGCACTCCGCCGGCGAGCTGCTGTACTTCGTGCACGCCGACGTGCGGGTGCATCCGGGCTACGTCACCACTATCCGGAGGGCCGTACGCGACGGGTACCCGGCCGGCTGCTACCGCTTCCGCTTCGATTCGCGGCACCCGCTGCTGCGCATCAACAGCTACGGCACCCGCTTCCAGGGTCTGATGAGCCGCGGCGGCGACCAGACCATGTTTATCACCCGCGCGCTGTTCGAGCAGCTCGGCGGCTTCGATGAGCACTACTGCATCATGGAGGATTTCGACATGATTCGGCGCATCCGCCAGGTGGCCGCGTTTCTGGTCGTGCCCCAGGACGTGGTGGTGTCGGCCCGCAAGTATGAAACTAACGGCTGGCTGCGGGTGCAGCTGGCCAATCTGACGGCCTTTTCCATGTTTTTTTTGAAGATGCCGCCGCCGCGCATTGCCCGCACCTACAAGGCCCTGCTCAACTACCGCTGATGATGACACGGCGCGTACTCGTCACCGGTGCCGGCGGCTTTCTGGGCCGCCACCTCGTGCAGCAGCTCCTGCACCAGGGCTACGCCGTGCGCGCCCTGCTGCGCCGCCCGCTGACCGGGGCCGTGGGGGAGCCGGAGTATCCCACCGAAGTCGAGTGCGTGCTGGGTGACATCTGCCAACCCGCCACCGTGGCCGGCGCCGCCGAGGGCTGCTGGGGCATCATCCACGCGGCCGCACTGGCGCAAGTGAACCCGGCGCGCAACCCGGCGGTGTGGGCCGTGAACCACGGCGGCACCGAAACGGTGCTGCAGCTGGCCCGGCAGGTCGCGGTGCAGCGCTTCGTGTACGTGGGCACAGCCAACGTCTTCGGCTTCGGCACCCTGGCCCGCCCCGGCGACGAAACCTGCCCCTTCGCCGGCCAGCGCTACGGCCTCGACTACATGGACAGCAAGCGGGCCGCCGCCGAGCTGGTGACGCGGGCCGTGCGCGAGTGGCAGCTGCCGGCGGTGCTGGTGCACCCTACCTTCATGCTCGGCCCCGGCGACGCCAAGCCCACCTCCAACGCCCTGCTGCTGGAGCTGCTGCGCGGCCGGGTGCCGGGCTACCCAGCCGGCGGCAAAAACTATGTGCACGTGCAGGATGTGGCCGTGGCCGCCGTCAACGCCCTGACGCAGGGCCGCGTGGGCGAATCCTACGTGCTGGGCCACCAGAACCTGAGCTACCGCGCCGCCTTCCGGCTGATAGCCGAGGTGCTGGGCGTGCCCGCCCCGCGCTGGCCCATCCCGACGCCCCTGGCCCGGCTGTACGGCGCCGCCAGTCAGCTCAAGGCCCAGCTCACGGGGCGGCCGGGCCGGCTGAACCCCAGTATGGTCGCCGTGGCGGCCGACGGCCACTACTTCGACGCGGCCAAGGCGCGGGCCGAGCTGAGCTTGCCCCAAACGCCCATTGCGCAGGCCGTAGCCGAGGCCCACGACTGGTTTAAAGCCCACCGCTATGTCTGAGCCGACGTCCTCTTCTACCCCCGGCCGCGCCCCCGTGCTGGGCGCCGCGCCGCCGGCCCGACCGGGTGCGTTCAGCGGACAGGTCGCCATCGTGACGGGCTCCGAATCGGGCATTGGGCGGGAAACGGCGCGGCAGCTGTGCCAGCAGGGCGCGGCGGTGGTGCTCAACGGGCGCAACCCCGAGCGGCTGCGGCAAACCTGCGAGGCCTTCGAGGCAGCGGGCTACGCCGTGGTCAGCTGCCTGGCCGACGTAACCGACTACCCCAGTTGCCAGCGCCTGGTGGCAACGGCCGTGCAGGCGTTCGGGCGGCTCGACATCCTCGTCGCCAACGCCTGCATCTCGCAGCGGGCTTACTTCGTGGACATGCAGCCCGAGGTGTTCCGGCAGGTGCTCGACAGCAACGTGTACGGCGCGGTGTACCCGCTCATGGCCGCCCTGCCGCAGCTGACCCAGGCGCGGGGCAGCGTCACGTTTATTTCCTCGATTTCGGCGCTGAACGGCATGCCCAGCGGCTCGGCCTACTGCGCCGGCAAGGCGGCCCTCAGCAACCTGGCCCACACCCTGCGGCTGGAGTTGGCCAGCACCGGCATTCACCTGGGCGTGGTCCACATCGGCTTCACCCAGAACGACCCCGACAAGCGTGTGCTCGACGCCGGCGGGCAACCCGTGCCCATTGCCTACCGCCCGCCGCGCTGGCAAAAGTCGCAGACCGAGGTGGCCGGCATCATCCTCGGCCACATCCGCCGCCGCCGGCAGCGCACCGTTATTTCGGCCCTGGGCTGGCTGATTCTGCTGGTGCACACGTATTTCCCCCGGCTCGGCGACTGGTTTGTGCGCACCAGCTTCCGCCGCTTCCGCCACTGGTACGAGTGACAATCTGCTTGCTGCGCCTTCTCGTACATACTGTGCCCCCGCTTTACTCCCCATTTACATTCCCATGGAAAAATCTACTTACTACAACCCGGCCGACCTGGCCAAATTCGGCAACATCACCGAGTGGCAGTCCGAAATGGGCCGCAAGTTCTTCGACTACTACGGCGAGGTGTTCAAGGAAGGCGCCCTGTCGGAGCGCGAAAAGGCGCTGATTGCCCTGGCTGTAGCCCACGCTGTGCAGTGCCCCTACTGCATCGACGCCTACACTGTGGACTCCATGCAGAAAGGCGCCGATGAAGCCCAGATGATGGAAGCCGTGCACGTAGCCGCCGCCATCAAGGGCGGTGCCGCCCTGGTCCACGGCGTGCAGATGATGAACAAGGCCAAAGAGCTCAGCATGTAATGTGCCGGTGTGATTAATGTGCTTATATGCTGGTGAAAACCGTTCGTCTCCTGTTTATGAACGACTCTGGCATAATAGCATTAGCACATCAGCACATTCCAACACATTAGCACAGTAACCGATGAAGTCACTCAAAGCTACGGGCCACCAACTCGCGGAACCCGCGTTTCAGCTTACCGTGCTGCGCCAGGAAGTGGTGGACACGCTGCACCTGCCCGCGTTTCACGAGAAGCTACGGGAGGCCAGCCTGTTTCCGCTGGCGCCCGTGGCTCCGGCCGTCCTGCAAATCAACGTGGGCAAGATGTGCAACCAGGTGTGCAAGCACTGCCACGTGGACGCCGGCCCCGACCGCAAAGAAATCATGACCCGCGAAACGATGCAGCTCTGCCTCGACGCGCTGGCTCAGACCGACATTCCGACGGTGGACCTGACCGGCGGCGCGCCCGAGATGAACCCGGATTTCCGCTGGTTTGTGGAGCAGATTCATGCCCTGGGCCGGCATATCATCGTGCGCTGCAACCTGACCATTATCGTGGCCAACAAGAAGTACCACGACCTGCCGGAGTTCTTCAAGGCCCACGGCGTGGAAGTGGTCAGCTCGCTGCCCTTCTACACGGCTGCCAAAACCGACAGCCAGCGCGGCGACGGGGTGTTCGAGGACTCCATCCGGGCCCTGAAGATGCTCAACGCCGTGGGCTACGGGCAGGAAGGTTCGGGCCTGGTGCTGAACCTGGTGTACAACCCCGCCGGCGCGTTTCTGCCGGGCAGCCAGAAGGGCCTGCAGGAGCAGTTCAAGCGCATGCTCTTCAAGGACCACGGCATCGTGTTCAACAGCCTCTTTGCCATTACCAACATTCCCGTCAGCCGCTACCTCGACTACCTCATCGAGTCGGGCAACTACGCGGGCTACATGGAAAAGCTGGTCAACGCCTTCAACCCCGTGGCCGCCGCCGGCGTGATGTGCCGCAACACCATTTCGGTGAGTTGGGACGGTTTTCTCTACGACTGCGACTTCAACCAGATGCTCGACCTGAAAGTCGCCAGCCCCGTGCGCCACCTCCGCGACTTCGACGCCGCCACCCTGGCTGCGCGTACTGTGGTGGTCAACCAGCACTGCTACGGCTGCACGGCCGGCAGCGGCTCCAGCTGCGGGGGCACCACAACATAAACTCCCGTACTGCAGGGGCACCACGGCGCCCGCCCGGACGGCAGCAACAGCCAAGCGCGCCTCCCGGTGCTTTTGGCGAAGCGGCGGTTGAGCGCATCAAGTTCGGCCTGGAGCCGACTTCTCTTTTCTGAGGCTGATACGGCTATAAACAGCGGGAGCGGGTTTGTACTGCCAGCTCCAACCCGTCGAGTAGCACGCCCGCCTTGGCTAGGCCCAGTTGGTCAACCCGCTACGCCAGCAAAGCGTGAAGCGGCTCCTGCAGGGCTGTCTGCCGCTTCCCACTCGGGTTAACCGTGCTTGGTTATCGTTGAGGGATAAGTCGCTTGGTAATGCTTGTTGATCCTACCTGCAACCGGTACAGGTAAAGCCCCGCCGGTAAGTCTGGGGCTTGCCATTTTACTTCCTGACGGCCGCGCGCAAAGGTGCCGGCCACGACGGTGGCCACTTCCCGCCCGACCAGATCATGGACGGTCAGCCGCACAGCAGCGGGTTTGACTAGCCTGAACGTAAAGCTGGTGCTTTCACGCGCGGGATTGGGGTAGTTCTACGTCAAGGATACCTTGTCTGTGGCTATTTCTTCCCGAGAGGAAAGCGGCTGCGACACCGTCACGCGCCAGGTGCGGGTTTTGGTGAGGCCTGGCAAGATGATAGGAGAGCGTACAAAGGGCGTTTCATCTTTCACCCGTAGCTCCACGGTGTGTTCCCCAGTCCCCAATTCAGCAGCGGACACCGTCAATTCCTTGTCCCCGGTATTCACCAGGGTGCCGTCTACGAACCATTTCCTCGGCCCTATGCCCCTCCGCTACCAGAATGATGTTCATTCTCCGGTCTAGTGGGCCGATTGTTGGGCTGATGCTTCCAGGAAAACAGATCCGTGGTCTGGCGCCCCCGTAGCGCGGTTTAGGGGTTGTTCTCGCTACCTCATGGGACTGTCCGTGGTTTAGCGCCTACGTCGAAGGCTCCCCACCAGTATACCTGCATAGCCCGGTGGGCAACCGGGGCCACAGCCGTAGTGCATTTGCTGTCTGTGCCTATACTACTTGATCTGAATGAGGGGGTAGCCGTAAATCAGGGTATTACTTTCTTGTAGCCGGCCACCACATTGTTTCTATAGTAAATATTAATCCTAATAGATTGACGGCGCTTGTAAACGTAATTAAATTATTAAAATAGTCATATTTTTATACAATAACATTGCTTATACAACTAAGAAAAATCACTTAAATAAATGACGCCGGTCATTTATTTAAGTGATTTTTCTGGTAATATTTGTTACACTTGAGTGCAGCAGAATAGGTCAAATGCTTATAAAAAACAGTATTCCTAACGATTAACTGCAATTAGCCTATTCAAGTTAGTTAAGGCATACTCAGTTATGTATTTGCATGTCTCTACATGGTTTTTATTATTTTATTGCAATTTTATTTTAAACAATCAAAAAATGTAAAATATATAATTAAAGCTCGACAATACAAAAAGTGTAAACCTGGTACAAAGTCAGCTTTCACCTGGGTAGTCAACAGTCCGCAAACCACTCATTATTGCCCTTTTATCCCCCCATTTTCCCTATGAAACCCACTACTCCTCTTCGATGTATGCACCGGCGAACTGCTCCTCATATACCGCAACGCCTACCTGCACCGCAATGCCGACCCGGCGCACGCTACCGTAACGTGCTGGCACGCAATGAAGACGCAGGAGGGCGAAGTGGCAGAGCCCACCTCGTGGGTGAACAAGTCGCTAACCTTTATCTGGCAGCAACCAACAGTTGCGGCAGCGGATCACTGCCATGATCGGCATTGCGGCCCCGTTCGCCGGCGCTTCTATGGCCGGCACCAGTTTGCCCACTAGCAACGGTATGGTGCCCAAAGGTATGAGCGCAGCGGAGGTGACCGTCATGAAAGATGTCGCCGATATGAGCGCGGCAACGGAATATGCTGATCTGGAGTTAAAAGCCAGCGCAGAAACGGAAAAGGCAACGCTGCAGCCTCGTCCGGCCAAGCATCGCCGTTTCCTGTTTTTTTCTAGCCGCAGCGGGCCGCCCGGCAGTGTAGCCGTAACCGTTGGTCAGCAGACGTACTTTCGCGTCAAAAGCGTCCTGACTGCCTCACCAGTGGTGGGCCAAAGCGCCCGGTGCGCGACCTGCCGGCTCCGCAAGCCGGATATTGAAAGTAAAGGCTAAGGTCGGCTCTAACTGTCTACAGCTGTTTAAGTATGCCTTACCTGACCAGTGAGCAGCAGAAAAAGCGACCTTAACAGTGCCTGCTGCTAGTCGCTAAATATAATTCTATGTATGAGCCCTATTGATGCAAACCCCCTGGCCTGTGTCATCATCGATGATAATGAGATGAACCGGCTGACGCTGGAACGCTCCGTACAGCGCCACGACCAGCTGAGGCTGGCGGCTTCTTTTTCCGACGCGGTAGAGGCGCTGGCTTATTTCCACGCCGCCGGTCCGGCCGATGTGTTGCTGCTCGACATCGAAATGCCGCACCTCAGTGGCCTGGAACTGGTGAAGCTGCTGCCTGAGCCCAAGCCAGCCGTTATTTTGGTTACCACGCATGCCAGTTTTGCCGTTGATGCCTTCGAGCTTCGCGTACTTGATTACCTGGTTAAGCCCGTTGGCTACGGGCGCTTTTGCCAAGCCATTGCCCGGGTAACTGAGCAGCGGGCGGCTAGTATGCCGCCGCCTCTGAAGCCGGCACCCGCTGATATTTCGTCTACCGGCTCCGACCTGTTCGTGAAAACCAGTGGCAAGTTTTTGCGCATCAATTTCGAGGAAGTGTTATTTATCGAGGCGCTGTCTACCTACGTGGTGCTGGTTACGGACAAGTGCAAGCACATTGTAGGCGGCACGCTCAAGCACATGGAGGAGCGGCTGCCGTTCCGGCATTTCGTGCGCGTGCACCGCTCCTACATCGTGAATATGCACCGGGTGGAAGCCATGGTAGACAATATGCTCAAGCTCGGCGCGCATGAAGTACCCGTCAGCCGCCCCTACCAGGAAGATTTTGCGCAACGTCTGCAGGCGTTGTAGCCAGTAGGCAGAGAAGAAGAGCACTGGCTGCGCACGCAATAGCCCTGGATCTGCCGCTTTCTCTAAGCTTCGGGGCTGGCTTACAGGGTCTCACTTTCCTCGGGTAGACTGGCAAGCACGCGCTCCACCTGCCGCACCAACTGGCGCACGGCGGCGACTCGGCCGGCGGGGACTTTGGCGCCTGGTTTGGGCACTTGCATCAGTAGCTGCAAGGCCCGCTCCAGGCCAGCCACGCCAAACTGCACCAAGTTGGGTTTGATGTGATGCACCAGCCGGGCCACCTGCGGCCACTGACCGGCTGCCGCCGCCGTCTGAATCTGCTGCATAATGGGCGGCATATGCTCCAGGAAAGAGCGTACCATGCGCGCTGTGAATACGGCGTCGCCATCGGCCATTTCGTGCACCTCGGCCAAATTATAGAGCGGCACTTCGGCAGGATGCACAAGCGCCAGCAGCTTGCGAAAGAACTCCGCTTCTTTAAAGGGCTTGGTGAGGCAGTCGTCGATGCCTGCCTGCAGATAACGGTCCAGGTCGGAGCGGAAAGCATTGGCGGTAAGCGCCAGGACGGGCACCTGCGCCCGCGCCGGATCGGGGTGGCGACGCAACGCAGCGGTAACTTCTACGCCGCTCAGGCCTGGCATCTGTATATCCATCAGGATGGCATCGTAGGAGCGGGCAGCGTGCAGGGCAAGTGCGGCAGGACCATCAGCCGCTTCGTCTACTACCACGCCCCAGCTTTCGAGCAGCCGGCGGACCACCTCCCGGTTGATGGCATTGTCCTCGGCCACGAGCACCCGCCGGCCACGCAGCGCGCTGGTATCCAGCGGCGGGTCCCGGCGGGTCACCGCTTCGGCCCCGACCGCGCAGGGCAACGTCACGGTGAAGGAGAACGTGCTGCCGCTGCCTAGCTGGCTCTCCACGGTGAGCGCGCCCCCCATCTGCTCGACCAGGGCGCGGGCAATGCCTAGCCCCAGGCCGGTGCCGCCGTAGCGCCGGGCGGTATCGACGCCGGCCTGGGCGAAGTCCTCGAAGATGAAGTCCAGCTTATCGGCGGCAATGCCAATGCCCGTGTCGGTAAGCCGAAACAACACCGTCAGGTGGGTGTCGGTGCGCGACACTAGAAACCCTCCCACCGAGATGCTGCCCTCGGGCGGCGTAAACTTAATGGCGTTGGACGTTAGGTTGATCAGGACCTGATTGAGGCGGTAGGCGTCGCCTACTACGCGCGGCAGTGGGCCGCTATGCTCCAGCAGGGCCGCGTGAAATGCCAGGCCTTTCTCGCGGGCCTGCACGGCCAGGGGGCGCAAAGCCTCTTCTACGGAGGCGCGCAAATCAAACGGTACTTGTTCCAGCTCCAGGCGCGCCGAGCTGATTTTCGTCATGTCGAGCACCTCGTTGAGGACGGAGAGCAAATGCTCCCCGGAAGTCTGAATGATGCGCAGCAGCTCCTGTTGGTCCTCGTTGAGGCGGGTTTTGCTTAGTTGCCTGGCCATGCCCAGCACCCCGTTCATGGGGGTACGGATTTCGTGGCTGAGGTTGGCCAAAAAAGCTTCTTTGGCCTTGCCCGACGCTTCTGCTTTGTCTTTAGCGCGTCGCAGCTCTGCCTCGGCCTGAGCCCGCTCGGTGATGTCGAGCCCGCAGAGCAGCACGTCGGCCGCTGGATCTGCCGGTCCAATACGCTGCGCCTGGTAGAGTAGTTCACGCGGCTGCCCATCGCGCGGTAGCAGGGGCAGCACGCCAGCCGCGGCCGGCCGTGCGGCCACCTGGGCTAAGTAAGCAGGCAGGACAAGCTCCAGTCCCGCAGCCGGCATAAACGCAGAGAGTGAGTGCCCGATCAGCTGATCGGGGGGTAGTTGAAGCAGGAGGGCAAACGCCTGATTGCAGGAAAGAATTACCCCGGCCGCGGAGTGAATGACTACGGGAGCTGGCAGGTACTGCACCAAGTCATTGGAAAATGACTGACCGGGGGCCCCGGCTGCCGGAGCTGCTGGGGGCGAGGGTAGCAGTAAGCGGAAGCTTAGCAGCTCGGCGCGGGCGCTGCCAGCGGGGGCGGGCAGCGGCGTGTAGTCCTGCGTCAGCAAGCGGCCGTCACGCAGGGGGATAGAGTTGCCGGGCGCGGGCTGCTGGCCGGTGCGCAACGCCGCCAGGAGGCGAGCTGGCTGGGCCGGCTCGAGCGCCAGGTGACGCAGGCGGGCAAACAGGATGTCGGCGGGTTTACCCGCCCAGTGCTCTGTCGGCTCCGGCAGGGCCAGCAAAAGGCACAGCGCCTCGTTGACGTGGTGAATAGTCCCGTCCGGGTTCAGCAGCAACAGGCCAGGGCCGGCGACATCGGCCAGGCTGGCCAGCCGACGTTCGGCCACTGCGGCCCGGGCGCTGGCTTCCCGCAGTGCACCTTCCAGTTCGGCGATGCGGGCCGAGGCCTCGGTAGCAGGAAGAGTAGCGCGGTCGGATGGCATGGGGAAGCTTGGAGAAGCGAAATAGCGGGCAAAGACTTGGCACCGGGCCAGGCGTGGCCAGCTGAAATTCCTGGCCAAAATAGCACCGGATGCGTCGGTCCCGACCTGCGGCCGGCGTCAAATTTGGCGAAGGGACGGGGAGGGCTTTTTCACTCCCTTCAAAAAGCTGTTCACTCGCTTTAAATACGTGTTGGTTCAGCAAAAACCCAATGCTTCATTTCGCCGCCACCCTTACCCTTGTATTGTCGGCGGCGCAGCGGGGGACTACCTGACAAAGTCAACGGGTTTGTTTTACCGCCCCGCCAACCCGACTAAGTTCACCTAAACTTTTCCAACCCTTTTTCCCAACAGTATCATGGCTTACTCTACCTCCTCCCCCGCTGGCCAGTGTGTTCAAAACATCATCAACTCGCTGCCAAGCCTTATGGCCGTAGCCGTGGTTGATGCCAACTCCGGCATGGCCCTGGCTTCGCACTCCAACTCCCCCAGCCTGAACCCCGAAACCGCCGCAGCCTACAACACCGAAGTTGTGAAGCAGAAGCAGAAGGCAATGTCCGCCCTTAAGCTCGGCAACGAAAAGATTGACGATATCCTGATTTCGCTCTCCAACCAGATTCACTTGATTAACCTGTCCGACGACGGAAAAAAGTTCATCTACCTGGTGGTCAATTCCCGCGACACCAACCTGGCTATTGCCCGCGATGTGTGCCGCCAAGAGTCGGGCTTGCTGAACTAAGACCAGCCCGGTCTTGCCCAGGCACTGTGCCGGCCTCCGGCAGTGACCGGGGCGCTTGCCTCACCCTTGGGCCCTGCTGCTGCCACACCAGGCGTGTGGACTATGAATGCTCACTGAGCAGGCAACGGGCAGCTGCCCGTTGCCTCTCCTTTTCCCCAGCCGACAACAGCATGACGGGCGCCAGTTCTGACAGTTCGCTACCCCCCAAACGACCCCACGCGGCGCACCGTTTGGTCCCGCTCCCGCTCGCGTCAGCCGCGACCAGCCAGCCGGAAAAAGTTATCCAGCTTATCAAAGCGGAACTGCCCGGGTTGCGGGTAGTAGCCGCCATCGATGTGGCTAGCGGGAAGTGTTTGGCCAGCTACTGCCGGCCCAGGGCGCCGGCCGCCGAATGGGTAGCCGAGCACCATGCCACGACCGTGCGGCAGCAGCAGCTGGCCCTGCAGGCCTGGCCCGGCCGGCCCGAACAGCTTACCGATATGCTGATCCCCATGCGGCGACACCTGCACCTGTTGCGCGTAGCCCGCAAAGGCGAGTGGTTTGTGTATCTGGCCGTGAAGGCCGATGAATTGTCCCTGGCCCTGGCCCGCGAAGTGCTGCGCATGGCCATGAAGCGCGCAGGCTGCTAGCCTAGCAGGCGGCTGGCCCGGTAAAATGGCTAGCAGGCAAGGCATTGCCGACATCATCCTTTTCAGCTTTCCCCTTTTCTACTGTTTTACATCCTTTTTTATTTTCCTGTCACGCATGGCATACTCTAACAATTCCCCCGCCGGTCGGACCGTAGAAGGTATTATCGGCGACCTGCCTGGCCTGGTAGCCGTGGCCGTGGTTGATGCCAATTCCGGCATGAGCCTGGCTTCACACTCCAACTCGCCGGCACTCAACCCCGATACGGCCGCTGCCTACAACACGGAGGTAGTGAAACAGAAGCAGAAAGCAATGTCTGCGCTCAAGCTTGGCAGCGAGAAAATCGAGGATATTCTGATTTCGCTCACGAACCAGACGCACCTGATTAAGCTGGCCGACAACGGCTCGAAGTTTATTTACCTGGTCGTAAACTCCCGCGATACGAACCTGGCCATTGCCCGGGAAGTTCTACGCTCTCACGTCTATAACCTGAACTAACGGCCGCTGCCGTGCTGCAGCGTTTGTATGAGCTTGCTGCCCCGGTTACGCACCGCCTGGTGCTGACTGGGGCGGCTGATGTTGGGCAACAGGCCGCCTGCCGGGCGCTGCACTACCAGCTGACCGAGGCTCCCGACCTGCTACTGGCCTGACTTGCGAGGTAATGTGTGCTGCCCTCAGCTTGCTGGCCCCGGCGCCTTAGCAGCCAACTGCCGCGCCATGCATCGGGTTACTAACTCCACGGTACCACCGGCCTTCGTCGTCAACTGCCGAGACTGTTCACCGCACGTCACCAGGGTTAGCGACGGTGGTTCCAGGAAGCGCCAGGAATATGCTTGCGCTGCGCATAGACCGTAACTGGCCCGGGCAAAGGGGAAAACCAAGTTCATCCTCCGCTACCTACTAAGCCAGCCCTACCGGCGGAAAGTGGAATACAAAGTTGCCAACCCGAATCGTGAGCAGTAAGCATAGAAGGAATAAATTAATAGGAATAATTTGTCCGAATCAGCGTCTGTCTCTTTTCACGAGCAAGCCGAAAGAAGAACGGATGGGCGCATCGAGATGTAAGCAAGGGAATGATTCAATCATGAGCACTTTGCAGGATATGTAATTGCAGGGCCAACAAGGGTACCCCCAAAGTCACGAAAAGCTTTTCTGCATAGGCCCATCTTGACGCCGCATCGTTTGTCCCGAAGACCTGCGCCAGCACCTCATAAAGAATGATTGGCCGGGGGCGTAACTAGTTCGTGGAAGAAGAATGCGCCACTATGTGCCGGATAAGGGTATCTTTGAGCAGACCTTAACTTTCTTTTATATGTCGACCAAGACCATCAAAGCCGAAAGCACCCCGGCCACTGCTGAGCATACTGAAACCGCCCGTGAGGCTCTGCACCGCCGCGTAAAGCAGGCCCAGGAGCGTCGCCGCCGGAAGCTTAAGCACGTGAATCCCTAGTTCCCGCCGAACTTCAACGCAAGAAAGCCCTTCCTACCCACGTAGGAGGGGCTTTCTTTTAGAAGGGCTTCCTACGTGGGTAGAACGGATAGCAGACTGCTTTCTGCTTTATTCAGGTGAGCCGCGGCGGCCTGGGCGCCCATGCAAGCGTTAGCAATTCCATGGTGCCTGCTCCGGTCGGGCCACCAATCACCCACCCCCTTCGAAACCCGATTTCAAACAACGTCCGAAAAGTAGCTAGCATAGTCAGCCCCTCTCATTGAGTGGACTTGTGAAAAAGCTGCAAGCCTAAACCCCGCCCCTGCCCCGCTCGTCTAACCGGCTACCACCACACTAGCCGCTGCTGCATGAGTCTCTGGGAAATTATCAAGCGTCTGTACCCGTACGTGCTGCCGTACCGGGCCCTGGTGCTGGCTACGCTGCTGCTCACGCTGGTGGGCTCGTTGGCGGCGCAGGTGAATCCGTTTGTACTGCGCTACACCGTGGATACCGTGCAGGGCCTGCTCAACCAGAACAAGGGCCTCACCCAGGGTGCCGATTTGCTGCTCATTGTAACTGCGCTGCTGCTGGGCAAGGAAATCATCAACACCGGCATTCAGTTTGGGCAGAAGTTCTACGGGGAGAAAATCCGCATCAACGTGTCCAGCACCCTGGTGCGAGACGCGGTGCACAAGGTGCTCAGCTACGAGCTGGGCTTCTACTCCGACAGCGGCAACCAGACCGGTAAGCTCCAGACCCGCATCGACCGAGGTGTGGAAAGCCTGATGAAGCTGGTACAGAACTTCTTTATCGACATTCTGCCGCTGTTCGCCAACTCCATCGTGGCCCTGGTGATTATGTTCATGGCCAACGTGTATGTGGGGTTGGTGGCCGTGGCGGTGCTGCCGGTGTATTTCTGGCTGAGCTACCGCCAGGCCGACAAGCTCAATGGCACCCGCCGCGCCCTGCGTGGCCTGCGCGAAGCCCGCAGCCAGGGCCTCGTGAACCTCATCGACTCGGCCGTAGTCATCAAGAGCTTCGTGCGCGAAGACTACGAGGAACAGAAGCAGGCCCAGGTGCAGCAGAACCTGCAGGAAGCCCAGCTCCAGACCCGCAAAACCAACTTCCTCTACGACGGCCTCAAGACGTTTACCGAGCAGATTGGGGTGGTGCTGATCATCATCCTCACGGCCTACCTAGTGCTCGACCGGCAGATCAGCATTGGGGCCATCATGTTCCACATTCTGCTGTTCAACAACGTGTCGGCGCCCATCCGGCAGCTGCACCGCATTTACGACGAGATGAACGACGCCCTCACCTACTCCGAGGGTTTCTTCGACATTCTCGACGCCCACGACGCGGTAGAACCCACCGGCCAGCTGCTGCCCGACCACCTGCAGGGCACTTTCGACATCTGCCATGTGGACTTCACCTACCCCAGCGGCACCCAGGCCCTGCACGATGTGTGCCTGACCATTGAGGCCGGCAAAACTACCGCGCTGGTGGGCCTGAGCGGGGCCGGCAAGAGCACCATCATCAACCTACTCTGCAAGTTCTACGCCCCCGACCGCGGCAAGATGCTGCTCGACGGCCATCCCCTGGCCGACTACCATACCCACGCCCTGCGCCGGCAAATTGGGCTGGTGCTCCAGAAAAACCACATTTTCAAGGGCACCATTGAGGAAAACATCCGCTACGGGGTAATGGACGCGACACTCGACCAGATCAAAGCGGCCGCCCGCCAGGCTTACCTGCACGAGCAGATTATGGAGCTGCCGAAAGGCTACCAGAGCGACGCCCAGCAGCTTTCGGGCGGGCAGCAGCAGCGCATTGCTATTGCCCGGCTGTTCCTGAAAAACCCGCCCATCATCTTCCTCGACGAGCCCACCGCCTCCCTCGACGCCATTGCCACCGAGCAAATCAAGAACTCCCTGGAGGCCATCAAGAAGGGCCGCACGGTGGTCATCATCTCCCACTCCCTGGCCCAGATTGTGGATGCCGACTGCATCTACGTGATGAAGCAGGGCCGCATGGTGGAAAGCGGCACCCACGAGCAGCTCTACGACCTACGCGGCACCTACCGCGAAATCTTCGACGCCTCTGCCCGCAGCCTCAACATCGAGAAACTGGCCCGGGTGATGGTAGATGACGGGGATGAGGTGGAGGATACAGCGGGGTGAGGCGTGGCTAACATATCGTCTGCTTACCTTTGAATCTCACATAGTTTTTAACTACGAATGGGATTTAAGATTACGCCACTAGAAACTCGTGACGGCCAGTGGCGCATCAACTGGATACCACTAGTTATATGGGTTTGTATTTTCAACCTGAGTGTTATGGCTTGGCTTGGCCACATGGTAAGAATGGCTCAGCATCCAGTGTTAGTAACAGGCAAACAAGTACCTGTCTATTCAATGGCTACTGATACCGCACGCGACTCTCACGTCGTTGGGACAGTCACAGCAGGTACCACTGTGAACTTGGACAGTATACACGCAGATGGCTGGTGCCGGGTGTCACTCCCGGAGGCTGGCTTCCCGCTGCTAAACGGCTACGTACAGCAACACTTCCTATCCATTCCTGAAGCAACGCAGAAGGCATTGGCTCCCCGGCAACAAGCGAAATAATGCCCCTCGACCTCACCGGTATTGCCAGCAAAGCGGCGCTGCACCAGCTGTTCAAGGAGCAGTTGGGCTTTGAAGAGTGGTACGGCCCGGGGTGGGACGCTTTCTAGGATCCGGTGGTGGACATCGTGGAAATGCCGCCCGTACTCACGCTGACCAACTGGGAGGAATTTGCCCGTTACTGCCCCCGCGACATGGAGATTCTGCGGCAAGTGATACAGGACTACGCCGAGGAAATGGCCCCGAAGCGTATTGTACTGGGTTAAATGCCACCCCGTCCTCACTCGACATAGCCGAGTGACGGCGAAAGCGTCGAGTGGGGCAGAAAGTAGTTACACACTGTCGCAAGTGCCCCGCTTATTGTCGGAGTAGCCCCGCATAGAGGGAGGGTTTTCGTGGCATTTTTGTAGCAGTCCAGCAGGCCAGACGGCCCCGGTTTGTACACTGTCAAAACCCCGCTGCCACCTTACCGCCGCTGCCGGGTACTCGGCGGCGGTTACAGGTCCGGGCGCCGCTCTCGAGTACGCAGCGCGCCTTGGTTGTACTGGCGGTAGTGCCCGCCAAGGCCTCGGGAATCCGGCCAGGCACTCCGGTTGGGTTCCCTGAGTACGCAGAGCGCCTGTCAGGCCCTTGGGGTATGCTCGCCGAGTACTCGGCGGTGGCGTGGGGCACACTTGGCGTGCTTGCCGAGTACTCGGCGAGCAGGTAGGGAGCCGGCTCCCCAGCGCTGGTCGGCACGTGCGTTGCCAGTGGTTGCGCCAACTTCTTGTGGATGCCCCTTACCCTGAGCGGCCTTCGTATTAAGGCAACCTGCCCTACCGACTGCCAGCAGAAGCCTGCCTAGCTTTATTTCCGGGCTTCCACCAGGAAAGCCCACGGGCCTATTTGCCGTGGGCTTTTGCCTATCGTTCCCCCTGGTTAATTACAGCGTAGGCGCGCTGCCCAAGCCAGGTGCACAGGTAAGCGGGCACAAGTGCTACCGTAGCATGGCTGGTGGAGCGCACCACTCAGCAAAATGATTGGCTGCTATAGCTAAGCTTTTTCTATTTTTAGAACCCTATTTAGCCCGGAGCCTTTTTGCATACGCCCGCTAAGTAGTGCTCTTGCTGATTCTTCTCCCGGCTTCTGGACCAGCTGTCAGCGCTGGCCCATCAACGCCTCCTACCAATCCTGGAATGAATACAACCCAAGTCCAGCGGATTAACATACTACGCGGCCTGGCTATTCTGCTGGTTTTCTGCTACCACGCCATCTACAGCGTTTTCGGCACCTTCGAAATCTATGACTACAAACCGTACATGGTGGTCTACAATTTCAGCCAATATCCCTTAAAACGCATCCTACTCACCCTCACACCGCTATCGACGGGTCAAGGCACCACCCTATTTCTGGTACTGTCTGGTTTTTTGCTGCACCGGGGGTATCTGAAAAGCGGCAGTGCGTTCAGCTGGCCAGCTTTTTTCAATAAGCGCTTCTGGCGTATTTATCCACCGTATCTGGTGGCCCTACTGTTTTTCAGCTTAGCGGTGGGCAGCGGGGGCGCGTTCAGCTTTCTGACGCATCTTACCCTCACCCACAACTTATTTCCGTCCACTATTATCTCCATCAACCCTTCGTTCTGGTCGCTGGCCCTGGAGGCCCAACTCTACCTGCTCTACCCGGCTTTTCTGTGGATGCGTAGCCAATGGGGGCTTAAGCGTACGCTATGGCGGCTTGGGACCGTCACGCTGGTGGGCGTGCCGGCGGTGATACTTTCTGGCAAGCACCTGCTGATTAACCTGCCATTCAATACGTGGGTGGTGTGGGGCCTGGGGGCCTACCTGGCCGAACAGCTTCATTACGGGCGGCGGCTGTTTACGGGCCGGCCGGTTTACCTGTTGCTCGCGGCCGTACTGCTGCTCCTGCTGAAGATGACGCCGCTTTCCCCTTTGTACGGGCGGGTCATTTTCGGCCTGTTTTACATTTGCACCATCGACTGGTACCTGCACCGGCCGGAGCGCCCTGACTCGCGCGTGGGGGCGCTGGCGGCCAAAACAATGGCGCTGGTGGGGGTATACAGCTATAGTATCTACCTGTTCCACCACCCCTTCATGCGGGAGTTGATTTTGTTTTTCAGCTACGACGACACCAGCAAGCTCAGCTTGGCCCTGGGGGTAACGACTACGTTCCTGCTGTTTTTCGGCGTGGCCTGGGTCAGCTACCACGTGCTGGAGCAACCTTCCATCCGGCTAGGGCGGTGGTTTTATCAGCGCTATTTCGCTAAAGCGCCCCGCGCGTTGGCCACTGCTGCGGCCTAGGGCGCGGCCTTCTCACCCTAGAGAAGACCGCCTCGACCCTACAAAAAAAGCCGGCCTGTGCATGGTGCACAGGCCGGCTTTTTACGTGGCGGGGCTACCGGTCCGGCTACAGCTCGTCCTGAAGCACGGCTACGGCTTCCTGCAGGGTGAGGTCTTTGCGCAGGGGCTTCAGGAAGCGGGCCGTGCGGCTGCTGAGCGTACTATCGGCGGAGGTGGCAGCTGCCACGGCACTTACTTCGAGCGTAGGCGCCTGCTGCTGCAGCTGCTTGAGCTTTTCGTTGGTAGCCTGACCCGCCTGCAGCTCGGTCCGGTACGCAGCCAGGTTCAACGAAACCTGGGTAGTTTTTTGTCGCTGGGCCATGGTTTGCACCGCCTCGGTGAGCAGCTTGAACGATGGATTGGCGGCTACGCGCTGCTGGCTGGCTGCTGCCAATTTGGCTACGGGCGGTACCGAGGACCAGGGCTGGTAGGCAGCTGGCGCAATTTCGTCCCAGGGCAGCGGGAAGTCCGTATCCTGTTCTCCATCGGCCAGGGCGCTGTAGGCGTCGGGCACCATAATATCGGGCGTGACGCCCTTAAACTGCGTGGAGGAGCCATTCACCCGGTAGTACTTCTGGATGGTGAGCTTGAGGGAGCCGAAGGGCTTGAGCTTGTTGAACTCGGCATTGAGCATGTTGTCGAGGTCGAAGATGCGCTGCACGGTGCCTTTGCCGTAGGTGGTATTGCCGAGGATAACGCCGCGCTTGTAGTCCTGGATGGCACCCGCCAGAATCTCGGAGGCCGAGGCGCTATACTTGTTCACCAGCACCACCAGGGGGCCGTCGTACTGCACCTTCGGGTCGGGGTCCTTGATGACTTCGGCCGCGCCCTGCCGGCTTTTCACCTGCACCATGGGGCCGTTGGCCATGAAAAGGCCGGCCATTTCCACGGCATCGGGCAGGGAGCCGCCGCCGTTGAAGCGCAAATCCAGCACCACGGCCTGGGCCCCGGCCTTCTTCAGCTTTTCCAGCTCCTGGCGCACGTCCTGGGCCGAGTTGCGCCCCCCGTTGTTGTTGAAATCGGCGTAGAAGCTGGGCAGCATGATGTAGCCGATTTTCTTCCCGCCCTGGTTGATGAGGGCCGACTGGGCGTAGGTTTCTTCCAGCACCACCACGTCGCGGATGATGGAAATAACCTTCACGCTGGCATCGGGCTTTTTCACGGTAAGGCGCACTTCCGTGCCTTTAGGGCCGCGCACCAGCTGTACTACCTTGTCCATGCGCAGGCCTTCCACCGCTACTGGCTCGGCGGCGCCCTGCCCCACGCGCTGGATAATGTCGCCCACCTTCAGCTCGCCCTGGCGGTAGGACGCCGAGCCAGGCACAATAGCCGCCACCACTATCTGGCCGTCTTTCTCGCTGAGCTGGGCCCCGGTGCCTTCCAGCCGGCCAGTCAGAGCCAGGTCGAAGTTGGTTTTGTCTTTGGGCGCAAAATACTCCGAGTGCGGGTCGAAGGTGTTGGCAATGGAGTTGGTAAACTCGTTGAGCCGGTCGTTTTCATCGGTCTGGCGCAAGTCGCTAAACCACTCGTCGTAGTACTTAAGCACCTGCTTGCGCGCATCGGCCTCCAGCTGAGCCGGCGTGCGCACGGCAGCCGACAAAGTCGCGCCGGAAGGCTTGGCTTTCGTGGAAGCCAACGACTTGGTTTGCTGCCGACTTTGCTCGTCCATCAGCTCCGAGAGGCGCAGCATGGTTTGGTACTTGAGCAGACGGCGCCAACGCTCCCGCCGGGCCGCTGCATCGGCTGGATAGGGTACTTTATCGGGGTCCGTTTCGAAGGTTTCCTGGGCCGTGAACTCGAAGGGTTGCTGCAGCAACTCCCGGTAGATGCTCTGGGCCTCCAGTACCCGCTGGTTGATGAGCTGGGTACTCAGATCCAGAAACTCGTGCTTGCCCTGCTTGATTTCGTCATCGATGCCCGTCTCGTACCGCTTGAGCTGAGCTATATCAGGCTGCAGCAAAAACCGCTTGCTGCCGTCGAGGTGTTCGAGGTAGAGCTTGAATACGCGCTGGGAAAAAGCGTCGTTGAGCTGCTCAGGCTGCACGTGGGCCACGCTCAGGCCCTGCGTGACGATGCCCACCTGCACCTCCTTTTTCTGGGGCGGCACGTCGCCGGAGGTAGCCGGGGGCGCAAAGCTGCCGGGCAGTACTACTAAAAAGCCCGGCAACAGGGCCGAGAAGAAGCCTAACGAAGAACGAAACGACGCCATAGTATGCGCAGGGGAGTAAGTAAGTACAGATCCAGAAGATGCCCGGGGCTACTGCCAGATGGCTGCCATGCAGCACAACCGGGCCAAGCTTTAAGGTACTAGTAAGACGCGGAGCAGAAGCACAAGTTGCACAGCTACTCGGTGGCAGGTTACCGGAACTGCAAACAGTGCGCCACGCTTGGGCCGTGCCCCGGATTATGGTTGCCCGGGTTGACGGATGCTACGTCCGGCCGTAGCTTGGGCGGGAATGCACCTTATAAAACCGTGCCCCCGAATTTGCTCTACGAAAGCCGTACAGCAAATTCGGGGGCACGCAATTAGTGGCAGCCGAGGTGCTTCAGCTACACGAACAGGCCATCCACGGAAAGGTACCGCTCGCCCGTATCGTAGCAGAAGGTGAGCACGCGGCCGCCCTGGGGCACCTCGTCGAGCTTTTTGGCTACGGCCGCCAGCGAGGCCCCGGACGATACTCCTACGAACAGTCCTTCTTCCCGGGCGGCCCGGCGGGCCATGTCAAACGCTTCCTGCTGGCTCACCTGGATAGTCCCGTCGAGCAAGTCGCGGTGCAGGTTCTCAGGGATAAAGCCGGCCCCAATGCCCTGAATGGGGTGCGGGCCCGGGGCGCCGCCGCTGATTACGGGCGAGAGTTCGGGCTCCACGGCAAACACTTTCAGGTTAGGAAATTTCGGCTTCAGCACCTCAGCCACACCCGTCAGGTGCCCGCCCGTGCCCACGCCGGTGATGTAGAAGTCGAAGCCCTCGGGAGCATCGCGCAAAATCTCCTCAGACGTTTCCTTGATGTGCACCTGGATGTTGGCCGGGTTTTCAAACTGCATGGGCAGCCAGCCCCCGGGCGTTTCGCGCACCAGCTCGTGGGCCCGCTCAATGGCGCCCTTCATGCCTTTCTCGCGGGGCGTAAGCTCCAGATTGGCCCCGTAGGCGGCCATCAGGCGGCGCCGCTCGATGCTCATGCTCTCGGGCATGACGAGCGTGATTTTATAGCCTTTCACGGCCGCTACCATGGCCAGGCCCACGCCCGTATTGCCGGAGGTGGGCTCTACAATCAGCGAATCCGGGGTGAGCAACCCGTCTTTCTCGGCCTGCTCAATCATGCTCAGGGCAATACGGTCCTTGATGCTGCCCCCGGGGTTGGCCCGCTCCAGCTTCAGCCAGACTTCCACATCCGGGCGCTGGGAAAATAACCGGTTCAGGCGTAGTAACGGCGTGTTGCCAATAGTGTCGAGAATGGAATTAGCTTTCATGAAACTGAGGAGTTGGAAACGTAAGAGTTGAAGGAGGAAGCAGTAAGCTACGAACTGGCCGAGAAGATACCGCAGTGAAGGACCTTATACCAACGCGTAGCCAGACTGATCAGATAGAGAACGTCAGGTCGGCGTTGGGGTCTTCGCTGCGCGTCACGTGAATCTGGGCCCGGTGGTAGACGCGGGAGTGGGAAGGCACGCTTTCCGTGAGCCACACATTTCCGCCAATAATGCTGTGGCTGCCCACTACCGTGCTGCCGCCGAGGATGGTGGCCCCGGCGTAAATCACCACGTTGGCTTCGATGGTAGGGTGACGCTTGATGCCCTGCAGGTGCTTGGCTACGCTGAGGGCCCCCAGCGTGACACCCTGAAACACCTTCACGTGGGCCCCAATTACGGCTGTTTCCCCAATGACGATGCCCGTGCCGTGGTCGATGCAGAAAGAAGGCCCGATCAGAGCGCCGGGGTGAATATCGATGCCGGTCTGGGTATGAGCGTACTCACTGATGATGCGGGGCAGCTGCGGCACCTGCAGCTGGTAAAGCGTGTGGGCCAGGCGGTGCAAGGCAATGGCGTAGAAACCCGGGTAGGTGCGAATTACTTCTGTCACGCCGTGGGCCGCGGGGTCGGCGGCGGCAATGGCGGCGGCATCAAGCAGCAGCAACTCCCGCACCTGGGGCAGGGCGGCAAAAAACCGGGCTGCTACCTCGACAGGGCGCTCCGTCAGCGGCAGGGCCAGCAGCAGCACGCGCATATCGGCCTCCAATTGGAGTAGGGTGGCGGCCACGGCATCTTCGGTGGAGAAAGGCCGCTCAATCCGCTCTGGAAACAACAGCCCCAGCAGCTGCTCACTCAGCCGACACCAGGCTGCCCCCGGCAGCGGCATGGTGGCCTGTTGGTGAGCGTGCGTGAGCGTACGCACAAAAGCGGCAGTTGAGACAGAAGACGACACGAGCAGAACTTAGTTAGGCGAAAGGCCAAACATACGCAGGCAATTGACATCAACCTGCAGCCCGGCGGAAGGTTTGTGTGCGCCGGGAACCGAAGCTCCGCCCACAACCGAGGGCCGGTTGCCTGCGTTAAGCCGGGTAGTACTTATCTATTTGTTTCTCTTACCCTTTTCTCATGGCTGATACCACCATCACCAAAATCGATTCAGCGCACTCCCCGCACGGGGCAGAAGGCGAAAAATACCTGGCCTCGGGCGTGCACGTAGCTATGCGCCTGTGGGAGAATGAGCAACCCGCTGACGCCAAAGAGCCCAGCGCCCGACCCTACGAAACCGTTGGCTACGTTATTCAGGGCCGCGCCGAGCTGCACATCGAAGGCCAGATGGTGCTGCTGGAGCCCGGCAACTCCTGGGTGGTGCCCAAAGGCTCGTCGCACACCTACCGCATTCTGGAGGCCTTCACAGCCGTTGAAGCTACCTCCCCACCCGCCCAGGTGCACGGCCGCGACGAAGAGTAGCATCTACTTATATAGCAGCAGGTCCGCTTCTCCCAATGGTTCGGGGAAACGGACCTGCTTTTTTACTCGGCTGTGAGGTCGGCGCGCTTTTACCGTAGCTGCACTACCAGTCGCACGCCAGTAGCATCCTGCCACTGCCAGGGCGAAGCTGAAACGTGCCCCACACTTTTGCCCAGGTTGGGCTTGCGCCCCCACCGGTTGCGGTGGGTAAGGTAGCCCAGGTGTGCCGACAAAATGCCTAGCCCGGCTCCCGCCACCACGTCGCTCTGCCAGTGGCGGTTGTTGAGCATGCGCAGGGCGGCCACGCTGGTGGCAATAGTGTAGGCCCCTACCCCGTACCACTGGCTTTTATCCCGAAACTCGGTGTGCACGATGCTGGCCGCTAAGAAAGCCTGGGCCGTGTGGCCCGAAGGAAAAGACTGCCGGTTGGAGCCATCGGGGCGCCGGATGCCGGTAGTGTACTTGAGGGCCGTGACGGCCGCCGCAAAAATCAGCTCCGACTTTACCACCACCAGCGCCATGTTTAGCCGGTCGTTGCGCGACTCAACGCCGGCCAGGGTAGCAATGGCCAGCTCCGCGTAGGGCGCCAGAATCAGGTAGTCATCAACCTTGGTGTGGAAGTTGGGAAAGGCCTGCTGGATGTCGCGGCGCGCATCGTAGCTGCTGTACAGCCCGTTGCCGTTGATGGTCGACACCCCATAGCCAATGAGCACTGCCGGAATAGCCGTGGCCCGCACCAGCTTATGCTGATACCAGCGTGGGCGCGCTGCGGGCGGCGCCTGCGTCTCATACTTGTGTGCCGTGTCGGCAGGAGCGGCCGGGGGCGTAACCTGGCCCAGCACCGGCGAAACAGCGCCCTGAAATGTCAGCCACAAAAAGAGCAGCCAGGCGGGCTGTTGACGAAAAATAGTAGGCATTACTTAGGCGAAGAAAGTAATTCGATTCGATCAATCCGGTCACCGATTTCCAGTTGGCTGAGCACGTCCATTCCCTGCTCTACCTGCGCGAAAATGGTGTAGCGCCCGTCCAGGTGCGGGGTGGGCGCATGGGTGATAAACCACTGGCAGCTCTCCGTATCCTTGCCGGCCGAAGCCAGCCCCACGGCCCCTTCCACGTAGCGTAAATCAGCAAACTCCGAGCGCAAGTTGTAGTCGGAGCTGCCCCACCCGTCGCCCCGCGGGCAGCCGCCCTGGGCTACGAAGTTGGGGACCACGCGGTGGAAGTTCTTTTGCTCGTAGAATCCCTGCCGTACCAGCTCCACGAAGCTGGCTACCGAACCGGGCGCCTGCTCCACCAGCAGCGTGAGCGTAATAGGCCCGCGTCCGGTATGTACAATGGCTTTCTGCCCAACGGGAACGGCCTGCACCACCGCCCAATTGATGGGATGGGTGGCCGCGGCGGCCACGGGCTGCGGAGTAGCTGCTTTACCCTGCAGATAATCGATGGTGAGCTGCAAGCTCTGCCAGGCTTCCAAGTCGCGGGGCAGGGTTAGCTGGTTGCGGGCCTTCAGCAGAAAGTCAGCCGAGGGAAACCGGGGCCGCAACGCCAGCTGCGGGTCCCGGATGGCTTCGGCGGCAGTACCCATAATGGCTAGGTCGCCGCTGCCGACGCCCCGCTGCAGGGTGCGGGCAAAGGCCGCGTGCTGATTAGCCGGAAAGTCAGGCTTGTGCCGCAGGGCTACCAGGGCCTCCATGCCATAAGTACCAATTACGACTGGCTGACCGGGCGTGAACGTGGCTTCTTCCAGCCATTTGTACGCGGCCGGATCCTCGCTGAGGGCTTTGAGCAAGTAGCCTTTTTCGTAGGGGCTGGCTGCCGCCGCGTAGCGCTGCATAATGGCCTGGCGGATAGTGTCGCGGGCGGAGCCGCCCAGCTTGAGCGCCGCACCCAGGAGCGTAGCCCGCACGCGCCACTGGTTAAGCTTGCCAGCCTTAGCTAAAAACAGCTGCCCCGATTCTTTGCTGGCATGCGTCAGAAAGTATTCGGCGGCGGTAAGCGCTACCTGTCCGTTGGCATCGGTCAGCGCCTCCCAGGCGGCTTCCTTCACGGGCGCATACATGGCTGCATTCATCGCCCGGATGGCGCTCAGCCGCACGCGGTAGTCAGCATCGCGGCGGGCCAGGGAAGCCAAGGTAGCCGGCACCGTAGCGTCGGTTGATTTGCCGAGGGCCAGGGTAGCGGCCGCCCGCACGGCGTAGTCGGGGTCCGTTTGAGCGGCACGAATCAGCTGGGGAGTATAGGGCGTGAGGTTGAGGTTGCGGATGCGCGCCAGCGTACTGGCCGCCGCCAGCCGCGCCCGATAAGGTACGGGCAGGGGCAGCAGCTGCACCACCCGGCCCACGGCTGCCTCGGAGGTGATACCGCGCAGGGCCGCGCGGTACAAGCCCCAGGCCTGGCCTACCTGGGCGCTGGTATCGGCGGCCAGGGCGGCGGGCAGGCGAACCAGATTGGCCAGGGAGGCGCGGGTGGCGCAGCGGCCCATGGCTTCCAGCACGTAGCGCCGCACGGCCCGGTCGGGGTCCGTGGTCAATTGATTGAGCAGAGCCTGCTGCGTAGTGGCCGTGGTATCGGCGGTTTGGCCCAGGGCAAACGCGGCGGCGCGGCGCACGTCGGCCTCGGTATCAGCAGCCAGCAAACGTGCAAGGGCCGGCACGGCCGCCCGGTCCTGCACCGAGGCAAAAGCCAGGGCTGCCTCCCGCCGGTACTGCGCTTCGGGCCGCTGCAGGTAAGGCAGCAAGGCTGCGGTATTGCGCTCATCCTGGGCCGTGGCCAACTGGCGCAGCGTAGCGTCGGCAAACTTATTGGGGGGGCTGACCGGCGCTGGCAGGGCAGTGGCAACCCGGGGCCGGGTAGCACAGCCGGCGGCAGCCAGCAGCGTAGCCATAGCCAACGGCAACACAGCACGGGAAATTGAAAGACAATGCATATCGGGCCAAAATAGCCAAATTCCGGCGAGAGAAGGTTACGCTACGCTTACGGCCTGATTTTCGTAGTGGGCCGAAAATCCTGACTTTTGTCCCCGTACTCATTTTTACTTTATGCCAACACGCTCATTCCGTTCCCTTTTGCCGGCGGCCTTTTTACTGCTGGCCGCCGCCTGCACCGCCCCGCGTGCCGTCATCAACTCAGGTAAGGTCACGCCCCAGGGCCAGTTTAAAGTAGGCGGCGACATGGTGTTCAACATCGGCACGCGAACAATCAGCGAGTTGGGCGGGGCCGTGAAGGACGAAGTGGCTGCCGCCGCCGGTAAGGACACTGTCAACTACAGCCAGCGGTTCGTGCGCATACAAACGGCGGCCATTGCCTATATCCTTGACCCCATACAGCCCAGCTCCGACTTTTACATCCGCTACGGCGCCCTGCCCCGGGTGGATGTGGGCTATAAATACGCCTTCGGGGCGCATGCCTTCGATGCCATGTACCAGTTTCTGGGCTCGACCGGTACGCCGGAAAATCCGCAGGGACAGTCTGGTGAAACCTCCGGCAGCATTGGGCTGCAGTTTGCCACCCAGCGCGCCAAGCTGCCCAACGTGCCGTTTCTCGATGACGTGGCGTCTCTGCTAAACTTTGGCGCTACCCGCCGCGACCTGATGGTGCCGCTCATCTTTAGCACGTCGTTGGGCCGGGAGGAGGAAATCGGCGCTATTTCCTATGGAGCCGTCTACAACCATACGTTTATTGCTTATGGCTTCAACCCCACCAAAGTGTTTTTACCGGGCACCAACACCAAAATCGGGGAGCTGAAGGCGAAAAACAACTTCGCCTCCTTTGGCCTGTTCGTCAATGGCAAATTCGGCTACCGCTACGCCTACATTCTGCCCGCCCTGGCCGTGTACTACCAGAACTACGGCACGTACCAGCTGCTCAACCAGGCCAGCACCACCAAGCTCAAGGGCGTGACCATTATTCCGTCCCTGGGCGTGCAGTTCCGCATTCCCACCGGCCGCGGCCGGTAGCCCTGGGCGGAGCGGGGCCCCTGCCCTAGCGGTTGGATTCGAGGTAGCCTTCGGTGAACACCCGGTATTGGTCGAAGATGGAGCGGACGCTGCGCCGCACCACCGCTTCGCCCTGGGCGCCTTTGGGCACGGTCACCCCCGAGGCATAGCCGTTCCAGACGGCGCGGTTGGTGCGGTAGTCGATGAGGGTGACCAGCAGGGTGCCTTCCCGCAACAGCAGGCGCAGCGGTTGGTAGCCCTTGCGCGCATCTTTGGGGGTTTCGTCAGTTTCTTCCTTCCCCGAGGCCAGCCAGGCCGTCAGTTCCTCCTGAGCAAAGCCCCGAAAGCGCATGTCCCCTTCGTAGAGGCGGAAGCTTACCAGCAGATCCGGGCGGTTTTTGGCGGGCTTGTAGCCCTGGGAGCGGAGGCGGGCCCGAATGGCGTCGCGCAGCACCTCGCCCAGGGCGCTGCTGTCGGTAGCCAGCTCGTTGCCGGTCACGAAGTCGTAGGTGCGGTAGCGCCGGAAATTACCACTATAGCTATAGTCCGATTCAATTCGGGCCTCGCGGGCGGCAAAGCACCCACTCAGGCTCAAAGCCAGGGTAAACAACGTAATCGTTGCAGGTTTCATAGGCAGACGGTCAGGCGAGAAATGAAGGCGTTTAAATTACTAGATATACGAAAGCTTACCCACTGATTTTAAGGCGGTCCAGCGAAAAATATCAACAAAATTTTGGCCTAAAGACGGAAGCCCGGACAGCGCGCACCCGCAGTTTTCAGCGGGTATTTCCCCCATGCTTTCAGCTCCTACCCGGAAATTCCTATCTTCCCTGTCCGTTCCCGGCCTTTTTGCCTTGCTATGCTGCCCTTTTACCTCAACGACCAACTCATCCGTACCGACCAGCCCGCTGGCAGTACCCTCCTTGATTTCGTGCGCTACCACCAGCACCTGAAAGGCACCAAAATCGGGTGCCGCGAGGGCGACTGCGGGGCCTGCACCGTGCTGGTAGGCGAGCTGGCCCCGGATGGCACATCGGTGCAGTATCAATCCATGACGTCCTGCCTCACGCCCCTGGGCAACGCCCAGGGCAAGCACGTAGTCACGGTAGAGGGCATCAACGCGGCGCGGGGTACGCTCACGCCGGTGCAGCAGGCTATTGTGCAGGAAGGCGGCTCGCAGTGCGGTTTCTGCACGGTGGGCTTCGTGATGTCACTCACTGGCCACGCCCTTAGTGCCAAGCCTACTACTCCGGAAACCGCCCTGGCCTCCATCGACGGCAACATCTGCCGGTGCACAGGCTACAAAAGCCTGGAGCGGGCTACCCAGCACCTGCAGCAGCAGTTGCAGCAGCGCCCGGCTTCTTCTCCCCTAGCCTGGCTGGCCGAGGAAGGCTTTGTGCCGCAGTACTTTGCTGATATGCCCGCCAAGCTCACGGCCCTGCGCAGCGCGGCCACGGGCGGAGCTGAAGTGTCCGAAGCACTACGGCCCGGCCCGGGCCTGGATGCCGCCGCGGCTGCCCGGGCCCAGATCCTGGGCGGCGGCACCGATTTGCTGGTGCAGCGCCCCGAGCAGGTGCGCGCCGTGCCCGTGGAGCTCGTGTACGACCAGCACAGCCTGCGCGGCATCCGGCGCGAGGGTGACACTATTGTACTGGGCGCCGCCACTACCGCGCAGCAGCTGATGGAGTCGGAGGTGATGCTGGCGGTGCTGCCCGAGCTGCCCCGGTTTCTGAAGCTGGTGAGCAGTACGCCCATCCGGCAGATGGGTACCGTGGCCGGCAACTTCATCAACGCCTCCCCCATCGGCGACCTGACCATTCTGTTTCTGGCGTTAGGCGCGGAAGTTGAGCTGGAAAATTCCGCCGGTCAGCGCCGCGCGCTGCCGCTTGCGGAGTTGTACCTCGATTACAAGAAGCTGGCAAAAACCGTCGATGAGCAGGTAACCGAAATTCGCTTTCCGGCTCCGCAGCCAGTCGACCTGTTCAACTTCGAGAAAGTATCCAAGCGCACCCATCTGGATATTGCCAGCGTGAACTCGGCCGCGTGGCTGCGCATCGAGAAAGGTATGATTCAGGCTGCCCGCCTTTCGGCCGGGGGCGTGGGGCCGATTCCGCTGCTGCTGCGCCGCACCTCGGCCTGGCTAGTGGGCCAGCCGGTTTCCGCCGAAACGGTGGAGCACGCCCTCACCCTCGCCCAGCAGGAAATCAGCCCGATTTCAGATGTGCGCGGCACTGAGCACTACAAGCGGCTTTTGCTGCACCAGTTGCTGACGGCGCATTTCCTACCGCTGCTCCCGGAGCTGGTATAACAGCCCTTTTGATTTTGTCATTTCTATTGAAGCGCCATCCAACTGTCGGCGTTACGCTATGAACCACCTCGATCCGGCCCGCCACGTGCGCGGCGAGTCTCAGTACCTCGATGATATTCCGGTGCAGCACGGCACCCTGTACGCGGCTGTGGTGGAGTCGCCGGTGGCGCACGGCAAGCTGCTGAGCATAGATGCTACGGCGGCCCTGCAGCTGCCGGGTGTGGTGCGCGTCCTCACGGCCGTGGACATTCCCGGTGAAAACCAGATTGGCGGCATCGTGCCCGACGAGCCCCTGCTGGCCGAAGGCCATGTCCATTTCCGCGGGCAGCCGGTGGCCCTGGTGCTGGCCGACTCGGAGCACGCGGCTCACGCGGCCCTGCGCCATGTGCGGGTAGAGGTCAGCCCGCTACCCATCATCGTGGATCCGCGGGAAGCTGCCGCCCAGGGTGAGCTGATTGTGCCGCCCCGCACCTTCCGCATCGGAGCGGCCGAGGAAGCCTGGGCCGGGTGCGCGCACGTGTTTGAGGGCGTAGCTGAATCGGGCGGGCAGGAGCATTTGTACATCGAAACCCAGGGCGCGTATGCCTTCCCAACGGAAATGGGTGGGGTGCGTGTTATTTCTTCCACCCAGGGCCCCACGGCCGTGCAGCGCCACACGGCGCGGGTGCTGGGCGTGGGCATGCACCAGGTGGAAGTGGACGTGACCCGCCTTGGTGGGGGCTTCGGGGGTAAGGAAGATCAGGCCACCACCTGGGGCGCCCTGGCCGCCCTGGGCGCCTTCGTGGTGCGGCGGCCGGTGAAGCTGGTACTCGACCGCATGGCCGATATGCGCATGACCGGCAAGCGCCACCCCTACTCCTCCGACTTCAAAATCGGGCTGGACGCCGACCTAAGGATTGTGGCATACGAGGTGACGTTCTACCAAAACGCCGGGGCCGCCGCCGACCTGTCGCCGGCCGTGCTGGAGCGGACGCTGTTTCACGCTACCAACGCCTACTTCATTCCGAACGTGACGGCCACGGCCTACAGCTGCCGCACCAATCTGCCGCCCAACACGGCTTTCCGGGGCTTCGGCGGACCGCAGGGTATGTTTGTGATAGAGTCGGCTATAGCCTGCGCGGCCGAAAAGCTGGGCGTGACGCCGGCCGACATTCAGCAGCGCAACCTGCTGCGCGAGGGCGACCTGTTCCCTTACCGCCAGCCCACCGAGGGCTGCCACGCCGAGCAGGCCTGGAACACGGCCGCCGAGCTGTACGACCTGTCCGCCCGGCGTCGGGAAGTGGCCGAGTTCAATGCCGCGCACAAGCTGCAGAAGAAAGGCTTGGCGGTGATGCCCATCTGCTTCGGCATTTCCTTTACCAAAACCGCCATGAACCAAGCCCGGGCTTTGGTGCACATCTACACCGACGGCTCGGTGGGCGTGAGCACGGGCGCAGTGGAAATGGGCCAGGGCGTGAACATTAAGATTGCCCAGGTGGCGGCCCAAACCCTGGGCATTTCGCTGAGCCGGGTGAAGGTGGAAAGCACCAACACCACCCGCGTAGCCAACACCTCCCCCAGCGCCGCCTCTGCCACTGCCGACCTCAACGGCAAAGCCACCCAACTGGCTTGTCTGGCTTTGCGCGAGCGGCTGCTGCGCCTCGCGGCCACCGAGCTGAAGATAAACTACGAGGGCCTGCAAATCGAGAACGAGCAGGTGCTGGCCGCCGGAAAACCCGCCGATACGACCTGGGAGAAGCTGGTATCGGCCGCGTACTGGCAGCGCATCAGCCTCAGCGAAAACGCCCACTACGCCACGCCCGACCTGCATTTCAACCCTGAAACCAACCAGGGCTACCCCTTCGCCTACCACGTGTACGGCACGGCCCTCACCACCGTGCGCGTCGATTGCCTGCGCGGCACTTACGAGGTGGAGGCGGTGCAGATTGCCCACGACTTCGGGCAGAGCATGAACCCGGCCGTGGACCGGGGTCAGATTGAGGGCGGCGCGGTGCAGGGCATCGGCTGGATGACCCTGGAGGAATTGGTGTTCAACGACGAAGGGCGCCTGCTCAGCAACTCCCTCAACTCCTACAAAATCCCCGACCTGTACTCGGTGCCCAAGGTGCTGGATGTGCACTTCCTTGATACGCCCGGCCACTCCCGGGCGGTGCTGCGCTCCAAGGCCGTGGGCGAGCCGCCGCTTATGTACGGCATCGGGACCTACTTTGCCCTGCGCGACGCCATTCGGGCGTTCAACCCCGCGGCGGATATATCTTTTTCGGCCCCTATGACGCCCGAGAAGGTTCTCGTAAATTTGCACCCCGATTTCAAATTTACGCCTGCCCCCACCCCCGCTTGGAACTCACCCGCCCCACTCAACTCCGTAACCACCTCCGAGGATTCCTGATTTACGCCGCCGGCGACACGGCCGCTGCCCTGCTCCTGCACCAGTTCTCCTGGCTTCGTCTGCTAGGCATGGCCCTCGTGGGTGGCATACTCTACTCCACCGAGGTGCCCGCCTATTTCCGCTGGCTCGACCGGCAGCAACCGGCTGCCGGAGCCACTACCCGCGTGAAGCGCTGGCAACGGGCCGCCCTGTCGCTGCTTTACT
Organism: Hymenobacter sp. BT18; assembly: GCF_012273015.1. Taxonomy (GTDB): domain Bacteria; phylum Bacteroidota; class Bacteroidia; order Cytophagales; family Hymenobacteraceae; genus Hymenobacter; species Hymenobacter lutimineralis. The sequence goes on along the minus strand of NZ_CP050954.1, from coordinate 3,539,208 downwards.
TCAACCCGCTCTGGATTGCCCGCCACTACGCGTTTCTGGGGTTGTTCGGGGGCGCGGCCGAGCCCATTTCCCTGGCTTTGCTCCCGGTAGCGGGCCGCTCATTTCTGCTGAACGCGCCGGTGTCGTTGGCAGCTAACTACTATATTCAAAACCGCGTCACGGCCCAGCGGCGCTTTATGGTCAGCGCCCTGTTCTCGGGCGTAATGGCCGTTTCCTACGCCCTGGCCGCTGTGTGGCTGTAGCCTACACCTTTGTGTTGTAGTTGCTGAGGTTATTCACTGACGAAACGATGCGTCTCGCCATCGTTCAGCTTCCCACAACCAGCCGCGGCACCTAACTTACCACTACTCATCTTCTCACCACTTAGCTCTGCCTGATGCCGCTTGACCTTCCCGACTACGGCCCCGGCACCCAGGCCCCCGTGCCGCGTGAAGCGGCTGTTTGGGAACACGCGGCTGAGGCGCTGAAGCAGCAGGAGCCGGTAGTACTGCTGTGCGTGCTGCACAGCCAGGGCAGCAGCCCGGGCCGGCAGGGGTTTAAGATGAGCGTGACGCGCACGGGCATGGCCGGCTCTATTGGGGGCGGGATGATGGAGCACAAGCTGGTAGAGCTAACCCGCGCCCATTTCCTGCAACCCAACGCCGCGCCCGAAATCCGCCGCCAGGTGCACCGCCGCGACGAGCCTGCAGACCGCTCCGGCATGATCTGCAGCGGCGAGCAAACTGTGCTGCTGCTACCCCTCCAAGCAACTCACCGGCCCGTCCTGGCCGAAATCCTGCGGCGCCTACGCACGGCCCAGCGCGGGCAGCTGCACCTTAGTTCTGCGGGCCTTTACCTCACGGATACCCCCGCCCCAACCGCCTTCCAGCCCGGGCCGCAGTGGCACTACACCGAGCCGCTGGGTTTCCGGCAGCATGTGACCATCGTGGGGGGCGGACACGTGAGTTTGGCCCTGGCCCGCATTCTGGCTACGCTGGACTTCGGCATCACAGTGCTGGAAGAGCGGGCCGAGCTGAACACGTTTGTGGGCAACCCCTACGCCCACCAGCGCCGCACGGTGCGCTACGAGGCCCTGGCCCCGGCAGTAACGGAGGGCCTGGACCAGTTCGTAGTGCTGATGACCTTCGGCTACCGCACCGATTATGTGGCCCTGAAGCAGCTGCTGCACCACCAGCTGGGCTACCTAGGCGTGCTGGGCAGCCAGGCCAAAATTGCCGATATGTGGGCGACGCTACGAACCGAAGGTGTTGCCGAAGCCACGCTAGCCCGCATCCACGCGCCCGTTGGGGTGCCCATCCACAGCCGCACGCCCGAAGAAATTGCCATCAGCATTGCGGCGGAGTTAGTTCTGGTGCGGAACGGGAACCCGGGATGAAGTAGGGCATAGACTGGTATAGACCAGATAACAAGTTTTCGTACAAAGTAGCAGCAGCAAAAAGGCCGTCATGCTGAGCGAAGCCGAAGCATCTCTACCGCTTCGTTGTGGTAGTAATCCAACAAAGCGGTAGAGATGCTTCGGCTTCGCTCAGCATGACGTTCTAAATTCAATTCGATGTGCTTACTTCTGCCCAGGTTTTTGCTAGGGCTGGTGCTAGCCTGAACTTGTAACCGGTGAACAGGTTATTGCTACGGTTTTTGGTTAGCGGCTATGCCTACAGGCCCGCTGCCCGCCAAATCCGGCATCAACTTTCACCCCCCCAATCCCCTAAAAAAACAGATGAAGTTTACCCTCCTGCTCACGGCCGCCCTGGCTGTTTTTGCCCTGCAGACGCAAGCTCAGACCACTGCCCCACCGCGCGTAGCCTCCGACCAGATTGCCACCAAGAAAGGCCCGCTCACCGTGCAGCCCATCACCCACGGCAGCGTGGTGCTGACCTGGAACGGCAAAACCATCTACGTGGACCCCTACGGCGGGGCCGAGGCCTACGCCGGGCTGGCAGCCCCTGATGTTATCCTGATTACCGACATCCACGGCGACCACCTGGACCCCAAGACGCTAGCGGGACTGTCTGTAGGCAAAGCCCTGATGGTAGTGCCCAAAGCCGTGGCCGATCAACTCCCGGCTGAGTACAAAACCCAGGCCCGCATCCTCGGCAACGGCCAGAAGCTCGACACCCTGGGCATGAGCGTTTCGGCCATTCCCATGTATAACCTGCCCGAAGCCGCCGACGCCATGCACACCAAAGGCCGGGGCAATGGCTACGTGCTGAACCTGGGCGGCAAAAACGTGTACCTCTCCGGCGACACGGAAGACATTCCCGAAATGCGCGCCCTCAAAGGCATCGACGTGGCGTTTGTGTGCATGAACCTGCCCTACACCATGAACGTGGACCAAGCCGCCCAGGGCGTGTTGGCCTTTAAGCCGGGCATTGTGTACCCCTACCACTACCGCGGCCAGAACGGCCTGAGCGACGTGGACGCCTTCAAGAAAACGGTAAACGCTGCCAACAAGAAAATTGACGTGCGCCTGCGCAACTGGTACCCGGCCGCTCAGTAACTCCCCAAAACTATACGAAACGTCCTGCCAGATTAGCATCTGGCAGGACGTTTTTGGTTTTAATTCAGCTACTCTCATTTAGAGTGTAGTTAGGAAGTGTCATGCTGAGCCTGTCGAAGCATGACCATTTAGGAATTTTCAGACACAGCCCTAAACGAAAGCTTGCCAGCTGCCTATTTACCGATACCCCGCTGCCTGCAGCTGAAACAGCTCGGCGTAGCGGCCACCGCGGGCCAGCAGCTCCTCGTGGGAGCCGATTTCCACGAACTGCCCGTTTTCGATGACCAGGATGCGGTCAGCCATGCGCACGGTGCTGAAGCGGTGGCTGATGAGCACGGCGGTTTTACCCTGGGTCAGATCCTTGAAGCGCTGGAACACCTCGTACTCGGCGCGGGCGTCGAGGGCGGCGGTGGGCTCGTCGAGGATCAGGAGCTGGGCGTCGCGCATGTAGGCTCGGCCGAGGGCTATTTTCTGCCACTCGCCCCCGCTTAGGTCCACGCCCTTGGCAAAGCGCCGGCCGATGATCTGGTTGTAGCCCTCGGGCAGCTTGCGCACCACCGAATCGGCGAGGCTCTGGGCAGCGGCCTGCTCGATGCGGGGCTGGTTATCTTTCTGCTCGATGCGGCCCACGGCCAGGTTCTGGCCGGCCGACAGCTGGAAGCGCACGAAATCCTGGAAAATCACCCCGATTTCCTGGCGTAGCTCGGCCGGGTCGTAGTCGCGCAGGTCGTGGCCGTCGAGCAGGATGCGACCCTCGGTGGGGTCGTAGAGGCGCGACAGAAGCTTGACGAGGGTGGTTTTACCGGCGCCGTTTTCGCCCACCAGAGCCAGCTTTTCCCCGGCCTGCAGGGTAAAGGACAGGTTGCGCACGGCCCACTTCTCCGCGTTGCGGTACTTGAAGCCTACATTGTCGAAGGTAAAGCCCTGCTGAATGGGCCGGGGAAACGGGCGCACGGGGCGCGAATCGTCGCGGCGGATGCGGGGCTGCAGGTGGAAAAAGTCAAAGAAATCCTGCAGATACAATGCGCCCTCGGCCACCGTGCTGAACCGGCTCAGGATGCCTTCGAGCAAACCGCGCATGCGGGCAAACGAGCCGGCCAGAAACGTGAGCTGCCCGATGCTGATGCGCCCGCCTACGGCCTGGGTGATGATATACACATAGGCAGCGTAGTAGCCGGCCGCGCCAACTGCCGCGAAGAAAGCACCCCAACCGGCCCGCCGAATCACGAGGCGCTTGTTTTTCTGGTAAAACTCGTCGGATAGCAGCCGAAACCGGTCAATCAGAAACCCTGAAAGTCCGAAAATCTTGACTTCCTTAGCCGTTTCGTCGGAGGCGCCGGTTTGGCGCAGATAGTCCAGCTCGCGCCGCTCGGGCGTCCAGCCGTGTACCAGGGAGTAGCTACGCTCATTAAAGTGCGACTCACCCAGGAAGGCGGGGATAACGGCCACTAGCAGCAGCAACAGCAGCCAGGGGTTGAAGGCGGCCAGCCCCACAGCCAGAAACAGCATGGTAATGACGTCCTGGGCCTGCGAAAGAACCTGGGCCATGAGCACCGTGCGCGAGAGAGTCTGGCGGCGGGCCCGCTCCAGCTTGTCGTAGAAGGTGCTGTCCTCAAACTGGTCGAGGTCCAGCTCGGCGGCATGCTCCATCAGCCGCACCGAGGAGCGGTTGGCGAACAGGTCGCCCAGCAAGGAGTCGAGCAGGGCCACTGCCCGGCCCAGACCGTCAGACAGAATGGCCAGCCCAAACTCCAGAGTCAGCAAGCCCAGCACCGGCGTGAGGGTGCGCTCGGCAGCGGGCAGGCGGCTGAGCTGCACCACCGCGTCGAGCAGCAGCTGGCCGACGTAGAGCATGGCCAGCGGCAGCGCGGCCCGCACCAGCCGCAGGCTGGCATTGCCCAGGGTAAGGCCTGGGCTGGTTTCCCAGATCAGGCGCAGAAAAGCCGGCAGGTTGCGCAGGGCCGACACCCGCTCCCGCACCGAGAGGGCGGGTTTGCCGTCGGGGCGGGGCTTTTTGGCGGAAATGGTGGTCAGGAAATCAGAAAACCAGGACATAGGAAGCTTCTACGGCACACTTCGGGCCGGAAGCTGAAAGAAGCCGTTTTGGCAGAAAAGCCCGTTATGTCGGGCAGTACAAGCCGGCCGGCGTACCTTTGCCGCAATGCCCACTCCTGCTTCTGCTGCTTCGCCCAAGGTCTACACGGCCGGCTTCTGGCTGATGTGCCTGTCGTCGTTTTTCTTTTTCATGAGCTTCAACATGCTCCTGCCCGAGCTGCCGGATTACCTGGCGCGCATGGGCGGCGGCGACTATAAGGGCTACATCATTGCCTTGTTTACGCTCACGGCGGGCCTTTCGCGGCCCTTCAGCGGCAAGCTGGCCGACACGGTGGGACGCATTCCGGTGATGGTGTTTGGCTCGCTGGTGTGCTTTGTCTGCGGCTTTTTCTACCCCTGGGCTACTACCGTCACCGGGTTTCTGCTGCTGCGCTTGGTCCACGGCTTCAGCACCGGCTTCAAGCCCACCGGCACGGCGGCCTTCATTGCCGACATCATTCCGCTTTCCCGGCGCGGGGAGGCCATGGGGCTACTGGGTGTGGCGGGCTCCCTTGGCATGGCTGCCGGCCCGGCCCTGGGGCCCTATATCACGGCTACGTTTTCGCTCAACACCCTATTCTACTGCTCTTCGGGGCTGGCTCTGCTGAGTTTGGCCGTGCAGGGCACCATGACGGAAACCCTGCCCGCCGCCCAGCGCCAGCCCTTCAGCTGGAGTTTGCTGCGCCTGGAGTGGCACGAGGTGCTGGAGCCCCGCGTGTTCAAGCCCGCCCTCATTACCATGCTGTGCTTGTTTCCCTTCGGCGCCATCCTCACGGTGGTGCCCGACCAAAGCGTGGCCCTGGGCCTGAAAGGCGCCGACAAAGGACTTTTCTACACCTCCTACACGCTTACTTCCCTGCTGGTGCGCCTGGTGGCGGGCCGCGCCTCCGATACCTACGGCCGCGTGCCGGTGCTGCGCGTGTCGGCGGGCCTGCTGCTGCTGGCCTTGCTGGTGCTGGCGTTTATGGGCCAGTCGGTGGTGCTGTTTCTGACGGGCGCGGTTTTGTTTGGGCTGGGTGCAGGCCTCAACTCCCCCACGCTGTATGCCTGGACGGTAGACTTGAGCCACCCCGAGCGGCGCGGCCGGGCCGTGGCCACCATGTACATTGCCCTGGAAGTAGGCATTGGCCTGGGAGCCTTGCTGGCCGGCTGGCTTTACGACAACACCACGGCCCGCCTGCCCTACGTGCACCTGCTGAGCGCGGCCCTCCTGCTAGTGGCTCTGGTGTACCTGCTGGTGGCTGTGCGCAGCCGCCCGGCAGCGCAGTAAGCCAAAATATTTCAGGCCAAAACGGTGGGGCGTATTTATGCACCTGACCGAATTATGTACATTTGATGAAGAACGTCTAAGTTGAGCATACGCTGGCTAAAAGCTATTTGGCCAGTTCTTTAGAGGTTTATCTTTTGTCTGATTTAAATAATATTTCGGGTGATTATCAGGCCATTCACTTTATCCGGGCGGCTCGCTATTTTATGCCTGCTGGTGCTGGCTGCCCCCACCGCGCTGGCCCAGGAAGTGCCCCTCGTCTTCGGTAAGGTTACCGCAGCCGATTTCGTGGCCGCTCCCGCCGACTCCGCCGCCCCGGCCGTCATGCTCTGCGACTTCGGCCAGTCAAGAATTGTGGGTGGCCGCGAGGGTTTTCAGCTGGAATACGTGCGTACCGCCCGCATTCTGATTCGGCGCAAGGCTGGCTACCCTTGGGCCACCGTGCAGGTGCCCCTCTACCGCCGAAACGAACAGACGGAACGCTTCAAAAAGCTGAAAGGCATTACTTACAACCTGGTTGATGGCAAGCTGATCCAGGAGAAGATGGCCGAAAATGCTGTCTTCAAGGATGAACAAGACAAAAATCACACGAGCTACCGTTTTACCTTGCCTAACGTGCGGGAGGGCTCCATCATCGAGTTCACCTACACCGTAGAGTCCGACTTCCTGTTTAACCTGCAGGCCTGGCGCTTTCAGCATACCATCCCCACCCGCTGGAGCGAGTACCGCACGGTTATTCCAGCCTACTTCCGCTACAAACAGATTACGCGGAGCTATCTGCCCTTCGCGGTGCAGGAAGACAAGCCCGTACCGTATAATACCCGTATGTCCCACAGCTTCGAGGGACTGGCGCCGGCCCAGGAATACAACATCAATACCCAGGCCTTGAGCAGCCGCTGGGTTATGAAGAATGTGCCCGCGCTCCGCGAAGAGCCTTTCATGACCGCCCAGCTTGATTATTTCTCTTCGGTTGATTTTGAGCTGTCGACCATTCAGTACCCCAACCAGGAGCCCCGGGATGTAGCAGCTACCTGGGAAGCCATCGGCACCGAACTACTGCAGCAGGAGCAGTTTGGCCGCGACCTGTATCAGAAATCAACGCTTACCGCCCAGATAAGCGCTTTGAAAGCTCGCTTGCCGGAGCCCCGGGAACGGGCCGCCGCCGTGGTGGCCCTGGTGCAGCAAACCATGAAGTACAACGGGCAGGAACAGCTCTACCTGACTAAAACCTTAAAAGAAGCTACCCAACGAGGCCAGGGCAACGTGGCCGATGTAAATCTGCTGCTGGTGCAAAGCCTGCGGGCGGCCGGGCTGGATGCAAATCCTCTCCTGCTGAGCACCCGCAGCCACGGTCATGTGCTGGAATCGATGCCCGTGCTCAACAACTTCAACTACGTAGTGGCCCACGTACGCCTTCCTGATAACACGGAGCTGCTGGTAGACGCTACGGAGCCCGTAGTGCCGCTGGGGATGCTGCCGAAGCGCTGCCTCAACGGCAACGGACGGTTGCTAACGGCACCGGCGGCCCTCGGGCGGTGGGTTTCGTTGGCTCCAACGCAACGGCAGGCTTATTTCAGTAAAACCACGCTCACCTTGCAGCCCGATGGATCTTTGCAGGGCAAAACGCACTGGGAATGGAGCGGCTACGCGGCTGCTGAAGCCCGCACTACAGAGCCGGCTCAGTTGGTGCGCACCCTTCAGCAGCAGTTGGGCGACGATACCACTCCTATTTCGGCCGCCGTGTGGCAGCACCAGCGGGAACCAGCCCACTCGCTGCAGCTGGATCTGCCCTTGCAGATGGACAATACGGAAGGTCAGGCTACCACCACCTACCTCGCGCTGCTGGCCCGCCTGGGTTTAAACAGCAACCCGTTCAGCGCCGAAAGCCGCTACTTCCCCGTCGACTTTGGTATTACCCGCGACGAAACGCACCAGCTCACGCTTACCCTGCCAGATGGGGTTACACTGACCGAAAAGCCGCAAAGTCAAAGCCTGGCTCTGCCCGATAATGGCGGCCGGTTTACCTACCTCTGCGCTCAGGAAGGCCGCACGGTGCAGTTTATGAGCCGGCTGCAGCTAAACAAAGCACAGTACAGCGCGGCCGAATATGCGAACCTGCGCGAGTTCTACGCCCGCATCGTGGCCAAACACGCCGAGCCGCTGGTGCTCAGCACCGGTGCCCGCCCTTAGTTTTAAATCTACCGTCACCTTTGCCTTCTCCCTATGATACTACGTGTACTTTCCTTTATCACACTGGCTCTGGGCCTGGGCTGCGCAACGGCTCCATCGGCCCAAGCCCAGGCAGAACCCATCAAATTTGGCAAGCTCGATCTGAAAGAGTTTGATGCCAAGAACTTTGCGGCCGACACCGCCGCCGAAGCTGTGGTGATGGCCGATTTTGGACGGACGCATTTTGAGTATGTGCAGAACCAGTTCAAGGTTGTATTTGAACGCGTTACCCGCATCAAGATTCTCAAGAAAGCAGGCTATGACATGGCCACGGTCAGTGTTCCGCTGTACCGGAAGAATGGCAATGAAGAGCGGCTGAGCAACTTGCGGGGCTTTACCTACAACCTGGTGAATGGCCAGTTGGTAAAGGAGAAACTGGAATCGTCGGGCATCTTTACGGAACAGCGCGATGCCAACTACTCCGTCCGCAAATTCACGCTGCCCAACGTCAAGGAAGGCTCAATCATCGAGTATGCCTACAACGTGTCGTCAGACTTCTGGTTTAATTTTCAGGACTGGCAGTTTCAGTATTCGGTGCCCGTGCGCTGGAGCGAGTACCGGGCCAGCATTCCTGAGTACTTCGATTACCGGATGGCTATGCAGGGCTACGAGCCCCTAGCTGCCAGTGAACAGAACGAGGGCAACACCCAGTTTACGGTGCGCCAGGAAGGCGGCGCCATGGAAAACATTACCGCCCGCACCAAGACGTACCGGTGGGTGATGAAAGACGTGCCGGGCTTCCGGCAGGAACCTTTTATCACAACCACCCGGGACTACGTTTCCCGCATCGATTTTGAGCTGAGAGGCACGCAGTTTCCCCAACAACCCTACGAGGAAGCCACAGGCAACTGGAACAAAATAAATAGTGAGCTCCTGGCCGCTGAAAACTTTGGTACCCAGCTAAACCGCACGGGCTTCCTGAAGGCCGAAGTAGCGGCCATTATGGCCAAGCACACCGAGCCCCTGGCGCGCGCCGCCGCCGTGCAGCAGTTGGTGCAGACCAATGTGCAGTACAACGACCTGGACCGCATGTATAGCGCAGGCGTGCGCAAGGCCTACGAGCAACACACCGGCAACTCGGCCGACATCAACCTGTTGTTGATTGGGCTGCTACGCAACGTGGGGCTTACCGCCAACCCTGCCATCCTCAGCACCCGCGACCATGGCCGGCTGGATGAAAGCTCCCCCATGATGAGCCGCTTCAACTACGTGCTGGCAGCCGTGACGCTCCCAGGCCAGGCAGAAGCGCTGCTGCTGGATGCCACCCAGAAACACGCCGATTTTGGGATGCTCCCGGAACGGGTGCTTAACACGCGGGCCCACCTGGTAACGGAGAAAAGCTTGGAAGACCACTGGCTGACGGTAGCCTCCCGGCAGCGCTATGTACATTTCCAGACGGCCCAGTTGCAGCTCGACGACCGGGGAGGCTGGAAAGGTAAAATTCACGACGAACACGCCGGCTACAACGCCCTGAGCGCCCGCGCCTCGTTGCAGAAACTTGGCGAGAAGAAGTACATCGAGACCAACTACCTGAAACAGAAAGACGGCTGGGCGGTGCCCAAATACACCGTGCAGCAAGCCGATTTGCTGGCCAAGCCCCTAGCCGTGGATATGGAAGTGGAAGCCCCCGGCGACGAGGACCCGAACGGGACGCTGTACTTCAGCCCCATGCGTAATTTTGGGGAGGATGAAAATCCGTTCAAACTCGTAAACCGGCAGTTCCCGGTGGATTTCGGGGCCGGCCGCGAAGAAACTCTTATGCTGACCTTCCAGTTGCCCACGGGCTACGAAGTGGAGGAATTGCCCAAGAGTGCCGCCATATCCCTGCCTGATAACGGCGGCCGATTCCAATATGTGGTAGCCCCAACGGCGGGCGGCCTGCAGGTGGTGAGCCGCATTTCCTTTACCAAGGCGGCCTACTCGGCCGAGGAATACGCCAGCCTGCGCGAGTTTTACAGCCTGATTGTGGCCAAGCACGCCGAGCGTATCGTCCTGAAAAAGAAGCCGTAACATGAACCGTTTCTCCCTACTGCTAGTCGTTTCGCTGGTGAGTACCGCCGCCCAGGCCGGCACCGCGCCCAAATACCCGGTTGCGGCCATCCCCAGCGCGCTGCGCGAAAACGCCCACGCCGTGGTACGCCTCCACGATGAAACGTTCACCGTGAAGTCGGCGGGGCAGGCGGTGAGCACGCTGCGCTACGCCATTACCATTCTGGATGCCGACGGCGACGACCATGCCGTTGATCAGGTTGACTATGACCGTTTCAAGAGCATTAGCTACCTGCGCGGCAGCGTGTACGATGCCGAGGGAAAGCTGCTGCGCACCTTACGCGCGGCCGACGTGCGCGACGTGAGCACCACTTCCGACATCAGCCTGGCCGAGGATAGCCGGGCGCGTATTGCCAACCTGCAGCAGGGACGCTACCCTTACACCGTCGAGTTTGAGGAAGAATACACGACCTCCAACACGTTGTTCTACCCGGTATGGCACCCCGTGTCGTCCACGCACCTGGGCGTGGAGCAGTCTCAGTTCCGGGTAAAAATGCCCAAAAGCCTACCAGCCCTCCGCTACCGTGAAAAGAACCTGCCCACTGGCAGCCAAGTGCGGCAAAGTGCCGAGGGTAACTACACCGTGTATGAATGGTCGGTAGCCGGGTTACCTGCTTTCGAGCCTGAGTCGTATAGCCTGCCAGCCTGGGAACTGCTGCCGGCAGTATACACGGCCCCCGCTACGTTTGAAGTGCAAAACCACGCCGGCAACCTGTCTTCCTGGGAAGGCTTCGGTACCTGGGAATATACCCTCAACGAAGGCCGGGGCGAACTGCCTGCTTCGCAGCTGGCCCGGATGCAGGAACTGGCCCAGCGCGTGCCCGACGTGCGGGAGCGGGTGCGGCAGGTGTACGAATACCTGCAAACCAACACCCGCTATATTTCCATTCAGCTGGGGCTGGGCGGCTGGCAGACCATCCCGGCAGCAGAAGTGGCCGCCAAAGGCTACGGCGACTGCAAAGCCCTGTCGAATTACGGTATGGCCCTGCTAAAGGCGGCGGGCGTGCCGGCGTACTGTGCCCTGGCCGGAGCCGACCGACCGGACATCCAGACGGACTTTCCCAGCAACCAATTCAACCACGTGATTCTGTGCGTGCCCCTGCCGGCCGCCCGGCCCGACACGGTGTGGCTGGAGTGCACGTCGCAAACATCCCCCTTCAACTACCTGAGCGGCTTTACTGCGGGCCGGCACGTGCTGCTGCTCACGCCCGCGGGCGGCAAGCTGGTGCGCACGCCGGTGTACAAAGCTACCGACAACACCCAGTTTCGGCGCGCCGAGCTTCGCCTCGATGATCAGGGAAACGCCACCGCCTCGGTGCGCACCCGTAGCGCGGCCCTGCAGCAGGACGATCTGTCGCAGGTATACCACCAGCTCACCCCCGAAGACCAAAAAAAGCAGGCCTACCGCCAGATTTCGCTGCCCAGCTTTACTATCAGCCGCTACACCCTTAAGCCGGGGGCTACGGTACCAGTGCCCGTGATGGTAGAACACCTAGAGCTGAGTTTGCCGCGCTACGCCACCGTAACGGGCAAGCGCGTGTTTGTGGTGCCCAACGTGCTGAATCAGTCGGCGGCCCCCACGCCCCAACTGGGTGAGCGACAGACGGACGTGTGGCAGAGCTTTGCCTACCTGGATGCCGATACAGTACAGCTGAAAACCCCGGCCGGCTTCCGCCCCGAAAACCTTCCGGCCCCCGTGCAACTTTCTACGGCGTTCGGCACCTATTCCATGCAGCTGCAGGCGTTATCCGATGGCAGTATTCAGTACATCCGGCGGTTGCAGATGAACCGGGGGCGGTTTCCCAAGGCCGATTACCCGGCGTACCTGGAATTTCGTCGGCGCATCAATAAAGCCGATAAAACGCCGTTGGTGTTTCTAAAAAACGACGTCTGAGGGCTTTGCCGCCAGCTTGCCACAGCGTTGTTCCAGCCCGTCCTCTTTCGTAGGGGACGGGCTGGTTTCGTTTTGCCGATTAACCCACCCGGCCCTACTAGTAAATCAGCGGCATTTCCGTACTTTCAAGGCCCTTGTAGCCAACGATTTGCTTGCTGATGATTTTTTCTGAGCCTTGGTTGTTGCGGCGCGGTGCGGCGCGTGGTTTCTGGCTGACAATGCTGTTCGTACTGCTGAGCTTCAGCAGCAGCTTGGCGCAGCGGGTGCTTTGGGCCGATGCTGCCCCGCTAACTGCCCCGTTGCCCGCTGCCAAGCGCCTGGGCCCCTACCGCACGGTAGCCGTGCAATTGGCTACGATGCGCCAGGTGCTGGCCACCGCGCCTAGTCCCGACGGCCCGGCGCGGCGTAGCGCGGCAACGGTTGTTTCCCTGCCTCTCCCCAACGGCCGGGCCGGTCGTTTTAAGCTCACCACGGTACCCGTATTGCCCGCGGGGCTGGCGGCGCGCTACCCCCAGATTACGACCTACAGCGGCCAGGGCCTCGACGACCCCACCGCCACCGTGCGCCTCGACCTGACGCCGGCGGGCCTGCATGCGCAGATTCTCTCGGCGGAGGGCACCGTGTACATCGATCCGGCTACTGCCGGCGCCAGCACCCACGTCGTCTACGACCGATCGGCGGCCACGGGTGCGGCCCCCGTGTGCTACGCCACGGGGCGAGCTTCGACCGCGGCGCGGGCGCAAACCCACAGCCCCGGCGAGCAGCTGCGCACCTACCGCCTTGCCTTGGCCTGCACCGGTGAGTATACCCAGATAAAAGGGGGTACCCGGGCCAAGGCCCTGGCCGCGCTTACTACGTCCATCAACCGTGTAAGCGGTATTTACGAGAAAGAGTTGGCCATTCGCTTCCAGCTGGTGGAGAAGGAAGATTCCCTTATTTACCTGAACCCCGCTACCGACCCCTACTCCAACGAAATAGATGGCAATGCGCTGTCGACCAACCAGCGGATTATTGATACCCGGATTGGCTCGGCCAACTACGACATCGGGCACTTGTTCTGCACCGCCGATGGAGGCCTGGCGCAGCTGGGCGTGGTGTGCCTGAATGGCTATAAGGCCCAGGGCGGTACAGGCCTGCCCGATCCTTCCGGCGACGGCTTCGACGTAGATTTTGTAGCCCATGAAATCGGGCACCAGTTTGGGGCCAACCACACATTCAACGGCTCCACGAGCAATTGCGCCGGCGGCAACCGCGAAGCCAGTACGGCCTACGAGCCCGGCAGCGGCTCCACTATCATGGCCTACGCGGGTATTTGTGCCCCGCAGAACCTTCAGGCCAATTCCGACCCGTACTTCCACGGCATCAGCCTCGACGAAATCAGTGACTTTGTGACGACGGGCACGGGCAGCGCCTGCCCAGTGATGACGGCCACCGGCAACCGCACGCCCACGGCTTCGGCCGGCAGCCGCTACGTGCTGCCCATCGGTACGCCCTTTGCCCTCACGGGCAGCGGCACCGATGCCGACGGCGACCCGCTCACCTACTGCTGGGAAGAGTTTGACCTGGGCGCGACTGGTCCACCCACGGCCCCTAAGGGTAACGCACCGCTTTTCCGGTCGTTTGCGCCTACTACCAGTGCTACGCGCACCTTCCCTCGCCTGACCGACCTGCTCAACAATACCACCCGCCTGGGGGAACTGCTCCCTGCCTACGCCCGGCGGCTGGTTTTCCGCCTTACCACCCGCGACAACCGGGGCGGTTTTGCTGCCGACACGGTGCTGCTGCCGGTGGTGAGCACGGCTGGCCCTTTTAGAATTACGGAGCCCACCACGGCGCAAGTGTGGCTGGCCGGGGCCCCGCAGCGCATTGCCTGGGATGTAGCCGGCACCAACTTGGCCCCCATCAGCACCGACCGGGTGACGATTATGCTTTCTACCGACGGGGGGCAGACGTTTCCGTTCTCGCTGGCCGTAAATACCCCCAACGATGGAGCCGAGCTGGTAACAATTCCCCAGGGCATTGGGGCCTCCACGCAGGTGCGCATCAAGATTGCGGCGGTGGGCAACGTGTATTTCGCTATTTCTCCCCGCAACATTACCCTGGAGCAGCCGGCTTCCCCCACCTTTTCGCTGAGCCGCTCGGGCGAGCCGACGGAGCTGACTACCTGCCCCGGCACTAGTCTTTCCACGGAGCTGGGCCTCACAGCCCTGCAGAACTTCAGCGGTACCATTTCTCTCGCAGCCACGAATATACCCAGTGGGGTTGAGGCCAGCTTTTCGCCGGCTACCGTAGTGGCTGCCGGCACTACGCAGCTCACCCTCCAGCTCCCGGCCACGCTGGCTACCGGTACCTACTCGCTCACCGTCACGGCCACGGCCGGCAGCCAGAGCCGCTCCCAGCTCATCAGCTTCCGGGTACCAGCCGCCGTTACGGCAGCACCCGCCCTGAAAACGCCCACCCCCACGGCCACCGCGGTTTCTTCCCTGCCGGCCCTGAGCTGGGCGGCCGTGCCCAACGCCACAGCCTACGAGCTACAGATTGCCCAGGACGCTGACTTCGAGCAAATTGCCTTTTCCCAGCCCTCGCTCAGCGGCACTAGTCTGGTGCTTCCCGCGGCCTTGGCGGAAGGCACCACTTACTTCTGGCGCGTGCGCGGCCGCAGTGACCTGTGCGGAGCCGGGCCCTTTTCCAGCGTGGGCAGCTTCACAGTAGGCACCATCGACTGCCAGACCCTGGCCAGTGCTGACGTACCCAAAGCCCTAGGCGGCAGCTCCTCCACCGTGGTTTCTACCGTGGTCGTAACCGCGGCCGACAAAGTAGCCGACGTGAACGTGCGCAACCTGAACCTTACTTACCCGGATACCGGAGAGCTGGTTATTTCCCTTACTGCGCCAACTGGTCAGCGGGTGGTGCTGGCTTCCAGCGCCTGCGCCGGCCGCGCCGATCTGCAGGCTTCCTTTGATGATCAGGCCACGACCACTCTTGGCTGCCCCCTCACGCAGAATGCGGTGGTGCGGCCCACGGGCACGCTGGCGTCCCTGCAGGGCCTGGCCGCCGGGGGCACCTGGACGCTGACCGTTCAGGATTTGAATACTACCCTGAAGGGCAGCATCCAGGGCTGGACGCTGGAGCTGTGCACCATCCGCAACACGGCCACGGCCACTACCTCGGCCAGCGCCCTGGCGGGCATCTCCGTCTTCCCCAATCCCGGGTCGGGCGACTTTCAATTGCTGCTAGATAATGCCCAGCGCGGCCCAGTGGTCCTGCAGGTGCTGGATGCCGTCGGGCGCGAAGTTCGACGCGAGGCTTTTGTCAAGCCGGGCAGCCGGGTGCAGCGCCCTCTCCAGCTGACGGACTTACCGGCCGGTTTGTACCTGGTGCGCATCCAGATTGGCGCTTCTGCCCCCACCACCAGCCGGTTAATCAAAGAATAGCCTCTTAGAAGCGGTAACGCAGCTGCGCCTTCACCTCAGAACGCTCGGGCCCCTGTATTTCTTCCAGCCCGGAGCCCACCGTGTCTACGTCGCGGAAACGGGTGGTAGCGTAACGCACCCACAGGGTGAGGTGGCGGTTCAGGCGTCCCTCGGCCAGCAGGTACATGCGCGTGCCCCGGCCGGATAGCCCCGGCACTGAGAAGGCGTACAGCACATCCTGCTCGAAAACGTACTGGCGCGTGTCGTAGTCGTCGGTGTCGAACAGGGCGTAGCGGGCCGTGAGGCGCAAGGGGCGGCCAATAGCCACGGAGGCATCCTGCGCCAGCAGAAACCCGGTGCGCCAGGGGCCACCGGCCTCCTGGTAGCGGGTGCCCTGCACGCGGGTACGCAAGCTGAAGATGGGCGTCACATCAGAGTTGTAGTACCCCAGCAGGCTGCGGCGCACCGTGGGCTCGGGCAAGGGCAGCAGGCGGCTGGGGTCAGCGTCGGAGTCGTAGGGCTTGGTGCGGGTGCGCACCTGCACGTACAGGGTGCTGGTTTTGGTGGGCGAAAACGTGAGGCGGGCCAGCCAGTCGTGGCCCTGGGACGGGGCGCCCACGCGGTATTTGAGCCACGGAAACCAAAACTGGTCGTAGTACGCCGACAGCTCCCACCGCGCCACGGGCCGTACTTTCAGCCCCAGGTACACCCCCGTTTCGTTGATGTTGCGGGTATTTTCGCTGAGGGCATTGCCGTAGAAGGTGTGAAAGTCGCGGGCATAACGCCGGTACAGCACCGAGGCATCCACGTTGGAAGCCAGACTGAGTAGCAAGCCATTTACGGTGCCTACGCCCCCGCTGGCCGAGCGGGCCGTTTCGCCGAAGAAGTTGACGTTGCCACGCCCGTAGCTATAGTTGATGCTCAGGGCCGTATTGTCCTTACCTCGAAACTCGTAAGCGTTATACAGCTCGGGGCGGCGTTGCAGAGCCTTGTTAAAAGACGTGTGCACGGCCGTAGCGCCGGCCGTGAAGCTGCCGTCGCGGTTGACATACGTGACGTTGCCGCCCCCGATGGTTTCCTGCAGCTGCTTGCGGTTGGCCAGCTCCGAGGCCGTGCGGTGAAAGCCCGTCAGCAGCACTCCGGAGGAAAACTCGTCGAACGCGGCCAGGGTGTCCGTAGCGGCCTGCACGTTGGCATCCACTCGCTTGCGGGAGCCAAACACGGTGGCCTGCAGCCCGCGCGCCAGCGTAACAGTAGCGGCGGCGCCCCGGAAAAAAGTACTTTCCAGCACCGAGGAATACGGGCGCACGCCCAAAGAGCTGCGGCGCAGGGAAGTAATGGTTTCGGCACCCTTGCCCACCTGCAGCCCCGACGACAGCAACAAGCCCTGGCCAAACTGCAGCTGGTAGTCGCCGAGAGCCAGGGTTTTCAGACGCCCCCGCTCCTGCACCACAAAGTGCGCCGAGACGTAGTCGGCGCCGTAGCGGCGGGCAGCGGGGTCCCACACGAACTGCTCGCCGGCATCCTTCTCGGCCACGAAGCCCAGGCTAAAGTCGCGGGTGTGGCTGGTACGGTAGCGAATGAGCAGCTTATCGGGAGAGCCCAGGTAACGGCTGGTGAGGGCCCCGCTACTGGTGGTATCGGGGGCAGTGTAGCCTTCCCGCTGCTGCAGCACCCGCTCGTAGCGAATAAACAGCGCGTTGTTGTCTTCCTGCAGGATGCGCTGCCAAAGCGGCCCCCGGGTAGCGTTGGGATTCACGTTGACCACCGTTACGAAGGGGGCCACGCGGTAAATAGCCCGCATATCCAGCTCCGGAATCGTTTGGAGCTCATAGATGCTGAGCAGCGGCCCGAAGTCTTTGCGGTGTTGCAGCAGGGCGGCAAT
This sequence comes from Hymenobacter sp. BT18, assembly GCF_012273015.1. Lineage (GTDB taxonomy): Bacteria > Bacteroidota > Bacteroidia > Cytophagales > Hymenobacteraceae > Hymenobacter > Hymenobacter lutimineralis. Next base: position 3,521,880 of record NZ_CP050954.1, on the reverse strand, counting down.
CTGCGGCTCGGAAAGCAGCAGCAAGGAGCGCAGTTCCTCGGCCGTGGCCGTATTCAGGTTAAGGGGCGTCTGGTAGAGCTGAACCAGGGTTTCGTAGAGGTCTTCGTAGGGCACTTGGTCGCTCTGGGGCTCGGCAAACAGCTCCTGCATGAGCTTGTCAAGGTCGGGCTGAGGGCGCACGTACTCCTGGGCCTGGGTTTCTGAGCAGATGCTCAGCCCCAGCAGTAACCCACCCAGGCAAATAAGGCGGCGGCTGTAGCCGGGCGTAAAGGTTCCTGTCATAACAAGCAAGCCACGTTACCAGCAACAGTACCCTGTCTGCTGTTAAGTATATCAACCATAAGAAGCGCTGCCCGGATGCCTCATCCAGCGCCACAGCAGCCTAGTGCATGACTATCCGTAAGCGTAGCAATGCCTGGCTTATGCCGTAGCAGGAAGTTAACAGACACTGACTCTTTGTCCAAGCCAGTGGCTGCAATATTTTACCATGGTAGCTGGCGGTTCAGGCTAGAAATATTCTCGACGTAAGCAACGAGCTTTTTCAGGTTTTTAGACGCTCCCATATCCAAGCCGGTAACGAGCGTTGGCAAGCCCCTTCTGCGGGCAGTATAGCAGACAGCCTCCGGCAAGCTACTTTTACCTGTCGTAAGTAGCCAACGCGGCGAAGCCTTGTTGCACTGGCTTCCTTTCCTTTGGGGAAGCCAGTGTATTGGTTCCTTTTTCAGGTGCTTTTCTCTTCGTTTCCCTATGCTTTTTTATCTTCAGCTGCTCTGGCTGGCGAGCAGTATCTGTCAGCAGCCACCTGTACCCCATGCATATCATGCCGTTGTAGTAGACGCTATTTCGGGGCAGCCTTTGCGTGGTGTACGAGTAGAAAACACGCAGGCGCCAACACCATTTGGGGCGCTTACCACCGATGAGGCTGGCCGTTTTGCGGTTGCTCTGGCGCCTGTGCATCTGCGCCTGCAACTACTAGGCTATGCTCCCCTGGAAGTGCATCGGTCGGCCTATCCCGCCGAGCACCCCGACACCCTGCGCCTTACGCAACAGGCCTTTATGCTTCAGACCGTTACCATACGTCCGGAAAAGGTAGTAACCCTTTCTACTGTGCTGGCCAAAGGCCCCCGAATGACGCGCAGCCTGAACCCGGGCCAAGCAGTAGCCATGTTGCTGCTCCCACCGGCCCCAGCTGAGCAGCCCTACTACCTGGATCAGGTGCGGCTGTTTGTGGCCAACCAACCTACCGAAGGACGACTGCGCGTCCGGCTGCTGCAAGCCCGCCCCGACTCCAGCGGCCGGCCTACCCCGCTGGGCCCCGACCTGCTTCCCCAGCCTATGGAGTATGGCCCGGACCAGTTGGCCGGGCTGCGGCGCGGTCAGCTGGTATTGGATGTCAGCCAGCATGGGCAGCAACTCCCCCCATCGGGCGTATTTGTGGTAGTGGAATGCCTGCCAACCAATCCCGCCGATCAGGTTGTCTCCTACTCATTTCCGAAGAATGGGAAAGGCTCCATTAAAGTATTACTTTCTTCTTCTCCTGCCACTGCGGGCGCTACGCATCAGGTAGAAGCCAGTACGTACCCTACCCTGCAAGGCCAGCGCCTGAAGGGCAGCAACGCTACCTGGTCGCGGCTGGATGCGACCCGGCCCTGGAAGCAATACGCCGGCATTACCACCAATATCCGGGCCGAGCTGACGGTATTCACCCAGTAGCCCAATCTGTTCTTCGATGAAATCATTCTACGAAACCACCCTCCTCTACGCTGCCCTCCTGGGTATACTTTTACTAGGCGTGTTTGTAGGTTGTAGTGCCCTGGGCAGCTCTCTGTACCAAGACCCTCTCACGTATATTATCACCCTGATGGCGGGCGTACTGGTTGTCATCTTACTGTATTACCGCGCCTTGCGCCCAATGCTCAGTGAAGGCCAGGGTACCGCAGCCTGGTTTCTTAAAAGGGGGCTACTGGTGGGCGTGGGTGGTGTGCTGGCAGCCACCGTATTCGTGCATCTGTACGCTTATTATGTAGATGACTATTTTCCCCGGCGGATGCGCTACCAGGAGCAGCAGATTGACCACTGGAGCCCTCCCCCGCAGATCAAGCGGGAGCTACTACGTGATGCCCAAGACTACGAGACTTACCACTACGAGGAGCTCGTGCTGCTCTTGTGCGGGGGGGTAGCCGTTTTACTGGGCTCCGGAGGCCTTATTCCCTTCTTTATGCGCTATGATAAACGGGCTGCCCGGACGTAGCCCGTCTGCCTACAACAATTCCGACGGTTTCATGGCTGTACCGGCGTAGCTGGAGCGGGAGCAGCGGTAACCCGGAAGGCTACTGTCAGAAACTGGCTTAACCCCAGCGAGGCGTGCCAGGCTGCGGCGTAATCGAACAGAAACCGGCCGGCCTTCAGGCCGGCACCGCCCGTCAGCTGTTCGGAAAGGCCCAGCACACCGGCCCGCAGCGCCAGGGCCGGCAGAGCCTGGTACTCCAGGCCCGCCCGAAACCCGGCGGCGCGGTCGAGGTCCTTTTCTACCTCGGCGTTTAGCATCACTTTATCGGTAGGCCGGTATGAGAGGCCCGCCCGCAGCACGGTAGGCACCCGCTCGTCTTCATAAGAAGCCAGCTTCGCCTGGTTCAGGTTGTAGAGGAAGGCACCAAATACCAGCCGCCTGGGCAACAGCTCGGCCTGGGCGCCCACCGAAGCAGCTACTGCCCGCTGGCTGCCCAACCCTTCTAGGCTCACCTGCAATACATCTACCCGGGCCCCTACGCTCATCACGCCGGTGCGGTAGGCATAGCCCGCGGCTACGCGCTGCTCGTTGTAGAGCCGGTCGCCGAAGCGCTGCAGCGTGACGCCCACCACCCCGTACCGGCCGGGCACGTTACCGGAGCTGGTGCGACCAAGAGGAGCCGCCGCCGCCAGGGTAGCGGTAGAAAGAGACTTCGTCAGAAACCGGTTCTCGGCGGCCACGCCAATTTCGAGCTGGCTTATCGAGCCTAGTCCGGCTATGTTATTGCTGGTTGCCCATACATCGGACAGAGTGGCGGCGGCCTGGCCCATGCCGGCGGCCCGTGCCCCTGCCGTACCGGGCCCACCGCCTTGGGCAAAGGCCCATTGAGCCATCAACATACAATAAGTCACTGATAAGTATATCTTTCGCATAATCGGAAGGTACTGGGCTAGCCGACTTTGCGCAAGGGCTTGGGCATTAATTTTTCGGCATATTCTATTTCGTATTTCCAGTATAATGTCAGGTCCTCAGCTGCCTCGGCACCTTGCTCTGGGAGGCCGCAGTTCGGTTGCCGCGGCACAGATGCAGAGGCACTAGGAAGCACCAAGTCACGGCCGCGCCTGTGCTGGTGGCTACGATTTTCCGGATCATTGCTGAGCCGATACCAAGGCCGCCTGTACTAGCTGCCGCGCGGCTTAACGGCCCGCCCGAAGCGGCTGGAAGGAAGGCGTGGGCAAGGCACGCGGAACGCAAGTTTCGGGCAAACCTGTTCCTTTGCTGGTGCCAGCGGCAATAGCCGGAAAACAGCCTGGCCTACCCTCGCTCATGAGTTTTCTGGTTCGCTATTTCTTGCTGGGGCTGATTTGGGTGTACCGCCACCTGATTTCGCCGCTCACGCCCGCCAGCTGCCGCTATACGCCCACCTGCTCGGCCTACGCGGCCGAGGCGGTGCAGAAGCATGGGCCCTGGCGCGGCGGACGGCTGGCCTTGCGTCGTATCGGCCGTTGCCACCCCTGGGGCGGCCACGGCTACGACCCCGTGCCGTAAGGCGCTGCAAGGATACGTGCGTAATGACAGGCCTTTAATGTTCTGTTAAGCCTATATCACGCGGCAAAACGGTCGAACGTCCGTGACTTATTCACCAATTCCCCTCACTCCCGTATAAGAGCCTGACTTGCTGCGGTAGCCAATGGCTGCCGCGGCTTTTTTTCAGCATTTACGGCATTACTATGCGTCTGACAGTTCTTACCTCGGCTCTGGCCGGACTACTGCTCACCAGCAGCTGCTCCGAAGCACAGTCGTCGGGCGAAACGGAGAAAAACCAAGCCGACAAAGGCAAAAAGGAAGGTAAAAAGGGTAAGAAAAATAAAGGTAACGCCCCCACTGCCGACTTGCAGCGCCTGGGCGAGCTGAGCGGAGGGGTACCGGAAAGCTCGGGCCTGGCCCGCGGCCCACGCCCCGGCACGTTCTACACCCACGCCGACGCTGGCAATGCTCCGGTGCTGTTTGAAGTAGACGCCCAGGGCAAGCTGCTCAACAGCCTGAAGCTGCCAGTGGAAAACACCGACTGGGAAAGCCTGGCGCAGGACAACAGCGGCAACATTTTCGTGACGGATGCCGGCAACAACAACAACAGCCGCCGCGACTTGGTCATCTACCGCCTCAATCCCAGCCAGCCCCAGCAGGTAGGTCGTATCAGCTTTGCCTACGCCGACCAAAGTGAGTTTCCACCCACTAAGTCCGACCGTAACTTCGATTGTGAAGCCTCGCTGTGGCACAACGGCCAGCTGTACCTTTTCACCAAAGACCGCGCCCAACACAGCACCAGCAAAGTCTATACCCTGCCCGACCAGCCTGGCAAGCACACGGCCAAGTTGCTCACTAAGCTGTCTATTGCCGGGGAAGTAACCGGCGCCGACCTCAGCCCCGATGGCCGCCACTTGGCGCTGCTGGGTCGGGAGCAGTTGTTTTTGCTGGAGGGCAACAGCCTTGATGAAGCGCTGAAGGCCACGCCCAAGGTAATTTCTCTGAGTGGGGCCGGTCAGACGGAAGGGGTAGTTTTCACGGATAATGGCACGCTGGTTATCAGCACAGAGCAGGGCGCCATCTATCAATACAAGCTCTAACAAGGCATTAGTGGACGTGTCTTCGCTGGCCTGTGGCAGTTTTTTATCCGGTAGAAATTGTAACTACCCCGATAGAAAACCGCTGCGGGCCACACTTTTTCCCTATCATTGACCTCTGATTCATCACCTTGGCGCGGGCCTCACCGGAGGCAGCGCCACATTGCCTTCCTTATGGCTGACCAAACCCTTACCGGCCTGCGCGCCGGCGTGCTGCACGGCGACGAAGTGCAGCAGCTCTTCGACCACGCGAAAGCCAATGGCTACGCCCTGCCCGCCGTGAACGTAACCGGCACCGACACGGTAAACGCCGTGCTGGAAGCGGCCCGCGACCTGAACTCGCCCGTTATCATCCAGTTCTCGAACGGCGGCGCCCAGTTCTTTGCCGGCAAAGGCCTGGCCAACGACAAGCAGCAAGCCAGCATTGCCGGCGGCATCTCGGGTGCCCATCACGTGCACCTGATGGCCAAAGCCTACGGCGTACCCGTGATTCTGCACACCGACCACGCTGCCAAAAAGCTGTTGCCCTGGATTGACGGCCTGCTCGATGCCGGCGAAAAGTTCTACGCCGAGCATGGCCAGCCGCTGTACTCCTCCCACATGCTCGACCTCTCGGAGGAGCCCATTGAGGAGAACATCGAAATCTGCAAAGAGTACCTAGAGCGCATGGCCAAGATTGGCATGACGCTGGAAATTGAGCTGGGCGTGACCGGCGGCGAGGAAGACGGCGTGGATAACTCCGACGTGGACTCCAGCAAGCTCTACACCCAGCCTTCGGAAGTGGCGTATGCCTACGAGGAGCTGAGCAAAGTAAGCCCGCGCTTTACCATTGCCGCCGCTTTCGGCAACGTGCACGGCGTGTACAAGCCCGGCAACGTGAAGCTGCAGCCCGTAATCCTGAAAAACTCTCAGGACTTCGTGAAGGAGAAATATAGCCTGGAAGCTGAGCGCCCCATCAACTTCGTGTTCCACGGCGGCTCGGGCTCCTCGCAGGAGGAAATCCGCGAGGCCATCGGTTACGGCGCCATCAAGATGAACATCGACACCGATCTGCAGTGGGCGTTCTGGGATGGTATCCGCGCGTACTACCAGAAAAACGAAGGCTTCCTGCAAAGCCAGATCGGCAACCCCACCGGCGAAGACTCGCCCAATAAGAAGTATTACGACCCCCGCGTGTGGCTGCGCAAAGGCGAGGAAACCTTCATTGCCCGCCTCAAGTCGGCCTTCGAAGACCTGAACGCCGTAAACCGCCGCTTCTAGCAAGGCCGAGAACCACGGATTTGCGCGGATTTCGCAGACGATTTTCGGCAACAAAAAAGCCTCGCAGTGTGCGAGGCTTTTTTGTTAAGCTGCCTTAATCTTATCGTTTGTCATCCTTTGCTCCGCTCAGGATGACAAACGATAAAAAGCCTTTTGTAAAGAGGCTTTTGCTGCCTGGTATCTAAGCCATGGATTTTGCCGTCCACAAAATCCGTGAAATCCGGAAAATCCGCGCGAATCCGTGGTTTCTACTCCCGCACAGCGTAGCCGTGGCGGTTGTTGGGGTCTTTGCCGGCGCGCAGCAGTACCCACAAGCCCACCAGAATCAGCGGCAGGCTCAGCAACTGGCCCATGTTCAGGGTCATGCCTTTCTCGAAGCTCACTTGCTCTTCTTTCAAGAACTCCACCAGGAAGCGGAACGAGAACAGCAGCACCACAAACAGGCCGAACAGCAGGCCCCGCGGGGTTTGGTCTTTGTACTTGCTCCAGAGCCCGTACAGCAGCACGAACAGGAATACGCAAAACAGGGATTCGTAAATCTGCGTGGGGTGACGCGGCACCGCTACTTCCGAAGGCGCCGCTACCGTAGCATCGGCCGGTGAGGTTTCGATGCTCACGGTATTATCAGGATTCTGAGTACGGCGCACCAGCAACGAACCGGCCGGCACCGTTTGGCCCGCTTCAACACGCTGTAAATGCTCCGTGTCGCGGGGAAATACGAAAGCCCAGGGCACGTCCGTAGGCCGCCCTACAATTTCGGAGTTCATCAGGTTGCCCAGACGGATGCAGGCTCCACCTACGGCCACCACAATTACAATCCGGTCGAGCACCCAGAGGTAATCGAACTTGTTGCGGCGACTGAAAAGCCACACGGCCAGCAAAATGCCCAGCGTAGCGCCGTGGCTGGCCAAGCCGCCTTCCCAGATCTTGAAGATTTCCAGGAAGTGCTCCGAGGTGAGGTAATATTCCGGGGAGTAAAAGAGCACGTGTCCCAGACGCGCGCCCAGCACCGTGCCGGCTATCATGTAGATGGTAATGACATCAACCCACCGCTCACTTACCCGCTCGGCTTTGTAGATATGCGTAAGGATAAACGAGCCAAACACGAAGCCCAACGCAAACAGCACGCCGTACCAGCGCAAGGTTAGCGGCCCAAGATGGGCAATAATGGGCGACACGTCCCAGGGAACAAAAGCAAGCATAGAGGGCATGGTTTACAAAGAAAGAAGAAGGGTTCAAAGGTAGTCAGACATTCGACTTAGCGCTTTTCCAAGGGCGTATTAGCGCACAAGCCATCCAAGCTGACGTAGGCAGGCAATCAGCTAACTAGCGAGTTGGCAACGGGGGCTACCGACCAGTTAGCGGCGTTTCGGGCGGGGCGTCTCGGTCAGCTGACGGCAAGGCCGCTCCGTCTCCGCTCAGCAGCAGCACAATGCCCAGCATCACGGCGTAGGCGGGCCAGCGTACCCAGGTGCGTTGCAGCTGGGGCGCTGCCGTTTCACTTATGAGGCGGGCACGCACCCGGCTGTAAAAGTACGGGCGGGGTTGCGGTGCGGGCTGCTCGCGCCATTGGCGCAGCAGGTCTTCCCATTCCTCATCGGCCTGGGGACGTGGAGCTGAATCAGACATAGCGCAGGGAAGGTTGAAGGTGGGTGCGCAGCGTTTTCCGGGCCCGAAACAGCAACGACTCGACGGCCGGTACCGTCGTGTTGAGTACAGCAGCTATTTCCTCATAGCTCAGGTCCTGCTCGTGGCGTAGCGTGAAAGCCACCTGCTGCTGGTCGGGCAGGCGGGCAATGTGCGCCAGCAGAAGCTCTACCTGCTGCTGGCCTTCCAGCTGCGCTTGCGGGTGGGCATTGTCCGCTGGCTCAGGCACTAACTTGTTGTCGAAGCCCAGCAGGCTGGTGAAAAAGGCAAACCGCTTCCGGGCCTGGGCCCGCCGCCGGTGTTTCAGGGCGCGCGAGGTAGCCAGCCGGTAAAGCCAAGTGCTTAGTGCCGCTTCGCCGCGAAACCGGCCAATGGTTTGATACACTTCCACGAAGACTTCCTGGGCCACATCTTCCGCCTCTTCCGGCGACCGTAGCAAGGCCAGCACCGTGCGGTAGATGCGGTTCTGGTATCGTTCCACCAAGGTCCGAAATGCTGCTTCGCTACCCGCTTGCAACTGCGCTACCAACTCCGCATCAGCGGAAATAACGGCCGGATGCTCAAAGAGCGTAGGCTGATGCGTAGCGACAGGCAGCGGAAGAGTGTACACCAGTGAAGCGGAAACGGAAGAATAGAAAAGGACCCTAAAAGTCTTCGGCTGCTGCCGCAAGCACTGGGGTCACGCAAGCTTAGGCCCGGTTAGCACAAAAAACTTGCGCTAACCGGGCCAATTATTCCGCAATGTATTGGCAATGAGCTTTATTATTTCAGCAAAGCGCCGCAGTTCCACTTATACCGACGGGCAAGCTGCTATAATGCATTCAACTCCTCAGTATAACCGCCGCTGAGGATAGGGAAGCGCAGCCAGGAGCGCGGGTCCACGTTATAGTCGTCGAGGTGGAAGCTGGGGGCGTACCGCTCACGCTTCCACTGGTTGCGGCTCCAGAGCGAGTAGAAGCGCTTCACGTAAGTTTTGAGCTGCTCGGCATCGGCGGCGGGGTCTTCCTGCACCAGCGTGGCCAGCACCTGGCGCGGACTGAGCCGGTCGTAGAAGGCGAGCCGCTCGATGCGGTTGAGCAACACGTAGGGCATCAGGTCCCGCTCGTCGGTTTGCTTTTCTTCCAAGGGGCGCAGCTCGGCGGTGGGCTGCAGGCCGTTCACGTGGCGCAGGGCCGGGTAGTTCAGCTCGGTTTCAGCCCAGCGCAGCCACTTCTTCACGAAGTCCTTATCCACGCCCGCAATGGGCGAAATGGAGCCGGCCGTGTCGCCGTCCATGGTGCAGTAGCCCACGCTGGCTTCCGAGCGGTTGGAGGTGGTGATGAGCAGGCAGTTCTGCACGTTGGCCAAGAGCCAGATGGCCGGGGCCCGCACCCGGGCCTGAATGTTTTGCAACGCCAGGTCGTCGGTTTTCCAGGTCAGCGGCCGGCCAATGGCCTGCTCAATCTTGCCCGTGTAGCCGGTTACTTCGGCATCAATTTCCCAATTGTAGAATACAGCTCCCAGCGAATCGGCTAGTTCTTTGGCGGAGTTGAAAGTGTCGTCGGAGGAATTGACGGTGCCTTGGTAGGCGCAGGTCAGCAGGCGCGCCATTAGCTGCTGGTTAATGGTTTTCTGCTGCTGGCTGGGGTCCGTCAGGGAAGCATCCTTTGGGCCGGGCGCGTTCTGGTCGGGCACCGGGGCCACGGGGCCGGCCAGCTGCGCTATTTCCTCGGCCGTGAAGCAGCCCGAGCGGCGCATAAACTCGGCCGTACCTAGTTCCGTCGTGCCCAGCCGCACCATTTCGGCTACGGCCACGGCACACAGGCAGGAGTCGGCGCCGCCGCTGAGGCTCAGCACGAAGCCCCGGCTGCGGGCCTTGCGCAGATAGTCGAACAAAGCTAGGCTCAGCGCCTGGTTTAGCTCCCGGTATTCATCGGGTTCAGGTAGTGGAACGATGGTTTCGGCGGGTTCAAGGGGCTGAGTAAAATCCACATCCACGCACTCCATATCCACTTCTTTAAAGCTCATGAGCTGATTGCGCAGCAGCAGATGGCCGTGGCGGGCTACCAGAATTTCACCGTCGTAGGTGATGCGGCCGGCTTCATTGCCCAGCAGGTTGGCGTAGAGGTAGGTGCAGCGGAAGTTGCGGGAAGCCTCCGTTACGAGGTGGTAGCGCACGTCGGTCTTGCTCATGGCAAAGTGCGAGGCCGAGGGATTCACAATCAGCTGCACCCGGTCCACAAGGCGGCAGGCGGGGCGCACGTCGTCGGGGCGCCACGCATCCTCACAGATTTCAAAGCCGAACTTCACGCCTTGGTGCTCGAAAATCATATCCCCGAGTGACCACTCCTCCCCTTTCCACAGTACGCTCGTTGTTTCGCCAGCGGGCCAGGCGTGGAAAAAGCGCGGCTCGTAGTGCACGCCGTCGTTGGCCAGAAACTGCTTGGCCGCGAAGCCCATGATCTGCCCGTCGCGCAGCACGGCGGCCGTGTTGTAGGTGCGGTGGTTGAGCCGCACCGGCAGGCCCACCACCACGCAGATGCCCTGCGTCCAGGGCCGGATCAGCTGCAGGTGCTCCAGCGCTGCTTCGGGCAGCCATTCGCTCAGAAACAGGTCTTCACAGCCGTAACCCGTCAGGCACAGCTCGGGCAGGCAGAGCAGCTCTACGCCGGCGGCCTGGGCCTGCTCAATGGCCTCGCGGATGTTCCGCAGGTTGTGGGTCCAGTCGAAGGGAATTTGGTTGAGGGCGGCGCCGGCTATTCGCATGAGGTGGGGTAGGTAGTTGACACTACAAATCAACTCCATTTCCCCGGATTGGGTTGCCTCGGCATAAACACGGCGTCCTCTGCGGGCTAAAGTCGTCGTACCGATTTTAGCCCGCAGAGGACGCAAGTCGTTGTACCGATTTTAGCCCGCAGAGGACGCAGAAGATTTACGCGGAAGGCGCTGAGGTTTTATACCCCCAGCGCCGTCAGGGCCCGCTCGGCGGCCAGCTGCTCGGCCTGCTTTTTACTTAGGCCCATGCCTGTAGCTACTACTTCATCCTCCAACACCACAGAAGCGGTAAACTCCATCACGCCGCCGGGGCGCGCTTCCCCCTGCAGGTCGTAGCGGATGGCTTTGCCGTGGCGCTGGGCCCACTCAATCAACTTGCTCTTGAAGTTCGTGGTTGTCTGCGTCATGGCCTTCACATCCACGAAGGGCTTGATCAGGCGGCTGAGCACAAACTTGCGGGCGGCTTTGTAGCCCTGGTCGAGGTACACGGCGCCTACCAGCGCCTCCAGGGCATTGCCGTTCACGGAGCGCGACCGAGTAGAGCGGCCCTGGGTGGCGTCCAGCTGAATCAGCTTGTCTAGCCCGATTTTCAGGGCCAGTCCGTTCAGGCTTTCCCGGTTCACGATGCGGCTGCGCATCTCCGTCAGGAAGCCTTCCTGCTCGTACGGGTATTTCTGAAATAGATATTCAGCCACCACCGTGCCCAGCACGGCGTCGCCGAGGAACTCCAGCCGCTCGTTGCTTTGGTGGCGGGCCTGTTCCCCCTGCTGGCGTACCAGCGAGGAGTGCGTGAAAGCCAGCTGGTACAGGCGAATGTTGTCGGGTGTGCGCCCGATGAGTGTGGCAATGGCCTGCCGAAAAGCCCGGTCCTGCCCCAGCAACCGGCGAAAAAAGCCGAAAAGCGGCAAGGGCTGACCGGGCCTCGGCATTAGTCGCGGAGTTTACTGAACACCACCGACGTATTGTGCCCCCCAAACCCGAAGGTGTTGCTGACCGCAATGTTGATTTCCCGTTCCTGGGCCTTGTTGAACGTGAAGTTCAGGCGGGCATCCAATTCAGGGTCGTCGGTGAAGTGGTTGATGGTGGGCGGCACGATGCCGTGCTGCATAGCCATGATGCTGGCTACCGCCTCAATACCGCCGGCACCGCCCAGCAGGTGGCCCGTCATGCTCTTGGTGGAGCTGATGTTGAGGTTGTAAGCAGCCTCGCCGAACACCTTCTGGATAGCGGTAATTTCGGCACCATCGCCCAGCGGCGTGCTGGTACCATGGGTGTTGATGTAGTCCACCTCGTCGGGCCGGATGCCGGCGTCGCGCAGGGCGTTCTGCATCACCAGCACTACGCCTTCACCCGTGGGGTCGGGTGCTGTGATGTGGTAAGCATCCGACGACAGGCCGCCGCCGATGATTTCGGCGTAGATCTTGGCACCGCGGGCTTTGGCGTGCTCGTACTCTTCCAGTACTAGCGCACCAGCGCCTTCACCCAGCACAAACCCGTCCCGGTCCTTGTCGTAGGGGCGGGAGCCGGTTTCGGGGGCGTCGTTCCGCTCGCTCATAGCTTTCAGGGCGTTGAACCCGCCCACACCGGCTTCGGTAATGGCCGCCTCCGAGCCGCCCGTCACAATCACGTCGGCCATGCCGAGGCGCAGAAAGTTATAGGCAGCCACAATGGAATCGGACGACGAAGCGCAGGCTGAGGTAGTCACGAAGTTGGGGCCCCGGAATCCGTTCTTGATGGAGATATTGCCCGATGAGGAGTCGGCAATCATCTTCGGAATGAAGAACGGGTTGTAGCGCGGGGTGCCGTCGCCCTTGGCAAAGGTGAAGCACTCGTCCTGGAAGGTTTTCAGCCCCCCAATGCCCGAGCCCCAGATAACGCCCACGCGGTCCTTGTTTACACCTTCGTGCAGGCCAGCATCCTTGATGGCTTCATCGGAGGCAATGACGGCAAACTGCGTGAACAGGTCCATCTTCCGGCCTTCTTTCCGATCAAAATAATCGTCGGGGGAATAGCCTTTTACTTCACAGGCAAAGCGAGTTTTAAACTTGCTGGCGTCGAAACGGGTGATGGGGGCGGCCCCGCTTACACCCGCCCGAAGGCCTTCCCAGTAGGTGGGCACGGTTTTACCGAGCGGGGTAATGGCACCCAGGCCGGTCACAACAACTCTCCGGAGAGACATAGGCTGGCGCAGAGAAGCGAAACTAAAAAGGTAAAAAAGCAAAACGGCCGGCGGCGAGCCGGCCGGTAAGCGCTAAAGGGAGGAGAGCGTAGCTCGCCGATTACTTGGCGTGCTCTTCGAGGTAGCTGATAGCCTGGCCCACGGTACCGATGTTCTCAGCCTGATCGTCTGGGATAGACACGTTGAATTCTTTTTCGAACTCCATGATCAGCTCGACGGTGTCCAGCGAGTCGGCACCCAGGTCGTTGGTGAAGGAGGCCTCCGGAGTTACTTCCGAAGCTTCTACGCCGAGTTTGTCGATGATGATGGCCTTTACTTTTTCTGCGATTTCAGACATTTCCGTGGGGGTTTAAAGAAAACTCGCCACAAATAACACTATCTTCCCTAACATTGTCAAACAAAGACGCAATCTTGTCTGGGCATCGGACGTTGCGCGGAACCGCCCCGGCTGGCTTGTATCTTTGGCCCTGGTAGCTATATTTCCTTCTTGCCATGCTCACTCTCGACGTTGAGTACGACTGTGACTTCGACCTCTTCGGCATCGTTTCTTCCAGCCGGGAACACACCCTGGCTTGGACGCTGAACACCGCCCTGCGCCTGCGCCTGGTAAAGCAGCAGGACCTGATCTACGACCTGCTGAATCGGGGTCGACTGGTGATTAGCAACTACTTGCACGCCACCGAGACGCTCAGCCTCCGCCTGCTGCGCAACCGTAGCGTGGACCCCTCGGTCCTGAAAAAGCCTTACCTGGCTCCCGATATTAAGGAGTATGATTACCTGCTCCAAGTCAGCAACGGCACGGGCAGCCTGGCGGGAGAAGAACTGCTGGCGCGGCTTACCGATCTGCCTACCGTGCAGTATGCCTGCCAGTTCGACCCGAATTCTTTAAAATTCAAAGAAAATCTACTCTTTTGAGATTGTAGCGCGAAGCTCCCGCCGTGCGCATCGTCGTGTGAGGTTGCTTACCTTAACGCGCCCGATGTCTGCACCGGGAGCTTCGCGTGCCGGCCTACCACTTGGTGCCGCCTTCTTCATCACCTGTTACTAGTCACCTGTTACCTTCCTGCATGGAATCATTTCCCAAGTACAACAAGACCAAAATTGTGGCCACCGTGGGGCCCGCCTCCAACACCTATGAGAAGCTCGGCACCCTCATCCGCGAAGGCGTGGACGTGTTCCGGCTGAACTTCTCGCACGGGGCCCACGAAGAGCATTTAGCCGTCATCAACACCGTGCGTCGTCTCAACAAGGACATGCGCACCAACGTGGGCTTGTTGCAGGATTTGCAGGGCCCCAAGATTCGCCTGGGTGATGTAGAAGGTGGAGGCGTGGAAATCAAGCCTGGCGACAAGATCAAGCTGGTGTGCGGCGAAAAGGAAATCAGCACGGCCACGCGCCTGAGCACGATTTACCTGGGTCTGGCCCGCGACGTGAAGCCCGGCGACATGATCCTCATTGACGACGGCAAAATTGAGCTGCGCGTATTGGCTACCGACCGCGACAAGGAAGTAGATGTGGAAGTAATCTACGGCGGTTTGGTGAAGCCCCGCAAAGGCATCAACCTGCCCGATTCCGACGTGTCGGCCCCGTCGATGACGGAGAAGGACATCGAAGACCTGAAGTTTGGCCTCGAAAACGGCGTTGACTGGATTGCCCTCTCGTTTGCCCGCCGTGCCGAGGACATCCGCTTTATCAAGAGCCTGATTGCCGAAAGCGGCAAGGAAGCCCGCGTAGTAGCTAAGATTGAAACGCCCGAAGGCCTGCGCAACCTCGACGAAATCATTGCCATTACGGATGCCGTGATGGTAGCCCGGGGCGACCTTGGTGTGGAAGTGAAGATGGAAGAGGTGCCGATGTCGCAGAAGATGATTGTGCAGAAGTGCAACAAGCTCGGCAAGCCGGTAATTGTAGCTACCCAGATGATGGAAAGCATGATTACGGCCCCCCGCCCCACCCGCGCCGAAACCAGCGACGTAGCCAACGCCGTGATGGACGGAGCCGATGCTCTGATGCTTTCTGCCGAAACGGCCGTAGGCCAGTACCCGGTAGAAGTTATCCGCTCCATGGTAGCCACCATTCGCAGCGTGGAAAGCCAGGCCGAAGTGTTTCACCGCTTCTACCCCATCGACCCCAACTCACCCTCGTTTATGGTGGACAGCGTGCTCTCGGCGTCGGTGCACTTGTCGCGCAATACCAAGGCCAAGGCACTGACCGGCGTAACGCACAAAGGCTACACGGCCTTCCAGATTTCGAAGTACCGTCCCAAGGCCGATATCTTCATCTTCACCGATAACCGCCCCCTGCTCACGGCCCTGAGCCTGGTGTGGGGTGTGCGTGGTTTCTACTACGACCGGTTCAACAGCACCGACAGTACTATTGCCGATATCAAGTACATCCTGACGACCACCGGCCACCTGCAGGCCGGAGACGCCTTCATTACCACTGGTTCGATGCCCATCACGGAGCACGGCCAGGCCAATATGATGAAGGTGACGATTGTTTAGCCTAGTTAGGTGATTACTAAAAAGCTGGCCCATGCAGTTGGGCCGGCTTTTTTTGTGCCGTTTGCCAGCACGTACTGGCTAACACTAGTCACGCGAAAAGGCCCGCTGCTTGCGCAACGGGCCTTTTCTATATCGGAGCAGAAACGCTGACTTTGTTGCCGCTTAGGCAGCCAGCGACTTCACGAACTTAGCCAGCTTCGACTTGTTGTTGGCGGCTTTGTTCTTGTGAATGATGTTCTTCTTGGCCAAGCGGTCCAGCATCGACGATACGCGCTTCAGCAGCTCCTGAGCAGCCGAGGCATCGGTGGTGGCGCGCAGCTTCTTGATAGCCGTACGGGTAGATTTTGCTTGGTAACGGTTCAGTACGCGCTTAGCTTCGTTGGAGCGGATGCGCTTGAGGGCCGATTTATGGTTTGCCATGGGTATGGTAAAGTGACGTTCTGCTCGAAATCAGTTCAATTGGGTGGGCAAAGGTAGGGCTTTGGTTTGAATCTGCAAATACCAGCGGTGAAATAGTGCGTCAGCAATTCCTACTTTGCTACCCATAATAGTATGCATGCCGCCTTTTTCGTACCTTGTTCTACGGCTGTAGTCCGTTGCCGTAATTTCAGGTCTTCCCAATGCCGCTTATTTCCTCTTCCTCCTACCAGCCGCCACGCTACCTGTTCAACGGCCACCTGCAGACCATTGTGCCCAGCCTGCTGCGCACGGGCCCCGACGTGCGCTACCAGCGGGAACGAGTAGAAACAGAGGATGGCGACTTTCTGGACCTCGACTGGTCGCGGCTGCCGGCGGCCCAGCCTGCTTCCGACACACTGGGTATCGTCTCGCACGGGCTGGAAGGCAGCGCCGGCCGGCCTTACATGCGCGGCATGGTGCAGGCTTTCAACCGGGCGGGGTTCGATGCCCTGGCCTGGAACTACCGCAGTTGCAGCGGCGAAATGAACCGCCTGCTCCGCTCCTACCACTTAGGCGACACCGACGACCTGGACTTTGTCGTGCGCCACGCCCTGAGCAAGCTGCGCTACCGCCGCATTTTTCTGACGGGCTTCTCCGCCGGCGGCAACGTCACGCTGAAGTACCTGGGCGAAAACCCCGACCGGGTGCCGCGGGAAGTGCAGCGGGCGGCCGTGTTCTCCGTGCCTACGGACCTGAAGTCCAGCTCCAACCATATTTCCCGCTTCGAAAACCGCCTGTACCTCAACAACTTCATGCGCACCCTGCGGGAGAAAATTCGGCAAAAAGCCGAAATTCTCCCCGGCCAGGTAGACGTTTCGAACCTAGATGAGCTGCGCTTTTTCCCGGAGTTCGACGACAAGTACACAGCCCCGATGCACGGATTCAAATCGGCGGAGGAGTACTATGAGCATGCCAGCTCCGGGCGCTACCTGGGCAACATCCGGATTCCGACCCTGCTGGTGAATGCCGAAAACGACCCATTCCTGCCCCCGGCCTGCTTTCCGCGGGAGGTGGCTGCCCAGAGCCAGTTCGTGTACCTGGAGACGCCGCACGAAGGTGGGCACGTGGGCTTTGCCGAAGGCTCCCCCGATGGCAGCTACTACTCGGAGCGCCGCGCGCTGGACTTTCTCACGGCCGAAACGCCCAGGTAAGCCTTATTCAGTTACCCCTGCCGGTTAGTCGGCACGAACACTACTTTTTTGGTTTCGAAGAAGTCTTCCTTGAAGTAATCAGACAGGTCGAAAACCTGGGCCGCCAGGCCCGATTCTTCGATTTCCTCCTGCAGGTCGCCGCCCTTCAGGTAGTACAGGCCGCTGTTGGGCAGTCCGTGAGGCTTGTAGCGGTGTTCAATCCACGGGTGAAAGGCTGCCAGCCGTGCTACGGCCCGGCTCACCACAAAATCAAATTTGGGGCGCACCTGCTCGGCCCGGATTTGCTCGGCCGTTACGTTCGAGAGCTTAAGGGTGTGGGCCATTTCCTGGACCGCCCGAATCTTCTTGCCAATGCTGTCGATGAGGTGAAACTTCACCTCAGGGAACAGAATGGCCAGCGGCAGGCCGGGCAAGCCCCCGCCCGTTCCCACGTCGAGTACAGCGCTGCCCGCCGGAAACTCCACTACTTTGGCAATACCCAGGGAATGCAGCACGTGCCGCTCGGCCAGGTTGTCGACGTCGGTGCGGGCTACCAGGTTCAGCCGCTCGTTCCAGCCGCGAAACTCCGTGATAAGTTGCCCGAACTGGGCGCGCTGGTGGTCGGTGAGGTGCGGGAAGTAGCGGGTGATGATATCCATCGGGCAAAGATAGCAGCTCCAGTTAGCGGCTTGCTACTAAATGCCGCTGAATCGGGCACAAAGTAGGCTACTTGCTCAACGCAGTAAAGCAAGCAGTAGCCCCCCACCAACAATAGGTAGATATAGTGCACTGGCCCTAAAAATCCAGCGGTGATAAACTGAAAGCTGCGGCTGGCGGGCAGTTTTAAGTGCGATGAACAGCATCAGAAAGGGAGCTATACCTAGAAGGTACAGCATACCCAGAGACGCCATACCCGACCATTGCCAAAACATGGTCGTCAACAAAACTAGCAACCACCCCCCGTACGTGGCCATTACTACGAACAAATGCCACTCAGGTAACTCCACCATGTCCTTGGCCATGCGCCGGCATAGATACCAATAGGCCGCAACGCCAACCAAGGGCAGCAGGCAATAAATTACTAGCGGGACTAACACCCTATGATCTACCTAATTCTTGTTACAAATACCAACAAAAAAGCCCCGACTTGCGCCGGGGCTTTTCCGCTTAGATGATATGCTTTTTGTTTTTCACCATGTCATAGAGCAACTCGCGGGCGCGGTGCAGCTGGGCTTTCACCGTGCCGAGCGGGGCTTTCAGCTCCTGGGCAATTTCTTCGTAGCTCAGCTCATCGAAATAGCGCAAAGACACCAGCCGCTGGTACTTCTCGGGTAGGCGGGCTACCACGTGCTGCATAATCTCGATTTTCTGGTTTTTGATGGCGGTTTCCTGGGGGTTCAGGTTGTTGTCACGGAAATCAATGGTGATTTCGTCGCCGTTGTCAATCTTGATGGCCGAATCAATCGACATCGTCTTGATTTTATTCTTGCGAATAAAGTCGATGCAGTTGTTGGTGGCAATGCGGAACAGCCAGGTGCTGAAGGCAAATTCGGGGTTGAACTTGTGCAGGTTGCGGAAAGCCTTGGCAAAAGCCTCGATGGTAAGGTCCTCGGCGTCGTCGGGGTTGCGCACCATCTTCAGCACCACGTGGTACACGGGCTTCTTGTAGATCTGCATCAGCTCGGCGTAGGCCTTCTCGTCGCCATTTTCCACAGCAGCCCGAATCAGCTTGAAATCGTGCTTGGCTTTAGCAGAAAACTGCTTCTGTATTTCCTGATTGTTTACTTCCATCGGAGAGAGCGGTAGAGGAACAGTGAAATTCCCAGAGCTAGATAATAAAAAAAGTAGACAGCGTCCAGAATGGGTAGCATTCCTACGGGTAGCTGGTCGTCGAGCCGACGGCCGAGCTGCCCATATGTTGCACAAATAGCTGCAGTCCGGACCAGCCACACTGCCGCCAAAGGTACCCAATCGGGCCGGGAAAACAGTAGCGCCACCGATATGCCGTAGAAAAGCACATTGCTGACGATAAAGTTTCCGATGCGCACCCGGTCGGCCAAACGGTAGCGGCGACCAGCGGCCAAGTGCCGCCGCTTTTGCCGCCACCACGCCCGCCAGCTGCCCGCAGGCTCACTGAGTGTATGCGCCGCGGGCTCGGCCACCACCACTACCCGCGCCCCCTGCTGCACCGCGTCCTGCACCAGCAGGTCGTCGTCGCCGCCGAGGGAGCGGATGTGGGAAGCAAAGCCCTTGGTAGACTGAAAGACTGCCCGCGTGTAGGCGAGGTTGCGCCCCACGCCCATATAGGGGTGGCCCCGCCACGCGAAGGACAGATACTGTGCCCCGCTCAGCAGGGTTTCAAACCGGATGAGTTTATTTAAAAACCCGGTTTCGGGAGCATAGGCCGAGTACCCGACAACCAGATCGGCCGGGGTTGCAAAGCCGCGCTGCATCAGCCTGATCCACTGATTGGTAGCCGGAATACAATCGGCATCCGTAAACAGCAGCCGGGAATTTCGGGCCGATTTTATGCCGAGCGTGAGGGCATATTTTTTGGGTGAAAGTCCCTCTGGGGTACGGTTTACCGTCACCAGCCGCACGTGCGGATAGTACTGGGTAAGCTGCTGCACATACAGAAACGTGTCGTCGGCGGAGCGGTCATCCACAATAATCAGCTCGAAACCGACCGGGTAATCTTGTTGGAGCAGCAAGGGCAGCAGTCGGCGCAGGTTCTCCAACTCGTTGTGGGCACACACCAGTACGGATATAGGCTCTTCGGCGGCTGGCGCGGACTCGTCGGCTGCGAGTTCGGCGGGGCGCCGGGCAAACGCCCAAACGTAGTACCCCAGGTAGTAGAGCTGCACCAGCACGCAGGCAATCAGCAGCCAAACAAGGGGAGAAAACAGGTTGAGCACGGCACAGGACAGGGTGAAGCCCGCAAAAGTAGGCATTCGGCGGCAGCGGGCTACCTTTGTAGTCCGTTGCTAGTTGTCAGAGGTCGTCATGCAGAGCGCAGCGAAGCCTCTTGCTTGCTGACGTTGCAATGGTAATCTGATGACGACACTAGCAAGAGGCTTCGTTGCGCTCTGCATGACGGTCGTTTTTGACATGATATTCCCTGTCAACTAGCAACGGACAACTAGCAACGAATAACTGATTCCCTTCCCCGCATGACCTTTGACCTTGTAGCGCAAGATCCGCAAACCAAAGCCCGCGCCGGCGTGGTGCACACGGCCCATGGCAGCATTCAAACGCCGATTTTCATGCCCGTTGGCACGGCGGGCTCGGTGAAGGCCGTGCACCAGCGCGAATTGAAAGAGGATATCAAGGCCCAGATTATTCTCGGCAACACTTACCACCTGTACCTGCGCCCGGGCCTGGATGTGCTGCGCCAGGCCGGCGGCCTGCACAAGTTTAACGGCTGGGACCGGCCCATCCTCACCGACTCGGGCGGCTACCAGGTGTACTCGCTCAGCAAGACGCGCAAAATCAAGGAGGACGGGGTGAAGTTCCGCTCCCACATCGACGGCTCCCAGCACCTGTTTTCGCCGGAGGGCGTGATGGACATTCAGCGAGTCATCGGGGCCGATATCATCATGGCCTTTGATGAGTGTACGCCCTGGCCCTGCGAGTACAGCTACGCCAGCCGCTCCCTGGACATGACGCACCGCTGGCTGCAGCGCTGCATTGCACGCTTCGACAGCACCGAAGGCCTCTACGGCTACCAGCAGACGCTTTTTCCTATTGTGCAGGGCAGCACCTTCAAGGACCTGCGCGTGCGCTCGGCAGAGTTTATAGCGGCTCAGGGCCGGGAAGGCAACGCCATTGGGGGCCTGAGCGTGGGCGAGCCGGCCGAGCTGATGTATGAGATGACGGAAATCGTGTGCGACATCCTGCCCCAGGACAAGCCGCGCTACTTGATGGGCGTGGGCACGCCGGCCAACATCCTCGAAAACATTGCCCTGGGCGTGGATATGTTCGACTGCGTACTGCCCACCCGCAATGCCCGCAACGGCATGCTCTTCACCACCCAGGGCATTATCAACATCAAAAACAAGAAGTGGGCCGACGACTTCTCGCCGGTTGATGCGCAACTAGGCGGCTACGCCAGCACCTTCTACTCCAAGGCCTACCTGCGCCACCTGTTCCAGGCCAGCGAGTACCTGGCCGGCATGATTGCCTCGGTGCACAACCTCACGTTCTACCTTTGGCTGGTAGGCGAGGCGCGCCAACAAATTATGGCCGGTACCTTCCGTGAGTGGAAGGAGCGCATGGTAAAGCAGGTGATGGTACGATTGTAGTGCATTGGTGCGGCGGCTTCGTGCTAAGGAACATCATCCGGCTCGTTTCTTTCAAGCGCAAGCACTCAAGCCTGTACACCTAAGCAGGAGGCTCCGATAACTTAAGTACTAACGTGAAGCTGCTCGATAAATACATCCTCCAGAAATTTCTGACTTCCTACATCTTCACGGTGGTGATGCTGGTGTCGGTAATCTGCGTGATTGACTTCACGGAGAAAAACGACGACTTCATCAAGCACGACCTGGGCGCGTGGCAGATTATTTCGGAGTACTACGTGAACCTGTTTCCGTACTTCGCCAACCTGCTCTCACCCATCACGGTATTTATTGCCACGGTGTTTGTAACGGCGCGGCTGGCAGCCCGCACCGAAATTGTGGCTATTCTGAGCAGCGGCATCAGTTTTCAGCGGCTGCTGGTTCCTTACCTGATGGGGGCTACCATTATCGGCATCTCCATATTTGGGCTGATTGGCTGGGTGATTCCCAACGCCAACAAGACGCGCGTAGCCTTCGAAAAGGCCTACATCAAGAACCCCTACAGCTTTAAGGGGCGCAACGTGCACATCAAAATAGGCCCGAACAGCTACGCCTACATGGAGAGCTACGACAATGTGAGCAACATTGGCTACCGCTTCGCGCTTGAGACCATTGAAGGCACCCTGCTCAAGCGTCGCCTCACGGCCAATACCATTCAGTGGGACTCTACCCGCAAGGCCTGGCAGCTCTCGGCCCAGTTGGTGCACACCTTCAACGGCGACAAGGAAACGCTGCGGAGCCTGCCCGCCCGCGACACCACACTCAACCTCTACCCCAAGGACTTTGCTAGCACCTACCGCCTGGCCGAAACCCTCACGCTGCCCGAGCTGAACCGCTACATCCAGCAAAAAATTGACCGCGGCGCCGACGACACCGAAACCTACCTCATTGAGAAGTACGAGCGATATTCTTATCCTTTCGCCATTCTTATTCTCACGACTATCGGCGTGATTTTGTCGTCGCGCAAATCCCGGGGCGGCGTGGGCGGGCAGATTGCGCTGGGCTTTTCCCTGGCTTTCGTGTTCATCATTTTCGTGATTCTGAGTCGCAACCTGGCCCTGGTCGGCGACCTGTCCCCGCTGGTGGCGGCCTGGGTACCCAGCACCGTCTTCACCCTGATTGGAGCCGCGCTGTACCGCCTGGTACCAAAGTAAAAGTCGCCTAGCTATCAGCTGTCAGCGAATGGCTAATTGCTTTTTCAATTCATAAGCTTGGCTTGCGAACCTATCAGGAGGCTAACCGCTAACGGCCAATAGTGAACGGCTAAAAACATGCTTAAAGACTACTTGCGTCTGCATTTCATCGTGTTGCTCTGGGGCTTCACGGCCATTCTGGGCAAGCTGATTTCCGTGCCGCCGGTAGAGCTGGTGTTTTGGCGCACGCTGCTGGCCGCTACTGGCCTGGCGGGTCTGCTGCTGGTGCGGGGCCAGCCCTGGCGTGTTCCGGCCAGGGAGGTGCTGAAGATGCTCGGTATTGGGGTGCTCGTGGCAGCGCACTGGATAACCTTTTTTCTGGCGGCGCGCCTTTCTTCGGTGAGTGTGTGCCTGGCGGGCTTGGCTACGCTGGCTTTGTGGACCTCTTTGCTGGAGCCCCTGGTGCTGTGGCGCCGGGTGCGGTTCTACGAGGTTGGCCTGGGGCTGCTCACGATGGTAGGCCTGTACCTGGTTTCGCAAGCGGAGCTTGACCAGCTGGCGGGCCTGCTCGTCGCTATTCTCTCGGCGGGCCTCTCCGCCCTGTTCAGCGTGCTGAACTCCAAACTGGTAAAGCAGCATACGCCGCTGCAGCTCACGCTCTACGAAATGGCTGGCGCTTGCCTGAGCATCGTACTGTTTATGCCTTTCTACAGCCACTACTACACCGATGGCGCGGGGTTGCAGCTCCGGCTGGCGGGCCTCGACTGGCTGTGGCTTTTGCTGCTGGCGGGCGTTTGCACGGTGTACGCCTTCTCCACCTCCGTGGAGCTGATGAAGCGCATTTCCGCCTTCGTCGTCAACCTCACCATCAACCTGGAGCCCGTGTACGGCATTGTGCTGGCCGTGCTGATGTACACGCTCCGGGTGCCGGGCTTTGGCCAGGAAAAGCTTTCTACCGGGTTCTACCTGGGCACCGTGGTTATTCTGCTGAGCGTGCTCATTCACCCCGTGCTCGACCAGTGGAACCAGCGCCGCGCCCGGCGCCGGGAAGCCGCCGAGGTGCTGGTATAGCCGCTACCCGTTGCCCTGCTACAGCCGCCCGTCCCACACGGTATAAGGCGCCGGAAAGGAAATTTGCGGGGCAACCGCCGCGCCGGGAAACAGCCCGTACACAGCCGAGCCCGACCCGGAAAGGCTGGCGTACGCGGCCCCGGCGGCGTAAAGGGCCTGCTTGATGTCCCCCAGCACCGGATAATGCGGGGTAAGGGCCTCCTCAAAGTCGTTACCGACGGTATGCCGCCACGTTTCCAAGGGTTGCTGCAGGGCCGTACGCAGGTCGTGGCGGGGGGGGCGCGGCGTCACCCGGGCGTAGGCCTCGGCCGTGCTGATGTGGAGGCCCGGGTAAACCACCTTGCAGGCTATTCCCCCCAAGTTCAAGCTAATGGCCTCGAACACGTCCCCTTTCTCGAAGGCGAAAACGGGCTTGTTCTGAATGAAAAAGGCACAGTCGGCCCCCAGGCGGCAGGCGTAGCTTTCCAGGGTTTCGGCGGGCAGGCCCAGCCCGAACAGGTCGTTGAGGACACGTAGGGCAAAGGCCGCATCGCCGGAGCCGCCGCCCAGCCCGGCCCCGATAGGAACTACCTTATGCAGGTGCAGCTGCACGGGCGGCAAGTCAAAGTCAGCTTTTAGCAACTCGTAAGCGCGCAGGCAAAGGTTGGTGGCCGGCTCGCCGGGAATAGGAATGCCGGTGAGGGTGAGCGTGGTAGCCGAGGCGGGCAGGGCCTCCAGGGCGTCGCTCCAGGGCAGGGGTACAAACACCGATTCCAGGTTGCGGAAGCCGTCGGGGCGCAGACCGGTCACGTACAGGCCTAGATTGAGTTTGGCGTTGGGAAAAACGAGCATGAACGGCAGGCGTTAAAGTCCCGAAAACTACGGCTTCCAACACAAACTCTATTTTTGACCTTTCAGCCCCGCTCCTTCCTTCATGCCCACTGCTGCTCCTTCTTCCTGGTACTTGCGCTGGGGAAAGCGTCTCGTTGACGTGCTGGTAGCCACGCCCCTGCTGGTGCTGGTGCTGCCCTTGCTGCTGCCCGTGGCGGTGGCCCTGGCCGCGCAAAACGGCGGCGCGTGGCTTTTCCGGCAGCGCCGTCCGGGCTGGCTGGGCCACTCCTTCACGCTCTACAAGCTGCAGACCATGACTTCCCGCCGTGATGCCGCGGGGCAGTTGCTACCCGATGCCGAGCGGCTTACGCCCCTGGGCCGGTGGGTGCGGTCTGCTTCCGTGGATGAATTGCCCCAACTCTGGAACGTGCTGCGCGGCGACCTGAGCCTGGTGGGGCCGCGCCCGTTGCTGGAGCAGTACCTGCCGCTTTACTCCCCGGAGCAGGCCCGGCGCCACGCCGTGCGGCCAGGCATCACGGGCTGGGCGCAGGTAAACGGGCGCAATGCCATCAGCTGGGAGCAGAAGTTTGCGTATGATGTCTGGTACGTCGACCATGTGTCGTTTGCGCTGGATTTGCGTATTCTCTGGCGTACCCTGGGCCGGGTGGTGGCGGCCCAGGACATTTCGGCCCACGGCCAGGCTACCATGGAAGCTTTCCGCGGCACGCCCCCATCTGATACCCCTACCCTATGACCCAGCTTTTCTTTTCTGACTTGTACAACGCGGAAGGTGGCCCCACGCAGCCCATTGCCATTGTGGGGGCTGGCGGCCTGGGCCGGGAGGTGCTGCTGCTCATCCGCCAGCTCAACGAAGTGCAGCCCACCTGGGACGTCATTGGCTTTTTCGACGACCAGACCCCGGCAGCTTCCGCTATTCACGGAGTGCCGTACCGGGGCACCATTCACGACCTGAACGAGTGGCCGGAGCCCCTGCACGTAACCGTGGCCGTAGGCAGCAGCCGCAGCCGCGCAGCCGTAGTGCAGCGGCTGAGCAACCCCCAACTTTCTTTCGCCACGCTGGTTCACCCGGGCGTAATGCTGCGGCCTTACCAGCACGTTAGTCTGGGCGAGGGGTGCATTATCAGCCAGCAGTGCGTGCTTACGACCGACATTACCCTGGGCCGGCACGTTTTGCTGAACCTGGGCTGCACCATTGGGCACGATGCCGTGCTGGAGGATTTCTGCTCCCTGATGCCCCACGCCAACGTGGGCGGTGGAGCGCACCTGGCCCCGGAGGTTTACCTAGGTACCAACGCCACCGTGATTCAGCAGGTACAGGTGGGGCCACGCACAGTGGTTGGGGCCGGAGCCGTAGTAGTGCGCCAGTTACCCGCTGATTGCACGGCCGTAGGCGTACCGGCCACCGTGGTAAAACAGCACACTGCTGTCTCCTGACTATCAGACGACTACCTCAGACATATCGATCAATTTAAAAGAAACTGCCTTATTCTACTGATTTCGCCTGTTTTGTGGCGTATCTTATTCAAGTGCTGGCACCAAAATCAGCGGCTCCATTGCTCTGCTTTCTTTCCTTATATCACCTATGCGCAGCCAGGATTACGACCGACTATACCTCTCCCCGCCTCACCTCGGCCGCCACGAAATCAACTACCTGCACAAGGCCCTGGAAGACAACTGGGTGGCACCCGTAGGCCCCAACCTCGACGGCTTCGAGCGGGACATCTGCGAGTTTACCGGGACCCAGGCCTGCGTGGCCCTTTCCTCCGGCACGGCCGCCATTCACCTGGGCCTGAAGCTACTGGAAGTTGAAGCCGGCGACGAAGTGCTATGCTCCTCTTTCACGTTTGTGGCCACAGCCAACCCCATCGTGTATTGTGGCGGCACCCCAGTGTTTATCGACAGTGAGCCGGATACCTGGAACATGTGCCCACAGCGGCTGCGCGAAGCTTTGCAGGCACGCGTGGCAGGCGGTCAGCGCCTGCCAAAGGCGCTTATTATCGTGCACCTGTATGGCATGCCCGCCCGCTTGGATGAGCTACTGGCGGTGGCCCGCGAGTACGGCATTCCAGTGCTGGAAGACGCAGCCGAGGCCTTGGGGGCACGTTACAAGGGCCAACCTCTGGGTACGTTTGGAGATGTTGGAGTTTTCTCCTTCAATGGCAATAAAATTCTCACTACCAGCGGCGGGGGCGCCCTCGTAACCAACCGCCCCGAGTGGGCGGCCAAAGTACGATTTTGGGCTACCCAGGCCCGGGACCAGGCAGCCCATTATCAGCACTCGGAGCTGGGGTATAATTACCGGCTCAGCAACTTGCTAGCCGGTATAGGCCGGGGCCAGATGGAGTTGCTGGAAGACCGGGTAAAAAAGCGCCGCGAAATCTACCTCTGGTATTGCGACAAGTTGCGCCACCTACCCGGCCTGGCATTTGGCCCCGCGGAACCGGCCGGCAGCCGCTCCAACCGCTGGCTGACTACTATCCTGCTCGAGGCGGAACAAACCGCCGTCACGCCCGAGCACCTCCGGCTGCACCTGGAAACGCGTAACATCGAAAGCCGCCCCCTCTGGAAACCCCTGCATCTACAGCCCCTCTTTGCCGATGCGCCCATGTATGGTGGCGCCGTATGTGGAAACTTATTTACCCGCGGTTTGTGCCTGCCCAGCGGCTCAGCCATGACGGAAGGTGATTTGCGGCGAGTAGCCGATGCCATTGAGGAGGCATTTTAGCCCATTAGCAGGTATACCTTGCTTGTTTGCCGCACATAAAGTTCATTATCCGGCACAAAACGCACAAAAGGTTTCTCACTAGTATTCCTGCATCCGCTGTGGTATAAAACCGAGCAGCATCAGTGGCTCTCTATCATAGCTTGGAAATAAGCTTCCGCACAAAGCCCGCACCCTAGCTTGAACCGCATTATTCGGGCGTACCGATTGATGGATTCAAGTAAGGAGCGGGCTTTCTAAGTACCAGCAAAATTAGAGGCCTTTTCCATGTGCCTTAGCCTCAGCGCGGGGGAAACGGCTCCTGGTTTTCAGGTTAGGGACTTACCAGATTAACGCTCACGTTGAAGTAAAGTGGGTTGCCCAGCGTGTTCTCAAATAGCGGCTTATCGTCGCCGGTGGGGTTTTGGGTGGTAAAGCCATCAAAGCGCCAGTTGTAGCGGTAGCCTACCTGCGCCGATAACCACACAAAGCCCGCCAACTGCCGCTCGTAGGTAATGCGCGGCTTCAGCTCCCCGCGGCGCAGAAAGATATCCTGCCCATCTACTGGCCCCAGATAGTAGGCGTTGCCTTCTATTTCGTAGCCCAGCATCAGCAAAGAGCTGGTGCCAAAGCTGCGCCGCAGGTTAGCCCGGGCCGGAAACACCGCTTCTACCCCCCAGCGCGGGCTAAAGGTGCGGTTGTAGAATGCCACGGGTATGTGCAGCAGCTGGCCGGCCCGGTAGGTGCGTGTCACTCCCAAGCCCCACATAAAGTTGTCGTTGGGCTTCCAGCCGTAGATGGCTGTGCCACTGTACGTGAGGGCCTGGCTGCTCACATCGCCGAAGCTACGGTAATTGCCATTCAAATCGGCACTGGCCTGCAGTAGCAAAAAGCGCTTGATATCGAAGGGCTTAAATACGGTGGCATTCACGCCCGTGGAGCGCAGGCCCTTGTTCAGGGCCTGCCACAAACCTGGGGAGCCGGGCACTTGCACGCTCGTGTTCCAGTATGTGAGGCCGAGGTTAAGAATAAAATTGGAGCGCGAAATTACCGGGGCATTCACGCCCAGACGCAGCCCCCGGAAACGCTCTACCTCCTGGGTAAGTGGAGGGTCGAAGGTTTGCCCGCTGGTGGTGAGGTCGAAGCCAGGTTGCCCCTCGTAGCCCAGAGAAATCAGCTTGGTGGGGCTTAGGTAAAGCACCTTCTGGGTAGCAAACGTGCGGGCTGCCTGCCCATCGGCATCCCCAAACTCACCGAAGTCCAGTGAATCGGCGGGCGCGGGCGCAGCAGGTGGGGCGGGCGTGTCCTGCGCCTGCGCGCCGGTAGCCAGCACCAGCGCGGCTACCACGGAGTAGAAAGTTCGCATAGCGGCTACTTCTTCTTGCTGATCTGCCGCTTCCACACGTCGGTACGCCCGAACAGGGACACACCGATAAAGCCGCGCACTTCCAGCGTGTTTTCGTCCACGAGCGTCATCTCACAGGAGTAGTCACTCCCGTTTTTAGGATCGTAGATGCTGCCCGATTCCCATTTATTGTCCCCCGAATAGCTGAAGCCGCGCATGTTCTCCAGCCCTTTCAGCGGAACCTTCCGCTTGCTTTCGTCGGGATTATTTACATCCGTACGGGGCGTGCCATCGGGGTTGTTGGGCACTTTGAGCCACACAATGCGCCCGAAATACTTGTCTCCCTTTTTGTAAATCTGCACCATACCTGTACCCTCCCCATTTTTCCAAACTCCCAGTACGGCATCGGGGTTGGCCGCCCGGCCAGCCAGGGCCAGGGACAGAGTGACAAGTAGCAGGAAGGCAGTGAGTTGAGTTTTTCGTAACCAGTTCATGAGTGGGTGTATAGTGGGTTCACAATAAAAGTAATACTATTATATATAATGATATTACTTTAATCCAATTTTAATCTCGTTCATCTCGCATTGCAGGGATGCTACCCCAGGTGCGGCCTGCCCACACAAATGAACGCCTATTACCTGATCGAAGCCTGCTGCCCGGCATGGCGGCATTTATGTAGGAACTGAGCTACCCGCACCTATTATCAGCCAAAAAGCCTTACCCGGCTACTTCCGCAGAAGTCACCCGGGCAAGGCTTAATATTCCGCTATCAACTAGTAAGCGGCTACAGGCTTTGCAAAGCCGCCTGCAGATCGGCCAGCAGTTCCTCAACGGGCTCAATTCCTACCGACAGGCGCACAAGGCCCACGGTGATGCCCAGCTCGGCTTGTTGCTCACTGGTCAGGTAGCGGTGTGAAGTGCCCAAGGGATACGATAAGGATGAATCGACGCCGGCCAGGGAAGGCGCAAAGGGGAAGCGCTGGCAGGCTCTAATAAATCGATTGACAACTTCGGTATCATCGGCCAGCAGAATAGAGAGCATCCCGCCGTACTGGCCTGCACCCTGTGCCCGGGCCAGTTCGTGCTGAGGGTGGGCCGCTAGCCCTGGATAATATACGGCGCGCACCGCCGGCTGCTGCTGCAGAAATTCAGCAATAGTCAAGGCATTGGCGCTATGCTCACGCATCCGAAGCCGAAGCGTTTTGAGCCCCCGCACCGCCAGCCAGCTTTCCATGGGGCTAAGAGTAAGTCCATAGAGCACGCCAATCTGCCTGAGGCGCGCCGCCAGCGCCGGGTCGGCGGCTACCACCACGCCGGCTGTTACATCGGAATGCCCAGCCAGGTACTTCGTCACGCTGTGCAGCACCAGGTCGGCACCCAGCGCGAGTGGCCGCGTGATGACGGGTGAGGCAAAGGTGTTGTCCACTACCAGCTTCAGGCTGTGTTGGTGGCACTCCTGCGTCAGGCGCTGCAGGTCGGCCACGCGCAGCAGCGGGTTGCTGATGGTTTCACACAGCAGCAGGCGCGTAGTGGGCTGTACAAATGGGCTCAATTCGTACAAATGCTCAAACGGCACGTACGTCACGGTTATTCCCAGCCGACTGAGCTCTTGGTTGAGCAAGGACGAAGAGCCTCCGTAGATATCGGCCGCACACAGCACATGGTCGCCGGCCTGGCAGCACGCCATCAGGGCGGCGAGGATGGCGGCCATGCCCGAACCGGTAGCCACGGCCCCGGCGCCTTGCTCCCACTCGTTTACCTTATCGGCCAGTTCGTCGGAGTTGGGATTCCCGTTACGTGAATACAGGTAGCGGCTGCCCGGCTCCCCGAAATAGAGTTCCAGCTCTGTCAGGTCCTCGAACTTGAAAACCGAAGTCTGGTAGATCGGGGTGATTTTGGGCTTTATTTTCATACGAGACGAACCAGCTGAAGGCATGAGGCTTGGGAAAGGCAATAAAAAAGCCTTTCCCGCAAAGGAAAGGCTTTTTATAGCAAGCTAAAACCAGGAATTACGCCGAAGCGCCCTCCGCGAGTACAATAACGTTGTTGCGGAGTACTTCAACTACTCCTCCATCGATGCGGAAGGTAGTTGAGCCGCCGTTCAGCACCACGTTACCCGATTGCAGCGCCGAAATCAGCGGAGCATGGTCATTCAGTACCTCGAACAGGCCGTCGGTGCCCGGAAACTGAACCGACGAAACCTCGCCTTCAAATACCTTGCGGTCGGGGGTAATGATTTCCAGATGCATGGTTTCTAATGTGAGAAATGTGGAAATGTGATGAATGTGCTGGGGGTTGTGTGAAAGTAGTTTTCACATTTCCCACATCAGCACATTCCCCACATTAGAAAATTACTTGGCCTCAGCAATCAGCTTCTCGCCTTTGGCAACGGCATCCTCGATGGTGCCTACCAGGTTGAAAGCTGCCTCGGGCAGGTGGTCATAGGTACCGTCGATGATGGCGTTGAAGCCTTTGATAGTATCCTTGATGTCAACCAGTACGCCGGCCAGACCGGTGAACTGCTCGGCCACGAAGAACGGCTGCGACAAGAAGCGCTGCACGCGGCGGGCGCGGTTTACAACCTGCTTGTCTTCTTCGCTCAGCTCGTCCATGCCCAGGATGGCGATGATGTCCTGCAGTTCCTTGTAGCGCTGCAGAATCTCCTTCACGCGCTGGGCCGTGTTGTAGTGCTCGTCGCCGAGAACTTCAGTGGACAGGATACGCGAGGTGGAGTCCAGCGGGTCTACGGCCGGGTAGATGCCCAGCTCGGCAATCTTCCGCGACAGTACCGTGGTAGCGTCCAAGTGAGCAAAGGTGTTGGCCGGAGCCGGGTCCGTCAAGTCATCGGCCGGCACGTATACAGCCTGTACCGATGTGATGGAACCGCGCTTGGTGGAGGTAATCCGCTCCTGCATGGCACCCATTTCGGTGGCCAGCGTGGGCTGGTAGCCTACGGCCGACGGCATGCGGCCCAGCAGAGCCGATACTTCGGAACCTGCCTGGGTGAAGCGGAAGATGTTGTCGATGAAGAACAGGATGTCGCGGCCGGCACCGGAACCGTCGCCGTCGCGGAAGTTTTCCGCAATGGTGAGGCCCGACAGGGCTACGCGGGCCCGGGCTCCGGGGGGCTCGTTCATCTGGCCGAACACCAGGGTAGCCTGCGACTTAAGCAGCTCGTTCTGGTCAACCTTGGTCAGGTCCCAGCCGCCGGCTTCCATCGAGTGCTTGAACTCCTCACCGTACTTGATGATGTCCGACTCGATGAATTCGCGCAGCAGGTCATTGCCTTCGCGGGTACGCTCACCCACACCGGCAAACACCGACAGACCAGCGTAGGCCTTGGCAATGTTGTTTACCAGCTCCATGATGAGTACGGTTTTGCCTACGCCGGCGCCACCGAACAAACCAATTTTGCCACCCTTCACATAGGGAGCCAGCAGGTCAATTACTTTGATACCGGTGAAGAGAACTTCCGAGGAAGTAGCCAGGTCCTCGAAGGGCGGAGGCTGGCGGTGAATCGGCAGCGGACCGTCGCTCTTGGGCTGGGGAATGCCGTCGATGGCATAGCCTACCACGTTGAACAGGCGGCCTTTTACGCCTTCGCCCGTAGGCATCGACATGGGCGCACCCAGGTCGCGTACTTCGGCGCCGCGGGTCATGCCCTCGGTCGAGTCCATGGCGATGGTGCGCACCCGGTCTTCGCCCAGGTGTTGCTGGACCTCCAGGATAACCACCTGGCCGTTGTCTTTCGTGACTTCGAGTGCGTCGAGGATGTTAGGAAGCTTGGAGCTTTCACCCGCGAAGCTCACGTCTACGACGGGCCCGATAACCTGGGTGATTTTGCCGGTATTCGCCATTGCGTTTCTTTATAGTGAGTGGGCAACGTTTTCAGGCCGCAAAACTACGGCTTAATTGCCGCTTTGCCAAAGTCCGCCCGCCGAGAAAATTTACCAACTGCTGCCCGGCGCGTGCGTCCTTGAAAATCAGGCACTCAAGCCGTGGAAAAGGCCTTTTAGATACCGTGAAGGCCGAACTACCCGAAAAAAATTTTGCCGGAAAGTTTGGCTGCCAAAAAACCCGTAGTACATTTGCACACCCAAACGGAACACCACACCGGTTTTACGAATGGGAAATTGTCCGATGGTGTAACTGGCAACACGCTTGATTTTGATTCAAGAAAGTCCAGGTTCGAGCCCTGGTCGGACAACCGACTAAAGTAAAGCGAAAGGCGCTGAGTCTTCCTCTCCGGAAGAGTCAGCGCCTTTCGCTTTTTTGCCTTCTCCCTTTCCCCTCCTTCATTATGCCACAGCAGGTTAAAATTTTTGCAGGTAATGCTTCCCGCGAGCTAGGACAGCAGATTGCCGCCGCCTTCGGCCAGCCCCTCGGCGACCTGAGCATTCAGCGCTTTGCCGATACGGAACTTGGCCCCAGCTTCAACGAGAGCGTGCGGGGCTGCGCCGTGTTCCTGATTCAGAGCACCAACCCGCCGGCCGAAAACCTGATGGAGCTGATGCTGATGGTGGACGCGGCCAAGCGCGCCTCGGCCGCCTCGGTAACCGTGGTCATGCCCTACTACGGCTATGCCCGGCAAGACCGCAAAGACAAGCCCCGGGTGAGCATCGGCGCCAAAGTGGTGGCCGACTTCGTGCAGAGCGTGGGCACCGACCGCCTGATGACCTGCGACCTGCACGCGGGCCAGATCCAGGGGTTCTTCGATATTCCGGTAGACCACCTCGACGGGGCTACCGTTTCGGCGCCCTACATCAAGTCGCTGAACCTGGAAAATCTCATTTTCGCCTCCCCCGACGTGGGCGGCGTGGTGCGCACGCGCAGCTTCGCCAAGAAGTTCGGGGCCGAAATTGTGGTGTGCGACAAGATGCGCCTGCGGGCCAACGAAATTGCCTCTATGCAGGTGATTGGCGACGTAACGGACATGAACGTGGTGCTCATCGACGACATCGTGGATACGGCTGGTACCATCTGCAAAGCCGCTGAGCTGTTGATGGAGCGCGGCGCCAAGTCGGTGCGAGCGGTGATTACGCACGGGGTACTTTCTGGCCCAGCCCACGACCGGATTCGCAACTCGGTGCTGGAAGAGCTGGTCATCACCGACACGATTCCGTTGAAAGAGGAAAATCCCAAAATCAAGGTAATTTCGGTGTCGAACCTGTTCGCCCAGGCTATCCGCAACGTGGTGACGCACGAGAGCATCAGCTCCCTGTTTATTTAAGCAGCGTCCTCCTTCTACAGAACCACCCGGCAGTTGCTGCCGGGTGGTTTTTTGCTTTAAGCGGCTATTACCTTTGCGGGAAGTCGGTTTGGTCCCCCGGTAGTTACTGCTGTTTGTTTTATGGCTCTTCCTCTATTGTCCTGGCTGCAAAGCATTTCAGGCGGCCTGCTTAACCGCGGAAGCCGAGCGGGTGGCGCTTACCAGCCCAAGCACCACGTATTCGCTTTTAACGGCCGCAGCCTGTACTGGCTGGGCATGGGGCAGGAGTTGTACCGGACCGAGCCCGCCTTTCGGGCCATGGTTCATGAGTTCAACGACTTACTAATCGAAATAGCGGATTGCGACCTTGTGCCCTTATTTGCCGGGCAGGCCGATGAACAATTCATGCAGGGTAAGGTCACCTATTATATTATGGCTGTGCAAGTGGCCCAGGTGGCATTATGGAAAGCCTATCAGGTGGAGCCCGATGCCATTGCGGGCCTTAGCCTGGGAGAAATAGCGGGTGTATACGCAGCCGGGGGTTTGAGCCTACCGGACGCCATCCGGGTGTGCACGGCCGTAGTCCGGATGTTTTTTCCCTTGGCTAAGGATTTCCTGTATTTCTACGTGCATACCGCGTTGGCTTCGGCCCAAACGGCCTGCCTGACTTCCCCAGTGCCGATTTACCCTGTAGTGGAGCTGAATGCGCAGACCTGTCTGGTTTTTTTTCACAGCGACGACGAGGCAGCTGCCACCGCTTTTCTGCACCAGCAAGGCTACCACTGGGAGCCCCTCACGCGGGTAGGCTCCTGGCCCACGCATACCCCACTCCTGGCCCACCACCAGCCCTCGTTTAGCGCGTTGCTGACCGAGATAGAGCCTTTGCCCCTGCGATGCGCATTCTATTCCAGCCGGCTCGGAGCAGTGATTCCGGCCAGTACCATTATCGGGCGGGAATACTGGTTTGAGATGGTTACCAATCCTACCCTGCTGCACAGCCTGGTGCAGGCCCTGGGGGCCGATGGCATAGACGTTGTTACCCACATTGGTCCTCACCCTTTTCTGAGCGGCACCCAGCAGAAAAGTGCGCTGTCCCTACCGCCGGGGCTGCTGGTGCTGGACTCCATGCGCCGCGGCACCCCCGAGGCCGCTCTCTTCTCCGACACCCGCCGCCGCCTCCGGCAACTGGGGTTAGCCCGCTAGGGCATCGGCCCCGCCCATGCCCCCGCAGGAGTTGCCCCAACGCCCCGAAGAGAAGCCAAGCAAGTTGGCAATGCCCTCCTTCTGTCGGTATCTTCGCCAG
Source organism: Hymenobacter sp. BT18 (assembly GCF_012273015.1). Taxonomy (GTDB): domain Bacteria; phylum Bacteroidota; class Bacteroidia; order Cytophagales; family Hymenobacteraceae; genus Hymenobacter; species Hymenobacter lutimineralis. Next base: position 3,487,163 of record NZ_CP050954.1, on the reverse strand, counting down.
CTGCTACTTTCGTTTCATTCCGAGCTTGCCATCCTAGGCCATGCTTTTCAACCGTCAGGCGCTTTCCTATAGCGTAGCCTACCTTATTCCTGCTCTCACCTTCGCTGGGCTTGCGGCGGGCGGCCCCTGGCTGTGGCTGTCGCCGGTTACCATCTTTGGCATTATTCCGCTGCTGGACCGCCCGGGCCGGCAACAGCGGCAGTCCCGCCGCAAGACTCCGGCAACTGCGGCCGCAATACCCACTGCCAGTCCCATTTACAACTGGCTGTTGTACTTGAACGTCCCCGTGCTTTACGGGCTGTGGGCCCTTTTCGCGCATACCCTGGTAAGCCGGCCGCTTTCCCCGGCAGAAGTCGCGGGCACCATGGTTACGATGGGGTTGAGCTTAGGCATTCTGGGCATTGGGGTAGGCCACGAGCTGGGCCACCGGAGTAGCCGATGGGCGCAGGTACTAGCCAAGCTGCTTTTGCTCACGAACCTCTACCTGCACTTCTTTATTGAGCACAACCGGGGCCACCACCGCTACGTGGCCACCCCCCTCGACCCGGCCACCGCAAGGCTAAATGAGCCTTTCTGGCTGTTTTTCCCCCGCTCCGTGGTGGGCGAGTATCGGTCGGCCTGGCACTTAGAACAGGTACGACTCGCCAAGCAAGGACTGCCTTGGCTGTCCTTTGCCAACCAAATGCTGCGCTTTCAGCTGCTGCAGCTGGTGGTTTTGGCGGCAGTGGGCCTGACGCTTGGTGGCGCCGTAGTAGCCGCCTGGCTTGGCGCGGCCGTTGTTGGTTTATTGCTGTTTCAGCTGGTCAACTACATTGAGCACTACGGCCTGCAGCGCCAGCTCAACCCCAACGGCCGGTACGAGCGGGTGCAACCCCACCATTCCTGGGACTCCAACCACAAGCTGGGCCGTCTGCTGCTGTACGAGCTTACCCGCCACTCCGACCACCACTACCTCGCTTCGCGCCCTTATCAGGTATTACGCTACCAGCCCACCAGCCCCCGCATGCCTACCGGCTACCCCGGCATGATGATGCTGGCCATGCTACCGCCGCTTTGGTTTCGGGTGATGAATAAGCGGATTCCGCAGCCAGCAGAACCCGTGAACGTACCGCGCACAACTGCTTTCCATTGATTTGACACGGTTTCATTTGGCCCCCGCCCGCTCCACAGCAAAACCAAAGCCTCTTTACCCAGTCCACTCACAACGTGGTGGCGAAACAGTCAATCAATTCGTTGTTCGTTCAAGATTCAGCTACCTATATGACAGAACTATATGTCTTTAAACAGTATCTCTCCAGAAACCTTAATCTATCTATCACTAGTCCTGCTCTTGTTTTCCCTCCGATGGGTATTTTCCGCTGGTATTGTAAAGGCGCCAGTACGTTTAGGGGTAGCAGTTCTTGGTTGTATGCTTGTTTATTGGTTAGTGTTCATGCTTATGGTGATTGTGGGCTTGCATGTGGAAGAGGGAGCCGAGCCTAAAGAACCTTTCTTTGGTCAAGTAGACAATTCTAAACAAGATTATCTTATCTTTGCGGCCCGTTTACCTGCTGTGGGTGAGCGGATTTCTCCAAACACACTCCTTTATGAAAAGCCTCGAGATTGTAGGGTTTAAAAGAGCGAATCTCGGTAAGAAAGATGCCAAGGCCATCCGCCTCGAATCGTACGTACCGTGCGTACTGTACGGCGGTACCGAGCAAGTGCATTTTTCCGCCCCCGCCATCCTGTTCCGTGAGCTGCTGTACACCCCCGAGGTGCACATCGTAGACCTGAACGTGGAAGGTACCATGTACCGCGCCATCGTGCAGGACGCCCAGTTCCACCCCGTGAACGAAATGCTGCTCCACGTTGACTTCCTGGAGCTGGAAGCTGGCAAAGAAGTGAAAATGGATATTCCCGTGAAGTACATCGGCACTTCGCCCGGCGTACAGCAGGGTGGCAAGCTGGTAAGCAAGCTGCGTAAGCTGAAAGTGAAGGCCGCTCCCGAAAATCTGCCCGACTTCGTGGAAGTAAACATTTCGGACCTGGGCCTTGGCAAGTCTATCAAAGTGAGCAAAGTAGAGCCGAAGGGCTACACCATCCTCACCAACCCCCAGGCGCCTATTGCCACCGTTACCATCCCCCGTGCCCTCAAAGGCACCCTCAACGCCGAAAAATAGTTTATCCTATACGGCAAGTAGCCGCGGGGACGCAAATTCCCAACGCTTACTGCCACTTGAAAAGCCGTTCTGTTCGCAGAACGGCTTTTTTTATAGCCGACTACCGAGGCCACTGCTGGTCCTGCCATCTTTGCAGGCACGAAGGGCCCGCAGCAGCGCATGTGCTTACTGGCTACCTTACCTCAACCCGTTATACTAATGAAGTTTCTTGTTCTGTGCCTGGGCAACATTGGGCCGGAGTATGCCAACACGCGCCACAACGTAGGCTTTATGGTGGGCGACTACCTGGCCCGCAAGCACGAGGCCGCGCCCTGGCAGCTGGGCCGCCACGCCTTCACCACCGAAATCAAGCATAAGGGCCACACCTACGTGCTGGTGAAGCCTACTACTTACATGAACCTGAGCGGCAAAGCGGCAGCCCATTGGCTGAGCGCGCTCAAGCTCACCAAGGAAAATATGCTCGTCGTAACCGATGACCTGGCCCTCCCTTTTGGCAAGCTGCGTCTGAAAGCCAAAGGCTCGGCCGGCGGCCAGAACGGGCTCAAGCACATCCAGGAAACCCTGGGCTCCGACGAGTACGCCCGCCTGCGCTTCGGCATCGACTCCAGCTTCTCGAAGGGCCGGCAGGTAGATTACGTACTCAGCCCCTTCTCCGCCGATGAGCAAATTGATTTAGAGGGCCGCCTGGAAAAAGCCGCCGAGGCCGTGCTGGCCTTTGGGGCTATGGGCGTGGAGCGGGCTATGAATGTGGTAAACGTGAAATGAGACCTGAGAAGGTGAGAAATGAGAAGTGAGACTTCTGTTCTGTTTGCCCAACCGGGTTTCAGAACGAAAGTCTCACTCCTCACCTTCTTAGGTCTCGCTTCTCTTCTTATGCCACGCCGGAACCGGGCCGCACGGGGGAGCTGGGCTGCATGAGGCTGAGGACGCCGTCGGCGTTTTCGGCCATCAGGAGCATGCCCTGGCTTTGGATACCTTTGATTTCACGGGGGGCGAGGTTGAGCAGTACCTGTACCTGCTGGCCGATGAGGGCCTCGGGCAGGAAGTGCTCGGCAATGCCTGATACGATGGTGCGGGGCTCGTCGAAACCGAGGTCAACGGAGAGCTTCAGCAGCTTTTTGGTTTTGGCCACTTTCTCGGCGGCTACGATGGTGCCGATGCGCAGGTCCATCTGCTGGAACTGCTCGAAGCTCACATCCTCTTTCGCGGGTGCCGACACAGCGGCGGCCAGCTCGTTGGCTTTCTTGGTGTCGAGCAGCTTCTGCACCTGGGCCTCTACGGTGGCATCTTCAATTTTGGTGAACAGCAACGCGGCCTCGGCTAGCTGATGGCCAGCGGGCAGCGCGTCGGGGCGGCCGGCCTGGGGCCAGGTGCCTTTCTCGGTGTTGAGCATCCGGCCCAGGCGGGCGGCGGCTTCGGGCAGGAAGGGCTCCAGTAGCGTAACCATAGCGGCGGCCAGCTGCAAGGAAACGTGCAGCACGGTGCCGGTACGAGCCTCGTCGGTTTTGATGAGTTTCCAGGGCTCCTGGTCGGCCAGGTACTTGTTGCCCAGGCGCGAGAGGTTCATCAGCTCGTTCAGGGCGTCGCGGAAGCGGTAGTTGTCAATCAGCTCGCCGATGCGGGCCGGGAACTCCTGCAGTTGGCGCAGCACGTCCTCGTCCTCGGTGGTGAAGCCCACGGCGGCGGGTACTTTGCCCTCGAAGAACTTGTGGGTGAGCACTACGGCCCGGTTCACGAAGTTGCCGAGGTTGGCCACCAGCTCGTTGTTGTTGCGGGCCTGGAAGTCTTTCCAGGTGAAGTCGTTGTCCTTGGTTTCGGGGGCATTGGCGCAGAGCACGTAGCGCAGCACATCGGCCTGGCCGGGGAAATCCCGCAGGTACTCGTGCAGCCACACGGCCCAGTTGCGGCTCGTGCTGATTTTGTCGCCTTCCAGGTTCAGGAACTCGTTGGCAGGCACGTTATCGGGCAGGATATAGTCGCCGTGGGCCTTGAGCATCGTGGGGAAGATGATGCAGTGGAACACGATGTTGTCCTTGCCGATGAAGTGCACCAGCTTGGTTTCGGGGTCTTTCCAGTAGGTTTCCCAGGTATCGGGCAGCAGGTCTTTGGTGGCCGAGATGTAGCCGATGGGCGCATCAAACCACACGTACAGCACTTTGCCCTCGGCCCCGGCCACCGGCACGGGCACACCCCAGTCCAGGTCGCGCGTCACGGCGCGGGGGTGCAAGCCCTGGTCGATCCACGATTTGCACTGGCCGTACACGTTGGCTTTCCAGTCGTTTTTGTGGCCTTCCACAATCCACTCGCGCAGCCAAGGTTCGTACTGATCCAAGGGCAGGTACCAGTGCTTGGTTTCGCGCAGCACGGGGTGGTTGCCCGAGAGCATGGAGCGGGGGTTGATCAGCTCGGTGGGGCTGAGCGAGGTGCCGCACTTCTCGCACTGGTCGCCGTAGGCGTTTTCGTTGCCGCAGTTGGGACAGGTACCCACGATGTAGCGGTCGGCCAGAAACTGGTCGGCCTTCTCGTCATAATACTGCTCGGAGGTCTGCTCAATGAACTTGCCTTCCTCGTAGAGCTTCTTGAAGAAGCCGCTGGCTACTTCAGCGTGAGTTTGGGAAGACGTGCGCGAGTAGATATCGAACGACACGCCGAACTCCTGGAACGAGTCGCGGATGATGGCGTGGTATTTATCCACCACCTGCTGGGGCGTGACGCCCTCCTTCTGGGCCCGGATGGTGATGGGCACGCCGTGCTCATCGGAGCCGCAGATGAATTTTACGTCGCGCTGCTGGGCGCGCAGGTAGCGCACGTAGATATCGGCGGGCAGGTACACGCCGGCCAGGTGGCCAATGTGAACGGGGCCGTTGGCGTAGGGCAGCGCGGCCGTAACGGTATAGCGTTGGGGAAAAGTAGCAGACATGCGAAAACAAGCGAGAAAGCGGCACAACGGCCCGGCAGCGCGGGCATCAGACCACAAAGGAACAAGGAAAATGCAGTATATCCGGCCAAACGCGTATTCACCGCCAATTTGCTGACGAAACCATTTACCTTTAGTCACTAACTGCTCAGGCTACTCCGCGTACGTAAGCTCAACCATTTTCCCAAACCTCTTCTTCCCATGAAAAAAACTGAAAAAGCGCCGGCTGAAAAGAAGGTGAAGAAAACCCCTGCGCAGAAAGCGGAGCACAAGGCCCAGCGCAAAGCCGACAAGGCCAGCAAAGCCGCGACGCGCACCACCGATGCCCTCACGGATGCCCGTTCTACCAAAAAAGCCAGCCAGAAAAAGAGCCTGAAATCGGCGGCCAAACAGCTGCAGCAGGAGCTCGACAAGCGCATGGACGAAGTAGTGAAGCGCATTCGGCTGGAAACGAAAGCCAAGCTCAAGGAAGTGGTAAAGGAAGCCACCCGCCGCCTCGACGCCGATACGGAGCGCATGTTTGAGCAAGCCCTGCACACGATAGTGCGCCACTACGACACCGGCACCCCCGCCGGCTCCGACAGCATTTCTACTGATACCAGCGCGCAGGACGCCAACGCCCCCGAAGGGGCTGGAGCCGCTGCGCCAGCGCCCCGCCGCCCCGCCAGACCCGCCGCCAAGCCGGCTGCTCCGGCTGCTAAGGCCGCCCCCCGCCGCCCCGCCACGTCCCGCAAGCCAGCCGCTCCCACCGCGGAAGCGCCTTCGGGCACGGACGCCGCTTAGCAACAGCCCAAAAGCAGGAAAACGGTCTACTAGCCTCACAAAAGGCAGGCAGACCGTTTTTCTTGTTATTGCTAGCCTCGCTAGGGCCGGCGCAGGGTATCTACCGGAGCTCCATTCAGCCGGCGCAGCCGGGTTTCGGGGGTCGAGTTGTTGGGGTCGTCGGTGTTCAGGGTTTCGGGCCGTTTGCGCGAGTTGATGCCGCTGCTTTGCTCCCGGATGGGTACGCGGCCCGGGGTAGCATCGGGCACGGAGCCCCCGTAGCCCGCGTTGCTATTGTAGGCTGCCTGCCGGTCGGCGTCGGTGGTAATGGAAGCAGGCGCAGTCGGCCGCTCCCGCTCCACGGCACTTTCTTCGGCCGTAGTGCAGGAAAGCATACCCGCCAGCACTGGCAGCAACAGGCGGAAAGAACTAGAGGGAAGTCTCATCGAGGCAAAAAAAGAAGGTAGCCGAAACCCGGCTAACCTTTCTTACAACGGCGCAGGGGCGCAGAAGTTGAGCCGCCTACCCTACCGCCGCCGGCTGCCGGAGTGCCGCCCGGATTCCGTCCCACAGCGCCACGCGGGCCTGCATGCAGCGGGCTGCCACTTCGCGGCTCTCGGTCCAGCGCGCAGCATCGTGGCCGCACAGCTCGCGCACCATCTGCTGGGCTAAAGGGGTGTGTACTTCTTCGTCGAGCTGAATGTGGCGGTCGAGGTAATACGTGAACGTGTCGAGCTGACCGGGGAAACGCTGGCGCAAATCGTGCACTAGGTGGCGGAACATGGCGGGAATTACGTCTTCGCGGCCAAAGGTGAAGGCTGCGGCAACGGCATGGGGCTGGCCGGCCTCAATAATGCGAAACGTTTCCAGCACAAACGCCCGGACCGAAGCCGGCGCTTCCGCCTGCTGCAGGGCCGCGTCCACGGTAGCGCCGGCCGCCAGGGCAGCCAGCAGCTTTTCGATGGGCGCCGTATCGGCGCCGCACTCCCGCATGGCGCGCAGATATAGCTCAAAGTGGCTGGCCGGTCGGCCCTCGGGGTCCAGGTCGGTTTCTTCTTCCAGCACAATGTCGTTGATGAGGCGGCGGGTAACCGGGTTGCCGCGCGGCACCCAGGGCACCGCCACGCACGTGAGTTCCCGCTGCAGGGCCTTGAGCAGGGACATAAAATCCCACACCGCAAACACGTGGTGCTGCATAAACACGCGCAAGTCATCCAGGGAATGCAGCGACTGGTACACGCCGTGGTCGATAAGGTGCTGACGGGCCGGCGCCAGGGCGGCCTGCAGGTTGGCAATAGGGTCGTTGGGGGAAGAAAGTGGTGGCATGAGAAAAGCAAAAGGACAGTGCCTACGGGGCGCTGCCAACGCAACAAACGAAACGGCCCGCCGGCTTGGATTGCCAGCGGGCCGCCCGCAAAAGTAGTAAGCCCGTCAGTTAGCGGCTGCCGGTAGCTGACGGGCCCAACGCTTACCGGTCAGCTGCGGTTTTATTTTGCTTTTTCGAATACCATGCCGTTGCCATCCATGCAGTAGCGCAGGCCGGTGGGCTGGGGACCGTCGTTGAACACGTGGCCAAGGTGGCCGCCGCATTTGGCGCATACCAGCTCGTCGCGGCTCATGCCGTAGCTGTTGTCGGCCGTTACCTTCAGGCTGTTTTCGGAAGCCGGGGCCCAGAAGCTCGGCCAGCCCGTGCCCGACTCAAACTTGGTTTCGGACGAGAACAGCAGATTGTGGTCGGCGGCGCAGTAGTAGTTGCCCTTCTCGTGGTTGTCGTGGTACTTGCCCGTGAAGGCCCGCTCCGTGCCCTGCTGCCGCAAAATAAAGTACTGGTCGGGCGTGAGCTGGGCCTTCCACTGCGCATCGGTTTTGCGGATGGGAAACTCATCGGGCTTGCCCGTCACGAGCCGGGGTTTCGGATAAGCTTTGGCCGCGGCTGTGGGCTGGGTGGGCGCCTGGGGCTTTTCTACGGCCACATTTTTTTTCTGTGAGCAGGCCGAGTTCAGGGTGAAAACCGATAGCAGCAGAACGAGGAAGGAAGAACGCATGAGCAAGAAGAGAAAGTAAAGACAATGAGCGGAAACCCAGGCCAGAACCGGGCTTCGAATACAACATACGCAGCCCGCCTACGGTTCGGCTTTGGCCCATTTAGAAAGTTGCTGCCCGTCCTATTTCGGAACCGCAGGCGCCCAATTAGTTGTCTTAGTTCTCGCCGGCCGTTTCTTCCTCACTCAGTAACAATTAATTACCTGCAAGTTTTTGCGCCAAACATTCCGTACCTTTGCACCCGGAAAACCCATTGTATGCAGAACATTCGCAATATCGCCATCATCGCGCACGTTGACCACGGCAAGACTACGCTCGTGGACAAGATCATTCACGCCTCCAAGCTGTTCGACGAGCACCAGCAGTTCGACGACCTGATTCTGGACAACAATGACCTGGAGCGTGAGCGGGGCATTACCATCGTCTCCAAAAACGTTTCGGTACGGTACAAAGACGTTAAAATCAACATTATCGACACCCCTGGTCACGCCGACTTCGGTGGTGAGGTGGAGCGCGTACTGAAGATGGCCGACGGCGTACTGCTGCTCGTGGATGCCTTCGAAGGTGCCATGCCCCAGACGCGCTTCGTGCTGGGCAAAGCCATTGACCTGGGCCTGAAGCCCATCGTGGTGGTCAACAAAGTTGACAAGGAAAACTGCCGCCCCGATGAGGTGCACGAGCAGGTGTTCGACCTGATGTTCAACCTCGGTGCCAACGAAGACCAGCTGGACTTCGTGACCCTGTACGGCTCTTCGAAACAGGGCTGGATGAGCACCGACTGGAAGCAAAAGACCGACAGCATCATCCCGCTGCTCGACGCCGTGGTGGCTTCCATCCCCCCTGCCCCCCAGCTGGATGGCACGCCCCAGATGCAGGTTACTTCGCTTGACTACTCCTCGTTCGTGGGCCGTATCGCCATCGGCCGCGTGCACCGCGGTACGCTGAAGGAAGGCGCCAACATGAGCCTGGTGAAGCGCGACGGCACCATCAAGAAAGTAAAAATCAAAGAGCTGCAGGTATTCGAAGGCCTGGGCCGCACCAAGGTTTCCGAAGTTAGCTCGGGCGAAATCTGCGCCGTAACCGGCATCGAAGGCTTCGACATTGGCGACACCCTCGCCGACGCCGAGAACCCCGAAGGGCTGACCACCATCAGCATCGACGAGCCGACGATGAACATGCTGTTCACCATCAACAACTCGCCCTTCTTCGGTAAGGAAGGCAAGTTTGTGACCTCGCGCCACCTGCGTGACCGGCTGTTCAAGGAAACCGAGAAAAACCTGGCTTTGCGCGTGAAGGAAACCGACCGCGAAGACACCTTCCTGGTGTACGGCCGCGGCATTCTGCACTTGTCGGTACTCATTGAGACCATGCGTCGCGAAGGGTTCGAGCTGCAGGTAGGCCAGCCCCAGGTACTGTTCCGCGAGGATGAGGAAGGCAACCGCCTGGAGCCCATTGAGCACCTGGTGGTAGACGTACCCGAGGAAACCGCTGGTAAGGTTATCGAGCTGGTGACCATGCGCAAAGGTGAGCTGACCATCATGGAGCCCAAGGGCGACCTGCAGCACCTGGAGTTCAACATTCCGGCCCGGGGCCTAATTGGCCTGCGCAACAACGTGCTGACCGCCACCGCGGGTGAGGCCATCATGAACCACCGCTTCTCGGCTTACGAGCCGTATAAGGGCGTAATCCCCGGCCGTATCTCCGGTTCGCTGATTTCGATGGACACCGGTGCCGGCACTGCTTATACCATCGACAAGATGCAGGACCGCGGTGAGTTCTTTGTGGACCCAGGCGAGGAAGTGTACGCTGGCCAGGTTATCGGCGAGCATACCCGCCCCAACGACCTGACCATCAACATTCAGAAAGGCAAGAAGCTCACCAACATGCGTGCTTCCGGCTCGGACGAAAACGTGAAAATCGTGCCCAAGCGCCAGTTCTCCCTGGAAGAAGCCATGGAATACATCCAGAAGGATGAATACCTGGAAGTAACGCCCAAGTCGGTGCGGATGCGTAAAATCCTGCTCGACGAAAACGAGCGTCTGCGTTCGGCCAAGAAAGTAGACTAGTTTTCTATAGTCTGTTAGCCAATGGCTTTGCGCCGTTGGTCTGGAAAGGGGCGCGGCCAGAGGCTGCGCCTCTTTTGTTGAAGGCAGCCAGTGCCATTTTCCGGGCTACCAGTCCGGTAGCAACTCAACGGCTGCGCCCCGGCTTGGCCGCTAAGCCAAACCCGGCCGCAGCCTGGTACTCCTTCAAGCTAGAATGCCCGGCACACTCAGCGTGCCGGGCATTTTAGCTTGAAGGAGTACTGTTTATGTCGCGCGGTTCCGTAAGCAGATACGGCGCTAAGTGCTCAGCACCGAAGACTAGTCTACTTCCTCTTCGCCAGTAGGGAAGCCAAAGCAGCTCAGGGTGTTGAAGTAGCTTACTTCCGTGAAGGCACTGCGCTTGCTGGACTTCTCGGCGTGGGCAAAAGCCCGGAATACGTACGTTGTCCCGCAGGCCAGCGCATCGGTGCAGGAAGCCGAAGCACCGTTATCCAACAACAGACTGCCAACGTTGACCACCGCCGATTCTCCGGCGGCCAGGGCGTAGCGGGAGTCCCGGGCGTTACCGCTAAACGAGGCTTTGCACGCCAGCGCATCGTTCCATACACCACCGCTGGCAGCAAAATCGGCGGCCGTCATCCACTGCAAGGAAAAGCCAGCTGGTGCCCCGGTAGCGCCGGCCGTAACCTGCACCCCGATGAAGGTTTTATTGGTAAATGCCTGGCTGAGGGTGGGGGTAGAAAGGGCCCCCGCCTTGGCGTCAGCGCCAACACGGGCCGCCAGCGGCTGCACCGCATCCGACTCTTTTGAGGAACAGCCGGCCAGGGACAACGCCAGGCAGCAAAGTGCTTGATAGAAAAAGTGTTTCATGAAGCAAGAGGTTTGTAAGGGGACTGTGTTTAAAAGCCGAACAAGGTAAAAATATATTCATTAAAACCCCTATTTTCTATGAATATTCATACAAAACGAAAGCTTCTGTTTTTCTACCCGTCCAGGCTGGCTAGCCCTACTCCACCTTCGCTCCTTGCTCTATCCAGCATCGTAGTAGGTCCCGCTCCTCCTGAGTCATGTGGGTTTTGTTGTTCTGGGGCATCGTTTTGGTTACGACCACGCGCTGCATGATTTTGTCTTTGAGACGGGCTATGTCCTGGGGCGTGTCGAACATCACGCCGTTGGGCGCAGTAGTGAAGACCTCATCAGTAGGCTGAGCGGAGTGGCAGCGCACGCACCGCAGTTGCACGATGCCCTGGACCTGGGCCACCCCCACGTTGGGCGTACAGGCAGGGCCCGCGCCGGTTTCGGTTTTTGGGGCCGTGACGAAGGCCACGGCCAGCAGCAGGCCCGCCGCCAACGGGAATACCAGCCCGGTGGCCTGGTGCTTTTCGCGCAGGTTCAGCCAATGCTTGATACCAGCCGTGCCCAGGGCAATGGCGGCCAACACTGCCCACGGGTAGCTATGCCCGAACGTGCTGGGGAAGTGGTTGCTGATCATCACGAACAGCACCGGCAGCGTGAAGTAGTTGTTGTGCAGGGACCGAAGGCCGGCGTGCTTGCCCAGCTCGGGGTTGAGGGGCTGGCCTTCGGTGGCGGCCTTCACCATAGCTTTCTGGGCCGGGATGATGATAAAAAACACGTTGCCCACCATGAGCGTGCCCAGCATGGCCCCGAAGTGCAGGTAGGCCGCCCGGGCGCTGAACACCTGGCAGTAAAACCACGCGAAGGCCGTGCAAATCAAAAAACCCAGCACGGCCATAACCAGCCCGTTCTTCACCAGCGGGGTGCGGCACAGCACATGGTAGAGCATCCAAGCCACTACAAAGGAGCCTACCCCAATAGCCACTCCGGCCAGCGGACTGATGGCCAGCACCTGCGGGTCGATGAGCATGGCACCGGCGTTGAAGTAGTACACCACGCACAGTAAGCTGAAGCCGGTAAGCCAGGTGAAATAGGCTTCGTACTTAAACCAGTGCAGGGCCTTGGGAATCTGGGGTGGGGCCAGCTTGTACTTTTCCAGGTAGTAGAAGCCCCCCCCGTGCACGGCCCAGAGGTTGCCCGCCAGCTCCTCGCGCACGTTTTCGGTGCGGTTGAGGGCATTTTCCAGAAACACGAAGTAGAAGGAGGCCCCAATCCAGGCAATACCGAAGGTGACGTGCATCAGGCGCACCACAATATTGAGCCACTCCATGAGGTGGCCTTCCCAAGGCGTGCCCTGCACCAGCAGGTAGAATACCAGCAGCAGAAACAGCACGGCCAGCACCGTGAGGCCATAGCCGAAGCCCTGCATGGTCAGGCCACCCTCGCCCAGGGCCCCACCGTGCCGGTGGGTGCGGGCTACCCGGTGCAGCACCCAGCTGGCGCCCAGAATCAGGAAAAACACTGCCGCCACCACCAACAAAACCACGACGTGCATCATAACGCAAACAGGAACGCGTCCCGAAACTCCGTTTCGGGAAAAGGTAAATACGCTGTAAATCAAACGGCCGGAACCCGCCAAAATGCTATCTGCCAGCCGTTAGCCTCTCTAAAGAGCTACCCTTTGCACTTGATTTTGACGGTTTCGGCCCGTGAAAGGCCGCGCAGGCAGCACTTCGTGTTTGAAATATTCTCATTTTGTAGCACAGTTCACTACACTTCATGCAGGATTTCGCCTTAGTTAGTAAAAAAGTGGTGCTGCCCACCGGCATGCAGCCGGCGCTGGTGGTCGTGCAGGCCGGGCGCATCGCGGCGGTGCTGGAGCCCGGCGTGCCTGTACAAATGCCCATTATCGACCTGGGCCACCGGACCTTGCTGCCGGGCCTCATCGACCCGCACGTGCACATCAACGAGCCGGGGCGTACTGCCTGGGAAGGCTTCGACACAGCCACCCGCGCCGCCCTGGCCGGCGGCCTTACCATGCTCGTGGACATGCCCCTAAACTCGGCACCCGTCACGACTTCGGTAGCCAGCCTGGAGCTGAAGCTGGCCGCTGCCCGCCAGAACCTGCACACCAACGTGGGCTTCTGGGGCGGTATCGTACCCGGCAATGCAGCGGAGGTGGAAGGACTGATTGCCCACGGCGTGCTCGGCTTCAAGGCCTTTCTGACTCACTCCGGCATCGACGATTTTCCGAATGCTACCGAGGCCGATCTGCGCGCCGTGATGCCCCTGCTGGCTCGCCATGGCCTGCCCCTGCTGGTGCACTGCGAGCTAAGCCAGGACGATGACACCTGGAAGCAGGGTGACAAGCAGTCGTACCCGAACTACCTGGCCTCCCGCCCCAGGAGCTGGGAAGACGAAGCCGTGGCGCTGATGATCCGGCTGTGTCGGGAAACTGGCTGCCGCACGCACATCGTACACCTTTCCTCGGCTGACTCCCTGCCCCAGCTGGCCGCAGCCAAGGCCGAAGGGCTGCCCATTACAGTGGAGACTGGCCAGCACTATCTATTTTTTGCTGCCGAGGACATCCCCGACGGGCAAACCCGCTTTAAGTGCGCCCCGCCCATCCGCGAGCAAGCCAACAACGAGCAGCTCTGGCAGGCCCTGCAAACCGGCCTCATTGACTTTGTAGCTACCGACCATTCTCCCGCCCCACCCGACCTCAAGCAGCTCGATTCCGGCGACTTCACCACGGCCTGGGGTGGCATTGCCTCCCTGCAGCTGGCCTTGCCGGTGCTTTGGACGGCGGCCCAGCCGCGCGGCGCTTCCCTAGTGGATCTAGCGCACTGGCTGAGCGCCAACCCCGCCAAGCTTATCGGCCAGGATGACCGCAAAGGCCAGATTGCCGCGGGCTTCGATGCCGATTTGCTGGTACTCGATGAGGAAGCCACGTTCACCGTCACGGAGGATTTGCTCCACCACCGCCACAAAACCAGCCCCTACGTGGGCCAGCAGCTACGCGGCGTAGTGGAGCAAACCTATCTGGCCGGCCAGATAGTGTACAACCGTCCCGAGTTCATCAGCCTGCACCAGGGCCAGGTCATTACCCGCTAGCCCTATGATGACCGACTATTCTGCCCGCGCCGCTCGGGTGCTGGGACACATTGAGGAGTTGGCCGCCATCAGTGAGGATGCGCAGGGGGTAACGCGCACGTTCGGCACCGAGGCCTTCCAGCAGGGCCGGGCTTTGGTGGAAAGCTGGATGCGTGCGGTCGGCCTGGAAACGCGCCTCGATGCCATCGGCAACGTGCGCGGCCGCCTCGTGTGCCCTGATCCTGCCGCCAAAACCTTCGTCATCGGCTCCCACATCGATACGGTGGTGAATGCCGGCAAGTACGACGGCCCGCTGGGTGTACTGCTGGGGCTGGATTTGCTGGAACAGTTGGCCATCCAGCCAGCGGCGCTGCCTTTTCACCTGGAGCTCATAGCCTTCAGCGACGAAGAAGGCGTGCGGTTTCATACCACGTACCTGGGCAGCAAAGTTGTGGCCGGCTCCTTCGACCCGAGCCTGCTCCAGCGCCCCGACGCCCACGGCCACACGCTGGCCGAGGTACTAACGGTTATGGGCGGAAGGCCTGAGGAGTTAGCCGCCGACGCGCTGCCGCCGGAAAGCTGGCTGGGGTACTTTGAAATGCACATCGAGCAGGGGCCGGTGCTCTGGGAGCGGCCCGCCCCGGTGGCGCTGGTAACGGCCATTGCCGGGCAGCGCCGCGTAGAGCTGACGTTCCGGGGCATGGCCGGCCACGCCGGCACCGTGCCCATGCGCATGCGCCAGGATGCCCTGACGGCCGCCGCCGAGTTTGTGCTGGCCGCCGAGCAGTTCGCCCAACAGCACGGCCAGAACCTGGTGGCCACCGTGGGCAAGCTGTACTTGCCGCAGTCGGCCAGCAACGTGATTCCCGGTGAAGTCGTCTGCAGCCTCGACTTGCGCAGCCCCGACGAAACCCAGCTGGCCGCTGCCTACGCGCAGCTGCAGGCCCAGGCCGCTGCCATTGGGCAGCGCCGCCAGGTGGAGATGAGCTGGAACCTTATTCAGCAAACCGCGCCCGTTGCCTGCGACGCTGCCCTGAACGCGGAGCTTGCTCAGGCCATTTCCGAGGCCGGCCACGAGGTTATTTCCCTGGTAAGCGGGGCCGGCCACGATGCAGTGCCCATTTCGCAGGTGGCTCCGGCTACCATGCTGTTCATTCGCTGCTACAAAGGCATCAGCCACAACCCGCTCGAAAACGTGGAGCTGCCTGACGTGGCGGCAGCCCTCGAAGTAGCGGAGCGTTTCCTCACCCGAATACTTCACCAACATACGCCTGGGTCCTGCTGAGCGGACTCGGGGCATCTCTCCCGCTTCGTCTGAATATCACTGCAACGAAGCGGGAGAGATGCTTCGGCTGCGCTCAGCAGGACGACTCCGTTTTTATTCGTCATTTCATCCTTCCCTGATATGGAAATTTCTGCTCTTACCCGGTCCGTTGTCAAGCGTAACCACGCCATTATTGCCCCGGATGGCTACATCAACAGCAATGTGCCGGGCTGGACAAACTGCACCGTTAACGTCATCATTAACGAGCAGATGGGCGCCCGCCTGGCTCAGACGCTGATTACCCTGCGCGAAGGCGGCCAGCTGACGGGCCGCACGGAGGCCGCACAGATTTTCTTTTACGTAGTGGCCGGCCAGGTACAGATCACTGTTGATGGGCAGGACCGCACCCTCACCGAAGGCCAGTACGTGTACGTGCCCATTGAGCAGGATTACCTGTTTCAGCAGCCCACGGAAGGCACGCAGGTGCTGACGTTCCACAAAACCTACGAGCCGCTGGCGGGCCACGCGGTGCCGGGCGTGGTGTTTGGGGAGCGGGACATTGCCAAGGCCCCGGTGTACATGAACGACGAAGCCCTCCGCATTCAAGAACTGCTGCCGAATGAGTTGGGCTTCGACATGGCCGTGAACATCTTCACTTACAGCACCGGCGGGCATTTGCCGATGGTGGAAACCCACATCATGGAGCATGGCCTGCTGTACCTGCAGGGCCAGGCCATCTATATGCTCGACCAGCAGTGGTACCCCGTAAAGAAGGGCGACTCAATCTGGATGGCGCCCTACTGCCAGCAGTGGGCCACCGCCATGGGCCAGGAAGACTCGGTGTACATCTACTATAAAAACGTGAACCGCTTCCCCACGGTGAAGTAACTACCGCAACAGGCAGAAATGAACGTCATGCTGAGCGAAGTCGAAGCATCTCTACCGCTTCGTTGGAGTCGCTCTACGAAGCG
Source organism: Hymenobacter sp. BT18 (assembly GCF_012273015.1). GTDB lineage: Bacteria > Bacteroidota > Bacteroidia > Cytophagales > Hymenobacteraceae > Hymenobacter > Hymenobacter lutimineralis. Next base: position 3,471,054 of record NZ_CP050954.1, on the reverse strand, counting down.
GTAGAGATGCTTCGACTTCGCTCAGCATGACAGACGATTTTCAAGTTCTATGACCTTAACCGAACTCAACCACCTCCCCCGCCCGGCCCTGACGGAAGCTCTGCGCAAGTGCTGCGGGGCCGAAGCTTGGGTGACGCAGATGGCCAACCTTTTCCCCGTAGCCGATGAGGCCACGTTGCTGGCCGAAGCCTCTCGTATTTGGAACAACCTGACCGAAGCCGACTGGCGCGAGGCATTCACGCACCATCCCAAAATCGGGGATGTGACCTCGCTCAAGGAAAAGTTTGCCAGTACCAGCGCCTGGGCCGCCGGGGAGCAGGGCGCCGTGGCTCAAGCTTCGGAGGAAACGCTGCACGCGCTGGCCGCCGGCAACGAGGCCTACGAGCAAAAGTTCGGCTATATCTTCATTGTGTGCGCCACCGGGAAGTCTGCCGATGAGATGCTGGCCTTGCTGCAGGACCGGCTGCCGAACGAGCCGGCCGAGGAAATCCGCGTGGCCGCCGAAGAGCAACGCAAAATCACCGAAATCAGGCTGAAGAAGCTGCTGACCGCATGAGCCACCTTACTACCCACATTCTGGATACGACCCTGGGCCGCCCCGCGGCCGGGGTGACCATTGCGCTATACGGGGAGCAGGCCGAGAGCTGGCAGGAGCTGGCCCGCGGGCAAACCAACCAGGATGGCCGCATCCCCAACCTGCTGCCCACGGACGACGCCTTGCCAGTTGGCAACTACAAGATGAAGTTCTTCACCGCCGAGTACTTCGCCCGCCTGGGCACGGCCACGTTCTACCCCTTCGTGGAAATCGTCTTCACCATCAGCGGCCCCGAGCACTACCATATTCCCCTCCTGCTGAATCCGTTCAGCTACACCACCTACCGCGGCAGCTGATTCCTATATTGGTTGTCCGCCATGCCGAGCACAGCCGAGGCATCTCGCGTGCTGATGTTGTTGATTCTACTACACGAGCGAGATGCCTCGGCTGCGCTCGGCATGACGTTCTACTACAACAAACTTCCCCTTCCCACCTCTCCCTCCATATGAAACTCAGTCTTCCCGAAGCCGATAAAAACCAGCTGCTTGAGCAACTGGGCGTGGCTAACCGTCATTTCCAGCAGGTGTACCCCGGCGACCGGCCCGACCGCCAGCCGGTGCATACCGTGTACGGCGGGGCCAACTTGTTTAAGTCGGATACCTGCGTGCGCATGGGTGAAATTGCCCTGGGCAGCCTGCGCACCTACGCACCAAATTTCGTGGAGCTGGCCCGCGTGCTGCGGCTGAGCGGACACGAGCACCTGCCTACCCTGGGCGCCGACGTGGCCGATCTTACCCAGCGCCTCGATGCTATGAGCGAGGAAGACCGCAAAAAGCAGCCCGCCTGGCTGGCGTACTCCGTCTACAACAAGATGCTGCGCAAGCTCCAGACCGAAGCCGTGGAAGACTTCCGCATCGACTTCGAGGATGGGTTCGGCAACCGGCCCCACGACGAGGAAGACGCCACGGCCGTGCAGGCCGCCAGGGAAGTAGCCGTGGGTATGCAGAACAGCACGCTTTCCCCCTTTATCGGCATCCGCATCAAGCCCTTCACCGAGGATTTGAAGGCCCGGAGCGTGCGTACGCTCGACATTTTCCTGAGCACCCTGCTGGCTGAAACCGGCGGCAAGCTGCCCGACAACTTTGTGGTGATGCTGCCCAAGGTGACCATTCCCGAGCAGATGAGCACCATGGTGCGCCTGTTTGAGCTGCTGGAAAAAGCCAACCACCTCGCGCCCGGCACCCTGCGCATGGAAACGATGGTGGAGGCCACCCAGATTGTGATGGACGAGGAAGGCCGCAACCCGCTCATGCGCATCATCCGGGCCAGCGAGGGGCGCTGCGTGGCGGCCCACTTCGGCACCTACGACTACACCGCCTCGGCCGGCATCACGGCCCGGTACCAGACCATGGCCCACCCCGTCTGCGACTTTGCTCACCACATGACCAAGGTGGCCCTGGGCGGCACCGGCATCTTCCTCTCCGACGGTGCTACCAACGTAATGCCCATTGGCCCGCACCGGGGCGAAAACCTGAGCTACGAGCAGCTGCGCGAAAACCGCGAGTCCGTGCACAACGCCTGGCGGCAGGGCTTTGCGCACACCACCCACTCGCTCATCAATGGCCTCTACCAGGGCTGGGATTTGAACCCCGCCCAGCTGCCCATGCGCTACGCGGCCACCTACGCCTTCTTCCTGAGCTCCTACGAAGATGCCCTGCACCGCCTGCGCACTTTTGTCGAGCGGGCCGCCATCAGCACCCTCACCGGCGACATTTTCGATGATGCGGCTACGGGCCAGGGTTTGCTCAATTTCTTCCTGAAAGCCCAGAACTGCGGCGCCATCACCGAGGAGGAAGTGCTGGCCACCGGCCTGACCCAGGAAGAAATTCAGTCCCGCTCCTTCTTCCGCATCCTCGAAGGCCGCCGGAAGAAATAGAGGGTTGGCTGGTTGGCCATAGAAGCTGCCTGTCATCCTGAGCAAAGCGAAGGACCTTATCACGCTAGAACAAGTCGTATTTACGATGGTCGTTCTGACGAGGGAAGGTCCTTCGCTTTGCTCAGGATAACAGGCGTTTTTCTACTCTCTTACCGCCGAACTTCAAACCCATCGTAGCCCTGCACCGGGCCGGAAGATGGCTCTACTTTTTCGACGCGGGCCAGCGGGGGACCGTGGCGGCACCAGGCTTCCAGCGCGTCCAGCGCCTCAGGGATGCCTTCGGCTTCGATGGTGACGGTGCCGTCGGAGTTGTTGCGGGCATAGCCGCTGAGGCCCAGGCGGCGGGCCTCCTGCTGGGTGCTTTGGCGGAAGAAAACGCCTTGAACGCGGCCGTGGACGTGGAAGATGCGGTGGTGGAGTTGGCTCATGGGAAGCAAGATACGGGGGGGTGCGCGGCAGCTACTGCCTGCCAGTATACGGTGGGCGCGGCCTAGTTCGTTCTGGCGGTTCCTTCTTCACCCTCTTCCCCCTCAGCCTTTCTTCCGATGGCGAAAGTGCGACACAACCTTCTTCTCCAGGGCCTGAGCGGAATGCTGGGCAAACAACTGGTGGTGCGGCAGCTGGCCGATGGGCAAACCCTGGTGTGTGCGGCCCCCGCACCTTCGGGCAAGCCCCGCTCCCAGGCCCAGTTGGCCCGGCAGCAGCAGTTCCAGGCGGCCACCCGCTACGCCCGGGCGGCCCTGGCCGACCCTGCCCTCGGGGCGCTGTATACGGCGGCAGCCCAGGCTACCGGGCGCCGCCCCCACAACCTCTGCCTGGCCGATTTCCTGACGCCCCCGTGCCTGCTGAGCGTGGGGCCCGACCCCACCTGCCCAACCCGCCTGCACCTGTTGGTAAGCAACCCGGTAGCCCTGCACCGAGTGGACGTGCGCCTTGAGACCCCGGCGGGGCAGGTGCTGGCCGCGGGCCCGGCCGAGCCGCTGCCCCGGCCTAATGCCTGGCAGTACACGCCCACAGCTGCTTTACCTTCCTGGGCCAGCCTACAGGTCTACCTCACCCTCACCGGCTTTCCCGGCAACACTGTGCAGGCGGTTGCCATTCTCTAAAAAGTACAATCGAGCCGCACCTCACCCGTCTACGCAGCTTATACGAAGCTACATCGAACCTACAACGAACAAACACCGAAGCTACTACGCTGACAGAGGCCGTGCATTTCCAGGCATAGTGCTAATTCTTTGTTTGCAAGCCTACGGGTCTGCGGCCCGGCGGTGTTCTGCCTGCTCCGGGCTGGGGGAAGCAGCAGGCCCAGCCCAGGGCAGCCCGCTTCGGGTTACTGCAGCTCGTACACGTAGAATTTCTGAAAGCGGTAGGCGTAGCGGTACTGGCCGTAGCGCTGCCCGGGCACGGGGACGGGCACCCCCAGTACGTGCCGGGAATTCTCGTCGAGGATGATGACCTGCCGCTGGAAGCGGGCAGCTTCCTCGAACAAGCTCAGGCCGCCATCGGGTATCTGGCCGGTTTCCATCAGCACTTTATAGCAGGTGGTTCCCTGGATGGAAAAGGCCTCCATCTCGTGGAAGATAAACTCCAGAGGAGCCACCACCCGGCTATGGCGGTAGCGGGTTAGTTGCTGCGCCAGCTGCCGGTTCTGAGTGGGCTGGTCTTCATGCTGGCTAAAGAGGTAGCCCGTGAAACCAATATTGGCAACCAGGTACAGGGCCAACAGGACCTGCAGGGCCTTGGGCAGCCACGCGGGGCGCGGGGGCTGGTGCACAAACGCCAGGGTGATAACCAGGCACAGATGGGGCAGGTAGAGCAGTAGGTATTTTGTGGTCTTGCCCTGGGCCAGGCAGGCCAGCGCCCCTATCATGAACAACAGGTAGAGCACGGCATCGGCCAGGCGCGGCGTGCGGTAGCGGGACTTGTAGAGCACCACGGCCGAAGTTAGCACCAGCAGGCTCAGGGTTACTTCGGCGGGTGAGTGAAAAAACCGCTTCTGCTCATCCAAAACGTAGCCCAGGTACGTCAGCAGTCGGGGCTGGGCGTGCTTCATGGCCGGGGTCAGCTGCCTGATGTACACTGCCCAGGCCTCGTGGGCAATGACGTCCCAGAAGCAGGCGGAAAACACGCCCAGGGCCACACCCGAAAACACCAGCATAGCCCCAAAGCGCCGGCGCAAAAGCAGCAGCCCGGCCCCGGCTACCACAAAGATTAGCCCATTGAAGTGGGTGAGAGCCGCCAGTCCCGCCAGCAGGGCCGCCAGCAGCACGTATAAGCTTCTGGGCTGGGCAGTGTGCAGGTAGCGCTGCAGAAAAATCCAGGAGCCAAACCCTAGGAACATGAGCATGACCTCCGGCCGGAACACGTAGCCATACTCCACTACCAGGGTGTTGCCCAGCAGCAGGGCATAGAACAGGTAGCAGGCCGGGGCCGTAGGCAGGAAATGGGCCCGCAGATGGCGATAGCTGACGAGCAGGAAAGCGCCGAGATACGTCAGGCTGATCAGCTTCAGCACCAGGGCCGACCAGCCCACGAGCCGAATAACGCCGGCCCCCTGCCACACAAACAGCCAGTGATACACCCATTGGCGCTGCTCGGCGTGCAGCAGGCCCCGGAAAAGCTCGGAGCGCACCCGCCCTTCTTTGGCCGCCCAGTAGGCCTGCTCCCCTATCCAGGCCTCGTCGCCGTGCAGCACGCGCTGGTAGAGGCTCCCCACGAATACCGCTACCACCAGTACGAGCAGCCACCAGTAATAGCCCCCCGCGGGCGGCTGGGGAAGGGTGGCGGTCGGCGGGCCGGATAGCGTCATGGGGAGAGAATAGGCGGGAAATACGGCGAATACGCTATGCGCCGCGCTGGCGTACGGCCTCGAAGGTAAGAATGGCCGTGGCAGTACTCACATTCAGCGAGTCGATGGCCCCGCGCATGGGAATGATGATGGTCTGGGTGCAGGCCTGCCGAAGTTCGGGGGTGAGGCCATCGGCTTCGGTGCCCATGACCAGGGCCGTGGGGCCCCGGAAGTCGCAGGTGGTGTAGGGCACGGCGTGTTCGGTGAGGGCCGCGGCGTAGGTGCGGATGCCGTGCTGCTGGCACCAGGCCAGCAGCTCCTCGCGGGTGGTGGCCACCGTGGGCACCGTAAACGAGCACCCGATGGAGCTGCGAATGGCGTTGGGGTTGAACAAGTCGGTGCGCGGGTCGCAGACGATGACGGCCGTGGCCTGGGCCGCGTCGGCGGTGCGCAGGATAGCGCCCAGGTTGCCGGGCTTCTCCACAGCCTCCAGCACCAGCAGCAGCGGGGCCTTCGGCAGCTGGAGGCTGGCCAGGCTACGCTGCGGAGGGCGGGCCAGGGCCAGCACCCCGTCGGAGCCTTCGCGGTAGGCCACTTTCTCGAACACCGGCCGGGAAACGGCAAACCATTCGGGGCGGCTTTCGGCAAACAGCGCCTGCAGCTGCGCCAGCCGCTCGGTGCCGGCCAGCTCGGGGCACACAAACAAGGCCGGTACGGCCACGCCCGCCCCATGGGCAATGGTAAGCTCCCGCAGCCCTTCAATAATGGTAAGCCCCTGGGTTCGGCGCTCCGACGACTTCTGCTGGAGTTTGAGCAGGTTCTTGATGCGCGGATTCTGCGGGGAGGTAATGGGGTCGGAGGGAAAAGCCATAGGGAAAGCAAACATACCAGCCACGAAGATACACCCTCCCGCTACGCCGCTTGCGCCAGGCTGGCCCCTTGGCCGGAAACCCGTAGGTTTGCAGCCTATGCGCTTTCTGCGGGCGGCAGTAGGACCGTCCGGGGTTTCGATAGTACTTTTCGCTTTCTTCGCACTGGCTTTCGTGGCCCCTCCAGCGGGGTACCCTGCCCCACCCTATTGCCGCAATACGCATTTGGCTTATTTACTTGCTTCCATACTCCTATGAAACCGCTTTTACGGCTTGCCTGCCGCGCCCTCGGGGTGGCCTTGCTCCTCCCGGCTCCGGCAGTAGCCCAATCTTCCCAGATGAAGAACTGGGTGCTATCCACCACCCGCCGCAAGTAGGCCTGCCCCCGGGTGTTTATTACTACCACCTGCTCACCGACCGGCTGGAAACCGGCCGGCTGCTGAAAACCCGCTAGCCCGCCATGGACTCCGTTATTTACGCCTCCTGGCTCCGGCCGGAGGCGTATTCCGGCACCTGCCGCATTAGGCACTGGCTGCTCCGGCTGCGGAGCATACTGCTGCTGGCTGGTTGCCTCTGCTGCCTGAACCTGCGGGCCCAGAACCTAGTACCTAATCCTGGCTTCGAGGAGTATGTACTGTGTGGGAAGGGCTATTCTACTACGGGAGGCAATGGAATGCGAGGGTTCGGCACCCAACCCGGCGATGGGACCTATGGTACCGGCTCGCCGGGCTGGCAGAGCCTTACCGGGGGCGTGGGCCATCTATTGCCTTGTAACGTAGAGCCTTTGTGGCCGGCTCCGCCCCGGCCCTGGTTTCAGCCCCACTCGGGAGAGGGCTACATCTATATATACGTTAATGGAGAATACGTACCCGGCAGCAACGCCACCTACGACAAGGACCACGCCTACGCCCAGGCCAAGCTGCTGGCCCCGCTGCAGGCTGGCTGTACCTACCGCATTACGTTTTACGCCCGGCTGCTGGGCTTAGTCGGCAAGCTACCCGATTTGGTTCCCCCCGTGGCTTCCGACGGACTGAGCGCCTACGTTTCGCGGGAGGCCATCTACCACGCGGATGGCACCAACCTGATTGGCTACCCGGCCCAGGCCGGGCTGGCCCGGGGCCAGCTGCTCACCGATACCGTCAACTACGTGCCCATTACCGGCACCTTCGTGGCCCAGGGCGGCGAGCAGTACCTGACGCTGGGTAACTTCCGCCCCACTGAGCAAACCACGATGCGCCGCCTGCTGCCCCGGCCAACCGAGCCGACCGTCTCTTCCTGCCGCTACGCCATCGACGACGTGTCGGTGGTGGCCGTGCCGCCGGCGGAGCTTACCCTCAGCGCCGGCCCCGACCGCCAGCTGTGCCCGCAGGCCGGCAGCTCGCTCACGCTCACGGCCTCGGCCGGCTTTGCCGCCTACCGCTGGAGCACGGGCCAAACCACCCGCAGCATTACCATAACCGAGCCGGGCCGCTACATCGTGGCGGCCGACTTTGGCTGCGGTACTGTGCAGGATACCGTAGTAGTAACCCGCCAGCCAGCGGACCTGCGCCTGCTGCCCGCCCCCGCCGCCGCGCTGTGTCCCGGCAGCGCCTCTACGCTCACGGCGGCCGCTGGCTTTACCGACTACCGCTGGGCCGACGGCCCAACCGGTGCCACCCGCTCCGTGTACCAGCCGGGCTGGTACCGGCTTACGGCTACCACCGCCGCGGGCTGCCCCGTACAGGACAGTGTGCTGGTGCTGGCCGGCACCCGGCCAGTGCTGCCGCCCCTGCCCGCCGATACGCTCATGTGTGCCGCCGAACCCCTGATGCTGCGCCTGCCCGCGCCACCGCCCGGCACCACCTACACCTGGCCCGACGGCAGCCAGGCGCTTACTTACACCACTACCCGGGCCGGGCTGGTGCCGGTGCTGGTGACCACAGCCTGCGGCCAGGCCACGGCTACGGTGCTCGTTCGGACCCAGGATTGCGCCCCCCTGCAGATTCCCAACGTTGTTACGGCAAATGCCGATGGGCGCAATGACTTCTTCGTCGTCCAAGGCCTCATCCAACGCCCGCTGGGACTGCGCCTCTACGACCGGTGGGGCCGGCAGGTATACGCCCGCGCCGACTACCAGAATACCTGGCCCGGGCCGGGCGTGGCCCCCGGTCTCTACTACTACCACGTGCTGGATGCGCGCTACCGGCGCACCTACCGTGGCTGGGTGGAAGTGCTGCGCTAGGGGCCCCGGACCGCGGGCCGGGTGAAGTACCCGCGCAGGCGGCCCCGCCCGATACCCTCGAGCTACGCCGCTTGCGCCAGGCTGGCCCCTTGGCCGGAAACCCGTAGGTTTGCAGCCTATGCGCCTGAACCTGAATACCAAAATCCTGCTGGGCTTCGGCATTGCGCTGGGCGTGCTGCTGCTCACCACGTTTGTGGCTTACTACAGCAACCAGCGCCTGGCCTACTACACCCAGCAGGTGCAGCACACCTACCAGGTGCTGCAGGCTACCTCCGATCTGCGCACCAACGTGCGCGACGCCCAGGGCAGCGTGCGGAACTACCTGTTGCTCAACGACACCACCTACCTGCCTCAGTTTGAGGTGGCCGAGCAGGACCTCAGCCGGCAGTACACCATTCTGCGCGACCTCACCCGCGACAATCCCCGGCAGCAGCAGCGCCTGGATACGCTGCGCCGGGCCCTCGACGCCGACACCCGCGACCTGCGCATGTGGACCGACCGCAGCGCCTCCGCCCCTACCGCCCGCGACATGATCCGCCGCAACCAGGAGCGCCTGGAATACATTCGCGCTCTGATTGGCCGCATCAAGTACTCGGAAGACAATCTGCTGGCGGAGCGCGACCGAAATCAGGAGTTTTACGCCCAGACCACACCTATTGCCCTGGTTATATCGGCTATTCTCGCGTTCCTGATTGTGGGCTGGCTGCTAAGCCGCATCCGGCAGGAGCTGGCCGCCAACGCCGCCCTGCAACAGGAGCTGCAACAGGTAAACGACGAAGTAGCCCGGCGCATCAGCATCATTGAGCACCTGGCGGAGCAGGTGGTGCTGGGCGACTATTCCGTAAAAATCAAGGATGAGGAGCGCGACAATCTGGGCCGCCTCGCCGGCTCCCTCAACCGCATGACGCGCCAGTTATCCGAAACCTTCGGGGCCCTGGAAAACCGCAACCAGGAGCTCGACCAGTTTGCCTACGTAGCCTCCCACGACCTGAAAGCGCCCCTGCGCGGGGTGATGACGGTGGTGAAGTGGATTGAGGATGAACTGTCGGGGGAGCTGTCGGAGAAGATGCGCCAGTACCTGGACATGATGAAAGGCCGCCTGGTGCGGCTCGAGGACCTCATCAACGGGCTGCTGGCTTACGCCCGCATTGGCCGCACCGAGCAGAAGCTGGAGCCGGTAGACGTGTCCGAGCTGGTAGATGAAGTGACGGACATGGTGGTGCCGCCCGATTTTCAGGTGCGCATTCCCCAGCCGCTGCCCATCCTGGTGGCCGACCGGCTGAGCCTGCAGCAGGTGTTTACCAACCTGATCGGCAACGCCGTCAAGTACCACCACAAAGGCGGGGGCACGCTTACCGTCAGCTGCCAGGAGCTGAAGAAGCACTACGAGTTTACCGTAGCCGACGACGGCCCCGGCATAGCCCCGGAGTACCACCAGAAAATCTTCCTCATGTTTCAGACCCTGCGCGACCGGCACACGGCCGAAAGCACGGGCATCGGTCTGAGCATCGTTAAAAAAATAATTGACGAGCAGAAAGGCAGTATTCGGGTAGAATCGGCGGCGGGGCAGGGCGCAGCCTTTATCTTTACGTGGCCGAAGCAGGCGCTGCCCACTTCCCCGGAGCCCGCCCCTGCCGGTACCTGATCTTCTTGCTGCCCCTGTATGCCCGACCGTTCCGTTTTACTTGTGGAAGATGATTTCTTTGACACGATGACCGTGCAGAAATCCTTCGAAAAATTCAGTGTTCCGCACCGTCTGCAAACGGCCTTCAACGGTCTGGAAGCCCTGGACCTGCTCCTGGGCCGCAATGGCGTAGAAGCCATGGACCCGCTGCCGGAAGTAATTCTGCTGGATTTGAACATGCCCAAGATGAATGGGCACGAGTTTCTGGCCGAGCGCAACCTGTACCCGCACCTGGCCAGCATTCCGCTGTTCGTTATCACTACCTCATCCATGGATGTTGACCGCCTCAGTGCCCAGAACCTGGGCGTGACGGGCTACATCATCAAGCCCCTGGACTTTGAAACCAGCCGCGACCTGGTAGACAGCATGAGCCTGCTGGAAACGCTGCTGAAATAGGCAGGCACGGCTTTTCTAATCACGCAAAGCGGGAGAGACAGACGGTTTCTTCCGCTTTTTCGTTTAGCCAATGCAGCCCGCAAGAGGAGAAACTACTGCCGCGCAACCTTCACGCGAATTTTATTCTCTCCTTTCTAGTTTTAGTCTTGCATTCCCGGCTCCGCGTGGGGCGGGATTATTCCTTGCTTTTCTTCCTATGCGCTTCCACCTACTGCTTACCCTGGCGCTGCTCACGACGGGCGCCGCCACCCGGGGCTTGGCTCAGGACGGTCCCCGTCAGCTTAACGCTCCGCCCACGCTGCCCGACTCGGTGCGCCAGCCCGTTGCAGCCCCGGCCCGCGCGGCCGAGCCCACGCCTGCCCCGGCCCCCGTGGCCGAGCAGGTACCCTCTGCCCGCCCTCAACCCAGCAACCTCCCCCCCGCTCAGGCCACCCGGTTTCGAGTGGGTTTGAAATCGGGCCAGGAAGTGCAGGCGTATGACGTGGAAACCCGCCAGCCCCTGCTGGGCCGCAACTACCTGCTGCTGGACGGGCAGCGCCGCCTCGAGCTAACCGATGTGCGCTACTACGAAGACGAAACGGGCTTCTACGTGCGCACCAACCTGCCCGGCTCCTCCCGCGAAAGCACCCTACGCCGCGACCGGACGGGCCGCATCAGCCTGTATTCCATCACCACCACCCAGTACAACAACATGGGCGGCAGCCCCTTTGGCTACGGGCGCTTCGGCTACGGGGGCATGGGCTACCCCTACGGCGGTGGCTACCGCACCGTGAAAACGGAGTACTTCAGCAAAGACAATGGCCCGGTCCAGGACCTGAACCTGCGCAACCTGAGCATTGCCACCTCCGACAACCCCGGGGCCCGCAGTCTGCTGGACCAGGCCCGCCGCTCCCGCACGGCCATCACGCTCAGCTACATTGGCGCGGGTGGCCTGATGGCTGCCGGCCTGCTGTCGTCGCTGACTGGTACCAACACGGGCTCGGCTATTTCGCCCCTGGTATATGCCGCCCCCGCCCTGCTGATTGTGCCGCTGGTGCTCCAGGGCAAGCAGCAGCGCAACATCAAACAAGCCATTTCCCTCTACAACGCGCAGCAGTAGCCCTGTTTGCAGCTTCTTTTTCTCAGCGCAGCCTGCCCCAGGCTGCGCTGTTTTGTTTTCGGGCAAGCAACCTGCACCGGGCGCTTGCGCGTAAGCAACTCCGTGCCGCCTTCTTCCCTTTCTTTCGACCCTGAGTTTGCCGAGCATCAGGCCAAGGCCCTACTGGTGCACGCGCGGCTGTGCGCCGAGTACGGGGCCCCGTTCCGCTTTTTCAGCACCAAAGACCCGCTCAGTGAGCTGATCAGCGCCCTGCTTTCGCACCGTACCCGCAACCAGGATTCCCACCGAGCCTACCAGCAGCTGCGCGCCCATTTTCCTACCTGGGATGCCGTGCGCGACGCCCCCACCGCCGAGGTGCAGCTGGCCATCAGCGCCTGCACCTGGCCCGAGCAGAAAGCCCCGCGCATTCAGCATGTGCTGCGCGAGGTAAGTCAGCGCTGCGGGGGCCCTTGCGACCTGGCTTTTCTGGCCGAGCTGCCGGTAGACGAGGCGCGGGCCTGGCTGGAAAAGCTGCCCGGCGTAGGCCCCAAAACCAGCGCAGCCACCCTGCTTTTCAGCTCGCTCCGCATTCCAGCCATGCCCGTCGATAGTCACCATCACCGGGTGGCGCAGCGGCTGGGGCTTATCGGGCCGAAAGTAGACGAGAAGCTCGCCCACAAGCTCCTGGCGGCCCTGCTCCCGCCCGACTGGGATGCCCAGCAGGTATACGACCACCACGAGGCGCTCATGTTTCATGGGCAGAAGTGCTGCTATTTCCATACGCCGGCCTGCGGCCGCTGCGTGGTGCTCGACCTATGCTCCGTGGGCCAGCTACGGGTGAGAAGTGAGAAGTGAGAAGAAAAAACTACCATTGCTCAACGCGCAAGTGGTTGTGTGTGTTTTTGCTGACACACCTAGTACAGTTGCCATATTTTCCAACTACACACCGCCTACTACTCACCTCATCACCCTATGAAACCAACCTACGGCTTACCGGCCTTGCTGTCCATCTTCGTGCCTGGCCTTGGCCAGCTTATCAAAGGCCAGATTCTGAAGGCCTTTCTCATCTGGGCTGTGGGAGGCGCACTGGGCATTTTTCTGGCTTGGACGATAGTGGTGCCTTTCCTGATTTGGGCCTGGAATGTGTATGACGCCTACAACGACCCTGCCTAGCCGTGGCCGTGCTGCATCTAAAAGCCAAGCCCGGGGCACGGCGCACGGAGCTGCTGGTGGGCGCCGATGGCACCGTGACAGTGCGCCTGCAGGCCCCCGCCCAGGATGGCAAAGCCAATGAGTGCCTGCTGGCCTTTCTGGCGAAGTTGTTCGCCGTTCCCAAATCGAGCGTAGTGCTGCTGGCGGGCCACACAGCTCCCTATAAGAAAGTGCAAGTAACTGCCCTCACGGACGAAGCGCTACGCACCACCTTGGCCAAGCATCAAGCCTAGCCATTTGCGCGTACTGGCCTCCCACCCTTCCCCTTGCTACTTCTATTGCTTATGACGTTTCCTACGTGGATGCTGGCCGGTTTCTGGGGCCTGGTTTCGGGCTCGGCGCTGCTGTTGGGCGCGGGCATCGGCTACTTTTTCCAGGTGCCCCAGCGGGTAGTGGCCGCCATCATGGCTTTTGGCAGCGGCGTGCTTATTTCCACGCTCTCCCTGGAGCTGATGGAAGATGCTTATACCAAAGGCGGGTTTTACTCGGCGGCGGTAGGCTTTTTGGGCGGCGCTGCGGGCTACACCTTCGCCAACTGGCTGCTGGCGCGCTACGGAGCGAAGCACCGCAAACGCTCGGGGCATCAGCAGGCGGCCGAGCGGCAGGATGTGCAGGCCGGCGCGACGGAAGGCAACACCCCCGGCGACGATAACGGCATGGCCCTGGCCGTGGGCGCCCTCCTCGACGGCATTCCGGAAAGCATTGTCATCGGGCTTAGCTTGCTGGCCGGGGGCGCGGTGAGTACGGTAGCCGTAGTCGCCATTTTTCTTTCCAACTTGCCTGAGGGGCTAAGCAGCGCCGCCGGCATGAAAAAAGCGGGGCGCCCGGCGCGGTACGTGCTTTTGCTGTGGGGGGGCATTGCCCTGGTTTCGGGCGTAGCGTCCCTTGTAGGCTATTCCGTGTTCAGTCATTTCCCGCCCTACATCGTGGCCGCTACCACCGCCGTAGCCGCCGGCGCCGTACTGGCCATGATTGCCGACACCATGATTCCCGAGGCTTTCGAGGTGGCCCACAACTTCACCGGCCTCATCACCGTGCTGGGCTTCCTGGTTTCCTTTTACCTGAGCAAGATGGGGGAATGAGAGGTTAGAGGTTAAAGTATATGATGCTGGGTGGGGAGGGTTGCGCTAAATCAAAACATGAAAGTGCCTGCCACGAAAAACGCCGGAGCTAGCAGTAGCTCCGGCGTTATGCCGTCAGATTCCCCCCTCTAGGGCTACCCTTTCCGGAGGAAGAGCAGCCTGTTTCGGTCAGACGGGTAGTGGTTCCAGCACGGCGCGCCGGTATGTTTTCTCAAATTCCTCATCCACGTGGTAGGTTGACTCCTCGTGCTGGCTTAGGTCGAGGCCCAGCTCTTCTTCGTGGTTTTTCACGCGCAAAGCAAAGAAGCGGCCGGTGAGCTTGAGCAGCAACCAGGAGCCCACGAAGGAATACGTTACCACAATCAGCAGACCCAGCACGTGGTAGCCGAAAGTAGTGAAGGTGCCATGGATAAGCCCCACCTTGTCGGCGAAAACTCCCGTGAGGAGCATGCCCACAATGCCGCCCAGGCCGTGGCAGGGAAACACGTCGAGGGTGTCGTCGATGGTAGTGCGCTTGTTCTGCCAGTGCACGGCGGCGTGGCTCACCAGGGCCCCTACTACCCCAAACAGCACGCTTTGGCCGTAGCTCACGTACCCGGCAGCAGGCGTAATGGCTACCAGCCCCACTACTGCCCCGGTGCAGGCACCTACTGCGGTGGGCTTACCGCCCCGGGCCACCTCTACCAGCAGCCAGGCAATGAGGGCCGCGGCCGAAGCCAGGTTGGTGTTTACAAAGGATTGGGCGGCCAGCTCATTGGCACCCAGCGCCGAGCCGGCGTTGAAGCCAAACCAGCCAAACCACAGCAGGCCCGTCCCCAGCAGCACATACGGCACGTTGGGCGTAGAGAAAGACGTATTGCGCAGGTGCGTAGTGCGGCGGCCCAGCACCAGCGCGCCCGCCAGCGAAGCTATGCCCGCCGAGATGTGCACTACGGTGCCCCCGGCAAAGTCGAGCACGCCCCACTTGCGCAGGAAGCCCTCGGGGTGCCAGGTCCAGTGCGCCAGCGGGCAGTAGATGAACAGGCAAAACAGCACCATAAACGCCAGGTAACCCTTAAAGCGTACCCGCTCGGCAAACGAACCCGTAATCAGGGCCGGGGTGATGATGGCAAACTTAAGCTGGAAGGCGAAGTAGAGGATAAACGGAATAGTAGCCGCAAACGCCGGATTGGGCGCGGTACCCACGTTGCGCAGCATGGCAAAGGTGAACGGATTGCCGATGATACCATGCCAGGAGTCGCCGTAGGCCAGCGAGAAGCCCACGAAGTAGAACACAATGGTGATGATGCCCAGGGCCACGAAGCTTTGCAGCATGGTGCTGATAACGTTTTTGGGCCGCACCATGCCCCCGTAGAAAAACGACAGCCCCGGCGTCATAATCAGCACAAAGGCGGTAGCCGTGAGCATCCAGGCAATATCGGCGCTATTAAGGGAGCCAGCCACCGCGGCGGGGTGGGGCAATTCGATAAAAGCGGCAGCCAGCGCGGCCAGAAACAGCCCCAGCAGCAGCAGCCGGGAAACGGGAAGGCGCGAAGAAGTAGTCGGGCTCATAGAGATGCAGCAGTTTTACCCCTGGTTAATTTTTTGATGGCCCAATCTAAAAATGATGGCCACATTTCCAAAACACCCCTTTTGTTTATCTACACTTTCTACCGAAAACCAAATAAATTCTCATGCACCCCTCGTATTTTTCAGGCCTATCAAATAATACGGCTTCTTCCCCAAAAACACATTCTACCCGCGAAGCTGGTGCCGTGTGGCCATAGTGCGTAGCTTGCTTATCGATCTACTTTCTGCATTGCTATGGCCGCGCCGCTGAATTCCTCCGATTTACAACCCCTGCTCGACGCCTTATCTTTTTCGCCCGACAACGTGCCCCTGCGTCGGCACGTGGCGGCCCTGCTGCGGGACGCCGGCCGGCTGGCGGAGGCCGAGGAACACTATCGCATGGGTCTGCGCCAGGCCCCGGACGACGCCGAGCTGCAGCTGGGGCTAGCCAAAACCTACGCGGCTCTGCAGAAAACTTCGGCGGCTTTAGTCGTGCTGGAAGAGCTGCTCCGCGCCCACCCCGATCAGGCTGCCGCTCATCTGCTGCACGCGCGCCTGCTGGCCCAGGCAGGCGGCCCGCCCCAGGAAGCGCGTACGGCCTACCAAACTGCCCTTCACTTGGACACCTCTTTGCGCGATGCGGAGCTGGAAGGCCTGCTGGGCTTGCGACCGGCCGCTCAGCCCGCCGGTGGAGGCGCCCCCGCCGAGTACCAAGCCAGCGTATCGGCGGCGGGCCTGGACGAGCGGGCCTTGTTTGCGGGGCTGGAAAAGCCGCAAATCAACTTTTCGGACGTGGGGGGCATGGACGCAGTAAAGGAGGAAATCAACCTCAAAATGGTGCACCCCCTGCAGTTCCCCGACCTGTACAAGGCCTACGGCAAAGCCGCCGGGGGCGGGCTGCTGCTGTACGGCCCCCCGGGCTGCGGCAAAACCTATCTGGCCCGCGCCACGGCCGGGGAAGTAAAGGCCTCGTTTATCCACGTCGGCATCAACGACATTCTGGATATGTGGATGGGCCAGAGCGAGCAAAAGCTCCACGACTTGTTTGAGCTGGCCCGCGTGCAGGCTCCGTGCGTACTGTTTTTTGACGAGGTAGATGCCCTGGCCGCCAACCGCCACGACCTGCGCCAGAGCGCGGGCCGCACCCTCATCAACCAGTTTCTGGAAGAGCTGGACGGGGCCCGCAGCTCCAACGACGGCGTGCTGATTCTGGCCGCCACTAACGCCCCCTGGCACCTCGACCCCGCTTTCCGGCGCCCCGGCCGCTTCGACCGCATTGTGCTGGTGACGCCCCCCGACGAGCCCGCCCGCGTGGCCATTCTGGACGTGCTGCTGCGCGGCAAGCCCGTGGCGCCCGGCCTGAACCTGGCGGCCCTGGCCGCCCAAACGGCCGGCTTCTCGGGTGCAGACCTACAGGCTGTAGTCGACCTGGCGGTGGAGAGCTGCCTGCGCGAGTCGATGAAGGCCGGGAAGGCGCTGCCCGTGCAGCAAAGCAACCTGCTGGCCGCCGCCAAGCAGGTACGCCCCAGCACCAAGGAGTGGTTTGCCACCGCCAAAAACTACGCCCTGTACTCCAACGAAGGCGGCACCTACGACGACATCCTGACGTACCTGGGAATTAAGAAATAATCGGATTTCGCCCTTTCCAGCGGTTTTTCAGCGGCATCATCTATGGAATCCTACCAAGCCTTCAACCGAGTTCAGCTCCTGCTCCAGCACAAACGCCCGCAGGATGCGGAGCGGGAAGCACGGCGGCTGCTCCACCAAGACCCGGAAAACGGCTACCTGCAATGTCTGCTGGCCCTGGCGCTGATGGAGCAAGGCCAGCTTCCCCAGGCCCAGGAAGCGGCCCAGCACGCTATTCACCTCTCGCCCGAAAGCAGCTTTGCCTTCTACGTGCTGAGTGCTGCCCTGCAGCGCCAGCACGAGCTGCCCTTGGCCCTGCAAGCCATTGAAGAAGCCCTGGCCCTGGACCCCGAGGATGCCGACTACCACCATGTGCTGGGGTTGATTCGGTTTCAGCAGGGGCAGCTGCACGCCGCGCTGCGGGCAGCCGAAGCCGGGCTGGCCGCCGACCCCGTTCACGTGGACTGCTTGGGCTTACGGGCCCGGTGCCTGGCGCGCCTGGGCCGCCGCGACGAAGCCGCCGCCGACCTCGACGAAGCCTTGCGCCAAAGCCCCTCCGACGCCGGTACCCACGCCGACCTGGGCTGGGTGGCCCTGGAGCGCGGCCGCGCCAAAGAAGCCTCCGGCCACTTTCAGGAAGCGCTGCGCCTTACCCCCACTTCCGACTATGCCCGTGAAGGGCTGGTGGCGTCGCTGAAAGCTCGATTCTGGGTGTACAACTGGTTTTACCGCTTCACCGTTTGGACGCAGACGCTGAGCCCAAGCATGCGTCAGGGCTTATTTATCGGCATGTTTGTGTTGTCGCGCTTTGTGCCGGTGCTGCTGCCGCTGTACCTGGTGATAGTGTACATGAGCTGGTTTGCCGAGCCCCTGTTCAACTCCCTGTTGCGCCTGAACCGCTACGGCCGCTTTGCTCTGAGCGAGCAGGCCACCCGCGACTCCAACCAGTTTATGGGTTTGCTGCTGGGCGGCCTGGGAATGTTGGCAATTGGCCATTTCGGCCGGCTGCTCCCGCTCACCACTGCTGGTATTGTGGGGCTGGGCCTGCTGTTCCCACTGGTGGGCACCCAGCGCCAGTGGCATTCCAAGCGGCGCCAACAGTCGCGCTGGTTTGGCTGGGGGCTGGCGGCCGTGGGGGCGCTGGCTGTAGCTGCGGAAGCGCTGATGCTTCCCGGAAGCGGTGTGCTGTTCCTGGCGTTTCTGGGCGGCACACTGGTGTACGTGTGGGTGCTGGGCCTGCGCTCCAGCTAAGGGCTACTGTTGCTGCAGCCCTAGAATCGCGGCGTACGTCCCATTCACCACCTCTGCCATGCGCCCAAAATCCAGGGTTTCAATAGTGTCTGAGGCCAAGTGGTAATTGGGGTTGCGGAGGAAAGCCGTGTCGTTTATCATCAGGGCATCGTAGCCATATTCCCAATAGCTACGGTGGTCCGATAAACCAGCTAGGCCCATTTCCATAGGCAGGTTGATGCGCTGCACATCCAGGTCGGCGGCGGGCTGCATGAGCTTCTGCACCCGTTGCGTGAAGGCCTCCTGTCCGGTGCGGCCTACTACAATGATGAAGTTGCCGGTATTGGGGTACAGCGCCGCTAACTGGGCATTGGGAAACTGCTGGGAGCCAGGCTCGTCGCGGAAGTACCCAATCATTTCGTAGCACAGCATGGCCCGCACCGCAACCTGGGCATCGTGCAGAGACTTGGCGTGCACGGCGCTGCCCATGTGCCGGGTGGCGAAGTAGGGCGGCTCCTCGTTGGCATAGGCCACCAAGTCGAGGCGGTTACGCAGCTGCCCAGCCGACTGATGCAGCAGGCGGGCCGTTTCGAGCAGGCCCGCTACGGCGCTGGCGTTATCGTCGGCCCCGGGCGTGTCGCCGCACACATCGTAGTGGGCGCCCACAATAATGCGCGGAGCATCCGGCGGACCTAGGGAGAAGATGATGTTGCGATATTGCCGGCCATCCGCCTTGAAAAGTTGCTCTTCCACGCGCCCATTCAGCTTTTCGAATTCGGCCTTTATGTAATCGGCGGCTTGGTTGAGCGAAGTCAGGTTGCGATAGTTGCGGGCGGGTTGCAAAGACGTCAGAAACTCAACATCCGAATAGAGGCGGCTCGTATCGGCGCGCGTGGGAGCAGTTTGCATGGCAGATGGAGAATTGGTAGACGTAGTACGTTGCTGCGCCCCACCCGACTCGCAAGCCACCAACACCACGGGTGTAAGCAACAGCCACTGAAAAAAGCGCGGAAGAAGAGGCATAAGCAGCAAACAGAAGCGGGCGGTACTACAACGAATCTTCCGCCAATAAGTGGTAGACTTTGTAGCTCAACCTAGTATTGATTGGGTATCACTGCCACGGCGGCCCTACCTTACGCCCCAGACCTCATCGACAGCGTATGGCGCTTGCTTACCACCGCATCATCGTAAAAATCGGCTCCAACGTGCTAACGCAGGCCGACGGCTTCCCCGACCTGACGCGCATCAGCCACTTGGTAGCCCAGATTGCCGACCTGAAAAAGCAGGGCAAGGAAATTATTGTTGTCTCGTCGGGGGCGGTGGCGTCGGGGCGCAGCCTGGTACAGGTTTCGGAGAAAGCCGACGCCGTAACCAGCCGGCAGGTGCTGGCCGCCGTGGGCCAGGTGAAGCTGCTGGCTACCTACGCCGAGCTGCTGGCCCGGCAGGATTTGCTCTGCGCCCAGGTGCTGGTAACCAAGGAAGACTTTCGTGACCGGCAGCATTACCTGAACATGCAGAACTGCTTTCGGGCCCTGCTGCAGAACAACATCATCCCCATCGTGAATGAGAATGACGTCATTTCCGTCACGGAGCTGATGTTCACCGACAACGATGAGCTGGCCGGGCTGGTGGCTACTATGCTCGATGCCGATGCCCTGCTGATTCTGAGCAACGTGGATGGCATCTTCAACGGCAACCCTCAGGACCCGGCTTCCGAGCTTATCCCGGAAATTGCGCCCACTACCACCAGCTTCTCGTCGTTTGTTTCCACCCAACGTTCCCAGTTCGGGCGGGGTGGCATGATTACCAAGTGCCATATGGCCCATAAAGTAGCGCAGCTGGGCATTTCCGTGCACATTGCCAACGGCAAAACCGAAAACGTACTGCCCCGCCTGCTGCGCCGGGAGGTCGTCAACACCCACTTCCTGCCCAATAAAACCGCTTCCAGCAAGAAAAAGTGGATTGCGCATTCTGACCTGGCGGCCAAAGGCGCGGTCCTCATTAATGCCGGTGCCAAAACGGCCCTGCTCACCCCGCACCAGGCTACCAGCCTGCTGCCGGTAGGTGTGCTGGCCATTATGGGCACGTTCCAGAAAGGCGACATTATCCGCATCCTGGATGAGGCCGGCAAGCCCCTGGGCCTGGGCCTGGCCGAGTATGGCTCCGACAAAGCCCTGGAGCGCCTGGGCCAGCAGCAGCAGAAGCCCCTGGTGCACTACGACTACCTGTTCCTGACGGCAGAGCTGGGGTAATGTGCTCATGTGGAAGAAATGTGAATAATGGGCTGATAATACGCGTCATGGCGAGCAGGGCGAAGCCATCCGTCCTGGACAAAACCAGACGCATCTTTCTATCAGCAAGCCCCAACGCGGGCGGCGCAGGATAGGGGCTTGTCACACCCCGAAGCTGGGCACGTTGCCCAGGCCGGATGGCTTCGCCCTGCTCGCCATGACACATTTCCCACATTGCTCACATTAGCGAAGCGCAGCACATTTCTCACATTAGCACATTCAACCTATGCTTGACATCTTCCAAGCTACCCAGCAGGCCAGCCGCACCCTGGGGCTGCTTTCCCCGGCGGCCATCGAGGCCGTACTGCTGGATCTGGCCGCGGCCGCCGTAGCGGAAACGCCGTTTCTGCTGGCCGAGAATGCCAAGGACCTAGCCCTGATGTCGCCCGACGACCCCAAGTACGACCGGCTACAGCTGACGGCGGCGCGGCTGGAAGGCATAGCCCAGGATATGGGCAACGTAGCGGCGCTGCCCTCTCCGCTGGGCCAGGTGCTGAGTGCCCAGGAACTGGCCAATGGGCTGCAGATTTCCAAGGTGCGGGTGCCGCTGGGCGTAGTGGGCGTTATCTACGAAGCCCGCCCCAACGTCACCTTCGACGTGGCCGCCCTCTGCCTGAAAACCGGCAATGCCTGCCTACTCAAGGGCGGCTCCGATGCTGCGCACTCCAACCAGGCCATCAGCACCGTTATTCAGAAGGTGCTGACGCGGCACGGACTTCATCCCGCCTCGGTTTCACTGCTGCCGCCCGACCGCCAGGCCACCGAAGCCTTGCTTCAGGCGGTGGGCTACGTAGATGTGCTGATTCCGCGCGGCAGCCAGTCACTTATTGACTACGTACGCCAGCACGCCCGAATACCAGTTATTGAAACCGGGGCCGGCATTGTGCACACCTACTTCGATGAAACTGCTGACTTAGCGAAAGGCCGCGCCATCATTGCCAACGCCAAAACCCGCCGCGTGAGCGTGTGCAATGCCCTCGACTGCCTACTGGTGCACGAGGCGCGCCTGATAGACCTGCCCGCGCTTACGGCACCCCTGGCCCAGGCAGGCGTAGTGGTGTATGCCGATGAGCGGGCGTTTCCGGCCCTGCGCGGGCTGTACCCAGCGGCGTTGCTGGAGCAGGCCCGGCCCGCGCACTTCGGTACCGAGTTTCTGTCCCTGAAGTTGGCCATAAAAACGGTAGACAACTTGGAGGAAGCCCTGGCGCACATTGCCGCGCACAGCTCCCGGCACAGCGAGGCCATTATCTCGGAGGATGCGGCCCACATCGAGCAGTTCCTGACCGAGGTAGACGCCGCCGCTGTGTACGCCAACGCCTCCACGGCTTTTACCGATGGGGCTCAGTTTGGCCTGGGCGCCGAAATTGGCATCAGCACCCAGAAGCTGCACGCCCGCGGCCCCATGGGTCTGGAAGAACTCACCAGCTACAAGTGGCTGGTGCGCGGCCAGGGGCAGGTGCGCACTACGTAAGCGGCCTGGCGCAGAAGCTGGCAGCAAGCCCGGTGGTAGCAAGTGAGCCGAGGCGGCGGGCTGCTAGCCAAGGGCGCATTGTCCTGCCCAAATTTTTACCTTATCTTCTGCAGCCATTTCCTGCTGCCTATGCGCCCCGCCGACCTTCGTTATTTGCTGGCTTACTTGGTACCTGCCTGCGTAGCGGTGGGGCTGCAGGCCCGGGGGCCGTGGGTGTGGCTTACCCCCCTGTTCGTATTTGGCCTGGTTCCCTTGCTGGAATGGACCTGGCCGCCCCACCCGCAGCCAGAGCCGGCACTAGCCACGGCGGGCCCGCTCCGCCACCCCTTCTTCGACGGCTTGCTTTACCTGAATGTGCCGCTATACCTGGGCTTACTGGGCTGGTACCTGGTGGTTTTCACCCAGACTCAACTTACCGGCACCGAAGTAGTTGGGCTAACCCTGAGCGTGGGTATTGCCGGCGGGGCCCTGGGCATCAACGTGGCCCACGAGTTGGGGCACCGCCCCCGGGCTCTGGAGCAGCGGCTGGCGCAGGTACTACTGGCCAGCGTGCTGTACCTGCACTTTTTTATCGAGCACAACCGGGGGCATCACCGCCACGTGGCCACGCCTCAGGACCCTGCCACCGCCCGCCTGCACGAGTCCTTCTGGCTTTTCCTGCCACGGGCTCTGGTGGGCGAGTTTCGCTCGGCCTGGCACCTGGAAGCGACGCGGCTGCACCGAGCCGGCGCCCCCTCGCCCTGGACGCCAAGCAACCAGCTACTCCAGTTTCAGGTGGTGCAGCTGGAGCTGGGCCTAGTCATTGTCGTGGTGCTGGGCTGGGCCGGCCTGCTCGCGTGGCTGAGCGTAGCGGCCGTGGCCGCCGTGCTATTTCAGCTGGTGAACTACGTGGAGCATTATGGCTTGCAGCGCCGCCGCACCGCCAGCGGCGCCTACGAGCGGGTGCAGCCCCATCATTCCTGGAACTCGGAGCATGCCCTGGGCCGCATCCTGCTGTATGAGCTTACCCGTCACTCCGACCATCATTACCTGGCTTCGCGGCCTTACCACACGCTGCGCCACCAGCCCGCCTCTCCCCAGATGCCCACCGGCTACCCCGGCATGATGCTGCTGGCGGCCCTGCCGCCGCTCTGGTTTCGGGTCATGAACCCACGGGTTCCAGTTCCGACAGCCAGCTAAGCGCCCGAAGCCGGGCTGGCATTTAGCTTCGTAGCGCGGACCCGGCCAGCTCCCGCAGTAGCGCATGCCCCTGCGGCCATAAGCCCAGATCGGAGGCTGAGTTAATATGCCCCAACGCGCCCACATTCACCAAGCGGCTGCCCCAGGACTCGGCAAATGCCTGGGCCCGCGGCAGCGTTACGTACTCGTCGTTGGTGCTGGCTACCACAATGCTCGGAAACGGCAGCAGCGTGCGGGGCATAGGCGAGAAACCAGTGACTTCGGGTGGGAAGTCGGGGCGGTCCACGTCGGCGGGGGCAACCAGCAGGGCAGCCCGGATGGTCCGGTGCGTAGTGGCAGCCCAGTGAGCTACCGTCGCGCAGCCTAAGCTGTGGGCCACTACCACTACCTCCGGCCCGGCCGCCGCAATGGCCTGGTCAAGCGTGTGCACCCAGTCGTGGCAGTCAGGCTGGTCCCAGTTGTGCTGGTTTGCGCGCAGGTAGCCGTAGTGCTGCTCCCACCGGGTTTGCCAGTGTTGGGGGCCAGAGTTGCCCAGGCCCGGCAGGAGCAGTACAGTAGATAGAGCAGACATAGCGGGTACGATTAACGGCGGCAAGGTAAGCGGCCGACGTCAGTTGCCCGGTATGCTCAGGCCTGACCCATCACATTTTCGAGGTACTTCTGCCCCGAGCCTGTGTTCAGCAGCAGCATCCGCTCGTGGCGGCCTATCCAGCCGGCATCCACCAGCTTGCGGGCAGCCATCCACACGGCTCCTCCTTCGGGGGCCACGAATAAGCCTTCGTGGCGAGCCAGCTCGCGCATGCCGGTCAGCATCTCTTGGTCGTCAATGGGCACTACTGTTCCCCGGGACTCGCGCAGCACTTGCAGCATCAGGGCTTCGCCCAGGGGGCGCGGCACGGCCAGGCCGTTGGCAATGGTCGGCTGCCCCACGTACTGCTGGCTGTTGGCCTGCTGGCCGGTGTACGTGGCCCACAGCGGGGCGCAGGCCGTTGCCTGCACGGCTACCATGCGCGGCAGCGGCACCTCAGCGGGCAGCCAGCCCAGGGCTTGCATCTCACGGAAGGCTTTCCAGATACCAATCAGGCCGGTGCCGCCGCCCGCCGGGTACAAGAGCACGTCGGGCAGCGTCCAGCGCAGCTGTTCGGCCAGCTCGTATCCCATCGTCTTTTTGCCTTCCAGCCGGTAGGGCTCCTTCAGCGTGGAAACATCGAGCAGCTCGTTCGCACTATTGAGTTCCCGCACGCGGGCGGCGCAGTCGTTGATCAGGCCATCCACCAGATGTACTTCGGCCCCATACCAGTAGCACTCCTCCTTGAAGGCCTGGGGCGTGTGGCGCGGCATGACGACCACGGCGCGCATGCCGGCCTTGGCGCAATAGGCGGCCATGGCCACCCCGGCGTTGCCGGCCGTGGGAATAATACAGCCTGCTACGCCCAGCTCTTTGGCTTTGGAAATGGCCATGCTCAGGCCGCGGGCTTTAAACGAGCCGGTAGGGTTCTGCCCTTCATCCTTGATCAGTAATTCCGCCAGGTTGTAGCGGCTCGCCAGGCTGGTGAGGGGCAGCAGAGGCGTAAACCCTTCGCCCAGGCTTACCTGGTTGGCCTCATCGAGCAAGGGCAGCAAGCGGCGGTAGCGCCACATGCTGCCCTCGTGTAAGTCGATGCCCGCTGCGGGGCTAAGGGGTTCGTGTAGCTCGTAGGTGGCCAGCAAGGGGGCAGCGCAGCAGGCAGAGGTACGCTGCAGGACAGTGGCGGAATAGGTAGCCCGGCATACCGAACACTCCAGGACATGAAGGCGGCTGATGGTTTCGAGGGTGCTTTGCATGTGCATAGGGAATGGAAACGCAAAGCTTCCGGTTCGGTATGCCGAACGCAAATGGCCTTATGGAATAGCCTATGCCTGTTTGGAATAGTACCGCTTGGTGAACTGCACGAAGGTTTTGTAGGGCAGGTTGTTTTCGGTACCCTTGCGCTGCACAAAATCGAAGTGGCGCACCATACGCAGGTCCCGGATAATTACCTCCCGCAGCTCGCCCGAAGCCAGCTCTTTCATCACGGCCTGCCGGGGCAGAAAGGCCAGGCAGGTATCCACGCGCACAAAGTTTTTCAGGGCCTCAGTGCCGCCCAGCCGCACTTTCACCGGCAGGTCCGTCAGCTTGATGTTCTGCTCGGCCAGGGCCTGCTCCAGCACGGCCAGAGTGCCCGAGCCCTGCTCCCGCAAAGCCAGCGGGGTGTGGTACAAGTCCTGGGCTACCAGCTCGTCCGGCAGCCCGGGGTGGCGCGCCGAGCACACGGCCACCACCTCATCCGTGAGCAGGGGCGTGTACGTCACGTTGCTGACCTTGTGAATACCCTCGATGATGCCCAGGTCGATTTCGTGCTCCAGCAGGGCTTTGAGGATGTTTTCGCTGTTGCGGTTTTTGAGCGTGAGCTGGGTGCCCGGGTAGCGCTGCAGGTAAGCCGAGAGAACCGGCGGTATCACGTACAGGGAAATGGTGGTACTGGCTCCGATAACCATGCGCACCTGCGGGGCAAAGCCTGGGCTTACCGCGGCAAACTGCTGGTGCAGCTCGTGCTGCAGCTGTTTGGCGGCCAGCAGTTTTTGGTACAGCAGCGCCCCGGCGGCCGTCAGGGCCACGCTGTTGCCGAGCCGCTCAAACAAGCCCGTTTTGTAGTGCTCTTCCAGAGCTTTCACTTGCTTGCTCACCGCCGACTGGCTCATAAACAGCGTTTGCCCGGCCTTGGTAAAGCTCAGTTGCCGGGCTACTTCCAGAAAGATTTCGTGGGCGTGGGAAAGCATGGCTGCAAGGTACAACTTGCCCGGAGCAGCGGCTGATAATGCGACGTCAGGCTTCTATTCCAGGCAGCTAACCAGATTCCGTGGCCAGCGCGCTTACGCCAGCTAACCCACTCTGCCCCCTAAGCCACCCAATATGGGTGATAAGAAAGGCTGCAATGCACTGCTAAAAACACGAATCCCGCGCTGTAAACGCGGTTTTACCGGCTTCCCATGTAGTGGGTGACGGGCCTGCCACATCATCATGTGATTGTACTTAACCAACAATGCGCGGTAATATTGTGACGTAATCAGCGCACTACTCCAGCGCACTTCTTCGCTTCACACTTCTTCTCCATACGCTATGAAAACTTTCGCATCCCTCCTCGTTGTTGCCCTGCTGGCTTCCGCTCCGCTCCACGCTACTCAGGCTGCCGCGCCCGAAAAAGCTCCTTCCGCTACCTCTTCCCTCACGGCGAAGCTGCCGCTGTTTGGCAAGAAGACCATCGAGAAGAGCCGCGTGAGCAAGCGCAAGCAGACCCTGCGCCGTCGCAAGCGCATGTTCAGCTTCTAGGCAATAGCCTTTTTACTGGTTGGTGAGCCAGGTGATGTGCCCGCCGTTCCTTTTTCTCCGCCTGCAAGCGACATGAGAAGAGGAATGGCGGGCTTGCTCGTTGATAGAGCCATGCTCACCACAACACCAAAAGCAAGTTCTAGCGCTACGATTAGAATGGCGTGGCCGAATACTGCCTTGGGCTTCTGGGCGCGAAGACGGCACTCCTGCTACACGGAGCCCACGCTAGCCCCGCACCAATCCCAAACCCGAGTCTTTAACTTAGCCGTCAGAATAATTAGCCCGAAGGGTGTAGCCGCGTTGCGGCGTCGCGGCAGCGCAGGTCCCGTAACTGCTGCATGGTCCAGGCCGTGTGGACCGTAACCAAACACGTCCTGCCGAGCGTTCTGCGCAGCAAGCCGAGCCGAAGCTGCTCGTTGGCGGCCGTTGGAGTAGGAATCTGATTACTACACCCGCGGGATGCTTCGCTGCGCTCTGCATGACGAGCCGAACACTCTGCTTGACGTTTTTTGCTTATGGTCCACACCGCCTAGTGAGCAAGCAGGCAGGGTAACCCCCTCGATAGTTCGACAACCCATTCCGGGCACTGCGCGGGAGCTTTTGCCAGGCGCGCGGTTGTAAGCCCAGTCTGTCCGTAGTTCGTTCCTGCTTTCCTCCTCTCCTCCCTTGTCCGACTTTCTGCCCGCTCTCCACCCGCCCCGCTGGTCCTTGATGCGCCAGCGCTGGAGCAACCTGCTGTTTGCTCACTGGCCGGTAGCGCCGGAACTGTTGCGGCCTTACCTGCCGCCGCGCCTGGAACTGGACTTGTTTGAGGGACAGGCGTGGCTGGGCGTGGTGCCCTTTACCATGAGTCACATCCGACCACTGGGCTTGCCGGCCGTGCCGGGCCTGAGCGCCCTGCACGAGTTAAACGTGCGCACCTACGCCACGCTCGACGGGGTGCCGGGCGTGTGGTTTTTGTCGCTGGATGCCACGCAGCCACTGGGCGTGTGGGCCGCCCGAACGTTGTTTCACTTGCCCTACCTGCACGCCCGCATGCAGCTCACCCATACGCCCGATGGAGTTCTGCACGCCACGGCCACACGTACGCACCGCGGCGAACCAGCGGCTACGTTTGCGGCTTCCTGGCAGCCAGGAGCCGCACTGCCGCTGGCCTGCCCTGGCTCTTTGGCCTATTTCCTCACGGAGCGGTATCACCTCTACACGGCGGGCCACACGGTACGGGCCGGCCGGCACGGGGCTGACTTATGGCGGGGCCGGCTCTGGCACCGGCCCTGGTCATTGCGCGAGGCTACCTTCACTCGCTGGGAATCCACGCTGGTGGAAAGCCACGGTCTGCCTACGCCGCTAGGGTCACCCGTGCTGCACGCCGCCGACCCGCTGGACGTGTGGGTGGAAGAGCTGCGACGCGTTTGACATTCCTGTATAATTACTGCATGTAAATATTCTACCTCAAACCTATACAATACCTAGCGCGAGTCCCGTTTTTCCATACCTTCCGGCCTCCATTCAAGCGCCTCCCTATCCATGCTATTGAAAACTTTTACTCGCCTGCCGCTGCTGGTGCTGCTGGCTTTGCTATGCGCCTGCTCCAAGCTGGGCTCCGATACCGAACAAGACCCGAACGGCGAGGAAATTGGCCCGTACCAGAACCTCGTATTTCAGTTCACGGATGCCGTAGTAACGCCCGAGCTGCAGGACCGCTGGGACACGGTGCAGGTAGTGAAGTTCGAGCCTGCCGTGCGCGGCAAGTTCAAGTGGAGCTCCGATAGGGAGCTGATTTTCTCGCCCAGCACCCCATTCCGGCCCAGCACTTCTTTCAAGGCCACCCTGCAAACGGATGCCCTGCCGGAAGGCAAGCGCAACGTAGAGCTGCCCGAGAACCGCCAGAAATTTCACACGCCCTACCTAGAGCTGCAGGAGCCGCAGGCCTTCTGGGGCCGCTCGGAGCGGGCCGCCGGCACCGCCGAGATGCGCGTGGAGCTGCCCTTCAACTACCCCGTGAAGCCCACCGACGTGAAGCCTTTGCTGCGCGTAACCCAGGACGGGCAGCCCGTGGCCTTCGAGGTGGCCAGCAGTGAGCCGGGCCAGACGGTGCGCGTGAGCCTCAACCAGCAGGTGCGCCCTGGCTCCCCGCTCACGGTGGCCCTGGCCCAAGGCCTGCACGCCGTGGGCAGCGACCAGCCCTCCAAGGCCGACTACGAAAAGCAGGTAGAAGTACCCGACCCCCAGGCCCTGGAAGTGCGCTCCATCACGGGCACAATGCAGTCGGCCGACCCGCTGGTGACCATCCTCACCAACCAGCCCGTCACCACGGTGGATTTGCAGAGCGCCCTGTCGGTGTCGCCGCAGGTGGCCTACGAGGTGGAGGAGTTGGAAAACGGCTTCCGGCTCAAGGGCGGCTTCGAGGTAGGCAAAAGTTACCAGGTGAGCTTGCGCCAGGGCCTGCGCGGCGGGCTGGGCGGCATCCTGAACGAGAACTTCACCCAGACGGTAAGCTTCTCCGATGAGCGGCCCACTATTTCCTTCGCCAGCGCCGAGAAGGCCATGTATCTCGATGCCCTGGGCTCCCGCAACCTGGGCGTGCGCATCAACGAGGTAGGGCAGGTGAAGGTGACCATTGCCAAGGTGTACGCCAACAACATCCAGCAGCTTTTGCGCGGGGGCACCCAGTACGGCTACCCCGACTACGATGGGGAAGACTCCGAAGGCTACGAGGAGGAAGGTGAGGACGGCGAGTACGTGGACCGCTCCTTCCAGTACTACGACGTGGAGAATCTGGGCAACGTCCTCACTGAGCGCACCTACACCGTGTCGGGCCTCCCCAAAGCCCAGGGGCTGCGGCTACTGAATCTGAACCTGAAAGACCTGGAGTTTGCGGGCGGGCTGAAAGGCCTCTACATCATCAAAGTACAGGACACCGAGCGGCAGTGGCTGCAGGTAAGCAAGCTGGTGGCCGTGTCCGACATTGGGCTGATTGTAAAGCAGGGCAAGGCCGGCAGCACGCTGGTATTTGCCAACTCCATCCGCAATGCCAAGGCCTTGAGCGGAGTGGAAATGCGCTTTATCAGCACCAACAACCAGGTGATGGGCACCGGCATCACCAACCGTGACGGAGTGGCCAAGTTCGACAGCACCGCCGCCAACGGCCGCTTCAAGCTGGGCATGGTAATGGCCCAGCAGGGCTCCGACTTCACCTTCCTCGATTTGAACCGCAGCCGCGTGGAAACCTCCCGCTTCGAGGTGGGCGGGCTGCAAAGCAACGCCGCCCGCTACCAGGCCTTCCTCTACGGCGACCGGGATTTGTACCGCCCCGGCGACACCATCCAAACCAATACTGTCATTCGCACCGAGGACTGGCAGGCCCCGCCCAAGGGCTTGCCGGTGAAAATCCGGCTGTTGCTGCCCACGGGCAAGGAGTACGCCAGCCTACAGAAGAAACTATCCGGGGCCGGCTCCTTTGAGGCGCGCTTCCTGCTGCCTCCGGCCGTGATGACGGGCCTCTACACCCTGGAAGTGCTGACCGGCAACGACGTGCTGCTGGCTTCGCGCAAGCTCTCGGTGGAAGAGTTTATTCCGGACCGCATGAAGGTGACGGTGAAAACCGACCGCGCCGTGGTGAAGCCCGGGCAGACGGTTTCGGCGCTGATTACGGCCCAGAACCTGTTTGGCCCGCCCGCCGCCGACCGCAAGTTTGAGGTGGAATTCTCCCTCAAGGAAAAGAGCTTCAGTCCGAAAGGCTACGAGCAGTACACCTTCGCCATCAACAGCGGCGACAAGCAGCGCGGGGCCTACGGCGACTTGGAATCGACGCCCATTTCCAACCGCTTCGAGAAAACCACCCGCGAGGGCACCACCGACGCCAACGGCCGCGGCACCGCCACCTACGAAGTGCCCGACTACACCGACCTGGGCACCCTGGAAGGCGCGGCCTTCACCACCGTGTTCGACGAAACCGGCCGCCCCGTGAACCGCCTCGCCACGTTTGAGGTGCAGACCCAGCCGGTGCTGTTCGGTATCCGGAGCGCCGATGATCTGGTGAGCACCGGCAAGCCCCTGGCCGTGCAGCTGGCGGCCCTTACCCCGGCCGGCAAGCCTACCGCGGCGCAGGCCCGGGTCTCCATCGTGCGCCTGCTCTGGGAAACGGTGATTGAGCGCCAGGGCGGCCGCTATATCTACAACTCGCAGAAGCGCGAGCAGCTGGTGCTCAACCGCAGCGTGACGGTAGCCAGCGGGGGGTCTGACGCCGGCCTGGGCTTCTCGCCCACGTACTCCGGCGAGTACGAAATCCGGGTTTCCCGGCCAGGTGCGGTTACGTACGTGGCCCGACGCGTGTACGCCTATGGCTACGGCGACACCCAGAGCAACTCCTTCGAGGTAAACAATGAGGGGGAGGTGACCATTGAGGCCGACAAGCCCAAGTACGAGCCTGGCGACGTGGCCCACCTGCTGCTGAAAACGCCCTTCCCTGGCCGCGTACTCGTGACGGTGGAGCGCGACCGGGTGCTCGAACACTTCTACGTGAACACCGACGAGAAATCGGCGAAGGTGGACGTGCCCATCCGCGGCAACCACGTGCCCAACATCTACGTGACGGCCACCGCCATCCGCGAAATCAAGGACAACCGCCTGCCGCTGACGGTGGCCCGGGGCTTCGTGCCGCTGACGGTGGAGAAGCCCGGTGCGCGCCTGCAGGTGGCCATCAATGCGCCCGCGCAAAGCCGCTCCCGCACCACCCAGCTGATTGAGGTAACCACCGCCCCCGGCGCCCAGGTGACCCTGGCCATGGTGGACGAGGGCATTCTGCAGATGAAGGATTACCAGACGCCCGACCCCTATAGCTACTTCTACCAGAAGCGCGCCCTGGAAGTGCAGGCCTACGACGTGTACCCCTTCCTGCTGCCCGAGCTGGGCTCCAGCTCCACCGGCGGCGACGGCTACGACCTCTCGCGCCGCACCACGCCCGTGCCCAACCGCCGCGTGCGCCTGCTCGCCAAGTGGAGTGGCGTGCTCACCGCCGATGCCAGCGGCAAGGTGCGCTACAAGCTGCTGGTGCCCCAGTTCAGCGGGGCCATCCGCATCATGGCCGTGGCCTACAAAGACGACGCCTTCGGCTCGGCCGAGCACACCATGAAAGTGGCCGACCCGGTGGTTATTTCAACGGCCCTGCCCCGCTTCCTTAGCCCCGGCGACACCATTGACGTGCCCGTCACGCTGACGAATACGACTAAGAACAATTTAAGAGGCACCGTTGCAATCAGGCTGAAACGAGTACCAGATAATAATGCTGCCCACATTATTCCTATCAACTTTGATACGCCTACGCCTGCTACTACCCTTCCTCCTAATGCTGAACGCAGAGTAGTATTCCACTTAGTCGCAGATAAAATTGGTAATGCTCAATTAGAAGTATCCTTTTTACTCGATAAGAAAGTTGATGGAAGTGATGGATTTGGCGAAACCATCGAGCTGCCTATCCGGCCGGCTTCTCCGTTGCAGAAGCGTACTGGCAGTGGCGTGGTAGCAGGCGGCGCGGCCCAGCAGCTGAATCTGAAAACCGACTTTCTGCCTTCCTCGCTGCGGAGCCAGCTGGTGGTGAGCCGCTCGCCGATGACGGAGTTTTCCAAGGACCTGCGCTACCTGCTGCAGTACCCCTACGGCTGCCTGGAGCAAACTGTGTCGGCCGCTTTCCCGCAGCTGTACTACGGGGATTTGGCGGCCACGCTGGGTCAGAAAACCGGCAAGACGGGCAAGGCGGGCCTGTTCAATCCCAACTACCACGTGCAGGAAGCCATCCGCAAGGTGGAAGCCCAGCAGATGTACAATGGCTCCCTCAGCTACTGGCCCGGCGGCGAGTACGACAACTGGTGGGCCACCACCTACGCCGCCCACTTCCTGCTGGAAGCCCAGCAAGCCGGCTTTGATGTAAATAAAAACGTGCTGGACCGGGTGCTGCGCTACCTGCAGGCCCGGGTGCGCAAGCGCGAAACCGACACCTACAACATCATCCAGACCGGCGGCGTGATTCAGCCCGTGACGCTGGCTAAAAAGGAAATTGCCTACTCGCTCTACGTGCTGGCTTTGGCCGGCCGCCCCGATGCCGTGGGGTTGAACTACTACAAAGCCAACCGCCCGCAACTGGCCGAGGACTCGCGCTACCTGCTGGCGGCGGCCTTTGCTCTGAGCGGCAACCAGCGCGGCTACCAAAGCACGGTGCCCACCCGCTTCGGGGCCTCGCCCAGTATTGCCGGCCGTCAGCTCGACGGGGCCTTCTCCTCTCCCATCCGCGACGAGGCCCTGGTGCTCAACGCCCTGCTCGCCGCCGACCCCGCCAACCCGCAGGTAACCACGCTAGCCCGCCAGCTCAGCCGTCAGGTAAAGCAGGCCGGCTGGCTCAACACTCAGGAGCGGGCCTTCTCCCTGTTGGCCCTGGGTAAGCTGGCGAAGAAAAACGCCGGCAGCACGGTAGTGGCTAGCCTGCTGGCAGACGGCAAGGCCATTGGCAACTTCTCGGGCAAAGACCTCACCGTAAGCAACGTGGCCAACCGCCAGCTGGCGTTGCGCACCAGCGGCAAGGGCAGCCTCTACTACTTCTGGGAAACCGAGGGCATTTCGCCCACCGGCCAGGTGCGCGAGGAAGATGCCTACCTGCAGGTGCGTCGCCAGTTCCTAGACCGTAACGGGGCACCCGTGGGCACTACCAGCTTCCGCCAGAACGATTTGGTAGTCGTACGCATCACCATCCAGTCGGCCGAATCAGCCGGGGAAGTGAAGAACGTGGCCATTACCGACCTGCTGCCCGCCGGGCTGGAAATCGAGAACCCACGCATCGGAGCGGTGCGCGACTTGGCCTGGGCCACCGACGCCGCCCAACCCGACTACCTCGACGTGCGCGACGACCGGATTAACCTGTTCACCACCGTCACGCCCGCGCCCAAGGCGTTCTACTACCTCTGCCGCGCCGTAAGCAAAGGCACGTTCAAGCTCGGCCCCGTCAGTGCCAATGCCATGTACAACGCCGAGTACCACAGCTACAACGGCAGCGGCGTGGTGCGCGTGCGGTAACCTAAAAAACGGTCATCCTGAGCGGAGCGAAGAACCTTATCACGTAGGTAAAACGCTTACGTAATGAGGTCCTTCGCTCCGCTCAGGATGACAGGTGGGTTTATATTTTCCAGCCCCTCAAACACCTCAGCCCACTCTATTTCCACGCCGGGCAGGGTAGCTACCGGAATTAGGCCGGGCTGATAGAACTCACCTTGCAGCTCGTATCGGTCGTTTTGGAGTGTGTAGACGATGACGTTTTTCTGGCCGGGGTCTACCATCCAGTACTCCTGCACACCGTTTTCCTCGTAGAGGTCGAACTTGGTTTTGCTGTCGTGGGCGGTGTTGCCGGGGCTCAGGATTTCGATAATCCAGTCGGGCGCACCCACGCAGCCGTACTCGTCCAGCTTGGCCAGGTCGCAAACTACGCAGAGGTCGGGCTGCACCACGGTGGTCGTCTGGGCGTCGCCGTTGGCGGAGGTTTTGAGTAGGCGAACATCAAACGGCGCGGCGAAGCCCCGGCAGGTCTTACTGCGCAAGGCTGTTCTGATTGCTCCTCCCAGGTTGAAGGAAATAGATTGGTGCCGTACGCGCGGGGTGGGGCTCATACGGCGCACTTTGCCACGAATCAACTCCACAAACTCATCCAGCCGCCACGTGAGGTAATCGGCATAGGTGTAGGTTTTGGTGAGGTCGAGCTGGGAAATATCGGTGATGACGGGCATGACGGCGGCAATGGAATAGAGAACAGAACGAATATACGGCTAACCCGCTGCTGAAGCCTTGCGGGCAGTACCTATCTTGCCATGTCGAAACAACACAATAGCCCTGGCTTGGTGTGATAGTTGAGGCCGCTACCTTCCGCTATTTTCAGGCCAACCGTGGGCAAATTGACGCCGGCTAAACATCTTAAACCCACTACTCGCTCATGCAGGATGACCGGCAACTGATTGGTGTCCTTTTCGTGCTCCTGCTGGCCATTGGTACCCCGGGGTTTCTGTTGCTGCTGGCGTTTCTGCGCCGCCGCCATCCGCGGCGGTTGGCGCCGGGGCTGGTCATTGGGCTGACGCTTGCCCCTTTGTTGCTAGTGGCGGCAGGTGGTTCTCTCTGGCTTTTTCTGCATTATACCCACCAGAAATTCAACCCCGACTATTGGGACGGGCACCCGATGGAGCGGTACACAATGCGGCAAAACCTGATTCAATCCCGGCGCCTGATTGGCCTGTCGCCCGTCCAGGTGCGGCAGCTGCTGGGAGAATCAAGCCTTGCTGGTAGCTCCATGCCCAACAAGCTGCTCTACCCCGTCGGCTACCCGCCTTCCCTAACTACCCTGGACCGCCCGGAGGTTCTGACTATTTGGTTTCGTAATAGAAAAGCGGTGCGTGTACAATAACGCCTCTTGGCATCCTTGCAAAGCATGAAACGTCGCCCCGTTTACCGCTTGCTGACGAGCTTCGGCTTGTTGCTGCTGCTCTTGTTGGGGCTGGACTGGGCGTTTCCGCTGCCGCCCGCGCCGCAGTACTCGCCCCTGGTGCTGGCGGCCGATGGCGCGGTGCTGCACGCCTACCTCAACCCTACCCAGAAGTGGCGGATGAAAACCGAGCTGCGCGAGATTACGCCCGTACTGCGCAAGGCCATTATCGAGAAGGAAGACCGGTGGTTTCGGTGGCACTTTGGGGTGAACCCGGTGGCGCTGGTGCAGGCTGCCGGGCGCAACCTGTTTGGCAAGGGGCGCACCACCGGGGCCAGCACCATTACCATGCAGGTGGCGCGGCTGCTCGAACCCAAGGAACGTACCTTCCCAAACAAGCTGCTGGAAATGCTGCGCGCCACCCAGCTGGAGGCCCACTACAGCAAAGACGAGATTCTGCAGCTTTATCTCAACCTGGTGCCCTACGGCGGCAACGTGGAGGGCGTAAAGTCGGCGGCCCTGCTGTACTTCCAGCACCCCCCCGACTACCTTTCCCTGGCCCAGACCGTGACGCTGGCCATCATTCCGAACCGGCCGCGCGGGCTGGTGCTGGGCAAGAACAACGCGGCTGTGCTTCAGGAGCGCAACCGATGGCTACGGCGCTTCGGAGCGGCCGGGCTTTTTCCCAAAGACGATGTGGAAGATGCCCTGCTGGAGCCCCTAGACGTGCAGCGCCACGCCGCGCCTGTGCTGGCCCCCCACCTTTCGCGCCGGCTGGTGCGGCAGTTTCCGCGGCAGGCCATCATCCGCAGCAGCCTGCAGCGCAGCAAGCAAAGCAAGGCCGAAGACCTGACGCGCAACTACGTGCGTCGCCTCCACGAGCTGGGCATCACCCAGGCGGCCGTGCTGGTAGTGAACAACCGCACCCGGCAGGTGGAAGCCTACGTGGGCTCGGCCGATTTCCGGGATTTTGCGAGCCAGGGGCAGAACGACGGCGTGGTGGCCGTCCGCTCCCCCGGCAGTACGCTCAAGCCCTTTCTGTACGCCCTGGCTATGGACCGCGGCCTCGTCACGCCCAAGCTCTTGCTGCCCGATGTGCCCACCAACTTCCAGGGCTACCGCCCCGAGAACTTTGACAAGCACTGCAGCGGCGAAGTGACGCTGGAGCGGGCCCTGGCTTTTTCGCTCAACATCCCGGCCGTGCGCGTGCTCAACCAGCTGGGCGTGCCTACTTTCACCGATAAGCTCCGCCAGGCCGGCTTTCAGAGCGTCACGCGCAACCGCGCCCGGCTGGGCCTTAGCAGTATTCTAGGCGGCTGCGGGGCCAACTTGGAAGAATTGACGAACCTCTACGTGACGCTGGCCGCTGCGGGAAAGTATGCGCCACTAAGCCTTGTGTCTGCCCCATTCAGCAAGCGGAAGACGGCGCTATTTTCGGAAGCTTCCGCCTTTCTCACCACCGACATCCTGGCCCAGCTCACGCGCCCCGACCTCCCGCTTGGCGCGGCCAGCAGTATGCGCCTGCCCAAAGTTGCCTGGAAAACCGGCACCAGCTACGGCCGCCGCGACGCCTGGAGCATTGGCTACAACCGGCAGTATACCATTGGCGTGTGGGTGGGCAACTTCAGCGGCCAGGGCAGCCCGGCCCTCACGGGCGCCGACGTAGCCACGCCCCTGCTCTTCGACTTGTTCAACACCCTGGCTTACAACTCGCCCAACGACTGGTTTGTGCCGCCCGCTACGCTGGACTTCCGGCTGGTATGCGCCGAAAGCGGGCTGGTGCCAGGGGAGAACTGCCCCAATCAGGTTATCGACTATTTCCTGCCAGGTATATCAAACGGGCTACGGTGCCAGCATGTGCGGGAAGTCCTCGTGTCGGCCGATGGGAGCTTTACGTACTGTCGTACCTGCGCCCCGGCGGCGGGCTACCGGCGGGAGCTGTACCCGAATCTGCTGCCGGAAGTGGCGGCGTATAAGGAAGACCAGGGCATTCCGTACCGACGACTGCCGCCCCACAACCCGCAGTGCCAGCTGGTGCGCGGCACCGAGCGGGCGCCTACCATCACCTCCCCGGCCGCCAATACCGAGTACGTACTCAACCGCCACGAGCAGCAGCAACTGCTGCTTTCCTGCACCACGGACAACGAAGTGCGCCAGGTGCACTGGTACGTGAACGACCAGTTTCTGCGGACCGCCGCGGCTACCGAGCGGGTGTTCTTCCGGCCCCAGCCCGGCCCGCTCAAAATCTCCTGCGCCGACGACCACGGCCGCAACACCGATGTGCTGGTGACCGTGACGGAAATGTAAGCTTACCAAGCGGCCTCCTCGCCCGCCCACCATACTTCGGTACCGGCCGGCACGGGCGCAGCTTCGGCGTGGGTAAGCAGTAGCGCCCGCGTGGTTGAGCTTTCTGTTGTTGTGGAGGCTTCCCTGGATACTTCTTCCACCGTAGCGGTGGCAGCCTCCACGCGCCCATCGGGGTAGCGGAGCTGCACGGCCAGAGCGCTGTGCAAGGCCAGCTCACTTAGCCTCGATACCATGGTTTCGGCCAGTAGCAACACGCCTAAACCCGGCAGGCTAAAACTTTTTTCCACGCGTAGCAGGCAGTGCTCCTTCATCCCACGCTGTACGTAAATAGTGGCTATTCCAGCGCAGTAAGCGGCCATTTTCATTATATCAAGACAATTATATATAAATGACAAAACCCGGAACCCAACCGTTCCTTGGGCCGTACTGGCATGGTGCTTGTAAAATCCCTCCCAGAATCAACAAGTACACCTCTGACCCTTAATAGTCTTTCGTCATGAAAAAGATCAGCTGGATTTTCGCCCTCGTCATACTCTTCACCTCGGTTTTCGGTGAGTTTGCCCACGCCCAGGATAAAAAGAAAGTAAGCCCACAAGCCAAAGGCGCCATCATTGGTGGCCTGGGTGGGGCCGCAGCCGGCGCTATTATTCATAAGCGCAACCGGGTTGTAGGGGGTGCAGTAGGTGGCGCCGCCGGTGCCGGCGTAGGCTACGTAATTGGGAAGCGCGTCGACAACAAGCGCAAGGCGGAAGCCGCCCGCGTAGCCGCTGCCAACCGGGCCGCCGCCGACCGCGCTGCTTACCGGGCCAGCGTAGCCCGCGCCAACCAAGCTAAAACCACCACGGTAGCTACCAAAACTTCGGCCGCTGCTCCCATGGCCCTGGCTGCCGGTGCCGGCGTAGGTGCTGCTATGCTGTATGATGCCAACGGCAACCCCGTACCGTATGGTACCAGCGCCAGCGGCCTTGCCTACCTGCCCAACGACTCCTACGGTGACCGTGACTCGGCTTATCCCGATTCGCAGGTTCGTCGCAAGAGCTGGTAATTGCTCCCGAGTCTTTCTGTTTCCAAACCCAGGCCTGCGGGCCTGGGTTTTCTGGTTCTTTTCTCTCCCTTTCTCCCTCACCAACACCCTGTTCTCATGCGTTACTCCCTCCTGGCAGGCCTCGGTTTTGCTTTGCTGAGCGCCTGCACCCAAACCAAGAAAGAAGACACCGCCGCGGCCGTCGATGTACACGCCCTCAACCAGCAGTTCATTGGCGCCTGGAACAGCCGCAACACCACCCAACTGGATACGCTGCTGGCTGATGATGTGCAGTACCTGCAAGGCGAGTCGCACTTCAGCGGCAAGTCGGAAGTGTCGGATAAGTGGATCCGCGAAACCGTGGGCACCATCAACGACCTCAAGCTAAGCCCCGTGAGCTCCGGCAACGACGCCGCCACGGCCTACGAGGCCGGTACCTTTGAGGTGGAAGTAGTGCCCGAGGACCGCACCCAGCCCCGCGGCATTGGCGAAGGCAACTTCATCCTGCTCTGGAAGAAGAACGCCAAAAACGCCTGGAAGCTGAGCTACGCCCAGCTCGAAGGCCTGCCAGTGCGCGTGAAATAGCTCGTTGCGCTCGGCTATACACCAAGAATGCCCCGCTGGCTGAGCCAACGGGGCATTTTGTGTTTAGGCAGGTCGCCTTTTCTTACTCCACCACGTGCTCCAGGTATTCTTCTCCATCGTACACGGGAGCCATGTTTTGCTCTTCTTCCTCGGTAAACAGGCGGGAGCGAATCAGAAACCGCACGCCCAGCGGAATTTCCAGGGAAAAGCTGGCGCCGCGGCCCTTTACCACATCTACCGTAAGCTGGGTGTGCTTCCAGTATTCAAACTGAGCGGCACTCATGAAAAAGTCGCAGCCATGAATCTGGCCCAGCCACACGTCGTTGGTGCCCACCCGAAACTCGCCCTTGGCAAAGCACATGGGCGAAGACCCGTCGCAGCAGCCCCCACTCTGG
This sequence comes from Hymenobacter sp. BT18, assembly GCF_012273015.1. Classification (GTDB taxonomy): domain Bacteria; phylum Bacteroidota; class Bacteroidia; order Cytophagales; family Hymenobacteraceae; genus Hymenobacter; species Hymenobacter lutimineralis. The sequence continues at coordinate 3,431,793 of NZ_CP050954.1, read as the reverse complement.
TGGAACATAAGTGGGCCGTGCTCGTCGCGCAGCACATCAATGGTAGCTTCGGCAGCAGGGGTTACGAGGACGCGGGGAGTAGGCAAGTTCAATGGGTGAATGGGTGAATGAGAAAATGTGTGAGTTGGGCTACTTTGGAGAATGAACTTCATGCTGTTCTTATGCCCTATTCGTCAAAAGCCGAGTTCGTTGAGGCATTTCGTCAACGAACCAAAACGGCCGCAGTTCGGATTATCAAGCTATACCAAAGCCTGCCTGCTACTGCAGAATCCCAGATTCTGGGCAAACAGTTGCTTCGTTCGGCCACATCGGTAGCAGCTAACTACCGGGCGGTTTGCCGCGCACGCTCAAGTCAGGAACAATACGCTAAACTGTGCATCTGCGTCGAGGAGGCTGACGAAAGCCTGTTTTGGCTAGAACTCTTGGATGAAGCAGGAATCATCCCCCAAAATAGACTGGCCGATTTGCGCCAGGAATACCTGGAAATCGTAATGATCCTGGAAAAAGCACGTAGCACACACCGGAGCAATAAGTGAATGGGTGAGTGGTCGAATGAGTAATTGTTCATTCACTCATTCGACCACTCACCCATTCACTTATTGCTTAAAAGAAGCCCAGCTTCTGCTGGCTGTAGCTGATGAGCATGTTCTTATTCTGGCGGTAGTGGGCCAGCATCATCTTGTGGTTTTCGCGGCCGAAGCCCGAGGACTTGTAGCCACCGAAGGGCGCACCGGCGGGGTAGTCGTGGTAGCAGTTCACCCACACGCGGCCGGCCTGAATGGCGCGGGGCACCTGGTACAGCTCGTGGGCGTCGCGCGTCCAGACGCCGGCACCCAGGCCGTAAAGCGTGTCGTTGGCCAGCTCAATGGCTTCTTCAGTGGTTTTGAACGTCGTCACGGACACCACCGGGCCAAAAATTTCTTCCTGGAAGATGCGCATCTTGTTGTGGCCCCGGAAGATGGTGGGCTGAATGTAGTAGCCCTCGGCCAGGGCGCCGTCTTCTTGGGAATAGGCCTCACCGCCGGTCAGCACTTCGGCCCCTTCGGCCTTGCCGATTTCCAGGTAGCTCAGGATTTTCTCGAACTGGTCGTTGCTGGCCTGGGCGCCCATCATGGTTTCCATATCCAGGGGGTTGCCCAGCTTAATGGCCTTCACGCGGGCAATGACGCGCTCCATGAACTCGTCGTAGATGTCTTCGTGCACCAGCATGCGCGAGGGGCAGGTGCAGATTTCGCCCTGGTTCAGGGCAAACATCACAGCGCCTTCAATGGCTTTGTCGAGGAAGTCGTCGTCGGCGTCCAGCACGCTCTTGAAGAAGATGTTCGGCGACTTGCCACCCAGCTCCATGGTCACGGGAATCAGGTTTTCGGCGGCGTACTGCATGATGAGGCGGCCGGTGGTGGTTTCGCCGGTGAAGGAGGCCTTCTGGATGCGCGGGGACGAGGCCAGTGGCTTACCGGCTTCCAGCCCGAAGCCATTCACCACGTTCACCACGCCGGCGGGCAGCACGTCCTGGAGCAGCTCCATCAGCACCATAATGCTGGAGGGCGTTTGCTCGGCGGGCTTCATTACCACGGTGCAGCCAGCAGCCAGGGCCGGGGCCAGCTTCCAGGTCGCCATCAGGAGCGGGAAGTTCCAGGGAATAATCTGCCCAATCACGCCCAGCGGCTCGTTGATGTTCATCGACACGGTGGTGCTGTTCAGCTCCGTCACGTTGCCTTCCTCAGCCCGAATTACGCTGGCAAAGTAGCGGAAGTGGTCCACCACCAAGGGCAAATCGGCCAGGGTAGTTTCGCGGATGGGCTTACCATTTTCCACGCACTCCACGGCGGCCAGGTGGGGCAGGTTTTCCTCGATGATGTTGGCAATCTTATTGAGCAGGTTGCTGCGCTCCGTAGCGGAGGTTTTGCCGTAGGTCTCGAAGGCCGCGTGGGCCGCGTCGAGGGCCAGCTCAATGTCTTCCTTGGTGCTGCGGGCTACCTTGGTGAAGACCTTGCCATCGATGGGCGAAATATTGTCGAAGTACTGGCCCTTGACCGGGGCCACCCATTTGCCGCCGATGAAGTTATCGTAGTGCGGCTTAAACTGGGGACGAGCAACGAGCGTGGTGGGTTTTTCGAGGGTTTCCATACTGCGTGGAATTAGAGGAGTTTTGGGATAGTCCAAGCTAGGGCCTTCGGGGGCCGAAACAGGTGTAGTATTGTCTCACAAAAGCCGCCTATCGTCGCAACTTCTCGCCGAGGCCACAGTTCAGCTATAGCCTACTTAGTGAGGACTCACTATCTTGTAGTTCGACTTCCCGTTGTCATCCTGGTTTGTTTAGCTAAAGCCTCATGCCAAACCCTCATCTGCCCGCTCCCATCGCGCTGCGCGCGCCCCAGCAGCTCACGTCGTTGGTTGAAAACCGCACGGTGTATTCGCTGGAGGCCTTTGAGCTGAACGTGTTCGAAACCCACCGCCAGGCTCATCAGGTCCCGCTCAGTATGGGACACGTGGTGCTGACGACCATGCTGCGCGGCAAAAAGGTAATGCACCTGCCTGGCCGCCCCGCCTTCGAGTACTTGCCCGGGGAGTCGGTAGTGGTAGGTGAAAACGAGACCATGGTGATTGACTTCCCGGAAGCCGATGAGGAACACCCCACCCAGTGCCTGGCCGTGGCCATTCCCACGGATACCATCCGGCAGACGGTGGATTTGCTGAACGAGGAGCAACCCCGCGCCGAGGCCCACCTGCCCTGGCACCTCGATACCACCGACCACGCTCACTTCCGGAACACGCCCGAGCTCACCGGCACCCTGGAGCGCCTGGTGCAGCTTTCCCACGATACCGGCCGGGTAAAGGATGTGCTGGCCAACTTCACCATCCAGGAAATGCTGGTGCGCCTAATGCAGACCCAGGCCCGGCAGCTGCTGTTTCAGAACTACCAGCGGCACGCCACCTCTCACCGGTTTGCGGCCGTGGTGCAGTACATCAAGCAGCACCTCACCGAGCAGATTACTGTGGAGAAACTCTCGGAGCTGGCCTGCATGAGCAAAGCCACGTTCTTCCGGGTATTCAAGCGGGAGCTGGGCCTCACGCCGGTGGAGTACATCATTCAGGAGCGGCTGGCTGAGGCCAAGCGCCTGCTGCGCAACCCCGTCGCCACCGTGGCCGACGTATGCTTCCGGGCGGGCTTCAACAACACGGCCTACTTCCAGAAGCTCTTCAAACAGTACGAAGGCATCACGCCGGGCCTGTACAAAAAGCAGTGCGTGGTGGGCTAAGCGGCTCCGGCTACTACCGCCGACTGCAACCTTCGGCGCCGGAATCGGTTAGTAGGGGCTGTTTGGCCCGCCGCTATGCTGCGGCGGCCGACAGTATCTGCTTATGCTTTCTTCTGTTCCTGCGGCGGCTTCGGCCCCCGCCGAAAAGCTTCCGCCTCCTACAAGTCCCCCACTCGCGCCCAGCTTGGTTTGGCTGATGGCCGTGACCTGCGGGCTGGTGGTGGCTAACATCTACTACAACCAGCCCCTGCTGGCCGAAATTGCCCGTGACTTCCGCCTTACCGAAAGCCGGGCCAGCCTGGTAGCTACCACCACGCAGGTGGGCTACACGCTGGGGCTGCTGTTTGTGGTGCCGCTCGGGGATAAGCGCGAGCGAAAAAGCCTGATTCTGGGGCTGCTGCTGTGCGCGGCGGTGTGCATGGCGGGTGCCGCCTTCGCGCCCACGTTCCTTATGCTGGTGGGCACCAGCTTGCTGATCGGGCTGTTTTCGGCGGTGCCGCAGCTGCTGATACCCATGGCGGCTTCGCTGGCCAGTGAGGAAGAGCGGGGCCGCGTGGTGGGCCGCATCATGAGCGGCCTGCTGATTGGCGTGCTGCTTTCCCGCACCATCAGCGGCTACGTGGGCGCCCACTTCGGCTGGCGCAGCATGTTTTGGGTAGGCGCCGCCGTGATGGTAGTCCTCACGGCGGTGCTGGCCCGTATGCTCCCGCGCAATCAGCCACATTTCCCGGGCAGCTACGGCAGCCTGCTTCGTTCCCTGGGCACCCTTATTGGTGATTTGCCGGTGCTGCGCCGCTCGGCCCTGGTGGGGTTGTGCTTGTTTGCCGGCTTCAGCGCCTTCTGGACGACGCTCGTGTTTTTCCTGGAAAGCCCTGCCTACCGCTACGGCAGCGAAGTAGCCGGCTTGTTTGGCCTCATTGGGGCCAGCGGCGCCTTTGCCGCTTCCTTTGCCGGCAAATCGGCCGACCGCAAAGGCCCCGACTACGCCCTGAACCTGGGCGTGCTCTTGTTTATGGGCGCCTACGTGGTGCTGGCTTTTGGCGGGCAGTACCTGGGCGTGCTGGTGCTGGGTGTGCTGGTACTGGATGTAGGCCAGCAGATGGCGCACATTTCCAACCAGGCCCGCATTTTCTCTTTGCTGCCCGAGGCTCGCAGCCGCCTCAACACGGTGTATATGACGGCCTGCTTTATCGGGGCCTCGCTGGGCTCCTTTCTGGGCGGGCAGGCCTGGGCGCATTTCCACTGGTGGGGCGTGTGCGGGCTGGGCCTGGCCTTTGTGGCGGCGGCTTACCTGATAAACCGCTGGTACGGCCGGTAGCCAGCCGCTTGCTTTCACCGTTTCTCGGCACACAAAAAAGCCCCGACCATTGTTGGCCAGGGCTTTTTATAATGGATGGACAGAAGCCTACCGGCTTATTACCAGGCGTTTGGTTACGGCTTCCGTGTCAGTTATTATCCGGATGAGGTACACGCCATTGGCCAACTCCGCCGCGTTCAGCTCCAGGGCTACCGGCTGGCTGCCAGACGCGCGGCCCGTGCCAATGCGGCGAAGGCAGGTGCCTTTCAGGTCGTAGAGCTCTGCGGTGTAGACGCTGGCTTTTAGCGAAGTAAACGCAATAACCGTGCGCCCGACGCTGGGGTTGGGGTACACCGTTACGCTCGTGAGGCTGGTGGGCTGCTTGCTGGCCGTAGTAGTAGCGCAGCTGGCTCCAACCACGTAGCTGTGCGGGGTAGCAGCCGAATTGCGCTCGGGGCCGCCGGCCCCAACCTGGTAGGTGAAGTACACGCTCAGGGCCGTACCGCTGGCGATGGTGCGCTTGAAGGTAAAGTCCCCATTGGCAGCCTTGGTCATGTTGTAGCCCGGGTAAGCACCCGCGCCGCCTTCCTGAATGAACACCAACGCCAAAGTGCCCCCGGCTACCGCGCCCAGGGGGTGGAAGGTGAAGGTCACCTCGTCGCCGCTGGTCTCGGCTTTGAAGCTGTAGTCGGCGGTGGTAGCACAGTAGCCGGCTTCCGCGGGCAAGCTCACGTTGATGCGCACGGCGCTGGTGGTGGAGCTGTTGCCGCCGTTGTCGGTGGCTTTCACCGTGAGGTCATACTGGCCCACGGCGGCGTCTTTCCACTCGTAGGTATAGGGCGCGGTAGTGTCTTCGCCCAGCTTGGTGCCGCTCTGGTAGAACTCCACTTTGGTGATGGTACCATCGGTATCGGTGGCCGTGGCCGTGAGCGTGATGGTGGCTCCGGCCGTGAACGTGGCGTTGGCCTGCGGGCTGGTGAGGGCCACAGTGGGGGAGCTATTATCCGGGTTGCAGATCTGGCCGGCCGTGTAGGCATGGGGCTTGTCGGCGCTGTTGCGCTCGGGGCCGCCCGCACCCACCTGGTAGGTGAAATAGAAGCTGGTAGCTACGTCATTGGCAATGGGCTTGCTGAAAGTGAAGTCCCCGTTGGCCTTTTTCGTCATGGTGTAGCCCGGGTAGCCACCCACGCCGCCTTCCTGAATGAAGACCAGCGCTAGGTTGCCCCCGGCTACCGCGCCCAGCGGGTGGAAAACGTAAGTTACGCTGCCATCCTGGCTGTATACTTCGTAGCTGTAGTCGCCGCTGGCGGCGGTGCCGGTACAGGCCAGGGCCTTCACCTCCACTTGCACGGCCGCCGACGTGGTGGTGTACCCGTCGTTGTCGGTGGCCCGGGCCGTGAGGCTGTAGGTGCCGGCCGCCACGGTTTTCCACTCATAGGCATAGGGTGCCGAGGTGTCTTCGCCCAGCTTAGTGTCGCCGTTATAGAACTCTACTTTGCTGATGGTGCCGTTGGCATCGGCGGCCGTGGCCGTGAGCGTGATGGTAGCCGGCCCGGTAAACTTATCGGTTGCCACGGGGCCGGTCAGCGTCACCGTCGGCTTCACCGGGTCGGCCACGGTGATGCTCACGGCAGCAGACGTCTTCACCGCGCCGCCGTTGTCGGTGGCTTTGGCCGTGAGGGCGTAGGTGCCGGCCGCGGCACCCGTCCAGGTGTAGGTGTACGGGCTGGTCATGTCGGTAGCCAGCAGCGTGGTGCCTTGGTAGAAGTCTACCTTATAGATGGAGCCATCAGTATCAGTAGCGGTAGCCGTGAGGGTGATGCTGGCGGGCGTGAGGTAGCTGGCTTTGTCGGTCGTCAGGCTCACGGTAGGCGCCGCATTGTTGGGCGCGGCCACGTATACCGTTACCGGTGCCGAGGTTGTCGCGGCGCCTTCGTTGTCGGTGGCTTTAGCCGTGAGGGCGTATACGCCGGCCGGGGCGCTGGCCCAGGTATAGCTATAAGGCGCGCTGGTGTCTTCGCCCAGCTTGGTGGTACCCTGGTAGAACTCCACTTTTGCCACCGAGCCGTTCTCGTCGGCGGCCGTGGCGCTAATGGTTATGCTGGCGGGCGTCGTGAGCACAGCCTCGGCCGCCGGCGCGGTGATGGACACAGTGGGCGAAGGATTGGCCGCTACGCCCCCGGTTAGCCGGGCATCATCAAAAAAGAAGTCGGCCGCGCCGGTGGCTGGGTCGCCAGCAAACATCAGCAGGCTGGTCATAGAGCCCAGGTCGATGTGCATGCCCATGTTGGGCTGGTTGAAGGCGCTAAGCGGAATGCTTACCTCGTGCCAGGCACCGTCGCGCACCAGCCCGTACTGGGTGGCCCCATTGGCCGGGAAGTTGATCCAGCTTTCCCCATGCCCGCTTTTCACCCCTATCTTGAACTGGCCTTTATAGCTGCTCTTGAACTGAAACTTGAGCGCGCCGTTTTCGGCAAAGTTGAGCATATTCAGCGGGGCGTGGTCGAAGCCCATGCCAAACCAGTCGCCGGCGTTGGCATGCACGGCCAGCACCTCGGTGCCTTCGTAGGCAGCCGGGGCCGGCTCGATGTTGGTAAGGTTGTTCCAGTAGTACAGCTCGGCGTTGGTGCCCAGGGTCAGCTTGTTGGTAATGGAGGCCTGCTCGGTGTAGATGCCGAAGCTGCCGGTGTAGGCGTGGTCTTTGCCCAGGTACAACTCGTCGCCGGGGTTTTGGTAGAGGCGCACGTAATCCACCTGCATCTTGGCCGGCAGTGCGGCCGTGATGCCGCCCCCGTCGCCGATGCCCGTATATACGCCGCCCACGGCCATGTTCAGCAGAATGAACTGGGCCTTATGAAACTCCTCCATGTCGGCATTGGCCGCCAGCGTAATGTCTTTGGAGAAATACTCCGTCCCGTCAATATACATCTTGATGGCCTGGGCCGTCCAAACCAGCTTGTAGACATGGTATTCGTCGGCGAGGCTAGTGGTGCCTTTGTAGGTTTGCACCGCGTACTCGTGCTTACCGTCGAGGCTCCAGTGCAGGGCGCCGCCGGCCCAGTTATTCACGTTGCTGGGATACGCTTCCTTCGACCCCATTTCCATTACGTCAATTTCGCCGCTGGCAGGCCAGGTGCCCGTAGCGCCCAGCAGCCAGAAAGCAGGCCACAAGCCATTTTTCAGGTTGGGCGTCTTGATGCGAGCTTCCAGGGTGCCGTATTTGAACTGCACGCGCCCCAGCGTTTTAAGGCGGGCAGAGGTGAAGTCGCGGGTCTGAAATTTCTCCTTAAGGGCCTCTATGACGAGGCTGCCGTTTTCTACGCGGGCGTTTTCGGAGCGGCTGGTGTAGTACTGCAGCTCCTGGTTGCCCCAGCCGCATAACCCCCGCTCGCAGCCGTCCCCAAAGTCAAAGGTCCAGCTTTCCGGATTGATGGCGTTCCCGTCGAAGTTTTCTTCCCAGACCAGCGTCTGAGCATTGGCACTGAGGGTGCTGCCGAGTAGCACCGCGCCGGTTAGCAGCGGGCCCGCTAAGCGGCGCCAGAAGTGGGTGGTAGTAGTCGTTTGATTCATGCGTGGTGGGGGTTTAGCAGATGAGTAGAAGGCTGTTTGGCGGCCGGTGATACCCGGCTTATTTATTTTCGGCGCAGGTCATTTTTTCGAGTTTCTCAGCGTGTGCCAGCCACTGTGCCGGCGCAGTAGCTGGGCGGCGGCAGGGCTACCCGCCGGTTTCTGAGCGGCGGGGCTTGTGCGTATGGCGCATGGGCTACCTCCGCCAAACGCAAATCCCGCCCGGCGAAGCCGCCGCCGCCGGGCCAGCAGGCCGGTTTCCCCTGTAGGCACACGTGTGTTGCAAGCGTATAAAACGGACGTCCTAACGCAATTTTTCCTGGAGTCATACCTGGTAAAATGGGCAGCAGCGGCCATAAAACCTATTTATCCAGCGCCCTGCTGTCTCGTTTCCCTGTTTGGCGCGCACACAAAAAAGCCCCGCCCAGCAACAACAAAGCGGCTGGGCGGGGCCCCGGATGATCAGGTGGCAGTTCTTACGCCAACTGGCGCAAGCAGGCTTTCAGGCTTTCCCGCCAGTGCGGAATGGCCAGCCCCAGAGCCGCTTTCACGTTGGTTTTGTCGAGCACTGAAAACGTGGGCCGCGTAGCGCTAGTAGGATACTCGGCCGTGCGAATAGGCACCACCCGGGTGGGCAAACCGCTCAGCTCGAAAACGGCCACCGCCAAATCGTACCAGGAAGCCACGCCCTCGTTGCTATAGTGATAAAGTCCATAGGCCGTGCTTCCGCTGTCGATGATATGCAGCAGGCAGTCTGCCAGGTCGAGGGCGTAGGTAGGAGTACCCAGCTGGTCCCAGATGACGCGTACTTCGCTTCGCTCCTGCCCCAGGCGCAGCATGGTTTTCACGAAGTTGCCGGCGTACCGGGAATACAGCCAGCTGGTGCGCAGGATGAAGTACTGGCCAGTGTGGGCCGGAATCACCTGCTCGCCTTCCAGCTTGGTGCGGCCGTACACGCTGATGGGCGCAGCTTCGTCGGTTTCAATGAGGGGTTGGTTGCCCGTGCCGGCAAACACGAAATCGGTGGAAACGTGCAGCAGCGTGGTGCCAAACTCCCCGCACAGGCGGGCCAGATTTTCCACGCCGTCCCGGTTCACGCGCCGGGCCGTGTCGGCTTCTTCCTCGGCTTTATCTACGGCCGTGTACGCGGCGCAGTTGATGAGGTACGTGGGCCGATACTGCGTAAAGACGCTTTGCAGCGCGGCCTCATCCAGGATGTTGGCCTGGGTCCTGGGCAGAAAGATCAGGTTCGTCAGCTGCCGCTCCCGACCCAGCTGCTGCAGGCATTGTCCCAACTGGCCCGCGGCTCCAAAAACAAGCGTTACGCCCATAAAAACTTCGATAAGTAGCTAGGGTAGAAAGATACCGCAAGCTAGTCCTTTTCGTTTCCGTCGGGCGTAGTTGATGGCAAAGACGCGGTGGTCGGTGACTGCACCGGGCGCTTGTTGCGGATAGCCGCAAAGCGCTGCTCCCGGGGTTGCTTTTCGCTGAGGTAGCGCCAGTAGCGCAAGGGCATGTGCCGCCGGTGCAGCTTCAGGTTTTTGCGCTCGGGTATGTTTACGTGGTCGAAGTAGGCCTGCCACAGCACCTGGAAAAGGGGTTCCCGCTCGTCCAGTACCGTGGCCGACACGGCGCTGCTGTGCCGGGGCGTGGCCGAGTCGAACTCCACTACATCGGTCTGGTGCAGGTCATAGTACAGGCCGTAGCGGCGGCGCCGGTCGTAGATCAGCCAGCGCTGGTCGGCGTAGCGCTTGGTAAAGTGCGCGGCAATCAGCGGCAGCACGTCGAAATCGGGCTCGATGGTGGCGTGGAACAGGCCGTCCTGGGTTTTCTCGAACCGCACGAAGGCTTCCATGCGGTGCTTTTCGCGGTACATCTGCTGGGCCAGGCGCTGCACGCGGCGCACGTTGTCGTCGGCGTAGTTTTCGGAGATGTCGCGCCCGGTGCGCATGGCCAGGTCGGCGTAGCGAAAGATGAGCAGCTCCCGGTCGGGGGCCTCGCTCAGGAACACGTGAAACAGCCGCGTACGGGCATCTTTATCCAGGTAGCGCAGCAGGTTCTTCCACACCCGCGCCGACAGGGTCTCATCGGTAGCTACGGCCACGGGCTGGGCAAACAAACCGCCCTGCATGGCACCGTGGGCCTGAATGCTGTTGGGGGCGGCTTTGCGCTCATAAATGGTGAAGAGCACCGTCAGCAGCCCTTCAAACGACCCGTCGTAGGTGTAATCAAGCGGCGCCTGCCGTAGCTCCGGCACCCCGGGGCGGCGGGTAGCGGCAGGGCCCACGCTGGCGGCTGGGCGGCGAAAAGGCAAAGACTGGGACACGCAGCGAAGTTTATACGGGAAAGGAAACAGGCAGGCCGGGGCGCAGAAAATCCAGCAGGTGGCGGTTTACGGCGGCTGGCTCTTCTTGGTGCAGCCAGTGCGTAGCCTGCTCAAAATACACGAGCTGGCCCTGGGCGCACTGCTGCAGACTCAATGCCGCCAGCCTCGGCTCCAGGAAGGCATCCTGCTTGCCCCAGAGCAAGAGTAGCGGAATGCTTACCCGGCCCGTGCGGCTTGGCTGGCGCAGCGCCGCCCGGTACCAGCTAATCATACTGGTTAGTGCCCGGGGCTGATTCCAGGCAGCTACGTAGCGTACCAGATCTTCGCTAGAAAAAGTACCCGTGCGGCTGGTGCCCCGCAGGACGCCTCGCCCGAAGCGGAACTGCCGGCGCCGGAAAAGCCACTCGGGCAGCCAGGGCAATTGAAAGAAAAACACATACCAGCTTTTTAGCAGCTGCCGCGGCACCTTCCGCGCAGCCTGCCCCAGCACGGCCGGGTGCGGAACATTGAGAATAGCGGCCCGGGAAATACGCTCGGGGTGCCAGGCGGCCAGCCACCACGCTACAATACCGCCCCAGTCGTGGCCTACCACGGCGGCCTGCGCAACGCCAGCCGCATCCAGCAGCCCCAGGACATCCGCCCCCAACTGCTTCAACTGGTAGGCACTGATGCCCGCCGGCTTCTCACTGCGGTTGTAGCCGCGCTGGTCGGGCACCCACACGCGGTAGCCCGCGGCGGCCAGCTCCGCAATCTGGTGGCGCCAGCTGTACCAGAACTCCGGAAACCCGTGCAGCAACACCACCAGTGGACCGTTTGCAGGGCCACACTGCGCCACGTGCAGGGTGACGCCATTGGTACGGATGTCGTGGTGCTCCAGGGGAAAGGCCATAGTCAGCCTACCAAGGCGGGGACGCAAAGGTTACGCCCCGCCCTCAGCAAACCTAGGCTGCCTGCTGCTCCTGCCGGGCCGCGTTGGCGCGGGCGGCCTGCTGGTGCATTTGCCGTACCAGCGGGAGCAGGTCGGAGAGCTTGCAGCAGCAGGCCAGACGAGCAACTTTTTCTGATTTGGGAGCGGCCGACGCGTCGGCGGCGCGGTGGGTAATGGTCATGGGAAGCGGGCGTTGTAAGTGGCTGTTTCTGGTTGAATGGCTGTTGGTAGGATGCAATAGCCTTAAGAAGCCTGCGCGAACAAGTCGAGTTGCTGGGTGACCAGGGCCGAGCGCACGGAGCCGGCCCCAAACAGTATCTGCCGCCGGATGGCCTGCTCGTCCAGCTCCCGCCGCTCCAGGGCCTGGCCCCGGCACGTGAGAAAGAACTTGGCCCGCTTCAGCACCACCCCAAACTTGTGCAGGTGGTCCAGGGTGAGGGGCGCAAAGCGGCGCGCGGCCACAATGCGCTTGGCCGAGCGGGCCCCGACGCCAGGAATGCGCAAAATCATTTCGTAGTCGGCCGTATTCACATCTACCGGAAACACGTGGCGGTTGCGCAGGGCCCAAGCCAGCTTGGGGTCTACCTCCAGATCCAGGTAGGGATGCGCAGGGTCCAGGATTTCGTCGGCCTGGAAGCCGTAGAAGCGCATCAGCCAATCGGTTTGGTACAGGCGGTGCTCCCGAATAAGCGGGGGCTGCGTGACCTGGGGCAGGCGGGCATCATCCGTCACGGGAATGTAGCCGGAGTAGTACACGCGCTTAAGACCGTAACCCTTGTAGAGCGAGTCCGAGAAGCTGATGATTTGCAGGTCGTTTTCGGCCGATGCGCCCACGATAAGCTGGGTGCTTTGGCCAGCCGTGGCAAACTGGGGTACTTTCTTGAACAGAGACTTTTCTTCCTTATTCTGAATGATGCCGTCCCGGATCTGGGCCATCGGCGTCAGAATTTCCTGGTAGTTCTTCTCGGGCGCCAGCGTCGTCAACGCCATTTCCGAAGGCAGCTCAATGTTCACGCTCAGCCGGTCGGCGTACAGGCCGGCTTCCTGAATCAGCTCCTCCGAAGCGCCGGGAATGGCTTTCACGTGGATGTAGCCGTTGAACTTGTGCTCCGTGCGCAGCTTTTTGATGATGCGCACCAGCCGCTCCATGGTATAGTCGGGCGAGGAGAAGATGCCGCTGCTCAAAAACAGGCCTTCGATGTAGTTGCGGCGGTAGAAGTTCATGGTCAGATCCACCACTTCCTCCACCGTGAAGGCGGCGCGCTTCTGGTCGTTGGAGCGGCGCGACACGCAGTAGGCGCAGTCGAAAATGCAGTGGTTGGTGAGCAGGATCTTGAGCAGGGACACGCAGCGCCCGTCTTCGGTGTAGCTGTGGCAGATGCCCATGCCTTCGGCGTTGCCTAAGCCCTTGTCCACGTTTTTACGCTTGCCGCCGCTGCTGGAGCACGAAACATCGTACTTCGCGGCATCTGCCAAAATACTTAGCTTTTCCTGAATTCGCTCGTTCATTCGGACTGGTTTCTGGGCTTAAAAATAGCAGCTTGCGCTTCACCACACAATAGTTTATAAGACTAATTTCATTAGAATCGTTCCGCAACAGACCGCAACTTTACCGGATACTTTGCCCGCCAAACTGCCGGTGGCTGCCAATCAGGCTAGTTGCCGACCCGACTTGTCCCGGGCAGTGGTCCGCCAGGAACTATGCATCAAAGCGCCACAGGCTGTATCTTGCCCGGAAGGCTGCGGAATGACTATGAGCTACGGGACGTTGATTGGGGTATTCTTGCTGGTGCTGGGCCTGGCGCTGCCGGCCGCCGCCCAGCAGCCCGTACCCAGCGCCGCCCCCGACACCATCGGCGAAACCAAGGCCGACTCCCTGCGCCGCCGCTTCGACCAGGAGCAGTTCTTAACCCAGCTGAAGGCCTATACCAAGCGCAAGACCATTGCCGGCAAAGCGGCGGCGGCCATCTTCAACTTCACGGAGCGCCGGGAAGAAAAGGCCGGGCTCGACGCCGAGCTGCTGAACCGGCAGTACGACCGGCACAACTACAAAATCGTGCGGCGCATCAACATCCGCACCCTCGATGCCTTTGGCTACCGCATCAACGACCCGGGCCGGATGCCGCGCAACATCCTGGAAAAAGGCGGCAATGCCCTGCACATGAAAACTTCCCGGGCCCGGGTGCGCCAGGTGCTGCTGTTCCGGCGCGGCGACGAGCTGGAGCCCCAGGCCCTGTCCGAGTCGGAGCGTTTGCTGCGCCAGACGGCGGAGCTGCTGGATGCCCGCGTGTTCGTGAACGAGCAAACCAGCTCCCGCGACAGTGTCGATATTGAAGTCGTGACCAAGGACGTGTTCAGCCTTAGCGGCTCGGTGCAGCTGCGCGACGTGAAGGCCGGCGTCATTGGCCTGCGCGACGTGAACTTCCTGGGGCAGGGCCACCAGTTTCGCAACCGCTACGAGTACGGGCGCAGCGTGGATGAAAACCCCGGGGCCCAGTCCTGGCGCTACGAGGGTAGCTACCTGGTGCCGTTTCGGCACTTCGTGAACGGGCAGGCGCGCTACCTCAACGAAACCCGCAACCGCCAGGGCAGCATCCGGTTTTCCCGCGACTTTTACTCCATCACCACCAAGTACGCCGGGGCCCTGGGCTACGACTTCTTCGACCGGCTGGAGGCCGTGAGCGGGGTGGGCAGCCCGGAAGACCCTTACGTGTTTAAGCCGGTGCAGTACAATGTGCAGGATGCCTGGCTGGGCCGCTCCCTGCCCCTAAAAAGCTACGACCTGGGCTACGAAAACCCCGGTCGCCTGATTGTTTCGGGCCGCTACCTGCGCACTACCTACGCTAAGTCGTACTTACCAACCCAGGTGAACAACCAGCTGGTGCTGGGCACCGTGGGCTACAGCGTACGCCGGTATTATAAGGATACCTACTTATTCGGCTTTGGCCGCACCGAGGACATTCCCACGGGTTCCCAGGCCAGCCTGACCACGGGCTACGAATTCAACGGCACCGGCAACCGCCGCTACGTGGGCGTGCACCTGGCGGGGGCCGGCTACCACCCGCGCCGGGGCTATCTGTACGTGGGTGGGGAGTTCAGCTCCTTCGTGCAGGGCCGCCGCAACGACTGGCAGCAGGGCCTGGCCAGCAGCGAAATCCTGTATTTCACCCGCCTCTACCACACCGGCAACTTCCAGTGGCGGCACTTTTTCTGGAACCGCGCCCTCATCGGCCTCAACCGCCGCCCCGACGAGCGGCCCCTGTCCATTGAAGGGGACCGGGGCCTGCGCGGCTTCACCTCCGACGGCCTGCTGCGCGGCACTAGCCGCTTCGTCATCAACTACGAAACCACGGTGTACACGCCTTTCTCTTTTCTGGGTTTTCGGGTGGCGGCGGTGGGCTTTCTGGATGCGGCCTGGCTTAACACCAAAGCAGGCCGCGACCTGCCTTTCTACGACAAGCCGTACACGGGCATCGGCGTGGGCCTGCGCTTCCGCAACGAGTACACCGTGCTGCGCACCTTCCAGCTGCTGCTGGGCTTCTACCCGCGCGGGCAATACACGCGCAACGGCCTGCGCATCTTCGAGAATGCCCGGCCCTACTACGATTTCAGCGACTTCACCTTCGGGCAGCCCGGCATTACGCAGTACCAGTAGGGCTATGAAAAGCGGCGCCCACCCCACGCCGAGGGCGGCCGCTTAACCCCTACCCCACCAATTCCCGTACCTTTGGGCCATGGCCGCAGCAAACCAGCCGGCCGGTACCCAGCCCCACTCAGCCCCATGCAACTCGGTGATTTCAACGACCTGGAAGTAGCCCGCGAAGTAGACTTCGGAATGTACCTGACGTCCGACGACGGTGACCTGCTCCTGCCCCGCAAATACATTCCGGCTGGCACGCGCGTGGGCGACGTGGTGCGCGTGTTCGTATACCGCGACTCCGAGGACCGCCTGATTGCCACTAACCTGGAGCCTTACGCCCGCGTGGGCCAGTTTGCGGCCCTGAGCGTGCGCGACGTGACCCCCACCGGGGCTTACCTCGACTGGGGCCTGGAGAAAGATCTGCTGCTGCCCTACCGCAACCAGCGGCGCAACCTGCGCCCGGGGGAGCGGGCCACCGTGTTCGTGTACCTCGACGAAACCACCGACCGGATTGTGGCCTCGGCCAAGTGGGAGTGGTTTCTGAGCGACCAGCCCTACCCCGGCAAGGAAGGCGACGCGGCCGATTTGTTTGTGGCTGAAGAAACCGACCTGGGCTACAAAGTCATTGTGGATGGCACCCACCAAGGCCTGCTCTACCACAACGAAGTGTTTAAGCCCCTGCGTCTGGGCGACGTGCACACTGGCTACGTGCGCCGCGTGCGTCCCGATGGCAAGCTGGACCTGAGCCTGCAGAAAGTGGGGTTCGACGAAGCTCTGGACGTGGCGGAGCAGCTGCTGGCGGCCATCCAGAAAGCCGGCGGCACCCTGCCGCTTTCCGATAAAAGTGAGCCCGATGACATCTACCGCCGCCTGGGCATCAGCAAAAAGCTCTTCAAGAAGGCCCTGGGCACGCTCTATAAGCGCGGCTTGGTGCAGCTCGCCGACGACCACACGCGGCTAGTAGATAAATAATGGATGGTACCTGGGAATTGCCGCAGCTGCTGGGCTCCTGCGACACCATGGCCCAGCAGCTGTACACAGAAGCCGAATGGGCTTTTGCCGTAATTGGGGAGGGCTTGCTACTATTGGTTATAGCCTGGCTGAGCTGGCGTCATTATTCACGCCTCTCTTCTTCCGCCAACGGCTCTATTACCGGCATAATACTGCTGGTGAGCGTATGGCTGTATATAGGTTACCACGCGCTGAAAAAACACGCTGCCACCCAGGACGTTTTGCGCAATGGGGCCGTAGCCACGGGCCGTATTCTTAGCGTGTACCGTTTTCGCTCGATGACAACTTACGGCGCGCGGTACTATTTTACGTTTCAGGGGCACTTATACTACGGCTATATGCAGCTTCCGGCACTTGCGGCGTTTGCCAACCAAAGTCGCCAGGAGTCATACGAGACGGCCTATCTGGACCACACCTATGTGGTGCTGTTTTCGAAAGCTGACCCAGCTAACTCCTATCTGAGTACAGACTGCCCGGTCTATCCACTGCCAGACAACCCATAGCCGACTGTTGCCGTCTACAGTCGGAACCGGTTCGCCCCGTGAACATGCCAGTGAATATCCCAGCTTCCATGAACAAAACTGCCCTTATTGCCGGCGCCAGCGGCCTGGTAGGCCAGCACCTGCTGCCGCTGTTGCTGGCCAGCGACCGGTATTCCAAAGTAATTGCGGTGGGACGCCGGGCCCTGCCGCAGGTGCATCCCAAGCTGGAGCAGCGCGTGGTAGACTTCGACCACCTGGAAGAGCAGCGCCTCAAGCTCATTGCCGACGACGTGTACTGCTGCCTGGGCACGACTATCCGGCAGGCGGGCTCCAAAGAAGCCTTTTACGCCGTCGACTACCTCTACGTGGTGAAGCTGGCGGCTCTCACGGCGGGCAACTTCGCGGCCCAGCTGATGGTCGTTTCGGCCATGGGGGCCGACGCGGATTCGCGCTTCTACTACAACCGGGTGAAGGGCGAAATGGAAGACGCCGTGCGGCAGACCCCGTTCCGGGCCATCCACATCTTCCGGCCTTCTCTGCTGCTGGGTAACCGGGCGGAAAAACGACTGGGCGAGCAAGTGGGCGCGGTGATGTTGCAGTTGGTAAAATCCCTGCTGCTGGGGCCCCTACGCAAGTACCGGGCGGTGTCGGCGGAGGCCGTGGCCCGGGCTATGCTGGGGGCGGCCGGCCAGGATGGGGGCGGTACCCGCGTGTACTTATCCGATGAAATTGCGGCCGGCATCCGCTCCGACGGGTAGGCCGCTGCTCCGGGGTTGAAGCTTCTGGTGCTACCTTTACGGTTCACTTGTTTGTTTCCTTTTCGCAGTACGCATGAAAAAGAGTTGGTTGGTTACCTTGTTGGTGGTGCTGATGGCCGGCACCAGCGCCTGGGCCCAGAAAAAAAGTACGAGCAGTGCCAGCACCAGTTACGGTACCGGCATCGGGCTGCGCGCCGGCGGCTACTCCTCCGGGCTCACCGTCAAGCATTTCCTCAGCGGCAAAAACGGCGTGGCCGTGGAGGGCCTGCTAACAACCGAGTACAAGGCCCGGGGCGCCCGGCTCACGGTCTTGCTGGAAAAGCAAAATTCCATCAAGGACATCAAAGGCCTGGCCTACTACTATGGGGCCGGGGCCCACGCAGGCGCCTACCGGGGCAGCTACTACTACCGCGAAGTGCGGTACTATCAGAAAAAGGGGCGCACCTACTACTACACGCAGTACTACGAAGATGATACCCGCTACGTGGCACTGGGCGCCGATCTGATCCTGGGCCTGGAGTATAAGATGCCCGATCTGCCCTTCGTGCTGGGCGTCGACTACAAGCCGTTCTTCGAAGTATTTGATGGTAACGTGGGCGTGTATAATGACGCGGCCCTCAGCCTGCGCGTGATTTTCTAGCGGGGAGCCTACCTCGCCGCCAGGGCCGGCTACCAACGCACAGTTGGTAGCCGGCTTTTTATTTGCCGGCCTCCGTACCCCACGTAAAGCCATAATATGTGATAAAGCCCCTATGCAGCCGCAGGCTGCAAGCACCTTTTTGGCGGGCTCACCACATTATTATGCGATTGTGGCCCCTGTGCCCCAGGCAGACCTTTGTGTTGTTCCCGGTGCTCCTCAAAAGCCAAGCTTGCGACGGCACCTTTGTTCAGCCATTCTATCTGCCCAGTTCACGCTATGAAACACATTCGACTCCTTTTACTGGTAGCTGTCAGCATGCTCAGCTCCAGCCTGGCTTTTGCCCAGCAGCTGGCCCAGGCCTACCTGCTGCGCGCCCTGCCTGCCTCCTTGCACAGCACCGTGCAGCTGCCCAGCCGCACCCCCTGGCACACCCGACAGGCAGTTCAGGCGCAAACCACCGTATATCGCCCCGGCCAATCGGTGATGTACCAGTGGGATGAAGAAACCAAGAAATGGTCGGACGCCAAGCAAACGACCTTCACCTACGATGCCAAGGCCCGCCCCGAACAGATAGTGTACGCTGACTCGGTTACCAAGGTACTTGAGATGCGCCAAACCTACTCCTATGACAACCAGGGTCGGCCGGCCGTCCTGAAAATGGAAGCTTGGACGGGTACCGCCTGGAGTAATGCCTCCCAACTGCGGTATGAGTTTGACGCGCAAGGGGACCTGAAGACTTTCTTTCTTGAAAGCTGGGTGGCCAACGCTTGGGTGCCCGTCATTGGCATCCGCTACACTATCACGCGCAACGCCGCCGGCCTCCGGCAGGAAGTAATGGAAGAAGACCTGCAGCCCGACGGCACCTACGCCAAAGCCAGCCGGGAAGTGTACACCATCAGCAACAACCGTTATAGTGAGGTAATGTACCAGGATTGGGACGGCAGCAAGTGGGTAAACACCACCCGGGAAAGAAACTTTGCCTGGGCCGATTGGGCTACCCTTACCCCTTCTTCCTATGAGGAGCAGGAGTGGAAAAACAACGCCTGGCAGGATGTTGTCCGCTACGTTTATACTTACACCGCCAACGGATCTTCGACCGAAACCCTGCAGGTGCGCGAAAACAACGCCTGGGTAAACGACACCCGCGAATCCTTCCTGTACGATAACCTGGGCAACGATGTAGGCCACCGCATGGAAATTTGGCAGGGCACGGCCTGGGATGTAGACTCCGAAACCCGCATTGTGCACTACTTTGGGGCTAACAACCGGATTCTGCGCTCGGTAGAGCAGGACCTGGACCTGAACACCAACACCTACCAGAACAGCTCCCGCACCAACCACAGCAACTTCCAGGCGTTTGTGATAACGGCCAGCCGCGCCTCGGTACGCGAAAACCAGGGCACCCTTTATCCCAACCCGGCTACCAACGCTGCCACCCTGGAGCTGCCGGCCCTGCGGCAAGCGGGCCTGGTGCGAACGGAAATCCTGAACAGTGTGGGCCAGGTGCTGCGGACCACCACCGTGCGCACGCAGCCCGGCGTTACCCGTGTTACGCTGGAGCTTAGTGGCCTGCCCGCCGGTACGTACCTGGTACGCGCCCACACTCCCGAGGGCCTCGTGACCAAGCCCCTGCTGCACCGTTAACATTCTGCTGCGTACGTAAAAAGGCCCCATCAGCTAAGCTGATGGGGCCTTTTGCTTGTTCGGGCTACGGCACCACAATAATCCGGGACGGCCGCCGGGGGGCCGGGCGGTAGTAGCGGCGCGGAGGAGGCAGCGGCCGGGCCCGCACCACTACGGGAGCCGGCTGTACTACCACTACCCGGCGCGGCGGGGGTGGTCCGGCTACTACCGGAGCAGTAGCTACGCACGAGGAAACGGCGGCACTCAACCCAAAGAGCAAAACGGCGGCCGGAAGAAACGAAGGAATACGCATAAGCCAGGCTGGTGAGACGAAACAACACTGGCTTAGAGGCTGAAAGAGCGGCCAGGTTTAACAGCCCTTACTGAATCGGAATGCGGTAGGAAACATCGGTAGCTCCCCCAAAGAGGCCGTAACCCTTTTGCACATTCGAGGCCAGCGGAGCCGGCTCCGCAAACGGGTTGCCGTAGCTTTCCTCGTAGCGCTGCACCGATTGGTAGAAGTTGTAGGTTTCCCGGGTGATGGTGCTGATGGTTACTTCCACGAAGGCCGGCGCAGGAATACCCGGGTTTGTCGGGTTGTAGCCGCCCGTAAAGTAGCCCTGCACGTTCTGCCCCAGCACGATGGTGCGGCCGTTCACGTTCAGGTCGGCGTATACTTCGGGCCGGGAGTTGTAGCTGGCCGATAGCCGGAACCGCTCAACGTCCACCCCACTGTCGTTTTCGTCCTCATCCCGGTAATCAGGTCCCAGCGGCCCCCAGAAGCGGCCATTGGCATCCAGCACCCGGGCCGTGGCCAGGTAGTAGTCGGCGGTGGCGCCGTTGTCGGGCACGTTCACCGTGAGGCGGCCCGCAAAGGCGTATTCTCCCTGGTCGGTGGTGCGGCGAACAAAGGAAGCCTCACTGATGGTGGCCGGAGCGGGTAGGGCCATAGTACTTTCCGCCGTTTCCAGGCCCGGCAGGGTCGCCCGCAGCGTATAGCGCTGGCCCGGCTGCCCCGCAAAGCCGTTGCGGGGCACGTAGTAAGCGTCGAGGCTGTCCTGGGTAGTGGGGTTGTAGTAGCGGTACCGCCCCCGGAATTGCTCCACCACCTGGCCATTTGCGTCCAGCAGCTCCACCACCGCATTCACCGGCTGCCGCACCGGCTTGGTGTTGAAGTTCGACTGGCTGACGCTTACCGTCAGAAGGCGGTGGGGGTACGTCTGCCAGTACAGGGAGTCGGGTTGCTGGTTGCTGAGCACGTAGCTGAGGGCCAGGCGGGGCGTATGCTCGGGGGCCGGGATATCTACGGTGGTTTCGCAGCTGGCCAGCCCCAGCAGTGCTGCCAGCGGCAGCCATTGAGCTATAGTTTTCATAGCAGCGGTGTTAGAAGCGGAAGCTTTTGCTGAAGGACGGAATGATGGGAAACAG
Organism: Hymenobacter sp. BT18; assembly: GCF_012273015.1. GTDB lineage: Bacteria > Bacteroidota > Bacteroidia > Cytophagales > Hymenobacteraceae > Hymenobacter > Hymenobacter lutimineralis. The sequence goes on along the minus strand of NZ_CP050954.1, from coordinate 3,410,830 downwards.
CGAAATCTGCCGGTAGGAAGACTTCTCGACTTCGTTGCCATTCTGATCCGTGCGGCCCTCCCGCAGGTACAGGAAATAGGGGTTTTTGCGGCTATAGGCATTGTAGAGGGAGAAGCTGTTTACCACTTCGCCCCAGCGTTTCTTCTTGGTATGGCTCAGGTCCAGGTCCATGCGGTGGTAGGCGCGCATGCGGTAGGAGTTGCGCGGGCCGAAGTCGTCGTACTGGTCGTACACGCCCAGGCGGTAGCGCCCTTCCGAAAGGGTTACCCCGTTGCCGGTGCCGTACACCCACGTGCCGGAGAGCAACAGGTTTTCCTTGAGTTTGTGAATAACCACCAGGGAGGCATCGTGGCGCCGGTCGTACTTAAAGGGGAACAGCCGGCCCTGGTTCAGGGCCGAAAACTTCCGCTCGCTCCAGGCCAGCGTGTAGCCAATCCAGCCGGTAGTGCGGCCGCTCTTCTTTTGCAGGAAGATTTCCCCGCCGTAGGCCCAGCCCCGGCCGCTGGTCACCTGGTTTTCCCAATTGCTGTCGGTAGTACCCAGGAAGCTGGCGCCTTCCCGGTACTCAATCAGGTTGTGCATGGGCTTGTAGTAGGCCTCCAGGCTCAGCTCGTAGTCCTGGTCGTGGTGGCGCAGGGTGCGGGCGGCGCCCACGCTCAGCTGCTGGGCGCGCTGGGGCTTTACGCGGGCCGTGGAGGGCACCCACAAATCGGTGGGCAGCCCAATGCCGCTGTTGGCCAGCAGGTGAATGTACTGGGTGGTGCGGGCGTAGGAAGCTTTAAATGCCCACTCGGGGGTGAGCAGAAACCGGGCAGCCAGCCGGGGCTCCAGCGAGGGGTACAATTTACCATCCACCAGAAAGCCGTTGAGGCGCACGCCCCCGTTTACTTTCAGCCGCTCACTCACGCGGTAGTCGTCCTCGGCGTAGAGGGAGGCTTCGTGCGCCCCCAGCTGGGCTACCGAGTTGAAGGCCTCCGCCTCCACCGAGCCCTTGGCCTGGATAGCGCCCGGCTTGAAGGAGTGCAGGATGTACTGCCCGCCGGCCCGGATGTAATGATCCGGCGAAGGCAGGTAGTCCAGGTCCGACTTCAGGCTGATGTCCCGGATGTTGGTAAAGTAGCGGAGGCTGAACTTGTCGGTGACGCCCTGGTTGCGGCTTTCCTCCTCCACCCCAATGTTGAACTGGTACTTGCTGTAGGTGAGGTGGGTATTGAGAAACAGCTGGTTGTTGAGCACCCGGTTCCAGCGCAGGGCCGAGGTAAGGTTGCCCCAGCCCAGCCCCGCCTTGTTGCTGTTGTAGTCTTCGTCCTGGTACTTGTCGCGGATGCGGGAGTAAAACTTGTCGTAGCCCGTGTAGGCGCTCAGGTACACCCGGTCGCGGGAGCTGATTTTCCAGTTGAGCTTGCCGTTCAGGTCGTGAAAGAAGTAACCCAGGGAGCCGCTGCTGTTCTCACTCGACAGCCCCGCCTTAATCAGCGGCTGGGCCAGAATATCGATGTAGGTGCGGCGGGCCGAGAAGATAAAGGAAGCCGTATCTTTCTTGATGGGGCCTTCCAGCGTGATTTTGGAGGCAATAAGGCCCACGGCCCCCTCCCCGTGGAATTTCTCCATGTTGCCTTCCTTCATGGAAATATCCAGCACCGACGACAGGCGCCCCCCGTAGCGGGCCGGAAAGCCCCCCTTGATCAACTCCACATTGTTGAGGGCATCGGCATTGAACACGGAAAAGAAGCCGAACAAGTGAGCTGCATTGTACACCGGCGTACCGTCCAGCAAGATCAGGTTCTGGTCGGGGGAGCCGCCGCGCACGTACAGGCCGCTGGTGCCTTCGCCCCCGCTTTGCACGCCGGGCAGCAGTTGCAGCACCTTCAGCACATCGGTTTCGCCGAGCAGGGCGGGCAGGGTTTTGATTTGGGTGATGGGCACGTTGATGGTACCCATGCGCGTGCTCTGCGCAATTTTCTCTTCCCGGCTGCCCACCACTTCTACCCCGGCCAGCTCCGCCGACAAGGGCTGCAGCCGGAAATCGTGGGTCTGGCTGGCCTTGGCCGGCGCCGCCCACCGCCCCTTCTGGTAGCCCAGGTAGCTCACCACCAGGCGCACCGAGTCGGCGGAGGCGGGCAGCGTGAGCGAGTAAAACCCGTAGGTATTGGTGGCCGTGCCCTGGCCCGAGGACGGGTGCACCACCGCCACCCCAATCAGGTTTTCTCCGGTAGCGGCGTCGCGCACGTAGCCACTAATGGTTTGCTTTTGCTGAGCCTGGACAAAGCCCGGCACGAGCAGCAGGCCCAGCAGCCAGCCGCGTAATGGTTGTTTCATAGCGTAGAGTAGAGGTAGCAGAGCGTAGCAAACGGGGAGCAACTTGCCTTTGGCAAGAGCCCCCGCCGGGCTGGCGGGTTGCAACCGGCTCAGCACTTTTATGGGCTTTCGAAGCGTATTACCGCCTTTACAGAAAAAAGCCAGGCGCAATATTCCGTAAGTATCAGCTCGTTGCGCGGCAGCAAAAAGCCCCCGACACCGCACGGTCATCGGGGGCTTTTTGCTGCTCAGCGCAACGAAGGGCCCGGCGCAGCCAGCTGGCTGCCTATTTTTTCTGGTAGGCGGCGTTCAGGTCGGCCAGTACTTCCTTGGTGATGTTGATGTCTTTGCGGCCGTAGGCAATAGCCCCGCCGGGCGCCGAAATCAGGATCAGGCGGTAGCCGTTGGCTTTTCCGTAGGCTTCCACCTGTTTATCTACCCGGTCCAGCACCTGCTTGGTCATGCGGGCTTCTTCCTCGGCGGCCTGCTGCTGCAGCTTCTGCTGCTCCTGCCCGCCTTTCACGCGCTGCATCTCCAGCTGCTGCTCGGTAGCGGCGCGCTGCTCCTGGGTGAGGGCGCCAGCCGTTTGCTGGTACTTCTGCACGGCGCTCTGAAACTGGCGGCCAATGGCGTCGTTCTGGGCGCTCCAGCGCTTTACTTTAGCCTCGAAGCTCTTCTTGGCCTCCTTCATGGCCAGGTAGCCTTCCAGCAGTTTTTCCGACTCCACGTAGGCGACTTTATCCGTATCGGCTACGGCTTCCAGGGCGGTGGTAGCCTGGCTGGTAGAGTCGGTGCTCACGGCCACTTTGCGGGCCGGGGCCGGCGCGGCGGCGGGCTTGCTGGCGAAGTGCAGGTAAAACAATACGGCCACCGCAATGACCAGTACCGCATCGATGACGAGGCGAAGGGGGTTATTCATTCGTGAAAAAAGAAGAAAACGAGAAATCAGCCCAATAACGGCTACCCAAAGAAACGGAAAATGCGGTAAGCTCCCGCATTTCGCTGCCCGGATATCTTTCTCGCCGCTGTTACGCTACTGCCGGAGTGGCCGTGGCATCGGGCTCATCATCCTCCGGCTCAGGCTCGGTATTGCGCGCCGGCTTTTCCTCAAAAGGCGGGCTCAGATCCACCCGGCTCGGGGCTGCATCGGTGCGCCCCACGTGCAGCAAAGCGTCGCCCTGGTTAACGACGGGCATATGGTTGAGGCCCACCACGTAGCCACTGACAATAGACTCCAGCTTCACCGACATTTCGCCGTAGGGGTCGGTAATGGTGCCGAATACCTGGCCTTTCTCCAGGTAAGCGCCCAGCGGCACCTCACTGCGAAACAGGCCCGCAAACTTGGCCCGCAGCCAGGTATGACGCGGGCAGATGATGCTGGGCCGGGCCGGCGCCGCCGCCGGTGGGGCCATGCCCAGGTAGTGCAGCACCCGAAACGTCCCGGCCAGGGCCAGCTCAATGCCGGCCTCGTCAAACCGCAGCGACTCCCCCGTTTCGTACACGATAATGCGCCGGCCTTCCCGCATGGCCGCCTCGCGCAAAGAGCCCGGCCGCAGCCCGGAGTGCAAGGTAAACGGGGCCGCAAAGGCCGCCGCCAGCGCATCCGTCTCGGGGTCCTCGCCCAGCAGGCAGCGCACCTGGGAGCTGTTGGAGCGGGCCGCCCCGCCCGTATGAAAGTCGATGCCGTAGTCGACCAAGGGCATGATTTCGCGCATGAAGCGGTGGGCCACGCGGCTGGCCAGGGACCCACGCGGGTTGCCCGGAAACGAGCGGTTGACGTCTTTGCCGTCGGGCACTTCGCGGGAGAAGTTCAGGAAGCCATAAATATTGAGCAGGGGAATGGCAATGATGGAGCCTCGCAAGGGCTGCAGCAGTTCCCGCCGAATCAGGCGCCGGATGGTTTCAATGCCGTTCACCTCGTCCCCGTGCATGCCGGCCATCAGCAGCACCGTAGGCCCCGGTACCGTAGAGCGGTACACGTTCACCGGCACATCGATAACGGTGCCGGAAGGCAGCTTGGAAATCACCAGCCGCGTAGTCACCCGCTCCCCTGGTTTGATGGTAAGGCCGTTGAGGTGGAAGTCGGCGGGCGGAGCAAAGGTGGCGGATGAGAGCATGCAGCAGGAAATAAGGCAGGGATAAGGCGCAGTACGCTGGCCGAATCAGAATACGGAATGTACGCTACGGCCGTCAATCCAGCACTATACGCCCAGCCCGCAGGGCTTAGGAACTTTGCTTATATCATCGTGGGAAACGGCTCAAAGCAACACCCTTCTTGCTGAGGTCTGACCGCAGTTACCTTAGCAATAGAACGCCTCTGCGGGGTCCCAATGGCAAAATGAGTAAGCAATGCTTTGGGGGCAGATCTACTCTACCACCAAGCGGGCCGTGCGGGCGGGCTGTGCGGGCGCGGTGGCCTGCAGCAAATAGAGGCCGGGGGCCAGACCCCGCACCGAGAGGCGCGGCCCCCGGCCGGTACGCACCTGCCGCCCCTGGGTATCGAGCAGGCGCAGGCTAGCGTTTGTGGGTAGCTCGGGCAGGCTCACATAGTCGTGGGCGGGGTTGGGAGCCAAGTGCAGGGCGGCGGTGTAGGCGGTGGGTGTGGTAACGGTGGGCAAGGAGCCAAAGATGAGCAGGGGCACGGGGCTGTATGCCTGCTGGCCATTACCAAGTTGACCGCCGGCGTTGTTTCCCCAGCCCCAGAGGGTGCCGTCAGTGCGGATAGCCAGGGTATGTGTAGATCCTGTCTTCACTTCTTGCCACGTTGTAGCCGTGCCCAGTTGTACGGGGGTAGTATGGTTCGGCAACAAGTCGCCGAGCTGGCCCGCGCGGTTATCTCCCCAAGTCCACAAAGTGCCATCGGTGCTGATAGCCGTCGAATGATGGTTATAGGCACTTACACTGTACCAAGTAGCATCTGTGCCAATTCGCTCAGGCATGGCCCGGTTTGTAGTGGTTCTATCCCCTAGCTGCCCCCGACTATTGTTTCCCCAGGCCCACAGCGACCCATCAGTGCGCACCGCCAGCGTGTGCGCTATGCCAGCACTTACGCTTTGCCAGTTAGTAGCGGTGCCTATCTGCACGGGCGTAGCCCGGTTGGTAGTGGTACCATCGCCCAATACCCCGCCGGTGTTACCTCCCCAAGCCCAGAGCGTACCATCGGTACGGATAGCCACGGTGTAGCCCGTGCCCGCCGCAACACTTTGCCACCTGGTAGCAGCACTTACTTGTTGGGGCGTCGTTTGAATAGTAGCTGAGCCACCCTCCGGAACACGACCCCACGTCCACAGCGACCCATCTGTACGGATTGCATCGGTGTGCATCTCGCCAACCGCTACAGCTTTCCAGTTGGTAGCGGTGCCCACTTGCGTAGGGGTACTTCGGCTGGTCGTGGTACCATCACCCAGCTCACCGTAAAAATTGAATCCCCAGGTCCACAGGGTGCCATCGGGCCGGATGGCGGCGGATTGATTAATACCAGCAGCTACACTTTTCCAGGTCGGGCCGACTGCTATTTGCGTGGGAGTAGACTGGCCTTCGTTGGGAGTACCATTACCGAGCTTACCAAAGCTATTAGAGCCCCAGGTCCATAAAGAGCCGCCGGCCTGGACACCCATCGTGTATTCATTGCCCGCGCTAATGCTTTGCCAGGTGGCCGCGTTACCTATCTGCATAGGCAATACCCGGGTATTTCTGGGCAGAGCCGGAAAGCCTACCTGGCTGTCCGTGTTGTTGCCCCAGGCCCAGAGGGTACCATCCGTGCGCCAGGCAAGGGTCTGCGTGCTGGAGGAAACGTAGCTCCACGTCTTGGCCGTGCCAACCTGCACTGGGGTAAGGTGGTTGGTAGTAGTCCCATCCCCAAGCTGGCCGACGTCATTGCCTCCCCACCCCCACAGCGTACCATCCTGCCGGATAGCCAAGGTGTAGCCGCGGCCAGCGCTGGCGCTTTGCCAGTTGGTAGCCTTGCCAATCTGTACCGGGGCCCTGCGGTCGGTGGTGGTCCCATCCCCGAGCTGGCCGGCCCCGTTGAGGCCCCAGGCCCAGAGCGTACCATCCGTCCGGATGGCTACCGTGTGGTTGTCCTTGCAGCTGATGCTTTGCCAGGTGGTAGCCGTGCCTATCTGCACGGGCGCGGTCCGGTCGGTGGTGGTACCATCGCCCAACTGCCCGAGTTGGTTCTTACCCCAGGCCCAGAGGGTACCATCGGTACGGAGGGCTACCGTGTATAGAAAGCCGGTACTCACGCTTTTCCAGTTGGTAGCCGTTCCTACCTGTACCGGGGCATTACGGTCAACAGTAGTGCCGTCTCCCAGCACTCCCCCGTAATTATATCCCCAGCCCCAAAGCGTACCATCGGTTCGGATAGCTACGGTGTGCCAGGAATTGGCGCTGACACTTTGCCAGTTAGTGGCCGTACCTATCTGCACCGGCGTTTTGCGCATAGTCCGGGTACCATCGCCAAGCTGACCGGTATTAGCTCCCCAGGCCCAGAGGGTACCATCGGCCCGGATGGCCATGGTATAATATTCGCCCGCACCTACCGTGCGCCATAAGGAGGCTCCTACCTGCGTCGGCTCGCTCTGCACAGAAGCACTACCGATACCCAACTGCCCATAAGTATCATCTCCCCAGGCCCACAAGGTTCCGTTGGGATGAATGAAGAGTGAATGATTGGTTCCAGCGGCCAGCTCCTGAGCCTGGGCAGCGTGCCGGCCACCGCCCAGAAGTACCGCCAAAACAGTCAGTAAACGGAAAGAGGTGCGGATAAACCGAACACGGGTAGCGGATAAGTGCTGCATAAACATAAATAATGAGGCCGGTAGCATTACCGGCCTCGAAACTAATGAAATACCCGGGGGATACGGCTCTCCTATTGCCGGTATTTTACCCAGTGGCAACCCGCTTTAGTCTGCCTGGGTATCGGGCATGGCCTTGGGGGCGGACTTGCCGGATTTGGTGGCTTTGGGCTTGCGCTTGCGGGCTATTTCGGCGGTGTATTCGATGATTTTGCCGGCAATATCGAGGCCGGTGGCTTTTTCGATGCCTTCGAGGCCAGGCGAGGAATTGACTTCCAGCACCAGCGGGCCGCGGGCACTTTGCAGCATATCCACGCCGGCGATGCCTAGGCCCAGGGCTTTGGTGGCCAGCAGGGCGGCGGCCTTTTCGGCCCGGGTGAGCTTCACCAGCTTGCCGGTGCCGCCCCGGTGCAGGTTGGAGCGAAACTCGCCTTCCTTGCCCTGGCGCTTCATGGCGCCCACCACTTCCCCGTTCACCACGAAGGCCCGCAGGTCGGCGCCCTTGCTTTCGGCAATAAACTCCTGCACAATGATGCGGGCCTTGAGGTTGTGAAACGCCTCAATAACCGACTGGGCGGCTTTTTCCGTTTCGGCCAGCACCACGCCCAGGCCCTGGGTGCCTTCCAGCAATTTGATGATGACGGGGGCCCCGCCCACCTGCCGAATCATCTCGGGCACTTCCTCGGAGGAGTTGGTGAAGGCCGTTTTGGGCATGCCCACGCCGGCCCGGCTCAGGATCTGCATGGAGCGAAGCTTGTCGCGGCTGCGCACAATGGCCTGGCTTTCGATGGCCGTGCGCACCTTCATCATCTCAAACTGGCGCACCACGGCCGTGCCGTAGAACGTAACGGAGGCCCCAATTCGGGGAATAATAGCGTCGAAGCCGGTGAGGGGCTGGCCCTGGTAAATAATGCTGGGGGCACCCTTTTCGAGTACCAGGTTACACTGCAGATGATCAACCACTACCGCCTCGTAGCCGCGCTGGGCGGCGGCCTCTACCAGGCGGGTAGTGGAGTAAAGCTTCGGCTCGCGCGACAAAATCGCCAGTTTCATTGGAGGAGTGCTTAGAGGGGGTAGAAGGAGCCGAAGCGGACTGCAAAGATGCGAAACGACGCCTGGATTAGCGCTGATGGGCCGGACGCTGGGCCATGCGGTGCGAAACGTTACGCCGCATCACGTCCACCAGAAAACGGCCCTGGCGCAGCAGCGTGCGGCCAATAAGCACGGGGTAGCGCATGTCGGAACGGTCGGAAAGCGAGAATTCTGTTTCAAAATCCTCGTCGAACAGCCGTAACACCGCCCGGATAACGTAGCGTTCCTGCACCTCGCCGTTGGAGGAGCGAATATCCCGGAGCGAGAACGAGGCAAACTGCATGGGCGTGCCGTCGAAGTTGGGATGTGAGGGGTCGAGCAGCTGCACGTGTAGCACCTGCCGCCCATCGGGGCGGGTTTCCACGTGCATGTTGGAGCAGTGAATGGCCCCGGTATAAGCGCCGGTATCCACCTTTGCCTCTACGCCCCAGATTTGGAACTCCGGGAAGTCCACCAACTCGCGCCGCCCTACTACGCGCTTGGGTACTCGCTGCTTTCTCATGCGGGGCAAGATAGAGGCTAATGGGCGAATGTGGTTGAATGTGCTGCGCTTTGCTAAGGTGCTAATGAGGGGCGGTCATGGCGAAGAGGCACGACGTTATCCGTCCTGGGCAACGTGTCAGACCTGAAATGTAAAAGCCCTTTCCCGCTGCGTACGAGAAAGGGCTTTTTGGTAAAAGGTCGTGTCTGGTTTTGTGCAGGACAGATGGCTCGCGCCGCTCGCCATGACAGTTCCTCATTAGCACCTTAGCGAAGCGCAGCACATTCAACCACATTCGCCCATTAACTATCCTTTGTAGCTGATGCGGTACACGGCGTCGTTCTGGTCGTCGGAGACGAGCAAGGAGCCATCGGCCAGCACCAACAGGCACACGGGGCGGCCCCAGCTTTGCTGGCCCTGCAGCCAGCCTTCGGCAAAGGTTTCGTAGCCTAGCGCCTTTTTCCCGGTGGCATCGAGGCGCACGAGGCTGATGCGGTAGCCGAGCTTCTTACTGCGGTTCCAGGAGCCATGCTCGGGAATGAATATCTGGTTGCGGTACTGAGCCGGGAACTGCTTGCCGGTGTAGAACTTCATGCCCAGCGCCGCCACGTGCGGCCCCAGCTTCTGGGCTGGGGCCACGTAGGTGCCCTGGTTTTTGCCGGTGCCAAACTGCGGGTCGCGCACGTCGCCAGCAAAGAAGTACGGGAAGCCAAAGTGCTGACCGGGGCTGGTGGCGCGGTTCAACTCGTCGGCGGGCAGGTTGTCGCCCAGCTGGTCGCGGCCGTTATCGGTAAACCATAGGGCCTTGTCCTGGGGGCTCCAGTCGAAGCCCACGGTGTTGCGCACCCCGTAGGCTACCGTTTCGAGGCCGGTGCCATCGGCGTTGAGGCGGTTGATGGTGGCGTAGATGGGCTCTTCCGGCTCGCACACATTGCAGGGCGCGCCCACCGGCACGTAGAGCTTGCCATCGGGCCCGAAGCTGATGTACTTGAAGCCGTGCCACTCTTTGTTGGGCAGCTTGTCGTACACCACCACGGGCTTGGGCTTCTGCCGGAGACGCGCGGCAATGTTGTCGTAGCGCACAATGCGGTGAATTTCGCCCACGTACAGGGCCCCGTTGCGCACGGCTACGCCGTTGGGCGAGTTCAGGCCGGTGGCCACCGTCACCACTTCATCGGCGCGGCCATCTTTGTTGCGGTCGGGCAGGGCGTACACTTTGTCGTCCTTGGTGCCTACGTACACAGTGCCATCAGGGCCTACGGCCAGTTCACGGGCACTTTTCACGCCCTGGGCAAAGTAACTGATGACGAAGCCCTTGGGGAGCTTGATTTTGGTGAGGTTGGTATCGGCGGCCGTGGGCGCGGGGGCCGTCGTAAAAGCCAAAGCCAGCGGGGCCAGCACGGCAAGCGGAAGAAGGTGGCGCAGTTTCATACTGCCTGAAACCAGCCCGCCGCCGCTAAGGTTGCGTCAGTTACCCTGAGCTGGCATTAGCAGTACTTATTGTTGCCCCTCGCGCTGGCGCAGCAACCGCTCGTACTCACGTTCGGAGAGCTGCCCGCGGCCCAGATTTCCGTAGGTACCCAACCCCTGAAAAAACACGCCAATGCCCCAAAAAAGTGTCGACCACACAGGCCAGGGCAGCGGGTCGGCGTCGCGGCCCGTCACGAACCAGATAACCCACAGCAGGGAGTTCACCGCCACGTACGTGAACAGATGGGACTTGAATTTGGCGCGGGCTTTGGCCATTCGCCAGAGTTGGGGGTCGCGGGGAGTAGTGGTCGTTTCCATGGGGCAGGCGTCGTTTTGAGGTGATTGATGCTTCAAACCTACCCGACGCGGCCACGCTTTTCCCTTTTACTTTGCCGAAGCGTCGATTCTCCGGGTTGAGGCGTCGAAACCACCTACCGAACGAAAATCCGCCTTATACTGAAGCTGTCTTTCTGCCAATTTTATGCCCTCTCCTACTCCACTTGCTTCCTGGCGCGACGCCCCCGCCTTCGGCCGCATCCGCCTCTACCAGGGCGACATCACCAAGCTCGACACCGAGGCCATTGTGAATGCCGCCAACACCAGCCTACTCGGAGGCGGAGGCGTTGATGGCGCCATTCACCGGGCGGGTGGCCCGGCCATTTTGGAAGCGTGCCGGCAGATTCGGGCGCGGCAGGGCGGCTGCCAACCCGGCGCGGCCGTGCTGACTACCGGCGGCCGCCTGCCGGCACGCTACGTTATTCACACCGTAGGGCCGGTTTGGCAGGGTGGCCACAAGCAGGAGCCGGAGCTGCTGGCTTGCTGCTACCGCCATAGTCTGGCCCTGGCCGAGCAGCAGCAAGTAGCAAGCGTAGCGTTTCCGGGTATCAGCACAGGCATCTATGGGTATCCCAAGGCTGAGGCGGCGGCTATAGCGGTGCGAGAGGCGCGGGCGTTTCTGGCGGAGCATGCGTTTCCCGGCACCGTGGTTTTCGTGGTTTTTGATGAGGAAGCCCGCCGCTTCTACGAACAAGCGCTGCAGGCCTGAGCTACCAGCGCACCTCGGGGTGCCGGCGCAGGTAGGCGGCCACATCGTAGAGCAGCCCACCGTGGCCAGTGTCCAACAGCACCGTTTGGGCTCCTTTGATGCTGGCAATAAACCGCGCCAGCCCAGCGTGCGGAATCACTTGGTCGTGGCGGCCCAGGAAGAATGTGACGGGTATGTGGTGCTGATTGAGGAGCCGGCTGAGCTTTGAGAGCTGAAACGTGAGCGACCGAAAGCCCAGCCAGCTGCGGTACGCGCGCAGACGCTTTTCGCGGCTGTCGAGCTGCCAGCGGGCAAAGCGCACGAGGCCACTGTGTACCAGGCGGCGCTCCTCCAGGGTATCAAGCCAGCCCAGCAGGCGCTGGGGGCGCAGCACGGCCCGGCCCAGCACCCCGCGCATCCAGGGCGGATACGTAGCCAGCGAGTACCAGAACTGCCGTTGCAGGCCGTCGGGGGCAATCAGCCAGAGCTTTTCTACCCTTGCGGGGTATTGTTCCAGCAGGGTGAGGGCAAACTTAGCGCCCATGCTAAAGGCCAGCAGCCCGAAGTTGCCCACGTTTTCCTGCACCAGTACATCATTCAGCAGCTCGCCCAGGCGGTTTTTGTTGAGCGGAGCATCGGGGCGGGCCAGGCGGCTGCGGCCGTGGTAGAACAGGTCGAAGCTCAGCACTGAAACATCCGGTCCCAGTACATCCAGCCAGCTCCGCCAGTAGCTTTCCTGCTGCCCGTAGCCGTGAAACGCCAGCACCACCCGCGGCCCGGTTCCGTAGCGCCGGTAGTTGAGCAGGGTTTTCATGGGGTTGAATGGAGGTGAGGTGACACGTAAAAGCCGTGTACGGCTGATGGGGCGCGGGCGGTGGATGGCCGCTGGAACGGCCGACAGTCAAAAGACTAGCTTCTATTCTTCGGCGGGCAGACGCGTCAGCAAGCTGGCTAGGCCTGCCGCCAGCCCCTAACGCCCCTTACCTGTCACCTCATCAGCCATTTACAGCTTCGATACGCCGCCGGACACGATGAACTTCATGACTTCACTGCTGGGCAGCTCCAGGTAGGTTACGCTTTCCTTGGGCACCAGCTGCAGCTCGCCCGAGAAGTTGTAGGAGTGCGGATAGTATACGGCCATCAGCTCAGGGCGGTGCAGGCCGGCAATGTCGTCGCAGGTGGCAAAGCCGAGGCGGTAGGCCTTGGTTTCCTGGTTCACGCACACCAGCACCGGGCGGTTAAACTTCTGGTTGTCGCCCACGAAGGCGTCGAACAGGTCCTTGAGGCTGGAATAAATAATGCTGACCAGGGGCGTGCGGTGCAAAATCCGCTCGGCCAGCACCAGCAAGGGGCGCACGGCCAGGGAGCGGGCAACAAACCCCACCACCGTGACAAGCACAAACATGGTGAGCAGCCCCAGGCCGGGGTATTTTTCACTGTCGATGTTCATCAGCCCATCAACCCAGAAAAACAGGGCCACCAGGATGTACACCGTCAGCACGATGGGCGCTACCAGCAGCAGCCCGTTGAGGAAATATTTGATGAGTTTACCCATAGCAGGCGGAAGCTACGCAAGAAAGCCCGGCCAAAATGGCCGGGCCTGAGAAAATGACTACACGCGAATCAGGCGACGGATCTATACGGCCGCTTCGGGCACAGCGGAAATTCGGTCGGCTACGCGCTGCATCAGCCACATGGGCGTGCTGGTAGCCCCACAGATGCCCACCGAGTGCGCGCCCTCAAACCAGGTTTCATCCAGCTCCTGCTCGTTTTCCACGAAGTAACTTCGCGGGTTGGTTTGGTTGACGACGGAGAACAGAGCTTTGCCATTGGAGCTTTTGCGCCCGCTCACAAAGATGATAATGTCGTGCTCGGTGGCAAAGCGGCGCAGGGCCGGCTCGCGGTTGCTTACCTGCCGGCAGATGCTGTCGTTGGCATCAAAGGCCTCCAGGGAGCCCCCGGCCGCCTGAATGCGCTCCTCCATCAGCTGCTTCATGCGGTAGAAGCCCGCAGTGCTTTTGGTGGTCTGGCTGAACAGGGTAACGGGACGCGTGAAATCAATCTGGCTGAGGTCCTCCTCGTTCATAACGATGATGGCGCGGTTACCCGTCTGCCCGTTCAGGCCCGTCACTTCGGCGTGGCCGGGCTGGCCGTAAAGCACAATCTGCCCATCCTGGCGGGTGGTAGCATCAAAAGCGTGCTTTACGCGGTTCTGGAGCTTGAGCACCACCGGGCAGGAAGCATCAATCAGCTCCAGGTTGTTTTCCAGGGCCAGCTGGTAGGTTTCCGGTGGCTCGCCGTGGGCCCGAATCAGCACTTTGCAGTCGTGTAACGTTCCTAGCTGCTCCCGGTCGATGATGCGCAGGCCCAACGCATGCAGGCGCTCCACCTCCATACGGTTGTGCACAATATCGCCCAGGCAGTACAGGGTGGGCTGGTGCGCCAGCTCGTCTTCCGCCATTTGAATAGCAAACTCGACGCCGAAGCAATACCCGGAATGTTTATCGATGGTAACGTTCATAGATTCTTTCTCAACAACGCTGGCCAAGATGTGGTGCAACTTTCGCGCCCGAAATGTACGGGCCGCTAGCGCACGGATTCACTGCCGGCCCAGTGGCCGGAGTTAGCCGCGGCAGTAGCCAATAATACGGCCGACACGCGCTCCAGGACGAAATCCACCTGCTCGTCGATGGTAATATGGGACGTATCGAGGAGCACCGCGTCGGCGGCCCGGCGCAGGGGGCTTTCGGCCCGCGTGGAGTCGAGGTGGTCACGCTTGACGAGGTTGTCGATAATAGCTTCGAGTTCTACCTGCTCGCCCTTCACGGCCAGCTCCTCCTGGCGGCGCAGGGCGCGCGTGCGGGTATCGGCCGTCATGAAAATCTTCACCTCGGCATCGGGAAACACGGTGGTGCCGATGTCGCGGCCGTCCATCACGATGCCGCGCTTGCGGCCCATGCGCTGCTGCTGGCGTACCATAGCATGGCGCACGGCCGGAATCACCGAAACTTCGCTTACGGAGTTGGAAATGCGCATCTGCCGAATTTCATCCTCGCGAATTTCTCCGTCCAGGCACAGCTCGTTGCGGCCCGTGCGGCGGTTACGCTTAAACGAAATCGTCATATCGTGCAGGGCCTGCTCAATGCGCGGCAGCTCCTCGAAACCAATGCTGTGTTCCAGCAAGTACAACGTCACTGCCCGGTACATGGCTCCCGTGTCGATGTAGGCATAGCCTAACTCAGCGGCAACGGCCTTGGCCGTGGTGCTTTTCCCGCACGAGGAGTAGCCATCAATGGCAATGACGAGTTGTTTCATGATGAGATGGATCGGCGCGGGGGCAAAGGTAGCGGTATCCACGTTCTCCGCGTTACAGCTGCCGGTGCTAATGTGGGCGCCACCTCCCGAAACAAGCTCAGCACGGCATCGACGGCGCCGTGCAGCAATTGTTTTTCAACGGAGCCGAACGGGTTGACAAACGTTCGGCTGCCGAGCCGGATGCCTACTTCCCCGTTGTCGGCCCGGTGCCACTGGCCCCCGAAGCTGCGGGCAATGCATTCGCCCAGAAAGCACCCCAGGGCGTTGATGACGCCGGCCCGCTCGGTTTCGGGCACGCTAGCGCGTTCTTTCTCAATAAACTGCGCCAGCGTTTGCACGGCTTTCTCGTCGAAGGACGAAATGTTCAGGTTTTGCCGCACTGCTTCGGCGGCTGCACGTAATTCTTCCACTGCTCATTGCGACCAGCTTCTCAGCTGACCAGTTTACTCAACCATAGGTGTGTTTCCGGGTGGACTCAGGGTGGGTTGAGTAAGTATATTTAATCAGCGCGGAAAAATGAAATTATTCTTCAAAAATTCTTATTTTATCCAGCTTTTGCGCTGTTGCGGCGTAGCTAAGCGCTGCGGAATAGAAGCGAAAAAGGTAGACACCGACTGCTCTAAGCCTTTTTTCAGCTGCTCGCTTACCAAGAAGAAGGGGTTGAAAAATAGTCTTCCGGCCAGCCCCACGCCCGTGCTGCCATCGGGCCCGGCGGCCCATTCGCCCTGATACGTGTCTACCATGCACTGCCCCAGAAAGCAGCCCAGCGCCATTACCACGCCTTCGCGGTCGGCCGGTTGAATAGCTGGGCGCTGGACCTCAATCAGGTCGGAAAGGCGCTGCACGGCGGCGGCGTCGAAGGCATTTACCTGGAGCTGCTGGCGTACGGCTTCGGCAGCGGCACGCAGGGAGGCAAGGGGAGATTCGGAAGACATGAATGATCAATTAGAACTATTGCTGGCCGGTGGGTTGTGATTTTGTACGCTCCCACTGGATGTAGGTGGTCAGGATTTCGCGCAGGTGTTGCTTCCCTAGTTTGCCTGCCTTGATTTTGGTGGCTAGTTCCGGACAATCACCAACGAGTGGCAGCATGGCTTTTTCGAAAGCGCCTCTGGTAGCAGGGACCCGCACTCCGTCGCCGGTACGTGGCTGGACGACCAGGCTATACTGTTCCGTGACGCCGAGAGCCAAGACGCCCACCGCCCCGGGCACACTATGCTCCAACTCAAAAACCGTGAAACTGCCTGCCCGGTAAAGCTGCCTGGCAAAAGCGCTGGACAAGCGACGTCGGGCCGAAATATCTACTCCCCGCACCACTCTGAAGGTGTCGAGGGCCAACACGAACGTTTGCACTTCGTTGGGTTGGTACTCCGTAATCTTTTTATCGTCGGGGTTGCGCACCCGCAGATGCTCACCAGCATCAGCGTACAGCTGACCAGCACGCCAGCTCCCATCCTGCAGCTGGTAGACACCTGGCTTGTACGTAATAATTTTCGGCAAGGCATTATTTCCGTACTGGGCTTGCGCCGAGCCGGCCAGCATGCCCAACCCAGCGGAGAATAGCAGCTTATAGATAGTAGTATGCTTCATATGGACATAGTTTAGGCATTAGAATAACCCCTGCCCCCTAATGACTTTCGCAGGGGCACGGAATCTTACCGCTCTTGGCTTTGCGCTTGTAGGAGGCCGTTTTCTTTTGCAGGGACGAGTTGCGCGCACAGCCCGTAGCGGCACTGCCCACCAGAAGCAGCATGCACGCGACCAAAAACAGGGAAATACTCTTTCTCACGGCGGAAACCTTGCTAAAATGTACGTAAAGTTAAGGTTCTTTACCCCGCAACGCCACCCGTTGCCCTTGTAGTATGCTGCCTATGTCTGCTGATTTTTCCCTGCTGGCCAATGTGGTCGACTTGTTTGCCAACACCATCCGCCCGGCCACGGTACGCGTAGCGGCCGGGCGCATTGCGGCCGTTGAGCCTACCGGCGCCACCGAGCCCGACGCCTCCCTCCCCTACGCCCTGCCTGGCTTTGTAGATGCCCACGTGCACGTGGAAAGCTCCTTGCTGGTGCCCGCAGAGTTTGCCCGGCTGGCCGTAACACACGGTACCGTGGCTACGGTGTCCGACCCGCACGAAATCGGGAATGTGCTGGGCGTGGCAGGCGTGCGGTACATGCTTCAGAGCGCGGCGCAGGTGCCGTTCAAGTTTTGCTTTGGGGCGCCATCGTGCGTGCCGGCCACGCCCTTCGAAACGGCCGGGGCTGAAATAACCGCCGCCGACATTGAGCTATTATTTAAAGAGTACCCCGAAATCGGCTACCTAGCCGAGATGATGAACTGGCCCGGCGTACTCGGCCGCGACGCCGGCGTGATGGAGAAAATCAGGCTGGCCCAGCAGTACGGCCGCCCCGTGGATGGGCACGCGCCCGGCCTGCGCGGCGAGGACGCCCGCCGCTACGCCGAAGCCGGCATCAGCACCGACCACGAGTGCTTCACGGCCGAAGAAGCCCTGGACAAGCTGGCCGTGGGCATGAAAATCCTGATCCGGGAAGGCTCAGCGGCCCGCAACTTCGAGGCCCTGATTGACTTACTGCCGGAGCACTACGAAAACCTGATGTTTTGCTCCGACGACAAGCACCCCGATACGTTGGTGCTGGGCCACATCAACCAGCTGGTGCAGCGCGCCGTGGCCCGCGGCCAGGACGTGCTGAAGGTGCTGCGCGTGGCCTGCCGCAACCCCGTGGAGCATTACCGCCTACCCGTGGGCCTCCTCCGCGTGGGCGACGCGGCCGACTTTATCGTGGTCGACAACCTTACCGATTTCCGGGTGCAACAGACCTACTTGGATGGGCAGCTGGTGGCTGAAAATGGGCAGACGCGCATTCCGGCCGGGCCGGTGGCCGTGGTCAATAACTTTGTGGCCACCACCGTGCGGGCCGAGGATTTTCAACTGCCTGCGCCCCAGCCCGCCGCTACGGTGCGCGTGATTGAGTGCTTCGACGGGCAGCTGATTACGGCCCGCCACGACGTACCCGCCCGCACGGAAAATGGTATGGTACTGTCCGAGGTAGCGCGGGACGTTCTCAAGCTGAGCGTAGTGAACCGCTACCAACCGGCCGCGCCGGCCGTGGCCTTTATCCAGGGCTTTGGTTTGAAAGGCGGCGCCCTGGCCAGTTCCGTGGGCCACGATTCGCACAACATTACGGCCGTAGGCTGCGACGACGAAAGCTTGGCCCGGGCCGTAAATCTGGTAATGGAAGCCCGCGGTGGCTTGGCTGCCGTCGGCCCCGACGGGCAGGAGCTAGTTTTGCCACTACCGGTGGCAGGCCTGATGTCGGACCGGGAAGGCTACCACGTGGCCGAGGCCTATGCCGCCGTCGATGCGCTGGCCAAACAGCTCGGCTCCCCGCTGCAGGCCCCGTTCATGACGCTTTCGTTTATGGCCCTGCTGGTGATTCCCAGCCTTAAGCTCAGCGACAAAGGCCTGTTCGATGGCGAAGCCTTCCGGTTTGTAGAAGCCGTGGTGTAAGGTTCAGATGTAAAACTAATAGCAGTGAGAGGTGAGCCTTTCGTTCAACGGCGCGTTGCCAGAACGAAAGGCTCACCTCTCACTGCTATTAGTTTTACTCTGGTTAAAACCGTTTTTTCAGCAGCTTTTGCATTTTTTCTTCCGTCAGGGGCTTGGCCAGGTACTCCACATCGGGGTACTGGGCCACGCGGGCGGTATCGGCAGCGTGCATGGAAGTGGTGAGCACAGCCATGACGGTTTGCCCGCGCACGGCATCAGGCAGCTTGTTGAAGAGCTCCAGAAACTCAAAGCCGTCCATGCCGGGCATTTTCAGGTCCACGAATACCAGGTTGGGTGCATCGGCGCGGGGCTGCGCATTCGGCCCACCCCAGAGTTCCTGAAAGGCCTGCTCGGCTTTGGAAAAGGTCTGGATTTGCTCGGCTACCTCCAGGCGGTTGAGCAGGCGGTTATTCAGGAAGCTGGTGGTTTCGTTGTCATCTACCAGCACAATGCGCTGCAACTTCTGCGTCATAAGGAAGAGGATAAAGCCGGCAAGAGAAGGTACAGGGTAGCTTAAAGCCAGCCCTGGGCCTGCATCCAGTCGTCGTTGTAAATTTTACCGAGGTAGCGCGTGCCGTGGTCGGGCAGGATAATGACCATGGTGTCGCCTTCCTGCAGATGCTCTTTCGCGTATTCGAGGGCACCGTGGACGGCCGAGCCGCACGACCAGCCTACGAACAAGCCTTCTTCTTTGGCCAGGCGCCGCGTCATGAGTGCCGCATCCTGGTCGGTTACTTTAATGAACAGGTCGATCAGGTCGAAGTTAACATTCTTGGGTAGAATGTCTTCCCCGATGCCTTCCGTCTTGTATGGATAGATTTCGTTTTCATCGAAAATACCCGTTTCCTTGTACTTCTTGAACACCGAGCCGTAGGTGTCGAGGCCCACGGCCACGAGGTTAGGATTCTGCTCTTTCAGGTACTTGGCCGTGCCGCAGATGGTGCCGCCGGTGCCCACGCCGCAGGCCAGGTGGGTGATGGTGCCCTCGGTTTGCTTCCAGATTTCGGGGCCGGTGCTTTCGTAGTGGGCCGCCGTGTTCGACATGTTGTCGTACTGGTTGGGGTAGAACGAGTTGGGCGTCTCCTGGCTCAGGCGGCGCGCCACCGAGTAGTAGCTGCGCGGGTCTTCGGGGGCTACGTCTACGGGGCATACCACTACCTGAGCACCCACGGCCCGCAGAATGTCCTGCTTTTCCTTGCTCTGCTTGTCGCTCATCACAAAGATGCACTGGTAGCCCTTGGCAATGGCGGCCAGCGCCAGGCCCATGCCCGTGTTGCCGCTGGTGCCTTCGATGATGGTGCCGCCGGGCTTCAGAATACCGGCTTTCTCGGCATCTTCTACCATTTTCACGGCCATGCGGTCTTTCACCGAGTTGCCGGGGTTAAAGTATTCTACTTTGGCCAGCACGGTGCCTTTGATGCCGTCGGCTACTTTATTGAGCTTGACCAGGGGCGTGTTGCCAATGGCTTCAACAATATTATTCAGGTACATTATCAGAAAAGGTCATCTGGGTGAGAGCCGGCAAAGGTACGGATTTGCCGCCGTAGCCCGGGGGCCGGGCCGGCTTTCCTGGAAAGTCCTCCACCCGCCAAGCCCCATCGGCTTCTGCCCCGCCCGGCCCATGGCAAACAAGGCTTCGCGCTCCACCTAAAAAAGCCTACTTTTGCCCCGCCGATGCCTTTGGCTGCCGGCGAAATTCCCACCCTCAACCCGCAATTTTCCGCTAACCCCACTTCTATGAGTGTTCTGGTCAACAAGGATTCCAAAGTGATTGTGCAGGGCTTTACTGGCTCCGAAGGCTCGTTCCATGCCCAGCAGATGATTGAGTACGGCACCAACGTGGTAGGCGGCGTGACGCCCGGCAAAGGTGGCACCCAGCACCTCGACCGGCCCGTGTTCAACACCGTGGCCGAGGCCGTAGAGCAGGCCGGCGCCGATACCAGCATCATTTTCGTGCCCCCGGCTTTCGCCGCCGACGCCATCATGGAAGCTGCTGATGCCGGCATCAAGGTTATCGTGACCATCACCGAGGGCATCCCCACCAAGGACATGATTGCGGTGAAAGAATACCTGAAGGGCCGCGAAGGTCTGCGCATGATCGGGCCCAACTGCCCCGGCGTAATGACCGCCGGCGAGTGCAAAGTGGGCATCATGCCCGGCTTTATTTTCCAGAAAGGCCGCGTAGGCATCGTGTCAAAGTCGGGCACACTGACCTACGAAGCCGTTGACCAGCTCACCAAAGCCGGCCTGGGCCAGACCACGGCCATCGGCATCGGAGGTGACCCCATCATCGGCACCACCACTAAGGAAGCCGTGGAGCTGCTCATGAACGACCCCGAAACCGAAGGCATCGTGATGATTGGCGAAATCGGCGGCGGCATGGAAGCCGAGGCCGCCCGCTGGATCAAGGAAACCGGCAACAAGAAGCCCGTAGTTGGCTTCATTGCCGGCCAGACGGCCCCTCCCGGTCGCCGCATGGGCCACGCCGGTGCCATCGTAGGCGGCGCCGACGACACGGCCGCCGCGAAAATGGCCATCATGCGCGAGTGCGGCATCCACGTGGTAGACTCGCCCGCCGAAATTGGCGACACCATGCTGCGCGTGCTGAGCGGCAAGTAGAGTTCGGCTTTCTCCGTAAGCTAAAACGCGGCGCTTCCCCTGGCTGGGAGGCGCCGCGTTTTTTGTTTTAGATAATCTCGTCGGGCCAGGATGTTAATGATTGAGCGACTCTTATTTTGCGCCATCTTTTCGCCTTATCCCCTGCTACATGAACAATCTGGATACGGACAATCTGCACGCCGACGCCAACCTGCGCGAATGGGCAACTTACCTGCATCTTTCCCAGCTGGCCGGGCTGCTGGTGCCCGGGGCGGGCTACATCGTCCCGATTGTGCTGTGGCAGACCAAGAAGGATGAAATACCGGGCCTCGATGCCCACGGCAAAATGGTCGTCAACTGGATTATCAGCACTCTGATTTACGGGGCGGTAGGTGCGCTGCTGTGCATCGTGCTGATCGGTATTCCGCTGCTGATGGCCCTGGGGCTGATATCCATTATCTTCCCCATCGTTGGCGCAGTAAAGGCCCGGGACGGGGTTCTGTGGTCATATCCGCTGTGTCTGAAGCTTATTTCCTAGACGCAGCCGGGCGCTTCCTTATCTGCTCTGTTGTAAACGGCCGAAAGCTGGTACCGCGACACCGTGACGCAGCAGTGGCGACAGAGTCGCGTGGGGCAATCGGTGGTGCTGCAGGAAGCCGGGTTTGAGTGATAAGCTATTTATCGTTTTATGTGTCGATGCATTTTTAACCTCCGGAGGGTCCTTTTGCTAGTGGGGTTATTAAGCCCTTGGCCGGGTTTCAGCCAGGTTGCTACGTCCGACTCGGCTTACCGGCATGTTATCCTCCCTGAAGTAGCCGTGCGCGTACATCCGAAGGCGCGGCTGCTGAGCGCACCCGGCGAAACGCGCGGCCTGTACACGTCGTTTGGCCACAAGCTGCTTCCCACCAGCCGCGTGGCCGTGTGGCATGGCCCACCGGACACGGCCCACACCTACCTGGTGCGGGCGGTGCGCGTGCGGCTGGGCTCCCGAATGCCCGAAAAAGCCAGTGGTATGTTTGCGGCGCGGCGCAACTTTCAGGAAGGCCGCGTGGCGCTTTGGCTTAGCCCTGGCGCCCGCGCCCAAGCGCCCACCGATGCCCAGAGCCTGCTGGCGCAAAAGCTGCTGCTGACGCCCGATAATGCGGGCGAAAAGAAGGGCTGGCTGCGCTTCGATGTGGCCGATCAACGGGTGGTGGTGCCGGCGCAGGGGCTGTTCATTGTGGCCGAAGGTTTGACCACACACCCGAAGGAAACCTACGTGCGCCGCCACTGGCTGTCGCATCCACTGAATAGCAAATCAGTGCCCCAAGAGTTGGATTTACAGAACCCCAAACTTAGAAAAGGCGAGGGCGCACGCGTGTATTTCTACGCGGAGGTTGCATCATCTGCTGGCGCGTCCCGGCTGGTGGCAGAAAGTTTATTTCCGACCCTGGCCTACCGCATGGTAGAAAACCCTGGGCAGTGCCAGAGCTGGGTGTGGCGAGCTCCGACTCTCAAACAGCCCGCCCGGTGGATGCCCGTAACGGAAACACAAACGGCGTTGCGCCAGCGGGAGCCCAAAGCTACCTACGCGCTGGACTACAACTTCGACTTGGAGCTGGAAGTAGAGGAACTCTGAGCGGCCGTACGCGGTGCGCCTGCCTGCGCCACAGCTTCCCACCTACAAAAGCGCCCATCCGGATAGCCGGACGGGCGCTTTATTTAAGGAAAGGCGGTATTTACTGGCCCAGCTTGGCTTTCAGGTTGGTATCCAGGGCCTCCAGGAACTCCTCGGTGTAGAGGTAGTCGCGGCCGTGCTCTACCTTGTTGCCGTGGATGCAGACGGCCAGGTCCTTGGTCATCTTGCCACTTTCCACGGTTTCGATGCACACCTGCTCCAGGGCGTGACAGAAGTCAATCAGCTCCTGGTTGCCGTCGAGCTTGCCGCGGAACTCGAGGCCACGCGTCCAGGCGAAGATGGAGGCAATGGGGTTGGTGCTCGTGGGCTTGCCTTTCTGATGGTCGCGGTAGTGGCGCGTCACGGTGCCGTGGGCGGCTTCAGCCTCCATGGTGCCGCCATCGGGCGTTACCAGGGTGGACGTCATCAGACCAAGTGAGCCGAAGCCCTGGGCCACGGTGTCGCTCTGCACGTCGCCGTCGTAGTTTTTGCAGGCCCACACAAAGTTGCCGTTCCACTTCAGGGCTGAGGCCACCATGTCGTCGATGAGGCGGTGCTCGTAGGTGATGCCGGCGGCCTTGAACTTGTCTTGATAATCCTGCTCGTAAATCTCCTGGAAGATGTCCTTGAAGCGGCCGTCGTACTTCTTCAGGATGGTGTTCTTGGTGCTCAGGTACAGCGGCCAGCCCTTCATCAGAGCCTGGTTGAAGCAGGCGTGGGCAAAGCCGCGGATGCTTTCGTCGGTGTTGTACATGGCCAGGGCCACGCCGTCGCTCTTGAAGTTGAACACCTCAAACGACTGCGCCTCGCCACCGTCCTCGGGCTGGAAGGTGATGGTGAGCTTGCCCTTGCCCTTGGTTACGAAGTCAGTGGCGCGGTACTGGTCGCCGAAGGCGTGGCGGCCGATGCAGATGGGCGCGGTCCAGTTGGGCACCAGGCGCGGCACGTTCTGCATCACGATAGGCTCGCGGAATACGGTGCCGTCGAGGATGTTGCGGATGGTGCCGTTCGGCGACTTCCACATCTGCTTGAGGTTGAATTCTTTTACCCGCTCCTCGTCGGGCGTGATGGTGGCGCACTTGATGCCCACGCCGTACTGCTTGATGGCGTTGGCCGCGTCGATGGTCACCTGGTCGTTGGTCTCGTCGCGGTACTCGATGCCGAGGTCGTAGTACTTGATGTCGAGGTCGAGGTAGGGCGTAATCAGCTTGTCCTTGATAAACTTCCAGATGATGCGCGTCATTTCGTCGCCATCAAGCTCTACTACGGGGTTGGCTACTTTGATTTTGGTCATGTTGGTGAGCGGGTTTAGCGGGTATTATGGCGGGAAGAGCGCAGTGTCATACGCGCCAGCACCGAGTTGGGCCAGCATAGAGTGCACGTTTCCGGCTTCAATAATAAGTGAGTATTCTTCATGACTCACTACCCAGCCCAAATGAACTACCCCAAAATGACTCTACTGCGCCCGACTACCGCCGGCCTTCCTGCCCGCCTACGCTGAAGATGAGGCCGAAATTGAAGACCGAGTTGGCGGCCTTCATGTACTTGCGGTGGCGCAAGCCGAAGTTGCTGCCGCTGATGAACTGAAACTGCACCGGCCCGAACAAACCCACGCGCGTCCAGGTAATGGGCTCCAGCAGAATGTTGGTTTCCGAGGGGCCGGGCTGGTTGTTGAGCTGGAAGTCGTACATGTTCATATAGCTCACGCGTAGGGCCGTGCCGTAGCTGATGGGCCAGTCGCGCTGGAGTAGGCGCACGGTTTTGCTGTCCTTAGAGGAGTAGTTCACCTGCACGAAGTACTTTTCGAGACGGGCGTCGCGGCGTTCCGTCACTTCGCCTTCGCGGGTGCGCTCGGTGCGGCTGCTGGTGCCAAAGCCGTAGCCGGCGTAGGCCTCGATGACGCGCTTGTCCTTCAGGCGGGTGAAGTAGCCCACGCCAAACTCGCCGAAGTCGTGGTCCAGGGCCTTTTTCTTTTTATCGGTGTGCAGAAAGGACGCTGTGCCGATGATGCCCAGGTGGTTGGTGGCCGCATAAGCTCCCTGCGCCGTGAAGTTGCCCTGAAAGTTGACGTGAGCCCCGCCGCTAAATTCGCCCTTCTGCGTGAGCAGGGGCGCGTTGGGGGCGGGTGGAAAGTACATAGAAGCACAGCTGCTCAGCAGCAGCGGCACACCGGCCAGGGCAACTCGGAAGGCATTTTGCATGAGGTTTCGGAGGGATGGTCGGGGGCAGAACGACAAAAACCCGGTTTCGTTGTGTAGCCGTGGCCCCCATAGCCCCGTATGGAAGGCAGCGCGGCACTACCGTCGGGCTTCACTTGGTTTCCTATGGCAGCGGCTACTCTTTCCTGCGACGCATTGATTATTGGCTCGGGCCAGGCCGGCAACCCGCTGGCAACGGCTCTGGCCCGAGCCGGCCGGAAGGTGGTATTGGTGGAAAAAAACCTACTGGGCGGGTCCTGCATCAACTACGGCTGCTCGCCGGTGAAAGCCATGCTGGCCTCAGCCGAGCGGGTGCGGCAGGTAGAAACCGCCGCCGAGTACGGCGTGCAGGCCAGTGCGCCCCGGCCCGACCTGCGGGCTATTGTGGCCCGCAAGGACGCCATCATCCAGCAGATGCGCGACGGAGTGCGCCGCAACCTCACCAAAGAGCAGTCGGGCATCACGGTGCTGCACGGGCACGCCACGTTCACTAACAAGCGCACGGTGCAGGTGGCCCTCACGGGTAGTCAGGAGCAGCTGGTGACGGCCCCGCTGATTTTCATCAACACGGGCACGCGGGCAGCGGTGCCGGACATACCCGGGCTGGCGGAAAGCGGATTCCTGACGAACGTGGAAATCCTGGACCTTAAAGAGCTGCCGGAACATCTGTTGATTCTGGGTGGAGGCTATTTGGGGCTGGAGTTCGGGCAGATGTTCCGCCGCTTCGGCAGCCGCGTGACCATCATCGAACATGCCGACCGCCTGCTGGAACACGAAGACTCGGACGTGTGCGCCGCCATGCAGGCGCAGCTGGAAGCCGACGGCGTGGCGGTGGTACTGGGCGCCGAGGTACGGCGGGTGTCGCGCAACAAGGCGGGGCAGTATACGCTCACGGCCAGCACCCCCGCTGGGGAGCGGCGCCTGCAGGGCACACACCTGCTGGTAGCCACCGGCCGCACGCCCAACACCGACGACCTGGGACTAGACCAAGCTGGCATCGAGGTGGATGAGCGGGGCTATATCCAGGTAAATGAGCGGCTGCAAACCAATGTGCGGGGCATATATGCCCTGGGCGACGTGCACCCGGGGCCGCAGTTCACGCACCTGGCCTACGACGACTACCGGGTGGTGCGCGACGCGCTCCTGCACGGCAAGCGGCGCTCGGCCAAGGCCCGTCCCCTCCCCTACGTGGTGTTCACGGAGCCGCAGCTCGGGCGCATTGGCCTCTCGGAGCAACAGGCGCGCCACCAGAAGATTCCCTACCACGTAGCTTCCATGCCGGTGCGGGTGGTGGGCCGGGCCTTGCAAACGGGGCACACCACGGGCTTTATGAAAGTGCTGGTAGACGAGCGGCGGCGCATCATCGGGGCGGCCATTTTCAGCGAGCAGGGCGGAGAAATCATGTCGATGATTCAGCTGGCTATGGCGGGCCGGCTTACCTGTGAGCAGCTCCAGGACACGGTGTTTGCCCACCCCACCTGGGCCGAGGCGCTAAACAACCTGTTTGCGAAGCTGGTGAAAGCCAGATAGCAGCCGGTAGGCGGCAGGACTAGCAGCATGCAGGCTTTTTTACAACCTTGCCGCTGTACTTTCTCAATTTCCTGCCCCGTATGTTCCAATGCTGCACCCGACTGTCTGCCTTAGCTGCGCTATGCTCGTTCATGGCCTGCGAATCGGCGCCACCTGCTACGGCTACCAGTAGCCCCGCTGTTGCCCGCCTACCGCACCCAGCTGCCAAGGTGGCCGACAGCGCCACAGCTGGTTCCGCCTCGCCCAAACCTGCACCGGATTACACCGGTACTTACGCAGTACTGGATACCGCCATCTGCCCGTTGTCCATCACGATTACCCGGCACGGCAGCACCTACTCGTTTTCTTGCACCAATGGCCTTACCACCAGCGGCAGAGTGGAAATCAGCCAAGAAGCGGACGGCACCTATTTCACCTTTATTGGTCTGAAGGGGCAGGAACCCGCAGAAGATATTTCTGCTGCCTGGGAAGACAACACCTTGCGCATTCAGAATTACGGCAACTCGATGAATGACTACACCCGCTTCGGCAACTGCGACGCAAAGTACCTAGACCTCCGACGACAGTAGCGTTCAACACGCAACCGCCTCCTCAATTGGCGCGAGGTTAACGCAGCGTAACCCGTACCCAGCTATAGCGCGGAGGTTGCACCTCTACCGCCGCAACGCGGCAGATCAGACCTGCGCCGTTTGGGGATTGTGCTGACGGGGAGGCACAGCCTTAGAGCCTACTTTTCGGTTGCCACAGCAAGTGCGGCCGCACGATAAGGCAGAGCGTCGTATAGATGGTACTGAGTTTGGCCTGGTACATAGGCGGGGCCGTTATGTCACCCGTCCGGTGCTGACGCGGCCCGTGCGCCGTCGACAGCCCGATAGACAATTGCCCCTGGATGGCCCCTGATGCTGTGTTCCGGTCGGGGCCAGTCCGCACGAACAGCAGCGGCTCACTGCGCACCACATTGCGGACTGCGGTGGGCACGCCGGCATTGGTAAAGGACGAGTAGCGTGCCTGGGTCAGACGGTACGTGGTGCCTACTGCTACGTAAGGCGAGGCGTACCACTGCAGATACACTTCCCCGTATGGGCGACGGAACCGGGCCCGGTAATTCTCGCCGTAGATGCTCTGTGGATACCGCAACCGGCTCCGGCCAATACCCAGACCAGCCAAGCCGCCGGCCATCCACCGCGGCCCCAGCGGCCAATACGTACCTAAACTGCCTTCAACCTGAGCCATGGCAAACTGCACCGTGGGTCCAGCCGGCGGTAGGGGTGTACCACCACCGGCCAAGCGCACCAGCACATGGTTCAGCGGCGAGTACGTAGCCGAACCCTCGACGTGCGTACTCAGCCGCAGACCCACGCTGGCATCCAGGTCTCCCTTGGCCCGAATGGCTGGAGCGGGTGGCTGCAACGGCGTGTAGATCGTGCAGCTCGTCAGGACCGATAAAAAAAGCGGAAGGATAAAGCGCACAAGTAACAAATGAAATAATCAGTCTATGTAAGCAGAAACTACATAAACCACAAACACAGAGACGAATACCCCGCTAGCTTGTGGTGCGGCCACCACTGCCAATAGACAAAAAAGGGCAGCACAACCTGGAGTTGTACCGCCCCTTTGAATGTATTGGGCCGCGCCTCCTGGTGTAGGATACGGCGCACATTCAGCAAATAATTGTGATTTTTATCGGGCCAAGGTATTGCATTTCCCCACTGCCGCCGTCGCTCGGCTGTGCCGAGTGACTTTTATGCTCAAGTAACTGGGCTGCGCGTCTGCTTCGGTGGCGCACCCAGCGCCGGCGCGGGTGACGGATAGGAAATAGAAAAGAGTAGGGCTGGGCAACGGCTGGGCGAGAAAACTAGTCAGCAAGACATACTGCCACCGCTGGGTGGCTCCATCCCTCTTCTTTTCCTTTTGCGATATGGCAGGCACTTCTTTCCTCCAAAAATTTGCTACCTGCCTTGTAGCGGCCCTAGTGGTGGTGGCGCTGCTGCTGGTGCTGGGCAATAGCGGCAGCCTAGCGTGGTTTCCGCCAGTGGTGGTGTTTTCGTTGGTGGGGGCAGCTTTGCTGGCGGGACTGGTATTTCCGATGGTGTGGCAGGGACTGGAAAGACGGCAGCGCATCAACTCGGAGCGAGTCTACGGATGGTTGTTCGGAATTATCCGCTACTGCTTAGCCTTCAACATTGCCAGCTTCGGCTGGAAGAAGCTCTTCGGGCTGCAGTTTGTGGTACCCACCGAAGTAGCTGCGCAGCCCATGAACCAGCAGTCGGGCGAGTGGCTGACGTGGTACTACTTCGGGTATTCAGCCGCATTTGGGCTGATTATAGCCGGGTTGCAGATCGTGGGTGCCGGGCTGCTCCTGTTTCGGCGAACGTTGCTGCTGGGGGTATTTGTGCTGCTGGCCGTGATGGGCAATTTGGTGCTGATTAACGTGTTCTACCACCTGAACGCCGGAGCACTAGTGCAGTCGATGGTGCTGACGCTGGGGCTAGCGTTTCTGCTTTGGACGGAGCGCGTCCGGGTAGTAGCCCTGCTGCTCCAGGCTCAATCAACGGTGCCTACCCCCACCCTGGAGGGTAGCACCAGACAATTACTGCGGCTGTCGGCACTGGGGCTTTCGTTGCTGTTTGTATGGTATCTGGCTTCGCAGTTGCCGTAGCTCCTCCCCGCGCAATACGTTTAAACAATAGTAGGCTAAGCCGCCTTTGCTTCATCTTCATATACAAAACGCCCACCGCAACTCTTGTCGCGGCGGGCGTTTGCGCTTTTGCTACCTCTCCCCTACTTGGCGTAGGATACGGCGCGCATTTCGCGGATAACGGTGATTTTGATCTGGCCGGGATACTGCATTTCCTTTTCAATCTTTTGGGAAATTTCGTAGCTCAGCTCCTGGGCGCGGTCGTCGGTTACGTTGTCGGCATTCACCATCACGCGCAGCTCGCGGCCAGCCTGGATGGCGTAGCACTGCAGCACCCCATCGAAGCTCACGGCGGTTTCTTCCAGCTGCTTGAGGCGCTTGATGTAGCTTTCCATCATCTCGCGGCGGGCGCCGGGGCGGGAGCCGCTGATGGCGTCGCAGGCCTGCACCAGGGGCGAAATCATGGCCGTCATCTCGATTTCGTCGTGGTGGGCGCCAATGGCGTTGACCACGTCGGGATGCTCCTTGTACTTCTTGGCCATTTCCATGCCCAGGATGGCGTGGGGCAGTTCGGGCTCCTCGGTGCTTACCTTGCCAATGTCGTGCAGCAGACCGGCGCGCTTGGCGTGCTTCACGTTCAGGCCCAGCTCGGCGGCCATGGTGGCGCAGAGGTTAGCTACTTCGCGGGAGTGCTGAAGCAGGTTCTGACCGTAGGAGGACCGGAAGCGCATGCGGCCCACCATCTTGATAAGCTCGGGGTGCAGGCCGTGGATGCCCAGGTCGATGATGGTTTTCTCCCCGATTTCGACAATCTCCTCGTCGATGTTCTTGCGGGTTTTAGCCACAATCTCCTCGATGCGGGCCGGGTGAATACGACCGTCCTTCACCAGCAGGTGCAGCGAAAGGCGGGCCACTTCGCGGCGCACCGGGTCGAAGCCGGAGATGATGATGGCCTCGGGCGTGTCGTCCACAATGATTTCAACGCCGGTTGCGGCTTCCAGGGCGCGAATGTTGCGGCCTTCGCGGCCAATGATTTTGCCCTTCACATCGTCGCTTTCGATGTTGAAGATGCTCACGCAGTTTTCGATGGCGTGCTCGGCGGCGGTGCGCTGAATAGTTTCGAGCACTACCTTTTTGGCATCTTTCGTTGCCGTGAGCTTGGCCTGGGCCACTACGTCCTTGATGTAGGAGCTGGCCTGAATCTGGGCTTCGTTCTTGAGGCTTTCGACCAGCTGTTCGCGGGCTTCGGATGCCGTGAGCCCAGAAATAGCTTCGAGCTGCTGCTGCACCAGACGCTGCTTTTCGCTGAGGTCGTGGCGGGTAGTTTCGAGTTCGTCTTCTACTTCCCGCTCGCGCTGTTCCAGCTTAGCCAGCTGGTTTTCCAGGGTCTGGCGGCGCTTTTCATCTTGGGCATCCAGCCGCTCGCGCTGCTGCTGGGCCTGGGTTTCAATCTTTTCGCGGGCAATATCCAGCTCCTTTTCCTTGCGCTGGATTTGCTCGAGCTGCTTCTGGGTGGTTTGGGTGAGCTGCTTGATGCTCTGCTCCTGCTCTACTACAGTAGCGCGGCGCTCGGTAAGCTCCTGCTCCAGGGCCAGCTTCTGGCGGCGGCTTTCCTGCTCAAACTCCTGCTTGAGGTTGCGGAACTTGTCCTTGGATTGCTGAATCCGCTCGTCGCGGATGCGGTTGGCCTGCTGTTCGGCCTCCTGCAGCAGTTGCTGCGCGCGGGCTTTGGCGTCGGCTTCGTGGTCCTGCCGGGCTTTACCCGCCAGCAGGCGCCCCAGCAGCACGCCGACCACAAGGGCTACGACGGCAGCTAAGACAATATAAAGAGTTTCGGACATGAGCTATGGTGTTGGATGGTGAGGAAAACCATAGCAGAGAACTGCGAAGCCGCGGGGCCACGGAGCCGTTTGCTCCCTGGCCCCGCGGGCTCCTAAACGCACGCGGCTACGCCGCTACCCGAGTACTACCCCCGACAACAGCTCATCCAAGCGCGCGAGGCGTTCGGTTAGAGCGGCATCGGTACCGTCCTTCTCCTTGCCCACTTTCAGGCGGTCGGCCATGGTGGCCAGGGCCAACATGGCCAGCAGGTCCTGCTTGTCCTGAATGCCGTACTGGTCCCTGAATTCGCGTAGCCGCTCGTTCAGCATGCGCCCGGCAAGGCGCAAACGCTCTTCGTCCTGGGCGGCCACCCGCATGGGGTAGTCACGGTCGGCAACGCGGATTTTGATGGATAATTCAGTCATCAGCAGGCGGGCTGGCAGGGTAGATGGTCGTTACTCCCTCAAATAGGCAAGGCACTTATCTATTTCGCGGATGTATTCGTTGAGGCGAAGTTTTAGCTCGTTAACGTTGGCAGGTTCTCCTGCTATGGTATTGACAAGTTTAGTGATATTCTCCTGATTCTGGAAATCCTTCAACTGCCGCTCCCGGTCGCGCACCTCGGCGCGCAGCTGCTGAACCGTGGTGTGGGCATCGGCCAACTCCTCGCGCAACTGCTGATAAGCAGCCACTAAGGTGGTTACCTGCCGCTCCAGGCGGTCGAGTTGGGCAAGTTGCTGAGTGGAGGCCATTGACTGGGAAATATTTTGGAAGCTAATGTAAGACGAAGTTACGGGCTGTAGTACTCCGCACTTAAAGTTGCGCTTTAACTTCCTGCCCACTCCCAATCACCGCAACTCCTTTCTTCCCTCGTTTCCAGCGGAACCTGGCTCCAGACCCTGGATGTCCTAAGTAGACGCGACAGCGCCATTGCTCGATACCAGCACAGGACCAAGGCAGCTGGCTTCCCGGCTGGTTCGTTGGCAGCCAGGAAGTATACGATACCCGTTTTCCTTAACGGCGAATGACCGCGCCAGCCTGCTTCTCGAATTGGTCAATGAGGCGCTGCATTACGCCATCGATGGCCTGATCGGTGAGGGTTTGGGTAGGGTCTTGCAGCAGAAAGCTCACGGAATAAGACTTTTTACCGGCGCCCAAGTTTTCGCCCTCGTACACGTCAAACACATTCACCTGCTGCAGCAGCTTTTTCT
This sequence comes from Hymenobacter sp. BT18, assembly GCF_012273015.1. Lineage (GTDB taxonomy): Bacteria > Bacteroidota > Bacteroidia > Cytophagales > Hymenobacteraceae > Hymenobacter > Hymenobacter lutimineralis. The sequence continues at coordinate 3,379,135 of NZ_CP050954.1, read as the reverse complement.
CGGCCCGGCGGGCAATCTGCTGCAACTGGTCGAAGGTGACGGTTTTATCAACTACCAAGCTCAAGTCGCGGCGCACTTCCGGGAACTTGGGCAACTCCCGGGCCACCAGCGTGTTCTTGTACTTGCGCATCAGCCAGTCCCAGTCCAGCTCGGCGTACCACACCGGCTGCGACACGTCCAGCTGCTTGAGCACCGTGCCCGACACGGCGCCCAGCTGCGCTACCGGCTGGTTTTGGGCCAGCAGGGTGAGCCCACCGGCCAAGTAGGGGTGCTGCACGGGCTGGGAAGCGGGCTGCCCAAAGCCCAGCGAGGCCAGCACCTGCTGCACCGCGCCCGCCAACTGGTGATAAGAGGCTTTTTCCGATTTCTGCTGCCAGGTTTCCGCCGATGCATTGCCCGTCAGGTAGAGTACCAGCTTGTTCTGCTCGGTGTACTGGCCATCGGCCTGGCGGTGGTAGGTTTTGCCGAATTCGTAGAGCTTCAGGTCGCGCTGGCGACGGTTCACGTTGTAGCGCACCACTTCCAGGCCGCTGTGCAGCATGGTGGGGCGCAGCACGTTCAGCTCGGCGCTGTTGTAGTTCAGCAGCGGCACCAGGGTTTCGTCCCGCTCCCCGTTCTTTTCGAAGTAGAGCGAGTTGGTGATGGAGTTGGTAATGATTTCCGAGAAGCCTTGCCCGCTCAGCAGGCGCGCCGTGTTCTGCCGGATGATTTCCGGGTCGGGATTCGGGAACTTGGCCAGGTAGCTGGCCGAGTTGTACGGCCGCAGCGCCACGTGGTTGTAGCCGTAGATGCGCAGAATTTCCTCAATAATATCCGCCTCCCGGGTCACGTCCACCTTGTGCGGCGGCACCGACAGGATCCACTCAGCCTGGCCAGCTTCGTCGGTCAGCTCCTCGCTGATGAGGATGTCGAGGTCCGTCAGAATCTGGCGGATGTGCTCCGGGGCAATGAACTGGCCCACGAGCTTTTCCACTCGGGGCAGACGCAGGCGCACCAGAGTGTGGCCAATGTGCGCCGGGTATTCATCTACGATGGGCGCGGCCACGGTTGCGCCGGCTACTTCCTGCAGCAGCAGGGCAGCGCGTTTCAGGGCAATGAGCACCATGTTGGGGTCGGTGCCACGCTCAAAGCGGAAGGAAGCATCGGTTTTGAGCTGGTGGGTCTGGCCGGTTTTGCGCACCACGGCGGGGCTGAAATAGGCGCTTTCCAGGAACACGCGCGTAGTGCCTTCCGACACCCCGGAGGTTTTGCCCCCGAACACCCCGGCCAGGGCCATAGGCTGGCCCTCCGCGTCGGCAATGACGAGGTCGGCGGCTTTGAGGGTACGCTCGGCGCCGTCCAGCGTCACGAACTTCTCCCCTTCTTCCGCCCGCTTCACGCGTACGTGGCTGCCGGTAATCTGGCTGGCATCGAAGGCGTGTAGGGGCTGGCCCAACTCGTGCAGCACGAAGTTGGTCACGTCCACCACGTTGTTGATGGGCGAGAGGCCAATGCTGCGCAGGCGACGCTGCAGCCATTCCGGCGAGGGACCTACGCGCACATTATCCAGCAGCAAGCCGGCGTAGCGCGGGCTGGCCGCGGCATCTTCCAGGGTCACGCGGATGTTGTGCGCGGCCTCAGCGGGCGCATGGAAGCCGCTAATATCGGGCAGGTGGCAGGGCTGGCGCAGCAGGGCACGCAGCTCGCGGGCCACACCAAAGTGCGAAGCCGCGTCGGCGCGGTTGGGTGTCAGGCCAATCTCGAACACTGAATCGGAGCCCAGGCCGAAGTACTCGGCGGCGGGAGTACCGTTGGGCAGGTCGGTGGTGAGCACCATAATGCCGGCGTGCGAGTGACCCAGCCCGATTTCATCCTCGGCGCAGATCATGCCTTCGGAGGCCGCCCCCCGAATCTTGGATTTCTTGATTTTGAACGGCTCCCCTTCGCTGGGATACAGCATAGCGCCTTCCAGGGCGACTACTACCCGCTGCCCGGCCGCTACGTTGGGCGCACCGCACACAATCTGGCGCGGGGTAGCGTCGCCCACGTCCACCGTCGTCAGGCTGAGCTTGTCGGCATCGGGGTGTTTTTCGCAAGTGAGCACCGTGCCCAGCACCACACCCCGCAGGCCGCCCGGCACGCTTTCCAGCTCCTCAATGCCTTCTACTTCCAGGCCCGAGCCGGTGAGCAGGCGCCCGATTTCCTCAGCGGGTTTGTCGGTTGGAATCAGGGTACGGAGCCAGTCGAGGGAAATTTTCATTAGAAATGCAGTCGTCAGAAATCAGTAATTGGCGTTGGTCCAGGCCAACAGGCCAGGCAAAGGTACGGATTTGCGCTACCGCAAAACGCCCGGTTTTTTGCCTACGGTCAGGTTACTCTTTGTCTCCGGCAGCGTGGTCGGCGTGGTCGTGAAACTCCTTTTCGCCGGCTTCAATGGCAATAGGCAGCCGGTTATCGGTGGGCGGCACGGGGCAGGCGTAGGCGTCGTTGTAGGCGCAGTAAGGGTTGTAGGCCTCGTTGAAGTCCAGCGCCAGCTCGGTGGCACCGGCTGGGGGCAGGGCCGCATCGAGGTAGCGCCCCCCGCCGTAGCTGGTGAAGCCGTTGGTTTTATCGGTGAAGGGCACAAACAAGGTGGAGTCCTGCCCATCGGCCTTCAGAAATAACGTGAGCTGCTGGGGCTGCTGGTTGAGCTGAAAGGACGCCCGGCCCCACCGCAGGTAGTTTTCCGCCTTGCCATCGGTCAGGGCCATGCGCACCGTATCGGGCCGGGTGTAGACTTCCAGCTGAGCCTCCACGCGGTAGTCCGGGTTGGGGGCAAAATAGCGCAGGCTGTCGAAGGTGTCGCGCTGCTCCTGGCTGAGCGGGGAGCCATCTACGCGGCGGAAGGCGTCGTTTTTCTCCTGCCGGGTTTTGCGCAGGCGCACGGCGTACTGGTTATCGTTGAAAACAAGGTCGGTCAGGAAGTAGCCGATAACAACCAGCAGGCCCAGGCCGATGAGGAATTTGGGAGTAAGGCGCATGCGGCAAAGGTAATTGCTCGTTGCCTGTTGTCCGTAGCCCGTTTCCAGATTAGGCCCTACTCACCTAATGGCCAGTTCACCTTACAGCATGCCTTCATCGGCGAAGCTGTAGTAGCCCGCGTCGGTGTAGATAAGGTGGTCGAGAATGGGTAGATCCAGGAACTGCCCGGCTTCCTTGAGCTTGCGGGTGAGAGCAATGTCGGCCGCCGAGGGGTTACGGTTCCCGCTGGGGTGGTTGTGCACCAGAATAACCGACGAAGCCAGCTGCTCCAGGGCTTCCTTGAAAATCAGCTTCGGGTCAGCCACCGTGCCTGCTACGCCGCCGCGGCTGATGCTGACCGTGCGCATCACCACGTTGGCCCGGTTCAGTAGCACCACCCAGAACTCCTCGTGGGGCAAGTCCTGCAAGTGGGGCTTGATGACGCGGTAGATATCGGCGGAAGAGCCGATAACCGGGCGGGCCGCGGCTTCGGTTTCTTTGCGCCGCCGCCCCAGCTCCAGCGCGGCCACAATGGTAATAGCCTTCGCCTCGCCAATGCCTTTCTGCCGCATCAACTCTTTCACCGACATGCGGGCCAGCGCGTTTAAGTCGTTCTGCACCGCGCTGAGCACCAGTTTGGCTACATCTACGGCCGAGAGGCGGGCGGTGCCGGAGCCCAGCAGAATGGCCAGTAGCTCGGCATCGGAAAGGGCCGACCGGCCTTTTTGCAGCAGCTTTTCACGGGGCCGGTCTTCCTCGGCCCAGGCTTTGATGCTGAAGGATGTCGGCGTCGCGTAGTGCAGGGGGGCCGTGTCGGATATTAATTCGGATAGCGTCATAGAAGGCTGCCTAAGATAGAATCCGACGGAATTATGCAAAAAATACAATAACACCCAGATCAATAAAGTAAAAAGCCAAAATTTTCGTCTTCTACTTTTGCCAGGGCGCCCCTGAACTAAAAGACTTGCGCCTGGTTTTGCCTCCTGATATGTCTCGACTAACTGGTTCTCTTTTCTTCCTGGCGGCCTTGCTGGCGGCCGAATGGTATAGTTTTCAAGCCGTGCGGGCCCTGGCCCCCGCGCCCGGCTCCCCGGCACGCCGTTTGGTGCTGGCCGGCTATTGGCTGCTGACGGTGGCCGTGTGGGCGCTGGGCATCTGGGCCATGAGCAACCGGCGCGAGCATCCTTCCTTTAAGTCGTACCTGGGCGGGGTGCTGCTGGCCATGCTGGCCGCCAAGCTGGTGGTGCTCATTCCGCTGCTGCTGGAAGACCTGGTGCGCCTGGGCCGCTGGGTTTGGCAGGCGGTGAGCCGGCCAGCGGGTAGCGGCAGCGGGCCCGCTATTTCGCGGAGTGAGTTTCTGAGCAAAGCCGCACTGCTGGCCGGGGCCGTGCCTTTCGTGTCCTTGCTCTGGGGCATGGTGAAGGGCGGCACCGATTACACGGTGAAGCGCGTAACGCTGCGTTTTCCCAACCTACCGGCCTCGTTCGACGGGTTCAAGCTGCTGCAGATTTCTGACCTGCACTCGGGCTCTTTTCACACCAAGGAGCCGCTGCAGCGGGCCGTGGCCCTCATCAACCAGCAGCAGGCCGATCTGGTGGTGATGACCGGCGACCTGGTAAACAACCTCGCCACGGAAGTAGAAGAGCACATCGATACGCTGGCGGGCATCCAGTCCAAACTGCCCATCTTCTCCATTCTGGGCAACCACGACTATGCCGACTACGTGGAGTGGCCCACCCGCGAGGAAAAGGTGGCCAACCTGAACCGCCTTAAGCAAAACCACGCCAAGATTGGCTGGCGCCTGCTGCTCGACGAAAGCCACACGCTGGAGCGCAACGGCGAAAAGATTTCCATCATCGGGGTGGAGAACTGGGGCGCGCAGATGCGCTTTCCCAAGTACGGCAACCTGGCCAAGGCCCACGCCACTTCCGGCGACGCCCCGTTCAAGATTTTGCTTTCCCACGACCCTTCCCACTGGGATGCCCAGGTGCACGAGTACCCCGATATCGACCTGACGCTCTCGGGCCACACCCACGGCATGCAGTTCGGCATCAACCTGTCGTTTCTGAAATGGAGCCCGGTGCAGTACGCTTATAAGCAGTGGGCGGGCCTCTACCAGCGCGGCAAGCAGTACCTGTACGTAAACACCGGGCTGGGCTTCATCGGCTACCACGGCCGGGTGGGCTTCCTACCCGAAATCACCGTGTTCGAGTTGAAGCGCGCTTAAGCCGTTCTTTTTGTTTACTTCTGAAACGCCACTGGTCTTTTGCCCAGTGGCGTTTTCGTTGTAGGGGTTAGCCCTATTGGTAACCGTGCTCCAAGCACTACCGTATAGGCTCCATCTTCCCTAACTCTCCCTTCCCCCTCCCACCAAACTGCTCTTTATCAAATGAAAAAGACCTTGCTTTTGCTCTCGTGTGCCGTGGCACTGACGATGGGCGCCTGTTCGCAGGAAAAAACAACCGACACCGCCACCACCAACATGGAAGGTGACGGTATGACGACCACCACCACCACGACGACAACGACGATGTCGCCGGCTATGTACACCAAGGAAGCCGTGGAAAGCCGCGCCGACCGGATGGCGGCTGACATGGCAGCTAAGATGAAGCTGGACGACGCCATGCGCACCAAAGTGCGGACCGTCTATGTGAACCGCGGCATGCGCATGAGCGAGCTGGCCAACAAATACGCTTCTGATACGACCGGCATGGCCGCTGATATGCGCAACGTATACAGCGAGGCCGATATGGAAATGAAGCAGGTATTCGTAGATCCGGCCATGTACACGCAGTACGAAACCGACCGGATGAGCTACTACGACACCAATTACATGGACGACACGAGCATGTCGGCTGATGCTTCCGGCTCTTCCGATGCCAGCATGGAAGCCAGCTCGAAGACCAAGTACGACGATGGCTCGAAAGTGAAAGTAAAAAGCGACGGTGACGTAAAAATCAAAGACGCCGAAGGCAACAAAACCAAAATGGACGCCGACGACGGCACCGTGAAGGACAAGCCGGAGAACGGCGACAAAACCGTTATTAAGTAAGCTCAGTCCGGCTGCCTTGGCCGGATCCTTGCTCTTCAAAAGCCACGCCGTGCAACGGCGTGGCTTTTTTTTGCCTCCTTTGGAGCCAGCCCGTCGATGAAAACGGCCGGCTGGGCGTTTTTCCCTGAGCTCCTGCCCGGGGGTTGTATTAGCTTTGTACCCAGGATGTCTTTTCGATTGCTGCCCGTTGTTTTACGCACCCTACTGGGCTTTTTGGGCCTGCTGCTCGCTAGTCAGGCAGCGGCCCAGGTACGCGTGACGGGCTCCATAGAAGAAGCAGCTACGCGCAAGCCAATTCCCGGGGCCTCGGTAGTGGTGCAGCGCACGCGTCAGGGCGTAGTAGCCAACGAGGACGGCGACTTCGGCATTACAGCCGGCCGCACCGACACGCTCATTTTTCGGGCCGTAGGTTTTAAGTCGCAGCGGTTGCCGCTGGGTGGCACGGGCTTGTCGCAGCTGATCGTGCAGATCAAGCTGGTACGCGACAGTATCCAGCTGGGCGAAGTGAAGGTGCGCAGTGGCCGCCCCGACGAAGCTACCATCAACCGGGCCCTGCGCAATATCAAGCGCCCCAGTACGGCTCCCACCAGCGCCGTGAAACGCCCCCCGGCACCCAAGCCCCTGTTCCCCGTCGATTCCATGGCGCCCAAGCCCCCGACTCCCTCCCTGCAAAGCCCGATAAGCTTGCTCTACGACCAGTTTTCGCGGGAAGGCAAGCAGCGGCGCAAAATGGAAGAGATTCAGGCGGCCGAGCAGGCCGCCGCGGAAGCGGCAAAAAACCGCAAAGCCCGCCAGCAATACAACCGTAACTTCAAGGATAATACGGGCTACGAGGTGGAGTAAGGGCTGATGCTGTCAGGGCCCAATGTGGTCATTTCCGCGGCAGTTACCTTCAACCATTCACCCAGCCTGCCGTACAGTTGGGGTATGCGAATTGGTTATCCCTGCGTCAACGAATCGTTGCCGTGCACCTCGACTTCCACTTTCCGGCTGGCCTCCTACTCCGAGGAGCGGCTGGTACAGGCCGTCAGCAACAACTTGGCGTGCCTGCAAAATATCCTGAAGTACAACGTAGCGCACGGGCTGCTGTTTTTCCGCATGGGTTCCGGTCTGGTGCCGTTTGGCTCCCACCCTATCAACACCTTTCCCTGGCAAACGCACTTTGCGGCCGAACTGCGTTCTATAGGCGACTATATCAAAGCCAACAATCTCCGGGTTTCGTTTCACCCCGACCAGTTTGTGGTGCTGAATTCGCCTGACCCGGGCATTGTCGAGCGCAGCATCCAGGAGCTGGTATACCAGGGTTCCTTGCTGGATCTGATGGGGCTGGACTCCACCATGAAGCTGCAAATTCACGCCGGGGGCCTGTACGGGGATATGGAGTCGGCGCTGGCGCGCTGGATAGCCACCTACCACCGTCTGCCCGATGCCGTGAAAGCCCGCCTGGTAGTGGAAAACGACGACCGGCTCTACAGCCTGCGCAACTGCCTGCGCCTGCACGAAGCCGTGGGCGTGCCGATTCTCTTCGACAACCTGCACCACGAGTGCCTCAACCACGGGGAACCTATGGCTGAGGCATTACGAATGGCGTTTGCCACCTGGCATCCTACCCGGGACGGCGTACCCATGATGGACTACAGCGCGCAGTCCGTTGGCGAGCGGAAGGGCAAGCACACGGCTTCGCTGGACGAGGAGCTGTTTCGGGAGTTTCTCACCCACCTGCACGGCCACGACGCCGACATCATGCTCGAAATCAAAGACAAGGAAGCCAGTGCCCACCGCGCCTGCGCCATCATGCACGATATAGGCTTGCTGGTGCGCGCCGCCTCGCCCACTGTTTCATCTTAACTCCTAATTCCCTTTCCTCTCTATATGGCACAGGACCCCACATCGGCCGATATGCTGGCCAGCACCATTCATGCCCTGCAATCGGGGCTTACGCAGGTACCTCTCAGCGCGGCCATGGATGCTACCGAGGCCTGGCAGCAGCAGTTCCTGCAAAGCGGCCAGCCGGAGCTCCAGGACATAGCCCGCGAAATCGGCAACCTGCAGTCGTTGCTGACGGAAAAGCCTTTGAATGGTCCCGCCATTGGCCGCTCCCTAAGCTTGCTGGGCAGCCAGGTAAGCCAGCAAACGGCGGCGGCCCCGGCCGAACGCCAGTTGGGCCTCTCGCAGCTGAGCACCTTACTGCTGCGCCTGGGCGGGGAGCTGGAAACCGACAACAACGGTCAATAAACTTCTTACTGCTAGGCCAGAGCAGCTTCTGCTTTAAAACCATCCGAACGTAAAACCGCCTCAGCATTCTGCTTAGCAGGACGCTGAGGCGGTTTTGTGTTCCGGCTACCGGGCAGGCTAGATGTACATAGCGTACGCGTCGGGTTGGTAGCTGGCGGCAACGCCATCGGTTTCTGCGCCGAAGGCCTGGGCCAGATCCGCTATAAGGTCCTGGGGGTCTTCCACGCCTATCGACAGCCGAATCATCTGGGAAGAAATGCCCATTTCGCGCTGCACCTCGGGCATGATGTCGGAGTGCGTCATGGTGGCCGGGTGCTCGGCCAGGCTCTCGGTGCCGCCCAGGCTCACGGCTAGCTTGATCAGCTTGAGGCGGTTGAGAAACTGGAAAGCCTCGGCTTCGCCGCCTTCGATGTCAAAGGAAATCATGGAGCCGGGCGAAAGGCACTGCTGCTCGTAGATGGCCTGCTGGGCGGGGTCGTGCTCCAGGTGCGTGAGGTAGTAGGTACGCGCCACCTGCGGGTGCTCCCGCAGCCAGTCGGCAATAACCTGGGCGCTTTGGGCGGCCCGCTCCATGCGCAGTTTCAGGGTTTCGAGGCTGCGCATCAGCATCCAGCCCGTGTTCGGGTCGCACATGGTGCCCATGAAGGTGCGCATGGCTTTGATTTCCTTCATCAAGGGCTTGGAGGCCAGCACGGCCCCGGCAATCAGGTCGGAATGGCCGCCCAGGAACTTGGTGGCCGAGTACAGCACCACGTCGGCCCCGTGGTGCAGGGGGTGCTGAAATACGGGCCCCAGGAATGTGTTGTCGACCACTACGCGGACGGGATGCTCCTCCGAGCCATGCTGGTGGGCTACTTCGGCGCAGGCTCGCAGATCCACCAGGTGGTTGGTGGGGTTGGCGGGCGTTTCCACGTAAATCATGGCTAGGCGGCCCTGCACAATTTCGGCTACCTGCGCCGACAGCTCTTCCTGGCTGGCCTTGGGCGAAAAGCCTACGGCCGTGATGCCAAAGCGCGGCAGCACCTGCTTGAGGAAGAAGTCGGTGCCCCCGTACACGGGCTCGGAGTGCAGGATCACGTCGCCGGGCTTGAGCAAAGCTAGCAGCGTGGTGCTGATGGCGGCCATGCCGCTGGCGAAGGAGGCTGCTTCCTCGGCCCCGTCCCATAGCGTGAGGCGGTGCTCCAGAATCTCCAGGCTAGGATTGTTGAGACGGGAGTAAATCAGCCCCATTTCCTCGTCGGGGTTAGCCTGGCGCAGCCCGTAGGCCAGCTCAAAGAAAGCCTTGCCTTCCTCGGCGTTCCTGAAAACAAAGGTGGATGTCTGGAAAATCGGGCACTTGATGGCGCCTTCGCTCCAGGCCGGGGTGTAGCCGTAGCTCATCATCAGGCTCTCGGGCCGGAGACGGTGGCCGTTGATTTCGGCCGCTTCCTGTAAGGGTTTCATGGTGGGTGGGGATGGGTGGATGGGTTTGCGAAGGTAGAAATTTGCTTATAGCTGGCGGTACTTTATCGGCTTGCAACGCGTTACCGTCGAGCTGCTCTGGCCCCAAACCCGGGCTGCAACACCCGCCTATTGCCAGTCGCTGCTGTAGCAGGAATACCCAGGGCTTACTTTTTACCAGCGGCCGTAGATACTACCTCGTTAAGGCTCATTGCGGCTGTTTTTTCACCCAGGGGCGCGGGCCCAAGCTCCTGCTTAGGCCGGTGACGGCGGGCACGCTGAAGGCGTTTTCAACAACCCGCAAAAAGCCGTAAGCTCGGCTTTGAAACGTGAGAAAAATCAGGTAAACTACTGATACCAGTCATGGAGCTGGTTGCCGGGGGGCGGCACCTTTGTGCGCAGCTCCGGGGCCAGATCCTGGCGGGCCAGCTGTCCTACCTCTTTTTCTCTACCACCATGAAAAACATCCTCGTTCCCACCGATTTTTCGCCCGAGGCCCATCATGCCTTTGAAGTTGCCGTACAACTGGCCCGGCGCACGGGCGGGCGCGTCCTGGTTTTGCACGTGGTAGAGATGCCCGAAACCGCGCAGTTTAGCACTTATGGCGGCCCCGTGGCCGGCGGTGATACCACGGGTGCGCACGGCAGCCTGGAGGATGTATTCGTGCTGAAGCTGCTGCAGGCTACCAAGCGCCGCATGCACCAGCTGATAGCCGAAGCCGCCGAGCTGGCTCCCGGGGTGCCGGTGCAGGATATGGTGCACACCACCCGCCTGCATACGGCCATTATGCAGGTGATTGAGGAAAAGCAAATCGACCTGGTGGTGATGGGTGCCCAGGGTCATACTGTAGCCGAGCACTTCTTTATGGGCTCGAACACCGAGCGGCTGGTGCGCACCGCACCCTGCCCGGTGCTGGCCGTGAAGCACCCCATGCCCAATCTGGACGTGCAGAACCTTGTTTTCCCCTCTGATTTCGCGGCCGAAGCCGATTGCGCGGCCCCGGAGCTCCGCGCCATGCTGGCTTTGTTCCCGGAGGCCACCCTGCACCTGCTAAACGTGGTACCAAGTGCGGCCCAGCGCGCCCCGGCCCTGGAGAAAATTACCCGGTTTGCCCACCGCCACCAGCTGGCGCGCACCTTGTCGGCGGTGGTAGAAGCGGCTAGCCCCAGCGTGGGCATTCCGGAGTATGCCCAGCAGGTGCCGGCCGGGCTGGTTATTCTGCCCACCCACGGCCGCACGGGCCTGAGCCGGTTTTTGCAGTCCAGCATTGCCGAGCAGGTAGCCACCCACGCCTTTCCGCCGGTGCTCACGTTCCGGCTGGGACATAGCCGCGGCCTGGCCGACCCAACACCGGCCGCGGGTGCTACGTTACAGTCGGCATGACGAAAGCCGTTTTCATTGCTACCGCCGAACCGTATAGTGGCAAGTCCCTGGTAGTCCTAGGGCTGGTGAACATGCTTCTGGGCCAGGCACGCCGGGTGGGCTACTTCAAGCCCATCATCGACTACGACCCCGCCCAGGAGCCCGACCCGCACATCGATACCGTTGCCCGGTACTTTAAGCTGCCCTTCGCCTACGCCGATACCTACGCCTACACCCGGCCGCAGGCCCTGCAGCTGCTGGAAGCCGATGCCCAGGGCGAGCTGATTGACGTGGTCATTCACAAGTTCAAGCAGTGGGAAGAAGCCTACGACTTCACGGTGGTGGAAGGCAGCGACTTCCTGGGGCCGGGTACGGCCATTGAGTTCGACGCCAACGTGTCCATGGCCAAAAACCTGGGCGTACCGGTTATCCTAGTGGTGTCGGGCGAAGGAAAGAGCACGGCGCAGGTGGTCAGCTCGGTGCTGACGCTGCTGCGCACCTTCGAGGCCCGCGAGGTGCCGGTGCTGCTGGCCGTGGCCAACCGCGTGGCCCCCGAGCAGGCCGCCGACGTGCAAGCCCTGCTGCGGGCCCAGCTGCCCGAGGAGGTGCTGCTGGCCGTGATTCCCGAGGATCCGCAGCTGCGCCACCCCACTATGCGCGAAATTCACGCCGGGCTGGGCAGTAAGCTGCTGTTTGGGGAAGCCGGGCTGGGCAACCAGGTCGATAACTACGTGATTGGGGCCATGCAGGTACCCAACTTCCTGAACTACCTCAAGGAAAACGTACTGATTGTGACGCCCGCCGACCGGGGCGACATCATCGTGTGCGCCCTGCAGGCCAACCAGTCGGCCAGTTACCCGCGCGTGGCGGGCATTGTGCTTACGGCCGGGGCCGAACCCGACGAGCCCATCATGCGCCTGCTCGAAGGCCTGCCCAACGTGGTGCCCATCCTTACCATGCCCACCGGCACCTTCGAAACCACCACCCGCGTGGGCGCCATCAAGTCCCGTATCACCCCCGATACCCCGAAGAAGATTCAGCTGGCCATCAGCACCTTTGCGCGGTACGTGGAGGTAAAGGCGCTGGAGGAAAAGCTCATCAGCTTCCAGCCCGAGGGCATTACGCCCCACATGTTCCAATACCGGCTGCTGCAGTGGGCCCGCCGCCAGCGCCGCCACATTGTGCTGCCCGAGGGCAACGACGACCGGGTTCTGCGGGCCGCCGCCCTGCTCCTGCATCAGGATGTAGTGGACCTGACCATCCTGGGCAACCCCGCCGACGTGGCTGCCTCGGCCAAACGCCTGGGGGTGCAGCTGCCAGCCGGCCACGTGCGCGTCATCGACCCGGTGAACTCGGAGTACTACGCCGACTACGTGGAAACTTTCTACCAGCTGCGCAAAGACAAGGGCGTAAACCACGACATGGCCCGCGACCTGCTGCGCGACGTGTCGTACTTCGGCTCGATGATGGTGTACAAGGGCCACGCCGATGGCATGGTGTCGGGGGCGGTGCATACTACTCAGCACACCATCCGGCCAGCCCTGCAGTTCATCAAAACCAAGCCGGGAGTGTCAGTGGTGTCGTCGGTGTTCTTTATGTGTCTGCCCGACCGGGTAGCCGTGTTCGGCGACTGCGCCGTGAACCCGAACCCCACGGCCGAGCAGCTGGCCGAAATTGCCATTTCCTCGGCTGAAAGCAGCCTAGCCTTTGGCATTGAGCCGCGCATCGCCATGCTTTCCTACTCCTCTGGCACCTCAGGCGCCGGAGCCGACGTGGAGAAGGTGCGCCTGGCCACCGAGCTGGTGCGCCAGCGCCGCCCCGACCTGAAAGTGGAAGGCCCCATCCAGTACGATGCCGCCGTGGACCCGCTGGTGGGCCGTCAGAAGCTGCCCGGCTCCGAAGTGGCCGGCCAGGCCAGCGTGCTCATCTTCCCCGACCTGAACACCGGCAACAACACCTATAAAGCCGTGCAGCGCGAAACCGGCGCCCTGGCCATCGGCCCGGTACTACAGGGCCTCAACAAACCCGTGAACGACCTCAGTCGCGGCTGCACCGTGGACGACGTGTTTAACACCGTGGTGATTACGGCTATTCAGAGCCAGCTGGGGTGAAAAGACGTTAGAACGCCATGCTGAGCGGAGCCGAACCATCTCACTAGTGTGGCAAACCCTACGAAGCAGCAAATTTCAATAACCCGCGCAGCAATATGATGGGATTTTCGGCCCGCGCTTACTTCGCGTGGGCTTTCAGCAGAGTCAACAGCTCTTGGTTGAAGCTGGATTTCTTTGTCTCCAGAGCGGCAAAGAAATCCGCATCGAACTGCTCGATTAGTCCCACGGCGCGCTTGGTTGCTGCTGCTCCTTCTGGCGTGAGGGTTATGGTCTTGGCGCGCGTGTCGGAGTGATGCTCCTGCCGGTTGACTAGCTGTTTCCGCTGTAGCGTCCGGATAATGGTGGAGGTCGTCATCGGGTCGATTTTGCTGTGCACCGATAAATCAATCTGGGTAATGCTGTCTTTCTGCTTCGACAACCACAGCAAACTGGCCAGTATGACGAATTGCGGGTGGGTTAAGTCAATACCATCCAGTGCCTTCTTGATGCCTCGCTGCCAAAGGGTGGTCACCTGCCAAAGCAGAAAGCCGGAGCTTTCCTCGGCCGCGTTTACGCTGAAGTCGTTAGCTACTTTTTTCATATCGACTGATTAAAGCCCTTACAGCGCGCTGGCGGTTTCAATCTGCTTCTGCATATCAGTTGGCAATGCGTCCACAATAGTCTGCGCAACAAGCTTAATCCATAGAAAGGACAAAGGCCCCTGAACCGATAAGGTGTTGGTGATGCGCAGGCCCTCGGGCGTTTCTTCAAACGTGTGCTTGTCGTACATCTTAGCCAGTGGGAAGCTGGTCACGTCGAGGAAATGTTGGTTAACCTCCGTTTCCAACAATTTCACTTTCACTTTAGGGCCACCTTTGGGCTTTAAAGTAAAGTGGCTGCCCTTTTCGAATCGGCCTTCCAGTCGGGCAAATTCGATGCCTTCGTCCCACTGGTGCCAGTTGTTGACATCAGCAAAGAGCTTCCACATTTGTTCTTTGGTCACGGCAGTGGTGACGATTGAGTGCGACTTAGTCCACATAGTTTTTGATATGATATGTACAAATATAATATGTATACATATCATATCAAACATCAACTATGACTTTTTCGCTCTGAGTTACTGCTTAACCACACGGCCAGGACATTGCCGCGCAGCATAACGCTTATAAATAGCACGCAACTTATTTGTTATTAATCAATTACACCGTAAGCTTTTTTAGAAACAATGTCTACTTAACGCTTTCTGCCATGAATGGCCTTCTATAGGCTAGACATCGTATTTCATACAGCTCATACTGAGTATACCAACTTATATACCGACTACATAGGTCACTTCGCGGCTCTGTCTTCCTTAGGAAGACGAGCAGTAACTATGGATTAACCTCTTGTACTTTTTAATCCCATCAGGAGCCATTTCAGACACTATGACAACGAGCTTACCGCAGGGCAAGTACACGCAGTCAGTTGATACAAGCTTCGCACACAGCCTACTTTCTCTGCTAGTTTTGCCGGCGTCTGAAATCAGTGCTGCAGAAGCAAGCTTTCGGAAGCAGATACTGGTAGCCGACCAGCGTTACTTTGTTTTTGCTGCTTATGGCAACTAACTAACCATAGAAACTTGCCAAACCCGGTACAACCCTCCTCAGGATCTACATGCACATCTTCGTCATCAACTCCGGCAGCTCTTCCATCAAGTACCAGCTGTTTCGCTGGCCCCAGGAGCGGCCCGTGTGCAGCGGGCTGGTAGAGCGCATCGGCGCGGACCAAGCCACCATCACCCACAAAGTCTTTGCGCTGGATGCTCCGGAGATGCCGGCCACTGAGCAGCGCCTCACCCTGCCCCTACCCAACCACGAGGCCGGTTTGCGAGAAGTTGTGCGCCTGCTCACGGCCGCCCCCAATGGCGTGATTCAGGACCCGGCTGACATTGCCGTGGTGGGCCACCGGGTGGTGCACGGCGGGGAGGCATTTGCGGCTACTACTTTGATTACGCAAGCAGTGAAAACCGAAATCCGGCGGCTGTTTGCCCTGGCCCCCCTGCACAACCCGGCCAACCTGCTGGGCATCGACGTGGCGGAGCAGCTGTTTCCGCAGGCCCGGCAGGTGGCGGTGTTCGACACGGCTTTTCACCAGACCCTGCCCGAGTACGCCTTCCGCTACGCTCTGCCCGAGGCGTTGTACACCGAGCAGCGCATCCGCAAATACGGCTTCCACGGCACCAGCCACCAGTACGTAGCCGCCCAGGCCACAGCGTACCTGGGCCTCCCCGATGCCCGCCTGATTACGGTACACCTGGGCAACGGCTGCAGCGTAGCGGCCGTGCGCGGGGGCCTTTCCCTGGATACCAGCATGGGCTTTGGCCCCCTGGCCGGCCTGGTGATGGGCACCCGCACCGGCGACCTGGACCCTTCCGTGCTGCTGCATTTGCTGGGGCCGCTGGGCTACTCTCCCGAGCAGGTGAGCACCCTGCTGAACAAGGAAAGCGGGATGCTGGGCCTCACGGGTAGCAGCGACATGCGCGACATCGGGGCGGCCTTGGCGGCTGGCGACGCCCGCGCCCAACTGGCCTACGACCTCTACGCCTACCGCATCCGCCAGTACATTGGGGCCTACGTGGCCGTGCTGGGCGGACTGGATGCGGTAGTCTTCACGGCCGGTGTGGGCGAAAACGACGCCTTGGTGCGCCGCCTCGCGTGCCAGGACATGGGCTTCTTTGGGCTGGAGTTGGATGAGGCAGCCAATCAGCAGCGCATCCCTGGCCTGCGGGAAATCAGCCTGCCTTCCTCCCGGGCGAAGATTCTGGTGGTGCCGACCAATGAGGAGCTGGAAATTGCGCGGCAGTGCGCGCAGTTGCTGGCTTAAGCCAGAAGCACGAATTTCCCGCTGCTGGTATACCGTAATGGTACGCTAGCAGCGGGAAATACTGGTCTTTGAAGCGTGGTTGAAGATTGCGCCAAACACTCGTTACGTCATGCTAAGCGCAGCCAAAGCAGCATACTTCCCAAACCCGCCCTTAGCTCAGCCAGTCGATGCCAGGGCGCAGCCAATGCTGGGTAGCTTCTTCGGGGGAGCCGGGCTCGATGGGAAAGTTGTAGTGCCACTCACACTGGGGCGGCAGGCTCATCAGGATGCTTTCGGTGCGGCCGCCGGTTTCCAGGCCAAACTTCGTGCCCCGGTCGATGGCCAAGTTGAACTCGGCGTAGCGGCCCCGGCGCACCAACTGCCACTGCTTCTGCCGCTCGGTGTGAGGAAGGCCGGCATTCTGGCGCATAAGGGTAGAATACGTACGCCCATACACCTCGCCTACGGCCTGCACGAAGGCGAACAGCTCCTCAAACGTGCCATCCTGGCCCACCGTCAGCCGGTCGAAGAAGATGCCGCCGATGCCGCGGGTTTCCTGGCGGTGGGGCAAGTAGAAGTACTCATCGGCCCACTGCTTGAAGCGCGGGTAGTAGGCCGGGTTATGCTGGTCGCAGACCTGCTTGATTTGCTGGTGAAACCAACGGGCCTGGGTTTCATCCACGTAGATGGGCGTCAAATCCAGCCCGCCGCCAAACCAGGCTTCCCCGTTGCCGGCCTCGAAGTAGCGCACGTTCATGTGCGAAATGGGCGCGTGCGGGCTGCCCGGGTGCTGCACCACCGACACGCCCGTGGCAAAGTAGCTGGGGTCGGGCATGAGCAGGGTGCGGGCCGCCGCTTCGCTCATTTCGCCCCACACGGCCGAGTAGTTCACCCCGCCTTTTTCCAGCACGGCCCCGTTGCTGATGACGCGCGTGCGGCCTCCGCCCCCACCCGCATGCACCCAGGTATCCTCCCGAAACGCGGCGCCGCCGTCGGCCGCTGCCAGCTGCTCACAGAGCCAGTCCTGAAACCAGCGCATCCACTCCGCTACCGTAGCCCGCACGGCGGGCGGCGCGACCATTGTTTGATTGTCAAGTATCATACAAGAAAACGTAAAAGGCGGCAGGATTAGCCGGCCGTAACCGGGATGAAGCGCCCCACCGCTGGCATAAGGGGCATAGCCTGGGCCAGCCGCCGGTTCTCGGCCGCCTGCCGCAGGTGGCACTGGGCGCAGCAGGACTCGGTGGGCAGCTGGCTGGTGGGCAGCAGCACCAGCGGAATGCGCAGATGGTAGGCGTTGGTTTTGGTGTAGTGCGGGTGAAAAAAGCGGCGCACCAGGCAGCCATCGGCAGTAGCCAGCACCAGCAGCTGAGCCGCCTGCTGGGCGCAGAAGTCGCTGAGGCCTTCCAGGGCGTCTTCCTCCGGCAGCAAGTGCCCGGTAGCCTCGGGCAGGTGGGCCCGGGCTTCCATCAACGCCTTTTTAAGGGGCGCTAAGCCCACGTGGGTAGGCGCGTAGAACTGTACCAGGTCGAAGTGGGCCCCGGCCGGGCGCGTGAGCTGGGTCAGGAAAGGCAGGCGGCGCGCATCGAGGTGCGTAAAATCTCCCGACACCACCACGCGACTGGGCAGCTCGTGGCGGCCGGGCGGCACCACCAGCACCGGGCAGCTCACGTGTTCCGGCAGCAGCATGGGCGTGGTGCCTTCAGCCGTGGCCGTGGCGCAGTCCATGAGCGTGAGGCCCAGCACCACCAGGCTCGCGCAGTAACCATTCACCAGCACTTCCAGGCCCTGGGCCAGGGGCTCAGCCAGCAAATGATAGTGATAGGTGATGCGCCGGCCGCTCTGCCGGGTTAGCTGCTGGTAGCGCAGCCGCTCGGCCAACGCCTGCAGCTGCCGCAGCAGCGCCGCCCGCCCCTCGGCCCCGGTACCCGGCGGGCAGCTATGCACCAGCACAATTTCGGCGGGCAGGCGTAGCGCCAGTTTGTTGGCATACCCCAGCGCGTTTTCGGCGGCGGCAGTAAAGTCAATGGGCACGAGGAGGGTCTGCATCGGGAGAAAGAGGTAAGGAAAAGGAAAACGGGAGAAGCAATTAGCGCGCGGAGGTGGCCTGAGGCACGCTCTGGCAATAGTGCACCGAGGCGGGCTGGCCTACGGGCGCCGCTACTGCCCCGGCCGTGCCCAGCTGCGGACTCAGATACGGAATACCCAGCCCTAGTCCGCGCAGGATAAACAGGGCCGCTAGGCCCAAGGCCATTACCGGCACGGCCTGGCGCAGGCGCATACGCCACGGCAGCGGCACCAGCTGCCCGCTCAGGGACAAAGCCAGCATAAGCGGCACGGTGCCTAGCCCAAACAAAGCCATGTAGAGCACGGCGCCTGGCACCCCCGGGGCGCTGATGGCTCCAGCCAGGGCCAAATACACCATGCCGCAGGGCAGCAGGCCATTGAGCAGGCCGGTGGTGTAGAGGGCCCGGGCCGTGGGCTGCTGGAAGTAGTATACCAGCTGGTTTTTCACGGCGCCTAGCCCCCGGCTCAGCCCCAGCGCCATAGATGCCCGGCTGGTGTAGCGTTCCGGCACGGCCACCAGCAGCAGAATAAGCAGGCCCGAGGCAATAGAAAGTCCCTGCTGCCAGCCAGCCAGCCGCAACCCCTGCCCCACCATACCGGCCACGGCGCCCAGCAGCGAGTAGGTCGTGACGCGGCCCAGGTTGTAGAGCACCCGTCCCCGCACGTACCGCCAGCCCACGGGGTTGCCCTGGCCCGGCAACGCCAGCGCAATAGCCCCGCACATGCCCACGCAGTGGAAGCTACCCAAAAACCCAAATAAGAAACCAGCCCAGAGCATACGTGAAGGAGGGAATGGATACGGCAGTAAGCCCGCTTACTCGCTGATAGAAAGCTCTTTTTCCAGGAAATACTGCTGGTTGCCGGCCGTGAAATCAACCCGCAGGCGCCAGAGACCGGGCTGCAGCTTGCTGGTGTTCAGCTCCTGCAGGGCCGGAGTGCCAGTGGGCGCAAAGGGCAGCTTGAAATCCAGCTTCTGATCGGAAGGCCGGAAGAAGTGCAGCGTGCCCTCAATAGCCTGCCCGCTCAGGCCGGCCGGCAGCGCCAGCTTCAGGCGGTGAGCTGCGGCCTCGTGGGTGACGACCACCGGCGCGGGCAGGGCCGCCGTGCGCGCCACCGACTCCATGCGCTGCTGGTAGGCCAGTTCCTGCTGGTAGTAGTCGGGGCTTACCAGGTCGACGGTGGTGCGCATGGCCTGCTGCACCATAAAGCCGATGTAGCCGGCAAAAAGCACGAAGGCCGCAATAATGGCGTAGGGCCAGAGGGTGCGTTTAGGAGGAGCTGGGGTAACCATGGCAAAGAAGGGTGAGAATCGTTGGGGAGGCAGAGCGCGGGCTACTGCGGCGGCCCCAGAAACTTGGTATCGGTTTCCGTAATGAGCTGGCCGCCGCTAAACACCCCAATGCGAATTTCCTGGTTGGTAGCGTGCAGGGCCGACTTCGGCAGCTCGGCAAAAAACACGCCTTCCGTCAGGCCCTGGGCGGGCAGCGTGAGGCCGTCTTTGCCCACCAGCGCAATGGTGCCGCCGGCCGGCTCCAGCACCCGCAGGGTGATGGGGTACGGGCGGTTGGTTTTGTTGATGACGGAGATGTTGTAGAGGTTGGAAATGGTACCCCGCTCCGTTTTCTGGAACAGCTGCCCCGGGGTGCGCAGCACCGTGGCCTGCACGTTGGAGCGCGACACCAGCAGAAAGGTGAGCACGCTCAGCAACACCACCAGCACCCCCGAGTATACTTTCATGCGGCCCGTCAGCCGGAACGTGGTGCCATTGGCAATGTCGTTTTCCGAGGCGTGGCGGATCAGCCCTTTCGGCAGATCTATCATGGCCATGATGTTGTTGCAGGCATCAATGCAGGCGGTGCAGTTGGTGCACTCCAGCTGCTGGGCGCCATTGCGGATGTCGATACCCGTGGGGCACACCTGCACGCACTGGTGGCAGTCGATGCAGTCGCCGGCGGTGCGCTGCTGGTTTTTGCGCAGCTTCTCGCGCGGCTCGCCACGCTTGTAGTCGTAGGCCACCACCAGGCTGTCTTTGTCCAGGAGCACACCTTGTAGCCGGCCGTAGGGGCAGGCAATGGTGCACACCTGCTCCCGAAACCGGGCAAACACCGCGTAGAATACCCCCGTGAACACCACCATGGAGGTGAGGCCGCCCAGGTGCGCGGTTAGCGGATCGGTCACAATCTTCACCAGCGCATCCGAGCCAATGATGTAAGCCAGGAAGGTGTTGGCAATCAGAAACGAAATCAGCAGGAACAGCGCGTGCTTGCTGGTTTTGCGCCAGATTTTGTTCCAGGTCCAGTCGGCGCGGTCCAGGGCTTTCTGCTGGGGCGCATCGCCTTCCAGCCAGTACTCGATACGCCGGAACACAAACTCCAGGAAGATGGTCTGGGGGCACACCCACCCGCAAAAAATACGGCCGTAGACTATCGTAAACAGGATGATAAACAGCAGGAAGGTCAGCGCCCCTATCAGCAGGATAAAGAAATCCTGGGGCCAGAAGATCTGCCCGAGGATGATGAACTTCCGCTCGGGCAGGTTCAGCATCAGCAGGGGCAGCTCCCGGAAGCGCAGCCAGGGCCCCGCAAACAGCAAAGCCAGCAGGCCGTAGCTGATCCACTTACGGGCGCGGTAGAGCGGGCCACTGGGCTGCTTCGGGTACAGCCACACGCGCTTCCCGTCAGCATCCACCGTAGCAATGGAGTCGCGGAAGTCGTCGTTGGGATGAAAGGTGGTAACGGACATGGCGGGTGGCGCGAGCGGGTGGCTGCGGCGCCTGAACGGTGGGTAGGAAATGCGGGGCGGGCAGCCCGGGCTAGAGCTCCTTCTCGCCCTGAGGCTCTTTGGCGCCGGCGGGCTTGGAGCCTTTCAGGCTTGCGATAAAGGACGACACCTGCAGAATCTGCTTGCCCGAGAGCTTGCCCTTCCAGGCCACCATGCCTTTGCTGGTGACGCCGAACTTGATGGTTTTGTACACGTGGTTGATTTCGCCGCCGTGCAGCCAGTACTCGTCCGTCAGGTTGGGGCCTACTTTGCCCTCGGCGTTGGGGCCGTGGCAGGGCGCGCAGTTGGTGGTGAAGATGGTTTTGCCGGCATCCAGGTCGGCGGGGGCTTTCAGGGCCGCGTAGGTAGTCAGCTTGTTGGGGTCGTCGTTATCAGCCGACACCAGCAGCGTGGCTTGTTGCATCTCGGTTTCGTACTCCGCCGTTTGCAGCTGCCCGGCCTGGGCCACGTGGTAGTAGCCCATGTAAGCCACCGCAAACACAATGGTGACGTAGAAGCCGTACTTCCACCACGGCGGCAGGTCGTTGTCGAACTCCGTGATGCCGTCGTAGTCGTGGCCCATCAGCTCATCCTTGTTCTTACCGGTTACCAGGGCCGGGTCGCCGATGAGCAGGCCCAGTACCTGGCCGCTCCAGGTGTCGTGCACCGTGGGCAGCTCGTAGAGCTTGCGCAGCTGGGGCTTCATCTTCACGATGATCATGGTGAAGAACAGCACAAACACCAGCAGCACCAGTGCCAGGGTACTCAGCAAAAACCAGAACAGCAGCATCTGCGTGTCGGCCCCGGCGGGCTTGGCGGATTCGGCTGGGGCTTGCGCCAGGGCGGTACCGGCTTGCAACAGCAGGACCGCAGCGGCCAGCGCCCGAAGAGAAGTCAGGGAAAAACTTAACATACAGCAGCTCCTTTCTGCGTGGAGGGGGTTTGGTCTTGAGTAGCGGGAGTTTGGGCGGCCGGGGGGCGCTGCACGGCGGAGGCTACCGAAGCACCGGCCACCAGCGTGAGCACCAGCACGATGCCTAGTACGCCCAGCAGCAGCCAGAACAGAATGGTAGAGCCCGAGGTAGCGGGGGCCGCGGCGGGGGTTTGCGCCCCCGCCAGGTAGCCGGTAAGCAGGCCGGTAGCCGTCAGCAGCACGGTGCGTTTGGTTAGCATAGCGCGTCGGGTTCGGAGTGAGGGGCCGCGGTTTCGTCGTCGCCGAGCAGGGGCATCAGGCTCATGGTGTGCAGGTGCTGGCGGTTGGCAATGACCACCCAGACCAGCAAGCCCAGGAAGAAGAGAAAGAAGATGCCGAAGGAGATAAGCGGGTATATCTCAATGCCGGCAATAGATTGCAAAACGTTCTTGTACATGGCAGTAGCGCAGGTTGGGAGGTAGGTACCGGGCTTTACTGAGCAGCCGCGGCAGCCTGCTCCGGCTTCACTTTGATATCGGTGCCCAGGCGCTGCAGGTAAGCAATGAGGGCCACGATTTCCTTGTCCGACCTTACTTCGATTTCCTCCTTCTTCAGCTCCTGCACAATGCCCTGGGCCTGGCGGCGGGCATCGGCCACGGCCTGCTTATCGTAGCCGGCGGGGTATGGCGTGCCCAGCTGCTGCAGCACCCGTATTTTCTTGGGTAGGGTGGAGTAGTCGATGTCGTTTTCAAACAGCCAGGGGTAAGGCGGCATGATGGAGCCCGGCGACATGCTGGTGGGGTCGAGCATGTGGTTGTAGTGCCAGGAGTGCGGGTACTTGGCACCCACGCGGTGCAGGTCGGGACCGGTACGCTTGCTGCCCCACAGGAAGGGCCGGTCGTACACGAACTCGCCGGCTTTGGAGTACTCACCGTACCGCTCGGTTTCGGAGCGGAAGGGGCGCACCATCTGGGTGTGGCAGTTCGAGCAGCCTTCCTTGATGTAGATGTCGCGGCCCTGTAGCTCCAGCGAGGTATAAGGCTTCACCGAGGCTATGGTGGGCACGTTCGACTTGATCAGGAAGGTGGGAATCATTTCCACGGCCCCGCCAATGGCAATAGCTACGGTGGCCCACACGGCCATCTGCACGGGGCGGCGCTCAATCCAGCGGTGCCAGTGGCCGGCGTCGGCGTGGGGGTCCTCGGCGGCGGGCAGCAGGGCGGGGGCCTGGGCTTTTTCCGCGGCCAGGAGGGAGCCGGCCTGGGCCGTTTTCACCAGGTTATAGAGCATCAGAAACACGCCGCTCAGGTACATCACCCCACCAATGCCCCGCAGGTAGTACATGGGCACCAAGTTGAGCACGGTTTCCAGGAAGTTGGGGTACTGCAGCATGCCCTCGGCATTAAACTGCTTCCACATCAGGCCCTGGGTAAAGCCGGCCCAGTACATGGGCAGGGCGTAGAATAGGATGCCCAGGGTGCCAATCAGGAAGTGGGCGTTGGCCAGCTTCTTAGAGTACAAGGGCGTGCGGTACAGGCGGGGCCACAGCCAGTAAAGCATGGCAAAGGTGAGGAAGCCGTTCCAGCCCAGGGCGCCTACGTGTACGTGCGCCACAATCCAATCGGTGAAGTGGGCAATGGCGTTGACGTTCTTCAGGCTGAGCATGGGCCCTTCGAAGGTGGCCATGCCGTAGGCCGTAATGGCCACCACCATGAACTTGAGCACGGGCTCCTCGCGCACCTTATCCCAGGCCCCACGCAGGGTGAGCAGACCGTTGATCATGCCGCCCCAGCTGGGCGCAATTAGCATCACGGAGAAGGCCACGCCCAGGCTCTGGGCCCAGTCGGGCAGGGACGTGTAGAGCAAGTGGTGCGGACCGGCCCAGATGTAAATGAAGATCAGGGACCAGAAGTGAATAATGCTCAGGCGGTACGAGTACACCGGCCGGCCCGCGGCCTTGGGCAGAAAGTAGTACATCAGGCCCAGGTAGGGCGTGGTCAGGAAGAAAGCCACGGCGTTGTGGCCGTACCACCACTGCACCAGGGCATCCTGCACGCCGGCGTAGGCCGAGTAGCTTTTCATGAAGCTCACCGGCACCTCCATGGAGTTGACGATGTGCAGCACGGCTACGGTCAGGAAGGTGGCAATGTAAAACCAGATGCCCACGTACAGGTGCCGCTCCCGGCGCCGGGCAATGGTGCCGAACATGTTCCAGCCAAACACCACCCACACCAAGGTAATGGCAATGTCGATGGGCCACTCCAGCTCCGCGTACTCCTTGCTGGTGGTGTAGCCCAGGGGCAGGGAAATCAGCGCGCTCAGAATAATGAGCTGCCAGCCCCAGAAGTGCACCCGGCTCAGGGTTTTGGAGTACATGGCGGCTTTGCACAGGCGCTGCAGCGAGTAGTACACCCCCATGAAGATGCCGTTGCCCACGAAAGCGAAGATGACGGCGTTGGTGTGCAAGGGCCGGATGCGCCCAAACGTGGTAAACGAGGTGTGCAGGTTGGCATCGGGCTGGGCCAGCTGAAACGCGGCCAGGATACCTACCAACATGCCGGCAATGCCCCAGAAAATGGTGGCAATGCCGAAGTCGCGGACAATCTGGTTGTCGTAGAAAAACTCGTCGACCGCGCGGGACACCCGGTTCTGAACCAGCGGCGGCTCAGGAGCGGTGAGAGGCGAAGTAAAGGCAGCTTGCATGGGGCGAAGAAGTAGTGGTTTTACTTCTTCAAAGGTCTTGCCTGCTGCCCGCCGGAAGCATGACGAACGTCAAGGCCCCGCTTGATAGATGTCAATACCGCCCGCTTTTCAAATTCACCTACGGCTGCTCTTCCTCATCAAAGAGCATGCGCACCGAGGGCGTGTAGGCGTCGTCGTACTGCCCGCTGCGCACGGCCCACAGGAAAGCCCCCAGAAACGTGAGGGCCACCAGCAGACTCACGAAAATCAACAGGAATATAATGGTCATGGGGCTTGGGGCTTGATAGGTGTTAGAGACGATAGCGCCGGGCTGCCCAGCGCACGAGCAGGGTGGCCACCACCATCACGCTCAGGGAGCTGATGGGCATCAGAATGGCCGACACGATGGGCGTGAACTTGCCCTGCACGGCCATGGCCAGGCCAAACCCGTTGTAGGCAAACGATAGGGCGAAGGTGATGAGCACGGCCCGCAAACACGCCCGCGAGAAACCCAGAAACGTAGTAAGCTGCCCAAAGGCGCTGACGTCCAGAATAGCGTCGCAGGCCGGGGAGAAGTTGGTGAGCTTGTCGGTGAGGGCAATGCCAGCATCGGCCGCGCGCAGGGCCCCGGCATCGTTGAGGCCGTCCCCGATCATGACCACGGTGTGGCCCTGGGCGCGCCGCGCCGCAATGTAGGCGAGCTTGTCGGCGGGCGTCTGCTGGAAGTGCAGTTCGGCATCTTCCCCGAACAGAGTGCGCAGCCTATTATACTCGGCGGCCGTATCCCCCGAAAGTACGGCCAGCGCGTAGCGCCCTTTGAGGCTGGCCAGCAAGGCCGGTAAGGCCGGCCGGTACACATTGTGAAACGTATAGTACCCGGCCGGTTCCCCATTCAGCCCCACGTACACGCGGGTTTCTGAGGTAGCGCCGGCGGCCGGAGCCACCCCGACAAAAGCCGCCGAGCCCAGCCGAACTTCCTGCCCTTCCACCACCGCCGTTACCCCCAGCCCCGCCACTTCCCGGCAGTCCGTCGGCTGCAGTGGTTTTACGTCCAGCTCCTGGGCCAGGCGCCGGCTTAGCGGGTGCGTAGACTGAGCTGCGGCCGTGGCCACCAGCTGCTTTTCCTTTTCTGATAAGGGTCGGCCCTCGTAGGCTACTTCCGCCTGGTGGGCGTCGGTGAGGGTGCCGGTTTTGTCGAACACCAGCGTATCGGCCCGGGCCAGGGTTTCTACCACGCCCGCGTTTTTCAGGTAGAGCTTGTGGCGGCCCAACACGCGCAGGGCGGCGCCCAGGGCAAACGGCGTGGCCAACGACAGCGCGCACGGGCAGGCAATAACCAGCACCGAGGTGAAGGCCTGCCACATCAGGGCCTGGTCGCGTGGGGCCCAGTAGGCCAGGGTTCCGGCCGCCAGCACCAGCGTCACGGCCACAAAGTAGCGGCCCACGCGGTTGGCGTAGGTTTCGAGGGTGCGGTGCGTTTCTTCCTTGGCAAAGGCGGGGTTGTTCCAGAGCTGGGTGAGGTAGCCCTGCGACACCTCCCGCGTCACTTCCAGGTCGATGGCCTCGCCCAGCTGCCGCCCGCCCGCGTACACCAGCTCGCCCGAGGCGCGGGCCACCGGCGTGCTTTCCCCCGATACAAAGGAGTAGTCAATCTGCCCAGCCCCGCGCAAAAGCACGGCATCGGCCGGAATAACCTCCTGGTGGCGCACCCGGATGCGGTAGCCCGGTTTCAGCTCCTTCACCGAAATGGGCTGCTCGCCGGCGGGCGTGAGCCAGGTGACGGCCACGGGGAAATAAGACGTAAAGTCGCGGTCGAAGCGCAGGGCGTCGTAGGTGTGCTGCTGCACCCACTTGCCAATGAGCATGAAGAAAACCAGGCCCGTAAACGAGTCGAAGTAGCTGGGGCCGCTGCCCGTGAGTACGGCGTAGGTGCTCACCCCAAACAGGGAGGCCAACCCCAGGCTGATGGGAAAATCGAGGTTGATGTAGCGCTGCCGCACGCCCTGCCAGGCCGAGCGAAAAAAGCCCTGGGCGCTGAACAGCAGCACGGGCAAAGCCAGCAGCAAGCTGAGGTAGCCAAAAAACCGCCCGAACCCCTGCTGCAAGCTTTCCACGAAGGAGAAGTAGTCGGGCAGGGCCAGCAGCATCACGTTGCCGAAAGCAAAGGCGGCCAGCCCCAGCTGGTAGTAGAGGGTGCGGCTGGCGCGGTGGGGCTGGGCCCCCAGGGCAGCCAGGGTAATCTGGGGCTCGTAGCCCACGGAGGCCAGCAGCTGCACCACGGCGCGCAGGCTGGTTTCAGCGGTGAGGTAAGTGATGGTAATTTCCTTGCGCAGAAACTGCACCCGCGCCTCCACGATGCCGGCATTCAGGCGGGGCAGGTGCTCCAGCAGCCAGATGCAGGAGGTACAGTGCATCTGCGGGATGCTGAGCGTGAGGCGGGCGCGCGTGTCGGAGCGGAAGGCCAGCAGCTGCTCCTGCACCGATGCGGTGTCGAGGTAGTCGAAGCGGACGGGCAGCTCCACGTCCTGCACTTTCAGGCCGGGCTGCGCATCCAGCCGGTAGTAGGTGCACAGGTTGTTGGCCTCCAGCAGCTCGTACACGGTGCGGCAGCCGGCGCAGCAAAAGGGCACCTCCCCCAGCAGTAGCGGCTCGGGCGGGCAGTCGTCGCCGCAGTGGGCGCAGGCAAGGTGAGTAGCGGGGAAAGCAAGAACAGCGGCAGGCACGGCAGGCACAGAAAAGTTTAGCTACAAAGCTCCGCCCCGGTGGCGCCCGGTCCGATGAGGGATGTCACGCCGCGCCATGATTGATATCAGGTACTCGTAGGCCTGCGTGCCACATCTTTGCAGCAAGGTGCCGCTTCCCGATAGTGCCTTCTCTTTTCGTACTACTCTCTTTTCTTTCTCGTTATGTCACGCGCTTTGCTTGCCCTGCTGCTGGTAGCCGCCCTGTTTCTGTGGGCCGGGCTGGTGGTCGGTATTTCCTTTCTGGAAGCTCCCCTGAAGTTTACGGCTCCGCACATCACCACCGTGCTGGGCGTCGGCATCGGGCGCATTGTGTTTGCCGCCCTCAACAAACTAGAGCTTGGCCTGTGCGCCGTGGTCTTACTAAGCGCGGCCGGGCTGCGCGCCCCGACGCGGGTGTGGTGGGGCCTGGGGGTATTGAGCCTGGTACTGCTAGTACAAACTGTGGGGCTGCTGCCCGCCCTCGATGCCCGCGCCCTGGCTTTGCAAGCCGGCCGGGAGGTGGCCCCCACCCTGCTTCACCCTTCCTACATCGGCCTGGAAATTACCAAGCTGCTGACGCTGTTGTACACCGGCAGCACGGCGTTTTACTGGCTGCTCCAGCCGGCCCCAGCCGCCGTTGGCGCGGTGCAGCCCCGGCCTGCCGTTTTCTCGTAGTATTCCTTTCTGCTTTTGCCATGCCCCCATTCCGCCCCGATATTCACACCGAAGCCGACGTAAAAACGCTGGTAGACGCCTTCTACGACAAGGTGAATGCCGACCCGCTGCTGGCGCCCATCTTCAACGACTTTGCCCGCGTGAACTGGGAAGCCCACATGCCGCAGATGTACGATTTCTGGAGTGGGCTCCTGCTGCACACTTCCCGCTACCGGGGGCGGCCCTTCCTCAAGCACATTCCCCTGCCCATTGCGGGGGAGCATTTCCAGCGCTGGCTCGAGCTGTTTTTTGCTACCGTTGATGAGCTGTTTGCTGGGCCGGTAGCCGCCGAGGCCAAGCTGCGGGCCCAAAACATTGCCCACGTTTTTGAAAGCCGACTGCGCCCCAATCCGCTGTCTTTGCTGTAAGCACTGGCTTAGCAAACAACGCCGTTCTTGTTCGGCGGCAACGCCCGCTGGGAGCTTGCTGCCGAACGAGAACGGCGTTTCAAGTACGTAAGCCTAGACTTTGCGGGGTGGCAGGGAACTGCGGCCAACTCAGGCCGGGCCGGCGGCGGCCAGCAGCCTGGTTACGCTGGCCTCGTCTTCGGGCAGGCCCTGCTGCCGCCACAGCTCCACGCCCTGGCGTACCAGCACGCAGGCCGGCAGCTCGGGGGTGCCGAAGCTGCGTACCACGGTGGGGTGGCGGGCCTCATCTATTTTCATGACGCGCACGGCAGTTCCCAGCCGCCGCTGCAAGGCTCGCAGGCTGGCCGCCACGTGCGTTTGCTGCTGCGCTTCGCTGGCCGGGGCCAACAGCACCAGCAGCACAGCCGTATCGGAGGACAAGGCAGGTGAGGGCGGAGAAAAGGGCATCAACGAAGAAATTAACGTGTAGCCGTAAAATTACCTGCTGGCCTGCCTGGCAGTCCATGAGCCTCCTCACCCCAGCGGTTGACAATTGTCATCACCCCGGATGGCTGCTTTTTTTTGCGCTACTTTGGGCGGGGCGGCCGTCTAAGGAAGACAATAACCGTCTCAGCTCTGTTTCTCCTATGACCACCGATTCCCTTGCGCAGGCCCTGGCCCACACGCTGCTCGCCCAGGCTACTGAGTTCGTGGGCGTATATGATGGCACGCGGGGCTGGTTTACCCAGGTAAACCCGGCCGGCGCCCAGCTGCTGGGGTACCCCTCCGCCCCCGCCCTGCTGGCCGACCCCACCCGCGCCCTGCGCACCCCGCTGCTTTCATCCGCCAATTGGGCCGCCCTGCTTGACCAGACGCGCCGGCAAGGCCCGCAGGTACTGGAAACCGACCTTACCCGGCTGGACGGCGAAACCCTAAGGGCGCGTTTGGAGCTGACGTATTTTGCGGCCGACGGGGCGCCTTATTACCTGGTGCGCCTCAGCCAGCAACAAGACCGGCTGCAGGAGGCAGAGCGGGAGCTAGCCCAGAGCGTGAGCCGCTTCGAGGCTATTTTCGCCAACGCCACCATTGGCATCATGGTGTGTAACCGCGCCGGCACCATCGTGTCGGCCAACCAGATGGCCGACCAGCAGTTTCGCTACCAGGCTGGGGAGCTGGTGGGGCTTTGCATTGATGCGCTGGTGCCCACTATGCCCGGCCGCAACCACGAGCAGCTGCGCGCTTCTTTCAACGCCCGCCCCTCCGTGCGGGCCATGGGCGGCCACCGCGGCGAGCTGGAAGCCTTGCGCAAGGATGGCTCCGTGTTTCCCGTGGAAGTCAGCCTGAGCTATTTCTACCTGGACGAGGAGCTCTACGTGGTGTCCTACGTGCTCGACATTACCGCCAAGCGCAACGCCGACCGGGCCCTGCTGGCCGAGCAGCAGCGCGTGGAGCGGCTCAACGCCGACCTGGAGCAAAAGGTAGCCGACCGTACCCACGCCCTGCTCAACACCCTGGAGCAGCTGGAGCAGCGCCAGGATGAGCTGGCCAAAGCCCTGGCGGCCGAGCAGGAGCTGGGCGAGCTGAAGTCGCGGTTTGTGAGCATGGCCTCGCACGAGTTCCGTACCCCACTCACGGCCGTGCTCACCTCGGCTTCGCTGATTGAGAAATACCCCGCCACCGAGCAGCAGGACAAGCGCGTGCGACACCTGGACCGGATCCGGCAGTCGGTGAATCACCTCAACGACATTCTGGAGGAGTTTCTGTCGGTGGGCCGCATTGAGGAAGGCAAGGTGCTGGCCCGCCCGGCCCGCCTGCGCCTGCCGGCTCTGGTACAGGATGTGGTGGCCGATGTGCAGGGCATGCTCAAGCCCGGCCAAACGGTAGTGCCCGCCGTAAACTGCCCCGCCGACGTGTGGCTCGATGCCTCCCTCTTGCGCAAGATTCTCGTCAACCTGCTTTCCAACGCCATTAAGTACTCGGGGCCCGATTCGGTGGTGAGCCTACGGGCGCAGTGCCAGGCGGGCCAGCTCACGCTCAGCGTGCAGGACCAGGGCGTGGGCATCTCGCCGGAAGACCAGGAGCATTTGTTTGAACGCTTTTTCCGGGCCCGCAACGTCACCAACGTGCCCGGCACCGGCCTGGGCCTGTACATTATTGCCAAGTATCTGGAGCTCATGCACGGCACCATCTCCCTGCAAAGCACCCTGGAGGTAGGCACCACCGTCACGATTACGATTCCCTATGAAAACCATTCTCCTGATTGAGGACAACGACTTTATCCGCGAAAACACCGCCGAGATTCTGGAAATGGCGGGCTATACCGTGGTAGCCGCCGAAAACGGCAAGGTAGGCGTGGAACAGGCCCTGCGTACCCGGCCCGACCTGGTGGTGTGCGACATCATGATGCCCGTACTGGATGGCTACGGAGTGCTGCACATCTTCAACCAGAACCCCCAGCTGCAAGGCGTGCCCTTTATTTTTCTGACGGCCAAAACCGAGCGGAGCGACCTGCGCCGCGGCATGGAGCTGGGCGCCGACGACTACCTGACCAAGCCCTTCGAGGAAAGTGAGCTGCTGAGCGCCATCAGCAGCCGGCTGGCGCGCTTCAGCCACCTCAAGCCCACCTACGACCTGCAGGCCAACGGGCTGCAGGAGTTTCTGCAGGATGCCCAGCAAACCGCCAGCCTGAGCAGCCTCACCCTGGACCGCAAGCCCCACTTGGTGCGCCGCAAGCAGGCCGTATACCGGGAGGGCGACGAGCCTACGCGCCTGTATTTTGTGCAGGCCGGGCGGGTGAAAACCACCAAAACCACGGCCGCCGGCAAAGAGCTGATTACGGGCATATACCAGGCGGGCGAGTTCTTCGGCTACAAGGCCCTGCTAGAACACAGCCCCCACCACGACTCGGCCATTGCGGTGGAAGACGCTACCCTGCTGCACATTCCGGGCGAGGATTTTATGCAGTTGCTGTTGCGCAACCCCGAGGTAAGCCAGCAGTTTATTCACCTGCTGGCCGGCAACGTGCGCGAGCGGGAAGAGCAGCTGGTGGATATGGCCTACAACTCTCTGCGCAAGCGCGTGGCCGACGCCCTGCTGCGCCTGCACGAGCAAGCCAGCACCAGCGCCCCCGAGCAGCCCCTGATCCAGCTTTCCCGCGACGACATGGCCGCCCTTATCGGTACGGCCCCGGAATCCCTCAGCCGCACCCTCAGCGAGTTCCGGCAGGATGGTATTATCGAGCTGAACAACAAGTTTATTCGGGTGCTGCTGCCCGAAAAGCTGCGCCGCGCCAACTGGTAGGAACTATTCCGACGGCCTGGCCTTGGCCTCCTCAAACGGTATTGCCAAATGCTGCGTAGCTCCGTATAAAGCTCATCTGTGTGCGTCCGTATCTGGCCGCCAGGGTACGTCCGCCTTGGCGGCACCTGGCGCACTTTCTGGCCTCCACCTGCTCTACTTTATCTGTAAGTATGTCCAGCTTCTTTCCGTTACTGCAGCCGCTCCTTGAGGGAAGCAACGCGGTGTACTTTGTGTACCACCTGGAGGCCAAGCAGATTATCTACGTCAGTGCCGGCTACGAACAACTGACGGGCGACCCGGCCGCGCACGTGAACGACGATTTGCCTTACTGGCTAAAGCGCCTGCACCCCGATGACCACGAATACCTGCACTACCGCTTTAC
The DNA here is from genome assembly GCF_012273015.1 of Hymenobacter sp. BT18. GTDB lineage: Bacteria > Bacteroidota > Bacteroidia > Cytophagales > Hymenobacteraceae > Hymenobacter > Hymenobacter lutimineralis. The sequence continues at coordinate 3,347,248 of NZ_CP050954.1, read as the reverse complement.
CCATGCCGCCACGGGCGAAGTGGTGCAGGACGTGACCCTGCGGCTAACCCAGCCCAACGGAAGCACCCAATTCCTTTCGCTTACGGCCTGCCGGGTAGCGCAGCCCGATGGCCAAAGCTACCTCAGCGGCCGCCTCGAGGATATTACCCGGGCCAAGGAGATGGAAATCAATTCGCAGAAGTTCAACACCAAGAAGAACGCCACGCTCGAAATTCTGTCACATGATCTGGCCACGCCCCTGGTGCTGCTCCAGCAACTCACTGACCAGCTCACCCAGGAAGTGCAGGGGCCGCTACCGGCGTCGACGCAGCGACTGCTAGAGCTGATGGAGCGCACCAGCCGGCAGGGCCTGAACCTCATTCGCGACTTCGTCGACAATGAATTTTTGGAATCGGCCAACGTGGAGCTTAAGTGGGACCGGGCCGACCTGGGTGTGTGGATGCGCACGACGGTGGAGGAATATCAGCGCGCCCAGCCTCATTTGCACCTGCGCATCACACTGGCCGTACCACCGCAGCCGCTGTACGTGCGCATGGATATCAACAAGTTTCAGCAGGTTATCAACAATCTGCTTAGCAATGCCCTCAAATTCACCCCCGATGGTGGCCAGATTGCAGTACAGGTAGAAGCGCATCCCGGTGTGGCACGCGTAGTGGTAGCCGACACTGGCGTGGGCATTCCCAGTGAGCTGCAGCCGGTGTTGTTTGAGAAGTTCACCAAAGCCCGCCGCCCCGGCCTGCGCGGGGAAAAATCGACAGGCTTGGGTATGTCGGTTATTAAAACCATAGTGGAGCTACACGGGGGCAACATTTGGCTAGACAGCACCGAAGGCAACGGTGCCACCTTCACGCTGGAAATACCAGCGTTACCGGCCTGAATTGCGCCCTTTTTACTATACGGCCTGTAATGGGTCGTTACGTTACTGATGTGGCAGCGCACTTCAAGCCAATCTGCACCATGTATGGCATTTACGTATTGATTGGCGCCTGACTGGCAGCAGAAAGTTCAAAAGCCAAACAAGTATATATTTACAACTTATGCTTCTTCCCCTCTTTGGACTTGTCTTCGGCGTGGTGATCAGCTCGCTCTTGGGAACCGCCGTTATTGTACTTCACCCTCGCTGGAAGCTAAGCTTAGCCAATATCGCCTGGTTTGTCGTCGGGGCCTTTGCGGGAGTTATCGGCTCGTCGCTGCTTTACACTTGGATAGTTGCCGATGAAAACCAACACTTGAATTCAACCGCAGCAGTTATTGGTTTTCTGGCAACACTTGGTGCCGGGACTGTGCTTGGAGGCACGTTGGCTGTTCACATCGGCCAGTACTTCGGCAGCCGAGTAGCTTAATCTCCTAGCTGGAAGTAAGCCAGCCGGTTCACGGAATTGGTGGCCTAAGCCTATAACTGGACTGTAGTGTCTCCTAAAAATCTTGTAACGGCTTTTTGATATGCCGAAGAGGTCGTGCAGCACTATAAGGGAGCATTTATCCCCTTCTGCTTCAATATGATAAACGCCTCAAAGTAGCAGCAAACCTACTGGTAATACAATAAAAAAAGCCCTTCCCGATACCGGGAAGGGCTTTTCAGTGGAGCTGCAGGGACTTTAACCCTATACCTTACACTACTACTAGGATCATTCAAACACACTGCTTTAGTGGCATCTGAGGAAGCTTTTTAAGCGAGGTTGTGAGTATAAGATATTTTGGCGGGGGTACAAAATAGCTAATCTGTACCCCCGCATGTACCCCAGGCAATTATTTCAGTAGCTTTGATACGGCAACCTTTCCCGTATTGCATGGCTACTGTATCATTCCACCTGAAGCGGCCTGATGCCGTTATCCCTACGGCCATTATTGCGCTGGTTACTTTCCCAGGCCACCGCGTGAAAGTCTATTCCGGCCGCAGCATCCTGCCTAAGCAGTGGGTGAAAGCCGAACAGCGCGCATTGGAACGCGGCTACCAGCAGAACGGCCTGCTAAATGACCAGCTCGACCTGCTACAGAAGCGACTGCAGCACTACTGTGACGAGCAGGCGGCCCTGGGCCTATTGCCCACTGCCGAGGCGCTGAAGAGCCTGGCTACACTTGAAGAGCCCACGGCGCCCGCACCGGTATCGGTTAAAAAATCATTTGCCGACTACTACACGGAATGGGTAAAGCTGACACTTTCCCGGGGCAAGGTTGGCACCGCCCGGGCCGGCAACACAACGCTGCGGCACCTGCTGGAGTTTGAGCAGGCAGAGGGTTACGCTGTCGACTTCGATACCATCACGCCGGTTTTTGCCGATGCCTACACGGCGTACCTGCTGGGCCCGGCGAATCTTACTGACAACACCATAGCCAAGCATATAGACCGCCTGCGGCGCTTTATGCGCTACGCTGTTGACCGCGGCTACACTGCGGCCCGGGGCTGGGAGAAAATGAAGTGGAAGCGGCAGGAGCCCGATATTATGACGCTAACGGCGGAAGAGGTTGAAGCCTTGGAGAACTTGGCATTGCTGGCCGGCGGCTACCTCGACAACGCCCGGGCGCTGTTCCTGCTCAGCTGCTACACCGGCCTGCGCTTCTCCGACCTGGTAAGCATCCGCACAGAGCACGTGCGGGGCAACACGCTACGGCTTACCACCCAGAAAACCCGTGAAACTATCAGCATACCAATTCAGGCCCGGGCCCTGGAAATTATCACACGCTATCTGGCCGGCGAGGTGCGGCCAATATCCAACCAGAAGCTGAACGACTACCTGAAAGAGCTGGGCCAGCTGGCCGGCATCGACTCCCCTATTGAGGTCATCAAGTACCGGGGCGGCAACCGCTCCAGCGAAACCGTGGCGAAGTGGGAACGGCTTGGATGCCACACCGCCCGGCGGACCTTCGTTACCCTTAGTCTGGAGCGCGGCCTGCGGCCTGAACTGGTAATGAAGCTAACAGGTCACCGCACCTGGCGGGCCTTTCAGCGCTACGTGAACATTACAGAGCAGACCGTTGCTCGGGAATTTGCCAAGGCCTACGAAATGCCCGCCCCGAAGAAATAGCACTAGCCTATTTATCACCAAACCACTCCCGAACAGCCCTTTCAGTGATGAAGGCTTTATTTCCTACCAACTGGTGCCTGATTACCCCTGCATTTATCAGCTCGTAAGTCTTGGTTTTTCCACAGCCTAAACGCTTCGCTAAAGTGGTAATAGTATAGACCTGTTGGAGGGCTTCTTGCTCAGCTTTCTCTTTGGCGTAGGCAACTGCAGCGGCCTGTATCATCCGTTGCTCCTGGGGCTCTGAAAGGCGCAATATGGCCTGGCCGTTCTGAAAATCTACTATCATCCTATTGGTGGTTAGTATCCGTAGGGCTGGGCAAACAGTTTACCCAGCCCTACCGGAAAGTTATCCATACTTTCCCCTCGCTACCGGAAGCACTTCACGCACACAGCAGCCACCAGTAGGCAGAAGGCCACCATCAGGGCTTTCTGCCAAAGCGGGGTAGGGTCGGGGTTGTAGGAGTAGCGGGCCATGGTCCTAAGATAGAAAAAGCCCCGGCCGCAGTAGCAGTCGGGGCTTTATTGTTACTCGAAACTACGTTTAAATAGCTCCCGAATTTCTTCGCCAATGTCCGGAGGCAGATCGTTTTCAACGCCTATCGAAGCGCTGTAGCTATTAAACTGAAGTGTATAGAACTCGCCTATTTCAGCTGGTTTATCTTCTCCCTCAGGTGAATACTTAGAAACTGTATTCTTGAAGAAGTCCTTGTGCTTCTCCTCAAGCTGTTTAATGCCTTTATCAAACGCTTCGACCTTAGCTGCCACGGCCTTGCCATGGAATAGCTCATTGTTTATATCTGTCATGCTGACAAGGTATAAAATCTGCCTAACCCCACCACGCCAACCTCGGCATCAGCAGCCGCAGCGCCCACGGGCTAAACCGCCGCACGGCAAAGCCCAGAGCGCGGTTTGCTTATTTAATATCCAACCGGCGGGCCTCGTCAAGGGCCAAGGTGCGCAAAAGCGTAGCGGCCTTTAGCCCCCGGGCGCTGGCCACCTTCTCGATAAGAGCCTTTTCTTCCGGCGTTACCTCTACCCCTATCTGGGGTTTTCTGGGTTTGGGTTGCTGCTGTGCCATGGCACAAATATACAACACAAGTAATAAACACAAAATTTATTTGTCTAACACATATAAAACACTTGTGTTTTACATAAGTAGTAGTACCTTTGTCATGTTCTCAGGAACAAAAAAAAGAGGCCAGCCCCGGCAAGGGCTGACCTCCGAAATCTAAAACAGCCCCGGCAAGGGCCATTTCAAACACTTCACATCAAAGGTATGCAAACCGCAACCACTGCCGCAACCTCTCCGAAGGTTGCCGCCACCCTCCCCCGCTACAAGGGGCCGCTGGGCCGCTTCCTGAAGAAGCAGCAGGAAGCCAAAGAAGCCGCCGCCGAGGCCCAGAAGCTGGCCACCATCAGCAGCATGCGCAACAACGTGCTGGGCTTGGTGGAAGACCCGCACTTATTCTCTGATGCCGAGCGCGCCCGCACGGCGGCCAGCGTGGCCGGCTGTGGCTGCGTGGCCCGGCTGCAGCGCTGGTTTCGCAACGTGTATCGGATTGCGAAGCACCGTGAAGATTGCCTGCAACTGGCCTTCGCTGATGGTAGCACCACTTTCTTTCCTGTTAACGCTTAAACTCTCTTCTCATGGAATCCTACGCTGAAAAAGAACTGCGTGAAGCAATTCAATACCTGAATGAAGCCCGTGAAGCTGAGCAAGCCATTCTGAATATCTACCGCGCATTTGAAATGGGGAGGCCAGTGGAAGTCACTTTCCGGTCTGGCAACGCTACTGCGGTTGCCATTTGCCCGCGGAAGCATAGTGATAGGCTGCTAGATGTATTGCTTGAGAAGGCAGGCGAGCGGGTGAAAAACTTGGAAAAGATGGAAGTGTACTGGGCCCGGGAACTGGCTTTTGAGGCCCAACAAAAGGAGATATATACTGAGTTAAGTCAGAACCCCAATAAGAGCAAGAATGACCTAGCTAGGGAGCAGGCCATTACTAGGCAGCGAATGCACAGTGTTCAAGATGATGATGAGGCTAAAGCGCCGAACGAAGCCGAACCACCGCGCCCAACTAAGAAGCCCAGAAGGGGCCAATAATCCCTGTAATAACCCGGCGGGAGTGGGCCCGCTGGGTTATCTTGTACCCTGAACCTAGCAAGCTGGCAAGCTGATGAGCATTGATAAGGATTTTGAGGATTCCACCGATTACGGAACGGATTTTTTGCCATCGGATTATGATGGTCCTTACTCCGATGAAAGGGATGATGAGCCTGATTTTAATGATCCGGTATATCATTATAACTGGCGCGCACGGCATGCCCTTGAAATGGCAGCTGAGGGCGTGTGGGATGATGACTTAGAAGATATCGTTCATGGGGGCAAGACAACCCCTTTCCATGCTGATTTTGAGGATGAATTCGTTCTTAGAGTTGGTCTCAACACTCGGGCATTTCGCCTGGCTTACTTGGAACATGTCACAAGGCACTCGCTTATAGAATACACGGCCGACTATATGTATTTGATCGGCCTGCTGCAAGACGCTCAACTTAACCCCAGTAGTTCAGCAATTCCTGGTAGTTTAAAGCATGCTGAAGATTGGCTCCGAGCTAAAATGACTACAGCTGCAGATGTGGTGCGTAGGCGTGTTGCTGGCCTTGTAGTTGGCAAGCATGATATTTTGCCTGTTCCTGATGTCAACGAATTTGGCAGCACTATAAGTGGCCCTGAATCTCATTTGCCTAAGCAAGCGCCTTCCGAGCTTCGGGCATCTGCTAAGACTCCGCCTGCTGGGCGCGCAACCCCTAAGACTTTTTACGACCTGCTGAGTTCTGGCTTCACCCGCCAACGGCTGGACAACTTATTAGGAAAAGAGGGGCTAAACCTGTTTGATTTTGACGCCAGAACTAGGACGGCCACGCAAAAGCCATCTAACTGGATAACGTTGTATTGGGCTCTTGTTAACGAGGGTTACATCGTTTCTGATGTGGCTGGCAGTACTGCTGCGAAACTTATAAAATCAACATTCCCTGGTACTAAAATCAGTACAAGTCGCATCAATAGTGGTCGTCTGAATGAAACCCCCAGCAGGAGCGTAAACCCCTATTACCACCGCGTACTCTCACGGCTATAGGGTTTTTTCGGGTTTGTTTGGGTTTACTTGGGTCGGCTCATTTTGACCCATATTAGTTGCACTACTTCGCCTTAGCTCCTCACTAAAGAGGGGCCAAAGGAATAATGCAACCCTCAATTATAACCGCTGGAATTTCAGCAGATGAACTGATAGAGCAGTTTCGGGCTATTGTCCGTTTCGAGCTCCAGCAGGCAGGTATCGGCCCAGCACCGGCAGCACCGGCCGAAGCCGACGAACTGCTAACGGTCGAACAGGCTGCGGCACTATTCGACGTGGGCGTGCACACAATCCACGATTGGAAGCGTCAAGGCAAGCTACCATTCAAGAAAATGGGTAGCCGTACTTACTTCCGCCGAGGTGAGGTGCTGGCCAGCATGCAGACTCAGCAGCGGAGTCAGAGGGGGGGGCGCGCCCGTGGCTAAGCCTATCCTGCTGGCGTCAAAGACGCAACTCGTAATTCATAATAGTCAGATCTACACCGTTGCCGAGGTGGACAGTGCTGACTATTCCCGCCTGCCGCCGGGGGCTTTTGTTTTTCTGGCTCAGTCCAGACGGGGGGGCTCTTACTACAGCGAGCGTGAGAAGGCCATGTTGCTCCAAAACTATCCTGGCGAAACGTGTGCCGTGTGCATCGAGCGCAATGATTTGGCCAACGACGGCCCGCTGGTTATCACGCACAAACATGATGCGACCCTTGATCGGGGGGAAATCGGCCTTCTTAAACGGAGCATTTCCCGCATTTTCTTTCCGCTGTCGGTGGCGCCTTTGCCCACACTATAAGCGGATTCCTTTCTAGGCCTGCCCCCGGCTGCTACGCGCCGGGCGGGTTCACAGCTGGCAACTACTGACGTGAACGTTTCATATTTCTCAAAGCTGCGGTCATCTTCCGACAGCCAAGCCATAGCCATTAGCGAGTTCTTGAACGGCATCCGTTCGGGGCGCTGGTTGGCGCAAGTCGGTGACGTTAGGGGCACCACCACCAAAGCAGAGCGGGCGGCGGCAAAAGAGCGCTTGCCCTCGGCTACTGTTTCCGGTACCTTCAGCCGGCGGGGTAAGGAGGGGCTGCTAGAGCACAGCGGGCTGATTGCGCTGGACATCGATGCAACACCCAACCCGGGGTTGGTGCCAGCAATTGACCGGAAGCGTATTGAGGCTGATTGCTACACTTACGCCTGTTTTGTCAGTGCCAGCGGCGCCGGCCTCTGTGTGCTGGTGAAGATTCCGCCTACACACCACGAGGATAGTTTTCGGGCGTTGGAGCGCTACTACAAAGACGCGCTGGCACTCACTATCGACACGGCCTGCAAAGACGTAAGCAGGACCCGCTATGTGAGCTATGACCCGAGCTTATTTATCAATGAGCAGTCAGAGGTTTTTGATGAGGTGCTGTCGGCAGCGCCGGCCCCGCGGCCGGAACCAGTAGCCCCGCGCCCCGCTACGGACTGGCAGCCCCGCGGCCGCGGTGAAGGCTACGGGCAGTTGGCGCTGCGGCGGGCCTGCGAGAAAGTGGCCACGGCACCAGATGGTCAGAAGCACCACGTGCTGAATAAAATGGCCTATGTGTGTGGGGGCTACATCGGCGGCGGCTTCCTCAGTGAGCAGGAAGCCCGGGAAGAGCTGCGGGGCACTATCAGCGGCCGGGCGGTGGCCAATCTAAAGGCCGCCTATGCCACGATTGAGGACGGGCTGAAAGCCGGGCAGCTCAAGCCGATTCTGCCCGATGCGCTGCAGTACCAAGTGCGGCAGCAGCTACGCAAGGGCGCGCCGGCGGCCGATGTTGCGGCCGGGGCAGCGGCGGCCCAGGGCTTACCTGCCGAGAAGGTGGCGGCGGCAGTGGAGGCCGTGAAAGAAGAACAGGCGCGGCAGGTGGCGCTGCTTACCTTCTGGAGCGTAGATGACCCGGGCAAGGATAAGCCCCTGAAGCTGCAGCTGAGCAAACACCGCTTCCGCGGCTGGCTGGCCACGGCCGGCGGCTTCCGGCGCTTCCCCGATGCCAGCTCAGCCAGCGGCTTTGCCTTTGTGCGGGTGGAAGCTCAGGTAGTATATCGGGCGCGGATTGGTGAAATGATGAGCTTCGCCAAAAGCTACTTGGAGGACCTTCCCTTTGAGTTCGACGGGGTTTACCGGTCCCAGCTCGAAGAGGTGGTTGAAACGCTGCAGCGGCAGCTCTTCGATGCCCAGGGGCTGCTGTTTCTGCCTGACCTGGCCGGCGAGTTCATTCGCGACACTCCCGAGGTGCACTATTCCTTCTACCAGAACTGCTGGGTAGAAGTAACCGCCGCCGGCCGGGTGGCCCGCCCCTATGAAGAACTGCCCGGGCTAATTTGGGACAGCCAGCGCAAGCCGCGGCCGTTCGAGGTGACGTCTGACGAAACTGCCCGGGCCTGTGACTTTCACTCTTTCATGGAGCACCTGACCGCTCAGGATCCGCAGCGGCTCGACCAGCTGCAGCGCGCCCTGGGCTACCTGGTGCACGGCTACAAAGACGAAACCAACGCCCGGGCTGTGGTGCTGATGGACGAAACGGGCGAAGTGGGCCGAAGCGGCGGCGGCACAGGCAAGGGGCTGCTAATGAAAGGCGTGGGCGCCATGACTCAGGTGAGCATCATCGGGGCGGCCAGCTTTGATTTTAGGGACCCGTTCCGCTATGCACTGATGGATGACGGGGCCCGGGTGCTGTTTTTGGATGAATGGAAGCCGCAGCGAAACAGCTTTGACCTGCTGTTTGCCGACATCACCAACGGCTTTGCTATCAACCGGAAGTACCAGGCGCAGCGCACTATTCCGTTTGATGAGGCACCCAAATTCGTCCTGGCCTCGAACGACATCATTACGGGCGACGACGACAGCTCAGAGCGCCGGAAGGTGGAAATAGCCTTAGCGAAACGCTACTCGGCAGCCTATACCCCCCGGGATGATGCTAATGGCCGCGGCTTCTTCAATCAGGGCTGGGACGCCGACGAATGGACCCGCTTTGACAACCTGGCGCTGGGCTGGGTGCAGCACTTTATGGCGTGCGGTAAGCGGCACCTGCTGCTGAAGAATAAGAGCATAGCGGCCCGCGGGCTGGTGCAGTCGGTGGGGGTGGGCTTCCATGAGTTTGCCCAGGAGCTGAGGGAAGATTTGCTGGCCGAAATAGTAGAGAAAGGCTACGCCCGGATTTGGGTTGATGACGCCTTTGACCGCTACCAGAATCACACGGGTGATAAGCGCCTGACCAAAGTGCAGTTGGGCAAGAAAATGCAGCTCGAAGGATTTGAGAAGTACAAGTACTCCAGCCGGGACCTTGGCGAGAACTATCGGGGGAAGCCCTACTTCACGCTTCCGCAGGCTGACACCAAAACGCCTGAGGGGCCGGCCTGAAATGGTGTCAGCTGAAAAGGCCGTTTGCAGCTTGGCAGGGCCCTTTTTGATGCCTGACACCAAAACGCGAAATGGTGTCAAAACTATTCTATAGGCAATATATCATTCTTTATTTTATCCTACTTATTAAACGTGTAAGAAAGAAAAGTACAAAACAAGAATAGTATAAGAGGTATTGACACCATTTCAAAAATCGGTGTCACCCCCTAAAAACCTGCTCCAGATTCTCCAAACGGCCTTTTTACCTGACGCCAAAACCTGACACCAAAATCTAAGGCCTGTTTCACACCCCACGGCTAGGGTGACAAAAGGTGACAACCACTACGCGGGCGGGCGAGGCGGGCAGCTTGACAAAACTTGACAACCCCAACGCGCACGTGTAGGCTGCCTATCAGACAAAAGTAGACACCCCTACGTGCACGCGTGAAGCGCGCCTGGATGACAAAAGTGAACACCCCCACACGTGCGCGTGAGCCCCCGCCGGACAAAATCGGACACCCCAACGCGTGGGCGCGGGCGAACCTGACAAAACCTGACATAAAACGGCCCTAGCGGCCAGCAAACCACAATGAGCACTAACGGCCCAGCCCGGCCCCCGCCGGCTCTTAGCACTTAACAAAACTTAACATCTGAACAGCCCAGCATGCTGACATATGTTGAGAAATGTCAGAATCTGAGCCCAGCCAAGGCGACACTTTTCGACACCCCTACACGTGCGCGGGGGCCGGGCTGCCTAAGCCCAATTCAACACTTTTCCACACCTCAACGCGGGCGCGTGTAGCAGCCTGCCAAAATCAAAAAACCATGTTATTCACCAAAAGAGAAGTTGCCGCCGCCAAGCAAACCGCCCACGGCTTTATCAAACAGTGCGAAGAGTACCGGGCGCTGCTGCAGGAGCACGAGCTTCCGCTGTCAATGGACATCAACACGCTAACCGGCGTACTGCGGGCCCAGCAGTTTGCCAAGCTGCTGGCATTTGACAAGGGCCTGAAGATGCGCTTCGAAATGCTGCGCACGGAAGAGGCCCAGCAAAAGCTAATAGCTGATACCATTGACCTGACCGGCTACGCTATAGTCGACGAGTTGCCACGCCGTATTGAAGGCCTGCAAAGAACCTATAGCGGGCTGATGCTTACCACTGGCAACCGGCCCGCTATGCTTGCCCGCGAAGGGTATAGCCTTGGCCAGCTTCTTTCCCAGTATGGCCTCGACTTCAACGCGTGGATTGAAGCCAACGCCATTGACTGGACCGGAAAGCAGCACGTGCTGGAGTTCTTCCGCGAACTGGCCAAGCCGCTTACCCAACTGCGCACTATTTACCGGAAAACCCGAGCGTCTGATGCCAGCTTGCAACACCTGGTAGGCCCACAGATAGCGGGGTACTTCACCGACGAAAGCAACATGGGCGCCCTGGAGCCGCATGAGCACCGGCTGATACAGGAACTGATTCCGCAGCTGCAGCAGCTGAACCTGTTGGCCGGCTTCCCTGGCAACCTGAAGTAGCCCACTTCATAGTAGTTCATACGTCCACACGTGCGCGCCGGCGAAGGTTAGAACCTGTCAAAACCGTACATCTGAGCCCGCTGGTGCGCCCTAACGACCCTACCCAATGAAACACACCCTTACCATCACAGACGACGAAGGCGGGCAGCTTACTGGCTACTTGCCCGGCTGCTGGGACGATGTAGCGCTGGCCGATTTTACCGCCCTGGCCACAGCCCCCACCGCCGAGGCCCGGCGCGCCGCTATGGCCACCCTAACCGGCCTGCCGCCGGCGGCCTTCGAAGAGGACCCGGACCTACTGGCCAACCTGCTGCTGAACGCCCCCTTCCTGCACAAGGGCCCGCTGCCCAGCGGAGAGCCCGCCCCTTCTTTTGAGTACGGCGGCACTACCTACCACCACGTGGGCGACCTGAGCAAGCTCAGCGTCTACCAGTATCAGATTGCTATCGACGCCCTGCCCACTGACCTGCCAACGCTGGAGCGTATGGCCGCCGTGGTGCCGCACCTGCTGGCTATGCTCTACACCCCCGCCCCGGGCCCTGAGCAGTTCGACCACTTGGCCCAGGCGCCGGCCACCATGGCCGCGGTGCCGATGTCCATCGGCTGGCCGGCGCTGGTGCACCTGGTGAACGTCATTGGCCCCGGGGCGGTGGCAGCCCAGGCTTACCACGAAGTGCATGCCCGGGCTCTGGCCTTGGTCGACACCGTGGAGCAGCAGCTACTCAGTGCGCCGCCGAAAGGCTTGGCCCAGAAAGCTACCCATGCGCTGACCCGCCGCGCGCTGCAGAAAGCCCGCAAGGTTATCGGCGGCACCAACACCACCCCACCCAAAAAGAAGCGCAATCATGGCCCTCGTTAAGAAGTACACGATAGAGGTAAACGGCCAGCAGGCGGTTGCCTCAGTGGGCCAGATACGGGATGAAGTGAAGCGGTTGGAAGCCGAGCTGGATAAAACCGTTTCGGGCACCAGAGAAGCCGAGGCCGCCCTGTTTTCGTTGGGGCGCGCCAAGGCTGCCATTGTCGAAATCGAGGACTCGATTGACGGGCTGCAGCTCAAAAATCGGGGGGCCGTGTTTGCCGACTTCGCAGACGGGGTAGTCGGTAGCTTTGGGGTAATAGCCATAGCCAGCAAAAACCTGGGCCTAGCTGACATTTCAAACTATGAGCAGAAGCTACAGGAGGTCCTGGCCATTACCAGCAGCTTCGAAGCTATCCAGCGGGGCCTGAACGGCGAAACCATAGCCGGCGTCAAAAATCAGCTGCAGCTGGCTAAAGCCTACCTATTCGGCGGGCAAGCGGCTACTTCAGCGGGCCGGGCTGCGCGGGTAGCCCTGGCTGCTACGGGCATTGGGCTGCTAATTGTGGGCGTGGGGCTACTCATTGCCAACTTTGACAAGGTGAAAGCCTCAGTCAGTGGCCTGCCGCAGTTGTTTGATAAGGTAAAGGCCGTGGCCAGTGGCACATTGGATGCCATTATCGGCGGCGTCAAAACCATTTCTCAGGTGATTGACCTGGCTGTAAGTGGTGACTTTTCCGGAGCGGTTAAGAAAGCCCGCACGGTGGGCGCCGTAATCGGAAAGGCCTACGCAGTGGGCTATCAGGAGTCAGTTGAGGCAACCGCCAAGGAAGCCGCCGATAAGCTGCTACGGCTCACGATTGATAGCAACAAACGGCTGATAGCTGAGCAGGAGGCCGCCGGCCGGGATACCTACGCTCTGAAGCGTAAAACGCTGCAGCAGGAGCTGAAGCTGATAGAGCAGAATTCCGACGAAGAGAAAAAAGCGCATGCTGATAAGCTCTCCGAAATCCGGGTGCTGGATGCCCAGCACTACAAGAAAGTAGCAGACGAGCGGAAGGCCGCCAACGAAAAGAAACAGCAGGAGAACTTTGCCGCCCACCAGCAGGAGCTTACCGACCTCGGCGGCCAGCAGCTGGAGACGATTGAGGTCGTGCGCACTCGGCAGAAAGAGCTAGCTGACGCCGTGGCAAATGGCTATGCTAATGCCTTCAACATTCGGCGGGCGGGGGCCGCGCTGCCGGAAGCGGTGGAGGGCGTGCTGATTGAAGCCGAGGACGTTGTTGATGAGAAGCTGCCCAGCATTACCGACAAGATCATGGTTGGCCTCTTCGGGGTGAAGCCGGAGGATCTGGAAAAGGTAAAAACGCTTATCAGTGACACCTTCACAGCGTTGGCCGAAACGGTAGGCAGCATTTCCAATGTGCTACTGGAGTCTGCCACCGCTGATGCTGATGCAGCCCTAGAAGTAGCCCAGGCCCGCTTTGATCAGGCAGACCAACGGCTCAGTGAGGCCCGCGCCCGGCGCGAAGCCGACGAAGCCAAGCTGGCCACCGCTTCCGGGGCCCGGCGCGACTTTCTGTTAAAGCGGATTGAGTCGGAGCGCAAGGCCGAACAGAAGCTGGCCGCCGAAAAAGCCCAGGCCGCCGCCGAGCAAGCCAAGGCAGAACGTGAGCGGCAAAAGCTAATGAAGGTCAGCCAGCAGGTTTCCCTGGCGTTGGCCGGTGCGGCGGCCGTGGAAGCGGGGGTGAAAGCTGTTAGCTCAGCATCTGCCCTTCCCTTTCCGGCCAACATTCCGGCCATGATAACCGCGCTGGCCGCGGTGGTGGGGGTGGTGGCCAGCGCCCGGGGCCTGGCTAAGACTTTCCGCAACGGTGGGCAGGTAGGGCTTATTAGCGGCCCTAGTCACGAGGCGGGCGGAATTCAGATGTGGCACAAGTCCGGGGCGCACCTGGGAGAAATGGAAGGCGGGGAATATGTTGTCAACAAGTGGGCTACCCGGGCCTTTCTGCCCGAGCTGGAGCGCATGAATAAGGCCGGCCAGATGCGTGTGCTTTCCCCGCCAAGCGGCATGTATGCCAACGGCGGAATTGTGGGCACGCCTTCCAGCCTGCCACCTGGTACGGTAGCGGTACGAGTAGTAGAGCTGGAAGAGCTTCTGGCCTATGCCCGGGCCACTGCCACAAACACCGGGGCCACCGCAGGCAACACTGCCCAGATAGCCGCCCACGGCCCAGCCCGCCTCCAAATCGGCGAACGGGAGGCAGTAGATATTGACGCGCTCCGCAAGAGAGCAATGCAGATGGAAATAGACAACTCGTTGGGTGTGTCAGACGCCTCAAAGTCCTTTAGTGGGCGATTCAAATATCTATAAAGCCATGTTTACTCCTACCCCGCGCCGATACGTGCGGCACCTACGCAAGCACGTGCTTTGGCTGAAAGCGAACTACCAAGTTTATACCCGGGCGGAGGCGGCCCGGGAGTTAGGGCTTACACAAGATGCCATTCGCTACCTGTGCCGTATCGGAGACATCCGAAAACGAGCCCCGAACAAAGAGAAGCCCGAAACGGCGGCCTTGATGTGAGAAAAGTAAGAGCTATCTAATTTGCACATAATCCATTTTTCGGGGTGCTGATTAGGTAGCTTTCTCTTACTATGATATCCACCCCCGAACAGTACGAAGAGCAGGCGTCAGCCTGTTTGCAGGAAGCCGTAACTCTGCGTCCGCAGCTGCTGCGCTATGCCCACAAACTAACCGGCGGCGACAGTGAAGAGGCCAACGAACTAATGCAGGAGGCTATCCTACGGCTACACGAAGGCGTGCAGCGGCGCGGAGCCCCTAAGGGTCCCGTAAAGCTGCGGCTGCTGGCCATTATCCGCAACGTGCACGTTGACCAAACGCGGGCTGCTGGCCGGCAGGCCTCTATTCTAATCAGCGGCCCCCGCCAAGGAGAGGAAGAGCAGGAACACCCCGGCGTTGCCTACTTTGGGCAGATGGAGGTCAGAGAGCAGGAGAGCCAAAATACAAACCACGCCCTGGGGCAGCTGGCCGCCCAGGAAATGGCTAAGCGTTTCACCATGCCTGAAAGGGTAGTTTTTCGGCTTGCCAGCGAAGGCTATTCTACCAGAGAAGTTGGTGAGATGGTGAACAGGGGCCGCGGGGCCGTGGTGCGGTGTGTTGCAAATATTCGGCAGCACCTGCAGCAGTTCCTGCAGCCGCTGCTGGACACCGTGTAGCCTAAGCGGTAATCCGCCGGCGCAACACGTAGTGGTAAACGTTCTGGCCGCCGACCGTAATCACGTAGGCGTTAACGAACTCCCAGCCCTGGCCATTCATGTAGTTTAGGGCATCAATAACTGAGTTGAAGGCCTGAACTTTCCCCTCGGCGTCTTTGTACCGGGCATCACTGAAGAACTTCCGCTCCTGGCCGTAGTCCATCGTGATAATCACTTTGGTGCTCATCAGCTTTTGGGTGGCCATCATCATACAGTATTCTTCCGTGCGGGCTACAGATGGGGCGGCGGGCGCCGGCGTCTGGGCCTGGGCGGCGGCCAAAGTGGCTACTGAGAAAAGGGCAGCGAGTAGTATTTTCTTCATGGATAAAAGGGCTAAGTAGTATAGGCCGAACATAGCGAAAAAAAGGCCCGCTTCATCAGTCGATGAGGGCGGGCCTTTGGCTTTCCTGGGCAAGCTGGCAACTATTCCGGGTTGGCCTGACGAAGATACAAAATCGGCCGGATAAAAAAGATTAGTACCCCTGCATGTACCCCCGAAAACAAAAAACCCCATTTCCAAGCCGGAAACGGGGTAAATTGTGGAGCTGCAGGGATTCGAACCCTGGTCCAGACAAGGAAGGCGTCGAGCTTTCTACGTGTGTAGCTATGCTTAATTTGTTCGAAGCAGCCGAGGCGCACATCAGGCCTATAGGCTACCCTTATCTGCTTGAGTTTCGCCTGGGCGTCGCAGCGCCGCCCAAACTATCCTTATGCTTTCGACACCCCGAACTCGTCCGTGAAAAGGAAGACGGACGCGGGATGATGGCTAGTGCTTAGTACCTAGACTAGGCAGCCATGGCGTACGAGTAGTCGCCGTTTGTTGGTTGGAAGATTTTTTGGCGGGAGATTCATCCAACTCCCGACACGCTTACTCGCGACTTGCACGAGCTGTCAATTCCAGTCAGCCCCAGATTAGAAAGAACGAACCCACCCGAAAGGCGGGGTGCGAAGGTACGCACATCGGGGAATAAACGTTGCTGGCGGGCAAAATTGTTCCGGCGCAGCGTCTCTAACCGAGCGTTGCCCAGCCGTTTTTTATCCGACCAAGTATTGATCTAAGCTATCCAGAACGTCATGCTGAGCTTGTCGAAGCATCTCTACCGCTTCGTCTGAATCGTTACAGGCGACGCAGTAGAGATGCTTCGACTCCGCTCAGCATGACGGCCTAATATAGTCAAATGACGTTTCATTCGTTATTATCCACTGGGTTTAGCAGGCATCGCCTTTTACTTCACAGCCGTAGCCGTGGGCTGGAAGCCGGGCGAGCCGGTTTGCCACAGGCCGAAGCTCATCAGGTCGGCAATGCTTTCAAACTGTTTAAGGCGAGAGTCGCCCATGCCGTGGCCGGCTTCGTAGTCGGTGAAGAACAGGACGGGCTTGCCCCCGACTTGGCTGGCCTGCAGGCGGGCCGCAAACTTGGCTGGCTGCCAGGCAATGACGCGCGGGTCGTTGAAGCCCGCCGTGACGAGCGTGGCCGGGTACTGGGTGCCAGGCTTGAGGTGGTGGTAAGCGTCCATTTCCAGCAGGGCCTTGGCTTCATCTTCCTTGGCCATGGTGCCAAACTCAGGCGTGTTCACGGGGCCATTCGGGGAGTTTTCCATGCGCACGGCGTTCAGGCAGCCTACTTCTGGAATAGCCGCGGCAAACAAGTCGGGGCGCTCCGTCATGGCCCGGCCAATGAGTATACCGCCGGCGCTACCGCCGTTGATGGCAATTTTGCCGGGCGCGGTGTAGTTGTTTTTGGTGAGGTACTCGGCGCTGGCAATCAAATCCTTCCAAGTGTTGGGCTTGGTGGTTTTCTGCCCGGCTTTGTGCCAGGCCTCGCCCAACTCTCCGCCCCCGCGCACGTGGGGCACGGCCAGAATGCCGCCTTGCTGGGCCCAGAGCAGGAACGGCGGCATAAACGTGGGCTCCATCGACATGGAATAGGCCCCGTAGCCAACCATGAGCGTGGGCGCCGCACCGTCGCGCTTCAGGCCCTTCTTATAGATAATGGACAGCGGCACCTGCACCCCGTCGTGGGAAGGCACCATGATTTCCTCTACCACCAGATCGGTAAACTCCGGGTACTGGGCTTCCGACGACAGCGCCTCCGGCACAAAGCGGCGGCTGGCCACGTCGTAGCGGTACCGCTTACGGTCGGCCGTCCAGCCGCCCATGGTCACCCACAGCTCCGGGGACTGCAGGTTTTTGCCGGCCAGCTCCAAGCGGCCCGCCGACTGGGGCAGCTTTAGCTCCTGAACGGTTTTGCTGCCCTTGGGCACAAAGTAGAGCTTGGCCTCCACCCCGTTGCGGCTGCGCACGAAATACAGTCCGTCCTTGGTGGTTTTCAGCTGCTCATCCAGGATGGCTTCGTCGGCGGCTTCGGGCACCAGTACCTCAGCCGCGGCTACATTGGGCTTGGCCGCGGGCATGCGCATAATCTTCTGGCGGGGCGTGTTCTTGGAAGTCACGAAGTAGATATACTGCTCATCCGTCACAAAATTGGTGGCTTCGTCGGCAGGCCGGAACAGGGGCTGCCAGGGCACATTGGGTTTGGCAAGGGCCGCTGCCGGCGCGTAGTAGGCCTTAAGGTAGCGGTCCACGGAATACAGGAAGCCATACGCCAGCTTCGCGTCCCGGTCAATGCCGGCGTACGGATAGTCGCTGGGCTTGATGTCGAGCTTGGGGTAGAGCTGGGTGGAGAAGATGGGCTTGTCCTGGCTTTGGGGGGTGCCCACGCGGTGCAGCACACACTGGGTTTTCTGACGGGCAGCCATGTCCTTCAGGTCACCGTTGTTGTAGGGCGTGTACGTCAGGCTCTGGTTGTCGGGCAGCCACTGGCCGCTGCCTCGGTTGAGCTGGAGCTGCTCGGGGTAGAGCTTCTTGGTTTTCACCTCCATGATGAGCGTACGGCCCAGCTCAGCGCCTTTCTCGCTGAGGCCGAACGACACCTTCGAGCCGTCGTCGCTGGGCGAAAAACCGTTGATGTTGAACACCTTGCCTTTCTCGTAGCTCTCCGGATCGAAGAGCAACACCTCCTGCCCCTGATACCCGTCGCGGCAGTAGAGCTTGGGCTGCTGGTCCTGGGGGCGCGACTTAAAGTAGAAGTAGCGGCCGTTGTCGGTCACGCGGATGTCCGTCACGCGGGCAGCCTTGCGCTGGTCCATGGCCACCATCTGGTCGAGCAGCTGCTGGCGACCTGGAATGGCGTTGAGGGTGCGGCGGGCGTACTCGCTCTGGGCTTTCATCCAAGAAGCCACGGCCGAGTCCTGCAGGTTTTCGAGGTTGCGGTAGGGGTCTTCCACCTTCACTCCGAAGTAGGTATCGGAAGCGGACTTAGCCGGAGCCGCCGGCAGCCCCGACTGGGCCATGGCCGCCGGGGCTGCCAGCAGAAGAGCGAGAAACGGGAACGTTGTTTTCATGCGCAGAAAGGAAAGAAAGTGAAACGCTGCTACCACTTGGCCGGCGCATTGGCTACTATGCCTACCCCCGCCGCCGAATAGGTTAATTTACTATTTATCAACCACCTAAAGAAACGCTATTCCTTTACCCCTCGCTTTCACGCAGGTCGCAAACTGTTGCGCTCAGGTCTTATTCCACGAGATTTTACCGGGGGCTAGCGCTTCACCAGCTCCACCCGGCGGTTTTTGGCTTTGCCTTCCTCGGTGCTATTGTCGGCTAGGGGCTTGGTTTGGCCCAGGCCCTTGGGCTGTAGCCGCTCGGCCGCAATGCCCTGGGCGGTGAGGGCCGCTACTACCGTGCCCGCCCGCTGCTCCGAGAGCTGCTGGTTGCGGGTAAAAGCGCCGGTGTTATCGGTGTGGCCTTCCACGGTGAGGCGCAGGGTGGGGTCCTGCTGCAGCAGCTTCACGATTTCCCCGATGCCCTGGGCCGCGTCGGGGCGCAGGGTGGCCTGGTTGGTGTCGAAGTTGAGGTACACGGCCACGTGGCCGTTGGCGTCCAGGGCCTTCTTCATTTCCTCGGCGGGCATCAGCTTGGCCGTCATCGGCAGGGCCTTGCGTTCCACCACCGTCAGCCAGTAGCCGTTTTTGTTTTCGTAGGGCTCATACACTTCCACCCAGATTTCGCGGTCGGGGGTGCGCACCACGTACACCCCGGCTTTTTCGGCGCTCCAGATGCTGTAGTTGCCCCGGTGGCGCTTTTCCTGCATCTGCAGCTTGCGGTTTTGGAACTCCTCCATGTTGCCCTCCCACACAGTTACGCCGCCCAGGTCATGCACCAGCTTCTCGTATGTTTTCTGCACCTGATAAAATGAGGCACCGTCCCCAACGGCTTTGGTGGTCATGAGGCGGCCGTCCACCGGAATCAGCTTGGTGCCATCGAAGAATTCGTAGCGGTCGAAAGCCACATCCTTGAGGTAGTCCTTAGCCGACGTGGATATCATGTTGCCTTTTGGGTCACCTTTCTGGTAGCCATCGAGCAGGCTGAAGTAGGGAAAGCCACCGAGCTTGGGATTCGCCACCGGCACCTGGCTGATGTCGAAGCCGGCAGCCGCCGTATCGGCCGGGGCGGCGGGCGGCGGGGCTGGTGCAGCCTCGGGTTTGGCCTGGGTGGTAGTGACGATGGCGGCGGGCTTGGTGGTGGGTTGGTCGGCGGGCTTGTCGGGGCCGGAGCAGGCTCCCAGCAAGCCCGCTGCCAGCACGCCCATTTGAGTGAGGAAAGAATACTTCATGGTACTACGTAGGATAACTGGCCGGTGAATCTGTACTACTTCGCCTGGTAGTTGAGCTGTAGCTGCAGATCCGTCAGCGTGTTGATATCATTAAGCTTGGGGGCATTGGGCGGGAAGATGAAGGCCTGGTAGAGGAGCGCGAAATAGAGCAAAGTACCCCCACCCGCACTTGCATCATTCTTGATCTGCTGCTGGTTGAGCTGGAAACCTACCGATAGGCTGGACTTAGAGAGCGTGAACACTTGGAAATCGTAGGTGTCGCCGCTGCTGGTCACGCGCAGCACTTCCTCGTTGTTCTTCCACGACCACGTCAGGTTTTCTTTGGTACCGTCGGCTTCCTCCATAGTGCCCTTGCCGTCCGACGTGAAGCGGTAGGTATACTGTTCATCGGCAGGCACCGTGTAGGTGCCCGTCACGCCGTTAACACGCATGTTCATGTCATTCAACTGCCAGCCTTTGCTGGTCAGCATGTCCGTGCGGGAAGGCTCGTTGTCTTTGTCCTTTTTGCAGGCAGCCACCGTCAGCAGCAAGCCAATCAGCACGAGGTAATGGCGGAAGGTTTTCATAAGAGAAGAGAAAATAAGCGAGTGAAAAGTTGAGGTGAAAGGCTTAGCGCCGGGCGCTGATTTCGGGCGTCCGGGCCGACTCGGCCGTGGGCGTGAGGGCGCTGAGGGAGTAGATGTAGAGCGTGCCGGGCTTGGCAGTCTGGTCGAGGTAGCGTGTTTGAGCGGCCGTGAGGGTAGCCACGCGCTGGGCCGTGGGCTGGTCGCGCTGACGGCGGTATAGGGCGTAGCCTTTGGCCGGGGCCACGGTCGGCCGGCTCCAGCTTACCTCAAGACCTGTAGCCACCGGGCGAGCCACCAGCTGACCGGGCGGCACCAGCGGAGCACCCGTCACGCGCACCACCATTACCGGCGACAAGGTGCTTTCCGTACCCTGGGCATCCACGGCGGCCACAGCGTACTGGTAGGTTTGGCCGGGCTTCACCGACGCATCGATATAAGCTGGGGAAACCAAATCCGTGGCCAGCCGCGTGAAATCCGAAGCCCGCGCCGGGCTGGTGGCCGCAGTAGCCGAAGCTGCGCGGCGGTACAGGCGGTACGCTACCACGGCGGGGTCGCGGCGGGCATCATCCCAGGTGAGCTGCACGGCCGAGCCCGCGGCGTAGGCACTTACCCCCAGCGGGGCCGTCACTGGCATGGCGCGGTTGGGGCGGGCCGCCGCCAAAGCTGAGAAGGGACTCAGCTGCATGTTCTGGTTGGCGTCGCGCACGGCGTACACGTACTCGCGGCGGCCGTTGCGGGCAGTGGTATCCAGAAACGTCAGCACGTTGCCCCGCAGCGGCGGCGACACCACCACCAGGGAGTCCTGGGCCGAGGTGCCGCGGTACACATAGTAGGCATCGTGGGTGAGGTCGGGGGCGGCGGGCTGCCAGCGCAGGCGCACCCCCTCCCCTTCCGGCTCGGCCGTGAGAGCCACGGGTGCCAATAGCGCGGCCATTGTTCCGGGCTGGTGACTGGCAAAGGCCGTGGCCGAGGCCGTGCCGGGCGTGGGAATACCTTTCGGCAGCAAAGCCCGCAGGCGGTAGTGGTAGCCAATGTTGGGCAGCAGGCGGGTATCGAGGTAGCTAGTGGCCATGGCCGGAATGGTGTCGAGGCGCACGTAGTTGCCGCGGGCGTCGCGGGAGCGTTGAATTTCGATGCCCGCCAGATACGCCTTGCGCGGCAGAGCGGGCCAGCGCAGTACAATGCCCGTTGTGGTATCGTGGGCCGTGGCGCGCTGCACCAGCGGCATGCGCCCAGACGTCACCGACAGTACATAGGCCGTGTCGGAGGCTGGGCCGGGGTTGCCCACAAAGTCCAGGGGCTCGAGGTAGTAGCGGTACATGGCCTCGGGCTCTACCCGCTGTTCCAGCACGAAAAAAGCAGAGTCGCGCACCTGGCGCACCAACAGGCGGCCGAGCAGCAGGGCAAAGTTCCGTTCCCCCGGCCCCTGGCGGTACACGCGCCCAAATACGGTGCTAGCCCCGGGCTGCACGCGGGCAGCCCAGCGCACCACCACCGAGGAGTCGCGGCCGAGGCTACGGCGGGCGCGGGGGCGCGGCAGGTTGCTGCGGCGGCCTATTTCCACGGTTTTCTCCAGGGGCTTGATGGCCGCCACGGCGGCCTTTTCTGGTTTAAAGCCCGCGGCCGGAGCTAAGCGGTATATATAGCGCGTGCCGGGCGCAGCCTGGGTCGCCGAGGCATCGAGCATCACCGTTCCCAGGGCCCGACGCAGGTTCATACTCAGGCCATGCACGCCGTAGCTGTCGAGGTTAGGATGACTTTCCACGAAGGTCCATACCGCCTCGTCGGAGGGCAAGCGCAAGCCGGCGCGCAGCGCGTCAATGGTAGCCTGCCCGGCCAGCTCCCGGAGCTCAGCCAGGGATGTGGCCGCCCGCAGCACGGCTACTTCCCGAAAGTCGTTGGAGCCAGCCGCGGCGCGCAGCAGGCGGGCGCCGAGTAGCGTTCCGGGGCCGGGCTCGGGGCGGTTTTTGGCCAGCACCACCCACACGCCTTCTGGCGAGGGGTGCGCAGGTAGCTCGGCATTTTTGGGGGCCGGAGCTTGGGCGCTGACCACCGCAGCAAGCAGCGTCAACAAGAGCAGTAGGGTTAAGCGTTTCATAAAAAGTCAGTGGTCAGTATCCGGTTGCGTTTTGTCAGAGATGCTTCGACTCCGCTCAGCATGACGGTCTTATGCTCTCAGTTGCTTCGTGAATTGGCAACTCAAAACTTGAGATAGGCATCTACCCCGTCGTTGGAGGTGTAGGTGACGTGTATGTTGGGATGCACGCATACTTTGGCCCCGGTGGGGATGGTGCATACTTCACAGGACTTCCAGCCCAGGGTGGCGTAGTAGCAGGGGTCGACGCAGCCGGCTTCCCAGCAGATTTTGGTGGCACAGTCATTGGTACAATCCCCAAAGGAGGCAATGAGGTGGGCCTCGGCTTCGCCATCGAAGTTCCAGCCCTGGGTTGGGTTGTAGCCCCCGCTCACGGCGTATTTGGCCCCAATGTCCACGCTGCCCAGCGTGTAGCCAGCCACGCTCAGGTCGGCGCCCCCGCCCCAGGCCGCCGCAATGCGCAGGCTGTAGGCGTTGTCCTTGAAGTTGGCGTTGAGGGCCATTTCTCCATCATTGTAGAGCCAGGCCTTGCCCGTTACTTCCAGGAAAGAAACCGACCAGGGATTCTCCTTGCTGCGCCCGAAGTGCGAAGTCCCAAGTAGGTGGGCCCCGTTCACCGTAGTGCCACCCGAGAGGTAGTTTTTGTCGATGAAGTAGGCGTACTCGTTCATCTCGGGGTGAGCGGCCACGTTCATATTCTGGGCCGCCAGAATGTTGGTGTTGGCATCCAGCAGCCCCAGCAGGCTGGAGTGGGCGTACATGCCCAGGGCCCAGTAGGTGTCGTTGGCCTTGCCGCTGACCACGATTTTGCCGCCGGCCGTGGCCGAGCTGACCACGGGTATAGGGTCGTAGTTGATGAGAATCTCTACTGAGGCTAAGGAGTTGGGGAAATCGAGCACCAGCTTAGCATCGGATATAGCCTTGTCGAGCACCGTCAGGCTGGCCGTGCCGGTTACCACCGGGCCGGGCTCTACCGTTACCTCAATCGGCTTCAAAGCCAGGCCAGCCTCTACCCCCACGAAGCTCACCGTCCCTCCTACCGACACTTTTTTCAAGGCCCCGCCACTGAAGCCGATGCCGCCCGAAATACCCATCAGAGCCAGGCCCGGGCCCACGGGAATAGGCGGCGTGCTGGTCTTAATTTTGGCATCGAACTCCACGGCCCCGTTTACTTTGGCGTAGGCGAAGTCCGTCTGCACGTCCAGCACGCTGATGACCTTCAGGCCCAGGTCGCCCTTAAAACCATTGTCCTTGAAGCTGATGCCGCCGCCCAGCGTTCCTACCCCAATGGGAACGTGCAGGCTCGCATCGAACTTGGGCGCTTCCCCCTGGCGGTACTTTATGTTGCTTACCTCGGCCTGCACCATAGGCAGCTGCAGGCGCAGGTCGCCCAGCACATCAATGCCCAAGGTGCCAATGGTATTGAACTTAACGCCCGTGATGTTGAGCTCAGCCATGTCCAGGAAGGTCAACTTGTAGTCGGCGGGCACCTGGGCCGAGAACTTGCCATCGGAGCGTACTGTGAACGATTCGATGGTAACCGTCTTGTTGATCAGCCCCAGCGTGGTTTGCGCGCCCCCGCTGAAGAAAGAAGGCCCCTCAGCCAGCTTGCCAAAGGCCAGCGGGCTGCTCTTCACGGGCTTGAACCGGGCCAGCCCAAACACATCCAGTCCTACCTCGGGCAGGGCAAACTTGCCCCCGTAGAACTGCTTGGGTCCGATGGCCAGATCGGCGAAGCTGATATTCGTGGCTTCCGAGCCGGGTACCGTCACTTTCACGTTGCCATTCAGGCTGAAGCCCTGCTCGGTGAGGCCGCCGCCCGTGAGCGTGAAGCCAAACCCACCGATGGACACGGCCACCGGCGGCGAGAAACCCAGCTTGGCCGTTTTGATGCTGCCATCGGTGCCTATCCACAGCTGCGACACCTGAATGGCGGCTGAGCCCAGGCCTGGCACGCTTTTCAAATCTACGCTGCCCGTCAGGTGCAGGCCGTCGGTGGCTATGCTGCTTTTCGTCAGGTCCACAGTAGCCCCGAAGCCGTACAACTCCATGCCCACTGATTTCGCGGTGCTCCGGATTTTGAGGCCGTTTGTGTAGGGCACGGTGCCGTCCGAGGTCAAGACCATCAGCGGCGGCACCTGGCCGGACCCATTGGCTTCACTCAGAAACAGCTTCACGCCGTCCTGCCAGGTCCAGCCCAGCGCCGAGCCCAGGGAGCCGAAGTTAGGTACCACCATGCCCGCCAGCTGCCCCTTGGCGGGGTTGCCGGCTTGCATCTGCACCTTCAGGCCCGTGGGCTCGACCACCAGCACGGGCAGGTATTTGAAGGCTTTCAGCGCCAGCTCGGTGGCGTCCGTCAGCACAAAGTCCTTGCCTTTGGGGCGCGGCAGGCCGGTTTTCCCTACGTGAATAGGCACGTTGGCAAACTCCAGGCGCGTACCAGCGGCCACCCCAAAAGCGGTGTTGCCGGGCAAATTCACGAAAGCCCCGGTCAGGAGCGTATCGTTACCCAGCGTGAGGGTTTTGACTTCAATGGGAAAGCCCAGCAGCTTGTCGATGGCAAAGCCCGCGCTGGTGAGCGTGAAGTCAACCGTGCTAGTAGCGCCGGGCGCAAACTTTTTGGTCTGGCTCTGGCCCACCAGCCCCGACTTGGTGGCGTCGAGCGTCCAGCTGCCTTTGGGCACGCCCACCAGCTCGTACTGGCCGGTGGCCGAAGTCTGCACCGTCAGCTCGGGGCGGCCCTGTACCCGCACGGTGGCCCCAGCCACGGCTAGGGTGCCGGCGCGCACAGTTCCTTGCACACGAGTGCCGGGCGCTAGTTTCACGATAAGCAGCGTAGTAGTACCATCCACGGCCACCGTCAGGTCCTGCAGGGCAGGCACGTAAGCCACCGGGCCTTTGGCCGGGCCGCTCACGCGCAAGCTCACCGGCCCGCCAGGGGCTTTGGCGAAATACGTCTGCCCATCCGAGCCCGTGGTTTGCTCCAGGGCAGGCTCTGCGCCCGCAAAGGTGACCAGCGCCCCTGCCAAAGGCTGGCCGCTGGCCGAGTCGAGCACCGTTACGCGCAGGCGGCCCACCAGCTTGGTTAACGTAAACTGGCCCAGGTCCTGGCCAGCGCCCAGAGGGGTATTGGCACTCACCCCGAGTCCGCCTAGGTAGCCCGTCAGCGCGTCTTTGTCGGAAAACAGGCCCCCGGCATACGTATTGGCGCTGCCTAAGCTCACCTGGTAGCCCGGCTTGCTTCCGGTTCCAGCGTTGTTGCCTGCGGAAGAGGGGTTGCCAGCTCCCGGCAATTGAAACGGCGGGGCACCGGCTACCTGCAGGCTGGAGGCGCCGTCCAGGGCGTTGCTTAGCTGCTTGGCCGCACCCTGCATTTCCTTGGGCGTTTCGATGTTGAAAAAGGAGCTGGAGCTGTTTACCATCACCAGCTTGCGCAGTTCCTGGAAGCCTAGTCGGCTGATAATGAGTGTATCGGAACCAGCTTGGTGGGTCGTCAGGAAGCGGCCGTATTCGTCGGTTTGCCAGGGCTGACCACCCGTGCTCCAGCGCATACTGGCCTGGGCCACGGGGCCGCCTTCACTGCTGTTTACCGCGCCCATCACCGGGTGCAGGGTCACATCCACGGGGATAGGGTCGCGGGTGATGATGCCGGCCGGACCGGTTTTGCTGAGCTTGAGGTTTTCTTCTTTCCAGCCTTTCCCCACTTCCGCGCCGGGCAGCACTTCCAGCGTCATGGGTATGGAGCTTATGCCGACAGTCGTGATAGAGAAGCGACCCTGCGCATCAGTTTGGGTGGTGTAGACTTTGCCGCTGCCGGGCGTGGAACGGGCCAGGCGGATGTTGGCCCCGGCAATGGGTGAGCTGTCGTGCTGGCGCACCACGCGGCCGCGCACCTGGGGCGGGTTGCTGTTGAGCGTGTAGGTTTTGGTGACGGTGACAACGCCTTCCTCGTAGTCTTGGGTACCCGGCTGCACAGCTACCGAAGTGGTGTAGTCACTGTAGCCGTCGACTTTGAGGGTGATGAGGTATTTATCGGCCGCGCCTTCCAGGTTCGGAAACAGGCGAATAAGGTCCTTGTCGGCCGTAGCCGCTTGCGTTACGACGGTGCACTGACCCTGGGTGGCGCTGTTGGGGTTATCGAACACGACGGTGGGCCGGTTGTCGGCGGGCAACTGGCCTTCCTGGCGGGCGTAGGTGCGGGCTTTGGGGTCGTACCAGTTGCTCAGGCGCAGCACCTGCACCTGCACGGGCCCGGTAGCTTCCTTGGTGGCCGACTGCATCACCTTTATCTTGAGGCGGTAGGTGTTGGCCATACACACGCCTTCGCCCAGGTCATAGCCACCATCGGCGGCCGTTTTCAGGGAATACGCAGCCGGCTCGGAGAAAAACCGGGGGTTAACCACTTCCACGTGCAGGTAGCCAATTTCCTCGGGCTTTCCATCCACCAGCCATTTGATGTAGGCTTTGGTGCCGGGAGGCTGAGCTGCCGGGTCGTCGAAGGGGGTAGGCGACACCACCCCGATGCTGAAGTTGCCCTGGTCGTCGGTGGTACCGTGGCCCAGCACTTCCTCCCGCTCGGGGTTCAGCATGGGGTCGTTCCAGCCTACCTGGCCCTTGCTGATGCGGTGGTAGCGGTACACGAGCCGCACTTTGGTAAAGCTCAGCGGAAACCGGCCGGAGCCCAGCAACGGCGTGAGCTTAAACTCCGGGGCGGCGCCGTACTCCTGAATAGGGCCAATGTCGCCGGGCTTGCTGGATTTGCCCGCGCCGTTGTTGTAGGTGCCATTGCCAACCAGCACGCCGTTGAATACGCCGCCGCCATTTACTACGGTGGTGCTGCCGAGGTCGGTGCCCGCCTTGCCGCTGGTACTGCCTTGCATCACGCTCACCAGTGGTCCTGTGGTGGTTGTGTTGGTGTTATAGGTGCCGGTGGGGTTCTGGCTGGCCGAAGGCGCGGCGGCACTGCCCTGGCTGCTGCCCCCAGTTTTGCCGGCCTGCATCGCCCCGAGAATAGCCGCACTGCCGGCGCTGCCACTGGTGGGGTCGAGCATGGCCGCATAGGCCGCGCCCTGCATTTCTACGCCCGGCGCGGGCACCGAGGAAAACGACACGCCGCCTTCCTCGCTTTTGCGGAAAGCCCACAGCACCCGTCCCCGAATCTGCACCGCGGGCATTTTCAGGTCGGTTTTGATCTCCGAAATGGGCTTACTGGTGTTCTTGGGCGGCTTGGCGGTGACTACGGGGCTGTTGCTCTTGGGGGGCGTACTGGTTTCGCCGTACACGAAGGTACCTACCTCGGAGCGGCCGTTGTTGCGGAAGGCGGCGCGGCCCTGCGGGTCGCGGGCCGTAACGGCGTAGGCGTAGCGGCGGCCTGGAATCAGGGCCGGCTCGCCGGGGCCGTAGAGCAGCGTGGTTACGCCCAGCACAGTGCGCTCAAACAGCGGGGGCGTGGTGCCAGCCAGGAAGGCATCGTTGGGGTTGCGGCGGTTGTCCGACAGCTCCACAATGCGTACCTCGTACTCAGTGGTAGCCGCCGCGCCGGCCGGTCGCGTCCAGGTGAAAAGGATGTTCTGGGGGCTGCGGGTTTTTACGACCTCGTCGGGGGTGGGGCGCACGAGTTGGGGCGGTTCCAGGCTGCGCAGCAGAAATGACTTGCTGCAGCCCAGCGGGTTTTCAGCCGACAAGGGGCGCAGGGTGCTGTAGTCGAGGGCGCGTACGCAGATGGTGTAGGTGCCTTCGGGCAGGCCGTTGCCGCGCACCATCTGCGGCAGGGTGATGCCCGAATACGTCAGCTGGTTTTCGTCGAAGAGGCGGCCCAGCTCGTCCTGATCGAGGCGGCGGGTTTGCAGGGCGGCCAGCTCCAGGGGCCGGGCCGAGCGCACCTGGTCGCGGGTGCGGGCCTGCACGCCATTGTCGCCGGTGAGCGTGCCCGCCAGCTGCAGCTGCAGGGGCTGGCGCGTGGTGTTCGTGAGCGTGACGACGAGGCGGTTGGGCTGGTCCACGTAGTCCGACAAATGCGTGGAGTAGGGTGGCAGGGCCAGCACCGTCACGCGCACCTCCGTGCCCGACTGGGCCCAGGCCCGCGGTCCACTCAGCAGCGCCAGCAGCGGTAGTAGCCACCACCAGCGGCCCGTAGTACGAGTTGTTTTCATAGCAGCAAGAGAGAAGGTAAGAGAGGATTCAAAGCGTGAAGGCATAGCCAATTTCCCCGCGCGTTTCGCTGTAGCGGCGGTTTTGGGTGGTTTCGTCGCCGGTGGGATAATGGCCCGTGAAGGCTACATCGGTGCGGAAGGTGTGGTGACGGCTCACGCGCCAGGAGGCCCGTAGCCCCCCGCCTACCAAGCGGCTGGGTTGGTCGGCGCGGAGGCTGCGCAGCAGGGAGCCCCGCACGCCCAGGCGCACCCGCGCGTCTTGCCCAAAAGCCTGGTCGGCGTTGAGCTGGAGGCCATGGTTGCCGTCGTCGCCGGTGGCTAGCTTGAGCTGGGTGTAGTTGTAGGTGGCGCCCACCGAAAAGCGGCGCGGCACCCACGTGAGCTGGTAGCTGAGAAAGGCATTGTAGGACGTAAACTCGCCCAGCTTGCCCAGCTCATCAGGGCTCTGGTCGCGCAGAATGGCGCGGTCGGCGCTCAGCAGCACGGTGTGGCCCCAGGTTTCGCCGGTATAGGTGTAGCGCGGGGCTACGCTCAGGCTTTGCTGGGTTTGGGTTAGCCGAAACGTGTCGGCCACCTGCACGGCCCCGGGCTGCTGGTCGGTGGTGTAGTTGGTGTAACTCACGTCCAGGCCCAGCCGCTCGGTAAACTCGGCGGAGGCGTTCAGGGAACCAATCAGGCGGCGGCTGGTGAGCTGCTTTTGCTCGCGTAGGTTGTCTTGCTGAATGCCCACGCTGCCCGTGAGGCGCAGCTTCTGCTGCCAGAGCGTGAGCGTGGGCACCAGCGTCAGGTTCTGCACGTCGTCCTGGAAATAGTAGGCGCCCATGCTCTGGAACCCCGGCGACACCCGGCGGTAGCGCACTTTCAGGCCGTTGCCGTTGTGCTGGTAGCCGGCCGCGGCCTGCCAGGCGGTGTAGGCTTCGGTGGAGCCATTCACGGCAATGAGCTTGCTGAGCGGCTGGCGCAAGGCTTTCGGCAGGGCTTCTTCTACGCCTAGGGAGCTGCCCACGTCGCGGGTGAAAAAGCTGAGGCCACCGTCGGCTTCCAATAGCCAGTCTTTTTTGATGGTGAGGCGGCCACTTAGGCCCAGCACCAGGTTGGCGGCGGGCAACACCCGGTTGTTGGCAGCCCCGGTGGTTTCGGCCAGCTGCCGGGTTTCGCGGCTCACGCTGCTGCTGTCGTCGCGGGCCCGTACCAAGCTCAGGTCGATGAAGGACTTCTCGGTGCCGAAGCCCAGCTTGCCGGCGTAGCCCTTGCGCGAAAACGAAAACGGCATCAGGGAGCCACTCACGGGGTCGACGCTGGTGGCCCGGCTGAAGCGGCCCACCATGCTGGCAAAACGCAGCTTGCCGGGGTTCAGCTCCACGCCCCCACCCAGCACGGTGTGCCCGGCCAGGGTAAAGGGCGAAAACGTGAGGTTGCGGTACCCAGCGTGTACTGTCACCCACTTGTAGGTGGGGCTTAGGCCAAACTGGTTGAAGGGCTGGCGAAACCGGCGGTCCTGTTCGCTCAGCACAAAGCTCACGGGCACGGCAATGCCATAGATGCTCAGCGTGGGCGACCCGGCCAGCACGTAGGAAAATGGCTTGCGCCGGGCTTCAATGTCCTGGGCCTGGTAGAAAATGCCGCGCACATCCAGCGTGCCCGAGAGCGTAACGGGCTTCTGCTGATCGAGCGTGGCTATATCCTGCGCGGCGGCCGGTGCGGCCAGCAGCGCGCTCAGGCCGAGTAAAGCTCCCCCTACCCCGCACCAACCGGCGGGCTTCCAAGTTTTCATAGCAGTAGTGGAATGGCGGGTGAAAAGCGGCGCGGCCTACCGGAAGCGGTGGAAGCTGAAGGTGCCGTTGGTAATGGTTTGGGTACCGGTGCCGTTACCGAAGGGCACAGCCCCGGCCGTGAAGCTGAACGTACCTTCCAGCTTCTGCGTGGCCTTATCGTAGGCCGTCACTTTGATGGTACCATTCACGCTGCCGCTGGCACTAAGCGTGTTGTATAGAGCGCCAGTCTGGCCGTTGCCTACCACAATGGCCCCTACCGAACCATCATCCTGCGCGGAGCTTTTCTTCAGCTCGTAGGTACCCACACCTTTGGCATCCAGCCCATCAATTGCCAAGCTCAGGGTTTCTTCGTTGATATTCTGGGAGGCCGAAATTTTCATCACATCCTTCACGTACATATTGTCGTCGTAGAAGGCCCCGGAATAGATGGTGCTGGTAATGGTTTTGCCGTTGCGCGTCCAGGTTACCGTGCCGTCGGAGTCGGGTGCGGCATCTTCCTCATCATCTTTGCCGCAGCCGGAAAGTAACAAGAAGGAACAAGCCAGCAGCAGCGGCCGGAACAGAAAGGAAGTCGTTTTCATAGCTGTGGGGTGGTAGAGTGAAAACTGGTTAGTATTTGTAGACTGACTTGAAGTTGAAGGAGCCGCTGGTAACCTCCACCGAAGGCCCGAACGTGCCGCCCGTGTTGCGCACGCGGGCTTTAAAAGAGAATGTGCCTTTCACGTGGGTCGTACTGGGGTCCCACTCCGTTATTTCTACCGTACCCGCCGGGCTGCTGGCGGCCCATATGCTGATGTAGGTGTTCTTGGAACCGGTCATTTCGGTGAGGCCACCGCGGGAGTTGCCATTAGGCACCAAAGTGTAAGTGCCCTTGCCGGTGAAGTTGTCGATGAGCACGCTCACCTGATAGTTCTGGGAGTCGTCGGCCAGGATGAGTAGCTCCTTGTTCTTATCGTCGGCACTGCTGGGGCGGTAGTGGCCCTGGGTCTGCACGTTGCTGCCGAAGCCGGCGTACTCGGTGCCGCTCACCTTCCAGCGTACTTCATCGCCGCCGCTCTGGGTGGTGGGGTCAGGGTCGTCTTCCTTGTCGCCGGAAGAGCAGGCCGTGAGTAGAGGCAGACACACCAGCAACGAGAGCAAGCGGAAAGCCAAAGAGTGGTTCGTTTTCATGAGCTTGAAAAGAGAAGAGGTTTAGCAGAAAGATTCTCAGATGAAATGCGCGTTTTCCGAGAGGCGCTAGCAATGGCCCAAAAGTGCGGCCCCAGGCTCCGAAAGGCATTCATCCTCGTCGCAAAGGCATGCGCACAAGTCGCACGCAAGCAAATGCGACGTGCGCTATACTGGCGCGGCCGGGCGCACCATTCCCCAGCAGGGTACCGGCAGCCCCGGCCCGGGCAGTTCGCCGTAGCTGGCTACTTCGAAGCCCAGCCGCTGCCCAAAATGAACCGCCGCCAGCGTGTGTACATCGGCGTAGCAAGGTGCGTAGCGGGCCCCCAGCGCCGCCAGTGAGGCGCGCAGCAGTGCCCGGCCCTCACCCCGCCGCTGCACGCCCGGGCGCACGCCAAGTGCCAGCAGGTAATGGTGCGGCAGCGGCAGCACCTGCTGGCGTATTTCATCCTGCTGATGCTGCCAGCCCACCAAGCGCCAGAACCGCGACCAGCCCACGCCCAACGGCCAGGCCAGCTGCCCGGCTTTCAACACCTGCTGCCAGGAAAAATCGGCCGCTTCGGCCGGTAGCCACACGGCCACGGCCTGCCCACTGGGGCTGGCATACACGCAGCCCGTGCGCAGGGCGTAGCGCACCACCAGGCGGAGGTAGTAGTTGGGCTGGGCGGGGCAGTTTGGTTCCGGCCCAAACAGCGGGTCGGCCGCGTAGGCTTCGGCTAGCAGCCCGGCCGCCCAGCGTTCATCGGAAGTAGTAAGGCGACGGGCCGGAAGAACCAGGGTGTGCATAGCGCCAGCAGATTAGAGCAAGTACCAGCAAAGGACGCCGGGAGGCGCGGCCACGGCATTCACGCAGGTCGCAAAGGCTTGCGCACACGTCGCGAAGGGAAGTTTCTAGTAGATAGTTGCTGGTTGCTAGTTGTCCGTCATGCTGAGCTTGCCGAAGCATCTCCACCGCTTCGTCTCCACAATTAAGTCAGCCAGCGGTAGAGATGCTTCGACTCCGCTCAGCATGACGGGCTATTGACTGAAACCAATCGTTAGCGGCATCAACTAGCAACTATCAACTCGAAACTAGGTTGGGCACCTCGCTGGGGGCGTAGCCGAAATGGCGGGAGAAACTGGTGCTGAAGTGGGCCGGGGAGTTGAAGCCGACCTGATAGGCAACTTCCGACACCGTGCCGGTGCGGGCGGCCAGCAGCACGTGGGCCCGCCGCAGCCGCAGCCCCCGGATAAAGTCGCTGGGGGCTTGGCCGGTGAGGGCCTTGAGCTTGCGGTGGAGCTGCGCCCGGCTCAGGGCAACCTCGTCGCCGAGCATTTCCACGCTGAACTCCCCGTTGTCGAGGTGGCGCTCAATGGCTTGCTCCACTCGTTTCAGGAAACACTGGTCGAGGGAAGGCAGGGCCGACACGGCAGCCGCGTAAGCCGCATAGGAATCGGGCAGCGCGGCGGCGGCCGGGTTTTCCGGCGAGGCATCGGGCACAGCCGCCAGCAGCCCTAGTTGCGTTTGGGTGCCCCTGCGTAGCGCCAGCAGGTTGCGCACCTGGGCACGCAACTCCCGCGGGTCGAAGGGTTTGGGCAGGTAGGCATCGGCCCCGGTTTCGAGGCCGGCGAGGCGGTCGGCGGCTTCGGCGCGGGCCGTGAGCAGCACAATGGGCACGTGGCTGGTGGCCAGGTCAGCTTTCAGCTGGCGGCATAGCTCCATGCCATCAAAGCCCGGCATCATCACGTCCGACACAATCAGACTGGGGACCATTTCGCGTGCCATCCGCACTCCTTCTGGTCCATCGGCGGCCTCCAGCAGGCGGTAGCCCGCGCTGGCCAGGGTTTCCTGCACGAAAGCGCGCACCTCGGCGCTGTCGTCTACTACCAGCACCACTTCGGCATCCTCAGCGGGCTCGGGCAGGGTGGTTTCCATTGGTAGAGGCGGCGCAGTACTCGTAGGGTTCGTGACTGGCTGCGCGGGCACGGCTGAGAGCAGGCCCCGCGGTAGCCTCACTACGAAGGTGGTGCCAGCGCCTGGGGTGCTCATCACCTGCACCGTGCCTCCGTGTCGCTCGGTCAGTTCCTTCACCAACGCCAGCCCTACCCCACTACCACCCGAATCGGCACCGCTGCTCAGTACCTGATAAAACCGGTCGAACAGGTGCGGGAGGTGACTTGGCGCAATGCCTACGCCAGTATCCTGCACGCTCAGGACCACGGTGCCCTGGGGTGCCAGCGGCGTGGGCGCCTCGTCGTGCACGGCTAGCGTGACGTGTCCACCTGCGGGCGTGAAGCGCAGAGCATTGGCCAGCAGGTTGCAGACTACTTCTTCCAAGCGGGTAGCATCAAAAACCAATGAAACCGGTTGAGCGGGCGCGGCGAGGTGCAAGCCAATTTGCCGGGCCGCCGCCAAGTGCTGAAAACCAGCCAGCCAGGCACGGGCCGACGCCGCTACGTCGCCGGCCTGGGGGTGCAGAATAAGGCCCCCAGCTTCCAGCTTGCTCAAGTCCAGCAGCTGGTTGATGAGGCGCAGCAGCTTGCGGGCGTTGTCGCCGATGCGCAGGCCGTGGCGGCGGGCCGTGGCGGGCATGGCTTCGTCGTAGGCCAGCTCTTCGGCCGGGCCCAGAATCAGCGTGAGCGGGGTGCGCAGCTCGTGGCTGATGTGCGTGAAAAAGTCGGTTTTCACCCGGTCCATTTCCTGCAGGTGCACCAGGGCCTGGTACTCCAACTGCTGCTGGGCCCGCTCCCGCTCCCGGCGCTGGGTGTTGCGGCGTACCACGTAGAAGGCCCCGGCCACGCCCA
The DNA here is from genome assembly GCF_012273015.1 of Hymenobacter sp. BT18. Classification (GTDB taxonomy): domain Bacteria; phylum Bacteroidota; class Bacteroidia; order Cytophagales; family Hymenobacteraceae; genus Hymenobacter; species Hymenobacter lutimineralis. Next base: position 3,312,936 of record NZ_CP050954.1, on the reverse strand, counting down.
CCGCGTACAGCAGGTAGGCCCACCAAGTGCGCCACCAGGGCGGGCTGATGGTGAAGGACAGCCGGGTAGGCTGCGCATTCCAGCGGCCCACGTTGTTGGCGGCCTTTACCTCGAAGGTGTAGCTGCCCGGCGGCAAGTTGGTGTACGTGGCCGAAGTAGCCTCGGCGGGCTTGCTCCACCGCTCGTCGAAACCCGCGAGGCGGTACTGATAGCGGACTTTGGTAGGACTAGTAAGGCTGACGCCCACAAACTCAAAGGCCAACTGGTTGAGATGGTGGGGCAAGGTGAACCCCAAAGCCAAGGCGGTGTCGCGGCCGAACACGCGCAGGTGGGTGACGTGCGTGCTGGGCGGCACGGGGTTGGGGCGGGCCTGGCGCGGGTCGTAGCGCATGAGGCCATTCACGGTGCCGGCCCACAGCAGGCCGTTAGGCTCCAGCAGCACGGCGTTCTGGTTGGTTTCCTGACCCAGAAAGCCCTCGGCAGTGCCGTAGCTCACGGTGCGGCGCGTGGCTGGGTCAAATAAATCCAGGCCCAGGTTGGTGCCCACCCACACCCGCCCCCGAGCATCGCAGCGCACGAAGTAAGGATTATTGGATTTCAGCCCGGCTTCCGGTCCGTAGGCTTTCAGGCGGCGCCCATCAAATTCCAGCAGCCCTTCATTAATGGAGCCCAGCCAGAGGTGGCCGCGCAGGTCTTCGGTAATAGAGCCGATGCTCAGGTGGTCAGTGCGGCCGTCGGCGCGGCGCAACTGGTCGGGGCCGTCGGCCTGCACATCTACGCGCACCAGGCCTCGGTCGTCGGTGCCCAGCCAAAGCGTGCCTTCGTGGTCCCGGAAAGCGGCCCACAGCGCGTTGGTGCCCAGGCCCGAGCTGGCCCCGTAAGTTCGACTGGCGCCGGTGGCGGGGTTGAGCAACACGGTAGCCCCGGCGGCGGCCGTCACGGCCCACACGCGGCCTAGCTTATCCTGGGCAAACTGGCGCACATTCTGGCCCACCAGGCCCGGAACGTTGCTCAGCTCCTGCCAGCGGCCGGTAGCCGGCGTGTACACGGCCACGCCGCTACCCCGGCTGCCCAGCCAGATACGGCCCTGCGCGTCCTTGAACAGGGCCCGCACAAAGTTGGCCGCGTCGCCGCCCGGGCGCCGGTAAGCCAGCCGAAACTGCCGGCCAGCGGGGTTGTTGGGTCGAAATTCCCACAGGCCCAGCCGAGTGCCTACCCAGTACTCGCCCGGCGCTACGTTCACAATATTCTGCACGTCGGCCCCGCCGGGTTCGTTGCGGCCCCCCAGCCCTTCGGCCGACCCAAACAAGGCAAACTGCTCGTCGGGAATATGCTGGAGGATGCCGTCGTCGAGCACCACCCACATGCTGCCTTCGCGGTCTTCGAGCAAGCCACAGGCGGTTTGGTCGCTGAGTAGGCTGTGCTGGGGAAAGCAGGTGACGCGGCCCGTGGCTGGCTGGTAGCAGCTAACGCCCGCCGCCGACACGGCCCACACCCGCCCAAGGCGGTCGGGCAGCACCCGCTGGGGCGCGGAAGCGCACAGGCCCTGCTCCTGCCCTATCAGCCGCAGCTGCCAGGGCTGAGAGGACGAGGAACGCGTGAGCTGACCTAAGCCATTTTTCAACCCCAGCCAGTACGCATTATCGGAGGCGCGGTGCACCGAGTACACGCGTTCCTGGCGGATGGCGGCGGGCAGGGCCGCTGTGGCTTCCTGCAGCGGCTGCCCGGTGCTGGCGTGTACAATGACTACGCCCTGGGCAGTAGCTACCCACAGCTCCTGGGCAGCGCCGGCGGCTATTTGAAAGATTGTGTCGGAAGGCAGGCCTTGCGGGGCTGCTAAGTGCCTAACCGGGCCGGAGCCGGCTTGCGGCAGGTGATATAAGCCGTTGCCGAGGGTAGCTACCCACAGCTGCTGGTTTGGGGCTGGCAAAAGCTGGCGGATGCTGGCATTGGCGCGCCACTGGGCCGGGCCCAGCTTGCCCACCTGCCCATTCTGGCTGATGGCCGTGATGATGCCGGCTGCGTGGCCCAGCCACATGCCGCCCGGAGCCGGGAGCAGACTGCTCACGTGGTTATCGGGGAGGCCCTGGCGGGCATCGAGGGTCTGGAAGCTGCGGCCATCAAACCAGCACACCCCTCCCTGCGTGCCGGCCCATAGCCGCCCGCCCGCATCCTGGGCCAGGCAGTACACGGTGCTTTGCGGCAGCCCGTCGGCCAGGCCATACACGCGGGTAGCCAGGGTTTGGGCGCGGCTGGTACCCATACCGACTACCAGCGCAACGGCTAGTAGCCAGCAAAAAGAGCGTAAGCCGAAACGGGCGGAGTAGTGCAGCATCGGCGACGGTGGAGGTTGGTTTGCTACCGAAGTACCCGAAGGGTTTTTACTGGTAGAAAAATCAGATAAAATGGCACTATAAAAACAGGTTACAAGGTGACATATCCGCTTATCGTTCTCAATCACATGATGATGTGAAAGCCTCAGCTGAACTGTACCACCATTGCAAGCTGGGTCAAAGCTACCGGCTATAGTCCTAGTGAAAATGAGTAAGATTACCTACTGGCGTAAGTAGGCTATTCCGGCGTTGTCATTATCTTCCCGAATGATTCGTCTGCGCCACGCCGATTTTCTCCGCCTCAACCAGGCTATTGAGCTGGTCCACGCCGAGGCCGGGCCGCGGAGGTTGTTTGGGCAGCTATCGAGGGCGGTGATGCTGGCTATTTCGGCCGAAACGGTGTGCTTCGACGGCTACGACCTGAGTGGCCGCATTGGCCACCTGGGTGCTTACCCCGAAGGCTTGTTCGTGGCCGACGATTTCCCCTTGCTTGGCAACCACATTGCCGAGCACCCGCTGTTTCCGGCCATTATGGAGCAGCGCCGCTCCGAGCCCCTGCGCACCAGTGACTTCTGCCGCATGCCGCAGTACTTTCGGACTACCCTGTTCAACTCCTTCTACCGGCCCCTAGCCCTCACCCACCACATGATTCTGGGCCTAGAGCTGAAGGATTATGGCTGGGTAACCTGCGCGCTTGCCCGGCAGCGGCGCAACTTCACCGAGGCCGACCGCCAGGTGCTGCACTTGCTCAAGCCCCACATGCAGGTGGCCGTGCGCCACGCCCGTACCGTAGCCCGCCTCCAGAGCCCGCCGCCCGCTGCCCCGGAAATGGCCCTGCTCACGGAGCTTACGGCCCGCGAAACCCACGTGCTAACCCTGCTCAGTCGGGGCCTGACCGACAAGGAAATAGGCCAGCAAAGCGGCATCAGTACGCGCACGGTGCAGAACCATTTGCAGAATATCTACAGCAAGCTGGGCGTGACCAACCGCACGGCGGCCCTGGGGCAAGTATTGGGACGCGGGGCGTACTAGCGGCCCGGATGGGGCGGAATCGGGCGGGCGGTTGCGTATCTTTGTGACTAGCTCGTATGGAAAATTTCGTTGTTTCGGCCCGTAAGTACCGCCCAGCCACGTTTCGCAGCGTGGTGGGGCAGCAGCACGTTACTACCACCCTGCAGAACGCCATTGCCTCCCAGCACCTAGCCCAGGCGTTTCTGTTCTGCGGGCCCCGCGGCGTGGGCAAAACCACCTGTGCCCGTATCCTGGCCAAAACCATCAACTGCGAGTTTGTAGAGCAGCACGTGCGCCAGGGCCGCCCGGTGTCGGAGCTGCTCCAGACCCAGCCTGAAATCGTGCCCGCGGCGCTGCAACAGGCCGCCGACCCCGACAACACACCCTTCGAGCTGGAGGCCTGCGGCAAGTGCGCCTCGTGCCGGGCTTTCCAGGAAAGCGCCTCCTTTAACGTGCACGAGCTGGACGCGGCTTCCAACAACTCGGTGGAAGACATTCGCTCCCTGGTGGAGCAGGTGCGCTACGCCCCGCAGCAGGGCCGCTTTAAGGTGTACATCATCGACGAAGTGCACATGCTCTCGAATGCGGCCTTCAACGCCTTTCTGAAGACGCTGGAGGAGCCGCCAAGCTATGCCATCTTTATCCTGGCTACCACCGAGCGGCACAAGATCATCCCCACCATTTTGTCGCGGTGCCAGATCTTCGACTTCAACCGCATTAAGGTGGACGACATGCGCAAACACTTGCGCTACGTGGCCACCCAGGAGCACATTCAGGCCGAAGACGACGCCCTGCACCTGCTGGCCCAGAAAGCCGACGGCGGCCTGCGCGACGCCCTGAGCATGTTCGACCAGATGGTGACGTTCTCGGGCCAGAACCTACGCTACCAGGATGTGGTGCAGAACCTGCACATCCTGGACTACGAGTACTATTTCCGGCTGGTAGACGCGCTGCTGACGGAGAACCTGTCGGCCACGCTGCTCTTGCTGGATGAGGTGATGCAGCAGGGCTTCGACCTGCACAACTTTGTGGTGGGCGCCGCCGAGCACCTGCGCGGGCTGCTGGTGTGCAAAGACCCCGTGACGGTGCAGTTGCTGGAAGTATCGGACAACATCCGGGCGCGCTACGTGCAGCAGGCCCAGGCCGCCCCGCTGGCGTTCCTGCTCTCGGCCCTGAATTTGGTGAGCTTGTGCGACCGGGAGTTCAAGCAAGCCAAAAATCAGCGCCTGCACGTGGAGCTTACGCTCATGAAGCTGGCGTACCTGAACGGGGCCGTGCAGTTTGCCCGCGACCTGCAGGCAGCTCCGGCCAACGCCCCGCAAGCATCGTCGGACAACGACGAGGCGAAAAAAAAAAGTAGTGTAAATCCGGGAGCCGCGCCTGCGCCGGTAGTAGCCGCCCTTAACGGCCTGCCGAGTACGAACGGCACCGCCGAAGCCCCGGCCCCCTACGTGCCGGCCCCAACCAACCCGAAACCCGAAACCCGAAACCCGCAACCCATCCACGCCCCCGCCGACCCCGAGCCCATTGTGCCGGTGGAAAGCGGCGTAGAGGAGCTGCACGACACCCCGAGTGTGGAAGATGAGGCAGCTACGCAGGTGCCTCCCACCCGCCTGGTGCGCGACACGGTGCCGCACGTAGACACGGGCCGGCCCAGCGTGGCCGGCCATGAGCCCGGCGACGCTCCGGTGGTAGCAGCTCCTATCCGCCCATTGCCTTCGCTCACCAAGGGCCTGGGCGTGGCTTCCAAGCTGCCCAGCCTCACGGCCATGAAAGAGCAGGCCGCCCGCCAGAGCGCCGCGCCCAAAGCCGCTGTCATCGAGGAGGATGCCCCGAGTGCTGCGCCCGGCACGTTGCCCGCCATCGACGATGCCCGCCTGCAGCAGGTGTGGAATGAGCTGAAGGAACTGCGCAAGGCCGGCAGCATGAGTGAGTACACGGTGCTGAACCGCCCGGTGCAGGCCGATGAGCGGCACGTGATTGTGCTGCGCGTGGACAACCCCGTGCAGGAAGACGTGTTCAACGACTTCCGGGCCGACTTCCTGGGGGAGCTACGCCGCCGCACGGGCTACCCGCGCCTCACGGTGCAGGTGGAAGTAGTGGAGCAGCAAAGCACTGGCCGCAAGCTCTACACCTCCGCCGATAAGTTTGAGTACTTGGCCGAGAAGTTTCCCGCCCTGGTTGCCATGAAACAGCGCCTGGGCCTGGATACCGACTTTTGATGAATGTGCTAATGTGAGGAATGTGCTGCGCTTCGCTGATGTGCTGATGCCTGGCTGCGCCTCAAGCCTGCCTGAGCAAGCGGCGTGAAACCAGCTGGCACAAAGTAGTCCGCTCTAGCTTCTATTCTATTTCGGCGCTTACTATCCGGGGCAGGTTACCGTGCCAGCGAGGACGAAATAGATATACTCACTATGAAGGCACTCTTAACTCACCCGTAAGGAACACCACGCGGGCCACTACGGAGAAATACTATTTCGCTGCGCCAGGTTCGGCTGTTCTCCGCTGGTTCTTATGAGCAGGTAACCCATCAAACCTGAGTCGAAGCTACTCGCCCTGAGCAACGCCTGGAGCCTTGCGTTGTGAAGAGCCCCGACGTGTGGACGCTGCGTACCCGACCCGGTTTATGCCAGGGCGCATCCATCCATCAGCACATCAGCACATTTTCCACATTAGCGAAGCGAAGCACATTAACCCCACATTAACGCAGCGCCTTTATCTTTGACTTTCATTGTTCTGCCCTACTTCATCTGTTTTCTGTGAAAAAAACCCTGATGCTCGTGCTGCCGGCTATGGCGGCGCTGAGTCTGACCCAGTGCCAGTCGAGCAAGCCGGCTGCTACGGCCGCCGCAACGACTCCGGACCCTGCTGCTGCGCCAGCCCAGAAGGAATATAAGTACCAGACCGTGGAGGGCGACCCGCTGAAGGCCCGCATCTATACCCTCGACAATGGCCTGACGGTGTACCTCTCCGACTACAAGGACGCCCCGCGCATCCAGACCTACGTGGCCGTGCGCGCCGGCTCCAAAAACGACCCGCACACCGCCACTGGCCTGGCCCACTACCTGGAGCACATGGTGTTCAAGGGTACTTCTAAGCTGGGCACCCAGAACTGGGCCGCCGAGCAGGTGGAACTGGCCAAGATTGAAGCCCTCTACGAGCAGTACCGCAGCAAAACCGACGTGGCCGAGCGCAAGCGCCTCTACCACCAGATTGACTCCGTGTCGGGCGTGGCGGCTAAGTACGCCGTGGCCAACGAGTACGATAAGGTGATGGGTGCCATCGGGGCCAAGGGCTCCAACGCCTACACCTCGGTGGAGCAGACGGTGTACCAGGAAGACATTCCGAGCAACCAGGTGGAGAAGTGGGCCGCCATTCAGGCCGAGCGGTTTGGGGAAATGGTACCCCGCCTGTTTCACACCGAGCTGGAAGCCGTGTACGAGGAGAAAAACCGCACCCTCGACAGTGACTTCAGCAAGGAGTACCAGGCCCTGAATGCCGCCCTCTACCAGAAGCACGAGTACGGCACCCAGACCACCATCGGCACTATTGAGCACCTGCAGAACCCGTCCATCACGGAAATCAAGAAGTACTTTACGCAGTACTACGTGCCCAACAACGTGGCCCTGACGCTGAGCGGCGACCTGGACTACGACCAGACCATCCGCATCATCGACAAGTACTTTGGCGGGCTGCAAAGCAAGCCGGTACCGGCGTTTACGCCCGCGCAGGAAGCGCCCATCACGGCACCCATTGTAAAGGAAATTAAAGGCCCCGACGCGGAAAACGTGATGCTGGGCTTCCGCTTTCCCGGCACCACTACCCCCGACGCGGTGGTGCTGCGCATGATTGATAAGATTCTGACCAACGGCCAGGCCGGCCTCGTGGACCTCGACCTCAACCAGCAGCAGAAAGTGCTGCAGGCGGCCACCTTCACCGACCTCAACAACGACTACTCCACCCACGTGCTCTACGCCACCCCGCGCCAGGGCCAGAAGCTGGAGCAGGTGCGCGACCTGCTGCTGGCGGAGCTGACCAAGGTAAAGAAGGGTGACTTCCCCGACTGGCTGATTCCGGCCATCATCAACAGCGAAAAGCTACAGCGCACCAAGAGCTACGAAAGCAACGAGGCCCGCGCCGGCGCCTTCGTTTCGGCCTTTATTGCCCGCCAGGACTGGAAGGACTACGTCAAGCAGATCGACGACTTCGCTAAGATTACCAAGGCGGACGTGATGCGCGTGGCCAACCAGTACTACGGCCAGAACTACGTGGCCGTGTACAAGCGCACCGGCCAGGACCCCAACAAGGTGAAAGTGGTGAAGCCCACCATCACGCCCGTGCCCGTGAACCGCGACGCCGCTTCCGGCTTCTACAAGCAGGTAACCAGCCTCCCGGCCCCGGCCCTCCAGCCCGTGTTCGTGGACTATAAGAAGGACATCCAGGAAACCAAGCTGGCCTCGGGCGTGCCGGTGTTCTACACCCGCAACACCGAAAACAACCTCTTCGACCTGTACTACGTGCTCGATATGGGCACCAACAACGACCCGCGCCTTGGCCTGGCCGCTGACTACCTCCAATACCTCGGCACCGACAAGTACACCGCCGCTCAGCTCCAGCAGGAGTTCTACAAGCTGGGCTGCTCCTTCGGGGTGCAGAGTGGGGCCGACCGCATCTACGTGAGCCTCTCCGGCCTCGACAGCAACTTCGAGCCGGCGGTGCAGCTGTTTGAAAGCCTGCTGGCCAAGCCCAAGCCCGACGCCGAAGCCCTGCAAAACATGGTGGCCGGGGTGCTGAAAGCCCGCCAGGATGCCAAGCTCAACAAAGGGGTGATTCTGAACCAGGCCCTGGTGAACTACGCCAAGTACGGCCCCAAAAACCCCTTCACCACCCAGCTCAGCGAAAAGCAGCTCAAAGCCCTGAAACCCCAGGAGCTGACGGCCCTCATCCAGAAGATTCCGACCTATGAGCACCGCGTGCTATACTACGGGCCACGCTATATATCTGAGAAATACATGATTCGGATGGACTCAATTACTAGCGCGCATGGTCATGGATTGATACCCAATTGGACCAAAGGCTACCTCGTAGAGAAATTACAGGCTCTTCATAAAACGCCCGCTAAGCTCACGCCGGTGCCGGCGGCCAAGGACTTTGCCGAGCTGCCCATGAACAGCCGCAAGGTGTACTGGGTGGACTACAACATGGTGCAGGCCGAAATCGTGTTCCTGACCAAGGGCGACGTGTACGACAAAACCCTGGTACCCACCGTGAGCCTCTACAACGAGTACTTTGGGGGCAGCATGGGCAGCATCGTGTTCCAGGAGCTGCGCGAAAGCAAGGCCCTGGCGTACTCGGCCTACTCGGGCTACTCCAATGCCGGCAAGGTGGGCCGCTCCAACTACATCAGCTCCTACATCGGTACGCAGAGCGACAAGCTGCCCGAGGCCATGGCCGGCATGCAGGCCTTGCTCAACGATATGCCCGTGGCCGAAGCCAACCTGCAGATTGCCAAGGACGCCATCCGCAACAGCATTGCCACCGAACGCATCACCAAGAGCGACATCCTCTTCAGCTACGAGCGGGCCAAGCGCCTCGGCCTCGACTACGACCTGCGCCGCGACGTGTACGAGCAAACCCCGAACATGAGCTTCGACGACCTGCGTAAGTTCCAGCAAGCCAAGGTGAAAGGCCAGAACCAGAGCATCCTCGTCATCGGTTCCAAGGACCGCCTCAACTTTAAGGAGCTGGCCAAGTATGGCCAGGTGCAGCAGCTGACGTTAAAGGAAATCTTCGGGTACTAGCTTCCCCGGTGCCTCACCCCCCGGCCACGTGGGCCTCACCCCCCGGCCCCCTCTCCCATAGAGAGGGGGAGCCAGCCATCAGCAAGGACTGCGGGAGCATTGAGCTTAGGCTCAATGCTCCCGCTTTTTTGTATTCCATACAGAAGACGAAACCAAAGTACTGCCCGCGGCGGGGCTGCGTAGCGCGAGCGAAGCAGCTCCGCCGCGCCAGAACGAAATCGTCCGGCTCCCCCTCTCTATGGGAGAGGGGGCTGGGGGGTGAGGCGCATATACGACATTTTTTTGAAACGCTTGTTTCCCCCCGATTTTAGTCGGTGCTTTGCATCCTGTTACGGCAACGACACGTCCTTTTTGCCTGTTTTGGCCGTCAGCGCCCTTTCGCTCTTCCTACAACCCTCTAACCCCCGCGTCATTTCCCTGACAACGTAGTATATGGCAGACCAAAAAATCACCATCAAAAACGGCAAGCTGAACGTGCCCGACCAGCCCACGATTCCCTTCATCGAAGGCGACGGCACGGGTCCGGACATTTGGGCGGCTTCCGTAAAAGTGTTCGACGCGGCGGTGGCAAAAGCGTATGGTGGTGCGCGCAAGCTGGTATGGAAAGAAGTGCTGGCCGGTGAGAAGGCCTTCAAACAGCTGAATAACTGGTTGCCCAACGAAACCCTCGACGCTTTCCGTGATTACCTGGTCGGCATCAAAGGCCCGCTGACTACGCCCGTAGGCGGCGGCATCCGCTCCCTCAACGTGGCCCTGCGCCAGGAGCTCGACCTCTACGCCTGCGTGCGGCCCGTGCGCTGGTTTGAGGGCGTGCCTTCCCCGGTAAAGCAGCCCAACCTGACGGACATGGTGATTTTCCGCGAAAACACGGAAGACATCTACGCCGGCATCGAGTACATGAACGGCACCCCGCAGGCCCAGAAAATGCTGGAATTCCTGCAGGACGAGATGGGCGTGAAGAAAATTCGCTTCCCCGAAACGTCTTCGTTTGGCATCAAGCCCGTGAGCAAGGAAGGCACGGAGCGCCTGGTGCGCGCCGCCATCCAGTACGCCATCGACAACAAGAAGCCGTCGGTGACCATCGTGCACAAGGGCAACATCATGAAGTTCACCGAGGGGGCCTTCAAAACCTGGGGTTACGAACTGGCCGAGCGCGAGTTTGGCGACAAAGTGTATACCTGGGCGCAGTACGATAAAGTAGCGGCCAAGCAAGGCCAGGAAGTAGCCGACGCCCAGCAGAAGCTGGCCCTCGACAGCGGCAAAATCCTTATCAAGGATAGCATTGCCGACGCCTTCCTGCAGCAGATCCTGCTCCGCCCCGCCGACTACTCCGTAGTTGCTACCCTGAACCTGAACGGCGACTATATCTCCGACGCCCTGGCTGCCATCGTAGGTGGTATCGGCATTGCCCCGGGTGCCAACATCAACTACGTAACGGGCCACGCCATCTTCGAGGCTACCCACGGCACGGCGCCTAAGTACGCCAACCAGGACAAGGTGAACCCCGGCTCGGTTATCCTGAGCGGCGCCCTGATGCTGGAGCACCTGGGCTGGCAGGAAGCCGCCGACCTGATCTACAAAGGCATCGAAGCCACCATTGCTTCCAAGCGCGTCACCTACGACTTCGAACGCCTGATGGAAGGTGCTACCCTGCTGAAGTGCAGCGAGTTCGGCGAAGAGATTGTGAAGAATATGTAGTAGCTTGGCTTAGGCCAAAATTCTCTAAAACCCCGCGTTGGCTGCAAGGCCGGCGCGGGGTTTACTATTTAAATATGAATCACTGCCTTAAATTATATATGTTATTTGGCTTGCTGATAAATAGCTCAGCCTGCAGTCGGAAGCCGCAAGTACCCCATGATTTTTCTGTATCACTTACGGATTTTATTGACACAATATCTATAAACGATTCCAGTCAGACTTATTCGCGAAAAATATTGTTCAAGCAAGATACTGTGGTCAATATTCAGCTTAGTAGACCTCAGATAGATAGTATCTACTCTGCCTTAGTTGATATGAATTACTATACCTACCCCGAAGAAGTCAAGGCTTTGTGTAACGGGACCGGTTGTACCTGGTTATTTCCAGGTATTAACAATATATGTAAACGGAACTTCTAAGAAGATAACATATCAAGACAATTGTTCCCTATTTGATTTAAAAGACAAAAGAGGGAAAAGATTAAGACATCTTATAGCTTTGATTAGCAATATGGCTACTAGAAAAAAAGCTGTAAGAGACTTACCTGATTCTGGCTATATTTTTATGTAATTTTAATAGCCAACTTGTGTGGTTATAGTGTAATTCATGTCTAGCCGCATCTGGCGCGAGTTTAGCGCAGCGTAACGCGTGATCAGCCTATGATGTGGGGGCTGTGCCTCCACTGCCGCAACGCGGCAAGCTGGTAACTGCACCATGCGGAAGGCGTTGTTCTGGCGGGCGAGTTGAAAACTCACATCATGCGTCGGCACGAGTTACACTCCGCTAAACTCGCGCCAGTACCTTACACCCTAAATAGCAGACTTTCATATGCATAGCACCACAAGAGCTAACTTGCATAGAGCAGCAAAAATCTTAAAATTCATCGGGCTAATAGGGGTCGTCAATTTATTAGCTAACACCAATTTTATTTCTCATGACTATATTTATCTATCGCCAATATTTATAGGCTATATTCTGGATGCAATAATTGCTGATAATAACAAAAATTTTTATTTAGCGCTATCAATACTTATGCTGCTAGGATATATGGCTATCATTTTTATGTATAAGATTTATTAACCAACATATTCAATACAAACAGACCCAACAAACCAGCTGCATTTTGCCCTATCTGGCGCGAGTTTAGCGCAGCGTAACTCGTGCCGACGCATGACGTGGAGGCTGTACCTCGACTGCCGCAACGCGGCAAAACCAGTAACCGCACCGTCCGGAAGGCCTTATTCTGGCGGGCAAGTTGAAAACTCGCGTCATGCGTCGGCACGAGTTACGCTGCGCTAAACTCGCGCCAGTACCTGAAGTACCCGCCTCACCCCGGCCGGTTGGCAATAGCCGCTAGCCCGGCCAACGTACTGGCGACGAACCGGCGGGTACTATCCGTAACCGGGGTCAGGCGAGTAAGTACCTTTTGCCAGCTTTCGAGCTGCTCCTCGGGCGTGAGAGCGTAGCGCCAGCGGGGCTGCCCATCTTCCCATTCCAAGTCCATCTGCACGCCCTCGCGGGCCCAGATGTAGTTGAGCACTATCTCGTCGGTCGGCAGGTGCAATACGCTGGTGCCATCATCGCCCACGGCTACGAACAGAAAGGCGCCGTGGTAGTAGCACAACACCCGGTAGCCTTCTTTATCGGAAGACGACAGGCCGTAGCCGCCGGATCTGAAACGCTCCAGCAGCAAGCTTTTGCATTCGGCAACGGTAATGGGAAGCTCAGATATGGGCATCGGTAGAACGAGTAGCTGTGGGCAACTGGGCACATCTGTAAAGACATTAAAACCTCGTTTCCGTCATGCTGAGCGGAGTCGAAGCATCTCTACCGCTTCGTTGCCACGTTATTGATTAGCCAGAGGTAAAGATGCTTCGACAAGCTCAGCAGGACATTTTCCGGGGGCGCACTTATTCCACTGGTGCCACAGTTATCCGGAGTCGCCCCTGGAAAGAGTTGGCTACAGGGTTTTCTTCAGGTACGCGGCGGCGGCGGTATTCTTGGGATTCAGGGCCAGGGCGCGCTTGTAGTTTTTAGCAGCTAGGTCCTTCTGGCCCAGCTCGGCGTAGGTTTCGGCCAGGCTGTCGTAGGTATTGGCACTCTGCGGGTACAGGCTTACGTTCAGCTTGAACACCTCCAGGGCCTCCTTAGCCAGCTGCTGGCGGAGGAGAAAGTAGCCCCAGCCATTCACATCATCCTCGGGCAGTTGATAGGTGGGATTCTGTTTCTGCTTTTGCTTTACCAGGGCTGCCGCCTGGGCAAATCCGCGCTGGCGCAGCTCGGTATGCAGGGCGCGTATAGTGGGCGGCAAGCCAAAGCCCGCTACAGCTTTCATATCGGGCAGGTAGTAGCCTGCCAGCTCATCCACGAAACCATCCGGGTTGGCACCCTGCAGGTTGGTTAGCACCACAATGGTCAGGTCGTCTTCGGGGTACATAAACACGGCGGAGCGGCCGCCGCCCACCGGGGCTATGGCCGGATGTTCGGGGCGTAATACCACGGGGCTGCCGAGGGCGTAGCCATTCAGGAAGCGGCTAAAGCCGCGCGGTTGGCCGTTGTTGAGCAGGCCGGGCGTCCAGAGCGTGGTGAGGCTGGCGGGCTGCAGGAGCTTGCCTTGTTGCAGCGCTACGGTCCAGCGGGCCATTTCCTCGGCCGTAGAGCTCATGCCGGCGGCCGTGCGCAAGGAAGGCGCAAACACCTCAAAAACGTTCCGCAGTTCTTTGGAGCGCCCCATTACCCCATTCACACTGTGGAAAAACGTATAGCCCCGGGCCGCGTGCGGCAGCACGTCGTGGGCGTCGCCGGTAGTAGTCTGGGGCATGCCTACCACGTTCAGCTGACGCTCCTGAATGAATTGGGCGAAGGGCTGCCCGCTTAGCTTGGTCAGTAGCTGGCCCAGAAGCAGGTAGTTGGTTTGGTTGTAGGCAAACTTCTCTCCGGGCTGGAAGTCCATGGGCTGGGCCTGCACTTTCGTCCAGGCCGCCTGCTCATCATCTTCCGTCACCATAGCATCGTTGGCCATGATGTCGGGCAGGCCTGAGGTATGCGTCAGGAGCTGGCGCACCGTGGCGGGTTGCCAGGCCGTGGGCAGGCCCGGGAGGTAGCGCGCAATGGGTGCGGCCAGGTCTACCTTGCCGGCTTCTACCAGCTGCATCACGGCCACGCCCACAAAGGCTTTGGTGATGGAGTTGATGGGAAAACGCGTGCGGCTGGTTACCGGAATCGAGTCCTGGATATTGGCCAGCCCATATTGGGCCGACTTGATGATTTTGCCCTGCCGCACCACCGCCAGTTGCAGGCCGGGAATGCGCAGCTGCCGCATTTTGGCCGCCAGAAAAAGGTCCACGCTGTCGGGCGCCGTGGCGGCGTTGGCCGGGAAACAGCTAGCCAGGCATAGGAGCATTCCCAGCAGGCGGGAAAAGAGAATACGGTTCTTGTTTTTCATAGCAGAAAGAGAGGAAGAGGCAGCGCTACCAAGCGAAGTTGAGCGGTAGATGCGCCAAGTTCCTATATAGTTGGCTACAGATAAGCTTTCTTCCATGTTTTCCAGGAATTATGCACCTAGCCTATTGATAATCAGCTCGTCTTTCTACCTGTTGCAGGGCGCTGAATGGTAGTCAAGGACCAGGCCGATTGCCCTTCTGCACGTCACATTCTTTCCTGATCAGGATTCGTTTTTCCGCCCCATCTCTTCGCTGGCACTGGATTTCCATCCGGCAGGGCCGGAAAACCGCTTTGTCCCGGGCAGGGCGCAATCCGGACATAGCCCTAAGTAGATGTCACAAATTCAGGCGGTTCTGCCTTTCCTTTCGCTTCTGTATAAGGTAGACTTGCTCCTGCCGATACCGCCGGGCGTTGGCTTCCCCCTTACCCCTGCTCCCCATGCGCACCGTATCCTTCACCGCCGCCCCTCGCTTTCCACAACCTGCCGCCCTCTCCCTGGTCCTAAAAGACAGCTATCTGAAAGCCCTGGGCTTCGAACCGCTGCGCACCGACCTGCCCGTGCACCAGCTGGCCTCGGCGCAGCCGCTCAGCTACGTGGCTACCACCGATGTGCGCTACCGGCACCCGCACCGCGCTGCCGATGGCACCAGCCTTTACGTCTATGCCTGGCTGCACGAATCGGGGTACCTACTGGCTACCAGCGCCAGCATCAACGACGAAGACCAGATCCTGGTCGAGCTGCCCTCCAACGACTTCCGGCAGCTGCAGCGCCATACGCTTGAGTTCTACGCGTGCCGCGGCGGCGTAGAAACGCCTGCCAAGCCCCAGGCCGCCTAGCCTCGCCCGCCAACAGCCGCCGGCCCCACCAGTACTGCTCTACAATCGGGCGGGCATTGGTGGGGCCGGCGGCTGTTTAGCCCTGTACTATGCGGGCCGTTACCAATAGCTGGCCCACGTGGCGGGTGGTGTGCTCGGCCGCATGCGTGAGCAAGCCGACCACGGTGCTCGGAAGCTGGGCGCGGCCTACGGGTCGGTAGTCCGTAAGGCTCTGCTCGGGCGTGCTCCGCAGCTGTTCTAAAAAGGCCGCTACCTGATGGTGAAAGTGCTGCAGGAGCGCATTGGTACTATCCACGACGGTTGGCACGTCGTTTTCGGCAGCCAGGTACGCCAGCTGGGCCTGGCTCAAGGCTTCCTGCCGGGCATAGGTAGCCAGCCTATCGAGCACGCCTGCTAGGTGCCGCAGGTGAAAGCCTACCGAGGCAACGCCGGCTGGCTGGACCGCGAGCAGGTGGTCGGGGAAAGCGGCCAGGGCGGCATCGAGTTCTTCTTGGGCTTGCAGGAGGGCGTGGGCTATAGGCTGCAAAAGAGCCGGCACATCGGGTAGCGGCCCCCGCAGCCATACTTCGGGCAAAGCAGGCATAATGAGTAATTAAGCTTATTACTTGCCCCGGCTGGCTTTCAGGTAGGCCTGGGCTTCCCGAAACAGCTCGGAGCGGCGCTCCGCCGACTCGTGCAGCACCTGATAGTAGCTGCGGGCCGTTTTCTTGTCGCCTTCCTTGGCCGCCATCCGGGCCAGGTAGGCGTTGGCCAGCAGGTAGAAGCCGCTTTCCGTTTCACCGGTGGTTTCAGCAAACACGATGCTGCGCTGGTAGTAGTCCTGGGCCGCCGTGGGGTTGTGCTCCATGAACTGGGCAATGTAGCCGAGGAAGAAGCTGGCGTAGCGCCCACTGATGGACTCGTAGCCCGGCATGCCCTTGTTCAGCTTTTCCAGGATCTGCCGGCTCACGCGCTGGCACTCCACAAAGTCCCCCTGGTTGTAGCACACCAAGGCGTAGTAGCGCTGGAAGTACGCATTGTCGGGGTAGCTATTGGCTAGCTCCCGGGCCACTTGCAGGCTGGCTTTGGGGTTTTTCTCTTCCGTGTACAGCAGCCGCATCAGAAAGAACTTGGCCTCGGTACTGGTATAGAACCCGTTGCGGGCCACGGTACGCAGCTGCTGCATACCCAGCTGGCGGTTTCCCTTGGGAAAAAACAGCAGCACCGGCCGCAGCAAGGGGTAGTTCTCGGAAATCCAGACGGCGTAGTAGTTGATAAGCCCCTGCCCGAACAGGAAGTCGGCGCTGAGGCCATTGGCTTCCTTGCTTTTGTCGAGGTAGTCGAGGGCGTACTTGCTGTTGAGGGTAGCCTTGCGCCAGTTTTTGCGCTCGGCGTGCAGGCGGGCCTCAAAGCCATAGGCGGCAGCCAGGAAAAAGCTGGCTTCGTAGTTTTTGTTGTCCTGGTCGTAGAGCCGCTCCCCGTGCACAATGGCCGTGTCGAGGTAGGCCAGCATCAGCTTGTCGTACTGCTTGTTCTGAAAGTTGCTGGGCATAATTTTCCAGCACGTGCTCAGGCCCAGCAGAAAGTAGGGCATGGGGTGGTTGGGGTAGCGGCGGCGCAGGGAGCGAAACTGCCGCTCGGCCTTGTCGAACTTGAAGTTGTAGAGGTTTTCCACCGCCCCGCCCAGCTCAATCTGGATGTCTTTGTCCAGCAAAAGCCACCCTTTCGTGTCCACGGCGCTGGGCGCAATTTCTACGTCTCCGAGCTCAATATTGCGAATGGGCGGCAGTGAGTCGGGCTGCTGGGCCCGCACTAGTCCGGGCAAACCCAGGCATAGAAATAGTAAAACCAGGAAATAACGGTGCATAGAGAGGCGGAGGAAGCCGCGAAAGATACCGCGAAAATAGCGTTTTATGCTGGCCGTCAGCATAGGCAGCCTATGTATACGGGCCGATAGACATTGTAGGGCGTCTCAAAAAAGGGCGGGTTTATCCGTTGCAAAGTCCTACTTTGACGCCCACTAAAACGCCTTCTCTTCCGTTCCAACAGTTAAACTCCTATGTCCAAAATTGTTTCTCCGCAGGTAGAATTCGGTTTTCTGCTGCAGCAAATGAAAGCCGCAACGCCCGAAGTATTCTCACCGGACGGCAAATTCCTGAACCTGCTCGAAGGCCGCTGGCAGGAGTTTGGTACCCCGCGCGAGTTCACCTCCCCCATCGATGGTTCCCAGCTGGGCTGGATGCCCATGCTCAACCGCGACGCCGCCCTGCGGGCCGTGCACGCCGCCAAACAGGAGGCCAGCGCCTGGGCCGCTACCGACCTGGATGAGCGCAAGCGCCGCGTGCAGGACTGCCTCGACCAGCTGCGCCCCCAGGTAGACCTGATTGGCAAGCTGCTGATGTGGGAAATCGGCAAAACCTACAAGCTGGGCTTCACTGACATTGACCGTGCTATTGAGGGCGTGCAGTGGTACGTCGATAATATCGAAGGCATGCTGGGCCAGCGCAAGCCCCTGGGCCTGGTCAGCAACATTGCCTCCTGGAACTACCCTATGTCGGTGCTGCTGCACGCGGTGCTGGTGCAGGCCCTGTGCGGCAACGCTGTTATTGCCAAAACGCCCACCGACGGCGGCTTTATTTCCCTGAGTCTGGCCTTTGCCATTGCCCGCCGCTGCGGCCTGCCCGTGACCTTGGTGAGCGGCCCCGGTGGGGAGCTGAGCGACGTGCTGGTGAAAAACGATGCCATCGACTGCCTGAGCTTTGTGGGCGGGCGCTACAACGGCCGCAACATTGCCGACGCCCTGGCCCAGCACCAGAAGCGCTACATGCTGGAAATGGAAGGCGTAAACACCTACGGCATCTGGGACTACTCCGACTGGAATGCCCTGGGCGACCAGCTCAAGAAAGGCTACGATTACGGCAAGCAGCGCTGCACGGCCTACGTGCGCTTTGTAGTGCAGCGCAGCTTGTTTCCGCAGTTTCTGGAAACCTATTGGGAAGCCATCCGCAGCCTGAAAGTGGGCAACCCCACGCTGGTAGACCACCCCGACGACAAGCTGCCCGACCTGGCGTTTGGCCCCGTCATCAACCGCCAGCAGGCCGAAGACCTGGACCGCCTCTACGCTGATGCCCTCAAAACCGGCGCAACGCCCATCTTCCAGGGCAAGCTCGATGACACGCTGTTCCTGCCCGACCAGGACCGCTCGGCCTACCGCGCCCCCCGGGCCCTGGTCAACCTGCCGCGCCAGAGTGAGCTGTACTTCAAGGAGCCCTTCGGCCCCATCGACAGCATCGTGCTCGTAGACCGCGTGGAAGAGCTGGTGGGCGAAATGAACATCAGCAACGGGGCCCTGGTAGCTGCCGTAGCTTCCGACGACCAGAAGTGGGCCGAGCGCACGGCCCGCGAGGTGCGCGCCTTCAAAGTGGGCATCAACAAGCTCCGCTCCCGCGGCGACCGGGAAGAGGTATTCGGTGGGCTGGGCGAGTCGTGGAAAGGAGCCTTTGTGGGCGGCAAGCTGCTGGTAGAAGCTGTAACGGAGGGCCCCGCTCCCGTGCTCGGCAACTACGAAGAGGCCACGCTGCTGCCCGAGAAGCCGTAAGCAACTCTGACTTCCTAATTCCCGTTCCGGGTTTTGCGTTACCTCCACGGGGCGCGAAACCCGGAACGGCTTTTTAGAAGGGTACCGGTCATAACCAGCCATTGCTGGCATTGCAGCCTGAGCGCGCTAGTTCACGCGTATCCAGTGCAGCCGAAACGAGGACGCGCTGCTGCGGGCGTTGCGCACGTAGAAGCGGGTGATGTTGTTACTGAGGTGTTCGTAGCTGTGCGAGACGTACTCACCGCCGCCGCCGCCAGTCTGGTCCACCACAATCATCAGCGTAGGCTGGTAGCCCAGGTTGTGGGTCCAGTCGAAGGTGCCGATGGCGCCGGCCGGAATGCTCACCAAGTTGGAGCTGTAGGTATCCTGGCGCACCGAGCCGTTGACGTGCAGGCGGGTTTGGGGCGAGGCGGTGCCAATGCCCACGTTGCCGTTGTTGCTGACGCGCAGGCCCTCGTTGCCCCCATCGTTGGAGAGCCAGCGGCCATTCAAACGCAGGTTTTGAGTGGCAGTGTGGTTGCCCAGGTTGTCGCCCGGCAGCACGACGGAGCCCCCATCGGTCAGGCTCAGGGTGGAGCCCTGCAGGCTGAGCTGCTGGGTGAGGGCGGCGGTGTTTTGCAAGCTACCATCGGGGAAGCGCACCCCGCCCTGGCTGCTGTAGATGGTGCCGGCCACCTGCAGCTTTTCCAAGGGCTGCGTGGTGCCTACTCCCACGTTGCCGGTGTAGGTACTGGCCGGCACCGGCACGCAGCTCAGCGTAGCGGCAAAGCCCGCGCGCTCCACGCTGGCGTCGCTGGTAAAGCGTAGCGTGAGAGCCCCGAGCACGTTGGTGGCCGTGTAGGTCTGGTTCAGGCCCTCAAGGCCGCTTAGCCGGGCCAGCAAGGGAGTGCTGGTGCTGATGCCATCGTAGATTTCGAGGAAGTCGTAGTCTTTTTCGGTCTGAAATAGGGTGAAATTCAGGCTGACGCGGCCGGTTGCGGCCGTTGGCCGCAGCGTGAGCGTGCTGTTCTGACTAGCGCCGTAGCCATTGATTGTCCCACCAGCGTCGTATACAGTGCCGGCGCAGCCGGTAGAAGTGCTGGTGGCAGTTCCAGCCAACATCAGGATGGTTTGGGCCCGAAGCACGGCGGGCCAGCCGAGCACAAGCAGGGTCAGGATGAGGTATAAGTGTTTCATAGCGGGTAGTTGGAGCGGTTGATGGAGCTAAAATAAGACCTACGCTGGTAAATCCGCGACGGCGCCCGACGCGGCCGTCAGCGCAGGGGCGCTCTGGTCTCCGTTACCCTTCGTTCAACTCGAAGAGCGCGGCCCGCCTGCGTTGCCTGCCATTTACGTAGCGCATAGCAGCGTAGCGTGCCTGAGCGCATAGCCCCAGCCAAGGGGGGGCTCCTTTCTCAGCCAGCCCGAGTTGCAACCTTCGGCGGAAGGAATGACTCTCCACTGAGAACGGGCCGGGAGGCCCGGCCATCCCCTGCTCTTTTTCCACCTTTTATTCTTATGCGTTATTCGTTAGCAGCCAGCACGTTGCTGATGGCCGGTCTGTTGTCGGGCTGCTGCTGGGACTGCATCGGCAACGACGGCAACGAGTACCTGTCCCTGGCTTTCTCCACGGATTCGCTGAGCGGCAAAGGCTTTCGGCGCGCCGAGCTGCGCTCCGTGTACGTGGTGCGGTACTCCGATCAGGCGCTGGCCAATCCGCTCGACACGCTCCGCCAACCCACTACCCTGTCGCTCTACTGGCCCCAGGGCATGCTTTCCCTGCTGCCCGTGTCTACCACCGAGGCCGCCGCTTCTGCCAATTGGGCTTTCCCGCAGAGCTACCGCGTAGCCGTGCCCGCCGCCAGCAAGACCTACGACATCAACGCCCTGGAAGTAGATGTGTCGGAAAGCGAATGCGGCTGCACCCAGGCCACGCTGCAGCGTTTTGAGCTGAACGGGAAGCCTACGGAGCCGGGGTTGAGCAAGGTGGTTATCCTGGAGAAATAGTAGAAACGCCCTTTATTGGTTTGGGCGCGCAACCAAACGGGGTGTACATTTAGCCCCATGTTGCAAGCTTCTCAGCGCGGCCGGGCTATGCCACTTTCGCCCTACCGCCGCCTTTCGCCCTATGCTGATGCCGCCAAGGCCCGCGGCCTGCATGTCTACCACCTCAACATCGGCCAGCCCGATATTGAAACGCCTCCGGCCATGATGGCGGCGGTTCAGCAAGCGGATATCCGGGTGCTGGAGTACAGCCACGGCGCGGGTACGCTCAGCTACCGCCAGAAGCTGGCGACCTACTACCAGCGGGCCGATATTGCCGTCACGCCCGACGAAATCATCGTGACCACCGGGGGCTCAGAGGCCATTCTGTTTGCCCTGCTCAGCTGCCTGAACCCCGGCGACGAAGTGCTGGTACCCGAGCCGTACTACGGCGCCTACACTGCCTTTTCCATCGCCGCGGGCGTCACGCTGGTGCCCGTGCTTTCCTACATTGAAACGGGGTTTGCGCTACCTTCCCTCGCAGAGCTGGAAGCTCACCTCACCGAGCGCACCCGGGCCGTGCTTATCTGCAACCCCAACAACCCCACCGGCTACGTGTACAGCCGCACGGAGCTGGAACAGCTCCTCGACCTGTGCCAGCGCCACCAGCTGTTTCTGCTGTCGGATGAGGCCTACCGGGAGTTCTGCTACGACGCGCCCTACGTGAGTGCCCTGCACCTGGGCCCGGCCGCCCACGAGCACGTGGTCCTGCTGGATACCATTTCCAAGCGCTACAGCGCCTGCGGAGCCCGCCTGGGCGCCTTGGTCACCAAAAACCAGACGATTCGGGACGCCGCTTTCCGGTTCGCGCAGATGCGCATCAGCCCGCCCGGCCTAGCTCAGCTGATGGGCGAAGCCGCCGCCGACCTGCCCGAGTCGTACTTCGACCACACCAAAGCTGAGTACCAGGCCCGCCGCGACCGGCTGGTGGAGCGCCTACGCGCTATGCCCGGCGTGGTGTGTCCGCGTCCGGGAGGTGCGTTCTACGTGCTGTGCCGCCTGCCCGTAGACGATGCCGCCCGCTTTTCCCAGTGGCTGCTGGAAGATTTCAACCACGAGGGCCAGACACTGATGATGTCGCCGGCCGTGGGCTTCTACGCTACCCCGGGCGCAGGCATCGATGAAGTTCGGCTGGCCTACGTGCTCAACCTCCAGGCCCTGGATGCGGCCATGGATTGCCTGGAGCACGGCCTGCGCGTGTATCCTGGTCGACGCAATTAAGCCCTCAAGCGGTTCTTTGCCGATTCTCGCGGGGGAAGTCGTAGCTTTTGCCCACGGTTTCTTCCGGGTTTATTTCCTGCCTTACGCCCTACGCTCATCTTGCTTCCTTTATGCCTCAGACAACTGAAACCACGCCCGTAAAAAAGTACTCCGCCGGGCTGCGCATCTGGCACTGGTCCAACTACCTCGTGATTTCGGGGCTACTCAGCACCATCCTGTTTCTGCGCGTTATCATCAACATGCGGGGGCTGTTCCCGAAAATGCAGCAGGTGCTACAGGAGCAGGGTATTTCGGCCACCGAGCAGCAACTGCGTGGGGTAGGCCGTCTGGTGAGCCACCGCATCTGGGACTGGCACATCTACCTGGGCGTGGCCCTGGCCGTACTGCTGGGGTGGCGCATCATAGCGGAGCTGGTGGCACCGGCCATGCAGCGGTTCAGGGCGCGACTCCAACGCGCTGCCCAGGCGCCGGCCGAGGGCACTGGTTTCCGGCTTCGCAAGTCGACAGCGGTGAAGTACTCGTACCTGATTTTCTACCTACTGCTTACCGTGATGGTGGTTACCGGCCTGCTGCTCGTGTACGCCGACGACGTGGAAGCCCTGCACAAGCTGGAGCATGATATCAAGGAAATCCACAACGTGAACATGTACCTGATTCTGGCCTTCATTGTGGTGCACATTGTAGGCGTCGTCTTGGCCGAGCTGCACAAAGACCGCGGCATCACCTCCGACATGCTCCACGGCGGCACCCTAGCCGACAAGGAGTAGCTTGGCCGTACCTAACGCTGGTAGTTCCTGCGTATCTTAAACCCGTTGAGGCGCTCCGGCTGTTTCAACGGGTTTTTCTTTCGCTGTCTTCTTATCTAGCAGGCCCTGGGCTATGCTTACCCATAACCGTAGCGGCACTGTTCTTGCCCAAGCGGTGGGGTCGTTTTGTTTACGTCTCGTTTGTGTGTTTGCTGTATGCGTACCTCCTGGCTGTTAACGGGCTTTCTGAGCTTTTGCGGAATGAGCTTACTGGCGAGCAGCACCCCGGCTACCCGTCCCCCCCAGTTTCTCACCCTGCGCCGCAACGGCGCGGCCCTGCCTACGGACTCTATCAGTTCCCGCTTCGAGGTTTCGCCGAATGAAGGCCGGGTGCTTACCCTTACCATTGTACCCGCCGAGGCCCCCGACGACCCTGGCCTGACCATCATGGTCGATGAGTTTAAGCCGGTGCCGGCCGTGTATCGGTTCAAGGAAATCCTCAGTGGCCATATCCGCGAGGCCTCCTACCGGGTTGGCAATGTGGCCGCCGAATCCAAGGCCTGCGCCCTCAACGATGGCGAAGTGCGCGTAACGGCCGTGGATACGGCTCATCATTTGTTAACGGGCACCTACCGGGCGGTGCTTTGCCAAACCAACGTAGCCCGCGCGGCGGCGCGGCGCCTGGTGCTAGAGGGCAGCTTTGCTTTTCCATACGAGGTGCGGTAGCCCGCAGCATCCATTCGATAAACTCAAAGCGGCCCACTCCCTCAGGGAATGGGCCGCTTTCTTGTTGCCTAATAGCAACTGGTTACTTCAGCGTGGCCAAGTCGATGACGAAGCGGTACTTCACATCACTTTTCAGCATCCGCTCGTAGGCCTCGTTGATGTAGCTCATCGGAATGACTTCCACGTCCGAAACAATGTTGTGCTGGGCGCAGAAGTCGAGCATTTCCTGGGTTTCCTGGATGCCGCCGATGAGGGAGCCGGCAATGCGGCGGCGCTTGCCAATGAGCTGGAAGGCGTGCAGCTGCGGGGCTTCCGGGGGCACGCCGAGCAGGATCATGGTGCCGTCGCGGCGCAGCAGGCTCACGTACTGACTCAGGTCCAGCGGAGCCGACACGGTGTTCAGGATGAAGTCGAAGTAGTTGCTGACGCTCTTAAGGGCGGCTTTGTCTTTCGTCACTACAAACTTGTGCGCCCCCAGCGCCCGGGCATCGGCTTCCTTGTCGGGGGACGTGCTGAGCACGGTTACCTCGGCGCCCATGGCGGCGGC
Organism: Hymenobacter sp. BT18; assembly: GCF_012273015.1. Classification (GTDB taxonomy): domain Bacteria; phylum Bacteroidota; class Bacteroidia; order Cytophagales; family Hymenobacteraceae; genus Hymenobacter; species Hymenobacter lutimineralis. Next base: position 3,288,973 of record NZ_CP050954.1, on the reverse strand, counting down.
CAGCTTCACGGCCATGTGGCCCAGGCCGCCCAGGCCCATCACGCCCACCCGGTGCCCCGGTCCGACCTTCCACTGCCGCAGCGGCGAGTAGGTGGTGATACCCGCACACAGCAGCGGAGCCACCCCAGCCAGGGGCAGCGTATCGGGCACGCGCAGGGTATAGGCCTCGTCCACCACAATCTGAGTGGAGTAGCCGCCGTAGGTGGGCGCGCCCGTGCCCCGCTCGCGGCCGCCGTAGGTGCCTACCATGCCCACCTCGCAGTACTGCTCCAGGCCCTCCTGGCAGCTGGGGCAGGTACGGCAGGAATCTACCATGCAGCCCACGCCGGCCAGGTCGCCCACCCGGAAGTTTTTCACGTGGGCGCCCACCTGCGTTACGCGGCCTACAATTTCGTGGCCGGGCACCATGGGAAAAATGGAGCCGCCCCACTCGTCGCGCACCTGGTGCAGGTCAGAGTGGCAGACTCCACAAAACAGGATTTCAATCTGCACGTCGTGGGCGCCCACTTCACGCCGCTCGAACTGAAACGGCGCCAGGGGGCTGCTGGCCGCGGGGGCGGCGTATGCTTTGGTTGTACTCATCATAGAAAGGCTCAAAAAACGAACTGTAATAACTCCGATGCGGGGGGAAGGTTGTGCGGCCGGGTCGCTTATCTTGCTGCCCCTTACTTCCCAGGCCGTTACTCTCTCTCAATGCCCTCTTCTCCCCCTAAGTCCCCGTTTTACGGGGGCTGGCTGCTCGGACTGGCCGCGCTTCGCCTCGCCGCTCAGTCTTTGCTCATTCACCCGGCCTACCAGTTACACCGCGACGAGTATCTGCACCTGGACCAGGCCAACCATTTGGCCTGGGGCTACATCTCCCTGCCCCCGCTTACCTCGTGGGTGGCGTGGCTGGTGCAGGCCCTGGGCGGGGGCGAGTACTGGGTGCATTTTTTTCCGGCTTTCTTCGGGGTGCTGACGCTGGTGCTGGTATGGGCACTGGTGCACGAGCTGGGTGGGGGCTTCTACGCCAAGCTGCTGGCCGCCGGAGCCGTCCTGCTCTCAGCCTTGCTGCGCATCAACCTGCTGTTTCAGCCCAACTCGTTTGATGTCCTGGCCTGGACGGCGGCCACCTATTGCCTGGTGCGCTACCTGCACACTACACGCCTGGCCTGGATGCTGGCTCTAGGAGCCGTGCTAGGCCTGGGCATGCTCAACAAGTACAACGTCGTGTTTTGGGCGGCCGGGATGCTGCCGGCCTTGCTGCTGTCGGAGCACCGCCAGCGGGTGTTTGGGCGGCGGGCTACCTACCTGGCGGCGGGGCTGGCGTTGCTGATTTTCTTGCCGAACCTGCTCTGGCAGGTGCAGCACCATTTCCCGGTGGTGTGGCACATGCAAGAGCTGAAGCGCACCCAGCTGGTGAATGTAGAGGCTTCGGATTTCCTGAAAAGCCAGCTGCTGTTTTTCCTGAATAGCTTCTGGCTGCTGGTAGCCGCCGGGGTGGGCCTGGCACGCTGGCCCGCGCTGCGGCCTTACCGGTTTCTGGGCTGGAGCGTGCTCCTGACGCTGGCTATTTTTCTGGGGCTGCACGCCAAAGACTACTACGCCATTGGGCTGTATCCGCCGCTGCTGGCGGTGGGCGCCGTGTACATGGAACACCTGCTGCGGGCCGGGCGCTGGCGATACCTGCGGCCGGTGCTGCCGCTGGTGCAGTTGCTGCTCATTGTACCCATGCTGCGGGTAGGGTTTCCGCTGCAGCCGCCCGCGGCTTTGCAGGCCCGGGCCGCCGACTTTGAGGCGCTGGGTTTGCTGCGCTGGGAAGACGGGCAGAACCACCCCCTGCCCCAGGACTTTGCCGATATGCTGGGCTGGCGCGAAATGACGGACAAGGCCGTAGCCGCCTACCAGCTCCTCCCCGATTCCCTCCGGGCGCATACCCTGGTGCTCTGCGACAACTACGGCCAGACGGGCGCCCTCAACTACTACAGCCGCGGCAGGCTGCCCCTGGCCGTTTCGTTTAATGCCGATTACGTGTACTGGTTTCCGGATCTGAGCACCATCCGGGCCTTTGTGCTGGTGACCGAGGACGGGGGGCCCGATAAAGAAGATGAGCAGCATTTCCAGCGGGTCCAGCGCCTGACGACCGTGGAGGAGCCCCTGGCCCGGGAGCATGGCACCCAAATCAACCTCCTGACGGGACCGGACCAAGCCATTATCCAAAAGCTAAAGCTGCGCCTGCAGGACCGGCAGCAACTGCGGTAGGGCTTTACTGGGCTTTGTCTAGCTGCTCCTGGGCGGCTTTGCTTTCGGAGGCTGCCTGCACGGGCGTGGTGGGCGCCGTCGGCGTGGTTTGGCCGGTGCGCATGATTTCGGCTACCTGCTCCTGCAGGCGGCGCATGGACTCGCGGGCGAAGCGCTTTTGCAGCATCCGGCCGAAGAACTTAAAGCCAATCCAGTAGAACGGGTTGCGGATCTGGCCCACCTGGGAAAAGGCGTGAATCCGGAACAGGACGCGCCCGGTGGCCAGCAACTTATGGATGGTGAAGTCAATCTGCCCCCGCTCGAAGTGCCCTTCCAGGGTGCGGTAGTTGTAGCCCCACACCTGCTCCTCCCCATCGGGTGAAGCGCGCCGCTCATCCGTAACCCCGCCCACGCGCACGCCAAACCAGAACGAGAAGCCCAGAAACTGCGCCCGCAGCACCATCAGCCGCTTTTCCAGGGGCTGATCCGGCACGAAGATGCCCGTAATCAGGTTGGGGGGCGGGAAAGAGTAGCGCCGCAGTACCTCCTGGGCGGCGGCCCAGCTGCCGTGTGGCGCGGGCGGGCCGGGGGCCTCTTGAGGAAGTTCCACCTCGTAGTCGTCGATACGCCAGCCATTTTCGGCGGTGTACTCACTCACGCGGGTGAGGTCGAAGTTCACCGCCGAGTTTTCATAAGCCTGAAGCCGGGCTTGCTGCTGCTCCCACAGCGCCGGAGCGTTAGATGGTGCGCTCATGGTGGTCGGTGTGCTGCTCGTTTCCGTCCTGTTCCACGGTTTCTACCTGCACAGGCCCGGTGGGGGTGCCGCCGCTGGCCTCCGCCGCGCGCTGGCAGAACGTCACCCAGGTTTGCTCCTGCACTTGCTTGCCTACCCCGATGGTATTGTAGGCAAAAGCCACCAGCCCGTCGCGGGAGCGGGCCCAGGAGTGAATTTCAAAACGCAGCGTATCCGGTTTGGTGGGCAGGTTGCGGGCCGAGAACCGGATGCGGCCGGCCTCGGGGTGCCCTTCCAAAGTAATCAGCTCAAAGTGTTGATCAGCTACTTCCGTCACGCGTACTTCGCCATTCCAGGGACCCAGAATCTTGATGTGAAATTCGTCGCCGACGGCCAGACTGTGCGCCTCCCCTTTTTCCTTGTGGAAATCAGCCAGCAGATCGGGCGAAAACTTCTCCAGGTCGCATTTAATGTCGTGAAACAGCTCCTTAGCTGATTTCTTGGAGTGCTCAATATCAATGAAATAGCGCCGCTCTATGTGCGGGCCGGCACCGGTATGGGCAGGTTGTTCGGGTTTGGGCATAGCAGCCCGCCGGAGGCAGCATAGGAGCAACCCGGCAGGATGTGTCTTAACGCAGAGAAACCCAGCCGGGTTAGGCAATGGGTGAGTCGGTAGCTGGGGACTAGGCGAAGGGCCGGATCAGTAGATCAGGGAATGACCTGCCAGATGGATAAAGGTGTCAGCCCCGCCGTATAACGCTCATTTACTCATTCGCTCATCTCCCCCTACCCTCTTTCATCCATGGCCTATTACCGTCCTTACCACCCGCCCGCCGACCCGGTCCTCGTTCGTGACCTCACGCGCCAGCAGGACGAGCTGCGCACCCATGTACAGCTGCAGCCGCTGGCCGCCGAGCCTATGCTTATAGCTGGCTGCGACTCTTCATTTCCCACCCCCGAAACGGTGCTGTCCGTTTTTGTGGTTTTGCGGTTTCCTTCTTTGGAGGTTGTGGAGAAAGTGTACCACACCAGCTCCGTGACGCTGCCTTACATACCGGGGCTGCTGGCTTTCCGCGAAGCGCCTAACTTGCTGCTGGCCTACGAAAAGCTGCAGCACCGGCCCGACGTGATTATGGTGGATGGGCACGGCATTGCGCACCCGCGCCGTATGGGCATTGCCGCGCACCTGGGCGTGATGCTCAACCGCCCAACGTTTGGCGTTGCCAAGCAGAAGCTGACCGGCGTGTACCAGGAGCCCGCCCTCCAGAAAGGCAGCATCACGCCCCTGACCGATAAAAGTGGGGAGCTGCTGGGCGAGGTTATTCGCAGCAAGGACAAGGTAAACCCGCTGTTTGTGTCGCCGGGCCACCTCTGCGACCAGGCTACGGCCACGCGCCTCACGCTGGCCTGCCTGCGCGGCTATAAGCTGCCCGAGCCCACGCGCCTGGCCGACCATTGGGCCGAGGAATTCAAAAAGGAGCTGCGCTGATGAAGACCCTGGCTTTCATCCTGGGTGGCTTGGTTTTTCTCAGTAGCGTGGGTTGCCAATCCGAGGCACCCACCCAACAAGCCGTTGAGGCTCCGATGGCGCTTCCGGATACCCCCAAGGCCACTACCTCCGCTTTGCCCCCAAAGGCCAGCACGCCGCCCGCAGCGGCCGCCGACACCTCGTTTCTGGCCAGCTGGCAGCAGTTTCACCAAGCCCTCAGGCAGCAGGATACCGTCGCGCTTCAGGCCCTGGTTGATCCAGCCGCGGGGCTTTGGATTCTTCAGCAGCCCGGGGCCCTTCCCCTCCTTTCCCGCGTTTCCCGCGTCACGGCCTTTCGGCGCGAGTACCAGCAGTTGCCACTTCTCTCAATAGCCCGGCAACTCGTGGACTGTCCCGCTCCTGCTTCCGTAACGCAGTTTCCTCAGTTCGACTGCGGTGCCCAGGGCGAAGGCCGCAGTGGCTTTGCGCAGGAAGGCTGTTTTGCTGGCCCCGGAGCGGCCTTTCAAACGCTGGACATGTGGCCCTACGCGACGTTGCGAGGCGGAACGGCCGCACAAGGCAAAGCCGCCCAGCAACGGGTGCTGCGCACCGTTTTGCAAACCAACACGGGCTTTCGGTTTCACTTTGGCCGCGGGGCTGATGGCCGCTGGCGGCTGCTTTACCTGGATTTACGCGTTCCGTGCAGTGCCTAGCGCCGCCTGCAGGCTAGCCAGCGACGAAGCCGCCGCTACTGGCAACCCCAGCAGCTGGGCCACCACCCGGTATACCACCACTGGCCCGCCGGCCTCGGCCATGACACCCCGCTGGCTTGAGGCTTGCGTTGACTTGGAGAGCTTGGCCCCATCGGCGCCGGAAACAAGAGTATGATGCCCAAACTGCACCCGACGAAAGGCCTCCATCCCGGGCAGGTACTGCGCTAGCCACAGCTGGGCGGCTGTACTCGGCAGCAAGTCCAGCCCGCGCACAATCAGCGTTACGCCCAGGCGCACATCGTCTATTATCGACGCTAGCTGGTACGCGGGCCAGCCGTCTTTCTTGCGGATGACAAAGTCCCCCAGTTCCCGGTCCAGGGCTACCTGCACGGGGCCCTGCCACAAGTCCTCGAAACAAACCAGCGCCTCCTCCGGAACCCGGACGCGCCAGGCTACCTCCGCGGCGTCATTTTCCACCTGATTGTCCCGGCACGTACCTGGATAGATACCATCCAATGACGTGCGGGCCAACTCGGTGCGGGAGCAGCGGCACGCATACACCATTGCGGGGTTTGCAGCTGATACTACCTGCAATCCGGCGGCATAGTCGCTCAAATAATGGCGCTGGGAATAGTTCTGCTCGAAATCGTCGGGGCCGGTGGGGCCAAAGTCGTAGTCGAGGCCCAGCCAGTCGATGGTGCGGAAGATATTTTCCAGGTACTGCGGCCGCACCCGGGCCCGGTCCAGGTCGTCGATGCGCAGGTGCAGGGTGCCGCCGGCCTGCCGCACCAGCAGCCAGGTAAGGGTGAAGTTCACGGCGTTGCCTAGGTGCAGAAATCCGCTGGGCGTAGGGGCCAGGCGCGAAACAACGGAAGCAGGCAACGGTGAAAGCATAACTCAAGCCCGCAAATATACTACGGACCAGGCGGCGGAAATCCGCTGAAATATTGGCGTTAAACTATTCTTCCGCCTTGCCGTCCAAGCCCCCGCCTGTAACTTCCCGGTCTGCTTATGAGATACGCGCTACTCTACCTGTTGCTATTGATAGGGGCTTCTTTTGCTCATGCCCAGCAGCCCCTTTATTTCCCACCGCTTGCGGGGGCGACCTGGGCTACGACTTCCCCGCAAAGCCTGGGCTGGTGCCAGCCCCGCCTCGACTCGCTCCTGAATTTTCTGGGGCGCAAGGGCACCAAGTCGTTTATCATCCTCAAAGACGGCCGCGTGGTTGTAGAGCAGTACTACGGCACCTACACGCAGGATTCGGTCTGGTACTGGGCTTCGGCCAGCAAGGCCCTGACGGCTACGCTGGTGGGCATAGCGCACCAGCAAGGCTTGGTGAGTTTGGACGACAGCGTATCCCGCTACCTCGGCCGCGCCTGGACGTCGACTACTTCCGCTCAAGAGCGCCGGATTACGGTGCGCCACCTGCTAACCATGACTTCCGGCTTAGACGATACCCCGCCACTACCCTGCGACAACGAGACTACTGACCCGGCCTGCCTGCTTTATCTGGCGCCGGCCGGCAGCCGCTGGGCCTATCATACCGGGGCATACCGCCGGCTGCTGGACGTGTTAGCCAAAGCCAGCAGCCTACCCATCAACCAGTACACCAGCCAAAAGCTGACGGAGCGGATTGGGATGCGGGGCCTGTGGGTGAATGGGGTGTACTACAGCCGCGCCCGCGACATGGCCCGCTTTGGGCTGCTCACCTTGGCAAATGGCCAGTGGAATAGCCTGCCGGTGCTTACCGATGCTGCTTACCGCCAGCAGATGCTGACGCCTTCCCAGGCGTTTAACCAGGCGTACGGTTACCTCTGGTGGCTAAACGGCCAAACCTCTTATAAACTCCCCGGCCCCCAGCAAACCGTTTTGCCAGGGGCGCTTATTCCGTCTGCTCCCGCCGACCTGGTAGCCGCCCTCGGCAAAAACGACCAGAAAATCTACGTGGTGCCCAGTCTGGGGCTGGTGGTTGTGCGCCAGGGAAATTCGGCCGGCACCCCCCGTTTGGCGCTTTCTTCCTTCGATACCGAACTGTGGCGCTATATATCGGCCCTGAACTGTACGGCCACGGCCAGCACCCCGCCGGCTGCGGCACCTGGCTGGCACCTGGCGCCCAACCCAGCTACCGGCACTACGCTTGTCCGCTGGACTACGCCCCCATCTGCTGGCAGCTACCTGCGGCTTTGCACCTTACTGGGCCAGGAGTTGCGCCGCGTGCCTGCTAGCTCCGCTACTCTATCCCTGCAAGACGTTGCGCCCGGCCTCTACATCGTCGGCTGCTTTGGGCCCGATGGCCGTAGTCTGGGTAGGCAGCGCCTACTGGTGCAATAGCTGCTTCGAAGGGTATTGCCTTTTCCTAATAAATCTTATGCGCCCACTTGCTTGTTGGTTTGGCTTGTCCAGTCGATTATAGCAGTTAGTCATTCTCTTTTCTAAATATTATTTCAGGTGAAAAGGAAACATTTTTTCGAAACCTATGTATGTACATATATTCGCATTCAGTTCACCCCGAACTGATGTTGGAATTTGTACTACTCCCATGAAAACGGTTCTTCACGCGGCTTCCAGCCGCGGCCACGCCAGCCACGGTTGGCTTAATTCTTACCACTCGTTCAGCTTTGCGGGCTACCAGAATCCCGAGCGGGTGCACTTCGGGGCTTTGCGCGTGCTCAACGACGACACCGTGGCAGCGGGCATGGGCTTCGGCACCCACCCGCACGACAACATGGAAATCATCAGCATTCCGTTGGAGGGCACCCTGGAGCACAAAGACAGCGCCGGCAACCACGGCATCATCCGCCAGGGCGACGTGCAGGTGATGAGTGCCGGGACGGGCATTGCGCACAGCGAGAAAAACCACAGCCACACCGAGCAGGTGAAGTTTCTCCAGATCTGGGTGTTCCCCAACAAGCGCAACATAACGCCCCGCTACGACCAGCAGACTTTTCAGGCGGCCGACCGCGCCAATCAGTTTCAGCAAATCCTGTCGCCCTCGCCCGATGATGCCGGCGTCTGGATTCACCAAGATGCGTGGTTTCACCTCGCCGACTTCTCGGCTGGCCACTCGGCCGAGTATGCCCTGAAAAAAACCGGCAACGGGGTGTACGTGTTCGTGCTGGAAGGCGATGTGACGGTAAACGGCCAGGCCCTGCACTCCCGCGACGGACTAGGCGTTTGGGACACCGATACCCTGGCTTTCCAGGCTGACTCGGCCGCCCGCCTCCTGCTCATGGAAGTTCCCATGAATTTCTAATTCATTTTCCCCTCGGCCACGCTGCTTGCGTATGCGTGGTCAAGCGGGTCTTTTCTATTTCTTACTCGCCAGCCCCGGCTGCCTGTGCGCCGCTGGCCTTTGCCTTAGTCTTGCCATGAAACACGCCCTCACCACCTACCCTGTCCAGGAAACCATTCGGAAGCGGTGGAGCCCACGCGCTTTTGCCAGCTACCCGGTAGCGCCCGAAACCCTGCAACAAGTATTTGAGGCTGCCTCCTGGGCCGCCAGCGCCATGAACGCCCAGCCCTGGCGCTACATCTATGCCCACCACGCCGACCAGGAAACCTTTCAGAAGATGGTTGACTGCCTGCTGCCCGGCAACCAGCCCTGGGCCAAGCACGCGCCGGTGCTGATTCTGGCGCTGGCGCAGACCCAGTTCGACAATGGCAACCCCAACCCGGCTGCCCTGCACGACTTAGGCATGGCCAATGCCAACCTGATGCTGGAAGCTACGGCCCTGGGCCTGCATGGCCACTTCATGGGAGGCTTTGACCCGGCGAAAACCAAGGCTACCTTCGAGCTGCCCGACGCCCTACAGCCCGTGGCCTTCCTGGCCCTTGGCTACCTTGGCGCGGCGGAGCAGCTGGAAGAGCCTTTCCGCAGCCGCGAACAGGCTCCGCGGCTGCGCAAATCCGTAGCCGAAGTAGCCTTCCACAAAGAACTAGCAGCCTGATTACCATGAACCACCGCATCATCCGGGCCGCCGAACGGGGGCTGAAAGACATTGGCTGGCTGCAAAGCAACTTCACGTTTTCCTTCAGCAGCTACGCTAACCCCGAACGGAGCGGGTTCGGCTTGTTGCGGGTGTTCAATGATGATTTCGTGCAGAAAGGTGGGGGCTTCGGCCTGCATGCGCACCAGAACATGGAAATCATTTCGGTGCTGCTGGCCGGGCGCATGAATCACAAGGATTCTTTAGGCTACTCGGAGGTAATTGAGCCGGGTGGCGTGCAGATTATGAGTGCCGGCAGCGGCCTGCGCCATGAGGAATACAACGTGGGCGACGACGAAGTAAACTTCTTGCAGATCTGGATTGAGCCCAAGCTAGGCAACATCACCCCGCGCTACCAGCGGCGGCAGTTTCCGGAAGAGAAGCGCCGCAACCAGCTGGTCACCATCGTCAGCAACGAGGAGGGCACGGCGCATTGCTGGATCAACCAGAATGCGCGCCTATCTCTCGGCTACTTCGAGGCCGGCCATGAACTACGCTATGACCTCAAGCCGCTGAATAAAGCGGTGTTCATTTTCGTAATCGACGGCAGCGTGCAAGTAAACGGGCAGTCGGTGGACAAGCGTGACAGTATCGGCCTATGGAATACCGATACTGTGGCTGTGAAATGCCTAACGGAAGCGCGCTTTATTGTGATTGAAGCGCCCATTAATCACTAAGTTGAGGACGCGGCAGAGGCCGGCCATAGTATAGATAAGTAGTACGCTGCCTTGGTCTCATCGCCAAGGCAGTTTTTTTGTCCCGTTAGTAACAACTTGCCCCGTTCCGCACCGTTTGAGGACGTGTTTATCCGCTTGCCTCCGCTTCCGCCTTCTACCAAAGTCCATTTCGTCTCATTGATTGACTGAAGATGGAGGGTCTTACATAAAACCTTAGGTACCAGAAGCATTTGAATAGTAAACCCGATTTGCTTCTTGGACAAGCAGTTCATCCTGCTATAGTACCAGATGGGTTTAATACCTGAAGCAATCTAATACCTCTTATAAGCATACACTGGCAACAAACTGAATATTAGCGTGATATAATATAAACATTCGCTAATTCCATGTTAATATTTCTATATATATTCACTAGCGCGTTATTTTAAAAAATATTTTTCAAAATTACAACCCCATTTTTAGGATCACGTTATAATCCATATCATGCCAATCAGGGCATTTCACTATACATCTTACCATCATGAAAGCTTTACCCTTTTTCCCGACCACTCTTGCGCTCGGCGCATCCCTGTTTTTCGCCAGCTGCTCCAAAGAGTCCGACAACATACAGCCCCTTGCCGCTACCCAGGAAAGTTCTATTCGTGGTGGAAACGGCAATGGTAGCACAAATGGTAACGGAGCCATTGGCGAAGCCCGTCCTCTCCCCTGCGACACGTATAACTACCACATGGTTTACAATGGCAACGGGAACGGCACCTGGATCCAGGACGTAGTGCGCACCGAATACATGACACGTAAGCTGTTGAACCTCAACTATGAGGTATTCATGCAACAAACTAAGTACACCATTACTCCCTCCGGAAAGGAAACTTCTGTATGGGAAGGCACTTTGACAGAAAAAGCTGATATTCCGACCGCACAAACTACTTTCCTCTCGGAAGCGTGGTCAGAATGCGGCAAGCACTACACGTCAGAGTGCAAAAAATTTGCTAATGGCAAGATTATGCTCACCCTGGTACATGACCCTGCAAACCAAGCGTCAGCTTCGAGCCAGGGCCAGGGTAACTAGATCAGTAGCAGCCTAACCAAGGCGCCACTAGTCAGTGTAGAAAAATCCTATATTTCAAAGTATAGGGGGTTTGTACAGTGACTAGTGGCGCTTTTTTGTACGATAATGCTAGTTGGGCAGCCGGCACGCAACCTACGGAAGAATATACCCGCTGGCTGCTTTTACAAAGTGTACCGGTCTTGGGACAACCTGATTATGGTCAGGCAACAGGTAGATGTTTTCGGCTTTAAGGAGGAGAATCTGCGGAATGCGCCATAATTTGAGCATCCATCCCTTTCACCCGTCCACCTACTCCATGAAACACGTTAGTACGGCGCTGGCGGCGCTACTGACCGGCACCTCAGCCCTGGCTCAAAACGCCATTAAGCCCCTCTCTTACCCTCAGACGCGCAAGGTCGACACCGTCAACACCTACTTCGGCACGAAGGTGGCCGACCCCTACCGCTGGCTGGAAGACGATCAGTCGGCCGACACGAAAAGCTGGGTACAGGAACAGAATAAGGTAACGCAGCAGTACCTCAGCCAGATTCCGTACCGCGACGCCATCCGCAAGCGCCTGGAAACGCTGTGGAACTACGAGAAATACAGCGCCCCCTTCAAGGAAGGCAAGTACACCTACTTCTACAAAAACACGGGGCTGCAAAGCCAATCGGTGCTGTACCGGCAGGCGGGCACCGGTGCACCGGAAGTGTTTCTTGACCCCAACCAGTTTGCCAAGGACGGCACTACCTCGCTGGCCGGCATCAACTTCACCAAGGACGGCTCCCTGGCCGCCTACCAGATATCGGAGGGCGGCTCCGACTGGCGCAAGGTGATTGTGCTGCAAACCGCCGACAAAAAGCAGGTAGGCGACACCTTACGCGACGTGAAGTTCTCGGGCCTGGCCTGGCAGGGCAACGACGGGTTCTACTACAGCTCCTACGACAAGCCCCAGGCCGGCAGTCAGCTGGCCGGCAAAACGCAGTACCACAAGCTCTACTACCACAAGCTCGGCACGCCCCAGAGCACCGATAAGTTAATTTTTGGAGGCGAAAAGACCCCGCGCCGCTACGTGGGGGCCTCGCTCACGGAAGACGAGCGTTTCCTGATTATCACGGCCGCCAACACCACGACCGGCAACGAGCTGTATCTCCAGGACCTGAGCAAGTCCGGCAGTGCCATTGTGCAGGTCGTGGACAACGAGAAAAGCAGCGTGGATGTGGTGGACAACGTGGGCAGCAAGCTCTATATCGCCACCAACCTGAACGCACCCAACAACCGCCTGGTAACGGTAGACGCAGCGAAGCCCCAGCCCGCGAACTGGAAAGACCTGATTCCGGAAACCAAAAACGTGCTGACGGTGAGCACCGGCGGCGGCAAGATCTTCGCCAACTACCTCAAAGATGCCACCACGCTCATTGAGCAGTATGATATGAACGGCAAGAAAGAGCGCGCCATTCAGCTGCCTTCGGTGGGCACGGCCTGGGGCTTCGGCACCAAGAAGGAAGAAAAGGAAACGTACTACACCTTTACGTCTTACATCTACCCGCCCACCATCTTCCGGTACGATATTGCCACCGGCAAATCGGAGGTGTACAAGAAAACCAACGTGCAGTTCGACCCCAGCCAGTACGAGTCGAAGCAGGTGTTTTACACGTCTAAGGACGGCACCAAGGTGCCTATGATCATCACCCACAAGAAAGGGCTGGCGCTGAACGGCAAAAACCCCACGCTGCTTTATGCCTACGGCGGTTTCAACGCCAGCCTCACGCCCAGCTTCGGCACTTCCACCATTGTGCTGCTCGAAAACGGCGGAGTGTATGCTGTGGCCAACCTGCGCGGGGGCGGCGAGTACGGCGAGAAATGGCACCTGGCCGGCACCAAGCTGCAAAAGCAGAACGTATTCGACGACTTTATTGCCGCCAGCGAATATCTGATCAAAAGCAAGTACACCTCCAAGGACTACCTCGCTATTTCGGGCGGTTCCAACGGTGGCCTGTTGGTGGGCGCCGTGATGGCGCAGCGGCCTGAACTCTTTAAAGTAGCTTTCCCGGCCGTGGGCGTGATGGACATGCTCCGCTACAACCAGTTCACGGCCGGCGCTGGCTGGGCCTACGACTACGGCACGGCCCAGGACTCCAAGCCCATGTTTGAGTACCTCTACAAGTATTCGCCTTACCACGCCCTCAAGCCTGCCAGCTACCCCGCCACCCTAGTCACCACCGCCGACCACGACGACCGGGTAGTACCCGCGCACTCGTTTAAGTTTGCGTCCCGCCTGCAGGAAATGCAGAAGGGCAGCGCGCCGGCCCTTATTCGCATCGAAACCAAAGCCGGCCACGGCGCGGGCCGCTCCACCGCTCAGGTTATCAGCGAGCAGACCGACAAGTGGGCCTTCCTGTTCCAGAACATGGGCCTGACGCCTTACCAGACTCCAGCCAACTAACCCATCCTACTCATTTTCAGCAAACGAGCCGGCTTCTGTGGAGGCCGGCTCGTTTTGTTTACGGATTACAGGAGGTTCCAAACCGCTTATAGCAGCTTCAACAAATCGGCTGATTGGCTGATGCGCTGGGGAGCCTCCGCGGCGGGGACCTGGCCAAAGCCGTACTCGGCGAAGATAAACGGCACCCCAGCCAGCTGGCTGGCTTCAAAGTCACTGCGCGTGTCGCCCACGTACACGGGCGCCTGCAGGTGGAAGTTGGCTACTACCTCTTTGATATTCTCAGCTTTCGGCAGGCCTTTGGTGCCAAAGCACTGGTGCCCCTCGAAATACGGCTCCAGCTGGGTGTGTTGAAAAAAGGCTTCGATGTAGCCCGTCTGGCAGTTACTCACGATAAACAGGCGGTAGCGCGCCGCCAGGTTGCGCACCGTATTGGCCAGGTCGGGATACAGGGTACCGCCGTACTGCCGGGCGTGGTGTAGCTCTTGTTCAGCGCAGATGGCCTTGAACTCGTCGCGCTTCTCGGCGGGTAAAGAGGGAAACAGCTTGTCGTACACGGCGCTGAACGGCTGCCCGGTTACGGCTTCCACGTCGACTACCGTCACGGTATCCGAAATATAGTCGACACTGCCGGCCGCTTGCTGAAAGGCTTGCGTAACGGCTTCGGTGGCATTCCACAGGGTACCGTCGAGGTCGAAAATGATACTGTCTATAGGGTGAGACATATGCTAGAAAACAGTAAAATACCCGGTTTCGCCAGTGCGGGAAAGCTGATAGAATGAATGCTGGAGCGACGCGTACGCTTCTCAGCAACCACAGGAAGCAGCAGCCTCACCAGCAACTGCGGCGGCCGGGGCCGGGCCGCAGGGAAACAGGCCAAAATGCTGCTCCTTGCTGCCGAGCACGCGGAAGTGGGCGCCGTAGCGGGTTTGGGAAAGCATATCGGCCGTGTTACCGCACACCAGCACCGGCCGGCCGGTTTCGAAGGTGTGGTGGTCGTCGAGCACGAAGCGGTGCGGCTCCCCGGACACGGTACCCAGGTAGGTGGCCACCTGCCCGAAGTCTTCGCACTGGTCTTCGAGGTCGAGCTTGAAGGCGCGTACCGTAAGCGAGTAGAACTTGATGTTGCCCACCTTCTGCTCAATCTCCTCGTTATCAATGGAGAGCTGGCGCTTGGCTGTGAGGCGGTAGTCGTGCACGCCCAGCTGGCGCAGCAGGCGGCGGAAGTCCTCGATGTACATAGCCCCGCTCAGGCACTCCCCGTACAGTACCGGGTCCTGGCGCAGGCTTTCGGGCACGCGGCGGTCAGCAAACACGTCGGCAATGTATAGCTCCCCGCCGGGCTTCAGCACCCGGAATATTTCGCGGTAGGTAGCCGTTTTGTCGGTGCTCAGGTTCAGCACACAGTTGCTCACCACTAAGTCCACGCTGTTGTCGTCGAGGTCGGCGGTGCGCAGATCTTCGATGTAGCCTTTGCGGAACTCCACGTTGGGCCGCTGGTAGCCGAACGTGCGGGTGTGGGCGTCTACGTGGCGGCGGGCCACGGCCAACTGCTCCTCGGTCATATCCACCCCAATCACGTGTCCCTGCTCCCCTACCAGCTTGGAGAGCAGGAAGGCGTCACGGCCCGAGCCGGAGCCCAGGTCGAGCACGGTGCAGCCGTCAATGGCAGCCGGAATGCACACCCCGCAGCCGTAATACTTTTCCAGCACTTCGCTTTCCAGCGTCGCCAGAATCTTTTTGTGCGCGGCCGGGATGTCGTCGGTGCAGCAGGCGTTGGTTTTCAGGTCCTGGCTGGTGCGCAGCTCGGTACCGTAGTAGTCCTGCACTTGCTGCTGAATGTCGTTTTCCATGATGAATGGCGAATAAGCGAAAGAAGTGTTGCCGGGCAACGTACGTAAAGGCGACACGCGCGGGGTAGAGACGTAAGCTGTTGCTACTCTTCAGCGTATCGGCTTACTCTACTAGTTGGGCGTAGAGTCGGGCCAGGGTGGCAGCGGGGTCTTCACACAAACCAGGGTGCACGGGCGAAGTTTGCACCAGCGTGCTGCGCGTGGCCGTGAGCCAGCGGAACCGCGAAGCCACCGGCAGCTGCCCGATGGGTCCGCCGTGCCGCCGTCCCTGGCAGATTCGCTCGAAAGAGCGCAGCCGCTCCGTCAAATCATCCACGTCCAGCTCACAATGAGTGAAGGCGCGCAGCCGGGCCTCGGGCACGCAGTAGCGGCACTCCAGAAAGCCCTGGGAAGCGCAGTACACGATGACACCCACATTGAGAAATTCTTCGCGCTCTACCCGCGGCACAATGCGCAGCACGGCGTACTCAAACAAGTGCATGGCGGGCGGTTGTAGCTTCCTGAACAAAGATTTCGGACGCAGCCAGGCGGTTTTCCAGGAACTGCACGTAGTTGGCGCGCTGCTGCTCGGGCGTGAGGTCGGGCTCCTGCAGCCACTCGTCGGGCACCAGGGCCACGATGGCGCGCAGGCGTTCTGGGGTGAGGCGGGCGTGCCCTTCGGCATCGGCCCACGCCAGCTCGGCAGCCTGGGGCAGCAGCACGTGGTCTTTCACCTGGGCAAACGGCCGGTTTTTGACCTCGGCCCAGCCCGGCCCGATGTGGTGCACGTACAGGGCCGCACCGTGGTCGATAAGCCACAGCTCCCGGTGCCACATCAGCAGGTTGGTGTTGCGGGCGGTGCGGTCCACGTTCAGGGTCAGGCAGTCGAGCCATACAATGAGCGAGGCTAGTTGCGGCTCGATGGTCGTGACAAGCGGGTCGAACGTAATAGCGCCGCTGAGGTAGTGCAGGGCCAGGTTCCGGCCGGTGCTGGCACGCAGCAGGTCCTGGATTTCCTCGTCGGGCTCGGTGCGGCCAAAGGCTTCGTTGAGCTCGATGAACACCAGCTCGGGCACCCGGAGTCCCAGGGCCCGGGCCAGTTCGCCCACAATCAGCTCGGCTACCAGCGCCTTCAGGCCCTGGCCAGCCCCCCGGAACTTCACCACGTACAGAAAATTGTCGTCGGCCTCCACCAGGGCGGGCAACGAGCCGCCTTCGCGCAGGGGCGTCACGTAGCGCGTCACGTTTACGGTGCGCAGCTCAGGAATATCAACCGGCATAGAGCGGAGAACAAGTGTAGCCGCAAAAAACGCACAATTCCGCCAGTTGTTCGGAAGCCGCCCCGCAACCCCACCGCCAAACCGCAGTACATTCACCGAAACAACCCTGATTTTCTTGCGCGCATGGCTTCCATCGTAACGCTCACGCTGAACCCCACTGTGGACAAAAGCACCACGGCCGACCAGATCATTCCCGACCAGAAGCTGCGGTGCGCGGCGCCCAAGTTCGAGCCCGGCGGGGGTGGCATCAACGTGTCGCGGGCCCTTAAGCGCCTCGGGGCCGACTCGGTGGCGGTGTTTCCGGTGGGCGGCCCCAGCGGCCAGCTGCTGCGGGAGCTCCTCACCCAGGAGCAGATCCAGCAGCAGCCGGTGGAAACAGTAAGCCGCACCCGCGAGAATTTCATCGTGGTAGATGCTCGCACCGGCCAGCAATACCGCTTCGGCATGCCCGGCACTGAGCTTTCGGAGCAAGAGCAGCAGCAGGTGCTGACCACCCTGCGCAACCTGCCCACCGTGCCCGATTTCCTGGTTATCAGCGGCAGCCTGCCGCCCGGCGTGGAGCCGGAGTTCTTGGTGCGCATTGTGCGGGCCGCTAAGCAAATGGGCATCAAAGTAGTGGTTGATACCTCGGGGCCGGCCCTGCACCGCGTGCTGGAAGAAGGCGTGTACCTGGCCAAGCCCAACGTGGGCGAGCTAAGCAAAATGGCCGGCGTGGAGGAGCTGGATAACGAAGCCGTAGCTGAAACCGCCCAGCGCCTGGTGCGCGAGGGCAAAGCCGAAATCCTGGTGGTGTCGCTCGGCCCCCAGGGCGCCTGCGTGGTCACCCGGGACTCCACCCACCACGTGCCCGCCCCCGCCGTGAAAAAGCGCAGCACCGTGGGCGCCGGCGACTCGATGGTAGCCGGTCTGGTTTACGGCCTGTCCACGGGCCTGTCGGTACGCGAAACGGCCCGCCTGGGCGTGGCCTGCGGCACGGCAGCCACGATGAACCCTGGAACCGAGCTGTTCCGCAAAGCCGACGTGGACAAGCTTTATCAGTGGCTCTTGCAGCAGGCCCAGCCCGGGGTAGCAGCGTAGCGGCTAGGTTATAAGGAAAGTCAGGAAACAGCCCACATGCCGAGCAGGTGGCACATCAAGCCAGTAGCCGAGGCCTCTTGCGCACTAACGTTGCCAAAGTAGCTGTCTGCTGCGGCTCCGCTCAGCATGACGTTCTTTTAGGGCCTTCCTCAAACCCCGTGAGGGCAACTTTTTACTTCTCCCCTACCAGTGCCTGCAGTTGCCGGGCATTCACCACGCCTGCGCCCCCGATGCCGTTGTTGAAGTACACGTAGGCCTCCCGTACGCTGGATTCTGCCTGAATCTGCTGAGCTACGCCAGCCAGGAATTCCTCAGAGTATGCCGACGTATAGAGCACCGGCACCCCGTGCAGGCGGTAGTACACCTGCGGCGTGTTTACTACCACCTCATTGGGCAGGGCGGCGGGGTAGCTCTGGCCCACGAAGCTGATGCCGTGCCGGGCCAGGGTGCGGAAGATTTCTCCCGTCCACCAGCTCGGATGCCGGAACTCCAGCACGTTGTGAAAATCGGGGTCGAGGTGTTCCAGGATGCGGCCCAGCAACTCCTCGGTGTAGGTGGCCTTGGGCGGGAGCTGAAACAGTACAGGCCCCAGTTTTTCACGCAGTCCTTCGCGCACCGTGCCGTAGAAATCGGCCAGAATGGGGCCACATTCCGCGTTGAACTTCTTATAGTGCGTCACGGGGCGCGGGGCCTTCACGGCAAACCGGAAGTCGGTGGGGCTTTGCTCGTACCAGCCCTCAAACACCTTCAGTTCCGGCATCCGGTAGAAGGTCACGTTCACTTCCAGGGTGTTGAACTGGGTGCAGTAGTAGGCAAACCACTTGCGCGGTGGCAGCCCCTCGGGGTAGAGTACGCCCTTCCAGTCGCGGTACGAGAAGCCAGAGCAGCCAATATAGTAGGTGGGCATAGCAGGTAGCGTAGGTGTGAGGCTTCTACGCAGGCGGCGCCCGGCAGGCACGGCCGATGCCCAATTTGTTGGCCATTGGCGACCCAGAAAAGCCGGTCATAGATGCGTCTGTTACCGTCGAGCCGCCAAATTCTGCACGCGACCGGGCCTGTTGGCCTGCGTATGCTTTTCTGTATCAGACCTGAATAGTGCAGTTGGCGCCCCCACGTGGCTTATCTGGGCTTGGCCCCTCACCCGACCTTCTTTCACCTTCTTACTTTCTTTCCGATGATTCTTCGTCTCGATGAGTTGGCGCTTGATTTGCCAAAACCCAAAAATCCCTCGGCCAACGACGCTGCCGCTATTCAGGAGTTGCTGGGCGGCAAATTCGGCGAAATGAGCACGCTGATGAACTACACGTTCCAGTCGTTCAACTTCCGGGGGCGCGACCGGCTTCGGCCCTTTTACGCCCTCACGTCGGCCATTGCGGCCGAGGAGTATTCGCACATCGAGGCCGTCAGCTACGCCATCAACCTGCTGCTCACCGGCGTGACGGAGCGCGGCAAAGACCCTAAGTCGGGCCCCCTCTCCGATGCCGTGGATGCCCGCAACACCTACCACTTTCTGGCCAGCGGCCAGGCCGCCCTACCCTTCGACTCGATGGGCAACCCCTGGACGGGGCAGTACGTGAACAGCTCCGGCAACCTGCGCCTAGACCTGCTGCACAACTTCTTCCTGGAGTGCGGAGCCCGGGCCAACAAAATCAAGGCCTACGAAATGGTAACCGACCCCTGCGCCCGCACCATGGTAGGCTACCTGCTGGTGCGCGGTGGTCTGCACGTGTACGCCTATGCTAAGGCCCTGGAGGTTATTACCGGCGTCGATGTGAAGAAAATCATGCCGGTGCCGCCGCTGTCTAATGCCAAGTTTCCTGAGGCCCGCAAGTTTATGGAGCACGGCCTGCACCGCCAGCTTTACACCTTCTCGCCCAACGCCTACGCCGAGGCAGGCCTGATCTGGAACGGCGTGCATCCCGAAGATGGCTCCCCACTGGAAGTGGTGCAGGATGCTATTCAGGGAGTGCCCTACCCCGTGCTGGAGGAAGAGCCCCAGCTTTCCTCGCCCGGCGAAGACGACTTCGACCCCGAGATGTTCAAGGACATTGCCAAGAAGCTCGGCCTCGCCGATGAGTGGAAGCAGCGCCACGGCTAGGCTCTTGAATTTATATCCATCAACACGAAAGCGGGCCGGCTCCTTGGAGCACGCCCGCTTTCGTGTTGATGGAGCGAACCGCACTATCTTTCCGAGCCGCAGAGACTTATTGCCCCACCAGGGCCCGCAGTTGCTTGGCATTGCCGATGGCGGAGGCGTCGATGTCGTTGTTGAAGTAGCAGTACATTTCCTGCAGCGGTGCTCCGGGCTCTTGTACGTCCTGCACCAACCGGCGCAGAAACCCCTCGGAGTAGGGCGAGCGGTACAGGTCGGGGGCCCCGTGCAGGCGGTAGTAGCCCACGGGCGCGGTGCGCACCAGTTCGTCGGGCAGCAGGGGGTGGCTTTGACCGCAGAAGCTGACGCCGCGGGCAGCCAGGGCCTGGTACACTTTCCCCGTCCACCAGCTGGGGTGGCGGAACTCCAGCACGTTGCGAAAGGCCGGGTCCAGGCTGTCGAGGATACGGGCCAGCCGCTCCTCGGTATAGGCAGCCTTGGGCGGGAGCTGAAACAGCACGGGCCCCAGCTTCTCGCGCAGCCCTTCCTGCAGGGTGCCGTAGAAATCAGCCAGCAGCCCGGCCGTATCATGGAACTGCTTGTAGTGCGTAATCAGGCGCGGGGCCTTCACGGCAAACCGGAAACCCGGTGGGCTAGCCGCATACCAGCCTTCCGCAAACGAGAGCTGCGGAAACCGGTAAAACGTCACGTTCAGCTCCAGGGTGCTGAAGTGCTGGCTGTAGAACTCAAACCACCGCCGCTGGGGCAGCTTTTCGGGGTAGAATGCGCCCTTCCAGTGGCGGTAGTGGTAGCCAGAGCAGCCAATAAACCAGTCAGGCAGCATAATAGATGCAATAGAGGGTTAAGTCCTACGCGTGCCGCGCACCGCCGTGTCGTGGCGGCCGGCCCGCACCAGCCCGTAGCCAGCCAGCAGCAGCAGCGCCCCAAACCCCAGGAAGGCCATATCCCAGGGCAGCTTGTCAGCGGCGTACTCATTCACGTGGTGCAAGCCCAGCAGGGCGTGGTCGATGAGCCCCTCTACCACGTTGAACAAGCCCCAGCCCAGCAGCAACCCACCCCCCAGCGTACGACCCGACCACGGCACGTCGGCCCGGCTCCCGGCCGCCCACAGCAGGCGCAGTCCTACCGCCGTCAGCACCCACACAGCCGCGTGAAATACCCCGTCCCAGTACATATTCACCTTGGCATTAATCAGGTTGTCGGGTGGGAGCTGGTTCGAGAGCATGTTGTGCCACTGCAGGATCTGGTGCAGCACAATACCATCCACGAAACCGCCCAGGCCCGCCCCAAGTAACAACCCGGCCGCTACCAGGGGCGCGCGGTGCAGCGTGCTAGAGTCAGTCATGCGGGGCGGGGGTAAACGTGAAACGACGGCGAATGGCGGGAGCGAAAAACACGCCTACTCCTACCAGCAGCAACACGCCCACCGGCAGCAGCAGCATGCCAAGTTGCTGGGCGAAGCCAGGGCCGTGAATGGCCGCCTGCACCCGCGGCCGGCACACCGGGCAGGCCCAGGTACTGGCTGGCAGCAGGACTAGGAAAAGCCCGCAAAAATTCAGGAACAGCTTCATTGGCAGATAGCCCAGCCAGTAACAGCGGTGCAGCCAGTGAAACGCAGCCGGGCAGCGGGGAGTTAACGTCGAGGTTAATCCACCCCAGGCGTCGCACCCAATTCTGCCTCGTCATCGGGGTCGGCAAACGTAGCCTGAGCGGGTTGTTGTGGCGGCACGCATTTCTCTTATCCGGAAGCAGCTGTAGCGAAGAGCAATATTTTATTTGCATCTAACTTTGAAATACAAAGTTCTTTTACATCCTTTGCATCATTCCGGGTCCACTGCTTAAAGCAGTTGGCTACCATGTAGTTGCCCAGGCACTTGTTTTCAACCACCTCTCTTATTTCTACCATCATGTCTCTCACCAAAAGCCTTGTTCGGGTTGCGCTGGCTACGGCCTTGCTGCTCCTCATCCCGCTGGTGGCTATGCAGTACACCACCGAAGTAAACTGGACTCCGTCTGACTTCGTGTTTGGCGGCGTGGTGCTATTCGGCGCGGGTTTCACGTTTGTGCTCATTGCCCGCATGGGCAACAATGGCACCTACCGGTTGGCTGCCGGCGTAGCCGTCTTGGCCGGGTTGCTGCTCGTGTGGGCCAATGCCGCCGTGGGGCTTGTGGGGAGCAACGACAACCCCGCCAACCTCTTGTATGGCGCAGTACTGGGCGTGGCCGTCATTGGGGGGGTGGTGACCCGCTTCCAGCCCCGGGGCCTGTCGAACGCCATGTTTGCGGCGGCGCTTACGTATCTGGTCGTTACTGCCATTGCCATGTTTGTGTGGCCGCCGGCCCCCGGCACCGAGGAGCCCTCGGCCTACTTCGTGAACGTATTGGTTGCTAATGGCGTGTTCGCGGCGCTGTGGGCGGTAGCCGGGCTGCTGTTCCGCCGGGCCAGCAACACCGACGCGTCCTCTACCCCGCGCCTGGCCTAGCCCAACCACGCCCCCAACTACCTGCATCCTCCAACCTTTCAGCCCCCTGTTATGACTCTCAATAAAAACCTGCTGCGCCTGGTCATGGCCACCGCGTTCCTCTTACTTATTCCCCTCGTAGCCATGCAGTTCAATACCGGCGTCAACTGGAGAGTAGCTGATTTTGTCGTGGCTGGTGTACTGCTGCTGGGCACGGGGCTCGTGTTTCTGCTCGTGGCCAGCCGCCCCCGCCCCCGCGCCTACAAGCTGGCGGTAGGGGTAGCAGTAGCGGCGGCCCTGCTGCTCGTGTGGGGCAACCTGGCGGTGGGCTTTATCGGCAATGAAGACAACCCCGCCAACCTGCTGTACGGCGGGGTACTAGTGGTGGGGTTTATCGGCGCCGTAGTGGCCCAGCTTCGGCCACAGGGGATGGCGCGGGCCCTGTTTGCCACGGCGCTGGCGCACGTTGCCGTGCCGTTCGTGGCTATGCTCATCTGGCGGCCTGAATTAACAATGGGAGTATTGTGGGTAGTGGTGCTGAATACCCTGTTTGCGGGCTTGTGGGTGGCCTCGGCCCTGCTGTTCCGCCGTGCTGGCGCGACGGAACAGCAGGCCGCCTAAGTACCCGCTGCTACCAGCACCTAAAGGCGGCTGCGCAGCTACTCCCCACAGCCGGGGCAGGAGCCGCGCAGCCGCCTTCATGCATGGCGGTGCCGCCGGCCTGCTGTGCAGTAGCGCAGCAAAACGGTAGGTCCAAACCGGGTGACTGGCCGTTTGGATGCGTTGGGCAACCAAGACCCCTGGAGCTGGCACCACGCCTTCGGAGTATCTTGGAGGCCGCCAACCAGGCTTTCCGCTTATCCCCGCTCATGAACTTCCTGCTCGTTCTTTCCCTTCTGGCCGCCGTTGTCAGCTCCGGCACTCACCTGCCCCGGGCTTCCGGCTCCGAAAAAATAGTCTACCAGTCCGCCACCCTGACCATCACGCAGGTAGCGCCCAACAGCTACGTGCATACCTCTTTTCTGCAAACCCAGACCTTTGGCAAAGTGCCCTGCAACGGCCTGGTGGTGAAAAGCGGCGAAGAGTCCGTAGTATTCGATACGCCCACCGGCGACCCGGAGGCCCGGGAGCTACTTGCCTGGATAAACGGGGAGCTGCACTGCCGGGTGAAGGCCGTGGTGCCCACCCACTTTCACGAAGACTGCGTGGGCGGCCTCCCCGAGTTTAAGCGTCAGCACATTCCCTCCTACGCCCACAAAAAGACTATTGCCTACGCCCGGCAGCACCAGTTCCACGTGCCCCAGCGCGGCTTCAACGGCCGCCTCACCCTCAAGGTAGGCACGGCCCGGGTGTACGTCACCTTTTTTGGGGAAGGCCACACCCGCGACAATGTGGTCGGCTATTTCCCCGCCGACGAAGTACTGTTTGGCGGCTGCCTGATCAAGGAGCTGCAGGCGGGCAAGGGCAACCTGGCCGATGCCAACGTGCCGGCGTGGCCCGCCACGGTGGCCCGGGTAAAGCAGGCTTACCCCACCGTGCAGGTGGTAGTACCCGGGCACGGCGCCGTGGGTGGCCCCGACCTGCTCGACTACACCATCCGGCTTTTTCAGCAGCCCTGATGCTGCGGCCGCTCCTGGCCGGCCCGCCTGATCTACATCCCGCCGCTCCGCCGTGCGCGGCTCGGTTGCCGAAATCAGCCCTAACTTGCTGCGCAGCTATTCGACGCCAAAACGCGTACTCAGCTGAAAACAAGATTTACGTCACAACCACAGACTACATGGCATCAGGGTTTTTCGCGCTATTGGACGACATTTCCGCTTTGGTAAAAGTAAGCGCCGCTAGTCTCGACGACGTGCCCGCCCAGATTGCCAAGACCACCGGCAAAGTTTCCGGCATTGTTATCGACGATACCGCCGTGACGCCCAAGTACGTGGTGGGCCTCGACCCCTCCCGGGAGCTGTCCATTATTTACCGGATAGCCAAAAAGTCCCTGATCAACAAGCTGTTTATTCTAAGTCCCGCCGCCCTGGTGCTCGGGTATTTTGCGCCCTGGGCCATTACGCCCATTCTCATGCTGGGCGGCGCCTACCTATGCTTCGAAGGCTATGAGAAGGTGCATGGCATGTTCAGCAAGCACCCCGAGGTAACGGCCGAAACCGAGCAGCTAAAAACCATTACCCCCGAGGAGCTGGAGCAGGAGCGGGTGGCCGGGGCCGTGCGCACCGACATCATCCTGTCGGCCGAAATCATGGCCATTGCCTACAGCCAGGTCACCGACCAACCCCTCACCAACCAGATTGCCGTGATGCTGGCCGTGGCCGTGTTCATTACCGTGGCCGTGTACGGCTTTGTGGGCCTCATCGTGAAGGCCGACGACTTCGGCGTCCACCTGGCCCAGGACAAATTTCACCCCGGCACCCAGAAATTCGGGCGCGGCCTCGTCAAGTTCATGCCCCATTTCCTGAACATCCTCAGCTACGTGGGTACCGCCGCCATGCTGTGGGTGGGTGCCGAAATCATTGCCCACGGCATCCCCTTCACCGCCCACCTGCTCCACGAGCTGGAAGTGTCGCTGGCCCACCTGCCCATCGTGGCCTGGCTGGCCAAAGCCCTGAGCTGCGCCCTGGGCGGCTTGCTCATTGGCTTCGTGGTGGAGAAGCTGGTGCTGGTGGCCAAGAAGCTATTCGGCAAAGGCAAACAGGAACAGGCGGCCTAAGCAATTTCTGGTAGCTTCTTCGCGCTGCACTGGCTGCTGGCGAAACCTGGGCTAAGTCCGCACCCAGGCAGCCAGGCTATGCGCCGCAACCAACAACAAACACCGTAGGCAGTAAAAAACGAGGGCTGTCCTGCTGAGCGCAGCCGAGCCAGCGGAAGCCCCATGCCAGTTGGGCAGAGGCTGCCCGCGTCCTGACGTTGAACGCGCCTGCCGTGCAAGCCGCCGCGCTTTCCCGCTTACCGCCTACGGCCGCCCCTTGCTCGCCAAAAGCCCGCCGCACGCATAGCAAAACGCCCGTCACCGGATTCCCAAAGTCCCGGCTGCCGCGCCAGTCGTTCCGGGGTATGTTTCACGGTTCCGGCTTCGGTTTCAGGCGCTCCGGCCTATGTTTCATTGGTTCCGGCCTTTGTTCCAAGTGTTCCGGCGCATGTTTTACTCGTTCCGGCCCCGGCGCCGGTCGTTCCGGGGTATGTTTCACAGGTTCCGGGTGCGGACACGGCCGTCCCGGCCCCGGTTTCAGGCGTTCCGGCTCCAGCACCGGGTTTTCCCGGTCGGTGCTTTGAAATAGCGCCGCAATCCGCTATTCTTATTCCATTATCGCGCCGCTACCTTATTCGCCTATTGCCGTCTGTCGCATTCTTCATTTCTCATCCTTTATTCCTCCTTTTACTTATGCTTACCGCCCGACAAGACAACCGCCTCACGGCCGCCGAAAACGTGTCTGCTGCCCTGGCTGAGGCCGCCCCTACCTACACCGCCGACAAGGCCCTGCAGAAAATCCGCACCGACCTCGACGCCCTGCTCGCCGCCCTCAAACCCCTGCGCCAGCAGGGCCTGCGCACCGCCAGCCAAGGCGCCTCCAAAACCAAAACCCAGCGCCGCGAACTGCTTGCAACCGCCGCTGCCGAAGTAGCCGGCGACGTGTACAGCTACGCCACCGACCAGCAGAACCGCACCCTGCAAACCAGCGCCGACTACAACTACTCCACCCTCTACGAGCTGCGCGCCACGGCCCTGGTTGATATTGCCCAGCACATCTACGACGAGGCCACCACCCACAAAACCGCCCTCGCCGACTACGGCCTCACCCCCGCCCGCCTCACCGAGCTGCAAACGGCCCTCACCAGCTTCAACGGC
Source organism: Hymenobacter sp. BT18 (assembly GCF_012273015.1). Lineage (GTDB taxonomy): Bacteria > Bacteroidota > Bacteroidia > Cytophagales > Hymenobacteraceae > Hymenobacter > Hymenobacter lutimineralis. The sequence continues at coordinate 3,263,068 of NZ_CP050954.1, read as the reverse complement.
GGCAAAAACGACCCGCGCCAGCAAATCAGCGAAGGCAAAGCCGCCCGCCTCGCCATCAAAGACCAGTTCGCCCAGCTTGCCACCCTGCTCGAAGACCGCCTCGAACGCAGCCTGCGCAAATACGCCCGCTCCGCCCCCGCCTTCTACCAGCGCATCCAGGCCGCCCGCATCGTAGTAGACCGCCCTGGCAGCCACAAAGGCAACGTAGAGACGCCGGAGCAGCCGGGGTAACAGGTAGCTTATAACAGCGCCCCGCAGTTGGAGAGACGATTTCCTCTTTGTAGCTCACTGCGACCTGTTAAACTCACCTATCATTGTTATAAATTGCTTAACTAGCAGAGTAACAATTTTAAAATAGATAGACCTTTTATGCAGCCAAAAAAAGAAAAAGTTAATGTCTCCGAGGCGGTTAGCAACCTGTCTGAGCTGCTTCCCGCCGCTAGTAAAAAATTGGCAGCAGGAGTGCAACTAGAGCTCGAAGGAATTTTTGATCAGGATTTCTCAGTAGAGGATGATTCATCAATTGATGAAGAAGTAGCTCCGCAAACTTATGAGATAAGCAGCTATGGTGCTGATTATGATGTTGAAGGATTGGTCAAAAGATTGAATAGAAAAGACGTCATTATTCCCGATTTTCAGCGCGCTTACGTATGGAATCAAGATGAAGCCTCTAGATTGGTAGAGTCTCTTCTATTAGGCCTGCCAGTTCCCGGCGTTTTCTTAGCAAAAGAGCGAAGCACTAATAAATTACTGGTAATAGATGGCCAACAGAGACTTAAGTCTCTTAAGTTGTTCTTCGATGGCGTATTCAAGCCAAATTCCGAATTAACAGGAAAAGTGTTTCAACTCACTGCTGTGCAAAAGCGCTTTCTTGGAAAAACATATGAAACGCTCGATGAAGAGGATAAAAGAAGGCTGAACGATTCTATTATTCACGCTACAATTGTAAAACAAGAAACACCTGATGATGAGGATACTAGTATTTACCACATCTTTGAGCGTTTGAATAATGGGGGCAGAAAATTATCGGCACAGGAAATACGCGCTGCTGTATATCACGGCGAATTGATGAATACCGTGAGAGACATGAATCAGCATCCAAGTTGGAGAAGCATATTTGGGAAGGCCAATACACGCCTCAAGGACCAAGAACTTATACTTCGTTTCCTTGCTTTTTATTACATGAAAGATAAATATAGCCAACCAATGAGTGATTTTATTAATAGATTCAGTATTAGATATAGAACTAAAATGGCGCAAGAAATGCATGAAGGTGTTATTGCATTTAAAATGACAATGGATTTAGTTCATAATGCAATGGGCAAACGAGCTTTTCGCCTATCTAAAGTTGTTAATGCCGCAGTCTTTGATTCTATAGCAGTAGCAGTAGCTTTAAACCTACCTTCGCTTGATGTTTTTTCCACCCGTTCAAAGTACGAATCTTTATTAACAGATGAGGAATTTACAAAAAGCGTCTCAAAAGCTACTGCTAATGAACAGAATGTAGCATTTAGATTTGATAAAGCACTAAAAGCATTTTCTGCCTAGCTATAATTATTAAATCAATGACACGAGAAATAACATCATATAAAAACAGATTAGATTATTTATTCAGCCAGGCAGGTATAGCATGCAATCAAGATGATGAAATGATGGCGCATTGGGCAAGGTACTTATGTGTTCGGTGTGCTGGGTTTATTGAAGTTGCTATACCAAAATTATTTGTAGAGTATTGCAAGGGGCACAGTCACAATATCCGAGTTTATAAATTTTTAACAACCCAACTCGACGCTATTCAAAATGTAAAAGCAGAGAAAATAGTAGTCATTGTTGGATATTTTGATTCAAAATGGGCTACTGATGTTCAAGATTACATGAATGAGGAAGGTAGAAAGGAAGCAATCAATAGTATTGTAGCACAAAGGCATTTGATTGCTCATGGTAAAGATTCTTCACTAAGCTTCGCTAGTCTACAGGGATACTATAAAAAGCTAATTGAAGTATTTGATTATATAAAGTCCATATTGTTCCCAATATAATAGCTGCAAAGTGACATTACTTCCGTTATTCCAATTATGATACTTTATTTTTCTGCCAAAAAGTCAGCAAAACCCTTCTCGCACCCCGTTTGCTAGTCGCTTCGTAGAGCTTCCAACTCGAAGCCACCTACTAAGACCTAGCAGCTATGAACTTCAATAACTTCACCATCAAGGCCCAGGAGGCCGTGCAGAAGGCCACCGAAATTGCCGGCGGCTATCAGCAGCAGGCCATCGAAACGGGCCACCTCCTGAAAGCCCTCTTTCAGGTGGATGAAAACGTGACCGGCTTCCTCGCCAAGAAGCTCGGCGCCAACCTCAATATCCTCACCCCCCGCCTCGATGCCCTGGTAGAAGCCTACCCCAAAGTGAGCGGCGGTTCCCCCTATCTCGCCAACGAGGCCGCCAACGCCGTGCAGCGCGCCAACAACTTCCTCAAGGAGTTCGGCGACGAGTACGTAGCCGTGGAGCACCTGCTGCTGGCCCTGGTCGATGGCCGCGACGCCACCGCCACCCTGCTCAAGGACACGGGCTTCAACCTCAAAGACCTCAAAGCCGCCATCAAAGAGCTGCGGGGCGGCCGCAAAGTCACCTCGCAGTCGGCCGAGGACCAGTATCAGAGCCTGAACCGCTACGCCCGCAACCTCAACGAGCAGGTGCGCACCGGCAAGATGGACCCCGTCATCGGCCGCGACGAGGAAATCCGCCGCGTGCTCCAGATTCTCTCGCGCCGCACCAAAAACAACCCCGTCCTGCTTGGGGAGCCCGGCGTGGGCAAAACCGCCATTGTGGAGGGCTTGGCCCAGCGCATCGTAGCCGGCGACGTGCCCGAAAACCTCCGCGAGAAAGTCATCATGTCGCTCGATATGGGTCTGCTCATCGCCGGCGCCAAGTACAAGGGCGAGTTCGAGGAGCGCCTCAAGTCCGTCATCAAGGAAGTCACCGACTCCGAAGGCCAGATCATCCTGTTCATTGATGAGATGCACACCTTGATCGGGGCCGGCGCGGGCGGCGACGGCGCCATGGACGCGGCCAACCTGCTCAAGCCCGCCCTGGCCCGCGGGGAATTGCACGCCATCGGGGCCACCACCCTCAAGGAGTACCAGAAGTACATCGAGAAAGACAAGGCCTTGGAGCGCCGCTTTCAGGCCGTGATGGTAGACGAGCCCACCATTGAGGACGCCATCAGCATCATGCGGGGCATCAAGGAGAAGTACGAGCTGCACCACGGGGTGCGCATCACCGACGATGCCGTCATTGCCGCCGTGGAGCTGTCGAGCCGCTACATCACCGACCGTTTCCTGCCCGACAAGGCCATCGACCTGATGGACGAAGCCGCAGCCAAGCTGCGCATCGAGCTGAACTCCATGCCCGTGGAGCTCGACGAGGTGCAGCGCCGCATCATGCAGCTGGAGATTGAGCGCGAAGCCATCCGCCGCGAGGAAAACAAGGACCGCGAGGCCGTCCTGAACAAGGAGCTGGCCGAGCTGTCGGAAAAGCGCGACTCGCTGAAAGCCCGCTGGCAAGGCGAAAAAGACGTGCTGACCAACATCCAGACCGTCAAGGAAAGCATTGACCGCTTCAAGGTGGAAGCCGAGCAGGCCGAACGCCAGGGCGACTACGGCCGCGTGGCCGAGCTGCGCTACGGCAAAATCCAGGAAGCCGAAGCCCAGCTGAAGACCCTGCAGGAGCAGGCCAACGCCAACAAGGACGGCGGTTCCATGCTGCAGGAAGTGGTAACCCACGAGGACATTGCCGAGGTGGTAGCCAAGTGGACCGGCATTCCGGTGAGCAAGATGCTGCAGTCGGACCGCGAGAAGCTGCTCAACCTCGAAGCCGAGCTGGGCAAGCGCGTAGCCGGTCAGCAGGAAGCCATTGCGGCCATCAGCGACGCCGTGCGCCGCTCCCGCGCCGGCTTGCAGGACCCCAAGCGCCCCATCGGCTCGTTTATCTTCCTCGGCACGACGGGCGTCGGTAAGACGGAGCTGGCCAAAGCCCTGGCCGAGTACCTGTTCAACGACGAGAACAGCATGGTCCGCATCGACATGAGCGAGTACCAGGAGCGCCATGCCGTGTCGCGCCTGATCGGGGCGCCTCCCGGCTACGTGGGTTATGACGAAGGCGGGCAGCTTACCGAGGCCGTGCGCCGCAAGCCCTACTCGGTCATCCTGCTCGACGAAATCGAGAAGGCCCACCCCGACGTGTTCAACATCCTGCTGCAGGTGCTCGACGACGGCCGCCTCACCGACAACAAGGGTCGGGTGGCGAACTTCAAGAACACCATCATCATCATGACCTCGAACACCGGCGCCGACATCATTCAGCGCAATTTCAAGGAGCTGAATGAGTACAACCACGAGGAAGTGGTGGACCGCACCCGCGAGGAAGTGGTAGAGCGGCTCAAGCAGCACATGCGCCCCGAGTTCCTGAACCGCATCGACGAAATCGTGATGTTCCAGCCGCTCAAGCGCAAGGAAATCCGCCGCATCGTCGACATCCAGTTCAAGCAGATTCAGCAGCGCCTGGAAGAAGCCGGCATCCGCCTGGAAGCCACCGATGAGGTGCTGGATTTCCTAGGCGAGCAGGGCTTCGACCCGCAGTTTGGCGCCCGCCCCCTCAAGCGCGTGCTGCAGCGGGTAATCCTGAATGAGCTGTCCAAGGAAATCCTAAGCGGCAAAGTCTCGAAAGACGCCGTGGTGGAAGCCGTGCTCGAAGACGGACAAGTGCATTTCAACAACGTGGACGTGGAAATCCCCGGCGTGTAAGCTCATAAATGGCTGATAAAAAGCCCTGCTAGTACCCATACTGGCAGGGCTTTTTTTACTCACTAAGGCCACCAATCAAAAACGGTCGTCATGCTGAGCTTGCCGAAGCATCTCTACCGCTTCGCCTGCACCGAGTCAACGAAGCGGTAGAGATGCTTCGACTCCGCTCAGCATGACGTTCTAAAGGTGGAAAGAGCTTTTCGCACTTACTCCTCACAGCCTACCAAGCTATGGAAACCCTCAAACGCTACCTCCGCCTCCTTGGCTTAATTGCCATGCTCCTACTGGCTGCCGCGGGCGTAGGCCTCACGGGTGCCGCTCCCATTCACCAGAAGCGCGAACGGTTTATCAATACCCAACCCCAGACGGAGCAGGTAGACAAGAAGGAAAACGAGGATAGCCAGGAGCTCGGGCAGGAATAGAACGTCCTGCTTCATCTAGCGTCCGCGAAGTCGAAGCATCTCCACTGCTACGGAAGCCCCACGCCCAGCTCCCAGCTGCTGCCAAAGATTTGCGTACCACTGCGCTGTTCAAAATTTCCTAGGCCTTGCCGATGCGGCCTCGTAAGTTGCCGCGGCAAAAGCAGCTCGTAACTGGTAGCCCAGATGGCCGTCCGCATAGGAGCTGATTTTGCCGCGCTGGCTGGTTTGCGGCGCGGCGCTGTCTTCCGCTTGCCGCTAGCAACATGAAACGCATCCACCTGTTTGAGTTTGAAGACTTCGCTTGGTTTCCTAACACCCTGCGCATCAGCCTAACGCGGCTGATTGTGGTTATGCACAAGCTGCTGGGCTCGTCGGCGGACTTGCAGCAGCTGCTCAACCGGGCCCTGGCGCACTCGGAAAGCGCGGCCATCGTGGACCTGTGCTCGGGCAGCGGCGGCCCCATGCTGGAAGCGTTCCAGGCGCTAAAGCAAGAGCCCGGCCGGCAGCACCTGCAGCTCACCCTCACCGACTTGTACCCAAACCTGGAACTGGCCGCAGCCATCAACCGCCAGCCCCAAGCAGGCCTCCGCTACGAAACTCGCTCCATCGATGCCACCCGCGTAGATGCGGAGCTGCGCGGTGTGCGCACCATGATCTGCAGCCTGCACCACATGCGGCCGGAGGTAGCGCGCGGCATTCTACAGGACGCCCGGGACCAGCACCAGCCCATCTGCGTGTATGAAATCAGCGACAACAGCTTCCCGATTAGCCTGTGGTGGTTGGCCTTGCTGCCCAACTTCCTGATGGCCCTGTTCATCACGCCCTTTGCGCGGCCCCTCACCCTCCGGCAGCTGTTTTTCACTTATATAGTTCCGGTTATCCCGCTTTGCTTTACCTGGGACGGCGCCGTTTCCAACGCCCGCACCTATACACTAGCGGATATGGCTATGCTGCTCGAAGGACTGCAAGCAGCCGACTACACCTGGGAAACCGGCCGCATCGCGGGCAAAGCAAAAAAGCTCTACCTGCTGGGCCTGCCCAAAGCGCACTAGCTTACCTCAGGGGACTCAGTTCCTATGCGCCAGCAGCGGCCACAGTTTATAGATACCAAGCCCTAAGCGGTATAAGTTGACAACAAGGAGAACATGGAAGTAAGGACTCGGTCAACAGTGTAATAGACTCCGCTGCCTTAAAACCAAAGCCCCGCCGGCACACTGCCAGCGGGGCTTTGGTTTTGTTCTATGGTAACCGGCTACCGCGCGGCGGCTTTCTCCAGCCGCTCGTTGAGGGCTACGCCCAAGCCGGTCTGCGGTAGCCGCTCGGCCAGCAGTTGGCGCAAACCCAGGCCATCGAGGCGGTGCAGGGCGGCGTAGAGCCCATGGGCGGCTTCGGCCAGGTCGCCGCGGCCGGGGCTCAGCACCACTTGCTGGTTTAAGGGCAGGCCCGGTACCGGGTCGCGCAGGGTGAGGGCTCCAGTAACAGTGGGGTCGAAGGCCGGCACCTCCACCAGGCCGGGGCCGAAAAGCTGCAAGGGCGTGTGGGGCGAGTAGTGGAAGGGCAGCAAGCCCGGGCTGGCCGCCCGCTGCGCCTTCTCGGCGGCCGTGCGCAGGCGTGTTTCCGGCACCACCGCCTGGAGCATTTCCAGGGAAATAGCCCCGGGTCGGTATACCACCGGCTCGCCTGCGGGCCCGAAGCCCACCACCGTGCTTTCAATACCCGCCTGGCAGGGGCCCCCATCGAGGATGTAGGGAATGCGGCCACCCAGCTGGCGCAGCACGTGCTCGGGCAAGGTTGGGCTGATGTAGCCGAAGGGGTTGGCGGAGGGAGCCGCTACCGGAAAGTCGAGCCGGACCAGCAGCTCCCGCAGCAGCGGATGCGCCGGAATGCGCACCGCCACGTCGGGCAGGCCGGCCGTCACCATGTCGGGCACCACCGCCAGTTCGCGGGGCAGCAGCAGCGTGAGCGGGCCGGGGCTGAAGGCGGCCAGCAAGGTGTGAGCGGCAGCGGGCACGGCCTCGGGCCGCACATAGCCAGCCAAGTGGGCGGCGCTGGCAAAGTGCAGGATCAGCGGGTTGCTGAGCGGGCGGCCCTTGGCCTCGAAAATGCGGCGCAGGCTCTCCTCCCGCAGGCCGTTGCCGGCCAGTCCGTACACCGTTTCGGTGGGAATGGCCACCAGCTCGCCCGCCCGCAACAAGGCGGCGGCGTAGTTTAGGTCGGTGCCCAGCAAAGTTTCCATAACACAGCTAAAACGGCCCCGTGTAGCTGGGGCGCGGACCAAAGGTACGGCAGCGCGGGCAAGCCTCTGGCAGGCGGTGGCACAAGCTCGCAGGCAAGACCTTGCCGGGGCACCCCGCTGCCCCGCCGGCATTTCGGAGAAGACTACTTGAGAAAGTATTTCTTCCGGAGCCTTGTACGCACGTAGGGCGGCAGAATACCCGCTTTATCGTAGAGGGCCACCGTCTGCTCCTCGTTGGCCTTGCTAAACCGAGCCAGCTTACCGATACCGATGCCCGCCGGAACGCCGCCAAACAGCCCAATACCGACAATGGTACCGCCAGTATTGCTGGATAGGCTGCCGGAGCTGCTGCTGGCAGCCGCTACCGTGGCAATGCGCACGGCAAAAAGCCCCCCGATAGTCGTCCAGATCCAGCCCCCGGTGCGGTGCTTCGCAAACAGGTGATGAAGGGCTTGCACGGTGTCGGCATGAGTGGCTGCGGGGCGCGGGGCCGGCGCGGCATGCGGCGGCAAGGGCGAAGGTTGCGGCGGCGAAGAACTACCTGCGCTCTGCCCGTAGGTAGTTAAACAGATAGCGCCCCCAACGAGCGTCAAAAGACTCTTGTGCATCGAAAGTAGGATGGTGAAAACGGGAAGGCTGGTGAGTGACTCAGATAGAGCCTATGGCTGGAAGTGCCGGTGCCGCAGCCGGCGACGGATTCTCTTCGGCAGCGGCTTACCCTGCAGGTAGTCGTTCTGCACAGCGTGTTCCTGCGCGGAACTCCACTTCCTACTCTTGGCCACACTAAAGCTGGTGAGCATCGCGCCGCCGAGCAAAACGGGCGTGGTCCCACCTTGCGGGGTGTTGAATAAGATAGCCGCTCCCACACCCAGCGCGATAAGCCCAGGAATCCGTAGCAGCCTGGCTCCGGCCCGGCGCTGGCTAAACAATTTGCCCACAGCATGAGCCGAATCGGCTGCCACCGGTGCACTCACCACGGCATAATCGGGAATGGCCACTTGCTGCGCACGGCCGGTCACCAGCAGCCCCAGCAGACAGGCTAGTAAGATCAGATAACAACGCATAGTTAGTAGCATGATAGCGGCGTAGAAAGCAAGAGCCCTACGCTGAAGCAGCAATAGCCGACAAATTGGCGGCGCAAGGTAGAGGGCCGCTGCCAGGAAACCTGAAGCGTAGGAACGCCCGGTCAACAACTTTGAGCAGGTTAGCCTCACGATTGAAGCCTAACCCTACTCCGCCCCTTATCCACGGCGGCGGGCTTCTCTGCGGGCCAGCCGGGCTTTCCACTTGCCGGCTTTGGCAAAGTGGCGCGGCTGCAGCTGCGCCCGGTACTGCGCCGGAATTGGCGCCCCCGCAGCGCAGGCAGCGTGCAGGGCGTTGAGCTTTTCGTAGCTATAGGTAGTGTGCCGGACCAGCATATACGTAAGTCCTACCCCAGCCAGCCCCAGCCCGGCCGCCACCGCGCCGCCCGAAGCCGGCGTTTCTTCCCAACTACCCGTGACTGGATTGTATTCGCGGGTGCCGCCGGACATCAGCCGCAAGCCCGGCAAGGCCAAGGCCAGCGGCCATTCCCCATTCACCCGCTTCATCATGAACAGCGCCGTAATGGCATCCAGCGTGTCCTGCCGGGCGCTGGCCGCAACCGGCCCGGGCGTGAGCGGATCGGCGCTTCGCCGCAGGCTATCCGGGCCGGTACCAGGGGCCGGCAACGGGTTTTCTTCCTTAGCCATTCCGGGTATAGGCCGGTAGCGGCCCCGCAGACGGCGGCTAACGTAAGCTGGCAGATGGCCGGTTTGCGCCAGTTCGCGCAGGACGGCTGTTTCGTTTTTCCGTTTGAACCGCACACTCTTCCCTATGCCAACGCCCACCAACGCCGCCCCGCCGATAACCCCCGGCGTCCAGACGCCGGCGCTGGTTGATTGTTGCGCCGGCAGAATTGCCGCCAGCATGCCCACCGTGCCTACTAGCGGCCAGACAAGGCCTCCCGTACGCCGGCTTTTAAACAATTCGTGTACTGCCTGGGCCGTATCGGCCCGGGTTGGGCGGGGTTCGGTTGGGTAAGCCGATGGCAGCGTGGGCGTGAGGGCCTGGGGGTGGCCTTCCAGGACCAAGCCGAGCAGGAGCAGGCTCAGCATAAAATATCTACACATATATCAACCGGAATACGAACTGCTTTATTTGGCGCAAATTATTCGAAAAAGGCCGAAAAACAGCATTTGCCCGCGCGGTGTACTTTTGCCACATGGCCTCCACGTTCACCACCTACCTCCAGCTCGGCTTTTTCCACATCTTCAACCTGCAGGCCTACGACCACCTCGTGTTTTTGCTGGCCTTGTGCGCGCCCTACGTGCTGCAGGACTGGCGCCGCGTGGTGGCCCTGGTCACCAGCTTCACCCTGGGCCACTCCCTTACCCTGGCCCTGGCCACGCTCAATGTGGTGCAGTACTCGCCCCAGGTAATTGAGGTCCTGATTCCGGTAACCATTCTGCTTACGTGCGTAGTGAACTTGGCGCGGGCCGGGCGCGCCACGAGCCGCCCTACACCTATTCGCCAGTCGCCCAACCTGATTTTTACTTCCGCCAATGGCCTGGCGGCCACCTTCGGGCTGATTCACGGCCTTGGGTTTTCCAGCTACCTGCGCGAGCTGCTGGGCCGCCAGAGTCGCCCGGTGCTGGAGCTGCTGGCCTTCAACGTGGGCGTGGAGTTAGGCCAGCTGCTGATTGTGGGCCTGATCCTGCTGCTCGGAGCCCTGCTGCTGCGCGGCCTCGGCGTGGCCCGCCGCGACTGGCTTTTGGTGGTCAGTGGCGCGGCGCTGGGCATTGCGCTGGTGCTGCTGGTCAATAGGTGAATGGGAGGATGGCGAGCAGGGGGTACATCAGGCCCATACCGAAGCCCTCGTCTCGGGCAATGTGCCTGACCCGCTTCTCTACCAGTAAGCTCTTAGCTCGTTGCGCGTGTGTAGGGGCTCGTCACATCCGGGAGTTAGGCACGTTTGCTCCGGACGCTGGCTTGATGCCCCACATGCCTCGCAATGGCAGGAGCATCATTAGCATTTCAGCACATTCTCCACATTAGCACATTCTCTTATTCACCCATCACCCCGCCCGTGCAACTTCTGGCACTTTACCGGTGACTTTACCTGTTGTCTGCCCGTTTTGCTGTACTTTTTCGCCTCGCTCCACGCATTTACGCTCTTCAATGCTTAAACACTTGTTACGCTCGGCCGCCGTGGCCGTGCTGGCTGCCGGTCCGCTGGCAGCGCAAACCACCAATTCCGGTACCGATAAGTTTGCCCAGCTGGGCCCGGAGCTGCCCACCCCCAATACCTACCGCACCGCCTCCGGCGCGCCCGGTAGCCAGTACTGGCAGCAGCGCGCCGACTACAACATCCAGGTAAAGCTCGACGACGAGAAGCAGGCCATAACCGGCTCGGAGGACATTACCTACACCAACCTCTCGCCTGACGTGCTCACCTACCTGTGGGTGCAGCTCGACCAGAACATCCTGGACAAAACGTCCATCACGCAGGCCACGGAGGTGGGTGAGCTGTCGGACAAGATGTCGTTCCGGGGGCTGGAGTACCTAATGAACTCGGACTTCGACGGGGGCTTCAAGATTTCGGAGGTGAAGTTGAAAGGCGGCAAGGCCCTGCCCCACGTCATCAACCACACCATGATGCGCATCGACCTGCCCACGCCCCTGCGGCCCAAGCAAGCCGTGACGTTCAGCATCAAGTGGAGCTACAACATCAACGACCAGCTGAAAATCAACCAGCGCAGCGGCTACGAGTATTTCCCCGAGGACAAGAACTACCTCTACGAAATTGCCCAGTTCTACCCGCGCATGGCCGTGTACTCCGACTTCCAGGGCTGGCAGCACAAGCAGTTCCTGGGCAACGGGGAGTTTGCCTTGCCCTTCGGTGACTACCGCGTAAGCATCACCGCCCCCGCCGACCACGTGGTGGGCGCCACGGGCGTGCTGCAGAACCCCGGCGACGTGCTGAGCGCCACCCAGCGCCAGCGCCTCGAAAAAGCCAAGAACACCAAAACTCCGGTGCTCATCGTGACCGAGCAGGAAGCCGAAGCTGCCGAGCAGAAGCGCGCCAAAGGCACCAAAACCTGGACCTACGCCGCCAAGAACGTGCGCGACTTTGCCTGGGCCTCCTCGCGCAAGTTTATCTGGGATGCCATGCAGATCAAGCAGGCCGGCAAGCCGGTGATGTGCATGAGCTACTACCCTAAGGAAGGCAACCCGCTCTGGGGCAAGTACTCTACCGAGGTGGTGGCGCACACCATCAAAACCTACTCCAAGTTCACCATCGACTACGAGTACCCGGTGGCTATTTCGGTGCACGGCCCGGTGGGTGGCATGGAGTATCCCATGTTGTGCTTCAACGGTGGCCGCCCCGAGAAAGACGGCACCTACTCGGCCAACACCAAGTACGGCATGATTTCCGTGATTATTCACGAGGTAGGCCACAACTTCTTCCCCATGATCATCAACTCCGATGAGCGGCAGTGGACGTGGATGGATGAAGGCCTGAACACCTTCGTGCAGTACCTCACCGAGCAGGAATGGGAGCGTAACTACCCTTCCCGCCGCGGCGAGCCGAAGCTGATTGTGGACTACATGCGCACCGGTAAAAATGTGCAGACGCCCATCATGACCAACTCGGAATCGGTGCTGCAGTTTGGGCCTAATGCCTACGCCAAGCCCGCTACCGGCCTCAACATTTTGCGCGAAACTATCCTCGGCCGTCAGCTCTTCGACTACGCCTTTAAAGAGTACGCGCGCCGCTGGGCCTACAAGCACCCCGAGCCCGCCGACTTCTTCCGCACCATGGAAGATGCCTCTGGCACTGACCTCGACTGGTTCTGGCGCGGCTGGTTCTACACCACCGACCACACCGACCTGGCCATTGCGGGTGTGAAGTGGTACACCATCGACTCGAAAAACCCTGAAATCGAAAATGCCCGCAAGCGGGAGCTGCTGAACGCCGCGCCCAAAACCCTTTCGGAGCAGCGCAACCTGCAGGACATTAAGCGCACGTTGGTGGACGATAAGCCCCAGCTCAACGACTTCTACAACGCCTACGATCCGCTGGCCGCTACCGAAGCCGACAAAAAGCGCTACCAGGACTACGTGGCCAAGCTCACGCCCGAGCAGCAGCAGCGCCTCAACAGCGGCCTGCACTTCTACGAGGTGAGCCTGAAGAATCTGGGTGGCCTGACCATGCCTGTGGTGGTGCAGATGACTTATGAGGATGGCAAGCAGGAAATTGTGAACATTCCGGCTGAAATCTGGCGCAAGAACAACGCTGAGGTAACCAAGGTATTCATCACCGAAAAGCCCGTAGTGAGCTTCGTACTGGACCCCTTCCTGGAAACCGCCGACACAGACCTGAGCAACAACGCTTACCCGAACCGGGCTGCGCCCTCGCGCTTCGAGTTGTTTGAGCAGCAGCAGCGCGCTCAGCCCAACCCTATGCAGCAGCAAACCTCCATGCAGAAGCTGGAGCAGAAGCCGGCTGGCACCAGCTCCGGCGGCACCAACTAATTCTGCCTTTTCTGCTAGCTTTCAACAGCCGGGCCGCTTGGTCCGGCTGTTTTTGTTGAGACTTGTTAACAATGCTGTAGCTATACTTTTATCTTCCGGTCGGACACTAATTCTTATGCGTAATACTATTATGAAGCTTGGCCTTTTCATTGCTGCGCTGCTTCTACTCTCAAAGCGCGCCAATGGGCAGGAACTGAGAGAAGACAGCATTTTCACTACTAAGCAGATACAGCATCTTGCGCATCTCGAACCGCAGGCCACCAATAATCTGCAGCGGATCAGTTATTACGAAACAGGTGCTGTAGCATCCGCTACTTGTTATCGGTATCTGTCCGGGCAACGACGACTGAAAAATTATCGGCGCTACACTTTTTACCCAACCGGCCCCATCTGCTCCCGGGCCTGCCAAGACATGTTTGGCTTTCTGCGTATCAAGACATGGAACCAAGTCGGACAATTAGTAAGAGTATACCGTAGAAATCCCACGCACAGTACCAACTTCACCTACCTCACACGCCAGTACGCTTACCAAAATAATCAGGTAGTAAAAACTAAAGTGACGAAAGTGCGCAGCGGCTGTTTTCGGTATAAGGTACTTCGAAACAAGACAATTGAATTAACCGAGAAGGGAAAAGTCATCACTGCATATGCTGAAGAAGGAACGCCTATTGACAGCGTTTTCCAAAAGGCGCAAGATTGATTAACACCGTTCAAACTTATCATTTCACCACCTCACCACTACTTATGGGACTTCTCGACGGCCTCCTCGGCAATGCCTCCGAAAATGACGCGCAACAGATTCAGCAGGAGCTGAACCGCATTCTGGCCGCCGATGAGCGGGTGGAAAAAGCCTACGCCATCCTGCGCGACCAGATCATCTTCACCAATCAGCGCCTGCTGTTGGTGGATAAGCAGGGCGTAACGGGCAAGAAGCGCGAAATCATGAGTGTTCCATACCGCAGCATCGAGCGGTTCTCCATGGAAACTACCGGTCATTTCGACTTGGAATCGGAGCTCTACATCTGGGTACGCGGCATGGCCGCTCCCATCGGCCGCACCTTCCGCGACGACCAAAGCATCTACGACGTGTACCGCGCCCTGGGCGAGTATGCACTCTAGTGGCAGGTTTCTAGTTTCGGGTGGCTAATTATCCGTAGAAGTAGGCAACCCGAAACCAGAAACTGAACCGATGCCTCGTTTCCCTTCCGCTCACACCCTGGCTCAGGCCCGGCAACACCCCCTTATTCCAGTTTTTTACCACGCACAGGAAGACTATGCCCGGCGGGTGCTGGCCGCCTGCTACGAGGCCGGTGTGCGGCTATTTGAGTTCACCAACCGTGGCCCCGAGGCCCACGCCATTTTCACGCGCCTGCAGCGCTTTGTGGAGGCCGACTACCCCGAGTTACTGCTGGGGGCGGGCACCATTTTCACGGCCGAAGAAGCCGGCCGCTTTATCGAGTCCGGCGCCGACTTCATCATTCAGCCCGTGTGCAGCCCCGATGTGGCCGCCGTGTGCCGCAGCTATGACCTGGCCTGGCTGCCCGGGGCCCAAACCCTGAACGAGGTGTACGAGGCCCACCGCCTGGGCGCTACCATCGTTAAGCTGTTTCCCTCGGCCTACCTCACGCCTGCCTACCTGCAGATTCTGCGCGGCCCGCTCCCTCACCTTCCCCTGATGGCCACCGGCGGCATTCAGCCCACTCCCGAAAGCCTGGCCGAATGGAAAAAGGCCGGCGCCACCTGCGTAGGCCTTGATGCCCGCCTGCTCGACACCGCCGAGCCCGCCCGCCTCACCGCGCAGGTGCGGGACTTGCTGGCCACGTGGCCGTCGGCAGACAGCTAGCCGTGGCCCGTAAAAACGCGCAACCCGCTTGCAACCGTCGGCGGGCGTGAAGGCTCATTTGAGGGTACGTTTGACCTTTCAGAGCTATGAAAAAAATTCTTCCCTTCCTGTTTTTGGGAGTCACCTCGTTTGGGGTGCTGAGTGGTTGTGGCGAAGACGACGAAACCACTCCACAAACCGACTGCGTGCAGGTAACCCTGCTAGGGCAGAGCTGCAACGGCACCCTGCTTCAACTCCCCACGGATGTTCCGCTAGGCAAAACCGTTACCATTGAGGGCGTGAGCTACGCCAACGTGGTTGCCACTTACTCCGAAACGCCCGCTCTTATTCCCGAAACCAAAGTATTCTGGGCGGGACTACGCTTGGCCACCAACGGCGAGGTACCCGCCCGGGCCTGCATCGCCACCCTAGTGCAGTATGACGTCGACCAAGTAATTCTGTCGGCACCCAAATGCAAGGGCACCAACTGGTGCGGCACAGTTAACTAGCATTTCTTTTCCATTATACCCGAGCGGCCACTTCCCCTGATTTTTCTGGGCGAAAGTGGCCGTTTGCCGTGCCGAGGGCTGCATATTTGCCGTTCAGCCCCTAGCTATGTCCGATTCGTCGTTGTGGAGTGAAGTGGAAGTGACGGCCGTGCGCGGCCAGTCGGTGCTGACGGTGCGCCGCAACGTGCAACCCCTGAAACTGCTGAGCCCGCGCACCGCGGCCGGCAGCTGCCACGTGGTGCTCAGCAGCTACGGGGGCGGCCTGCTGGCCGGCGACGTTATCCGCCTGCGCGTGGCCGTGCAGCCCGGGGCGCGCCTGCTGCTCAGCACCCAGGCCAACACCCGCGTGTACCGCTCCGATGATGGCGCCGTAGCCGAGCAACTCACGGAGGCCCACGTAGCGGCGGGGGCCCTGGCCGTAGTCCTCCCCGACCCCATAGTATTGCAGGCGCAAAGCCGCTACCGCCAGCACCAGCACTGGCACCTGGCCGCTGGTGCCCTACTCCTGCTGGCCGACTGGTTTCACTCCGGCCGCATCGACAGCGGGGAGCAGTTTGCCTTCACTGGGTACCAGTCGGAGCTGCGGATTAGCCAGGAAGAACGGCTGACGGTACTCGACCGGTTTGCGTTTCGGCCCGCCGAGCACATTGCCACCTCCCCGGCCCACTTCCGCCAGCACCAAACGTCCCTGGCCGTGTACCTGGCCGGCTCCCCCCACGACGCCCGCTACCAACAGCTGGCAGCCGTGCTTCAGGCCCAGCAAACCCAGACCCGCGCCGGCCTGCCCGTTGATGTATCGGCCCACGACTGCGTGGTGGCCCTCACGCAGGCCCGCCCCGGCGTATTGCTGCTGCGGGCCCTGGGCACCAGCCGCGCCGCCCTGCAGCCCATCTACGACCAACTGCACCAGGCGCTGGCCTCGACCGAATTACTGGCCTTCGCCGCTGGCTTGCGCAAGTACTAGCCGCGGCTTTCCCCTTGACTTAGCCCAGGTGCAAGGTCTTATCTTTGGCTACCCCTGCCCTCTCCCGTTTCTTTGTTCCTACGTGTCCGTGCTATGCCTCTGCCCTCTGCCCGCTTTGCGGCGGCCCTCGAAAAGTTTGATGCTCTGAATGGCGAAGATCCTAACCAGGATACGGACGCGGAAGGTCGTGCCTGGCCCAAGGAGCTGCTCTACGGGCACCGGATGAGTGCCTGCCTGGCCCGGGTAGCCCCCGCAGCCCCGGAGGCCGTGCAACTGGCAGCCCGCGGCCAGCACATCCGCCGCTGGGCTATTCCGCGCCAGGACTTCCCCATGGACCGTGCCGGCTACCACCAGTGGCGCAACTCGCTTAAGAAATACCATGCCGAGGTAGCCGGCCAGATCTTAGCCGAAGTAGGCTACGATGAGGCCACCATTGCCCGGGTGCAGGCCTTGCTGCAAAAGCAACAACTCACCCGCGACGCCGATGTGCAACTATTAGAAGACGTGATTTGCCTGGTGTTTCTGGAATACTACTTTCTGGATTTTGCCCGCCAGCACCCCGAGGAGAAAATCATCGACATCGTGCAGAAAACCTGGCGTAAGATGAGCGCCCAGGGTCAGGCGTTGGCCCTACAGCTCCCACTGCCCGCCGAGGCCCAGAGCCTGGTGGCTAAGGCGCTGGCCTAGAAAACGCTCCGTAACATCGTGCCCCAGGCCCACCACCGCCCCTATTACGATAAGCGCGGGGTAGGTAATCTGCTGGCTGGCTACCAGCGCGGGCAGGGTGCGTACGGGCCCCACGGCCAGTTTGCGCTGGGGCAAAGTGAGGTGCTGCACCACGGCGGCAGGCGTGTCGCCCTTGCCCATTTCGCAGTAGGCGGCGGCAATTTCGGCGGCTTTTTTCAGGCCCATGTAAATCACCACGGTGGAGTTGCTCTGCATAGCCAGGCGCAGGTCGACCGACAGGCTACCGTCCTTTTTGGTGCCCGTTACCATCCAGACGCCCTCACTCACGATGCGGTGAGTCAGGGGAATGTCTTCGAAGCCCAGGGCCTGCATGCTGGAAATGCCCGGGATATAGTGAGTGGCAATGCCGTGGGCGCGGGCAAACAGAATTTCCTCGAAACCCCGCCCGAAGATGAATGGGTCCCCGCCCTTGAGGCGG
The DNA here is from genome assembly GCF_012273015.1 of Hymenobacter sp. BT18. GTDB lineage: Bacteria > Bacteroidota > Bacteroidia > Cytophagales > Hymenobacteraceae > Hymenobacter > Hymenobacter lutimineralis. The sequence goes on along the minus strand of NZ_CP050954.1, from coordinate 3,245,593 downwards.
ACGACGCGGCCCCGGCTCCGGGCTTTTTCCAGGATCAGGGCGTGAATGGTTTCCTGGGGCGTGTAGTCGCCGTAGGGCTTTTTGCCCACGTACAGGCACTCACAGCCAGCCGGGGCCAGGGCTAGCAGCTCCTGGTTGGCCAGGTTGTCGTAGAGAATAACGGCGGCGGTTTGCAGCACCCGGTGAGCTTTGAGCGTAAGCAGCTCCGGGTCGCCGGGGCCGGCGCCTACCACGTACAGCTCCGGTACCACATTCATCATATTTTCCTGCGGGCTACTCAAGGGGTCTGGTCTTTGGAGTCGGAAGAGGAAAGCCAAGCCCGGGCCTGCACGGTGGCCAGGGCCCCGGCAGCCAGCAACGCGCCCCAGGCCAGGCGCCGCCACCGCCGCGTAGCGGGAGCCTCGTAGCCCGGGCCGCCAGCCAGCCCGGCCGTTACTGCGTTCAGGGTGCGGACCTTGGCGGCAAAGTCCCCGGTGAGCTGCTGGCGGATGGCGGGCATCTTCTGCAGCACCGCGTCGAGCTCCTCGGGCAGGGCTTCCTCCAGCACGGCCCGCACCCGCTTGGCCACCGTAGGCGACTGGCCGTTGGTGGAAACCGCAATTTTCAGCGCCCCTTTCTGCACCACCGACGAGAGGTAGAAGTCGCACAGCGGGGGCGTGTCGGCCACGTTCACCAGCAGGTGGCGGCTGCGGGCGGCTTGTTTGATGCGCGCGTGCAGGGCCGGGTCGTCGGTGGCGGCAAACACGATGTCGGCTTGTTCCAGCAATTCATCGGTGTAGGGTTCTTCGCGCAGCTGCACCTGCGGATACCGGGCAGCCAGCTCCCGCAGCGTGGGCAGAAAGGTGATACTGACCACTGTGACGGCCGTGGCCGGGCTGCTGCGCAGAATGGCGGTGAGCTTTTCCAGGCCCACGTTGCCGCCACCCACGAGCAGCACGCGCAGCTGCTCCAATTTGAGAAAAACCGGGAAAAGCGGATTGGCACTGGGTGGGGAAAGCATGGAGCAAGGATTGGGTGAAGATGAAAGCGCAACGCCATAGCCAGGCTGGCTACGGAGCCGCCCCGATGGAGCTCAGCCCCGCAGCTACCGGCTCGTCCCAAGGCTCGAACTCAGCCGCCGGAGCCTCGCAGGTGGGGCAATGATAATTGGGCAGCGCGGCCCAGGTTGTGCCCGGCGCGACGCCCTGCTGCGGGTCCCCGTAGGCTGGGTCGTACACCGTCAGGCAGCGGCGGCAGCGCGACAGCGGGGTCGTAGCGGACCGAGGGTTTTCGGCCGGGAGCTGCGCGGTTGTTTCCGGCTCCAGTGGCGTTTGCGCCCCGATCTGGGCGTAGAAAAGGTGGCATAGCTCGGCCAAGTACCAGCCCAGCATATCGGGGCGCACTTGCTGGCGGAAAGACACGAAGTCGCGGGAGTTGGGGTTGAAGTCGCGGGTATGCAGGACTTCGTACTGCTCGGCCCCGCCGGCGCGGCCCGGCTGGGTGCGGATGATGATGGAGCCGAACAAGCCGGTCTGGGGCCGGGTTTTGATGGCAAAGCAGAGCTGGTAGGTGCGCACATCTTCCTCGTTAAGGTAGCGCACCAGCTCGTGCTTGAGGGCCAGGCCGGTGGGGCAGTTATCCTCGACCTGCCAGTTCAGCTCGTTGGCCGCGTGCCGCACGTTGAGGCGGTGGCGGCAGAGCACGGCATCCCACTGCGGTCGGTCAGCCGGGGAAATTCCTTTTATAATCAACGACTTCCAGGGAGTGGTGCAGAGCTGCCCCACCCGCGTTTGCAAACACACCTGGGCCATATCCCGCAGAAAAGCCAGCGAAAACTGCTCGTTGCGTCGGTAGATACCCAGCCAGAGTTGCTGCCCGCTGCGGTTGAAGCCCTCGTAGTAGGGCAGCATAAACGGCGGCAGCGCCAGCGGCCCGGCCACCACCCGCGGGCCCAGGGGCTGGGCGGCGCTAACCTGGGCGTACAGCCGGATGCCGGCCGTCGTCAGGTCGTTGTCAAACTGGCCCACCGTCGGCAGCAGCACCCGCTCTATGGCCGCGCTCAGCCCCGGCACGTCTTCGGAATACACCAAGTGGGGCCAGGTGTAGAGGTGGCCGGTGCGGGGAAAGCGCAGGTGCAGGTGCCAGTAGTTGCTGGTTTCGGCGGCAATGAAATTAAGGTGGCCGGTAAAAAACGGCACAAACGTCTGCCGGCTGTCGACCAGGTTAATTTTCAGCCGGGGCCGGTAGTCGAACAGGTCCAGAATGTCTTTGTACACGCCCTCGCGCAGCCAAGCTGCGCTGTAAAATACGTCCTCGCCCACGTAGGAGCTAACGATATTAGGGCGGGCTTCCGGGTCGGGCTCGGCCAGCACATCGGCCGCGGCCAGGGCCTGTAGCAGGGCGCGCCGCCGGGCGGGCTCCACGGTGAGCAGCAGTTGCTGCCGGTGCCCGAGCTGCACCTGCTCGATGCCGGCCGCCTCGGCGGCGCTGAGCACGGCCAGCAGGTCGCCGGCCGGCACAATGCCTCCAGGCAGGTTTACGGCGACGAGCGAAAGGGAAGGTTCAGGGGAAGTCATGCAGAATCAGGCAGTAGTGGCTGCCAGCGGGCGGTTTAAGTGGTGGGAACCAGAGCGGCCAGCTCTGCGGCCAGAAGCTGCTGCACCTCGGGCCGGCAGGAGCCGCAGCCGGTGCCCGCGCCGGTGGCCGTGCCCAGGCCCTTGAGCGTATCGCAGCCGGCCGCTATGGCCTGGCGCAGGTTGCCGGCGCCCACGTTATTGCAGCTGCACACGAGCTTGCCCAGGACCGGTGGGGCGGGCCGGCCACTGCGCAGCAGCTGCAGGCGTTTGTCGCTGAGCTCGGTTTTGCCCTCAATCAGCGCCCGAAATTCCTGGAACTCGGTTTTGTCGCCGATGAGGATGGCGCCGACGAGCCGGTCCTGGTGCACGATGCACTTCTTGTAGTAGCGCCGGGCCTTGTCGATGAAGGTAATTTCCTCGTAGCTGCCATCCTGCGCGGGGCACTCGGGCAGACCAATGCTGCAGAGGTCGAAGCCGTGAATTTTGATGATGTTCATGAAGGTGCTGCCCCGGTAGCGGCTGCCCACGTCGCCACTCAGGTAGCGGGCCACCACGGCGGCCTGCTGCTCGGCGGCGGCCGTGATGCCGTAGAGCGTGCCTTCAAACTCGGCAATTTCGCCCACGGCAAACACGCTGAAGTCAGAGGTTTGCAGCCGCTCATTCACCACCACGCCGCGGCGACACGCCAGCCCACTTTCCCGGGCCAGCTCCAGGTTGGGCACCGTACCGATGGCCAGAATCAGCGCGTCGCAGTCAAGGCGGCGGCCGCTTTTCAGGCCCACGCCACTCAGGCGGGTACGGCCGTAGAACAGCTCCACCTCGTCGTTGAAGTACAGCTCGCAGCCCTGGTCCACCATTTCTTCCTGCAGCAGCAGGCTGCCTAGGGCATCGAGCTGCCGATCCAGAAAGCGGGAAATCCGCTGAATGATGGATACCCGCACCCCGGTTTCGCGCAGAGAGGCTGCCATTTCCAAACCCAGCAGCCCCCCGCCTACGATGACGACGTGGGCATTCTGGGCCGGCAAATGGCTTTTGAACGCGTCGGCATCGAGGCGGCTGCGCATGGTGAAGATGCCGGGCAGGGCGGGCACGTTGCGGGGCACGGCCGCCCGGCTGCCGGTGGCCAGCAGCAGCACGTCGTAGTCGGTGCGCTGCCCGCGGGAGTCCACCACGTATTTCTCCGCCCGATTGATTTCCTCCACGCTCACGCCGCGGCGCAGCTCGATATTATAGCCGGGCTCCTCATCGTCGCGCATTTTCACCAGCTGCTCCCAGTGCTGGTGCCCGCTGATGTAGTCGGGCAGCATCACCCGGTTGTAGAACGGGAAGTCTTCCTTGCTGAAAATAGTGATGCTGTCGGCCTGGTTCAGCTCCCGGTAAGCCTGCACGAAGCCAAAAGCCCCGGCCCCCGCTCCCACGACCACGATGCGCTGCCGGGGCTTGCAGTACTTTTCAAGCTGCACGGCGCAGAACTTAAAGTCGGGCTCCTTGGAAATGGGGTCTACCGCCCCCGAAGTCAGGTTGTTGGCCCGGTGCAAATCCGAGCCGAGCTGTTTGCCCCAGTGCATGGGTAGAAACACCACGCCCGGCCGAATGCCTGCGCTCAGCCGCGCCGCCACCCGCACCTCGCCCCGCCGGGAGCTGACCGTCACCAGCTCCCCTTCGGCCACGCCAAGTGCCGCCGCGTCCCGGGGGTGCAGTTCCACAAAGGGCTGGGGAATGTGCTGGCGCAGCTTGCTGACTTTGCCGGTCTTGGTCATCGTGTGCCACTGGTCCCGGATGCGGCCGGTGGTCAGGATGAAGGGAAAGTCCTGGTCGGGAACTTCGCTGCGGAATACGGCGGCCACGGGGTGAATTCGGGCCCGACCGGAGGGCGTGTAGAACTGGTGGTCGGTGAAGAGGCGGGCGGTGTCAGGATTGGCCTGGCCAGGGCGGTAGGGCCACTGCACCGAGCCGTGCTGGCGCAGTACCGCGTAGGTCAGGCCCGTAATGTCGAGCGTAGTACCGGCTGTCAGGCGGGTGTGTTCCTGGTAAATGGCTTCGGTCGTCGGGAAGTCGAAACCCGGAAAACCCATCTTCTGAGCAAAGCGGCAGATGATTTCCGCGTCGGGCAGGGCTTCGCCGGGCGCGGCCACTACCCGGGGCAGGTGGCTGATGCGCCGCTCGGAGTTGGTCATGGTGCCTTCCTTCTCGGCCCAGGCCGCAGCGGGCAGAATCACGTCGGCGTAAGCCAAGATTTCGGGCTTGGAGCTGATGTCCTGCACCACCACGAATTTGGCCTTGGCCAGCGCCGCCTCCGCCTGGCGCACGTTGGGCAGGCTGGTCAGTGGGTTGGTGCAAAGTATCCAGATGGCCTTAAGGCGGCCATCTTCCAGAGCTTCGAACATTTCGGTGGCCGTGTAGCCGGGCGTTGAGGCTAGCGGGCCGCTGCCCCAGAACTGCTGCACCTCGGCCCGGTGGGCGGGGTTGGCCAGGTTGCGGTGGGCCGGCAGCAGGTTGGAGAGGCCGCCCACTTCCCGCCCGCCCATGGCGTTGGGCTGCCCGGTCAGGGACAAAGGCCCCGCTCCGGGCTTGCCGATCTGGCCGGTTATCAGGTGCAGGTTCAGCAAGCTCAGGTTTTTGTCGACGCCCACCACGCTCTGGTTCAAACCCATGGTCCACATCGACAGAAAGGCCCGGGCCGAGCCAATGTAGCCGGCCGCCAGGCGGATATCGGCCTCCGCTACCCCGCACAGCTCGGCGGCTTCGGCTACGGTCCGCTCCAGAATCAGCTGCTGGTACTGCTCGAAGCCTTCGGCGTGCTGCCCAATAAAAGCCAGGTCTAGGTCGCCATTTTCCAACAGCACCCGGGCCAGGGCCTGGTTCAGCACCACGTCGGTGCCGGGGATGAGCTGCAGGTGCACGTCGGCCAGGGCGCAGGTGTCCGTCACGCGCGGGTCCACGACGATGATTCGGGTAGCCGGGTTGGCGGCTTTGTGGGCTTCTACCCGGCGCCACAGAATCGGGTGGCACCAAGCCGGGTTGGCCCCGGTCACCAGCAGACAGTCGGAAAGCTCAATGTCGTCGTAGCAGACCGGCACGCTGTCTTCGCCGAGGGCCATTTTGTAGCCCACCACCGCGCTGCTCATGCACAGGCGGGAGTTGGTGTCGAGGTTGTTCGAGCCGATAAAGCCCTTCATCAGCTTGTTGAGCACGTAGTACTCCTCGGTCAGGCACTGGCCCGAGGCGTAGAACGCCACTGAGTCGGGGCCGTACTGCGCAATGAAGGTTTTGAACACGGCGGCCGTGCGCTCCAGGGCCTCGTCCCAGCTCACCCGCTGCAACGGGCGGCTGCGGCTGTAGCGCATCTGCGGAAACAGCAGCCGGTCCGTCCGGTCATTGACGGTGTACTGCAGATTCAGGCCCTTGCTGCACAGCGCCCCGCGGTTCACGGGATAGTCGGGGTTGCCCGTCACGGTCACGTCGCCGTTCTTTTCCGGCTTGACCAGCACCCCGCAGCCGACGCCGCAGTAGCAACAAGTGGACGGAACGGCATGAGAGGACAGGGCCATAATTACAGCGTGAGTAAGTCAGAAAATAACGTCCGGCCTAAGCGCCGGCCAGCGTGAGAGGGGCTTCCTGGGAAGCTTCGGCCGTAGTCTTGCCGATTTCCTTGCGCACCAGGCGCACGAGCAGCACCAAGCCGCCCACGGCCACCACCCCAATGCCGATGTAGAGAAAAGCCGTGCTGTAGCTGATGGAGGCCGACTTAAATAGGAAGCCCACCAGCATAGCGCCCAGGTTACCGCCCGCGCCTACCACGCCGCTCACGCTGCCCAGGGCCTGCTTGTTCACGAAGGGCACGATGGAGTAGGTGCAGCCGTTGGCCATTTTCAAAAACAGGGCAAACCCCAGCATGGCCACAATGGCCAGGGGCAGGCTCGGGGCCAGGGCAAACAGGGCAATACCCACGCCTTCCAGCACCAGCAGCCCACTCAGCAGCAGCCACTTGCCCTGCATGCCGTAAGCCCGCCCGGCCTTATCGCTCACCCAGCCGCCCAGGCCGCGTGCGAAGATGTTCATGAACCCGAAGATGCCGGCCAGCATGCCCGCCATAACCAGCGTAGCCCCGAAATGGTCGACGAAGTAGACGGCGGCCACGTTGTCGATGGTGATTTCGATGCCGAAGCAGGCCCCGTAGGCCAGGGCCAGCACCCAGGTGCGGTAGTCGCGCAAAGCCAGCAGAAATGTGCCCTTGGGCTTTTGGGCCGCGTCGCGCTGAATGTCGGCGTAGTTGCCCCGGGGTGTATCCTGGGTGTACTTGTAGTAGAGCCAGGCCATGATGAGCAGAACAACGCCCGGCACCACCATAGCCAGGCGCCAGGAGTTAGCCTGGTCTACGTAGCCCAGGGCGACGAAAGCGGCGGCCACCAGGGGCATCACCATGTTGGCAATGCCGCCGCCGAGGTTGCCCCAGCCGCCGGCCACGGCGTTGGCCGTACCTACCACGTTGGGCGCAAACATCATGGAGGTGTGAAACTGGGTAATGACGAAGGACGCGCCGATAACCCCGATAGCCAGGCGGAACAGCAAAAAGCTGTAGTAGCTGTTGCTCAGGCCAATGAGCATCACCGGCACGGCCCCCACCACGAGCAGCAGCGTGTAGGTCAGGCGCGGGCCCAGCGTGTCGCAGAGCTTGCCGATAACCAGGCGGGCCAGGATGGTGGCCGACACGGAGGCAATGACGATGTTGCCGATCTGGCCTTTGTCGAGGTGGAGCTGCTCGCGCACCAGGGGCATGAGAGGCGCAATGCCGAACCAGCCGAAAAAGCAGAAGAAGAACGTGAGCCAGGTCAGGTGGAAGGTGCGCATCTGTACGCCTTTGCCGGAAAACAGGGCGAGCTTATCCAGCGGCCGGGCACTCAGTGAATCGTCCATGTCGACAGAGGTTAGAGGTGAATTTGGCAGTGCGTGGTGGTAGAGCAGGGCTCCACGCCCGCGCTTAGTTTTTGAACAAAACCGGCTTGAAGGTGAGCATGGCCCAGGCCCACTGGTTGTGCGCCTGCCCGGCCCGGCCCTTCAGCGCATCGAGCGAAGCCGTAGCCAGAAAGTGCGAGTAGCCCAGCTTGAAGTTGAACTCCGGACTCACGTTGGCATTGAGCACCAGATCCAGCTCCTCCCCCAACCGGGAGCTCAGGGCCTGCTCGGTCGTGCCCGGCGAATACACCACCGCTGGTGCCTCGAAGTGGTGCACATGCGCCAGCAGGCTGGCTTTGGGCGTGAGCTTGAAGTTAGTTTTCAGGTAGACGTCCACGAGGCCGGCGGTGCGGCCGTTCTGCCCGTGGTTGTTGCCCACGTAGAAGTAATCCATGTGGCCGTAAAAGGCGTGGTTAGTGCCGTAGAGCGGCACGAAGGCGTGGTTGTGGGAGTCGGTAGCGTCGGAGCCCGAGAGGTAGTCGACGCCCAGCGTGAGCGGGGTGAGCTTGGTAGTTAGCGTGACGCTGCCCGCCGCCAGGTAGGCCCGCACGGCGCGGCCGGCGGCATCATAGCCGGTCTGGTAATAGGCTTCGCCGGTCAGGGTTGCCCGGCCGGCGGTAGCCTCGCCGGTCAGGCCGTAGGTTTGCCGGTAGTAGGTGGTCGAATCAGTCCGCTGCCGGCCGTCATTGAAAAACAGGGCCGAAACCTTGCCGCGGGTCCAATCCTTGTGCAGCCAGAGGTACTGCATGGATTTGTAGTTGTCCACGCCGCCGTAGTAGGTATCGGTCAGCTTGGCGGGCTCGGGGGAAAACGCCTGGTTGAACCCCGCCCCGCCGTGCACCACGAAGCCCGCGCTGTCGGCATACAGGAGCTTCAGCGCGTCGTGGCTGCGGCCCTGCTGGGCCCAGTCGAGCCCGCCCAAAAACCGGGCGTTGTCGTAGTCGAGCACCTGCCGGCCCACCCGCACGGCCAGCCGGGAAGTCAGCTGGTACTGCCCGTAGGCCTCGAACACGTTGAACAGGTTGGGGTCCGTTTTATAGATCTGGCTGGTGCTGCCCCAAATGCGCACGTCCTGCACCGAAAGCCGCACGCTTACCTTGTTGCGCCCATAGTCTAGGTTGAGGCGGGACCGTTGCTCAACGAAGAAAGCCGGCTTTTCGCGGGGCGTGTTCACCGTCCGAAACCCGTCGCGCAGCTCCGTGCGCGGCCGAATTTCCGCCGATACCACTACTTGCCCCAGCGCCGCCGGGCCGGGCAGCAGCGCCACCGCCAACAATGCCCAAGAAAGTCTATTCGCAGTACAGTGCTCGGGCATAAAAAGCGGTTAGCGGTAAGTAGACAGATTATTAGCGGCGGATGGTAAAGCCTTACCCGGCTTCCAGCCCGATGAACACCAGGCCGTCTTCGACCTTCACCGGGTAGGTCCGGATGCTGCACTCGTCTCCGTTCAGGCATTCCCCTGTGAGCAACGAGAAAGTGCGCTTGTGGAACGGGCAGGCTACTTTGGGCTCACAGGCCTCGCCGGTGCTGCCAATCATGCCGCGGGCCAGGGCCATCTGCTGCTTGTGGGGGCACAGATTCTGGGTGGCGTACCACTCGCCGCGGCGGGCAAAGTTGAAAATGGCCACCTGTTCGCCTTCCACCAGGGCACAGGCGCCCCCGTCGGCCGGAATGTCGGTGGTGCGGCACACGGCCACCCACGTCAGGTCAATGACAGCTTCCATCGGTTGTAGCTTATTTTGAAAGGTTTGGGCGGCGAATGAGCGGCTCTGCAACACCACCCACCGCACCCGGTTTGCTCGTTGGAATTCCGGGCCGCTCCGGGATGGGGCGGCTAGGTTTTCGTCTTAAAAAGTGCGTTGGAGGCCCCGTTACCAGGCTTTCACAATCTTCTGCCCCCGCACCGGCTCGAACTCAATCGAGGGGTCTTTGAGCGTGGGCGCATTCACGAAGTGGGTGAACTGCCGACGCAGCTCGGGGTTTTCGACCACCTCGCGCCACTCGCAGTGGTAGTTCTGGATGAGCAGGGCCATTTCCGCTTCCAGCTCGGCGCAGATGCCCAGGCTGTCGTTGATGACCACGTTTTTGAGGTAGGCCAGGCCGCCGTCCAGCTTGTTGAGCCAAGTGGCGGTGCGCATCAGCGGGTCGGCGGTTTTGATGTAGAACATCAGGAACCGGTCGAGGTAGCGCACCAAAGTTTCCTTGTCGATGTCGGTAGCCAGGAGCTGGGCGTGCTGGGGCTTGGCCCCGCCGTTGCCGCATACGTACAGGTTCCAGCCCTTCTCGGTGGCGATGATGCCGAAGTCCTTGGCCTGGGCCTCGGCGCACTCCCGCACGCAGCCGCTCACGCCGCTCTTGAGCTTGTGGGGGGAGCGGATGCCCTTGTAGCGGTTCTCGATTTCGATGGCCAGCGACACGCTGTCGTGCAGCCCAAACCGGCACCAGGTGCTGCCCACGCAGCTTTTCACCGTCCGCAGCGACTTGCCGTAAGCGTGCCCGCTCTCGAAGCCGGCGTTGATGAGTTCCTCCCAGATATCGGGCAAATCACTCACGTGGGCCCCGAACATATCAATGCGCTGCCCGCCGGTAATCTTGGTGTAGAGCCCGTACTTCTGGGCCACCCGGCCAATGACCATTAGCTGCTCGGGCGTAACCTCGCCGCCCGCAATGCGGGGCACTACCGAGTAGCTGCCCCCCTTCTGGATGTTGGCCAGGTACCGGTCGTTGGTGTCCTGGATGGTGTTTTGCTTGACAATCAGATCGTTCCACAAACCCGACAAGATGCTGCCGATGGCCGGCTTGCAGGTTTCGCAGCCGTCGCCCCGGCCGAAGTGGTCCAGCGCGGCGTCGTAAGTGCGGATGTCGTTGATTTTGAGCAGGTCGAACAGCTCCTGCCGGGAGTACTCAAAATGCTCGCACAGCACGTTTTTAATGTAAGCGCCCTGGGCCAGCAGCGTGCTGTTGATAAGGTCTTTCACCATGGGCACGCAGCCCCCGCAGCCGGTGCCAGCCTTGTTGCACTTCTTCATGCCGTCCACCGTCGTGATGCCCAGCTCAGTAACGGCCCCACAGATGGCGCCCTTGGTGACGGCCTCGCAGGAGCAGATCAGGGCCTCGTCGGGCAGACTCATTACGCCCGCGCCTTCAGCGGCTTCCCCGCCCCGACTGCCCAGAATCAGATCTTCGGGATGGGGTGGCAACACGATTTTGTTGTTGACGGTTTGCAGCAGCAGGTTGTAAGCATCCGCGTCGCCGATGAGCACGCCGCCGAGCAGGTATTTGCCGTCGGGGCTGATGTTGATGCGCTTATACACCCCGCTATGGGCATCCTCGAACACGATGGAGCGGCTGTGGGGCTCGGCAATAAACGGGTCGCCGAAGCTGGCTACGTCCACGCCGATGAGCTTGAGCTTGCTGCTCATGTCGTAGCCGGTGAAGGCGCGGGCGCCCTGGGTCAGCTGGCTCACCACTACTTCGGCCATGTCGTAGCCGGGCGCCACCAGGCCGTAGATCATGCCCCCGTGCAGGGCACACTCCCCAATGGCAAAGATGCGCGGATCCGAGGTCTGCATCTCGTCGTTGACGACGATGCCGCCGCGCAGGCCCACTTCCAGGCCAGCCAGCTTGGCCAGCTCGTCGCGGGGCCGGATGCCGGCCGAAATCACCAGCATATCGACCTCCAGCACGGAGCCGTCGCCGAAGTGCAGACCGTCGATTTTATTTTCGCCGGCAATGCTGCTGGTCGCCTTATTCAGATGGATTTTCAGCCCCAGCGCTTCGAGCTTGGCTTGCAGCATCTGACTGCCGGCCGCGTCGATCTGCCGGGGCATCAGGCGCGGCGCAAACTCGATGACGTGGGTTTCGGGCACACCCAGATCGAGCAGGGCTTTGGCCGCTTCCAGCCCTAGCAAGCCGCCGCCCAGCACGGCCCCCGAGCGGGCGGTGGCGGCGCAGGCTTTGATATCGTCGAGGTCTTCAATGGTGCGGTAGACCATGACGCCGGCTTTTTCCACGCCGGGAATGTCGGGCACGAAGGCCGAGGAGCCGGTGGCCAGCACCAAATAGTCGTAGGGCTGTACCAGGCCGCTGCGGGCGTGTACTGTCTGGCTGGTGCGGTCAATTTCCTGGACCGCGTCGCCCAGGTGCAGGGTGATGTTGTTGTCGTAATACCACTGCAGCGGGGCCATTAGCAGGTCGTCGGCGGTTTTGCCCCCGAAGTACTCACTCAGATGGACCCGGTCGTAGGCCACGCGGGGCTCCTCACCAAAGACCACCAGATTGAAGGCTGAAGTTTTAGCAAGCAGCTTCTCGCAAAACTTATAGCCAACCATGCCATTGCCAACGACAACGACGGTAGGAACGTGCTTCGGTACCATAGGACCAGGGTATTAGAAAGTCAACGAATAGGCAGCAGCTTAAGTGGGTGGGATATACAGGAGAGTGCGGAAAGCGAAATATACGTAAACCGATAATCACCCCTTAAAATCTAGGGTCATTTCCGATTTACTTATAGCAATTATAGACAAACACCCCCTAATATCAAAAGGGGTATTTTAAAATATCATATTCTTTTAACCCTATACCCCCTTAATATCTATAGGCAAAGCAAAAGCCCCTAAGATGCTTCTTAGGGGCTTGCCACAACATAGTCTATACAGAGGCGGTCTAACGGCGGTCTTCCCGCACCGATTCCAAGGCCTGAGCTTTGGCACCGTGAATGTGCTGGATTATCTCGTCGAGGCCCAGGCCGTGCAGGGCGCGGGCAAACAGGAACGGGCCTCCCCCGCGCATGCGGCGGGCGTCGCGGTCCATCACGCCGAGGTCGGCGCGTACCAGTTCGGCCAGGTCGGTTTTGTTGATGACCAGCAGATCGGACTGGGTAATGCCGGGCCCGCCCTTACGCGGCACCTTGTCGCCGCCCGCCACATCAATGACATAAATAGAGTAATCGACCAGTTCCCGGCTGAAGTGCGCGGCCAGGTTGTCGCCCCCACTCTCCACGAACAGGTAGTCGAGCTTGTGGTTGAAACGGGCCATGAGGCCTTCCAGGGCATCCATGTTCAGGGAAATATCCTCCCGAATGGCTGCGTGCGGGCAGCCGCCGGTTTCCACGCCCACAATTCGGTCTTCGCTCAGGGCGCTGTGGCGGATCAGGAACTCGGCGTCTTCGCTGGTAAAGATGTCGTTGGTGACTACGCCTAGCTCGAACTCGTGGCGCAGCCGCTCACACAGGGCTTTCAGCAGGGCCGTTTTGCCGGTGCCCACCGGTCCGCCAATACCCACGGTAAAGGCCCGCTTACGGAAGTTGCGGTGCGGGGGCAGGCGCCGGGTTTCGCGCTGGGTGTAGTCGCCGGGCGAGTCGTATTGCTCGTGCGCGTGGCCGTGGAGCAGCAGGGCAAGCTTATCGATGAAGGGCATTTTTTGTCAGTTGCCAGTGGTGATTTATGAGTTGTCAGACCGTTATGATTCGGCTGCGCTCAGCATGCCCCTTTAATAGCAGCGGGCATTAGTTCTAATTCTGAAACAGGCGAGAGTAGACGTGTTCGTGCAGCATCTGGGCCGTGTCGAGCAGGCTGGCGGAGCGGGTAGCGGCGCGGTAGTCGAGGTGAGCAACGTCGGCCAGCAAGTCGTCGAAAATGGCGTAGAACTCGTGCTGAAGCCGATGCCCTTCCATGGGGCCGAGGCAGCCTAGCCGGATAGCGGCGCTGACTTGGTCACGCAGGGCCAGGTGCAAATAGAATGTGTGAGCTTCGGCCAGTGAGTAATTCAGCCGTTGCAGACTTAGGGCCAGCAAGGGCACGAAATGCCCCGGCAGCTGGTACTGCTTCAGCAGCTCGCCCAACTCCTGCAACCCAGCCGCCGGGTAAAATGACTGCAGCAGCTGCAGCCAGGTTTTGCCCTGGGTCAGGCTGGCTTTGTGCATGGCGGGCACCAGCAGCTGGGCATCGTATTCAAGCAATATGTCGGTCAGCGCCGCGGGGCCCAATGGCCAAACCAGCGCATAACAGGAGTTCAGAAACGGAATTTCCAGCCCCACGGCCTGCTGCAGATACGAGTACAGATAGTGCCGCAGCCCCGCCGGGTCGCGCACCAGCCCAAACGTGCGGCTGCTTTCCAACCCGTAGGAATACGCGAAGCCGCCCGTCGGCAGGGCCGAATCGGCAAGGTGGAGCAGGCGGGCGAGGCGGGTAGGCAAGAGACCTTAGAACTTAGAGGTGAGAGGTGAGAACTTAGAGCTGAGAACTCAGAAGTGAGAAGCAAGACTGGTACTGGTGGCTTGTTAGGCGGTGTACCAGTCTCGCTTCTCACTTCTGAGTTCTCAGCTCTTCATTAAAACAGATTATACAGCTGGGCCAGGGGCAGCTTTTCGGCGGGCTCACAAGTGAGGTGCACGCCGTCCACCGTCACGCGGTAGGTTTCGGGGTCTACTTCGATGTTGGGCAGGTAGTCGTTGAGGGCCATGTCTTTCTTGGTCACGCTACGGCAGCCCTGCACGCCCACTACCTGCTTGCGCAGGCCGTAAGCGGCGCGCACGTGCTCCACCGAGGCGCCCGACACGAAAGCCAGGGAGGTGCCGCCCACCGCCCCGCCAAACGCCCCGAACATGGGCCGCGAAAACGAGGGCTGGGGCGTGGGAATGGAGGCGTTGGCGTCGCCCATCTGGCTGCGCACAATCACGCCGCCCTTCACCACCATTTCGGGGCGGGAGCTGAAGAAAGCGGGTTTCCAGAGCACCAGATCGGCCAGCTTGCCTAGCTCAATGGAGCCTATTTCCTGGGCAAAGCCGTGGGCGCGGGCGGGGTTGATGGTGTATTTGGCGATGTAGCGCCGGGCGCGGAAGTTGTCGGCGGTGCTGGCGGCGTCTTCGGGCAGGGGGCCGCGCTGCTGCTTCATCTTGTGGGCCGTCTGCCAGGTGCGCGTCACCACCTCCCCCACCCGGCCCATGGCCTGGGAGTCGGAGGAAATGATGCTGAGCGCGCCCATATCGTGCAGGATATCCTCGGCGGCAATGGTTTCGCCCCGGATGCGGCTTTCGGCGAAGGCCACGTCCTCGGGAATGTTGTGGTCGAGGTGGTGGCACACCATCAGCATGTCCAGGTGCTCGTCGATGGTATTCTTGGTAAAGGGCCGCGTGGGGTTCGTGGACGAGGGAATGACGTTCGGCTCCCCGCAGATTTTGATGATGTCGGGGGCGTGCCCGCCACCTGCGCCCTCGGTGTGGTAGGCGTGGATGGTGCGCCCCTTAAACGCGCCCACCGAGTTTTCCACGAAGCCGCTTTCGTTGAGCGTGTCGGTGTGAATGCACACCTGCACGTCGTACTGCTCGGCTACCTGCAGGCACTGGTCGATGGCCGCGGGCGTGGTGCCCCAGTCTTCGTGCAGCTTGAAGCCCAGCGCGCCGGCCGCAATCTGCTCGTGCAGGCCCTCGGGGCGGGAGGAGTTGCCCTTGCCCAGGAACCCGAAGTTGAGCGGAAACGCGTCGGTGGCTTTCAGCATCATTTCGATGTAGAACGCGCCCGGCGTGCAGGTGGTGGCCGTGGTACCGGCGGCCGGCCCGGTGCCCCCGCCCAGCATGGTGGTCAGGCCCGAGGCCAGGGCTTCCTCAATCTGCTGAGGGCAGATGAAGTGGATGTGGCAGTCGATGCCGCCGGCCGTCAGAATCAGTCCTTCGCCGGCAATGACCTCGGTGGTCACGCCCACCACCATCCCGGGCGTGACGCCGGCCATGATGTGCGGATTGCCAGCCTTGCCTATGCCGCTGATGCGCCCGTGCTTCACCCCGATATCGGCCTTGTAGATGCCGGTGTAATCGAGTACCAGGGCGTTGGTGATAAGCAAATCCAGGGCCTCGGCCTGCGGAATACCAGCGGCCTGGCCCATCCCGTCGCGCAGGGTTTTGCCGCCCCCGAACTTGCACTCCTCCCCGTAGACGCAGTAGTCCTGCTCAACTTCGATGATGAGGTCGGTGTCGCCCAGGCGCACCTGGTCGCCGGTAGTGGGGCCGTACATATCGGCGTACGCGCGCCGGTCAAGGGAGAGGGACATAAGATTCAGATCTTAAGCGCGGGTTTAGTAATTCTATTCAGTTATAGGAGAGCAAAAAGATTCTTAGAACGTCATGCTGAGCCTGTCGAAGCATCTCTACTACTTCGTCCGAGCCGTTAAACGAAGCAGTAGAGATGCTTCGGCTGCGCTCAGTATGACATTTGCAGGCACTAGATATCAATCCACCTTCCCATTAATCAACCCATTCCCGCCATAGACAATCCGCTCCCCGGCGAGGGCCACGAGCGTCACGCGCTTCCGCTCGCCGGGCTCGAAGCGCACGGCGGTACCGGCGGGAATGTTGAGGCGGAAACCCCGGGCAGCGGCGCGGTCGAAGTCGAGGGCGGCGTTGGTTTCGAAGAACGGGTAGTGCGAGCCAACCTGGATGGGCCGGTCGCCGCGGTTGAGCACGTCCAGCGTGAGGGTTTCGCGGTCTTCGTTCAGGGTTAGCGGTTCAGTCTGCAAGTAGTATTCGCCGGGCTCCGGGGCGGCTTCGGCGGCAGCGGGCGGCGCAGTGCGGGTTAGGCCCGAGCCGTACAGGGCCAGTTCGGGTGAGCCGGCTTCGCGGCAGATGGGCTGGTGTACCGTCACGAGCTTGGTACCGTCCGGGAAGGTCCCTTCCACCTGCACCTCGGCCACCAGGCCAGCCACGCCGGGCAGCACGTCGCGCAAGCCCAGTATCTGCTTGCCCTTGTTCATCAGGTCGGCCACCGATTCGCCGTCGCGGATAAACTCCAGCAGTTGGGTAGCCAGCAGCGCCACGGCCTCGGGGTAGTTGAGGGCTAGGCCGCGGGCGTAGCGTTTCTGAGCTACTACGCCGGCTTGGTGCAGCACCAGCTTATCGAGGTCTTTGGGGGAAAGGTGCATTTGGCTTAGAACTTAGATAGTAGAGCTTAGAGGTTAGAAGCGGACGGGGAAATACGGGAGCTAGTAGGAGCAGGCGTGGAACGCATCTGGGCTCTAAGCTCTTGTTTCTCCGCGCTAAACAGATTCCCGTAAATCATCCAGCTGCCGTAGCCGATGCTGAGCAGGGCCGATACCACCACCATGCCCGTGCGCAGGCCGTAGCTGAGCCGCATGCGCTGGGTGAACGGAATGCTCACCAGCGCCGACGCGCCCAGCATGCCGGCCACAGAACCCAAGCCGAATAGCAGCAAGTACGCCACGCCCAGCCAGGTGGTGCGCATACTGCCCATCAGGAGCACGACCAGCGCCCCGCTGCCCGCCAGCCCGTGTACCAGCCCCACCGCGTAGGCCGCACCGCGCTGGTAACGGGGCGGCTTGGTTTGATATTGGCTTTTGTCGGTGAGGCGGCTGAGGCCCATAAGTAGCAGCATGGCTCCTACCCCGGCCTCAAAGTAGTTGGAGTGCTCCACGGCCGACTTGCTCACGAGCAGCGCCCCGCCAAACAAGACGAGCGTGGTCGTGTGGCCTAACCCCCAGAAAAGCCCCTCCCGCACGGCCAGCAGGCGGCTGTCGTGGCGGGCCACCAGGTTGGTCACGGCAATCAGATGGTCTGCCTCGAATGCATGCCCCATTCCTACCAGGAAGGCAAACAGTAAAGGCAGCGCGTCGTGCATGGCAAGAAAATCTGATTCAAGTATTATCGGTGTTCAATCTAGGGCCTTATCCTTAAAATACATGTATTTTATATGGTATACACCCAAAAAAAATAGCCCTACTTCTAAAGTAGAGCTATCCTAAACTATGTTACTACCTGTCATGCTGAGCGAAGGCGAAGCATCTCTACCACTTCGTTGCACTAGTAATCTGACGAAGCGGTAGAGATGCTTCGCCTTCGCTCAGCATGACGCCCTTGTCTTGAGAATGCCTACGCCTGGGGCGTCTGAATGGCGGGTGGCGGGGCATTGTACTGGGGCGTGGCGTTCTGCTGCTCGGCGGGGCGTTTGCCTTTGTCGTCCTTCATGTCGCGGCGGTTGAAGGGCCGGATGATGAGACGCAGAGCCTTGTCGGCGGTGAGGTAGCTAAAGGCCCAGTCGATGAAGGCCACCACTTTGTTGCGGAAGCCTACCAGCGTCATTAGGTGCACGAATAGCCACGTGAGCCAGCCCAGGAACCCGCTGAAGTGGCCCTTGGGCAAATCTACCACAGCCTTGTTGCGGGCCACAATAGCCATGACACCCTTGTTATTGTATTTGAAATCGACGGGCGTCTGGCCTTTGGCGAGGCGGCGGAAGTTGTCGGCCAGGTGGTCGGCCTGCTGCATGGCCACGGGCGCCAACATGGGCAGCCCCTTGGGCATGTCTTCCGTCACCATGTTGGCTACGTCGCCAATGGCAAATACGTTCGTGAAGCCTTCCACCTGGTTCCAGCGGTTCACATTGATGCGTTTGTTGCGGGCCACAACGTTCTCCGGAATGCCCGGCACGGCGGCGCCATTCACCCCGGCCGCCCAGATCAGGTTTTCCGTCGGGATGAACTCGGTATCGGAGTAGTAAGCTTTGCAGTCCTCAAACCGCTTGATGCTGGTGTTAAGCAGGATGTGCACGCCCAGCTCCTTGAGGTACTCATACGCCTCCCGCTGCGACTGGGGCGACATAGGCCCCAGGAGCTCCGCCCCGGCTTCCACAATGGTAATCTGCATGTGCTGGAAGTCCAGCTCGGGGTAGTCCTTGGGCAGCACGCTCCGGCGCATTTCGGCCAGGGAGCCGCTGATTTCCACGCCGGTGGGGCCGCCGCCTACTACGACAATGTTCAGCAGGGCCTGGCGGGCGGCGGGGTCTTCGGTGAGCAGGGCTTTTTCCAGGTTCTGGAAGATAAAGCTGCGCAGGTTCAGCGCGTTCGGAATGCTTTTGATCTGCATGCCATTGCGCTCAATGCTCTCAATCCCGAAAAAGTTGGTGAGGGAGCCGGTAGCCAGCACCAGGTAATCGTAGCGGATGTCGCCGATGTTGGTGTGGACGGTGTTGGCGGTAGTATCCACGCGCGACACATCGGCCATGCGGAAGAAGAAGTTCTTCTGCCCGGCAAAAATCTTGCGGATGGGATAGGCGATGCTGTCGGCCTCCAGGGCGCCAGTAGCCACCTGGTAAAGCAAGGGCTGGAAATTGTGGTAGTTGTTGCGGTCAATAACCACCACCTGCACTGGGTCGTGGCGCAGTTGCTGCGCGAGGCGCAAACCGCCGAAGCCACACCCGACGATGACGACGCGGGGCTGGGAGGTAACCGGAAGATTAGTATCCATAGGGAGAGAAGCTTGCTGCAAGGTCAAACAGTAGCTGTACCGTGAAACCGGAGTTCTGGTTACCGCGCAGCTTGCCTTGGCGGCGAATATAGGGGCCGAACAATACAAAAGGCCAGCGCCGATTATATCCGCGCTGGCCTTCTGCTGATAGGAATCTGACTACGCGTTAGTAATCTACGCCTTCCTTTTTCTTGAACTCACCTTTTTTCACTTGCTGAATCAGCTGCAACCAGCTGAAGGGGTTCAGCAAAGGGTTGTTGGACTGCAAGGAGGGACCCATGCCCATGCGGCGCTGCTGCTCCAGCTGCTGTTGCTGCAGGGTCTGGCGGTAGTTGCCTACGCTGGTCACGGGGGCGTTGTTGAAAATGCGCCGCATGATGTCCTCGTTTAGGTTTTCGGCAGTGGCTGAGCCCCGTTCTTTGGGCAGCTTGAGGGCCAGGAAGGCCCGTTTGAACTCCCGCTCGGTGGCGTAGGGAAAAATGCGGATTTCGGGCAGTACGGTGGCGTCTTCCTTGAGCGACACAATCACCGAGTAGCTCTGACGCGCGTAATCGGCCGGAATAACCACGTACTGGTTACGGTAGCCCAGGGAGCGAATCACGATACTATCCCCGGCCAGCACGGGCAGAGAAAAGTAGCCGTAGGCGTTGGTAGCGGTGCCGCGCCCGGCCTGGGGCACCAGCACGGAGGCGCCCGGAACGCCCAGCAGCGAGTCGCCAGTAGCTACGATGCCGGTGAACTGCACCACCTGGCGCTGGCCCTGGGCCCGTGCCTCGGTGGGGCCGCCCAACCAGGCAGCCAGGAGCAGCAACCCGACGAAAATAAAACGAAATCGAACCACTTCAGACATACGAAACGAACCTGACTACAAGTATACGGCGCTTTCGGGGGTCACTCCCCGCTTTGGCGTAAATTTGTGCCGGCCCTGTGCCGACCCTCCTCTCCCCGTTGCTACACAAGATGCGCCTGAAACATTTCTCCGTTGCATTTGGCCTGCCAATATTTAAGGCCCTCGGCGACGAAAGCCGGGTGCGCATCCTGCATTTGCTGTGGCGCAACCAGGAAATGTGCATTTCCGACCTGGAACAGGTGCTCGACTTCACCCAAACCAAAACCTCCCGCCAGCTGGCCACTTTGAAAAGCGCCGGCCTCGTGAGCTTCCGGCGCCTCGATAACTGGGTATTCTACTTCATCAAGGATGAAGCCCTGGATTTCGTTCAGCAACTGCTCAGCTACATGGAGCGCGACACGCAGCTGGCCAAAGACCAGAAGATTTACCAGACGCTCTGGTCGAACCGGGAACTAGCCGCGTATAAGCTCCAAAACCGCCGCTGGACGGGCACCGCCGAGCTAGAGTAACGCTGCTACCGGCCGCCCAGGGCGCCATTGCCTTTTGCCTATGAAGTCTGTTGTCCGATTATTTGTTTGCACTGCCCAGAAAGATGAAATCGGTAAAGACGTAGCGCGGGCGCTGAAAATCGAAGTCAAGAAACAGGGCCTGAAAAGCCTCTTCAGCGGGGGCGACAAGCACAAAATACGCGTGCAAACCTGCAACTGCCTCGACCTGTGCAAGCACTGTAAGAAAGGTCCCGGCGCTGCCCTGGTTGTGTACCCGGAAGGCCCCGTGTATGGGGACGTAAAGCCCCGCGACGCCGCCGACATTTTGCAGCACCTCAGCGAAGGTAAGCCGGTAAAGCGCCTGCTGCTGGATTAACTGCCAGGCCAGCGGCGAAACCAACCTCCCCAAACCAGCCGCTTATTCCCTCGTTACTCTATTACCCGTCACTTCATTACGCCTTCGTGAAATACCGTCATCTTTTCTTTGACTTGGACCACACGCTGTGGGACTTTGAAACCAACGCCGACGAAACGCTGCGCCACTTGTTTACGCAGCACGATTTACAGCGCCACGGCATTGCAGTGGAAAAGTTTATCCAGGTGTACTCCGATATCAACCACGGCCTGTGGCGGTTGTACCAGAGCAACAAAATCACGCAGCAGCAGCTACGCGTCACCCGCTTTCCGCGCACATTTGTGCAGCTGGGTTTGCGCGAGGAAGATTCGCCGGCGGGCATCTCCGAGCAGTTCACGGACATTCTGCCCCTGAAGTCGGCCGTATTTCCCTACACCTACGAAGTGCTAGACTACCTACAGGCGAAAGGATACCAGCTGCATCTGATTACCAACGGGTTCAGGGATATTCAGCACATCAAGCTCAACTCCTCCCGCCTCACCAACTACTTCCAGGAGATTGTGACGTCAGAATGCTGTGGGCACCTCAAGCCCGATGCGCGCATATTCCAGCATGCTTTGGAACGCACCGGCGCCACAGCCTCGGAAAGCCTCATGATTGGCGACAACCTGGAGTGCGACGTGCTGGGCGCCCACAATGCCGGCCTCGACCAAGTGTACTTCAACCCCGAAAAGCGCCGTCACTTCAACCAGATTACTTACGAAATCAGCTGTTTAAGTGAGCTAAAGGAGATACTGTAGCTAAACCAGCCGAGGCAGACTGGCACATCTTGTTATCCTATGGGCCGCAACCCGGAAGAAAGTCTTGAGAGTATCTTCTTTCTGTATCTTCTTATTTTTTGCTTTGCTAACTGGAGTATCTGGACTCACTATCAAACGATACATGGCCCCACTGCCCTAGCCACCCTCATCAGCAAAGAGAAAGACTGGCACAAAAACGCGTACGATTATTACCTCAATATTCAGTTTGCGCCCAGTGGCCAGAAAGCGGCTACCAGCCGGCTGGAAGTGCAGGAAAGCTATTATGCAGAATTCGAGCCCGGCGACACATTCCCGATTAAATACGCCAGAAGCTCGCCGGAAGACACAGCTTTCGTGGGCGAGCAATTTTACGCCACGTGGGCAGTCGTTGGGTACGGCGTTCTGGTACTGATTCTGGTTTTCAGTGGTCGGGGGCTGTACCAGAAATACCGGCGGTCAAGCGGCCGCCGCGCCGCTATAACATCCGTTTTCAGGCTCAGGGCCGCACTCACGCAACCCACCCGCTATTCTACCGCCAAAACGCTGGCGTGGGCAATAGTTGGGGCGCTTGTTTTCAGCTCCGGCATTGTCAGCTGCCGCCATTCCGCCGATTTTGGAACAGCCCCGGGTGAAACCGTAGCCTACCAATACGAGCAGGCCACCTTGCTCAGCGCACAGTACTCGGCGGCTTCAAACTATCCTTCGGCCCTCGTGCGTCTCCCCTATACTCCCGCTACGGCCGCGGCGGTGCGGGTGTCGCTTTCTCCGCAGCAGTATGCGCTGCTACATGCCCGCCTGTCGCGGCCAAACGCCAAAAAGCTGCCATTGCTTGTCGCCTACGACCCGGACACGCCCAATCAGCTAGTAGTCGCGGATGCGGTGTTGCCGCCTTTGGCAGAAGCCGCTAGAGAAACTCCTCTCGGCATCAGCTACAACACGCTGGGTATGATACTATGCGGCATTGGCGTACTGCTCGTAGCCAGCAACCTGATCAAGTATGTTCGGCACAATGAGATGTCAAAAAATAGCTGGTGAGGCCCCTATCTGCCTCTATCTATTGATTGCTGACTTATTACGCCGCCGACCATTCGTAGCTCTTACGCTGCCACAGCGCCTTTTGTACCTTTGCCGCCCATGACACAGTTGATTGGTTTTTCGGGCAAGCGCGGCAGCGGCAAGGATACGTTGGCCCGCCTGCTCCAGCGGCTGCAGCCCGAGCGTAAGTGGCACATCCGCTCCGTGGGCGAACCGATAAAGGCCGTGTGCGCGGCCCTAGCCGGTGAGGGTACAGCCCCGTACTTTTCTCAGAAGGGCAAAGCCGAAACGCTGGCGGCCTTTGGGCGCACCCGCGGCGAAATGCTCCAACAGGTGGGCCTGGCGCTGCGTCAGTGGGAGCCGGACATTTGGGTACAGGCTTTTTTCTCGCAGCTGTCCGCCGACCAGTGCACCCTCATTCCCGACGTGCGCTTTCCCAACGAGGCCGACCTGATCCGGCGCCGGGGCGGCCTGATGCTGCGCGTGGAGGGCGACCCGCTCGGCCAGCGCGGCGACGGCACCCGCGACGACGACCACCCCAGCGAAACCGCCCTCGACTCCTATCCGCACTTCGATTACACCATCCACAACACCGGCTCCATGACGGACCTGGAGCAGCAGATCCGCGAGCTGCTGGCGCGGCCGTAGAAACTTAGAAAGCAGAAACAGTATTTATTCGGTCATTAAGGAAGCCAGATACGATGAAAAAGATTGGAGCAGTGCTGCTGACTGGCGTTATGGTTTATCTACTCTGGCCTAGCCCTCGGCCCGCAATATTATCCGCGTACACTGACAGCTTTGCCGGTAGCTGGGCGCTGACCTTATACAAGGATGGGAAGTTCCAACTTTCCTTACCGGGGTCTGAGACAAATGGCCGTTTCCACTTGATGGGTGATACAGTGGAGCTACAATATGCTGCGCCCATAGAGCACTTGCCAGCCGCGTATCTGATCAACCGGCCCCAACGGAAAATAGACGAATTGCAGCGGGCAAACGGAAAATGGATAGTCGCCGAGTTTAACAACTGGGCAGCTTTGCAGCTGGATTCAACGCAGTATTATGGCCGCTAGCCGGTTCCCCGCTTTCCTCTCTACCTTTGCTTTTCCACCCAACCACCATTTAGCAACCTTAAACCAGCACCCGCTATGGCTAACGGCTTTTTCAACGTTCCCACCCCGATTAACGAGCCTGTAAAAGGCTACGCGCCGAACTCGCCCGAGCGCCTCGAGCTCCTCAAGATGCTAAAGGAGCTTAAGCAGCAGCAGCGCGACATTCCCATGCACATCGGTGGCCAGGAAGTGCGCACGGGCAAACTGTTGAACATTACCCCGCCCCACGACCATCAGCACGTTCTCGGGCAGTTTCACGAGGGCGACGCGTCCCACGTGCAGCAGGCCATTGAGGCTGCGCTGGCCGCGCGCACCCAGTGGGCCGATATGCCCTGGGAGCACCGGGCCGCCATCTTTCTGAAAGCCGCCGACCTGCTGGCCGGCCCTTACCGGGCCCGCCTCAATGCGGCCACCATGCTGGGGCAAAGCAAAAATGCCTTTCAGGCTGAAATCGACGCAGCCTGTGAGCTGATCGACTTTTTCCGGTTCAACGTGCATTTCATGCAGCAGATCTACCAGCAGCAGCCCGAGAGCCTGCCCGGTATGTGGAACCGCTTGGAGCACCGCCCCCTGGAAGGCTTCGTATTTGCCCTCACGCCCTTCAACTTCACGTCCATTGCCGCCAACCTGCCCGCCTCGGTGGCCATGATGGGCAACGTGGTGGTGTGGAAGCCCGCCAACACCCAGGTTTACTCGGCCCAAGTGCTGATGGAGCTCTTCAAGGAAGCTGGCGTGCCCGATGGCGTTATCAACTTGGTGTACGTGGATGGCCCCACCGCCGGCGAGGTCATCTTCAACCACCCCGACTTCGCGGGCATTCACTTCACGGGCTCCACGGGCGTGTTCCAGAACATCTGGAAAACCATCGGCCAGAACATTCATAAGTACAAGAGCTACCCGCGCATTGTGGGCGAAACCGGTGGCAAGGACTTTATCCTGGCTCACCCTTCGGCTCACGCCAAGGCGGTGGCCGTGGGCATCAGCCGGGGCGCGTTTGAATACCAGGGCCAGAAGTGCTCGGCGGCCTCGCGGGTGTACTTGCCCTCCAACCTGGCCGACGAAATCCTGGGCTACGTGAAGGAAGATCTGGCCTCGTTCAAGATGGGCGATGTAGAGGACTTCTCGAACTTCATCAACGCTGTTATCGACGAGAAATCCTTCGATAAGCTGGCCAAATACATCGACGGAGCCAAGGCCGATGCTGCCGCCGAAATCGTGGCTGGCGGCGGCTACGATAAGTCGAAGGGCTACTTCATCGAGCCCACCGTCATCGTGACCAAGGACCCGAAGTACGTAACCATGTGCGAGGAGCTGTTCGGCCCCGTGCTCACCGTACACATCTACGATGCCGACAAGTTCGACGAGGTACTAACGCTGGTGGACACGACTTCCCCTTATGCCCTCACCGGCGCCATTTTCTCCCAGGACCGCTACGCCATCGACCTAGCTTCGAAGAAACTGCTACACGCGGCCGGTAACTTCTACATCAACGACAAGCCTACCGGCGCGGTAGTGGGCCAGCAGCCCTTCGGCGGCGCCCGGGCCTCCGGCACCAACGACAAGGCTGGCTCCCTGCTGAACCTGCTGCGCTGGGTGTCGCCGCGTGCTATTAAGGAAACCTTCGTGCCGCCAGTAGACTACCGCTACCCTTTCCTGGGCGTAGAAACCGGCGAAAACCTGAACGCCACCGGGCAGGGCGGGTTTTAGCAAATACTTTCTGCCGTTTATAGTACAGCCGCTTCAGAATTCTGGGGCGGCTGTGGTATTATCTGGGCCTTTCCCCTGCCCCCTATTTCACCTTTGTTCCCAACCGGCTAGATCCTACCTTTGCCTCCCATGCCGTTTCTACGCGGCGTTTATTTGTTGCCGTCTATGCTCCTCGCCGTTCCGACCCAATACCAGCCCCAGGATTTTCTGCCCATCGTGGTGCAGTTCGTGCTGGCCGTGGCCTTCGTGGCCTTTGCCATGGTTACGTCCCACTTGCTGGGCCCGCGCCGCAAGAGCGTGGTGAAGGACGAAGCCTTCGAATGCGGTATCGAATCGGTGGGCAACGCCCGCACCCCGATTTCGGTGAAGTACTTCCTCACGGCCATTCTGTTTGTGCTCTTCGACGTGGAAGTCATCTTCATGTATCCCTGGGCCGTGAACTTCCGCCAGCTAGGCACCACGGGGTTTGTACAAATGATTGTCTTTCTGGCCCTGCTGATGGCCGGCTTCGCCTACGTTATTAAAAAGGGCGTTCTACGCTGGAATGAAAGCCGTTAAGTCAAACTTTTGCCCCCTGGCTAATGTTGGCTAACGTGGAGTAATCCGCTTGCTAACCTGACTTTCTCTCATGGAAAATAGAGTTCCTGAAATCAAAACAGTGGAAGCCCCCGAGGGCATCGAAGGCGCTGGCTTCTTCGCCACCTCGCTGGAAAAAGTAGTGGGCATAGCCCGTGCCAACTCGCTCTGGCCACTTCCTTTCGCTACTTCCTGCTGCGGCATCGAGTTTATGGCTACCATGGGCTCCCGCTACGATATTTCCCGCTTCGGCTCGGAGCGCCCTTCCTTCTCGCCTCGGCAGGCCGACCTGCTGATGGTGATGGGCACCATTGCCAAGAAAATGGCTCCGGTGGTGAAGCAGGTGTACGAGCAAATGGCTGAGCCCCGCTGGGTGCTGGCTATGGGTGCCTGTGCCTGCTCGGGCGGCATCTTCGACACCTATTCGGTGCTGCAGGGCATTGACCGGATTATCCCGGTGGATGTATACGTACCGGGCTGCCCACCCCGCCCCGAGCAGGTGCTCGACGGCCTGATGCGGGTGCAGGACCTGGCTAAAAACGAGTCGTTCCGCCGCCGCAACTCGCCCGAGTATCAGGCCTTGCTGGCGTCGTATAACATTAAATAGGTAACGAGTATTGGGTATTGAGTAGCTAGACTTTTTACTGTCGGCAGCTCAATACTCAATACCAGATACTCCATACTCAGAAATGGCTGACCAGAAAGAAGAATCCCCGGTGGCTCAGGAAGCCGCGGCAGCCCAGGACCCCGCTGCGCAGAAAAACGCCCAGCTACTGGCCTTGCTGCATCGCCTGTTTGGAGCCGACGCCTTCACCGACGTGGAGGAGCCCTATGGCCTGCTAACGGCTACCACTACCCGGGAGCGGATCCACGACATCATTGCGGGCCTGCAACAGGATCAGGAGCTTCAGCTCAACTTCCTGACGACTATGTGCGGCATGCACTTTCCGGAAAAGGAAGGGCAGGAATTGGGCATGGTGTACCACCTGCACAGCCTGGTACACAACGTACGCCTGCGCCTGAAAATCTTCTTCCCGATTACTGATCCGGTAGCACCTACGCTGACGGACCTTTACGCAACGGCTAACTGGATGGAGCGCGAGGCCTTCGACTTCTTTGGCATCATCTTCCCCGGCCATCCCAACCTGATGCGCATCCTCAATGTGGAGGACATGGACTACCATCCCATGCGCAAGGAATATGCTTTGGAAGATGGTACCCGTGAAGACAAAACCGACCTGTTCTTTGGACGATAATTCTTAGAACTTAGAAATGAGAGCTTAGAACGTAGACTGTTCTTGTTTTCAGACCTCTTTCTCCAACTTCTAAGCTCTAAGTTCTAGGCTCTAAGCTCTGAAAAAATGGCAGTAAACGACACGCTGGAAGGCACGCACAAGATTATCGAAGAAGCGCGCGAGCAGCAGCCCCGGATTAACCCGCTGGCGCCGACCGTGAACGACTTCAACCAGGAGTTGACGACGCTGAACCTGGGTCCCACGCACCCCGCTACCCACGGCATCTTCCAGAACATTCTGCAGATGGACGGGGAGCGGATTGTGTCGGGCGTGCCGACCATTGGCTACATCCACCGCGCTTTCGAAAAGATTGCCGAACGCCGACCCTTCTACCAGATTACGCCCCTGACGGACCGCATGAACTACTGTTCGTCACCCATCAACAACATGGGCTGGCACATGACGGTAGAGAAGCTGCTGGGCGTGGAAGTTCCTAAGCGCGCTCAGTATATCCGGGTTATCCTGATGGAGCTGGCCCGCATCACCGACCACCTGATCTGCAATGGCATTCTGGGCGTGGATACCGGCGCCTTCACCGGCTTCCTTTACCTCATGGATGAGCGGGAGAAGGTGTACGAAATCTACGAGGAAGTAAGCGGCGCCCGCCTCACCACCAACATGGGCCGCGTGGGCGGCATGGAGCGCGACTTCTCCGACGTGGCCATTGCCAAGCTGCGCGCCTGGCTGAAGACCTTCCCGGCCGTGATGGCCGAGTTTGAGAAGATGTTCAACCGCAACCGCATCTTCATGGACCGCGTGGTGGACGTAGGCGGCATTTCGGCCGAACGCGCCCTCAACTACGGTTTCACCGGCCCCAACCTGCGCGCCGCCGGCGTCGACTACGACGTGCGGGTGATGAACCCCTACTCCAGCTACCAGGATTTTGAGTTTGAAATTCCGGTAGGCACCAAGGGCGACACCTACGACCGGTTCATGGTGCGCAACGAGGAAATCTGGCAGAGCCTGCGCATCATCAACCAGGCGCTGGAAAACCTGCCCCAGGGCCCCTACCACGCCGATGCCCCGCACTACTACCTGCCCCCCAAGCAGGCCGTGTACAAGAACATGGAGGCCCTCATCTATCACTTCAAGATTGTGATGGGCGAGATTGAGGCTCCGGTTGGTGAAGTCTACCACTCGGTAGAAGGCGGCAACGGCGAGTTAGGCTTCTACCTGGTTTCCGATGGAGGCCGCACGCCTTACCGCCTGCACTTCCGCCGCCCCTGCTTTATCTACTACCAGGCCTACACCGAAATGGTAGTGGGCCAGACCCTCTCCGACGCCATCGTGACCCTGTCGTCGATGAACGTAATTGCCGGGGAGCTCGACGCGTAGTTTTTTGCTGAACACAACTGATATGGAATCAACTGCTACCAAGCCGCAATTCTCCGAAGCCGCCAAGGCCGAAATTGCGCGCATCTGCAAGCAATACCCGGAGGAGCGCCGCAAATCGGCCATGCTGCCGGTGCTGCACATTGCCCAGGCCGAGTTTGGTGGTTGGGTTAGCCCCGAGGTGCAGGATCTGGTGGCCGAAGTGCTGGGTGTGAAACCCATTGAGGTGTACGAGGTATCGTCCTTCTACACCATGTTCAACCTCAAGCCGGTAGGCAAGCACGTGCTGGAAATCTGCCGCACGGGCCCCTGCATGCTGCGCGGCTCCGACGAGCTGACGGCTCACCTGGAGCGCATCACGGGTGCCAAAGTGGGCGGCCCGGCCTCCGAAGATGGTCTGTTCACCCTGAAGGAAGTGGAGTGCCTGGCCGCCTGCGGCTTCGCCCCCATTGTACAGGTACGCGAGAAGTACTACGAGCAACTCGATACCCCGGAAGCCGTGGACGCCATGCTCACGGAGCTGCGCAACCAGGTGCACCGCCCCGCCCTGCCCTGGGAAGAAACCGGCCTCCCCAACGCAGTGGCCAACAACTAACGTCTTTCAGCTCTGAACCTATGGGACGCAAACTGCTGACCGAACATATCAACGTTGAAGGCATCGACACCCTGGAAGTGTACCGTAAGCACGGTGGCTACCGCTCGGTGGAGAAGGCCCTCAAAACCATGACCCCCGATGAGGTGGTGGAAGAAGTAAAGAAGTCGGGCCTGCGGGGCCGCGGCGGCGCGGGCTTCCCCACAGGCATGAAGTGGAGCTTCCTGGCCAAGCCCGAAGGCGTGCCACGCTACCTCGTCTGCAACGCCGATGAATCGGAGCCGGGCACCTTCAAGGACCGCCAGCTGATGTCGAAGCTGCCCCACCTGCTCATCGAGGGCATGATTACGAGCTCGTACGCGCTGGGTGCCAACACCTCGTACATCTACATCCGCGGCGAGTTGTTGTACGTGCTGCGCATCCTCGAAAAAGCCATTGCGGAGGCCTACGCGGCCGGTTTCCTGGGTAAGAACATCCTGGGCTCGGGCTACGACCTAGACCTGCACGTGCACCCCGGTGGCGGCGCTTACATCTGCGGCGAGGAAACTGCCCTGTTGGAAAGTCTGGAAGGCAAACGTGGCAACCCGCGCAACAAGCCCCCATTCCCGGCCGTGCAGGGCCTCTACGCCCGCCCCACGGTGGTAAACAACGTGGAATCCATTGCCGCCGTGCCGGTAATTGTGAACGAGGGCGGCGACGAGTATGCCAAAATTGGGGTGGGCCGAAGCACCGGCACCAAGCTAATTTCGGCCTGCGGCCACCTCAACAAGCCCGGCATCTACGAAATCGAGCTGGGTCTGCCCGTCGAGGAATTCATCTACTCCGATGAGTACTGCGGCGGCATCTGGAAAGGCCGCGACCTGAAGGCCGTAGTAGCCGGTGGCTCGTCCGTTCCAATCCTTCCCAAGGAGCTGATCCTGAAAACTGCCGCCGGCGAAAACCGCCTGATGACCTATGAGTCGCTCAGCGACGGGGGCTTCGTGACGGGTACCATGCTGGGCTCCGGTGGCTTCATTGCCATGGACGAGACGACCTGCATCGTGCGCAACACCTGGAACTTCAGCCGCTTCTACCACCACGAGTCGTGCGGGCAATGCTCGCCCTGCCGCGAGGGTACGGGCTGGATGGAGAAAGTGCTGCACCGCCTCGAGCACGGCCACGGCCACATGGAAGACATCGACCTGCTGGTGAGCGTGGCCAAGCAAATCGAGGGCAACACCATCTGCCCCCTCGGTGAGGCTGCCGCCTGGCCGGTAGCCGCCGCCGTGCGCCACTTCCGCCACGAGTTTGAGTGGCACGCGACCCACGCCAAGGAAGCCGCCCAGCCCGGCGCGGTGTACCGGCCAAGCGGTGTACTGGTGTAATAACAGAACGTCATGCAGAGGCGCAGCCGAAGCATCTCGCTCGTGTAGTAATCAATAGTACCACAACGTCAGCACGCGAGATGCTTCGCTCCGCTCTGCATGACAGACGATTTTCGATAATGGCTAAAATAACCTTTGATGGCGTTGAGGTAGAGGTACCAGATGGAACTACTATCCTGAATGCAGCCCGCCAGATTGGCGGCAGCATCGTGCCCCCGGCCATGTGCTACTACACCCCGCTGAAAGGCTCGGGTGGCAAGTGTCGCGCCTGCCTGGTACGCGTGGCGGCCGGCTCGGCCAAAGACCCACGTCCCATGCCCAAGCTGGTGGCCTCGTGCGTGACGCCGGTGCAGGACGGGATGGTAGTGGAAAACACCACCTCGGAGCAGGTACTGAACGTGCGCAAGGGCATTGTGGAGATGCTGCTCATCAACCACCCGCTGGACTGCCCCGTGTGCGACCAGGCCGGGGAGTGTGATCTGCAGAACTTTGCCTTCGAGCACGGCGTGAGCACCACCCGTTACCAGGAAGAGCGCCGCACCTTCGAGAAAATTGACATCGGCCCGCTGATTCAGCTGCACATGACGCGCTGCATCCTGTGCTACCGCTGCGTGTACACGGCCAACCAGATTACCGACAACCGGGTGCATGGTGTGCTGGGTCGCGGGGATGCTGCCGAAATCGGCACCTACATCGAGAACATCATCGACAACGACTTCTCCGGCAACGTCATTGACGTGTGCCCGGTAGGTGCGCTAACGGACAAGACCTTCCGCTTCAAACAGCGGGTATGGTTCACCAAGCCCGTAAATGCCCACCGCGACTGCCCCAAGTGCTCCGGCAACGTGGTGCTGTGGTACAAAGGTAAAGACGTGCTGCGCACCACGGCCCGCAAGGACCAGTACGGCGAGGTGAAAGAGTGGATCTGCAACGAGTGTCGCTTCGAGAAAAAGGAAACCTCGGACTGGACTATTGAAGGCCCGGCGCATATTGACCGCTCTTCCGTTATTTCGGCCAACCACTACGAGTTGCCCGTGCTCAATCAATCGGTAATAGCCGACTTGCCCGAAAGCACCCAGCGCGACCTGGAAAAAAATCCTCCGCTGAAATTAGGCAACTGATTTTCGGCTGTTAGCTGATGGCTGATGGCTGTTAGCTTTCTTTGCTACTTCCCCGAACATAAAGCTAATGGCTAACAGCTATTAGCCAACAGCTCAAAAACATGATTGAACTACCCGCACTAGGCTGGCAATCCATTGTCATCTTCGTTGTTTTCGCGCTTTCGCTGCTCATTGCAACCTATTGCACCTATGCTGAGCGCGTGATTGCGGCGTTTCTGCAGGACCGGGTGGGCCCCGACCGGGCCGGACCCTACGGCCTGTTGCAGCCCCTGGCCGATGCCGTGAAGATGTTCACGAAAGAGGAATTCTTTCCCGGCGGCGCCAACAAAGCCCTGTTCGTGTTTGGTCCCTGCCTGGCCATGATTACGGCCCTGATGTCGTCGGCCGTAATTCCGTTTGGCAACAACATGAGCTTCGGCAACAATGCTTTCTTCCTGCAAGGCATTGAGGTGAACATCGGTATGCTGTGGGTGTTCGGCGTAGTATCGCTGGGCGTGTATGGCGTGATGATTGGCGGCTGGGCTTCCAACAACAAGTTCTCCCTGCTGGGCGCCATCCGGGCCGCTTCGCAAAACATCAGCTACGAGCTGGCCATGGGTATGGCCCTGATTGCCGTGCTGATGATTTCGGGTACCCTGAGCCTGCGCGACATTACGCTGCAGCAGTCGGTGGCCGGGGAATGGCATTTCTGGAACATCGTGAAACAGCCGCTGGGCTTTATCATCTTCCTGGTGTGCGCCTTCGCCGAAACCAACCGCACGCCCTTCGACCTGCCCGAGTGCGAAACCGAGCTGGTAGGTGGCTACCACACCGAGTATTCGTCGATGAAGCTGGGCTTGTACCTGTTCTCAGAGTACGTGAACATCTTCGTAGTGTCGGCCGTGATGAGCGTGCTGTACTTCGGCGGCTTCAACTTTCCCTTCCAGTACGAGCTGCGCGACTGGTTTGTGAGCAGCCAGGGCTGGGAGCTGGCCTCGGCCCAGAACCTGATTACGCTGCTGGGTACCGTAGGGCTTTTCCTGAAGATCTTCGCCTTCATCTTCTTCTTCATGTGGATCCGCTGGACTTTGCCGCGCTTCCGCTACGACCAGCTGATGCGCCTGGGCTGGACGATTCTCATCCCGTTGGCCGTGTTCAACATCCTGCTCACCGGCGGCCTCATCCTGTTCGGGGTGATTTAAGTAACCTCTTCACTTACTTTGCCTTCCGGCTCACTACGGGCCGAAGGGCGAAAGGAACCATAGTATGCAACTCACCAACCGAGCCAAGAAGCTAGAAAAGAAGCCGATGACGCTGGCCGAGCGGGCTTATCTGCCGGCCATCTTTCAGGGGCTAAGCATCACGATGCGCCACTTTTTCATGAAGAAGGCTACCGTGCGCTACCCCGAGGAAGTACGGCCCTTCTCCAACGTGTTCCGGGGCCTGCACGTGCTCAAGCGCGACGAGCAGGGCCGGGAGCGGTGCACGGCCTGCGGCCTGTGTGCCGTGGCTTGCCCTGCCGAAGCCAT
This sequence comes from Hymenobacter sp. BT18, assembly GCF_012273015.1. Classification (GTDB taxonomy): domain Bacteria; phylum Bacteroidota; class Bacteroidia; order Cytophagales; family Hymenobacteraceae; genus Hymenobacter; species Hymenobacter lutimineralis. The sequence continues at coordinate 3,212,699 of NZ_CP050954.1, read as the reverse complement.
TACCATGGTCGCCGGCGAGCGGAAGAAAGGTGAGGAAGGCCTCTACCGCGAGGAGAAATACGCCATCAGCTACGAAATCAACATGCTGCGGTGCATTTTCTGCGGCCTCTGCGAGGAAGCCTGCCCCAAAGCCGCCGTGTACCTGCAGCCCGACAAGATGGCCCCACCGCGCTTTGAGCGCGACGAGTTCATTTACGGGAAAGACCGCCTGGTGGAGCCCGTGTCGCCGGACGAGCGGTCCATTCGCGGCATTCAGCTCACGCCCGAGCAAGCTGACACGCTGCGCAGCAAATTGCAGTCGGCGTAACCTATCCTCTTCTCCTCCATGTCTCCACTCTTCCTTTTTCTATCGTTTGTGGCGCTGCTGAGCGCGCTGGGTGTGGTATTCGCCAAGAATCCGGTGCACAGCGTGCTGTTCCTGATTCTGACGTTCTTCTCCTTGTCGGGGCACTATCTGCTGCTGAACGCGCAGTTTCTGGCCGCGGTGAACATCATCGTCTACGCTGGCGCCATCATGGTGCTGTTCCTGTTCGTGATTATGTTCCTGAACCTGAACGTGGATACCGAGCCGCACAAGCCCGCGCTGGCCAAGGTTGCCGCCGCTGTAGCTGGTGGGTCCCTCCTGCTCATTCTGGTGGCCGCCCTGAAAGACGTACAACCTACCGGCGTAGCCGCTGGCACCGCTTTCAACTCCCAAATTGGCATGGTAGCCCAACTGGGCATGAAACTCTACACCGACTTTTTGCTGCCCTTCGAGCTGGCTTCGGTGCTGTTCCTGGTAGCTATGGTAGGCGCCGTGATGCTGGGCAAGCGCGAAGCAGGCGAGCGGAATTTCTAATCAACAGCCCTCAAGCAACAAAAAGCAGCTTCTGAAGTATCAGAAGCTGCTTTTTGTTGCTTGAGGAAATATTTCCTTTCTAAGAGAACAGAAAGTACCGCTCTACTAATTTCCCTGTGAAGTTTACCCCTGAGGAGCTAAGCTTTTTACTTGATACTACAGGGCCAAACAACATCAAAGCCGTAGCGGCACCTGATTCCTCAGGTGCCGCTACGGCTTTTACCTATACCGAGGCCGGTTGATCCGGCTCGGTGGACCGGCGGCGCATCCAGGCCGGGCCGGTGCAGACGCCTTCCATCTTCTGGCGAAATTTTTCCTGTTCCTCAGGGGTCAGGCCGGCCATGCGCGACTCCATCTTGTGCTTCCACTGGCGGCGGTGGCGGGCCCAGCCTTTGTGGCCTTTACCGCCCCGGCCCCAGCCCCCAAACAGGATGCGGGAAAGCACCAGCAGCCCCAGCGCCTGCCAGAAGCCGATGAGCGGCAGGTTGAACAGCGCGGGCAGCAGCCAGTTCCACAAGTGCATGGTGACGTAGCCAGCTAGGGCCACAAACAGCAGAATAAAGAAGGTAATTTTGAGGCCGCGCAGCAGCCAAAAGGAGCGGTTCATGAGAGTTTGATTTATTTGTTGTCCGTTGTCGACAGCCCAGGGATGGGGCCTACTTCGGCCACTTAGTCGGTAAATAGCTCGGTGTAGAGCTTTTGCAGGCGTTTGCGCAGGTGCTGTACGGCGTAGTGCTTGCGCGAAATCAGGGTCTTGAGCGGCACCCCGGTTTCCTCTTCCATTTCCCGGAAGGTTTTGTCTTCCAGCTCGTGCCAGATAAACACCTGACGCTGGGCAGCGGGTAGTTCGGCCAGCGCCTCGCTGAGGGCCTCCATCAGGGTCTGGCGCAGAAGTCGGTTTTCCGGCGCGTCGTCCACGGCGGGCAGGATATCCGCCAGCAACAAGTCATTTTCCTCGTCGCCGGAGTACGCGGCCATTTCGGCTTCCAGAGAAGCCGTTTTCTTGCGCCGGTACAGGTCCGTGATTTTATTGCGGGCCACCCGGAACAGCCACGCGGCGGCCTGCTCTACGGGCTTGAGCATACGGTAGCTTTCCACCAGTTCGGCAAAGACATCCTGCAGAACGTCTTCTGCCTCGTTGGGGTCGGGAATACGGCGGCGGATGAATTGCAGCAGCCGGCCGCGCTGCGCACGCACGGCCTCCTGTATCTGCTCGTCCTGGTGGCCGGCCGTCATCAGTGAGGCATCGAGGGGTAAAGCAATGGTTTTCATTCTACTGGCGCAGACGCACCAGCCAACAATATACTTTAGCGGTGCTGAAAATATTCTGGCCACCGCTCTTCTCCCGTTTACGGAGGCGTAAACTCCCGTAGAAGGGGCGTAAAGCCCCTTAGAAGTGGCGTAAACACCCCTAGAAATGGCGTAACGCCCCTTCGAAGCGGCGTAGGCACCCGTAGAAGGAGCGTAACCCCTCTTAGAAGCGACGTAAGCACCCGTAGAAGTGGCGTAACGACCCTTCGAAGCGCCGTAGACGCGTGTCGAAAGGGCGAAGAGGCCTGTCGAAGCGGCGCCGGGCCTTTACTGGAAGTGGTAGAGGAAGGTGATGACACCGGAGTACGCAGGCTTTTTGCTGCCCTCGATTTCCAGCACTACCTCGATACGGGCCTTGGCTATGCCCCGCAGGTCTTTCACTGACAGCAGCTTGGCCCGCAGCCGCACGGCGCTATCCACCAGCACGGCTTGGTTGAAGCGCAGGCTTTCAATTTCGTAGTTGACCTGCATCTTCAGGTTCTCGATAACCACCAGCTGCGCCCAGAGGTAGGGCAGCAGCGCCACCGTGAGGTAGCCGTGCGCAATAGTGCCCCCAAAGGGTGACTCGGCCCGGGCACGCTCCTGGTCGAGATGAATCCACTGAAAGTCGAGGGTAGCGGCCGCAAACTGGTTGATTTGCTCTTGGGTGATGGTGTGGGCGGCGGAAGTGCCCAGCTCCTGGCCTTCGTACTGTTGGAGTTCGGCCAGGCTACGAATAGTAAGCGTCATGTAACAGGGAATTTTAGCGGCGGTGAAGGTACGCATCCCGTCTTCACCGAACGCAAAAAAAGGCGACCCCAAAGGAGCCGCCTTCTTCAGGAGGAAACTACGTGGTTATTCTACTATCAGCTTCTGCACGAGGCGCCCGCCAGCGGTTTGCAGGGAAACGAGGTACACGCCCGCCGCCAGCTTGACGGTGGGCTGCACGGTGATGTCCTGCTGCTGCTGGGTCAGGCCAACGGGCATTTCCTGCACTACCCGGCCAAAGCCGTCGGTGATGCGCAGGGTGCCGGTAGCGCCTTGCATGCCCACCGCGCGCACCGTGAACTGCGTGCCGCTGGTGGGATTGGGGAAGGCCTGGAAGGAGGCTTTAGCCAAAGTAGTTACCTGTACCGTTACGGCTTCGCTATAAGCCGTACGGCCATCCAGGTCTACCTGGCGCAACCGGTAGTAGGCCAAGCCCTGGTAGGGACGGGCATCCACGGCCGTGTAGGCATGGCGGGCGGAGGTAGTACCCTGCGCGTCTACCTGGGTTACGGCTTCAAACGTGGTACCATTCAGGGAGCGTTCTACCACGAAGTAGGCGCTGTTGCGCTCCGACGAGGTAACCCAGTTCAGCTGTACCGTGGCGCCGGTAGCCTTGGCCGTGAAGCTCACCAGCTCTACAGGCAGTGGGTTGTCCACGGTGTTGGTAGAAGCCAGGGAGAAGTAGGTTTCGCCTACAATGGTGGTAGCGCCCGACACGGCATATCCAGCCGGAGCAGCGGGCGAGAACACCCCCGAACCACCCGCGTTGGACCAGGGGCCCGTAGCGGTGGTAGCCCGGGCAATGCGCAGGTTACCGGGTACGTTCACGCCTTCGTCGGTACGTACGTTGGTGTTAAAGCTCAGCCGCACGGTGGGGCTGGTGATGGTGCCCGACAGCAGGTTGATGCGGTAGTAGCGGGTACGCGAGAGGTTAGCCAGGCCCGAGCCCGTGACGAAGGAGCCAGTAGGCGCTGTATTAAACATTTCTACCAGCACCACGGCGTTCGAGCCGCTAGCCTGCCGGATGGTAACCGGGCGGTAATACTCGGCGTTACCCACCGGGAAGCTGCGCGAGGCGTCGGCCGTATTGGGGAAGCTGATGGCCAGCTTGCCGAAAACGAAGGCAGACTGACTTTCCCCCACCACGGGCTGAATAGCCGTATTCGTGAGGGACAGCGTGTTGGTACCCGTTACGATGTTGCCGTTGTCGAGATTAAGCAGGTAAGAAACCGATGCGCTCTGCGCCAGGGTCAGAATCCCACTACCCGACTTGTAAACCTGATAGAACTGGGTGGGCACCGTACCGGCTACGGAGCGGTTACTGTTGCTCAGGAAGCGCACCGTGCTCGTACCACCGGTGTAGGTGGCCGAGTTGAGCCAGTTTCCCTGCAGTAGAATTTCTCCGCTGCCTCCGGCAAAGCTGCCCACGGTATTGGCAAAGTCGCCGTCCAGAGTGAGCTGATTTGCATTGGCCGTATATACGCCCGCATTAGTAAGCGTGCCCGTCACCGACATGGCGCCATTGCTGGCGCTGAAGTTGCCCGATGTCGTCAGGTTCTGTCCCACGGTTACGGTCCCCGTTTGGCCTGTCCCGTTGAAGGTGCCCGAGTTTACGAGGCTGGTTGCTACCTGCAGCGCCCCGGCATTCGAAGTGAAAGTGCCGGAGTTGGTGAGGGAAGCGCCCGTGCTGATGTTGCCCACGCCAGCGGTAATGGTGCCGGCATTCACAATGGCTCCGGTAACCGTGGTTTTACCCGTACCCAGGGTGAGCGTCCCCCCCGACTGGTTGTTCAGGGTATACGCAATAGTCAGGTTGCCATTGCCCAGGTTGATGTTCCCGCTATTGGTGAGCGACTTTGTGGTGCTGAGCAGGGTAACGTCGATGTTGCTGTTATTGGTAACGGTGGTTGAGGCGGCCACGTCGAAAGAGCCGTTGATTTGCAGGCTCTGGTTGCCCAGCGACTTAGAGGTACCCGTACCCGAGAAGCTCAGGTTGTTGTACACCGAGCGGGGCGGCAGCGTCACGATAGTACCATTGTAATCGACGGTACCGCCCGTGCTGCTGGTAAAGGCCGTGAAGTTACCGGCCGGGAACGTAGAGGAATTGATAACCAGCGTACCGGTACCCGTCACCACGCCAAAGTTGTTGGCCGTAAAACCGGCCACGTTCAGCGTACCATTCAGCACCAGGGAGGAAGCTCCCCGTCCTGGCCCGTTGGTATTGATCAGGTGCGTAGGCAGAATAACCACGGGGTTGGCGGCCGAAGGGAATGTAGTAGGCAGCGGAGCAGAGTCCGAGCCATCGGCGTTGAACGTCCAGGAAGCAGCCGCGTCCCAGTTGGCACCGGAGCCTGTTTGCGTGGCGTTGCGGCTATAGTACGTTTTCACCGCACCAAACTCGGTTGGAGCTCCGGCCGTGTAGTCCCCGTCAATGTAGTTCACCCCTGTCAGGGTCAGCGTATTATTGCCGGTGCTTATCGCGCCAGCAATGCCGTTCTGTGGCACCCACGCATTCGTCAGGTAGCGCCCCGCGAAGAAGTTAGGCTCAGTCGTAGTGGCAGGAGCGGGCACATCCGTCTGCTGGTAGGTGTACTGCTGCGTTACGGTAGGGTTGCTCAGGCCGGTGCTGCTCACGCGCCAGTAGTAGTTCAGCTCCAAGTTGGAGGCATCGGTGGTGGAGGGATGCTTCACGTTCACGGGGTTTACCGTGATGGTGCCGGCCGCGCCGTTGCTGGTCAGGTTGAAGCTGGCGGGCGTGAACTTAGTAACCGTGCCTACCGGGAATACAAAGGAGCCGGTGCCACTGGCAAAGGCTTTTTCCACGCCGGCATCGGCCACAATACCGTTGGTACGGATAAAGCGTGTGGTAGTGGCTGCGGTAGTCGCGGCCCCCACAATGGCAGTGCTGCTGGTATTGGTCAGCTTCAGCAGGTTGGAGCCAATGCTCAGGATACCGTTGGTGAACGTGAGCACCCCATCAATTTGCTGAGCTGCCAAAGTAGTAGCACCCAAGCTGTTGTTGAGCTCCAGGTTGCCGAAGATACCGGCGCCGCTGCCCCCAATGTTCTGATTGGCCGTACCCTCCAGCAGGATTTTGCCCGTGCCGCTGTGCTTGGCGGAGTTCAGCACGTTGCCCAGCACCTTAATGGTGTTGCCGCCATCGTTCAGCGTTCCTTTCGTCAGGGTGAAGGTGCCGTTTACCAGCAAAGCGGAGCTAGGCTGCAGCGTTATCTGGCCGTTTGTGAAGGTATTATTTACCGTCAGGTTGCTGAACACCGTCAGGTTGGCGGTGGTACCGGTTACCAGCTGGCTGGCGGCGCTGCCGTTCAGGGTAGTGGTTTGCGTGCTGGAGCCTACGCGGTATCCGCCCCCAGTAATGGTGGTGCTGGCCGAGCCGTTGCTATTGCTGAAGTTGCCCGCTACCGATACATCAAAACCATTGGCATTGAAAACGGAATTGCTGCTGCCAATGCTGAGGTTGCCACCCAGAATGAGCGGGTTCTGCACCAGCGTGCCCGTGGTGGCGTTGCCAGCCGGGGCGCTGGCCACCGTCAGGCTGTACAGCGGAATGGCGGTATCTACGTTCAGGTTTACGGTGCCGATGCCTGCCGTGCTGCCCAGGATGATTTCCCCCCCGGTTACGCTGCTGGTAGCCGGGTGCAGATACAGGTCGGCAATGACGCCACCGTTGTTGTTGGTACGGTACAGCGTGAGCGTGCCGCCCGACATAGTGAAGGAGCTGTTGGTATTGAGCACTTCAAACTGCGCCCGGGTGCTGCTGGTAGAGCCGTAGCCTTTTACCAGTACTGCGCCGCCACTTTGCGTGTAGGCCAGGGCGCCTTGGGTGGTCGTGAGCGGGCGACGAATCTGGCCGTTCACGTTCAGCGTGCCGGTACCGATTTCGATTTCCGGTTCCGTTGCGCTGGAGTACTCAATGGTGTTATCGGTGGTAGCGGCCTGGTCGCCTACGTTGAGCGTACCCACCAGCGAAGCCAAGCGGCCCGCCAGCAGCAGGTTGCCGCCGGTGGCTACGTTGAGCGTGGCGCCCGTGCCGTTCACCTGCAAGCCCGCCGTGCTGCCCACGGTATAGTTACCCGTATTGACTTTTACAGTTCCATTGGCTTTGGCAAAGCTGAAGGTACCATTGGTCAGCACCAGCCAGTTGTCGGTGGTGGGCACGGTGAGCGTTCCGGCCACGTCCACGGTGAGCGTGGGCGTACGAGAGGAGCCTTTGTTTACGGTGAGGGTGTTGAAGGTCGTCGTGGTGCCGGTGCCGGTCACCTTGGCATCGGCTTCGTTTATAAACGTCACGTTCACCCGGCCTGTGCTGCCCGTAGGAGCCAGCGTAAAGGTGCCGTTGTTGGTCACGCCGCCGCCAATCTGCAGGGTGTTGGTCGTGGCGCCGTTGCCGATGCCGAAGGCAGCACCCGTGCCCACGAGCACGTCTTTGCCAACTACCACGCTGCGGGCCCCCGTGCCGTAGAACAGGCTGCCCAGCTGCTGATCAATTTTACCGTCGATGGTGAGGTTGCCGGCTACCCCCGCGTTCAGCGTAGCCGTGCCGGTGAAGCCGCTGCGCGTACCACCTCGCAGGTCGTTGTAGATGCGCAGATCTTGGGCCGGCAGTGTGAGCGTGAGGCCGCTGCCGGAGTTCAGCACCAGGTTGTAGTAGGAAGTGAGGCTCTGGCCGGTGAAAGATGTGAGCGGCACGCTAAAGCTCGTACCGGTAGTGTAATACTCCACCGTACCGCCCTGCTCGCCAAGGAAGCTGCCAAAGTCGCCGCCGGGAAACTGGGCCGGCGTGGTGGCCGAGGAGATGCGCAGCGTACCCGAGCCGTTTACCTTGGCCTCGGGCAAGGAGCCGAAGTTGTGCCCGGTCGTGGTGCCTAGGTCTACCACGCCCGTGTTATCGATCTGCAGGCTACCCGCGCGGGCAGCGTTGGCGGTAACCGTTACGGTGCGGCTGTTGCCCACGAAGGCCGGGTTGCCAGCTCCGGGGAAGGTGCCGGTGTTGACGGTAGAATTGTAGCTAACCGTCGACCAGGTTGAGGCCTGGTTCCAGGGGCCGTTGCTGATGCTGTAGTACTTGGTGATGGCCCCGAAGGCCGCCGTTTCACCCGCCGTAAACTCGCCGCTGGCTGGTACCGAGGCGAAGCTGATGACAAACTGGCTAGCGCCTTCTGCTACCTTGGTCACGTCTTCCGTTCTCGTCCACGTGGCCGTAGCCGGGTCGTAGTAGGCCGGAATGTAGCTGGTGATGGTACCCGTGGCCAGAGCATTGGCGGCCGTGAAGCTTTGGTCCGTCATGAGCGTCTGACCGACGGGCAGTACGAAGTCAGAGTTGGCGACCTTCCAGTAGTAGCGCAGCAGGTTGCTGCTCGTAGCGAAGGGGTTGGCCGTTTTCACCGGGGCCACGGTAATCTTACCGTAGCGGGAAGGCGCTGCCGTCAGGTTGATGACGGCCGGGGTGTAGTAGTTGGATGTGACGTTGCTGACCGTAACCTGGGTGCCCACGGGAAATACGAAGGCTTCCGAGGCGCCAAAGGTGCCGTAGGTTTTGCGGATGCCCCCGTCGCTCTGGTTGCCGCTGGTCCGAATCATGCGGGTTTGCGAGAAGCCCCCGCTGCCCGCCGCAATGGCATCAAGGCTCACCGAGGTAATGGACAGGCGCTGGGTGTTGATGTCCAGGATGTGGTTGCTGCTGAGCGTGAGCTTGCCACTCACAGTTTGCGCGGCGCTCAGCGAAGCCGCTACGGAGCCAGCGGCCAGCGTGCTATTGTTGATGATCAGGTTGCCGAACACGCCCGAGCCGTCCCCGCCCAGCGTCTGCAGGGTAGTACCGGCCAGCGTGATGCTGCCCGTGGTAGTGCCGCTGCTGGTGTGCGTAGCCGAGTTGAGGATGTTGCCCTGCACCGTCAGGGTTTTGCCGGCGTCGTCGAGCACGCCGTTGGTGAGCGTGAGCAAGTTGCGCACCAGGAAGGAAGAGGTGCCGGCCAGCTGCACGGTGCCGTTGGCTTTGTCCATAAGCAGGTTGTACAGCCCGCTGGTGATGGTGCCATTGTTGGAAAACGCCTGGTCCTGGCTGCCTGTGAAGCGCGTGGTGTTGGTACCGGGCGTATAAATCGTGCCCGAGGCAATGGTGAAGTCGCCTTGTACCGTCACGTCCAGGTTATTGGCGAGCAGCGTAGGGGTGTTCGAACCGCTCAGGGTCAGGTCATTCAGCACCACCAGGGGCTGAGCCGGCGTGTCTGCAACTCCGGCCAACGAGACCAGCGTAGCGGTATTGCCATTGACGGGGCGCGTAATGGTGAGGTTCCAGAAAGGGGCGGTACTGGCTACGTCGAAGCGTATGTCGTCGGCCGTGCCCGTGCCCGGCAATACAATGTTAAAGTCGCCGCCGGTGACGGAGTAGTTGCTGGCACTCACGCCAATATCGATACCCCCGTTGGCCACGTTACCCGTGCCTTCCGGGTTGTAGACGTTGATGGTGCCGCCCGAGAGGCTGTACGACTGCGTAGCGTAAGGAACCGAGAAGCGGGCAAAGCCTTTCTGGTTGTTGAGGTTGGCGCCGGTGCCCCGCACGTTGAGCGTACCGCCCGACATGGCGAAGCTCCCCAACGGGTTGCCTACTTTCACCGGGCTGAACTTCTCCACCGTCATGGTTCCCCCCTCAATCAGGTAGCTACCGATGTCACCGATTACGGCCCCGTCGTTGCCCTGGGAGGTAAAGCTGCCCGAGGAAAGCCGGAACAAACCCAGGCTGATCAGACCGCCTTTCACGGCGCTGGCCACCGTCACGGTGGCGCCGTCTACCCAGAGGCCGGCACTTGCCGGGATGGTGTAGCCTTCGTTGCCGTTGGTGGCATTCACAAAGTTCACGGTGATGTTGCTGGAGAGGCGCAGGGTGCCTTTATCCAGCACGATAATGTCGCCACTGGTGGCATTCAGCGAAAACAGCCCGGCTGAAGCCGCTACGATGCGCTGCACAAACTGGGAGCTGGTGCCCTTGCTAACGGTAATGGCGTTCAGGGTAGTAGTGCCGTTGGCCGTCAGCGTCCGGTCGTTGGTGCCCGTGAAGGTAATGTTGGTGGTGCTGGTGATATTGTTACCTCCGTTCAGTCCATTGTTGTAGTAGAATACAATAGAGCCGCCGCTGGCCACGGTAATGTTGCCGCTGGCCGTCACGGTGCTGACAGCTTTAGCCGCCTGGTTGGAGCGCCAGGAGGTGCCGGTGCCCACGGTCACGTCGCCGTTGGTCGTCAGGGCGGCGCCGTTGCCCATGGTGAAGCTCAGGGTCCCGGTACCCGTCCGCGAGAGGGTCAGCGCACCGTTCAGGGTGAGGGTGCTGTTGAGCACCATGTTCCGGTTGGTGGCCAACGTGTTCAGCAGACGCAACTCATTGTACTGCCCGCTGGCTGGCGTCGGCAGCACGGCGTTGTCGACCAGGTTGTAGTACTCCACAATGCCGGTATTGGCATCGTCGAAGTTGTTGGTGGTCACTACCGGAAAATTGACGGAGGCAAGCCGTAAAGTGCCTTGGCCCGAGAGCGAAGGTAGCGTTTGGGTAAACTGGCTGGTGCCCATATCCAGTACCCCACCCTTTTCAATCGTCACGGCCAAGTTGGAGCTGCCGACGTTGGCCGTCATGGTCACGGTATAGCCGTTCAGGATCAGTACCGCATCGTTGGTGCCGGGTACTAGGTTACTCGGATTTACCGAAGTGGAGCCGCTGGGGTCGGTAGTCCAGGTGGCGGCGCTGTTCCAGTTGCCCGTGGTACCCCCACCCGTAAAGGTGTAGTACGTGGCGGCCCTGGCTAGTGTGCTTCCCAGTAAGAGAAGAAAAAGCGTAACAAGTTGTTTCATGAGCAGCTAGTATATATTGAAGCAGGTTGGTGTTAAGTGGACAAATCAGCAAGGCAAGTACTGCAATTTCCTTCAATTTAGCATATTACCCTATATCTTCAACGCTTATTTCTAAACAAATTCTGAGCGGGCCTATACTGACTTTCCAGCCTATAGGCCAGCATTTTCAGGGGAGTCCCCTCCCGTAAACCGGCTCCTGCTGCTCCGGCATCTTCAATTATTTATCAAGAAATACAACGGATTAGTACAAAATACCCCAAGAGGTCAAAGCCGACCCGCAACTCTGCGACCAACACAACAGCCGGGTATGGATTTCCCGATTTTCAGGATACATTTGCCAGCTAATTGCCCCGTCGTGCCCCGGCCGATGGGGCTTCGTTCCGCCGCCAACGCTACCGCATGGACCAGAACATACCGCAGGTTATCCAAACGGTTCCTCTTCAGTACTACGTTTTCTTCGCCGCCGCCCTGTTCTCCATTGGGGTGCTGGGCGTGCTTACCCGGCGCAATGCCATCATCATCTTCATGTGCGTGGAGCTGATGCTGAACGCCGTGAACGTGCTGCTGACGGCCTTCTCGGCCTACCGCGCCGACCCCAACGGGCAGGTATTCGTGTTCTTCATCATGGCCGTGGCCGCTGCCGAAGTGGCGGTCGGGCTGGCCATCATCGTGATGATCTACCGCAACCTGCAGAATACCGACGTTAATCTGCTCAACCGCCTGAAGTTCTAGTTTTGGGTCTTGGGGGCTTGGGGTCTTAGGGGCTTGGTTTTTTTGTTCAGTTGAACAAGTTAAACCAACGAAACCTAAGCCCCTAGGCCCCTGAGTCCCCAAGTCCCTGACTATATGCAAGAAACTGTAATCCCCGCTGCCGGCGCGCCGTACTCCACGTTTCTGTACGTGCTTATTCCGCTGCTGCCGTTTTTGGGCTTTCTGATCAACGGGCTGCTCAACCGCAAGCTCTCGGGCACGGTGGCCGGCGCCATCAGCAGCCTGGCGGTGCTGGGCTCGTTCGCCATTTCGGTGTTCCTGTTCCTGAACTTCCAGTACCAGTACACCGTCACGCTGTTCGACTGGATTTCGGTCGGCTCGATGCAGATTCCCTTCTCCTACCAGATCGACCAGCTCAGCCTGATTATGCTGCTGCTCGTGACGGGCGTGGGCTTCCTGATTCACGTGTACAGCATCGGCTACATGCACCACGACGAGAACGTGGGTAAGTTTTTCTCCTTCCTGAACCTGTTCGTGTTCAGCATGCTGGTGCTGGTGCTGGGCGCCAACTTCGTGATTCTGTTCATCGGCTGGGAAGGCGTGGGGCTGTGCTCCTACCTGCTCATCGGTTTCTGGAACAAGAACACCGCCTACAACAACGCCGCCAAGAAAGCCTTCATCATCAACCGCGTGGGTGACCTGGGCTTCCTGCTCGGCATCTTCCTGATCTACCTGACCTTCGACTCGGTGCAGTACGCTGAGGTGTTCCAGAAAGCCAGCACGCTGCAGATTGGTACGGGTGTGGTAACGGCCATTACGTTGCTGCTGTTCGTGGGCGCTACCGGCAAATCGGCCCAGTTGCCGCTCTACACCTGGCTGCCCGACGCCATGGCCGGCCCCACCCCGGTTTCGGCCCTGATTCACGCCGCTACCATGGTAACGGCCGGTATCTACATGATTCTGCGCGCCAACGTGCTGTTCACGCTGGCTCCTGAAACGCTGGAAGTTATTGCCATCATCGGCGCGGCTACGGCTTTGTTTGCCGCCACCATCGGCCTGGCCCAGAACGACATCAAGAAGGTGCTGGCGTACTCCACCGTTTCGCAGCTGGGCTACATGTTCCTGGCTTTGGGCGTGATGGGCTACAGCACTTCCCTGTTCCACGTACTCACCCACGCCTTCTTCAAGGCGCTGATGTTCCTGGGCGCGGGCTCCGTGATTCACGCCATGAGCAACGAGCAGGACATGCGCCGCATGGGTGGCCTGCGCAAGGCCCTGCCCATTACATTCATCACCTTCTTCATAGGCTGCCTGGCCATTGCCGGCATCCCGCCCTTCTCGGGCTTCTTCTCGAAAGACGAAATTCTGCTGCACGCCTTCGAGCACAGCAAAGTGCTGTACGCGGTGGGCTTGTTCACGGCCTTCCTAACGGCCTTCTACATGTTCCGCCTGCTGTTCCTCACCTTCTTCGGCGAGTTCCGCGGCACCGAGGAGCAGAAGCACCACCTGCACGAGTCGCCAGCCTCAATGACGCTGCCGCTCATCGTGCTAGCCATTCTGGCGGCCGTGGGTGGTTTCATGAACGCGCCCTTCTTCCTGGGTGAGGAAAACGCCTACCTCTCCAACTTCCTCGCGCCGCTGTTCACCTACTCCAAGCAGCTGAACCCGGCCGCCTTCGGCGTACACGCCGACCACGCCACTGAACTCATGCTCATCGGCCTCTCGGTGGGCGCAGGTGTGCTAGGCATCATCCTAGCCTACGTACAGTACGTGAGCCGCGGGGTGCGCCCGGTGGAAGACGGCCAGTCGCGCAACTTCCTCGAAAACCTGATCTACCACAAATACTACATCGACGAGCTGTACAACGCCCTGATTGTGCGTCCCATCATGTGGCTTTCGCGCGGCCTGTTCCGCTACGTGGAAAACGGCGTCATCGACCCCATCGTGAACGGCTTCGGCCGCCTGACCATGGGTGGGGGCCAGCTCCTGCGCTACGTGCAAACCGGCTCCGTTGAAACCTACCTCATCCTGATGGTGGTGGGTATCGTGCTGGTGATGGCACTGAACTTCGTGAAATTCTAATTCTCCTCTGACGGCCGGACCGGACGTTCTCACCGGCTTCATCCGCATCCAGATAACGCATGCTGACTGTCCTTCTTCTACTCTGGCCCGTGGCGGCCGCCCTGCTGCTGCACTTCTTCAAAGGCCGTGCGGCCCGGGTTCCGGCGCTGGGCGCAGCCCTGGTTGAATTTGCGCTGGCCGCCTACGCGGCCTTCACCTTCAACGCCAACAACACCGGCCAATTCAGCTACAACCTGAACTGGATTCCCTCGGCCGGTATTCAGTTTGCGGTGGGCATGGACGGGCTGAGCCTCTTACTGGTGCTACTGACGGCCCTGTTGGTGCCCATTATTCTGCTGAGCGCCTTCCGACGCAACTTCGAGAACGAGTCGGTTTTCTACGCGCTGGTCTTGTTCATGCAAACCGGCCTGATTGGCGTATTCACGGCCCAGGACGCCTTCCTGTTCTACTTCATGTGGGAAGTAGCCCTGATTCCGATTTACTTCCTAGCCGGCGTGTGGGGCGGCGTAAACCGGGCCCGCATTACGTTCAAGTTCTTTCTGTACACCATTATCGGCTCGCTGTTCATGCTGGCCGGCTTCGTGTACCTCTATTTCCAGACTGGTCCCTCAGCTGATGGCCTCTCGGCGCACAACTCGGCCCTCACCTCGTTCTACAGTCTGAACCTGCCGGTCGACACCCAGCTGTGGGTATTCTGGCTGATTTTCGCGGCCTTCGCCGTGAAGATGCCCATCTTCCCCTTCCACACCTGGCAGCCCGATACCTACACCGAGGCCCCGGCCCCGGCCACCATGCTGCTCTCGGGCATCATGCTGAAAATGGGCATCTACGGCTGTATGCGCTGGCTAATTCCGGTCGTGCCGCTGGGGACTGACGCCTGGCAAAACCTGGTGCTCATCCTGGCCATCATCGGCATCATCTACGGGGCCATCATTGCCATCCGCCAGCAGGACGTGAAGCGCCTCATTGCCTACTCCTCCCTCTCCCACGTGGGGCTGATGATTGCCGGCGTATTCTCCCTTACCCAGATGGGCATGCAGGGCGCCAGTATTCAGATGCTGGCCCACGGCGTGAACGTGGTGGGCATGTTCTTCATTGCCGACGCCATTGAGCGCCGCACCGGCACCCGCAACATTGCCGACCTGGGCGGCCTCACCCGCAAAGCCCCCGTGCTTACGGTGTGCTTCCTGGTGCTGCTGCTGGGCACGGTGGCCCTGCCCCTCACCAACGGCTTCGTGGGCGAGTTCCTGCTGCTGGCGGGCGTGTACCAGTTTAACGCTTGGATGGGCGCAGTAGCCGGCGTTACCATCATTCTGGGCGCTGTGTACCTACTGCGCATGTTCCAGCGCGTGATGCTCGGCCCCGACTCCTCGTTCACCGAAACTTTCACCGACCTCACCGGCGCCGAGCTGGCCCTGCTGGTGCCGCTCATTGTGCTATTGTTCTGGATTGGCCTGTTCCCCAATACCTTCCTACACCTGTCGGAAGGCAGCGTGCTGAACATTCTGAACGAGGTAGTAAAACGCTAAACTGTGAGTGGTCTGCGGCTTCGGCCGTGGCAGCTACATTCTCTGCTAATGAATTCCATCATTCTACTTTCCGTTCTGGGCCTCGGCAACCTGTTCCTCGGGTTCCGCCGCTCCAACCGGCTGCTCCTGCCCGTGATGATGCTCATCCTGGGCGTGGTGCTAACGGTGAACTTCATCGACTGGAACCAGGGCGCGCAGTCGTTCTTCAACGGCATGCTCACCATCGACAACTTCTCGGTGGCCTTCACGGGCATTGTGCTGCTCACGGCCCTGGTGCTGGTGCCGTTCTCCCAGAAGTACGTGCTCGACGGGGAAGCCAACCTGGCTGAGTATTACTCCCTGTTGCTGTTTTCGCTGGTGGGGGCCATCATGCTGGTGAGCTACAACCACCTGCTGATGCTGTTCCTGGGAATTGAAATCCTGAGCGTGGCCATGTATGTGCTGGCCGGCTCCGACAAGCGCAACCTGCGCTCCAACGAAGCCGCCCTCAAGTACTTCCTGATGGGTGCTTTCTTCACCGGCATTCTGCTCTTCGGCATGGCACTGCTGTACGGCGCTACCGGCACCTTCGAGCTCAGCCAGATCAGCGCCGCCGTGCAGAACCCGGTGAATGCCTCGCTCACGCCCATGCTCTACATCGGCATGCTGCTGATGCTGATTGGCATCGGCTTTAAAGTGTCGGCCGCGCCCTTCCACTTCTGGACGCCCGACGTGTACGAGGGTACGCCCACGTTCTTTGCGGCCTTCATGAGCACCGTGGTGAAAACCGCTGGTTTTGCGGCTTTCCTGAAGCTGCTGGTACAGGCCTTTCCGGCGGCTTCGGCCCAGGGCATCTGGCTGCCCACGCTCACGGCCATGTGCGTGCTCACGCTGCTCATCGGCAACGTGGGCGCAGTAGCCCAAACCAGCATCAAGCGGATGCTGGCTTACTCCAGCATCTCCCACGCCGGCTACCTGCTGATTGCGTTGGTAGCCTACAACGGCCAGCTGGAAGGTGCTTCCGCCAACGGCATTCTGTTCTATTCTCTGGCTTACTCAGTAGCCACCGTAGCCGCCTTCGGGGTAGTGAAGCTGGTGGCCGATGCCCGCATGCGCGAGGATTACAACGGACTCAATGGCCTGGCCAAAACGAACCCGCTGCTGGCGTTTTCCCTCACGGTGTCCATGCTGAGCCTGGCAGGTATTCCGCTCACGGGCGGCTTCTTTGGCAAGTTCTTCATCTTCTCGGCCGCCGTGGAGAATGGCTACATCGGCCTCGTGGTGTTTGCCGTGGTGATGTCGATGGTGAGCATTTATTACTACCTGCGCCCCATCATTGCCATGTACATGCGCGACGCGGAAGACGAAACGACGGCCACTCCGGTGCCCGTTACCACCTTCCAATCCGGCGCCCTGCTGCTGCTGGCGGCTCTCACCGTGCTGCTGGGCGTACTACCCGGCCTGGTAGCCGGCGTGCTGTAAGCCATTTTTGCGCGTACCACTCGCTTTTGCTAAAGGATGCCCCTGCCGCCCGGTAGGGGCATTTTTCATGAACCACTCCTGAGGCACCGGCAAATGGGTACTACCTCGCGCTGCCGCTTCACCCTACTGTTGTAGCCTTTTCGCAGAGGTCCGCAGGGTGTAGCAGGGCTGGTTGAAGGCAGATTTTAGGAGAATCGGCCTATACTTGTGGCTGATTTTCCGCTACTGTTCCTGCTTGCTATGAAACGCTTCCTTGCTCTGGCGCTTTTGCTTGGCATCCCACTGCTGGGCGCCGCGCAGGCTCCTGCCCCGCCCCTCAGCCTCCCTGAGCAAAGCTTCGAAGTGTTCTGGCAGGCCTTCCGCGACCATTACGCCTTCTTCCCCCTCAAGCAGGTAGACTGGGACGCCACGTACCGCACCTACCGCCCGCGCATCACGGCCCAGACGCCCGAGGACTCCTTGGTGCAGGTACTCAGCCGCATGGTCGAACCGCTGCACGACGGGCACATCACCATCAGCCGGGGCGAAACCATCCTGTTCAAGGGAGAAAGCCGGCGCAACGCGTTTAAGCAGACGTTCAAGGCGGTGCAGCCGGAGTTCTGGCGCGTGGCCGGGCAGCAGCTGCAAGCCGCCGGTTTCGGGCCGCTCAAGGCCCTGGGACCTGATTTCAAAGGCAAGAAGCCTGTCTATTTCAGCCGCAGCGGGACCATTGGCTACCTGCACCTCACCCGCAACTTTGCCGATATCACCGGGGCCATTGGCACCGACAAGCAAGAGAAAAAAGATCAGCAGCGGCTGGAAAAGCTTTTTACGCAGGCCCTCAGCCAGCTGGCCTCCTGCCAGGTACTGGTGCTAGACGTGCGCGACAACGGCGGGGGCCACAGCGGCGTGCAGCTGGCCGGTCACTTCGCGCCGGAACGAATCCTAACAAGCCACAAAGCCTTGCGCCGGCCAGGTGGCTACGAGCAATTCACGGAGCCGCAGCCCGTATACGTGACGCCCGCTGCCGGCCGGCGCTTTGCTGGCTCGGTGCTGCTGCTCACCTCCGACCAGACTGCCAGCGCCGCCGAGGACCTGACGCTGGCTCTTACCAGTCTGCCCCAGGTAACGCAGGTGGGCATGGCCACCAAGGGTATGCTCTCGGATATGCACAGTGTACACCTGCCCAACGGCCTAGACGTGACGCTTTCCAACCAGCGCTACACCACCCCTACCGGCCAGGTGCTGGAGGATGTGGGCGTGCAGCCCGACGTAGCAGTAGCCAACACCCTGCCGGAGCTTGAGCAGCAGCGCGACGCCGTGCTGACCAAAGCGCTGGAGCTGGCCCGGCAGCAGCTGCGCCAACCCTGACCCTTATACCCGGCGCATCACGGCGCTCAGCTCATCGGCGTACATCACGGCCTCGTCGCCGAACGGTTCTTCGCCCCGGAATCTCTGGAGTAGCCGGGCGGTGGTGATGATGTCCTTCTGGCAGTAATGCACGATGCGCGGCAGGTCGTTGTCGGTGTAGTACACGCGGGCTACATCGGCGCCGGTGATGTCGTCTTTGGGCGTGGGAATGCCAAACATGGCCGCCAGCAGCGCCAATGAAGTATAGGATTTCCGGTCGCCAAACTTCCAGAGCTCCATGGTATCGAGGTGGTTGATTTCCCAGGGCTTTTTGCCGGCCACGTCGAGCTGAGGCGGCAGCTGCAGGCCGTTGATAAGCAGGCGGCGGCCCAGGTAGGGAAAGTCGAATTCCTTGCCGTTGTGGGCGCAGAGCAGGTAGTTGGGCTTGCGGGCCAGCAAGGCGGCAAACTCGCGCAGCATGGCCTTTTCGTCGTGGTCAGCGAAGCTTTTCACCCGGAAGCGCCACCGTTCCTCCTGCTTGTCAAAGAAAAAACAGCCCACCGAAATGCACACAACCTTGCCGAACTCAGCGTAGATGCCGGCCTGCTCAAACAAGCTGGTGGCGTGCAGGTGGTCGGGCAGGGGTTCCACGTCGGCGGCGCTGGAGTGCCAGCCTTTCTCGCGGCGCAGGGCGTGGCACTTATGCTCCCAGAGCAGCTGCAGCATGTCATTTAGCTCGTCGTGGCAGCCTACGCAGGGCACGGTTTCAATATCGAGAACGAAAACCTGTTCGAGAGAAACCTTGTGTAAAATCTGCATAACCGGCGGCGCTACCTGAATGGGGATACCGAAGATAGGTTTTCCTGACAGAGAAGGGCAAAAAAAACCGCCGACTGACCCTGATTGGCCAGCCGGCGGGCGTTTGTTTTCATGGGAGGGCCGCAGTACAAAACTACGTGCCAGCTAAAGGCAGGGCAGGTATGCCACTGCTTCGGAGTGCGCCTTACTGCGCACTCCGAAGCGGGTATGTCATGTAGACTGCATCAGTGACTTGGGGCTTCACCGCTACGACCCGGATCCACTTGCGTTACTGACTCTACAAAGATGCAAACTACCTGCCGCCCTATCAATCACATGTTGATGTGAGGTAACTGTTGGGACTACAGCCACCCCGGGTTCTAGGTCAAGCCCTGGCGCAGGGCTTTGCTCACGGCTTCCGTCATGGAGCGCACGTGCAGCTTCTCGTAAATCTTCTTGATGTGGGAGCGTACGGTATCCAGGGAAATACCCCGGTCGGCGGCAATCATCTTGTAGCTGTAGCCTTCCACCAGCAGGTTGAGCACTTCCTGCTCGCGGGCGCTCAGGTTAGCCGGCGAGTCTTCGGGCGGGGCGGCGGCTTTGGGCGGGGTGCGCGGAAAAAGCTTGAGCACCTGGCGGGCAATGGCCGGCGTCATGGGGGCGCCACCGGCCCGCACCTCGCTGATAGCATCGAGCAGCTTGACGGGGGGAGTTTTCTTGAGCAGGTAGCCGTCGGCACCCGCGCAGATGGCCTCGAATACCCGGTCATTGTCCTCAAACACTGTCAGCATCACCACGCTCACGGTGGGCGACACGCCCTTGATGCGGCGCAGCCCTTCGATACCGGTCATACCCGGCATATCAATATCCATGAGTACTACATCGGGCCGGAGGCGGCTGATGTCGGCCTCGGTCTGGGTACAGTTGCCGAGGGCTCCGGCCAGTTCCAGGCCGGGGGTGCCGGCCAGCAGCTGGCTTAGACTGGCCCGTAGATCAGTATTGTCCTCGTAGATGAGGACCCGGGTATTTTTTTCCATAACGGTGGCACGAGGAGGGAATATAAAACAAGTAAAGATACCTGAACCCGCCGCTCATCCCACTCACACAATGATGTGACCAATGCCTGCTGAGCTTACGCCGCCTTCAAGGGCACGCTCAGCTCCAGCTTGGTGCCCTGGCCCGGGGCCGTTACAATGTCGAGCTGCCCGCGCAGGGCGGCGGCCCGGGCCCGCATATTCGTCAGGCCGTTGCCTCCGCCTTTGGCCGGGTCTTTCGGGTCGAAGCCCACGCCATTGTCTTCCACCGTCAGCGTAAGGCGGTTGTACTGGTAGTCGAGGTGAATGCGCGCCTCCTCGCACTGGGCATACTTTGCCAGGTTGTTGACGGACTCTTTGTAGAGTAGAAAAAACTCCCGGCGAGCCCGCATCTCCAGGCGCAGGCCCTGCACGTCGGGCGCTACAGTGAACGAGAAATCAATACCCCGGGCTTCCAGCACATCGGAGGCGAAAATGCGCATGCGCGAGAGAACGGCCTCCATGGAGTCGTGGGCGGGGTTGATGGCCCACACAATGTCATCCATGGAGTCGAGCATGCGGCGGGAGCTTTCACTGATCTGGTCGAGCAGCTGCGTGGCCTGCTCCGGGCGGTTCTGGTGCTGGTGGTTACGCGCCAGGGTGCTCAGAATGCCGATGCTACTGAGCGTGGAGCCCATATCGTCGTGCAGGTCGCGGGCAATGTTGTGGCGCACCCGCTCCAGGGCCAGCAGCTGGCGCACCCGCACGCGGTAAGCCAGAAAGAGCAAGCCAATCAGCAGCCAGCTGGCCAGCACCCGAAACCACCACGTCTGGTACCAGGGCGGCGTCACCACTATTTTGAGCGTGGCCCCTTTCTGATTCCAGACCCCGTCGTTGTTGGCAGCCCGCACCTGAAACAGGTAAGTGCCGGGGTCGAGGTTGGTGTAGGTGGCCTCGTGGCGGGCCCCGGCTTCAATCCAGTCTTCGTCAAACCCGCGCAGGCGGTACATAAAGCTGTTTTTGGAAGGCAGCTGAAAGTTGAGGGCGGCAAACTCGATGGAGAAGAAGTTTTCGCGCGGCCCCAGGCGCAGGGTGCGCCGCTCGGTAATGGACGTATCGAGGCGCACCTGCTGGTTGAACTTGCGGAACCCGGTGAATACCACCGGCGGGGCGGTCTGGTTGACGGGCACGCCCCCAGGCCGAAACGTAATCAGCCCGGTGATGCCGCCGAAGTACAGCCGTCCGTCACTACCCGCCCACTGCGAGCCGGCGTTAAACTCATCCTGGGCCAGCCCGTCGCGCATGTCGTAGGTGCGGACCTGCAGCGTGGTGGGCGAAAAGTGGGCAATGCCCTTGTTGGTAGAAAGCCAGAGGTTGCCCTGGCGGTCAGGCAGCAGGGCGTATACCACATCGTTGGGCAGGCCCTGCGGCTCCCGGAACGTAGTGAACAGTCCTTTTTCGGCATCATCCAGCCGATTGAGTCCCCCGCCTTCCGTGCCAATCCAAAGGGTACCGGCCCGGTCCTGCACAATGCCGCGGACAAAGTTGCTGCTGAGGGAGCGGGGCTGGCCGGGCACGTTGCGGTAGGGTTTGCAAAGGCCCGTGCGGGGGTCGAGCAGGCACAACCCTCCCCCACCCGTGCCCACCCATAAGCGGCCCTGCCGGTCGCGGAAGCTCATGCGAATGTAGTTGGTGCCAAAGCTGGCTTTGGGCGTCAGGGGCTTGTCGCGGTACACCGTGCTACGGCCCGTGTTGGGGTCGAACAGGTTTAGGCCGTTCTCGGTGCTTATCCAGAGCTGGCCCGTGGGGTCGAGGGCAATAGCGCGGATGGCGTTGTCGCTAAGGCTGGTGGGGTCGGCGGGGTTGTGGGCGAAATGCCGCACCTTGCCGGTGGCCGGGTCCAGGCAGTCCAGGCCGCTGCGCTGGGTGCCCACCCAGAGCTGGCCGCGGAGGTCGAAGCACAGCGCCCGGATAAAGTTTTCACTGAGGCTGTTGGCTGCCCCGGGCCGGTGCCGGTACTCCTGGCGCTGGCCGGTGGCCGGGTTGTAACAAACCAGGCCGCTTTCCTGCGTACCAGCCCACAAACGCCCGGATTTATCTTCACACACGGCCCAAACGGGGTCAGGGCGCGGGGTAATGGGCACCGTGGTGAACGTAGCCGGCCGGGGCATGAAGGAGGCGACGCCCCCTTCCGTACCTACCCAAATCTGGCCGTTACGGTCCTGGAACAGGGCCTGCACGGTATTTTCGGGAAGCATGTGCGGGCGCCCTAGTTGGGCGCGGTACGGAGCAAACGTGTTGCTGACCCGGTCGAGTTGGTGCAGGCCCTCGTCGGTACCTACCCATAGCCGGCCCTGGGTATCTTCTAGCACGCTGCGCACCGCGTCGCTGCTCAGGCTGCCGGCATGCCCGGGCTCGTGCCGATAAACCAGCTCTTCGTGGCCTTTGCTCAATGACAAAAAGCGAAGACCGTGTACTTCCGTACCCACCCACAAGCCATTGGCCTGATCAACGCACAAGGTCGTAATGCCGGAAGGTGCCTGCCAGTTGGGGCGGGCCTGTAGCTGGCCCGCCGCCACGTCCAGCCGGCTCAGCTGCCCGGCCCCGGTGCCTACCCATATCTGGCCCGCCGCATCCTGCGTGATAGCGCGCACGGAGTTCCGGCGCACATTCGCGGTGGTTGCAACAGGATGCTGAAACAGTTGGAAGCGGCCGGTTTTGGAGTCGAACCGGTGCAGACCGCCCTCGGTACCTGCCCATACCTGACCGCTTCGGTCACAGAAAACAGCCCGGACGAAGTTGTCGGCCAGCGTGCCGGGCCGCCCATCCTCGTGCTTGAAAACCTGAAAGCGCCCGGTAATGGGGTTGTAGCGGTTGAGGCCACCCCCACCCGTGCCCACCCATAAAAAACCCTGTTTGTCCACGGCCATCGACAGCACGAAGTTGCTGCTCAGGCTGCCCTCCACTTGCGGGTCGTTGCGCAGCACTTTAAAGCTGGCTCCGTCGTAGCGGTTGAGGCCATCCTGAGTGCCCAGCCACAGAAAGCCGCGTGGGTCCTGGGCCATGCAGTACACGCTGTTTTCCGACAAGCCCTGCTCGGTGGTAAGGGTACGGAACGTGAGCGGCAAGGCCGGCTGAGCCGCAGCCGACATGGCCACGGCTAACAGGAATGACAGAAAAAAACCGAGAAAAAAACTACGCTTCATGTAGGCAGAGCCAGCCGGTTGATAGCAAACGCGGGGCAGGCCCTGCCAAATCTACTAAAATAGGTGCGTGCAGCCGAGCTACCGGATAAACTGCTACGCGGCGTTCAGCATTTGCCGGTACAAGTAGTAGGAGTAGGCATAGGTAACAACCACTGTCACCAGCACGCCCGCCACCAGCACGGTGGTAGCTACCGGCGCCGACCAGAAGGCCAGGGCCGCGCTCAACAGCCCTACCCCAAAAAATAGGTAGCCCCCCACCCGGTGCGTCCGGGCCCAGATAATAGTCGACTCCAGGGCCCACGGCGTGCGGATGCCCACAAAGTAGTTTTGGGGCACAGTAATCAGGTAGTTGCCCAGCAGCGCGAAGAACAAGCCGAGTATCAGGGCCAGACCACTACCGGGAGGCGTGCCGGGGTGCTGGGCCACGTAGAGACTGTACAGACTCACGCCGCTGATCATAGCCAGCATAATAAACTGCAGCTTCTGATAGTTCACACTCGTCGTCGTAAGGTGCTTTTTGGGGTCGAGACGGGGCAGGAACTGGAGCAGCGCGTACAAGCCCAGCGGCAAAGCCAGGCACAGCCACCACATGCTTTCTTTGGCCGTGAAGCCGTTGGCCTCTCCATTCGCAGTAAAGTGAGTAGGAATCTGGGCTGGCAGCACATTCCAGCAATACGCTAGGTAGGCAGTGGGCAGCACCAGGGCAATCAGGGAAAGAATATGCCAGAGGGAGAAAGTCGTTTTCATAGGATTGGAGCTAGCTAAACGTTAAGATTTGAATTGCAGCAGCCAGCCGAGCAGTTCGTCCATCACCGTCATGTTGAGGGTGTAAAGCACAAACTGGCCCTGCTTTTCGCTGGCGACCAGGTCGGCCTGGCGCAGCAAATCGAGGTGGTGGCTAATGGTGGGCTTGGAGAACTGGAAGGCATCGGCAATTTCCCCGGCCGTGCAGGGCCGCTCGCGTAGCATCTCCAGGATAGCGCGGCGGGTCGGGTCATTAAGGGCTTTGAAGAGGGCGTTCAAGAGCGGTTAGTTATTTAGCCAAATGTCTAAATATATTTTGTAAGCGCAAGGTGTTGTCGTTTTATTTACCCTGAATACCTACTCTTCTTGCAAACGCAAATTCTCCAGATCATTCTGGTCGCGCGGACGCCCAGCAGCTCTCTTAGCCTGAAGTAGATGTTGATACTGAATCAGCCGCACCAGAACACCATCGACTTCGGTGGTTGAAGCCTGCTCATATACCTCTACAAAGTCCAGTCCTTTAAGCTGCGTGATGATGTCAATGGCTACCGGCGGGCGGCCAAATGTGAATACATCTAGCGCTGGATTATGCAGAAAATTCTTGGCTGTCATGTCAAACGTAGGCATTCCAAAGAGTTGAAAGGCATGAACCAAACGCTCATAATTTTCAGCGGCCCGTTCTACCCAAATATCCAGGTCCCCGGTCGTACGGCTGTATCCGTGCAGGATAACGGAGTAGCCACCTACCAGCACATATTTCACCTTAGCTGACCACAGAGCCCGTAGAAAATCCTGAAAATCAACGTTGAATATGTTACCCATTTTTCGAAGCGTGGCACCTCATTGAAAAGGCCGTTCGGTCTAACCGAGGCGGGTTGTTCAGATCATAGCCAAATGCTACGCTGTTCAGATACGCCGCCGCCCGCAAACGCTCTGCCATTGTGGTGGGCTGCTGAGTGGCGTGGTACTGCGCGTTCTGCTCGTGGGAGCCAGCGTGGAAAGCGGTACGGTCGAGGCGGAAAGGCATGGCAACAGGATATTTGCAGCAACTGAATTATACTTATTTAAATGCTCAACCACTCATTGTGTGGCGGCTCACCTTGATAATAAACTACCTCACAGTTACCGAATATCAGCACAATGCCTTCAGTATACGGTTCCAATTTCTTCAATGCCGCGGATATCGACATTTCTTGCCCATCCAGCTTCTTGTTAACAGATATGATGTAGCAATTAGAGTCTTCTGGCAGCTTGCCTACCTGTTGTAGAATAGTTCGCTCATAAAATGCATCTAATCTCCTGTATTTACTCTTATCAATATCTTGACCGTGGTACAGCATCTCCAGAAAATCACGCCGACGCGTCGGCTTCTCAATAAAGCCTATATAGCGTTGGCGTTTTTCTTTCACAACGTACTTGTTGATAAAGGCAACTTCTAATTCCTTATTCATACAAGAGAAGATAATAGAAACACGAAACGGCACCACTAAGGATGCCGTTTCGTGCTGCAATAATTCTTTGATTGTTTACTTCCCTACCACAGCCGTGGCAATGCTCAGCTCCTTGAGTTGGGCCTCGGAGATAGGCGAGGGCGAGTCAATCATGACGTCGCGGCCGGAGTTGTTTTTGGGGAAGGCAATGAAGTCCCGGATAGAGTCGGCGCCGCCGAAGAGCGAGCAGAGACGGTCGAAGCCGAAGGCAATGCCGCCGTGGGGCGGGGCGCCGTATTCGAAAGCATCGAGCAGGAAGCCAAACTGGGCCTGCGCTTCCTCAGCCGAGAAGCCGAGCAGCTCAAACATGCGGGCCTGCACCGCGCGGTCGTGAATGCGGATGGAGCCGCCGCCCACTTCCACGCCGTTAATCACCATGTCGTAGGCATTGGCGCGCACCTCCCCTATCGTGTCGGGCGAGTCGAGCAGGGCAATGTCCTCAGGCTTGGGCGAGGTGAACGGGTGGTGCATGGCGAAGTAGCGGCCTTCCTCCTCAATGAACTCCAGCAGCGGGAAGTCAACCACCCACAGCGCCGAGAAGGTATTTTTGTCGCGCAAGCCCATGCGCTGGCCCATTTCCAGGCGTAGTTCGCTCAGGGCTTTGCGGGTCTTGTTCGGCTCCCCGGCCAAAATCAGCAGCAAGTCGCCGGGTTGGGCATTGAAGGCGGCTTTCCACTGCTGCAGTGCCTCCTGGGAGTAAAACTTGTCTACTGATGACTTCACCGAGCCATCCTGCTCCACGCGGGCATACACCAAACCGGTGGCGCCAATCTGCGGGCGCTTCACGAATTCCGTCAGCTCATCGAGCTGCTTACGGGTATACATGGCCGAGTTGTGCGCGTTGATGCCCACCACCAGGCCGGCGTTGTCGAACACGGGGAAGCCCTGGCCTTTCACCACGTCGTTGAGCTCCACAAACTTCATTTCGAAGCGGGTGTCGGGCTTGTCGTTGCCGTAATAGCGCATGGCATCGGCGTAGGTCATACGGGGCAGCTGGCCAATTTCGAGGTCCTTCACCTCTTTAAACAGGTACTGCACCAGCGCCTCGAAGGTGTTCAGGATATCTTCCTGCTCCACGAAGGCCATTTCGCAGTCAATCTGCGTGAACTCCGGCTGGCGGTCGGCACGCAGGTCCTCGTCGCGGAAGCACTTCACAATCTGGAAGTACCGGTCAAAGCCCGACACCATCAGCAGCTGCTTGAACGTCTGGGGGCTCTGGGGGAGGGCATAGAACTCGCCGGGGTTCATGCGGGAGGGCACGACAAAGTCGCGGGCCCCTTCGGGCGTGCTTTTGATGAGCACGGGCGTTTCCACCTCGATGAACTGCTGGCCGTCGAGAAAGCGGCGGGTGGCCTGGGCCACGCGGTGGCGCAGCATCAGGTTCTGACGCACGGGCGAGCGGCGCAGGTCGAGGTAGCGGTACTTCATCCGCAGGTCGTCGCCCCCGTCGGTTTCGTCTTCGATGAGGAAGGGCGGCAGCTTGGCGGGGTTGAGCACCTCCAGCTTTTCCACCCGGATTTCGATGCCGCCGGTGGGCATTTTGTCGTTTTTGGAGTAGCGCTCGGCTACTTTGCCGGTTACCTGCACCACAAACTCGCGGCCCAGCTCGCGGGCAGCGGCGCGCATCTCCTCGGCTTCCACGCCTTCTTCCAGGGTGAGCTGGGTGAGGCCGTACCGGTCGCGCAAGTCCACCCAGCTGATGCCGCCTTTGTCGCGGGTGCGCTGCACCCAGCCGCAAAGCGTGACGGTTAAACCAACGTGTTCGGGGCGAAGTTCGCCGCAGGTGTGCGTACGGAGCATAAACAAAAGGTGTTCTGATGAAAGAAGCCGGCGGGCCGGGCGCAAAGATAGAAGACCGGGCCGGGCCCGCCACACGCCGTCCCTGCTCCTGCTTGAATTTACGGCCGGCCCGCGTGCCGTTGGGCGGGCGCACGGTGGTGTTGGTTGAAAACCAGCGGCAGTTGATAGGTCTTTGGCTATGTTTGCCTGGCAGCCTGCCGCGGGTGTTTTCAGGCCCGGGCAATAGCGCCTCCGCTTGCTCTCACGCTCTCTTACAAAAACACTTTTTCAGCTATGGAACTGGTTATCGACCACCTGTCCAAGACCTACCCCAACGGCACCAAGGCCCTCAACGACGTGAGCCTGCGCATTGCGCCCGGCATGTTTGGCCTGCTGGGGCCCAACGGTGCCGGCAAGTCCAGCCTAATGCGCACCATCTCCACCCTGCAGCAGGCCGATGCCGGCACCATTCAGCTGGGCGACATCGACGTGCTGCGGGAGCCGGAGCGCGTGCGTCAGGTGCTGGGCTACCTGCCTCAGGAGTTTGGCGTGTATCCCAAAATCACGGCGGCGGAGCTGCTGGAGCACTTTGCCGTGCTCAAGGGCCTCAGCAACAAAAGTGAGCGGCGGCAGGTGGTAGATGCCCTGCTGCAGCAAACGAACCTTTACCAGGTGCGCAACAAAAACCTGGGGGGCTACTCCGGAGGCATGAAACAGCGCTTCGGCATTGCGCAGGCGCTGCTGGGCAACCCCAAGCTCATCATCGTGGATGAACCCACCGCCGGCCTCGACCCCACCGAGCGGAACCGCTTCCACAACCTGCTGGCCGAAATCGGGGAAGACCGCATCGTGATTCTGAGCACCCACATCGTGTCGGACGTATCGGACCTGTGCCGGCAGTTTGCCATCATCAACAAAGGGCAGGTGCTGTATACCGGCGACCCGCTACGGGCCATGGAGGAAGTGCGCGGGCAGATCTGGCGGCGCAGCATCCGCAAGGACGAGCTGGCGACCTACCAGCAGCAGTTTGCAGTGATTTCCTCGCGCCTGTTTGCGGGCCAGACCATTATTCACGTGCATAGCCTGAGCCAGCCCGGTAACGGGTTCGAAGGCGTGGAGCCGACCCTGGAAGACGTGTACTTCGCCCGCATTCATGCCGCCGAGCAGGTGGCCAGTGCAGCTGCACCAGTAGCTAAGTAACTCAAACATGTCTGTCATGCTGAGCTTGCCGAAGCATCTCTACTGCTTCGGCTGAATAGTCTTGCAACAAAGCGGTAGAGATGCTTCGGCAAGCTCAGCATGACCTTCCTGATATTCTGACCATGTTTCTCGAAATCTTTCTGTTTGAGCTGCGCTACCGCTTTAAGCGGCCGGCTACTTACATCTACTTTGTGCTGCTGGCCCTCATGGCCGGGCTGTTTATGCTGGCCGTGGCCGGCGTATTTGGCGTGAACGTGACCATTGGGGGCGGCAGCGGCAAGATGCTGGCCAACTCAGCTTACCAAATCAACACCATTCTCACGGTGGTAAGCTTGTTTGGCGTCTTCATAACCTCCGCCATGATGGGCACGCCAGTGTTCCGCGACTTCGACCACCGCACTCACTCGCTCTACTACACCGCCCCCATCAGTAAGGCGGGCTACCTGGGCGGGCGCTTCCTGGGCTCGTTTGTGGTGACGGTGCTGGTATTCCTCGGCGCTGCCCTGGGCGCCTGGCTGGCTACCTACTGGCCTACCATTGAGCCCGAGCGCCTGGGCCCGAACGTGGCCGCGGCCTACCTGCTGCCCTACCTGCAGCTGGTGATACCCAACCTGCTGCTGTCGGGGGCCATTTTCTTCACGGCGGCCACGCTCACGCGCTCGGCCCTCGCCATTTACCTGGGCGGGGTGCTGTTCCTGGTGCTGTACACCATCAGCGGCACCCTGCAGCAGGACCTCGACAACGATACGCTCAGCACCCTGCTCGACCCGCTGGGCGGCAGCGCCATCGACCTGACCCAGCGCTACTGGACGGTGGCCGAGAAGAACACCCGCCTGCTGCCCTGGAGCACCTGGCTGGTGCAAAACCGCCTATTGTGGCTGGGCGTGGCCTTCACTACGCTGGCGGCCTGTTTTGCTTTCTTCCGGTTTTCCTTCGCCAACAAAGCGGATTCGGGGCCGCGCCCTAAGGCCGGAGCGCTGGGGGTGGCCGAGGCCGCCCCAAATCTGACCCTGCCCCGGGCTACACCGCGCTTTACGGCGGGCCTGGCCTGGGCCCAGCTGGGCCGACTGCTGCGGCTGGAGTTTTTCGGCACGGTGCGCAGCGTGTACTTCATCGGCATTGCCGGGGCGGGCTTGCTCTTCCTGCTGGTTACGGGCATGCAGGTGGGCAAAATGTACGGCACCAACACCTTCCCTACCACGCCGGTGGTGGTGCAACTGCTGGCCAGTACGTTTGCCTTGTTCCAGCTCATCATCATCACCTTCTACGCCGGGGAGCTGGTGTGGCGGGAGCGGGATGCCAAGATCAACCAGATCTATGATGCCATGCCCATGCCGGCGTGGGTACCATTTCTGGCCAAGCTGGGCGCGCTGATGCTGATTCAGGTGGTGCTGCTGGCCGTGGTGATGCTGTGCGGACTGCTGCTGCAGACCTTCAAGGGCTATTTCAACTACGAGCTGGGGCTGTATGTGCAGGAGCTGTTCGGCTTCCGCCTGGTGGGCATGCTGCTGCTGTGCGTGCTGGCCATGCTGGTGCAGGTGCTGGTCAACAACAAGTACTTGGGGCACTTCATCATGATCCTGTACTATGCCTTCAACCTGTTTCAGGGCACACTGGGGCTGGAGCACAACCTGTATTCCTTTAACGGAGCCCCTGAAACGCCTTACTCAGCTATGAACGGCTACGGCCATTTTGTGGGGCCGTTTCTGGCCTTCAAGCTCTACTGGGCGGCATTTGCCGTGCTGCTGGCCTTGGGCAGCGCCTTGCTCTGGCCCCGGGGCACCGAAACGCGGTTTTCCTGGCGCTGGCAGCAGGCCCGCTTTGGCTTGTCGCCAGCCCTGGGTGTGGTAGCGGGCGTGGCTCTGCTGGCCTTTGCGGGGCTGGGCGCCTATATTTTCTACAACACCAACATCCTGAACGACTACCGCACCTCCGACGAAAACGATGCCCTGGGCGCGGCGTTTGAGCGCAAGTACAAGCGCTTCGAAAAAACGCCCCAGCCCCGCATCACGGCCGTGCAGGTGAACGTGGACATCTTCCCTCAGGAGCGCGACGTGCGTTTCCGGGGCTCCTACTGGCTGCTCAACCGCACCCGGCAGCCCATCGACTCGGTGCACCTGGTGGGCGCGACTGAGGCTGAGGTAAAGCAGATGGCTCTGAGCCGCCCCGCGAAAGAGGTGCTGCACGACCAGGTGGGCGACGTTGATTACCGCATCCTGCGCCTGGCTCAGCCCCTGCAACCCGGCGACTCCCTGCAGCTGAACTTCGATCTGGCTTACACCAACCCGGGCTTCAAGAACAGTGGCTCCAACACCAGCATCGTGGAAAATGGCACGTTCGTCAACTCCCAGCTGCTGCCCCACATCGGCTATCAGCCCGAGGCCGAGCTGTCCGGCGACGACACTCGCAAAGAGCAGGGCCTGGCGCCCCGGCCCCGCATGGCCCCGGTGGGTGACTCGGCGGCCCGCATGAATACCTACATCACCAACGACGCTGACTGGATTCGGTTTGAGGCGACGGTGAGCACCTCACCCGACCAGGTAGCCATTGCCCCCGGCTATTTGCAGCGGGAGTGGACGGAGAAAGGCCGGCGCTATTTCCACTACAAAATGGACGCGCCCATCCTCAACTTCTACTCCTTCCAATCGGCCCGCTACCTAGTGTATAAGGACCGTTGGAAGGAAGTGCCTATCGAAATCTACTACCACCCCGGCCACGAGTACAACCTCCGGCGCATGGCCCAGGGCGTGAAAAAGGGCCTGGAGTACTACACCGCGCACTTTGGGCCCTACCAGCACCGGCAGGTGCGCATCATCGAGTTTCCGGGCTACTCCGGCTTTGCCCAGAGCTTCCCCAACACCATTCCGTTTTCCGAAAGCATCGGCTTCGTGGCAGAGGTGGATTCCACCGACCCCAAGGACATCGACTATCCGCTCTACGTGACGGCCCACGAGGTGGCGCACCAGTGGTTTGCCCACCAGATTATCGGGGGCAACGTGCAGGGCGGCACGCTGATGTCGGAGACGCTAAGCCAGTACGGCGCCCTGATGGTGATGAAGCACCTCTACGGCCCCGACAAAATGAAGAAGTTTCTGCGCTTTGAGCTGAACTCTTACCTGACGGGCCGGGGCTTCGAGCGGAAAAAGGAAGTACCCTTGTACTTAGTTGAGAATCAGCCCTACATCCACTACCGCAAGGGTTCTTTGGTGATGTATGCCCTGCAGGATTACCTGGGTGAGGAAGCGGTGAACAGCGCCATCAAAGAGTACCGCGACAAAGTAGCCTACCAGCGCGGCCCTTACACCAACTCGGTGGAGTTTATCGGCTACCTGCGCAAGCACACCCCCGATTCGCTGCAGTACCTGGTGACCGACCTGTTCGAGAAGATTACCCTCTACGAGAACAAGGTGGACTCGGCTTCCTACCGCAAGCTGCCCAACGGCCAGTACCGGGTGCAGTTCACGGTAGATACCAAGAAAATCTACGCCGATTCCCTGGGCAACGAAACCGACGTGACCAACGCCCGCGACTTGGTTGAAGTAGGCGTGCTGGCCCGCAAAAAGGTAAACGGCCAGTGGCAGGATGTGCCCGTGCTCGTGCAAAAGCAGCACCTGCGCCCCGGCCGCAACCGCTTGGAGTTTACCGTACCCCAGAAGCCGGAGCGCGTGGGCATCGACCCCTTCAACAAGCTGGTGGACCGCAACCCCGACGACAACGTGAAAGCCCCCGAGGAAAAGAAAGCGTAACGCCTGATCTGAACCTCTGCCGAAGCCCGGTCGTTCTGCGACCGGGCTTCTTGTTGGGCAGCTGCCCAACTGCGGCGCGTGCAAATCCGTAGCCTCACCCGAAGCCGGGCTTCGCGCAAGTTTGGCCCGACTTCTGCAAAGCGCCTTTACACGGGCGGTTGCCCGCTTCCTCAGCCTTCCTACTTCCGATATGAAACGTTTCGTCCTTCTCGCCCTCGCCTCTGCCCTCAGCTTCTCCGCTGCCCAGGCCCAAACCAAAATCAAGACTAAAGCCAAGGACGAAGATGCCTCGGTGAAGTCGAAAAGCACCGCGGAGCCGGTGGTGCTGGACGGGCCTATTAAGCGCGTGGAAACCCTTTCCGGCATCGATGTATATCCCAACAGCAGCACCAACACCATCCTGCTGAGCTTTACCCAGCAGTTCACGGTGCCCGGCACGCTGGTGATGACCAACTACAAAAACGAGCCTATCTATACCACTGCCCTGGACCCGCAGAACAACACCGGCCAACCCGTAGACCTGGGCCGCATTCCGGCCGGCACTTACCTGGTAGAAGCCAAAACCGGCAACTACGTGTACTGGAAGAAGGTGCGCATCAAGTACCCCACCGTGTCGAGCAGCAGCACCAGAAACAAGCGCAGCCGCCGCTAAGCGTGGTTTTGCCCTGCTTCATCTGGCGTCCGCCCAGCCGAAGCATCTCTACCGCTTCGTTGGGGGTTACCACACTACCAAGATGCTTCGACTACGGCTTTGCCTTCGCTCAGCATAACGTTTGCAAGAAATTCTGTTGCCTCCGCTGCCGTTCGGTAGCGGGGGCATTTTTTTAGTGGCTGACAATGGCCCGTCGGCGTTTCCCGTTTTTCCCGCAGATTGCGGCCCCAAGCGCCGCTCTTTCTCTTTCGTTTTTTCCCTTTCTATGAAAACGCGTTTCAACCGTTTCCTTTTCCTGCTGGTGCTGCTTACGACCTTCACGGCCCTGGCTGCTCCTAAGCCCAAGCTCAAGAAAACGCCTCTGGCCGGGGGCATTACCCTGGGCGTACCCGAGGGCTTCACGCCCCTGCCCGACGAAGGCATTGCTGCTAAGTTCCCCGCGCCGCGCAAGCCCCTGGCCGTTTTCTCCGACCGGGCCGGCCGCGTAGACCTCAGCGTGGCTCAGAAGGAAACGCCCTTCGGCAGCGGCGACTATGGCCTGCTACTGAAAATCTACAAGGCCAGCATCCAGAACATGTACACCAAGGTGACTTTCCTCACCGAAGACATCCGCACCATCAACAAGCGGGACTTTATTGTGCTGGAATTCACTTCTGAGGTAGCCGACACCCGCCGCAACAGCAACCTGGCGCCCATCCGCAAGTACCAACTGGTGCAGTATGCCATTGAAGGCAAGACCCTCACCGTCTTCACCTTCAATGCCCCCGCCGAAGAGCAAGCCCGCTGGCAGCCCACCGCCCAGGCCGTAATGCAGAGTATTTCGATGAAATAGAGTCTTAGGATCTTTGGGTCTTAGGGACTTGGTTGATGTTCAATGAAGCATTCGATATCAACAAAAATCTAAGACCCCAAGACCCTAAGTCCCTAAGACCCCAAGTCATGACTCTTTCCCTGTATTCTGATGAGCACTACATGCGGGAGGCGCTGAAGCAGGCCCGCTACGCCCTGGAGGAAGAGGAAATTCCGATTGGGGCGGTGGTGGTCCTGGACCGCCAGATTATTGCCCGCGCCTATAACCAGACCGAAAAGCTGCGCGACGTAACGGCCCACGCCGAAATGCTGGCCCTCACGGCGGCGGCCAACCACCTCGGCAACAAGTACCTGCAGGATTGCACCCTTTACGTGACGGTGGAACCCTGCGTGATGTGCGCCGGGGCCTCCTTTTGGGCCCAGGTGAAGCGCGTGGTATATGGGGCCGCTGAAGACAAGCGCGGCTACCGCCGCTACGGCAACCTGCTGCACCCGCGCACCGAGCTGGCTACCGGCATCATGGCCTTGGAGTGCGCCGCCCTCATGCAGGAGTTTTTCGCCCGCAAGCGCAAATAGGCTACTTTTGGCCGTGCTGCCGACCGGGCACCGCAACCCCGGCCGCCCTTCGGCGGTTATACTCTGAACTCGTTTCTTCTTTCACCCTAACCCTACATTGCTATGGCTTTTGAACTGCCCCAGCTCCCCTACGCCTACGATGCCCTGGAACCGCACATTGATGCCAAGACCATGGAAATCCACCATACCAAGCACCACCAGGCCTACGTAACCAACCTCAACAACGCCATTGCCGGCACCGAGCTGGAAGGCAAGAGCCTGGAAGAGCTGATGCACAACATTGCAGCGGCTCCCGCGGCAGTGCGCAACAACGGCGGCGGCCACTGGAACCACTCCCTGTTCTGGACCGTGCTGGGCCCCAACGGCGGCGGTGAGCCTACCGGCGCCGTGGCCGAAGCCATCAACAGCGCGTTTGGTAGCTACGAGAAGTTCAAGGAAGAATTCACCAAAGCCGCTACTACGCGCTTCGGCTCCGGCTGGGCCTGGCTGTGCAAGCAGCCCGATGGTTCCCTGCAGATCTGCTCCACGCCCAACCAGGACAACCCACTGATGCCCGACACCGGCTGCAAAGGCACCCCCATCCTGGGCCTCGACGTGTGGGAGCACGCCTACTACCTCAACTACCAGAACCGCCGCCCCGACTACATTGCGGCTTTCTATAACCTCATCAACTGGGACGAAGTAAACCGCCGCTTCTCGGCCGCGGGCTAACTAACCCGGCTCCCGGTACTTTCATAAAAGCCTTTCTGCAGCCCGCGGAAAGGCTTTTGTGCGTTTACGGCTCCCCCCAAACGCCGGCCGGGGCAGTGTCGGCGGGCGGCCTATCCGGTTAGATTTCTTGTATATTTAGCAGTCATTTTCCTTAAGTTCCCTCCAACCGCGTTCTGCATGAGTACCAAGTTGCGGCTCATTCTTCTGAGCTTTTTACAGTTTTTTATCTGGGGCTCATGGCTGATAACCATTGGTGCTTACTGGTTTCAGACCAAGCAGTGGTCGGGGGCCGAGTTTGGCGCCATCTTCTCCACGATGGGCATTGCGTCCATCTTCATGCCCTCCCTCATGGGCATCGTGGCCGATAAATACGTGAATGCGGAGAAGCTCTACGGCATTCTGCACATCCTGGGCGGTATTGTGCTCTTTACGGTGCCCATGGTTAGCTCGCCCGGCACCATGTTCTGGGTGATGCTGCTGAACATGATTTTCTACATGCCCACGCTGGCTTTGTCCATAGCCGTGTCGTACTCGGTGCTGAAAAGCCGGGGCGACGACGTGGTAAAGGACTACCCGCCCATCCGGGTGTGGGGCACGGTGGGCTTCATCGTGGCCATGTGGACGGTGAGCTTGCTGGGCTTCGAGAAGTCGGCCAACCAGTTTTACATAGCCGCCGGCGCCGCCATCCTGCTGGGTTTCTACTCCTTTACCCTGCCAGCCTGCCCCCCACCTTCCAAAGACACGCCCAGCCGCTCGCTCATTGATGTGCTGGGACTGAAGTCGTTTGCCCTGCTGCGCGACACCAAGATGCTCACCTTCTTCCTGTTCGCCATGCTGCTGGGCGCGGCGCTACAGCTGACGAATGCCTACGGCGACACCTTCCTGCACGATTTCGACAAGGTACCGGCGTACCAGGACACGTTTGCCGTGAAGTATCCGGCCATCATCATGTCCATTTCGCAGGTGTCGGAAACCCTGTTTATCTTGGCTATACCGTTCTTTCT
The DNA here is from genome assembly GCF_012273015.1 of Hymenobacter sp. BT18. Classification (GTDB taxonomy): domain Bacteria; phylum Bacteroidota; class Bacteroidia; order Cytophagales; family Hymenobacteraceae; genus Hymenobacter; species Hymenobacter lutimineralis. The sequence continues at coordinate 3,177,099 of NZ_CP050954.1, read as the reverse complement.
GCGCCGCTTCGGTATCAAGCAGGTGATGCTGTTCAGCATGATTGCCTGGGTGCTGCGCTTTGGCCTGCTGGCTTTCGGCACCCCCGATTTCCCCGGCATCTCGCTGATTATCCTTTCCTGCATCGTGTACGGCATGGCCTTCGACTTCTTCAACATCTCCGGCTCCCTGTTCGTGGAAACGCAGACGGCTTCGAGCATTCGGGCCAGCGCCCAGGGGCTGTTTATGATGATGACCAACGGCTTCGGGGCCGTGCTGGGCAGCTCCGTCAGCGGTATCGTCATTGAGCAGTACTTCACCGCCGCCGATGGCGTTACCAAGGACTGGCACGGCATCTGGCTGACGTTTGCCCTGTACGCCCTGGTTATTGCGGTGCTGTTCGTCATTCTCTTTAAGCACAAGCATACTACTCAACCTGCTGAGCCCGAGCTGCCCGCTGAGCCTCGGCTGAGCATAGAACAGGCTTAACACACTCTTGCTTGTCCCTTTTAACCGCCTGCTACCTGCCTCGTTGCGCAGGTGCAGGCGGTACTTTTATCTCCCTTCTATTGCTTGCTATGCACACTAATTTACCCAGCCCCGCCCCGCTCGACTGGACCGGCACATTTGATAAGGCGCATTATTTCCTACCGCTAGCGTGGTTCCACCAAGCCTTTGGGGTAGTTCCACGCAAGCTCATCTTTCAGCTCGCCAACGCCGATGCGCGCTCCGCCGTGCTAACGGCCCTGGCTACCCGCTACAACCTGGAAGCCGCTACCGTAGCTCACTCCGTCTACATCGAAAAGGCCACAAAAGAGCCTGAGTTGAACGTGTGGGCACTAAACGTTGCGCCCCACTTGCTCTTGCTCGTCGGCGACCAGGGCGTGTACAACGAGCGGGGCGTACAGGTATTCTACTCCGCCAGCACCGCAGCGGAGGAACTAACTTTCGTGCGGGAGCTGCTGGTGGCGCACCTTGAGACCGGGCAGCAGGAGCGGCAGCGCATCCATGTGCTGCGACTGGCTTATAACGACTTGGAGTTTACGCCCCTCGAAATCAAAATTCCGGCCCTGGACCTGGCCACTCATTATAACGACGATTTGCTACCGGCCCACAACACGATTGTGCGGCGTTTGCAACAGCCCCAGGATAAAGGCATCGTCATTCTGCACGGCCCGCCCGGCACGGGCAAGACCAGCTACATCCGCCACCTCTGCGGCCTTACCGACAAGCCTAAACTGTTTATCCCGCCTAACCTTGCGGCCCGAATTGCTGATCCGGAGTTTATCAACCTGCTTCACGATAACACCAATTCCATCCTGATCATCGAAGATGCGGAAACGCTGCTCACCAAGCGCGACGCGGCGGGCGGTGGCCCCAGCGCGGTAAGCAACCTGCTCAATCTTTCCGATGGGCTGCTGGCCGACTGCTTTCACATTCAGATTGTGTGCACCTTCAACACCGACCTCTCCCATATCGACAGCGCGCTCCTGCGCAAAGGACGGCTAATTGCAGCTTACCACTTTCAGCCCCTGGCCGAGCCTAAGGCTGAAGCCCTGGCAACCAGTTTGGGCCAGGCTACCGCCTTGGGCGCAGCTACCGCCCTGGCCGACATTTACAACCGCGAAGAGCAGGAGTTTGAAGTCGGCAAAGCAACCAAGCGGATAGGGTTTGGCGCCCGCGAGCAAAAGTGACAGTATAAACTTGGTATAAGCTTAGCACAAAAACAGCACAAACAAAAAGCCGCTCTGGATGACCCAGAGCGGCTTTTTTCGCTATTATAAGCAGCGTTTCTCTTAGAACTGCTCGTCGGCCGAGAAAAAGAAGTCACCTTCGATTTGGGCATTTTCGTCGGAGTCGGAACCGTGGACGGCGTTGGCTTCGATGCTCTTGGCGTACTTCTTCCGGATGGTGCCTTCGGCGGCCTGGGCCGGGTTGGTAGCGCCAATCAGGGTGCGGAAATCAGCAACAGCATTGTCTTTCTCCAGAATAGCCGCTACGATGGGCCCCGATGACATGTACTTCACCAGGTCGCCGTAGAAAGGACGCTCTTTGTGAACGGCGTAGAATTCGCCGGCGCGCTCGGGCGTCAGCAGTACTTTTTTCAGGCTAACGATGCGGAAGCCACCTTCTTCAATCATGCTCAGGATGCCACCGATGTGGTTTTCCTGGGTAGCATCGGGCTTAATCATCGTGAACGTGCGGTTCGTGGCCATACAGCAGGGTGTGGGGGTTATGGTGAAGTAGACGAAGTGTCTCCGTAAATTGCGGGGCAAAAATAGTGGCTTTTTTTCCGTTTGGGCAGCATCTACCCTAAGCTGGGGTCCAGCGGCTGGGTTGCTGCCAGTGCAGGTATTCTGTTTAAGCGGGGCCTGAAAGGCCCTGGCGGCAGCCCGGGGAAGGCATTCACCGCCGCTTTGCCCGTGCTCCACCCGGCAAATGCACCATTCTACCGCGCGGTTTGTTGAAACCCGGAATATTTCCGATTTTTGCGCCCTTGTATCCGGCCTAAATTCCCGGATTTCAGTTACCTAGCAGCAGGCAATGCACGATACTAGCGCCCTGCAGGAGTTGCTTGCGCAACCCCGGCAGATTTTCATCACCACGCACCACAAGCCCGACGCTGATGCCTTGGGCTCCTCGCTGGGAATGGCCGGCTACCTTCGCAAGAAAGGCCACCACGTCACGGTGGTCACGCCCTCCGACTACCCCGATTTTCTGGCCTGGATGCCCGGCAACGAGGAGGTAATTGTGTATGAGCCCGACCAGAACGATGCGCAGGTTCGAGACCTGATCAGCCGGGCGGAGGTTCTTTTCTGTCTTGATTTCAGCTGCCTGGGCCGCATCAGCGAGCTGGGCGAGTACATCCGGGCGGCCAGCGGTACGAAGGTCCTCATCGACCACCACCAAGAGCCCGAGCAGTTTGCTGACCTCGACTTCTCGAATGCCAAAGCGGCGGCCACGGCCGAGCTGGTTTTTGAGGTAATCCGGGACATGGGCGACCAAGCCCTTATTGATAAAGGCATCGGGGAATGCCTGTACGCCGGCATCATGACCGACACGGGCTCCTTCCGCCACCCCAGCACCTCGCGCAACGTGCACCTCATCATTGCCGAGCTGCTCAATGCCGACATCGACTTGTCGGCCGTGCACCGCCGTATTTACGATTCGCACTCCGAAATGCGCCTGCGCTTCTTAGGCTTTGTGCTGAAAGACAAGCTCACCGTCCTGCGCGAGTTCAATACCGCCTACATTGCCATTACCCAGGACGAGCTGCGCCAGTACCAGTCGAAAACCGGCGACACGGAAGGCCTCGTGAATTTCGCGCTCAGCATTGAGGGCGTGGTGTTTGCCGCCATTCTCATCGACCGGGGCAACGCCGTAAAGATTTCCTTCCGCTCGGTAGGTGACTTCTCCGTCAGTGACTTTTCGCGGCAACACTTCCAGGGCGGCGGCCACCACAACGCGGCCGGCGGCATCAGCTACGAGCCCCTGGATACCACCGTGCAGCGGTTTTTGGGCCTGCTGCCTCATTACCAGACCCAACTCGTGACCAGCCCCTTGGCAGTTGCGCCGCCAGCGGCGTAACTTGCCTGAAATTTCCGTTTACACCCTCTTCCTTTTTACATGCGTCTTAACAGCACTTTTCTGTACCTGGCTCTGGCCGCCGGTACCCTCAGCCTGGCTTCTTGTGAGAAGGGCAACAAGGGATTCGACAAGACCAAATCGGGTATTGAATACCAGCTTTTCGCCAACGAAGGCGGCAAATACTCCCGCAAAGAAGTAGCTGCTTCCGATACCGCCTACAAGAGCCGCATTGGCAAAGTACTGGCCCTGAACGTGGAATACCGCACGGCCAAAGACTCGGTGCTGTTCAGCTCCCGCAAGCAGCAGGGCACGCCCGTGATGGTTCCCCTGCAGGAACTCACCACCAAAGGCGGCTTAGAAGACGCTATTTCCCTGCTTCAGCCCGGCGACAGCGGCGTGTTCCGCTTTAACCTCGATACGATTTTCGCCAAGTCGTTCCGCGTGCCTGTGCCGCCGTTCATGAAAAAGGCTGGCAACGTGATGACCGTGTATGCCAAGGCAACCAAGCTGATGACCCGCGACGAAGCCATGGTGGAGCAGCAGAAGATGATGACCGTGCAGCAGCAAAAGATGATGGCCTACGCTGAGCAGCAGCTGAAAAAGGACGACGTGGTGCTGCAGGACTACATCAAGAAAAATAACCTGAAGGCCCAGAAAGATGCTTCGGGCATTTACTATATCGTGGCGCAGCAGGGTACGGGCGCTAAGCCTAAGTCCGGCCAGACGGTTGCGGTACAGTACAAAGGAACCCTCCTCGACGGGAAGGAGTTTGACTCTTCGGCGAAGAGCAACGGCGGCAAGCCCATTGAATTCCCCCTGGGCGTAGGTCAGGTGATTCCGGGTTGGGACAAGGGCATTGCCCTGCTCAACAAAGGCACCAAGGCTACCCTGCTCATCCCCTCCTCGCTGGCATACGGTCAGCGCGGCGCCGGCGCCGACATTCCCGCCGATGCGCCCCTGCGCTTTGACGTGGAGTTGGTAGACGTGAAATAAAGCAACCATTTCTGGTTGTGGCATACTCTTCTTCGCGCCGCCCCTGTGGCGGCGCGAACTTTTTTCTTCCTTTCTTATGAACCGCACTTCTTCTTTTCGTCGCCGCCTGTTGCTTCCCGCCTTCTTGCTCGCATTGGGCGCCGCGCCCGTAGTGCTGCTATCCGGCTGTGAAACCGAAATAGAAAAAAACACCGACAAGCACACCGCCGAGCAGAAAGCCAAGGATGATGAAGCTATCCGGACGTATCTGACGGCGAATAACATCACGAATTTTACGCGCACAGAAACTGGCTTGTACATCGTGCCGGTTACAGAAGGTGCCAGTGAGCAACTCGCTGTAGGCAAGACCGCTCAAGTAAAATACATTGGCGGCTATCTGAATAAAACTAAATTCGAGTCATCCGTAGACAATGGCTCTCCGTGTGGCTGTATTACTGTGGTAATAGGTACCAACCAAGTGTTGATAGGCGGCCGGCCGGCGGTGGAAGGCTGGAACCAGTCTATTCCTAAAATGAAGGTAGGCGACAGAAAAATTCTGCTTATCCCCTCCTATCTTGGCTATGGCACCTGCACGACGTGCGGTGTCCCTCCTGATACCCCTCTAGTATTTGACGTAGAAGTTCTTTCCCAGCGCTAACAATGAAACCGATGCGTATCCTTTGCAGCCTGATTCTTGGGGCACTGCCGATAGCAGCTTTCGGCCAGGCCGCGCAGGATACGCTGAGCTTGCCCTCCGGCATTCGCTACGTAGTACACTCTTTGGGCACCGGTGCGACAGGCCAAAATGGCAACACGGTGCTAGTACACTACACCGGGTTTCTGCCCGATGGCAAAATGTTCGAGTCGTCGGCGGTAGAGGGGCGGCCGGTGAAGGCCCACCTGGGCGAGCATGATGTTATTCCGGGCTGGGAGCAGATACTGCCGCTGCTGCCGGCCGGCACCCGCGCCTGGGTATATATTCCGGCGGCGCTGGCTTACGGCAAAAAAGGCGTGCGGGACCCCGATGACAACAAGCGCTTCACCATTCCGCCTAACACTGATTTACGCTTTGAGCTACATATATTAAGACTTAAATAATTAGTATTTATTTACACAAAAAGGCTCTGCAGCAGTTACTGCAGAGCCTTTTTGTGTAAATAAATACTAATTCAAAATGGTGTGTCTAATCTTCAAAGAACTGAGCCGATCGTTCCAATGTTTACGATTAAATAGACTTCCATATTTGTACTCATCTAATTTTGGAACATTAACAGTTTGATATCTACGAGCTACAAATGCTAAGGATTGCCCATTATAGTCTCCGTGCTCATATAAGGTTACAACTATATCTTTCATACACGGCCCTTCTGGTAAATTGCCATTTCTTATTCTTAAAGAGCTAATCTTATCTTCCCAGTTTACCCCATTAATATTTGAAAGTGTAGATAAGTCTTTATCAAAATTACAGCTCTTAGAGGGGTCGCCGGTACACCAATCAGCATTTAATACTGCACCTGTCATATTTGCATCTACCCAAAATTCAACAGCTCCATATACCTGGAGTGGACTGGGATTAATTGTGGGGCAAAGATCAGCAGCAATGCTATAATTCGTTAACCACTGTTTTTTCCAGTAACTCGTTACGTTGTCTGATTTAGAAAATAAATAACCCTCAAAATCTTTTTGATTATCAAATAAATGAATTTTCGACTCATCATATGGATCCTGATAAATAACTAAATTTTTATTAGCAAAAATATTCTCAAGCTCATTTTTTTGATTATTATTTAGCATTTCTACATCACCGTTCCGCGACTTATACTCAACCCGAATTTCTTTACTATTATGCAGATACGTGATAGTATCTGATTCTTTCGCTTTGACTATTTCATCTTTTGAGCATGATGAGAATGCCAATATCGTACTCAAACCAAGTACTGACAGATAGTTTTTCATTTTTCTTACTTATTTAAGTTTACATCACAAAGCTAACCAACAAGGTTGATATAACTATATAACAAAATTTGATATAAAAAAAATTATATCACAAGCACCCATAAAGATAAAATCTAATTTATATTATCCTATTTTCCTACTCGGCTAATACCTCCGACAGCACTGCCAAGGACCGGATTTCTCCGAGCTTATCCACGTGCAGCTGGTAGTAGCGGATGAGCACTTGCAGCAGTTCACGCCGGACGCGGCCGTTGGGAATAGCGACCTGCGCCGGATTACGCAGCAGGTCGTCAAAATACTGGTCGAATTCCTGGAAGCGGAGGGCTACGGGCCCGGCATCGTGCGCCGTTGGCGCGGAGCCGGCAAAAGCTACCTGGGACGTAATTTCCTGGCCCGACTCGGCCCCAAAACCCAGGTAGTTGGACAGCTCGATCAGAAAATGTAGCGCAAAGTTTTCGAAGCCTTCTGCCTGCCGATCAAACTGCAGAATGGAGTCGTGTAGAAAGTTGAACAGCGGCTCGTTCTGCTCTTCTTCCAGCACCGTGCGGCCCACTACCTCCGACAGGAACAGCACCACGCTGCTTTTGCGCACGTCGTAAGGAATAGCCGAAAACGGCTCGGCGCACCGGAACTCCGACAGCCGGGTAATGCCGCCCTGCCGGGAGGTATAAGCCACCAGTTCCAGCAGGGTAAAAGGTTGAAACAAGGCAATGCGGCCCGGGGGCTTGGCCTTGCGCACCCCGTTCACTACATAAGATTGCAAGCCCAGCTGCTCGGTATAGACGCGGGCAATGATGGACGTTTCGCGGTACCGAATGTAGTTGAGAACTATACCGCGGGTTTTGATGAGCATAAGGCAATCAGTAAATGGGGGTATGGGCGAATGAGTGAATCGTAGGCTACCAGAACAAACCGCTCATTTACTTATTCACGCATTCACTTATTGTTCTACTACGGCAATCTTGCTGATGCAGCCGTTCTGGCCATCGGCATCGGACGTCAGCACCAGGTACACGCCCGACTGCACGCGGCGGCCGTTGTAGTCCTGCAGATTCCAGACTACGGTGCCGCCATTGGCGCGGGTTTGGTAAACGAGCAGCCCGCTTACGTCCGTGATTTTGACAATGGCATTATTGGCCAGCCCCGAAATGCCTACCTGCCCGGTAAAGCTGCGCCGCACGGGGTTTGGGTATACTTTCGCGCAATCGGGCTTGCCTTCCGTTACGGTAGCAGCCCCACGATACGTCACCAAGCCGGCTTCCGTCGCCACGAACACCTCACCGGTTTTGTCATTCACGGCCACATCCACAATTTTGTTGGAGGGCAGCGGACTATTATCCGTGGTGAAGTGCAGCAGGGCCTCGTCGGCATCTTCGTTGAAGAGCCACAGGCCGGAGTCGGTGCCGAACCACTTGCGGTTGCCGCCATCTACGGCCACTGTTTTCACCAGCTCCGTAAACAACGCCGGGAAATTGCTGCCCGTTCCACGTTTGACGATGGGCAGGCGGAAGCCCGGGTTGTCGGCCGTAAACACCAGGCTCGGATCATCGTAGACGGCCACGCCTTTGGCCGTAGCCACCCAAATAGCGCCGCGCCGGTCCTTCACCAGGTCGTAGATGTTGCCGCCTTTTTCGGGTAGGCCGCCGGCGCTTTCCGTAAAGATTCGGTAGTCTCCACTGGCATTCACGGCGACCATGCCCGTGCCTTCCTTGCGGGAGCGGGAAATCCAGGCCACGCCTTCATCATCTAAAGCAATGCGGTCTAGGTTTTCGGCCGCCGGAAAGTAGGGCACCGTGCGCCAGGTGCCGGCTGCTGGGGTAAAGATGTGCACCCCCGACACGTTGGCTACCTCCAGGTGGCGGTTGATTACCCACACGTCGCCGTTGCGGGCGGCGGCCACGTCCGTTACGCGGGTGTAGCCCGGGTCAGCCGGGATGGAGCTGATGAGCGGGTTGGGCTGATTATCGGTGGGGTTGAACAAGCGGAACTTGCCCGGGCCTTTCCATTCCAGCAGCCCGTTGGCGTAGCTGCCCACGTACAAGGTGCCATCGGCGGTACGGGTGCCCCGGGCCAGGTCCTGCGGGTCGGGGTACTGGGCACGGTCGGGAAAGGTCTGGGGCGTGATGTTGGTCCACTTTCCATCCAGGTACTCGAAAAACCCTTCGTGCTTACCCGATTGCACGAATCGGTCGGTAAAGCCTCCCGCAAAGACGGTGGTACGCCCGGTGGCATCGGGCAGGATGTTGAAGGCACTGGCCGTAGCCGGGGCATTGGTCACAAAATTCTCAAACTGCCGCTTATCCACCGACGACACCACCAACCCGCGCTGGTAATCGGCCACGTAAAGGCGCCCGTCGCGGCCCCGCAGCGCCGCACGCGGGTCTTTCACCAGCTCGTGCGGGTAAGTCTCCAAGGTTCCATCGGGTTGCAGCAGGGAAACATTCTCCTGATCTGCCACCACCAAGCCGGCGCGCGAAGGCATCAGCTGCCGGTAGGCCCGACCAGCCAACGCACTCAGCGGTACCCACTCCCGGCCCGTAAAGCGGAGGATAGCCGCGTAGTTCAGGCCGGCGTATACGTGGCCATTGTAGGTGGCCAGGGCGCGGTACGGGTCACCGTCGCGCGGCTCGCCTCCAGAGTCAGTCGTCCAGTTGCGGTAGTCGAGCAGGTTATCCTTCAAGTGCCCCCGCCGCAGGCCCGCGGAGGTAGCCACATAGAGGGAGTCGCCGAGGACGGTGGAGGCGAAGGTGCGCACGGCCGCGCCGCCCGGGCCAATGTTGGTATAGGTTTCGCGCACCTCCAGCCGGCCCATATCCAGCACCACCAGCCCAAAGCTACCCGCCAGATAGCCCCGTTTGGCATGGAAGTACAAGCTGTGGATGGTGTTGTCGCCGGCCAGCTGCTTGCGCAGGATGTCGTTGAGGTTGCGGATAGATCCATCGGGCCGCAGCACGTCGAGGTTGGCGTTGCGGTAGGCCACCACTACTTGCTGGGTAAGAGAGTCGTAGGCTACTGTGCGCACCCCCACATCGTGCAGCCCATCACGCCGGGACAACAGGCGGGTGGTGTGCAGCTCTTTGTCGAAGACGAAGAAAGCATCTTCCGTGGCCACGTACACCAGCGGTCCGGTGTCGGCCAGGGCCAGGGCCCGGTTGGTGGGCAGATGCAGCTGCCAGTCGCCGTAGCCAACGCGCCCCTGCGCCTGCCCGGCCATCCATACCCCGCAAACCAGTACGCCAATCAGAAAGCCAACTTGAAACGCACGTAGAAAAGGCCGCATGAAGAAAAGCTAAAAACCGAAGGATAGTGGCAGTCTAACGCTGGCGCGGGCAGATTAGTGCTGGGCCTGAGCCGTGGCCGTCAAGGGCTCTTCTTCGCCCTGCTTGCCTTTCTGGCCTTCCAGAAAACACCCGCGGCAACGAGCTTCGTACGAATCGGTTTCTCCCAGCAGAATCTTGCTTTCGGAGGCCGCAATGCGGAAGGAGTAGGAAGCAATTTCGCCGCAGCACACGCACACGGCGTGCACCTTGGTTACGTATTCGGCCACGGCCATGAGCACTGGCATGGGCCCGAAGGGCTGACCCAGGTAATCCATATCCAAGCCTGCCACGATGACGCGCTTGCCGTGGTTGGCCAGCTGGGTGCAGACTTCTACCAGGGAGGCATCAAAAAACTGGGCTTCGTCTACGCCCACCACGTCGCAGCTGCTGGCCAGCAAAAGCATTTCCTCGGGCAGCTGAATGGGCGTTGAGCGGATGCTGTTGGCATTGTGCGACACCACATCCTGGGCGTGGTAGCGGGTATCGAGGCCGGGCTTGAAGATTTCGACGTGCTGCCGGGCAATCTTGGCGCGGTTCAGGCGGCGGATCAGCTCCTCCGTCTTGCCCGAAAACATGGACCCGCAGACCACTTCTATCCAGCCCCGGCGGGGCACGTCGCGGGCATTGCCCACACGGGGTTCTATAAACACAGCGTTTTTTCGTTGAGCGTTGCCAGCTGCCAGCTTCCTGGCACCTATCAGAACCTCTAAGGTACGGCATTCGGGTGGCAGGCTCAAACGCTATTTGGTGTTCGAGTAGCTACTTCTCAGGGAATCAGCGGCTAGGATTGTCTTACTCGTCTCTACCGCTCCTCACGGCTGTACTGCTGGTGGGGCAGCTGGGTGGCCTCCGGCACGCGCCCCCTGACCGTGCCCGTTTCCAGGCGCGTCTGGCAGGTGAGACGTTCCTGAGCCAACAGGCGGCCGGCAGCCTGGTAGCGCAACTCGGGGGCGGTGGGCGGCGTTAGGAACTCCGCCCCCGCCGTCACTGCTATCCGGCACGTGGTGCAGCGGCCTTTGGCCCCGCAGGCGTGCATCCAATCGAAGCCAGCGGCCTGAATGGCGGCCAGCAGCGTGGCGCCAGTGGGCACTTCCACCATGGCACCAGGCAGGTTCTGCACTGTTAGTGTGGGCATCTTTCTCTAACTTTCCCGCCCCGAATCAGGCTTGCAATGAAGGACAAATATAGTCAACCCAAACTCGAAGCGTACGGCCAGAAGCTGGCTGCTCAACTGTGTGAACGGCATTTTGGCCCCCAACCCAACGCTACGCTTGATGGCCCCGCCGTGCTGCGCTTTACGCCGGTGCGCCAGGTAAACCTGTTTGTGGTGCAGCAGCTGCTGGCTAAGTGGACGGCCGAAATGGCCCAGCTTCGCAGCCCCTACTTTGATTTTGAGGATGCCGAGGTGCGCCAGGCCCTTACCCAGCTCATGAACCTGCTTTCCCGGCGCATTCGCCTGACGCGGGAAACCTTTGAGCCGTTGCTGGCCCGGGCCGTGACGGATACCCTGCGCGTGGCCGCTGAACCCGCCGTGGGCTTCGACGAAAAGCTGCTGCCCGCGCAGCAAACCGTCACGCGGGAGCAGCTGCAGGAAGGCCTGCGCTATTTCGACGTGGAAAAACCGCTGTTTCAAGGCTTCGTGGAGTCGTTGCCGGCGGGCACGGCCCTGGACCGGGAGCTGCTTAGCAGCCGCTTCCGGTTGTATCAGCAAACCAACTTCCAGTCGATGCACCCCATGGAAACGGTGGTGAACGAGTTGAGTGCCCTGCTGCCTTTGTCAGAAATAGACTTGCGAGCCGACGAAGCCGCTACCCCCCCCTTGGCTCCGTCTCCGGTGGCAGCGCCGGCCCCCGCGCCCCGCGCTGTGCCCCAGCAGCCCTCCGAGCCCGCACCGGTTACAGCCAAACCGGCTCCTCCCGTTCCAGTACCACCTAAGCCGGCCGCTCCCGCGCCGCCAATAACTCCTGCCGCTACCACCCCAGTACCGGTGCCGCCCGCGCCCATTCCTGCTCCGGTAGCTGCCCCGGCCCCAGCAGTGCCACCAGTTGCTGCTACGCCAGCTGCGGCCGAAGTTCCCCTTTACGAAAAGCTCCGGACAGAGCACAGCTCCCCCGGCCTGGCCGAAACATTGCGGGCAGAGCGCCCGGCTACGGCCTCCCTGGCCGATAAAGCGCCCAAGGTGGAGTCCCTGCGGGAGGCTATTTCCATTAATCAGCGCTTCAGCTTTATTAATGAGCTGTTCAACGGCGAAAACATGGAGTACCACGCCGCCATTCAGAAGCTCGACGCTCTGCCCGATGCTGCCTCGGCCCGGCGCTACGTGCAGGAAGACCTGACGAAACAGTACGGTTGGGTGCGCAAGGACGAACACATCAACAAACTGCTGCGGCTGATTGACCGCAAGTTTGAGTAAGCACCCGGGCCCGATGGAAACTGCGGCCCCAACCTGGCCCCGCCTCTTGCGGCGGCACTGGCAGCGCCTGCTGCTGGTGTATGGGCTGGCCCTGGGTGTGCTGGCCGGACCGGCCTATACCATGTACGTCCACTACGACTTCTCCCACTCCCCCGACACGCGCAGCTACCTAAGCGTGGCGCGGGGTGAGTTTCGGGGCGTGAGCATCACACGCCGCTACCGGGTGCTGGTGCCCGCGGCAGCCGCTGCTATGGCTTGGCCCCTGGAGAAAGTGTACGCGCGTATCTGGCCCCAGCGCGCAGCCTCGGAGTGGCCATTGCGGCTGGCGTTTTATGTAGTAAATACGCTTGTACTGGGAGCAGCCGGGCTTTTGTGGTACCGAAGCAGCCGCTGCTACGGCGCTACCCGGGAAGCGGCTGCGCTGGCTATGGCGCTGGTGCTCAGCAGTCGTTGGGCCGTATACATTGCCGGCCTGCCCATGGTTGACAGCCTGTATTTATTGGTCTTTGCGCTGGGCTATTACGCGGCGGTAAGCCGTTCTCGGATGGCTTTGGCAGCGTGCATTCTGCTGGGGCCGCTGGCCAAAGAGTCGTTTGTGTTTCTGGTGCCGTGGCTGCTGATCTTCGCGCGGGGCGCGGGGCGCTGGCCGGTACAGGTAGCCTGGCTGGCGGTAGCCGGGGCCCTCACGTTCGGCATCCGGCACTGGATTGACGCGCAAGCGGGTACGCCCGCCAGTGCAAGCGTTAACAACGCGCTCAACCACTTCGAAAACGTTGTTTATTCGCTTCAACGGCTGTTTTCGGTGAAAGGCGCGGGTGAGTTGTTCAGTGTGTTCGGGTTTGCGACGTTGGCTTTGCTGCTGGTTCCCGTCCGCAGCTGGGCCCGGCCGCTGGGGTGGGCAGGTGTGGCCCTGGGCGCCGTAGTAGGGGCGCACATGCTGCTTTCCGGAGAGTTGGCCCGCATGGCTTATTTGGCAGCCCCCGCCTTTACGGTAGCCCTGGCGCTGGTCATCACGAAAGTACAACGTAGCCTGCCCAGCCGGCTGCCGTCGTGAACCACTTGCCGAGTTGTGCGCCGACAGAGCCAGGAAACACGATTACCAGCCTTCTAGCTCCCTGCCGTTACGGGGAGCCTCGTCCCTAATTATCAGGCAGTTTGGCGCTGAGCCGGACCTGCCTGATATTTTTTTGCCCTATCTGATTCCAAGCTGAATAAAATTTGGGCTACTGCCCACTTTTTACATTGTTTTTTACCTGCGCTGCCTCACCCCTGTTAGCTGCTACTGCATTACTAATGCCCAAACGGGTCCACCTCCGGCTTGCGCAGTAAGCGTATAAGTCACGTGCGACTTAACTAAAAAACGGGCTTTTTACGGTACTTAAGCGCGTTTTAGTAGTTGCTTTCCAAGAAATAATGCCGGTATATTTGGTACCCCTCCAAGTATCGGGCACCTACTTTTGGCTGGTTTAACCAGCTAACTCAGGTCTGAGCCGCCAGGTTGCGGCCACGCTTCCTGTTTGCCCGAGGTCTTGAGGGTGCCGCGCTGCCCCTCTACCATAATCCCACCATAATGAACACAACCTCTACCCCCTCGGGCCGCAGGCTCGGGCGCTGGGCCGGCCTGGCTTTGGCCGCCGGATTTAGCTGGCTGCTTCAGCCTACCGCTGCCCAGGCGCAGTGCAATCAGATTGTCTGGCAGGACGAGTTCGACACCCCCGGCAACTTTGATAAGTGGCAGGTGTACAACGGCGACGGCTGCAACGTGGGCAACTGTAACTTCGGTAATGCCGAGCTGCAGGTGTACCGCCCGGCCAACGCCACTGTTTCGGGTGGCGTGCTTAACATTGCCACGCGCTACGAAAACTCCGTGGAAGGCGGGCGCACCTACAACTACACCTCTGCCAAGCTACAGTCGAAAGTGCCCGCTACGGGCGGGCTGCAGACGTTTAAATATGGCCGCATTGAGGCGCGCATGAAGCTGCCCTCCGCCCAAGGGGCCTGGCCCGCATTCTGGATGCTGGCTGACCCCGGCAACTGGCCCTTCACTGGCGAAATCGACATCATGGAGGCCAAGCACAAGAACCCCAAGTCGGTGGGCGGCACCATTCACTACGACGCGGGCGGCTGGCACTTCACTGGGCGCGACTACATTTCGTCCATTGACTTGTCGCTGGATTTCCACGTGTACGCCGTGGAATGGGGCCCCGATCAGATTAAGTGGTTTGTAGATGGCAACCTGTTTCACACGGCCACGCCCAAAACCACGTTCGGGGGCGGCTGGCCCTTCAACGATGGCAACTTCTACATCATTCTGAACACAGCCGTGGGTGGCCCCGGCACGGCCTACACCGGCTTCCAGGAACCCATCCCTGCCGACTTTCCCGTAAACACGCAAGTCGACTATGTACGGGTATACAAAGGCACCTACAACTACGCGGTGTTCGGGGCAGACCAGGTGCACCAGGGCGACCAGAACAAAACCTACCGCATGGACGCCATTACCGGTGGCACCTACACGTGGTCGGTGCCCAGCGGGGCTACCATCACCAGTGGGCAGGGCACCAACGCCATTCAGGTGAACTTCGCCAGCGGGGCTGTGAGCGGCAACGTAACAGCCTCCGTGGCCGTGAGCGGCTGCACTACGGCTACTTATACCAAAGCCATTACCGTGACGTCCGCGCTGCAGCTGGACCGCGTGTATGAGGACTATGAAGCCAACCGCGTCATTACCTATGGAACTGTAACCGGTACGCTCACGCAGGCCGTAGCCAACCCTTCGGCAGTCATCAATACCTCCCCGACGGTAGGCAAGTACGTGCGCAATTCCAGTGAGCAGTACGACGTGATGTACGTGCGCAACCTAGGCATCAGCAACGCCAACGACTTTATTTCGGGACGCCGCAAGGTGTTCATTGATGTATACTCCACGGCTCCGGCGGGCAGCAAGGTCACCATGCAGTTTGAAAACAGCCAGGTAACCACGGCCACTAACTTCCCCTCGGGCCGACACAGCGCCTACCGAGCCTTCACCACGCGCCAGAACGCCTGGGAAACGCTGGAATTCGAGTTTGAAAAGAGCCTCGATGCCAATACCAGCATCTTCTCCATCAACAATGTGGCTTTCCTGTTCCAGCCAGCTACCAACTCCGGCTCCACATTCTACCTCGATAACCTGCTGATTAAGAAGCAGCCCGAAGCCCCCGTGGTTTCGACGGAGGTGTTGCTGAATTACGATGGCACCAGCAAGCTGACCTTCAACGCAGCGGGCACCAACGGCGTGTACACCGCCCCCACGGCCAACCCCGGCGCAGCCGGCGTGAATACCTCCGCCAACGTAGCCAAGTACGTGCGCAACTCCACCCAGCAGTACGACGTGCTGTTCCTGGATGCCGGCTCCCCCGGCACGGTCATTGAAGACGCCGGTCTGTTTAAGAACCAGACCTACCAGCTGCAGGTAGATGTGTATACCTCGGCTCCAGTGGGTACGCCCATCAACATCACCCTGCAAAACAAGGCGTTGGCGGCTCCGCTGAACTCGTTCCCGGCCGGCCGCAACAGCACCTACCTGGCCAATACCACCAAGCAGAACCAGTGGGAGACGCTCACCTTCGCGTTTAACAACGCGCCCGACGCGGGCACGGCCAACGTGGCCGTCGACCAGCTGGCCGTGCTGTTCAACAGCGGCTTCTTCACGGGCGAAACGTTCTACATCGACAACATTCGCATTGCCAAGAAAGCCACGCCTACCTATTCGGCCGCTACTACCTTCGAGAACTACGACGCCATCCGGAACCTGCCCTTGCGCAGCGCCAACGGCACGTACGTAGCGGCTGCTACGAATCCCTCGGCGTCGGGCATCAACACCTCGGCGAAAGTGGGTCAGTACACCCGCAACACTGCTTCGCAGTACGACGCCCTCACCCTGACCAGCACCCAGATTAAGGACGGCAGCGCCTACGTTTCGGGCCAGAAAGTGTTTGCCATGGATGTGTACACGTCGGCCCCGGTGGGCACCGTGGTATCGTGGCAGCTGGAAAGCAGCGCGGCCTCCACGCCCAGCAACTATCCTTCGGGCCGGCACAGCATCTACCAGGCCGTTATCAAGCAAACCAACGCCTGGCACACGCTCACCTTCTCCTACGCCAACTCGCCCGATGCCGGCACCGCCGACGCGGACATTGACAACGTAGTGATTCTGTTCTCACCCAACTCTACCAACGGCTCGGTGTACTACATCGACAACCTGCGTAGCCTATCAGCCGGCACCACGCCCACCAACGCAGCGCCCACGGTAAGTCTGACTTCGCCCGCTAACGGCGCCAGCTTCACGGCTCCTGCCTCCATCACCATCAGCGCCAATGCCGCCGACTCAGATGGCACCATTAGCAAAGTGGAGTTCTATAACGGCACCACGTTATTGAACACGGATACGGCTAGCCCTTATTCCTATACCTGGACGGGGGTAGGCGCAGGTACATATTCTCTCACAGCTAAAGCCACGGATAACGCGGGGGCGGTAACAACTTCCTCGGCCGTCAGCGTGACAGTGCCAGCAGCGCCCACGGCGCAGGCCATTCCCGGTACGATTGAAGCCGAGAGCTACACGGCCCAGCAGGGCACGGACAAGGAAGCCACGACCGACACGGGCGGCGGCCAGAACGTGGACTGGTACGAAACCGGCGACTGGCTCGACTACTCCGTGAACGTGGCCTCAGCCGGCCAGTACACAGTGGGCTTCCGCGTGGCTTCGGCCAACGGCGGGGCCACCCTGCAGCTGCGCAATAGTGGTGGTACGGTGCTGGGCTCCATCAACGTGGGCAACACGGGCGGCTGGCAGAGCTGGCAGACCATCAGCACCAACGTAACCTTACCAGCCGGGGTGCAGACCCTGCGCCTCTACGCCTCCGCCTCCACGGGCACGAATGTGAACTGGCTCAGCTTTACCGCCGTGACGACGAACACCCCACCCACCGTGAGTTTGACTTCGCCCGCCGCTGGCGCCACGTTCACGGCCCCGGCCAGCATCACCATCAACGCCAACGCCGCCGATGCCAACGGCACCGTGAGTTCGGTAGCCTTCTACCAAGGCACGACCCTGCTCGGCACGGATACCTCTGCGCCCTACTCCTACACCTGGACCGGCGTGGCCGCTGGCACCTACTCAATTACCGCCCGCGCAACGGACAACGCAGGAGCCGTAACCACCGCCTCGGCCGTGAGCGTCACGGTCAGCAACGCTCAGAGCGGGCAGACCATTCCCGGCACGATTGAGGCCGAAAGCTACGCGGCTATGCTCGGTATCCAGACCGAAGCCACCACCGACACGGGTGGGGGCCTGAACGTGGGCTACATCGAAACCGGGGACTGGATGGACTACGCCGTGAACGTGACCTCGGCCGGTTCCTACACCGTGGGCTTCCGCGTGGCTAGCCAGCCTGGTGGCGCTACCCTGCAGCTGCGCAACAGCGCCGGCTCGGTGCTGGGCTCGGTGAACGTGGGCGCCACGGGCGGCTGGCAGAGCTGGCAGACGCAGACGGCGACGGTGAGTTTGCCGGCCGGAGCGCAGACGTTGCGGGTTTACGCGGCCGCCGGGGGTGTGAACGTAAACTGGCTGAGCTTCGCGGCCGTGACCACGAACACGCCGCCCACGGTCAGCCTGACCTCGCCTGCTGCTGGCGCGACCTTCACCGCTCCAGCTAGCATCACCATCAACGCCAACGCGGCTGATGCCAACGGCACGGTTAGCTCCGTGGCGTTCTACAACGGCACCACGCTGCTCGGGACCGACACGAGTGCACCGTATTCCTACACTTGGACTGGCGTGGCCGCCGGTACCTACTCCCTCACAGCCCGTGCCACTGATAATGGCGGAGCAGTAACGACCTCCTCGGCCGTGAGTGTGACGGTGAGCAACGCCTCTACGGGCAGCTACTGCGCCGTGACCTCGGACTTCAGCTACGGGGCTGTGAGCAGCGGGGGCAACGTGACCATCACCTTCCACCCGCTGGGGGCTACGGCTGGCGGCAACCTGGCCATCCTCTACCTGCGCCAGGGCACGAGTGGGGCCTACCCCGGCTACACCATGACTAAGAACGCGGCCGGAGACTTCACCTACACGCTGCCCGTGGCCAATGGCACGCTCGTCAACCTCTACTTCACCTACCAAGTGGGTGCCGGCGGGCCCGAGCGTAACAACGCCGCCACGCCCTTCTCCTACACCGTGGGCACGGCCTGCTCCATGCAGGCCCGCACTGGCACTGCCCTGGCCAACCACAATGCCAGCAGCGTGTCTTCGGCCAAGCTCTACCCCAACCCGGCCAGCAGCCAGCTGCGGGTAGAAACCCTCGTAGCCGCCGAAACGCTGACGGTTACCGATGGTCTGGGCCGCGTGGTGCTGAAGCAACAGGTAGGCGGGCGCCAGCTAGTTTCTGACCTGAACATCAGTTCCCTGAACCGTGGCGTGTACTTCCTCACCATTCGGAGCAGCCAAGGCACCGAGGTACAGAAGTTCATCAAGCAGTAAACGGGGCCAGTACCCACAGGCAAAAGGGCCGCAGACTACGTCTGCGGCCCTTTTTTGTGCCCATCGAAAAAGGGCTATTAACTCTGTTCGGAATATTTTTTACACAAAATTCGGCGCTTGAATTCCAAAAGTCCAGTCTGTGGTTTCAAGCGTTTCGGCTGATGTTCGAAGCGCTCCGGCTACAGCATCGATTGTTCCGGGCCATGTTCCAGGCGTTCCGGCCTATGTTTCAATCGTTCCGGGTCATGTTCAGGCGTACCGGGTGTAGCGTCAGGCGTTTCGGCCTATGTTCGAAGCGTTCCAAGTCATGTTCCAATCGTTCCGGCCTCAGACACGGTCATTCCGGGTCATGTTTCAACGATTCCGGGTACGGACGCGGGTTTTTCCTGGCTGCTTCGTTACCTCTTGGGCCGGTGGGGCGTTGTAGCAAGAAAACTAGCCGGCTCTAATACCGCTCCAAATCCTGCTTGCGGTAGGCATCAATGGCCAGCAAGATGAACAGCAACGTGGTAAACGACCAGAGCGAGGAGCCCCCGTAGCTAAAAAACGGCAGCGGGATGCCCACCACCGGGGCCAGCCCAATGGTCATGCCGATGTTGATGCAGAAGTGGAAGAAGATGATACTGGCTACGCAATACCCGTAAGTGCGCCCAAACACCGATTTCTGCCGCTCGGCCACGTACACAATGCGCCCCAGTAAGGCCACAAATAGCCCAATCACCGTCATGGTACCCAGCCAGCCCCACTCCTCCCCCACAGTGCAGAAAATGAAGTCGGTGCTTTGCTCGGGCACAAAGTCGAACTTGGTTTGCGTGCCCTGCAGAAAGCCCTTACCCGCAAAGCCGCCCGAGCCAATGGCAATTTTGGACTGCGTCACGTTCCAGCCCACCCCCAGCGGGTCGGCAGAAGGGTTAATGAGCACCTCGATGCGCTTGCGCTGGTAGTCGTGCAGCACGCTGTTGAAGAAGTAATCCACCCCGAACACCATCCCAATCACCACCGCCCACACGCTGAGCGTGAGCGGCAGGTGATGGCGCAGCACCCGGGTATTAAAGCCAAAAATCAGGAGCAGAATGAGCGTGAAAGCCGCTACCAGCCAGAGCTTGGGCACCAACAAAGCCAGAATGAGAATCAGGGCCGCCGCCGCCAGCACCAGCAGAATCAGCGGCGACATACCTTCCCGGAAGTAGGCCAGCAGAAATGCCCCGAACACCAGCGCCTGCCCGGTTTCGTTGGCCGCCACAATCAACACCGGCGGCAGCAGCGTGAGGCCAGCCAGCACCAGCTGGTCGCGCCAGTTCTGGTTGCGCAGGTTGATGCCCGCCATGTAGCGCGACACGGCCAGGGCCGTAATAAACTTGGCAAACTCGGCGGGCTGCAGGCGCACCGGCCCCAGCTCCAGCCAGGAGCGGGAGCCCGCAATGGGCCGCGCAATCAGGGGCGTCACAATCAGCAGGGCTATCATCACCCCATACAGCACAAAGGCAAACGTGTCGTAGGCCTTGTAGTCAATCACCAGCAGCACCACAATCAGCACCACGGAGGTGCCAATCCACACCAGCTGTTTGCCGTAGTTGAACTCGAAGTTGAACAGGGAGGCAGCCGGGGCCTCGGGCGAGTAGCTGGCCGCGTACACGTTCAGCCAGCCCAGCAGCACCATCAGCGCATACAGGCCCACGGTTACCCAGTCGATACTGCGGCTATAGCGGGCGGGAGAAGCCATTTTGAAAGGAGTTTCGGGTTTCGAGTTGCTGGTTTCGGGTTACCAGTTTCGGGGTAGGGTTAGCAACTCGAAACCCGAAACTAGCAACCCGAAACTCTTTATTAGTGTCGGCGGGAAAGGAAACGGTCGGCGGGGCCGGGCAGCCAGTTTTCCCAGCGCTTCCGCCAGGGGGCTACCTTGCCCCGCAGGTATTTTTCCATGAGCAGGGAAGCCAGCGGAGCCGCCGAAAGTCCCCCGAAGCCCGCATTTTCAATAAACACGGCTACCACAATCTTCGGATCTTCGGCCGGGGCAAAGCCCGCAAAGGTTGCGTGGTCCTCGCCGTGGTAGTTTTGCACGGTTCCGGTTTTGCCGGCTACCGAAATACCCACGTCGGCCAGCGAAGCCAGGTTAGCCGTCCCGCCGCGCCCATCTACTACCTCCTGCATGCCCGGCACCAAGGCCTCGAAGTGACGCGGCTCGATGGGCAGGCGGTGCTGCACCTGAAACTGCGGCAGTGGCCCCTGCTTACCGATGCTGCGCACAAAATGCGGGGTGTAGTACCAGCCCCGGTTGGCAATGATGGCCAGAATATTGGCCATTTGCAGGCCCGTAATGCCAATTTCTCCCTGCCCGATGCTGAGCGAGTACACCGTGCGGAAGTTCCAGTGGTTTTTGCCGTACTGCTTGTTGTAGAAGTTAGGCGAAGGAATCAGCCCCATTCGCTCCCCCGGCAAGTCCACACCCAGGTGCTGAGCCAGCCCGAAGTTGACTACCTGCTGGCGCCAGTCGGCCAGGCCCAGGGCCGCGTCCTCGGTTTTGCGGGTCGAGCGGCCGCGCATCACCATGGCCCGCATCACCTGGTAGAAGTAGGGGTTGCAGCTTTGCTTGATGGCAATGTTGACGTTGTTGGGCGGCTCGTGGCGGTGGGTGCAGCGCACCAGCTTCCAGTTGCATTGGAAACCCGTGGTAGGCGTCACCACTCCGGCCTGCAGGGCAATGGCCTCGTTCACCAGCTTAAACACCGAGCCGGGCGGGTAGGTCGCCATCAAAGGCCGGTCGAATAAGGGCCGTTCGGGGTTGCGCAGCAGTTCCATATAGCGGTTGCCCAGCCCTTTGCCCGTCAGTTTATTGGGGTTGTAGCTTGGCGCCGACACAAACGCCAGGATTTCGCCAGTCTTGGGGTCGAGGGCTACCACGGAGCCGCGCTTGCCGGCCATCAGCTGCTCCGCCAGGCGCTGCAGCTCCCGGTCAATGCTCAGGTGCAAATCTTGTCCGGCCCGGGAGAGCGTGTCGAATTCCCCGCCGCGAAAAGCGCCTTTCTCAATGCCGCGCACGTTCACCATGCGGTACTGCACCCCGCGCTGGCCCATCAGCTGCTGCTCATAGAACGACTCCAAGCCCGAAATACCGAGGTTGTCGCCGGCTATGTACTTGGCATACTTCGGCTTTTCCAGATGAGCCGGTGTTACGGGCCCGACGTAGCCCAGGGCGTGGGCCATAATGGTATCCTGGTAAGACCGGGCCATGCGGGCTTTGATGCTGAAGCCCGGGAAGTCCATCAGGTTGTCCTGAATGGCGGCCAGTTCGGGCGTGCTCAGGTTGGGGACCAAGGGCGAGGCCTTCACCCTGGAATACGTTTTGGCCGCCAGCAACCCCGCCCGCAAGTCCTCCACCGGCAGCTGCAGCAGCTGGCAAAACCGGGCCGTATCAAGGGTTTTCACCTCGCGCGGCACCACCATCAGGTCATACACGGGCGTGTTCTGCACCAGGAGCTTGCCGGCGCGGTCGTAGATGAGGCCCCGGTAGGGCGTCTGCACAATGCGCTGGAGCGTGTTGCGGTCGGCCGCCAGCTTGTAGCTGCCATCGAGCACCTGGATATAGAACAACCGCGTCGCAAACACCACTGCCACAGCCAGAAAAATGGCCATCACCACAAACTTGCGGCCTTCTAAGTATTGCAAAGCAGAAAAACCTGAGAAATACGATGTTCCGATGCACTCACCGGAAGCGCAAAGATAACCAGATAGCCGTTGAGTAAGTTGCAAATAACCGGGCCACGCCGGCAGTGCCTACGTCGCGCGGGTGGGGTGGGCGGCTAGCGGCTGCGGCGGCCGGCCGGGAAGAATACCAGCTGAATAATGAGCAGTACCAGGCCCGTAAACAGCACGCTCACGAAGATTTTACCCAGCGTGAGGCCAATGGTGCGGAAGCCGCCCAGCTCCACGAAGAAAAATGCCGTGTGGTGGATGGCCAGCAATAGCACCAAGTACACGCCAAACCACTGCCAGCCCATGCGGTGAATATTCACGGAGTCGGAGGAGTCGTAGCCGTCCCGCGGGGTAAGCAGGCGCAGCACCCAGGGGCGCAGGTAGGCCACCAGCACCGTCGCCACCGCGTGCACCCCGCCCGAGTCGAAAAACACATCCATGGTGATGCCCATGGCAAAGCCCAGCAGCAGCTGCACTACAATGGGCGTGGCAATGGGCAGAAACAGCAGGAAGCCCAGATATAGAAAGCACCAGCCCAGGTTAAACAGCCCGGTGGGCGTGATATGGCTGATGATAAAGACCTGCACAAAGGCGTACAGCACAAACCGCAGCAGTTCAATGATCAGGGTACCAACTACTCCACGCATCAGGGCTTCCCTCCTTCCGGTTTAATGCCCGTGCGCACTTCCAGCGTATCGCGCTGGGCCTGGGAGCGGTTGCTCACCACGTACACATAGGTGAGATTAGCGAAATTGGTAGCTAGGCGCACCTGCACGGTCCAGAAGTTCTTATCGGGCTCTTTCACGAAGCTTTCTACCCGCCCAATCAGCACTCCTTCCGGAAATACCGCGTTGTAACCGGACGTCACCACGGTGTCGCCGCGCACGAGGCGGTTCTGCCGCGGAATATAGTCGAGCTGCACGTGGGTGGGGTCGTCGCCCAGCCACTTGATGCTGCCAAACGTGCCGTCGCGCAGGATTTTGGCCGAAATAGCCGTTTTGGAGTGAAGCACTGAGGAAACCGTGGCGTAGTTCTCACTCACCACCTTCACCCGGCCCACCACGCCCGCGGCCGCCACCACGCCCATACCCGGCCGGATGCCCTGCTGGCTGCCTACGTTCAAGGTCAGGTAGTTATCTACCCGCCGCAGGGTGTTGCTGATCACGCGCGCGGGTACCAGCGGATAAGCCGGGTCCTGAGCCGGGAGGCTGCGCAGCCCCAGCAGCAACGAATCGGGGCGGCCCAGGCGCTGGATGCGGGCCTGGCTGAGGCTGTCCTGCCGCACGGGCGGCACGGCGGCCACGCGGCGGGCCGTATCGGGCGGGTACAGCTGCTCGCGCAGCTTCGCATTTTCCTCTATTAAGGCCCGGTTCACGTCTACCAGCCGAAAGTAATCGTACACGCGCGTCCGGAAGGCCAGAAACTGCCCGGTGTAGGCATTGGCCGAGTTGAAGAAGGCCGCCCGCTGGTAGGAGCTGTTCCGCAACAGCAAAAACACGCTCAACACCTCCAGCAGGCCGAATACCAGCATACCCCGGTAACGGAACAGGAAGGCGAAGAGGTTATTCATGGAAGAGAGCTATGAGAACGTAAGAAGTGAGAAGTGAGACTTCGTTCAAACAACCGGAATGGGGTGCCAGAACCAAAGTCTCACTTCTCACTTCTGCTTATCTCAATTCTAGGTCAGCAGCACGCTGCGGAAAGCCTGGATATTTTTGATGGCGGCGCCGGTGCCGCGTACCACGGCCCGGAGCGGGTCTTCGGCAATGTGAATGGGCAGCTTGGTTTTGGCCGCCAGGCGCTTGTCGAGGCCGCGCAGCAGGGCCCCGCCGCCGGTCAGGTGAATGCCGTTTTCGTAGATGTCGGCCGACAGCTCGGGCGGGCTGATTTCCAGGGCCTTCAGCACGGCTTCCTCAATCTTGGCCACCGACTTATCGAGGGCAATGGCAATTTCCGACGAGGTTACCTTGATAACCTTCGGAATACCCGTCATCAGGTCACGGCCGCGCACCTCAAAGTCGGGGGGCGTCTGGTCCAGCTCGGTAAGGGCGGCGCCTACTTCAATCTTGATTCGCTCGGCGCTTCGCTCCCCAATGAGCAGGTTGTGCTGGCGGCGCATGTAGTCCAGAATATCCTGGTTGAACACGTCCCCGGCGGTTTTAATCGACTGGTCGCACACGATACCCGACAGGGCAATAACCGCAATTTCAGTAGTGCCGCCCCCGATGTCGATAATCATCGAGCCCACGGGCTGCTCCACGTCGATGCCGATGCCGATGGCCGCAGCCATAGGCTCCTGAATCATCCATACTTCCTTGGCGCCGGCGTGCTCGGCGGAGTCGCGTACGGCGCGCTTTTCCACTTCCGTGATGCCCGAGGGAATGCAGATCACCATCCGGTGCGAGGGCTGAAATAGCCGCGTCCGGGTGTCAATCATCTTGATCATTCCCTTGATCATTTCCTCCGCAGCGTGGAAGTCGGCAATTACGCCGTCTTTCAGGGGACGAATCGTTTTGATGTTGTCGTGGGTCTTTTCGTGCATCTGCTGCGCTTGCCGGCCCACGGCAATTACTTTATTGGTCGTGCGGTCTTTCGCAATAATGCTCGGCTCATCCACCACGATTTTGTCGTTGTGAATGATGAGCGTGTTGGCCGTGCCCAGGTCAATGGCAATGTCGCTGGTCAGAAAATTGAAGAAACCCATTGAGTAGCGGCAAATGAATGAGAACGGGCGGGTTGCGCCCGTCAAAAGTGGGGGCAAAGGTAAGCACTAACCGGGGATGTAACAGATAGTGGACGGATAAGAACGGATAATGCGTACTAGATGGTGTATCAGGGTTGGAAGTAGCCGGTTGATGCCTGAAAAGAAACGGCTGCCAACGGCAAGGGGACGGATAGAACGAATCCGTTCCATCCGTCCCCTTATCCGTTTTATCCGCAGTTAGTGTTTGAAGTGCCGCACGCCCGTGAGCACCATAGCCATGCCCAACTGGTTGGCGGCCGCAATGCTGTCCTGATCCTTGATGGAGCCGCCGGGCTGCACCACGGCCCGAATCCCGGCTTCGCCCGCAATTTCCACGCAGTCGGGGAAGGGGAAGAAAGCATCGGAAGCCATAACGGCACCCTGCAGGTCGAACCCGAAGGCCTTGGCCTTCTCAATGGCCTGCCGCAGGGCATCCACGCGGGAGGTCTGGCCTACCCCGGAGGCTAGCAGCTGCCCGGCGCGGGCCAGCACAATGGTGTTGCTCTTGGTGTGCTTGCAGATTTTGAGGGCGAATTCCAGGGCCGCCACTTCCTCGGCCGTGGGCGCCGACTCCGTCACCGTGCGGAATTCGTGGGCGCCTTCCACTACTTTATCGAAGTCCTGCTCGATGATGCCATTGAGCAAGGTCTTGATTTGCTTCTGTGGAAATGCCACGGGCTTCTGGCGCAGCAAAATGCGGTTTTTCTTGCTTTGCAGCACCGGCAGCGCGTCGGGCGCGAAGTCGGGCGCAATCAGCACTTCAAAGAACAGCTTGTTCAGCTCCCCGGCCGTTGCGGCATCTACCACTTGGTTAACGATAATGACACCCCCAAATGCCGACACCGGGTCACAGGCCAGGGCGTTCAGGTAGGCTTCGTGCAGGGAGCCGGCCTGGGCCACGCCGCAGGCATTGGTGTGCTTGAGAATGGCGCAGGCCGCCGGACCATCGGCCTGAAATTCCTGCATTAGCAGCACGGCCGCGTCCACATCTACGAGGTTGTTATAGCTGAGCTGCTTGCCGTGGAGCTGGTCGAAAAGGGCCGACAGGTCGCCGTAGAAAGTGCCTTGCTGGTGGGGGTTTTCGCCGTAGCGCAGGGGCGTGGCGGGCTTCTGGCTTACTTTCAGCGCGGCCCCGTGCTGGGTGGTACCCTGGCTCAGGTACTGGAAGATGTGGGTATCGTAGTGCGAGGTAGCCTCGAAGGCGGCGGCGGCGTAGTCGCGGCGGTCAGCCAGATCGGTGGCGCCTTGCTTTTCGGTTAGCAGCGTGGTCACGGCTTCGTATTGGTCGCGGCTGCTTACTACTAGCACGTCGCGGTAGTTTTTGGCGGCGGCCCGCAGCAGGGAAATGCCCCCAATGTCGATTTTCTCAATCACGTCGGCTTCCGCCGCACCCGAGGCTACGGTTTCCTCGAAAGGATACAGGTCCACAATGACCAGGTCGATGGGCGGAATCTGGTGCTCGGCGGCCTGCGCTACGTCGGTGGCTTCGTGGCGGCGGTGCAAAATCCCCCCGAACACCGTGGGGTGCAGGGTTTTCACGCGGCCCCCAAACACCTCCGGGAAGCCCGTCAGGCTTTCCACGGCCGTAACGGGTACCCCCAGCTCCTCGATGAACTTCTGGGTGCCGCCCGTGGAATACAGCTGCACGCCGTGCTGGGCCAGCACGCGAATGAGCGGCTCCAGCCGGTCTTTGTAATACACGGAAACCAGGGCAGAGCGAATGGGCTGCATCATAACAAGAAAAGGTTGGGCTGAACGACGCCGCGAAGGTAGGCAGCGCCCGGTTAGCCACCCAAGCCCCCACAGCAATTTGCTGGCAGGTTCCGCGGGGAGGCCACGGGACAGGTCTAGCCACTCCTGTTACAAACCTGGGAACCTATGGGAAAAACTTTGGCTAGGGGCACAAGGCCTTTGCCCAAACAGGTGACGCACTTCACTGCGGGATGCCAAGAAGTGCTGGCAATACCCACTTGTCTTGAGGTAGCACACAACCCACAAGCTCAACTGTCGGTATCAGAGGTACTGTTGTGCTTATCTACTTTTTTCATGCCTCTTCTCGTTACTCCAGCCGAACTGCTGCCGCCTGCGGTATTGCCTGCCCCCGAAACGGCCGCTGCGCAGCTCGTTCCTCGCCTGTTTGCCCACGCACCCTTATCTGATTTCGACGGGGCCTTCCCGGTAGAGGAGTTTTCTTGGCTGCGAGCGGCGGGCTTGCTAACGGCCGTGCTGCCGCCCGCGCTGGGGGGAGAGGGCCTGGCCGATGAGGCGCTGCTGCGGGTGCTTTGTCACATTGGGCGCGGCAACCTGGCCGTGGGACGCGTGTTCGAGGGCCACGTAAATGCCCTCCAACTCATGCTGCGCTTTGGCACGCCCGATCAGCAGGCACATTGGGCCGCCGAGGCGCGGGCCGGGCACTTGTTTGGCGTCTGGAACACCGAGGCCGCCGACGGCGTGGAGCTCCTGCCCCAACCCGATGGACGGATGGCCTTGCGCGGAGCCAAAACCTTTGCCTCGGGGGCGGGCCACGTCACGCGGCCCCTGCTCACGGGCCGCCTCCCGGATGGGGGCTGGCAGATGCTTATCCTGGAGGCGGATGCGCAGCCGCCCATACTCGACCCCTCGTTCTGGCAGCCGCTGGGTATGCGCGCCTCGGCCAGCTTCCGCGCTGATTTTACGGGGCTAACGGTGACATCGGCGCAGCTCCTGGGCCAGCCCGGCAACTACTACCGGCAGCCTTGGTTTAGCGGGGGGGCCATCCGGTTTGCAGCCGTGCAGCTGGGCGGGGCCGAAGCCGTGCTCGATGAAACCCGCCGCTTTTTGCGTCAGCTGGGCCGCACCGATGACCCCTACCAGCGGCAGCGCCTCGGCGAAATGGCGACGCTGGTGGAAGGTGGCCACCAGTGGCTGCGCGCCGCCGCCGAACACGCTGCCCGCCCCACTGCCGCCGAGCAGGCTGAGGCCACCGTAGCGTACGCCAACATGGTGCGCACGGCCGTGGAGGAAATCTGCCTGCGGGTGCTGCCCCTGGCCGAACGCTCCGTGGGGGCCCGCGGCCTGCTGCGCCCCGAGCCCCTGGAGCGCCTGCACCGCGACCTGACCCACTACCTGCGCCAGCCCGCTCCCGACGCCGCCCGGGCCGATGTGGGCCGCTTCGCCATGGATTCTGACACGCCTACTTACCAGCTCTGGAAATGAGTAGCGCAGTTAGCTTTTTTACCGATTTGCCGCTGCGGCCCGCTAAGGCGGCCCTGGCTTTTGGGCCTACGCTGGTAGTTGCTCCTCACCCCGATGATGAAACCCTGGGCTGCGGGGGGCTAATAGCCCTGCTGCGCCAGGCGGCCGTTCCCGTATGGGTAGTGCTGGTCAGTGACGGTACGATGTCGCACCCGGGTTCCCAACGCTTTCCGGCGGCGGCCCGGCAGGCGTTGCGGGAAGCCGAGCTGCGCACTGCCCTGGCCCGGCTCGGTGTGGCCGATACGGCCCTCACCTGCCTGAGGCTGCCCGATGGACGCGTGAGCTCCCAGGATACCGCGGCCATAGAACGCCTGCGTCAGCTCCTGCTAGCCACGCGGCCCGTCACCGTCCTCACCCCCTGGCGCCGCGACCCCCACCCCGACCACCGCGCCACCACCGCCCTCGTCCAGCATGCCCTGGCCCAGCTGCCTACTACGCCCCGCGTGCTGGAGTACGTGGTATGGGCCTGGGAGCGGGCCGCCCCCGCCGACCTCCCCCAGCTGGATGAAATGCAGGGCTGGCGGCTCGACATCCACTCCGTGCTCAACCAAAAACAGCACGCCCTAGCGGCCCACGCTTCCCAGCTGCCCGGTGGCCCCATCGATGATGACCCCACCGGGTTTTATCTGGCGCCATCGATGCTGGCCCATTTTGCCCAACCCTTTGAAACGTACCTGGAGCCCCTGTCCCCGGCCGAAGCTTAGTATTGTCTGCCTATGAACCCCAACCAGCCGCACAATCTGCCGCCTGCTTACTTCGACGAGGTTTACCGGGCCAACTCCGACCCCTGGAACTTTGAAACCAGCCCCTACGAGCACGAAAAATACCGGGCTACCTTGGCGGCTCTGCCCCGTCCTGGTTACCAGCGCGCGTTCGAAATTGGCTGCTCCCTGGGCGTGCTCACGGCTCAGCTGGCGCCCCGCTGCCAGGAGTTGCTGGCCATTGATGTAGCCGAAGCCGCTTTGGCTAAAGCCCGGCAGCGGTGCCAGGCTTTTCCCCATGTGCAGTTTCGTCGGATGCAGGTACCCGCCGAGTTTCCGACGGGACAGTTCGACTTAATTCTGGTGTCGGAAGTAGGGTACTACTGGGATGAGCCTACCTTACGCCAAGCCGCCAATGCCATTTTTGAGGCCCTCACGCCGGGCGGGCAGCTGCTGCTGGTGCACTGGACGCCGCCCGTACATGACTACCCCCTAACCGGCGAAGAAGTACACGCGCTGTTTCTGGAGTACACCCAGCCCGGCGGCCCGGCGCGCCACCTCCTGCACCAGCGCCAACCTACTTACCGTTTAGATCTGCTGGAAAAGAAATCAGCGTAGCCTGCCCCAGCTGCGCCCTGATTTCGGCCAGCGCCTGCCGCAGCGGCACCAGCGCCAGGGGCCGCACCTGCCGGAAGCGCCCCAGCGCCCACTCCCACAACACCCCAAAACAAGTAGCGGCCGTTAGCCGGCAAATGAGCTCCTCGGCGCCCACATTCAGTTGCTTGGCCAGCGGCAGCAGCCCGGCCAGGGGCCGTTTCGCCGACAGCCACAGCCGGCGCAGGCGGCGGCGCAGCATGGCTTCGGCAGTTACCTGGTGGCCGCCTTCCACCAGGGGTTCCTGGCCCGCAGCACACTGCCGGGCCCATTCGCTTAGCTGCCAGGAAAGGCCCACTGCTACCCGCCCCGCCCGCCGGTCGGAGGTAGCCACGCGCACGGCCGGGCAATGGCGTACCCGCAGGTCGTGGCGGAGCAGAGAGTGGTACAAGGCCTCATCTTCCAGAAAAGGCACCACCGGCAGGCCACCCACGGCGCGGTAGGCCGCTGCGGTTAGCGCCAAGCTCGCCCCGAAGTGCTGGTGATGGCGGGGCCAGGGGTCGTGGGAGCTGGCGTCAAGGGACGCTTCCAGTTGGGTACGGGCCAGGCGGTAAGCGGCATCGAGTAGGTGCTGGCGGCGCACGGCGCAACGCATGGGGCCACTATGCCGGGGCAGAATGCGCCCTCCCACGGCATCGGCGCCCGCGCTGATGGCCTGCTCTGTGGCGGCCAGCCAAGTGGGGGTTACCTGCGTGTCGGCATCAGTAGACAGAATCAACCCTTGAGGGCGGCCCACTGCCTCAAGCCGACAGCAGGCCTCATCCATCAGCAGGCGCCGCGCCCGGCCTACGTGCGCTTCGGCGGGCGGCAGCTGCTGCTCGGCTACCTGAATGGCCCAGGCCGGATGCTTGGCGGCAAAGCGGCGCACTACCTGGACCGTGGCATCGGTGCAGTTGTTGGCCAGTACCAGTATTTCAAACGTAGTAGGGTCCAGCGGCTGCCTGGCCAGGGTGGTTTGAGCCACCAGCGCCGCCAGCGTGGCCGGAAGTTCGGCGGCCTCGTTTTTGGCGGGAATGATGATGGAGGCCCGTAGCGCCGGGTGAGGCGGCAGGGCCATGCGCAGCGGCGCTACGGGTAGCTCAGTCGGGGCCGCGGCGTGGTGAAACAGTTGGGGAGAAACCAAATCCATAGGTCCCAATCCTACGGAATTGCCGAGCTTTGGATGAAGCTCGGCAGCAGAAATGTGCGCACCGGTACCAGCTGGCAGTGGCGTTACCAGTAGGCTGAGGCCGGAATTAAAACGCCTCGTTGAAGGCGAAGTACAACCCGCTGGACTGCCCCGACCCCACCCCGTAGTCGATGCGGATGCTGAGCCGGTCCTGGCGGTTCACGTCGATGCGCAGCCCTGCGCCCCCCGCCAGGTTAAACTGCCCAGGCCGAAAATCAGTGACCTGGGGCTGCACCTGCCCGGCGCTGCCAAACAGCACGCCCCGCAGCCGCCAGAACAGCTGCTGGCGCAGCTCTACCTGGGCGGCCAGCAGTTGCCGGTCGCGGAAACGGCCTTCGTAGATGCCGCGCATCATCCGCTCCCCGCCCAGCTGGGCCAGTTCCCGAAACGGCACGGTGCCCCCGTGGAAAGTGCCCAGGAACTGCCCAGCCAGCACAGTATGCTCCGCTTCCTTTGACCCTAGCACCCGGTAATGCCGAGCGTCAAACTGCAGCCGCGTAAACGAGAAGTCGCTGCCCAAGCCTTTGGCCATCAGCAGCGCTGTGGCATCCAGAAAGTTGCCGTGGTGGGCGCTTAGAATATTATCGCGCGTATCGTAGAGCAGGGCCGGCCCCAGGCCCGAGGTGAGCGTAGGTTGCCGTTCGCGCTCGGGGCGCTCCAGCAGCCAGTTAGGCCGGGTAGCATCGTCGGTGAGCGGGTCGTCTACCCGGATGCGGTAGAGGTTGGTGAGCCGGTAGACGCCGCCCACGAACAAGCCTGGCCGCAAGCGCTTCAGTACGCGCTGGTTAAGAATGAACACCCGGTACGAAATGTCGCTTTTCTCGCTTTTGCGGGTGTCGTTGCCCACGCCGTAGTAGTAGATAGGCAGGTTGAAGTACTGGGCTTCCCCGCTGATAAAGTACCGCTCGCCGGGCGTGAAGATGGCGTGCGTGAGGCTGGCGCTGGACTGCTTGCGCTGGGTACGGTAGGCCAGCACGCGGGCGTTGGAGCTGCGCGTGGTAGTGTCCTGCCCGAAGCGCCACACTGGCAGCACAGCCGCCCCGTACGCCAGGCCGGTTTCGGGCTGCGAAAACACGATAGGCAGGGCGGCCACTTTCACGCGGCGCGGCTTTTTGGTGGGCTTGCGGGCTGCTACCGAGTCGGCAGCCGATTGGGCGTGGGTGGCCAGGGCCAGCAACGTCAGCAACAAGGTGGCTCCGGCACGAAGTACGAACATAAACAGCGGGGAGAGTGGTGCCTAAATGTACAGAATTAGGCCCTACTCTCCCCGCTATTGTCTTGGCCTTGCGCCGGGCGCTAAAACGCCTCGTTCACGCCGAAGTACAGCCCGCTGCTGCCGCCCGAGCCCACCCCGTAGTCGAAGCGAATGTTGAGCCGGTCGCGGCGGTTGAACTGAAAGCGCACCCCGGCCCCACCGGCCAGCTTAATGCCGCTGAACGACATGTCCTGCAGGTGCGGGGCCACTTGGCCCACCCCCGCAAACACGGCGCCGTTCAGGCGCCAGAACAGGTGGTGGCGAATCTCGGTCTGGGCGGCCAGCAACTGCCGGTCGCGGAAGCGGCCTTCGTAAATGCCGCGCAGCAGACTCACGCCGCCCAGGTTGGCCAGTTCCCGGAATGGCACGGTGCCATTGTGGAAGGTGCCGATAACCTGACTGGCCCAGATAGTACGGTTAGAGCCCAGAGGCTGAAAGTAGCGCCCGTCCACCACGTAGCGCGTGAAGGTATAGTCGCTGCCCAGTCCTTTGAGGTTGAACAGCGTCTGCAGGTCCAGGTAAGCCCCTTTGTACGTACTCAGAATCACGTCCCGGCTGTCGTAGATGAAGGTGGGGCCGGCCCCGGAAATGCGGAACGGCTCCTTCTCGCGGGGCGTCAGCTCGGAGTAGTACAGGTTGGGGCCGGTTTCCTCGTTGTTTAGCTCCAGCTTGGGGCGCAGGCTCCGCAGGTCGGTGAAGCGGTACTGCAGGCCCACAAAGGTGTAGCGGTGGATACTTTTCAGGGCCCGCTGGGTGATAGTGAGCAGCTTATAGGCAATTTCACTTTCTGCCTCCTTCCGGGTATCGTTGCCAATGCCATAGAAGAAGATGGGGTAGTCGAAATACTGAATATCCCCGATGAGCAGGTAACGCTCCTGCCGGGTGAAGATGGTGTGGGAGAGCTGCAGGTTCAGCTGCTTCTTCTGGGAAAACCAGCCCCCCAGCCGACCGTTGGACTTGCGCACGGTGGTGTCGCGGCCGTGGCGCCAGGTAGGCAGGAACGTAGCCCCCGCCGCAAAACCAGTTTCGGGCTCGTAAAACACGACTGGCGCCGGAATAAAGCTAGGTTTATCCTCCGGGTTTTTGGGGGGCTGAGCCGTGGTGAGAGCCGGAGCAGCCGTTGGGGTGGGCGCAGTGGGCGTAACCGACACCGGCGCAGCGGCGGCAGAATCAGAAGCGGTGGGCGTGGTTTGGGCAAAGGCAGCCGGTGCCAGCCACAACGCGGCCAGCAGCAGGGTAAGAGTACGCATGAGGTCAGAAAAGCGAAAGGTGAACGGCCAGCCCGACGGGCCCGCCTGCTTTCCTAACGTGCGGGCAGGAGCCCGGGTTATATAGTTCAGCTTACCCCCACCAGCAGCATAGACAGCACCCCGGCCAGCATGATGAGCTTACACCACAAGCTCAGCTGCGCAAAATGCGCTTTGCGGTCGGCGCGAGCCAGCTGCCGGCCCAGGGCCAGCAGCGGCCCCAGCACCAGCAGGAGCAGCCACCCCGCCAGCCAATACCAGCCCAGCGCATACGCCTGCCCCACGGCCCCCACTACCAGCAGCACCAGGCACAGCCAAAAAAAGGCCACTACCCACTTCGTGCGCGCCACCCCGGCCACGATGGGGAGGGTGCGGCAGTCGTGCTGGGCATCACCGCGCATGTCCTCTACATCCTTGATGATTTCGCGGACTACCGACAGCAGAAACGCGGCCAGGGCGTAAATCCAGACGGTGCCTACCCCCGTGCGCAGCTGCAGTTCCGGAGTGAGCACCGACGCCGCCGTCAGTGCCGCTATGCTCAGATTGCCTACCAGGGCCATGCGCTTCAGCCGCACCGAATAGCCCCATAGCAGCAGGGCCGAGGCGGCATGCACCAGCCCCAGCAACGTCGACAAGGCTCCGCTGACCAGGATACCTACGCCCGTGAGCAGCAAATGCGCGAGCATGGCATGGCGGCGGTTTATCACGCGCCCTACCACCAGCCGGTCGGGGCGGTTGATGGCGTCTATTTTCACATCGTAGTAGTCGTTGATGATGTAGCCAGCGGCGGCAATGCACAGCGTGGCCAGCAGCAGCAAGGCAAAGCGCACATCAAGCCAGGGCGTGTCCGGTGTGCGTTGGTGCAACAGGCCCACGCGCACCAGCCCCATGCACAGCACCAGCAGCAGCAGATTGGGCAGGCGCACCAACTGCGTGAGCTCCCGCAGGCCGCCGGAGCCGGGCCGGCCGGGGAAGTTCTTATCCATTCGGGAAGTGGGCTGCGCCATCTTATGTATCACCAGAGGTTGCAAAGATGCCACCCGGGCGGCAATGGCCGCTACGGCGCCAGTCAAAAAGAAAGCCCCTCCAAACGGAGAGGCTTTCTGCAAGCAAAAAACCTTGTTGGCGCTACGCCTACAGTTTCTTTACGTTCACCGCATTCACGCCTTTCCGGCCTTCCTGGGTATCAAATTCCACGCGGTCATTCTGTTGGATCTGGCCCCCGTTAAGGCCGGTAACATGGACGAAGAAGTCTTCCTTCGTGCCGTCTTCTGTAATGAAGCCGTAGCCCTTCGACTCATTATAGAATTTTACGGTTCCTGTTTTCATGAAAAATGCGAAAAAATGTGAATGGATGATGTGGTAAAGATATAGGGATTTACCAAAATCACAACTCGCCTTTTCCGCGTCTTTCCAACGGCAATCCGGCCCCACAACGGGCTTCTACCAAGTTCCTTGCTGCTTCATGGTGGCTTCCAGCAACTCGCGCACGGCGCCTTTGCCCCCGGGCAAAGAAGCCACGAATGCGCTGATGGCGCGCACGTCGTCAGCGGCATCGGCGGGGCAGGCGGCCAGACCGCAGCGGCGCATCACTTCTACATCCGGCATGTCGTCGCCCATGTAGGCAATAGTGGCGGGGTCGAGGCGGTGCAGGTTGATGTACTTGTTGAAGATAACCATCTTGTCATCGACGCCCAGGTAGATATCCTGCACGTCCAGGGACTCCAGGCGGCGGCGCACCCCCTCTTCCTGCCGGCCCGAGATGATAACGATGCGGTAGCCCTTGCGCAGGGCATGGCGGATGGCGTACCCATCGCGGATGTGAAACGTGCGGGCCTGCTCCCCCGAGTTGAGGGCCAGCAAAGTGCCGTCGGTCAGCACCCCATCTACATCCAGGATAAACGCTTTAATAGCCGATAAATCAACCATATTTCTGCTGACAACGAATGATGGAGTAACCGGCGCTTAGCAAGAAAGCGCAGTTTCTGATGGCTATACGGCAAAAGGCGCCGACGGCCGGCAGCGGAGCCTGTATTCTATTTATTGGTTGTCGCGCCACTCGTACACCCACTTGGCCTGAATCTGCTCCAGGTGGCCTTCGGTGGCCTGCTCCCGGGTGCCTGCAAAGTTGGGCAGGCTCAGCACCCAATCCAGCAGATCAGTGAACCGAATGCGGTAGATTTTAGCTTCCGTGAAATCGTCGCCAAACTTCTCATACAAAGCCATGGCAATGTCCTCGTGGTCCTGCCAGTGAATCGGGGGCTCGAAGTACGTCATTTTAAGTAATGTGACTAATGTGGGGAATGTGCTAATGTGGGGGAATGGGCTGATGTGCTATTTGTCGTTCTTTTGTTAGCACATCAGCATATTCCCCTACACTAGCACATTAGAAAACTAGTGGCCCAGGAAGTTCTGGGGTGGGATGCGAATCACGAGCTCCTGGGTGGCGGCCTGCACCACGCACTGGCAGCCCAGGCGGGAGTTGATGCGCGGGTTGACGGCGCGGTCAATGAAGTCTTCTTCCTTGTCGCTGATTTCCGGGAGGTGTTCCTCGCCCTTCACCACGTACACGTGGCAGGTGCTGCACCCACACACCCCCCCGCAGTTGTGCTGCAGCTGAATGTCGTTGTTGAGGGCCACGTCGAGCACGGATTCGCCTTCGGCGGCCACGTGCGTCTGCTCGGGCTGCCCGTCTTCGAATTGAAAGGTGATATTGACGGTGTTCACGGCGTGAAGGTGTATTGGCAAATTGAGGGCGCAAAGGTACGCACCCCGGCTCCCCCATCAAAGCTGCGGCGGCTTTGGCTCCGGCTGTGCCTGGATAGATGCCGTTAGCCGGCTATATAGGTCCTGCCAGGCGGGGTGCCCGGCCAACAACCGCTGGTGGACCTGCAATGTTGGCGTATCCCCGCGGGCGGCGGGTCCGGTTTGCCCCTGGAACGGCAAACTGCCCAAGGCTTTTTCCACCGTCTCGCGAATAAGCGGCTCCAGCAAAGTCCAGGGCAGACTGGCTTCGCGCAGCAGCTCCTGGCTGATACCTAGCAGGTGGTAGGGGAAATTGCAGGCAAACACTGCCGCCACGTGCAGAGCCTGGCGCTGGGGCGTGGCCACTAGCTGCGCGCGGGCCGGGCTCAGGCTGCGGGCCAGGGTGAGCAGCAGCGTTTCGGCGGCCGCATCGTGGGCTTCCACGCAGATGGGCACCTGAGTCCAGTCTACTACCCGCCCCGGGCTAAACGTCTGAAGCGGGTACCACACGCCCCCCCGCACCCCGGGCACAATCTCAAATACGGCCAAGGGAACCGAGCCCGAAGTGTGGGCCACTACGCTGTCGGTTGGAAAGGTTATTTCCTGCAGCACCAGCGGCACCGCCGCATCGGCTACGGCCAGCAGGTACACAGCGGCCGGAGGCAGCGGCGTGTTGCCGGCTACCGCTACGGCCCCGGTAGCCAGTGCTGCCAGCGCCGCCGCCGCTTCTGGCCGTCGGCCCCACACGGCCACCACCTGATGCCCTGCACCAACCAAGGCGGGCACCAGCTGGCTGGCCACGCGCCCGGTGCCCAGTACAACTACCCGCTGAGCCGGGCCTGTAAATGAATTGCTTTGCATAAGCTCAAAGGTGAAAGGAATAAATGGCCTATACCAAGGCCAGGGGCCAGCGCAGCGCTGCCTGTCCTCTTTTTTCCTCAATTTAGCCGCGCAGTTCCGCTGCTTTTCTGTCACTTCCTTTTTTGCTGCCTATGGCCTATCCATACATCCTTCAAGGTTGCCGCCAGTTGCTGGCCGCCGGCTTAGTTATGCTCTCGACCGGGGTCGGGGCCCAAACGCTGAATTACTCAGCCCGAGGGTTTAGCGCGTCTACGGGTACCTACACCGATCTGGGCTCCACCGGGGTGGCTATTGCCACGGCCAACACCGACGACGCCAACTCTGCGCCCCAGGAAATCGGCTTCACATTTCGCTACAACGGGCAGGAGTTCACTCAGTTTGTTTTGAACACCAATGGCTTCGTGCGACTGGGCACCAGCGCCCCGGCGGCCATGGTCGCGGAGGCGCCGGCCAGCCTAGCGGGTTCCCCGGCCCTAAGCACCAATGCGGCGGACGTGAACCTGCTGATGCCATTTGCGCATGATCTGGTAGCCAGCACCGCCCAGCCCGCGGAGTATCGGGTAGCTACCACGGGTACTGCCCCCAACCGGGTGTGTACGATTCAGTGGAAAAACGTAGCCGACAAAGCTGCCGGCACGGCCGTCACCCAGTTTGATCCGCTGAACTTTCAGCTGCAGCTGCACGAGCAAAGCGGCATCATTGCGTTTGTGTACGGCTCCTTTACCGCCACGGCAGCGCCCGCGCTGAAGGCGGCCGGTGTGGGGCTGAAAGGCTCGGGCACGGAGCCCGGTCAGCTCACCGTCCTCACCAAAACGCCCTCCAATGCCTGGAGCGTGGCCAAAGCGCAGGATAAAGCGTATAGCGGCACTTCCTTTTTCGTGCGCCGGCCCACGGTGCCAGCCAGCGGCCTTACCTACCAGTTCGCCCCTATTCCGGAGCGGGATGCTACCGTCAGCACCATGTACACCCTCGGCCAGTTGCCTATAGGCTCGGCCACTCCCCACGTACTGACGGCAAAAGTGGCCAACGTCGGGCTCAACAGCCTTACGGGCGTGCAGGTAACCCTGCAGGTGAGCGGGGCCACGGAGTTTACCAGCACCAAAACCATTGACTTGGCGGCCCAGGATACCGTACTGGTAACCTTCGATGCCTACACGCCTACCGTAGCCGGCACCAACCAGGTGCAAGTACGCGTGGCCGACGATGACAACAACGCCAATAATGCCTTGGGTCTCACGCAGCAGGTAACCACCAACCTGCTCGGCTACGCCGATGATGCGCCCCTGATTTCGGGACCCACGTTTGCCGATGAGCGGCTGCTTCTGGCCCGCTACCGCCTAACTCGGGCGCAGGCGGTACAGGCCGTGAATGTGCTGGTGCCCACTACCGCCACCAACGAGGGGCAGACGGTGTACGCGGTGGTCCTCGATGCCGGGGGCGCATTGGTGGGCCGCTCCCTCAACTACGTGGTGCGGCCGGCCGACTTGGGGCGGGAACTCAGCTTAACGCTGTTGTCGCCCATCAAAGCAGAGGCGGAGGTTGATTTTTACGTAGGCCTGGCCCAGACGCTGCTCACCAATACCCAGGTAGGCACCACGGCGTACAATGTGGTGGGTCTGCAGGCCGAGAAGCCCGTTCGGCCCGATAGCGCCTATTTCATGGCTCCGCTTGAAGGCGGTATGCCCCATTCCTACCGCGGCGGACGGTTTGCCATTACGGCCCAGCTCACGGATGTTCCTGCCTGCCTGGCCCCGGGCCAGCTGACGGCTACCAACACCACGGCTACCAGCACCACGCTTACGTTTAAGCCCGTGGAAGGCGCGAGCAGCTACGTGATAGAGTATGGCCCCTACGGCTTCCTACCGGGCAGTGCGGGGGCTACGGCCATCCAGAACGTACCGGGTGGGTCCCCTTACCAGCTTACCGGCCTTAGCAGCGGGCAGCGCTACGATGTTTACCTGCGCAGCACCTGCGCCAGCGGCAGCAGCGGCTACGTAGGGCCTGTTACCATTCAAACGGCCTGCGCCACCCCCACCCCCGCCCAGGCCGGCCGTATCCGCCTCGACTTCGACAACGTGAAAGCCGGGGACTTACCCTGCAACGTAACGGTGCTCAACAGCAACGACGACCCCCAAACCTGGCAAACGGTAGTGGACTACAAGGCTGATTTTTCCAACGCCATCCGCCTGTTTGCCGACTACGACACGGGTAAGGCGGCCGACGACTGGTTTTTCGTGGGGCCCATTCAGGCCGATGGAGGCCTGGACCATAACCTGACCTTCCGGTACCGGGCCGAGAGCGAAGCGTTGGCCGAAGGACTGGAAGTCACAGTAGGCGCGGCGGCTACTCCGGAAGCCCAAACCACCCTGCTCTGGAAAAAGACTGACATCACCAATACCGACTACGCTAATCCCGACGAAACGCTGCTGTGGAAGCCAGCCACTACCGGCGAATATTACTTGGGCTTTCACGGCATCAGTGAAAAGGAGCGTTCCTACCTTTTCGTCGATGATATCCGGCTGGAAAGTATTGTTACGTCCGTTCAGAAAAGCTTAAGCAGCCACCTCCACCTCTACCCCAACCCCGTGGCCA
Organism: Hymenobacter sp. BT18; assembly: GCF_012273015.1. GTDB lineage: Bacteria > Bacteroidota > Bacteroidia > Cytophagales > Hymenobacteraceae > Hymenobacter > Hymenobacter lutimineralis. The sequence goes on along the minus strand of NZ_CP050954.1, from coordinate 3,137,457 downwards.
ACCAGCTGTGGCTGGATTTGCGGGGTACCAATGCCCGGGGGCCGCTGCAGGTAGAAATCCTGAATATGCTGGGCAAGCGCGTGTATGCGGGCCAGGCGGAAGCGACTAGTCCTACAGCCCTGGACGTTTCCCGCCTAGCGGCGGGCCACTACGTACTCCGGGTGCAAGCTGGCAACCAGGTGGGCGTCCGCCCCTTCCAGGTACAGCGCTAAGCCCTCGGTACAGCTCATAAGAAAAAGCCCGTCCTCCACGATAAGCGGAGGGCGGGCTTTTTCTTGGACGTTACCTGACAGTACTTACGCCACCTGAACGGGCCGTTTGCGCACGGCAGCTGGCTTGTTGGGAGCGGAAGGGCGCCGGTCTTCGCGGCGACGCTGTACCACGGCAATGCCAAAGCCCAGCGCCATGAGCAGAGTACCGCTCCACAACAGGTTGATGAAGGGCTTCTCCACGGCTTTCAGAATGATGTAGTCTTTCTGCGTGGTGCTCACACCGAACGTAAACTTCTTGGTAGCGGGGTCTACGTTGTTGAACGTCACGCGCAGGCCCAGGTCCGTCACTTCGTCGGGGACGCGGCCTACCAGGTTGCTGCGCACCACAAAAATGGGGTGTACATGGTACTGGCGCTTTTCCCCGTGCACGATAATGTCGCCCTGAATGGCTACGTCGCCGGCGGCTAGGCCCAAACCGGCCGTAGCCGATTTCTGAGCCGGCTCAATGGCCCGCAGCACGGCAAAGTAGTCGTTCAGGTAAATGGTGTCACCTACGCTCAGCGTGTGCTCTTTTACTTCGCTCCACTCCTTTTCCTTGGAGGGGTCGGGCACAGTGCTGATGTGGGAGTAGATGTCGTGGTTCCAGAAGGGCTTGATGTCGGGCGAGGCCAGCAGGCCGCCCATTTCCTCATTTACCTGGGCCCGGGGATAGAGCGTAAATGCCTCGCCCGACTTTCGGTTTTTATATTCCACCCGGTAGTAGGTGTCTTCGGGGCGGATTTCGAGCGTGTCACCGGCTTTGTAGTACACCCGGTCCCCGCGCTTGATGTCGCCGCGGGCCAGGGCCCGAAACTCATCATTGATACCTAAAAACAGCAGGTCTTTGTTGACGTAGCCCGGCACGCCGGGTACATCAAGGTATTGCCCGGTGTAGGTCACGTCGTAGTCCTTCATTGGCGCCGACTCGTTGCGCCAGAGCAGCACGTTGTCGCGGTTGATGTCCTCGGGGAAGTCCTTGGAGTACACCAGGCCCGAAACGTTTTGCGAAACGATGTTGGAGTAACCCGCCGAAGCCAGTACGCCCAGCAGCATCAGGGCAATGCCAATGTGCGAGACGGCTCCACCCGACAGGCTTACGCGCCGCCGGATCAGCACCAGCAGCATACTCAGGTTGGCCAGCACGCCAAACAAACCGGCCGTCAGCAGCACGATGTAAGCGGGCGTCATCTTCAGGCCAAAGTAGCGTACCAGCAGGATAACCAGCGCTGCGCCCAGCAGCGTCAGGATTCCGGGCACGGTGAAGGTATTGGTCACCGTTTCCTTGTCGTTGCGCTGCCACCACATCAGCTGCGCAATACCCGACACCAGGGCCACGGCTACCCCCATCCACAGCTGGAACTTAGTGTAGTGGGCAATCTGGTCGGCGGGCAGCGCCAGGTTAGATTTGATGCCAATGAAGCCTAGAAAAGCATTGTATACCGGAATGCTGGTCGTCACCAGTACCTGGAAAGCCCCGAGGCAGAGCACCGTGGCGCCCACGAATACCCACAACTCGGGGTTGTAAGCCGTCAGCTCTTTCTCCGAAATTGGAATGCTTTTCCACTTCACCACCAGCAGCGCCGTAGCCAGCACCACGAAAGCTCCCAGGTAAATGATGAGCTGCCCGGAAAGGCCCAGGTCGGTGAAGGAGTGCACAGAGGCATTGCCCAGCACACCGGAGCGCGTCAGGAACGTGGCGTAGAGAATCAGCAGGAAGGTGCTAATGACCAGCACGAAAGCCGTGCGCAGGCCAATGCGGCGGCGCTGCCATAGCACCAGGGCGTGCAACGAAGCCACCAGCACCAGCCACGGAATGTATACGGCATTTTCTACTGGGTCCCAGTTCCAGTAGCCGCCGAAGTTCAGTGTTTCGTAGGCCCAGTAGGCACCCATCATGATGCCCACGCCCAACACGGCGCCGCCCACCAGGCTCCAGGTAATGGCGGGCTTTACCCATTTAGTTAGCTCGTTTTTCCAGAGGCCGGCAATGGCAAAGGCAAACGGCACCAGCGTGAGAGCAAAGCCCAGGAACAGCGTGGGCGGGTGAATCACCATCCAGTAGTTCTGGAGCAGGGGGTTCAGCCCGGTGCCATCCGTGGGAACGAAGTTGGGGTTCAGGCGGAACACCGGGGCATCGGTGAGGAAGTCGCGCAGCAGAATAAAGGGCGAGGAGCCGATTTTCACATTCAGCACCACCACCCCCAGAATCATGGACGTGAGAAACAGCTGCACGCCCGCAAACACGGCCATCACGGGGGCTTCCCACTGCCGGTTGAAGCGGATGATGAGCCCACCCAGCAGCACGTGCCAGAAAATCCAAAGCAGGAAAGAGCCCTCCTGCCCTTCCCAGAAGCAGGAAATCATGTAGTACACCGGCAGGTGGTTGCTGCTGTGGCTCCAGGCGTAGTAGTACTCGTAGCGGTGCCCGTAGATGATGCCGAAAAGGCTGGCAATAATGGCAATAACCGCGACGCCATGCACGAAAAACGCGCCCCGGGCCAGACGCAGCCACGTGGGCTCCGCTTCACCCAAAGCACGGCCGCGGGCAGCCTGATAATAGGCATAAGCCGCCACCAAGGAAGCCACAAACGCCACAATGACACTTAGGTGCCCAACGTCGCCAATGAAAGTATTCAGCATGAATTCTCAATTAAGAATTAAGAATCAACAATTAAGAATTGCTCCGAATCAAGAACACCAGGCTAGCTACCGCACATTCTTAATTCTTAATTCTCAATTATTAATTAACCGAGGCGGTTGCGCCTTTGATGTCTTTCTCCACGTACTTCGACGGGCACTTCAGCAGGATCTTGTCGGCCACGAACACGTCGTTGCGCATAGCCCCGGTAATGACCACCTGCTCCGATTTGTCGAAGTCCTGCGGTTTGGGGTTGAAGTAGACGACCCGCTGGGCCAGCCGGTTGGTATCAACCAGCGTGAAGGCGAAATAGTTGGGGTCGAGCGTCGGGTTGTACTCCAGCCCCACAATGTTTTTCTGCAGGTCGCGCGGGAGTCGGCCCACTACGTGCACCTTGGTAAGGTTGCCCTCGGCGGCCAGTTCCCGGGCCTCCTTAAACGACACATACTGGCTAACGTCGCCAGCCGTGGTAACCAGGATACTGATGGCCACCGCAATGACGGCCAGAATGAGCAGGTGTGATTTTTTCATGGCGCTACGAAGCGAAAGAAACTCGACGCCAGCCCCCGGCCAGCGCTTCAGAACAACCAACTGGGCCCGAAAAATCCCCCGGGCCCACTAAGGAGAAAATTATTATTGGGCGTGAACTTCTTTTTCGAGGCGGGTGAGCTTGCGGTCCAGGGAAATCAGGTAAACCAGCAACCCGGCCAGCACCACCGCAATAACGGCCACTACCACGTAGATTTTCCCGTCCTGGCGCAGCGTATCGGCCATTTCAGGGCCAGTTGCGGCTGCTTGCGCCAGGGCCTGGCTTGCTGGTAGCAGCAGGCTCAGCAGCAGCACCAAAACGGGGCGAAACTTCTTGCAGGCGAACTTCCACCCAAGGCGAGCAGCCCCCGAAAATCCAAGATCCTGGTTAGGCAAGCTGTTTTTCATGAACATGTTGTTTTAAGAGCGACAACCGCACGCTGAGTTGCGTAATCCACACCCCCAGCAGCGTCCAGCCAATCACGGCCGGGTAGAAGACCAGCCGCATGTTGCTGTCGAGGTCGTACTTGGCGAAAGCCGGGTTACCGCCGGCGCCGGGGTGCAGCGAGTCCGTCAGCCGGGGCAGAATAAAGAACAGCGGCATAGCCGCGGCAAAGGCAAAAATGTTGTAGATGGCCGATACCCGGGCCCGCTGCTGGTCGTCGGCAAATGAAGAGCGCAGCACCAAGTAAGCGCCGTAGATTAGCATGGCAATGGCGGCGCCGTTGAGCTTGGGGTCGTTGGTCCACCAGGTGCCCCAGGTAAAGCGCGCCCACAGGCTACCGGTAGCCAGGCCCACCAGCCCCATCAGAATCCCGGTTTGGGCAAAGCCGTGCGAGAGGGTGTCGAGCCGCGGGGACGGGTTGCGCAGGTAGCGAATCGAAAATACCACGGAGGTCAGCAGGATGATGGTCATCCCAAACCACATGGGCACGTGGAAGTATAAATTTCGGATGGTTTCGTTGAGAATTGCCAGCCGCGGCACCGGCAGCAGCAAGCCCGCTACGGCCGTGTAAAGCAGCAGCAGCACCGTTAGCGCCTTCCACCAGTTTTTAGCCATGAATCAGAAAAACAAAAGAATGAGGAGAGCGGCCAGCTTCGACCAAGGAAGATACAACCCGCCCGGCGTCCTCACAACCACCCGTTTGGGTGAAATAAGCGCACAGGTTTACTGACTGTATCATAACCATCAGGACCGCCACAAAAAAGGAAACAGCACGTAGGACACTGCCCCCACAATCAGGTTCAGAGCCACCAGGGTCAGCACCGAGCTCCGACTAGCCGACCAATCCAGCCCATCCAAAGCGTTTTTGGAGATTTTGATGAGCATGAGCAGCATCGGAATCATGATGGGGAAGCCCAGCACGGCCATCAAGGTATGGCTGTTGGCGGCTTTGGCGGCTATGCCCGATACCAGCGTGAGCGTGGAGGCAAAGCCCAGCGCACCCAGCACTACCGTGCTCAAAAACAGGGGCATGTCCTGCACCGGGTTGCCCAAAACCAGCGCGTAGGCACCAAAAGCGACCAGAGCCAATCCCAGCAGCAGCAGGGCATTGTATCCGATTTTCGCCAGAATAACCGCCTGCGGCTTCACCAGGGCGTAGTAATACAGCTGTCGGCCGCGACTTTCCTGCAGAAAGCCCTTCGCCACGGCGTTTACGGCCGTAAACAGGAGAATAATCCAAAACAGCGCGTTCCAGGCCGGCACCGGCAGGTTGCCGCCCCGGAGGGCAAAGCTCAGGTAGCACACAAATACAGTGCTGCCCACGTACAGCAGCATGCCACTGAGGGCGGCACGCTGCCGCCATTCCAGACGGAAGTCCTTCTGCATCAAATACCAAATCTGGCTGAGGAGCGGCACGGCAACAGGGGTGGTGAACGGGACCGCAAAGATACTACACGAATGGTTAGGGGCGGTTATTGCGTTCTATTTGTTCGTATTTATGCCAGCGGCCCTGCCCTTCCTGGCAAATAAAAAGCCTCATCCGCTTAAACAGATGAGGCTTTCAAAATGCCCTGGGCCTTTCGGCACCGACGGCCGTTAGGCTGCTGATCTTTTAAAAGTCGTATCCCAGCGTGAAATAAAACTTGGGACCGGTCTGTTCCCGGTCTTCCTGCCCCCAGGCCACATCGAGCTTGCCGTAGAAGCCGAGCAGGGTGGTGCGGGCACCCAGGCCATAGCCCAACAGCAGCGGATTGCGGAAGTCGATGACCGTGGCCGAGAAAGCGTTGCCGTTGCCCAGTACCTGACGGGTGTTATAGGAGTTCTTTTCGTTGAAGGGGTTGGAGCCGGCGTAGGCCGAGCCGGCATCGGCAAAGGCCGTAAGCTGCAGGTTGCGGAAGAACCCCGATTCGATGGGCTTACGGGAGAAGTACTGAATGATGGGCACCCGCAGCTCGGAGTTGAACAGCACGTACTTGGGCCCGGTGCGGGCGTTGTAGTTGAAGCCGCGCAGGTTGGTTACAAATTCCTGGTAGAACACATCGGCGGGCTGCCCGCGGAACAGGTCCCGGTCGTCGCCGTCGAAGCGGTTGTTGAGCCAGTTGTCCATGCCCCCCAGGCGGAATGTTTTGGGCGCGTTGCCGAAGAAGTTGCCGTAGCTGGCGCGGTTGGCCCAGATAATCTGGCGGTGAATTTTCTGGTAGTGCCGAATGTCCACAAAGAACTTGTTGAAGCTCTGCTCGTCGGTTCGCAGTCCATGCAGCATTTGTACGCCGGCCTTCATGCGCGTGCCTTCCAGCATGTTCACGCCCGTACTGATGGCATTGTCGAATACCAGCTCGGCGCTGCCGCCCAAAAAGTTTTCCACCGAATCCCGCTGGCTAAAGTCGGCTAGGCGGGAGCGGCGCGCATTTACGTAGCGGCCGGTTACGCGCACGTTCAGGTTATGGGTGAGGGGATAGGCTATGCGGGGTGCCACCTCATGCCGGTTCAGGCGCGTCAGGTAGCCCGTCACGGGGTCCAGATCTTTAGTGTAAGACTGCTTCTGGTAGCTGATGCCCCAGTCGTAGCGGCGGCGCAGGTTGCTGTACTCCACGAAGATGTTGCTGGTACGGAAATCGGTGAGGGCAAACACCCCAGCCCGGAACCGGTGGTCTTCCATCAGGTCGGAAAGATTGGCTTGCCCGATGATGCCAAAGCCCAGCAGCGGATCCACGTAAAGTGACGACACCACATTGTCGATACTGAACTGCTTGCCGTAGCGGAAGGGCCCGGCCAGCGGTGTACTCTCCGCGGGCTTAGCCGTGGCCCGGGCCGTGCTACGCCGCTCCGGGCGCGTGGGCGGGGCATCTTCCTCGTACTGGTAGTCGCCCACCTTCTTCTCCCCTGATGTTGCCGTTTGCCGCGCCGTGGTATCGCGCACTACTGGGGCACGCTTGGGTGCGGGAGCGGGCTTCGAGCGGTCCTCCAGGGTTTCCTGCCGGGCCGTTTTGCTGAGCTGCAGGCCCTCGGGCAGCGGGTACGTGGCGTAGCCATACACGAAGTCGCGCGCCTCATCGGCCGCAACGAAATCCAGCGCACCGGTAGCCGGGCTATAATCGTAGCTGCGGATATTGGGCAAAAAGCTCGTGACCGGGGTATACCGGCGCGTGGTCAGGTTGTAGCGGTACAGACTCCGGACCCCACTTTCCTCACTCAGAAATACGACTTCCGTATCGGAAATAGGCCGGGGCGCCGACTCGTTTGAAATTGTGCTAACCAACTGCTCTACCGGCTGGGCCCGCCCGTCCAGATGGTACAGGAACAGGTCGTAGTTGTTGACAACGTTGGCGAAGTTGTTTTTCACGGTGCCGGTGGTATCCAGCCAGCGGTTGGAGCTGAAAACGATACCCTGACCGTTGGGTAAAAAGGCCGGCTGCACATCATCAAACAAGTCGTTGGTGAGGCGCTCCGGTGTGCGGCTGCCGCTGCGCAGCAAATACAGGTCATTCTGCCCGTTGGCAGCCCCACTGAATACCAACGACTTTCCATCCGGGGAGTAGTGCAGCCCCAGGACTTGGGTAAACCCGCTGAATAGAGCCGTGTTGCCCTGGTGGCTGAAAGGCAGGGCCTCAACCAGCCGGGAAAAGATGCCCCCCGCGCCCCGGTTGGTGGGTCGCAGACGCAGGTTTAGCTTGCCTTTGTGGGTTTCTACTACAGCCAGCTGCTCGTTGGTGCGCCAGGTAAGCACGGGCAGGCGGAAATCTACCTGCTGGTCGGGCGTTTTGTAGCCGCCCCGGTAAATGGTGTAGCGGCTGCTGCCATCCGTCTTGCTCACGACCACGCGGTAGCGGCCCCGGTCGTTGGAGACGTACGCGACTTCTTGGCCGCTGGGGCTGATGGCCATCTGCGACAATTTGGTCCCGCGCCGGTTGCGCTTCACCAGCTGGTTTTTGTCGTCAATGGCCGCAAAAGGCGTGGCTGGCTGCGCATTTAGCTGCCGGTAGTACGTGAGCCAGTCCTTTAGAAAGGTTTTGTAGGGCACATTCAGCGAGCTGCTGATGCCCGTTTCTACGTCGCGGGTGATGCGCGTCAGGTTCAGGATATTCTGAATGCTGGTATAGCCGTAGCGCTCCGCAATGTAGTTCCACACCGAGTGGCCGGCCAGCTCCTGGTTGCGGGCAAAGAAAGCGGGGGCGCGGTTGCCGTCTATCTGCTGGGTGAGGTTGCGCATGTACTCATCCATTTCCACGCTCCAGCCCTCGGCCGTATACGCTGCGGCCCCGCTCACAAACCAATCAGGCAGCTGCAGCAGGTAGTTGCTTTGGATTACCTCCTTCAGGGAGCCCCCGTACATCATGTCGTGCAGCAACACCCGGGTAATCTGGTAGCTCAGGTCACGCTTGAGCACGGTTTGCTGGCCCTGGAAGGCTATCTGCACCTTATCCATGCGCAGCAAATCGGTTTCGCCGCCCATCTGGTACTTGTCGGAGTTCAGGCCCACGTTGCTCTGGCGCAGATCGGCTACCGAGTTGTAGAGCATAATGGTGGTTTTGGAGTACGGGTAGTACCCCAGCAGCGCCGTGATGCGCTGCAGCTCCTTTTCGGCGTACTCGGCCGTGCGACGTGCCGTAGCTTCGCCGCCCCCGTAGAAATAGATAGTAAAGTTGGACGTGCTGAAATAGCTCCAGTCAAACTCCTTATATTGAATCCGGACGCGGCCGAAGGGCTCCTGCGACGTTTGCGCCACGCTGACCAGTGGCAACGCCAGCAGCAGCATCAGGCACCAGCCGGTTGCCCAGCGGGCAAAGTTTCCCGGCAGAGAAGTAAACATATGCGTCATTGAGCCAGAAAAAGTAGAAGTCAAAGAGAAGATACCGCCGCTGAGGCAGCCGCAGTATACAACGAAGAATAACGCCGGATATTGACTTCGGACCACAATTCCGCGGTGCCTTCCAGCACATCGGCAAAGTGCTGGGCCAGCCGCGGGGCCATTAAGACGCCCTTGGAGCCGAAGCCATTGCATATACTCAGGAAAGGCAGCGCCGGATGCGTGCCCAGCAACGGTTTACGGTCGCGCGAGGCCGGCCGCACCGCGGCCCATTGCTGCACCACCGTAAACGGCAAATCCGTTATTTCGGCCAGACGCTGGCTAAGTTCCGCACGGGCCTCGGCCGTGGTACCCGCCGCAAAAGGCGGCCATCGGTACGTGGCCCCCACGCGAAAATACCCATTGCCCAAAGGCACCACGTACGCTCCTTTGTTTAACACCTCGGTTTCGGCTAAGCCCGGGCAATGAACATCCAGCACCTCGCCCTGGTTTGGCGTCAGCGGCAGCCAGCTAAACCAAGGGTTATGCCGGGCGGCGGCCCCTTCGCAGAACACCACCTGCCCGGCCGCAATGGTATTGCGGTAAAGCACGCCGGCCGCGCCGATAACAAGCTGGGTAGGGTCAAAAGTTTCTTGGCGCAGCCACCCTTGGCGAAGGCCGGCTACGGTCTGCGCCGCCAGCAGCTCGCGCACCCGCAGGTAGCCGCCCCCGGCAATGCGCATGCCGCCGAAATCCTGCCGCACCCCTGGCAACGGAGGCAACTCGGCCGATACCTCCGTCACGAATTCCTGCCAGGGTCGGTCGGCGCTGCGGGCCATGGCATCGTTCTGGTCGAGCACGGAGGAAAACAGCTTGCGGATGGGCAACAGCCGCAGAAACTCCTGCCCAAGCGCCTGCTCCTGCTCTTGGTAGTAGGCTACGGCCGCCGGCAGAAACTCCGCCATGCGCCAGCCCAGGGCCAGGCGCTTGCCGGCCACAGGGTTGAGCAGGCCCGCTGCTACCGTCGAGGCGGTATCGGCGGGAGCCGGGTCGAGGACGAGCACGCGCTTACCCCGCTGCCGCAACACGGCGGCCAGCGTGGCCCCCGCCAAACCGTGTCCTACCAACAGGTAATCGACGTCTTCTCTCATGGCGGCCAAGGTACACAAGTACAACTCGAATGCGTACCTTACCTCGCCATTCGGCCCGGTTGCGGGCCGTTTTTATTTGTTCTTATGCTTGTTTCCGGCTTTACCTTCAACGCTTTTTCCGAAAACACCTACCTACTGCACGATGCTACCAAGGAATGCGTGGTAGTTGACCCAGGCTGCTACAGCCGCGCCGAGCAGCAGGCCCTGCAGGCATTTATTGAGGAGCACCAGCTGCGCGTGGTTCTGCTCGTGAATACCCATGCCCACATCGACCACGTGCTGGGCAATGCCTTTGTCCTGAACACCTACCAGGTGCCATTTTTGCTGCACGAGGCCGATTTTGCCACGCTGCGGGCCGTAGGCAGCTACGCCCCTTCCTACGGTTTTGCCCAGTACCAGCCGGCCGAGCCGACGGGTACCCTAGCGGCGGGCCAGCCGCTGCGCTTCGGTGAAACGGAGCTGGAAGTCCGGTTTGCGCCGGGCCATGCCCCGGGCCACGTCGTTTTCTACCACGCACCGTCGAAGGTGGTGATTGGGGGCGACGTCCTGTTTCAGGGCAGCATCGGGCGCACCGACCTGCCGGGCGGCGACTATGCGACCCTTATCCAAAGCATCAAAACCGAGCTGCTCACCCTCCCCGACGACGTAACGGTGTACGCGGGCCACGGGCCGGCCACCACCATTGGGGCTGAACGGCGCAGCAACCCTTTTCTGCAGTAGCCGGGTTCTGCGCTACTCCTGATGCGCTCCGCACGCTACGTATCCTGATTATAACTCCTCCGTCTCTTGAAAAGGCACCTTCCCAACGCTATTACCTGTCTTAACCTGTTTTCCGGCTGCCTGGCGCTGGTGCAGGTGTTTGCTGGCCGCCTCGATTATGCGGCCTACCTGATTGTGCTGGCGGCCGTGTTCGACTTTTTCGACGGCCTGCTGGCCCGGGCCCTGCACGTGAGTTCCCCCATTGGCAAAGACCTCGACTCTCTGGCCGATATGACGTCGTTTGGGGTAGTGCCCGGCGCCGTGCTGTACTGGCTGCTGGGCCAGGCGCTGCCGGCTACCGGCTTGCCGGGCTGGCTGGCCTACCTGGGCTTTGTGGTCACGGTGTTTTCGGGCGTGCGGCTGGCTAAGTTTAACAATGATACCCGCCAGACTACTTCTTTTATCGGCCTGCCTACTCCGGCTAATACCCTCTTGGTGGTTTCCCTGCCGCTTATTCTCCTGCACGACTCCTATAGCCTGCGGTCGGTTATTCTCAACCCCTGGGTTTTGCTGGGTCTCACGCTGCTGCTTTCCTACCTGCTGATTGCCGAAATTCCGCTCTTTGCGCTTAAGTTCAAGAACTTCGGGTGGCAGGATAATTCGTTGCGCTTTATTTTCGTGCTGCTGGCCGCCGGGCTATTGGCTGCGCTGGGCGCGGCTGCGGTACCGCTCATTATTCTGCTGTACGTGCTGCTCTCGGTGCTGAAGCCAAATTATATGTAGGCAGCACAATATTTTGGCCAGCTGGCGGTTACTCATCTGGGGGCCGGGTGAACCTCGCGCCTGACCAGCTTGTTGCTTTCACAACGTCCGCTCAGAGTCTGGTTTATTGAGAAACGATTTATGCATTTTCGGTTTTTAGGGCTGCTGCTGGTTTTTTTGTCCAGTGGCTTTGTCACTCAGGCGCAACAAACCGGTACGCTGCTCAGTCGGCAGGTCTTGCACTGGCAAGGCTACGCAACCGTGGAGCTGCCCAACGGCCGCAAGCAGCAGGTGCCGGCCCCTCGCGAGGGTGGCTTCCTGCCAAATCAGGTGGTGCCTTTTTACCAGTTTTCCGTTGCGGGCGCCGTGGCCCAGGGCGAGCTGCAGGAGGCGGTGTACGCCCCATTTTCCGCAGCTGATGCCCGGCTGCTGGCGGGTGCCCGGGTAGAGGCTTCGCCCACACTGCAGGTGCGCACCGGCATAGCCAGCCGCCGCCCCCTCACCACCATCACGCTCGCCCCGCTGCGCCGCTCGGCTACGGGCCAACTCGAAAAGCTGGTTTCCTTCACGTATGCCTACACCCTGGACAGTGCGCCATCGGCGCGCCAGCGGGCCGCCGCCCGCACCTACGCGCCTGGCTCGGTGCTGGCTCAGGGCCAGTGGTTTAAGATTGGCGTGCCGGAAACGGGTATCTATAAGCTCGACAAAGCCACGCTCCGCACCCTGGGCCTGGATGTGCAAACCCTCGACCCGCGCCGCCTTCAGCTCTACGGCAACGCCACCGGGCAGCTGCCCCAGCTCAACCGCACCGCGCGCCCCGACGACCTGGTGGAAAATGCCATTTATGTCTCGGGCAATAACGACGCTACGTTTGGTGACGACGAGTACGTGCTGTTTTACGGCCAGAGCCCGCACATCTGGGAAGCGGGCTCGGCCAGCCGCCCCTTTCGTCACCTCTACCACAGCTACACCGATACCACGTACTACTTTATCACGGTGGGCACTGCACCGGGCCGGCGGGTAGCCCCAGCGGCCACCCCTGCGGCGGCACCATCTGCCACCATTTCTACGTATCTCGATCGGCAGTTTCACGAAATAGACCTGTATAACCTCTTGAAATCCGGCCGCCAATGGCTGGGCGAATCAGTGGATACGGGAGGTAAGCTGGAGTTTACCTTCAACGGCCCAGAAGTAGTAGCCAGCACCCCTGTGCGGCTCACCAGCCTTACGGCTGCCTCTTCCTTCAACAGCACCAGCTTTGGCGTAAGCCTGAACGACCAGTCGGTTGGCAACCAGTTTATCCGGGGTCGGAGCAGCGGAGCATTTCCAGAAGCCGCCAATGTGGCTCTGACGACTTTTAGCACGAGCGTAGCGGCCGGCACCACCGGGCTGAAAGTACAGCTGAGCTATAACGCCAGCGGCGACATCACGGCCAAAGGCTACCTCGATTACCTGGAAGTGCTGGCCGAGCGCCGGCTACAGTTGGACGGCGCCGTGCGGGACTTTCGCTCCCTTGCCAATGTTGCTCCCGGTGCAGTCAGCGAGTTTGTGGTAACTGGGGCGGCTACTGCTACCGTGTGGGATGTGACCAACCCACGCCGGCCCGCCGAGCGCCAGCTCAGCAACGGCCGCTTCACCGCGCCCTCCGATTCGGTGCGGGAATACATAGCCTTTCAGGGTACCACCTTTCCGGCCCCGCGCCTGTTTGGGAAAGTAGCCAATCAGAACCTGCACGCGCTCAGCCAGGGCAATGCCCTTGACCTAGTGATTGTGACGCACCCGCTGTTTCAGGCCGAGGCCGAGCGCCTGGCTCAGCACCGGCGCACCCACGACGGCCTGCAGGTGCAGGTAGCCACCACCAACCAGGTGTATAACGAGTTCAGCTCGGGCGGGCAGGACGTTTCGGCTATCCGCGACTTCATGAAGATGGTGTACGAGACCAGTGAGCGGCCCGCCACTACTTCCAAGCTGATGCTCCTGCTGTTCGGCGACGCTTCCTACGACTACAAGGCCGACCCTGCCAACGACCCCAAATTTGAGCCGGAGTACTGGAAAAATCGTCAGGTGAAGGACGCTGCCAACCAGAACTACGTTCCGGTGTATGAGTCCTACGAGTCGTTCGTACCCATCTTTACCTCGGCTGGCGTGTCGTTTTCCTCCGACGACTACTTTGGTCTGCTCGATGAGAATGAGGGCCGCTGGGAGGAAAGCTTTGCCGGAGATTTTGAGCTAATGGATATTGGCGTAGGCCGCCTTCCGGTGCGCACCCCGGCCGACCAGCCCCGCTCCACCACGCAGGCGCGCTTAGTAGTGGATAAGCTCATCTCCTACGACCAACCCACCGGCTACGGCAAGTGGCGCAACCGCCTCACCTTCGTGAGCGACGACGGCGACGCGAACCTGCACACGCTCCAGTCGGCGGAAGTGCTGACGGACCTGCTTACCGCCAGCCAGCCGGCCTACAATCTGCACAAGGTGTACCTGGATATGTACCCGCAGCAGGCCGTAGCGGGTGGGCAACGTTCTCCCGCTACCGAAACGGCCATCGACCAGAGCATTGAGCAAGGCTCGTTGATTGTGAACTACACCGGGCACGGCGGGCCCCTTGCCTGGGCCGACGAGCAGATCTTCACCAAAAGTGCCATTGAACGGCTGCAGAACACCAACCGGCTGACTTTCCTGCTCACGGCTACCTGTGACTTCAGCATTTACGACGACCCCGGCCTGGTTTCGGCGGGCGAAGTAGCCCTTACTGATATTGCCGGGGGAGCCGTGGCGCTGCTGACAACTACCCGGGTGGTTTTTCAGAATTATAACCTGCTGCTGAGCCGCCACTTCTACGAAAGTGCGTTTCCGGCACCCGGCGCCCCGCTTCCCCGCCTCGGCGACGTGGTTTCAGCTACCAAAAACAGTAGCGTAGTGGGCACTTACAACCGCAACTTCGCGCTGCTGGGCGACCCTTCGATGCGGCTGGCATATCCGGAGTACGAAACGACTGTTCGGGCAATCAACCAGAAGGCCGTAACCAATGGCACTGCCCCGGCCGACACCCTGAAAGCCATGGATACGGTGGAGCTGACCGGCGACGTATCGGACCGCAACAGTCAATTGGCTTCGGATTTCAACGGGACAGTGCAGGTCACGGTATTCGACAAGCCCAGCCCCTTCACCATGCTGGGCAACGAAGGCGACGATGGCCGCCAAACGGTGGATGTGCAGGAAAGTATCCTTTATGACGGGCAGGCTACCGTCCGCAACGGTCAGTTTACTACATCCTTCGTCATACCGCGGGACATCAACTACCGGGTCGACGCCGGTAAAATCAGCCTGTATGCTTCCTCTCCCACCCTACGCCGCGACGCCCACGGGGCTAACCGGCAGGTACTCATCGGGGGCGTGGCCGCTGGGGTAAAGCGCGACACTATTCCGCCTACCATCCGCCTCTTCATGGATAGTGAGTCGTTTGTGTTTGGCGGCACCACGGGCACTACTACCACGCTGATGGCCCAATTACGGGACAGCAGCGGTATCAATACGGCTGGCTCGGGCATTGGCCACGAAATCACGGTCATTCTCGACAACGCGCCGACTAATGTGTTAGTCCTGAACGATTATTACACGGCTGATGTCGACAACTTCCGGAGTGGCCGGGTGCGGTACTTATTCAAGAACCTGACGCCCGGTCCGCACGTACTGCGCCTCAAAGCCTGGGACACGTTCAACAACTCCGCCGAGCAGGAAATCGAGTTTGTCGTCGTGCGCAACGAAAAGCTGGCCCTGGATCATTTGTTGAACTACCCCAATCCGTTTGCTACCACCACTACGTTTCATTTCGACCACAACCGAAATGGCGAAGAGCTGGAAGTGCAGGTCCAGGTTTTCACCGTTACCGGTAAGCTTATCCGTACGCTCTCAACCAGCTTGGCCAGCAGCCCCGCGCACGTGGCCGCCCTTACCTGGGATGGGCGCGACGAATTTAATGATCAGGTAGCCCGTGGCGTATACCTATACCGGGTACATCTTCGTTCTCCGCGCGACGGCTCGCAGGTCAGTAAATTTGAAAAGCTTGTCCTGCTACGCTAACTGCTTTCTTTGCAAATGCTTCCCCTTTCCACCATTTCACCTCCTAGTATGTTATCGAAGTTGACTGTACGGCTAAGTGTTGCGGCCGGGCTTTTCACCCTTTCTACGGGCGCCTACGCCCAGCAGGAAGACCGTGCCATTACGACGGCCGTGCCCGTGCTGACGCTCAGCCCCGACTCGCGCTCGGCGGCCCTCGGGGAAGCTGGCGTGGCTATTTCGCCGGATGCCAACTCGATGTATTACAACGCCGGTAAACTGGGCTTTATGCCCAATGCCACGGGGGCTTCGCTATCGTACGCGCCGTGGTTGCGGCAAGTGACGGACGACATGGGTCTGGGCTATTTGTCGGGCTACCACAAGGTGGGGCAGCGGTCTGCCTTTGGCGTCTCCTTGATGTACTTCGACCTGGGCACCATTCAGTTCCGCGACATCAACAACAACTCCACCGGCGACTATAATCCGAAAGAATACTCGCTGTCGGTTTCCTACGGTCAGCGCCTGAGCGAGAACCTGGGTGTGGGCGTAGCGGCGCGCTACATCCGCTCTAACCTCACCGGCGGCGAAGGAGATACACGCCCCGGCAATGCCGCCGCCGTGGATCTGGGTTTGTATTACACGAAAGATCTGTCCATCGGGGCCCAGGACTACAACCTGGCCTTGGGGGCAGCCATTTCGAATATTGGCAACAAAATCACCTACACCAACCCTGAGCAGGGCAACTTCCTGCCGGCTAACCTCAAGTTAGGCACTGCCATCACCAAGGAACTGGACGCTTACAACAAACTTACCCTTACGGTAGATGCCAACAAGCTGCTGGTGCCCAGCCCCTACTATGTAACGGGCGATACCACCGGCCGCGGCAAGCAAGTTCTGGCCGAAGTAGAGGCCGAAAACCGGGCCCGGGCCGGCAAAGGGCTGGTAAGCTCCATCTTCAGTTCCTTTGGCGATGCCCCCGGCGGCTTTAAGGAGGAACTGCAGGAAGTCAATATTTCCGCTGGTTTGGAGTACTGGTACAACGACCTGCTCTCGGCTCGCGTGGGCTATTTCTACGAAAATGCGCAGAAAGGTGCCCGTCAGTACCTGAGCTTTGGCGCGGGCCTGCGATATCAGGTGTTTGGGGTGGATGCCGCTTACCTGGTACCTAACAACAAAAACAATCCGCTTTCTCAGACGCTACGGGTATCACTGCACTTTAACTTTGCTGGTGGCGCCAATGCCACCTCCCCAGCCAGCGACCCTGCGCCCACCAACTAATATCTATGCTTGACCGCCTTGTTGCTCCTCCCGTTCAGCCGCTGGCCAGCGTACCGCTGCCCGCGGCTGACGTGCTTTTACTCCCTAATGGAAGCCGCCTACATGTGCTGCGCAATGCCGCCCAGCCGGTTATTCGCCTGCAAGTTGTGTTTAAGGCCGGCAAATGGTACGACACGACTCCCGGTGTCTCGCTCCTCACGGCGCGCATGCTGCTGGAGGGCACCCGCTCCCGCAGTGCCCGGCAAATTGCCGATGAAGTAGCCTTCTTTGGGGCCTCGCTCGAGTGTGAGCAAGGCTTTGATCGGGCCACTCTAACGCTCTATTGCTTGGCACGCCACTTGGAAAAACTCCTGCCTTTGGTAGCTGATGTACTTATCGAGCCCACGTTTCCCGAGAGTGAGCTGACGCCGCTTAAAATGCGTACGATTCAAAACGTACGCATTGAGCGCCAAAAAACCAGCTATTTGGCAGCTGAGCGGTTTTCGCACAATGTATTTGGTGCGCAAAGTCCTTACGGTATTGTATTCCAGGAAGGCCGGTTTCAGTCGGTTACCCCAGAGGCGCTGCACCTTTTCTTCCAGCAGGCTTACGCCCTATCTGGAGCAGAAATATTTCTCTGTGGTGACGTGCAGCCCGCGCACGAGCAAGCTGTGCAAGCCAGTTTAGGCGCTATTACACGTAAGAACACTACTTCCAGCAATACCGCCAGCGTTACTCCCGCCCCTCAGCCGTTTACCGACTATGTAACGGTCCCTGACAGCATTCAATCCTCGCTACGGATTGGCCGGTTGTGGCCTTCTCCGCATCACCCCGATACCCATCGGCTTCAGCTTTTAGTGAAAGTACTAGGCGGCTATTTTGGGTCGCGCCTGATGAAGAATATCCGCGAAGACAAAGGATTTACCTATGGCATCTACGCAAGTGTAACACCCCGTGAGCATGCTACCAGCTTTGTCATCGGAACGGATGTAAATGCGGCCAGCACTACAGCCGCGGTAACGGAAGTGCAGCGCGAGTTGCTGAAGCTGCAGGAAGAATTGATTCCGGAAGATGAACTTACTACGGTTAAAAACTACATGGCCGGTAAGTTCGCCAATGAGCTCAGCACTGTCTTCGAGCAGTGCGACAAATACAAAAGCACAGTGTTTCTGGGGTTACCAGCCTATTATTACGCAGACTTCCTTGCGCAAATACAAACGGCTACTGCGCCAGAATTGCAGCAATTAGCGCAGCAATACTTCCAGCTGGATGGTATGCTGCAAGTAATTGCCGGACCGGGCCAGATATAGTCTTCAACAGTACTGCCCGCATTGCAGAGCCCTCAACAATCGTATGTAACAAAACTGTTATATACGATTGTTGAGGGCTCCTTATTTGCACGGCATTAGGGTAGCCATGACTCTAGCCTGTATTAGCGCCTATGTATAGGCACAACGCTCAGAAGGCTTAGCCCCCCTGTTTACTCCGGCGAATTCACCTAAGGCTCCTATCGGGTAACTCTAAATATGTTGCCTATAAGAAAGCTTCCTAAGATCTACTGAAGAATATAGTGGGCGTAAATTATAACAGGTATATGCCTCCAAAGGGAGACAAAGTGATACTACGGCTGCAAGGAATCGAAGCAGGCCTAGGGCTCCCTAGGTGGCGCGGGGAAGCGCGGGAGCTTTAAACGGCGACACCCCCCGCGGGGCGGGCCACCTGACGATCAGGTGGGTGTCCGCACGCGGGGGGTGTTGCTCGAAAAAACCAGAAGGTTGGCGGCGACCTACTCTCCCGCCGGTGAAGGCAGTACCATGGGCGCAACGGGGCTTAACGACTCTGTTCGGAATGGGAAGAGGTGAACACCCGTGCTAAAGCCACCATTTCAGGTGCGCAGGACTAGCACAGTCCTGGCGATAACGTTGACGCAGTGAACGGGTAAGAAAGGGAAAACGGTGAGCTTCATCGACAGAAGCGTTCGAGTCATTAGTACACCTCGGCTGTGGTATTTCGACCTCTACACCTAGTGCCTATCAACGTGGTCATCTTCCACGACTCTTATTAAACGGATATCTCATCTTCAGGTGAGTTTCGCACTTAGATGCTTTCAGCGCTTATCTCATCCCAGCGTCGCTACCCGGCGCTGCAACTGGCGTCACAACCGGTGCACGAGCGGCTGGTCCAACTCGGTCCTCTCGTACTAAAGTCAGGTCCTGTCAAATATCCAACGCCCACCACAGATAGGGACCGAACTGTCTCACGACGTTCTGAACCCAGCTCGCGTGCCACTTTAATCGGCGAACAGCCGAACCCTTGGGACCTTCTCCAGCCCCAGGACGTGACGAGCCGACATCGAGGCGCCAAACCTCCCCGTCGATATGAGCTCTTGGGGGAGATCAGCCTGTTATCCCCGGCGTACCTTTTATCCTTTGAGCGATGGCCCTTCCATGCGGAACCACCGGATCACTATATCCGTCTTTCGACCCTGCTCGGCTTGTAGGCCTCACAGTCAAGCCCGCTTCTGCTATTGCGCTCTGCGTACGGTTACCAAGCGTACTGAGCGGACCTTTGAAAGCCTCCGATACTTTTTTGGAGGCGACCACCCCAGTCAAACTACCCACCAGACACGGTCTCCGTTTCCGGATTAGGCGCCAAGCAACACAAGGGTGGTATTTCAACGTTGACTCCACGATACCTGGCGGCACCGCTTCATAGTCTCCCACCTATCCTACACATGTGTTACCCAGCGTCAATGTCAAGCTATAGTAAAGGTGCACGGGGTCTTTCCGTCCCGTGGCGGGTACTCGGCATCTTCACCGAGACTACAATTTCACCGAGCTCACGGCTGAGACAGCGCCCAGATCGTTACACCATTCGTGCAGGTCGGAACTTACCCGACAAGGAATTTCGCTACCTTAGGACCGTTATAGTTACGGCCGCCGTTTACCGGGGCTTCGATTCAAACCTTCGCCTTGCGACTAAGTTCCCCTCTTAACCTTCCGGCACCGGGCAGGTGTCAGGCCTTATACGTCCGCTTGCGCGTTTGCAAAGCCATGTGTTTTTGTTAAACAGTCGCCTGGGCCTTTTCACTGCGGCTTCTTGCATTGCTGCAAGGAAGCGTCCCTTCTCCCGAAGTTACAGGACCATTTTGCCGAGTTCCTTGGCCGTGATTCACTCGAGCGCCTCAGGATACTCTCCTTGACTACCTGTGTCGGTTTGCGGTACGGGTTATTCAGCAGTAAACGCTTAGCAGGTTTTCTTGGCAGTCTGATTAGGATGACTATCCCCGTGGCCGAAGCCGTAGGGTACTATCGTGGTTCGGCAAGATGGGCGTACTTAACTACCCTTCCTATACCTACGCACTTTAACGGGCACTTCCGTCCGCCCGCGCATCTTTCACTTCTGCGTCACTGCATCACTCCACTGAATAAGTGCTGGAATATCAACCAGCTGTCCATCGGGTCGCGCCCTTCGGCTGCCCCTTAGGTCCCGACTAACCCTGCTCCGATTAGCGTTGAGCAGGAAACCTTAGTCTATCGGCGGGCAGGTTTCTCACCTGCCTTATCGTTACTCATGCCTACATTTGCTTTTCCAGCCGCTCCAGCACCCCTGACAGGATACCTTCACCGCTGCTGGAATGCTCCCCTACCACTTGCACATAGTGCAAATCCATCGCTTCGGTACCGGACTTGATGCCCGCGTATTATCGATGCCCTGTCGCTCGACCAGTGAGCTGTTACGCACTCTTTAAATGCATGGCTGCTTCCAAGCCAACATCCTGGCTGTCAAGGCAACTGGACCTCCTTTGTTCAACTTAGTCCGAATTTAGGGACCTTAGCGGATGGTCTGGGTTCTTTCCCTCTCGGCCTGGGACCTTAGCACCCCAAGCCTCACTGCCGGCTATATCAACGGGCATTCGGAGTTCGTCAGGATTCGGTAGGCTGTGACACCCCCTAGTCCTATCGGTAGCTCTACCTCCCGCTGACTCCACGCCGACGCTGTACCTAAATACATTTCGGGGAGTACGAGCTATTTCTCAGTTTGATTGGCCTTTCACCCCTACCCTCAAGTCATCCAAATCCTTTTCAACGGAAACTGGTTCGGTCCTCCAGTTGGTGTTACCCAACCTTCAACCTGCTCAAGGGTAGATCACAAAGTTTCGCGTCTACCCCCTCTGACTCTGCGCCCTATTCAGACTCGCTTTCGCTGCGGCTCCGTGCATCTATACACTTAACCTTGCCAGAGAGGAGTAACTCGTAGGCTCATTATGCAAAAGGCACGCTATCAGGGCACAAAACCCCTCTAACTGCTTGTAAGCACACGGTTTCAGGTTCTTTTCACTCCGGTATTCCCGGTTCTTTTCACCTTTCCCTCACGGTACTAGTTCACTATCGGTCTCTCAGGAGTATGTAGCCTTAGCGGATGGTGCCGCTGGATTCAGACGGGGTTTCTCCGGCCCCGCCCTACTCAGGAATCCTCTACCGTGATCTACAAGGTCGCTTACCGGACTCTCACCGTCTGTGGTTGGCTTTCCCATGCCATTCAGCTAATGTAAATCAATCAGATGTTGAGGTCCTACAACCCCGGACTGGCCGTAACCAACCCGGTTTGGGCTCCTCCCCGTTCGCTCGCCACTACTTGGGGAATCATATGTTATTTTCTGTTCCTCCGGGTACTTAGATGTTTCAGTTCCCCGGGTTTGCCCTTGGTAGCAAATGCTACGAAGTCTCTACTCTTCAAGTAGAGGGGTTGCCCCATTCGGAAATGCCAGGATCACCTTATATGTGCTAATCCCCTGGCCTTATCGCAGCTTATCACGTCCTTCATCGCCTCTGAGAGCCTAGGCATCCCCCGTGTGCCCTTGCTTACTTCTTGTAGCTCCAACCCGAAGGCTGGAGGGCTCGGGTGATACACAAGGTGTATCACTCTTTGTTTTCTTTCTTACTCGTTACACTACGTCAAAGAACATTTGTCTTCCTGTTGAAGACAATGCGGAATGTGAAGGATGAGCTTCACATTCCTTATACTATGTATTCTCACCCAAACGACCCGATTGGCCAGTTTGTGAATGGTGGAGAATAACGGATTCGAACCGTTGACCCCCTGCGTGCAAGGCAGGTGCTCTAGCCAGCTGAGCTAATCCCCCGTTCTGCTCTAGTCCACACGGCAACCCCGCTGTGACCAGTGGGCCTGCCTGGACTCGAACCAGGGACCTCTACATTATCAGTGTAGCGCTCTAACCACCTGAGCTACAAGCCCGGGTCTTCGAGTGACACCGCCAACGGTAGTGCCTCGAATCCGAATCAATATCTTGAATGAAGGGATTGACAAATCCAGGTTACAAAACCAAAGTGTACTTATTAGCGAACATTCCACGTCAACGAGTCGAACCGCTCCAGAAAGGAGGTGATCCAGCCGCACCTTCCGGTACGGCTACCTTGTTACGACTTAGCCCCAGTTACTTGTTCTACCCTAACTGGCTTCTGTGACGAGCACCAGCTTCAGGTCTACCAAACTTCCATGGCTTGACGGGCGGTGTGTACAAGGCCCGGGAACGTATTCACCGCGTCATTGCTGATACGCGATTACTAGTGATTCCAGCTTCACGGAGTCGAGTTGCAGACTCCGATCCGAACTGAGAACGGCTTTGTGAGATTGGCATCACATCACTGTGTAGCGACCCTCTGTACCGTCCATTGTAGCACGTGTGTAGCCCTAGGCGTAAGGGCCATGATGACCTGACGTCGTCCCCGCCTTCCTCACTGCTTGCGCAGGCAGTCTGTCTAGAGTCCCCGGCATAATCCGCTGGCAACTAAACATAGGGGTTGCGCTCGTTGCGGGACTTAACCCAACACCTCACGGCACGAGCTGACGACGGCCATGCAGCACCTTGCTTTGTGTCCCGAAGGAAAGGTTCATCTCTGAACCGGTCACGCGCATTCTAGCCTAGGTAAGGTTCCTCGCGTATCATCGAATTAAACCACATGCTCCACCACTTGTGCGGGCCCCCGTCAATTCCTTTGAGTTTCACTCTTGCGAGCGTACTCCCCAGGTGGGATACTTACCGCTTTCGCTAAGCCAGCAACAGTGTATCGCTGCCAGCGAGTATCCATCGTTTACGGCGTGGACTACCAGGGTATCTAATCCTGTTCGCTCCCCACGCTTTCGTGCCTCAGTGTCAGTACCAGCCTAGTCAGCTGCCTACGCAATCGGGGTTCTAGAAGGTATCTATGCATTTCACCGCTACACCTTCTATTCCGCCAACCTCGTCTGGACTCAAGCCCGCCAGTATCCAGGGCAGTTCTCTTGTTGAGCAAGAGGCTTTCACCCCGGACTTAACGGGCCACCTACGCACCCTTTAAACCCAATAAATCCGGACAACGCTTGCACCCTCCGTATTACCGCGGCTGCTGGCACGGAGTTAGCCGGTGCTTATTCCTCAGGTACCGTCAGTTTAGGACGCATCCTCTTTTTCTTCCCTGAGAAAAGCCGTTTACAACCCAGAAGGCCTTCATCCGGCACGCGGCATGGCTGGGTCAGGCTCTCGCCCATTGCCCAATATTCCCTACTGCTGCCTCCCGTAGGAGTCTGGCCCGTATCTCAGTGCCAGTGTGGGGGATCACCCTCTCAGGTCCCCTAAGCATCGTCGCCTTGGTGGGCCGTTACCCCGCCAACTAGCTAATGCTACGCAACCCCATCTGAATCCAATAAATCTTTACCAAAAAAGCGATGCCGCTCTCGTGGCTTATGCGGTATTAATCCGCCTTTCGGCGGGCTATCCCCCAGATCCAGGCAGGTTGGTTACGCGTTACGCACCCGTGCGCCACTAACGGTATTGCTACCGTCCGTTCGACTTGCATGTATTAGGCCTGCCGCTAGCGTTCATCCTGAGCCAGGATCAAACTCTCCATTGTATAAATTTCTACACCCTAGCGAACTAGGGCTGATGTCAAGTGCTGATCCGACTCGTATGTTTGACGTGTCTGTTCGTTCTGTTACGCTTGGTCTTGCTGCTGCTGTAGTCGCCTACAACAGCCTCACCCAAATTTGTCAATTCCAGTCATTCAAAGAACGTCCGTCCTTCCCTGTTGGAAGAACCTGGTGGGCTAGTTAGCCCGGGTACTGTGCCACTTCCGATTGAAGCGGGCTGCAAAGGTAAGAACCTTTTTGCTTTCTGCAAGGCTCCCGAAGAAAAAAAGTTTTTCGTTCGACAAGCACTTGTGACGAGCAATTCCCCCTTCCGGTTGAAGCGGGCTGCAAAGGTAGCAACACCTTAGCGCCTTTTGCAAGTTTCCACAAAAATAAATTTTTGTGTTATTCTCACTTCGTTCCGCCGCGCGATTCGCGTTGGGAGGACAAAGGTACGAAACCCGCAACCGCTTTTGCAACCCCGTTGGCAAACTTTTTTTTTCAGCGGCTGGCTAAACCCAGTGCCTGAAAGCAGTAGCTCCTATATAGGACTATTTCTGCGTTTGCCGGAAGATCCTCCCTACCGCGTTCCGGTTTGGGAGTGCAAAAGTGGGGCTTCCTTTTTGCTTTTCCAAACCTATACAACAAGTTTTTCGTTTACCGTTCCCTTGTGCGAGCTCCTTAGCGCACTTACCTTTTCGCTTTCAGGTACTTACTCCGTATAGACAAGGAAAAAGTCTGCACAACTTTCTTACCGTTGAGTTTCTTCCTGGAGATAGACGGCAGGAATTGCGTAGTATGGCCTTAGGCGCTTTACCTCATAGCGGTGAATCGTTTGACCCAATGCTGCCAGAAAGGGCAGGCCAATGTTGGTATACTCGTAGGTACCATCGTTGAGAATACCGTCTTTGTTTACATAAAGCACGGCGCTGAGCATGAACTCTACTTTCTGTTCGGTATCGACGAAGTAGGCGACATCGGCGAGGTATCCGTGTGACATCCCTACTATATTATAGCTGTGCAGATTTTTAATGGCCTGGCGGCTTGGGTTACGGCCATAGTATAGGTACTTCTTATAAGCATCGAAATACTTCGGGCTTTTATAGGAACTGTAGCTCGCTGCATGGGGTGTGCTGCGCAGATAGAAACGTAGGAACTGGTAGTCCTGGGGGGTGAGGTCCGGTTGCGCAGCTTGGGGCACACTCTGGGGAAACAGCACGGTTTTTAATAGGTCGTGGATATACTGCAGGGGTAAGTAGTTGGCGGTGGTAAAGTCGTAGGGACGCTGCAAAAGCCGCCCACCGGCATAATAGCCACTGCCCTTCCGCACCGGCCCCAAGGGGAATGAGAACGGCTGCGTATTGACCGCGGCCGACTGATGATATATTACCTCCTTATTAGATGCCCTTAAAAAGGTGACAGGATTCGTATGGCGGTTGGCCGCAGTATCGCAGGGGGCAAACCGCCGCACAATTCGGGCATCAGGGTAGCCTAATTTGGCTAGCCGCTCGTTGAGCGGGCGCTGGCCTAAAAACTCATACAACCGGTTATAAGCCGAATTATCACTAACCAGCAACATGCGCTTAATATAATTCCCTACGGTGTTTACCTGATCGGAATCGGGAGAGGGCACGTAGGGAGCGGGCGTCTGGCAACGGAAAGCAGCACCAGTGGCCATGGGCGTGCGGCGGGAAAGCCCAGGCCTATTGAGTTGATTCAGCTTTTCCAGAGCCAACATGGCTACGGGCAGCTTCACCATACTAGCCGGGTTGAAATATTGCCGGGCGTTCAGGTGGTAAGAGTGCTGCGTGAAATGGGGCTGTTGCTGCGCATCGCGGTTTATCTGGGTATAAATGATCTGCAACTCATACTGCTCGGCCTGACTGACTACGGGCAGGAGGCCAGGGTGGCTATGCAGCAGGCTGTCCAGCAGCGGGCTGTCGGCCGGGACGATAGGGAGAGTCGTAGCTGCCTGCCGTTTTTTTTCGCTACCCATTGGCAGCACCAGCCAACTCAGCAACAGCCAGCCTAAGAGCGGCAACGTCCCAAGACTTCCTCTCAACCCGCGCAACATCATGAGCAATATCCGTCAGTTAAATCAACCCTGGTAAAAGATACGCATCCCAGCGCGAGCCAGCCGCAAAAAAACGCGCCACTCCCGAGCAGGCAGTGGCGCGATAGGCAAACCAGTCTAAGCTTAGCAAACGTTACTGCACTGGCTTGGTTCGGTGAGCCAGCAGCAGGTTGGAATCGTTTTGCCGCCAGTTGTACCCGGTGCCAAAAGGTAGGGGGCGCACTCGTTGCAGGGTATCGGTGTAGGCGCGGGTGAGCTGGGGCTGGTAGTGTTTGGCGAACAGGTTGATGGGCCGCTTATACGTGCCATAGTATGTGAGCTGCCAGTTGGCGACCGGCTGGAAGTACTTCATGGCAATGCCCGAATCGTCCTGCAAAATGTAGCGACTACGCTCCAAGGCCAAGTTGCGCACCTTGCTGAAATACGATTTGTGCATGAGATATGAGGCCGACTTTACGTACGTTGTCAGGGGGCCAAGACTGCGCACAAACTTGAGGGCCCCTTCTTTTGTCTGGCCCAGCTTCCAGTCGCTAAGGTCGGCGGAGAAATAGTAGGCTTTCTTTTCCCGGCCGGCTTTATCCCGCATAGCCAGCTCTACGCCGGGAATGACCTTCAGGCCGGGCCGGCTGATCGTGGCCGAATCGGCATCGGTAAGCTGGCCTTCGGCATCGAGCTGCACGTAGCGCACGGCGGTAACCTGGTGATTGGTGCGGGCAGCGAAGAGCATCATCAGCGGCAAAGACCCGTCCAGCTCCACTGATTTTAAATCCACCGCCATATCGTTGGTGCGGAAAAAGCTGAATTCCAATACCGACCACAAGGACTTTTTCAGCATGGTAAACAGCTTGGGGTTTTCGAGGGTGCGCTGATGCGGCACGGTCCCCACCGGCTCCAGGCCGACCAGCACATAGGTTTGGCTGGTTGGGAACATGGTTACCACATTCAGTAGATCTGGGCCACTGAAGGGGTAGAAGATAACGGGGCTTTGGCGACGCACGGAATCCAGCTCGGTAGCCGCCCACTGCTCAATCTTAGCGGTGCGGGCGGCGTGGTACTTATCCCAGCTTTTGTCGGCATTGGCCGCGTAGGTTTGCCAGGCGGCTTGCCGGGCCAGCGGCTGCAGGGTACTGCCCTGGCTGAGGCGCTGCCCCGCCAGGTAGGCGGCCACGTTCTGCACGGCGCTGGTATCGGGAGCAGGAGGAGTAGCCGGGGCGGTGGCTACGGTATCGGAAGCGGCAGGCGCTGGCGTGGGCGCGGCGGGCTGCTGCTGAGGAGTAGAGGTTTTGGGGTCGGAGCAGGCCGCCAGTGTCAGGAAGAAAGCCGGCCATAGCAACCGGGCAATAGAGAAGCGCATAGAGTGGAAGAGAAATGGGAGAAAAACTCGCTGGCCAAAGGTACACGTCAGAGCTTCTCGCCACAGCGCCAGCAATATTGCGCTTCCGACTTGTGCTCCGTAGCCTGGCACACATGACAGATAACCTGTTTGAAAGCTGGGGTAGCTGGTGAAGCCGGCGTGGCCATCTGGGCCGATACAATGCCCGTGGGTACGGCAATGATGGCGTAGCCCAGAATCATGAGCACGGAAGCCAGCGTCTGGCCCAGCACCGTTACCGGGGAAATGTCGCCGTAGCCCACCGTGGTAAGCGTCACAATGGCCCAGTAAATACTCTTGGGAATGCTGGTGAAGCCATTCTGACCGCCTTCCACCACGTACATCAATGTGCCGATGACTACGACGAGCGTGAGTACCGCCGTGAGAAACACCAGAATTTTGAAGCGGCTGGCTTTAAGCGCGGTCAGAATAAACTCGCCTTCGCCCACAAACTTCCCAAGCTTGAAAATGCGGAATACGCGCAGCAGCCGCAGCGTACGAATAACAATCAGGTTGCGGCTGCCAACGGACAGCAGGCTGGCCAGCGTGGGCACAATAGCTAAAAAATCAATGATGCCCAGCCAGCTCAGCGCGTAGGCCAGGGGGCGGCGTACAACCAGCAGCCGCATGAGGTATTCGATGATGAACAGCCCCGTCATAAACCACTCCACGGCCCGCAGTAGGGGGCCATAGCGGGCATCGATAGGCCGCACGCTTTCCAACATCACGGCCAGCACACTCACCATAATGGCGCCCAGCAACAGCACATCGAAGGCGCGGCCGGCGCGGGTATCCGATTCAAAGATGATGCGGTAGGCCTTCTGTTTCCAGGAGGCACTGCCAGGATCAGGCGGCGTAATGTTCATGATTCAGGGCAACAAAACTTGGCTACGGCGGGATATACGCCGCCCTACAAAGTATACCAGCAAGCCCACGAACAGAGTAAATACCCCATAGCTGGTCTCGCGGGGCTTGTCCTGAACGATAAACCAGAGCGTCCAGCCATTGAGCGCTAAGAAGATGAGCGGCGTAAGCGGGTAGCCCCAGGCCCGGTAGGGGCGCGGCAGCTCGGGCCGGCGCCAGCGCAGCACAAACAGGCCCAGCACCGTGAGAAAGGTGAACAGGCTGAGCACGAACCCCGCGTAGAGGAGAACCTGCTCGAAGGTGGCCGTCAGCAGGAACACCAGCGTAAGAGCCGTTTGCAGCAGCGTGGCCCGCACCGGAATGCCGGCCGCACTCACCTTGCCCAAGCCCCGAAGTGGGGGTAGGTCCTCCCCCATCACCTGCACAATGCGCGGCCCGGCAAAAATCATGGAGCTAACCGTAGATACCAGTAGCACTGCAATGACGCCGCCCATCAGCCGCCCCGCTGCCGTCCCAAATATTTCGGTGGCGGCCACAAAGCCCACTTCCACTTGTCCCGCCAGCTTGGGAATGGGCGTCGAGTACAGAAACACGAAGTTCAGCCCTACATAAAGCAGCAGCACCAGCGCCGTGCCCAGCAGCAGAATGCGGGGCAGGTTGCGCTGGGGGTTGGCCATTTCGCCCGTGAGGTAGGCCGCGGCGTTCCAGCCCGAGTAAGCGTAGGATACATACACCAACGACACAGCAAAAGCCGGATTCAGCAATTCCCGCCAATCGGCGGCCTGGGGCGCAAAGGCCAGGCTAGTGGGGGTAGCCGCTGCCAGCCCTACTCCGATAAACAGCACCAGCACCAGCACTTTCACCGTGGTGATGATGACCTGCAGGCGGCTGCCGGCCCGCTTGTTGGTAGCATGCACCACGGTGAGGGCCAGCACCACCCCCACCGACAGCCACTGCGCCGAAACTGCCGGCCACACGCTCTGGGCATAGCGCCCCAGGGCCATGGCGGCCAGCGCCGTGGGGGCCGCAAAGCCCACCGTGGCCGACACCCACCCCGATAGAAAGCCCAGCGCCGGGTGGTAAATCTGCGACAGGTAATGATACTCGCCGCCCGAGCGGGGCATGGCCGCCGCCAGCTCGCCGTAGCTCAGGGCCCCGCACAGGGCAATCAGACCACCCACGGCCCACAGCATCAGCAAGGCAAACCCGCTCTGGATACCCAGCACCTGAAACCCCAGGCTGGTAAATACGCCCGTGCCTACCATGCTGGCCACCACAATGGCCACGCCCGTGAGCAAACTAAGTTGATAAGGAGTAGCAGCAGATTCAGGCATAAGGAGGTCGATGTGCGCCCCAAAGATGCAACCGTACCCGGCATTTGGCGCGGCGAGCCGGCTCCACGCCGTTGCTACGAGCGTCTACGCCACTTCGACAAGCCTTTACGCCACCTCTACGGGTCTTTACGCCCTTTCGAAGCTTGCTTACGCCGTTTCTACGGAGGCTTACGCCACTTCGACGAGGGTTTGCGCCGCTTCTATGGGCATGTAAGCCTCCGCAGCAGCCCAAAAAAGCCCTTCCGATGCATCAGAAGGGCTTTTTCAGTGCGCAAGAGCTGGGCTGCTCAGGCTTTGGGGCGCTTGTAGAGCGGCACGGTGCTGCATGGCTCCCCGTACATAATGCTGGCCGCCACGGGCAGCAGCTTCTGCATGATGGCTACATAAGCGTAGGTGGGCACGGGCTTCTCGCCGCAGCCCTTGATGACCATTTTGGCGTCACGATATTGCTCGGCATCGAGGCCAGCAATGGCCTCGTGAAACAGTTCCTGCTCTAGGGCCTCTAGGTTGCCAAATACGTAGCGGTGGGCGTGCGGCTGCAGCTTAGAGGCCAGTAGCATGTAGGCCCAGGTAGGCACAATGGCGTCGACCGAGCAGATGATGGCCACGTTCTGGCCCGCGTATTGGGTCCAGTCGTGGGTTTTAATGAACTCGCGAAAGTCTTTCTCGCGCAGCATCAGCCCATGAAACAGGTTGTCCTTGATATCATACACCACCCGCTCGCCCGGATGAATAAACTCTTCGAGGTTGAGCATGGTGAGGGCGCTTTGCGCTACCCGGTTGATGAGAATGTCTTCCATGATATGATCATTGAGAGCTTGATACGCAAAGTCAAAAACCTAGCAGACAGCTTATGGAGCGGCTTCTAGGCTCTTAATTCTGGCTTCTAAGTTCTGTTCTTCGGCGTAGTAGTGTACACTTCTTTTAAGTAAAACGGCTCGTAGTAAGCCACGCTGCGAAACTCCTGCCGCTGGTAGGCGCCAAGGGCCAGCTCGCCTACGGCTATGGCAGATGGTTCGATACCCGCTAAGAACGCTACGTGCGGATGCCCGGCCACGAGCGGCCGGAACTTGGCCGCGCCGTTACCAAAGCATAACAACGAATGGTGGGCTAGTTGTTCGCCCAGGGTATCGGCATCGAGGACCAAGGGTGTGGGCGCCAGTTCTTCGGTGCCATCGTGCCGGTAAAGGGCCGCATACACTTCCATGCGCCGGGCATCGAGCATGGGGCAATACAGGTAGTTTTCGGGGTGGGCGGTACGCTGAGCTACCTGGTGGGCCAGGCTTTGCAGCGTCCCGACGGCCAGCAGAGGTACATCCAAGGCGTAGCAGAAGCCTTTGGCGGCAGCGGCCCCAATGCGCAGCCCGGTGTAGGAGCCCGGTCCGTCGCTCAAGGCTACAGCCGCTAGGTCTTGCAGGGTGTGTCCCGTGTTTTCCAGCAGCTGGCTTACCAGTACGCTCAGGTGCGAGGAGTGCGACTTCTCCAGCCGCAGCTCCGTCTGGCCCACCAGGGAGCCATCGGTCACGCGGTGCAAGGCCACGGAACAGACGGGCGAGGAGGTTTCGAGCGAGAGGATGAGGGAGGGTTCAGGCATCTTTGATTTCAACTAACGGTTCGCCGCGTACTGCAAAGCGGCCTGAATATCGAGTGGCTCCAGATCGGGCAGTTTGGCCAGCACCGGCTCACTCAACAGGTCGGCACTCAGTATATCCAATACCCGAATGTAGGGACGCCCGCCGCATTGGCGCGAGTTAATAGTGAGGCGCTGACGAAGATTTTGCACGGTAGCAAAGGTAACTCCAATAAGCGCCTCAATTATGCCTGAACAATATTCACGCGCTGCCTTTTCAATCTTCTGAACACTCTTTGCAGCAGCCAAGCCATGAAGAGCGAGTTAAGAACAATGGCTACTAATGGGAGTACCGTATCGGTTTTTATATACCGCAAGGGAATTCCGAAAGGAAAATCCAGAAACGAATAGATGACATATGCTAGCTTGGTTTTCCAGTAGCCTGAGGGCAACGCCAGTAGTTCCCAGAGGCTGTAGTTCTCCTTCAGTGGGCCAAATAGCTCAAACGCAAATAGCTCTATTGCGCTATACACAGATAACGACACATAGATGACACTAAAGGAAGCGTAATACAGCAGGTTCTTCCACATAGACTGATAGAATTAAAAAGAGCAGGCTTTCCAGGGCCTGCTCTTTGTTTATTAGTGCCTACTTGGTGCCGGCGCTTTTACTGGCGCTGGCGGCGCGGCCGTTGGGGCGCAGCAGGGCAGCGTAGCGGTTGGGGTCGTTGAGGACCTGCACGGCGGCCAGCACATTGGGGTCATCGTCGAAGGAGGCTTCGATCTGGCCTTTCTGGAAGTAGTAGCGCGACACGATTTCCTGCTCCAGCAACTCCTTGATTTCGGGCTTAAAGCGGGTCAGGTCGTTGCTCTTGTTGGTGGAAACCTTGCGGCGAATAGCTTCCAGCTCGGTTTTCACGTCCTCGTAGTGCTTCTCGTCCTTGGACTTTTTAATTAAGTCGGAAAGGCTTTTCTCCACCTCGGTGGAATAGCTCACATCCTTGTTCTGCAGAAACTGCACAAACTTCTGGTACTCCACATCGGACAGCTTGAAGTCGCGGGCCGGCGGAATGGTGGCGTGCTCGGCCCGGTAGCGCGTGGCGTAGTCGAATAAGTAGTTTTTCTGGAGCAGCAGGCGGGTAATTTCGGCTACTTCGCGCTCCTGCACTTCCACGTCGGGAGCCACGCCGCCGCCGTCGAACACGGTGCGGCCGGCCTGCGTTTTGAAGGCCGTGCGCAGGGAGTCGGGTACTTTGCCCAGGGTGCCATCATCGGCGCGGTGTGAGTAGTCGATTTCCTGAATGCAGCGCCCGCTCGGGATGTAGTATTTGGCGGTGGTTACCTTCAGCTGGGAGTTATAGCTCAGCGGCCGGGTGGCCTGTACAAGGCCCTTCCCAAACGTCCGCTCCCCTACCAGCACGGCCCGGTCGTAGTCCTGCAACACCCCCGACACAATTTCAGCGGCCGAGGCCGAGCGGCCGCTGGTAATAATGGCCATGGGCATCTGGGTATCCAGAGGCGTGTCCAGGGCTTTGTAGGTTTTGTTCCACTCCGTCACCTTGCCCTTGGTGCTCACAATGTCAAGGCCCTTTTCCACGAACAGGTTGGAAATGTTTACCGCCTCGTTGAGCAAGCCGCCGGGGTTGTCCCGAATGTCGAACACAATCTTCTTGGCGCCCATTTCCTTGAGCTTGGCCACGGCCAGGCGCACTTCCTTGCCGGCATCGACTGTGAAGCCGCCCAGCTGGAAGTAGCCAATATCGTTGGTGAGCATGCCGTAGTACGGCACGTTGTCTACCTGAATCTTGTCACGGGTGATGTTGATTTCCACTGGCGCATCCTGGCCGTAGCGCGTCACCATCAGCTTCACAAGGGAGTTGGCCTGCCCCTTCAGCAGCTTGCTAATGTCGGAGTTGGTTTTCTTCTCCAGCGCAATGCCGTTGATGTTCAGGATTTCGTCGCCAGGCAGCAAACCTGCTTTTTGAGCGGGGTAACCTTCGTAGGCCGCCTGCACAATGGTTTTGCCACTACGCTTCACCACCACGGCCCCAATACCGCCGTACTGCCCGGTGGTAAGGGTGCGGAAATCCTCGATATCGTCCTCGGGAATGTAGTTGGTGTACGGGTCGAGGCTCTTGAGCATGGCGTCGATGCCGGTTTTCACCAGCTTGGCGGGCATCACCTCATCCACGTAATAGGTGTTCACCTCCTTAAACAAGGTGGCGAAGATGTCCAGGTTCTTAGCAATTTCGAAGTACCGCTCATTGTCGGAAACCGACTTGAATGAGACAAGCAGCGTGGCTCCTCCCAGGAGCAGGCCGGCGGCAATAGATTTTTTACGCATACACGGGCGGGAAGCAGATAAGAACCCTTCACTCAAACGCAGGCCGGACACAGCCGCAACGCTCTTCGGATCTGCAGCCAGTTAAGGACGCGGCGAAGAAAGGGGTGTTGCAGGCGCAGGTACGGCTTCCTGCAGCAAACGCTCTAGCCCTGAAATTAATTTTTTTTCGACCAGCGCGAAAGGCTTTTTTTCCTTGCCGCTGTAAATAAGTGCCAATACGCCCACAGAATGGCCATTGGGGGCTTCTACAAGCCGATATTTATTCAGGCGGTATGCTTCGCGCAGTAGCCTTTTTAGATAATTCCGGTCTACAGCCCGCTTAAACGTGCGCTTGGAGACACTAACTAGGACTTGCGGGGGAGCTTGCGTAGGGGCCAGCGCCGGCAGCCAGACCAGCCGCAAGGGGTATAAACCAAAAGAAGAACCCCGGCCGAAAAGCTCTTCAATGAGCTTCTTACGACACAAGTGTTCTTCCTTCGGAAACGAATAGGAGCGCGCGCCCGGCGCAGGAGTGCTCATGAGCGGGGGCGAACCGGCCGCAGCCGGTAGAAGCTTAGCGCTTATGACGACCTTCGTCGGATACGGTCAGGCGCTTGCGGCCTTTGGCACGACGGGAGGCCAGCACGCGGCGGCCGTTGGCGGTTTCCATGCGCGAGCGGAAACCGTGCTTATTGCGGCGCTTGCGCTGCGAAGGCTGAAAAGTACGTTTCATGGTATATGTAGTGACTCAATGGCAGGTAAGGCCGGCAAAGGTAACAGGTTGGTTTGGAAAAGACAATGCCTAGTTCACCTTTTTCCCAGCACTACCGTTTCTACCAGGAAATACCCGGGCTAAAAGCGCTGCCTTTTTGAGGGAAACATTCCCGCGGAAACCGCCCATTAGGCCCCGCTTTTCGACCGGATAGCTGTACCTTTACTCAGGACTTTCTGCCCCCGCCCCCACGGCGCTGCCATGATTCATTACCACGTCTCATTTGAGAACCCGCTGACCTTCTACGTGCAGGTTCAGATGACCTTTGAAGTGCCTGCTACGACTGCTGAGGCCGTAGAGCTACAATTGCCCGCCTGGCGCCCCGGGCGCTACGAGCTGCAGAACTTCGCCCAGAAAATTCAGCGGGTAGAGGTACTCGACGCCAACACGAAGTCGCTCCTCCCCTACCGCAAGCGCACGAAAGACCGGTGGGAAGTGCCGAACGCGGCGGGCCGCACCCTGCAGGTGCGCTACAACTTCTATGCCCACCAAATGGACGCCGGCGGCTCCTGGCTGGATGAAACGCAGCTGTACCTGAACGGGGTGCAGTGCTTTATGTACATCGAGGGCCGCCAAGTGGAAGCCTGCCAACTGCTGCTGGACTTGCCCGAAGGCTGGCAGATAGCCTGCGGCCTGCCCCAAAGTGGCCCCAACACGCTGCAGGCAGCCTCTTTTGACCAGCTAGCTGACTCTCCGCTGATTGCCAGCCCCACGCTACAGCAGCGCACCTACCAGGTACAGGGCCTGCCCTTCACGGTATGGATACAGGGGGAGTGCACGCCCGACTGGGAAACAATCCTGCGCGACTTCACGGCCTTCACCGAAGAGCAGATGGCGTTGTTTGGGGGCTTTCCGGTTTCCGATTATCACTACCTGAACCAGATTCTGCCTTACAAGCACTACCACGGTGTAGAGCACGGCAACTCCACCGTAATTACCCTGGGCCCAGCCGAACTGCTCATGACGGAAGGCCTGTACAAGGAATTTCTGGGCGTGAGCTGCCACGAGCTGTTTCATACCTGGAATATCAAGAGCATTCGGCCCGCCGAAATGCAGCCCTACGAATACGCCCGCGAAAACTACTTCCGCACCTGCTACATAGCCGAGGGCGTTACGACTTACTACGGGGAGTATCTGCTGGCCCGTAGCGGGGTGCGGACCGTGGAGCAATATTTTCAGGAGCTGAACACGGTGCTACGCAGGCACTACGACGACTACGGCCGCTTCAACCTTTCCTTAGCCGATGCCAGCGTGGATTTGTGGCTGGATGGCTACAAGCCCGGCGTACCCGACCGTAAGGTGTCCGTTTACCATAAAGGAGCGTTGGTAGCCCTGCTGCTCGACTTAACGTTGCGCCACCTTACCGGCCACCAGCGCAGCCTCGACGACGTGATGCGCCGCCTCTGGGAAGAGTTTGGGCAGAAAGGCGTGGGCTACACTGAAGAAGACTACATGCGTCTGGTGACGGAAACTGCCGGCCGCGACATGCGCGCTTACTTCGACAAGTTTGTGTACGGCACCGCGCCGCTGGAAGAACCCCTCGATAAAGCCTTGAGCTGGGTGGGCTGCACCCTGCGCATCGAAGAAACCACTTCCACCTCCGAAAGCTACTTTGGCTTCCGCACGGTGGTAAAGAACGAGCGGACGGAGGTAACGGATATTCTGCCCGACTCCCCGGCCACTACCACCCTGACGGTGGATGACGAAATAGTGGCTGTGAACGGGCGCCGCGTGGATATGAACCTACAGTCCTTGTTGTCGGCTAACGACGACCTGCGCTACGAGGTGAGCGTGTTCCGCCAGAACCGGCTGCTGACGGTGGTACTAGAAGGCCAGCCCAATCAGCGGTACTGGCAAAAGCTCACCGTTGCCAAGCTGCCCACGGCCACTGCGGCGCAGCAGGAGAGTTTTCGGCAGTGGCTTAAGCAGGAGTTCTAAGCCCGTGGCGAAAACCAGTACTCCCATGCTTACCGGGCGCTCTTTCTCTTTTCCCTGGCAGTTGGCGCTGGTTCCGCTGGCGGCCTGCTCCTTGCGCATGCAGCCCAAGGAGGTGCCCAAACCAGACCCTACCCAGCCACCCCTCAAAAAGGCCACCCCCCGCCCCGTGTACCGCTGGGCCCACCTCGACACGCTGGTGCTGGAAGGCGGCCGGGTTCTTCAGCTTTACCCCGCTCCGCCCTCGGTGTATGAGCGGCTGCCAGCCCCGGAATGGCTGCCCACGGCCGCCACCGCCGAGGCGGAGGAGGCGGACCTGGATGTGGTGGCGGAGGAACGGCGCCGCCTGCAGGGTGCAGGCCCCCGGGTACGCCGCTCGGGCCGGACGCTGCTGCTGCAGCCCGCTAAAGGCGTACCTCTGCGCTTGGTGGATAATCCTGCGGAAGACTACGAAGTCAACATAGCTTACGAGTACGTCGCAGCATTGCCCAACATCAAGCAGTGGCTGGTGTCGGTGCACTTGTACGAGGGCGGCTATTATATGCTCGTCAACCAGCAAACGGGACGACGCACGCGGGTGTGGAGCCCGCCCGCCGTAGCCCCCGATGGGCGGCATTTCGTGTGCGGCAACTCCGATGTGCTGGCCCGCTACGAGCCCAGCGGCCTGCAGGTGTGGGAAGTGGAAGGCACTTCCCTGCGCCTGCTCTGGCAGCGGCAAACGGAATGGGGCCTCAGCCAGCCCCGCTGGCTCGACAACCGCACTATCCTGTTCAACCAAGACTACTTTGACAAGGGCGACGTAGATACTCGCGTGATGCGCCTGGCCGTGGTTCCATAAAAAAAGCCCGCTGGTCTCGACCAACGGGCTTTTTTTATGGAAATCAATAGCGTTAATCAGCTTTACGGCCGGGGCCTTTCTGGCTTTTATCAACCGACATTGGCCAGTTGCCCTGCGGATTGTTGCGGGGCTTATTGGTAGGCGAGTGGCGCTGCTCATAAGCATTGCCCCCGGGCGTATTATTCTTGACTTGATTACCAGCCTGGGTAATAAAGTTCTGATTGAGGTTCTGGGTTTGGTTGCCGCCGCTGCCCGAGTGATTACGGGTTTCGGGGTCTACCGCGTT
The DNA here is from genome assembly GCF_012273015.1 of Hymenobacter sp. BT18. GTDB lineage: Bacteria > Bacteroidota > Bacteroidia > Cytophagales > Hymenobacteraceae > Hymenobacter > Hymenobacter lutimineralis. The sequence continues at coordinate 3,100,605 of NZ_CP050954.1, read as the reverse complement.
GCTTTCCGGCCGGATAGCATCGGGGCCCAGAGCGGAATCCTTTTTATCTTCTTTATGCTTAGACATGGCGAAGGCGTTTAGGGTGTAAACGAATACGTTCTTTTACCCCAACCGCCCGCCGAAGGTTGTCTAAGCCGGCGTTTCTTCTACGCGCACCAGCTCCCCAAATTGCTTTTCGCGGGCCGCAATTTCTTCTTTGGTGAGGTTGAGCAGGCGCTCCGTCCCGAACTTCTCCACGCAGAACGAGGCCATAGCCGAGCCATGAATAACGGCCCGCTTCATGTTCTCGAAGCTGATGTCGTCGGTGGCGGCGAGGTGGCCGATAAAGCCGCCCGCGAAGGTGTCGCCAGCGCCGGTGGGGTCGAAGACTTCTTCCAGGGGCAGGGCCGGGGCGAAGAAGATCTGATTTTTGTGGAACAGCAAGGCGCCGTGCTCCCCTTTCTTGATGATGAGGAACTTGGGACCCATGGCCAGAATTTTCTTGGCGGCCTTCACCAACGAATATTCCCCGGACAGCTGCCGGGCTTCTTCGTCGTTGATGCTGAGTACGTCCACCATTTCGATGGTGGTTAGCAGCTCATCCAGGGCAATGTCCATCCAGAAGTTCATGGTGTCCATTACGATGAGCTTGGGGCGGTTGACGAGGCGCTGAATCACGAGGCGCTGAATCTGGGGCGTGAGGTTGCCCAGCATCAGGTACTTGCAATCCTGGTACGAGTCGGGCAGCACTGGGTCGAAGTCGGCCAGCACGTTGAGCTCCGTAACCAGGGTTTCGCGCGAGTTCAAGTCGTTGGCATACTTGCCCGACCAGAAGAACGACTTCTCCCCTTCCTTGATCTGAAGTCCTTCGGTATCGACGCCGTGCTCCTGAAGCAGCAGAATATCTGACTGCGGAAAATCGTCGCCCACTACCGCCACCAGCTTCACTGGCTTAAGGGAGTACGAGGCCGACAGCCCAATGTAGGTAGCGGCGCCACCAATGATTTTGTCGGTTTTGCCGAAAGGCGTTTCCAGGGCGTCGAAGGCGACGGTGCCGATAACAACCAGACTCATAGAGAAAAGAAAAAAGGTGAGGCGTGCAAAAGTACTACTGTCGCGCTAACATGGCCCAGGCGCAAATCCTTCCTTCCGGCCGGATAAAAGCCCTGCGCGCTAGCCCGGAACGCAATAAAAAAAGCCTCTACCGGAGTGGCGAGGCCTTTTTTGGTGGGTAAATAATGGGGCTCGAACCCACGACCTTCGGAATCACAATCCGACGCTCTAACCAGCTGAGCTATATCTACCGTGTTGGGTATTGGAGTCACAAAAGTAGCGCCCCTGCATCGATATGCAAAAAAACGCGCCATTTTTTTTCAGACTTAGCAGCAAGTCGCTGACCACCTGAGTGCCGCCACGAAGCCCGAAATGCGCGGTACCGCCCGTATTCCCCGTACCTTTGTCCTTTCATCAAGCTGCCGAGTACCATGTCTGAGCCCACGCCCACCGCCACCTTTGCCGATTTCAAGCTGAACAAACAGCTGCTGACGGCCGTGGCCGAAGCCGGTTTTACCGAGCCCACCCCCGTGCAGGCGCAAACTATTCCGCTGCTGCTGGCGGGCCACGACGTGCTGGGCATTGCCCAAACCGGCACGGGCAAAACGGCAGCTTTTGGCCTGCCCCTGCTGATGAAGGTGAAGTATGCTCAGGGCACGCACCCCCGCGCCCTCATTCTGGCCCCCACCCGGGAGCTGGCTATGCAGCTGGAAAACCACCTGCAGCGCCTGGCTACCTATACCGACCTGCGCATTTTTGCTATCTACGGCGGTCTGGGGCCCAAGACGCAGATTGAAACCATTGCCAAGGGCGTAGATATTCTCATTGCCACGCCCGGCCGCCTCATGGAGCTGTACCTCAAAGGCGACTTGGTGCTGAAAGAGCTGAAAACCCTCGTGCTGGATGAGGCCGATAAGATGATGGACATGGGCTTTATGCCCCAGATCCGGCGCATTCTGGAAGTTATTCCGCGTAAGCGCCAGAACGTGCTGTTTTCAGCCACCATGCCGGATAAGGTCACGGAGCTGAGCGGGGAGTTCCTGGAATTCCCGATTCGGGTGGAGGTGACGCCCGCCGCTACCTCGGCCCAGAACGTGAGCCAGGAGCTATATGAGGTGCCTAACCTCGTCACCAAGATTAATCTGCTGGAATACTTGTTCCTGGACTGGGACACCTTTCACCGCGTCATGATTTTTACGCGCACCAAGGAAAACGCCGAAAATGTGGCCAGCTTCCTCAAGCGCAAAGCCCACGGCGAGGTGCGGGCTATTCACGGCAACAAAGGCCAGAACGTGCGCATCAACGCCATGGAGGCCTTTAAGGAAGGGGAAGTACGCTTTTTGGTAGCTACCGACGTAGCCGCCCGAGGCATCGATGTGCCCCAGGTAAGTCACGTCATCAACTTCGATGTACCCTTGGTGTACGACGACTACGTGCACCGCATTGGGCGCACGGGCCGGGCTCAGCACACGGGCGCGGCCATCACCTTTGCCAACGAGGCCGAGATGCACCACATCAAGCGCATTGAGGAATTGATTCGGCAGCCCATTCCACTGCTGCCGCTGCCGCCGGAAGTACAGGTAGTGGAAACCCCCTTCGAGGAGCAGCAAACCATGAACCGCGAGATGGACGACCGGCGTAAGCGCGAGGACCCCAATTACCAGGGCGCTTTCCACGACCGCAAAGAGTGGGTGAAACCCGGCGAAACCATCGACAAACGCACCGGCCGCACCTACGAAGCCCGACCCAACCGCAGCCAGAAAGGCAGCAAGGTCAACCCCTCCAAGGGCAAATCGTCATCCCCCGCCGCCAAAGCGGCCCGGGCCGCCCACGGCCGGGCCGAGCACCGCCGCAAAAAGTAACCCACGGATTCGCGCGGATTTTTCGGATTGCACGGATTTCGTAGACGATTCGCTTATCAGCAAAAACGCCTCGCATGTAGCGGGGCGTTTTTGTTTCAGGAGCTTTCATCCTGAACGGAGCTATTCCAACGTAATAAGGTCCTTCGCTGTGCTCAGGATGACATAGAACAAGAAGATGCACATGGTAAGCGGCTTCCTTGCTGAACGACACCCATCCACGCAATCCGTGCAATCCGAAAAATCCGTCCGAATCCGTGGTTCAGTGCTGAAAGATGGGTAGGTGGCTGAAGCGCACGGCTAGCAGCGTTATAGCGCCTCCCCATAAAGCGGCACTCCATAGCATATGCACCAAAATGCGCCAGCGGGGTACGTGGAGCTGCGTGGCAATAACAGTTCCGCCGATGGGGCTAAACAGGATGGGCGTGAGAAAGGCAATGCCCACCATCCCGAAACGGCGGTAAATGCCCACGATGCGGCGGCTGCGGCGGCTAAACAACGGCTTGCCTTTCTCCTCCCGCTTGCGCCGCAGGTGCAGCGCCCAGGCCTTTCCCACGCCCGAAATCAGCAGGACCGTCGTCATCATGCCGGCCACCGTGAGGCCCCACGTAAGCCCCGCCGGCACGCCCGCCGCTACGCCCGCCACTGGCCCAGCCACGAACTTGAACATGCTGATAACGAAAACAGAAATGTATTTAAGCAGCTCGGGCAGCACAGCGTAGGCAGCGAATAGAAATGAAGCAGGAGGTGTTAGCAGGCAAGCAGATTCGACAACGGGGTCGGCTAGCGTAGGGCAAAGTATCAGGCGTGGCTGGCAGGCGCGCCTACAGCTTGCTGCCGTAGGATAAGTCGCCGGCATCACCCAGGCCGGGCACAATGTATGCCTGGGCATTCAGGCCTTCATCGATGGCGGCTACCCAAAGCGTGGCTTCCGGAATTTCGCGGGTGATGTAGGCCACCCCTTCCGGGCTGGCAATGACGGCGGCTATGTGCACCTGCCGGGGCGTACCAAAGCGCAGCATGGCCCGGTACGTTTGCACCAGGGACTTGCCCGAGGCCAGCATGGGGTCGGCCAGAATCAGTACCCGCTCATCCAGGCTCGGGGCCGACAGGTAATCGACTTGGACCTGCACCTGGGCCGTGCCCTCAATGCGGTAGGCAGCGGCAAAGGCTGAGGGCGACTGGTCGAAATAATTCAGAAAGCCCTGATGAAACGGCAGGCCAGCCCGCAGAATGGTAGCCAGCACCGGAAAATCCTGCAGCAGCATGCCCGTAGACTGCCCCAGCGGGGTAGCCACCGTCTGGTGCGTATAGCTGAGCTGGGAGCTAATGCGGTAGGCAATAATTTCGCCCAGGCGCTGCAGGTTGCGCCGGAACCGCAGGGAGTCGCGCTGCTTTTCTACGTCGCGCAGCTCCGCCAGAAAGTGATTCGCCACGGAGGGCTCGGCGCATACCACGTGTACACGTTCGGAAATAGCGGGGGGCGTTAGCGCATCCATTGCAGATACCAGGGACGTTGAGTGAAAGAAAGGGCCGCGTAGCATACGGGCGTGGCCCCGAAATTGGCGAAAAAACGAGCAATTGACGGTATCATACTGCCCTCAAAATCGAGGATGAGCCCGGGCGTACCCGCGTGCCGTCGGATGGCGGCGTCCAGTAATACTAACGGAGCCGCAGCCTTTTTACCTTCCGGAGAAGCGGCCGCAAATAAATAAATCAGCCGCTGGCGGTAGCGTACAAACAACGCCCCGGCCAGCAACGCGCCCGTGCCTGGCTGGCGCGCCTCGTACACTTCCAGCAGGTTGCGCTGCCGTAGGGCAATGATAAGCCGCCGCAACGTCCGGTAGTGGCGGGGTTTCAGGCCGGCTTCCGGCCCTTTGGTTTGCTGAAAAAGCTGCAGCAGCGCCTCCGCGTCGGCCGTGTCGGCTATTGCTAATGGCGCACTGGCATTTTCGTGCTGGCGCAGGCGGCGGCGGTAGTCGGCGGCATAGGTGGCGCGCAGCACGTCGTAGGGCGCTTCCAGCGGCAGATGATACGTCTGGCGGCGCTGAACCAGCAAAGAAGGCTTTCCCACGTGGCCTAGCAGCAGCTGCGTCGGGTATTTGTTGGCGTCGTTGAGCTGGGCGTAGAACCGGGTATACCGGGGAATTAACCTATCCATGTTCAACATCGATAGGCTAGACAACTGCCCGGCCTCTTCCGCGCGGCTGTAAGCACCCAGCTGTTGAGTAAACAACGGCTGATATACTTCCCAGCCCCCGAGGCGCCACTTCACCGGCAAGGGCCACACGGCCAGGTAACGACCGGTGCTGGCCTCTACTTCCACCAGCGCATCCCAGCGGCCAGCCGTGGCGTGCAGCCACCAGGAGCAGGCATAGGGCAGCCCTTCCCGGGCCGAGGCCACGCAGGCATCCCAGGCGGTTAAATCCAGTTCTCGGTAGCGAAGCAGGCGCGGCACCCGGCAAAGGTACTGGCTCCGGGGCACACCGGGTACGCCGGTATTCGCGCCAAGTACGTAGGTTTACCGACCTGTTCGCCCGTTTTGCGTAAGGGGCTCTGCTACCTATGAAAAAACCGCTCCTCCTTCTCGCGCTTGGAACCCTGCTCGCTCGGCCGGGCACGGCTCAGACCGACTCGACCAGCACGGCTCCCGGCACCCCCGCATCGGGCACCGCGCCGGCGGCTTCGCCCTGGAAAATATACTCCGACCCGCCTGCGCCCGACCGCCGAACGGAGCGGGCCGCTACCCGGTCTACTACCCACGAGACCGGGCCGGGGCTGACGCCCGCTGCCGGCTATGACGGCCGCCAGGGCTCCACCTACGTGCCACTCGATGCCGATGTATATCGGCTCATTGACCGCTACTCCCTTAAGCTCGGGGCCGACTCCCTGCACGACCCGCACACGGCTGTGCGCCCCTACCCGCGCGCCGTGGTGGCCCGCCTGGCCGAGCGGATGCTGCGCGACAGCGCCGCGGGCCTTTCCCGCGCCGACCGGTTTAACCTGCGCTACCTGCTTCGCGACAACTGGGCCTATACCCGCCAGGATTCCGGCCTGAACGAAAGCCGTCAGCCTATTCTCAAACACTTCTACAAACGGCCCTCTGATCTGCTGGCCGTAGAAACACCCGATTTCACCCTGCGCATAAACCCCGTGCTGGGGTTGCAGGCTGGCCGGGATACTGACATCGATGGGCTACGCTACATCAATACCCGCGGTGTGCAGGTAGAAGGTACCATCGACGAGAAGCTGGGCTTTTACACGTTCCTGGCCGACAACCAGATGGCCGTGCCGGAATACGTGCGCCAGCGCATTTTGCGCGACAATATTGTGCCGCATGAAGGCTACTGGAAACGCTTTAAGGATAAGCCCGGACAGTACGATTTCCTCTCGGCGCGGGGCTACGTAACCTACGCCGCTTCCAAGCACATCAACGTACAGTTGGGCCACGACCGGAACTTCATCGGTAACGGCTACCGCTCCCTGATTTTGTCGGACTACGCGGCTCCGTATTTCTACCTGAAGCTGAACACCCGCATCTGGAAGTTCAACTACCAGAACCTGTTTGCGGAAATGACGGCTGATAAGGCCAATGCCGACACCATTTACCAGAAGAAGTACTTCGCCCTTCACCACCTGAGCCTCGACGTGACGCCTAACTTCAACATTGGCGTGTTTGAGTCGGTGGTGTTTTCGCGGGGCAAGGGGCGCTTCGAGCTCCAGTACCTGAACCCAATTATCTTCTACCGTAGCGTGGAGCAGCAACTGGGCTCCAACGACAACGCCCTGCTGGGCCTCGACTTCAAGTGGAACCTCTTCCACACGGCCCAGCTCTATGGGCAGGTGATGCTGGATGAATTCAAGATCAGTGAAATACGTGCCGGTAAAGGCTGGTGGGGCAACAAGCAGGCCTTCCAGTTAGGAGCCAAATACATTGACGCGGCCGGTATCCGCAACCTCGATCTACAGGCTGAGTTCAACTACATCCGGCCCTTCACCTACCAGCACGACGACAAGTTCCGCAACTACCAGCACTACGACCAGCCCCTGGCCCACCCCATGGGGGCCAACCTCTGGGAAATATTGGGCGTAGTGAGCTACCAGCCCCTGCCGCGCCTGAACATCGTAGGCAAGGCCTTCTACTCCGAGCAGGGCCTCGACCGGCAGGTGAACCTGGATTTTCCGCCTTACACCGGGTACATCAACTACGGCGGCAATGTGCTGAACTCCTACCTCACCCGCCCCGGTGAGTACGGCTTTTCGGTGGGCAGCGGCAACCGTTCCCGCCTGTTTCATGGCGACCTGACGGCCACCTACCAGGTACGCCACAACCTCTGGCTGGATGTAACCCAGATTGTGCGCAACCGCTCCTCTGCCCAGCCCACCGCCCTCGAAGGCAACGAAGCCTACTCGGCCCTGAGCTTGCGCTGGAACATCGCGCAGCGCGTTCATGAGTTTTAAGCCACTGCTCCCGTGCGCCACGACCCAGCCACCATTTTGCTGTACCGCCCCGTCAACCAGCAGGAGCTGGACCTGATTGCGGCCTCCGGCTGGCTGGAGTTTCCGCCGCGCTTGCCCGAGCAGCCCATCTTCTACCCGGTGCTGAATGAAGCGTACGCCGCGCAGATTGCCCGCGACTGGAACGTGCCGTACTACGGCGTAGGCTACGTGCTGCGCTTTGCTCTTGATGCTGATTACGCGGCCCTGTTCCCCGTCCAAAACGTGGGCGACCGGCAACACGACGAGTTGTGGGTGCCTGCGGAGGAGTTGGTCGAGTTCAACCAGCATATCCAGGGCCGCATCGAAATCGTCAGCATTTTCAAGCCGGAATAGCCCGCGTCAAGGCTGACTTACTACCAAAAAGAGGCCCCGGCTATAGCAGTCGGGGCCTCTTTAGCTCACGGGGGCCTAGCTGGTCACACGCAGGGTGTTGCCCGTTTGGGTCACGGTATACTTGGTCAGGGCCCGGGCCGCTGGTCCGTTCGAAACGGTGCCGTCGGGCTTGAAGGCCGAGCCGTGGTTGGGGCAGATAAATAAATTCTGGGCCGGGAAAAATGCTACGGGCGTACCCTGATGGGTGCAGGGTGCCTGCACCGCCAGGTAGGTGTCGGCGGTGGTTTTGGCCACAATCACCTGCCCATCGGCCCCGTACACGTACCCGATGGCGGGATCCTGCAAGGCCGCGTTGGCGGCCGCGCTGAGGTCCAGGGTGAAGTCGATTTTGGTGGGGCCCGGAGTGGTACCTGGCCCGGGCTTCACCTCTTCTTTGTCGCTGGAGCAGCCGCCCAGGCAGCCCCCACTCAGCAGCGCCACGGCGCCCAGGCCGAAAAGCTGAATAAATTCTTTGCGTTCCATACAGTATAGGGAGGAGAAAGGCGTGTACCCGGGTAACGGGCTTCTGTTACCTTCTCGGCTTCGGAGTCGAATTGGTTGCCTGCCTTCCCGGCAAATGCCGGTACCTTTGCTGCTTCCTTATGAAGACTTACCTCCGCATTCTGCAGTTTGCCCGCCCCTGGGCCGATTTTCTGCCGCTGTACCTGCTGTATACCATTCTGGGCATCTTCTTCGGCATCGGCAACCTGGCCCTGGTGATTCCCATGCTGAATGTGCTGTTTGAAACCACCAGCAAGCTGGCGGTACCGGAGCACCTCCCCGCTTTTGCCCCCACCCTCGACTACGTTACGGGCACCTTCAACTACTTCTTTGCCCAGATCATTGCCCAGCACGGCAAGCTCGGCGCTTTGCTGTTTGTGTGCCTGGTGCTGATTACCTCGGTGTTTTTCAGCAATGTGTTCCGCTACCTGAGTTTGCGTATAGCCGCCCGGGTGCGCGCCCGGGTTATCCGCAACATGCGCCGGACGCTTTACAACCGCGTCATTCAGCTCCAGCTGGGCTTCTTTGCCACCGAGCGCAAGGGCGACCTGATGTCACGCTTCACCAACGACGTGCAGGAAGTGGAAATTTCGGTGGTGAATACATTGCAGGCCGTGGTGCGCGACCCGCTGACCATTGTAGGCTACTTCGTGGTACTGTTCTACATGTCGGTGAAGCTCACGCTGTTTACGCTGATTTTGCTGCCGCTGTCGGGCGGCATAATTGCGGGCCTGGCCAAACGCCTGCGCAACCAGGCCAAAACCAGCCAAAGCACCCTGGGCTCCATGCTCTCCGTGATTGATGAGACGCTGGGCGGCATGCGGGTAATTAAGGCCTTCAATGCCCAGGAATACATCAAGGGGAAGTTTGAGCAGCAAAACGACCAGTATGCCCAGGCCTCCCGGCGTATTGATAACATCCGGGACCTGGCCTCCCCTTTTTCTGAGTTTGCCGGGGTACTGGTAGTGGCCGGGCTGCTGTACTTCGGGGGCACCCTTATCCTGGGGGGAAACTCCGACCTGCAGGCGGCCTCCTTCATTGCCTATATCATCATGTTCTCGCAGGTGCTCACGCCTGCCAAGTCCCTGTCGGCATCCTTCGGCAATATCCAGCGCGGACTGGTAGCCGGCGAGCGGGTGCTGAGCATTATCGACGTAGAGCCCACCGTGCGCGACACGCCCGACGCGCAGGTATTGCCACCCTTTCAGCACCAGATTGAGCTGCGCAACCTGCAGTTCAGCTACGGCGACAACGTGGTGCTGCACGATATCAACCTGACCATCGAAAAAGGCAAAACGGTGGCGCTGGTGGGCCCCAGCGGGGGCGGCAAAAGCACCTTGGCCGACCTGGTGCCGCGCTTCTACGACCCTACCGCCGGCCAGATTCTCATCGATGGCCACGACCTGCGTGGGGCCACTATCCACTCCGTGCGCGACCAGATGGGCATTGTAACCCAGGAAAGCATTCTGTTCAACGACACGATATTCAACAACATCCGCTTTAACCAGACCGATGCCACGGAGGAAGAAGTGGTGCGGGCGGCCCAGATTGCCAATGCCCACGACTTCATCACGGCCACGCCCGAGGGCTACCAAACCCTGATTGGCGACCGGGGGGCCCGCCTTTCCGGCGGGCAGCGCCAGCGCCTGAGCATTGCCCGGGCTGTGCTGCGCAACCCGCCCATTCTTATTCTCGACGAAGCCACCTCGGCCCTCGACACGGAAAGCGAAAAGCTGGTGCAGGAAGCCCTGATGCGCTTGATGCAAAGCCGGACCTCGTTGGTTATTGCTCACCGCCTGAGCACCGTGCAGCACGCCGACGAGATTGTGGTGCTGCAGCACGGCCGCATTGTGGAGCGGGGCACGCACGAGGAGCTGCTGCGCAACGAAAACGGCCTGTACAAACGTCTGAGTTTGCTGCAAACCAGCCCCAACCCTCTACAGTAAGGCGACGGAAGGCAGCGCGCCTGGTTGGTTGCGGCATAGTACAATCGTCGGTGGCAATTTGCCGTATAGCCTCCTGCTCATCTAATCTTCTCTATATTTAGCCTCTACCGTAGCCTGGCACGTACTACGGCTAATTTTTTCATCTCAGCCTGACCTCTCCCATGCTTGCTCTGAAACGTTTGGTGACCATTCTGGTAATGGTATTTGTGCTGCTGGCGCTGCTGGTCTTGCTCGTACCCTCGGTGCGCAGCAGCTTCGCCAGCATGGCCGGCTCCTACGAATCTCTGTACTTCGGGCTGCTGGTTACGGCCGTGGTATTGCTGGCCCTGCAGCTTATTACCGAAAACCTGGACAGCACCCTGCTGCGCCGCAACATCAGCCTGCACGAGGGCAAGATCAACGAGCTGAAGGCCCGCCTCTACGACCAGCAAATGGAGCTGCGGGAGCGGGAGTTTCAGCAGCGCCCCGGCACCGTGCCCGGCACGACTACCTACCCCGACCCGACCCCTGAGCCCAGCCGGCCCGTTTTCCCGCAGTCGGACCCCAGTTTGTCGAATGCTCCCATCGACCAGCCTAACTCCATTATTCCGCCCAACAAGCCTGGCTCACCACAACCGCCGTTGCGGTAACTTTGCGGCGTGACTACCTCGCTAACTACCCTTATCCGCGCCGAGCTGACGGAGGCGCAAGCCGTCCTCGACCGTTTTGTGCAAGATCCCGCCAGCCTGGCGGCCATTGAGCAGGCTGCCCGCCTGATGGCGGCGGCCCTCTCCGCGGGCGGCAAAATTCTGACCTGCGGCAATGGCGGCTCCCTCTGCGACGCCCAGCACTTTGCCGAAGAGCTCACCGGCCGCTACCGCCAGAACCGCCGCGCCCTGGCCGCCATTGCCCTCACCGAGGCTTCCCACATGAGCTGCGTGGCCAACGACTTTGGCTACGACCACGTGTTCAGCCGCTTTGTAGAAGCCCTGGGCCGCCCCGGCGACGTACTGCTGGCCATCAGCACCAGCGGCAACTCCCCCAATGTTTTGCTGGCCGCCCAGGCCGCCCGCGAAGCCGGTATGCGCGTAGTGAGCCTCACGGGCAAGGACGGCGGCCAGCTGGCCGGTATCAGCGACGTGGAAATTCGCGCCCCACACGCGGGCTACGCCGACCGGATCCAGGAAATCCATATCAAGGCTATCCACATCCTGATTATGCTCATTGAGCAACTGGTAGAGGCGTAGCTTCTCCCTGGTATACCACGTAGCGCGAAGGCCCTGCACCCGAAAGAAAACGCCGTTAGCGCGTCCAATATCTTTCGGGTGCAGGGCCTTCGCACTGCTCTGGGTTACCATTTTATTTAGGCCGTTACGTATCTTCCCTGCGCCTCATTTATACTCTTTCCTATGCTTACCAAAACCTTCGGCTCGGCCGTGCAAGGAGTTAACGCCTATACCATTACCATTGAAGTAGTCGTTTCGCAGGGCACCAGCTTTTTCGTGGTGGGCCTGCCCGATAATGCTATTAAAGAAAGTCAGCAGCGGGTAGAGGCCGCCCTCAAGTTTCGGGGCTACCGCATGCCCCGCACGAAGGTGGTCGTAAACATGGCCCCCGCCGACATTCGCAAGGAAGGGTCTTCGTATGATCTGCCCATTGCACTGGGTATTCTGCATGCTTCCCAGCAGCTTACCACCGAGCGGCTTTCGGAGTACATCATCATGGGGGAGCTGGCCCTGGATGGGGAGCTACGGCCCATTAAAGGCGTGCTGCCCATTGCCATTCAGGCGCGCAAGGAAGGCTTTAAGGGCTTTATTCTGCCGCGGGAAAATGCCCAGGAGGCGGCCATCGTCAACAACCTGGATATTATTCCGGTAAGCTCCATGCAGGAAGCCGTTGATTTCCTGGAAGGCCGCCAGGCTATTGAGCCGGTGGTGGTTGATACGCGGGACGTGTTTCAGCACACGGCCAATCAGTACGCCGCCGACTTTGCCGATGTGCAGGGCCAGGAAAACATCAAGCGGGCCCTGGAAATAGCGGCGGCGGGCGGACACAACGTGATTATGATTGGGCCACCCGGCGCGGGCAAGACCATGCTGGCCAAGCGCCTGCCCAGCATCCTGCCCCCGCTGAACATGCAGGAGGCTCTGGAAACTACCAAGATACATTCCGTAGCCGGCAAGCTGGGCGCCAACGCTTCCCTGCTGAACACGCGCCCTTTCCGCAGCCCCCACCACACCATTTCCGACGTGGCCCTGGTAGGCGGGGGCGGCAACCCCCAGCCCGGCGAAATCTCCCTGGCGCACAACGGGGTGCTGTTTCTGGATGAGCTGCCCGAGTTCAAGCGTACGGTGCTGGAGGTAATGCGCCAGCCCCTGGAAGAGCGCCGCGTAACCATTTCCCGGGCCAAGGTCAGCATTGATTTCCCGGCTAACTTCATGCTCATTGCCAGCATGAACCCATGCCCCTGCGGCTACTACAACCACCCAGAGAAGGAGTGCGTGTGCGGCCCGGGCGTGGTGCAGCGCTACCTCAACAAGGTGAGCGGCCCGCTGCTGGACCGCATTGACCTGCACGTGGAAGTGACGCCCGTGACGTTTGACCAGATGACGGAAACGCGCCGCTCCGAAGATAGTCGCACCATTCAGCAGCGCGTGACGGAAGCCCGGCAGCGGCAAGCTGAGCGGTTTCAGGCGTTTCCGGATATCCACTCCAACGCCATGATGCCTTCACAGATGGTAAAGGACGTATGCCGCATCGACCAAGCGGGGCTCACGCTGCTGAAAACGGCCATGGAGCGCCTCGGCCTATCGGCCCGGGCCTACGACCGGATCCTGAAAGTGGCCCGCACCATCGCCGACCTGGCGGGCACTCCCGAAATCGGGATTCAGCACTTGGCAGAAGCTATTCAGTACCGCAGCCTTGACCGGGAAGGCTGGGCTGGCTAAGCCACTTAGCTGTACCAAAAAGTCCCTTTCTCAGGCTGAGAAGGGGACTTTTTGCGTGGTAGTATGTCAGGTCAAATTACCGGGCCACTACTATTTGATGGCGCTGCCAGCCGCTGGCCGTGCGGGCGCGCAGCCAGTAGGGTCCTTCGGCTACGCTAGTCGGCAACTGCCAGCCCGCGGGGGTAGCGAGCAGCCGTATTACCCGCCCCTGCGCGTTGTAGAGGTAGGCTTCGGTGGCGGACACTGCCAGGTGTAGGTAGCCGGCCGCCGTTACCGGCACCGGGTACACGCCCGATGGTTGCGCCAATTGCCGGGTAGGGTCGGGTGGGCAAAGGCAGCCGTTCAGCGTCCAGACGGGAGAAAACGTGCTTTTGCCACCAGCATCCACCATTTGCAGGCGGTAGTAGCCATCCTGGCGGGTTGTTTTGTCGGTAAAGGCGTAGCTGGTGAGTGTGGTACTGGTGCCGGCGGCCGTTACCTGCCCCAGTTTACTAAACGTAGCGCCACCGTCGAAGCTGCGCTGCACCACAAAGTAGGCGGAGCCCGTTTCGGAGCTGGTGGCCCAGCTGAGCTGCACGCTGCGCTTAGCGGCGGTAGCGCTGTAGCGAGCCAGCACAAAAGCCGGGGCGGCCGCAGCCGAGGCTTCATGCAGGCCAATGCTGGGGGCCGTGCCCGAGCGGAGTGTCCCCCAGAAATCAGTATTGATGACCCCGAGCGGCGTGCCGGCCCGCCCCAATGGCGACGTAGTTGTTAGTCGGAAGTCGGCGGCCGTGCTGCCCGTGGGGTTTACAAATTGTGGGCCCACGGCTAGGCTGGCTGCGTGGGTACCGGTAGTGGGAATACCATCAACCCAGTCGTTGTGGCTGAACACCCAGGCGCCGGCGTTGCCCACCTGCAATCCTGGCTGGGTGCCCAGGCCATCCACCACATTGTTACGAAACTGGCTACCACCAGGGGTGGTGAATCCCGTTGGCACGGCATCTATGACCACGGCCGTGTTTTCGGCCCGCACAAACACATTGTAGGCCAAGGTGAGGTTCTGGTAGGTGTTGGAGGGCAGGTCGTTGTTGTGGGCTTCGCCGGGGGCGTAGCTGTGCCAGTACTTGAAGCTGGTGCTGCCGCCTACAACTAAGTTATTGGCAAACACCAGGTCGCGAGCGGGCTGGTTAGTGACACGGCCCTCCACAGCCACGGCAATGCCGTTGGGCAGGCGGTGGGTGTCGCGGCGGCGGTACAGGGTATCGGTAAGGATGATCTGGTTGCCCACGAAGCGGGCGTTCTGGCAGTTGTTTGCATAGAGGCCCACGCTGAACACGTTCCGAATCACGTTGCCTTCCACTACGGAGCCGTCCGTATCCTGCACGCTCAGGCCCTCGCCCCAGCTGTTGGCAATGGTAGTGCCACGCACTGTCCACCGGGCCGAGGGGCGACCATCAGACCAGCGCCAGGGCGCCACCGCCACGGGCCAGCCCCCCGTACGAATGGAGCCATCGGGGTTAAGCTGGTTTTCGTTCATCAGGCAGGCACGGTCTACCTGGCAGTTAAGGATGCGTACGTCGTCGCCGCTGCCGCCAATGGCCCGCTCGCGCACTTCCCGCACCGTGCAGTTATCGATGGTGATGTTGCGGGCATCTAGCAGGGCAATGCCCCGCCCGCCACTGTTTTGCAGCCGCAGCCCACTGATGCTGATATTGGTGGGCCCGTACAGATCGAGCAAGCCTGTTTGCAGGCCCAGACCCAAGGTGGTGCCATCCAGCACGGGTACCTGACCGGGATAGGCACACAGGCGCATGGGCTGCCCATCGGCGCGGGAAATAGAGCCCGCAAACCGCGCGGCGTAGGTGCCGCCCAGGAAGTAGAGGGTATCGTAGCCGCCCTGGCGAATTTTCCAGTCGTTGGTGGTGGTGAAATTGGCCCACGGAGCGGCTTTCGTGCCGGCATTGGCGTTGTTGCCCCAGGGCGCAAAGTACAGCCCCCGGGCCGAGGCCGTTGTCAGGCTTGTGAGGAAGATCAGGAGAAGGAAAAGGTTTCTTTTCATAGCGGAAAGAGGTTGGAGTGAAGAAAAGTATGGAAGTGGCAAGCTCCTTCGGCGGCCCCGACTGGTTAGCTAAGGTGGAGCGGTAATGCACCGCAGCTTCCATAGGCAGCGCAGCCGCGTAAGGAATTCGAAGGGCTGAAATCTAGGAAAATCCTTTTAATATCTTAAAATAATAATATTATATGTAGCTACCTGAATTGAGGCCCCGGCACCTCGGCTACCTGCATCAGGATTTTTATTCAGACTTTTGCCCGGCCCGTTGCGCCATGCCATGTACCACACTCTGCTTAAGCCCCTGCTGTTCCGCTTCGACGCCGAGAAGGCGCACCACCTGGTGTTCGACAACCTGAAGCGGGGCTACCGCCTGCCGGGCACCCCTGCCCTGCTGCGCCGGCTCTACGACTTTGAGCACCCTGCGCTGGCGCGTGAGGTATTCGGCCTGCCGTTCCGCAACCCTGTGGGCCTGGCTGCCGGCTTCGACAAGAACGCGGTGCTGACCGATGAGCTGGGCGCCCTGGGCTTCGGATTCGTGGAAATTGGCACCGTTACGCCGCGGCCCCAGCCCGGCAACCCTACCCCGCGCCTGTTTCGGCTGCCCGAGGACGAAGGCCTCATCAACCGGATGGGGTTCAATAACGAAGGTGCCGCCGCCGCCGCCGCCCGCCTCCACCTGCGGCGCGACCGGGGACTCATCATCGGGGGCAACATCGGCAAGAACAAGGACACGCCCAACGAACAGGCAGCCCAGGACTACATTGCCTGCGTGGAGGCCCTGCACGCCGAAGTTGACTATTTTGTGGTGAACGTTTCGTCGCCGAACACGCCGAACCTGCGCCAGCTGCAGGAGCGGGAGCCCCTTATCGATTTGCTCCAGCAGGTGCAGACCCGCAACCAAGCCCTGCCCCAGCCCCGTCCCCTGCTGCTCAAAATTGCCCCCGATCTGACCGACGGACAGCTCGACGACATCCTGCTCATTGCCCGCGAAACGCAGCTGGCCGGCTTGGTAGCCACCAATACGACCATCAGCCGGGAAGGCCTGCGCACTGCTCGTTCGCACGTCGAGCGGCTGGGTGCGGGCGGCTTGAGTGGCAGGCCGTTGCAGCAGCGCGCTACCAACGTTATTCGTTACCTCAGCCACCACAGCAGGGGCAAGCTGCCTATTATCGGCGTAGGCGGCATTCACTCCCCCCAGGATGCGCTGGAAAAGCTGACGGCGGGCGCTTCGCTCGTGCAGCTGTACACGGGCTTTATTTACGAAGGCCCCAGCCTGATCAAGCGCATCAACCAGGCGCTAGTGCAGCAGTAAACCAGGCAGAGTGTAGCGAAGCAGGACGTTCTTAGTGAACTACTCGAACTGATCTACGAGGAACTCACCATCTCACAACTTCACCGCTTTACCTTCCGGCGCGTAGCGGCGCTGCAGCCAGATCATGAGGGGCACCAGCACCAGCGTAGGCCAGAGGAAGTTGAGCGGAAACGGGATGAAGGAAAGGCTGGTGACGGAAAATGCCGAAACAGCGGCAATGTAGGAGCCCACAAACCCCGAAATGTGGTTGCGCAGCCACTGACCCGCCGGCCACGCTCCCTCTCGCCGGAAGCCTCGGAGCTGGCGCACCGTCGTGAACAGCCCGATGCCCCCGAACACCAGCGCCACCGGGTTGAACGGGCGGCTCAGCAAACCGTAGCCGATGGTGCCCAGGAAGATCAGCAGCCCCACGAGCACGCTCAGCCAGTCGTAGCGCGTGGGGAGCTGCCCGGCCCCCATGCGCTTGTGGTAGAGGGAGCGGTAGCCAAACTGCGCCAAATACAAGCTAAACACGCCCGTGAGCAGCAAAAAGGTTAGCCCCTGGAGGCTGGCCGATAGGATAGCCGTACTCCCGGCCACCACCATAGCCCAGAAAAACACCCGGCCCCAAAGCCGGTGGGCGGCCCCACCCTTGCGCACCAGCAAGGCAACGGGGGCCACAAAAAAACCGGTAAAACCCGCGGCAATGTGTAGCCAGCGGTTGAGCAGTAGCAGTGTTTCCATGAAGGGAGCCGTCGGCTAAGCGTTTGAAGAAGTAGGGCCCGAAGAAAGCCCGTGTTACCCAGGCTACCCGGCGTTTCTTACCGAAGCGTCAGTTCTGCCGCCTCAACTCTCTTAGCAGCTTATTCAGGCGAAACCTGCCCGCCGATGTCTTACAGCTTTGCCCCAAGTCGGAACTCCAGCACGTCGGCGGCACCGCGGTGCACTTTCAAGTCGAGGGCCCCGAACAGATGGTTCGTAAAGGCATATTTCAGACCGATTCGCTCGTAGTAGAACTTGTTGGATTTGTACGGATTATACAGGTAAAACCCCAGGTGGGTGCTGAAGGCCAGTTGCCCGAACAGCAGCTCGTGCCCAAGAAATACACCAGCTTTTTTCACATCGGGCAGCGGCCGGTCCAAGCGGGCCGTGTCGCGCAGCTCCGCCCGCAACGACCGGTCGTAAAAGCCTTCTACCCCTACCAGGAGGTTGCTTTTCCGGTTCAGCCGCTTGCCTCCGGCCACCGTCACGGAGTTCACCAGGTATTTGCGGGTGTCGGTTTCGTTGCGCTGCTTGTACCCAACGCTGGTGCTCAGGTTCAGGAAGAGCTTACCTAGCTCGGCGGGCGCGGGCGCGGGCGGCTGGTCCAGGGGCCGGAAAGGGCGCTGGGAGTGCAAATTCAGGCCCAGCACCAGCGTAGGCATGTTGATGCCCAGGTTGGGCTTGGTGGTGGCGCCGTTGGAATAGTGGTTTAGCCCCAGCCCGGCCAGCAGCCCCAGCCGGTTGGTCAGGGCCACGTCATACTCCACGCGGGTCAGGATCAAGGCGTTCAGCCGGGAGCTAACGAAGGTATTTTTGTGGTTGGCGCTTTGGTCGAAGGCCTGACTGAACCACCCTAGGCCCCCGCCCAGCCGAAAGTTTACTTCCTGACGGGCCGTGCGCCACAGGGATTTGCTCAGGTACACGCCCGCCCCGTAGCTGCGGCCCAGCGTGGTGGTGTGGTAATCATAGTACAGCAGGGCTAGGCCCACGCGCGGGTAGCGGTGCCAGGCATGCCAGGGCTGCTCACCCCGCGTCTGATGCTGCAGGTTCAGCTCGAAGCCGGTGGGGTGTGCCCGCACCAGGTGCTTTACTCGGGGACTGTGCGCGATGATGAAAGCGCCCTGGGCATAGGCCCCCACCACCACTGCCCGCGCGGGCTGTTGCCCCGCCGCCACTTGTGGCGCCAGGGCCCCCATCATCAATCCTACCCCCGCGTACCGGCGCAACGTCACACGCATCATAGCCGCCAAAATACTGCGGGTTTCGTTAGTTACCGCGCTTAGTGCAACCTCTCCAAGCCAAAATTGCTCCCTCAAGCAGATCATGCCGCCGCGCAACTCCCACCTTTGGCGTAACATTGTAGCCGAATGGCGCGGCCACCCCGACCGGGCTGGTTACCGGAGCGCCTGTTTTTCTATAGTATGTTGATTTCCGACTTGTTTCGTTTAGCAGCCAAAGGCTCGGCGGCGGCCGCCCTGCTCCTGCTTTCCTTTACGGCTTCGGCCCAGAATGCTGGCCGCCCCCGCCTGGGGCTGAAAACCGGACTGATGCTCAGCCGTCTTACCGGCAACGATGTGGACCAGCTGGGCGGCGAAAACTACCGCACCCGCACCGATGGACGGCGCCCCGACTTCTTTGTGAGCCTGGCCAGCACCATTCCCTTAAGCAGCACGGGCGTGTTTACCGTGGCGCCCGAGCTAAGCTTCAGCCGGAAAGGCTACCGCATGACCAACACGTCTCTAACCACCACGGGCCTGGAAGCAGGCGAGTCGCAGCGCGTGTTGCTGATGAAGCGGCGTCTGAATTACCTGGAGCTGCCTTTGGCCTTCCGCGTGAACACCAACGGCGGGCTATATTTTGAGCTGGGGCCCCAAGTGAGCTACCTGATCGGCAGCCAAACCGAAACCGAAACAACCCGCACCTTCGCCGACGGCCGGGAGGCTACCACCACAAACTCTACGGCTTCGTCGACGAGCGACGTGCAGGCCTTCGATTTTGGCGCCATTGGGGGCATGGGTTTTCAGCACCGCAGCGGGCTGACGATGGGGTTGCGCTACAGTCGGGGCTTTAAAACCGTGATTGAGCGGGACGCCCTGCCAGGGAAGCCCATCACCAACAACGACGCCATTGTGGTGCAAGTGGGCTATCTGCTGCAACTAGGCAAGTAGCCAGCCAGTTATCTTGGTTGCATATGGAGCAGGTCCGGCGGCCTGCTCTTTTTTTTGGCCGGAGTACGTCACTTTTCCTGAATAGCCCGTTTAAGGCCCAAAAACCGCTCCTGTTGGAGCAGTTCGTGCAATGTTTCACTAACCCCTTTGTTGCACCATGAAAAAGACTCCCCTCCTCGCCGTTGCCCTGCTGTCGGCTGCCGCTTTCTCTGCTACTTCTGCCCACGCTCAGGGCGTACGCCTGGGTGTAAAAGCCGGCGCTAACTACTCGAACCTGGCCGGCGACCTAACCGGCAAAGACAACTACGAATACAAGCTGGGCTTCCATGGCGGGGTGATGCTGAATGCCCCCCTGACCGACGACGGCTTCCTGTCGGTGCAGCCCGAGCTGCTCTTCTCGCAGAAAGGCTTCCAGTACGCCGATAAGGAATCGACCGACCAGAACGGCAACACCTACAAGACTGAAGGTAATATCAACTATAATTACCTCGATGTGCCGGTGCTGCTGAAAATAAACGCCGATGGGTTCTACTTCGAGGGCGGCCCACAGGTAGGCTACCTGCTGAGCGCCAAGAATAACATCGAAGTCAAGAATAAAACAACCGGCCAGCCAGTCACCGACATCAACAGAGACCTGAACATCGACAACGCTAAGCGTTTCGAGGTTGGCTATGCCGCCGGGCTGGGCTACCAGTCGGAGGCCGGTTGGATGGCCGGCATCCGCTACAACGGGGCTTTCACCAAGTTTGGCGATGAGAAGTACTCCAACGGCGAGCTCCGGGACGCTCGCAACTCCGTATTCCAGGCCTCAGTGGGCTACCTGTTCGGCGGCAAATAAGCGTCAACAGCATTGGTAAGGGCCGGCTTTTCTTGCAGAGGAGCCGGCCTCTTGCGTTCTGCTGTCCCTGCTAACCGGCACTCAGGCGCTTTCGCCCCTCAGCAGCCGCTTCCTGATAGCCCGGCAATAGGCTGGCACGCTTTTCGTTTTAGCGGCGGCATCGTGCAATCAATTCTCTAACCTAACTCCGTTGCACCCATGAAAAACACTTCTTTGCTTGTAGCCGCTGCTCTTGTGGCCGGCGCCCTGGCTTCTTCTTCCGCGCAAGCTCAGAGTATCCGCCTGGGATTTAAAGGCGGCGCCAACTACTCCAACCTCTCTGGCGATTTAGTCGATGAAAACCGCTTTCAGAACAAGTGGGGCGGCCACGGTGGCGTCATGGCTAACATAAGCTTCACTGACGACGGGTTCTTCTCAGTGCAGCCCGAGGTGCTGTACTCGCAGAAAGGCTTCAAGTTCGATGAAAGTGAGCTGTTCGGTCTAGTAAAGTACCAGGGTACTCGCACCTACAATTACATTGATGTGCCGGTGCTGCTGAAAATCAACGCCGATGGCTTCTTCTTCGAGGCTGGCCCCCAGTATAGCTACCTACTGAAGGTGAAAGACGACACCAAGCGTAGCTTCAACGGTGGCACTACCTACGCGGAGTATTCCGGCACCGAAGACCTCGATAAGGTAAACCGCAACGAAATAGGCTACGCGGCCGGGCTTGGCTACCAGTCCACGGCGGGCTTCCTGATAGGTGTCCGCTATAATGGCTCCCTTACCGATTTCGCCAAAGATGGCTACACCGGCGACGCCGATGTGCGCAACGCCCGCAACTCCGTGTTTCAGGCCTCAGTAGGCTACCTTATTCCCAGCAAATAAGCAGAGCGCAGAGCCACAAAAGCCCGATTTCCGGTCAGGAAATCGGGCTTTTGTGGCTCTGCCAGTAAGTAAAGCTACTCAATGCTACATAGCCATCTATCTTTGTCTATACTTTAGTCATCTACTATTTATTCTATGCGCATTTTAGCTGTTATCATAAGCATTGTATTATGGGTATACCAGCCAGTTATGGCGCAACGCCTGCAAGTAGGCGCCAAAGGAGGTGGAGTATTGGCTTTTGCCTCCGGCACCGATGCGAGTAATGGCGCGTTTCGCTTGGGAGGCCACGGCGGTTTGCTGACGCGGGCCGGAATAGGAAAGCACTGGAAACTGCAAACTGAGCTACTTTATACACAACGAGGCGACCGAACCCTGACGTATGGCCCCAGCATAGGATATCGACTCGACTATATACAAGTCCCATTGCTGGCTCAATATCATTGGGATGACCTCTTTTTTGAGGCAGGACCCACCGCCAGCCGGCTCCTTTTCGCTCACTCCAATACGGAAGAAATAACGCCGCTGGGCAAACGAATATTCAGACCATACGATTATGGTTACGCCTTAGGCTTTGGCTACCAAGATGCCACAGGCATTACAATTGGATGGCGATACAGCGCATCCATTACCCCGACATATAAAGCTGTGGATTTTTCGGTTTCCACAGAGCAAGTGCGTATTCATCATAATGCGGTAGAGTTTTATCTGGGGTATTTGCTGCAGGTTCGGTAACAGGCTGCGACACTCTCTCTGTACCATTTCACCTCCTCAGGCTCCTTGCATCCTTAGCTTGTAACCACCTAAAACAGGAACGCCCCGCCGGCCATTTGGCTAACGGGGCGTTCTTGCGCAGGATTACTGGTTTCTTAACTCCGGCTAGCCGCCACGTAGTTCTGGAAGAAGTGCGGGATGGTTTCGATGCCCTTCAGGAAGTTGAAGACCCCGTAGTGCTCGTTGGGGGAGTGAATAGCATCCGAATCGAGGCCGAAGCCGAGCAGCACCGAGTCGAGGCCCAACTCCGTTTTAAACATGGCTACAATGGGAATGGAGCCGCCGCCGCGCGTTGGGATGGGCTTCTTGCCGAACGTGGTTTCCAGGGCTTTGGCAGCAGCTTGGTAAGCCACCGAATCAGTGGGCGTAACCACCGGCTCCCCGCCGTGGTGGGGGCGCACCTGCACGTGCACGCCAGCGGGAGCAATCCGCTCGAAGTGTGACTGGAAAAGCTGGGTGATTTCCTCGGAGGTCTGGTGCGGCACCAGGCGCATGGAAATCTTGGCAAAGGCCTTGGACGGAATAACCGTCTTGGCACCCTCGCCCGTGTAGCCGCCCCAGATGCCGTTTACGTCCAGCGTGGGCCGGATGCCGATGCGCTCCACGGTCGTGTAGCCTTTCTCGCCGTAAATATCTTTCAGGCCAATGCTTTGCTTGAACTCCTCATCGGAATGTGGCACCCGGTTCAGCTCGGCGCGTTCTTCGGCCGAAAGCACGGCTACGTTATCGTAGAAGCCGGGAATGGTAATGTCGTTGTTCTCATCGTGCAAAGAGGCAATCATCTTGCACAGAATGTTGATGGGGTTGGGCACGGCGCCACCGTAAAGGCCGGAGTGCAGGTCGCGGTTGGGGCCGGTTACTTCCACCTCATGGTAGCTCAGGCCACGCAGGCCTACTTCAATGCTGGGCTGGTCGTTACTGAGGATGCCGGTGTCGGAAATCAGGATAACATCGGCTTTAAGCTTTTCCTTGTTGGCCCGCACGAACAGCGCGAGGTTGTTGGAGCCGATTTCCTCCTCGCCCTCAATCATGAACTTCACGTTGCAGGGCACGCCGCCCTGGCTGCGCTGCATGAGCTCAAACGCCTTCACGTGCATGTACACCTGGCCTTTGTCGTCGCAGGCCCCGCGGGCGTAGATTTTTTCGTCTTTGATAACGGGCTCGAACGGGGGCGAATCCCAGAGTTCGTAGGGGTCGGCGGGCTGCACGTCGTAGTGGCCGTACACGAGCACGGTGGGCAGGCTGGGGTCGATGAGCTTCTCGCCGTACACGATGGGGTTGCCGGCCGTCTGGCACAGCTCCACGTTCTCTACGCCCAGCTCTTCGAAGCGCTGTTTCAGGTATTCGGCGGCTCGCAGCACGTCGCCGTGGAATTTGGGGTCGGCAGATACGCTGGGAATGCGCAGCCAGTCGAGCAGCTCACTCAGGAAACGGTCTTTATTTTCTTCGAGGTAGGTGGACATAGTGGGAGGGTTTGGACGGGCGCAAAAGTAGCAGATTGCCTACGGATGCCAGCACTCCGGGATACAGGTATCCGGCGTTGGTTGCCTCCCAGAACGAAGCCCATCCGTTGAAGTTCTCCTTTCCACCTGCCTACCGCCTGATTGAAGGATAATTCTCTTCTGCCCGTCGGTCCGAGGAGATTTTCTGGCAGGGCTTCTATCCTAACCTTACTTTTTATCCCAGGGCATGGGCACCCGGCTTTCGGTGCCGGCGCGCAGGCGGCCGATGTTGGCCCGGTGAGTGTAGATCAGCAGCGCCGCCAGCACAAAGCCAAACCACAGCAGCAGCGGGTGTTGGGGCTGGAATGCGGGCAGCAGCTGCAGCAGCGCAAACGCCACGCCCGCCGTCATGCTGCTCAGGGATACGTAGCGCGACACCAGCAGCACGGTGATGAACACCAGGATGCACACGCCCACCGTAGCCGGAGCTATGGCCAGCATCATGCCCAGCACGGTTGCTACGCCTTTGCCGCCCCGGAAGCCCGCCCAGATGGGGTAAATGTGCCCGACCACGGCCAAGGCTCCGCAACCCAGCTGGGCGTACAGCAGGTTCTCGGGGGCTAAAGCGCCCTGGGTCACCAGCAGCCCGGCCAGGGAGGTGGCTAGCCAGCCTTTCAGCACGTCAATGGCCATGACCACCGAGCCAGGCCGCTTGCCCAGCACCCGAAAGGTGTTGGTAGCACCGGCGTTGCCCGAGCCATGCTCCCGGATATCCAGCCCGAAAAAGCGCCGCCCCACCCAAAGGGCCGTGGGAATGGAGCCGATAAGGTAAGCCGCCAGCAGGGCGCCCAGGAGTAGAATCAGGTGCATACGCAGGGAGTGAGGTGGGAGAGGCCAAAGATAGAGGTTGGCCGGTGGAATGGCGGAGCCAGGCACTAGCTTGCCTTACTACTTAAAAAAAGCCCCCGCCGGAACATCCAACGGGGGCTTTTGTGAACTAGAAGACTATTGCTCGCCGAAGGGGTCGTCGGCAGATTCTTTCTTCTTCTTTTTCTTCTTGCTGGTATCCTCGGCCGGGGCCGTGGGCGTGTCCACGGTGGGCTCGGTCACCACGGGCTCGTCCTTCTTCTTTTTCTTTTTGCCGGTGTCCTCCGCTGGTGCGGCCTCAGTAGGTGTAGCGGCCGGCTCCTCGGTGGCTTCGTCTTTCTTCTTTTTCTTTTTGCGGTCTACCGGGGCATCGTCGATGGGGGCATCGGCGGCGGGTTCCGTAGAAACGTCGAACTCCGTGCCTTTCTTCTTCTTTTTCTTCTTGTCGGTTTCCTCGGTGGCTTCGGGGTCCGGCTCGGGCTGGGTGGTCACAATCTTCTTGGCCGCGTCCTTGCCCGTGAGGCCCAGGTAGGTTTTGCGGAAGCGCGTCAGGAAGGACTGCACTTCCTGGTCGTCGCCGAGGAAGAAGCCGTACTCCGTGGCCGTGTTGTAGTCGCCCTTGGCCTTAAAGCCCACAATCTCGTCGTAGGAGCCGTGCTGGGCTTTGGTGAGCACCGTGTTGTTGGCGTACTTGATGTAGTACCAGGTCTGCGGCTCGGCTTCCAGGTACATTTCCACCACGTCGCCCGTCGACTCCTTCTTGATTTCAATGAAGCCGTCAATTTCGGCGTTGATGTCCTTTTTGTAGATACTAATCAGGCCAATCTTGCCGGTCGAGTACCAGGCCCGCTGCTTGTCAGACCACACCAGCTTTACGCGGTTGAGCACGATGGTGCGCAGCAGCTTGGGCGAGAGTTTCTGCAGGGGCGAATAGCCGCCTTTACGGTTCTGGTACTGCTGCACGGATTTGCTGCCCACAAATTCCCCCAGCTTCAGGTATTCTTCCCGGGTGCCAGTCATAGCCTCGGGCAAGCCCTTGGCGTAGCGGCCCATGTCTTCGGCCATGGCAATAATGGCTTTTTCCGGCAGGTTGATGTCCAGCGCCATAAACGTGTCCAACTCGTAGCGGCTGCTGTCGGGCTTGCCTTTGCCAATGGCCGCAGCCTCCAGCGTATAGTCCTTGTTGGAGGTAATCAGCTCTACTTTGCCCCGGAAGCCCATGGCAGTAGTCGAGTCGTTGAAGGTTAGCACGCTGCCTTCGTACACGTCGGGGTTTTCTTCCTGACGGCCCATCCGGAAGGTGCGCTTGGCCGCGTCAAAGCTCAGTGTACCATCCACCTGGAAGATGTTCTGGTCGGTTACGCTGGCTTTCTGGCCCACAAAAAGCGGGTACACACGGTTCGTTTCCGACAGGAACAGCCCCGTAAACAAGGGAGTACCATCTTCGGCCTTGGGGTCCTGCACGCGCAGCTGGATCCGCTTGGGGTCGATAGAATCCTGCACAGCAAACCAAGTGGAGGCCGTGGCATTCTTCACAAACTCCAGCTTCGACTGACCATCAAAAGCAAACCGCTTCTTCTTCGAGTTCATGATGGCACTGCCCCGGTACGCAATGCGCGGTGCCAGATGAAATTTGTCTTCAGCTTTAATGGAAACCGTAGCCAGCGTAGACGGTCCAATCTTAGGCCCGTCGCCGCCGCGCCCCAGGAGGCGGGCACCAATGCCTTTGCCCGTGCTGGCTGTCAGCCCCGACAGCGCCTGTGAGGAGTCGATGCGGAAGTTGGCAAACTTCAGGGCGAAAGAGTCGGCAGCGGCGTTTTTGTAGCTGTAAAGGGCATTGCCGGTGAAAGCCAGTCGCGACTGAATGTCTACTTCGCCCTGGTAGAGTTGGTGGTACTTCTGGAGGGTATCCATCGTTACGCGGGCGTTGCGGAAAGCGCGCATATCGGCGTTGGCGGCCACGTACACCTTGTTGGAGTCGGGCTCAATCCAGGCATCGGCCGAGGAAATGCGGGGCACCCCACCGGCCATCAGCTGGTACTTCCGCAGGTCATACACCCCGCTCGAGGCCTGGAACTTCAGGCCGTGTTGGTCGGGCTTGGTGGAGTAGAAGTACGAGCGGGTGGAGTCGGCGCCTGGGGTCACCCGGAAGACAATGGTTTTCTTCTTGAAGTCCCACTTACCCCCACTCAGCGAAGTGCGGTACTGCGTATAAGGCAGCTCCACGTTGGCTACCCCGGCTTTTTCCGGAGAGAAGTCGGCAAAGCCCTGCTTGATGTCGTAGTCGATGGCCACGTCGGTGGCTTTCACGGCCGGCTTGTTTTCCTCACTCGACTTGATGCTGAGCGTGGCGCCCGTGCCTTTGTAGTGGTGCTGCAGGAAGGTGAAGTTGCGCGAGCGAACCAAGGACTGCGGCCCTTCGATGCGGCCATTGCCGTAGAGGCCAGTCGGCGTCAGCACGGCTTCGCCCCGGTAGCTAAAGGCCCCACCGTAGAAGCGCATGTCCTGCCCCGATTTGGCGGTGCTCCAGTACATAGAGTCCTTGCGCACGGCCCACTTCATCTGGTAGCCGGGCAGCAGGTCCACTTTCGGATACTCGGCTCCCTGGTAGGGCCCCTCGGCCAGCGAGGCTGTGGTACCCACCGTCACCACGGAGTCTTTGTAGAAGATGAACTGCTTGCTTTGGAGCGTGGCAGCCAGGTACTTGATTTCGCCAATACCCTGAATACCGCGGTTGCTCATCTTCACGGTATTGAACAGCTTGCCCTTGCCCCCGTAGAGCGGGAAGCCTTCCTTGGGCAGCTGGTACACGAAGCCCAGGGAACCATCGTCCTGCATCGAGAGCTTGGTTTCGAAGGCCGGCATGATGCCGCCGGTTACGAACTTGCCCTTGAAGCCCACCGCCGAGCGGTTTTTGTTGTTCAGCGAGTCGATGCGGAACGGCGGTATGTCGAAGTAGATGGTGGTGTCGTAGGCGCCGCCCAGTACCTCGGGCTTGTCGAAGAACACGTAAGCTCCGGTGGTAGCGTCAAACGATGGGTAGGAGCCGATTTTCTTGCGGCCCGACTTGTTCTTGGGGTGGTTGATGTAGAGCTTACCCGCCGAGTTCTTGCTCTTGTTGGTCAGGGTCCAGTCCACGTCTTTGCGCGCCTTCATCACTGAGCCCTTCGAGTTTTTCCCCTTCACAATGATGGAGTCAATCTTCACCAGATCCACGTAGAACCCGTCGTAATCGAAGCGGAATTCTTTGCCTTTGAACACGAAAGCCGAGGCCACCAGGGTACCGTTGAACTCGATGTTGCGGTTTTTGAGGATGCGTACCACGCTGCTGTCGGGCTGCACAAACACCGCTACGGAGTCGTCGGAGAAGTTGAAACGGTCTACCCCACGCACCGTCAGCACCTTGTTGTCGAGGTTGAGCACGGCATTGCGCCCGCCCGGCGCCACCGACTTGATGGCAATGTGGTCGTAGTCTTTTTTGCCCCGGGCCGAGCTGACGTAGTGCGAAGCCTTGGGCAGCAGCGACACGGTGTTGCCGTCAGGGTTCAGGCGCACGTACCCATCCCGCGCCAGCCCGGCCATAGCCGAGCGCACGTTGGGCTCACTGAGCTTGAACTCCTGCACCAGGTCGCCGATGGAAAACGTCTTCACGTTTTCGTGGGCCGTGCTGTAGCCCACTACCATTTGCAGCGGGTGCATCCGGTTGATGCCCTTGATCTGCTGGTAGCGGGTGTTGGTGTAGAACTCGCGCGACTCAAACGTGGCGGCCACCTGGTTTTTGGCCGTCAGCATGGAGAAGTTCATCAGGGGCGAGTTGATGGGCCACGTCAGCAGCTCCGTCGTAATCTCCATCTGATGGTAGGAGTCGTAGTACGGCGTGGTTTTGTAGAGGCCTTCTTCGCGGGCCAGCTGCAGCACCTGCCGGGCTTTGGAGAACTTGAGCTTCACGCCGGGGTGATACACAGAGTCCACCTTGTCTTCGTAGATAGACACGGCCGCCCGGCTCGAGGAGAGCAGCGTGTCGCCCAGCTCGTAGGCACGGGCCGAGGCCCGGAACTTGGTTACGCCATTAGCCTGCACGCTGATGGTCGACAACGAGCCGTCGAGGCTGGCGCTGAAGGCCCGCTGCCCGTTGAGGGCAAAGCCTCCCACGTACTTGATGTTGTCGCCGATGTTCTTGACGCGGGCATCGTTGGTGAGCGAGATAAAGCGCGGGTACGACGAATCGGTGCTGCCGGGCTTTTTCTTGAGGCTCTTAAACGACAGCGCCCCTTTCACCGGGCTTTCCAGCACAGCAGCGTACGTCATCGTCACGGGTTCGGCCTTAAACTCGGGCTTGCCCATGTCCATGTCGAAGTGGGTGAGGTCGGCCGTTACGGGGTTTTCCTTTACCTGCCAAGCATACTGCCCGCCGTAGCCCACGAAGCGGTTGGTGAGCGGCACGGCAAAGCCCGTGGTTTTGGTAATCAGGGCCGAGTCGGCGCCGAAGCTGCCTACCAGCAGGTCCACGTCCTTCAGCACAATCACTGGGCCGCGGGTTGGTGGGGCCATGTAGTCGTCGAAATACATGGGCGCGGCCGGGGTAGGCTCGGGCTCGGGTTCTTTCACAGGGGCGGCGGCCGGCTTAGCCCCAGCGGTTTTGGGGGCTGGTTTGGCCGGGGCCTTCTTGGCGGGTGCCCCCCACCCATCGTTGCTGGAGGAGCCCCAGCCGTCGTTACTGCCCCAGTCGGCTACGGTGTCCCAGCCATCGGTGCTTTTCTTTTTGGCGGGCTTGGCGGCGGGTTTGGTGGTTTTGATGGCAGCGCCGGTGCGCACGGGCTCCGAAACCGTGGGCGTGGGCTCCGGCGCTACGGCCGGCTCCAACGACTGGTCGGTTTGGTTATAGGCGAAGGAAAACCCGCCGCGCACCAGCTGCACGCGGTTGTAGCGCGAGTAGTAGAGGCGGTTGGTTTGCAGAAACAGCGTCACGGCATTCAGAAACTTTTCCGTGTCGCGTACCTGCTCCCGGTCGAGCGTGGTGCTGATGGTCGTCAGCAGGCCATCCATTTGCTGGTCGCTTAGGTTCTGCTTGGTGGCGCCGGCCAGAATGGCGTTGAAAAACGTTTCAAAGTGCGGCCGGGGCTTGAAGCGTTTGGCCAGCAGCCGCTGCGAAATATCCACGATAAGCCGCTGCTGGGAGGCCGTGAGCTTGTTGCTGGCCCAGAGGGTTTGCAGGGAAACGCCGCTGGCAATGGCGGCCGGGTTTTTGGTTGAGGCCATCATGGCCTGCACATCAATGATGTACTGGGCCGGGTCGGTGGACAGCTTGCCGGGCTGGGTGCGTGGGGCTGCCGGAGCTGCGGCCGGAGCGGCCGGCTGCTGTGCCCAAGCTTCCACCGAAACGAGCAGCAGCGCTGCCCATAGCCAACCAATTACTACTTGCTTCATACTCAATACCGTCAGAACAGACTTATTCGTCTCCAATTTCGCTAAAATTCACCGCATTCACGCGTAACCTGATTGAGAGTTGCTTAAGGGCACTAGCACCGTGGCAAACAGGTTCTTGCGCTGCCTAACGCTAACCAGACGCGCAATAGTGCCCGTTGTTGCCCCCGGTTTTGTACTATCGGGCTGGGGGCCGTCGGCGGCGGCGTGTGGGCCTATTTCCGGAAAATGGCCGATACCCAGTGGTTGCGGGTGCGCATCGATTCGTAGGTGAAGCCTGCCTGCTCAGCCGCCGTGCGAATCAGTGGCAGGTCCTCCTCATAAAAGCCGGAAAACAGGATAGGGCCGCCCGGCTTCAGATACTGCCCGTAGGCGGCCATATCTTCCAGCAGCACGTTGCGGTTGATGTTGGCCAGAATAATATCGAACGGGGCCTCCCCTTCCAGGGCCGAAATGTCGCCGAGGCGGGCTTCTACGCGGTCCTGCACGTTGTTTTCGGCGGCATTATCGGCTGCGTTTTCGGCCGTCCAGGGCTCTACATCCACGGCCAGCACTGAAGTAGCGCCGAGCTGCACAGCCATAACGGCCAGAATACCCGTGCCACAGCCCATGTCCAGCACCCGCTTGCCCTGGTGGTCGATAGTGAGCTGGTTTTCAATCATCAGTGCCGTGGTATCGTGGTGGCCCGTGCCGAAGGACATGCGCGGCATAATCACGATTTCGTGCTGCAGATCGGGCCGGGCCGGGTGGAAAGGGGCCCGCACCGAAACCTGATCGGCAATAACCAGGGGCTGGAAGTTCTTTTCCCACTCGGCGTTCCAGTTCTGGCGCGTGATGGTGCGGTGGCTGTGCTCCAGCTCGCCCAGGCCCTCGTAGCGGCTCATGATTTCGGCCACATCATCGGGGTTGAATACGTCTTCGGTAGTATAGGCGCAGAAGCCTTCATCGTTGTCTTCAAAGGTGTCGAAGCCAACTTCGGCCAGCTCGGCCACCAAAATATCCGACAACTCGCCGGGAGCTTTTACGCGCAGTTCAATGAAATCCATGAGCAAATGGGGAAAGGTAAGATCGGGAAGCCGGCTGCACCGGGCCAGACAAAGTTCGGGCAAAAAACCTGCTTGCTTACCACTTACATCCTGATGTTCTATTTTGATAATAATATTTCAATATAAATATACCTTTATTTGACCTTTCGATTCTCAACTTATTCCCCTTCGCATGAAAAACACGCTGCGCTATCTTTCCCTGACTGGCCTGCTGGCCACCACACTTTCTGCCTGCGGCAGCAAGGACCAGGCTGAGACAGCCACGACGAGTACAACGACCGAAGCCCCCGCCGCCGCAACGGCCCCCGCCGAAGCGCCCGAGGCGACTACTACCCCGGCAGCCCCAGCGGCTACTTTCGACCTCAGTACGGTGCCTGTTTCCGCGGAAAACCTGGGCCAGTTCCCCTACTTTGCCGGCCTGACTACCTACGAAGAGAATACCAGCAACAGCGAAGAATACGACTTTGAGCGGGCCTACGTGTATGACGGCAAAAACCTGGTACCTGTAGAAGGTAAAGTGTCGCAACGCCTCTTCAACCCCAAGAACGGGGAAAAGAAAGCCTCGGAACTGATGATTCGCCGCAATTACGAAACGCTGGTTACCGGCCTGGGCGGCGTGAAAGTCTTTGCGGGCAAAGTCCCCCAGGAAGTCATCGACAAACTAGGCTCGGACGAAGCGTACAAGCACGGCAAATGGAGCATTGGCAACGACCACGAAACCGACACCTACGTTATTCGGCAGAAAGACAAGGAGGTGTGGGTGCAAGTAACGGCCCTGGGCGCTACCGATGCCAACTATAACCTCACTGTAACTGAGCGGGCTGCTATGCCCCAGCAAGCCGCGGTGATACCCGCCCAGGAGTTAAAAAAAAACTAGATACGGACGGGCGTATTGCCCTGTACATCAACTTCGACACGGATAAAGCCACTATCCGGCCCGAGTCGGCGGCAACCGTAGCGGAAGTGCTTCGGCTGCTGCAGCAGAACCCCGCATTGCGCCTGGCCGTGCAAGGCCACACCGACAACAGCGGCACGGCCCCGCACAACCAGCAGCTTTCCGAAGCCCGCGCGGCCGCTGTCGTGACCACCCTCACGCAGGCCGGCATCTCGTCCTCGCGGCTGCAGTCGGCGGGCTTTGGACAAAGCAAGCCGCTGGCTGACAACACCACGGAAGCCGGCAAGGCCCAAAACCGCCGGGTAGAACTGGTGAAGCTGTAATTGAGTGAACTTTCCATCAAAGGAGAAGGGCCGCATCCATACCCGGATGCGGCCCTTCTTGTGTAATGGAAATCAGCACTACTACTTCCCGTTGCGGCAGCCGGCGTAGGAGCGAATCTTGGTGTACTGAATACTGAAATCGGCCAGGGAACGGTTGTCGGTTACGAACAGCGCGTAATCGGCGAAGTCGCGGGCCCCGGTGAAGTACCAGAAGCCGGCTTTATCGGCGAAGAGCTTGTTGTTTTCTTGGTACACCAGTACATCGGCAAAGGCTTCTTCGGGCTCTACGTACACCGTAGCGAAGCACTGGCTGCGGCGGCGCGGGTCTTTTTCCAGGAAAATGGAGCCGTAAATCTGGCAAGGCTCCACCGACGACACGGCCAAAGCCGCAAACGGCACGGCTGGTATTGGCTGAAACGGATTCAGCGTGAGTAACCCGGACAGAAGCAGCGTAGCAAGCATGGCAACTGGATGATAGAATGAAGAACTAAGAATTTAGAACTGAGAGGTGAGGAGCAAAAATGTAGCCGACTATCTCTCAGTTCTAGATTCTTAGTTCTCAGATCTACCCCTAGAACGACTTGATAATCTCGGTGAAGTCGCGGGACTTGAGGGAAGCGCCGCCGATAAGGCCACCGTCTACGTCGGGCTGCGAAAACAGCTCCCGGGCGTTCTGGGCGTTGGCCGAGCCGCCGTACAGGATGCTCGTGTTTAAGGCCGCCTCGGCGTCGTAGGCGCGGGCAATCTGCTCCCGAATGAAGGCGTGTACTTCCTGAGCCTGCTGGCTGGTAGCCGTTTTGCCGGTCCCAATGGCCCAAATGGGCTCATAGGCAATAACTACCTGGTCGAACTCCTCGTTGCTGAGGTGAAACAGGCCGTCCTTCAGCTGCTTGCTGATGAAGTTGAAGGTTTCGTCGGCCTCGCGGGTTTCCAGCGACTCGCCCACGCAGAAAATCGGCTTCAGACCGGCGGCCAGGGCGGCTTTCAGCTTCTGGCTGAGCAACTCGTCGTCCTCCCCAAAATACTGACGCCGCTCCGAGTGGCCCAGAATCACGTACTCCGCTCCTACCGACTGCAGCATTTTAGCCGATACTTCGCCAGTAAACGCGCCGGTTTCCTTCTGATGGCAGTTCTGCGCGCCTAAGTGGAAGCGGCCACCCTGGGGCAGCTGACGGCCGATGGCCGACAGAAACGGAAACGGCGGGCACACCACCACTTCCACAGCCGAGCCGGTCGCCTCGTCCTGCACCATGTTGACAATTTCGGAAATCAGGGCCTGGCCGTCCTGCAACGTGGTGTTCATTTTCCAGTTGCCGGCCACAATGTTCTTACGCATAGCGAAGGGAGAGTTTGATACTGAAGGAGACTTAATTGCGGCCGCAAGGTAAGCGCTACGCCGTTGAATGCCCTAGCCTGCCTTACCGGCGTTTCTGCCACACCAGCCAGGCCGCGGCTACCACCAGCGTGAGGGCGGCACTGATGGCCACGCCCGCTAGCCCCGGCGCGTTGCCGCTCCGGGCCAGCCCGATGCCAACCAGGCCCCAGGCCAGCGTGAGCGGGTAGGCCAGCTCCCGGAATTGATGCGTGACGACCACGCCCAGCACCAGCACCACATTGAGCAGCAACATGGCCACCGTGGTAGCGGTGCTGGCCGAAGGCTGCCAAACCGTGCTCAGCCACAACGACACGTTGAGCACCGTGGCCACCGTAATCCAGCCGAAGTATAACCCCAGGGGCACGCTGCTCGCCCACCCGGCTTGCCCGCTACGGATCAGACGCCGGGCACGGCCATACGCCACCGCCAGGGACGCCAGAATCACGAACATGATGAGCACGCTCAGGGCCAGCTGCTCGTAGGCAAAAGCCACCAGCCAGGCGGCTGTAGCTACATTGGCCAGAATAAAAGGCTCGGCCACAGCATCAGGCAAGGGGTTGCGCCGCTGAGCGGGCAGCAGCTGCCAGATGGCGTAGACCAGAATGCCCAGAAAAATCAGCCCCCAGATGCTAAACGCGTAGCCCGCCGGCGTGAGCAAGGTGTAGTACTTGCCGGAAACCACCGCGTTGGTTTGCCCATTAAACGGGTAGCGCTGCGCCACGTAGTTGCACAACAGGTTGCCGAGCACGGAGCCCAGCACCAGCCAGCGCCACAAACGGCTTTCGGGCTGGGTAGCATTGGCAGCGGCACCAGGGGCAGTAGAAGAGGTCATGTTCATGAGGCGAATATGCCGCTAAAACCGTCATTCCGAGTAAAGCGAGGAATCTGGGCCAGCCGCTTACGGATACCTCAGACTCCTTGCTTTACTCGGAATGACGGTTTTGCTTGTGCTGTGTACCCTAATAACTACAGCTTATCAGCCAGGAAGCGGGCCGTGTGGTTGGTGTCTTTGAGCTTCACCATCTCCTCGGGCGTGCCTTCAAACAGCAGGTGGCCGCCGTTGATGCCGCCCTCGGGGCCCAGGTCAATCACCCAGTCGGCACACTTGATGATGTCCATGTTGTGCTCGATGATGAGCACGGAGTTACCCTGCTCCACCAGCGCGTTCAGGGCCGTCATCAGCTTGTTGATGTCGTGGAAGTGCAGGCCGGTGCTGGGCTCATCGAAGATGAACAGGATTTTATCGTTCTGCAGGGTGTTGCCCTTGGTCAGGAACGACGCCAGCTTCACGCGCTGGGCCTCCCCGCCCGACAGCGTATTGGCCGACTGCCCCAGGCGGATATACCCCAAGCCTACATCGTCCAGCGGCTTGAGGCGCTCCACAATCTTGGGCTGATCCTTGAAGAACTCGATGCTGTCCTCAATGGTCATTTCGAGCACCTCGTTGATGCTTTTCTCCTTGTACTGCACGTCCAGCACATCCTGCTTGAACTTGCGGCCCTCGCAGGCCTCGCAGGTCAGGTAGATATCGGCCATGAACTGCATTTCAATCTTCACCTGGCCTTCTCCCTGGCACACCTCGCAGCGGCCCCCGTCGATGTTGAAGGAGAAGTGCGAAGGTTTGAAGCCCCGGGCCTTGGCTAGCTGCTGATCGGCAAACAGGCTGCGGATGGCGTCGTAGGCCTTCACGTACGTCACGGGGTTGGAGCGGCTGCTCTTGCCGATGGGGTTCTGGTCCACGAACTCCACGTGGGTTACCTGCCCGTTTACCCCGAGCAGCCGGTCGAACTTGCCGGTGGCTTCGCCCGCGCCTCCGCCGAGCTGCTTGAGCAGGGCCGGAGCCAGAATCCGCCGAATGAGCGTGGATTTACCGGAGCCGGATACGCCCGTTACCACCGTCATCACATTCAGCGGAAACTTCACCGACACGTTTTTGAGGTTGTTTTCGCGGGCGCCGGTTAGCTCCAGGGCGTTGCGCCAGGGGCGGCGCGTTTTGGGCACGGCCACCTGCATGCGGCCACTCAGGTACTGCCCTGTATAGGTATCGGAGGCCAGCACTTCAGCGTAGGTGCCCTGGAATTGCAGGATACCGCCCCCGCTGCCGGCCTCGGGCCCGATGTCGATGATCTGGTCGGCCTGCTCCATCATCTTATCCTCGTGCTCTACTACAATCACGGTGTTGCCGAGCTGCTGCAAGGAGCGCAGCACCCCAATCAGCTGCTCGGCATCCTTCGGGTGCAGGCCAATGGAAGGCTCATCGAGGATGTACATGGAGCCCACCAGCGCCGAACCCAGAGACGTAGCCAAGGAAATCCGCTGGCTTTCCCCGCCCGAGAGCGTGCTGCTGAGGCGGTTGAGCGTGAGGTAGCCCAGGCCCACGCGGTTCAGGTACTCCAAGCGGTTCGTGACTTCCGTCACGAGGCGCTCGGCCACTTTGGCTTCGTGCGTGGGCAAGTCGAGGTTCTGGAAAAACTCCAGGGCCCGGCTTACCGGCAGCAATACCAGGTCGGTAATGCTCTGACCCTGAATTTTCACGTACTGGGCGTCTTTGCGCAGACGGGTACCGCGGCAGTCGGGGCAGGTGGTGCGGCCCCGGTAGCGGCTTTGCAGCACGCGGTACTGAATTTTGTGCGTCTGCTCCGATACCCACTTGAAGTATTTATCCAGCCCGTCGAAGTACTTGTTGCCTTTCCACAGCAAGTTCCGCTCAGCCTCACTCAACTCGTTGTAGGGCCGGTGAATGGGGAAATCGAAGCGGATGCCATTTTTGAGCAGGGGCTTCAGCCACTCGCTCTGCTTGTCGGTACGCCAAGGGGCAATGGCGCCCTCATACACTGTCAGGCTCTTATCGGGAATAACGAGGTCCTCGTCAATACCCAGCACCGAGCCGAACCCTTCACAGGTCTGGCAGGCGCCGTAAGGGTTGTTGAAGGAGAAGAAGTTGACGCTCGGCTCCTCAAACACCAGCCCGTCCAGCTCAAACCGGTCGGAGAAAGTGCGGGTTTCCTCGTCCATCTTCACGATGCAGGTGCCGTGGCCCTCGAAGAAGGCGGTCTGCACCGAGTCGGCGAGGCGGAACATCAGGTCTTCATCGCCCGGCTGGATGGCGGTGCGGTCAATCATGATGAACACGTCGCCCTGCACTTCGGGCTGGCCTTCGGCAATCAGCTCTTCAATAAAGGCCGTTTCGCCGTTCACCACCACGCGGCTGTAGCCTTTCTGAAGCAGCAAATCCAGCTCCTTGCTCATTGGGCGGCCATCTTCGGAGGGCAGCAATGGGGAGAGCAGCGTCACGCGGGTGCCCTCCGGCAGCTGCATGAGGTAGTCCACCACGTCGGCCACGTTATCCTTTTTCACCTGCTCCCCGCTCACGGGCGAGTAGGTGCGGCCTACGCGTGCAAACAGCAGCTTGAGGTAGTCGTAGATTTCGGTGCTGGTGCCCACGGTGGAGCGGTTGTTCTTGATGCTGACCTTCTGCTCGATGGCAATGGCCGGCGAAATGCCCCGGATGTAGTCCACGTCGGGCTTGTCCATGCGGCCCAGGAACTGACGGGCGTAGGAGCTCAGGCTTTCCACGTACATGCGCTGGCCCTCGGCGTAAAGCGTATCAAACGCCAACGACGACTTGCCCGAGCCCGAGAGGCCCGTGACGACGATGAACTTGTTGCGCGGCAGGGCCACGCTCAGATTCTTCAGGTTATGCACCCGGGCGTTTTTGATCAGGATAAACTCGCGCGGGTCGAGCTGGTCGATGGGGTCGGCCGCGGGGGCGGCTACTTGCAGATCGGTAGTGGAGGCCATAGGTCGGTAAACAACTGCGCCCGGGGGTTTGGTTTCCCCAAGCACGGCTTAAGTCAGGCGAAGGTACGGCGGGGGCAGCTGGGTTGGTTGCGCAGCGGTGCGCCTGAAAAATCTATTGCCCGTAGCGACCAGCCGGCTGATGTAGCTACCTTTCTGCAAAATATATATCCTCAACGCCCCCATATGACCAGGCAGAATACGGTAGATACGGTAGAAGTCGGAGCGAGGCTTACCTCCATGATACTTGACCACTTCATCATGACCATGGTAGCTATGCTTTTTGCTATACCCATGATGATCAGCATTTTTTCGGAAGCATTTACCATTTCGCATGAGCAGAACGAAATGGATTTCGGTGGCCCCTTTTTGTATGTTGCGCTTTTGGGTTTTGCCTTATATTTCTGCAAAGACATTATTAACGGGCAAAGTATTGGCAAAAGGATTACCAAGGTACAAGTAGTTGACAATAATACGGGGCTGGTTGCCTCACCCATGAAGTGCTTACTGCGAAATGTATTTTGCGTGATATGGCCGCTAGAAGTACTAATGACGCTTATCAACCCAGGCAGGCGGCTCGGCGACCTGCTGGCAGGCACCCGAATTGTACCTTTTACTTCTAGCAAGACCAGCGGGCCAAATTTTGATTTGACCAAAGCGCTACCGCCTATTGTCGTAGCCTATGGGTTGATGCTGCTAATTTCCCTCCCTATTTAACTTCTGAAGCCAGATTTCTCAGCTAATAAGTATATCGAGAGCAGCTATAATGAGTCTGAAAGCAAGCTCCTGGAAAACATTCTTACCGATAGCCTCGGCGATAATGTATCAGCAAGCGTGAAAATATTTGATAAAACGGTAAATAATAACGGTAAATACATTTCAATAATTCACACACTTAAAAATGATTACTTGAGTGATGATGAGAGATATGAGCTAATTAAAAGTAGAGCAAATGAAATATTGTATTCAAAATATCCCAGAGAAACATTTAACGGCCAGGCCAAATATGTTTACAAAACAAGCACCAGCACTCACATAACAAGTCATCAAATTGGCGGTAGATAACTTTTAATTGGTGAGGGCCTGACGCAGGAAGACTGTGTTTAGGATTTTGTTTTTAAGTCATACTGAGCTTGTCGAAGCATTTCTCCCGCTTCGTTGACATGGTATTCAGGCGGAACGGCAGCGATGCTTCGACAAGCTCAGCATGAAGCTCCAGAGAAGGTCCTTTACAACAAGGCTCCAAGACTCGTGCTGCTAGGCCCGGCTCGCGGCTTACACGAAAACACCCCAGCCGTTCTACCGCCCGCATGTTTACGATTGAGTCTGCTAGCCCGGTCTATAGAATCCCCACGTCATGAAAAACAGACAGGAGTTGCCGTCAGAGCAACGCCAGGAGTTGCTTAGCCTGCTACAGGCGCGTTTCGAAAAGAACATGGCGCGCCATCCGGCCCTAGCTTGGAGCAACGTTCAGGAAAAGCTGGAAGCAGCGGGTGAAAAGCTCTGGTCGCTCCAGGAGATGGAAAGAACCGGGGGCGAACCGGACGTTGTGGGGTATGATGCCAGCACGGACGAGTATCTTTTCTACGATTGCGCGCCGGAAAGCCCCCAAGGCCGCAGAAGCTTCTGCTATGACCGGCCAGGCCAGGACTCCAGGCGCGAGGCAAAGCCAGCCAACAACGCGGTGGACATGGCTGCCGCTATGGGCGTCGAGTTGCTCACAGAGGAGCAATACCGGCAGCTGCAACAGCTCGGGACGTTTGACGCAAAAACATCCAGCTGGCTAAAAACGCCGGCGGAAATCCGGCAGCTTGGCGGTGCCTTTTCGCTGATTACCGGTACGGCCAGGTGTTCGTGTATCATAATGGCGCTGCTTCCTACTATGCCGCCCGGGGCTTCCGGGGTGCGCTTAGGGTATGAGGCATGGTGCATAGCCGGAACAACTACTTAGCAAACCGCCAATAGCGGCACCAGTCGGCGCTCAGGCGCAGGTGGCAACCGCCCAGCGGAGCAGGAAGCTCTGTGCTTTGGTTGATGCCACGCTGTGACTTTTGTAATTTACTTACCTTCTGCACTCAAGCCGAGCGGCCTTGGTAAACGAACTACATAGCCACATTATGAAACGTCTCCTCCTACTGGTGCCGGTACTGCTGGTGGCCGGCTCCGCACTGGCCCAACCCACTTCGGCCGATCCTGCTCTCCTGGAAAAAATCCGGCGGCTGGACCTGGCCCACGCCCAAGCCATATTCCGCAGCGACGCGGCCGCCCTGGATAGCCTGATGAACGACGACGTGACCGTCAACCACCCCACCAACCGCATAGTAAAAGAGAAGAAGGAGCTATTGGGCTTAATCAAGCAGGGCGTTATCCGCTACTCCGCCTTCGAGCGCACTCCCGAAAGCTTCCTTTTCTTCAAGGATATGGTTGTTGTTATGGGAGGCGAAGTAGTAGTACCGGCCAAAGGCGCACCCAACGCCGGCCAAAAGCTCCGGCGCCGCTATACCAATATCTGGCTGCTGCAGGATGGCAAGTGGAAGCTAAGCGTCCGGCACGCAAATAACGTTTGTTCGAAAATGTAGTAAGGTAAGCTCGGCGCGTATCTTGGCTCCTACTACCCTTTTACATCGATTTACCTGTCACACATCAGCAACACATAAACAGCTACGTACAATATTAAATTCGTTTTTTAATTTTTTATTAAATAAGTATGACGCTTTGGACCGTACAGAATCTTAAGTTTTATGAAAGCTTATTAACAAATAAGATAATCTATGGCAGAAGAGAGTTTATAGAAGATGAAGGATTTTTATATGGATATCATTGGCTAATGGAGAAAATGGATGATAGAGTTGGCAAACGCCCATTTTCCGGTTGTTATCCGATATGGGCATGGTATCAGTGGGACAATGCTAAAAAGCCTAAGCCCGACTTACGTTTTAATGGGCATTTGCATAAAGGAGAACAGGGGGTTAGAATGGAAATCATCAAGAATGACGAAGATGTCTTACTTTCAGATTTCGAACTTTGGCATTATCCACTATCTCTCGCAAGTTATATTGGGAGCTCAGAAAAAGATGTTGAAGATTTTGAGGATTTACTTGTTAAGAGGAACTTAGACAATACGAGGCTTGAAGAACTACCTAAAAACATTCAACATGATATAATAAAGAGCTGGGACATAGTACTTGATATAGAGTTCCAAAACCCTTACATAACTCAACCAAGAGATAAAAAAATCAATTCAAGCAACATTTTGGTCTCTATCAATTGATGAAATAATAAGAATGGATAAGTTCACTGTACGTTGAATACAATATTCTAACGTAGTATTTTAATAGAAATCAAGCTTTACCATACAATGGTCAATATGCCTTTGTGTTACACATATCAACCAAAGAGATTTTTGGCAAAAGGTTATTGATTTCCTACTTCTTCAGCGCCTTCCCTACCACCTGAGTCCAAGCAGCGTACCCGGCGGGCGTCAGATGGAGGCTGTCAGACTCGTAGAATGCCGGGCGGGGCCGACCGTTGGGACCCAGCAAGGGAGTGGCTGTATCCACGAACCGCAGGTACTTAGGGTGCGCTTCGATATACTGACGGATGAGCTGGTTGGCTTCCTGCACTTTGGGATAGAGCGCCCAGCGTACCGGGCTGGGTTTAATGGCCAGAAACACCAGCGGCACCCGGCGCAGAGGCTGATGCTGGCGCATGCGCTTCTCAAACTCCCGAAAGGAAGCATACACCTGCTGCGGGGTGGCTCCGGCCCCCAGGTCGTTGTCGCCCTCGTAGAGCACTACCTGCCGGGGCCGGTAGCCCAGCACCAGCTCATCAAAAAAGTACAGGGCATCAGGAAAGCGGGAACCGCCGAAGCCGCGGTTGAGCACGGGCAGGCCGGGGAAATCCTGCTGCAGCGTGGTCCATTTACGCACCGAGGAACTGCCATAGAACAGAACGGGCCGCTTGGGCAGCGGCGTAAGGCTGTCCTGCCGGGCGAAGGCGCGCACCTCGGCCGCCCATTGCGCGGGGTTGGTAATAAAGGCGGCCGCCGTTTGGCCGAAGCCACGCAAGCTACCAAGCAGCAATACAGTGAGCACGGCCCACGGGTGCAGGCGGGAGCGGATGCGGGAGAAGGGTGCCATGCCGCAAAATAGCAGACCACGGCTTCTGCGCCTGCTTAGGGCTTCAGCCGCCGCAGAATTTCCCGGGGCAGCTGAAGCTCGGCGACGGGAATCGAATACAAATCTTCGCGGGTTATGACGGTGCCTTCCCGCACGGTGCGGGAGAAATACAGCGTCCGGCCATCGGCCGACAGCAAGGGGCAAAACTCGGAAGCGTCGGTATTTACGGCGGGGCCCAGGTTATGCGGCGGGCTCCAGGTTTTTCCCCGGCGGTAGCTCACGTACAAATCGGTAGCGCCGAATCCGCCGGGCCGGTCCGAGAGAAACCACAGCACTTGGTCGTTGGCGGAAATGTAGGGGTTGCCGTCGGAGCTGGGGGTATTAAGCGGCCAGACCTCGGCGGGCTGATACGCTCCGTTTTTCCAGGCCGAGCGGTAAATATCCGATTTCCCCGGGCCTGCTTTTCGCGTCGAAGTAAAGTACATAGCCCCATTGCGGGCCACGGAGGCGTACGATTCGGAAGTAGAGTCCTGGGAAACAACGGGCACGCGCGCCGGCTCCGACCAGCCCCCACCGGCGGTGCGCTCTACTACCCACACGTCGAAGTTGGGCCGCTCACTGCCCCCGGCCTCCAAGGGGCGCGTCGAGTTAAAGTACAGGCGCCGCCCATCGGGCGAGAAGATGGGGTCAATATCCCGGTAGGCACTGGCAAAGGGTACCGGCGTGGGCGGCTGCCACCGCCCCCCTACCCGCTTGGCCTGCATCAGCCGCAACGAGGTCCGGGTTTTATCGGAATCGGTGAAGTAAGCTTCCTGCCCATCGGCCGACAAGGCCAGGCCAAACACGCCGCCATCGGAAAGGGTATCGGGGGCAAAGAGGCGGGCCTGAGCTGCTGCGCCGTGCGCCAGAGCCAATAGAAATATCCCAACAAGGGCAACCTGCGTAATCCGGCTCATAAAATCGATTATTGGCTATGTTATATACGACAGACCCTGGGGGTCGTCAAAAGCTGCTCTGGCACCATAAAATTCACTAATTACAGGATTATGCAAGGCCTGCTTAGTGGTTTTTTGCTAATTTCCGTAGGAGCAGTTGATGCGGCTGGCAAGTCTGGCCGGGGTTTGATAATTTCAGTCCCGTTTTTTGGAATTCGTGGCAGATTCTTGTCCTTATTTTTCACTTTATGAAGAAACCTATACCCGCGCTTTTCTTCCTCCTCTTGATCTGGTGGGCGCCTGTTCAATTGCTGGCCGGCGGTATCCCACCCGTGCTCAACGGGCAGTGGACGGGCCCGCTGAAAGTGCCCGGCGGCGAAATGGAGCTGATCATCACCATTGTGCCGCTGAGCACCGGGGGGTACTACGCGGCCCTGGACGTGCCCAAGCAGAAGGTGAGCCGGATGCCGGTCGATGCGCAGGTAAAGGGCCGCGACGTGCAGCTGCGCATTGACCAGGCCGGGAGCCGGTTTATTGGCAAGCTCAGCGAGGATGGCAAAATGATGGTGGGCACTTGGCAGCAGCCGGGTCTGACAAGTGAGCTGGTGCTTACGCGCACGGCCACCTCGGCGGTAAACGCCGCTTTCAAAGCAGCGCCACCCTACAAAAAGGAGGAAGTTATTGTGCCCAACAAGGTGGCTAAGCTGCGCCTAGGCGCTACGCTCACTATGCCCAGCGGTACTGGTCCGTTTCCAGCCGTGGCCCTGGTTTCGGATATGGGGGCTCAGGACCGCGACGCTTCCCAGGAGCAGTATCGCATGTTCGCCATCCTGGCCGATTACCTCACGCGCCGCGGCTTCGCCGTACTTCGCTACGACGACCGGGGTGTGGGCCAGAGCCAGGGCAAGTATCTGGCCGCTACCACCGCCGATCTGGTGAGTGATGCGCAGGCGGCGCTGGGCTATCTGCGGGCCCACTACCGCGTGAAGAAAACCCAGGTAGGGCTCATTGGGCACGGCGAAGGCGCTAACATTGCCCTGCTGGCCGCCGCCCAACCCAAAGGCCCCGACTTCCTGATTTCCCTGGCGGGCTACGGGCAGTCGGGGCGGGAGGTACTCCGGCAGCAGCAGGTAGAGATTATGCGGCTGATTGGGGCCAATACGGCGCAGGTGAAAGCCGCGCTGGACCTGGAAGACCGCATGGTGGAAACCATCCGGCAGACGCCCAACAATGCGCTGGCCCGGGCCAAGCTGGGCGTACTTCTCCGCCAGAACAACACCGATATCGACCATACTATGGTGTCGGCCCGCGCCGACCAGCTCACGTCCACCTGGTACCGCTTTTACCTGGATTTCGATCCTTCCGCTCGCCTCAGTGAGGTTAAGTGTCCCGTCCTGGCCCTCAACGGCACCGACGACTTACAAGTGGCTTCGGGCAAGAACTTATCTATCCTCAACAAAGGGCTGCGCAACAGCCCGGAGGTGAAAACGGAAAAGCTGGCCAACATCAACCATTGGTTTCAGCCCCCGCCGGCCGAATGGGCCATGGTGAATGGGCAGCAGCAGCCCGTATTTTCCCCCAAAGCCTTACAGCTCATCAACGACTGGCTGCAAAAGCAGACGCAGCCGGTGGTGTCATCGTCCCTGAAAAGCAAGCTGAACTCCCTCAAGCGCGCCTCCGCCGCCGATAAGCCCCGCGGCTAGGCCCTTTTCTATTTGATAAAACGCCCTGCCGCCTCGTATTCCCGTAGGCGGCAGGGCGTTTTATTGGATGCTCTCAAAGCCGTAAATCGTCCTGCTGAGCTTGTCGAAGCATCTCTACCGCTTCGTTGAATACCAGTAGGCGAAGCGGTAGAGATGCTTCGACAAGCTCAGCAGGACTTTCAGAGCATTTATGAATTCTAAAGCTCGCGCCTAGAACTCC
Source organism: Hymenobacter sp. BT18 (assembly GCF_012273015.1). Taxonomy (GTDB): domain Bacteria; phylum Bacteroidota; class Bacteroidia; order Cytophagales; family Hymenobacteraceae; genus Hymenobacter; species Hymenobacter lutimineralis. Next base: position 3,056,593 of record NZ_CP050954.1, on the reverse strand, counting down.
ACCCGGTAATTCAGGAAGGGCAGCAGGCCAGTTTGGTAGGCGGTTTCTACCTGCTCGGAATACCGGTCGTAGAAGCGGCCGTAGAGGTTGAGGTGGTTGGTGGCGTTTTGCACATCCAGGGAAATGATGTGCGAAGCCCGGGGGTTGTTTTTCCGGTAGCTCAGGCGCACATCCAGGCGAGAGTAGCTGGGGCCCTGTTCGGCCCATTCCTGCCCCTGCGCGTTGATCTGGTACCCGGCTTCCCTCGACTTCTCTAGGTCTACGGGGGTATAGCGGTTGCCGCCGGCCCAGAGCAGGCGCAGGTTCAGCCCAATGAGGTTGTTGCGCTGCCGGCCTACTTTGAACTCACGCCCGCCCAGCACGTTCAGCACGTAGTGGCCGTTGTAGCGGGTGCCGCGCCACTGCCCGTCGGCGGCCCGGTAGCGAGAGTCGTAGAGGGAGCCGGTAACTTGGTAATAGTACTGGCCGGTGAAGAACTTCTCCAGCGTCACGTCGAGACCGTAGTTGCGGCCCCGCCCGCGGGCCACGAGCGAGTCGGTAGCGGTGCCGCCGCCGTAGTTGAGGGCCGACATGGCGCTGTTCGGGTTCGGCGAAATGCCTACGCGGTAGAGGTGCTGAAAGTAGGGCTCCACCCGCAGGCGCAGGTCTTCGCGCAGCAGTTGGTCGTAGCCCAGCACCACGTGCGCCGCCCGGGCCAGGTCGAGGTTCTTATTGGGCTCAGAGTAGGCTCCTTCGCCCAATGGGATGCGGGTGTAGTAGATGAAGGGGGCCTCGTGCCGGCTATGTAGCCCCAGCCCCGCCGAAAACGACTTAGTTGGCGAAAATGCCCAGCGGGCTCCCACGCGCGGCTCTACGGCACTATGGCCGTTCAGGGCAAAGTACAGAGCATGCAGGCCACTGCTTATGGTAAGCTGCTCGGTGGCGCGGTACTTCCACTGTCCGTAGCCTTGCCAAGTGTTGGCCGTGCCGCGCTGGTCGAGGAACTGCACAAATTGCCCCCCGTAATTATCATCGCGGAAGCCGCTGCGGGCATCAAACCCCAGCCGGCTGGCAATGAAGCCCGCCCGCACGGTATGGCGGGAGCTCAGCTTATGGTTGTAAAGCACGGAGGCCCGCAGCGCCGTACTCACGAATTTCTGGTCGGCATCCGTGACGCGGCCTTCGGTCTCAAACGCATTGCTTTGGAAGGTTTGACGGGAGGCGGAGGCAGAGAGGCTGGTCTCTAGATAAGCCTGCTCCGACAGTGGGTACGTGTACGTGAGGCCCGCTACGCCCATATCTGACCCACTCACCGATTCAAACCGGTCGTAGTAGCGCTTCCAGAGGGTAGTGTCGGTAACGGCGTGCGAGTTGGAAGTACTCAGCCCCCCCACGCCCCAGAGCACCAGCGTGCCGTGCCGCCCCGGCATATTCAGCTTGAAGGACAGATCCTGGTACTTGGGTACTCCGCCCCCGCCCGTCACATCAATGCCAATATCCTTCAGCAGAGCCAGGGAGGAGTAGCGGTAGTTGGCCAGATAAGAGCCTTTGCCGCCCTGCCGCAGCGGACCTTCCACGGCAAAATCAACGCCCAGCACCCCGGCCTGAAAGGCATACTCGCGCTTTTCGTTGTTGCCGCTGCGCAGGCGCACATCAAACACGCCCGACAAGGCATTGCCGTACTCGGCGGGGAAGGCTCCGGTAAAGAAATCGGAGTTGCTGAGCACGTTGGAGCTAAGCACGCTCACGGCCCCGCCGCTGGCCCCTTCCGCCGAAAAATGGTTGGGGTTGGGCACTTCTACGCCTTCGATGCGCCAGAGCAGCCCCCGCGGGGAGTTGCCGCGCACGACTATTTCGTTGCCCAGGTCGTCGCCGGAGGCTACCACGCCGGCCAGGGTTTGGGCCGTGCGGGCCGGGTCAGAAATGCTGGCTGCGTAGCGCTTACTTTCTTCCACCGAAATAGAGCGGGCACTCACGGTAGCCATTTCGTTGCGGGCCGTACCCTTTTCGCGCTCGGCCACCACGCGCACGTCGCCAAGACTGGTATAGGCTTCGGCCAGCCCCACATTCAGTACCAGCTCTTTGCCCGAGCCCAGCAGCAGCTCCGGAATGGTTTGCTCCTCGTAGCCGATAAAGGAAATCTTGAGTGTATGACGGCCCACGGCCACCTTGGTGAGCTTAAAATAACCATCGGCATCGGTGGTAGCAGCTTGGGGTGGGTTGGTATCGAGCACCACGACCGTGGCGCCCACCAGCGGCGTCTGTGATTCGCGGTCGAGGATGCGGCCCCGAATGGTTTGGGTGAGTTCCTGCGCTTGAACCCAGGATATAGATAGCAGCGCAAAGCACAGCAGCAGACTGCGCAATGAAAGAGTTTTCATAGGTAAGAAGAAGAAATGAGCAGACAAAGCGCGGCCCGGGCTGCCCGGAAAAGCAGCGCACAACGAAAAGCCAGAAGGTAGTGGCAGCCGAAGCTGACGGGTGCATCACCCCGCAAACCCTGAACTCAGGAAGTAGCCGGCCGGCTGGTTGCGGGTTTCGTACTTAAGACACGCTTCCCCGCGCTTACCCCTACGGGTAAGCATTTATTTTCTGATATTTTTTATTCACAGCACGAGCAAGCTGTGTGCTGCGTTGGGCCGACGCTATTTCAAGTTCAAGTTTACCGACCTAGCGCGTCGCCAGCTAGAAACGTAACCCGGCGCTGTACCCGGCCCAGACGCGCACCAGCGTAGAGCCACTCAGGTTTTCAGCCAGCAGATGCTGCCCCTCCCCCACTTGCGAGTACACCGCCTGCCGGTCGGCGTCGTAGCGTTGCGACACCAGCACGTTTACTTCGGGCCCGGCTACCAGGCGTATCCGCCCTCCCTTCCACAACGCCCAGCCCACGAGCAGGCGCAACTGGCTTTGCAGGTTGAGCTGTTTTGTCCAGCCGCTGGGCTCTTCGTTTACGTGCAGGGCCAGGGCATCGAGGCTCAGGCTGAACCGCCGCCGCGCTGCCAGCTCCGTGCCCAAGCCGTAGCCCAGACCCCAGCGCAACTGCCCATCGAATGGCTGCGCAGCCCCCACGAATTGTGTGTAGAACCAGGCGCTGCCGCCCAGCTTGAGCGTGGCCAGAGCGGGCCAGGTTTCACTATACAGCACATCGAGGCGGTAGTAGCCATGGCGCACGAAGTTGAGCAGCCCCACGCTGGCCCCGGTTACCGTATCGGCTACGTTGAAGAGGCCAAGCTGCACTCCGCGCACCCGCCGCGCCACGTTGAGCACGCCCGCAGCTTGTACGCCCCTCACCTCAGCCAACGACACGTTGAGCACGCCGGCCGTCTGGACCAACGGGCCCGCGGGTTCCGTCGCATCGGGGCGGGGCGGGCCGGCGTAGTTGAGCACCCCAGCCGCCTGCCAGCCGGCTAAGGGCCGCGCTGCTATGTTCAGCACTCCCGCGAGCTGCAAGCCCCGGCCTCCGCCCCCTACTACGTTTAGCACGCCGGCGCCCTGCAGCCCACCGAGGTGGCGCCCGGCCAGGTTGCCTACCCCAGCCAACTGGCTGCCGCGCACCGTATCACGGTCCAGATTAAGCACCGTCCCCAGCTCCAGCCCGCGCAGGCCGGCGGCATAGCCCACCAGCACGTTGGCGGAATAGCGGTTGACGGCCCGACCGGCCCGTAGCCCATTGGTTCCCAGAGGCGGCACCAGGGTTATCTGCCACGTATGCTCGTCGTACAATGAATTCGCGACGCGCGGAGGGCGTACAGCAGTGCTGGCCAGAGTTGTGTCGCGCGCACGCAGGTTGACTTTGGCCCGCATGATGCTCACGGTAAGGCTGTCGATAAACCGTGAGGCCCGTGCTTGGCGCTGGCGCCAGCGGGCCGAGTCGGGGCTGAGCGCCATGGGCGGCACGGCGGCTACCCGTTGGGCCGTGGTTTTCAGCTGTCGGCCCTTGATTTGGGCCTGGCGTTTCATGGCGACCAGGGTCTGCTGCGCCTTCGCCATGATATTGCCCAGGTTGAAGTAGGCGGCCGTATCAGCCGCCATGTTAATGGTATCGGCCGCGGAAAGCGTTGGGCCTGATAAGTCAGGTACCGGAGTAGCTGCTACGGAAGCCGTGGCATTGGCTGTCGTGGACAGCTGCCGGGCCAGGGGGTACTTTTTCACTCGCACACCCACCCGGCGGGTAGGTAGCGGCCGCAGCGGTACCGCCTGCCGGGGCGGGGCCGGCGGCCCCAGCGGCTTAGGGTAAATGCCGGCTCCTGCCAGCAGCCCTGCCGGGGGCCGGTCATTGGCCCGCCAGAGCACTATCTGCCCTTCCACTACGGCATACGAAAGGCGCAAAGGCCGGCAAAAGGCATCAAGGGTGTAATACAGCGGCCGGGGTGGGCCGGGGGGAATGGTCACGCGGGTTTGGAGCGGGAGCACGGTGCTGCTATAGCTGAATGAGACGCCTCCCTGCCGGCTAAGCTGCCGCAGCACGGTGCTCAGGGGCTGGTTGTCGGCTGTGATGGGCACGGGCCGCTGCAGCACCTGCGGCATCTGCGCCCAGGCCCGCAGGGGCACCCAGCAAAATAGAAACAGAATCAGGTACCGCATACAGACCGCATAGGCCCGCGAAAATACGGGTCCCCAGCATACAGCCTAATCCCAGCTAGGGCTGCGCTGCTCCCGCCGCGGTGCAGCCGGCGCCACGCAGCACGTAGCTGCCATCGGGTTGGGTAGAGAGTTCAGCGCCCAGCGTGAGGCTGAGCACCCGCAGCACCTGCGCGGGGGTAGGAGTTGAGAAAGAGCCCGTGAAGCGGCACGTGAGCACGGCCGAATCAGGCACTGAAACTTGCGTAGCGAAGGTAGTTTCCAGCGTACGCAGCACCTCGGCCACCGTGGCGTTGTCGAAACGCAGCTCTTTTTGCTGCCAAGCCCGGAAGTTGGAGTCGACGGTGAGCGTACGGCGGGCTCGACCGGGCTGCAGGCCCTGCACCACGCCCCGCCGCCCCGGTAGTAGCAATACCGTATCGGCGGGCGCAGACCGGGGCCCGAAGGCTACTTTGCCCGTCACTACAGAAACCTCCACGGAGTCTTCTCCCGGATAGGCCCGCACGTTAAACGAAGTACCCAAAACCTGGGTGCGCGAAGTGGAGCTCAGCACGGTAAAGGGCCGTTGCGGGTTCTTGGTAACTTCGAAAAAGGCTTCCCCCTGCAGCTCTACTTCCCGCTTTCCAGCTTTGAATCCGGCGGCGTAGCGCAGGCTGGACTGGCGGTTCAGCCACACCTTGCTGCCATCGGGCAAGCCCACCACACGCACCACATTGCCCGCCTGCACAGCCAGCATCGGGTAGCTGGCCGGTGCCGCAGGTCGGGTAAGGCGCCACAAGCCTACCACCCCAAGCAGTAGCAGGATGGCCGCCGCTACGCGCAACCAGCCTTGGGCCGCCCACATCGGCACCACGCGTGCTTCGGTATGAGGCACAGTGCCAGAGTTTACCGCTGGTATGTTTTCCCGCGTCCGAAAGCGTTGCCAGGCTGATTCTACATCGGCCTCTGTAAAAATTGGGGCTGGCGGGGTAGCCTGCTCCCAGGCCCGGGTAGTCTCGCGCAGCCATTGCTGCCGCTCGGGCTGGGCCTGCACCCATGCCTGCAGCTCGGCCAGCTCAGCCGGCGTAGCCTCGCCGGCCAGCTGCTTGGCGAGCAGCTCCCAGGGGGCATCAGATGCAGGAATAGGGGAAGACATAACGCGAAGAAACGAAGAGTCAGCCAATGGGCGGCAGCAAGTGGCCAGACTTACCCGCCAAATTCGGGATTTTCCGGCTGAAGCCCCTGACCAGGGCTACGAGAAAAGCGGACGAGCTATTTCGTAGTCCTGGCCAGGGGCCAGCTGACGCTAGTTGGCGTTTAGCACCCGGCCCGAGCCGGATACCTCGGTAGAAATGTTGGGCCGGCCTTTGTAGTACACGTTGCCGCTGCCGCTGATGCGCACCGTCAGGTTGTCGGCTACGCGGACTTTTGCCCGACCCGAGCCGACCAGGTTAACGTCCACGGCATCCGTGTCGAGGTCGTAGCTAGCTACCTCGCCTGAGCCGCTGATGTTGATTTCGTGGTGGCCAGCATTGCCTTCCCACCTTGCTTTTCCCGAACCCGAAATTGTCGTGGTTAGGTTGGTGGCTTGCTCACAAGCCAGATCGGTACTGCCGGAGCCGCTGATGGACACATCGAGGCGGGGCAGCAACCAGGTGTTGGTACTTACGATGTGGCCGGAGCCCGCGAGAACCAGGCGGGTAAGGCGGGGCGTGGTCAGGTACACGCGGATCCGGTCGTGCCTGCGTACGATGGTACGGCCAAAGTCAATGTGTAGCCGGTTGCCATCCACGTCGGTTTCCAGCACGTCGAGAATGTTGCCCTGTGCTTCCACGCGTACTTCCTGGGTGACTCCCTGGGTAAGGTAGACTTCCGCATCAATGGGCAGTTCGACCTCCGTGAATTCCTCAATGGTGCGGGTTTCCGACTGGATGGGGCCGCTGCCCCGCACCGTGGGGCCTAAGATGTCGTTGTGGCAGCCGGCCAGCAGGGCAGCCAGGGGCAACAGAGCAGTGAGCAAACGCATTTTCATAGCAGAAAAGAGGTTGAGTGAAGAGAACAGAAGATGGATTTCCCTTCTAAGACCCGGAACCTCGCCCCTACCCCTACGCGGCTACCAACTTTTTTTAAATCAGTGCCAGTTTGCAGTGCGCTAGTCCCTGCGCAATCCTCCTGACGCTACCCAAACCCATCAACTAACTAGAAAATTGGCGGCCGCCTTCAGGTTAGAACAGCCAGCTGTACAGGTTGCGCAAAACGCCGCTGAGCTGTTGGCGCAAGATGCGTAGGGCCTTGCCCATCTGATTTTCCACCGTTTTAGGCGAGATTTCCAGCGCCTCAGCAATCTGCTGGTAGCTCATTTCCTCGTAGCGGCTCAGCATAAACACGGCCCGGCACTGCGGTGGCAACGCCGCCAGGGCGGCCTCTACCGACTCCGCGGCTTCCTGATGATGCAGGTCTTCATCCGCCGCGTGGCTCACTGGCTCGGCCGCAGCTGGTGCCTGCTCCCAGGCTACCTGGCGCTTGCCCCGCTCTACGTAGCGTAGCGCCGCATTCAGCGCGGCCCGGTATAGGTAAGCCCGGTACGTGGTGCTGATAACGAGCTTTTCCCGGCCTTGCCACACCCGCGCAAATACATCCTGCAGCAAGTCCTCCGTGGCCTCCCGGTCTTGCACCACGCGCTGGATAACCTGCCCCAGCGGCCGGTAAAACTCCCGAAACAACAGCTCCATAAACGCGGCCTCATCGGTGGTGCGCAAATGCACCAACCGGTTTTCCAGCGCGTCGGGAGAAAGGGCAGCAGCCATACGGGCAAGGCAAATAGCGGCCTAAAGCTACGGGTTTCGGCGCGTTTGACGGACACGGATACAGCCGTTGGCGTAGGGCTGCCGTATACTAATTCGCCTACTACTTTTTGCTTATGCTCCGCTCTGCCTATACTGCTTCGTTTGCGCTGCTTTTGTTTGCTGGTTGCCAAGGCCGGGAAAACCCCTACGGCACCGCCCCCCAGAACCCGGCCGCTGAAAAAGAAGCACCTCCGGTAGCGCAAAGCCTGGCGGGCACTTACGCCGATACCGTCCCCTGCCCCGACTGCCGCGGTGTAGCCACTCAACTGCTGCTGAACGCGGATAGCTCGTTTGTGCTGCGGCAAACCTACCTCGATAAGGAGCCCGAGCCCGTAGAGCAGCGCGGAACCTGGCGGGTGCGTGGCCAAGTGTTGAGCTTGCCGCCCAGTGGTTCACACCCGGGCCGGAGCTACTTGGTCAGCAACCCGCAGCAGCTGGTGCTGCTGGACGGCAGCGGCAAACCCATCAACGACTCCAAGCTAGATTACTCGCTGGAGCGCCAATAGTTAGGTAGTAGGCTCTGCGGGTTTTGCCGGCGTCATATCCAGTTCGCGCAGCTTGTCGGCGCGCCAGGCCGTGAACAGCACAACCAGTATCGTCATCGTTCCGCCAAACACCACGGAGGCAGTGGTGCCGAGCCACTTGGCCATGGCCCCCGACTCGAAGGCGCCAATTTCGTTGCTGGAGCCGATGAAGATGTTGTTTACGGCCGACACGCGCCCTTTCATGTGCTCCGGCGTGAAGGTGTGCAGCAACGTTGAGCGCACAATCACCGACACGGAGTCGAACACCCCGGTCAGGAACAGCAGCACCAACGACAGCCAGAAATTGCGCGACAGGGCAAAGCAGATGGTAGCCAGGCCAAAGCCGGCTACGGCCCACAGCAGCTTGCGGCCCGCAAAGCGCCGAAGCGGAAAATACGTCAGCAGCACGGCCATTAGAACGGAGCCCACCGCTGGCGCGGCTTCCAGGTGCCCCAAGCCGGCGGCGCCTACTTTCAGGATGTCTTCCGCAAAAACCGGGAGCAAGGCTACGGCCCCACCGAACAGCACCGCAAACAAATCAAGAGAAAGCGCGGCCAGCACTAACTGGTTGCCAAAGATGAACTGCAGGCCACTCAGGATACTGGTTTGGAAATCCAGCCGCTCGCCCATACGGGCTGGCAAAGGGCGCGAAGTCAGGCTGCCGAACATAGTTAGGGCCAGGACCAGCAGCCCCGTCGATACGGTGTAGGCGCTGGCTACGCCCGCGTGTGCAATCAGGTAGCCCCCCAAGACGGGCCCCAGAACGGAGGATGCCTGCCAAGTGGTGCTGTTCCAGGTAACAGCATTGGCCAAGTGCTCCTTGGTGGGCAGCAACTGGGGCATGAAGGAAAACAGCGCCGGCCCCAGAAAACCCCGGGCAATGCCACTCACGAAAATAACGGCGTAAATAGGCCATGTACCTAGCTGGTCTTTGCTCAGCAACGGCAGCCCAGCAGGAGATGCCAGCAGCGTGAGGGTAGCGGCGCAGAGCAACAGCACCGCCACTGCCGTCACAATGATATTCTTGCGCTTCACCGAATCGGCCACATGCCCGGCGTAGAGAGATACGGCAATACTGGGAATGGCCTCCGTCAGCCCGATTAGTCCCAGCTTCCATGGGTCACCGGTTAGTTTAAACAGCTGCCAGCTCACCACCAGCCCCTGCACGCGGGTAGCCACCACAAACAGCGCGCGGGCACTTATAAACCGCTGGAATTCCGGCAAGCGCAGCGCAGCATAAGGATCATGACCGGAACGGGAAGCAGCAGATTGAGGCATAAGAAAGGGCAGGCGTGATGGGGTAAAGGTAGCGCCTGCCCTCCGGGCTCACCAGCACAACGGGTGGGTTTTACCTTCTTGGCCGCAATTGCGTACTAGGCCCACACCTTGGTCAATTATCTACGTTTAGCCCGCTCCGCCATGCTCCGTCTTTTCCTCTTCCTGTTTTTCTTGACTTCCGCCGTTACGCCCGTCTGGGCCCAGACGCCTGCTGCTTCTCCCGCCAAACAGCCCGTGAAAACGGCTTTAAAAGATGGGGCATTTCGGCGCAAGGGTACCATGATGCGCATTCAAGGAGGTAAAGTGACGCCGCTGACGGCCCCGCTGAAACTCGCCAATGGCACTACCGTGTACACCGATGGCCGTATCGTCTCCAAGAATGGCACCCAGCGGCTGACCAATGGACGCGCCATCAATATGCAGGGAGATGTTGTCGGCTTCAATGATGATATGCTTTCCGCGGCCACCATTCAACAGCTGGATGAGCAGGTAACGGGCTATAAGGGCACCACAGTAGTAATGCCCAATGCCCTATCGGCCGAGACCCTAAAGGCTCTGGCCCGAGTGGAGCGCAAAGCTACCCTCGTGCAGCAGCTCACGGAAAAGCTAGCCGAGCGCGCTGCGCAGGCAGTTCCGGTATCGGAAGAAGCCACCCGAATCAATGCGGAGCTGAACACGCTCGATAAGCAGTTGCAATAAGCGGCAACGCTCTTTTTCCTCCCTGCTACGGCACGGCCGCTGCCGACGGTCCAGCAGGCTATAACGCGCGCTTGCCGAGCTTCGTGAAGAACGCGTGAAAAAAATATTGCTTTTGGCTCTGGCCGGCATTGTGTTTGGTCGGCTGGTTTTCTACATTTGGACAGGAGTCAGTTCCGAATCCCCGAATTTTATTCCCCTTCTTCGTCTCTAGCTGCACAATATGGCCTAAAGCTCTACGTTCCCTAACCCGTAGCCCTTTATGGAAACCATGCAGCCGAGCGACTCCGCGTTGATTTCGCTCTATATCAGCGGACAAGAAGATGCCTTTGCCCTTTTACTGGAACGGCACAAAAGCCGCGTATTCACCACCATCATGCTGATTGTGCGGGATACCGACGTGGCGGATGATCTGCTGCAGGATACGTTCATCAAGGCGGTGCATACCATGAAAAGCGGCCGTTACAACGAGGAGGGCAAGTTCTCGTCGTGGATCTGCCGCATTGCCCACAACTTAGCCATTGACTTTTTCCGCCGGGAGAAACGCAGCCCGCTCCAGAACCTGGATACGACCAGCCACACCTTCAACTCGCTGTCGTTGGCGGAAGAGGGGGCTGAAGCTGCGCTTACCCGCGAGGAAACCTATGCTCAGTTACGGGAGTTAATACAGGACCTGCCGCCGGCCCAAAAGGAGGTGCTCATTATGCGTCATTACGGCGACATGAGCTTCCAGGAAATTGCCGACGCGACGGGGGTGAGCATCAATACGGCGCTGGGGCGTATGCGCTACGCGCTGATCAACCTGCGGAAGAAAATGTCCGCGCAACCCGTTTTCTATGATCAAAACCTTTACCCACGAGAAACTCCTCCGGTACGTGTACAACGAATTGCCGGCTGATGAACAGTCAGAAATAGAGCAGGCCTTGGTGCACGACGCCGACCTCGCCGCCAAGTGCGCCGATCTGCTCCTCGCCCAGCGCGCCCTCGACTCCCTGCGGCAAACACCACGCAGTGCCACAGTGCAGAACATTCTGCAGTATTCCCGCACGTTTCTGACTGCCAGCTGATTTTCCGCTTTGGCTCTGTTTCGTCCGGTACTCCGGCCACCTCTCCGTGTTTCACGAAGGAGGCGGTTGGAGTACCGGATGACGTTTTTTTGGTTGAACTTGCGGGCTGATCCTGTCCCGTGCCGTTATGCGTAAAGCCGAGCGTTTTCAGCGTTTCCTGGAGTATTTCACCACGCACTTCCCCGAGCCCGAAACGGAGCTGGCTTACGGCAACCCCTACGAGCTGATTGTGGCCGTGGTGCTCAGCGCCCAGTGCACCGACAAGCGGGTAAACTTGATTACCCCGGAGCTTTTCCGCCAGTTTCCTACGCCTGCTCACTTGGCCGCCGCCACTGCGGAGGATATCTTTCCCTTTATTCGGAGTGTCTCCTACCCTAATAACAAGGCCAAGCATCTGGCGGGCCTGGGCCGGCTGCTGGTGGAGGAATTCAACGCGGAAGTGCCGAGCAGCCTGGAAGAGCTGCAGCGCTTGCCCGGTGTAGGACGCAAGACGGCCAATGTGGTCATGTCCGTCATCTACAACCAGCCGGCTATGGCCGTGGATACGCACGTTTTTCGCGTGTCGCACCGATTAGGCTTGGTACCTAAAACTGCCAAAACACCGCTGGCAGTAGAAAAAGAACTGGTTCGCTACATTTCCGAAAGCCTTATTCCGAAGGCGCATCACTGGCTTATTCTGCACGGCCGCTACATTTGCGTAGCGCGGCAGCCTAAGTGTAGCATCTGCCCGCTTACCAATATCTGCGCTTACTACGCCCGCCAGGTAGCGCCACTGGTTAAGAATATACCAAGCCTTCCTGCGGAGGAAAACGGGCTTCCCAGCGCCTAAACGCAGACTCGATCTGCCGCTTAGTATAAAAAGGTCGAAAACCAGTTATACATGGTTTGTTGACTTGGCTGCTTCTTCCAGCGTGCGTTGAACAATGGCTGCTATACTGGCCCTATCGAAATACTTCTTGGCAGCTAATTGCCCGCGCTGTCCGGCGGCCTGAACGTCCTCCGGGCTGCTAATAAGCTTGTGCAGGTGCTGTGCTAGTGCTAGTGGCTGTTTGGCGGGCACGTACCACCCTACTCCATGCTCCTGCACAAAGGCCCGCGTCCACCCTTGGTTGGTAACCACCACGGGGGTGCCCACGGCAAGGCTGTCGTAGAACTTAGCCGGGGAGTTGGCATCCAGCACGGGCAGTTCCAGAAAGGACGCGACGGAGATATCCGCCAGCTTGAACCAGGCAAACACCGCATGGCGGGGCTGGGGCGTAAGCAGCCGGATGCCCGGGCACCGCGCAGCCCCTTCCCGCACCTGCGGCTCGTAATACCCCAATCCCATAAATACCCAGCAGATACTGGCATCCAGGGCTGCAAGCTGCTCAGCTGCTTCTATCAGGGTAAGGATGTCATTGGCCCGACCAAAAGTACCAGCGTACAGCACAACTTTTTTTCCCGCCAGGTCATGGGCTTGCCGCAGCTCGGCTACGGCTTGCTCAGTAGCGGCGGCCGCCAGGTCCAGATCAGTACCGTTCAGCACCGTGGTGATTTTCGCCGCCGGAATGCCCAAGCCCTGTACATAGGAGGTCATGTCGGGCGACAAAGGCAAAATGTGCTTTGCCGATTGATAAAGCCCTTTTTCCAGCGCAAACAGGCGACGCTGGGCAAATGGGCTGGGCACTGCCCCCATGGCAATAGGAAAAGAGGGCCACAAGTCCTGCACTTCAAACACCCACGGTACCCGCCGCAGTCGGGCAACCTGAGCGGCTGCCCAGGCCGCCGTAAGCGGGGTGCTGATGCCCCATATCACGTCGGGTTTTTCGAGCCGCAGACCTTCCCGCAGGGCATAGGCCGCGTATTGCGCAAACGACAAGGCGCGGCGGGCAGGGCCCATCTTATTGTCATAGGGCACGTTTGCCGCCCGCATCGTAACGCCAGCTGGCAGCCAGGGAAACTGCTCCGTAAGGCGCTGGCTTTCCCACGTGCGCGTCGTAATCAGTGTAACGCGGTGGGTGCTGGCAATATGCCGCAACAGGGAGTAGTGCCGGCTGGTGGCCGGGCAGTCGGGGTTGGTGTGGTACTGGCTGAAGACGGCAATATGCACGAGGGAGGCCGTTAGCGCTTCTTTGGCCGGTACTTCGACTGCGTCAGAATACGCTGGGCATCCTTTTCGGCCATTAGCTGCTTGAGCGACACATTGGGGTGCTCAGCCATGTATTTGCGCACAATCTGCCAGCCCAGCCAGGCACCCACCCGGCCGGGGGCCGTGCGGTCAATTTCGGGTGTATTGGGCCGTTCTCCCACGTATTTCTGAATCACAAATGGTGTAGTCGAGTACAACAGGTTCTTCTCAATGAAATGGCCCCACACCTTGGCTTCGTTGTACTGCAGTCCCTCCAGTTCGCGGCTGGTATAGCCAATGAGTAGGGAGTCGGAGGTACAAGGCAGCATTTTCTCGGTGAAGTAAAGCGCTTTACCAAACTGCACCATTTCGCTCAGCATCGTTGGGCTACCAGCCAGGCGCTGGTTGTACTTGGTAGATACTGCCTGCATCACCGTGGGCAGCACATGGGCCGGGGTATAGCGGCGCAAGATGTATTCAGGGACATTCGGACGGTAGCTTGCCTTAGGTCCCACAAAGAAGTCCAGCCCCAGCACCAGCAGGCTGTCGTTTACAAAGACGTCCTGGCTGAGCCCGCTCACAAACAAGTTGACGGGCGGCACCCGGAAATCGGGAAACTCGTAGCGCACGTGCTGAAAAGCCTGGTGCAGCTGCTGACGCAGGGCAGCCGTATCTTTAAACGCCGCTTCCGTTTCCCGGGCCAGCTTTTGCAGGCCGGCATTCGTGGCCAGCTGCGTGAGGCGCTGATCCAGCAGATTATCGGACGGGAACTGGCGGCGCTGCAGAAACTGATCAGCGAAACGTGGGTGAGCGTTCAGAAACTGTTGTGCATCGGCGGGGTTCTTGATTTGAAAAAATGGCTGAATCAGGCTTTCCATATGCACCGGGGCAGCCACGCGGGCTACCTCGGGGTTTTGCTCACACTGCGCCGTATCACGGCCACAGCCTGCCAGCGCCGTCAGCATACCGATTCCCAGCGCCATTCGGAATACTCCCTGCATACAAGTTTGATTGAAGTTCACGTTTCTATCTTTGGGGCGAAATTAGCCAAAACCGAACGCCGCAACGTAGGCGCTAGTATCTGACCCTTCATTTCTTTGCTGCTTTATGAAAAAACTCTTTCTAGCGCTCCTGACCGTAGGATTTTCGGCTTCGGCGGCTTCGGCTCAGGTGGAAATCGGCCTACGCCTTTCGCCCGCTGTTACTTCCCTACGCGCCGACGGCTCGGCCAACAACTTCGAAGGCAAGTCCAAACTCAGCATTGGGGGTGGGTTGGTGGTCGATTACTTCTTCGGCGAAAACTACGCCTTTAGCACCGGCCTCGACCTAGTGGGCAAAGGCGGCAAGCTGACGTACACGGATGGCTCTAACCGGGAACTGAAAGTAGGGGCGCAGTATCTGCAGCTACCGCTTACCATTAAGCTGTTTACCAACGACATAACCACCGACACCAAGCTATACTTCCAGCTGGGCGGCTACCTGGCCGGCAACATCGGCACCCGCATCGACGGGGAAAAGGAATTTAAAGACCCCGGCTCCGGCGAGACGTTCAAGAGCAACAAGTTTCTGCTGATACCTGACGCCGGCGTACTGGCGGGCTTCGGCGCCGAGTACCAGGTAGGCCAGAGCACCAAGGTATTCGCCGGCCTGCGCTACCAGCGCGGCCTGCCCAACATCGACAACTACTTCGGCGACGAGCGGAAATTCAGCAACGTGGTCATCAAGAACAGTGAGTTTGCCCTGGACCTGGGCATGAAGTTCTAAAAAGGTAAATGGCTGAATGGCTAACCCATTAATCGGTTACCCGAACCAGCCTTCAGCCAAAAGCCTAGTTAACGGAAAACGCCCGCGTTGCTTTCAGCAGCGCGGGCGTTTCTTCTACTTGTCAGGCGGGGTTTCGCAGAAAACGGCCGTCAATTATTCTACAATTTCCACTTCGCGGTCCTGCAGTCGGCTCATGGCCGCTGCTGCCGAGTGCAGCTCAATTTCTTCGCCGTACTCGTCCTCGATGCGGTATTCGGTAATGCCGAGGGAAGTGTCTTTCATCACTTTCACCCATTTGTAGTACTTCAGATACCACTTCATCTGGCGGCTCACCAGACCTTTGGTATAGTAGGCATGCAGGAACGGGTGCACGTTCAGCGTCACGCCTGACTGGTTTTGCGTCACCAGCAGGTCCTCGATGCTGTTGTCGATTTCGTCCGTTACCAGAATAGAAGCCGAAATCTTGCCCGTGCCCCCGCAGGTAGGACATACCTCGCCCGTTACGATATTCTCGGCGGGGCGTACGCGCTGCCGGGTTATCTGCAAGAGGCCGAACTTGGTGATGGGCAAAATGGTAAAGCGTGCTTTATCGTGCTTCATCACATCCTTCACGGCATCCTCTACCTTTTTCCGGCTTTCGGCCGACTTCATGTCAATGAAATCGACGACGATGATGCCGCCCATGTCGCGCAAGCGGAGCTGACGGGCTACTTCCTTAGCAGCCAGCATATTGATCATCAAGGCAGTAGCCTCTTGGTCGCCTTCCTGGTTGCTCTTGTTGCCGGAGTTTACGTCCACTACGTGCAGGGCCTCGGTGTGCTCAATGACGAGGTAGCCGCCGCCGGGCACCGTCACAGTTTTGCCAAACAGCGACTTAAGCTGCTTTTCAATGCCGTGCTGCTCAAACACCTTCACTTTGGCGTTGTGCAGCTTGAGCAGGCCTACCTTATCGGGAGCAATCTTTTGCAGGTAGCTGCGCATCTCCTCGTACATCGGGGGCGAATCCACGATGATGGAGTCGAACGACTCGTTGAGCATATCCCGCAGCATGGAGCTGCTTCGGCCCAGTTCGCCCAGCACTTTCTCGTTGGGCTTGGCCTTACGCAGCGTCTGGAACAGCTGTTGCCAGTTGTCCACCATGCTTTGCATGTCTTTGTCGAGCTCAGCCACTTCGCGGCCTTCGGCCACGGTGCGAATGATGACGCCGAAGTTTTCGGGCTTGATGGAGGCAATGAGGCGCTTAAGCCGCTCCCGCTCCGTCTTGCTCACGATTTTCTTCGAGACACTGATGGTATTGGAAAAAGGCACCAACACGAGGTAGCGGCCGGCCATGGAAATATCCGTGGACAGGCGCGGCCCTTTGGTCGAAATTGGCTCCTTGATGATCTGAACCAGCAGCTGCTGGCCCTTTTTCAGGGTGTCGGCTATTTTGCCAACCTTGTCGAGCTGCCCGTCAAACTGAAAGGTTTTGAGCGGCCCAACGGCAATTTTCTGCGAATGAACGCCCTTCACCCACTTATTGAGCGAGGGAAAGTTTTCCCCCAGATCTCCGTAGTGCAGAAAGGCGTCTTTTTGGTACCCAATGTCAATGAACGCGGCGTTCAGACCGGGCATAACTTTCTTGACCGTACCCAGGAAGATGTCACCAACCGAATAGTTGGTGTCGTTGCGGTCGAAATGATATTCGATGAGCCGCTTGTCCTGTAGCAGGGCAATCCGTTCTCCGTCCTGAGTAGAATTAATGATTAATTCGTTACTCAATGGATTAAGCGGTTAAGCAGCATACCTGAGCACATGGCCGCGTGTGCAGCCCAGAAACCCGTAAAGGGAAGCCAGTGCGTAGAGCACCAGCTTCCCTTCCAAGCCTCGGGGAAAGCGCACGATTAGCCACTCTCGGGGATACTAAATGAGAGATAGACGGACGCTTAGTCGACAGCCCGTGGCTGCTACGCCCGCCAGCAAACCCCGGAAGGCTTACTTCTTCTTGTGACGGTTCTTGCGCAGACGCTTTTTGCGTTTGTGGGTAGCAATCTTATGACGCTTTCTTTTTTTACCGCAGGGCATGGGTTAAAAGGGTTAGGTTGAAGAAATGATTATTGCAGCTTCTGCAATTCCTGGTCGACCGACGCCGAAAGGGCCGGGTCGGTGCTGTTTTGTTTGACTTGCGTAAATACCTTACGTGCCTCCGCCCGGTTACCGGTTTGGGCCAAGGAAACGCCGAGGTAAAACTGACCGCTGACGTTATCGGGATGGTATTTCACCAGCTCCCGGAAACGCTCCACGGCTTTTTCGGCCTGGTTGCTCTGCAAGGACAGCACCCCCAAATTGTAAAGGGCCTTTTCATTGCGAGGGTCTGTAGCCAGCACCTCACGCAGCATCACTACACCCTGTACCGGGTTGTCGCTGGCCATGTACGCCATACCCAAATTGGTTTTGGCGTCGAGGTTGTCCGGATTATTTTTCAGCACCCGCTGGTACAGTTCGCGGGCCTTGGCGCTGAGGGCCTTGGCCCGCTCCTCGGTAGCAGCGAAGCTAAACGCCTCGAAGTACTGGTCAGCCGCTTTTTTCCACGCTTGCTCGCCAGGACGGGCTACAGCTACTTGCTCGTAGTAATAACCGGCACTGTCGAACTTGGTGACGGCCGCGTACTTAGCGGCCAGGTCTGAGGCCAAGCGGAGCTTGGTAGTGGCATCGGCCGCGGCGTAACGAGCACGTAGCTGAGCCAGCTCTTTCTGCTGGGCCGGCGTAGCACTCATATGCGGCTGCTCAGCCGTTCCACCCATTGCGGCCGCGCCGTCTACGGAAGCCGTGGAAGGAGCCGCAGCCCCCTGGTCGCGGTTGGCCGTGCGCGCCGCCGTTTGCGCCAGCTCACTTTTTCCCTCCTTTGGCTTCACAATTCCCTTAGGCAGCATAAACAATGCTCCCACTACCGCCAGGGCGACAAGGAGTAACAGAAGTTGGTGCGAGGAAATACGAGCCATTCGGAGAAAAAAGCAGGCCGCCCGGCTTTCCAGGAAAACCTAGCGGCGCTGCCACAATGTTACGAAGAAACGAACTTATGCCTGAGCCAGCTCCTTGATCTTCTTGCTGTTTTTGATTTTGCCGATGAAAGTCTTCGACGGCTTAAAGCTGGGGATGAAGTGCTCGTCGATGATAATCGACGTGTTTTTTGAGATGTTGCGGGCCACTTTCTTCGCGCGCTTTTTGTTTACGAAGCTGCCAAAGCCACGCACGTAAATGTTGTTGCCGTCAGCCATTGAATCCTTCACGACTTTGAAGAAAGCTTCTACGGTAGCCGAAACGTCGGCTTTCTCGATGCCGGTTTTATCGGCAATTTCGGCAATTACTTCTGCTTTAGTCACGCTGGTAAGTGTACTATGGAGTGAAAAAAAAGTGCGGGCAAACTACCCCGATTCAAGACGTAAGCCTTTGCCCAATAGGCGGTTCGATTGCGAATTGGGGCCACAAAGGTAGCCCCCTTTTTTTGTTTTACAAGCGTTTCCCCGTATTCCGTTCCCTCCCGGGGCTTTTTTACAACCCTTTCGTCTTCAAGTTCTTGGCTCTATCCACTTCTCTACCAGCTTCGTCCCTTTTTGCTCCCGCTCTGTTGGCCTGGTATCCCCGCCACCGCCGCGACCTGCCCTGGCGCCATACCCGTGACCCCTACGCCATCTGGCTGTCGGAGGTTATTCTACAGCAAACCCGTGTAAAGCAGGGCCTTCCCTACTTCCTGGATTTCATGGCTTCTTACCCCACGGTGCAGGCGCTGGCTGCTGCCCCGGAAGACGAGGTACTGCGCCACTGGCAAGGGCTGGGCTACTACTCCCGGGCCCGCAACATGCACCATACCGCCCAGCAGATAGTGCGGGAATATGGGGGCGAGTTCCCCGGCACCTACGATGGCTTACTTAAGCTGCGCGGCGTCGGGCAGTACACGGCGGCGGCTATTGCTTCTTTTGCCTACGACGAAAAAGTAGCGGTGCTGGATGGTAACGTGTACCGGGTGCTGGCTCGCGTGTTCGGCATCAGCGCCGACATAGCCGCCCCCGCCAGCCGGAAGATATTCCAACAGCTGGCCGACTCGCTGATTCCCGCCGAGCATCCCGCCGAATTCAACCAGGCTATAATGGAGTTTGGCGCCCTGCAGTGCACCCCTGCCAAACCCGACTGCCTGTTTTGCCCGCTGCAAAGCACCTGTTTTGCTTTTCAGCATGGCTTGGTGCAGGAGCTACCCGTGAAAAGCAAGGCCAAAGCTTCCCGCACGCGCTACTTTCACTACTTAGTGCTACGCTACCAGGATCTGGTATACATGCGCAAGCGTACGGGCAAAGACATCTGGCAGGGGCTTTACGATTTTGCCCTGGTAGAAACCGAATTGCCCGCCATTGCTCCAACCACGCTGCTGGATGCCGTGGCCGCGCTGGGAGCCACCCTGGCCATTAACCATGCAGAGGAGCCCAGCGCTATCTTCCGGCATGTGCTCAGTCATCAAAAGCTGGAAGTTCGTTTCCACTCCCTGGCGCTGCAGGCTCCCCTCTCCGACCAGCAGCTGCGCGTGACCGGCCTGCAGCCCTTCACGCAGGCGGAAGTGGAAAGCCTACCCAAACCAATCCTTATTACTAATTATATTAGCTGATATATTTGGCTAATATTTTTGGTATATTGTTTTTACTATTGTATCTTTAATAGCAGAAACCAACCCTTATTTTTCACTCAACTCCTTATTCATCAGATCATGGCAGGCATTAACAAAGTAATCCTGATTGGCAATCTGGGCAAAGACCCGGAAGTTCGTCACTTGGAGGGCGGCGCCAGCGTGGCCCACTTTACCCTGGCTACCAACGACTACTACAAAGACAAGCAAGGTAACCGGGTAGAGCGCACGGAATGGCATAACATCACGGCTTGGCGCGGCTTGGCCGATATGGCCGAGAAGTACCTGAAAAAGGGCCAACAGGTATACATTGAAGGAAAGCTCAGGACGCGGCAATACCAGGACAAGGACAACCAGACCCGGTATATCACCGAAATTGTCGCCGACGAAATTACCATGCTCAGCGCCCGGCCATCGGGCACCGACGGCCCTTCTGCGCCCGAGCAGGCCACGGCGGCTCCTGTCACTTTCCGACAGGAGCCCGAGCTTGACCAGCTGCCTTTCTAATACCGTCCGGCTTTACCCTCTATCAAAAGCCCTGGCACATGGCCGGGGCTTTTTGCGTTGTAGAACATAGTAGCTCGCAGTGGTTACCTTTGATAGGTAAATCTGTTTTCCGGATGTCCTTCTCTTCCTCCTTCTTTCGGGCGCTGGCTATGCTGCTCGTAGCGGCCTCTTTTACCGCTGGCTGCTCCTCGTCTCCTGAATACACACCTAAGCCCAAGGGGTACAACCGCATCGACCTGCCCCCGCACCGTTACCAGCAGCTGGCGCCCGGTCATCCGTACACGTTTGAGTACTCCCGGTACGCCAAGATCCTACGCGACTCTTCCTACCTGGCCCAGCCGCACTGGATTAATGTATACTACCCCTCTTTGCGGGCGAATGTGCAGATAACCTACACGGATGTGCGGCGGAATCCCAAGCTCTATAACAAGATGCTGGAAGATGCCCGTAAGCTCACCAGCAAGCACGAGATAAAAGCGTCGGCCATCGACGAGAATATTCTGAAAACGCCCAGCGGCATGCGGGTTTCGGTGTTTGAGCTCAGCGGGGAAGTACCCAGTCAGTTTCAGTTTTATACCACCGACAGTACCCGGCACTTCTTCCGCGGGGCCCTGTACTTCCGCACAGCCACGGCCAATGACTCTCTGGCCCCGGTAATCGACTACGTGAAGACGGATATTGTGCGCCTGCTAAACACGCTGAAATATCAATGAGCAATGAAAAATGGGCAATGAAGGATGGCCGGAAGGTACAGTTCATTGCTCATTCCTCATTCTTCATTCTTCATTGATCTATGAGTACCTTTTTCCAGACCAAGATTGAGTATTTGCGCGGCGTCGGCTTGCAGCGTGCCCAGCTTCTCCAGAAAGAGCTGGGTCTGTTCACCTACGGCGACCTGATTCAGCGGTACCCCTTCCGCTACCTCGACCGCACGCAGTTTTACAACATCTGCGACTTGCACGACGACTTACCTTTCGTACAGGTAAAAGGCATTCTGCGCAACCGGGAGGTCCTGGGCGAAGGTCCGAAGAAGCGCATGGTCGCCAAGGTCGCCGACGCCAGCGGCGAGCTGGACCTGGTATGGTTTAAAGGAGTAAACTACCTGGAGAAGATCATTAAAAACCACCAGGAGTATATCGTTTTCGGTAAACCTACCCTGTTCAACGGGCGGCCCCAGATGGCCCACCCCGAGCTGGAAGAGGTGTCGGAGCAAAAGCCGGGGCAGAGCTACCTGCAGCCCGTTTACAACACCACCGAAAAACTCAAGAACTACCACCGGGTCGATAGCAAAGCCATTGCCCGCATGGTGGCCGACCTGCTTAAGCTGGCCCTGCCCCAGGTCTCGGAAACCCTGTCCGACGACCTGATCCGGCAATACGGCCTCATGCCCAAGGCCACCGCCTTCCAGCAGATTCACTTTCCGCAGAGCACGGAACTCCTGCAGGCCGCCCGGTTTCGGTTGAAATTTGAGGAGCTATTCTACGTGCAGCTGAAGCTGCTGCGCCAGCGCGACCAGCGGAAGGTGGAGCTGGCCGGCCAGATTTTTCGCGAAGTGCCTTCCCTGGTGCACTTCTATAAGAACGTGATGCCCTTCGATCTGACGGGGGCTCAGAAACGCGTTATCCACGATATCTACAAAGACTTTTGCTCCGGTAAGCAGATGAACCGGTTGTTGCAGGGCGACGTGGGCTCGGGCAAAACCATTGTAGCCTTCATCAGCATGCTCATGGCTGCCGACAACGGGGCCCAAAGCTGCCTGATGGCTCCCACCGAAATTCTGGCCGACCAGCACTACGTTGGTCTGAAGCAGTACGCCGATATGCTGGGCCTTAAAATCGGGAAGCTCACGGGCAGCACCCGCACGGCCGAGCGGCGCGTACTGCACGAGCAGCTGCGCAGCGGCGAAATGCACATGCTGGTAGGCACCCACGCCCTGCTGGAGGACGTGGTACAATTCCGCAACCTGGGGCTCACCATCATGGACGAGCAGCACCGTTTTGGGGTAGCCCAGCGCTCCAAGCTTTGGCAAAAGAACCCGCACGTTATTCCCCACGTGCTGGTGATGACGGCTACTCCGATTCCCCGTACGCTGGCCATGACGCTTTACGGCGACCTGGATGTTTCCGTCATCGACGAGCTGCCGGCCGGCCGTAAGCCCATTGTCACCGTCCACCGCTTCGATTCCAACCGCCTCAAGGTATTTCAATTTCTGCGCGACCAGATAAAGCTCGGCCGGCAGGTATACATTGTCTACCCCCTCATCGAGGAAAGTGAGGCCATGGCCGACTACAAGGACCTGATGGACGGGTACGAAAGCGTGGCCCGCGCCTTCCCCGAATACCAGATCAGCATTGTGCACGGCCGCATGTCGGCAGCCGAGAAGGATGCCGAGATGCAGCGCTTCGTGGCCCGACAAACGCAGATTATGGTGGCCACTACCGTAATTGAGGTAGGCGTGAACGTTCCCAATGCCTCCGTAATGGTCATAGAAAGCACGGAGCGGTTCGGCCTTTCGCAGCTGCACCAGCTGCGGGGCCGCGTAGGCCGGGGTGCCGACCAGAGCTACTGCATTCTGATGAGCGGCTACAAACTCAGCAAAGACTCCCGCACCCGCATCGAAACCATGGTACGCACCAATAACGGCTTCGAAATTGCCGATATCGACCTAAAGCTGCGCGGCCCCGGCGACCTGATGGGAACCCAGCAAAGCGGGGTGCTGGATCTGCTGATTGCCGACTTAGCTAAAGATGGCCGCATTCTGACCGAAAGCAGGGCCGCCGCGCAAGAACTGCTACACGACGACCCTGACTTGCGTAAACCAGCCAATCAACCTATTCGCCGGCATATAGAAAGTTTGCCGGCTACGGCCGTCAACTGGAGCCGCATCAGCTAGATTTCTATATAGAAGAATAGGCATAAAAAAAGCGGAAAAGATCCGCTTGCTGCATTTATTCAATGCTCATGGCTACTGCCGTCTCCACTACCGGAGCCGTTCCAGGCACCTGCCGGATATTTTGTGAATGTGTGCTCACCTGATGCACCAAGAAGGGGGTAGCCACTGCAGCTGCCTGGGGTTTATGAACAATGGTTGCGGTTTGCGGCTCCGAATTTCTGGCAAATCGGCCAGCTACGATGAGAACAAACAGAAGGAGAGTCTTAAGTAAAAATTTCATATCAACAGGTCCACGTATGTGCAGAAGGTTGTTTGGCAAAAACTGAGCCAGGATGCGTTAGCCTCGGCTCGGCAGTAGCTTCAACAGGCAGTAGAGGCGGCGTTTTTTCTACAACTTACAAAAGTAAATGTAGATTTTATCTACAAAATTATGTCAATCATGCAAAAAAACGGGCATCTGATGGGGCAAAGCAACCACTTTGTCGGCAGAAAACAAGAACCGTTTCCTTTATGAAAAGATGAAGCTTTCCTTGCCTGCACTGGCCTCTCGCTCAGAAGCCGGGTCGTTTACGGTAGTTAAGGAAGAGTTGATACCTTTGAAGAGGATTTTTTTTGATTTTTTTTCTTGTTCGTAGCTAACCGCCTTCTCTCGTGAACTTTACTGTAAAAATATGGGGAGTTGCCCTGAGCCTCGCAGGTGCGCTCTGCACCGGCCCCGTTTCTGCCCAGCGCGTGAAGACGGCGGCGTTCAGCTATGTACCAGAGCAAACGGATGACCGCTACAACCAACGGGTGCCACGCAAAACGCTGCCCGTAGCCGGCACCACCGACTTTGTAGTGCTGGGCCACAGATCGGCAACGGAGTATAGCGTGGAACGCTACGATGCCGAGCTAAAGAAGGTATGGACGGCGGCGGTGCCCGTAGCTGCCGGAGAAAGCATCGAAACCTTCGCCGCAAACACTGAGCAGGCAATGGTAGTAATTCACCACAAGGACGCCGCTGCCCAGTATTTATCGGTTTTGCCCATCAACCTCAAGTCGGGGCAAAAGGCGAATCCCCAAAAACTGATCGACGCCAGCCCGCGTGACCGTCGCCCAGGGGTTGCTATTTCCCCGGATGGCAAGCGCATCCTTGCGTTCCGCTACCTCACCCGGGAGGTTCAAATCAAAGCCATTAGCGCGACGCTGTACGATCAGCAGCTGACCAAACTCAAAGACCGTATCTACGATTTTCACGACTTAGGCGACCTTTTCTCACCGGCGGTACACGTTGCCAACGATGGCACCCAATACGTCACGTTGGTTAGTGATAAGATGAAAAAGCTTTCCCTCCGCCGCTATCGTTTGGATACTAACGATGTACAGGTGCTTTCGGTAGCCGTGGGCGGCACGTTCGGGGGTAAGGCGGTAAACGTGTTTGATACCAAGTTCACCATGCAACCCAATGGGGTAATCTTTGGGGCCGCAATTTGTACGGAACGCGAAACGGGCCAGTATTACAGCCTTAAGCTCGTCAAATTTGACCCCACGCAGGGCGGTGATTTGAAGTTTGCGCCGGAATTCCGCTTTACGCCGGAGTATCTGGCAGAAGTAAACAAAGCCGGACAAACCAGCTCCAAACGACTGGAAGACGTGTACCTCTCAGATGTAGTATTCACGCCCGATAGTGCTCTAGTCGTGGTAGCGGAAAAGAAATATGAGGAAGGCGGCGACGACTCCCCTACGCACGCCCGGGAACTGCACTTGTTTGGCTATAACCAGTTCCAAACGCCTACCTGGCACACGATTATCGCCAAAAACCAGGTAGCGTCACCGGCCGAGGGGTTTGCCGGCATTGGCTACCGGGTGGCGGCCTTCGGCAATGAGCTGCAAATCGTCACGCAGGAAAAGCTCAAGAACAAGTCGGACCTGTATCTACGCCGGGTAAATGCCCGCACCGGGGTGGTATCGGAGCCGAAGAAACTAGGCCTGAACGTAGCCGACCAAAACCTGGCCTATGTAAAGGATTTTACAACCTGGCTGGATGCTAAAACCATCATCGGTGTAAGCCGCCCCAATAAGAAGTCGGCGGCCCTGATGCTGAATAAGATTGTGAGCAAATGAACCACAGATTCCGGCGGATTTTCCGGATTCCACGGATTCTATAGTCGGCGTGCATCAAGCACCTGTCATCCTTCGCTTTGCTCAGGATGACATGAAACAAAAAAGCCTCCATAGATGGAGGCTTTTTTGTTGGTGCGTGAATCGCCCGCACAATCCGTGGTTTAGTAGGCGTACTCGTTGGCGGCAATCAGCTTGTCGGCGATGCGGCGACGAGCTTCTTTGGCGTTGTAGAGGTCCGACTTGGTGAAGCGCTTCAGACCCATGGCCAGCAGACGCTGCTCGTCACCCTCGGTCATGGTGCCGATGGCGTCCTTGCCGAACTTGTTCACCTGATCCACGGTGTCGTAGAGGTATACGCGGGCAATGTCGATCTGCGTTGAAACGGCCTCTTCGCCTTTGGCGGCGGCTTCCTTCTCCACGCGCAGCAGGGTGCTTTCGGCGGTGTACACCTTGATGGCCATGTCGGCAATGTTCATCAGTACTTCCTGCTCCTTGGCGAGCGAGTTCATGTACTTCTGCACGGCCGTACCAGCTACCATCAGAATAGCCTTTTTCAGCTTGGCAACGGTCTTTTTCTCGGCGGCAAACAGGCCGGTTTCTTCTTCCAGGTTGAAGTCTGGAATAGCCATCAACTCCTGCTGCACCGCCTGGGCGGGGCCCATCAAATCCAGCTCGCCTTTCAGACCCTTTTTCAGGATCATGTCGACGGCCAGCATGCGGTTGATTTCGTTGGTGCCCTCGAAGATGCGGTTGATACGCGAATCCCGGTAGGCGCGGTCCATAGGATAGTCGGCCGAGAAGCCGTAGCCACCGTAAATCTGCACACCTTCGTCCACCACGTAGTCAAGCACTTCCGAGCCTTCCACTTTTAGGATGGCGCACTCCACAGCAAACTCGCGAGCAGCACCCAACAGGGCCTCGTTGTGGCTCTGTCCCTTGGCCAGCAGTTCCTGCTCCATGCGGAAGATGTCCATGCCGGCGCGGTAAATAGCCGATTCTACAGCGTAAATCCGGATGGCCTGCTGAGCCAGCTTGTACTTGATGGCGCCGAACTTGCTGATGGGCAGCTTAAACTGCACCCGCTCGTTGGCGTACTTCACGCTCAGCGTAGAAGCCATTTTGGTAGCACCCAGGCAAGCGGCAGCCAGCTTGATGCGGCCGATGTTCAGGATGTTGAAGGCAATGAGGTGGCCCTTGCCAATCTCGCCCAGCACCGCCGATTTCGGCACTTTCACGTCGGACAGGAACACCTGACGGGTCGAGGAACCCTTGATACCCATTTTGTGCTCCTCGTTGCCGAGGCTCAGGCCGGGCGTTTCTTTCTCCACGATGAAGCCGGTGAACTTGTCACCATCCACCTGGGCAAACACAATGAATACGTCGGCGAAACCACCGTTGGTAATCCACATTTTCTGGCCGTTGAGCACGTAATGCTCGCCGTCCTCGGTGGGCATGGCTTTGGTTTTGGCGCCCAGGGCGTCGGAACCGGAGCCGGGCTCGGTGAGGCAATACGCGCCCATCAGCTGACCATTGGTCAAACCGGGCAGGTACTTAGCTTTCTGCTCCTCGTTACCGAAGTACAGAATGGGCAGCATGGCAATGCCGGTGTGGGCCGCGAAGGCCACCGGGAACGAGTGGCCACCACCCACACCCTCGGTCACGCGTAGCGACGTGGGGAAGTCCATGTCCAACCCGCCGTACTGCTCGGGAATGCTCACGCCGAACAAACCCAGCTCGCCGGCCTTTTCCATCAGGCCGCGCATGAGCCCTTCCTCGTGGTTATCGAGGCGGTCCAGCAGCGGCGTCACCTCCTTCTCCACGAAGTCGAGAGCGGTCTGGTGCATCATGTTCTGCTCCTCCGAAAAATCGGCGGGCGTGAATACGTCCTGGGCGTCGGTTTCCTTGATGATAAACTCGCCGCCTTTCACAAGTTGGTTGGTTACTTCCATGACCGGGTGAGGTGAAATTGAGTGGGAAATACTGAAGTCAAAAAGAAGAGAAACTACTCGGCTTACCTACTATTTACCGGCAAGTAAGCCCCGTTGTTTTGTCGTACCGAAAGATACAAAAATTTGTTATGCTTGCCGACTAGTTCACGAAAAGAAAACCCCGGATCAGCGGGGAAATCTTTGTCAACCGTCTGTCATCCTGAGCGGAGCGAAGGACCTTACCGTATTATAACGATTCGTTCTAGCGTGATAAGGTCCTTCGCTCCGCTCAGGATGACAAATCAGTTACAGAAACTTTGGCTTGTGCCGTGAGCGGCTGAGTTTTCCGTCCGAAGCTGGGCTTCGGGCCGCCCACGGCACAAGCTAAAGCTTACGCTACATTACTACTTCAACAGCTCGTAAATGCCGGCTACGCCCTGGCCGCCGCCGACGCAGGCGGTTACCATGCCGTACTTCTGGCCCCGGGCGCGCAGCTCGTGGAACAGCTGGATGCTGAGCTTGGCACCGGAGCAGCCCAGCGGGTGGCCGAGGGCAATGGCGCCGCCGTTCACGTTCACTTTGCTCTGGTCCATGTCCAGCTCGCGCATGACGGCGAGGCTCTGGGAGGCGAAGGCTTCGTTCAGCTCGAACAGGTCGATGTCTTGGAGCTTCATGCCGGCTTGGCGCAGCGCCTTCGGCACGGCCTTGATGGGGCCCATGCCCATGATGCGCGGGTCGATGCCTTCAGTGGCGTAGGTCACCATGCGGGCAATCGGCTCCAGGTTCAGTTCCTTCACCATGCGCTCCGACATCACAATGACGAAAGCGGCACCGTCGGACGTCTGCGACGAGTTACCGGCCGTTACCGAGCCGTTGGCGGCAAACACGGGGCGCAGCTTGCCCAGCGCCTCCATCGACGTATCGGCGCGGGGGCCTTCGTCGGTATCGACTACGAACGAGCGGTTTTTCTTTTTGCCGGTGGCCTGGTCGAGGTAGGTTTCCTCCACGGTTACGGGCACAATCTGGTCCTTGAACTTGCCTTCCTGAATGGCTTTGATGGCCTTCTGGTGCGAGTTGTAGGCAAACTGATCCTGGTCTTCGCGGGTGATGCCGTAATCCTGGGCTACGGCTTCAGCGGTGAGGCCCATGCCGAGGTAGTAGTCGGGGTGCTGCTGGGCGAGCTTGTAGTTGGGCACGGTTTTCCAGCCCACGGTAGGCACTAAGCTCATGCTCTCGGTACCACCGGCCACGATGCAGTCGGCCATACCGGCGGCAATTTTACCGGCGGCCATGGCAATGGTTTCCACGCCAGAGCCGCAGTAGCGGTTCACGATGAGGCCCGACACGTTCATCGGCAAAGCCAGCAGCGAAATCAGGCGGCCCATCTGCAGGCCCTGCTCGGCCTCCGGTACGGCGTTGCCCACAATCACGTCGTCGATGCGGGTGGGGTCCAGCTGGGGCACCGAGGCCACCAGGTGCTTGATGACGTCGGCGGCGAGGTCATCGGGACGGGTGAAGCGGAAACCGCCACGGTTGGCCTTGCCAACGGCCGTACGGTAACCGGCTACGATATATGCGTTCATGTTAGTAGAAGTTAGAGGTGAGAACTTAGAGCTTAGACTCTGGTGGTTAGTTCTCAGATTGAAGACTTTTTTGAAAGCCGTAGAGCATCTTTTGAAGTTCTACCAACTCACTTACAACAGCTTGTAATCGGGGTTCATCAATGTAGCCGAACTCAGCCGCCAGCAGAAACTGGGTTTCCAACTCGTAAGCTGAACCGGTGGCAATTGAAAGAAACTGCCCGAAATCCTTTGCTGAACCACGCCCTGCTCCTTCGGCAATGTTTGAAGGGATAGAAACGGCGGCTCGGCGCATCTGCGAGGTTAGCCCGAACCGTTCGTCAGGCGGAAACAGCGCGCAGCATTGGTAAGTGAGCTTGGTAATCAGCATCGCCTTCTGCCAGATTTTTAAACCCCGAAAACGATGCCGACTTACCATACAGAACAACTCTAGGTTCTAAGCTCTCAATTCTCAGTTCTAATTACGAAGCGGTTTGCCGGTAGTCAGAATCGACTGAATCCGCTCCAGCGTTTTCCGCTCGCCGGTGAGGCTGAGGAATGCTTCGCGCTCCAGGTCCAGCAGGTACTGCTCCGATACTTCGGTGGGGCTGCTCAGGTCGCCGCCGCACATGATGTAGGCCAGCTTGTTGGCAATCTTCACGTCGTGGTCGGAGATGTAGCGGCCTTCCTTCATGGCGTGCACGCCGGTCAGGAACATGCCCAGGGCGCCTTTGCCCTGCACCTTGATGTTGGTTTTCTGCACCGGCTGGGTGTAGCCGTCTTCGGCCAGCTCAATGGCGGCGGCTTTGGCCTGGGCCAGTACGCGGTTGGAGTTCACCACCACTTCGTCGCCGCGGCGCAGGAAGCCCAGGTCGAAGGCTTCGTGGGCCGAGGTGGATACTTTGGCGGTGCTCACCGTCATGAAGGCGTTGCGCAGCAGGTTGTACTCCGGCTCGCCTTCCTCGTACTTGAGGGCGGTGCGCAAAGTCATTTCCTTGGTGCCGCCGCCGCCCGGAATCAGGCCTACACCGAATTCCACGAGGCCCATGTAGGTTTCAGCTGCCGCTACCACCCGGTCGCAGTGCAGGTTCAGCTCGCAGCCGCCGCCCAGGGCCAGGCCGTGGGGTGCGCCCACCACCGGAATGCTGCTGTAGCGCATCCGCATCATGGCCTGCTGGAACTGGGCAATCATCAGGTTCAGCTCGTCATACTCCTGGTCCAGCGCAAACATGTACACGAGGCCCAGGTTGGCGCCAGCCGAGAAGTTCGGTGCGTCGTTGCCCACCACGAGGCCGCGGAAGTCCTTTTCGGCCAGCTCCACGCCTTTCAGCAAACCCTGGATGACGTCGGAACCCAGCGCGTTCATCTTCGAGTGGAACTCCACGTTCAGGATACCGTCGCCCATGTCGAGCACCGAGGCCCCGGCGTTTTTCCACAGCACTTTGCCCGTGGCGCGCAGGTTGTCCAGAATGATGAAGTTCTCCATGCCCGGAATGGCTTGGTAGCTCTTCGACTCGATGTCGTAGAACTGCTTCACGCCCGCTTCGCTCACTTTGTAGAAGGCGGTGTGGCCGGCGGCCACCATCTCCTCTACCCACGGCGCCACAGTTTTGCCTTCGGCCTTGGCCAGCTCCAGGCCCTTCTGCACGCCCAGGGCATCCCAGGTTTCGAAGGGGCCCAGGTCCCAGCCGAAGCCGGCGCGCAGGGCGTCGTCAATCTTATAGAGCGAGTCGGTGATTTCCGGAATCCGGTTGCTCACGTAGGCAAACAGGCCCGCGAAGGTCTTGCGGTAGAAGTCCCCGGCCTTGTCTTTGCCGGCGGCCAGCACCTTGAAGCGGTCCGCCAGCTTTTCAATCGGCTTGGTGGCTTCCAGGGTGGCAAACTTCACCTTCTGGCTGGGCTTGTACTCCAGCGTGTTCAGGTCGAGGGCCTGGATTTCCGACTTGCCGCCGGCACCTTTTACTTTCTTATAGAAGCCCTGGGCGGTTTTGTCGCCCAGCCACTTGTTCTCGGCCATCTTCTTGATGAAGTCGGGCAGCTGGAACACGTGCTTGGCTTCGTCGTTGGGCAGGTTCTGGGCGAGGCCGTTGGCCACGTTGATCATCGTATCCAGACCCACCACATCGGAGGTGCGGAAGGTGGCCGACTTGGCGTGGCCGATAACCGGGCCGGTCAGCTTGTCCACTTCCTCCACCGTCAGGCCCAACTCGCTCATCACCTGTACCACGTCCATAATGGCGAAAACGCCCACGCGGTTGGCAATGAAGGCCGGGGTATCCTTGGCCAGCACCGTGGTTTTGCCCAGGTACAGGTCGCCGTAGTGCATCAGGAAATCCACCACCGACTTGTCGGTTTCCGGCGTCGGGATGATTTCGAGCAGCTTCAGGTAGCGGGGCGGGTTGAAGAAGTGCGTGCCGCAGAAATGCTTGCGGAAGTCGTCGGAACGACCTTCCGTCATCATGTGAATCGGAATGCCCGAGGTGTTGGAGGTGATGAGCGTACCGGGCTTGCGGTACTGCTCTACGCGCTCAAACAGGCTCTTTTTGATGTCGAGACGTTCCACTACCACCTCAATCGTCCAGTCGCAGCCGGCAATGTCCTTGAGGTTGTCGTCGAAGTTGCCGGTTTTGATGCGGCTCACATCCTGCTTGCGGTACAGCGGCGAGGGATTAGCCGCCACGGCCGTCTGCAGCGAGCTGTTCACGATGCGGTTCTTCACGGCCGGGTTGTCCAGCTTCAGGCCTTTGGCCTCCTCGGCGGGCAGCAGCTCCTTGGGCGCAATGTCGAGCAGCAGCACCTGCACACCGATGTTGGCGAAGTGGCACGCAATGCGCGAGCCCATCACCCCGGAGCCCAAAACGGCTACTTTTTTGATGGTACGATTCATTCGTGGGAAGGAATGAGGTGGGAAGAAATAAGTTTTGTTTAAGCTTCAGACTGCCAGCTACCGGTTGGAAGCACTCGTCATGCCGAGTTGTTGGCTTTACGTTTCCACGGGCAGTGCCGGTGGAAAACAAGAAAGCTATCAGCCAAGGGCCAATAGCTAACCGCCCGGCTAGGCCGGTGACTCGGAGCGCAGGGGTTTTAGTTTGAAATCGTCATAGAGGGTCTTGCCCTCTATCATGCCCGTAATCTGGCCGACTACCTTGAAAAACACGTTCAGTTCGCTCTGCGGGATTTTCTCGCGCACTTTCAGGTTGAAGTGGCGCACCGTCTGACGGGAAATTTCCTTGCCGCGCAGGCCTTCTTCGGTCAGGAAAATGCGCACCGAGCGTTTGTCCTGGGTATCGGCTTGTTTGTAGATCAGGCCTTTTTCTTCCATGCTCCGCAGAATGCGCGTGAGAGAGCGGGTTTCGAGGCCCAGCAGCGGGGCTATTTTGGTAGCGGGCGTGCCGTTTTCCTGGTCGATGTTCAGCAGCACGAAGCCGATGCTCGTGGTGATGTCGTGCTTGGCAGCCTGCGTATTGTACATACGCGAAATGGCGTGCCAGGCAACTTTAATGTTATAATCAACGGTTTCCTCAGGTGTCATAGGGCAGTACGGCAAGTCCGGTAAACATACAAAAATATGTTATGCTTGCATACTAAGTTACGCAAAAAAATGAGCCTGATCTTAGAGGCTCATTTTCTACCTACTGGTTCGCACCTGATTCTCAGTTCGATTTACGCCATAGCCGCGTCATGACGCCATAGGTGAGAAACCCTGGATGTGCCCCGGTGGCTTAAGCCATCAGCCTCACCGCTTGTTCGACGGCGAGGCTGATGGTGAGCATTATAATTTAGCGTTTTGCGTCTTGCTGGTAAAGGCTTTCGATGATCTGCTTGTTGTTTTCGCTGATGGCCTTGCGCTTCACCTTCATGGTGGGCGTCATTTCGCCGGTCTCTACGGTCCAAAGCTGGGGTAGCAGGGCAATTTTCTTGACCTGCTCCCACTGGGCGAAGCCTTGGTTGTACTTCTGCACCAGCTCCTCATACATCTTCACCACCTTCTCGTTCTTCACTAACTCTTCGTTGGAGCAGTTGCAGTCCACATCATGGCGCTTGCACCAGCCCTTCAGGTCATCGAAGGAAGGAATAACCAAAGCCGAAGGAAATTTCTGCCCGTCGCCCACCACCATGCACTGCTCCACCAGGGGCGACTCTTTCAATTTGCCTTCTATCACCTGCGGGGCAATGTATTTGCCGCCCGAGGTCTTGAACATCTCCTTTTTGCGGTCAGTGATTTTCAGGAATTTGCCGTCCACGATTTCCCCAATGTCGCCGGTGTGGAACCAGCCCTCAGCGTCAAATTCCTTGGCGGTGAGTTCGGGCTTGTTGTAGTAGCCTTTCATCACGGATTCCGACTTGGTCAGAATCTCTCCGTCGGCGGCAATTTTCACTTCGGTGTTGTCGATGATGGGACCCACGGTGCCAATCATATTGTTTTCGGGCTCATAGCCCCCCACGGCAATAACGGGCGACGTCTCAGTGAGGCCGTAGCCTTCCATTACCCGGATGCCGCCGGCCCAGAACACGCGGGCCAAGCGGGGCTGCAGGGCGCCGCCACCGCTCACTATGCAGCGCAGGTTACCGCCCAGAGCTTCGCGCCACTTGCTGAAGATAAGCTTATTGGCCAGGGCCAGCTGCGTGTTGTACAGAAAACCGTGGTCTTTCTGGTTGTCGTATTTGAGGCCCAGGTCAAGCGCCCAGAAAAACAGGCTTTTCTTGACCCCCGTTTGCTCGTGGCCCTTGGCGACAATCTTGTCGTACACCTTTTCCAGGAGGCGCGGCACGGTAGTAAAGATTTCGGGCTTCACCTCGCGCAAGTTATCGGCAATGGTTTCCATGCTCTCGGCGTAGTAGATGCTCACGCCGTTGATGAGGTAGAGGTGCGTGACCATCCGCTCAAAGATGTGGCAGAGCGGCAGGAAGCTCAGGGCTTTGTCGTTTTGCGTGACGGGCACAAACCGCTGGGAGTTGCGGCAGTTGCTGAGCAGGTTGTTGTGCGTCAGCATTACGCCTTTGGGCTGACCGGTGGTGCCCGAGGTGTAGATGAGCGTGAGCAGGTCGTCGGGCTGGACGGCGGCTTTCACCGGCTCCAGGTCGGCGGCAACGCCTTTTTTGCCCAGCTCCAGCAGTTCTTCGAAGTGGCGGGCTCCCTCAATCTTGTCGAAGGTAAAAATATTGCCGGCCGGGATATTCAGGCCCTGGGTGGCCTCCTGTACCTTTTCCAGCAGCTTCTTATCGGAAACGAAAATTGCTTTCACGCCGGCATCGGCGAAGATGTACTTGTAGTCCTCAACGGTGATGCTGGGGTACATAGGTACACTCGTGGCGCCCAATTGGGCAATACCAAAATCCGCGAACATCCACTCGGGGCGGTTCATGGAGATAATGGCTACTTTGTCGTCTTTACCAATGCCGAGGCTGCGCAGCCCTAGGCTCACCTGGTTTACTTTCTCGACAACCGTATCGGTGCTGATGGGGGTATAACGGCCGCTGATTTTGACGGCAAAGCAGTCGGGTTTGTTGTACTTCTGCTGCAGGTGGGGCAGGATGTCGAAGGTACGGCGAATGTCCATGAAGAAGGGAAGGCACTGGTGGGAAGATGCAAGGAAGCAGGACAGCAGTTTTGGGCCGGCGTGGAGCCGGGCAACCTGAACCGCAGCTTAAATAACTACTTTTTTCGTTGGTTAACCAGTTTACCGGCACATAATGGCCGGGGCGGCAGCTAGGGCCATGCCCGGCTTTTACGTAGCTTTGCCCGAGTCCGCTCTGTCTGCGTCCGATGAATCTTGCTATCTTTTTTGATCCATTGCCCGAAGACCCGGTAGGTGCCGCACCCGTTCCCACCACGCTGGGGGCGTATGCCACGCGCTTCATCGACACGTTTCCGGACTGGCGCGCCGCCGATCTGGCCCTGATAGGGCTGGATGAATGGCGGGGCAGCGCTGCCGGTGCCCCGCAGGGCCATAGCGCCAACCGCGTGCGGGAGCGGTTTTACCAATTGCAGAAGGGTACCGGGCCGGTTCGACTAGTAGATCTGGGCAACCTGCGCCCCGGCCTCACGCTGGAAGACACCTACCTGCGCCTGCGCGAAATTGTGGCGGCCCTGCTGGAAAATCAGACTATCCCGCTGCTACTGGGCGGTTCCCAGGACCTAGACTATGGGCAGTTCTTGGCGTACGAAACGCTGGAGCGCCCCGTGAGCCACGTGACGATTGACGCCCGGGTAGACATGGCGGAGCACGACGGAGCCCGGCCCGAGGATACGCACCTGCGGCGCATTCTAATGCACGAGCCCAATTTCCTGTTCTGCTTTAGTCAAATCGGGCACCAGCAGTACCTAGTGCCGCCCGGGGTGCTGGCCACGCTCGAAAAACTGCACTTTGAAACCCTGCGTCTGGGCGAAGTCCACGCCGACGTGCGCCAGGCCGAGCCCCTCATCCGGCAGGCCGATATGCTCAGCTTCGATTTATCGGCCTTACGCTGGCCCGACTTCCCGGGCTACACCCCACCCAGTCCGTATGGGCTGACGGGCGAAGAGGCCTCCCAGCTGTGCTGGTACGCCGGCCATAACGACCAACTGAGTTCCTTCGGCCTCTACGGCTACCGTCCCGACCAGGATGAGCACGGCCTAGCGGCCTTTGCCGCAGCCACCATGCTCTGGTACTTTATTGAAGGCTTCTACCACCGCTTGGGCGAAACCGACTTCCAGAGCCGACGGTTTATGCGCTACGCCATTGGTCTGCCGGGCACTCCGGCCAAGCTGGTATTCTATAAGGCCCGCCGCACTGAGAAGTGGTGGCTGGAGGTGGAAAGCTTGGCCGACAGCTCCGTGAAGCGCATTGTGCCCTGCAGCTACCAGGATTACCTCCACGCCTCCCAGGGTGATTTACCTAACCGCTGGATTCTTACTCAAGCCTTGCTGGGGTGAGCTGCTGGATTTTAGTTTCAAGTTGATGTGTATGCCAGAGCCTGTTTCGCCTGATGAGTCTTCTGCGGAAGCGGAAAAGCGTACCACTTCTGTAAACGCGGACGCCGCTGAGGCAATTATTTTGCCTTCTACGCCCCTGTCTGAACCAGCAACCTGCAACCCGCAACTAGAAACTTACACCAGAAGCCAGCTGGCCTTGCGTAATGGCCAGGATCGGGACGAAATCTGGGTGAGCTACCGTGGTCTGATCTACGATGTAACCCGGTCCCGGCTGTGGCGACGCGGTAACCACTACGAGCACTGGGCCGGCCAGGACCTTACCAAGGAGCTGGACAAAGATGCCCCGCACACGCCCAACGTTTTCGACCGATTTCCAATTATTGGCCAGTTGTTGCCCTTGCCGCCCCAAGCTTCCTGATTTGCCGTGAACACAACCGAAAGCCCTTCCGATTTTAATAACCTCGAAACCCTCTCTACCCGTGAACTGCTGGCCGGCATCAACAGCGTGGATGCCACGGTGCCGCAGGCCGTAGCCAAAGCCTTGCCACAGCTGGAAGCCCTAGTTGAGGCTACGGTGGCCCGGTTACAGCGCGGAGGGCGCTTGTTCTACATCGGAGCGGGCACCAGCGGGCGGCTGGGCATTCTGGATGCTTCGGAGTGCCCGCCTACGTTTGGCGTGCCCCACGGCCTAGTAATCGGCCTGATTGCCGGCGGCGACACGGCCATTCGTAAAGCCGTGGAAAACGCCGAAGACGACGCAGCTCAAGCCTGGCAGGATCTGCTGGCGTATGCTATTACGGATAAAGACATTGTGGTGGGTATTGCAGCTTCGGGCCGAACGCCTTACGTAATTGGGGGCCTGGAGCAGGCCCGGCGGCATGGCCTGGCTACCGGCTGCATCGTGTGCAATTCGGGCTCAGCGGTGGCCGCAGCAGCTGAATTCCCAGTTGAAATCGTGACGGGGCCGGAGTTTGTGACGGGCAGCACGCGCATGAAAGCCGGCACAGCGCAGAAGCTGGCTCTTAACATGCTCACTACGGCCACCTTCATCCGCCTAGGCAAAGTGAAAGGCAATAAAATGGTGGATATGCAGCTTTCCAACGCCAAGCTGGTTGACCGGGGAGAACGGATGCTGATGGATGAGCTGGGCATAGCGCAACCCGAGGCAGCCGCCTTGCTACAGCAATACGGCTCGGTGCGAGCCGCCCTGACGGGGCGAAACAGCCTACCCGGCGAGACAGGAGCTGGCGTTGTAAACTAGCTAGCGTCAGCTCTGCGGGTAGTAAACCGAGGCCGAATTCCAGCTAGGCCGCCTGGGCGCTTTCATACCCCGCCCAATTACGGTGGTTGGGAAACCCCGGGGCTTTTTTCGCAGTTAGGAAGGAAAACAAAACTGGCTCAATGCCTCCCAGCGCAAGCGCAGGCGGGTGATTTTCCTTTCCCTTATGCACACCATCGAACCGCACTACGCCTGGCTGGATCAGTACTCCGCATCGGAAGACCCCCGCTCTCCGCTTTTCGAAGCCGAGAATAGCCTGGATGCCTATACCAATACCATTTATGGTTACTACATCCATCCGCAGTGGGACAGCCTCGACTCGGAGACGCTGTACCTGAAAATCCTGTTCGTGGATTATGACCTGGGCAGCGCCATCATTGAGTTCATCGGCGAGTGGAACGACGCCATCGAAAACGACGTGATGCACCTCAAGCGCAACATCATTGATTTGATGACGCACGAGGGCATCCGCAAATTTGTGCTCATCGGCGAAAACGTGTTCAACTTTCACGGCTCCGACGACTCCTACTACGAAGAATGGTTTGAGGATGTGGAAGAAGGCTGGATTGCCGGCGTGAACTTCCAGGAGCACGTGGTGCGCGAAATGCACCAGTTTAACATCGATAATTACGTAAATTTTGGGGGCCAGCTGGATGAACTGCCCTGGCGCACGTACGCCCCGCGCAAGCTGTTCGAAGTAGTAGATGGGCTACTACGCCGCCGGCTGGGGTAGCGCCTTTGCGGGCTTCCTCCTCGGTTCCCTTTCCCGTGAAGAAGGGAGCCTCACGATTTCGTTCAGCGTAGCGGGTTGCGCTGATGCACTGCTTTAAGAATTCACCACAATAAAAAAGGCCGCCTCTTTGCAGAGGCGGCCTTTTTTATTGTGCGCCGGAAGGCGCATCCAACTACTTAGCGTCGGTTGCGTCAGCAGCGTTTTCCATAGCATCAGCCTTGGCTTCGCCATTGGCTTCTACCGAGTCAGCAGCGGCGTCCGAAGCACCGGCTTCTTCCATAGCGTCAGCCTTAGCTTCAGCACCTTCTTCTACTTGCTCAGCAGCAGCTTCCTGGTTGTTTTCAGTTTTGCTGTCGCACGAAGCGAAGGTGAACGAAGCAGCAGCCAGAGCGAGGAACAGAACCTTTTTCATTGTGGGGGTTGGGTTAAAATGAATGTCGAAGTTGAAGTTGCACTTATCAGCCTTCCCTGAAGTTCTGATGAAATACAGGGCTTTATACCGACCTCAATAGAAGGTAACCCAACCCGGGAAATTATTTTTTCCGGAACACAATGCCGATGGGTACGCCCGTGAAATCGAAATGCTCGCGCAGGCGGTTTTCGAGGTAGCGAGTGTAGCTTTCCTTCACGTACTGGGGCAGGTTGCAGAAGAACGCAAACACCGGGTTGTGCGTGGGCAGTTGCGTCACGTACTTGATGCGCACCAGCTTGCCTTTTTGAATAGGCGGCGGATACTTCTCAATTTCCTTCAGCATCACCTCGTTCAGCTCCGAAGTCGGAATTTTGCGGCGCTTGCTTTCGTACACTTTCACGGCCGTTTCAATGGCCTTGTGCACCCGCTGCTTGTTAAGTACCGAAACGAAAATGATGGGCGGATAGCTGATGGGCGCAATTTTCTCGCGGATTTTCTCCTCGAATTCCTTGGCCGTATTCGTTTCCTTATCCTCAATCAGGTCCCACTTGTTCACCAGAATCACGATGCCCTTGCGGTTCTTGTCGGCTAGGCCAATGATGTTCATATCCTGGGCCTCGATGCCGCGGGTGGCGTCGAGCATCACGATGCACACATCCGATTCTTCCAGCGCCCGGATGGAGCGCAGCACAGAGTAGAACTCAATGTCCTCGTGCACCTTGGTTTTGCGGCGCAGGCCGGCCGTATCGACCAGGATAAACTCCTGCCCGAAGGCGTTGTAGCGTGCCTGGATAGAGTCGCGGGTGGTACCGGCAATATCCGTCACGATGCTGCGCTCGGTGCCCAGCAGCAGGTTCACAAACGACGATTTACCTACGTTAGGGCGACCCACAATGGCAATTTTGGGTACGCCCGCGTCGGGCTCTTCCACGCCTTCTTCCTCGAAGTGGCTAACCACGGCGTCGAGCAGGTCGCCGGTGCCGGAGCCGCTTTGCGAGCTGATCGGGAAAATTTCACCGTCGCCGATGCCCAGGGCGTAGAATTCGCCGGCGGCGTGGGCGCGGGCGTTGGTATCGGCCTTGTTGGCTACCATGTACATGGGCTTTTTGCCCTGGTAGCGGCGCAGCACGTTGGCAAACTCTTCGTCGAGGTGGTGCAGGCCGGAGTCTACATCCACCATAAACAGGACGACGTCAGCTTCTTCAATGGCCAGCTTTACTTGCTTGTTGATTTCGCCTTCGAAGATGTCTTCCGAGTTGTGAACGTAGCCGCCCGTGTCAATCACGGTGTAGTACTTCCCCGTCCACTCGCCGTAGCCGTAGTGCCGGTCGCGCGTCACGCCCGATTCGTTGTCCATGATGGCCTTGCGCTGGCCCACCAACCGGTTGAACAGCGTGGACTTACCCACATTTGGGCGGCCCACAATGGCAATAGTATTCTTCATGTTGTCTGACTCCAGCCGCCGGCCCGACCAGTTTCGGCAGTGCCCGGAGTAGTTAAGTGAATGTGAGGTCGGATTCTTAGAACTAAGAAGCTAGCTATGGGAGCTTAGACTGTTCAGTATCATTGTTCTTGAACATTCTAAGCTCTTAATTCTAAAATCTCACCGCTGCTATTGGTTGTACCCAAAGCGGGTAAGCGCCTTAGGATCGGTACGCCAGTTTTCGTTGACTTTCACGTGGATTTCGAGGAACACCTTTTTCAGGAAGAACTTCTCCATTTCTTCCCGGGCCCAGGTGCCTACTTTCTTAAGGGCGGCGCCTTGCTGGCCAATGATGATGCCTTTCTGACTGGCGCGCTCCACGTAGATGATGGACCGCATCCGAATGATATCTTCCTCTTCCTTGAACTCTTCAATCTCGACCTCACAGCTGTAAGGCACTTCCTTCTTGTAGAGCTTAAAGATTTTTTCCCGGATCATTTCAGCCGCAAAGAAGCGCTCCGGCTTGTCCGTCAGCTCATCCTTGGGGTAGTAGGCCGGATGAACGGGTAGGTAACCCAATATCAGATCCAGCAGTTCACCGGTGCCAAACTTCTCCAGGGCCGAAATTGGCAGCACGCGGGCGGCATTGGGTAGCTGCTCGCGCCAGTAGTCCACTTTGGCTTCTACCTCGGCCTGATCGGCCTGGTCAATTTTATTGACCAGCAGCAGAATGGGCGTATTCACCATTTTGCGCAGGCGTTCTACCACCGGCTCTTCGTCGTGCTTCTCGTAGATGTCCGTTACGAACAAAATAACGTCGGCATCTTCCAGCGAAGAGTACACAAACGACATCATGGCGTTGTGCAGCTCATACTTAGGCTGAATGATGCCCGGCGTATCAGAATACACCAATTGAAAGTCGTCGCCGTTGAGAATGCCCAGAATCCGGTGGCGCGTGGTTTGGGCTTTGCTGGTGACGATGCTGAGCCGTTCACCCATGAGGGCGTTCATTAGCGTCGACTTGCCTACGTTGGGCTTGCCGATAATGCTCACAAAGCCAGCGCGGTGCGGAGTAGGTTCGGAATTCACAGTGTTTTCGAAATAAGTCTGCAAAGGTACGGTTATTTTAAGCCGTTAGCTGTTAGCTACCAGCTATTAGCTTCTTTTGCGGTTCAAACAGAGACAAACCGTTTGCTTTTCGGTTTAACGCCTAGTTCTTACCCACTAGCTTGTGGCCAGCTGCGACCCGCCCCGCAAAAGGCTAGCCGCTATCAGCCAACAGCTAACAGCCCTATACAATGCCCTCTTCAGCTTCCCAAGGCCGCACCGGTGTACTGCTCGTTAATTTAGGCACGCCCGACTCCCCCCGTACGCCGGATGTGCGGCGCTACCTCAACGAATTTCTAACAGACGCCCGCGTGATTGATATGCCGGCGGCCATTCGGTACCCATTGTTCCGGGGCTTGGTAGTGCCGTTGCGCGCCCCCAAGTCGGCCAAAATCTACCAGCAGCTCTGGACTGACCGTGGCTCTCCCCTGCTTTACCACGGCCTGGATCTGCAGAAGCTGGTGCAGGAGGAGCTCGGCCAGGACTACTTGGTGGCCTTTGGGATGCGCTACCAGAACCCCAGCATTGAAAGTGCCCTGGAGCAACTACGCGACGCGGCCGTAGACCGAATTATCGTATTACCGCTGTTCCCGCAGTACGCGGCAGCCAGCACGGGCTCCGTGCAGGAAAAGGTGATGGAGATAGTAAGCAAATGGTGGATAGTGCCCACGATTTCCTTTATCAGCACCTTCGTAGAAGACCCCGCTTTCATCGGCACGTTTGCCACTTTGGGCAAGGCCGAAATGGCCAAGCATGCCTACGACCACGTGGTATTTAGCTACCACGGAATCCCGGAGCGCCACGTGCTGAAAGGCAGCCACAAGAGCTACTGTAAGCTGGGCAGCTGCTGCGCCAGCTACAACAAGAACAACCGCTACTGCTACCGGGCTCAGTGCTTCGAGACGTCGCGCCAGCTGGGCAAGGCGCTGGGCCTCACGCCGGATCAGTACACCACTACCTTTCAGAGCCGTCTGCAAAGCCGCCTGCGTGACCCTTGGCTACAGCCTTACACCGATGAGGTAATCAAGGAATTCCCGGCCAAGGGCATCCACAATGTGCTGGCCTTCTCCCCTGCTTTCGTGGCCGACTGCCTGGAAACGACCATTGAAGTAGGGGAAGAATTTAAGGAGATGTTCGAAGAAGCTGGTGGCAAGCACTGGCAGTTGGTTCCCTCATTGAACTCGCACCCACAGTGGGTACGCGGCGTAGCCGACATGATTCGGCGCAACTAAAGCCATTATCCCACAAAAACACCGCCGGGTCCGTCTATAATAGATTGGCCCGGCGGTGTTTTTTTAGTTCAGGCGACGCCGCTGATAAAACTGCGAGTCGTCGTAGCTGGGCTGGTCGTAGAAGCTTTGCTGGCCTTCGGGAAGCTGCAGGTTGAGAGCCCGCAGCATGGCTTGTTCGTACTCGCGCGTGATCTGAATTTCGACGTAGGGCGGGTAGTCCAGCACTGACTGCGCCGTCAGGGAAGGCACGAATACGTTGTCGCCGTCGTCATCGAGGGCGGCCGCGCCAATAGGCAGTAGGATATGCCGGTCCCGCTCGTTGATGCGCAGGTTTTCGTCCAGCTCCACATCAAGGTAGCGTACTTTTAAGGCATCCGCGTCCACAATCAACTCATATACCTGCCCAAACTGCCGGCCATCGGCGCCGCGCACAGCCCAGCCGCGTACATCGGGGTTGCCATCGGCTACTTCAAATTCGGTGAGGTCGCGCAGGCGGCGCAGGTGCATGCCCTGGGCCGAGGGAATGGGGTCAGTTATAGGTTCCATAGCAGGAAGGGCAAAGGCAATAAAGCAGGTTCATTAACGGGTTGGCGGCTCATTTAGGGCCTTTACAAGGCGGGCAGCCTGTTTCAGGTAGGCTTGCAGCGCCGCTTGGTCCTGGGCAGTAGCCACCCGCCCGGTCAGGGCATCGGCCTGCGCCGTGAGCTGGTTTACGTCGGCTTCGAGCTCCGGGTAGCCCTTCTGCTGCATAGCCTGCAGCAGCAACGTAGCGGCAGTGAAGCCCGGACGCAAGCTGGCACCCTCTTCCTCCAGGCGGCTGGTAGCACTGGTCAGATCATCCCGCCGGGTGCTGATGGCGGCGTCCCGGAAGTCGGCCCGATCGGCCAGGCTGCTTAAGGTGGCACTCAGTATTTGGAGCCCGCGCCGGCCATAATCGGGAGTGGCAGCATCGGAGGCAGCAAAAGCCGCCAGCTCTTCGGGCGCTACTACGACTTCGGTGGGCGTACTCATATCGGCTACGGCCGCGTTAGCATCGGGGCGGGGGCCCGTCTCGGCGCCAGTGGTGCTATCTGGCAGGGGAGTTTCCGGGCTGGCGGCAGGAGTAGAAACCGGAGCCGAGGAGCCAGCATCGTGGCGAAGCAGAAAGTAAGCGGCTCCCCCAATTACGAGCAGCACGAGCAAGATGAGCAGCCAGGGGCTGGGAGAAGACTTTTTGCGTTGAATGTTGATATCGGCCATGGAGAAGAAACCTGTTTTAAAGCTAGCAACATACGCACTTACCCGCACAACCGGTTACGAAATAGCTGCGGCTAGGCAGACCTTGGGATAGGGATATATGCTAACTGTGTTCATCGCGCTGGCAAATCACAGCAACTAATCAGGGCAACCAGGGGATGGGTAACAGAATGACATAGCTTTGGTACTGTAAATGGCATAGCAGACCAATGTAGCAACATCTATTTTAGTACAACTTAACCATTGTGAGTAATAGAATACTCCGTACACCTTTGTATAAAGAGCAGAATGTAAGCGTCGCGACCTAATAACTGCTAACTCACCATTCATTAAAAATAGCATGAACCATACAGAACAAATTGAATCTTTGAACTTGATGCTCCTAGATGCAACTGAGCTGATTTCTATTGATGGCGGCGACACTGTTAACACGTCTTATCATGGCGGTCAGTCACAGCTGGACCTCAATAGAGTTATTGATGCAGCTCATGCAGTCGGCGACTTTTTCAGCGGTATGTGGGCTGGCATGACCGGACACTAATTAATCGTTTTTTCTAAATCATTTTTGACAAAATGAACTCATCAAATTTCGAACTCTACGGCGTAGAACTTGTAAATGAACAAGATCTTATGACCATTGAAGGAGGCCATCAGGGTACAGCATATGCTATCGGCCATGCAGTAGGGGAAGCATTGGTAGTAGCAGGCACCATCATCGGAATTGCTGGCGCTCTTCTTAATGGTGGCCACACTTCATAAAGGCTAATCCCACATGACGTTTTGACAACAGAGAAGTCTCTTTTTATAGAGGCTTCTCTGTTGTACTTTACAACGTTTCGAAAAAAGTGACATGAATAATCATGCAAGCGGATTTTCAATAATAGACGTATTCAGCTATTTAAGGAATCCGCATTATACAACCCCCGAAAGACGCAGCCTGCTCTCAAATGCAAAATACATGTTATGGTCCTACATAATGTGTGCCATCGGAATACTTATTGCCGGCTGCGTTATACTGACTATCGATTACAGCATTGTCACCTACCTTCATATTGACTCCATTTATCAGCAGATCCGTTCCACTAATACAGGGGTGAGGGAAGCTTTCGGAAGCTACGCATTTGTAGTAGTTGTGTTTGTGGTTCCTATTCTTGAAGAGCTAATTTTCAGGCTACCCCTTGACCTAAGAAGAGGTAGTATTGCCTTAGGAGTTACTCTTCTATTCTTTAGATTCGTTAACGGAGGCCTCCTTGTTGCGGATTTTTCCAAGTTTTTCTACTGGCTGGGAGTCGCACTATCTATCTTTTTGTTTGCAGTAGTGTACATTTTACTTCCTAAAGGTTTTTTATCAGATATTCAAACAAAATACTTTAAGTATTGGTATTATTTCATTGTGCTTGCCTTTGGATTAGTTCACATCTCGAACATTAAGCATATTGAGTTCAACTATATTCTATTTTACCCTTTATTTGTAATGCCCCAAATAATTATGAGCATTTTTATCAGCAATATTCGCATGAAAAGAGGATTCGTTTGGGGAATTGCGCTCCATGCATTAATAAACGGCATATCATTCATTCTGTAGCATCTCTCATTAAACACATCAGTTTTATTATTGTATAAATTATCTTATTCGTATTTTCAATCTAAATGATAGATACAGTACTACGTATCAGCATCTATCATTGAAACATATAAAGTACATTGTACCAGTAGCTTGCATGAGACGTCGTTCAAGATGTGTATGTTTAGCCGGGCGCTGCCGTAAGCCAGCTTCTTGCCTTGCATGATACCGGACCAACTGCTAGACGATTTACAGACTGCCCAGCTGCTTTCCGCTGCTCAGGCCGCCGCCATCCGCGAGGATGAGCAACACCGTCCCTTCTCCCTGCACTACGAGCTGCGCGCGGCCTTGTACTTGGGCGTTACCCTGCTCGCCGGGGGC
The DNA here is from genome assembly GCF_012273015.1 of Hymenobacter sp. BT18. Classification (GTDB taxonomy): domain Bacteria; phylum Bacteroidota; class Bacteroidia; order Cytophagales; family Hymenobacteraceae; genus Hymenobacter; species Hymenobacter lutimineralis. The sequence goes on along the minus strand of NZ_CP050954.1, from coordinate 3,011,845 downwards.
CTGGGGGTGTTGCTGTACCAGCACCTGAGCGACATTGGGCATGGGGTTATCATTGGCAGCATGGGCCTGCTGATGGTAGCCAGCTTTGGGTACGCCATCTGGCACAAGCAGCCCTTTACCTGGGGGCAAACCCGTCCCGCCAGCTTCGTACCGGACTACGTGCTGCTGCTCGGGTGCCTGCTGTTTCTGGCTTTGGAAACCTACCTGCAGGTGCAGTATAACTTCTTCGGTAGCTATTACAGGCTGGCCACTATCATCCCGGCGGTGCTGTTTCTTCCCCTGGCCTACCACTTCGACCAGCGGGGCGTGCTGGCTATGGGGCTTACGGCCCTGGCTTCCTGGGTGGGCGTGAGCATTGCCCCCCTTTCGGCTTTCACCGAGAACAGCTTGCTGTCGTCGCGGCTGGGCGGGGCCGCGGTACTGCTGGGGTTGGCGCTGACTGGCGCGGGCCTCTACTCCGATTTTGCGGACCGGAAGCGGCACTTTGCCTTTACGTACATTTCGCTGGGGGCCAACTTAGCGCTGCTGGCCGCCACGGTTTCCCTCTTCGATTTTTATCTCTACAGCTTTCTACCCGAAGCCCTGTTGGTTTTACTCATCCTGGGGCTGAGTGCCGGCCTGGTATGGTATGCCCGGCGGAGTCATTCCTATCTATTCCTGCTAATGGGCGCGGTGTATGGCTACATCACCATTACCTACCTGTTCTTTCAGCTGCTTGATTCCGGACTTGGGGAAGCCGCCTTTATGCTGGGGATGCTCTATTTCGTGGGCTCGGCGGCGGGCGTTATCTATCTTTTTGTCAATGCCAAGAAAATCCTGCGCTTAGCATGAGCCTGAAAGCCTACAATCCCGCCTGGGCTTACCATGAGGCGATGCTGCACGCCGCCGCTCGCTGGCACCGCCGGGGCTTGCTCACGCCGGAGCAGCACCAAGCCATCCGGGCGCGCTACCCGCTGGAGTTTTACCGCCCCGGGCTGTTTCTGCGCATTGGTCTGTTTATTTTCACGTGCATAGGCGCGGCCGGCGCCGCTGGCCTGCTGGCCCTGCCATTGGCGGAGGCCATGTCATCGGACTTTCTACTGGTGCTGGCCCTACTGTGCGCGCTAGGGGGAATGGTTGTGCTGGAAGTGAGCATTCAGAGCTCCCGCCTCTACTACGCCGGCCCCGACAACGCCCTGCTGTACAGCTCTCTGGTTTGGGTTACGGTATTTTTCATCGCCCTAGCTCACGACTTAGTGCCAGTAGCCAGCCGCGACTTCGAGTCCTTGGGTAACCCGTACGTGCTGCTCGTATTGGGTCCGCTGTTTACCGTATTTCTGTTGGCCAGCATCCGCTACGCAGACAGGCTGGTAGCAGGGGCCACTTACGTACTCCTGCTGTTGCTCGTAGTTAACGCGTTGCTGCAAGTACCCTACGGCCGGGCGTTCCTGCCCTTTGTCCTGATGCTGCTGGCAGTAGGCGCCCACTGGCTGGTACGCCAGTTCCGCAAGCGGCCCGATTATCTGTATTACCAGTCCTGCCTAACGCTGCTGGAAGTGCTGGTGCTGCTCACGTTTTATGGAGCCGGCAACTATTACGTGGTGCGAGAAGTCAATGCCGCGCTCAGCGGGGCGTTTACGTCCCTGCAAATTCCCTTTGCACTAGTTTTTTATGTTCTGACGGCGGTCGTACCGCTGGCGTATACCGTGGTGGGGCTAAGGCGCCCCAGCCGGCTATGGCTGCTCACCGGGCTGCTGACGGCGGCGTGCTCGGTGGCTACGCTGCGGTACTACCACTCTTTGCTCCCGCCCGAACTAGCGGCCGTGCTAGCCGGGGCCGTGCTGCTAGTGCTGGCCGCCTGGGCAGCGCGCTACCTGCGGCCGGCCCGGCACGGACTCACGTCGCTGCCCGACGACGAGCAGCCGCCGCACTTCAACCTGGAGTCGTTGGTGGTAGCCCAAACGGCCGTAGTGCCGCAGGCGCCCCAGCCCGGCTTCGAGTTTGGCGGCGGGCAATTTGGGGGTGGCGGGGCCGAAAGCACCTACTAGCCACCAGAATAGCAAGGTTCCCGAAGAGTAAGTACCGGGTAGCTACTGGTGCTTACGCCGGCACTTTCCGATACATCTTGGCCAGTTGCTCCACCGCGTAATCTACTTCCTCTTCGGTGTTGTATTTGCTCATGGAGAAGCGGATGGTACCCCGGGCCGGGTCGCAGTTCAGCGCATTGAGTACGTGCGAGCCGGCATTGGCCCCACTGGTACAGGCCGAGCCCCCCGAAACCGAAATGTGGTTGATGTCGAGGTTGAACAGCAGCATCTCGTTCAGCTCCGAAGGCGGCAAGCTCACGCTGAGCACGGTGTACAGACTATGGTCGGCATCGGCGGAGGTACCATTGAACTCTACCCCATCGACTTCAGCGCGCAGCTTCTCAATGAATCGGTCTTTGAGCCCCTGGATGTGGCGCTGATGCGCCGCCATGTCGCGGTAAGCAATTTCCAGCGCCTTGGCCAGCCCTACAATGCCGTACACGTTTTCGGTGCCGGCCCGCTGGTTACGCTCCTGGGAGCCGCCGTGGATCAGGGAGTCCACGGCCAGGCCCGAGCGGCGGTACAGGAACCCAACCCCTTTGGGCCCATGAAACTTATGGGCAGAACCCACCAGAAAATTGGCCTTCAGCTTCTGCACGTCGTGGCGGTAATGGCCCATGGTCTGCACTGTATCGGTGTGGAAAACCGCGTTGTGCCGGGCGCAGATGTCGCCAATGGTGACGATGTCGTTCAGGTTGCCGATTTCGTTGTTGGCGTGCATTAAGCTCACAAAGGTGCGTGGGTGCGTAGCCAGCAGTTCCTCCAGGTGCTCCAAATCGAGGCGGCCCTGGGCGTCATGGCGCAGGTAGCTGAGCTGGATATCCCCACACTTTTCCAGCGCCTGTATGGTGTGCAGCACGGCGTGGTGCTCCAGCTGCGAGGTAATGCCGTGCTTCAGGCCCAGCGTCTTCACGCTGCCGGAGGCCGCGTAGTTATCGGCTTCCGTCCCGCACGAAGTGAATACGATTTCGGCGGGAGCGGCATTAATCAGGTGGGCAATGGTCTTGCGGGCGTTTTCGATGGCAGCGCGCACCTGGCGGCCATGGCCGTGGATGCTGCTGGGGTTGCCAAAATGCTCCCGCATAAAGGGCAGCATAGCATCCAGCACTTCGGGGTCCAGCGGCGTGGTGGCGGCATTATCGAAATACACGTTCATGAGCAAGACTACAGCTTAATCAAACACTGATTGAAAGAGGAAGGCGCCACAAAAATACAGGATTCCAGCGGGGCCGCCGGAATCCTGTAAATAATTGACTCGCAGGAAGCCCCTAATGGGCGCTTGGACAAGGACTATTGGCTGATGATTTCCTTGATGTCCCCGATAATTTTATTGGCCAAGTAATCCGCCGTGGCGTTCGAGGTCGATTCGGCGTAGATGCGGATAATCGGCTCCGTGTTGGATTTGCGCAGGTGTACCCACTCCTTATCAAACTCGATTTTTACGCCGTCGATGGTATTGATAGGCTGTTTGGCGTAGCGCTGCTGCATCTGCACCAAGACTTCATCGGTGTTGATTTCCGGCGTTAGCTCAATCTTGTTTTTGGAGATGAAGTAGTTGGGGTAGGATGCCCGCAGCCGTGTCATCGTCAGGCCGGTTTTAGCCAAGTGACTCAGGAAAAGCGCAATGCCCACGAGAGAGTCACGGCCATAATGCAGTTCGGGGTAAATAATGCCCCCGTTGCCTTCCCCGCCAATTACGGCATGGGTCTCCTTCATCTTATTCACCACATTCACCTCCCCCACGGCGGCGGCGGCGTAGCTACCGCCGTGCTTTTCCGTCACGTCGCGCAGGGCGCGGGTGCTGCTCAGGTTGCTCACAGTATTGCCGCCGCCGTTCTGCTGCAGCACGTAATCGGCTACGGCTACCAGCGTGTACTCCTCGCCGAACATGGTACCGTCCTCATTTACCAGTGCTAGGCGGTCCACGTCGGGGTCTACTACGATGCCCACGTCGAAGGAGCCTTTTTCCAGCACCTTGGCAATATCACGTAGGTTCTCAGGCAGCGGCTCGGGGTTGTGCGCAAAGTCGCCGGTAGGTTCGCAGAAGAGTTTTTCAATGACTTCCACGCCGAGTTGCTCCAAGAGCATGGGCACAGCAAAACCACCCGACGAATTCACGGCGTCCACTACCACGCGGAAGTTCTTGGCTTTGATGGCCGCTTTATCCACCAGGGGCAAGGCCAGAATAGCATCAATGTGCTCCTGCAGGAAAGTATCATCCGTGGAATACTTGCCCAGCTTCGTGACGGGGGCAAAGTCAAAGGCTTCTGAGTCGCCCAGCAGCAGGACCTGCTTGCCTTCCTCGTCCGAAATAAACTCGCCTTTGCTGTTGAGCAGCTTGAGGGCATTCCACTGCTTGGGGTTGTGCGAAGCCGTCAGAATGATGCCTCCCCCGGCTTTCTTAGCCGGCACGGCCATTTCCACAGTTGGCGTGGTGCTCAGGCCCAGGTCGATAACATCAATTCCCAGTCCCTGCAGGGTAGCGGAAACCAGGCGGCTGACCATTTCCCCGGATAAGCGGGCATCGCGACCAATCACGATGGTTGTATTCTGCGTGGTGTTCAGCACCCACGTACCAAAAGCTGCCGCGTATTTTACCACGTCAATTGGCGTGAGGCCGTCGCCGGCCGCGCCCCCAATGGTTCCCCGGATGCCCGAAATAGATTTGATCAGTGCCACAGTGCTTTCTGAAAGTGATGCGTTGAAAAATCAACTAAACGTGGGGCAAAAGTAGGCAACTGCCCGGTGTTTCTCTAAGCTTGAGCTTGCCGGCCCCGGCAGCTTCACCGGCCCTCCCCTGCGCCCCCTTACTCCTACAGAACCCCGCCCCGTTGTATATTTGAGTTCATGGAAAATAATTCTGCTACCCGCCGGCCAACCCAGTTAGAAGCCTTTGGCCGGCTGCTCGACGTGCTGGACCGGCTGCGGGCCGAGTGCCCCTGGGACCGGAAACAAACGCTGGAAAGCCTACGCCACCTCACCATTGAGGAAACCTACGAGCTCAGCGACGCCATCATCCGGGGGGACCTGCCCGACCTGAAAAAGGAACTGGGCGACGTGATGCTGCACCTGACGTTTTACGCTAAAATCGCCAGTGAGCAGGGCGCGTTCGACATTGCGGATGTGCTGAATGCCCAGTGCGAGAAGCTGATTTTTCGGCACCCGCACATTTACGGAAACGTGGAGGCCAGCACGGAAGAGGAAGTAAAACAGAACTGGGAGCAGCTAAAACTCCAGGAAAAAGGCAACTCCTCCGTCCTCGGTGGCGTACCTGTTTCTCTGCCGGCGCTGGTAAAGGCCATGCGTATTCAGGAAAAAGCGCGCGGAGCTGGTTTCGACTGGGAAAAGCCGGGCCAGGTATGGGAAAAAGTACAGGAGGAACTACAAGAATTCGGGGACGAATTTGCGGTTGCTACTCCTTCGGCGGAGCAGCAGGAACGAGCCGCAGCAGAGTTTGGCGACCTGCTATTTTCCCTTATCAACTTTGCCCGGCACGCGGGTATCAACCCGGAGGAAGCACTGGAACGCACTAACCGCAAGTTTATTCACCGTTTTCAATACCTCGAAACCGCGGCGGCCCGCGAAGGGTATTCCCTCCGCGACCTAACGCTGGCGCAGATGGATGTTTACTGGAACCAAGCCAAGCAGCTACCGGCCACGGGCAAACCGGAATAGCGTTTTTTTAAGACTAAGCCTGCATGAAAGCGTTTAAACGCATTTGGGATTTGGCAGCGCCAAGGGTTTTGTTTAGGTTTGCCAGAGAGAGTCTATTTTTCGGACTGGCCCCGCGCACGAGCAGACCCACTTACTTGTCTTTATTTTTGACAACGGTGCGGGTGAGCGGGGCGTTTCCGTCTTAAAGCTTTTCGCAACAGTTTTAATCACAACTTCATCTTTCACCAACCAACCCCCTAATTTTCCGGAACAATGGAACAAAAGAATGCCATGAACAAGAACGTGCGGCCTGCCGCTCCTGCAGCGCCCAAGGGCGAGGCAAAAGGCGGTTCCGCGTTTGCCGCCATCGTGATTCCGCTGGCTTTTGTTGTAAGCGTCATCATCTACCTGTTTGTATTGGGTAATGGCGCTAACTTCCAGGGTGGTAACCATGATAACGCCGCCTTGCCAGGTAACTACCTGGGCACCATTTACAAAGGGGGTGTCATCGTACCGATCCTTATGTCCCTTTTCCTGTTGGTAATTACGTTCTCCATCGAGCGTTTCCTGACCATCAGCAAGGCCAAAGGCACGAAGAGCATCGAGAGCTTTGTGCGCACTATCCGTCAGAAGCTGAATGCTAACGACATTTCGGGTGCTATTGCCGTATGCGACCAGCAGAAAGGCTCAGTAGCTGCCGTAGTTAAATCCGGTCTGCTGAAGTACCAGGAAATGGCCCGTGAGCGTGGCCTCGACAAAGACCAGAAGATCCTCGCCATTCAGAAGGAAATCGAAGAGTCGACGACGCTGGAACTGCCCATGCTGGAAAAGAACCTGGTTATCCTCTCTACCATTGCTTCGGTATCGACGCTGGTGGGTCTGCTGGGTACGGTATTCGGTATGATCAAGGCCTTCTCGGCACTGGCTCAGGCTGGTAACCCCGACGCCGTAGCCCTGGCAGAAGGTATTTCGGAAGCTTTGATTAACACGGCTATCGGTATTGCCGGTTCGGCCATCGCCATCATTGCTTACAACTTCTTCACCAGCAAAATTGACGAGCTGACTTACAGCATCGACGAAGCCGGCTTCAGCATTATTCAGACCTTCGCGGCTCAGCACGGCGAAAAAGAAACTTACACGGCCTAGTTTGCGGTTAGCGCAATAACGCCTCAGTAAGTCTCGTTGTCTGAATAAAACCACGCAAGAAATGCCTAAAGTAAAGCCCCATAGAACGTCCCCTTCGCTGGATATGACCCCGATGGTGGACCTGGCCTTCCTGCTGGTGACGTTCTTCATGCTCACCACCAAGTTTGCCCCCGAGGAAGTGGTGATAGTGGATACTCCCTCCTCTACCTCGGAAATCAAGCTGCCGGAAAGCAACGTTATCCGCCTCCTCATCGACAAGGATAAGCGCGTGTTCTTCGGGCTGGAAAGCGACAAAGCGCGGGCTCTGCTGCTCGACCGGATGGGCGCCAAGTACGGCGTTTCGTTCACCGAAAAGCAAAAGCGCGCCTTTGGTGGCCTCAACAGCTTTGGCGTACCGGTTCAGCAGCTCGGCTCTTTGCTCGATATGAGCACGGAGAAGCGCAAAGAGGTAAAGCAGCCCGGTCTGCTTTCCGAAGCCGACACGGTGCAGCTCATCGACTGGGTAATGACCGCGCGCCAAGCTAACATGGACGCGGTAAAAAAGCCCACCTTTATTGCCATCAAAGGTGATAATGACGCCGATGTTGCCACGGTAAGAAGAGTAATCCAGCTGTTGCAGAACAAGAACATCAACCGTTTCAATCTCATCACCGACTTGGAAAACAAGCCGGTAGTGAGCCGATAAGCGCAGCGACATGGCAGAAATACAACAACAAGCCGACTCCGGTAAAGGAGGTAAGAAGCGGGCCAAAAAAATGTCGACCAAAATCGACATGACTCCCATGGTGGATTTGGCCTTCCTGCTTCTGACCTTCTTCATGCTCACGACCACGTTCAACAAACCGAACGTGATGCAGGTGACGATGCCCGTGAAGGAAAAGAACCCGGAAGAGCGTTCGGAGCTGAAAGCCTCGGATGCCTTCACCATCCTGATGGGTGAGAACAACAAGCTGTACTACTACGAAGGGCTGGCGGACGCCACCACGAAGCCAGAGCTCAAGCTTTCGAGCTACGATGCTAACGGCATTCGGAAAGTACTGCTGCAACGGCAGCGGCAAAACCCTAAAACGGTGGTGCTGATCAAGCCGGATGACAAGTCCAACTATAAGAACATGGTGGACATCCTGGATGAAATGAACATCACCGACCAGAAAAAGTACGCGCTGGTGCCCATTTCGAAAGTTGATACTGAACTTATTGCATCCTCCGGCTTATGATGGATAACGCACAGCTAGCGCAGGCCAGCCTCAACGACATCGTATTTGAAGGCCGTAATAAGGCCTACGGTGCGTATGTGCTGCGGCGCTTGTACAACAAGCACGTCACGCGCGCCCTTCTCATTGCCGTTGCCCTCTTCGCTTTGCTGGTAACCTTCCCGCTTCTGGCGCGGATGTTCAGCAGCAACGACGTGGTGGAAGACGACAAAATGCTGAAGGAAAACGTCCTGATGGATGCACCTCCCCTGGACGAGACCAAACCCCCACCACCCCCACCGCCACCCGAGGCGCCACCACCCCCACCACCTAAGCTGACGACCATCAAGTTTACACCTCCGGTTGTAAAGAAAGATGAAGAAGTCCGCAAAGTGGAGGAAATTCCAGATCAGAAAGAGCTGGAAGACAAGGTAGTGGCCACCGTAACGGTGAAGGGTAACACGGATAACCCGAACGATCTGGCAGGCCTTGAGGGCGATGGCGACAAAGTAGTAGCCGAAGTAGTAGAGCAGAAAGTCTATACCTATGTAGAGCAGATGCCGGTGTTCCCCGGTGGCCAAGAGGCCCTGCTGCAGTACATCGGTAAAAACATCCGCTATCCTGCTCTTGCCCTGCGCAACCAGATTGAAGGCAAGGTGTTCGTGAACTTCACCGTAGGCCCCGATGGCAGCGTAACCGATGTAAAGGTTACAAAGCCCCTAGGCGGCGGTACCGACGAAGAAGCTGTGCGCGTAATCAAGACGCTGCCCCGCTTCGCTCCCGGTAAGCAGAATGGTCGGGCAGTTAGCGTATCGTTTACGGTACCGGTAACTTTCGCCATCAAGTAACTACCACTCGGCTTCGGCCAGGCTAAAACCCGAATCAAGCTCCGGCTTGGTTCGGGTTTTTTGTTGTCTTTTTCCGTCGAAAAAAATATACGCAACCCTATACTAGATGGTCAGGGCTAGGCGTTTTGTTCTTGAAAGCCAGATAGGGTTCTGAATGTGAGTTGGTTGGCTTGGAAATTATTCGTGCAGCATTCCGTTCACCTTTAACCTATACCACCTATGTCCACGCTCAACCTGCTCACCGCTTCGCTCGACGACATTGTGTTCGAAGGGCGCAACAAGGCCTATGGCGCCTTCGTCATCCGGCAGCTTTACCAACGGCACCTCCAGCGGGCCGTCATTATTGCCACGGCTTTATTTTTGCTATTAATTGCTACGCCCCTGCTGGTGCAGTACCTAGATCCTGAGCCGATGGTGGCACCTACAGTCACTGTAGTACACCCTCCGATGACACTTATTGACCCCGTAATTCCGCAGCCAAAGATGGCCGTCCGGCCAGCCGTGGCGCCGCCCGTAGTGCGTCCGCCCGACGAAATCGTGCCTACCGTGAAGCCCGATGAATTGGTCACCAAGCCGGATATTAAACCAGTAACGCCCACTACCAGTAGCTTCGCTGACTTGCCGGAGGGTACGCAGGTAGGGCCAGTAGCTCAACCTGGCTCGGGCTACGGCACCTCCTCCGGCTCCGATTCCGGCAAGGCTGCCCCAGCGGTGGTAGCTCCGCCCAAGCCTTTCTTAACCGCCGAAGTAATGCCCTCTTTCGTTGGCGGCGAGAAGGCCCTGGGAGAATATTTCCGCAAGCACCTGCACTACCCTTCCCTGGCCCTGCGCAACCAGGTTTCCGGGCGGGTATTTGTTTCGTTCACTGTGAGTGCTTCCGGGGAGGTAATGGACGTGGAAGTGCTGAAAGGGCTGGGCTATGGCACAGAAGAAGAAGCCAGCCGCGTTATCAGAAACATGCCCCACTGGTCGCCCGGGCAGCAGGGCGGCCGCGCTGTACCCGTGCGCTTCACGCTGCCGATTACGTTTCAGTTTCAATAAAGGCCGCGGCAGCCTTAGTTAGCGCCCTTCGTTGCCTAATTGGAAACGAAGGGCGCTTTTGTGCCAGCCAGGATGGGGCAAAATAAGCCCGCAGCTTCGCAACCAACCATCTGGCTACCTTTGTACGTTTAAGCCTTTTCGCCTCTACTTTCCCCCCCATGCTTGACCGACGACCTGCCCGCGAACGGCTGGGCCAGAGTAACCCCCAACGCCTGACGCGCTACTTTGTGCTGTTTATGGCCTGTGTCTACATAGCCTTGGGGCTTTACCTGCTGCTTTCAGCAGTTTCTATCTTTTCGCTCCCTCCCACGCCGCGTCGGATTTTGGGTGGGGTGTTCATCCTGTACGGAATCATTAGATTTGTTCGCAACTATCGGGTTATAACCGGCAAAAATGATGAAGAGTAACACGCTGCTCCTGCCAGCAGGGGCGTTCTTGCTGGCAGGCTTGCTGTTGGGTAGCTGCAATGGAGGAAACCCACCTACGGCCGAGACCATTGATGATACACCCACCAGTGGGGTATTGAAGATTGCTGTTGACGCTACGTTTGAACCCATCGTAAAATCACACGTTGACACGTTTCAGCAGCTGTACCAATATGCCAAGGTGAAACCGCAGTACGTGCCGGAAGCCGATGCCATGGAGGCGTTGCTGAACGACAAAGTGCGGGTGGCCATTGTATCCCGGGAACTGACAGCGGCTGAGAAAACGCACTTTGAGCGGCTGAAGCTGATTCCGCGCACAACGCATGTTGCCACTGATGCCCTTGCCATTATCGTCAACCCCGCCAACGCGGACTCCCTGCTGACGATGGCACAGTTACGGGACATCTTTACGGGCAAGGCCACGCAATGGCAGCAAATCAACCGCGGTAGTAAGCTAGGCGATATTACCGTGGTCTTCGATTCAAACAACTCCAGCACCAGCCGGTATGTACAGGACTCCGTTACGCGCGGAGCCGCGCTGACCAAAAAGTCATTTGCTTCCAAATCGAACCCGGCGCTTCTGGATTACGTTGCTACCCACACCAACGCCATTGGGGTAATCGGCGTGAACTGGATCAGTGACCGGGATGATGCCTCCGTTCAAAGTTTTTTACGGCGGGTGCGCGTTGTTGGCATCAGTACCTCGGCAGCCCCTACCAGCACAGAGGACTACGTGCAGCCCTATCAGGCCTATCTGGCTCTGAAAACATATCCGCTCCGCCGCAACGTATACGTCATCAGCCGGGAGGCCCGCGCAGGACTTGGCACCGGTTTTGCCTCCTTCGTTGCGGGGACGAAAGGGCAGCTCATCATTCTCAAATCCGGCTTGATGCCGGCGGTGGGCCAGACGCGAATCGTGACGACGAAATCCAATTAAACTTGCTCCCTACTCACTTTTTTTCTTACGCTTTCATTTAATTTTTCGCACATGAAGTTCAAGCCCTGGAAGCTTTCCCTCCTCGTTGCTTTGTCCGTCAGCACCACGGCTGCCGTGGCGCAGAACGTAGCTGGCGCTCAGAAAGCCATTGAGCTGGAGCGCTACAGTGATGCCCGGCGCCAGCTGGGTCAAGGTCAGACCCCCGAAGCCGCTTTCGAGCTGGGCCGTTTGTACCAGAAAATGGAAAAGCCTGATTCGGCCGCTTATTTCTTCACGCAGTCGGCCAGCGCTTCTAAATCTCCGCAGTCGCTGATTGCGACGGGACGCGCTTTTCTGGCACAAGGCAAAAACGCCGAAGCGCAGATTCAGTTCGACCAAGCCGTAAAAGCCACCAAGTCGAAAGACAAGGAAACCCTGATTCAGGTAGGACAGGCCTATGCCGAGTCGGGTTCCAAAGACAATGGCAAAGCCCTGGAGTACCTGACGTTGGCCAACAAGCTCAACAAGAAGGATGATCCGCGCATCATGAACCTGATCGGCGACATCTACCTGAAGCAGGACAACGGTGGCGGCGAAGCCATGAACAGCTACGAGCGTGCCATCTTGGCTGACCCCAATAACGTAACCGCTTACTACCGCAAAGGCCAGCTGAACGTACGCTCGCGCAACTACAACGGTGCTCGTGACGCCTTCCAGAAAACGACAATTCTGGACCCCAACTTCGCTCCTGCTTACCGCGAGCTTGGCGAAATGTACTACTTCGTTGGCAAGTACGACGATGCCCTGAGCACTTTCCAGAAGTACCGCGACATGGCGGAGAATACGCCGAGCACGCAAGCTAAGTATGCTTCGTTCCTGTTCCTGACCAAGAAGTACCCCGAGGCACTGACGGAGGTGCAGACCATTCTGCAGCGCGACCCCAAGAATGTAACGATGAATCGTTTGCAGGCTTACTCGCTCTACGAAACGGGCAAGAATGAAGAGGCTCTGGCGGCTATGGATGCCTACATGAAAATGGTACCGGCCGACAAGCTCATCACCGAAGACTACGTGTACTACGGGAAGATGCTGGCCAAAGCCGGCCGTACGCAGGAAGGCATTGCCACTATTGAGAAGGCCATCAAGAATGACCCGACCAAGGCTGATGAATTGCAGGGCGACTTAGCGCAGGCTTATCTGGCTTCGAAGAACTATCCGATGGCCATCAAAACCTATAGCGCCATTGCGAAGAAGAACCCTGAAACCCTGACCAACAAAGTATACCTGGCCCGGGCTTACGAGTTCAACAAGCAATACGCCCAGGCAGACAGCCTCTACGGTGTGATTACGACCGCGAAGCCTGACTACATCCCCGGCTACCTGATGCGGGCCCGTGCTAACGCTAACCTGGACCCAGACTCTAAGCAGGGTGCGGCTAAGCCTTACTACGAGAAGTACCTGGAACTGGCCAATGACCCTACTAAGTATAAGGATGGCATGGTAGAAGCCAACAAGTACCTTGGCTACTATTACTACCAGAAAGGCGACAAAGCGGCTTCACTGCCCTACTGGCAGGCAGCCAAAACGCTGGACCCCGCCGATGGCCAGGTAACGACGGCCATCAACGAAATTACGCGCAAGGCGCCGGCCAAGGCTCCCGTTAAGCGGAAGTAATTTCCATCTGCCTGTTTGCTAAAAAGGCCGCCTCGCGTACTGCGAGGCGGCCTTTTTTTGTAGTCATGCCCCCCTCCTAGTATCCCTGCTCCGCGTAAGCTGCCCATTTCAACAGCGCGGCTTCGAAATCGGCGGGCAACTCTGCCTCAAAGTGTAGGGTTTCTCCCGTAACCGGATGCACGAACCCGAGGGATTTAGCGTGTAACGCCTGCCGGGGTATAACCGCCAATACTTTTTCTACAAAGTCCTTGTAGGCGCCGGTACGCTGCCCGTATAGAATCTTGTCTCCCCCATAAGTGGCATCGGAAAACAAAGGATGCCCGATATGCTTCATGTGCGCCCTGATCTGGTGCGTCCGACCAGTTTCCAGGTTACACTGCACCAGCGCCACGTGGCGGAAAGATTGGAGCACTTTATAGTGCGTTACGGCGTGCTTACCGTAGGAACCATCGGGGTACACGGCTTGCACCTTACGGTCCTTCAGGCTACGGCCAATATGCCCCGTAATGGTGCCTTGTTCTTCTTTGGGTACGCCCCATACCAGCGCCAGGTAAGTGCGCTCAATGGTATGGTGGAAAAACTGCTGCGAGAGGTGGGTCATGGCCCACTCCGTTTTCCCGATTACCAGCAGGCCCGAGGTATCCTTGTCGATTCGATGTACTAGGCCCGGCCGAATCTCGCCGTTGCGGCCCGTGGGCAGGTGCTGGAAGTGGTAGGCCAGACCGTTTACCAGGGTGCCCTGCCAGTTACCGTAAGCGGGGTGTACCACTAAGCCCGCAGGCTTGTTTACGAGCAGCAGGGAGTCGTCCTCGTAGCGGATATCCAGCTCCATGGGCTCTGGCACCACTTTCCCCTCGCGCGGCGGCTCCGGCAGCGTAATGGTAATTACGTCCCCGGGCTTCACGCGGTAGTTCGACTTCACTGGCCGCTCATTTACCTGGACTGCTTCGGCCCGAATGGCGTTCTGTATCTTGGTGCGGGAGGCATTCGGCAGCCGGTTCATGAGGAACTTGTCGAGCCGCAGCAGTTCCTGCCGCTTATCGGCCTGAATGCGGTGATGCTCGTATAGTTCGTCGTCGGGGTCCTGCTCGTCGTCGAGGGGCAGCAAATCGTCAGTGAATAGGTCTTCGTCTTCTTGCTGCATAACTACGCTGGTGGCTCCGGGCAAAAATAAGAAAGCCGGAACGAGGTTCCGGCTTTCCTGCTTTACTACTACCCTGTGGGTAGCAGTAATTACTTCTTGGATTTCGTCTTGGTTTTGGTGCTGGTAGCAGCAGGAGTAGCTGCCGGAGCCGCTGGCTTTGCGGCGGTAGGCGCAGCAGCCGGCGCAGCACCGGGGGTAATGCCCATTTTTTTCAGCACCAGGTCCGAGATGTCGCCATCCTTCGGGCCGTGCAGCAGGATGGGCGTGGTGCCGTAGCCGGCGTCCGAATTCAGCACATAGGCGTAGCCGTTCTCATCCGCTACGGCATCAATGTTCTTCTGCAGCTTATCCAGCACGGGCTTCAGCAAAGCCTGTTGCTTCTGTTGAACGGAGGCTTCTGCATTGCGCTGGAACTCCTGAATGGACTGCTGCAGGCTCTGAAGTTCCTTTTCTTTATCGGCGCGTACGGGCTCAGCCATCGTAGCAGCACCTTTCTGATAGGCTTCGCCCTTCGTCTGATACTCCTGGTATTTGGCCTTCAGCTGGTTTTCCAGTTGGGTGCTATAATCCTTCAGCTGCGACTCAATCTGCTTGCTTTCGGGCATCTGGCTCAGCACGTAGTCTACGTTGGTGTAGCCGATTTTCTGGGGAGCCGTCTGGGCCAGCGTGGCCGTAACCGTGGTGAGCGTGAGTGCGGCCGTAGCCAGCAGCAGGCGGAATTTGGGGAATGAACTCATTCGGGAAAAGAGAAATGTCTGAGAGTTAGAATGCAAAATTACTTTTTTCGGCCGGTTGAACGCGGCGCGGGCTTGGTGGTAGCCTTTTTAGCGGGAGCGGCCGAGCGGGTGCCGGCCTCATCGGCGGCTGGCTCGTCGCCAGCCGGGGTGGCGGGCGTGGCTACCGTGCGCACGGCCCCCTTGTTGGCCGGCTGGTTACGCTCCTCCGATCCTAAACCCAATTCTTCGAGCACAAATTCCGTGTAGTCGTGCGTGGGGTTGGTATACAGCATGGTCAGGTCCCCCGATTTGTCGAAAAGGATAGCCAGCTGCTTTTTCTTGGCTACTTTCTCCACGGCTTCAAATACCTGGTCCTGCACGGGCTTGGTCAGCTCTTGGCGCTTTTTGAACAGCTGGCCTTCGTACCCGAATATCTTGTTCTGGTAGGTCTTGATGTCCTGCTCCTTTTGCAGAATCTCATCCTGCCGCTTTTTCTTCATCGGGTCCGTCAGCAACACTTCCTCGGCCTGGTAGGTGCGGTACATCTTGTCCAGGTCTTTGCGCATCGACTCAATATCCTTCTGCCAGTTCTGTGACAGGGTGTTAAGCTCCTGTTGGGCCGCGGCGTAGGCCGGCATCTTGCTCATGATAAACTCTGAGTCTACGTAGCCAAATTTCTGGGCCCAGGCACTCGGCAGGGCCAGCAGCAACAGCAGCGGAAGTAAGCAAAGAACTTTTTTCATAGCTACATAAGGGGCTAGCTGGCCAGGCAGCTTAGCGGATCTGCTGACCAATGATGAAGTGGAAGTGGCCTTTTTCCTGCGCCGGTTGGGTAGCACCCGTATTGTAGCGGTCCACCGGGTCGAAACCATAGCCGTAGTCGAACCCTAGCAAACCGAATGCCGACATGAAAATTCGGGCGCCCACCCCCACGGAGCGGTACAACTTATAGGGGTTGTATTTGGAGTATTGATCAAAGGAGTTGCCGGCTTCGGCAAAGCTGAGGACATAAACGGTGGCCGCCGGATTCAGCGAAACCGGATAACGCAGTTCCATGACGTATTTATTGTAGGCTACCCCACCGCTGCCATTCGGGTTCTGAATAGCATTGGCATCCGTTGGGTCGTCGTACCCGCGCAACCCCACAAATTCGGTACCTACTAAGAAGTTGTTCTGCCCACCGGAAGCCAGCCCTGAGCCCCCGAGCTTGAACCGCTCGAAGGGGCCAATGGCGCGGCTGCTGTTGTACGACCCGATAAAGCCGAAGTGCGCCCGCGTGTTCAGCACCAGTTTTCCCACGATGGGCGTAAACCAGGAAGCATCAAACATCCACTTGTGGAATTCCACCCACTCGTTTACGCTGGGATGAGCCCCCTTAAACGCGGAGTACGGTGGCGTCAGGTTCACACTCAGCGACAAAGCCGAGCCCCGACGGGTATACGTTGGGTTGTCGGTGCTATTGCGGGAAAGCGTGGTGTTAAAGGTGATGTTGTTGGCGTTGCCGGTGCCGTTGGCAAAGCCCTGCAGGTAAGGATAGTTCTTGAGCTTGTACTGGCTGATCGACAACGAGTTGCTCAGGGAAAAGTAGTCATCGGGCCAGCGTAGGTAGCGGCCGAGGCTTACCGAGGCGCTGTTTACCTTAATCGAGCTGCCCGTGTTCACATCGAAGTTGGTGCCTACCCGTTGAATGCTCTTGTTGAGACTGACGGTAAGGGAGTTCCGCTTGCGGCCACCCAGCCAGGGTTCCGTGAAAGAGAAGGAGTAGGCTTGGTACTGGATACCATTGGCCTGCACGTTCAGGGCCAGGCGCTGCCCATCCCCAGCGGGTACAGGGCGCCAGTTGCTAAAGTTGCCGGCCTTCCGCAGCGAGAAGTTATTGAACACGAGGCCCACGGTACCAATGAAGCCGGCAAAGCCCCCCCAGCCGCCAGAAAGGGTAATCTGGTCTGAGGGCTTTTCTTCTACGGTGTAGTTGATGTCTACCGTGCCATCGGCCTGATTGGGCACCGGATTGATGCCTACTTTTTCGGGGTCGAAGTAACCCAGCGACGCCAACTCGCGCTGGGAGCGGATCAACAGTTCGCGGTTGAACTTCTCCCCGGGCAGGGTGCGCAGTTCCCGGCGCACTACATGGTCGCTGGTTTTGGTATTGCCGGCAATGTTGATGTCCTTGATCCGGGCCTGTACCCCCTCCGTCAGGCGCATCTCAATATCGATGGAGTCCCCTTCTACCTTGGTTTCGATGGGCTCAATCTGAAAGAACAGGTACCCGTCGTTCATGTAGAGCGAGGTGATATCCTGACCGGTTGGGTTGTAGTTGAGACGCTTGTCCAGCGTTTCTTTGCTGTATACGCTGCCTTCCTTGATGCCCAGAATAGAAGCCAGGGTACGGTTGTCGTAGAGGTAATTGCCCGACCACGTGATGTTGCGGAAGTAATACTTCGGCCCTTCATCTACCCGAATGCGCAACGCCAGCTTATCAATATCCTGCTCCGTAGCCCGATGAATGCCGAATTTGCCGTTTTCGGTGCCCAGCCACAGGTAGCTGCGGGTCTGAGGAATAGAAATCAGGGAGTCTGATACCACAACCGCGTCGCGGTAGCCCTGGGCGTTATAGTACGCAAGTACACTCTCTTTGTCGTCTTCAAACTCTTTCCGCTGAAACTTGCCGGCGTTCAGAAACTTGTACGGCTTCTTCTCCTTGGTCTTTTTCATTTTCGACTTGAGCTTCCCGTCCTTCACGGCCGAGTTACCTACAAAGTCGATGTCCGTGATGTGGACTTTCTCGCCCCGGTTCACGTTATAAGTCAGCACTACGCTATTGGGCAGGGTAGAGTCGGGCTGCTGGGTGACGTTTACCTTGGCGTTCAAAAACCCTTTGTTGGTAAAGAACTTACGCACCTGCTCGCTGGTATTGCTTAGCAACGCGTCCGTCACCACTTTTCCCCGAATCAGCTTGATCTTATTTTTTAAGTCGTCGGCCTGGGTTTTGCCAATACCGCTGAAGGTGAAGTTAGATAAACGCGGCCGCTCCTTCACGTCGAACGTCAGGAAGATCCGGGAGCCCTCCGTGCGGTCTATCGACACGTTGACGTCTCCCACAATGCCCTGATCCCAGAGGCGCCGAATGGCCTTGCCCAGTTCTTCACCCGGAATACTTACCGGGTCCCCTACTTTCAGGCCGGTGATACCAATCAGCGTATTAGGATCGAGGTAGCGGGTGCCGGTGAAAGAGATACCACCAATCTGGTAGCGTTCTGGTTCTCCTGCCCCTCCCGCTTTCTGGGCTTCTACTGGGCTTAGTGCGCCGCATACTAGCAGTAGCGTCGCGACTAAAGCGCCTACCCGGTTAATCAAAAATTTCATTCCCAAAAACTTACGAAACGTTGAGCTGCTCACTGGTTTTGCCAAATCGACGTTCTCGCTGCTGATACACGCGGACCGCCTCCTGAAAATGCTCCCGCCTGAAATCCGGCCACAGCAAGTCCGTAATATATAACTCCGTATACGCCAGTTGCCAGAGCAGGAAGTTGCTGATGCGTTGCTCGCCGCTGGTGCGGATAAGCAGTTCCGGATCAGGTATTCCGACGGTAGATAAATAGGAAGCTAGGGTATGCTCTGTTATCTCCCCGGGCTGCACGTTACCGGCGACGACCTCCTCGCTTAAACGCCGCGCCGCCTGGGCAAGGTCCCAGCGGCCGCTGTAACTCAGAGCCAGCACCAGCGTCATGCGGGTGCCTGTGCGGGTTAGCTCAATGGCTTCAGCCAGTTCCCGCTGGCAGGAGGCCGGTAGGCTCGCCGTATCACCAATAGCCTGAAGCCGGATGTTGTTTTTTAGCAGTGTACTCGTTTCCTGCCGGATAGTGTGCACCAGCAGTTGCATCAGAGCCATTACCTCATGAGCCGGGCGCGCCCAGTTTTCGGTGGAAAAGGCATACAGCGTCAGAAACTGCACGCCCAACTCGGCGGCCGTTTCTACCGTTTCGCGCACGGCGGTAATAGCATTCTGATGACCAAAAATGCGTAGTCCGCCTTTTTGCTTCGCCCACCGGCCATTGCCATCCATGATGACGGCAACGTGAGCAGGAATTCTGGAAGGATCAAGTTCAGCCCGGGCGGCCATGCGTGTTGTTTGCGTAAAGAGGCTGCAAGTTACGCAAATGGTTGCATTGCACGCTGCCCGACAAAAGCGGGCTTGCTTACTGGCTACCGGCCGTTACTTCGGGGCACCGGATCTTATAGAAAGTATACGAAATACTGAAGCCCCCATAGTAGTACCAGTCCTGATCGTGCCGGTTCGCCACTACCTCGTTTTGGGTGCTGATGTTGTCCAGCTGGTCGGTAAAGGCTTTACGGGCCCCAACTTCCGCGCCCAGGTTCCAGTGCGTAGAAAGACCCAGCTTGAGGCCAACGCCAGCCGGTATGGCCAGACCTATCACGGTATTTTTTTCCTCGGGGGCCCGGAAGGTGCCCGTAAAAAGGGTCCGCACCGGGGCCATAAACCCAGCTACTCCCACAAACGCGTAGGGGGTGAAGCGCGTCTTCACCTGTTTGCTGTAGTAATCAAAGAAGTTGTACTCCAGCGTACCGCCCAGCTCGTACAGGCTACCTTTCAGGTTGGCACTGCGGTACTGGTTCAGGGGCATTGGCCCGTTGTTTAGGCCCCTTACCTGGCGGTCGTCGGCGCGCAGCAGGCCAGCCAGCACACTGCCCTTCAGGGTAACGGCTTTCGAGACATCCTTGCGGTAAAAAGCCGTAATGGCGGGGCGGTTGTTGGCAAAACGGTACTCCGGCGCCAGCTCACCCTTATAGCTCAGTGCCCCGAGACCAAGGCCCAGTTCGCTGGTATTCTGCCCAAATGCGGCGGTATGAACAAAAAAAACACTCCCTACTTGCAAGGAGCAAATAAGGAGTGTTTTGAAGAGAGAATGCTGCGTCATTAGACTGGCTGTGGGTGAAACATGACAGCCACTCTATCGGCTATCGGAATTTGGGGCTCTTTACGCGGGGCGAAAGAATGTAGTTTAGCGTCAGACCCGTAACGATGTACCAGTCCTTTTCATTGTTGTTGCCACGAACTTCCCCAAATTGGTTGGCTTCCGTGAAAGTACCTGGTACACCTTCCCGCGTGATTTCGTAGCCGAAATACTTGCCGCCGGGGGTCTTCAGGTCGTTTTTGTTGTTTACGTAGTTGCCGCCAACGTCGTCGATGTAGTCGGTGAAGGTTTTGCGCCAGCCAATTTCAAAGCCCAAATCGAAGTGACGGTCCAGCTTGTAACGGATACCAGCACCAAAAGGAATAGCAATCTGAGTGCGCTTGTAAGGTGAGCCATAGCCGGCTTCTCCTTGTCCTTCCGTGCCCAATGGCTGCAGAGCCACGTAGTCACCTTTAGCCAAGCCCTGGCTGTTGTCACCTACCAAACCCTTGGGATTGTGGTGGAAGACGGCCACGCCACCAAACACGTAGGGAACGAAGTCAGGACGGCGGATATAGTTGTTGCGGTTTTCCAACAGGTCGAAGATACCAACGGCGGAGGCTTCGAAGATGTCGTTCCGGAAGTTCATGTTCCGGGTATAGCGGAATTTTGCTTCGCTGTCTTTGTCATCGGCGGCTTTGGCATCATCACCAGTAACGCGGCCGTACGACAAACCTACACGACCCGAGATACGGGGCGCAAAGCGGCGGGTGAACGAAAAGCCGATGTTCGGACGGGTAGCGCCCAAGCGTAGGCTGGCAATGTTGGTCTTCGGTACGACGTCGCCGAAATAGTTCATGGCGTTCAGCGTCACTCCTACCGAGTTGTACATCTTCCGTTTCGTGAATCGCTGCGCACTCGCCTCCGTAGCTACCAGCGCGAAGGCCAGTATAAGTGCCAGGGTGAGGGGAAAAAGTTTCTTCATAATCGGGCGAAGTTAAGAAATATCAAGATTCAGGAAATGCATTGACCCATTTGGGCACGGCTACACTTGGTGACAAAAGTACGTGTTGCAGGCAATTATAAAAACAACTGCCTGAAAAAGGCCTCTTTTAAGGCAATAAAATTCCATCCGGGTTACGACGATCCAAGCCCCAATTAAGCTTGCTACGCAGCGTACTCAAGAAATTCACATGATTCAGACGAACTAAACGAGCTTTGAAATTTTCCCGGCGAACGGCAATTTGAATGGTTGAATCGACGGTAACCGAGCGTGAATCCAGCGAAAGCAGGAAGTTATTGCTCCGGCCTTCTATCTCAAATGAAATAACGCTGCGGTCGGATACAACGAGTGGCCGCACGTTTAGGTTGTGCGGACATACGGGGGAGATGATGAAGTTGTTGGTTTGTGGCAGCATTACAGGTCCTCCGCAGCTGAGTGAGTAGCCCGTCGAGCCCGTTGGCGTTGACACAATCAGACCATCGGCCCAGTACGAATTGAGGTACTCCCCATCGATGTACGTGTGCACCACAATCATGGAAGACGTATCCCGCTTCAGAATCGAGAATTCGTTTAGGCCGAAGGTGATGTCGCCAAAAACTTCCGGGTCGGTGTCCACCCGGATCAGACTGCGCTCATCCAGCACGAAGTGCCCTTTGAAAAGAGCGTCAATGGCTTGCGGGATGCGGTCGGGGGTGACGGTGGCCAGAAAACCCAGGCGGCCGGTATGAATGCCCAAAATCGGGATTTGCAGGCTGCCTACGTAGGTCACGGTGTCCAGCAAGGTTCCGTCGCCCCCGATGCTCAGGACAAATTGCATGCCCTGCAGAGAGTCGCCCCGGCGGAAGGTGCGGATGTGCGTGGGCACCCGCAGGTGCGTTTGCAGGTACACCCAGAACGATTCGACCACGTACAGCTCCGCGTTACGGGCCAGCAGATCGTCGAACAGGGCCTGAATAGCCGGGGCTACGTTTTCATCGAATGGCTTACCAAGAATGGCTATTTTCATCACAGAATGATAATGCGCTACGGCTGCTCAGATGGGAAACTCCGTGCGCAGGTAAAAGCCGCCTTCGCCAGCCAGGGTGCGGGCATATTCCAGCGTTACCACCCGGTCGTAGTACGAAACCAGATGCAGCCCAACCCCGGCTGAGCCCAGCAGGCGGTTGGGGAAGCGGTTGGCCGGGGGCACATTTTGGGCGCCCACATAACCTGCGTCGACAAAGGTATTTAAATATATGGCCAGCGGAAGAGAGTTGAATTTGGGGTTATCGGTGACGCCCACGCGCAGACGCCGCGTGGCCAGCAAGGGGTAGCTCAAGCCCTGCTGCACGACAAGGTAGCGCACGCCATCCACCACGTACCGGTCGTAGCCCCGCACCAAGGTAGCGTAGCCCAGGGCGCGGGTATCGGCATAAGGCAAGGAGCGACCGGCAATGCGGGCCTGACTAGTAAAGCCCGCACTGTAATAAAAGTTGCGTGGCAGCGCCCAATAACGGGCCGCCTGAACGAAAATCGTCGTGAAAGCCGGGCTCGAAGCGCGGGCGTAGAACCGCTGCGCCACCGTCACTTGTAGATAGCGCCCAGTCAGAGGGTAAGAAAAGGTGTTGCGCTGATTGATAATGCGGGTCAGGCGCAGATCCAGATACTGGCGGGAAGAGCCACTCCGAAAATAATCCGGGTTACCTATCTGCACCGAATCGGCTACCCGCTCCTGATAAAGCGCCAGGTCGAGGGCGGTGCGGCGCTGCACGGTATTGCGCCAGCGCAGGCCCACCGTGGCGTACGCCCGGCGCAAAGCGAAGCCCGAGACGGAGCGGTAGGTTAGCAGCCGGTCGTTGACGGTGCGGTAATCGAGGGCCCGGCTGCGCGTGACAGAGCCGCCCAGGGCCAGCCCCGGCCGGCGGGCCGTACCGGGATTCTCGAAGAAAACCTCGTACTTCTGGTTGAAGCCCAGTTGCAGGTTTCCGCGCAGCAGTTCGTTGCGGCCCCGAAAATTGTAGCGAACAACGTGCACACCGTAATCCACGCGCTGCCATCGGTCGGCGCGGTCGAGCCAGGCGCGGATGTTCCGGTCGGCCAGGGAAAAGATAGGAACCGGGAATGTGTACCACCGTTCCTGCACACCGAACAACACCGTCAGGGCTCCGTCGCGGCACACCGTCTGCACGCCCACCGTATGAAACAGCTGCAGGTTGAAAACGCGGAGCCGGTTTTTTTCCAAGCGCTTGGCCAGGGTTTCCACCGTTAGCGTATCGCCTTCCCGGAAGTCCAGCTCGGCCCGCAGGATTTTATCCTTGGTGGTGGCATTGCCCGCAAAGAGAATAGCCGCCACGCGCACCTGGGTATAAGCAGGACACTGGGTCCGGACTACACTATCGAGGGAAGCGGTGCGGAGCGTATCGGGAAGTGGCTGAGGCCCGGCAGCGGCCAGCAAACCCGCTGCCAGTAGACTTGCTATCACCAACTGGAGCTTAGAGACTCAGGTACTTCAGCAGGGCATCGTAGCGTTCCTGCTCGTTTTCGCCCAACTCGCCGGCCCCACTGAACTGCGCCGTAATGACGTAGCCAAAACGCTCCAAGGTAGCGGCAATGCGAGTCAGGCTGGGCGTGTTTACTTTGAGCGTAAGCCGGATTTTGAAAGGGTTAGCCTCATCCTGGGCGACGTGGGCGCTGAGAATCTTGGCGTTGTTTTCCTCCACGTAGCGGCTGATTTGCGAGAGAGAATAGTCGCGCTCATCCATCGACAGCACCATAATGCCTCCCTGTCCCAAGGCAATAGGCATTTGCCCGAAAGCGGCCAGCGTATCGCCCACCGTTACCACGCCCAGGTATTCCTGCTGATCATCCAGCACTGGTACCAACTGCACCTTGTTCTGCACAGCCTGCTCGATAATGCTATAGAAATGCTGGTCCCGCTGCACGTGTACGTCCGCAAAGCCAAACGAAATGGTGGAAAGCAAGCGGTCAGCTTGGCTGATATCGAGTACGTCGGCCTCCGTAATGAGGCCGCGGTACTGACGGTTTTCCAGCACGGGCAACTGGTCTACGTGAAATTCCTCCAGCCACTTGGCGGCCTTGCTCGCAGAGTCCGACACCTTCAGGGGCGGAATCATCTGATTAATCATGTCTGCAGCTATCATCGGCGACATCGGCATTAGGTACTAAGAAGCGGAAGTTAACGGCTATGCCGCCGAGACACAAACGCTGCGCCCTTTTCTTTGTTCGCGGAGTGAGCAGAAAGTAACCCGTTTAGCGGGCAGCTACCGGCTGGGAAGCCGTGCGCCGCAGGAACTGCTGCAGGCGGGCATTGAATGGGCCGGGCCGTTCCATCATGGGGGCGTGGCCGCAATGGTCGAGAAAGTACAACTCCGACTGGGGCAGGAGCCGGTTGAACTCGTGAGCAACCAGCGGGGGCGTGATGGTGTCGTTGAGGCCCCATATCAGCAGCGTGGGCACGCGGATTTTGCCCAGGTCCCTGGCCATGTTGTGCCGCTGGGCCGAGCGGGCGATGTTAATGATACGCAGGCACTTAGCGTTGGAGTTAGTAATGCTGAACACCTCGTCAACCAGCTCTTTGGTAGCCACGGCCGGGTCGTAGAAAGTGTAGGCTACCCGCTCCTGCACGAAACCATAGTTGCCCCGCTTGGGGAAGGAGCCACCCATCGAATCCTCAAACAAGCCACTGCTGCCGGTAAGTACCAGCCGGCTTACCTGCCGCGGGTTGCGCAGCGTGTACACCAAGGCAATGTGCCCACCCAGCGAGTTGCCAAGCACTGTGTAGGGACCGGGCACGACCACCTCGGCCACGAAGCGCTCCACAAACTTCACCAGTCCGGGCACGTCGGCGCTAAGCAGAGGCATGTCATAAATGGGCAGCAGCGGTATAACTACCCGATACTGCTCCCGAAAGGTGGCTACCACGTCCTGCCAGTTGCTGAGGGCACCGAAGAGGCCATGCAGCAGCAGCAGCACGTCGCCCGTGCCTTCGTCTATATACTGATATCCGTTGTGTTCCTTAATCTGCAATTCCATCGGCGGGAGAACTGAAGCCCGGGCGGGGCCGGTTCGTTGCAATGATACAATACTTGACCCAATTGCGAAGGATAGCCAGGCCGTGGGTGGTCAGCAAGGCCTCCGGGTGAAACTGCACGCCGTAGAGGGGCAGTTCGCGGTGCCGGAAGGCCATCAGCTCTCCTGCTGCATCCGCGGTATACGCCAGGGGCACCAGAGCCGGCGGCAGCTGCCGCAGCACCAAAGAATGATAGCGCGTGACGGGTATCTGCGGCGGCAGCCCCGTCCATAACGGCTCGGCAGCGTCCGTGAGTATAATATCCGAGACTTTCCCGTGCATGGGCCGGACACCGCGCCCGAGCTCGGCCCCGAAATACTCCCCCAACGCCTGATGCCCCAGACAAACGCCCAGCATGGGGACGTGCGCATGGTACCGGGCAATAACGGCCGGCATACTGCCCGCCGCCGCTGGGGTCCCCGGTCCCGGCGACAACACGATGCCGTCGAACGGCTGCTTTTCCAGCTCCTCCAGGCCTACGTTGTTGCGCACTACGTACACCTCTGCCCCCAGCTGCTGCAAGTAGTCGAGCAGGTTGAAGGTGAAGGAGTCGAAGTTGTCTAGCAGAAGTAAACGCATGGCTTTAATGGCCGGATAGCGACTCAGGCAACCATTTAATAATGAGCCATGCCTTCGTTCAGAATACGCCCCGGAGCTTTTCGAGCAGGTCGCTGGCAAAGGGCAGCACCAACCCTACCACTTGCAGGGCGAATGGCGTTGCTTCCTGCACCAGGGGCAGCACCTCCGAGTCGGCAACAAGCCCAGGCGAAAGCACCGACAAACCGGCCAGCCCCACCCCGTGCAAAAGCAGGCTCAAGCCCAACAACCACTTTAGCACCCCGGCCGTACCGCCCAAAATATTATCGAGCATTCCCAGAGGCGTAAGGTGTACGGCCGTTTTGATAAATGTCCCGAGCAGGTGAACACCCCATACGATGAGCACAAACACCAGCAGAAACGATACCAGCGGCAGCATACCAAAGGCCTCCCCTACGTAGTGTCGCACCAACGGAATGGCGTCCTGCAAGAGCAAAAGCCCCCCAATAGCCCCCAGCACGAAGGCCAGCAGCGAAGCCACTTCCAACACCAGCCCACGCCGGTAGCCTTTCACAGCTCCTACTCCCAGCGGAATCAGCAAGAGAATGTCGAAAGCAGACATCTTTAGTTAATGTGCGAACGTGGGGAAATGTGCTAGGCTTCGCTAAGGAGGAAAATGGGCTGGTGTGCTAATGCCTTCTGACATTGAGTAGCCTGCATTAGCACATCAGCCCATTTTCCACCTTAGCAACTTACACATTCGTGTTGTTTAGCAGGTTGTTGACCACCTGGGAAATCATGCGGCCATCGGCCTGACCCGACAGCTCCCGGGCGGCAACACCCATTACCTTGCCCAGGTCCGATGGGCCAGTAGCTCCCACGCGCTGGATAATGGCGACCAGCTTCTCTACCAGATCAGCCTCCGAGAGCTGCTTGGGCAAGTATTCTTCAATGATGGCCAGTTCGGCCAGTTCTACTTCCTCCAGATCGGAGCGGAACTGTTTGTTGTAGGTTTCGGCGGCCTCGCGGCGCTGCTTGGCCTGCTTGGTCAGGAGCTTGATTTCGGCATCGGGCGAGAGGGCTGCCCCGTGCTGACCTTCGGCCGTTTCGGCCAGCAGAATCTGGGACTTGATGCTGCGCAGGGTGGTCAGACGTACTTTGTCTTTGGCCAGCATGGCCTGTTTGATATCGGCGTCGATGGTTTCTTTCAGAGCCATGGGTTGGGAAATAAAGGAATCTACAAGATTACGGGTTATTCCCGAATACAGGGCCGTCGGCCGGGTTTTCGGGCAGGGCCAACTCCGTTAGCAGGCCGGCAGCATCGTCTACGTAGAGCGCCAGCTCCCGGGCAACCCGGCGCAGGCCATAGGGTCCGTTGAAAACCTGGGGCGCAGTAAGCACTACCAGCACATTGGGCGGCGTGAGCAGCGGCCGAGCCAAATTCAGCCGGCCCGGCACCGGCGCTGGGGCGTCGGATAGCCGCCGCGCCGCCGCCAGCGTTGCCCGGGGCAAACGCGCCGTCCAACAAAAGCCCACCCGCGCTATCAGTTCGTGGTCGGCCGTCAGCTGTATTGGCAGCAGCCGTACCGCCCGGGCGTGCGCCAGCAACAGCAGCAGTCCATACAGGTGCAGCACCAGAAGCACCCCGGCCACCACAGAGCTCCAGCGCAGCAGCAGCAAATGCAGTGCGCCCATTTCGACCACCGACAGTAGCATGACCGTGCCCACGTACGCCGTGAAGGCCGAATCCCGGTAGCTGGAATATGCGCGGCTGCCGGTAGTTACTGCCGGCCGGCTCCGCCAGCTCAACAGCGCGTAGTAGCACACGAGCAGCTCGAACACCAACGGCGCCAGCGGCCGGCCGAACACCTGCCGGAAAGCCGCCGTGAGCCGATCTGCCACCTCCGGAATATGCAGGCAGGCGGTACGATAAGCCAACTGCAGCCGCCGCAGGTTCAGCAGCAGCAGCGCAACCATCAGCACCTCCAGAGCTCCTAACACCTGTCCTGCCCACTGCACATACTGCTGCTGTGGCCCCGGAATAAGCCAGTAGCCCAAAGCCACAGCGGCAGTGAAGGCCACCGCCATGGTGCTTATTGGCAGCCGGTAGGAACGCACCACCAGCAGGTAAAACAAGATAGGCAGCCCCACCAGCACATCGAAACTCACGGCTGCCGGCAGCAGGGGCAGCTGCCGGAACACGGGCTGTTGCACTACCAGCCACTCCAGGCCGGTAACCGCCAGCAGCAACAAGCCAAACCCCAGCGCGGGCCGCGTGGAAACGGGAAGTCGGACGACCATGGCTACCTCAACTAAAATCGGCCAACGCTGTTGGAGCTACGTATCTTTGAGCACCTACTCACCCTCAGCGCCGCTTTTGCATATGACCAAGCTTAGCGTAAACATAAATAAAATAGCCACGCTACGGAACGCCCGCGGCCACAACCGCCCCAACGTGCTGCAGGTGGCCCAGGACTGTGAGCGGTTCGGGGCCCAGGGCATCACGGTGCATCCACGCCCCGATGAGCGGCATATCCGCTACCAGGACGTGCGCGACCTGAAAGCCCTTGTCACCACCGAGTTCAACATCGAAGGTAACCCTACCCCGGACTTCCTGGACCTGGTGCGCGAGGTGCGCCCCGAGCAGGTAACGCTGGTGCCGGACGCGCCCGACGCTATTACCTCCAATGCGGGCTGGGACACCATCAAGCACCAGGTGTACCTGCTGGGCGTAGTGCAGGAGCTTAAATCATTGGGGTGCCGCGTCAGCATTTTCCTCGACCCCGACCTGGCCATGGTAAAAGCCGCCCTGGGCACCGGCACCGACCGGATAGAGCTCTACACCGAAGCCTACGCCAGCGGCTATGCTGCTGACCGCGAAGCCGCCGTGGCCCCCTACCGTGCCGCTGCGGCCCTGGCCCAGGAGCTGGGCCTGGGCGTAAATGCCGGCCACGACCTCGACCTCGACAACCTCGCTTACCTGCACCAGCAGCTACCCGGCCTGGCGGAAGTAAGCATCGGGCACGCCCTGGTATGCGACGCCTTGTACCTGGGCCTGGAGAATACCATTCAGTTGTACCGGCGGCAGCTTGTTTCCTAACCCCAGCGCTACCCGCCCGGAACGCGTACTGACCAGCTAGCGGTTGGCGTGCATCCACTTCTCCTGCCCGCTGCTCCCGTAAGAACCCATGCCTCGTTTATCCATCGAAGAATTTTTGCAGGGTCCGGCTACCGCCCCCATCCTGGATGTACGGGCGCCGCAGGAGTATGCTCAGGGCCACATCCCCGGCGCCGTGAGCTTCCCTTTGTTCTCGGACGAGGAGCGCGCCCGCATTGGCACTACCTACAAGCAGATAAGCCAGGACCGCGCCGTGCTGCTGGGGCTGGATTTGTTTGGCCCGAAGATGAGCCGCATGGTGCAGCAGGCGCAGAAACTTGCCCCCGGCAAAGAGGTACGCCTGCACTGCTGGCGGGGCGGGATGCGCAGTGGGGCGGTGCAGTGGCTGCTGGAGTTGGGGGGCTTTCAGGTGCAGCTGCTCAACAAAGGCTACAAAGACTACCGCCACTTCGTTTTGGCGGAGTTGGCGCGCCCCCACCCTTTGGTGGTGCTGGGTGGCCTCACGGGCTCCGGCAAGACGGATGTGCTGCACGCGCTGCGGCAACTGGCCCAACCGGTACTCGACCTCGAAGGCCTGGCCTGCCACAAAGGGTCGGCTTTCGGGAGCATTGGGCAGCCGGCCCAGCCCACGCAGGAGCAGTTTGAGAATGATCTTGCCTGGCACTTGGCCCAGCTCCCAACCACCGGGCCCACTTGGTTGGAGGATGAAAGCCGCACCATTGGCAGCCTGCACTTGCCTACGCCCTTTTTTGGGCAGCTGCAGCAGGCACCACTGATTCTACTAGAAATTCCGCGGCCGGTGCGGGTGCGCAAGCTGGCTGAGGAGTATGGCCGCCAGGATGCCGGGGCCCTGGCTTCCGCTATTCTGCGTATCCGGAAAAGGCTGGGCGGACTGGCCACCAAGGAAGCGTTGGCCGCCATTGCTGAAGATGATATGGAGAAAATGGTGAGCCTCGTGCTCGACTATTACGACAAGACTTATACCCATAGCCTAGGCAACCGCGCGTTTGTGCGGGTGCCATCCGACACCTGCGACGCCACCGTAAATGCCGGACTGGTGCTGCAGGCCATGCAGGCGTCTTTAGCCAAACAGCCCGAATAACCAAGGAGCCACCCGACGGGTTGCTTTGCCCGGCCTTTCCCGGCCCTACCATCAGCTCAACTACCATGAACGCAGAAACGACCCCCGACCTGATTCGCCTTACCCAGTACAGCCACGGCGCGGGCTGCGGTTGCAAAATTGCCCCCAAGGTGCTCGACCAGATCCTGCACACCAGCATCCCACAGCCCCACGACGACAAGCTGCTGGTCGGCAACTCCTCCCGCGACGACGCGGCCGTGTACGATATCGGCGGAGGCCAAGCGCTTATTTCAACTACCGACTTCTTCATGCCCATCGTCGATGATGCGTATGATTTTGGTCGTATTGCCTCCGCTAATGCCATTTCCGACGTGTATGCCATGGGCGGCCGGCCGGTGCTGGCCATTGCCGTGCTGGGGTGGCCCATCGATAAGCTAGCCCCGGAAGTAGCCCGCCGCGTGATTGAGGGCAGCCGCAGCATTTGCCTGGAGGCGGGTATTCCGCTGGCGGGCGGCCACAGCATCGACTCGCCCGAGCCTATTTTTGGGCTGGCCGTAACGGGCCTGCTGGCTATTGAGAACCTGAAGCGCAACGACACCGCCACGGCGGGTTGCGAGCTGTACCTCACCAAGCCCCTGGGCGTGGGTATGCTCACCACGGCCCAGAAGCGCGGCCTGCTCCAACCCGAGCACGAGCAGATTGCTCCCCTCAGTATGATGCAGCTAAACAAAATAGGGGCTGATCTGGGCCAGTTGACCGGGGTACGGGCCATGACCGACGTGACGGGCTTTGGGCTCCTGGGCCACCTTTCTGAGGTCTGCGAGGGCAGCGGCCTCACCGCCGAAATCGACTTTGCCAAGGTGCCTTTGCTGCCGGAAGCGGAAATCTACCGTCAGCAGAAGGCCATTCCGGGCGGCACCGTGCGCAACTGGGACTCCTACGGCCACAAGATTGGGGCGCTAACCGAAGAGCAGCGGCAGTGGCTCTGCGACCCGCAAACTTCCGGGGGGTTGCTGGTGTGCGTGGAGCCGACGGAGCGCGCGGCGGCACAGGCCGTTTTTGCCAAGTATGGCCTGGCCTTGGAAAGCTTCGGCACGCTGCGCCCGCACCAGGCCAACGAGCCCTGGATTTTGGTGCGATAAGCGCATGAAGCTTTTTCCCCTGGTACGCCAGCTGCTGGAGTTAGGTGCCGTGCTGGTGGGCGCCCTGCTCCTGCTGCGTTTCGTGACGGGAATCTTCACGCGGCGCAGCAACGCTTACCACCTCACCTGGGTCCGCCAGCTACAGCTCTTGTTCTGGCCCTTGCTTACGCTAGCCGTAGGCGGACCGCTGGTATGGGCGGGGCTGCTGGCGGCGCCGCTTTCCGGCTACGATATTCTGCTGGTGAGCCTGCTGGCGGCGGTTATTCTGGGCTTTGCCGGCCCGGCCTTGGTACTCCATGGGCAGTACTACTTGCGCAATCAAGCTACCAGCTTGATTTTTGAGCCCAAGAAAAATCGGCTTGAGGTATACGAAAACCACCTCCTCATCCCGTTTACCCGCCAGCAGGTAGTACGGGTAGAGTGGGTGGAATGCCGTTCCCGCCGCTTTTTTTGGAGTCAGTACAATTACCTTCGGCTGCATTTGGCCGATGGCCACGTGCTGACGCTGACGTCTTTGCTCACTAACCTTCGGCCTGTAGCCGAGTTCCTGCGCAATACCCAGCTGGAGCAGCACCGGCGTTGGTGGTGCTTGCTTTAACGCTCTACTTCCCACTGCTCTTCGCCTTGCCAGCCTCTCCCGTTTTTGCCTTGTCTGCTGTATCGCCCAGGGATGCTGGTTGGGTTGGGGTGCGCTGGTCCGGTACCTTGGCGGTTTTCTTATGCGCTGCGATGCTGACCGAACCGGCCGCAGCCCAGGCCCCTACCCCTACCATAGTCCGCCTGGAAAGCCAGCTGCCCCAAGCAGCCGCCCCGGGGCGGCTCCAGATCCTGGATTCGCTGTGCTGGGCCTGGGAGCCGTACGACGTCAACCGGGCCTTGGCGTATGGCCAGCAACATCTGCAGCTGGCCCGCAAGCAGCAAAGCCCCACGGCCGAGGTTCGGGCCCTCAACAACCTGGGCCGGTGCTACGTTACGGTAGCCGACTACCTCACAGCCCGCCAGCTCTACGACCAAGCTCTGCAGCTGGCTCGCCGCACCCAAAACGCTGATGGTCTTGCGGCCACTTACAACCGCCTCGGGGCACTGCACTACTACCGCAACGACACAGCCAGTGCCTGGAGCAATTTTCAGTTGGCCCTAAGCGTGCTTCGCCAGCCGGGCGTAAGGCCCCAAACTCAGGTGGCTATCCTTAATAATGCCAGCGACCTGCTTTTCGAAACCGGCCACCCGGGCCGGGGAGAGCGGCTGGGAGAACAGGCCGTCGCCCTGGCAAAGACTATTCAGGACCCGGAGGCCGCTATCAAACATCACCTGAACTTAGGTATAGTGGCACTGCAACAGCAGCCAGCCGTAGCCGTGCGGGAATTTCAGGAGTCGGCCAACCTGGCCCGCCAAAACCACCGCCCCCGCCACGAAGCGGCGGCGCTGCTGGAGCTGGCGGCCCTGCACCTGCAGCAGAACGCCATCGGACAGGGCCTAGTGGAAGCCCACCGTGCCCGGGAGTTGTCGCAGAGCCGCCACGACCGGGAGCGGGTGCTGGGGGCCTACAACTTGCTGGCCGAGCTCTACGCGGCCGCTGGCCAATACCCGACGGCCTACCAGTGGCAGACCCGCTTTCAGACGCTGAACGACAGCCTAAACGCACGGCGGCAGCTGGCTACCCTGGCAGCCTGGGAAAGCCGCTACACCCTGCGCGATAAACAGCAGCAGATTGTGCAGCTTACCCAGCATACCCAAGAGCAAACCACGCGCAACCGGCTGCTGCTGGCCGGGCTTGGTGCTTTGGGGCTAGTGCTGGCCGGGGGGAGCCTTCTCTACTGGCAGCTGCGCCGTAGCCGGCAGGCGCTGGCCCGCAACCACGCGGCTTTGCATAGTGCCACGACGCAGGTAGCCCGCCTTGCCGCCGCCAAGGACCGGCTCTATACCATCGTTGCGCACGATTTGCGCGGCCCCGTTACTGCTTTCGTGGGGGTGGCGGAGCTCATCGAGTTTTACCACCGGGAAAACAACCAGGAAGGCTTGCGCAACCTACCCGGCCTGGTACGTCAGTCGGCCTCCAGCCTCAATCATTTGCTGGACAACTTGCTGCACTGGGCCGTCATGCAAAGCGGGGAGCTACAACTCCAATTGGAAGCCGTAGAAGCGGGTGAAGTGCTTCGAGAGTGCGCCGGCATCTATTCCACCCTGGCCCACGCCCGTAACCTGACACTGACGGTAGACGCGCCCGCCACGCCGCTATACAGCCAAGTTGACCGGAATATGCTGCGCACGATTCTGCGCAACCTCACGGGCAACGCCATCAAGTTTACCCCAGTGGGCGGCAGCATTACGCTAAGCGCCTTCGCGGCTTCGGCTACGGAAATCGTCTTCTGCGTTCATGATACTGGCGCCGGGATGTCGGCCACCCAGGTAGAGCAGCTCATGGCTCCGCTGGCCCAGCCCCCGGTGCCCGCCCACAACCGTACGGGCACCGGGCTGGGGCTGGTGTTGTGCCGGGCTTTCGTGGCCCGTCTGCAGGGCCGCCTGCACGTGGCCAGCGTGCCTGGCACGGGTACCACCGTGCAGGTAAGCCTGCCCCGCGCGTAAGTTCGGCCCCGGGGCTGCATCTTTGCACTTACTATGATACTGCCCCTTCACTACCGCGAGCTTGGCGCCGGCCGCCCCCTTGTTATCCTCCACGGCTTGTTTGGCACGCTTGATAACTGGCAAACGCTGGCGCGGCGCTGGTCGGAGGAGTTTCGGGTAATCGTGGTGGACTTGCGCAACCACGGCCGCTCGCCTCACTCTCCCGAGCACTCCTACGCCCTGATGAGCCAGGATGTGCTGGGCCTCTTCGATCAGCTAGAGCTGCCCGCCGATACTACCTTGCTGGGCCATAGCATGGGCGGCAAAGTAGCCATGCGCTTCGCCCTCGACTACCCCGAGCGACTGGCCCGCCTTATTGTGCTCGATATTGCCCCCCGCCTCTCGGATATGCGCCACCAGGACGATATTCTGGCCGGGCTGAATGCCGTGGATTTAACGACCATTCAAAACCGCCAGCAGGCCGACGACGCCCTGGCCGTGCACATTCCCCAGCCCGGCGTGCGGCAATTTCTGCTGAAAAACCTCTACCGCCGCGAAGATAACTCCTTTGCCTGGCGCCAAAACCTGGCCGCGCTTACGGCCCAGATGGCTGCCGTCGGTGAGGCCATAACCGACACCCAGCCCTTTCTCAAACCGGCCCTGTTCATCCGCGGCGGCAAGTCCGACTACATCAACGCGGAGGATAAGCTCTACGCCATTCCGGCCCTGTTCCCCAATTCCCAGGTCGAAACCATTGTGGATGCCGGGCACTGGGTACACGCCGAAAAGCCCGATGAGGTGTTTGGGTTGGTAGAAGCATTTGTCCGCCAATAGACCTTATAGGCCCCGTTTTCTTTGGCTGACCAAGCGGTAAGCCTTCTTATTATTTGTTCCTCTTCTCCGTGAAGCCCGGCATCCTCTACCTTATCCCTACTACGCTGGCCGACGATACCCTGGCTCAGGTCCTGCCCGCCCAGGTGACGGCGTGTATTGCTCAGCTGCGCTATTTTCTGGTAGAGAATGCCCGCACAGCCCGGCGCTTTATTAAGCTAGCCGCGCCCGGGCAGGTAATCGAGGAGCTGCAAATCACCGTTATCGACAAAGACAGTTCGCCCAGCCAGATTCAGGCCGCGCTAAAGCTGGTGGTGGCCGGCCAGGACGCCGGCGTGATTTCGGAGGCCGGCTGCCCGGGCATTGCCGACCCCGGGGCCGAGTTGGCTAAGGCCGCGCACCAGCTTGGCGTACGGGTA
Organism: Hymenobacter sp. BT18; assembly: GCF_012273015.1. Lineage (GTDB taxonomy): Bacteria > Bacteroidota > Bacteroidia > Cytophagales > Hymenobacteraceae > Hymenobacter > Hymenobacter lutimineralis. The sequence continues at coordinate 2,977,341 of NZ_CP050954.1, read as the reverse complement.
GTACCGCTGGTAGGCCCTTCCTCCCTGCTGCTGGCCCTGATGGCCTCGGGCATGAACGGGCAGAGCTTTACCTTTCACGGTTACCTGCCCATTGAGCGAGGCCGGCGCGGGGCCACTATCAAGCACCTGGAAAAATTAGCCCAAACGCTGCACCAGACCCAGCTGTTCATCGAAACGCCTTACCGCAACATGCAGCTGGTAGAAGATCTGCTGGCGAACCTGCACCCCAACACGCGCCTTTGCCTTGCCGCCAACCTCACGGCTCCTACCGAATATGTGCGTACGGATACCGTTGCGGGCTGGAAAAAAGTGGGGCCGCCCGATCTGCACAAGCAGCCAGCCGTGTTTCTAATAGGCCTGTAGGGAGCCGGCTATTTCAGTACCTGATACACTAGCAGGGCCGAGAAGTACGCCAGCCCCGTCATGTAAAACATTTGCAGCAGGGGCCACTTCCAGCCTTTGGTTTCGCGGTAGGTGGTAGCCAGGGTGCTCATGCACTGCATGGCAAACACGTAGAACACCAGCAGGGAAGCCGACCGGGCCGTGGTGAAAAACGGCTGCCCATTCACGTCTTTGGCCAACGCCAGCTTTTGCTGCACGGTGCGCATATCCGCGTCCTGACCCACGCTGTAAATAGTGGAGATGGTGCCCACAAAAACTTCCCGGGCCGCAAACGAGGTGAGCAGGGCAATGCCAATTTTCCAGTCGAAGCCCAAGGGGCGGATGCCAGGCTCCAGCGCGCGGCCAAAAACGCCCGCGTAGGAGTTTTCAAGTCGAATGGCGGCCACCTGCATGTCGGCTTCGGCGGCAGGGGTGCCCTGGGCCACGGCCTGCTGCCGCACCTGCGCTTCGGCCTTTTCCAGGGTGTCGCCGGGGCCAAAGGAAGCCAGCACCCACAGAATAACCGATATGGCCACAATCACCTTGCCCGCCTGAAAAACAAAGGTCTTCACCTTTTCCACGATGGTGATGCCCACGTTTTTCCAGCGTGGCCAGCGGTACACCGGAAACTCCATGATAAAGTAGCTCCGCTCCTTGGTCTTGAGCAGCAGCTTCATGGCCAGGGCCGAGAAAATAGCCGCGAAGAACCCCAGCAGGTAGAGGCCCATCAAAGCAATGCCGCGCAGGTTGAAGATGCCCAATACCGGCTCATCCGGCACCACCAGGCCAATAAGCACCGTATAGATAGGAATACGGGCCGAGCACGACATGAGCGGCGTGACGAAAATGGTGATGATGCGGTCCTTCCAGTTTTCGATGGTGCGGGCACTCATAATGGCCGGTACCGCGCAGGCTACCCCGGAAATCAGCGGCACTACACTTTTGCCGTTGAGCCCGAACTTGCGCATGATCTTGTCCATCATGAACGTGACCCGGGCCATGTAGCCGGTTTCCTCGAGCACGGCAATGAAGGCAAACAGCAAGGCAATCTGCGGCACGAACATGAGCACCCCACCTAGTCCGGCCAGTACACCCTCCGTAAGCAGGTTGATAAGGGGCCCATCAAAATTGGTTTGGATAAGACTGTTGATGAACGCAATGCCCTCATCAATCAAATCCATGGGGTAGCTGGCCCAGGCGAATACCGCTTGAAACATCAGAAACAGCACCCCAAAGAAAATCAGGTAGCCCCACACCCGGTGCGTGAGTACCCGGTCGAGGCGGTTACTATACGGCTCCTTGCGCTCCGTGCGCGTCACCGACACGGTGTCCAGCAGGATGTCGTTGATGCGGGCGTACCGGTCGATGGTTTCCTGAGCCTGCCGGGGCGTGGGCTCAAACCCGTACTGCTCCACCAGCTCCCCAATGTAGGCCTTGTCATCGGCCGAAAGGAAACTAATCTGCCGGTACTGGTGCGCATAGTGCAGGGCCAGGTAGTCGTTGTGCAGGTTGAAGTAGTAGCGGATCTGCCGGATCATGGGCAGCAGCGCCTCGTCGGGGGCGTAGAACTGCACGGCCGGAGCATCCAGCTGCTGCGCCATCACAATTTTGAGGGCCGCCACGCCAATTCCCTTGCGGGCATTCATCGGAATGACGGGCACGCCCAGCTCCCGCTGCAACGCCTGAATGTCAATCTTCACGCCGTGCTGCTCGGCCACGTCCATCATGTTCAGGGCCAGCACGGCGGGCAGGCCCAGATCGGCCAGCTGGGTAAACAGCAGCAGGTTGCGCCGCAGGTTGCTGGCATCGGCCGTGATGACGACGAAGTCGGGGTACTGCTGGGACGTTTTGTCGTAGAGCAGGTCGGTAATAACCTTCTCGTCCAGGCTTTTGGGATAAAGCGAGTAAGTACCCGGCAGGTCAATGATTTCGGCCCGCATGCCCGGCGTAATCTGCGCCACGCCGGTTTTGCGGTCTACCGTTACCCCGGGGAAGTTGCCAACCTTCTGGTTCAGGCCCGTGAGCTGGTTGAACAACGACGACTTGCCGGAGTTCGGATTACCGATCAGGGCAATGCGGGTGATGGCACCGGGCTGCCGACCGGCGGCAGTTTCCAGCGCGGCAGCCGCTACGGCCGTGCCGGCCCGGCTGGTAATCAGATCAACACTGGCCATATCCAATGGCTACTCCTTCAGCAAAATGGTGGCTGCTTCGGTGACGCGCAGCGAAAGGGTATAGTCTTCGCCGTCGCCCACCATCACCGTGATAGGGCAGCCCAGGGGCGCCCGACTGTTGAGCCGGATGCGGGTGCCGGGAATGCAGCCCATTTCCAGGAGTTTCAGCGCCATTTCCGGGTCTTTCAGGCAGCAAATGGTCCCGGCTTCGCCCATGCCAAGGTCTTTGACGCTTCGGGGAGTGGTAAGGGCGGGAGCAGGGCGGGCAGACATGGCAAGCTATTTAGACTCGATTTAAACAAAGGTACACCCCATTTGGGTTTCGGCCAAGCACGGAATATCTTTGTCCCCAATCCCCGCAATTACCGCTGAGCTATAGGTAGTACTTTTCCGAAATGGAATTGTTGTTTATAAACAAACACAGATTATAGCTTTACAATTAGGGTTTTTGTTGTATTTTTGACATACACTCGAACACGTATGCAACAACGTCTACTTTTCCTCCTAGCCTTTTTCCTGTTCTCACCCCTGCTGCTTTCCGCCCAAAGCACCGAGAACCGCATCACCGGCCGCATCGTGGACTCCAAGACGAAGGAGCCAATTCCCTTCTCTTCCATCGGGCTGAAAGAAGAGCAAACCGGGGTGCTTACCAACGAGTATGGCTTTTTCCAGATTGCCATGCCAGAGAAAAATGAGTCTGACTCCCTGGTCGTTATTGCGCTGGGTTACTTCCGCAAAACGATTCCCGTGAAGCGCGGTACCAAGATGGAAGACATTTCCGTGGAGGTGGTGAAGCGGGTAATCGAGCTGAAGGGCGTAACCGTGGAGGGCGGCAAGGTGAAAGACCTGGCTCTCGGCTCTAAGACGGCCACGCCCGGTGAGGGCATGATTCAGGGCCAGCCCGGCAGCCAGTACGCTTTCTTCGTGAAAAACGACAAAGGCAAAAAACTCGGCAACATCCGGTCCGTGTCCTTCTATATCGGGGAGCACGGCTTTCCGCGGGAGCCGTTCCGCGTGCGCCTGTACAAGGCCGACGGTGACTACAACTCCCCCAACACCGACCTGCTGACGGAAAACGTGGTCGTGTCGGCCCCCGGTGGCGGGCAGTGGTACACCATCGACCTGACGACCTACAATATCCCAGCGCCGGAAGAAGGCTTCTTCGTAGCTATGGAGTGGGTAGTAAGCGGCGACAAGTTCTACACCACCAACTTCGCTGACAACTACACGCCCTACGGCCAGATCATGCGTCCCACCTTCGAGTTTAAGGAAAGTCGCACCTGGAACTATAGCATCGGCAAGGGCTGGAGCCTGATTACGCTGGTCAACAACGGCAAATACTACAACGCCATGATTAAGGCGGAAGTAGACATGATTAAGTAAATGCCCGGTATTGCTTGGGTTGGCCGCCGCTTTTCCGGATTAAGTCCGGCGAAGCGGCGGCTTCTTAATTAACGCCCAGCGCCGCTGATGCCACCACCCAAGCCTGAAAAAATCTTCCCAACGTTCCGTCCCGTGGAAGTTGTCGGAACTCATTGTATTTTTGGGAAGTAAACCCTGACCTATGCAGCAACGCGTACTTCTTTTATTTGCTTTGTTTTTACTGCTGCCCGCCCTCAGCTTCGCGCAGGCCAACCGTATTTCCGGCCGGGTGGTAGATCAGAAAACAAAGGAGCCGATTTCCTTCGCCTCCATTGGCCTGAAGGAAGAGCAAGCCGGGGCACTTACCAACGAGTACGGCTTCTTCCAGCTGCCCATGCCCGACAAGAACGCCACCGACTCCCTGATCATTATGGCCCTGGGCTACAAGCGCACGGCCTTGCTGGTAAAGAAAGGCACCAAAATGGATGAACTCATCATTGAGGTGCCCAAGCAAAACATTGTGCTGGAAAACGTGAACATCACGGCCAGCAAAGTAAAAGAGCTGGAAATGGGCGCCCGCACCAACACCCCGGGCGACGGGATGATCCAGGGTATGCCTGGCAGCCAGTACGCGTTCTGGGTGAAGAACGACAAAAGCAAAAAGCTTGGCCTGATTCGCTCCGTGTCGTTTTTCCTGAGCGAAAGCGGCTTCCCGCGGGAGCCATTCCGGGTGCGCATCTACAAGGCCGATGGCAACTACAGCTCGCCCAATACCGACCTGCTGACGGAAAACGTGGTCGTGTCGGCGCCCGGTGGTGGGCAGTGGTTTACCATTGATCTGGCCGCTTACAACATTGTAGCGCCCGAAGATGGTTTTTACGTGGCTATGGAGTGGATTGTGAGCGGCGACAAGTTCTACACCACCAACTTCATGGACTCCTACACGCCCTACGGCCAGATTCTGCGCCCCACCTTCGAGTTCAAGGAAAGCCGTACCTGGAACTACACTATTGGCCGGGGCTGGACGCTCATTACCCTTGCCAACAACGGCCAGCGCTACAACGCCATGATCAAGGCCTCGGTGGATATGTACAAGGACTGAGGCTTAGAGCTTAGAGTGTATGTAAAAGGCCCCGCAACGGTTGTTGCGGGGCCTTTTTCTTAGTTTCCCTGCTGACACTTTACCTGAGCATAAGGCACGCGGCACCAAGCACCAAACTTACTCCGCCACGAAGATGCGCTTTACCCGGTCACTCACGTTGGTCAGCAGCTCATAGGGAATGGTGCCGATGCGACTGGCCAGCTCGGTGAGGGGGATGTGGGGGCCAAACACTTCGGCCACGTCGCCGGCCTGCACGCCGGCAATGCCCGTCACGTCGGCCATGCACATATCCATGCACACATTGCCCACGATGGGGGCCCGCTGCCCGCGAATGACCACTTCGCCCCCGCCGTTGCCGAAGCGCCGGTCGTACCCATCGGCGTAGCCGATAGCCAGGGTGGCAATGCGCCGCTCGTAGTCCGTAGCCTGGCCGCGGCGGCTGTAGCCCACCGTCTGGCCCGGGGCTAGCGTCTTCACCTGCGAAACCGTGGTTTGCAGCGTACTGACGGGGCACAGGGCATCCTGCTGCTGGCCGGTCGCTTCTACTCCATACAGCCCGATGCCTAGCCGCACCATATCAAAATGGCTGTCGGGGAACCGAATGATGCCCGCTGAGTTAAGGGCGTGCTTCAGTACGGAATAGCCAAGCGCGGCTTCGAGCCGCGGAGCCATCCGGCTGAACGCGGCCAACTGCTGACGGGAAAAATCATTATGCTGAGCTTCGTCGGCGCCGGCCAGGTGCGTAAGTAGGCTAGCCACGCGCAGCTGGGCGCGGTGCGTTTGCAATAGCGCGCACAGCTCCTCCAGGTCTTCCTCGGCAAAGCCCAGCCGCCGCATGCCGGTATCCAGCTTCAGGTGCATGGGGGGCAAGGGCTGATCCTGAGCGGCGCGCAAGTAATCGGCCAGCGCTTCAAAAGAGTAGATTTCGGGCTCCAGATGATACTGGCGCAGCTTCTGGAAAGAGTCCGGCGAGGGGTTCATCACCATCAGCGGCAGGCTGATGCCTTGCTGGCGTAAGTCCACGCCTTCATCGGCATAGGCCACGGCTAGGTAATCGGCACGGTGAAACTGCAGCAGGTTGGCCACTTCATAGGAGCCGCTGCCGTAGGCAAACGCCTTCACCATCACCATCAGCTTGGTGCCCGGCTGCAGGCGGCTGCGGTAGAAATTCAGGTTATGCACCAGGGCATCCAGGTTGACTTCGAGCACCGTCCCGTGGATTTTCTGCTGAAATACCGCCACGATTCGCTCAAACCCAAACCGCCGCGCGCCCTTCACCAGAATGGTTTCGTGCCGAAACTGGTCGGGCCGGAAATCAGCCAGAAATGCCGCCGTATCGGGGTAAAATTCCGCCGACACACCAGGGAAGGCCACCGCGCTGGCGCTGATATCCGGCCCGATACCCACCAAACGCTCCACGCCGTGCGTAGCCAGCTGCTGCGCCACCCGGGCGTAAAGCTCCGGCCCCGCCAGCCCCGACTCCAGCACGTCGGACAGAATGAGGGTGCGGCGGCCGCGGCGGGGCTGGCGCACCAGCGCATCCAGTGCCAGACTCAGGCCCGCCAGGTCGTTGTTGTAGGTATCGTCCAGGATGTAGCAGTCGTTCAGGGCCTGCTTCATTTCCAGGCGCATAGCCACGGGATGCAGCCGGTCGAGGCGGCGCTGGATTTCGGCGGGAGCCACCTGGCGCCAGAGCAGCACCATCAGGCAGTGCAGAGCATTTTCCAGGGAGGGCTCATCGGCGAAGGGCACGGTGAAGGTGTGCTCCTGCGGCAGCGGGCGGCGCTGGGCCACGCGCACCACGGTGCGGTCGGCAGTGGCTTCGAGCACCGTAACGGCTACGTGCGCCTCCTGCGGGTGCTGGCGGCTCCACGTGAAGGTGCGGCTGGCATCCAACCGCTGCTGGGCAGCGGCGTGAATGAGGGCGTGGTCGCGGCAGTAAAACAGCGTATCGACGTGGCGGAACAGCTGCATTTTCTCCGCCACTTTCTCGGCCGCCGAGTTGAAACCAGCATCATGGGCCGTACCCAGGTTGGTGAAAATGCCCAGCGTGGGCTGGATGACGGCCGCCAGCCGGGCCATTTCGCCGCGCTCCGAAATGCCCGCTTCGAAGATGCCAAAGGTGTGCGTGCGGTTGAGCTCCCACACACTCAGGGGCACGCCCACCTGCGAGTTGTAGGAGCGCGGACTTTTGCAGAGCAGCTCATCGGGACTCAGCATCTGGGCCAGCCACTCCTTTACGATGGTTTTGCCATTGGACCCGGTGATGCCCAGCACCGGCACCCGAAACTGCGCCCGGTGGCGGGCTACCAGCTCCTGCAAAGCCCGCAGGCTGTTGGGCACCACCACAAAGCCCGCTTCGGGAAAAGCAGCCGGACCGCCCGGAATTTCACTTGCGCTATCGACCACAAACTGCCGCACACCGCGCTGGTAGAGCTCGGGCAGGTAGCGGTGCCCATTGTGCTGGGCACCCCGGATGGCAAAAAACAACGAGCCAGCCGCTACGCCCACCCGGCGGCTGTCGAGCAGCAGGTACTGAACCACCAGGGTCGGATCGGTGGGGGCCTGCAGCAGCGTGCCATCTACCAAGGCCGGCAAATCAGAGTATAGCAGCATACGGCAAAGGTACAACCGACCCTCCTCATCCATTGCAGGTGGGCGGCAGTCATCAAACCATTCAAGTACCTTTGGGTTCTGCCCTGTTCTCTCACCCGCCTCTTGCCTCAGTGACTCGTTACCATTCTGCCGCCCTGCTCGCCTTCCTGATCTGGGGCTTTTTCCCTATTCCGCTTAAAGCATTGGCGGGCTACTCCAGCGGGCAAATTTTGCTTTTCCGGGTGCTAGTCTCCCTGGGCTTATTGCTGATTATCAACCTACTGCTGCGGCGCACGGCTATGCGCACCCTGGTGCAGCAATACCGCCAAGCCACCCAGGCCGAGCAGCGCCGGGTGCTGCTGCTTACCGTGGGCGGCGGGCTGTTGCTCGTGGGCAACTGGCTGCTCTTTATCTACACCATCAACCAAGTGAGCGTGCAGGCTGGCTCGTTTGCGTACCTGATTTGCCCCATTATCACGGCCCTGCTGGGCTTTGTGGTGCTGCAGGAGCGGCTTCACCTGCGGCAGTGGCTGGCTATTGGGCTCAGCGCGGGCAGCTGCGCCCTACTGGGCATCGGGGATTTGCACGCGCTGGGGCTGAGCGTGGTGGTGGCCCTTACCTACGCCTTTTACCTTATTTCTCAGCGCCTGCTCCGGGACTACGATAAACTGCTGCTGCTCCAGATTCAGCTGCTGCTGGCGGCCGTGGTGCTGCTGCCCATAGCCCACTCCCTGCATGCCGACCTGAACGCGGGCTTCCACGATAGGCATCTGCTGCAAATGGCCGGCGTGCTGAGCATTTGCTTTACCATTATTCCGCTGTTTCTCAATCTGTACGCCCTAAATGCCCTGCCCTCCGGCACCGTAGGCATTCTGATGTACCTGAACCCGCTGGTAAGCTTCGTGCTGGCGTTCCTTTACTTCCACGAAGCAGCCACCCTCACCCAGGCCGTAGCCTACGTGGCTATTCTGGCTTCGGTAGTGCTATATAACCTGCCAGAGAAGCAAGTTGCTGGTTGTTAGTCGTTCGTGGCTGGTTGTTCGTTATCCATTGCTACAAGAACAACGGTTAACTACTTAAAACCCCGCTCCTACCCGCACCCCGGTGCTTAGCTGCTGGCCCGAGCGCAGGCCCGTGTACACATCTACCCGAAAAAGCTTGAAGATGTGCTCGATGCCGGCCCCCAGCTCAACGTAGTGGCCCACGGCAGGCGTGCTGAGGTAGTTGAAAGAGGCTACTTCCTGCCATTTGAGGCGGCGCAGCAGCGGGATTTTATTGAGGAAGAAACCGTTGAAGTGGTGGTTTACGTGGGCTTCCAGGTAGCGCTGACGGGTGCTGAACCGGTAGTAATCCAGCAGCTGAAACTGGTCGAAGTTGGCGGCGAATACGGTGAGGTTGCCCGAGAAATGGCGGTAGTCCATAAACGACAGGCGCGGCGTACCCACAAATCCGCCCACGGTAGCGTCTATGTGCGTCTGCCCAAAGAGGCCCAGCTCCAGGTCTTTCTTTATACCCGCTTCCAGACGCGTATAGCGGACGTCGGAGCCCAGAATACCACTAATGCCCTGGCGCCAGGCAGCGCGCAGCGTGGGGCTTTTCGAGCCCAGGTTGAATTTCCCATCGGGCCGGATGATGTACTGCTGCCCGGGCTGCCACGTTAGCTCGGCAAAGACGGTGAGCGACTGGTTGCGGCCGAAGGTGGGGTCGGGCAGTTCGTCGCTTATGGGCACGTTGGGCGTGAAAGCGCGGCCCGGCACGTCCACCAGCACTTTTCGGCTGTGGTTTTGCAGCTCGCGGCGGTCGGCGTAGCCCAGGGCCGTGCGCAGCATCAGGCCGTTTACCAACTCGTGCCGGAAGTTCAGCTCGCCCCCATCGCGCTGGTAGAGCTTGGCGTAGTTGCGGTTGCGCAGCAGGGTGTAGTTGGTATTGGTGAAGGGCGTTAGCTGGGTGGATTGGTCGAAGTTCTCAATGGTGCGCCCCAGCATAAAGCCTACCCGCGTGAACGACAACGGCCGGAATGTGTAGCCCCCGGCCAGGCTGGGGCTGAATAGCTGCGCCCCAAACCCGTAGCGCAAAGCCGGCGTGAGCGAATAGCTGCGGCGGTTTTCGTAGCGTTGGGTGTAGGTACCTTCCAGGTTCAGCACCACGCCCTCCACGGTGTTGTACTGCAGCTGAGTGAAGACAGGCTCCACGCGCAGGTAGCGCCGCCGGAAAGAGTTGGAATAGTTGTAGCCCGTGAGCAGCACCTGCACCGGGCCCAGCTCGTTGCGCTTGCGGTCCAGCGAGTCCTGGTAGGGCTTGGAGCGTTTGATGACCTCGGCGCTATCCTTCACGTGGTAGTCCTTGCGCTCCTCGGCGGTGAGGGGTACCGGACGGATATCGTTCCAGAACGTGGAGTCCCGCTCGTTGGCGCCTTTCTCAATGCGCAGGACTTCGCCCCGGCCCAGGGGCTCTACCCCGGCCACGGCCTCGGGCTGGGCTTCGGCGGCTTTCACCTGCTCCCGCACCCGGCGCCGAAGGTTGGGCAGGCTGGGCCGCTGCTTTTTCACCTCCGCCACGGTTTCGCGGGTTACCGGGGCTTCGGGCTTAGTGGTGGCAGCTACTTCCTTCTCGGCGGGCCGGGCCGGGTACGTGGCCTGCACGCGGTAGTTGCTGAATACGGCGTTGAAGGAGCCGCTGCCCTTAAAGCCCATTCCGCTGCCCGTCATGCCCACTTTCTGCGACTGTAGCACCCACACATCGGGGCGGCCGGGCGCGGGCATGTACTGCTGCTCGATGCGAATAGACTCCACGTATTCGATGCCCGAGTTTTCGCCCAGGGTCAGGTCGAGGCTGTGCAGGCGCCAAGCCCCGTCTACGAGGTAGATATGGCCCGAGAAAGCGGGGTCGTTCCGGTGGCGGGGCGTGACTTTAATCTTGTGAATCTGCTGGCCATTCTGCTCGGTAGTGCCCACCAGTTCGTAGCGGTAGAACAGGAAAGCATTCTGCGCAATAGGCGACACAAAACCCCGCTCCGAGAAGCCCGACTGCAGCAGGTTGTCGTAGAAGTTGAAGTTGCGGCCCGAGGCCCGGTTAAAGCTGAAGCCCCGGCTGTTGCCGCTGATGCGCGAGGCTATCATCCGCTCCCGAATAACGTTAGGCTGTCGGAAGCTCAGCTCCGACACTGACTCGGACAGGTAGATAACCCCCGGCTTGAGGCTGGGGTCAGTTTTAAACAAGCCCAGAATCTTGGCCGGCACATCAATCAGCCGCACCAGCCCTTTGATGTAGGTTCGGGCTGTAAAAGCCGCCACTTCGGCCCGGTGGTAGCGCCGCCACTCAATGGCGTGCTGCACCAAGGCATAGGCCGGGTCCCGGTCTTTAGCACGCACCAGTACTTCCTTCAGCTGGTAGCTTTCGGGCTGCAGCACTACGTCTAGGGTGGTGGCGGTGTCGCCACCGGCAACGCGCACGGTAGCAAAATGCGGCCGGAAGCCCACATACTGGTATACCAGCTCGTAGGAGCCCGGCTCCAGGCGCAGCTGGTACTGTCCCTGCTCATTGGTGGCCGTACTCTGCGTGGTGTTACGCACGGCCACGTTGGCAAAGGCCAGCGGGGCTTTATCGGGCCCGGTTACGCGCCCGCGCACCACGCCGGCGCAGGCCTGGTACGATACCCATAACAACAACAATTGCAGTAATCCAGCACGCCACATAACAAAGTCCGGTTCAGTCGTAGTTTCGGTGAAGATAGAGACAAACTCCAGCCAGCAAGTTGCGTCAAGCTGGACAAAGGGGGCCGAACGACTTACCACCGGGCTGCGTTACCTTAGTCAACCCGGCGCCGGTGGCGCTTTTCCTTCCTTATGAATCAACGCCCGAACAAAACGTACACGCCCGGCGAAGCCCTCCAAAAAATAGCGGCTTTCTGCACTTACCAGGAAAGAAATCAGCGGGAAGTAGCTGAGAAGCTGCGCAGCTACGGTTTGGATGAGGATGAAGCGGGCGAAATTATCATCCGGCTCAGCCGCGAAAAGCTGCTCGACGAAGAGCGGTATGCCAAGAGCTTCGTGCGGGGCAAGTACCGCCAGAAAAAGTGGGGACGCCGCCGCATCCAGCAGGAGCTCAAGCAAAAGGGCCTCTCCGACTACTGCATCAAAGCCGGCATGAAGGAAATCGACGGCGACGAGTACTACCAGAACCTGACCACCCTGCTGGAAAAAAAGGACGCCCAGGAAAAAGAGCGTCATCCGGCCAAGCGCCGCCAGAAGCTCACCCAGTTTCTCACGCTCAAGGGCTACGAGCAGGACCTAATCCGCATGGCCCTGGAAGACCTGGGCAAAGCCCCCGAAGACGCGGACGAGGCCTACGAAGACTAATGGCTTGCTACGCATGCCCTATACGCGGTATCCACATAGCTTATGCAGGCACCGCGTATAGGCTAGGTCATGACGATGTCTAGGTTAGTCCGCTGCACGGACTAACCTAGACATCGTGCAACTTGGCAAAGGGCTACCTGAGCTGCTGGGCGTCATAGTCGGAACGAAGCAGGCCAAACAGCTGGGCGTCCTGCCATTCATTGTAGAGGAAGTACCGCTCACGCTGGAGACCTTCTTCCCGAAAGCCCTGCTTTTCGAGGCAGCGGCGGGAAGCTACGTTACGTGGGTCTGCGTCGGCCTCGAGCCGGTGCAGGTTAAGCTCCGTGAAGGCGAAGCGCACCAGAGTGGCTAGGGCTTCGGACGCGTAGCCCTGCCCCCAGTGCGCCGAGCCCAGGGCGTAGCCCACGCCCGCGTGGCGGTGCGCGGCATGGAGCCCGTAGAGGGTAGCGGTGCCAATTACTACGTCGTCGGTGAGGTGGGTGATTCCCCACTGGAACAGGCTCCGCTCCCTGAATAGGGTTTCTATCTGGGTTTGCAGCTCCGTGGCTTCAGCAAGGCTAGTGAATTGCTCCCGGCTCCAGTAGCGCATCACGGCCGGGTCGGAGAAAATGGTGAACAGCGCCGGCACGTCCGCCGGGGTAAGCCAGCGCAGGCGCAGGCGGAGGGTAGTGAGCGTGGGCAGCTGCGTAAGGCCAGATAGAAATGCGGGGGCGGCGGTGGTCATGCGGTAAGCATACAACCGGGTGGGCATTATTGCAACCGGGGCCGGGCCGGCAGCGCCAATTGGCGCATGAGCACCACGCGGCGGCCCGTCATGGTTTCGAGCATAGGCCGCAAGATCAGCTCGGCATTCTCATTGGTTTGGGCCAGAATACCCGACTGCAGGGCGGCCCGGCGCACGTTCTGCTCGGCGTACTTGTAACCGGCGTCCACCAGTTCAGCATCCTGCAGAAAGCCATTCTCCACGCTGTACACCTTGCTGTTTTTGTGGTCGATTTGCCAGGTGCACAGCTCGGCCGGGGGCAGGGCTACGCGCACCACCGAGTCGCCCTCAAACACTACGTCCTGGGCCCGCACCTTGCGCAGGTCGAGGCAGCCCACGGCATCGCCCGCCACAATAAGCGCGACTTTGGCGTCGGGCAGAAAGCGGTAGGTGCTTTTCTTGTACTCCACCACATCCTTGAAGTGGTAGCGCACCAGCTCCAGCCGGCCCAGGCTTTCTACTTTCTGCAGCACGGTGTTGTGCGTGACGGTCACGCGCGGCTCGGCGCGCAGCAAGCTAAAATCGGACAAGGACGGCTGCACTTTCCGCCACAGAAACCAGCCCAGCAGGAGCAGAAAAGCCAGGGGCAGCAAGCGGCGCAGAAGACGGGCAAGAGGCATGAGCAAGCAGGTTAATCTGCCACAACCTACGCAAGCCGCGCGGTTTTTGCCGATTGAGTGGCCGGGCTTTCCGTATTTTGCCAGCCGCTATGCTTCAACTGCCTGCCCTTTTGCTAAGCCAAACGCCGCTTTCGGCCCGGCAGACTGCCTGGCTGAAGCGCCATTACGGCTGGCTGCTGGGCGTTTTGTGGCTGCTGATGCAAGTGGCCCTGCTCTGGAAGCACGGCGGCCCCCGCCACGTCAACGACAGCAACCGCTACATCATTTACGCCACCCAGATTGCGGAGCAGTGGTTTTTCGAGCACGACCACAACCTGCGCTACGTAGGCTACCCATTTTACTGCAGTTTGTGGCTGGCCTTGGGCTGGGGCGAGTGGGGCATTGTACTGGGCCAGATGCTGGTTGCCGGCGCGGCGGCCTGGGCCTTTCATCAGGCGTTGCTGCACCTCACGGGCCGGGCCCTGGTAGCCGGGGGCGCCACCGCCTTGCTGCTGGGGTGGTTTGACACGCAAAACCTGAATGCCTACGTACTCACCGAGTCGCTGTTTACCAGCGGTATTACCCTCTGTTTCTGGTCCTTTACCAAAGCGCACAATGGATGGGGCATCGTCCGGCTGGTGCTGCTGGCACTGGGCACAGCCTTGCTGCGTCCCAATGGCTTTCTGGTGCCACTGGCCCTAGTGCTAGGGGCAGGTTGGCAGTGGCGGCGCTGGTTGCTGCGCCCGGCCTGCCGTCCCTGGCTGGCCCTCGTAGTTTTGGCGGTGGCACCCGTGGTCTGGGTGGTCCTGAATAAGCTGCTGCTCACCTTTACCCTCGTGGAAACCTACCTGCGCGGAGAAATCATTTACGCCTACACAGCCTGGACGCTGGAGCCCCGGGAGCCGCTGCAGTTGCCGCCCCCAGGCCTGAGCCCCGTGTTTCGCCTCGGCTACTTCGTGCTGCACAACCCCGTGTACGTAACCAAGCTGGCCTTGCTGAAGGGCGGCTTGTTCTTCAGCTACGTCAAGAGTTACTATTCTTTTGGCCACGTGCTGGCCGTAGTGCTGGTTATCTACCCATGTTACTGGCTAGCCTGGGTGGGCAGCCGCGCGGGCGTATTTCCTGTAGGGGTGCGGGCCTTTCTAGTAGCCGTGGTGGCCTTGCAGGGCTTCATTGTGATGCTAACGGTGGAGGACTGGGACGTGCGGTTCCTGATTCCGGTGCTGCCCTGCATTTTCGCGCTGGCCGCCCTGGGGGCCGCCACCTTACTCGCCCGCTTCGGGGAAGGGCCACCACGCACTGCGCGGTCCGAACCGTTGCCGGAACCCAGCCCAGGCCTGTAGCCCGCCCGTGTGCACGGCCACCACGGTGCTGCCTTCCGGAAAATATCCCTGCTCCACCAACTGCAATACGCCCCACAAGAGCTTGCCGGTGTAAATAGGGTCGAGCAGCACCCCATGGCGCTGCTGGAATGCCTGGATGAACGCCAGCAGATCCGGCGAAAAGCGCGCGTAGCCTCCATGGTGAAACTCGGTACGAATTGTCCAGTTGCCTGCTGCACCTTCCTGTCCAACAGGCTGTAGCAAGGTTCGCACCTCCGCCTGCAGAAACTCACCGCCCCGCAAAGCCGCTACGCCCACGGCTTTTTCCTGCGGCAGCAAGCCTGAAACAATACCCGCCAGCGTGCCCCCGGTACCACAAGCCACGGCCAGGTAATCGAAGGGAGTATGCGCCCGCAATTCGGCAACTAACTCGGCGCAACCAGGTAAGGCCAGGGCATTGGTGCCACCTTCCGGCAGCACGTACGCCGGGCCGGTTTCCCGCTGAAGGTCAGCTATCCAGGCAGCCTCGTGGCGGCGCTGGTAGGTGGTACGGTCCACAAAGCGCAGCTGCATCCCATCGGCCCGGGCCTGCGCAAGTGTAGGGTTTAGCGGCTGCCGGGCCAGCTCTTCCCCCCGCACAATGCCGATAGTCTGAAACCCGGCCAGTTTTCCGGCGGCGGCCACGGCCGCCAAGTGGTTGGAGTAAGCTCCTCCGAACGTGAGCAGAGTAGACTGCTGCTGCTGCCGGGCTGCCTGCAGGTTATATTTGAGCTTGCGCCACTTGTTGCCGGGCAACTGCGGATGAAGCAGGTCGTCGCGCACGAGCAGGAGGCGGATACCCCGCGCCAGTGCCGCCGGTTCGGGCAAGGGCTGCACGAGCAATGAAGAACTAGGCGGAGGCAGCATAAGGCGGAAAACGGTAAACGCAACAGAACCTTACCCGCCACCGCCAGGGCGGTCAGATAAGGTTCTGCCAGATACTCGAGACTAATTAAGCTACCAGCTGTTCGGGTGCCGCGGTGGCGGCGGGCTGACGGCGTAGCGCGTACACGACCGTGCCGAGCAGGGCCAGAATCAGCAAGATGGAGGAAACCAGGGAAACGGTATTGCCTATGGAGTAGGCAGTAGGCTCGAACCGGAATTCGATGGTGTGCTTTCCGGTGGGCACCTGCATAGCCCGCAGCACGTAGTTGGCGCGCACGTACGGAGCTGGCTTGCCATCAATAAAGGCATTCCAGCCATCCTTGTAGTAAATCTCGGAGAAGACCACGAAGCCATCCTGCACGGCATTTACCTTGTACGTGAGCTTATCCGGGGAGTACTGCGTGAGGGCAATAGTAGAGCCGACGGTAATGAAGTTGGTTTTAGCAAGCGGGAACTTGGCTACATCCACCACGGCAGTGGTAGCCGGACTCAGGCTGGTCAGGGCCTTGATTTCCTCATCGGGAGTTTTCACGGGCTGCACTTCGCTCACAAACCAGGCGTTGCCTAGGGCGCCAGGGTTGCGCTGCACCTGCAGCCCGCCCTGGGCCTGCTGGCTGGGCACAATCACGTAGCGCGTGTTCAGCATGTTGAGCACCCCGGGGTTGCCCTGGGCCAGCTGCCGCTCAATCAGGTCCTGGTAGCGGCGCAGCTTAGCACCGTGGTACCCGCCGATGCTCTTGTGGAAGTAAGAAGTATTGGCTTCGTTGAAAGGGTTGCTGGCGTTGTATACCCGGTAGCTCAGGTCCTTGTCCTGCAGAATCTGCTGATCGGCCTGGGTGGGGACAAACTGCTGAGCTACGGTTTCGCGCTGGAAGTTGTCGTCGTTGAGGTAGCGCTTATCCACGCCCCAGAGGTCCACCAGCGTTAGCACCCCAACCAGGGCAGCGGCCAGCGTAGCGGTGAGCTTGCGCTGCAAGTAAAACCAGAGAATAGCCCCGGTGAGTACAATGAACAGCAGGGAGCGGAACACGTCTTTGTGCATGAGCGAAGCCCGGTCCTGGCGGAGGGCATCCAGCGGAAAGCCTTGCTGCTGTAGGCTGCTATCAATAGGCGAAGCAAAATCAGCCCCCAGCCCTACTAAGTACGCCAGCAAGCAGAGGCCGCCCGTGATACCGACGGCGTAGAGCACCTGGCGTTTCAGCACGGCCGTTTCGGGGGTATCAGCGGGTTTGGGTGCCAGCGCCGGGTACGCCGCGGAGGTGGCTACCACGGCCGGCTGAGCCCGTAGCACCCGCGCCAACGCCAGCACAGCCAGCAGGGGCACGGCCAGCTGAGCTATGACCAGGGCCATACTCACCGAGCGAAACTTGTTGTAACCCGGGAAGTAGTCGAAGATCAGGTTGTTGAAGACCTCGAAGTTTTTGCCCCAGGCCAGCACGATGGACAGCACAGTGGCCGCCAGCAACCACCAACGCGTACGACGGTCGGCCACAAACAGGCCAAGCACAAATAGCAGCAGTACGCCCGCGCCCAGGTAAACGGGGCCGCTGGTAATCGGCTGGTCGCCCCAGTACAGAGGAAGCTGCCGGAGCACATCCTGGAGCTGGGCTGGAGGTACCCCTAGCTGAGCCAAGGCCTGGGCCGTAGCCGAGCTTTCACTGAGTGCCCCCTGAGAAGCGCCACCGTAGTAGTTGGGCACCAGCAAGGTGATGGTTTCGCCCACGCCATAGCTCCACTGGAAGGCGTAGTCGCGGTCGAGGCCGGAGCCGGCTTCCTCCACTGCGGCAGTAGGCTGGCCCGGGGCCGTAGGAGCAGGCGTTTTCAGCTCCGAGCGGCCCCGAATACTGTATTTACCGTATTCCAGCGTGGTATACAGACGACCAAAGCTCACGCCCACGGCCAGCACCGCAGCTAGGCCCAGAATAGCAACTCGGTTGAGCAGGGCCGGCAGGCGGTTTTCCCGCACCGCGGCTACCAACTCAATAATGCCAAAGACGAGAATAAGCAGGAGCAGGTAATAGGTAATCTGCAGGTGGTTAGAGCGCAGATTCATGGTCAGCCCCAGCGCAAACAGCGCGGCGCCCAGCCACTTATTGCGCCGCAGGGCCACCAGCAGGCCCGCCAGCACCAGGGGGGCGTAGGCCAGCGCCAGCGACTTGGTATTGTGCCCCGCCGACAGAATGATGAGGTTGTAGCTGGTGAAGCCCAGGGCAATGGCTCCTACCACGGCCAGCAAGGGCCGCACTCCCAAGGCCACAAAAAGGATGTAGCCGCAGAGCAAGGTCAGGAACAGGTTGGCCACTACGGCCGGCAAATTCAGGGTAAAGATCTTGTGCAAGTAGCCCGATAAGTCGCCCGGAAAGTGGGTACTGATCAGGTAAGTGGGCATGCCGGAGAACATAGAGTTCGTCCAGAGGGCTTCCTTGCCCATGACCTCGCGGTACTGCGCCGCTTCGTGCGCTCCGCCGTTGAACTGCACAATGTCGTGCTGGGCCAGCGTCTTGCCATCAAATAGGATGGGCGAGAAGTAGATGGCGGCCAGCACCAGAAAAAATAAAACAGCCAGCAGGTGCGGCAGCACCCGCCGCCACAATGGCGCGGGGCCAGGGGAAACGGTTGTCATTCGGCGTGAAAAGAAGCTAATACAGACCAGGAGGGCGCTACACCCAACAAAGCAGCCCGAAGGTAGCCCGATTATTTTATTTCCCCGGCCAGCAGGTACCGCCTTTGGCCAGCCCTTTTTTTGATTTTAAAGGCAAAAACCCCGACTGTTTTGGTTAAAACGGTCGGGGTTTATAAGACTAGGTGTCAACGGCCACAAGCCGGTGGACGCTATTTCACTTCCTCAAACTCTACGTATTCTCCTCCTTTGAAGCCCTGGGGTTTGCGCGGCTGCTTAGGCGGCACGTAGTCAACATGGACGCCGCCAGTTGAAGGCCCTGGGGCGGTTGGCGGCTGCTCAAAGGGCACTTCTGTTCCAAATTGCTGGCCGAAGTTCTTCATCTGTTTTCTGACTACCCGCCCCAGCAGCATGCGCAGGAGCACTGGCAGCACAAACCGCACGAACAGAAAAACAAACAGCAGAATAAGCAGGAACTTCGGCATCTCTCAGGGCAGCTAGGCTAGCCAATTGGCGTGGTAGGTTGAAAGTAAAAATCAGCCGTGGCGGCGCTTTCGAGCTGCGCAGGTAGGCAGGGCTCCAGTTCCAAACGAGCTGATAACACAAATGGTTTGTAGCCTAGCTCGCTTAGCAGCGTCACTACCTGGCGGCGGTTTTCGAGACCGTTCAGCTCCGTCTGGATAAGGGGGCGGTGGCGGCGTAGCGTGGCCTGCATGTGCCGGAACACCTCGTACTCGAACCCTTCTACGTCGCACTTCACAAAATCCAGGCGCGTCAGGTCGGCCAGCAGCTGGTCGGGGTTGCGCATGGGCACTTCGTAGGTGCGCACATAATGCTCCTGCGGGTTGCTGGCGGCTATCTTCGTCATGCCGTGGTGCAGCAGTCCGTCCCGCTCCGGAGTGCCCATCTGCACCGTGGTATTCTCGCCCCCCAATGCGTAGGGCAGTAGCATCAGGTTATCGTAGCCGCTCAGCCGCACATTATCGCGCCAGATGGCCTGAAACGCCGGAATGGGCTCCACGGCCAGCACCTGGCCCGCCGGCCCAGTTAGCTTAGAGAGCATCACGGAGTAGTAGCCGAGGTTGGCGCCAATATCCAGGCACACGTCCCCGGGCTTTACAATCCGACGCAGGAAAAACAGCTCCGGGTATTTGGCTTTGCCCCAGCCAGCCCCCACCAGGCGTAGGTACACGCGGCTCACCAGCCGGATGTACGTCTCGAAGCCTAGGGTGCGCACCAGCAGTTTGCGGAGGTCTTTCATCATAACAGTCGCAAAGATGCCGGAAAGCCGCGAATTGCTGCTTAGTTAGCGGCGGTTAGCCTTAGACTGCCACGCCGAAGCTGTAGCGGCGGCTACCAGCCCGCCTACCAGGTACCAGGCTACCGTCATAGCCTTAGTTTGGGGAGTACGGTTGCTGGGTCCATTTCCGAGGCCTAACGGCCCTGGCAAAGTCACGCCCCCAATGCCCGCCGCCAGCCCTAGCGCAGCGCCACGCCACCATACGCCCCGGCCACTGCCCACCAGGCTATAGTATAAGCCGTTGCTCAGGATGTCGCCGGCCAGCGTGAGGCCATAGGCAGTGGAAGCGTCGGGTTGAGGGGCATCCGCTGCCCGTAGAATTTTGCGCAGGCCCCGCTCGCCAATGATGTCCATGCGGGGCGCATCCGTCGGCCGCACGCGCCGCACGGTTTCATGAATCAGGGTCACGACAACGGCACCGGCAAATCCGCTGGCCAAAGCGCGTAAAACGGAGTTCGGGGAAGACGATTTTTTCATTAGAAAAGCAGAAAACGATGGACGAATCAGACCTGATTTAGCCGGTGTAAAGCTGTACACCCTGAGCTAGACCGAAAAAATTGCCAAGTAGCTTGCGCGGTTTCCGCGCCGCTCTTTATCTTTGCAGCCCTTGAAAGCCACTCGGGCTTCGGGAAATGCCTGTTTAGCTCAGTTGGTAGAGCAGCTCATTCGTAATGAGCAGGTCGTTGGTTCGAGTCCAATAACAGGCTCACAAACAAAAGCCCCCGCATTCGTTAGTACGATGCGGGGGCTTTTCTCTTGCTAGTAGTTTGCCAGCAAACTACTAGCAGCCTAGCTGTCGATGTTTACGTGGCCAAGGGAGCCGCGGTCAGAACGACGAGCATCCTGGTCAC
Organism: Hymenobacter sp. BT18; assembly: GCF_012273015.1. GTDB lineage: Bacteria > Bacteroidota > Bacteroidia > Cytophagales > Hymenobacteraceae > Hymenobacter > Hymenobacter lutimineralis. Next base: position 2,956,990 of record NZ_CP050954.1, on the reverse strand, counting down.
GGTCGAAGGAAGACGAAGAAGCCGTTGAGGCTGAAGAAGGCATCGTGCGCTTGTTCCACTCCGAGGAACGCTGCGAAGACTCTACGCGGGGAATGTTGCCCGAGCGGTAGTCGTTGCGGCGGGCTTTGGCGGTGCTCCACTCATTGTCGCTGGTTTTCTGCGAAGAGCGCGAAGCCAGGTAGCCGAGGCCGCCCAACAGCAAGGCGCCACCCACGACTTTCTGCGTGGTAGTGAGCTTATTGAATTGCTCCGTAGCCTTGGTACCCAGATCTTTCACGGACTGGGGCAGCTGATTCATGGTTTCGCGCCAGTCGGTTTGGCTGATCCAGGACTGTACTCCCGATTTGCCTTGGGTGAAACGCTCCTCTACGCTGCTCAGCAAATCTCCTGCATTCATCGAAGCAGACGACTCGGTGTTGGCAGCATTGGTGCTCCGGGTGCTGCTGGTCTGAGCTTTAGACGATACATCCTTCTGGGCACCCTCGCGCTGCGTAGCGCCGCTAGTGCTGTTATCCGAAGCCGAAGCTTGCTGGGCAAACGAGGAAGGAGTAGAAGACTGAGCGTTTTTATTGGAATTCGAATTACTCGAAGAGGGTTGATTTTGCTTATTTTCCATGACGAGGAAGGGTGGTTAGATAGAACAATAACGCTGCTGCCGGCTAGGCAGCTTCTGGCTACTATTCGTAAGTTTGCCTTCCTAGGTTACAAAAAGAACAGGGTTTTATACACTCATTCTCTGCTACATCACCTGCTAATGGCCGTTTGTAAGAAAGCCGGCGGCGGCGCTTAATCATGCATCCGTGGCCGCACCCTGTCACCACGGCAAAAGTAGCCTCGTGCTTACCCGATCAGTTAGGGTATGAGCAACAGGATCAGGCCGCGCCAGCGCCGCGATGCATCTTTGCAGGATCTGGCAATGGCAGCCCGTTGGCGTAAAGGTGGGCTTCGTCGCGGCCGGCCTGCCGGGCTTCCGCCTCGAAGCGGTTGGCGTAGTAGCCCACCCGCATCGATTCGAGCAGGTAACGGCCCAGGAAGCCGAAGTAGCCGTGCTGTTGGTACTGCCGGATGTGGCACATCTCGTGCGCTACCCAATAAGGGTCACGCAGAAAATCCTGGCGCTTCACGCCGCTCAGATGAATAGTATTGCCCAGAACCATGGCCACGCTGGACGACTTTAGCACCAAACGGGCAATACGTGCAAAGAGGGAGTTTTCAACGATGCGGGGACTAGGCATAAGGCTCGGCAGAACGGCCGGAATATACGGGCCTCCTCAGTGGCTGGTTGCAAGGAGGGTCATAAATATTTGAAAATAATATAGCACTAAATGAAGTATTTAACGCCATTACCCGGTCTTCGTTTGGATAGCTTGACTTTTTGAGGTTAGCTTTACTCAACGGGACAGGAATAATCTTTATTGATTTGGTCTGATTCCGCTGGTCTTCACTCTCTTTTTTGGCTGCTGCAGCTCTGAGTATCGAGTAACACGAAGTACGCTAAGGTTCCTGGTTGGAGCTGACCCTTAAATTGATTCTGCCACCTACGACGGACAATGAAAAACAGAATTCTGTATTGCCTCGCCGCTGCCTCCCTGGCTCTATCTTTCTTCTTCGAGCAAGCCCCTGCTCCAACTGCCCTTGGCTCGCCTGTGGCAGCGGAAGCTTCCCTCCTCCCCGATTTTCTCAGCACTGACCCTGTTGAAGGCCCCAGCACCCGGGCTTCCTACCGCGACTCTATCCAGTATAGCCAGTACGCGCAGGCGCTGGGCGTAAAGCTGGAATACACCGAGAACAAAGATCTGCTCCGCACTGTAACAGACTGGCTCGGTACTCCCTACCACTACGGCAGCAACTCCAAGCGCGGCACCGACTGCTCCGGCTTTGTAACCCGCGTGTTCAAAGAAGTATACGGCATCACCCTGCAGCGTAGCTCCCGCTCCATGTTCGAGAACGTGCAGCGCGTTGCCAAAGACGCCATGCAGCCCGGCGACCTGGTATTCTTCCGCCGCGGCCCCGGCCAACCTATTTACCACGTAGGTATCTACCTCACCAACGGCAAGTTTGCCCACTCTGCTACCAACGGTGGCGTTATGGTAAGCTCCCTGCACCAAGCCTACTACCAGCGCAACTTCTACGCCGCTGGGCGGGTAGCGCACAACTAGGTATCAGCACGTTTTGTAGTGGCACAGCCCCGGTCGAATTTCGGCTGGGGCTGTTGCTTTTCCGGCAGCCAACTATTTTCGCGTACCGCAGTATAGTACCCGGGCGGCCCTACCGCTTCCCAACCATTCCTCATTCTCTTCCTTACTCCGCATCATCATGGCAAACCAAGCTCCCAACGGTGAACAGGTTAGTTCTTCGCCTTTCTTTAAGCGCGCTATGCACTCGGCCGAAGAGTACGTACGCAAACCCCTGCGCATCAAGCAGCTGCTGAACGATGCGTATCAGAAAGCCAGTGAAAAGAATGACGTAGGCACCATTGCCCATGAAGCCTGGGAAAGCCTGCAGCGTCTGTTCCGCCTGATACGCGCCTCCGTTTCGGGTGAGTATACGGGCCTGCCCACGCCGACTATTGTGGCTGCCGTAGCAGTCATCATCTACTTCCTCAGCCCCATTGACCTGATTCCGGACTTTATCCCGGTGCTGGGCCTGCTCGACGACGTAGCCCTGGTGGCGTGGTTTACGTCTACCCTCACCGATGAGATGGATAAGTTTGAAGCCTGGGAAAGCAGCCGCGCGGTAGTGGTAGAAAGCCATGCAAGCGTAACGGGCGAAACGCCCAAAGAGCGGGCTCAAGCCACGGCTTCTACCTTCGAACCCAGCTCTGAATCGGCCAAGAAAGCCGGCACCACGGATTTTCCCGCTACGCCTCCGGTGCCCAGCGCAGAAGCCGCTACCCCAGCCACCGATGTAGCGGCCAACACCACCGATAGCAGCCGGGTCCCCAACCACGACTCGCAGATGCCTTCCGGTGACACCGGCGGGAACGTCCGCTAAGCCCGTAGTCTTAGGCACAAAAAAGCCGCCCGGAACTTAGGTTTCGGGCGGCTTTTCCATTGTGGCTGAGCTAAGCAGCTACTTGGGCCTGAGGCGTGTGCGAGGCTACGTAGTCCACAAAATCTCCTACGGTGCTTAGGGGCACCTCGTCCGGGATGGTGATGTGGAAGTTTCGCTCCAGCTCCAGGATGATGTCTACCACATCAACGGTATCGAAGCCGAGTTCCCGGCTCAGATTACTGGAAACACGCAGGCGGGAAGCACGGATGTGCTTGCGCTTGCTGATGATACGCAACACCTGCTGCGTGATGGCCGGAGGGGCCAGAGTCGTCGAGGCAATCATGGGGGATACGACGTTCAGGTAAGGGGAAGGAAAAGAATTAGTGTTCGGCGAAAACCGGCGGGGTGGCCGCTTGTATCTCCTCAGCATCGGCCACGGGTTCCGCCGTCTTGTTCAGACGCAGCTTCAGGCTCTCACTGAGCAGGTACATAACCGGGACTACTACCAGCGTGATAATGGTTGCAAACGTGAGCCCGAAAATGATGGTCCAGGCCAGCGGGCCCCAGAACACCACCGACTCGCCGCCGATGAAGAAGTGCGCGTTGCCGGAAGCGAAGAGCTCGTAGAAATCGATGTTTAAGCCAATAGCCAGCGGAATCAGCCCCAGCGTGGCGGCCGTGGCCGTCAGGATTACTGGGTTGAGGCGGGTGCGGCCGGCCAGCACAATGGCTTCGCGTAGGGGCATTCCCTGGGCCCGCAGAATGTCGGTGAATTCGACCAGCAGAATTCCGTTTTTCACCACGATACCGGCCAGGGCAATGATGCCCACACCCGTCATCACAATGGAAATGTTCATGCCCGTAATGGCCAGGCCCCAGAACACCCCCGCAATGGAGAACAGCACCTCCGAGAGGATGATAACCGGCTTGCTGAACGAGTTGAACTGCGTGACCAGAATCAGGAAGATGAGGGCCAGGGCCCCGAGGCCGGCCATGGGCAGGAAGTCGGTGGTTTCCTTTTGGTCTTCCTCGGCACCACCCATTTTCAGCGTATAGCCGGCCGGCGTGGGGAAAGCCTTTAGCGCCGTGCGGATGTTGGCTACCACGTCGGGGCCGGTATAGCCATTGAGTACGTTCGAGGAGATGGTGATAACGCGCTTGGTGTCTTTGCGCCGGATACCGCCGTAGGTAGAGCCGTAGGTCACTTCGGCCACCGAGGAAATGGGTACCTGCCGCACCTGCCCGGTAGCGTCGCGGAACGTGAGCGGGGCGTTGATGATGGCGCCCACGTCGTTGCGGTAGGGCTTAGCGTAGCGTACCTGCACGGGGTACTCATCGTCGGAGGTTTTGAATTTGCTGGCCTCCGAGCCGTAAATGGCCGTGCGCACTTCCAAACCAATCTGGCCGGTGCTGATGCCTTCCCGGTTGGCGCGGGTACGGTCGATGTTCACGGCAATTTCGGGGTTGCGGTCCTCCAGGTTGGAGCGCAGAGCCTCCACGCCGCCAATGTTGAGCGAATCGACGTAGCGGGTTACTTTCTTGCTGAGCTTGGCCAGCGTAGGATAGTCGTCGCCAATCACCTCAATGGCAATAGGCTTCTGCTGGGGCGGGCCGCTGGCTTCCTGGTCCACCGAAATCTCGGCGCCCGGAATGCCTTTCACTACCTCGCGGATTTTATCCATGTACGTGCCGGTGGCGGGGCCTGTCCGGTCGCTAAGCTCCTTGAAGGCGACGGCCACTTTGCCCATGTTCGACATAGCCGTGCCGCTCGACGACGAGGCGTCGCTGGGGTCGCCGGCACCGATGGCTACGTTGGTAATCACCGACTCTACGTCGGGATTCTGGCGGCCGATGACGCCGTAGATGCGGTTCTCCAGCACTTTGGTAATGGAGTCGGTAATCTCAACGCGGGTACCCACCGGCATTTTCAGGTAGGTATAGATGAATTTAGGGTCGCCCTTGGGAAAGAAGTCTACTTTCGGCCCGCGCATTCCAATGGCTACAAAGGAGCCAAAGAACAGCACCACTACGCCAATCATCACCAGAGCCGGGTGGCCAATAGCCCAGCGTACGAGGCTGGCGTAGCCATTCTGGAACTTGGGCAAAGCGCGCGTCTGGAACCAGGCAATCATCTTCACCAGCACAAACTTATCGAGCAGGATGAAGCCGGCCAGGGCCAGGCAGATGTTGCCTACGAAGTGCCCAATCAGGCCGCTGGTTTCGCCGTCGGGGCCTACTTCAGGCGTAGCGCCCAAAGCCAGCACGTTGAACAGGATGCCCAGCAGCACCAGCACGCCTACGGCAATTTTGAGGCCTTTGCTCAGCTTAGGCTTGCTGTGCAGGTCTTCCTCGAAGTGCTCCTCGCGCTCCATAAAGCTCACGGCAAACACCGGGTTCATGATGAAGGCCACCACCAGGGACGACATCAAGGTGATGATGAGCGTGACGGGCAGGTAGTACATGAACGAGCCCACAATGCCGGGCCAGAACATCAGCGGCACGAAGGGCGCCACGGTGGTGAGCGTACCGGCCAGCACGGGCACGAATACCTCGCCGGCGGCGAATTTGGCGGCCTTTTCGGTGGTCAGCTCGGGGTGCTCGTGCAGGAGGCGGTGGGTGTTTTCAATTACCACGATGGCGTCGTCCACCACAATGCCCAGGGCCAGCAGGAAGGCGAAGAGCACAATCATGTTCAGCGAGAAGTCGAAGCCCGGGATGATGAGGAAGGCCAGGAACATCGAAATCGGCACCGACAGGCCCACGAACATGGCGTTGGTGGTGCCCATGAAGAACAGCAGAATGGCCGTTACGAGCAGGAAGCCGATAACGATGGTGTTAATCAGGTCGTGCAGCGTTACGCGGGTGTCGTTGGAGGTATCCCCGGTGATAGTCACCTTCAGGTCGCGGGGCAGCGTTTTCTCCGCATCCTTCACCAGTGCCTTGATTTTGTCGGACGCGTCAATCAGGTTTTCCCCCTGGCGCTTCACCACGTTCAGCGTAATGGCGGGCTTGCCATCGAGGCGGGCGTAGGACTCCCGGTCCTTGAAGCCATCCGTCACGGTAGCAATGTCGCCGAGGCGCACGGCGGCCCCGTTCAGGTTCTTCACCTGGATGTCGGCAATGTCTTCGGCGCGCACGTACTGGCCGGCCACGCGCACGGCCCGCTTCTGGGAACCCACGTCGATGGAGCCCCCGGAAATGGTCACGTTTTCGCGGGCAATGGCATTGCTGATGTCGGAGAAGCCCAGGCGCGAGGCCCGCAGCTTGTTCAGGTCCACGTCCACGTTCACCTGCTGGTCGAGGGCGCCTACGATGTCCACGCGGGTAATTTCGGGCAGGGCCTCAATCTTATCCTGGAAGTCGTCGGCGTACTTCTTGAGCTGCACGGCGGGTAGGTTGCCGCTCAGGTTCACGAACATGATGGGCTGCTCGGAGATGTTGATTTCCTTTACCGTGGGCGGCGAGGGCAAATCATTGGGCAGCTCGGGTGCGGCCTTGTCCACGGCGTCCTTCACCAGCTGCTTGGCGTACTGCACGTCCACGCCCGAGTTGAACTCGATGTCGACGATGCAGTAGTCCTGGTTGGAAGTGGAGTTGATTTTCTTCACCCCGTTCACGCTTTTCAGCTCTTTTTCAAGCTGGCGCGTCACCAGGTTTTCAATATCGGCCGGCGAGGTGCCGGGGTAAATGGTGGCCACGATGATGCGCGGAATCACGATGTCGGGGAATTTCTCTTTGCCCAGCTTGATGTAGGCAAAAATCCCCGCCAGGCACAGCAGCACCGTGATAATGTAAATGCTGGTTTTGTTATTAATGGACCAACTGGTCGGCCCAAACTCTTTCTCTAAATCCTGCATGGCTTCGGGAGTTGACGTTGGGGGTGGCGCTGATTACAGCGTCACCAATTGACCTTCGTTCAGGGTTTGGTAGCCGGCGGAAATCACCTGATCATTGGGCTTCAGCCCGCTGGTTACTTCTACCTTGCCGTTGTAGGTCTGGCCGGTCTGGATAACGCGCTTGGCGGCTACTTTCTTGCCGTCCTTCTGCTCCACTACCAGCACGTAGCTGTTTTGCTCGTCTTTCTGCACCAGGTCTACGGGCAGCACGGTAGCATTACTCTGGGCATAATTCTGAATGCGCACGGTAGCTACCATGTTAGGGCGCAGCAGGGAGGCTTTGCTGCTGGTGGGACGCAGCTCCACCGCAAACGTGCGGCTGGTGGGGTTGATGGTGCGGCTCACCGTCCGAACTGTGGACGTCATTTCCTCGTCGCCCAGGTCGGGGATGCGCACCAGGGCCTGGTCGCCGGCTTTGATGCGGTTGGCGTAGGCCTCCGATACGTCGGCCACGATTTTGCCGCCCGCGCCGCTTACCAGGCGCACCACCGGCACGCCGGGGTTGCCCATTTCGCCTATTTTGGCGGGCACATCATCTACCACCCCGCTGAAGGGGGCTACCACGTTGTACATGGCGCGCTGGCGCTGCTGGGTAGCCAGGCTGCGCTGCAGGGCTTCGTAGTTGTTCTTAGCCTGCAGGTACTGAATCTCGGTGCCGATCTGCTGTTTCCAGAGGCGGTCCTGCTTTTCGTACACGGTGCGGGCCAGGTCCAGGCGGGTGCGCAGCTCGGCAATGCCCGATTCCAGCACGGCCGCATCCTGGGTAGCAATAAGCTGCCCTTTGCTTACCCGGTCGCCGCGCTGCACGCGGATATTGGTAATCACGGCCGGCACGCGGGGCGACACGTTGGCATTCTGGTCGAAATCAACGCGACCCTGTACTTCCAGGTAGCTTTTAAAGCTTTCGGGCTTTACGTCGATTACGGACACGGGTACTGACTGATCGGCGGCAGCAGGCGTGCCGGTTTTGGCTTCCAGCTCGGCAATTTTAGCCTGGTTGGCGGCTTGTTCTTTTTTAAGCTTGGCGAGTTCGGCGGCGGGGTCCTGCTTGCCACCGCAGGCCGCAGTAAGTAAGCTGATAGCTATTAGCTGATAGCTGAGGGCTTTCGTTAGCGAAGAGTTCATAGTGAGTCGGAGAAAGAATGTCTGGGAAGAAGCCAACAGCCACCGGCTATCAGCTAACAGCTTATTTGGTTTTCTGGTACAGTTCGCCGGTGGCTTTGTCGCGGTCTACTTTGGCCACCAGCACATCGTAGAGGGCGGCGTAGTAGTTGGTCTGGGCCGTGCGCAGCTCGGTTTCGGCCGTCACCACTTCCAGGTTCGAGCCCACGCCCTCCTGGAACTTGATGCGCGAGACGCGGGCCACATCGGCGGCCAGGTCCAGGTTGGCCTTCTGGTTGTCGAGCACGTCCAGGGCGTTGGTGAGCGTAGCCCGGCTTTGGGCATCCTGCAAGTCAATGCTCTGGCGCAGGGTTTCAAAGCCTTTCTCAATGGTCTGCTGCTGAATGCGCGCCTGCTGCACCTGGTAGCTGCGGCGGAAGCCGTCGAACACTGGCACCGACAAGGTCACGCCCACGTTGCCGAAGCCAAACCAGTTCTGGTTGGCAAAGCCGCCGCCATTGCGCGAATCGGGCCCGCGGAAGGCGAACAGGTCGCGGGCTGTAGGTCCGGCCCCGTTGAAGCCGTAGGCCCCCGTCAGGATCAGGCGTGGGTAGGCACTCACGCGGCGGTTGCGCAAATCGAGGCCGGCCAAGGCCTGCTGGGTTTCCAGGGTGCTGAACTCAATGCGGTTGCCGTAGTTGAAAGCGGCGCCGGCGGCCGTCGTCAGGCCATTGTTGAGGGCATCCTGCCGGTCCTGGCGGGCCTGCTCTGCGGCATTGGGCTGGCCCGGCGTGGTAGCGGGGGCCGTAGGTACGCCCGCTGCCCCGCCACCCTGGGCAAAGTCGGCGGTGCCCAGGCGCTGGCGCAGGGCATTGGCATCTACCAGGGCCGTGCTCAACGAATCGGTAAGCTCTACGGACTGCTGCTGGGGCAGGCCCATCTGAAACTTGAGCAACGCCACGCTAAGCTCCGTAAGGCGCTGGGCTTTCTGCTGCTCCACCACCAGGTTGTTGCGCTGCACGCGCAGGCGGTCCACGTCAAGCTTCTCTACGAAGCCTTCTTTAAAGGTCTGGTTGGTCTGGTACAGCAGCGTATCGAGGCGGCGCACGTTGCGGGCCAGGAGCTGCAGCCGCTCGCGGGCTACCAAGGTGCTGTAGTAGGCTTTACTTACTTGCTCTACCACGTCAATTTCGGCCTGCTGGGTCTGCTTTTTAGACAGGTCCTGGTACACCTTAGCCGCCTTCAGCCCCAGGAAATAGGAGCCATCGAACAGCAGCTGCGACACCGACACGTTAGCTGAGCCCTGCCACTGCTGGCCGAACACGAACGGCTGGGGCGGCAGGTTCAACTGCTGGGTTTCCAGCACTACCCGCTCTCCGGTTTCAGCCTTATTCAGGCTTTCGGAGGTCAGCACTGTTTGCGACAGCGGAAAAGATACTAGGGCTTTCTGCTGCTTGAAGTTGTCGGCCACGTTCAGGCCTCCGTTCACCTGGGGCAGGCCCGCCGAGCGGATTTCGCCCACTTTGGCTTCAGCCGTGCGCTCGGCCAGGCGTGTGGCCAGCAGCGTGGGCTTGTTCTTGATAGCGTAGTCGATAGACTGCTGCAGGCTCAGGGGCATCGGGGTGCCGGAAACGGCGGTGGGGGCCTGTGCCAGCAGCTTGTGCAGACTTAGAAAACCCAGCACCGCAAGCAACAGCACGGCGCGCAAAGCGTTTTTCATAGGGTAATTGGTAAAGAAAGAAGCGCGGAAAACGATTATTCTGCTTCCGTCACCTGACGGTATTCATTAATTAAGCGGTGGCCTTTCAGGGTGGATATGCCCATCAGAAAGTGTTCTATCATAGCCGAGTTCACGCGCTGCAGGGTAAACTGCTTGGGCGGGAAAACCACGTTGTTGAACATCAGCTCGATTTCGGCCAAGTGCAGGCGGGAAAGAACGTCCACGTCCAGGTCGGGGCGGTACAGGCCTTCGGCCATGCCCTGACGGATGTTGGCCGCTACTTTGGCCAGGATGAAGGTGTTTTTGTGCTCATCAAACAGGGCCCAGGCCTGGGGGTAGTATTTCTGCAGCTCGTGAAAGATGCTGGGGTGAATGTTGGCCAGCATTTCCCGGTGCCACTGAATCAGGTTGAACATGGCTTCCAGGGCGTTGGAACCTTGGGCAAAAGCGGCTTCGCAGTCTACCTCCTCACGGTTGAGGTGCTGCTGCATCACGGCCAGCACGATTTGGTCTTTGTTCTCGAACCACTTGTACAGGGTTTTCTTCGACATTCCCAGGCGGGTGGCAATGTCATCCATCGACACGCTGCGGATGCCATTGCGCATAAACAGCTCCACTGCCCCAACTAAAATCCGGTCTTTGATTTCCATGACGGGGCAAAGGTACATTGGAAACTTTAAACGGATTCAAAGTTTCCATTAATTTTTTTCTATTCTTTTTCCGCTTCTCGCTGCTGTCGTTTTTCCTGACGCAAAGCCGGGGCTTTTACTTTAACCCTCCGGCATTTTTCCCGGTTTTTATTTGCCCGGGGCCGCCATCCGGGAAGCTTGGCCGCAAAAAAGGCGGGGCCGTTGTACCTTGGGCTCCCAACTTTCTGTTCGTTTCTGCTTATGAAAATCCGCACTGGCTTTGGCTACGACGTCCACCAGCTCCGCGAGGGGCTGCCTTTCTGGCTGGGCGGCATTCAGGTGCCGCATACCCACGGGGCCCTGGGCCATTCTGATGCCGATGTCCTGATTCACGTTATCTGCGACGCCCTGCTGGGGGCCGCCAATCTGCGCGACATCGGCTTTCACTTTCCCGACACCGACCCCCAGTACAAAGGCATCGACTCTAAGCGCCTGCTGGCGGAAGTGGTCCGGCTGCTGACCGAACGGGGCTACACCATTTCCAACATCGACTCCACTATCTGCCTGGAAGCACCCAAAGTGAACCCGCACATTCCCGAGATGCAGCGGGTGCTGGCCGAGGTGATGCAGATTCCGACCGAAGACATTAGCATTAAAGCCACCACCACCGAAAAGCTGGGCTTCGTGGGCCGGCGCGAAGGGGTAGCCGCCTACGCCTCGGTGCTGATTGTGCAGGGCTAAAATTTGCTGCGCTTCGCTAATGTAGTTTGAATGCGGAAAATGTGCTCAGGTGAGGAATGTGTCATGGCGAGCGAAGCGAAGCCATCCGTCTTGGACAACGCCTGCACGTGCTTTTCCCACTCAGCCCTTGTGCGCATCAGCACATTCAAACCACATTCCCACATTAGCGAAGCGCAACACATTACCCTTATGCAACCATTGCTGCAAAATTCCATCTAACAAAAAACGCCTCACCCCCTCTCCTATGAAACTACCCTTCCTGGGCGCGCTGCTACTGGCGGGTGCCTGTACCACGGCCGCCGTGGCTCAGCAGCCGGAAACCAAGCGCAAAATCAAGGTCAAGCACAAGCCCAAAACCGAGCAGCCCGCCACCACCGAGCCCGCAGCGGCTCCCGCTCCCGCCCCGGTGGCCACCGACTGGGCCCGCCAGTATGGCCAAACCATCACGCAGGCCGACTTGCGCCAACACCTGACGGTACTGGCCTCGGATGCCTACGAAGGCCGCGAAACCGGGGAGAAAGGCCAGAAAATGGCCGCCGAGTACATCAGCAACCGCTTCAAGGAGCTGGGTCTCACGGGGCCCGTGCAGGGCTCCGATAATCCTTACCTGCAGCACTTCACCATGCTGCGCTCTTCCTGGAAGGATGGCGCCACCCTGAAAGTGGGCAGCCAGAGCTTTGCCTGGCTTCAGGATTTCTACGGCTATGGTTCCTCCCCCTTCCAGCAGGCCACGGTAGTGCAGCCGGTGTTTGCGGGCTACGGCATCGAGCAGGACGGCTACTCCGACTACGCTGCCCTAGGCGACGTGAAAGGCAAGGACCTGATCATCCTCATCGGGGAACCCATGAAGGATGGGAAGCCGCTGCTGGGCAAAGACGGCCAGCCCAGCAAGTGGGGCATGGATTACCGGGGTAAAGCTACGGTAGCCACGCAGAAAGGTGCCCGGAGCGTGTTCTTCGTGAGCTTCAACCCCAACGACAACTTTCAGAAAACGGCGGCCCGCTTTGGGCCCTACCTGAAAAAGCCCACCATCACCTTCGCCGACAAGCCCTCGGAGCGGGTCGCCACCTTCTTCGTGTCGCCGGCTGTGGGCTATAAGCTGCTGGGTACGACGGCGGCCAACCTGACTAAGTACACCGATGCCACCGCGGCAGCCGGCAAGCCCCAGAAATCCACGTTCAAGCCGACGAAGTTTACCATCACGGCGCCTAAAGACCAGCAGCCTTTCACCACCGAAAACGTACTGGGCTTCCTGGAAGGCACCGATAAGAAAGACGAAATCCTGGTGGTTTCGGCCCACTTCGACCACATCGGCATCATAGATGGCGAGGTGCACAATGGCGCCGACGATGACGGCTCGGGCACAGTCTCGGTGCTGGAGCTGGCCGAGGCCTTCACCAAGGCCAAAGCCGAGGGCCACGGTCCGCGCCGCAGCATCCTGTTCCTGACGGTGACGGGCGAAGAGAAAGGCCTGCTGGGCTCGGAGTACTACACCGACCACCCCGTCTTCCCCCTGGCTCAGACGGTGACGGACCTGAACATCGACATGGTGGGCCGCACGGATAAAGGCCACGAGGGCAAGGGCGACTACGTGTACGTTATCGGCTCTGATAAGCTTTCCTCGGAGCTGCACGCGGCCCTGGAAAACGCCAACAAGCAGTACACGCAAATCGACCTGGACTTCCAGTTCAACGACCCCCAGGACCCGAACCGCTTCTACTACCGCTCCGACCACTACAACTTCGCCAAGCACAAAATCCCGGTGGCCTTCTTCTTCAACGGGGTGCACGACGACTACCACGGTCCCAAGGACGAGGTAGACAAGATTGAGTTTCCGAAGATGGAAAAGCGCGCCCAGCTGGTGTACTACCTGGCTTGGGACATTGCCAACCGCGACAACCGCCCCGTGGTGGACTCCAACAAGCCGTAGTTTAAACCGCGGCTTCGCTTAGCCCGCTGTTTCTGTCAAAAGCCCCTGGCTCCTTCCCGGATGCCCGGGGCTTTTTTTCTGCGGGCCTGGCCGCTGGTAAGCTAGCTTTAGGGCTTGGCCGCAGCAGGTGTGGCCATTTCTGCCGTTCTTGCCTGTATGAACTCCCTGCACCGTTACGCCCTACTGCTGGCATTGGCCGGCGCCACCGCTCAGCCGGCGCTGGCCCAGAGCAAAATCAAGGTAAAGCACAAACCCAAAGCCAGCCAGCCGGCCGCACCCGCGCCCGCCCCGGTGGCCACCGACTGGGCGCTTCAGTACGCTCAAAGCATCACCCAGGAAGATTTGCGCCGCCACTTGACGGTGCTGGCCTCGGATGCCTACGAGGGCCGCGAAACCGGGGAGAAAGGCCAGAAAATGGCCGCCGAGTACATCAGCAACCGCTTCAAGGAGCTGGGCCTCACGGGGCCGGTCCAAGGTTTTGAAAACACCTACCTGCAGCCGTTCACGTTGGAGCGTACCCGCTGGAAAGATGCCCCCACGCTCACCATTGGCAAGCAGCCCTTTGTGTGGAAGCGCGACTTCTACGCCACCGGCACTTCGTCCTTCTCGCAGGAAACCACGGTACAGCCGGTGTTTGCGGGTTACGGCATCGAGCAGGACGGCTACTCCGACTACGCGGCTCTGGGCGACGTGCAGGGCAAGGACCTCATCATCCTCGTCGGGGAGCCGATGAAGGATGGAAAGTCGGGGCTCCCGGCCGTAGCCGCCCCAGGCAAGGCGTTTGTGCCGAACACGCGCAGCAAGGTGCTGCTGGCCACACAGAAAGGCGCCCGCAGCGTGTTCTTCGTGAACCCCGACACGGCCGCTTACCGCAAAACGCTGGGCATGGTGCGGCCTTACGTAGACCAGGCTCGCATGAATATGCTGGGCAAGGCGGAGACCCCGCGCGCGGGCTACTTCTTCGTGTCGCCGGTCCTGGGCGCGGCCCTGCTGCGCACTACCGCTGAGAAGCTGCGTGAGTATCAGGAAAGCACCGCCACGGCCAAGCAGCCGGTAAAGTCGCCCTTCAAACCGGCGCCCTTCGCCATTAAGGCCGCGCGCCAACAAGAAACCTTTGCTACCGAAAACGTGCTGGGCTTCCTGGAAGGCACCGATAAGAAAGACGAAATCCTGGTAATATCTTCCCACTACGACCACCTGGGCATCAAAAACGGGGTAGTCTTTAACGGGGCCGACGATGATGGCTCGGGCACAGTCTCGGTGCTGGAGCTGGCCGAGGCTTTTACTAAAGCCAAAGCCGAGGGCCACGGCCCGCGCCGCAGCATCCTGTTCCTGACCGTGACGGGCGAAGAGGAAGGCTTATTTGGCTCGGAGTACTACACCGACCACCCCATTTTCCCGCTGGAGCAAACCATTGCCGACCTGAACATCGACATGGTGGGCCGCACCGATAAGGAACACGAAGGCAAGCCCAACTACGTGGCCCTGGTGGGCTCCGACAAGCTTTCCTCGGAGCTGCACGCCATCAACGAAGCCGCCAACCAGAAGTACACCAAGCTCGATTTCGACTACCACTTCAACGACCCTAATGACCCCGAGCGGGTGTACTACCGCTCCGACCACTACAACTTCGCCAAGCACAAAATCCCGGTTATCTTCTACACCACCGGCGACCACGCCGACTACCACCAGCCCACCGACGATGTGGAGAAGATTGAGTTTGACAAACTCCAGACCCGGGCCCAGCTGGTATTTTACACGGCCTGGGAACTGGCCAACCGGGACAACCGGATTGTGGTCGATTCCAACAAGCCGTAGGCTGGCGGGTTATAGCAGCAAGGCTTGCTGGGCTTCGGCTGACAGATGGAGGCCTCGCTGTACGCAAAACTGCAGAAACGCCCGCCGGATAGGTGCCGAGGATGGAATAAACGAGTAGCTCGTGTGTTTTGGACTGGTGAAGAACAACACTACCCGTTCCTGGCGCAGGAGTCCGGCGGGCCGGTAACCCACCTCCCGCAGGGCCGCGTAGGGGTAGCTACTCACGGATAGTACCTTAAGCTCCACCTGCTCGGGGTAGAGCGTGAGGCGGGCGCTGAGGCTGTTGCGGGAGTAGCCGGGCAGAAACCCCCAGGTGCGGAAGCTGCCCTCAATTTCGTCGACGGGCAGCGAAAAACCTTCGGGCGGCAGAGGGTCAGGAATGTGAGAGAAGGCCAAACCGAAGGATGTTCAACAAGACAACGCGGCACACGCCACCAGAAACATGCTTACCAAACCTAGTCAATTTCAGCGGGACAGCGAGGCCAAAGCCTTTGACCTGGAGCATCGGCGCAAGATTCGCTTCAACATCGGCAAGTACAACGCGGCCGTGCAAACCGGCCTCGACTGGTACCGCGACCATGAGCTGGCGCGGGAACGGGCTTCCTATCTGAAGGCCAAGGCCATCAACCACCTCGATGACTACCTGCTGGAGTTTGAGCGCAACTTCACGGCCCGGGGCGGCCGCGTCATCTGGGCGCAGAATGCGGAGGAGGCCCTGCTGGAAATCGGCAAGATCATGGCCCGCAAGCACGCGCGCACGGTGGTGAAGGCCAAAAGCATGACTACCGAGGAAATTCACCTGAATTCGTTTCTGGAGAAGAACGGCATCGAGTCCATCGAAACGGACCTGGGTGAGTACATCGTGCAGCTGAACGGGGAGCGGCCCTACCACATCGTCACGCCGGCCATGCACCTGAGCAAGCAGGACATTGCCAACATCTTCGTGAAGCACCTGGGCATCCAGCCCACCGACGATGCCCAGGAGCTGGTGCTCACGGCCCGCCGCCTGCTGCGCCAGAAGTACACCACGGCGGAGGTCGGCATCACAGGCGGCAACTTCCTGATTGCGGACGTGGGCGGCGTGGCCGTGACGGAAAACGAGGGCAACGCCCGCCTTTCGGCCACCTTCCCCAAAACGCACATTGCCATTGTAGGCATCGAGAAGGTAATACCGCGCCTGCAGGACCTGGATTTGTTCTGGCCTTTGCTGAGCACCAGTGGCACCGGGCAGCAGCTCACCGTCTACAACACCGTGTACACGGGTCCGCGCCAGCCTTTGGAAAAGGATGGCCCCGAGGAAATGTACGTGGTGCTGCTCGACAATGGGCGCACCAACCTGCTGGAGCAGCCCGACAAGCGCGAGGCCCTGCACTGTATCCGCTGCGGGGCCTGCCTGAACGTATGCCCCGTGTACAAGAACATTGGCGGCCACACCTACGAAACCACGTACTCCGGGCCCATCGGCTCGGTGATTTCGCCCCACCTGGCGGGCATGGAGGAAAACAAGCACCTGAGCTTTGCTTCCTCGCTGTGCGGAGCCTGCACTTCGGTGTGCCCCGTAAAAATCAACCTGCACAACCTGCTGCTCAAAAACCGCCAGCAGGCCGTCAGTCAGGGCTTTACTGACAAGGAAGAGCGTCGCGCCGTGGGCTTCTGGCTGTATGGCATGAAGCACCGCTGGGCCTGGGATGCGGCGCCTGCGGCTGGCAAAAACTGGGTACTCAGCCGCCTGCTGGGTGAAGTAGGCTGGAGCAAGCGCCGCGACGCCCTGCAGATAGCGCCGAAGTCGTTTCGCCAGCTCTGGAAACAGCGCAAGAAATAAGGCATGTGGCCCGCACACTGGTTGTGCGGGCCACATGCCTTACCGATGGTGCATGAGCAGGGCCGTTACGGCGGCTACTACCGGGCCTTTGGTTTCGGGAGACAGGGCCGGGCTCAGCCACACCCGCCCGCGCCCCAGCAGCTCTACGGCCGCCACTACGGAGCCATTGGCGCGCACAAACTCGTAGCCCAGGGGCGAACCGGTTGGCAGCTGCATGGGCTGGCCGTCGCGCCGCATCAGGTGCGTAACGGGCCGCACCGTCAGCACCGAATCGCCACTGCTGAGCGTGCCGGCCGGGGGCTGTAGCTCCCGGCCCAGACCCAGGTGATTTTCCACCACCAGCTGCCACCCCGGCTGATTCGGGGCGAAAATATACGTCCTGAACACTTCGTCGCTGCGCAGGGTGACGTCGGTGCGGGAGTTTGCCCCGGTCTGTATACCCAGGTCGTTGTCACGCAGCAGATAAGCACTCTGGGCTTCCCAGGTAGTGCCACCTACGGGCTGCAGCACAAAGGATGACTTCTGCCGGACGCGGGTTAGATCGGCACTTATTGGCTGGCCCACCGAGTGCGTAGCCGTGCTGCGCCAGCCTTTGTGCACGGCAGCAGTGCTGAATTCACCGAACTGATAACTGTAGGTAAAGCCTTGCTTACCGGTGACCGGCAAAGGACTGGTAGCCGTTAGCTCCGTGGGCACTTGCATGGACACCCGGCCGACGGAACAGCCCGCTGATAGTACCGACGCACCCAGAATTGAAACAAGAGCAGGAGTAAAGAATTTCATACTATAAATTGGTTAGGTAAAAGAATGGGCGCGCGGCGAAAACCATACCAGCTTCTACCTCAACTGTGGGAAACGCGTCACGTACACTCAGCCCATACGCTGGCCTTCCCTGACCATTTGATGCCCTCCTGGACTTTCTTGCTGCATGTGCTGGCCTTTGTGGGCGGGGCCTTGCTGGTGCTCAGTACGCTGCTGGCCGCCATTCGCTCTTTTGTGCTGCCCCGCAATGAGTCGGTGCTTATTACCAATTGGGTGTTCCGCAGCATCCGCTTCCTGTTTAGCCGCCTGGCCCGCCTCAAGAAAACCTACGGCAGCCGCGACCGGGTAATGGCTTTGTATGCTCCCGTAGCCCTGGTAACACTGCCGGCGGTGTGGCTGGTGATGGTGGGGCTAGGCTACACCGCCATCTTTTGGGCGCTGGGTGAGGGAGATTTTGACCGTTGTTTTCGTATCAGCAACAGCTCCCTGTTTACCCTGGGCTCTGAGGAGCCCAGCAAAGGGTTTCTGCCCAACGCCGTGTCGTACTCCGAAGCCGGGCTCGGGCTGCTGCTGGTTACGCTGCTGATTTCCTACCTGCCCACGATGTACCAGGCTTTTTCCCGGCGGGAGCTGGTGGTGGCCCGCCTGGAGCTGCGGGCGGGCGCTCCGGCCTCCGCCGTAACGCTGCTAGAGTGGCTGCACCGCGCCGGCGCCCTGCAGCACGACGGGGTGAAGTGGGAAGAATGGGAGTCCTGGTTTGTGGAAATCGAGGAAAGCCATACTTCCCTGGGCATCCTGGCCTTCTTCCGGTCCCCTCAGCCGGGGCGCTCCTGGGTTATGGCTGCCGATATCATCCTGGATGCAGCGGCCCTGCTGCTGAGCACGGTGGCTGCTCCCCGCAACCCGCACGGCGAAATCTGCTTTAAAGCCGGATGCATCAGCATCAACCGCGTGTACCGGTACTTTGAGGGCGCCCATGCCAATCCCGAAGCCCTGCCCAAGGCCCGCATCGAAGAGCCCTCTGGGGAAAGTTTCCGGGAAGCCTACGCGCAGTTGCGGGCGCAGGGAATTCCCCTGGAGGAAGACGTAGAAGCCTGCTGGCACCAGTACCAGGAGTTGCGCAGCCGCTACCAGCCCGCCATTGCCTACCTGGGCCAGCTCACCATGACGCCGGAAATCAAGGCCTTTTAGCGCCTTGGCTCGGGCCGGCCTCAGGTAGTTTCTTCGTCGGGCAAAATCTGCACGTCCTGCACCAGCACCATTTTCTCGATTTCGCGCCCCCGGGTAGTATTGGCAAGGCCGCCCAGCGCGGTTTCCTTGTAGCGGGTTTCCATGCTCTGCCCTACCTCGCCCAGCGCGGCCACGCACTGATCTACGGGAATCACCGGGTCGACGCCGGCAATGGCAATCTGGGCGGAGCTGAAGGCTATGGCTGCCGCGGAGGCGTTGCGCACCACGCAAGGTACCTCCACTAGTCCGGCTACCGGGTCGCACACCAAGCCCAGCATGCACTGAATGGTAATGGCTACGGCGGAAAACGTCTGCTCGACGGTTCCGCCCAGGCAGTACACTATAGCGCCGGCCCCCATAGCCGCCGCCGAGCCCGTTTCGGCCTGGCAGCCACCTACGGCCCCGGCAAGGGAAGCATTTTGCTCGATGATGAGGGCAATACCCGCCGCCACCAGCAAACCTTCCAGGATTTTTTGGTCTTCCAGCTTATGCAGGTCCTGCAGCGTAACGAGCACACCGGGCAGGATGCCGGAGGCCCCGGCCGTAGGAGCGGCCACTACCCGGCCCATGCACGAATTCACTTCCTTGGCGCCCAGGGCCCGAATGATAAGACTTTTGAACTCGGGTGACAGCACCGTCACGGGGGAAGCCGCAATCTTCTTCGCGCCGTTGTTGATCATGCCCGAGCGGGAGGTCATGTCGCCGGTGAGGCCCGTGTGCACGGCGTCGCGCATCACGTCGTAGGCGCGCTGCAGGCCAGGCCAGATCTGGTCTTCGGTGCGGCCCTTTTGTTCTATCTCGTAGGCCAGCACGGGCTGGTACAGCGGCTCCCCGGTACTGGCGCAATGGGCTTGCCAGGAAGCAAAATCGGTGAAAAGTAGGGACATGGGGTGGGTGGGGTAATTTTTGTTGGCGGTTGCTGGTGGTCAGTAACGGCTCCTGCCTAAAGCAAGAACTGTCAACTACCTCCGTCTTACGAACAACAATTGGTGGATGGGGTGCGAAAATCGGTAGAAATTCTGGTCTGTGCCCTGAAAACAAAGCCGCCACCGACCTAGGGCCAGTGGCGGCTTGTTTTCCTATTTAAAGTTGTGGTGCGAGCTTATTGTACCACCAATTTTGTCTGGACTACCTCGTCGTTGATGCTGAGGCGCACGACGTACAGGCCTGGTTGCAGCGTAGCAGGGACCAGCAATGATTGGCGGCCAATACCCTGCTGCTGAGGTGAAGCTAAGCGCACCACCTCCCGCCCAACTCCATCAAACACCTGAGCAGCTACCGTGGCCGGAGAAGCCAGTGTGTATTGTACCTGGGCTGCTCCATGGGCGGGATTAGGCGCTACCGTCAACTGAAACTGCCGGGCCTGGGCTGCCTGGTTAGCTGTCACCAACTGGCCCGTTATCAACACCCGCCGCGCATTTACAAATGCGGTGCCCGACCAAGCCTGCTCGGTATAGCTGGCTGGGTTGCCCTTGCCGTCGTAGGCATACACCGTTTGCTGCACCGACACCCAAGTAGCGGCCTTTTTCTCTTCCGTAAGAATTTTAGTGACGCGGTCGGCCGCATCATAGGAAAACGTAAACCGATACATGACTTCGTACATGTTATTCACGGGGCGGCTGAGCTGCTGCTGGGCTAGCTTGCCCGTGGCCGTATAGGTGTTGTCGTAGCGCTGCAGCTTTACCCAGGCATTGTTTTCAAGTTTCTGTTGCTCGTGCTGCGTTTGCTGCTTGCTGGCGTTGTAGCTATACAGCGACCGGGCTACGTTCAGATACTTCTCCGTGCCGTAATCGTAGCTCTGTTCTACCTGCTGCGTGGCCAGGCCGTTGGTATAGCTGATCTGGGCGCGGCTAACGGGCACCCACTTGGTGGTGCCGATATTGAGAGCGGAAGTAACCCGCTCCGTAAGCTGCCGGGCGCTATTGAAGCTTTGCGCAATGGCCAGGTAGGCAAAGGCTTTGGGGTTGCCGGGCTGGTAGGTGAAGAACGTATCGGTTTTCATCTGCCCGTCGGGAGTGTAGCGCAAGTGGCTGTACAAAGACGGCTTCCAGGCATTCCCATCCCAGGCATCTACCACGGAAAGCTGTGGCTGGTTGGGACCGGCAAATTTCTGCAGCACTGTGCGGGTTTTATTTTTCCAGTCAGTCAGCGCATAGGTCTGCTCCAGCAGCTGTGTTGGCTGAAACACTGTAGCGGCAGTGGCCCGCGCAGCACTGGCAATGGGGTCAGGTAAAAGGGGTTCCGGCTGGACTTGTGCGTATAGCGCCACTCCTGGCAATAAGGCAGTAGCAAATAAGGCGAGTAGCTGTTTCTTCATACAAAGTGATAAGAACAAAAAAGGCTTGCCTAACCCCACGGTCAGACAAGCCCAAAGTACTTGATTTTGGCGGGTTTCCCCTCCGGCTGTGCGTAAAAGCGTCAGGCGGCCTGTGGCTCGCTCACCAGCTTGATGCTGGCCGAGTTGATGCATAAGCGCAGCCCCGAAGGCGGCGGGCCGTCGGGGAATACGTGGCCCTGGTGGGCGTCGCAGGCATTGCAGAGCACTTCTACGCGCGTCATGCCGTAGCTGGTGTCTTTCTTGTACCGCAAGGCGTTGTCTTTTACGGGCTGAGTGAAGCTGGGCCACCCCGTGCCCGACTCGAACTTGGTGCGCGAGTCGTAGAGCGGGGTGCCGCAGCACACGCAGGCGTAGAGGCCCGCCTCGTGGGCTTCGCAGTATTCGCCCGTGAAGGCCCGCTCGGTGCCGTGCTCCCGCGTGACGTGGTACTGCTGGGGCGTGAGCAGCTGGCGCCACTCCTCGTTGGTTTTTTCTACGCGCTTATCGGGGGCCGGGCTGCCGTGGTTGGCGAGCCGGATAACATCGTTCCAGGTTTGCATAGTGGCGAAAAGTAAAGTCAGCAATTCAACTACGGTGCAAACGCCGGGGCCGCGTCAGAAGTTTTCTACAGTTGCCCCATTTCCTGCTCTACTACCCACCGCCGCCAGTGCTGGCGGGCAAAGCGCAAAAAGGCGGACGGCGCTTGCCGAAACTCTTTTTCGGTTTCGTAGCGCCCCGTGAGCAGCTCGTACTCTTCTTCCAGCCGGGCCGCGCTGATGGTGTCGAGGCAGCAGGCATCAGCTGGTATGCGTTGGGCGGCGGGCACCGAGTCGTACTGCACTACGGTGTGGCCACGCAGGGCGTACTTGTCTGATCCTTCCCGCATAATCAGCTTCAGATCTGCCGGGCTCACGTCGCTGCGGCACACCAGTTTGTAGACCAGTGTGGTTTCCGTCCGGCCATCGGCATCCAGGTCGGTAACGGCCACTGCGCCGGGCACCGGGCCCAGCCACATATCGAAGGCGCACCGCTCCACGCCATCCTGCAAGTGCCACAGCTCTTTCCACTTTCCGGCCCGCTGCACATACTGCCGGGCGTAGAGGCTTACTGATTGCACGTCGTTTGGGTCGTCGGGGCCAGCGGGCAGCGTTTGCACGGCGGAGCGGCTTATCAGCAGCAGGTTTGGGCCGTTGGCGTCCGTCCACTGCGTCATTTCCAGCACTTTGCCCGGCTGACGTGGCACCCCAGCCGGCAGCTGGCGAAGCGGTAGGCTCTTAACGGTTGTGGAATTGAATCCTGCGGAATCAACTGTGGCTGCCGCCGGAGGGGCTGCTTTCGTTTCGGCGGGGGAATGCGGTTCGGAGCAGGCCGCCACAAAGAGCAGAGATGCTAACCAGAAAGCAGGGCGCATAGTGTATCGGTCAAAGCCGGTTTCAACCATCATAGTAATATGAGAATCAGGGCTACTGTATCTGCATTGAGAACCGGGCTGCCGTAGTTAGCTAGCTGCACGACCTGCTTTCAGGCAGGTAATAGTCAGCAGAAAGTGTCCTGTTAGCAAACTTAAAAAAGCCAAACTGCTGGGGAGGTTCGCGCTAAAGCTGGTTGAACTGTTCCCGCACGCGCCAGTAGCGCCACTCCTGCCGGGCAAACTTCAGAAAGGATGCTGGAGCAGCCGCAAATTCCTTTTCATTGAAATACATTCCTTCATGCCCAGGCATGAGACCAAACCAGCTTAGAGCATACTTTCCAGCATCAGCATCTTGGTTTACTGTATCGTTGCAGCAGATCGGAACCTCAGTCTTACTGCGGTATTGATCAGCATCAACGTTGAGCAGGGAAAAGCCACGCAACGCATATTTTACCGGGCCTTCCCGCATGACCAGCTTCATAGCCGAAGCGCTATAGTCGCTACGACAGGTTATCATGTACACTATCGTCGTTTCCGTTTGCCCGTCCTTATCCAGATCGGTAACGGACGTGGAGCCGGGCAAGGTACCTATCCACCGATCCAGGAAGCACTTATCCAGCACATCCTGCAAGCGCCATACTTCCTGCCAGGCTTCGCCCACGCGGCGATACTGCCGGATATACAGCCAGGCGGTGGACGCGTACAGCCGAATGTCGCCCTCTTTCAAGATGTCACCCTCCGCGCTTCGGTCGCCCGGCCGGTACTCGACTTTCGGGGCAGGGCGCGACACTACCAGCAGCTGCTCACCGGCCGCATCGCGCCACCGCTTCATTTCCAGCACCCGGCCTGGCTGCCTGATACCCACTGGCAGAGTGGTATCGGGCAGCGCAACCACCCCGGGCCACGCGGCCTGCCGGGCGGTTGGGGAAGGCTCCATCAGCAACACCTCTTCCACGACTGCCGTTGTATCAGGCTTAGAAGCCGAGGGGAGTGGTGCTGGCTGCCAACCTTCGGTGACAGGCTTTGAAGGGGTTGAGGGTGAAGAGCTGGCAGCTTGTTCCGGTGCCTGCTTGCAGGCCGCTACCAGCCACAGTAATGCTAGAGTTCTAAATCGTATTGGTTTAGATATCATCGCACCAAGAACTAACTATTTTCAGAAAGCCGCCCGATTCAATTCCATGAAAATCCTTTCCGCTGCCCAAACCCGCGCCCTCGACCAAGCCACCATTCAGGCAGAAGGTATTACCTCCGTCGAGTTGATGGAGCGCGCAGCGGCGGCTTTCACGGAGTGGCTGCTGGAAAAGCTGACTGCTCACCCGCAGCGCGAAGTGCACGTCTTCTGCGGCCCCGGCAACAACGGCGGCGACGGACTAGCCGCCGCCCGCCTGCTGCACCTAGCCGGGCAGGCCGTGCGCGTGTGGCTGCTGCCCGCCGCCCGTCGCTCCGCCGACTTTACCGCCAACCATCAGCGCCTGCCTTCGGAAGTGCCGTGCATAGAACTGGATGCTTACCAGCTGCCTGAGCTTTCCTCCTCGGCCGTGCTGGTAGATGCCTTGTTCGGCACGGGCCTGAACCGGCCGCTGACAGGCGTGGCCGCGGCAGTAGTACACTACCTCAACAACTCGTCTGCCCCCGTCGTGGCCGTGGATATGCCCTCGGGCTTGCTCACCGATGCCCCTCAGCCCAAGAGCAGCCCCGTGGTGTGCGCGCACTACACCATCAGCTTCGAGCTGCCTAAACTAGCCTTCCTGCTTCCTCAAAATGCCGACTATGTTGGGCAATGGGAGTTGGTCTCAATTGGACTGAATACTACAGTTATCCACAAAACACCTGTGGATAACTACTATACCGACCTTAAACTGTTGACAAACCGGCTGCCGGCTCGTCAGCGCTTCGCTCATAAAGGCACGTACGGGCATGCCCTACTGTTGGGCGGCAGCTACGGGAAGATCGGCGCGGCAGTGCTGGCAGCGCAGGCCTGCCTGCACAGTGGAGTCGGTCTGCTCACACTGGCGGTACCTGCCGTGGGGTATACCGTGGCTCAAACTGCCGTACCGGAAGCCATGGCTCTGCCGGACGTAGGGCAAGACTACATCGGGGAGTTGCCGAACCTGAAGGGGTACTCGGTTGTAGCCATCGGCCCCGGCCTGGGGCAGCAGCCCGACACCCTCCGCGTGCTGGAACAGCTGCTGCGCACGTGCCCGGCGCCGCTGGTGCTGGACGCCGACGCGCTAAACCTACTGGGCAGCAACCGACACCTACTGGCACTCCTTCCCCCCGACACCATCCTGACGCCTCACCCCAAGGAATTTGAGCGCCTCACCCAACCGGCCCACGACGACTACCACCGCCTGGAGCTGCTCCGCGCATTCTGCGCCCGGCATCGGTGCTACGTAGTGCTGAAAGGGGCCTACACCTGTATCGGGACGCCGACGGGCACCTTATATTTCAACAGCACCGGCAACCCAGGCATGGCCACCGGGGGCAGCGGCGACGTGCTGACAGGCGCGGTGACCGCCCTCTGCGCCCAGGGGCTGGCCCCACTCGATGCGGCCTTACTGGCAGTATACGCCCACGGCAGAGCCGGCGACCTGGGCGCCCGGCAGGTAGGTCAACTGGGGCTGACCGCCGGTATTATTGCAGCCCACTTAGGGCCTGCGCTCGAGGAGCTAACTACCCCACCTGCTTTTTAGCCGGACTACATCAGGGTACCGTAGGCGGCCAGGAAAGGAGTCAGCATCACGCCATCGGCAAGCAGGGCAAAGTAATAATCGGAGCGGCCCTCCCGGGCAAATACCACCAGCAGCGCCGCCAGCCCCAGGGGCAGGGTATACCAAACCAAGTGGGGACCGGCTATGGCAGCCGGTACCAGCAGCCCCGAGACGAGCAGGGCCAGTAAAGCCAGTAGCTTGGCCGTAGCTACGCCCAGCAAGCCTGGAAACGTGTGGGTTCCGCTGAGCCGGTCTTTGGTGTAGTCGCGAATATCGAAGACGAAGGTGAGGGCCAGAATAAAGAAGAAACGCCGGCCAAACAACAGCGCCACCACCGGAGATGCTAAGGGCTTGCCCAGGTGCAGGGCCGGCAGCCATACGCTCACGGCTGCCCATACGTAGGCAATCAGGAAGCCCTTCAGCAGGGGTACCTCGCGCAGGCTACGCCATTTATTCTGCCAGCGCACCACCGGCAGCGAGTAGAACACCGCTACGGCGGCCAGGTGCCCCAGAAAAACCAGCAGGGGCAGGTTGGCCTCGGCCCACAGGGCCCACCCAGCCAGGGCCAGACTAGCGGCTGCCAGCCCCAGCAAGGCCTTCCGGTGCACCAGCATCCAGTGCTTGCGCCCCGAAAGCAGGGCGGGCCGGGTGTATTTATAAGGCAGGGCGCTGTCGAGGTTATACAAAAACAGCGTAGCAGAGAAGATGAACAGCCCCAGGCGCGGCGGCAACGGCTGGCGCCAGAACAGAAAGGTGGACCAACTCAGGCTGGCCGCCGCGGCCGCCACTACCAGGTTGCTGTATAAGATGGCATCGAGCACCTGCTTTAGGCCCCGTGGTACCCGCTGCACTAGTTCATCGGAAGAAAAAGAGGAGTTGACTGAAGACATACCCGGGGCCGGAGCCCGCAGAAAAGCTCCACAGCGAAGGTACGCAGCCAGGCTTATTCCCCGGTTTCCTCGTAGCTGGCATCTACCGGCTTCGACTCAGGGGAGCCTTTCTGCCGCAGGAAGATGGACAGGCCTACAATGGACACAATGGACAGAAACTCGCTCTGCCAGTTCTGGAAAGACTCAAACCAGAAACGAGTGGTCTGCATATACTCCTGTGCGCTTACGGCAGGCTTGCCCTCCTGCTGCTGCTCAATGCTGTATACCTCGGCCCCGCCTTTGGCATGTAGCCAGAGAGAAGCGAAAAACAGCAGCAGAAAGGCCAGCGTCAGGGAATTCTGGTACAGCAGCAGCTGCCAGCCTCCGCGCTTTACCGGGGCCGGGGCATCTTCTTTATACGGGTTAGGCTCCCGGTCTACTTCTTCCTCTTCGTATAGCTTTTTAGACTCGGATGAGCCTTTCTGCCGAAGCCAGATGGTGAGCAGCACGTACAGGGCCATCTGCAGAAACTCACTTTCCCAGTTTTCAAACGTGGCTTCCAGGAAATGCCCCGAGCCGAGGTACTGGCCCAGCGTCAGGACTGGTAACTGCATCTGGGTTAGCTCGTCGTTGTAGTCGTGCCAGCCAGTCACTATCTGGCCAACCAGGGTACCGAGCACCAGCACAGTGCCCACAAGCAAGAGGCTGTTCTCGTACAGAAACCGCAGCAGGGCGTTTTGGGGTGGTTTTTGGGGCATAGCCCACCCTACGCAACGCCCGCGCAAAAGGTATAGCGGAGCTTGGGCCGGCTCCCAAACAAAACGCCCTGCCGGTGCAAAAGCCAGGCAGGGCGTTTCAAGGCAATGGGGCGGGAGCTTATAGCGCTACGCCAGCCGGTTGGGGGGCACCCTGCGCGGCTTGGCCCGCTTTAAATGTCTCGTTGTAGAGGTCTATGCTCTTCTCCACAATGCGGTAGGCCTCCTCCCGGCCCATAAAACGCTCCACGGTTACGTGCTTGTGCTCCAGGGCTTTGTAGTCCTCGAAGAACCGCTGCATCTCGCGCAGGGTGTGCGGGGGCAAATCGTCAAGGTCATTGTAGTGGTTCACGGAAATGTCGTGGGCCGCTACAGCAATAATTTTGTCGTCTTCCTCGTCGCCGTCCACCATCTGCATCACCCCTATCACCTTGGCTTCCACCAGGCACATGGGCACGATGTCCACGGAGCACAGCACCAGAATATCCAGGGGGTCTTTATCGTCGCAGTAGGTTTGTGGGATGAAGCCGTAGGCGGCGGGGTAATGCACGGCCGAAAACAGCACCCGGTCCAGCTTCAGCAGGCCGCTTTCCTTATCGAGCTCGTACTTGCCTTTAGAGCCTTTCGGAATTTCAATGATGCCATTCACAACGCGAGGGGCGTCTTCGCCGCGCGCTACGTCGTGCCAGGGGTTAAAATGAGCCATGTTGAGTTTAGCTGTTAGCTGTGGGCTTTTAGCGGTTAGCTAGTAGCGGGTCAGCTAAAATTTGAAAAGAATGAAAAAACGTTGTTTTGAGGAGTTGCCGGCTATTGGCTTTCTGTTGACCGAAGCTACCAGCTCAAATTAAAAGCCCAGCACTTCGGGCAGGGGTTGCCCGCTGCAGCCATTGGGTTCCTGAATGTGCAGCCAGCGCGCCAAAGTGGGTGCAATGTCGGTAATAGAAGTTGACCGACTCGACTCGCCGTGCTTTACGCGCCAGCCCCAGAAAAGGAGGGGTACGTGCGTATCGTACGTGCCTGCGGAGCCGTGGGTGGTGCCCCGGTTCACCGGGTACGTATACGACTCCAGCCAGCCGGGGGCCAGCACCACCAGTACGTCGCCGCTGCGCTTGGGGAAGAACCCGTTTTCCAGGTACATCAGCATGCCGCTTTCCCAGTGCGACTTCTCCAGGTCTTCGGCCGTGATGGCGCGCGTGACGCCGGCAAACTGCAGCATCACGTTGGCTACCTCCCGCTGGAAAGCCGCCAGGTCCAGCTTCTTCTGCGCCAGCAGCGGCCGGTTCAGATACACCTGCTGGTTTTCGAAGCTAAGCACCCACTGGCCCGCGCCGTGGCGGCGCACCATCTCGTGCTGCAGGGAATCACGCATGAGGCGGGAGCCCACGTTGCCAGCCGGCACGCCGTGCTCCAGCAAAAAGTCGGGGGCGTGGGCCGCGCCGTGGTCGGCGGAGAGGAATACCAGCGCCTTGCCTTTGCCCACGTTGCTATCGAGGTAGGTGAGCAGGCGCTCCAGGTCCCGATCGAGGCGCAGGTAGGTGTCTTCGGCCTCCACGGAGTTTGGCCCAAACTGGTGGCCTACGTAGTCGGTGCTGCTGAAGCTCAAGGCCAAAAAGTCCGTAACGTCGCGCAACCCCAGCTGCTCATTTTTGAGGGCTTCGAGGGCGAAGTCCAGCGTGAGGGAGTTGCCAAACGGCGTGGAGCGAATCAGGTCGTAGGTAGCGGATTTGGTGGCAGCCGAGGCATCCACGCCGGCGCGCAGGCCGGCCCGGGCGGCGGCCACGTCTATTCCACTCAGCTTGGGCAGGTCGTGGGGAAAGATGGGCTTAGCCTCGCCTTTGAAGGCCCCTTCCCACACCACGTCGTCGGCGGTGCTTTCGGTATAGTCCTTTAGGGGCAGCAGCGTTTCCCAGGGCTTGCTCAGGTAGTCGGCGGCGTGCAGCTCCCCATTGAACTTGCTCACCCAGCCGGGCAGCGTGTTCTGGTAAAAGGAGCTGGAGATAAAGGCGCCATTGGCCCCATCGAACCAATAGGCGGCGTTGGCTGTGTGCCCGGCCGGCAAGATGGAGCCCCGGTCTTTGATGCACACTCCAATGACCTTGCTCTGGAAGTTGGTGGCCAGGCGCAACTCGTCGGTGATGGTGGTGGTGAGCATGTTTTTGGGTGACTGTTGCCCGGCCGCCGCCGAGCCTCCCACTGCTTTCACGCCCTTGTCTTCGGTCACGTAGGTGGCTTTGCCGTCTTCGCGCACCCACCAGTTGTTGCCTACGATGCCGTGCACGGAGGGCGTAGTACCCGTGTAAATGCTGGCGTGGCCCGGCCCGGTATAGGTAGGCACGTAGTTGTAATGAGTGTTTTCGTAGCTAAAGCCCTGGCTGAGCAGGCGCTTGAAGCCCCCGTCGCCGTACTTTTCCCAGTAGCGGTACAGGTAATCGTAGCGCATCTGGTCTACCACAATGCCTACCACCAGCCGGGGCCGCTCCAGAGGCAGACTTTTCTTCTGGGCCACCGTGGGCAGCGTCAGGCCCAACGCCAGCAACACGCACAAACTCGTTTTCAAATCAGCAACAGCAAAGTGAAGGGCCGGCTTGGCAGAATGCTTCCTCCGCCCGAAGGCCCGGGCAAAGATAACCCGCCCGCGTGGGACTTGCACTTTGGGCAGCCAAAATGAGGGCCACCGCGTACAGGCAGCGGGGCGGGCCCCGCACCAATGGCTCCGGCCGCCTCGATAAGTACGATCTTCCTCCTTCCCGTTATGGCTACTCCGGCTTCCTACGCTCTAATTTTTGATATGGATGGCGTCCTCATCGACAACACCCGCTACCAGGCCCGGGCCTTTCAGCTGCTGTTCCGGGACCTGGGCCTGACTACCAACGCCCGCCGTCTGCTGGCCCGCCTCAACGGCATGCCGGCCACGAATATTCTAAAAACTGTTTTCACCAACCCCGTGCCCCAAAAGCAGCTGGAGGAGTACGCTTCCCAGCGCGAGTTTCTCTACCGCACGCTCTACTGGAGCCACCGCCGCGAGCTGCCGGGCCTGACGGCCTTCCTGCAGGCGGCCCGCGCCGCGGGCTTTAAGCTGGCCCTGGGTACGGGCTCAGCCCCCGAAACCATTGGCTATATACTCGACCACCTGCACCTGCGCCCTTACTTCGACGTGGTGGTGGGCCAAGCCGATGTGCTCCGGGGCAAGCCCCACGCCGATACGTTTGTGGTAGCCGCCCAAAAGCTGGGCATCCCGCCCGGGCAGTGCGTGGTCATAGAAGATGCTCTATTGGGTGAGCAGGCCGCCTACCGCGCCGGTATGCGCTGCATTGGCGTGAGTACCACGCTAAAAGCCAAGCAGTTTCAGGCACCTCTCACAGTTATCAACGACTTCACCGAGCTAACACCCAAGCGGGTGCTAGCACTGCTGGAAGCCCATTCAGCCGTCCCCAAACCCAGCAAGGCGCTAGCCCAACGAGCGTACATGAACCTGTAGGACTAACTTTTGCGCTATCCATTAACGGCCTTGACAAACTTAACTAGCGGCTGTTAAGCCAAACAAGAACCTCTGGTCAAAGCAAACGAAAAAGCCCGCCTCCTTTGGGAAGCGGGCTTTTTTGATGAAATAAGAATTCGCGTTACCGGCTGGATGCCAGGGCCTCGGCACCACCTACGATTTCGAGAATCTCGGTGGTAATAGCGGCCTGACGGGTGCGGTTATACGTGAGCTTGAGCGACTTGAGCAATTCCCCGGCGTTGTCGGTGGCTTTGTCCATGGCGGTCATGCGGGCGCCGTGCTCCGAGGCGTTGCTTTCCAGCACTGCTTTGTAAAGCTGCACCTTCAGCGACTGTGGAATCAGGGTCTGTACGATTTCCTCCTTCGAAGGCTCGAAGATGTAGTCCACGTTGGAAGTAGCCGTAGCGTTGGCAGCCGGTTCGGCGGGCACCAGCGGCAGCAGCTGCTCGGCCCGAACAATCTGGGTAGCCACGTTGCGGAACTCGTTGTACACCATCACCACTTCATCGAACTGACCAACCCGGAAACCTTCCATGGCTTCTTCGGCCGCTTCCCGCACAGTATCAAACGACAGCTTGCCGAATACGTGCGTGTAGTTGCCGAGCAGGGGATTGCGCTTGGCAAAGTAGTCGTGGGCCTTCTTCCCGATGGCCATTACCGTTACGTTGCCGGCCGCCGACTGCGCCGCGTACCGTTCGCGCACCAGTTGGTTGACCCCTTTGAAGATGTTGCTGTTGAAAGCCCCGGCCAGGCCACGGTCGGAAGTAATGGCGATAACCAGTACCCGGCGGACTTCGCGCTGCACGGCATAGTCGCTCAGCACTTCTCCCCCGGTAAGGCTGGTCAGGTTGCTCAGAATGCTGTTGAGCCGCTGGGCGTAGGGGCGCATGCGCAGGATGTTGTCCTGCGCCCGCCGCAGCTTGGCCGCCGCCACCATTTTCATGGCTTTGGTGATTTGCTGCGTACTCTGCACCGAGACAATGCGGTTACGAACTTCTTTTAAGCTTGCCATGCGTTGGGAATTAGTAATTAGTAATTAAGAATTAAGAATTGCCGTCGGGCGAAGACCAGCCGGATGGCAACACTCAATTCTTAATTACTAATTCTTAATTGTTAATTACTTAGTGGCGTACGCTGCCGACAGATCTTTGGCTACCTGACGGATGGCGTTGGTGATGGTGTCATCCAGCTTGCCAGCCTTGAGGGCCTTCAGCACATCGGGGTGACGGGTGTTCATCACCTGAACAAACTCTTTCTCGAACTCCCGCACCTTGTTTACGGGCACCTGGTCGAGCAGACCGTTGGTAGCAGCGTAAATTACGGCTACTTGGTCTTCTACTTTCTGGGGCGAGAACTGGGGCTGCTTCAGAATCTCGAGGTTGCGGCGGCCCCGCTCAATGGTGAGCTTGGTCGAAGCGTCGAGGTCGGAGCCGAACTTGGCGAAGGCTTCCAGCTCGCGGAACTGAGCCTGGTCCAGCTTCAGCGTACCCGCTACCTTCTTCATCGACTTGATCTGGGCGTTACCACCCACGCGCGATACCGAGATACCTACGTTGATAGCCGGCCGGATACCCGAGTTGAACAGGTTGGTTTCGAGGAAGATCTGCCCGTCCGTAATCGAAATTACGTTGGTCGGGATGTAGGCCGAAACGTCACCTGCCTGGGTTTCGATGAGGGGCAATGCCGTCAGCGAACCACCACCTTTCACGAGGTGCTTGATGCTCTCGGGCAGGTCGTTCATGTCGCGGGCAATAACGTCGGAAGCGTTGATCTTCGCGGCGCGCTCCAGCAGGCGGCTGTGCAGGTAGAATACGTCGCCGGGGTAAGCTTCGCGTCCGGGAGGACGACGCAGCAGCAACGACACCTCGCGGTAGGCTACTGCCTGCTTCGACAAGTCATCGTACACTACCAGAGCCGGGCGGCCGGTGTCGCGGAAGAACTCGCCGATGGCAGCCCCGGTGAAGGGAGCGAAGAACTGCATGGGAGCCGGATCCGAAGCCGAAGCCGAAACTACCACGGTGTAGTCCATGGCACCACCACGCTGCAGGGCGTTTACCACCTGGGCTACGGTAGAGGCTTTCTGACCTACGGCTACGTAGATGCAGAATACCGGCTCCCCGCGCTCGAAGAACTCACGCTGGTTCAGGATGGTGTCGATAGCTACCGCCGACTTACCCGTCTGACGGTCGCCGATGATCAGCTCGCGCTGACCGCGCCCAATTGGAATCATGGCGTCAATAGCCTTGATACCCGTTTGCATGGGCTCGGTTACCGGCTGGCGGTAGATTACACCGGGAGCCTTACGCTCCAGGGGCATATCATAGGTTTCGCCCTGGATGGGGCCGCGGCCGTCGATGGGCTGGCCCAGCGTGTTTACCACGCGGCCTACAATGCCTTCGCCGACGTTAATAGAAGCAATTTTATTGGTGCGACGCACCGTAGCGCCTTCCCGGATTTCGCTGTAGTCGCCGAGCATTACGGCGCCTACGTTGTCTTCTTCCAGGTTAAGCACGAGGGCCTGCAGGCCATTTTCAAATTCGAGCAATTCCCCCGACTGGGCTTTGCCCAGGCCGTAGATGCGGGCTACACCGTCGCCAACTTGCAGTACCGTACCAACCTCTTCGAGCTCGGCGGCGGTTTTGAAGTTGGACAGCTGCTCCCGCAGAATGGCGGATACTTCATCCGGACGTACTTCTGCCATGGTGGGTTATAGTTGGGATTGGTAGGGGTTCTTCGAGAATTCGCTGCGCAGCTTACGCAGGCGGTAACGTACCGAGTCGTCGATTTGCTGGTCGCCCACACGCAGCACGAAGCCGCCGATGAGCGAGGCATCTACCTTCTCGGTGAGGGTGACCTGCTGGAGGCCGGTTTGCTCGCGCACGATCTGCTGCACCTGAGTGCGCAGTTCGGGCGTGAGGGGAGTAGCCGTGGTTACTTCCGCCGCTTGCACCCCCCGGAGGGCGTTGTACTGGCTCAGGAACTCGGAGCCAATAAACTCCAGCGCGCTTTCGCGGTTTTTCTGGGTGACAATGGTGAAGAACTTCTCGGTGAGGTCCGACACCTTGCCGCCGAACACCGCGCGCAGGATGGAAAGTTTTTTATCGTGATTCACGATGGGGTTGCGCAGCAACAAGCGCAGGTCGCGGTTCTCGTCCAGCGTTTTGCTGAACAAGTCCATATCCTGTTTCACTTGCTCCAGCGCCCCACGCTCCTCGGCCAAATCCAGCAGGGACTTGGCGTAGCGGGAAGCAACTCGTTGTTCAGACATTGATTTTAGTATTGAGTAGTTGGTAGTGAGTATTGAGACAGATGTTATTCGGCTGACCGAACCTCATTACTCAATACTGAATACTCACTACTAATTCAATTTTACTTCCTTCAGGTACGAGTCCACGAGCTGCTGCTGAGCGGGCGAATCGGCCAACTCGCGGCGCAGGATGCGCTCCGCAATATCAATGGACAGCTTGGCGGCGGTGTTTTTCACCTCGGCCAGAGCGGCGTTTTTCTCGTTCTGAATGGCTTCGCGGGCCTGCACAATCATGCGGCTGCCTTCTTCCGTAGCCCTGGTTTTGGCCTGCTCAATGAGCTGGTTGGATACCGTGGTGGCTTCCTTCAGAATACGGTCGCGCTCCAGGCGGGCTTCAGCCAGCAGCTTTTCGTTGCCGGCTTTCAGCTCCTGCATTTCCAGCTTGGCCTGGTCGGCCATGCGCAGGGCACCTTCGATGGAGCTTTCCCGCTCTTTGAGGGAGCTGAGGATGGGCTTCCAAGCGAACTTGGTGAGCAGGAAGAGAAGAATCAGGAAAATGACCAGCTGCCAGAACAGCAGGCCAATACTAGGGTTGGTAAGCATCAGGGCTCAGCTAAATCGGTGAATAATCGGTGCCGGGCGAAGAAACGGGGCGCGTAGTTCGGACCGGACCGCTACAACCCAAAGAAACCGCAAACCCGATTCACCGGCCGGGCTACAGACGAGCCCAGCCGGCGTATCGGGTCTTGCAGGTTCTCTACTGAAGCTTCAGGGCAATCAGCAGGCAGACTACTACTGCGAACAGAGCAGCACCTTCTACCAGAGCAGCTACGATCAGCATAGCCGTCTGGATTTTGCCAGAGGCCTCGGGCTGACGGCCGATGGCTTCCATGGCCGAGCCACCGATGCGGCCGATACCCAGACCAGCACCCAGAATAGCCAGACCGGCACCTATACCGGCACCCATTACAGCCAGACCAACAGCATTAACAACCTGCAGCAACAGAGAGAGCAGCATAAGACAAAGAGTTTGAAGAATGTGTGAAGAAAAAACGCAGAAAAAAAGGGGGAATTTGGAGCTTAGTGCGCGTGGCTGCCCGATACGTGCAGCGGTGCGTCGGCGTCGTCACCGCCAATGCCATAGTCGTGGTCGTGGTGTTCTTCCACGGCCCCACCGATGTACATGGCCGTCAGCAGCGTGAAGATGTAGGCCTGCAAAACAGCTACCAGCAGCTCCAGCACGTTGATAAACAAACCGAAGGCAATAGACAGCGGCGCAATGCCAATGCTGTTGAAGATAAAGATCAGGGCAATGAAGCTCAGGATGATGATGTGCCCGGCCGTAACGTTGGCGAACAGTCGAACCATCAGCGAGAAGGGCTTCGAAATCACGCCGATGAGTTCTACAGGAATCATGATCGGGCGCAGCCACAGCGGAACACCAGGCGTCCAGAAAATGTGCGACCAGTAGTACTTATTGGAGCTGAACGTGGTGATGAGCAGCGTGAGGAAGGCAAAGAGGAACGTCACGGCCAAGTTGCCGGTGAGGTTGGCCGCGCCGGGCAGCAAGCCCAGCAGGTTATTGAACCAGATAAAGAAGAAGATGGTGAGCAGGTAAGGCAGGTACCGCTCATACTTCGGGCCAATAGCTTTCTTGGCTACTTCGTCGCGCACAAAGATGATGATGGGCTCGAAGAAGGACTGAATGCCCTTGGGGGCGCGGCCGTGGTTTTTACGGTAGCCTTTCGATACGGCCGTGAACACCACAATCAGCAGCACCACGCTCAACAGCAGGGAAGCTACGTTTTTGGTAATCGAGAAATCGTGTACTTTGTAGCCGTCAACGGCTTCCAGGGTTTCGTGCTCCAGCTTGAGGCCTTCGTGCACAGTGCCCTCGGGGTAAAGGTGATGCGAAGAAAACACCGACAGGCCTTTGCCTTCCTGGTACGCAATGATGGGCAGGGGCAGGGTGAAGTGAGGCCCTTCGCCTTCTTCGCCGAAGAAATGCCACTCGTGCGCGTCACCTACGTGGTGCAGAATCAGCTCACCGGCGTTGAAGCCTTCTTCTTTGTTGGCCTCGTGAACGGAAGCCGTCTGCTCTTGTGCAAAAACGGGCAGGGAAAGAATACAGAAGAGGGCTACAAGTAAGCGCTTCATTCAGAAGATCTTAGGGTGGGGCAAAGCGGGTACCTAAACGGTGGGTTCACCCGGTTTTGAAAACGGGCGCAAGTTAGTCAGAACGCTCCAGACTTCAAACCCGGTAAAGAGAAAATACCCAAGAAAGAAGGCCCCCAAGAAGGTGTAAGTACCTCTGCCTTCGTGCGCGCCCCCTCTATATAGATAGACTAGTACGATGCCGATGCTCAAAAACATCCGTAGCACCATAGACCCGAAGTAGGCCGCCATGAAGTTTTCGGGGTTTGCTTTCACCAGGCGGGCCGTGACCCAGTAGATGATGCCCGTGAGCAGGGCGAAGTAGCCCATGATATACCCAGCCAAAGGATGCACCACCGCTTCGCCGTAGCGGGCGTTCAGCAGATACAGGCTACCGTATAAGAGTAGGCCCAACAGCAGCAGATTGCGTAAAAAGCGAAGCAAGTCTTACTATATAAGGAGGATGGGCCGGCAAAGGTAACAGATGCAAGCCGGTAAAGTACCATAAGGCACAAAAGTGCACACCTAACCGCCCACCTTAATAGCTTCTTACCTAAAGAGGATATCGGCAGCAAATGGCCGTTGCATTTACTTTAGGCTACTCTTCACTTTTCCGAAACCGCCCGGATTACCTGATATAAGGCCGCAAAAATTCCTAGTAGGCTCAGAACAACGGTGGCCCAGGGACTGGTGTGAAAATGCCCGTCGAGCCAGACGCCCAGCCATGTGCTCAAGCCGATAATGGCCAGCATCTGCATACCAGCGCCGGCAAACTTGCCAAAGTTGCTGCCGCCACTGGGGCGGGAATCTTCCGGGAGAGGCGTTTCAGACATACCAGACAGCGGGGGAAAGGGCCGCCAAACGAAAGTACGGGTTTCCGGGGCGCCTGGCCGGAAAACGGGCCTTTCCCGGGGTGGGTCGGGAAAAAGCGTACTTTTACTTACTGTGTGACGTTGTGAACCGAAATGGGTGACTGGCTGAACAATTTTGGCAGCCTGGCCCGTTACGCGTTTACTGCCCGGCCTCCGACTTCTTTCGTTGTTTTGACCCGAACTCTGCTTTCCCGTCTGCTTTTCTGGCCCTCCGCGGCGTTGGTAGTGGCTGCCAGCTTGCACGGCTGCGCGTCCGAGCGTGGTCCAGTGGGCCGCACGTACCAGAATATTGTAGCCCGCGACAACGCCTACTTCCTAGCCCGCGAAAAAATGCGCACGGTAGAGGAAGACCTGAACAAGGCCCGCCTCAACGACTACAACCGCGTGCTGCCTTTGTTTCCGACCATTGACTCGCTGACGGCCGTGCGGCTGGCCCCGGATATGGAGGACATCATCAAAAAGACCTCCATCCCCATTCAGTATCACCCGGGCTCCGACTGGACGGACGACAGCTATATCCTGGTAGGCAAAGCCCGCTATTATAAGCGTGAACTGGAGGATGCCATCAAGACCTTCAAGTACGTTAATACCACCAGTAAGGACCCACATGCCCGCCACGAGGCTTTGATCTGGCTAATGCGCAGCTTCCTGGCCCTGAAGGAGTACGAAAGCGCCTCGGCCGTATCTGACATTCTCGATAAAGAGGTAGGCACGGAAAGCAATGCCAAGGCTCTGTTTTTGACCCGCGCTGAGTATTACCTCCGCACCGACAATCAGCCCCTGGCCATTGCCAACCTGGAAAAGGCACTGCCCTACATCACGCCTAAAAACGAACAGTCGCGCACGCGCTACGTACTGGCTCAGCTCTACCAGGCGCAGGGCAACGACAAAAAGGCCTACGCCCAGCTCAACCAAATCCTGAAGCGGAACCCACCCTACGAACTCGATTTCTACAGCAAGCTGATGCTGGGGCAGGTTTCGGACCTGAATCAGAATGACCGCGCCCGGCTGGATAAGTACTTTGCCAAGCTGCTAAAAGACACCAAGAACAAGGAGTACGGCGACAAGATCTACTACGAGATGGCGCGGCTGGAATACCGCCAGCAACGCTACCCCGAGGCCCTGAAGCTGCTGCAGAAATCGGCCCGGGCTACGGGCAGCACCCAAGCCCAGAAGTCCTATACCTACCTGTTGGCGGGCCGTATCAACTACGAGAACCTGCAGAAGTACCGCCCTGCGGCCGCTTACTACGATAGCACGGTGCAGAACTTGTCGCGCGAGTCGCCCGATTACGCGGCTATTGCCGAGCGCAGTGCCATTCTGCAGGAGTTTGCCAAGCAGCTAACCATTGTAGATACTCAGGACAGCTTGCAGGCCCTGGCCAAGCTGGACACGGCTACGCTACGTACCCGCTTGCTTAGCTACGCCGAAGCTGAGCTGGCCGCCAAAGCCGCCGAGGAAAAACGCCTGGCCGACCAGCGTGAGCGGGAAAGCCGGCGGCAGACAGCTACCGGGGTGAGCAGCGTCCGAAGCGGCAACCCCGACATCGACCCATTTGCCTTTGCCAACGCAAATACGGGGGCCCAGTGGTACTTCGACAACCCAACGTCGCTGAGTACGGCGCGCTCGGAGTTTGTGCGCCGCTGGGGCGATCGGCCTCTGCAGGATAACTGGCGCATTACAAGTACAGCCAGCACCTCCCCTGCTACCGCCCGCGGCGGCAATGTGCCCATCACCGTGGCGGGTTCCGATGCCACCCAGGTGAATGCCCCGGGAACAGCGGCGGCGGCTCTTAACCCAGCTCAGCAGGCTGCTACGCTGGCTGCCCAATACCGACAGAATATTCCTTTGACAGCCGAGCTGCTGGCAGCCTCCAGCCAGCAGATTGAAGAAGCATTGTTTGCTTTGGGCAGCATTTACGGGCAACAACTCCGGGAGCCTGCCAAAGCTGCCGAAACCTACGAAACCCTCCTGACGCGGTTCCCTACCAGCAAACATGCCCCAGAGGTATACTACAGCTTATTCCTGCTGTATAAAGAGGCTGGCAGTACCAAAGCTGACGAATACGCGCAGCGGCTCCGCCAGGAGTTCCCCACGTCGTCGTACGCGCGTCTGGTTGCCGACCCAGAGTACCTGCGGCGGATGTCGGTAGCCAATGCGGGCGTGAGCGTGCAGCTGGATTCGGCTTTTGCGTTTTATAAGCAGCAGGAATTCAAAAAAGCCGGCCGGGTTCTTACCCGCACGCGCAAGCTGTATCCGGAAAGTGACTACAACGACCGGGTAGCTTACCTGGGGGTGCTGCTGGCGCTGCGTACCCAACCACCTGCCACCACCAAAGCGCAAGTAGCCCGCTTTGTGAAAGAGTACCCGAACAGCCCCTTGGTAACCGATGCGCAAAGCCTGTTGGAAACCTTCGCACGCTATGAGCAAGGCAGCTTGCCCGGCGCACTGGCTTCTACCGACAAGCCCAGGGTTTCGTATTTCCGCCCCGGGGAAGTTGATAACCGCATGCGCATTTTCTACGGGGCCAATGAGTCGCCGGTGGTAGTGCCCAAGCCGGCAGTTCCCGCTCCGGTTGAAGCAGCCACTCCTGCCGCACCGACTCCCGCGGCCCCTGCTTCAGCTACGCCTGCCCCCTCCCCTGACAAAACCCCAGCTACCACTCCGCCCGCCGTAGCCGAGCCGGTTGCAGCTGCGGTACCGGCCCCGGCTACTGCCACGCCCGGTGGGCCCGACCCCGCGCCTACGGCTCCGGTTTCGCCTTACGCAGCTAACCTGAGCGCCAACCACGCGGTAGTGTTGGTAATAGCCAAAGATGCGCCCTTGCTCGCTACGCTGCCCACGCAGCTTACTGCCTACAACAACCGCTACTACCGGGCCGCCAATCTGCAGGTGCAGCAACAGCCCCTCGGCGACGGTTTCGTAGCCGTGGTGGTGCAGTCGTTGGCTGGGTCTAAGGTAGCGCAGAGCTATGCCTTGAAGCTCCGTGGGCCCCAGGGCCCGCTGGGCCGCCTGCGGGGCGTGGGTTACCAAAGCCTTATCGTAGGTATTGAGAACTTACCAGTGCTGCTCCAACGCCAGAACGTGGCCGAGTACGAGCAGTTCTATCAGCAAGCCTATCGTCCGTAACTTTGCGGACTCTTCCCTGAGCCCTGCTGCCGTCTTTGCTTGCGAGGGCGGCGCAGGCTGATTTACCTTTTTATCTAATGGCTTATTCTGCTGCCAGAAAACCTGCTGTTCCGCGCAAGCCTGCCCGGTCTGGGCGGTTTTCGGCCTTCATTCGCACGCTTTGGGCACTGTTTGGCCTGGGCACGCTGGCGTTTTTGTTTTACGTGTGGGCCGTCAGCGCCAATTTCCTGAACCTCTTCGGGCGGATGCCCAACCTGAAAACGCTCGAAAATCCCAAGAGCGAACTGGCCTCGGAAGTTTACTCGGCCGACAACGTACTGATGGGCAAGTACTTCCGGGAGAACCGCACGCCCGTTGAGTACGAAGACCTGCCCCAGCACTTGGTAGATGCTCTCATTGCCACCGAGGATGCCCGTTTCGAGGAGCACTCCGGCATCGACCCCAAGGCTACTGGCCGGGTGGCGGCGGGCCTGCTCACGGGCGGCAGCGGGGGCGGCGGCTCCACCCTCACCCAACAGCTGGCCAAAGTGCTGTTCCGCACGCGCGAAGACCTTAGCGACGGGCGTCTGAACGACGTGCCGGGCCTGCGCATGCTCATCACCAAAACCAAGGAGTGGATTCTGGCCATCCGCCTGGAGCGCAGCTACACCAAGCGCGAAATCATGCGCATGTATTTGAACGTGACGGACTACGGCTCCAATGCCTTTGGCATCAGCACGGCGGCCAAAACGTTTTTCAGCAAGAAGCCCAAGGAGCTGACGCGCCCTGAAGCCGCCACCCTGGTGGGCGTGCTGAACGCACCCAGCCGCTTTAGCCCCAAGTTCAACCCCCAGCGGAGCAAAATGCGCCGCAACTGGGTACTGCGCCAGATGCACAAGTATGGCTACCTCGATGCCCAGTCCCTGCAGGCCGACACCGTGAAGCCCATAGTGCTGCGCTACAACGTCGAAAACCAGAACGAAGGCATTGCCCCCTATTTCCGCGTAGAAGTAAGCAAGATGCTGCGCGACTGGGCCCGGGAAACCGACCACGACCTCTACGCCGATGGCCTGAAAATCTACACCACCATCGACTCGCGCATGCAGAAGTATGCCGAAACGGCCATTGCCGACCATATGAAGCTGCAGCAGCGGTGGTTTGATACCCACTGGAAAGGCATGCAGCCCTGGCGCGACGAAAACGGCAAGATTATTCCGGGCTTCTTGAACACGGCCATCAAGCGTACGGAGCGGTACAAGTCCTTGTCCATCCGCTACGAAGGCCAACCCGACTCTATCAAGTACTACCTCAATAAGAAGTACAAGATGAAGGTGTTTACCTGGCAGGGCGAGAAGGAAGTAACGATGTCTCCTATGGACTCCCTGGCGTACTACAAGCGTTTCCTGCACGCCGGGTTTATGGCCATGAATCCGCTGAATGGGCAAATCAAGGCCTGGGTAGGCGGCACCAACTACAAGTACTTCAAGTACGACCACGTAAAGCAGGGCAAACGCCAGCCTGGCTCTACTTTTAAGCCCTTCGTATACACCGCCGCCATCGACCAGGGCTACTCTCCCTGTTACCAGCGCCCCGACGTAGCTACCACGTTTCCGGCTGTAGCCGGCCGCCCGCCCTACACCCCTCGCAACTTCGAAGGGGGCTTCTCGGGCCGCACATTTACCCTGCGCCAGGCCTTGGCCCGCTCGATGAACTCCATCACAGCCTGGCTGGTGCAGAAACTCGGTCCTGAGACAGTCGTTGCATATGCCAAGCGTTTGGGCATCACCTCCCCTATTGAAGCCGTGCCGGCCGTGGGCTTTGGCTCTTCCGACGTGAGCATTTACGAACTTACGGGCGCCTACGGTACGTTTGCCAACCGCGGCGTGTGGACTGCCCCCATGATGGTGATGCGCATCGAAGACAAAAACGGCAACGTGCTGCGCGAGTTTGTGCCCCAGACGAAAGAGGCGCTCAGCGAAGAAACGGCCTACC
Organism: Hymenobacter sp. BT18; assembly: GCF_012273015.1. Taxonomy (GTDB): domain Bacteria; phylum Bacteroidota; class Bacteroidia; order Cytophagales; family Hymenobacteraceae; genus Hymenobacter; species Hymenobacter lutimineralis. Next base: position 2,915,412 of record NZ_CP050954.1, on the reverse strand, counting down.
TGATGACGTATATGATGCGGGGCGCCGTGGAGGAAAAAGGCGGCACCTCCATCATCCTGCGCGGCGGCTTTAAGTTCCCCTACCAGATGGCGGCCAAGACGGGCACTACATCCAACTATTCCGATGCTTGGTTTATGGGCCTCACGCCCGACCTTGTGTGTGGTATGTGGGTAGGTGGTGAAGACCGGAGTATTCACTTCCGCACGGGCGCTTACGGCCAAGGCTCCCGCCTAGCGCTGCCCATCTACGGCATCTTCATGAAGCAGGTGTACAAGAACAACAAGGAAATTGGCATCAGCACCCAGGATTTCCCGGTTCCCCAGCAGCCGCTCAGCATCGAAATTGACTGTGCCCGCTACTACGGCGGTCAGCGCGACACCATTCCGCCGGATCAGAAGCTGAACCAAGTAGATTTGGATGATTTGAGCGACCAGGATATCTAGATTGAAGCTCAAGCCTGATTTCTGCGAAGCGTCAGTGCCTGCCAGAGAAATTATTAAGTTGACTTTGCGAGGCCGGGACTTCCCGGCCTCCTTTTTTGTTCTGACATTTCAGAAACCTACCCGGTCCTGAACCTGCCTCTGGCCGGTTTACGTACCATTTTACCCTGCTGCTACGGTTGTGGTGTCCTGCCCGCCCTGTACGCTTGCTCAATCCGTGATTCTATGGCTGCCAACCCTGCGCTGCAAGAGCAAATTCGTCAACTGCCTCACCGGCCCGGAGTATACAAGTACTTCGGAGAAGAAGATACCATCATCTACGTGGGCAAAGCCATTGACCTACGCAAGCGCGTGAGCAGCTATTTCACCAAGCAGGACCACAACAAGAAAACTCAGCAGCTGGTCAAGAACATCCGTCGCATCGAGTTTACTATTGTCGACTCCGAATCGGATGCATTCCTGCTGGAGAATAACCTTATCAAGCAGCATCAGCCCAAGTACAACATCCTGCTGAAGGATGGCAAAACCTATCCGTACCTGCTGCTCACTAATGAGCGGTTTCCACGCCTGATTCCGACCCGTAATAAAGTACCCGGGCAAGGCCGCTATTACGGTCCTTACGCCAACGTGACGGGCATGAACCTACTGCTGGAACTGATTCGGGCCCTCTATCCACTGCGCACCTGCACGTACAACCTAAGCCCGCAGAACATTGAAGCCGGCAAGTTCAAGGTGTGTCTGGAGTACCACCTGGGCAACTGCAAAGGCCCCTGTGAAGGACTACAGGATGAAGAAACCTATAACCAGTATATCCAGCAGATTCGGTTGATTCTGAATGGCGACTTGCGCTTGCCCAAGCAATACTTCCGCGAGAAGATGACGGTAGCCGCCCAGGAGCAGCAGTATGAGCTGGCGCATCAATTCAAGCAAAAGCTCGACCGCCTCGACGAGTTCCAGAGCAAAAGCACCATCGTCAATGCCTCCCTATCGAACATCGACGTGTTCAGCATTGCGTCCAATGAGAAGTCCGCTTTTATCAACTACCTGAAGGTGATGAACGGCAGCATCATTCTGACGCAATCGGTAGAGGTCCAGAAAAAGCTCGACGAGCCCGACGACGAAATCCTGGCCCCGGTGATTATGCAGATGCGGGAAGAATTCGAAAGCCAGTCGAAAGAAATCCTCACCAACGTAGCCATACCTTCCCTGCCCCTGCCTGGGGTAAATATTGCGCAGCCCCAAATCGGCGACAAGCGCAAGCTTCTGGAGCTGAGCATCAAGAACGTGCTGTACCTGCGCAAGGAAAAGGAAAGCATGAACGACCGAAGCAAGGACCTAAACGAGGTGCGCATTATGGAAACCATGAAGAAGGATTTGCGCCTCACCGAGCTCCCCAAGCACATTGAGTGCTTCGACAACTCCAACTTTCAGGGCGACAACCCGGTAGCCGCCATGGTGTGCTTTCGTAATGCCAAGCCCAGCAAGAAAGACTACCGCCACTTCCACATCAAAACCGTGGTAGGCCCCAACGACTTCGACTCCATGTACGAAATCGTGACGCGGCGCTACCGCCGCTTGCTGGATGAAGGAGCCAGCCTTCCTCAGTTGGTGATTGTAGACGGCGGCAAAGGACAGCTGAGTATGGGCGTAAAAGCGCTGAAGGACCTGGGGCTTTGGGGGCAGATTCCCATTATCGGTATTGCCAAGCGCCTCGAGGAAATCTACGTTCCCAACGACCCGCTGCCGCTCTACATTGACAAGAAAAGTGAAACCCTGCGCCTAATCCAGCGCATGCGCGACGAAGCCCACCGCTTTGGCATCACCTTCCACCGTTCCCGCCGCGATGCTGCTACGCTCAAGACAGAACTGACCGATGTAAAAGGCCTGGGCCCCGTCACAGCCGACAAACTGCTGACGAAATTTAAATCCGTCAAAAAAATTAAAGAACTCTCCGAAGCCGAGCTGGTCACTGAAGTAGGCAAAGCCAAAGCCCGCATTCTGCTGGATTACTTCAGCCAACCTGATGCCCTCGGCTAGCACACCTTCCTGCCTACGAGTAGCAACAAAAAGGCCCAACCGTTTGGTTGGGCCTTTTTGCTAATCAGTAGAAGCGAGTTAGAAGCTCCAGAGGTTGTACTCGTATTCGATCAGGTCGGTAGCGGCTTGCTGCGAAGCCAGAATACCTTCCCGCTCTCCACCGTAGATATCCGAAAGACGCGAATCATTGGGGTTCGACACTTTCACGATGTAGGAGTTGAACAGCCAGAGCTCGAAAGCATCCGCCAGGTTCTTGTGCTGAGCATCGTTCTGGGGGTTAAACCAGATGGCTTTGTCCGGGTTGTTCCGGAATACGCGCACCAAGTCGCTGTATTTGAACGTGCCAATGGGCTTCTCAATACCCGAAGTGTTCGACGCTAGGGTGGAAGGAACGAGCAGCGTAATGGTTTTGATGTCATGATACATCCGCGACCGTTTCTTGTCGAAGATCATATCTTCCTTCAACTCCATCTGGTACAGATCCTTCGGCCGGTATTCGTAGCTAGGCGGTGCGACGGGCTTTTTGGGGGCTGCTTTCGCCGTGGTTTTGCCTTTGCCTTTTTTAGGCGCCGGAGCTCCCCAGCCGTCGTCCGAAGACTCTTCGCTGAAACCAGCCGCTTTTTCTTCTTCGCTTAGGCCGGCACTGGCTTCCGCGTAAGAGCTATTCGCCACTACTTCTTGGGCGGTGTAGGTAGAGGTTAGCGAATCGTTCCGATACGCTTGTAGTTCTCCACGTTTTACGGCCTCCAGAATGGTTTTGCTGATTTCCTTGCCTTCGGCGAACATGGGCTTGTTCTGCTTTTCGCGCAGGTCAATAGCACGCCAGATGGTTTTGCGGAACATGATGTCCGAATTCGGAATCGGGCGGTACGAGCCATTGCTGCTCGCGGTAGTAGCTTGTTCCTGAGCCGATGCTGCTACCGACAGCGTCAGGCTGGCCGCCAGAGCGGCGAAGGAGAGGAATTTGTTCATACTAGGCGAATCGAAAAAGTCGGGCGTTAGTTCAATTTACTGAGTAACGCTTACAGCAGCGGAATATTGAAGTTCTTCGACACATTTACCGACTCGGTATTACCCTGGAAGTTCATGCGCTGCACTTCTTTTACTTCGATGTACAGACGGTCACCTTCGCGGGCAGTGTTTACTACATCGTTCAGGCTGGCATCCGGACCATTGATGGTGCGCGTAGGAATGGCGGGGCGCTTGCCACGCACCAGCGTTACTTCGTAACGGGTTACGCGGTAACGGGCGTCCTCGGGCAGGAACGTAGCGAAACCAGCGTCAGCTACGGCCTTGAGGCTCATGTTACGCACGGCTGTTACCGGCGTCCCTTGCTTCTCGTTTGCCTCGCGACCACCTACAATGCACTTAATCTCGGGCTTAGGAATAGGGCGTACCTGAAAGGTTTGCGAGCCAATGGGGTTACCACCGCTGCTCACGCTCAGAGTTACCTCGCGGGAGTTAGGCACCAACGTTACCTCACCCTTGGCAGAACCTTTAATAGTAGACGCCCCCGAAGCAGAGAAGCTTGGATCATACTGAGCTCCCAGAGCAGGAACCTGTACGCTCAGCTTGTTGCCGCACTTGAAGTACAGCGCCTGCACCGAAGCCGACTGAATCTGCATGACAGGCTTGGTAACGGTGTATGGTACCGTTACGGTGAAGGTCGTGTCGCGGCCGTTTTGGTTGAAGCGAATAGTTCCTTTCCAGGAAGCCTTGGCGTTGCCCGCAGCATCGAAAGCACCGGGGCGAGCCGTGAACTCAACTTTGCCTTTGCCGTCAGGGCCAACCGAAAGGGGTGAGCCATTCAGCGTCATAGAGGGGCGCAGCGACGAAGCCGAAGCCGTCAGGAACAGTTCTGCTTTGTACTTAGTACCGGCAGCTACCGTGTTTGACTCGGCGCTGGCGAAAGCACCTACTTTATCGAAGACGATTGTAGAAGCCCCAACTTTCTGAGAAAGCTGATTCAGGGCGTCAGCCTCATACTTCAATACTTCGGTTTCTTTCTGCGAAAGCACAGCCAACGCCGCAACTACGGGCGTATTCTCGAAGTTGAGTTCCGCAAAGTTTTTGTTCTTCTGGTCCTTTTCGGTTACCGCCTTATCGTCTTTCGCATCGAGGGCCAGCGGCGTCGCGTTAGGAACAATCTGCTTGATGTATTCAGCGTATTTGTTCAACTCATCCTTTAAGGGGTAAGCAGCACCATCTTTTTTACCGCCGAGCATGGTCATGGCGACTTTATCTTCGCCGCTCATGTTCATTTCAGCCTTGCCTTTTTCCTGAGTAGCAGCCAACAGCTTCTCCCGGATATCCCGCAGGTAAGCCACCATTTTGGTGGTCCGCTCCCGCACTTCCTGGCCTTGCTTCAGAATAGCAAGGTCACGCGCCTGGTTGCGGTTTTTGGTTACGGCCGCCTCAATGCCTTTCACGGCACCTTGGTTAGCCTGGGTCGTTTTATCGTTTACTCCGATCAGGCTGTCATCCAAAAACTTGAATTTGAGCAGAATCGCGGAGTTTACTTGTAGCGCCAGAAGAGCAGTCAGTACCAAGTACATCATGCCAATCATCTTCTGCCGCGGTGTCTCTTTAGCACCCGCCATCGTTTCTTCCTGTTCTTATCTGTGAAACTGACACTTAACCTCCTAGCTAGCCTTCCGGCTTAGCTGGTAGCCCGCATGGCGTTCAGCATGTTGCCGTACACGCGGTTGAGCGAAGTGAGGTTGGTCGTCAGGCTGGTTACTTCCTGCTTGAACTGCTCGGTTTCTTTGCCGGCTTCGGTCAGGTTTTCCATGGCCTGGCTCAGCGTGCCGTAGAACTTGTTCATGGACTTCAGGTGCGTGTTGGCGTCCTGCAGTTCCATTTCATACACTGCGTTCAGTGCACCCAGGTTCTTGGTTACGTTCTGCACCTGCAGGTGGTACTCTTTGGCATCCGAAGTAGCATTCGACATAGCCGTAATGGCTTCTACCGTGTTCGAATACGCATCATTGATACGCTCCAGCGACTGAGCAGCGGTGCGCACTTTTGCCGTGTATTCGTCCGTTACGTTGGTAGCCTCACCCAGCGACGAGAGCTGCTGCGTGGTGGTGCTCAGGCGGTTCAGGCCAGCACCCAGCGAGGAAATGGCTTCGGGGGTTACGTTGGCATCCTTCAGCATATCATCGAGCTTGCGCGTCAGGCCCTTGCTGTTGTTTTCAGCGGCAAAGCTGGCGTTGCCGGTTGAAGGGTCGTAGCCTTCGCTCAGCTCAGGGTACACCAGTGACCAGTCGGGGTCTTTGTGGTTGGGCTGGAAGGCACTTAGGGCGAAGATTACCGCCTCAGTGCCCAGACCCACGATGAGCATGATATCTGCTCCATCCCAGTGCTGGATTTTGAACAATGCGCCTACGATTACTACTGCTGCACCCAGACCGTAGATCTTCGGCATTAATACGTCATACAGGAAACTGCCGCCTTTTTGTGCCATTGTACTTGTGTGTTGGTAGAATTGGGGTTGTTGAAAACACTAAGAGTGAAAAGCGGACTTAGTTCAAAGAGCTGTTGGTGCCCATACCAATCTGAATCATAGCCGTCCGGAATCCAATGTAAGAACGGGCCGAGTCTTGGTATTCGAAGTTCCGCGTACCGGTTTCGAGAAAGTACGCAATATCTTTCCAAGAACCACCACGCACTACTTTGCGGGGCTCGTTGTCATCCGGGTTGGTAGGGTTCAAATCCCAAACTACCGGTACAGAAGCTTCCATGTAGGCATCATCGCACCATTCGGAAACGTTGCCCGACATATCATAGAGGCCGAAATCGTTGGGGAAATACGAGCCGACTGCGGAGGTGTAAGCGGCACCATCGGAAGCATAGTCGCCACGGCCAGGCTTGAAGTTAGCCAGCATGCAGCCATTCTGGTTCCGCAGGTACGGGCCACCCCAGGGGTACGTAGCCAGGTCACGACCACCGCGCGCGGCGTATTCCCACTCGGCTTCGGAAGGAAGACGGAAGTTAGGCGTAGGCGCCAGCCCCAGTTCTTCGTTGGAAGCATTCTTGTTTTTCGTGCGCCAGTTGCAGAAGTACTTGGCCGCAAACCAGTCTACGCCCACTACCGGATAATCATCGAAAGCCGGGTGCGTGTAGTAGTACTCCATCAGGGGGTCGCCCATGTGGTAGGTAAAGTCGCGCACCCACACCGTAGAATCGGGGTAGAGTTCGGTCATTACGTATTCTTCGCCCAGCACGTCAATGGAGTCCTGCCGAATGGCATCCATGAACTGGCGGTATTCATTGTTGGTAATTTCCGTCTCATCCATGTAAAAACCGGCAATAGTTACCTGCTTGTTCATGTTTACCATAGAAGCGGAAATGTCCTGATCGGTCTGCCCCATGTGGAACGTACCACCGGGGCAAGGCACCATACCAAAAGGCACTTCCTGCGGATTAAACTCCGGGCGGTCTTCGGCGCCAATCAGGTCACCCTGCGGGCCTTTGCCAAAACCACAACCTCCCAACAAGAGGGCCGAAGCAGCGACGAGAGGAAATAAGAAAAGCTTGTTCATAGTCCGGAAGCGAAAGACTTGTGAGGCGCGATACCCAAAGATTACAATTTTTGCAGCAGGCAAATTTAATGCGTTGAACGCATGTACGCAAGTATTTCGTTCAACTTCGCTTAGCTACCCGTGAATGGCGCTTTATGCGGGTTAAAACGAAGGGGGTCAGCATCATTTAAAAGCAGAAAGCAAAAGATAGTCAAATGACGTTCTAGGACCAAAAAAGCCCTTTTGAAAGCAGCTTATCAGAAACTGTAGCGGGGTGTACGGATGGCGGGCCGAACAGTGGCTGCTGGCCGCGGCAGGCGGTAGGACAGCATAATTTCATGTGAGCTAAACGCACGCGCTTCTTGATTAAATGCAATAAAATCAAAAGCGTACCCCACCCTCAGCGCATTGTCCTTTGTAAAGCTTGCGCCCAACATTCCCTGAAACGACTCCTGAAACCGGTAGCCAAGTCCTGCCCAGTATTTATCATCCAACGTGGCCCGGCCTCCCAACTCAAACGACGTACTTTTCTGCGAGAATTTCCCCGAATCCCCAACCTTGCCCGGCAACACCATCTTCACCAGCGCAGTGGGTGTGACCACAACGGAAGGCGTGAGCTCAATATTATAGCCCAGGGTGAGATAGGCGTGATTTTCCCCTGTTACGGAAGAGGAATCATTCCCGTTTACATTCTGAAATCGGTATTGCGCCCGCAGCAGGTTATTCACGCTCAACCCTGCGTAGAGCTTCTCTGACTCATACCAAACCCCAGTGCCCACGTCGAACTTGCGGTCGGCACTTTCACTGGGAATGGCCGGGTCGTTGGGCTCGGCAGGGCGGTAAGTCCCCTTGCCCAGGTGCGTATACAATCCCTGCACCCCAATACCCAGCGTACCCTCTCCTACCTTCAGGTGATACGCATACGAAAGAGTAGCCGTGGTGATTTTGGTTTCAGCAATTCGGTCGCGGTACAAAACCCCACCCACACCACCGTGCAGAAACTTCACCGGGACCGTAGCCGAGAGCAGATAAGTCTGGGGAGACCCGCCCTGGTCTTCGGGCAGGGTAGCCTGGTAGCCCAAGTACTGGTAGCGGCCAATCGTGGAAATTTCGCCGTAGCCTTTCACACCGGCATAGCCGGGATTCAGGTACATTCCATTGAAACCGTAGTGCGTAAACTGCGGCTGTTGCTGGGCTACAGCAGAGCCGGCTGCTAAGCCTAGCAGCATACTAACCAGTACCGGAACCCTCATAATTGTGTTTTAATAGAAGCGGGTTAAATGCAGAGTGGGACAAGGCAGCTCTTCCAAATGTAACGAAAAAGGTCATTACACTAATTAGGAGCTGTTGACCCACTCTTCAACGGATAATACCGATAGTTAGTCTATTTAGTTGACTTTGCCTTTGCACTGGCTTGTGCCCCTCCGTGCAGGAGGATATACTGCTCGATGGCGCCGGTCATGGATGGAGCATTGGGGTGCGGAGCCTGGATATCCAACTCCAGGCCGGCATCCAGTACCGCTTTGGCGGTAGTAGGGCCAAATGCGGCAATGCGCGTACCGTTCTGAGTGAAATCGGGGAAGTTGATAAAGAGCGAGCTGATACCTGAAGGGCTGAAGAACGCAATGCAGTCGTACTTCACATCCGACAGATCGGACAGGTCGCTGGCTACCGTGCGGTAAATAACGGCCTCCGTGAATTTGAAGTTATTGGCGCGCATAAACTCCGGAATATCGTCCTTCCGGATATCGGAGCACGGGTACAGAAACTTCTCTCCCTTATGCTTTTTAATAACCTCAAACAGATCAACAGCCGTGCGCTGGCCGACAAACAGCTTACGCTTACGTAACACAATGTACTTCTGCAGGTAGTTGGCCGTTTGTTCCGAAATACAGAAGTACTTCATCTCCGCTGGCATTTCAATCTTCGCTTCCTGGCAGATACGGAAGAAATGGTCGACGGCGTTGCGGCTGGTGAAGATGACGGCCGTATGTTCGAGAATGTTCACCTTTTCCTTCCGGAAGTCCTTATAGGAAACCGGATCAACCTGAATGAATTCCCGAAAATCTACTTTAATGCCGTATTTCTCCGCAATGGCAAAATACGGTGATACATCTCCTGTCGGCTTGGGCTGGGTGACCAGTATGCTCGCAATGCGCTTTGCGTGACGGCCAGTTCCCGGTTGCTCTTTGCTATCGGCCATGGTAAGAAAAAAAGGTAAGACTAGGCAATAAAGGAGAGGAAAAAGGAAGAGGAAGGAGAGGTCAGCGCTTCGCTAAAACCGTGCAAAAAGCCCTTTAATAGGCAAAAACAATAAGCTTTAAGAGGATAATGAGCGGTATCACTTCCGTGGCGCAAAGGTACGAAAACAAATGCAGATTCAGTAGGGACGATTTGCGGTGTAGCGTCAGGGCAATACGCCCCACCGTGGCCAGTAACAAAAAGGCAATCACGCCATTGGATATCCACAACACTGTAACCGGCGCGGCCACGTTCAGCGTCAGGTAAAGCACCACTACGAAAGGCAGGACCAACCCGATTAGCAGGATGGTACGAACGAATTCCCGGTACTGCACCGTCACTACGGGAATGACATCAAAGATGTACCCCATGATATATAAATAGGGGTATTTGAGCAGGACGAAGCCAAAAACCAGCCCGGTGTACAAAAGGATGCGTACGACGATGGCCGACTCGGGCACGTTGAAAATTTGCCGCAAAATCAGGGCGTCCTGCAGGCTGGTGTGGACCGCCACCAGAATCAGGGCAAACGACAGTGAGAAAACCAGAATAAGCGCCAAGTTGAGCCAGGTGGCCGTAGGCTTGATGAGAAAGTCCTGATCAGCAGAACTGCTCAGAAAGCTTTTCAACTCATATATCCGGCTGAAGCCCGGGCGATAAGTAACCCGCACCCCACCATAGAGCAGCCCCAGCAGCAGCAGAAAGCAGACATAGGCATTGTGGTGCCCGGGAACCCGCTCCTGCGGCAGCAACGGAGCAACTGCCTCAGTGGCTTTGGTAACATGCAGCGGGGCTGCATCGACGAAGGAAGTGTAGGCGGGCGGAATTTCCGGGTGCCAGATGCACAGCAGATGCCTAGTAGGCGCACTGGTCAGGGGCAGGAGCTTGGCAAGATCCAAGCGGTAGGAACCAGCCGCCGGCGCAGTATACACCAGCTTGTTATCCAGAAACAGGCTCAGGTGCTGATGCGCGGTGAAGGAAATGACCGTCGGTTTATCGGCCTGAAGCGTGACCCACTGGTAATAGGCCCGGCGGGGCTGATGGTACCCGGAAAGATAGAGCGTAAGCCGGTTTTGCGCCCGATTATAGATCAACCAGTCACTGGATAAGCCGGCGTGGGGCGGAGGTGGCAAGGGACGGTATTCGGCGGCATAGCCGGGGCGAATAGCCAGCCAGACTACCCCAACCAACGCTACGAGCAAGCTCTGCCACCGCATCTGTCGCACTGTATGCCTGTGAGGCTAGGACGCTACCCGCTGCCGGCTGCTGCGGCTGTGGTATACGCCCAGAAACACGCTCAAACCCAGCGAAAAAACCACCAGGCCGCCAATAAGCCAGGTATTGCCTAAGTAGGCAAAGTTGATGACAAACAGGATAACAATGAGATTGAGCAAGGCCAGTAGCATCACCGTGCTGATTTGTTGAAAGCCCATGGCCAGAATGCGGTGGTGAATGTGGTTTTTATCGGGCGAGAAGGGCGAGCGGCCCGCCATCATGCGCACGATAAAGACGCGGATGGTATCGAACAACGGCACAAACAGCACCCCCACCGCTACCGACGGCGCGGAAGTGGGAAATGGCTGCTGCATCTCAATAAACTGAATGGTCAGGAAGGACACGATGAAACCGCACACCAACGACCCGGTGTCGCCCATGAAAATGGTGGCCCGGTGAAAGTTGTACCGCAGAAACCCGAGCATCCCGCCAATCACGCAGATAGAAACAAAGGCGTAGTTGCTGTAGTTGGGGCCGCCGTAGCGGTAGAAGTAGTACCCAAATGTGCTGACGATGATCAGGACAATGCTGCCGGCCAGTCCGTCGAGGCCATCAATCAGGTTGATGGCGTTGGTGATGCCCACAATCACGAAAAAAGTGAAGGCGTAGCTAATGCCGATGGGCAGCTCGTAAATGCCCAGAATGCCCTGAAATGAAGTCAGGCGGATATCCGCCATGATCATGACCACGCCAGTGGCGAGCAGCTGGCCGACAAACTTTTTGGACACGGAAATGCTCACTAGGTCATCCTTCAGCCCTACGAAGAACAGGATAATGCACCCGGCCAGAAGCTGCTGCACGCCGTTGCCGAGGTTGGCAAAGATGGTAAGGGCCGACATGAACCCGGCAAATACCGCCACCCCGCCCAAGCGCGGCGTCAGCGACTCATGCACGGTCCGCACGTTGGGCGTGTCGAGCATGTTTTTGAGGTGGGCAATGTAGATGATGGATGGCACCGCAAAGAGTGACACCAAAAATGCCCACAAAAAAGAGAGGCCCAGGGAAATACCGATTGGATTCATAGATCAGCGCTCAAAGTACAGCATTTACGCCAATGACAGCAGCAGGGTAGGCACTGGCAGCTGCTTTACTTAGTGGTGTAGAATGCCTTGCTGGTTGAGCAACGCAATGTGAACAAGGTTTTCAGGAACAAGGGAGTCAGGCACGAAAATGTATTTCTTGTCGAAAATCTGCGTGCCCCGGTAGTAGCTTACCCAGTACTGGTTGTTGAGGGCAAACAGCGCGGGGTCCAGAGGCTCAATGGGTACGGCGCTCTGGGCGGGCACTTCCAACATCACGTGCCGCAGCGTGGAAGTGCGCACCGCCTCCCCGTTGGGTAGCACGCCATAGCCATTAGAATTCACAATGACGTTATGCAGGGCGTAGTCGTTATAGTTGAGCAGGTACACCTGCCAGCCGGCTTCTCCGGATTCAGTCAGGATACTCTCGTCGGGCACTACGGCTACGGCTACTCCCTCTACCGGATCAAACTGAATGTCTTCTTTCATACGATGTTCAGGCTACGTATTCCGCCCCCAGTAGCGTGGCTAAGTGCGGCAGCAGCCGGTTTTCTACCTCCGGCAGGGAAACTTCCCGGCCGAGCTCCTGCTGCATGGAGGTTACGGCCTTGTCGGTAATACCGCAGGGCACGATGTAGCCGAAGTAGGACAGGTCGGTGTTCACGTTGAGGGCGAAGCCATGCATGGTTACCCAACGGCTGCACTTCACGCCCAGCGCACAGATTTTACGCGGGTTGGCGGCCCCTTCTTCAAAATCAAGCCAGACGCCGGTAAGCCCGGCTATGCGGCCCGCCCGCAACCCATATTCCGCCAGCAGGAGAATGACGGCTTCTTCCAGCACCCGCAGGTAGCGGTGGATATCCGTGAAGAAGTTTTCGAGGTCGAGGATGGGGTAGCCTACCAGCTGGCCGGGGCCGTGGTAGGTAATATCGCCCCCACGGTTGATGCGGTGAAACGTGGCCCCGTGCGCCTGCAGCCCCTGCTCATCGAGCAACAGATGCTCGGGCTTGCCGCTTTTCCCCAAGGTGTACACGGGTGGATGCTGACAGAGCAACAGATGATTAGGGGTGGGCGCCAGGAGCTGGCCGGCCTCAGCAACCAGCCGGTTCTGGGTTTTGATGGCCAAAGTGGCCGCCAACAAGGTCTCCTGGTAGTCCCACGCCGTTTGGTAAGGCACCAAGCCCATTTGTTCTAGGCGCACCACCCGGTTTTGGCCGGCTTGCCCGGCGGCAGCCTGGAGCGAAGCATCCGAGGCGGCAGCAGGGCCCGATACGCAGGTGGTAAGCTGAGAATCCATGCGAAGGAAAGGTAAGGCCTGCTGTCGGTCAGGTAGCGCAAGGACGCTGCTTTCGGCAACCGAAACAACGGTTACTCAGGCAGTTTAACCAGGCACCTGATTGTTGGACGCAGGCTAAATTCTCCGCAAAGGTACTAGATTTAGCTCCAACCTTCCCTTTGCTCCTGTGTATTCTCTGCCTGTGGCCCTTTACCAATGAGTTGTGCGGCTCACCAGCTTGGGGCTGCGGGCGAGCAAGCCGCGGCCGATTTTCTGCAGCAGCGCGGTTACGTGGTGCTGCACCGGGGCTACCGCTACCGGCGGGCGGAAGTAGATCTGATAGTGCAGTATGAAGCGGATCTGCTGGTGTTTGTGGAAGTCAAGGCCCGCTCCGGCACGCAGTACGGCTACCCCGAAACGTTTGTCACCGCGCGTAAGCAGCAGCTCTTCCGGCTGGCCGCGGAGCAGCTTCAGGAAGAGCTTGGCTGGACCGGCGACATCCGCTTTGATATTCTGGCGCTAACGCAGACTGGGCAGGGCTTTCAGATCGAGCATTTCGAAGATGCCTTTGCCTAGCGGGCGGCTTGGCTAGTTGCGGGCCCCGGGACGGGAATTGTCGGGCTTGTCGCGGTTATCCAGCTTGTCCTTCTCGAAAACAAGCACGGCATTGCGGTTATATTCCTTCACGAGCTCCGGAGTCGTTACTTCCGGGTCGTAACCCGATTCGCCGTATTGGTACACGTAGTGGCGGCGGTTGCGGAATCCCCAGTACTTGGTCCACTCCCCTACTTTCTTGCCATTTTCAAACTGCCCTTCCCAGTCCCGCTGCCCGTTTTCGAGGTAGCGCACGTAGTCGCCTTCGAGCTTGCCGTTCAGGTAAGGAATAACTTCCTTAATCAGCTTTTGCTCCCCGTCGTAATAGGTAATGACCGCATCCCGGGGGAAGCCCATTTCATAGTGCACCTTGTTCAGGAGCACGTTGTCCTTGTTGTAACGCTCCCAGCGCAGGTGCCGGGTTCCCAGGGCGTAGTAACCCGTTTCAACGACTTTACCGCCCTGCAGCTTCTTGTAGGGGCCGTGCAGCACTTTATCGACGGCCGGATCCAGCTCCGTGGAAGCCTTGAAGATCTTCTTCTTACGCGGATTGAAGTAATAGCGGGCCGGAGCGTAGGCGTTGGGCTGCTGGAAGGTCTTGAGGTAGTAGAAGATTTCGATGACCTGGTTTTTCCCTTTGGGGCCCGATTTGGTATAGCCTTTCTTGATTCTTTCACCCAGGAACAGGCTCTTCTTCTTTTTGGGCTTCCGCTGAGCCGTTTTCTCCTTTTCCTTGGCCTGCTTTTCCTGCTCCTTCGTGAGCGTGGCGCGTTTGGCTACCAGGGAAGGCGCCGCAACGGTGTCGCGGGCGGTGGTAAGCGTATCGGACAGGCGGTTCTGACTGGCGGGTGGCTCGGGCTTACTATTGAACGAGACCAGCTGCGGCGAGCAGGCGCCCAGCCCCAGCAGCAACCCCGACCAGACAGACAGCAAACGAAACAGGCGCATGGGCAGAAAAGGAATAGCAGACGGCAGGAAAACGCAAAGATATCAGGAGATAGTGCCCACGGCCGCGGGAAGTGAAGGTAGGAAGTTGCGCGGTAGCACCAGCCTGCAGGGGATAATCCGCAAAAAAGCCTGCCGCACCTTAGAGGTACAGCAGGCTTTATTACTTCAGGAATTAAGCGTTACTCCGCCGCCAGCAAATCGGCGCTGCGCTTTACAAAAGCTGTCAGGGCCTCGCCTTTTAGCATGCCTTGGGCCAGCAACGCCAGATCAAAGGCTTGCCGGGCCAGCTTGCTGCCGGCTTCGCCTTCGGCCTGCAGCACGCGCTGGGCAATGGGATGGTTGGCATTCACGCTCACGGTGTAGGAGTCGGGCAGGGAGCCGAACATTTGCATACCGCCCCCACCGCCAGCGCGCTGCATGTCCTTCATGCGGCGCATAAACTCGGGCAGCGTGATGATAACCGGCGCATCCTGCGGCGACAGGGCTTCTACCTGCACGTGCATCTGCTCGTTGCTGATGGCCGCTTTGTAGACGTCTTGGAGCTTGGTTTTGTCGTCGTCGCTGAGTACGCTCTCGGTGCTTTCCTCCTTTTCAATCAGCTTGCCGATGGTATCGGCATCCACGCGCTTGAAGGTGGTTTTCTCCAGCTTCTGCTCCAGCTGCCCAATGAAGTGCGAGTCGAGCGGGCCGTTGAGTTCCAACACGTCGTAGCCCCGGTCCTGAGCCGCCTGCACAAAGCCGTGCTGGGCTTCGGCGTCGGTGGTGTAGAGCACTACCGTCTGCTCGCTCTTGTCCTTCTGGTTGGCCTGCACAAACTCCTGGTACTCGGGCAGCGTGAACAGCTTACCGGCTACGTTCTGCACCAGGGCAAAGTCCTTGGCTTTCTCGTAGAATTTGTCGTCGGAGAGCATGCCGTACTTCACGAAAAGCCCAATGTCCGACCACTTCTGCTCGTAGCCCGCGCGGTCTTTGCGGTAAAGCTCGGCCAGCTTGTCGGCTACCTTCTTGGTGATGTAGGTGTTGATTTTGCGCACGGCCGCGTCGGCCTGCAGGAAGGAGCGCGACACGTTCAGCGGAATATCAGGCGAGTCAATCACGCCGTGCAGCAGCATCAGGAACTCGGGCACCACGTCCTTCACCTCATCGGTGATGAACACCTGGCGCGAGTACAGCTGGATTTTGTTGCGCTGGAATTGCAGCTCATCCTTCACCTTGGGGAAATACAGAATACCCGTGAGGTTGAAGGGATAATCGACGTTGAGGTGAATCCAGAACAGCGGCGGCTCCGAGAAAGGATACAGCTCCTGATAGAACTTGGTGTAGTCCTCATCGGTCAGCTCGGAGGGCTGCTTGGTCCAGATGGGGGCCGTCTGGTTGATAACGGTGCCTTCGAACTCAATTTCGATGGGCAGGAACTTGCAGTATTTGTTCAGGATGCCCTTCAGTCGCGCTGCTTCCAGGAACTCATCGGAGTCCTCGGCTACGTGCAGAACCACGTCGGTGCCGCGGTCGGCCTTCGCGGTGGTTTCGAGGCTGAACTCCGTGCTGCCGTCACATACCCAGTGGGCGCCTTCGGTGTCATCCTTATAGCTCTTCGAGAATATTTCTACCTCCTTGGCTACCATGAATGCCGAGTAAAAGCCTAAGCCAAATTGTCCGATGATCTGGTCTTTGGCGGCGGCATCCTTCTCCTTATACTTCTCCACAAACTCGGTAGCTCCGGAGAAGGCAATCTGGTTGATGTACTTCTTGATTTCCTCGGCCGTCATGCCCAGGCCGCGGTCGGAGATGGTGATGGTGCGGGCGTCCTTGTCCACGCTCACCTTCACCTTCAGCTCACCCAGCTCACCCTTGAACTCGCCCAGCTGGCCGAGGCTTTTCAGCTTTTGAGTGGCATCAACGGCGTTGCTAACCAACTCACGCAGGAAAATTTCGTGGTCGGAATACAGGAATTTCTTGATGATGGGAAAGATATTCTCGGTGTGAATCGAGATGCTGCCTTTCTCTTGCATGGCGCTTGGGGAACAACTAGGGTTAAAACACAGAACTCGGTTTTCGGTGCCGGTAGCTGAGTCTTTCAGCCACCGGACGGACAGCGCGCGTCAAAACCCATTCCACCCCGGGCTTGGGCTGTCAGATTGACAGGCAAACCAACACGGCGGCGGCATAAACCGAAGGCCGAAACCGCCCGTAGATACAGGCTGATAAGGCAAAAAGACACGTATACACCCCACCTGTTCCTTATGGCTGCTTCCCACAACCGCCTTCGCGAACTACGCGACCTACTGGCCCTGGAGCGCACTTTAATGGCCAACGAACGTACACTGCTCGCTTACGTTCGCACGGGTATGGCCTTGGTTATTGCCGGCTTCTCCCTCATTCAGTTTTTCCGCCAGAATCTCTTCGTCTGGGTAGGGGTGGCTCTGGTGCCAATTGGGCTAGGCGTAGTGCTGGTGGGCTGGGTGCGCTACCGTCATAAGGGCAATGCCTTGGCCAGCAGCTCGTCCACGTCTTTGTAAACTACGGTTGGGTTTAGCCATTCTGCCATAAGCCGCCCAGTGGCTTCTTCGTGGCCGTCTACCACCCAGTCAAAGGCGGCATCCAGATCGGAGAAAAGCTGTACGTCGAAGCGGATAAACCGCCGGCCAGCGCGCAGAATGCTTTCAATCACCATCAGGTTATAGTCCCGCTCGCCCACTATTACGGCCACGCAATCGATAGTCGGCAGGCAAACCCGGGGAAGCCAGCTGTGCAGAATCCAGAACTGGTCTTCTATGGAAATAGGTGGCAGAGAACGGGTATCAAGCAGGCACTGGCGGATCTGAAGTTGCGGAGCCAGCTGCGCAATAACTTCCAGCGCCGGCCGCAACGCTTTGCCCGAGGTCAGGTCGCCACACCAGGCATAATGCAGCAGCTGCGCTTCTGCATCGTAATGCAGCCGAATGCACTCCTGAATATAACAGATCATAGTTGGCGAGAACAGGGCTTATCTACAATAATAAGCACAATTCCGCCATAAAACCACACAGTTACAAAACTTACTCCACTACCCTCACCCTGTTTTAGCAGTCAGCTAATATGGTTTAGCACATACTGAAGGCACCTTGTTGTGGCCGCATCGCCCAGATGCGCTACAACTATACAAACCACGATTCGGTGGTATGCGGCTGACCGGTTTTGGGAAACGGACGTAGTTTAGCCGCCAAGCGGCGCAACAGATGGATAGTGAGCTTTTGCATGGTATGAGCAATCAGGTTTTGTCTGCGGCAAAGCTCGGATGGCAAGATGACCTGAAGATGATCAGGCTATTATGTTTACCGCTCATTCGGGGCATTCCGCGTTTTCCTTCTACATTTGCCTTCGTTCGTATCCTGTGGTAATGCCCATGCGTAAGCTTCGTTCCCGGCTGGCTTTGTTGCTGCTCCTGTGCTTTGTGCGGGTGCTGCTGCCGGACACGTGGGTGCTGGCCCTGCACCAGCACACGCACACCACCGACGAGCTGGCCCACGCCGTGACTTGGCCCAAGGGCAAGGCATTGTTCTCCGCCAAGCACCAGCACTGTAATGCGGACCAATTCTTCAAGTCGGCATTTGAGCCCGCACCCGGCGTACAGCTGGAAGCTCCGGTAGCTGGCATTTTTGCCGCGCCGGCTGCCGAGGAGGTTGTTTCGCTTTGGGCCGCTACACTCTTTGCTACTTACCAGCTGCGGGGCCCCCCTACCCGGGCTTAAGCACTCAGTAACCTTTTCCACCAGCAGCCCCGCAGGTAGGGGCATCGGGCTATCCGATGCCGTAGAGCACTTGTCGCTGCGCTGCTGCTACTGGCCAGAGCCTGCCCGCTCCTGGCCTATCAGGGAAAACGGTTGGTTTAAGTAGCCCGGGCAGATTCCTTTCTCTTCGTATGTTTTTTCGTACTCCGGGCCGTGTCCGGGGGCGGAGGGCTGGCTCCGTGCTGGCGGTAGCGTTGCTGTGCGTGCTACCCCGGCTGCTGTGGGCCCAGGCTCCCGCTCCGGCGGATTGCGCCCTGCTGCTGAGCGGCCGCGTGCAGGACCACGAGTCGCGCCTGGCACTGGCGGGCGCCACGGTAGTTGTGCTGGAAACCCAGCAAGCAACTCAAACCGAGCCCGACGGCCACTACCACTTGGAAAGTCTTTGCCCCGGCACCTACCACGTGCAGGTAAGCTTCATTGGCTTTGCGTCGGAAGTGAGTGAGGTGCGCCTGACGGTGGCCACGTACCGCGACTTCCGCCTCCACCCCGATGCCGTGGTGCTGAAAGGGGCTGTGATAAGCGGGCAGCGCGTAGCGGCTCCTACCACCCAGGCCACGGCTACGCTGTCGGAAGCTGACTTGCAGCAGACCCGCGGCCAGACCCTGGGCGAGGCCCTGCAGAAAGTGAATGGCGTGACGGCCCTGCAGACCGGCCCCGGCATTTTCAAGCCCATGATTCACGGGCTGCACTCCAACCGCGTAACCATTCTCAACAATGGGGTGCGGCAGGAAGGCCAGCAGTGGGGCCAGGAGCACGGCCCGGAAATCGACCCGTTCCTGGCTTCTCAACTCACTGTCGTGAAGGGCGCAGCCAGTGTGCGCTACGGCTCCGATGCCGTGGGCGGCGTGGTGCTGGTGCAGCCCCGCGCCCTGCGCGACTCGGCCGGGGTGGGTGGCGAGCTGAACCTGGTGGGCATGAGCAACAACGGCTTGGGCGCGGCCTCTGGTACGGTGGAGGGCAACCTGCGCCGCCTGCCAGCCTTGAGTTGGCGAACCCAGGGCACGGTGCGCAAAGCCGGCACCATGCGTGCTCCGGGCTACTACCTGAAAAACTCTGGCTTCGAGGAGGGCAACTTCTCGGGCGCGGTAGGCTGGCACAAACCGACGTACGGAGCTGAGGTTTTTTATAGCCAGTTCAACACCCGCATCGGGATTCTGCCGGCGGCGCACGTGGGCAATCAGCAGGATTTTCTGCTGGCCGTGGCGCGTGACCGGCCGCTGGAAACCACCGGCTTCAGCTACGACATCGAGCGGGCTTACCAGCAGGTACAGCACGACGTACTCAAGTTTTCGGGCTTTGTGAAAACGGGCAATGCGGGCCGCCTCAGCACGACCGTGGCCCAGCAGGTAGACGCCCGCGACGAGTACGACAAGTACCGCCCTCGTAACGACAACCGCGCCGCCCTCGACCGGCCCGCGCTGAGCTATACCAACCGCACCAGCACCGCCGAGCTGCTGTGGGAGCACCGGGCCTGGCGCGGCTTCACGGGCAGCGTGGGGCTGGCGGGCACCTACCAGTTCAACCGCTACGCCGATGGCAGCCGGCAGTTTATTCCGTTCTACACCAACTACGTGGGCGGCCTGTTCTGGCTGGAGCAATGGCGACAGGGAAGCTGGCTGCTGGAAGGTGGCCTGCGCCTCGACCAGCGCGACTTGCAGGTGAAACGCGCCACCCGTGCGGGCGGAGTGTTTGGGGTTGAAGAAAGCCGATTCCAATACACCACGCCGGCTGCCTCGCTGGGGGCTGTGTATGATGCCTCCACCCACCTGACGCTACGACTGGCCTCGGGCCTGACCCAGCGCGCACCCGCCCCGAACGAGCGGTTCAGCGACGGAGTGCACAACGCGCAGTACGAGCTGGGCTATGACCTAGTACCCGGCAACGGTCCCGCCCGGCCCGAAACTGCTCTCAACCTGGGTTTCACCGCCACCCTGCACGATAACCCGCGCCTGAACGGGGAGCTGACCGTGTACCAGACGCGCATTCGGGGTTTCCTGTACCAGTCCCCCATTCTGCCGCCGGTGGTAAACATCCGGGGCGTGCTGGCCAGCTGGCAGTTTCAGCAAACCGATGCCACCCTGCGCGGGCTGGATGTGAGTGGCTCCTACCAGCTGACGGCGCGCTGGCTCCTGGCCGGCAAGGCCGCTATGGTGCGCGGGCGCGACACCCGCCAGGATGAGTGGCTCATCTTTATGCCCGCCGACCGCGCCGAGCTGAGTGTCCGCTACGCGCTACCCAACCGCGTGGGCCGCCGACTTTCCGCGGGCTACGTGCAGGTACTGGGAACCGGCGTAACCCGCCAGACCCGTGTGCCGCGCAACTACGCCGAGCGCGACTACCGCCTGCCCCCGAACGGTTACGGCCTCCTGGGACTGGAAGCCGGCACCACCCTGCACTGGGGCCGCCTGCCGCTGGAGTTGAGCGTGGCCGGCGCCAACCTGCTCAACCAGCGCTACCGCGACTACCTGAACCGCTACCGCTACTTCGCCGACGAAATGGGCCGCAACGTGACCCTGCGCCTGCGGGTACCCCTCGAATTCAGCCGGGCAAAGTCAGCCCCTACGCCCTAGGGCTTGGTACTACTGCCTTCTTCCCTTTTTACTCTTTTCTCATTCACTTCATCACCTTCTGAAACCATGAAAAATCTGCTTTTCCGTTCCGCTTTCCTGGCCGTGCTAGCGGCTTCGCCCATGCTCACCAGCTGCTCCGACGATAACAACGACACGCCTACACCCGACGAGGAAAACGAACAAATTACTACCCTGCGCTACGAGCTGACGCCCGTGGGCGGCGGCACTACGCTCACGGCCCAGTACCGCGACGTAGACGGTGACGGGGGCGCGGCTCCGGTAATTACCGGCCTCACGCTGGCTCCCAACACTACGTACACCGGCAAGCTGGTACTGCTCGACGAAACCAAGAATCCGGCCGAGGATATTTCGGCCGAAGTGAAGGAAGAAGCTGATGAGCACCTGTTCCTGTTCGAGGCCACCGGCACCAACGTGACCGTTACGCGTACCGACAAGGACAAGAACAACCTGGAAGTGGGCCTGGAAACGACGGTGCAAACCGGCGCAGCCAATGCGGCCGGCACGACCGGCAACCTTAAAATCACGCTGCGCCACCAGCCCGGCACCAAAGACGGCACGGCTACGCCCGGCGACACCGATGTAGCCGTAGACTTCCCCACGGCCGTACGCTAAGTCAGGGCCTCCCAAACAAACCGGGCAGCACAGGTGGCACAGAGCTGCTGGTGCTGCCCGGTTTGTTTACTGGACTTCCCTCGGACGCAGGTACCCGTTCTGATCAGAAAATCCGGCCAGCTGGTTTCATTAGTTTTGGCTAAGTGCAGCCTTGCGGCCCCGTCTGCCGTTCATGACCAGCGTATAGTTTTTTGCGAGTATGTTCCGATTTCTTCCCACGGCCGGCGTATGGCTGCTTTCTTTTAGCGCACTTGCCCAAGCCCCCGCGCCGCCGCCTGCCCGGCCCGCGCGCGTGGCGGCGCCCCCGGTGACGGGCCGTATTACTGATGCCGCCACCGGCGAGGCGCTGCCCGGGGCCACCATTGTGTTTCCGGATTTGCGCCAGGCCACGGCGGCCGGGCCTGACGGCACGTTCCGGTTCAGCAGTTTGCCCCGCGGGCGGTTTCTCATGCAGGTTCGCTTTATCGGCTACACGCCCGTGGTACGCACCGTGGATACCGGCGCCGGCCTTGCCCTCGACGTAGCCCTCACGGCGGCCGATACAGAAATTGGGCAGGTCATTGTTACGGGGGTATCGGCTAGCACGGAAATGCGCCGCTCCCCCATTCCCACCAGCGTGGTGGACCAGACACGGCTGCGCCAAACGGCCGCTACCAACGCCGTTGATGCCCTGGCCCACCTGCCGGGCCTAAACCAGATTACTACCGGAGCAGCCATCAGCAAGCCGGTTATCCGGGGGCTGGGGGCCAACCGCGTTATCACTCTGAACAACGGGGCCAAGCAGGAGGGCCAGCAGTGGGGCGATGAGCACGGCATCGAAATCGACGAGTTCAGCATCGACCGGGCCGAAGTCATCAAAGGTCCGGGCTCTTTGCTTTACGGCTCCGACGGGCTGGCCGGGGTTATCAACTTCCTGCCGGCCGAGCCCGTGGAGGAAGGCCGGGTGCTCGGCGCCGTAGCCGCCACCTACCAAACCAACAACTACCAGCAGGGCTACTCAGTCTGGAACGCGGGCAACCTGAATGGCCTGAACTGGCAGGTGCGCGGCTCGGGCAAAGTAGCCGCCGACTACCGTAACCGCTACGACGACCGGGTGTACAACTCGGGCTTTCGGGAGCTGGACGGCAGCGGCTACGTGGGTCTAAACAAAAGCTGGGGCTACTCCCACCTCACGTTTAATTCTTTCAACCAGATTCTGGGCCTGATTGAGGGCGAACGGGAGGCAGCCACCGGCCGGTTTCTGCGCATCAATGGCCTGGGCGAGCCGGAAGTGGTGATGGACCGCGGCTTTTCGGGCTACGACCTGGATGTACCGCGTCAGCAGATCAACCACCTGCGCCTGGGCACCGATAACAACTTTATTCTGGGCCAGCACCGCGTGACGCTGAACGTGGGCTGGCAGCAGAACCTGCGCCGGGAGTTCGGCAACCCGCTGGACTACTACGAGAAGTCGTTGTTTTTCCAGCTGCGCACCGTGGATTATGCCCTGCGCTGGTTTCTGCCCGAGAAAAACGGCTGGAACACCACGGTGGGCCTGAGCGGCATGCAGCAGCAAAACCAGAACAAAGGCGTGGAGTTCCTGATTCCGGCGTACCGGCTGCTGGATGGGGGCCTGTTTGGCGTCACCAAAAAGAGCTTCGGGAAGCTCGACCTTAGCGGTGGCCTGCGCGTGGACGCGCGGCGCATCACGGCCGATGCCCTGTTTTTGAACGCCGACGAGCAGCCGGTGCCGGCTGGCCTGGGTGAGCAGAAGTTTGGGGGCTTCCAGAGCACCTTTCGCAACGTGAGCGGCAGCGTGGGCGGGGCGTACAGCCTCAGCGAAAAATGGCTGCTGAAGGCCAACCTAGCCCGGGGCTTCCGCGCGCCTAACATTGCCGAGCTGGGCTCCAATGGCATTCACGAAGGCACTACCCGCTACGAAATCGGGGAGCCGGATCTTAAGGCCGAAACCAGCTTCCAGGCCGACGGCGGGGTGAGCTTCACCTCCGACCACATTAGCTTCCAGGCCGACGTTTTTCGCAACCGCATCAGCAACTACATCTTCCCCCGCCGCCTGGCCGCCGTCGATGGCACCGATTCGCTGTCGGCCGAGGGCGACCGGGTGTTCCGTTACGGGCAGGGCGATGCGCGCCTGGCCGGGGGCGAAGTCAGCCTCGACCTGCACCCCCACCCCCTGGACTGGCTGCACTTCGAAAACTCGTTTTCGATGGTGCGGGCCCTGCAGTTTGACCAGCCCAGCGGGCAGCGCTACCTGCCCTTTACCCCCGCCGACCGATTTCAGTCGGAGCTGCGGGTGAACTTCCGCAAAGCCGGCCGCTCCCGGTTGCACAACCTGTACGCGCGGGCCACCCTGGAGCACAACTTCGCCCAGAACCGCATTTTCTCGGCCTTCGACACTGAAACTCCCACTTCTGGCTATACCTTGTTTAATGCGGGTATAGGAACAGATGTGGTGTCGGCCAAGGACCGCACGCTGTTTTCCTTGTACCTGGCGGCCAACAACCTCTTTGATGTCGCGTATCAAAATCACCTCAGTCGGCTGAAGTACACGGCCGTAAACGAGGCCACCGGCCGGCCAGGCGTGTTTAACATGGGCCGTACCCTGAGCGTGAAGCTTTTGGTGCCGTTGTCGTTCAAGTAAATTCCTCGCATTGTTATGCAGTGGCAGGCGCGGTGTCCGCAGTGCGCTGACCGCAGAACGACACCGCGAGACACTACTCCTTTCACTGCGCAATACTGCGAGCAACCCGTATGGCCCACGACCACGCCGGACACGACCACCACCACGGCCCGCCTGCCGACGGCAATTTCTCGCGGGCCTTTGCCTGGGGTATCACGCTCAACCTGCTGTTTGTGGCGGGCGAAGCAGCGGGCGGCTTGTGGGCCAATTCCTCGGCCCTGCTCTCCGATGCCGGCCACAACCTGAGCGACGTGCTAAGCTTGGCCCTGGCCTGGGGCGCCACGCTGCTGGCCCGACGCCGGGCGGCCGAGCGGTTCACCTACGGCTACAAGGGCGCCACTATTCAAGCCGCGCTACTCAACGCGGCGCTTTTGTACCTGGCCCTGGGCTTTATTCTTTGGGATACCATCGACCACCTGCGCCACCCGGCCCCGGTAAATGGGCCGGTCGTCATGGCCCTGGCCGGGCTGGGCGTGCTCATCAACGGCTTCACCGCCTGGCTTTTCCAGAGCGGGCAGAAGGCCGACGTAAACGTGCGCGGCGCCTACCTGCACATGCTCACCGACATGCTGGTATCGGTGGGCGTAGTGGTGGGTGGAGCGCTGGTGTACTTCACCGGCTGGCTCTGGCTCGACCCGGCCATCAGCTTCGTAATTCTGGCCGTGGTGGGCTACAGTTCCTGGGGGTTGCTGCGCGAGACTATGCAGCTGGGCTTACAGGCGGCTCCCGTCGGAATTGAGGTAGGGGCGGTGCGGCGCTTTTTACTGGCCCGTCCTGGCGTTACAGCCCTGCACGACTTGCACATCTGGCCCTTGAGCACCCAGGACACGGCCCTCACGGTGCACCTGGTGCGCCCCGGCGGCCAAAACAGCAACCAATTTCTACGGGAGCTGCAGCACGATTTGCTCCACGAGTTCAACATTCACCACTGCACCGTGCAGCTGGAAGATGACTACCCCTTGATGGGCGCCCACGGCTGCTGCGACGCGTAGGGAAGGCGGGGGCTGCCTGACCGCCTAAGCTGCTACGTAGGACGCTGGCAAAACCACCGCGCCTTCTGCGGGCTAAAATACGCCGGAACAATTCTGCTGGCCCCTGGCTCCCCTCCGGATAACAGAAGCCAGGATGCCGGTAAATCTTCGTAATCTGCGGGTCGCAACGTTCCCTCCCGCATGAAATCCGTTACGCCTGCCTCTCCTTCCCAAACTACCGGTCTGCTCAGCACCATTGTGGTGGTAGCTGCCCTAGGCTATTTCGTCGACATCTACGACCTGATTCTGTTCAGCATTGTGCGCGTCGCCAGCCTCAACGAGCTGGGAATTACAGCCGCCGACCAAGTGACCAGCCAGGGCCTTTACCTCATCAACATGCAAATGGGCGGCATGCTGCTGGGGGGCATTCTGTGGGGCGTGCTCGGCGACAAAAAGGGCCGGCTCTCGGTACTCTTCGGTTCCATCCTGATTTACTCCCTGGCCAACATTGCCAACGGCTTCGTGCAAACCATCGACCAGTACGCCTGGCTGCGGCTGATTGCCGGCATTGGGCTAGCCGGAGAGCTGGGCGCGGGCATTACCCTGGTTTCGGAAACCCTGCCTAAGGAAAAGCGCGGCTACGGCACCATGATTGTGGCCACCGTGGGCGTATCCGGCGCCATGCTCGCCTACTGGGTGGGTGACAAGTTCGGCTGGCGCAATGCCTACTTTGTGGGGGGCGGGCTGGGCCTCGCCCTGCTGGCTTTGCGCGTGGGCGTGTACGAGTCGGGAATGTATGAGCAGGCCAAAAAGAGTGAGGTGGAGCGCGGTAACTTCTTTGCCCTGTTCACCAATGGCCCACGCTTGGCCCGCTACCTCAAGTGCCTGCTCATCGGGGTGCCGCTGTGGTTTGTGGTGGGCATCCTGATTACCCTTTCTCCCGAGTTCGGCAAAGACCTGGGCCTGACCGGACCCGTCACGGCCGGGTTGGGCGTGTTCTGGTGCTATTTTGGGCTGGTCTTCGGCGACTTTGCCAGCGGTACGCTCAGCCAGCTGCTGCGCAGCCGCAACCGGGCGCTGCAGATATTTCTGGTGTTCTGCGGCCTGATGGTGGGCGTGTACCTGTTTGCCATTCGTGGGGCCTCGCCCACGGTGTTTTACGCCGTGTGCTTTGTGCTGGGCATTGCGGTGGGCTTCTGGGCCCTGTTCGTGACGGTGGCCGCCGAGCAGTTCGGCACCAACCTGCGCGCCACGGTGGCTACCACGGCTCCCAACTTTGCCCGGGGCTCGGTGGTGCTGCTGGTGCCCATCTTTCAGTACACAGCCGCCGCGCTGGGGCAGCCCGGCGCGCCCAACCGTGTGCTGGCCGGGGCCGTAGTGGGTTTGGCTTCCTTGCTCATTGCCTTCTGGGCCGTGAGTACCCTGCCCGAAAGCTTCGGCAAGGACCTTGATTACGTGGAACTGGACGAGGCGTAGCCCGGCGGACGGGCTTTTGTTTGCAGCGGCTAAGTGGGCTGAACCCAACTCTGCTGAGTGGGCGCCGTACCTAAGGGCGAATTCTCCTATGAACTCGACCGTAGCTATGAAATTTTTTGTTGCGCTTTTAGCCGCTGCCTGTTGCAGCGTAGCCACTGCTCACGCCCAAACCACACCTGCGGTAACCGATACCACCCAGCTTACGCTGGAGCAGCAGCAAGCCCGGGCCGCCGCTGCCCAAGGCACCCTGAACACTCAGAAACAAGCCTCGACGGCTTCCCGTACCGCCGTACACGACTCCAAGGCGCAGCTTAACGAACAGAAGCGCGCTATGAAGGAGCAAAAGCAGCAGCTTAAAGAGCAAAAGCTGACGCTACACCGGCAGCAGGAAGCGGCAAAAGCCGACCGCCAGCGCGAAAAAGACGCGCGTGGGCTGTTGAAAGAAGAAAAGAAGCGCACCAAGGAAGCCCGGAAAGCAGCCCGCGCCTAAGCCGGTAAGTCTGCGGGGCGATGGTCGGTACTCAGCCAGGCAAGCTCCCCGCGCACCCAGCATATAGCGGCTCGAAAATTTCAGTGCTTTTCACGACCACAGCTCATGCCCTCTTCTTCGCCCAACAACCGCCCTACCGTGCGCTTCTACGCGCCGCACCATTTTATCCTGTTGCCAGCGGCGCTGGTCATGGCCTTTTATGCCGGACGGCGCTACGCAGCCGTAGCCGGCGCCGACGACAACAACGCCCGCCTGTGGTTTTGCGTGGCGGCCGGAGCCGTTATTGTACTGGGCATACTCATTATGATGCGGCAGCACTACGCCCTCACCCTGCAGGACCGCATCATTCGGCTGGAAATGCGCCAACGCTACTTCGAAATCACCCGGGACAGTTTTCAACCCTTCGAGCAACAACTCACCTTCAAGCAGATAGCCGCCCTGCGTTACGCCTCCGATGCCGAGCTGCCGGGGCTGCTCCAGGCGGCCATCCGCGAGAAACTCTCCCCCGCGGCCATCCAGGAGCGCATCGACCACGTGCTGCTCGACACCATGCGGGTGTGAGCCATACGCCCGTTTAGGCCGGCGACTGGAATTTTTGCCTGAACTTTGTGTTGTCGCACTAAGACCTGCGCCGTAGAACCGTACTCCAGCCTAGCACCCTTGGTCGTATTCATCCGTTTCGCCGACTTTCCCCATGATTCTGTATAACGTCACCACCAGCCTCGACCCGGAAATTGAAGAGCAGTGGGTAGCTTACATGCGCGACACGCATTTGCCGGATGTAATGGCTACCGGCTTTTTCCTGAAAAGCCAGCTCTGCCGCCTGCTCAACGAGGAAGACGGGGGTGTTACCTACGCCGCCCAGTACTACTGCGTGAGTCTGGAGCAGCTGGAGGAATATCAGCAGGTAGCGGCCCCGGCGCTGCGCCAGGAAATTGACAAGCACTTCGCCGGGCGGTTTGCCTCCTTCCGCACCATGCTGGAAGTGGTAGACTAGTCTCACAGTACCCTTGAAGGCACGAAAAGCCGCTTCCCTGGAGGCGGCTTTTTCTGTTTATCTTACCTGCGCTTCGCCCTGCTTGTCCACTTCCCACCCCGCCCCCGATGAACTTGAACCCGATTATCCTTTCCATTCCCATCTACTTTCTGCTGATTGGGGTGGAGCTGCTGGTCGAACGATTTCACCAGACCAAGCACTACCGCTTCCACGATGCCCTCACCAACATCAGCTGCGGCCTCACCCAGCAGGTAACGGGCGTGTTTATGAAGGTGCTGGGCGTGGGCGCCTACGCGCTACTCTACCAGCACCTGGCTATCTGGCACGTGCCCCGCACCTTGCTTACGGGCGCCCTGCTGTTTGTGCTGGCTGATTTGTGCTACTACTGGGCCCACCGCATGAGCCACGAAATCAACTTGTTCTGGGGAGGCCACGTGGTGCACCACCAGAGCGAGGACTACAACCTCTCGGTGGCCTTGCGGCAGGGCTCCTGGCAGGAGCTGTTCACGTTTGCCTTCTACCTGCCCCTGGCCGTCATCGGGTTCGAGCCGGAGTTTTTCGTGTACGTGTCGGCCTTCGTGACGCTGTACCAGTTCTGGATTCATACCGAGTACATTGGCCGGCTGGGTCCGCTGGAATGGGTGCTCAACACGCCCTCCCACCACCGCGTCCACCATGGCCGCAACCCGCAGTACATCGATAAGAACTATGCTGGCGCACTGATTATCTGGGACCGGCTCTTTGGCACCTTTGAGCCCGAACGGGAACGGCCGGTATACGGCGTGACGGTGCCCGTCAGCTCCTGGAACCCGGTGTGGGCAAACCTGGGCCACTATCAGGGGCTGTGGCAGCAGCTCAGCCGCACACCCGGCCTCGGCGACAAGCTACGCACACTGTTTGGGCGGCCCGGCTGGCGGCCCGCCAGCCAGGGCGGCCCCTACGAAATTCCGGCCGTAGACCCGCTCACGTATCAGAAATACCATACCCCGGCCCCGGTGCAGCTGAACTGGTACGTATTTGGGCAGTACGTCGTCACCATTGGTATTGGGGCCTTGTTTCTGTTCACCCAGAAAGATATGAATGCTCCCCTGCGCCTGATTACGGCACTTTGGATAGGCTGGGCGGTAGTAGCCTGCGGCGGCCTGTTTGAGAACCGCCGCTGGGCTACGCAGCTGGAGCCGGTGCGCCTGCTGGCCACGCTGGGCCTGGTACTGGCCTTCACCTACCATACCGCGTGGCTTGGCCTTGCGGCGGGCGTGGGTGGGGCGTGGCTGGTGGCCGCCGAAATCTGGTACGCCCGCGTACGGGCGGCTACCACGGCCACGTATGCCCCGGTCCCGCTGCAAAACGCCTAAACCCAATCTACCCGCGCACGGCTGCTTCCACGTCCGGGTGACAGGCGTAGGCCGCCAACTCTGCGGCCGTGAGGGTGCCATTGTGCCACTCGGGGTCGAGGTTGGCGCCGATTTTTTTGTAGAAGCCGATGGCGGGCTCGTTCCATTCCAGCACCTGCCAGCGCAGGCGGTGGGCCCCGGTGCGGCGGGCTTCGGCCACCACGGCGTCAAACAGCAGTTTGCCCAGGCCGGTGCCGCGGGCGGCTTCCGTTACCACCAGGTCTTCGAGGTACAGCATCCGTCCTTTCCAGGTGGAGTAGGCGGTATAGTACAGCGCAATGCCCAGAATGCCCTGCTCTGGCGACTCGGCCACGAAGAACCCAAAAATTGGCTGAGGTCCGAATCCGTCGCGGCGCATGTCGTCCAGCGTGTTGGTGACTTCCTCGGGGGCGCGCTCGTAGATGGCCAGCTCGACGATAAGCTCATGCACGCGGGGCAAATCGGCTTCGGTGCCGCGACGAATAATCATAATCAACGATGTAGTGAGGGGGCAAAGAAAGTTAATGCGGGGGCAATATACTGCTGGGCCGGTGGCCCGAAACAACGGTTACTTGCTGCGGGTAGCCAGCTTTAGCTCGTTGAGCTTTAGCAGCGCCTCAATGGGGGTAAGGGTGTTTACATCCAGGCTTTCTAGCAGCTCTCGGATACGCTCGAGGGCCGGGTCGGCGGGCTCGAACATACTGAGCTGCAGGCTGGGCCGGGGCGCAGAGTGCACCGCCGCCGCGGGCTGGGCCCGAGGCCCCGGCCGTGCTGCCTCGGGCGTAGCTACTGGTGCCGGGGCTACGTCTAGGCCGGCCAGTACTTCATCGAACTCCGTTGCCCCGTCAGTGTCTACGCCGGCGGAGGCGCGCTCCTGCTCCAGGTGGTGCATAATCTCATTGGCCCGCAACACCACGGAGGTGGGCATGCCCGCCATGCGGGCCACGTGAATTCCGAAGCTATGCTCGGAGCCTCCCTCCCGCAGCTTGCGCAGAAACAGAATGCGACCATCAGCTTCTTTCACGGCCACATTGTAGTTGCGCACCCGCGGGCAGTCGTCGGCCAGCTGGTTGAGCTCGTGGTAGTGGGTAGCAAACAGGGTTTTGGCCCGGGCCTTGGGCCAGTTGTGCAGGTGCTCCACAATAGCCCAGGCAATGCTGATGCCGTCGTAGGTGCTGGTACCGCGCCCAATTTCGTCCATCAGCACCAGGCTGCGGTCGGACAGGTTGTTGAGGATGCTGGCCGTTTCCGTCATTTCCACCATGAAGGTGCTTTCGCCCTTGCTCAGGTTGTCGGAGGCCCCCACGCGGGTGAAGATCTTGTCGATAACGCCGATGTGGGCGGCATCGGCGGGCACGAAGGAGCCGATCTGGGCCAGCAGCACAATGAGGGCCGTTTGCCGCAGCAGGGCCGACTTGCCAGCCATGTTCGGCCCGGTTATCACCACAATCTGCTGCTCGTCCTGGTCTAGCCGGATGTCGTTGGGAATGTACTGCTCACCGGGGGGCAGCTGGCGCTCAATCACGGGGTGGCGCCCCGCCCGAATGTCAAGCAGCGTGCTGTCATCCACAGTAGGCTTCACGTAGCGGTGCTGGCGGGCGGTAGCGGCAAACGAGGCTAGGCAGTCGGCAACCCCAATAGCGCGGGCGTTCTGCTGAATCTGGGCTACGTACTCGGCCGCAAACAGCACCAGGTCGTTGTAAATATTCTGCTCGATGACGAACAGCCGCTCCTCGGCGTGGAGGATTTTCTCCTCGTAGGTTTTCAGCTCCTCGGTGATGTACCGCTCGGCATTCACCAGCGTCTGCTTCCGAATCCAGGAGGCCGGCACCTTATCCTTGTGGGCATTCGTCACTTCGAGGTAGTAGCCGAACACCTTATTGTAGGCCACTTTCAGCGACGATATTCCCGTTTCCTGAATGGCCCGCTGCTGGAGCTGGAAGAGGTAGTCCTTGCCCGAAAAGGCCATGGCGCGCAGCTCGTCAAGCTCCTGGTCTACCCCATCGTTGAGCACGCCGCCCTGGTTGGTGAGGATAGGGGCATCTTCCCGCACTTTCGCCCGGATTTCTTCCCGCAGCGCCTGGCAGGGGTTGAGCTGGTCGGCCAGCTTTTGCAGCGCCCTGATGCCCGAGGCCGCCAGCTCCGCCCGAATAGGGCCAATGGCTTCCAAGGCGCGGGCCAGCTGCAGCAGCTCCCGCGGGTTGATGCGCCGCACGGCCACCTTGGAAATCAGCCGCTCCAGGTCGTTGATCTGGCGCAGGTGCTGGAGCAGGTTTTCGAGCAACTCGGGCGTCTGGAGCAGCGCCTCCACGGTATCGAGGCGGCGCTGAATCTGGGCGGGCTCTTTGAGCGGCAGTACCACCCACTTGCGCAGCAGCCGCGCGCCCATCGGCGTCACGGTTTGGTCGAGGATATCGATGAGGGGCACGCCGCCGGGGTGCTGGGCGTGCACCAGCTCCAGGTTGCGCACCGTAAACCGGTCGAGCCACACGTACTTGTCTTCCTCCAGCCGCCCGATGCTGCCAATGTGCCCCACATCGGTGTGCTTGGTTTCGGCGAGGTAGTGCAGGATGCAGCCGGCCGCCGTTATACCCTCGCGCAGGCCATCAATGCCGAAGCCCTTGAGCGAGGTAGTGCGGAAGTGGCGCGTGAGGGTATCATGCCCGTAGTCGAAGCCGAAAACCCACTCATCCAAGGCAAAATGACAGTAGTCGGGCCCAAAGTGCCCTTCAAACTCCGCGCGGCTTTTCTTGCAGAAAAGTACCTCGGCGGGCTGGAAGTTCTGCAACAGCTTGCCCAGGTACTCGATGGTGCCCTGCGCCACCAGAAACTCCCCGGTGCTGATGTCCAGAAAGCTGATGCCGGCCTCCTGCTTGCCGAAGTGCACGGCGCAGAGGTAGTTGTTGCTCTTGCGCTCCAGCACGTTGTCGTGCAGGCTCACGCCCGGGGTGACCAGCTCGGTAATGCCGCGCTTCACCAGACCCTTAGCCATTTTCGGGTCTTCGAGCTGGTCGCAGATGGCGACGCGCTGCCCGGCCCGCACCAGCTTGGGCAGGTAGTTGTCGAGGGCG
Organism: Hymenobacter sp. BT18; assembly: GCF_012273015.1. GTDB lineage: Bacteria > Bacteroidota > Bacteroidia > Cytophagales > Hymenobacteraceae > Hymenobacter > Hymenobacter lutimineralis. Next base: position 2,883,029 of record NZ_CP050954.1, on the reverse strand, counting down.
TGGTGGGGAAAGCCCGCTAGCGGCGTCTCGGAAGAGGTACCCGCGCCCCGCTTGGTCAGCGTGATGTCGAGAATGCGCGAGGCTGTAACGGCATCCTCGCCGAAGGTTTCGTAAAAGTCACCCACCCGGAACAGCAGGACCGCACCGGGGTGCTGCTGCTTGAGCTGGTAGTATTGCTTCATCAGCGGAGTATCAACCACGGGGGCGGGCCCGAGGGAACCATGCGTGCGGATGGGCTTTTTGTTGGTATCGGCAGACTTGATTTTCACGGAAGCGGAAATACGGGAATATGGGGCTGGCCTGTTATCCTGAGCAGGTCGCGCAGCGCAAGCAAGGGCGAAGAGCATGATCAGGCCAGTGCGGCTTAAGCCAAACAGCTACCACCTAGCCGGGCGTTCCTACCTTTGCGGGCATGCGCAAACTCTCGATGGAAGAGCTCAACCGGCTAACGGTGGCAGACTTCAAAAATACGCGAAAATTCCCCCTTACCCTAGTCCTCGACAACGTGCGGAGCCTGCATAATGTGGGCGCGGCCTTCCGCACCGCCGATGCGTTTGCCATCGAAAAAATATGGCTATGCGGCATTACCGGCCGCCCCCCGCAGCGCGAAATCACCAAAACGGCCCTGGGCTCTACCGAGTCGGTGGTGTGGGAGTACGCGGCTACCACCCAAGAGGCCTTGCGGCAGCTGAAAGCCGCAGGCTACGTGCTGGTAGCCGTAGAACAAACCACCGGCAGCCAGCTGCTGCCCGCCTTTCAGCCCTTACCCGACCAGCGCTACGCCCTAATCATGGGCAATGAAGTGTTTGGGGTGGAGGATGAAGTACTGGCCCTCTGCGACGCCGCGGTGGAAATACCCCAGTTCGGCACCAAACACAGCCTGAACGTGAGCGTGGCCGCTGGCGTGGTGTTATGGGATTTTATCAGCAAGCTAGGCTGGCAACTGCCCACTGAGTAGGCCACTGCTCAGCCCATAATATCAGCCCATAATAAAAGAGCCGCTTCTGCTATAGAAGCGGCTCTTTTATTTTCTAAGGGGAAGCTTAGTGGCGAACCATCAGGCGCTTGGTCAGCGCTTCAGAACCATCACCCAGGCTTACCAGGTAGAGCCCGTTAGCCAGCTGGCTTAGGTCGAGGGTTTCCTTCACGAGGCCGGGCGTAGTGGGCAGGGCTTTGCGCAGCACTTCCTGGCCCAGCACATTACGCACCACCACTTGCAGGCCGGGCGTAGCTTTGGTCAGGCGGGCCTGGAGCGTAAAGCGGCCCGTGGTGGGGTTCGGGAATACGTCGAACCCGCCGGCATCCTTCAGCTCCTGGGCCACGCCCGTCACTGCATCCTGAATCCGCAGGTTGTCGATGGCCCAGCCCCAGCCGTGGGCACCGGCATCGGCAAACAGGCGGAAGCGGAGCTGCACAATATCACCACCGGCAAACTTGTCGCGCAGATTGAATTCGCGGGCCTTAAACAACGAGGGCGTACCCTCGGCAGTGGAGTTGTTACCGCTTGTGCTGCTGTTGTACTGGTCCAGCCAGGCAATGTTGGCGCGGGCATCGTAGCCATCGGCCAGGGGCACCCAGGTAGTGCCATCAGTGCTGCCCTCTACTACTACGTAGTCGTAAAAATCGGGCGAGCCAAAAGGTTTCCCGTCCTCACCGGGCTCCACCAGTACAATCTCATCAAACTTTACCGTGGCCTCGGCGCGGTTGGCCTGCACCTTGATGGGTACCAGCAGCTGGTAGATAAAGTTGGTTTCTTGGTCGTCGCCGTCCCCGTCGGGGTAAGGATGCAGGGAGTGAATGGCAGCGTTGCTGAAGCCGGCGGGCGTGGTAATGGAGAAGCCATTGCCCACCAGATCAAGCGGCGTGGTGCTGTTGAGCTGGTTGACGTACGTAACCTGGGCATCCTTCACCTTGACCACATTGATGGTGTAAACGCCGCTAGTGGGATTAAAAGCCTTGTTCTGTGCTGTAGCCACGTCAGTCACCACCACCCGGTACGTGAGGACGTCCCCGGCTTTAACGGTGCCATTGCTGCCAATAGTGCCAACGTAGGTTTCCTCGCCTTGCTTGGTGAGCTCAATGGGCGTCTGGGCCACGCCGTTTACGCTGTACTCTACTTTTACGGAGGCCACACCTACGTTGTCGTCGGCCGCTACCACCAGCTGGTAGGGTAGCTGAGACTCAAACAGGAAGCTGGGGGCCTCGTGGGCTACCTGGGGAGCCGTCACGTCGGCTCCTACTTTGAAGCTGTAGCGGGGCATGGTAGTAACCCCAGGAGCAGCTTTGCCCGGGGCCGTGTAGGTGCGGCCGGTTTCGTTGTCGGCGGCGGTCAGGTAGTACCGGATGGTGTGGTTGAGGCCCGGATTGGGAATAACCGCCGAATACTGCTTGGGCTGCCCGGTCGGAGTTAAGTTCAGCGTCACATCAGCGCCTCCATCTACGGAGTACACCAACTTGGGCGAATCGGCCTTCACGGTCCCGTCGCTTTCAATTACGGCCGTAACAGTGTAGTTCTGGGCGGTTTCCGTATCACGCAGGGGCGTGTGACGAATGGCGGTGTTAAACCAGCCCATTTCGTCGAACATTTTCAGCACCAGGGGACCCGGGGTGTGGATGGACTCCGCCGGCCCAATCTGGGGCGTCATCAAGGAATTAGGGTCGCCCGAGAGGTAAGTACTCTCGTTCAGGTGGGCAATGCTGGAGCCCCCGCTATACCGGGTGGGCGCATACAGCCGCGGACGGTTGTTGTTGTTTACTGCCTCAGCTAGGTCGCTATTGAAGTAAAGCGCATTGCTGGTCATCTGCGTACCCAGAGCGGCCGAGGGATTGGCAAAGTTTGCTTTGTCGACCAGGCGCTTGCCCACACTATTCTCTACGAAGGTGTCGTAAGCGACGGGAATTCCGCTGTATCCGTGGCTGCCTATCTTATTTTCCACATTCATAGCATCCACAAAACCCAGGCCGTGGCCCAGCTCGTGCAGCACTACCGAAACCAGGTCGTATTTGTTGGTGGGGGTGTTGCCATCGGTGCCCAGGTACCAGTCGAACGTGCTGCTGAAGCTAGCTACAATGTCGGCTTCCCCAGCCCCGTTTAGCTCCTGCCCGGCCAGCTTCTCGGCCAAGGCTATAGGATACCATACGTTATTCTGGGGCGCCCCGCTCATATTCCGATAGTAAGTACCTGGACCGGCCGAGCCCAACACGCCTTCATCCAGGGGCCGCCAAGTAGCGTCAATGTGAATAGGCACATTTGTTTTCAACAAGGAGGCCCAGATATCTACCGCATACTGAAAAGCCGCCTTGGCCGCAGGCGTGAAGCCCGTGTATGTCACCGTAATGGGGGCATTGGTCGAGCGGCCTTTGAGCTTTTGCGCCCGCAGAAAGCTTTCCGGCGGGGCAATGCGGGTGTAGGCGTTTTCCTTGGAGGCAAAGCATACCGTGGTGCCGCCCGGCACGGAGGAGGGCTTCAGGTCCTGGGCATTTCCCAGCTGGGCAGTGGTAAGCCCCAGAAAGGCAAGCAGTACTCGTGTTTTCATGCGCAACGTGCAAAAGGTAAAAAGGGGTGGAAGTGAGAATCGAAGAGAGTATGCCAAAAATACCCTTTTTGCGGCAATGCTCGGCTAGCAAACTGAAGTCGGGTCAGCTAAGCGGGCACTTACCAGGCAGTTGCGGGGCTTTCGGCTGAAATATTCCCTGTATATTTATCTCCTAACCTGCCCCAAACTTTCTTTCGTTCCAGTGAAAACACTTTTAACCAGCTTCTTTGCTGCCCTGCTTTTGGGCCTGAGCGCACCCTCGCCTGCCCAGGCCCAGGACCCCGGCACCCGGGCCCAACAATACCTCACGCAGCACCAGCAGCAGCTAGGCCTGCGCCCGGCCGACGTGCAGAATACGCTCATCACGGATGCTTACACCGACGACCTGACGGGCATTACGCACGTTTACCTGCGCCAGCAGCACCAGGGTCTGCCCGTGTTTGGCACTGAAATGGGCCTGCACTTCAACCAGCAGGGTGCCTTGCTCACGCAAACCGGGCGGTTCGTAGCCGATCTTGCGCGCAAGGCTCCGGAAGCGGCGGCGGCCGTATCGGGTACGGAAGCCACGCTGGCCGCCGCCCGTAAGCTCAAACTCACGCCTGCCAGCCTACGGCCGGCTACCACAATGCAAAGCCGCGCTACCAAGCTTACCCTGGCCGATGAGGCGCTTTCCAAGGAGCAAATTCCCGTAGAGCTGGCTTACCTGGCTGCCGAAGATGGCAGCGTACAGCTGGTTTGGCAGGTGGTGCTGCACCCGCCCCGTACGCCCGAACAGTGGCGCCTGCTGGTAGACGCCGGCACGGGCCGGGTAGTCCAGCAGCACGACCGAAACATCCACGAGCAGCTGGCCCCACCGGCCTCCGGCGCAGCCGAGCAGCTGGCCACGCCTGCGGCGGTGCTTAGCGGCCGCCCATCCGCCAACGAAGCAACCTACACGGTATTCGCTATTCCTACGGAGGGCCCTTCCTTTGGAGCTCGTACCCAGGTGCGCAACCCCGCCGATGCGCAGGCCTCACCTTACGGCTGGCACGACACCAATGGTGCCACCGGCGCCGAGTTTACTACCACACGCGGCAACAATACCCTGGCTTTCGCTCTCGACGCAGCAAACGCCCCCGTTTACGTTGATGGCGGCACCAGCCTAGCCTTCAACCCCACATACGACAGCAACAAGTCTTTGCTGGACAACCAGAAAGCGGCCGTAGTGAACCTGTTTTACATGAATAACATCATGCACGACGTGTTCTACAACTATGGCTTCACGGAAGCAAGCGGTAACTTCCAAACCAAGAACTACACCGGTAAAGGGCGCGGCAGCGACGCCGTACGTGCCGTAGCCCAGGACCCGGAAGGCGTATATAATGCCTACTTCATACCCAGTGTGGACGGTTCGGCTGGCCGGATGCACATGTTCACGTGGCCAGCCCCCAATACCACTATCCTGAAGGTAACCGCTCCGGCTTCCATTGCCGACACCTACCCGGCCGCCGAGGGAAGTATCGGACCCGCCCTGCCCGAAGTAACCCCACTTAAGGGCCAGCTGGTGCTGGTGAATGATGGCAGCACTACACCCTCGCGGGCCTGCAGCGGCACCCTCACCAATGCCAGTGCCATTAAAGGCAACATTGCCTTGCTGGACCGCGGTGACTGCACCTTTGTGGAGAAAATCAGTGCGGCCCAGAGCGCCGGGGCCATTGCCGTGGTGGTCATCAACAACGTAGAAGACGAGTTGCTCACGATGGGCGGGGACGAGCAGCTAGCCATTCCCAGCCTCATGATTACCCTGGCAACGGGGGAACAGATTAAAGCCCGCCTGAAAGCGGGGGAAACGGTAACCGTGGAGCTGCTGAGCCCGCCCAGCCCGTACGCCGACCGGGATGGCGCCTTCGATAACGTCATCATTGCCCACGAATACACCCACGGCATTAGCACCCGCCTCACCGGTGGGCCCTCCACCGCCGACTGCCTAGACAATGTGGAGGGTATGGGCGAGGGCTGGAGCGATTTTGTGGCCTTATGGCTGACAACCAAGCCCGGCGACAAAGCCACCACTCCCCGGAGTGTGGGCTCGTACGTGATGGGCCAGCCTACCGATGGCGAAGGCATCCGACAGAAGCCGTATTCCACTGATATGGCCGTCAACAACTACACCTACGATATCATTGGCAAGGCATACACCGAGACGCACGACGTGGGCGAGGTGTGGGCCACGGTGCTCTGGGACCTGAACTGGGCAATGATTGAACGCTACGGCTACAACGCTGATTTGTACCGCGGCACCGGCGGCAACAACAAAGCCATGCTGCTGGTAATGGAAGGCATGAAGCTGCAACCCTGCAGCCCCGGCTTCCTTGATGGGCGCAACGCTATCCTGGCCGCCGACAAGGCCCTGTTTAACTCCGCTAACCAGGATATTATCTGGCGGGTGTTTGCCCGGCGCGGCATGGGGAACAACGCTATTCAGGGTAGCAGCAAGTCATTGACGGACAACAAAGCAGGGTTTGCCCTCCCGGCTGCCCTGAGCACGAAAGCCGCCCTCAGCGCCACGGCGGTAGAAGTATACCCCAACCCCGCTAACAGCCAGCTGACGCTGCGCACCTTTGGCCTGGGCACGGCGCCGGTGGAGGTAGAAGTGCTTACGGTACTGGGAGCCACCGTCCGCACGATTTCCCTGTCGGCCGGACAGGCACAGAGCGGCGCTTCCCTCGACGTGCGGGACCTGGCCGATGGCCTCTATCTGGTGCGCGTGACCACGCCTCAGGGTACGCTCACCAAAAAAGTAGTGGTGCGCCACTAGCTTTTTTTCCAGTACCGCTTAACCCCAACGGCCCGCCTGGCTTTCTGCCGGGCGGGCCGTTGTTTAGCCTGCAGCCGATGATAACCTACTACGCCGTTTTGGAGCTAAGCGAGCAGGCCGCCGCCGCCGAGATACGCCGGGCCTACCTGCACCTGGTGCGCCTCACCCACCCCGACCGTACCGCCGACCCAGCTGCCCACCAACGGTATCTGGCGGTAAATGAAGCCTACGAAACCCTCTCCGACCCCATTCGCCGGCAGCGCTATGACGCAGCGTTGCAGCAGGCGCAGAAGCTGCCTGCTCCGGCTCCTCCAACAAATTACAGGTCACGCGCCCAACGGACTCCGCCACCCACCGCATTCAGGCGCCGAGCCAGAATTAGGGTGTTGCAGGTATTCGATTACCACTCGTATTCCGGGCGGGCCCGCCGCTGGTGTCAGCTTTTACTGCTGCTGCCTTGCCTGATCCTGGTTGACTATTTCGTGTTAAGAAGAGAAGTGCAGGCCAACTTTCTGACCTACGCAGATAAATCCAACGTCAATGAGCCCGGGAAATACGAAATAGGCACTTCGCATGGGCACTTCATCACCAGCGTCGATATTCCGCTATCCATCCCCCATTTGCAGCTACGCATTTCCCCGATAGGCCATTTTGTGTTTGCAGCGCAGCTACCTGATGGCACGCCACTGCCAGTTCACAATGAAGTAAGCGTCCTGGCTGTATTCAGTGGCATTTTGTTAGTTATAGCAGGCAGCGGCTGGCGGGCTTCCAATGCGCAGGTACGAGTCAACCTGGCCATCATAGGCTCCGTAGTGGCGCTGATCTTGCTGCTAATGCTCCTGAAACGCCTATAACCAAAGAGGCCCACCGCTACACGCTGTGGGCCTCTGCTTTTACCAACGCTGTTAACCGCTTAGTCGAACTGGGAGTCGCGCAGGCGTACCGGGTCGGCCTTTTTGCGCAAACGCATGTTGAGCACTTCCACCACCAGGGAAAAGAACATGGCAAAGTAGATGTAGCCCTTTTCGATTTCCTTGTGGAAAGCCTCCATCACCAGCATCACCCCAATCATAATCAGGAAAGACAAGGCCAGCATCTTGATGGTAGGATTGCGGTTGACGAAGTCGGCTACTACTCCGGAGAAGGCCAGCATTACCCCTATCGACAGCACCACGGCCAGAATCATGATCAGCACATTGTCGACCAGCCCTACGGCCGTGAGAATGGAGTCGAAGCTGAACACGATGTCGATGAGCACAATCTGAATAATAATGCGCCCCATGGAGCTGTAAAGCTTGCCGCCGGCCTCAGTTTCTTCCTCCCCCTGCAGCTTGGTGTGAATTTCGGTGGTGCTTTTGGCAATGAGGAACAGGCCCCCAATCAGCAGGATAATGTCGCGTCCGGTTACGCCAAAGTCGTGGTCGGCCCAGGGCACATCGATGTGGAACAGCGGGGCTTTCAGGCCCACAATCCAGGAAATGCTCATCAGCAGCAGGATCCGGATAACCAGCGCCAGCACCAGCCCAATGGTACGGCCCCGCTTCTGCTGCGCGGGGTCCAGGCGGTTGACGATAATGGAAATGAAGATGATGTTGTCGATGCCGAGCACAATTTCCATGAACGTGAGCGTCAGCAGGCTCACCCAGGTTTGCGTTTCGGAGAAAATGGAAAGGTCGAACATGGTGTTTACTGTGCGAATGTGGGAAGGGTGCTGGTGTGATGAGGAGGGTGAATGCGCCGATGTGCTGATGCCAGAATAAGCCTTAGCACACCTGCCCATTGCCGCATGAGCACATTGACTAGCTCTTCATGTTCACAAATTGCAGGGGCTGGCCAACCTCCGCCCGCCGCACGGCCGCAATGGCCGCCTGCAGATCGTCAATTTTTTTGGCCGTCACGCGCACCTGGTCGTCCTGCATCTGGGCTTCTACTTTCACCTTAGCATCTTTGATGGCCTTGATAATTTTGCGCCCAACTTCTTTGTCAACGCCGGCGCGCACTTTCACGGTTTTCTTCACCAGCGCCCCACTGGGCACCTCTTCGTCCGAGAAGTCCAGCACGGTCCCATCAATACCCTGTTTCACCACCCGCGTGAGCAGGATGTGTTCCAGGGCCTGAATACGCATAGAATTCTCCGAGCTCAGCAGAATGGTATTGGCCTTTTTGTCCAGCTCGATGCCGCCCTTCGTGTCGCGGAGGTCGTAGCGGGTTTGCAGTTCTTTTTTAGCCGTGTTCACCGCATTTTCCAGGGTTTGCGGATCTACTTTGCTGACGATATCGAAGGAAGCCATGAGGAAAAGCAGGGAAAAGAAAGAATATCTTGCAGGGCGCAGGGCCCAAAGGTAGGAGTTTGGCCGTACGCCCGGCGCAGCCGCGCCGGAACCGCTCCTGTTTTCCTTTAACGTCCCTTCCTGCTATGCGTGTTACGGCGCCTCAAAGCCCGGCCGAGTGGGCCGCGTACTACCAGCTTCGCTACCAGGTGCTCCGGGCGCCCTGGCAGCAGCCTCCCGGCTCCGAGCACGCCCCCGACGACGAGGACCCGGCTACCTGCCACGCAGCGGCACTGGCCGAGGATGGCACGCTGGTGGGCGTAGGGCGCCTGCACGCGGCTACCGCGGCCCAGGGCCAAGTGCGCTTTATGGCAGTTCATCCCGCCTGGCAGGGTCAGGGCGTAGGCCAGGCGGTGCTTACCTACTTAGAAGCCGAAGCGCGGCGCCGGGGCCTCACCGAGTGCGTGCTGCATGCCCGCGCCGCCGCGGTGCCTTTCTATGAGCGGGCCGGCTATGCCGTGGTAGCGCCGTCGCATACCTTATTTGGCAGCATTCCGCACTTCCTGATGCAGAAGCCTCTTTAGAACTTTTCCCGGCCGCGCAGCAAGTCCACATACAGCTTGAAGTCGCCTCGTAGGGAAAACCACGGGTGCTGAAAGGTGGCAGGCCGGTTGTGCTCCACGAAAAAGTGCCCCACCCAAGCCAGCCCGTACGCCACCCCAATGCCCCAGGCCAGCAGAACCGGCCGCAGGAACACCAGCGCCAGCACAGCCGCTACCAAGAACAGGGAGGTGCCGATGAAGTGCAGCATCCGCGTGCCCCGGCGCTGATGGTCGCGCAGGTAGCGGGGATAGAACTCAGCAAAGGTGAGCGGCAGAGCAGACATGACCGGGGGCTTTCCGTAAAGAAGCCTAACTTTTCGCTGAAAGCCCAGTACCCCCTTCCCTTTTCCATGGAACCCCTCCCCGATGTGGCCACGCTGGTGGCCATCTACAACCAAATCAACCAGTACGGCCGCACCAATGGCATGGCGCTGCGCCTCGTCGGCTCCGGCCAGGTAGAGTATAGCATGACGGTGCTGCCCGAGCACCTCTCTTCCCCCGGCACGTGCCACGGCGGCGTGTTGGCCGGCCTGATGGACTCGGCCCTGGGGGCGGCGGCTCTGGCCCTGGCTTTCACGGAGGGCGAGCTGGTTTCTACGGTCGAGTTCAAGATCAACTACCTGCACCCCGTGCGCCTGCACGACCAGCTGGTGGCCCGGGCCCGGGTGGTGCACAGCGGTAAAAGCCTAGTAGTAGCCGAGGGCGACATCTTCTGCGCCACCCGGGAGCTGGTGGTAGCCTGCGGCCTGGGCACCTTCAACCGCTACCCCGCAACCAAGCGCGAGTTCCGCAACCTGCTGTTTCCCTCCGCCGACGACAGCCAGGAATAAACGGCCACAAAAAAGCCGGCTGACTGTTCGTCAGCCGGCTTTTCCAAGACCGAACTACAAGGATAAGGGCAGGGTACTAGTAGCGCGAGCTGGCGGACTCGTGCTCTTCTTCTTCGGAAGAGTTTTCTTCTTCCTCGTCAAACTGCGGCGCCTCTACTTTGCGCACGTTGCGGGCACAGTCTTCGTCGCGGTGGTTGCGGCCTACGGTAAACTCCACCCAGTCGCCTTCGCGCAGGTCGTTGAAGTCGCCTTCGGCCATATCAGCGTAGCTGAAGAACAGGTTGTTTGGCGGCATTACCACGAAGCCAAACCCGTTTTTCAGGTTCTTGATGGTGCTGATGCCTACCGTGCCTACCGGCCCGGCTGCCGTGGGGCCTGTCGGGCGTACGGGCTTGGCCGCGGGGCTGTAGGGTGCCGGCTCGGGCGTGTTCACAAACATGTCCTCAATCAGCGGGTCGTTTTTGGCCAGACGCTCATCAATTACCTCGTGCATGAGCACGGGATAGGTAGAGTGGTCGAGCAGCTGCTGGGAAGGACGCGTTACGCGGTTTTCGCCTTTGAAGTCGGTGTACTTGAAATCCCAGCTCAGCAGCATCACGCGGGTACCCACGGTGTTGAGCTTTTTCACCAGCGGCAGGTAGTCGGAGTCGCCGGCAATGAGCACAATCACGTCGAAGCTTTTGTGTAGGGCCAGTTCCAGGGCTTCCAGCGACAGCCACACGTCGATGCCTTTTTCCTGCAGGCGGCCGTCGCGGGTTTTCAGGGCCATGTAGTGGGTGGTGATACCCAGGTTCATGAGAATGTCGTCCAGGAGCCGGTCATGGAACAGTCGGTCTTTGTCGCGGGCTTCGGTGGCGCTCAGGCGCCCCCGGAAGAAGTGCGCGTCGGTGATCTGACACAGGCGCACGTCGGTATCTTCATCTTCGGCAACCTGATGGCGGATAAACTCGTGCAGCCCTTCCAGGCTGATGCGAGCTTTCCGTTCATGTTGGAAGTAGTAGTAATCACTGATCTTCAGGAAATAATTGCCGTCGTAGAAGACGCCTATCCGGATCAGCGGGCTATTCATCTGATTCATAAACAAGGAACGCGGGTTAGAATGAGCGGAAAATGAGCGAAAACAGGTGTGTAAAGGATGAAGAGGACGAGAAGCGGGGTGGTAGTTCGGAAGCTCCCGTAGAGGCAGGAGGGGTTCAAAGGTACGAAGGAAGCATAAAATACATAATATAAATTTAATATGGTAACTGCCTGATTCTTTGCGTATATAGACAAAGCTACTTTCCTATATAATCCTATTTTCTACAACGCAGAAGGCATCATATAGCGTCTTTATACTGTTTGATTTCACCATTCAGGTTGGGAGCTAAAAGTAAATAATCCAAGTTCAGCAAAAACCCTATATTCTCTCGGGGCGGGCAGCAGCTCCCGTGGTGGGCCGGGCCACTCTCCTGGCCCACGGCCAGGCCGGCTGCGGGCTCCAAGCTCCTGTGGAGTAATAATCTACTTGCCAGCATTTTGTTTAAAACCCCATCCGCCCAACTACCAACCCCAGCACCAACAACCCATAGCCCGCGCAAATGGCTACCTCCAGAAAATTACCGCTTTTCGAGCCCGTGCGAATCAGCGGAATTTTCACACTAACGTCCCAGAGCGGCATAAAGTATTTCACCCCGGCCTTGGTGAGCGTATCGGCCAGCAGGTGCGACAGGTACCCCCCGCCCGCGAACAGGGCCACGCCATGCCAGCCCAGGCTCTGGTTAGCAAGGTGCCCGATATAGGTCCACAAAGCCGCCGCCCAGAGCGTGTGCGTCCAGGTGCGGTGAGAAGTATAGGGGGCCACGGCCACAAAGCACCCCAGCATGCTCAGCCACACGTACTCGGTGTAGAGGCCCGCTACCACCGTGCACAGCCCGGTAAAGAGCAGGGCCAGCTTGCGCGTGGCGTCGCCCTGCATGGCGGCTCCAATCAGGCCAAACGCCAGCGCCGCCGTGAAGCCCATGCGCCGGTCGGGGCCGGGCGGCAGCAGAAAGTGCGTGTAGGCCGCCAGCACGGCCGCCCCCACTATAAAAGCCCAGCGCACGTAGTTCTGCGCGAAGCCCAGCCGTTTGCTGAGCCGGGAGCCGGGGTGGTCGAGGTCGGGGGCCAGGGACGAAAAGCCGGCCAGGGCAATACCCGCCGGGGAGAAGGGAATGCCGGGTACCAGGCCGGCAATGGCGACGCCGGTAATCAGGCCGATAGCCAGGTGAGAAGAACCGCGCACAAAAAATACCTGCTACTTACTACTTGCGAAAGTACGAAGGTAGTGCGCCAGGGCCTAGCAATGACTTTTCTCGGGCAGGGCGCAGGCGGCCCAGGGCCGGGCGCTGCCGCGCGTGTAGGGCCGGGGCTTCTGCACGGCGGCCAGGCAGCGCTGCTGGTAGATGGCCAGCCAGGCGTGATGGGCCCGCTGGCGCAGCTCCCAGGCGTTAAAATCGAATTCGGGGTCCTCGGCCGGGTTGCGGGTAGGGTCCATGGGGTGTGGGAATTAAGGGGTAGGCAAGCAGAGCGGGGTAAGCAGGACCTAATATAGGAATTAAGTAATAAGCTCCACCATACGCGCCATGCCGGGGCTTCGCGGAAACTTTCGGACCTTGGCCGCGGTATTGCTACCACGCCCTGCCCGACCGGAGTTGACTCCGGCCGGGCTTCCCCCTTTGCCTCCCCTTTAGCCGATACCCGTTTTGAAGGTCTCCGATTTTCTGAAGCTCTACGCCCTCGACCCAACCGTGCTGACCGTGGGTGCCCGCCTGAACCCGGCCACGCGCAACACCCTGCGCGGAGCTGCCAAAGCTGAGGCCGGCGCCACCCGCCTGCACCTGCGCGGCCTCATCGGCTCCCAGGATGCCGTGCTGGCCGCCGCCCTGCACCGCGAGTTTCCCGATCAGCACCACCTGTTCATCCTCCACGACCGGGACGAGGCCGCTTACTTCCTGGCCGACCTCCAGCATTTGGTGCCCAACGAGGAGCCCCTGCTGTTCCCTACCTCCTACAAGCGCCCCTACTCCTTCGACGAGACGGAAAACGCCAACGTGCTGATGCGGGCCGAGGTGCTCAACAAGCTCAATAGCCACCGCGGCCCCAAAACCACCGCCGAGCAGGCCTCGGAGGACGCCGACGATGCCCTGCCCGAAGGCGCAGAAAAAAGTCAGAAGGGCAAGAAAATCAGCATAAAGGACACGGCCGGGGCACTTATCGTCACCTACCCCGAGGCCCTGTTCGAGAAGGTTATCAACAAGAAAAGCCTAGTGGCCAACACCTTTCTGGTGAAGGTGGGCGACAAGCTCGACGTGAACTTCGTGAGCGAAATGCTGGCCGAGTACGACTTCGAGCGGAGCGACTTTGTGTACGAGGCCGGCCAGTTTGCCGTGCGCGGGGGCATTGTGGACATTTTCTCCTACGCCAACGAGCTGCCCTACCGCATCGAGCTGTTCGGCGACGAGGTGGAAACCATTCGCACCTTCGACCCGGAAAGCCAGCTGTCGGTGGAAAAGCGCCAGCAGGTGAGCATCATCCCCAACGTACAAACCAAGCTGCTCCAGGAAACGCGGGAGGCCTTCCTCGACTTTATTCCGCCCAACACCACCGTGTGGGCCAAGGACGTGCGCCAGACCCTGGACGTGGTAGACGAGTACTTCGACAAGGCCGAGCACGGCTTCAAGGAGCTGCTGGCGGCTTCGGGCGGCACCCAGGTGGTGAGCAAGCCCGACGACCTGTTTGAGACGGGCAAGTCGCTGAAGAAGCTGCTCGACGGGTTTGCGGTGGTGGAGTTCGGCAAGCGGTTTCACTACAAGACCGGGGCCGAGGAGTTCCAGTTCAGCGCCAAGCCCCAGCCCAGCTTCGGCAAGGACTTCAACCGCATCGTCAAGAACCTACACGACAACCAGAAGAAGGGCTACACCAACATTATTGCCGCCGAGCAGGTGCGCCAGGCCGACCGCCTCCGCACCATCTTCGACGAGCTGGACAACAACGTGCAGTTTCAGCACCTGCTGCTGGGCCTGCGCGAAGGGTTTATCGACGAGACACTGAAGCTCGTCGTGTACACCGACCACCAGCTGTTTGAGCGCTACTACCGGGCCCAGGAAACCCGCAAGTTCTCCAAGAAAAAGGCCCTTACCCTCAAGGAGCTGCGCACCCTCGTGCCCGGCGACTACGTGGTGCACCAAGACTACGGCATTGCCCGCTTTGCCGGCCTCACGCAGGTCGAAATCAACGACCGGCTCCAAGAAGCCATCCGGCTGGTGTACCGCGACGACGACGTGCTGACCGTGAGCATCCACGCCCTGCACAAGATTGCCAAGTACTCGGGGGCCGAGGGCACCCCGCCCTCCATGAGCAAGCTGGGCTCCCCGGAGTGGGAAAACAAGAAGAAGTCCGTCAAGAAAAAGGTGAAAGACATTGCGGCCGAGCTCATCCGCCTCTACGCCAAGCGCAAAACCGCGCCCGGCCACGCCTTCGCCCAGGACTCCTTTATGCAGGCCGAGCTGGAATCCTCCTTCATCTACGAGGACACCCCCGACCAGGCCAAGGCCACCGAGGACGTGAAGCGCGACATGGAAGTGCCCCACCCCATGGACCGCCTCGTGTGCGGCGACGTGGGCTTTGGCAAGACCGAGGTAGCCATCCGGGCCGCCTTCAAGGCCGTGGCCGACGGCAAGCAGGTAGCCATGCTGGTGCCCACCACCATCCTGGCCATGCAGCACTACAAAACCTTCCGCGAGCGGCTCGGCAACCTGCCCGTCACGGTGGAGTACGTCAACCGCTTCAAGACCACCAAGCAAATCAAGGAAACCCTGGGCCGGGTGGCCGACGGCAAAACCGACATCCTCATTGGCACCCACCGCCTCACCAACAAGGATGTGCAGTTCAAGGACCTGGGCCTTCTGGTGATTGACGAGGAGCAGAAGTTCGGGGTGAAAACCAAAGACAAGCTCAAGGAAATAAAGGTGAACGTGGACACGCTCACCCTCTCGGCCACGCCCATTCCGCGTACCCTGCACTTCTCCCTCATGGGCGCCCGCGACCTGAGCGTGATTGCCACGCCCCCGCCCAACCGCCAGCCCGTGCAAACCGAGCTGCACGTGTTCGACGAGCTGCTGATCCGCGACGCCATTGCCCGCGAAATCAAGCGCGGCGGGCAGGTATTCTTCGTGCACAACCGCATCAAAGACATTGAGGAGCAGGCCAGTATGATTCTGCGCCTCGTGCCCGATGCCCGCGTGACCTACGTGCACGGGCAGATGGAGGGCGACCTGCTGGAAAAGCGCATGATGAAGTTCGTGGATGGCGACTACGACGTGCTGGTGAGCACCACCCTCATCGAGTCGGGCCTTGATATTGCCAACGCCAACACCATCATCATCAACCGTGCCCACATGCACGGCCTCTCCGACCTGCACCAGATGCGGGGCCGCGTGGGCCGCTCCAACAAAAAGGCTTACTGCTACCTGCTCACGCCCCCGGTGGCCGGTCTGCCCTCCGACGCCCGTAAGCGCCTGAGCACCCTCGAAGAATTCTCCGACCTGGGCGCGGGCTTCAACGTGGCCATGCGCGACCTCGACATCCGGGGCGCGGGCAACCTGCTGGGCGGCGAGCAGTCGGGCTTCATCAACGACCTGGGCTTCGAAACCTACCACCAGATCCTCGACGAAGCCGTGCAGGAGCTCAAGGAAACCGAGTTCCGCGACCTGTTTCTCGGCGACCCCACCCAGCGCCTCCAGGAAGCCGCCGGCACCGGCCGCCCCAAGGAGTGCAACATCGAAACCGACCTGCAGATCCTCATTCCCGACCATTACGTCACCAGCGTATCGGAGCGCCTGCAGCTGTACAGCAAGCTCGATCGGGCCAAAAACCCCGAGGAGCTGCGCAAGGTGCTCACCGGCATGATAGACCGCTTCGGCCCCTTGCCCGCCGAGGTAGAGCAGCTCGCCGACATCGTGCGCCTGCGCTGGCAGGCCTGCCAGGTGGGCTTCGAGAAGCTCACCCTCAAGAAGAACCTGCTCAAAGGCTACATCCCGGCCACCAACAACGAGCCCTACTTCCAGGGCGACACCTTCGGCAACATCCTCTCCTACGTGCAAAGCCACACCCGCACGGCCTCCATGAAGGAGCGCAAGGAACAGCTCATCCTCAGCATCGAAGATGTGAAGAACGTGCAAGCAGCCAAGCGTATCCTCAGTGAGTTAGGGAGTGAGGAAGCGGTAGGGGTGTAATATAAGTCAGGCTCATAATATGAGCCTGACTTATATCTTTCATGATATACCAAGAATTGATTCGATATAGTTAAATGCTTGCTTTTTATCACCTTGTGCTAACATTTTTTTAATCCATACTTGAGGATGAGCGTTTGCAGAATCAATAATAGACTGCAAATTTTCTCTAGCATGTGAACTACCATACTTATTAAAAGCGGTAACATACTGATAAAGAAACCCCGCCAAAACTGCATTAGTTAATGGCTCATTACTAACAGATATTCTGGTAATTATTTTTATAGCAGAATGTTGAGAATACGGGAACCTAATTATTATTCTGTTTTTCAGTTTTGAAAACATTTTTTTTCTTGTTAACCCTGCTTTTTCCAGCTCCATAAATACGTTTTCATATCTTCGTTATTCCTCTCATCAAAATACACATGAGTAAACATTGTTATTAAACTAATCCTAAATCTTGCAAATAATGAGTCATATGGTTTGAAAAAATTCTCAACACCAAAGGCCTTAATATTGTTTACCATATACTCCAACTTAAAATTGCCATCCACAAAAGATTTACCATATATATTAATCAAATTTAGATAAGGTTCTTTTTCCGAGTATTCAATATATTTATCTTTATGCTTTGAATTACTAATATAGTTACCAACTGCTTTATTTCTTGACCCCATTCCATTCAAATACAATTCAGCATACATTATAAAGTATGTTTTCATTTTTTTATCATCCTCCTTTATAATTTCATAAACCTCATCATATGCTTGTATAAATTTTTCATAAATACCATTATGCCCAGATCTTACTTCATAATAGGCATATATATTATATCGCATGCTTGCATCTCTTAGCAGCTTGAGTTTATCACTTGATTTCGACAAATCTTCATTAACAGTATCTATCTCGAGTAGAATTGACTTAACATAAACATCGTTAGCCATCTTATTTGAAACATTTTTCAATGTGGGTAACACAATTAAAAGAAAGGGATAAGCATCTCTACTATTCATTTGCACTCCTATAAGTTCATCTAACATTTCATTATCAGCTTGATTATCATCTATCATATTGAGCAACAATTCAAGAACAACGTACCAAAAATTGCTTGCAATATATTTTTTTATTATCCTATTTCTTTCATCTACCTTATGCTTTTTTTCAACATTAGAGTAGATCCAAAAAGCAGTAAAATATTCTAGAAAAGTCTTATGAGTAAAATTGTTATCAAAGTACAGGGACCTTTTCTGAGCATAATCTAAAAATTTTTCAGCCATTTCCATGGCTCTAATAAAATCATCAGTAATTTTTAATTTATTAACGATTGCCTCAGCTATTGCTTCTTGTACTCTAATATTTGTTATACTAGCATTTTTAGAACCTGCTTGTTCGTAATGCCAGAAAGCCAAGTCCGCAAAAATTGATTCCTTTCTTTTACTAATATCATCATCCAATGCAATATTCAGTTCCTTAATACCATCCCATTTGTCAACAAGTGTTTTAGTGCAGCTTTGATATATTTCAAGTTTTGACTCTGGAATTTTTAAATTATTTCTATAAAGTATTACGATCAATGACAGCAGTAACGGATTGGTAATTAATTCGGCATCTATTTCATCTTTGTGAGAGAGAAATCCCTCAACATCTTGTTTTCTTAGATCTTCGTCTACTTCTTCATTCGCATACCATTGCCTAACATACTGTGATATTTGTTCATTATTAAAATTTATAATATTTATATCGCAAAATAATGAAGACTTTAACTTAACTTCCTCATACCCAATTATCCTAGATGTAACAACACATCTAGCATTATCAAATGTCATACAAAATATTTCAATGTCATTTTTAATATCAATCTTTTCGCTGACATCAAAAATCTCATCCAAACCGTCAAAAAAAACCAATGTCTTAAATGTATTAAACAATTCTTTTATTTTCAAATCGGGTATATTAGCTATTTGATATTCATGCTCTAACATAAAAGATATATATTTAATTATTCCATTTTTTTTATCTTTTTTAAATTGATAATACTTTCTTAATTCAATTCTAAATGGCAACGTATCAAAGATGGTTTTATCTTCAAAATCTGTCTTATTATCTTCAAGTATTGAGCAAATTATCGATTTACACATAACAGACTTACCAGCCCCTGGATTTCCTAACACTACGACATTTTTAGCACCTGAAAAGATATTACCATAACTTAAAATCCTGGGGTACACATATCTGCTAGTAGGCCCACTCATAGCCTTATTAGTATTGAGACATTTCAACAAAATTTTATTCGAATTTTCACTGTTAGGAACAAAAAATGGTTTTACAAATATCTCTTGTAACTTTTTTCTATTTTTTTAATATGAGATTTTACTCCTAGGCCAATGAAGTTTACCTCTGATAAGATATTCAAGGCATTTCTACTGTATGTAGAAACAAATTCATCAAATGAAAAATTATAATTAATTTTATCTTCTAATATATTTTTGATTTTCACAATGTTTGCTCTAGTAAGATAAGAATCTTGTACTATAGATTCTACATCCTTTTTCAAGCCAGTTACAGCTAAATATATTTCACTATTTGCTAATATAGAGTTGAGATGCCTATCATTCGACATCTCCTCTCTTAAACCTGTTACAAATTCTAATACAAACCCATCTGGCAATGTGCTTATATCAAATTTATCCTCAATTGCCTTAATATTAATTCTCGCATCTTTAAAAGTCAACTTTACTAATTCCTCAACTACTTCATCTTTACGAAAAAAATACTCTATATTATTAGCTAGTACATCAGGATATTTTTCCTGCATTTTTTTTGATATCGCAGAAATCGACTTATGTATGCTTTTGTCTATATCATCCGCCGTCAATGACTTAGTAATTGATTCAAATCCTTTATCAGCTACTTTTCCGAGTAGCCAACCTCCAATAGTAGTAGTAACAGGGTCCATTTTGATTGTCGTTAAGTCAGCGGTAATAGTATAAAATATTGATAATATATTCAAAACATATTATCAATATTATTTCTTCATACTATTCATTGCGAACATGTATGTTATGCTTACCATCATAGTGGTAAGCAACAAGCTGGAGTTGCGCCAAACCCGGTTATAGTCACTGCGGCTTCCTAACCAAATACCCAGTACCATATAACTTCTACCTGTTCCAAAGGCTAACTCCGCTTCTCCCGTAGCCTGAAGCTGCCGCAGCAACGCGGCCAAGGTCGTCGCGCCCGTGACAAAGCCTGCCGCGCCTCCGCCATTTCCTTCCGCGCGGCCGACACGCCCTCCTGCGCACCCGTCAAAGGCCATTGCGCGCCGGTCAATGCCTTCCGCGCCCCCGACACACCCTTCCGCGGCCTTTACAAAGGCTTCCGCGCCCCTGACAATGCCTTCCGCGCCTTTGACACAGGCTTCTGCGCACCCGACAGCGGCTTCCGCGCCCTTGCCACACCCTTCCGCGCCCCTGACAGCGCCCTCCGCGCCTCCGCTCACGCATTCCGCCCCGGCTTATACAACCAATACGCTATATTCTTATCTTCCCGCTTACCCTTTAACTATCATACCCTTATGAACGACAAGCAACGGGCGAAGCTAGCTATGCTGCAAGCCACCCTCGGCGTCCTCACCAAGCACGCCAGCCTCTATCTTCCCAACAAGGCCCTCACCGCCGCCCGCGTCCGCCTGGCCGAGCTGGTGGCCGACCTCGACCCCACCGCCGCCACCCAGCAAGCCGTGGGCGCCGCCGCCAAGCCCGGCGCGGTCAAGCAGAAAACCAAGGCCCTGCTGGCCACCCGCGCCGCCGAAACCGCCGCCGCCCTGCTCGCCTACGCCGACGAAATCCAGGACATCCGCCTCCACACCGACGCCGACTACACCGAGCGCCAATTGCTGCGCGCCACCGACAACGACCTGCCGCGCATCGCCAAAAACATTCACACCCGCGCCACCGAGCTGCTCACGCCCCTCAAGGAACAGGGCGTCACCCAGCAGGAGCTCACCGATCTGGCCGCCGCCCTCACCGCCTTCCAGCAGGAGCAGGCCAAGCCCCGCGTCACCGTCGCCGATGCCAAAGCCCAGAGCACCGCTCTACGCGCCGATCTGCGCGCCGCCACCGCCCTGCTCCGCAACCGCATCGATAAGTATCTGGTGCGCTACCAGCGCCCCCAGCCCGAGTTCTACACCGCCTACCTCTCGGCCCGCCAAAGCATCAACACCGCCGCCCGCAAGGAAAAGCCCCCCCCGCCTAGCCCCCGCGGCTCATTATTGCCTGTCGCCCCCTATCCCTTCACACTATACTATTGCAACAGCCGCGCCCGGCTTCCCACCAGGGAGGTCGGGCGTTGTGTTGTCTGAAGCTCCTACTCCACCTTCATAACGGCGTAGGTGATGCGCGCGCCCAGCAGCCGCAGGCTGGAAGCATTTTCCACCGTGTTGAAGCGGACGTAGTAAGCGTACACGGCATTGTCCACCACGGAGCTCACATCGGCCAGAATGGTCGTGTTCAGCGGGGTGCCGTTCGTTAGGCTGGTGGAGCCGATATTGGTAATGACGTTGGTAGCCAGGTTAATCCGGTAGAGGTTACCATACAGCTCGTAGGAAGCATCATTATCATACACATACACCGTGTACCGGGTAATCCGGGCTCCGTTGGGCAGGTAGACTGGGGCAAACAGGTGAGCCGAGTTGCCGTAGCTCCCACCGGCCACATACCGGTAAGTACCCGTCGTGGTGCCGGTAAGATACGCCGTAGTACTGCCGAAGGGGGCATACGTAAAAGCAATGGCCGGCACTGATACATAGCCCACCCTTTCCCCGTCGTACTTGAAATCGTTGGCAGCGGGAATCTGAATGTTGCCTGATACTTCCAGCCGCTCGGCCGGAGTGGTGGTGCCAATGCCCACATTCTGGGCCATACCCAGCGCGGGCACAAACAGCACCGCGGCCAGGATAAGGATACGTTGTTTCATAGCAGGCAGATAAAAAGGACGTACGCCAAAGATAGCCCCAGGCGCTTCCTACTGCCAACTCCGCAAACTGCCGCCGCCCGCCGGCGCGCCGGGAAGCTACCCGGCCGCGGGCAGCCCGGCCTTGAGCACCTGGGCCACCTCCGCCAGGCGTTTGCCAATGGGGTCCAGCAGGTCGGCGGGCACCGGCACCTGCCCGGCACTGCGGGCCTTCAGGTAGCGCACTACCGCCATCTGGTTGTGCAGGGCTTCCTCGGCCTCTTCGCGCAGCTGCTCCCAGGCCTGGAGCTGGTGGACGCTCAGCAGATGGCGGCGGGCCTCCAGGGCCAGCGTCACCAGGTCGGCCAGGTGGGTAAGTAGCTGCTGCTCGGGGGCCGTCAGCTCCCGCGGCTCATACCCGGCCAGGCACAGCGTACCAATGCGGAAACCCTGGGGCGTGCACACGGGCACGCCGGCGTAAAACCGGATTTGCCGCGCCTGGGTCATAGCCGTACTATTCAGGGGCTCAGTGGCCAGGTCGGGGTACACCAGCACCGGCTCCGCCGACGCCACCGCCCGCGGGCAGAGCGTCTGCTCCAGGGTCAGGGTTTCCTGGGGCGGCATGCCCACGCTGGCTTTGTGCCAAACCACCAGCTCGTGCACAAAGGCAATGCGCGCTACCGGCACGCTAAAGATGTAGGCCGCCAGTTCTACGAGGTTGTCGAATAGCTTCTCCCGCGCCGAGTACAGGATATCGTAAGAATCAAGCTCCGCCAGGCGGTTATATTCATCGGTAGTCATAAGTCATACACGCACGAAGGAGAAGACGACAAGCAATCTACGCAGCAGCGGGCACATAACCGGCGGAATCAGCCCAACAGAATTTAGGGTATTGGCTTCACATCATTATGTGAAACCGCCTGAAAGTCAGCCAGCCTATCTTTGGCAGCCTGCTAGCTCCCCTTGTTGCCCATGAAACGTCTGCTGCTGTTTTTCTGCTCCTTGCTGCCCCTGCTCACCGTTGCCCAGCCCCGCATCGGCTACCAGGTCCACTACGCCCCCCACCTGGGCGCGGAGGGCCTGCGCGTGGCAGTGCAGGTGCGCACGCCCAAAGCCACCGACTCCACGTATTTTCACTTCGCCAACAACGTGTGGGGGGAGGACAATCTGCTGCGCTGCCTCAGCGGCTTTGCCGGCGAAAAGCCCGGCTACCGCTTCCGGATAGTGCCCGACAGCAACCGCATTGTGGTCTACCACCCCCGCACCCGCGACGTGCGCTTTTCCTACCGCGTGAAGCAGGATGCCCCCGAGTATACCCGCGACCAGGTAAACCGCCCGCGGGTGACCGATACCTACTTCCACGTCCTGGGTGAAAGTCTGTTTACCGTGCCCGAGTTTCTGGCCGGCGCCCCCACCGAGCCCGAGCTTACCGCCACCATCCGGTGGGTGGGCTTTCCCAAAGGCTTTGTGCTGCACAACACCTTCGCCTCGGGTGCTACCGAGCAAACCTTCCGCGGCAAGCTCTGGACGGAGTTCTACCGCTCCCTCTACGTAGGCGGCGACTACCGCCTGCACCAGCTCAGCTACCAGAACCGCCCAGTGTACGTGGTCGTGCGCGGCCAGTGGCAGCAGTACGACGATGCCCGCCTGCTGACCACCCTGCAGCAGGCCCTCACTGCCCAGCGCGACTTCTGGCACGATGCCGGCCCCACCCGCTACACCGTGTTCATGAGCCCCACCGTAACGTACACGGATAGCACCTGGCGCGGGCAAAGCATGCGGGGGGAGGGCCTCTACCAGGGCTTCAAGCTGCAGTCTACCAACAACCCCTTCAACAGCTGGGACCTGCTGCGCTACATGTTCAACCACGAGATGCTGCACGACTGGATAGGCGGGCAGATCCGGGGCGCCCACCAGGAGCTCAACAGCTGGTTTACGGAGGGCTTCACGGATTACTACGCCTACAAAAACCGCCTCCGCAGCGGCGACCTGACCCTGGACACGTGGGTGAAGGCCTTCAACGAAGACATCATTCAGCAGCTCTACAAAAACCCGGAGCGCAACCAGCCCAACTACCTCATCAAGGACAACTTCTGGAAAAGCCGCGCCTTTGGCAAGCTGCCTTACCGGCGCGGGGCCCTCTTCGCCTTCTGGATTGATAACCTGATCCTGAAACGCTCCGGCTATACCCGCTCCCTCGACGACCTGATGCGCGAGCTGCGTCAGGCCTGCCTGCTGCCCGGTCAGTCCTTCAACGATGAGCGTTTCCTGGCTTTGGCCCAGACGTACTTGCACGAAGACATCAGCTACGAGTTCCAGAAATACGTGCTCCACGGCGCCGATATTCCCTGGGCTGGGGCCGAGCTGATGGAAGGCTTCACGATGGACACCACCCAGCCGATACCCGTGCTGAAAGCTGCCGGCCCCGGCCCGGTCCTGCGGGAACGGTATCTGAACGCGAAGGCCCCGGCCCGGCCCGTAGCCCAGCAGTAGGTATCTACCGCGTAAGCCGCTCAACCCCAGCCCGGGCGGCAGCGTACCTCCGAGCTTACCGTCCTTGCTGAACTCATGAGAAAGTCCTTTGTCCTGGCTGGCGTTGTTGCCCTGAGCTTGACCTCCTGCGGCGAGCAGAAAACCGAAGACGCCGACACTACCACCACAACCTCCGACACGCCGGGTGCGGCCCCCATTGCCCCGGAAGATGCCTACGCCGGGGTAGATACCGCTGCCGCGGCCACCGATACTGCCGCCGCCCAGTAGCCCCTTAGGCTTACCGACCCTACAAAACGTGTAACAGCTGAAAGGCCGCCTTACTTGCGTGAGGCGGCCTTTCAGTTTAGTAGGCACTCAAGCTCTAACGGCCCAGGTCGAAGGTGACGCGCCCTTTCTCGGCCATGTTTTTTTCCATGCCGTGTAGGGTACGGAATACCCACTTCAGCCCTTTGGCACCGGCTGGCACTTCGTAGAAGATGGGGCCCGTCCCCGACATACCAGCGGCGCGGCTCCGGTCGAGCTGCATGGTGCCCTCGGCGCTGCCGGCGGGTTTCACCGGAATTTCCTTACCCTTGGCATCCAGCACGACGGTTTGCAGCAACGTGGAGAAGTCCCGCAGCTGGGCGGTGCCGTTTTCCCAGGTGATGTTCACCACCACAAACTCCTGCCCGGCTTTGGGCTTTTCCTTGAAGTCGGTTTCCGGGGCCGTGCTTACGCTGTTTACGCGGATGAGCAGGGAATCCAGCTCTGCAACGTCGCCTACGCTGTATACCTCTTTTTTAGGGCCAGCCGTGAGGTGGGGTTCACCGTCAGGCGTAGGTGCCGCCGGCGTGGCCGAGGCCGCTGGGGCTTGCTCCTCAGTAGTAGCTTGCTCCGAGGCGTCGGCGGTTGAGGAACTTTCAGTAGCGCTATCTGTGGATCCACCACAGGCTGCACAAAACAGTAGACTGGCCAGAAAAACGGAGCGGTAAGTACGCAGCATAGATTGGAGCATGGACATGGAGGTGAATAGATAAGACCCGGGCGGCAAACGGTGAGGAGAAGCCAGCCGGGCGCAATACTGGCAATATTTTTTGACACCTATGTTCCCCGCCCTGTCTGGCTTTCGGGCGTCCATTCGCGCAAACTCGTCCTTATCCTTTTGGCGCCTTGGGCCGTTGCTTAGGGTAGCAACTCAGCCTTCTATCCATTCTTACTATGCACCAGCCCATTTCCCGTCGCCAGCACGTAGTTGCCGACTACAGCTTTGTAGCGGCGGCAGCGGCAGCCCCAACCGCCGCCGGTTTTTCGGAGGACTCCACGGCCAGCACTTTGTCGTACGTCCTCAGCGGAACGGCCCTGGCCTCCAGCCTGCTTACCCGGGCCGAGTGGGGCTTGGTGAAGGCCATACCCTTTAAAGCCCATCTGGCCCTTGATGCGGTGAGCAGCCTCACGGCGTTGTCCGCGCCCTGGGTGTTTGGCTTTGCCCGCAATAGCCGCGCCCGCAATGCCTTTCTTGCCATGGGCGTATTTGGGCTGATAGCCACGGTGCTTTCCCGCCCTGAGGAAATGCCCGCACCGCGCTAAGGCACCCTACGGTCTCAAACCACTGCTGCCATTTTTACTTCAGCGGGCAGGTGCCAGCAGCCGGCGACGGTGCTACCTTGCCGGCTATGAAGCTAAACGGCGGTAGCCTTTCCTTACTTTTGCTGCTGGTGGCCGGCATGGGTGCCTGCCAATCCACGAAAAAGTCCACAGAAATCAACCTCACGCTGAAGCGGGAGCTGGATAGCCTGGATGTAGTGGATCAGCGGTACCGCAAGCTTCTCGTGGGTGGGCCGGGCATGGAAGTCCGGTTCGACTCGGTAGCCAGGGCGGCGGGCATTCCGCCGGAGCAAGTGGGGCCTTACCTCAGCCAGCGTATGGTGACGCAGGACTCGCTCAACATCAAGCGGGTTGGGCAGATTATCGGGCAGTACGGCTACCCTGGCAAAACTCTGGTAGGAGAGCCTACCAACGAAGTAGCCCTGCTCGTAATCCAGCACTCCACCCGCATTCCACGCTACCTGAAGCTGGTGGAGCAGGAAGCGGCCAAAGGTGAAGTGCCCTTCTACCTCTACGCCCGCATGCTCGACCGGCACCTGATGTACCAGAACCAGACCCAGCTGTATGGCACCCAGGGCTGCAGCTACGGCGTGCTCAACCCCCAAACCGGCCAGCGCGAAACGGTGTCTTTTATCTGGCCCATCGAAGATGCCGGGCGCGTGAACGAGCGGCGCAAGAAAGCGGGCTTCGACTCCACAGTGGAAGAAAATTCCCTGCGCCTGGGCATTCCCTACAAGCCCCTGACCCTGGCCGAAGCCCTGCGCATCAAGCAGGCATCCGAAGCTAGTTCCCGCCAGGCTACACCGTAGTGGCGGTCCGGCTGTACTTGGCGCGGTACTGCTTGGGCGACAGGCCCGTGATGCGCCGGAACGCCACCCGAAACGCTTTGGGGTCAGAATAGCCTACGCGGTACATTACCTCGTTTACGTTCTCCCGCGACGATTCCAGGCTACTTTTGGCGGCTTCAATCTTTACCCGCTGAATGTATTCGACCACGGAGTTGGCCGTGGCCTTCTTAAACCGGCGCTCCAGGTTGCGGCGGCCCAGGGCTACTATGTCGGCCAGCTGCTCCACCGTTAGCTTCTCCTGGTAATTATCCTCGATATAGGCCTGCACCTTCTTGATGGACTCGTCGCCGTGCTCTTTCTGCCCATTGAAAATGATGAAAGCCGACTGGCTCACGCGCTCCATATCTATCTGAAACACCTTCGCGCACAGCACGGCAATTTCCCGGCTGGCGTATTTCTCAATCAGGTACAGCACCAGATTGAGGTAAGAAAAGGCCCCGCCGCTGGAATAAATGCCTTGCTCATCGGTAATGAGTTGGTGCTCGACTAGCTCCACGGCCGGAAACATGCGCCGGAAGTCGGCCGCAGCGGCCCAGTGGGTGGTGCAGTGCCGCCCGTCGAGCAAGCCGGTAGCGGCCAGCAAGAAGGCGCCCACGCACAAGCTGGCAACCTCGGCACCTTGGGCATACTGGTTTGCAATCCAGGGAATAAACGCCTGGTTGGCTACCAGCGCCGCGGCCAGGTCTCCATCTACAGCCGGAATAATGACCAAGTCCGTGGCCGTTACCTCGCTGAGTAGGCGCGGGGTAGAAATGGTGTAGAGCCCCCCGCACACCGGCGTCTCGGGCTGAAGCCCCACGAGCTGCACGGCAAAAAGCGGCGGCTGCCCCATCCGCGCCAGCAGCGCATTCACCTCCGAAAATACCAGGCGTGGCCCCTCGATGCTTCCTAGGATAGCGCCCTGCGGCACCAGGATGGATATGTTTTTCATGGCAAAAAGCTAGGCGGAGCAGATGTCGGAATCAACCCCAAATTAGTCGGAATTGCCCCGCTGCCGGGACGCGGTTTTTGCTAATTTTGTTGGCTTTCAAAGATTAAATGTAGCCAATATTACTACATTACTTAGCAAAGCAGACGCCTAATTCTTCTTTTATTTCACCATAACCTCCTATTCCGATGAGCACGCCCCGCCTCACGCCTTACCTCACGTTCAATGGCAACTGCCGCCAGGCTATGGCCTTCTACCAGCAATGCCTGGGTGGTGAGCTGATGGTACAAACTTTTGAAGGCACGCCGGCCGCCGAGCACGTAGCACCCGAAGCCCTCCAGAATGTGATGCACTCCGCGCTGACCACGGCCGACATGGTGCTGATGGCCTCGGACTCCGGGCTGGGCCCCGTGGCCAAGGGCGACATGATTTCCTTGTCCGTCAACTGCCAGAGCCCGGAGGAAATCCAGCGCCTGTTCAGCCTCCTCTCCGCTGGTGGCACTATCACCATGCCGCTGCAGGACACGTTCTGGGGCGCCACATTCGGCATGTTTGCCGATCAGTTCGGCATCGACTGGATGCTCAACTACGACAAGCCCCAGTAGTAAAGCCAATTCTTCTCCTGTCGCGCACTTGCCTTCGCCATGAACAAGCTCAACCTACTGTACTGGATTTGCACGGGGCTGCTGGCCCTGCTGATGACCTTGTCGTCCGTGCCCAACGTGCTGAGTGCCCCCGAAGCCGTAGCCTTTTTCCAACACCTGGGGTATCCGGCCTACCTGCTGCCTTTTCTGGGCGTGGCCAAGCTGCTGGGGGTAGTGGCCATTCTGGTGCCCGGGTTTCCGCGCCTGCGGGAATGGGCCTACGCCGGCTTCGCATTCGACCTGAGTGGGGCCCTGTATTCCTTTATTGCGGTGGGCGACCCGCCCAGCATGTGGCTGCCCTTGCTGGTGGGCCTTAGCCTGGTGGCTACCTCGTATTTTTTGAACCGCCGCAAACGAAGTAAACCCGCGTCTTTGGCTGCCAATGCGCCGTTGCCCGCTTATTCCTAAAGGCCAAGCCCTATTCTAACGGTGTTTCGACGAGCTATGAGAAAAGTGGTTGTATCCGAATTTGTGTCGCTGGATGGGGTGATGGAAGACCCGATGTGGACGGCTCCGTTTTTTGGAGAGGAGCAGCAGCGCTGTAAGCTGGAGGAACTCCTGAACGCCGATACCCTGGTGCTGGGCCGCGTAACCTACGAAGCCTTTGCCGCCGCCTGGCCCAGCCTTACCGACGAGCAGGGCTTTGCCGCCCGCATGAACAGCCTGCCCAAATTTGTGGTATCCAACACGCTGCAGGAGCTTGCCTGGAACAACAGCACCCTGATTCAAGACAACATTGCCGAGGAAATTGCAGCTCTCAAGCACCAGCCCGGCGAAGACATCTTGGTCTACGGCAGCGGGCAATTAGTGCAAAGCCTGCTGCAGCAGGGCGTGATAGACGAGTTCCGGCTGATGACGTTTCCGGTGGTGCTGGGCAGCGGCAAAAAGCTGTTCCCCGAGGGCAGCATGGCCACCCTAAAGCTAGTAGACACCACCTGTTTCAGCACCGGTGCCATTGAACTGGTCTATCATCCACAACAAATGTAGCAACCCAAAAAAAGCCCCACCCGCTAGGCAGCGAGTGGGGCTTTTTACTTCAACCAGAAGCTTAGCAGGCGCCATTTTCCAGGTCGCAGGCGGCGCCCTCGGCACCGGCGAAGGGCACCGCCTGGGGCTTAGCTTCTTCCCAAACCTTCTGCAGCACTTCCTCAAACAGCTCCGCCGGCTGCGCCCCCGACACGGCATATTTGTCGTCGAATACAAAGTAGGGCACCCCGCGCACCCCAATCTGGTGCGCCTGGTACTCGTCGTGGCGGACGGCCTCAGTGAAGGCATCGGAGGCCAGCAGCTGCGTTACCTCGGCAGCAGGCAAGCCCAGCTCGGCGCCCAGCTGCGTGAGCGTGGCCGGGTCGTTCACGTCAAGGCCTTCTTCCAGGTACGCTTTAAATAGCCGCTCTTTGGCCGCATCCTGCTTGCCATGCGTGGCAGCCAGGTGCACGAGCCGGTGCGCCCGCAGGGAGTTGGCGGGAATAAGTTGGTCGAAGTCGAAAGCCAAGCCCTCCTGGGCGGCCATCTGGGTCATGTTGGCACTCATCTCGCGCGCCCAGGCCTCAGACTTACCGTATTTGGCGGCCAGGCGCACGTACTGGTTTACGCCCGGCTCGGGGTTGGCATTGGGGTCCAGCTCAAAGCTGCGCCACTGCACTTCTACTTGGTTGGCGTGCGGAAAGCGCGCCAGGGCCGTTTCCAGGCGCCGCTTGCCGATGTAGCAAAAGGGGCACATGATATCAGACCAGATTTCTACTTGTATCTTTTTCATGGGGAAGGTCGGTTTTAGGATGCTGTATAAGCCTCATGCGCAGAAAAAGGTTTCGGCCAGGTCGCCGTCCATTGCTAAGACCACGCTGGAATTATGCGTATTCTTACAGCCTGAGTTCTACGCCACTCCTTCTTCGTTTTCCCCATGAAACGCCTCTTTCTACCCGTGCTTGCCGCTGCGCTGCTGGCCGGCTGCAATCAAACCCCGCCGGCCAGCGAGCAGGCCACGACCACAGCCCCGGAGCAGCCTGCCCAGGATACGGCTACTGCCGGCACTGCCGCTCCAGCCGCTGATGAAGCACCGCAGCTGAAGACAGCTCCCGGCCCCGAACCCATTACGCTGTCGTTGCGCTTTAAGCCCGTGGCAGGGGCCCAGCCGCTCCGTACGGAAGCTTTCCTGAAGATAGCCGGCAAGGAGAGCAAGGAAATAAACCTCGGCTCGTTTGCCGGCAAACCCGATGTGGTAGATGCCGCCAAGGCCGAGCGGGCCGGCTACCCCAAGGGCTGGATTGTAGGCTTTCGCAGCTACGAGCCCGGCTCCGGCACCGGCGCCGACGTAGCCGTGCTGCCCGGCGACGACCTGAGCCACCTGCGCATTATGCAGCGACGCATTGATGAGTCGGCCACGGAGCCCTTCACGTTTCAGATTGCGCGGGAGCTGTCGTTGCCGGGTCCCAGCAAAGCTTCCGCGGCTAAATAAGCCTGGTGCGCATGGCGGCTGAAACGTCTGTTTTCGAAGCCCGGCTAGAGCACGGCGGCCCCAGCTTTATGCCTACGCAAGTGGTAGTGGTGCCGCCGCTGGTGCTGGCAGCCCTGGGCACGCCCCTGCCTCGTCGCGTGGTGGGTACGCTTAACGGCTACGCCATCCGGCGCGGGTTGCTGCCACTCACGGGTGGGGGCCGCTACCTGATGTTCAACAAGGATATGTGCCGGGAAGCAGCCGTGCAGGTAGGCCAACTGGTGACAATAACCCTGGCCCCTGACCCCGAGCCCGACCGGGTAGACGTACCGGAAGAGCTGGCCGAAGCCATGGAGGCGTGGCCGGAGGCACTAACGGGTTTTCAGCAGCTCAGTGGCAGCATGCAGCGGGCCGTTGCCCAACATATAGCCACCGCCAAGCAGCCCGAAACGCGGGCCCGGCGGGCCGTAGAAATGACCGAGCGGCTGGCCCGGGGCCGCCACCCCTTCCGCAAGCTATAACGCGACAACCGCCGCCCTACTCCGATAAGTAAGGCGGCGGTTGTTCGGTAATTGCGTTGTGCGCAGGTGGGGCTACTTCGGCAGCAGCACGTGGTCAATTACGTGGATTACGCCGTTGCTTTGGTTTACGTCGTAGGTGCTGATGCTGGCCGTGTTGCCCGACT
The DNA here is from genome assembly GCF_012273015.1 of Hymenobacter sp. BT18. Lineage (GTDB taxonomy): Bacteria > Bacteroidota > Bacteroidia > Cytophagales > Hymenobacteraceae > Hymenobacter > Hymenobacter lutimineralis. Next base: position 2,852,177 of record NZ_CP050954.1, on the reverse strand, counting down.
CATCCGTCAGCACCACGTTGTGGGCGCCGTTCATCATGGCCGTGAGCGTACCGCCGCTTACCGTTTTGAGGGTTGCTTTGCCTTTGCCCGCTTTGATGGCGGCCATAATTTTGTCGGCCGTCATGTTGCCGGCTACCACGTGGTAAGTCAGCACCTTAGTGAGGGTGGCCTTGTTTTCGGGCTTCAGGAGCGTTTCTACGGTGCCGGCAGGCAGGTTTTCGAAGGCGTCGTTTACGGGAGCAAATACGGTGAAGGGGCCTTTTCCCTGCAGGGTTTCTACCAATCCGGCGGCTTTCACGGCGGCTACCAGCGTGGTGTGGTCTTTGGAATTGACGGCGTTTTCAACAATGTTTTTGTTGGGGTACATGGCCTGGCCTCCTACCTGTATGGTATTAGGCGTCATGCTGGCTTGGGCCGAAGCGGAGAACGAAACCGTGCCCAGCAGGGCTACGAAACCCAGGGAAAACAAGTGCTTTTTCATGGAGTGAGGTAGATGGAACTGTAAGATGCCCGACCTACGAAGCCTGGCTGGACAGTGGATTGCAACTGATTCGGGAAATATTTCAGATCTGCTTTATATCAGCCTACGACAACTGCCTGGCAAGCCTGCTTATGCCTACCGAAGACGCCTTATACACCACCCTGACTGTTAAGAACATCCGCGAAGAAGTACTAGGTGTAAAAAGCCTGGTCTTGGCACCAGAGGCCGGTGAGCTTGCGCCATATCAAGCCGGGCAGTTTCTTACTCTCATCTTCCGGCGGCACGGGCGCGAGGTACGCCGTTCCTACTCTATCAGCTCGGCTCCGGCGCTGGGTGAGCCGCTCACCATCACGGTAAAGCGCGTCGAAAATGGCCTTATCTCCCGCTGGCTGGTAGATGAAGCCCGGCTCGGTGACCAGTTGCTGACCAGCGGAGCCGCCGGCTTCTTCACCTTACCGCAGCCCCCGGCCGCGCTTCAGGAACTAGTACTGGTGGCGGCTGGCAGTGGCATTACTCCTGTATACGGGTTACTCAAAACTGCCCTTTACACGCAGCCTGAAGCGCGAATACTCCTGGTGTACAGCAACCGGGCCCCGGCCACTACCTTATTTCGGGAGGAGCTGCTGGCGTTGCAGCGGCAATTTTCCCAGCGGCTGCAGCTGGAGCTGCTCTACAGCGTGGATGCCAACCTGGGGCGGGCCCGCCTGCACAAACCGCTGCTGGAGGAGCTGGTCCGGCGCTTTGCTCCCAGTTCCTGGCCGACTACCCTGGCCTACGTGTGCGGACCGCTGGATTTTATGCGCATGGCCACCTATGCCCTGCACGCGCTGGGTTTGCCGCTCAGCCACATCCGGCGGGAGCTTTTCACGCCCGCTGCGGCGCCGGTAGCCCACGTCCCGCCCGATACGGACCAGCACCCGGTCACGCTGAGCTGGCGGGGACAGGAGTACGTGCTGCAGGTACAGTACCCTACCACCATCTTGCGGGCGGCCCGGCAGCAGGGCCTGCGCCTGCCCCACAGCTGCGAGGCCGGCCAGTGCGGCAACTGCGTGGCGCGCTGCACCCAGGGCACCGTGTGGATGAGCATCAATGAGGTACTGACAGACCAGGAGCTGGCCCGCGGTCTGGTGCTCACGTGCACGGGCTACCCCGTAGCCGGTCCGGTACGGCTGGAACTCTAGCTACATCTGCCGCAGCCAGGCTTCGGCCGTGTCGATGTCGTCGAAGGTAACGATGATGGGGCGGGTGGTGTGCTGCAAGGTTAGGTCGGTAGAAAGGCGGCTGTAGACGTTGGGCGAGTACACCCAGGCAAAGTATTCCAGGCCCCCGGCCGTCATGGCCGGAAACCATTCGTGGCCGCCCCATTCCGCCGCATCGGCCCACATGCTGGTAACTTCCCGGTTATCGTTGAGCACTTTGCGGCAGCGCTCCGCCCGCAGATGGTCGAGCATGAAGCCGCACCCCGTCTGCACCGTTTCCAGGTTCTGGTCCCCGTGCCAGTTGGCGTACAGCCAGTCGTTGCCGTAATCGTAGGCAATGGTGATGTAGTCGGTTTGTTGGAGCAAACGAAGAGCCATTTGGCGAAGGGAAGGACGTGTCAGGAAAGCAGGCTTGCGGCCGCGCCTAAGCGCCATTCCTCATCACAAAGCCAGCAGGTGGCCCCAATACGTCCGAACTCCTGTTGGGTTTCGTATGTTAAGCATGTATATGCAGAAGCTCCTCCTTTTCCTGCTGGCCGTGCTGGGCACAGTCAGCTGCGACGCGGCCCCTGCCGGCCAGCAAACGCCCGATGACCACCAGTTTGCCGCGCTGCCAAAGCCTCAGCCGGGCGAGGCCGTGGCCACGTTTGCCAGTGGCTGCTACTGGTGCGCCGAGCACGTTTTCGAAAGCCTGAAAGGGGTACGCACGGTTATTTCCGGGCACGCCGGCGGCACAACGGTTTCGCCCACGTACGAGCAGGTGGGCCGGGGCGGCACCGGGCACGCCGAGGCCATCCAGGTGTACTACGACCCCAAGGTCATCAGCTTTGAAACGCTGCTAAAGGTATTCTTTGTGCAGCACGACCCTACCACCCTCAACCGCCAGGGCCCCGATGCGGGGGAGGAGTACCGCTCCATTGCCTTCTACCGTACGCCCCAGGAAAAAGCACAGATTGAAGCCGAAATCAAGCGCGTGAATGCCGCCCGCCGCTACCCCAACCCAATTGTGACGCAGGTGGTACCGTTCAAGGTGTTTTATCCGGCGGAACGCTACCACCAGGACTACTTCGTGCACCACCCCGAAAACCCCTATATCCAGAACGTGTCGACGCCGCGCTACCAGCATTTTGCCAAGGAGTTTCCCCAGCTGCTGAAAGCACACTAAGCAGCTGTTCCTGTACGCATCGTTCCCCGCTACCTGGTTTTATTTCCAGCGTAGCGGGGCTTTTTGTTGCCGGCCAGCGGCATCCGCCGACAATTCCCTACTTTGCTTTTCCCTTACTTCCCTGAAAGAGTCCAAAGGATTGTCCTTGCCCCCTATGCAACCTTTGGGGCCAGTTTCAGGGTCTTACCCGTGCAGAGTCCTTCCCTACGCTAGCTTACCTATAGCCCGTTTTCCCTCCTTATGACTACGCGCCATACCTTGTTATACAGCGGATGCTCGGCTGGATTACTAGCCGCGGCCCTGGCGTATGCACTACCCAGCGCGGCACCCTCTCCGGCCTGGTCCCTGTGCGCGCTGGATGGGCGGCGCGTTTCGGCTGTGCACCTCACGGACTCATCTACTACCGGCTTTGCCTCTGCTGCTGCCTGGTCGCTCACGGCATTGCCACAGCCCCTGGCCGGTAGTGGTACGTTTACCTGCCCGCTGTCTTTCCGGGTGCGCTCCTGGGTGCACGTCATTGCCACCATGCTGCACTGCGACAATGCCACCGCCCGGTTTGAGCTGCGCTACATGAACCTGATGGGCCAGGTAACCTACTACGAAACCAGCGGCCGCTACCTCTACCTCTACGACGCCACGCACCAGCAGCCCCGTCTTGCCTTTGAGCTCCGGCCCGGCCATGCGTCCCTGGCGGCCTCGGCTACTGGCTCTTCGCATTCGCTGTAAAACGGAACTCAGAAGCCAATATCCAGCACCAAAGGCTGCACCAGCCACTCCCCGGAGCGCACATTGTAGATCGTGCGGGCTCCTACCTCAAAGGGTGTCCGCAGCCGAAGAGCGTTAAACACCACCGACACGTCGGCACCCACGGTGGCGTAGCGCTGCCACACTTCGGTGGGCTGCCCGTCCGGGGATACCGCTGCCAAAGTGCCCACGGCCCTATCGTAGAACACGCCGCCCAGCACCCGCGGCACATAGAGCCAGCGGCCCAGGGTCCAGTCGGGGTGCAGCAGGGGCAGGCGGTACTCGGCGCTGCCCGTGGCCAGCTGCCGGAAGTTGTAGTACGTCTGCCCCCGGGGGTAGAAAATAGCGGCAGTCAGCGGGAAGCTCCGGGGGTTTTGCTGCTGGTAGCCGGCGCGCACCCGCACCGAATGATGGCGCCCCAGCCCCGGCAAGTAGCTGCTTCCCTGCGCCGCCAGCTGCCAGGTAGAAAGCCCCTTGCCAAACGGCGTAGTCCGCGCCGACAAAAAGAGCGTCTGGCCCCAACGAGGCGCTACGTCCCGCTGGCTTTGCTTGAGCAGGCGGAAGTAAGAAACCGAGGAAGAAAGCAGGTGAAGCGTGTTGCGGCCTATTTCATTTAAATAGCGGTACGGCAGATCGTAACCCTGGCTTTGCTGGGCAGTGTAGTAAGCTCCGACGGTCAGGGCCTGGCGGAAACGGTTTTGGGTGAGCTGCAGCGGCAGGCGGGCCCCCAGGGTAAGGTTGGTATACTGCCACCGGTCCTGGCGCAGGCTATCCGCCTCATCATCTCTATCAATGTACAACGTGGTACGGCGCTGCCCACGCTCCAGGGTGGCATCCAGCACGGGGTACAAGCCTTGGTAGCTGATGGTAGCAAAGGCATTGCCCGTCCGCTCCGTCTGGTCATACCCTACGCCGGCTACCGACTGCAGGGTGCTCAACACATCCTGTGACCGGACGCCTACGCTCAGCCCGCTGCCCGCCGGCGACTGAATAAGCCCCCAGCCGAAGACATTGAATAAATGAGCGGCTGGCCGGTACCGTTGCGTGGGCAACGCGTTATCGAGGAGCAGCGTGTCGCCGGGCAACACGGGGCCTACTTTCTGGGCGCCGGGGTCGGTTTGTACTACAGGCTCCAGGTAGGCGGCGGGGTCGTGGCCGGCTTCGGCGGGCTGCCACTGGGCGGGCGTCAGGGGCAGCTCGGCCACCCGGCTGCCCCCGCTCCGAAACACGTGGAAGGCCAGGCGCTGCCCGTCGGGCGAAATGGCCGCGTGATAGGCGCCCACCGAATCGTGGGTGACTTGCAGGCGCTGGCGGGTGCCGGTATGCACGGCATAGATCTGGTCGGTGCCCGACTGCGGGGAGTTGTAGAAGACATAGTCGCCCCAGGGCTGGGGGTGGCTGATGTTGAGCTCCGCCGTGGGCAGCAGCTCCTGGCGCTGCCCCGTGGCCAGGTCTATTTCCTCCAGGACCTTGCCCGCGGCCTTCAGCGTCACGACCACGGCGCGACGCTGATCGGTGCTCCAGCGGGGCTGCTGGAATTGGTCGTGGCCGGGGTTGGGCAGCACCTGCACCTGCTGGCCGGTGCTGGCATCGAGTACCACCAGCTCGGTGCGGTAGGTAGCATCGGTGCGCACAGCCAGCAGCTGCCGCCCGTCGGGGGAAAGAGCAGCAGCGGTGTAGCGGCCCCGGGGCGTGAGGCGCGTTACCTGGCCGGAAGCCACATCCAGCACCTTCAGCTCCGAGTACACCCGCTGCAGCCACCGGACATCGTAGCGGTACTCGGGCCAGCACACCTTGCCCCCACCCGCCGACAGCATCTCGGGCAGGTTAACCAACCCCGGCACGTGCAGCACCTGCTCTTTGCTTCGCGGCCGGAGCAGCACTAGCTGGTCGATGTGGCCCAGGCCACTTTTCAGGGCTACCACGGTGCTGTCGTTCAGGTACTGCGGGTATTGGTACTGGGTAAATACCCGGCGCTCGGGTCGGGCAGGGTAATAGAAAGGCGCCGGCCCAGCGGGCATACGGGCCAGCTGCTGGCGCCAGGCAGAATCTACTTCGGCCAGGGTGCGCTGGTAGAGGCTTTCCACGCGCAGACCGGTGGTGCGGCGCAGGCTGTTGGAAAAGGAAAAAGGGTAGACCGGAAACTGGTAGTACCGGTTCATGACCGGGCCCCACACTTCGGGGCCGTAGCGGCGCTTGGCGTAAGACGTCAGGAAGTAGCCCAGCACGTAGTGGTTGGGCACGTTGTCGCGGTAGGAGCCCGCCACGGATTTGGCATAGGTGTAGCGGCGGCCCGCCAGCAGGTTGGCCCGCAGCTCCACATCAAACGCCGGAATACGCCCCCGGCCACTGCGCGTCAGCACGGTTTCCGTGCCCACGGCGTCGCCTTCGGTAAACCAGTCGGGCACCCCGATGGTGGTAGCGCCCAGCCCGCCGTAGCCAAACAACCAAAAAGCTACCCGCGACAAACCCTGCCGGGGCTTTTCGAACTGCACCACGTGGCGGTACTCATGCACAGCCAGCTGGTCGAGCCAGTCGAGGGTACCCGTGAGCGAAGGCGCCTGCGGGGGCGTGGTGAAAAACTCGGAGCGGCGCGGCAGGATGCTCACAAACCCGTTGCCGATAGTATTCTGCGTTTGCAGCACCACGGTTACGGGGCGGGGGCGCACACCCAGGGAGGCGCCTACCGGCTCGTATACCTGCTCCAGGCGACGGGCCGTGCGTTGGGCCCGCTGCTCGAAGCCCGCCGGATACAACACCCGGAAATGGGCCGTGCGAATTTCAAACCACCGCAACGACGGTGGGTTCTGGCTGAGAACCGGAAACTGTTGCGCGGCGGCCGGAGCCGTCAGCGCCAAACTGCCTGCCAAAGCAAGCCAAGACCACATGCGCATAGCCGCAAGGTAGTGCGTCGGGCGCATTTGTCGGCGGGTGCTGGGATAGTAGGTATGGGGCAGGCCTGCCGCAACGCACGGGCTTTGGTTCCGCAGCAGCGGGCACACCCACCGCTGCCCCGGTTCCGCACGACGAGGAAGCAAGCCGCTTACTCGCCCTGCGCAGCCGGCTCCCTCGTCGTGCGGAACCGGCTCACTCCCGGCAGGGGTTGTCCAGAAGCAGCGTGAAAGCCGGCTTCAGCGTAGATTAGTCCCCAACTCTGACTTTGCCGCCGGCCCCTATGCCTACTCCTGCTCTTGCCTCCAAGCTGCCCGACGTGGGCACCAGTATCTTTTCGGTGATGTCGCAGCTGGCCCAGGAGCATGGGGCCATCAACCTGGCCCAGGGCTTTCCCGACTACGACCCGCCCCTGGTACTGCGCGAAGCCCTAGCCCGCCACGCCACCACCCCGGGCCACCAACAGTATGCGCCCATGCCCGGTCTGCCCCGCCTGCGCGAGGCCATCAGCCACAAAACGGCGCTGGTATACGGCGTGCCCGCGCCCAACCCCAACACGGAAATTACCATCACCAGCGGCGCTACCGAGGCCTTGTATGCCGTGCTGGCGGCCGTAGTGCACCCCGGCGACGAGGTACTGGTGCTGGAGCCGGCGTATGATTTGTACGGCCCCGCCATCCGGCTGCAGGGCGGAAAGCCGGTGTACGTACCCCTGCGCGCCACCGACTTCCGCCCCGACTGGGACCTGGTGGCCGCGGCCCTTTCGCCCCGCACCCGGCTCATTATGCTCAACACCCCGCACAACCCCAGCGGTGCGGTGCTTACGGAGCAGGATTGGGACACGCTGGCCGGGCTGCTGGCGCCCACCAACACCCTGGTGCTGTCGGATGAGGTGTATGAGCACATGGTTTTCGACGGGCAGCCGCACCGCAGTGCCCTGCAACATCCGCAGCTGGCCGAGCGCAGCTTTGTACTGTCGTCGTTTGGCAAGACCTACCACGCTACGGGCTGGAAAGTGGGCTACTGCATTGCCCCCCCTGCGCTTACCGCCGAGGTGCGCCGCGTTCATCAGTTTCTCACCTTCGCCGTGAGCACGCCCGCCCAGCATGCCCTGGCCGATGTGCTGGCGGAGGCCGCCCATTTCCAGGCCCTGCCCGCTTTCTACCAGGCCAAGCGGGACCTGTTTGCGGAGCTGCTGCGGGAAACGGGCTTCGACCTGCTGCCGGTGCCGGGCGCCTATTTCCAGCTGGCCCGCTACCACCGGATTTCAGCCTTGCCCGACGTGGAGTTTGCCCGCCGCCTTACCACGGAAGTTGGCGTGGCTGTAGTGCCAGTATCGGCCTTTTACCACGACGGGCAGGATGCCGGCCTCATTCGCTTTTGCTTTGCCAAAGAAGACGAAACGCTACGCCAGGCAGCTCAGCGGCTACGCGAGGCAGCTCTTTCCTGATAAACTAGCCGGCCGGGCTTTGTTATCTTCCTTGTGCCCTGTACCTTGAAGCACCTACGCCACGCTTACACACCGTTGTCTGGCTGACCAGGGCCACCCTGCATCTTTTCTAAAGCAGGCCGCCGTACAGCTTCCGTTCTCGCTCAACCTCTCCTCTACCGTGTCGGATCTAACCGTTTCCTTTGTTCAGGCCGCGCTTCAATGGCACCAGCCGGAAGCCAACCGGGCTGAGCTTTCCCGCCTGCTAAGTCAGCTTTCCTTGTCTTCGGACTTGATTGTGCTGCCCGAAATGTTCAGCACCGGCTTCAGCATGGAAGCGGCTACGCTGGCCGAGCCGGTAGAGGGCCCCAGCCTGGCCTGGATGCGGGAGGTGGCGGCCCAGCACGATGCGGTGGTGACGGGTAGCCTGATGGTGCGGGAAGCCGACCGGTTTTACAACCGCTTGTTCTGGGTGCGCCCCGATGGCAGCTACAGCCACTACGACAAGCACCACCTGTTCACCTTCGCCCGCGAACAGCATACCTACACGCCCGGCACCACGCAGCTGGTTGAAGAGTGGCGGGGCTGGCGCATCCGGCCACTTATTTGCTACGACCTGCGCTTCCCCGTCTGGAGCCGCAACAACGCCGAGGCGCCCTACGACCTGCTGCTGTACATGGCCAACTGGCCGGCTGCCCGGCGCACGGCTTGGATGACGCTGCTGCGCGCCCGGGCCATCGAAAACCTGGCGTATACCCTGGGTGTCAACTGCGTGGGCCTCGACATCCACGGCCAGCTGTACGCCGGCGACTCGGCCCTACTGGATATGAAAGGCGAATACCTGGTAGAAGTAGGCAACCACGAAACCAGCATCACCCGCACCCTGCGCCGCAATGAGCTGGAAGCCTACCGGCGGCGCTTCCCCGCCCTGCAGGACGCCGACCGGTTTACCATTCACTCGTAGCCCTAGCGCACTACCAGGCGGCGGGTAGCCAGCTGCCCGTTGGTACCCTCGGCGCGCACCACGTACACTCCCTTAGCCAGGCTCTGCAGGTTTAGCTGATGAACCCGGCCCGGCTGGGTGCTGGTCAGCACCACGCGCCCCGTCAGATCCAGCACCGTCAGGCGCGTGGGCAGCGGGGTTTCCACGGTGGCCCGGTCGGTGGCGGGCACCGGGTACACCTGAAAGCTGAACGTGGCGCGAGGAGAGCGCACGGCCGTTTCCGTTTCGCGGCGCACCCGGAAGCTTTGCAGCCCGCCTTCCTGCAAGCCGATGAGCAGCTCGGGCTGCTGGTCGCCAGTGAGGTCGGCGGCGGCCAGGCCCAGGTGCAGGTTGGCCGAGGTGCCCAGTCGAGCTGCTCCGTACTGCTGCGTGAGGGGCTGATAGAATAAATCGGTGAGGCCATCAAAGGGCGAGGCCTGACTGGTGATATCCGCAAAGAAGCGCACCTGCCCGAAGTTGTCGGTGGTTAGCAGGTCCAGCTTGCCATCCTTGTCCAGGTCCGTGAGCAGGGGCTGCAGGTTGGTAGGGCGGTTACCATCGGGGTTTCGCACCTCCCCAAAATCGTCGTCCATCAGCGTGAATTGCAGCGTGGCGGCGCCGGGCACCTGGGGGTAGTAGCGCAGGGAGCCTGCGCCCGTGGCCTCGTTTGTACCCAGGAGCAGGTCGGGGTACTGGTCGCCGTTCAGGTCGGCAAAGGTGGGGGCGGGCGCCAAGAGGGTGCCCACGCCCGGCAGCTCCTGCAGCTGGGCTACTTCAAAGCGCACCGGCTGCCCCGCAGCGGCCTGGTTGAGCAGGTACCACACCCGGCCTGTGCCTCCCTGCGAAGCCCCGAAGGCCAGGTCGGCGGCGCCGTCGCGGTTCAGGTCGGCTACGGTTGGTTTCAGGTGGAGCAGGCCTTTGGCCGCCAGTTCCAGGTAGTCCTCCGAAACCAAGGTAAAAGCCGGTTCGGTGGCGGTGCCATCGTTGTGGTAGTAGTGCAGCGCCGACCGGTACGTGCCCGCGGTGGGTGCGTCGCCCCCGTTGGCGACCAGCAAATCCAGCAGCCCGTCACCATCCACATCCAGGAAAGCAGGAGCGGCGGCCTCACTTACTTCCACCATCTGCCCCTGCAGAAAGTCAGCCTGCCGGTACGTAAATGCCGGTACAGTAGCCGTACCCGTATTTTCGTAAAGCCACGTTGTTTCCCGCAGCCTTATCTGGTCGGCGTTATCGGGCAGCGTAGGGGAAAGCAGCAAATCGGGCAGACCATCAAACGTCACGTCGAGGTAGTAAGCGCCGGGAAAATTGGGCAGCCGGACCGGAGTAGTGCCCGGGGGAAACTGTGTGCTCAGGCCTGCCGCCTGCATCAGCGCCTGGGTGGCCGTGCCGTCGTTGCGCAAACTCACCAGCTCCGGGCACTGGTCGCGGCTGGTAAGCAGGTCCCGGTCACCGTCCCCATCCAGGTCGAGCGTCGCGAAAAAAGCGCCGCCCGTATGCTGGGGGGCCGCGGCCCGGCACTGGGCGTTGAAGGCAAAGCCGGTGCAGGAAGCAAAGCAAGTGCTGAGGCGGCCCCAGTAGTTGGTTTCTAACCGGAAGTCGAGCCCACCGCAGGTGGGACTCACGTTGCGGTACCACGTCAGGGTCGTGCCCAGCACAAAGTCCAGCATCAGCAAATCCAGCTTGCCGTCCCCGTCAATGTCATCGATGGCGGGGATGTCGTAGGCACTGGCGAAGATATTGCCGCTGTTGTTGGGCGTGTTGTAGAACTGCAGCTGGCTGCTCGCGAGCTTAAACGTCAGCTGCCCGCGCGCATCAGTTTCCTGACGGTAGACGCGAATATCGCCCCCGTTGGCGTGGGTAAATAAATCGGGGCGCCCGTCGCAGTCGTAGTCGCGGAGCAGGGCCCAGTTGCGCAAGTCGGCGGGAAAAAGGGCTTCGTACTGGGGCGCGTACTGCCAGCTGAGCTTGCCGGCCGCATCGGCCACGCGCAGGTAGGTAGACACCCGGTTGCTCATGCGGTCAAACGCAAACAGGTCGTTCTGCCCATCCTGGTTTAAATCGATGGCCGAGAACTGCGGGGCATTAAAGCCACCGGCCCAGGGCATGGATAGCGTCTGGGTGCCGTGTACTACTTTTGCCAGGGGCTGGTACTCCAGGCCCCAGCTCCCAAGCTCTTGGGCCTGCACGCCCAGTGCGCCCAGGCTTAAGAGCCCGGTCACCACCCCTCGTTTTACGCGTCGCATCATGTCAGAAGGCAGTTTAGCAGCAAACAGCACTGCGTTGCCGGAAGTTAACACCCTTACGTTCTATGTCTGCGCCTACCGCCCTTTATTCTCGTTTTCTGGCTAGCTCGGCCGTGAGCACCGACTCGCGGCAGCCCCAAAACGGCACGCTGTTCGTCGCCCTCAACGGGCCTAATTTCCGGGGCCGCGACTTCGCTCCCCAGGCGCTAGCCAAGGGGGCTAGGTTTGCGGTGGTGGACGACGCGGCGCTGGCCGCCTCCGACCCCGACCGCTACACCTTCGCCCCCGACCCGCTGGTGGCGCTGCAGGAGCTGGCGCTGGAGCACCGCCGGCAGTTTACGGGGCCGGTGCTGGCTATTACGGGCTCCAACGGCAAGACGACCACCAAGGAATTGCTGCATAGTGTACTCAGCCGGCGCTACCGGGTGCAGTACACGCGCGGCAACCTCAACAACCACATTGGCGTGCCCCTCACCCTGCTCAGCATCCGACTGCAGGAGCACGAGCTGGCTATTGTGGAAATGGGCGCCAACCACCAAGGCGAAATAGCCCTGCTGTGCACTTTGGCCGAACCCACGCACGGGCTGATTACCAACATGGGCAAGGCCCACCTCGAAGGCTTTGGCGGGGTGGAGGGCGTAGCCAAGGGCAAGGGCGAAATGTGGAATTATCTAGCAAACCACACCGGCACGGCTTTCGTGAATACCGCCGATGCCCAGGTGGCCGCCCGCGCGCAGGTGGTTCCCCAGCGTATTACCTACCCCGCCCCCACCGACCAATATCCCGCCGAGCTGCTCAGCGCGGCCCCGCACGTGGTGTTCCGGCTCTTCGATGGCACGCACGTGGAAGCGCAGATTAATGGGGGCTACAACTTCCTGAACCTGGCTGCCGCCGCCGCCGTGGGAGCACATTTTGGCGTGCCTACGGCCGATATTGCGGCAGCCCTGGCTGGCTACGCCCCCGATAATAACCGCTCCCAGCTGGTGCGCACCGCCCACAACGAGCTGGTGCTGGACGCCTACAACGCCAACCCCTCGTCGATGGCGGCGGCCCTGGCCAGCTTTGCCGGCCGCCCCGGCAGCGCCGCCAGCAAAATGGTTATCCTAGGCGACATGTTCGAGCTGGGTACCGAAAGCCACGCCGAGCACCACGCCATTGGCGAGCAGCTCGACAGCTACGGGTTCGGCTCGGTAGTGCTGTGTGGCCCCGAAATGGCGGCCGCCCGCCGGCCCGGGTTTCATCATTTTCCGACCAAAGCGGAAGCAGCCGCCTGGCTGCAGCACAACACGCCCGCGGGGCAGCAGATTCTGGTGAAAGGCTCCCGCGGCATGGGTCTGGAAACGCTGGTAGAGCTGCTGTAGCTGGAACCACGGATTCGCGCGGATTTTTCGGATTTCACGGATTTTGGGGACGATTAAGACAAACTGTTTGTCATCCTGAGCACAGCGCAGGACCTTCTCACGGCTGCGTTAGTGCCGAGCTCCTTTTTCTGGCGTGATAAGGGCCTGCGCTGTGCTCAGGATGACAGGTTATAAAGCAAAAAGCCTCGCAGACTGCGAGGCTTTTTTATTACCAGCTGAATCGTCCACGAAATCCGTGAAATCCGAAAAATCCGCGCGAATCCGTGGTTCCTCTTCGTGGTTCTCCCTCGGAATTAAAACGGGCTTTCGAAGTCGCGCAGGAAGGGCAGTACTTCGTCTTTCTCGGAAACCACCGGCTCCTCCAAGCCCCAGCTAATGCCCAGCGTGGGGTCGTTCCAGCGCAGGCCACCTTCGGCGGAAGGCTGATAATAGTCACTGCACTTGTAGATGAAGCGGGTGTTGTCGGCCAGGGTGAGGAAACCGTGGGCAAAGCCGACGGGCACGTACAGCATATTGCAGCGCTCCGCGTCCAGCTCCACGCTCAGGTGCTGCCCGTAGGTGGGCGAGTTGCGGCGCAAGTCTACCGTCACGTCCAGCACGCGGCCTGAGGCCACACGCAGGAGCTTGGCCTGGGCGTAGGGTGGGCGCTGGAAATGCAGGCCCCGCAACACTCCCCGCGACGAGAGGGACTGGTTATCCTGCACCCAGTCGCCTTCTATGCCGACCTCAGCAAAGCGCCGGGCATTAAACGATTCGAAAAAGGAGCCGCGGGCATCGGTAAACAGCCGCGGAGTTAGTTCGATTATGCCGGCCAGAGCGTGATACTTGATTTCCATGCGCAAGAAAGTGTAGGTCGCAAAGATGAGAAAAGGCCAAACAAGAAACGGCTTCAGACCTTGCGGCGCGAGCCTATTTCCGCCACCACGCGCAGGTATTTTTCCAGTACAATCCGCTCGTCGAATTTCTCTTCGGCCAGCTGGCGGCTGGCGCGGCCCATTTCGGCCAGCTGCGCATCCGGCAGCCCCTGCACCTGCAGCATCTTCTCGGCCAGGTCGGCGCCGTTGCGCACTTCGCAGAGGAACCCGTTGACGCCGTCCTCCACGGTTTCGCGGCAGCCCGGCACATCCGTCGTGACGATGGGCTTGCCCATAGCGGCGGCTTCGAGCAGGGTTTTGGGCGTGCCCTCGCGGTAGGAAGGCAGCACCACGCAGTCGGCCTGGGCAATGTGGGCAGCTACGTTGTCGGAAGTGCCCAGGTACTCCACGTTGCCGGCCTGCAGCCACTGCTCAAATACGGCCCGCTTCACGCCCACTCCCCCGCTCTCATCGATGCCCCCAAGCAGCTGAATGCGGGTGCCGGGCATGGCCTCCCGCACCCGGCGGGCGGCTTCGAAATACTCTTCCACGCCCTTTTCGTAGAGCACCCGCGCAATCATCAGGAAGGTGAAGGGCTGCTGGCGCTGGAATACGGGGGCCGGCTGAAACTTCCGGGTATCGATGCCGGAGCCGGGCAGCAGGTCGGTGATGCGGGCCCGCACGAGGCCGTGCTGCAGGAACAGCTGCCGGTCGTCGTCGTTCTGGAAAAATACGCGGTGCGGGTAGCGGAAGGCAAAGCGGTACAAGCCCAGGGCTACCTTGCTCACCAGGTTTTTCACGATAAATACCGTGCCCAGCCCTGAGACGTTGTTAACGCTGGGAACACCGGCCAGCCGGGCAGCCAGGGTGCCGTAGATGTTGGGCTTGATGGTGTACTGCAGCACCACATCGGGCTTCTCGCGGCGGTATACCTGGTAGAACTGCCGCGTAAGCAGGGCATCCTTTACGGGATTGGTGCCCTTGTTTTCCATCAGAATGGGCACGTAGCGGCAGCCCAGCTCGGTTTCCAGGCGCGCCGAATAATCGTCGGGCGGAGCTATGGCCAGCACTTCGTGGCCTGCGGCCTGCAGGGCTTTTACCAGGCTACGACGGAAATTCCAGATATTCCAGGAGGTGTTGATAACAATAGCGACGCGCATGCAGCAAAGGAAAGTTCGGACGGCAAAGGTAGGCGTTGGCGGCGGGCTACCCGGCCTTGCCGCATTGTTTCGGTTACTTTGCGCCGCCTTACGTTGTTTCCCGTCATGATGATTCTCTTCTCCCGCACTTCCTGGCTGCTGCTTTTGAGCATGGGGCTGCTGGGCGCCTGCCACGGCCAGGAGCCGGGCTACCAGACGTCCACCGATACCACGGCGGCTGTTCTGCTGCCCGGCAAGGCTTTATTTGAGCAGAACTGCGCGCTCTGCCACGGCTCCGACGGCAAACGCGGCTTGAATGGGGCCCACGACCTCACCAAAAGCAACCTGAATCAGGCCGGACGCGTGTACATGGTGACGAACGGGCTCGGCAACATGCCTGCCTTTAAAAATCAGCTTAGCCCAGAGCAGATTGAGCAGGTAGCAGCCTACTCACTTACCCTGCAGTAACTCTGCTCCGGCAGCCGCCCTGTCCTCGTTCGTAGTACCCGCTCACCTCTTTCCCTAAACCCTCCCGCACGCATATGGCCAATAAACCCGCCTCCAAACGTCGCCAAAATAGCACCCGCCACCCCGGCGCTGTAGATACTGCCAAAGGCCGCGCCGGCCGTATTCTGGCCCAGGGCAATAAAGACGCCACCTACGAAACCGCCCAGCAGCAGGAAACGGCCGTGCTGGTGGCCGTGCCCGACAAGCGCCAAGCCGATGCCCTCACTCAGGAATACCTCGATGAGCTGGCCTTTCTCACCGAAACCGCCGGTGCCGTCGTGACCAAGCGCTTCGTGCAGCGCCTCGAAAAGCCCGATATCCGCACGTTTGTAGGCGAAGGCAAGCTCGAGGAAATCAAGGCCTACGTGCAGCACAGCGGGGCCAGCATGGTTATTTTCGATGATGACCTCTCGCCCTCCCAGCTCCGCAACCTGGAAGCCGAGCTGCAGGTGAAAATCGTGGACCGCTCCCTGCTCATCATTGACATTTTCGCCAGCCGGGCCAAATCGGCTACCGCCCGCACGCAGGTGGAGCTGGCCCAGTACCAGTACCTGCTGCCCCGCCTCACCGGCCTCTGGACGCACTTGGACAAGCAGCGCGGGGGTGGCGTAAGTCAGCGTGGACCGGGGGAAACGGAAATTGAGACGGACCGCCGCGTAGTGCGGGAGCGGATTGACTTTCTGAAGGAGCGCCTCAAGGAGCTGGACAAGCAAAGCCAGACCCAGCGCAAGTCGCGCACGGGCATTGTGCGGGTGGCCCTGGTGGGCTACACCAACGTGGGCAAGAGCACCCTCATGAACCTGCTGAGCCGCGCCGACGTGTTTGCCGAAAACAAGCTCTTCGCTACCGTCGACTCCACCGTGCGCAAAGTGGTGCTGGAGAATACGCCCTTTCTGCTTTCCGATACCGTTGGGTTTATCCGCAAGCTGCCCACCCGGCTGATTGAAAGCTTCAAAAGCACACTGGACGAAATTCGGGAAGCCGACCTGCTGGTACACGTGGTGGACATTGCCCACCCGGCCTTCGAAGACCACATTGCCGTCGTCAACGACACACTCAAGGACATTGGCGCGGCCGATAAGCCCATGCTGCTCGTCTTCAACAAAATTGACCAGTACAACACCGAAGCCAGCACCGAGCCGCACGAGGGCTTTGAGGGCATGAACCCCGACGAAGACCACGTGCCCCGGCCCACGCTGGAGCAGCTGCAGGCAACCTACATGGCTAAGCTTCACGACCCGGTTATCTTCATTTCGGCCAAGGAGCGCACCAATATCGATGAGCTGCGGGCCCTGCTGGTGCGCCACATCAGCGCCCTGCATGCCCAGCGGTTTCCGGGCCAGACCGGGGCGGCCTGGGAAGACGAGCAATAGCCGAGCTTACCCGAAATGCGAAAATTCGCTTTTTGTTAGCCCCCCGTATTTTTATCGGCGGGAATTTGCGTTCTTAGCGGCCCCGTTGTTGCAGCACGGGGTTTATTGCCTCCCTATTCCACAGCTCACTCACCCAGAAAAGACCCGCCTCCACGCGGGTCTTTTTATTTTCGGGGCATTCTTTCGCCGGGGAGAAAACCATTTGCCAAGGCCAACAGTAAAGAAGCGCGACACGCCTCCCTGCTGCTTATGAAAACCTTGTACCTGATGCGCCATGCGAAGTCCAGCTGGAGCTTCGACGACCTTTCCGACCACGACCGGCCCCTGAACGACCGGGGCCGCGACGATGCCCCCACCATGGGCCGGGCCCTGGCCGGGCGCCAGATTCAGCTGGATCTGCTCATTAGCAGCACGGCGGTACGGGCCCTGAGCACGGCGGCCCTGGTAGCCAAGGAAGTACAGTACCCTCACGAGAAAATTCAGGTAGAGGAGCTCATCTACCGCGCCGACCCGCTGGGGCTGCTGGCCATTGTACGCGCCTTTCCCGATGAGGCGGAGTCGGCATTGCTGGTGGGGCACAACAACACCATCACGGACTTTGCCAACCTGCTTTCCCCGAGCCCCATTCCGGAAATGCCCACGGCGGCCGTCGTGTGCCTGAAGTTCAGCATCGACCGGTGGCAGGACCTCGACCGCACCAACGCCGAGTACTACTTCTTCGACGCGCCCAAAAACCACAAGGGCTAACCTAGCCCGCCACATTTCGCTTTTTATGAGTGACCAGCCTACTTCCACTTTGCCCCGGTTTCAGGACCGGGAGCTGAGCTGGCTTTCGTTTAATCACCGCGTACTGCAGGAGGCTCAGAATCCCGAGGTACCCCTGCTGGAGCGGCTGAAGTTCCTGGCCATTTTTTCGTCTAACCTGGATGAGTACTTCAAGGTGCGCGTGGCCACCATCCGCCGCCTGCTGAAGCTGAAAAAGAAAACCCTGGCCAAGCTGGGCGAAGACCCGGCCCGGCAACTCAAGCACGTGCTGGCCGAAGTCGGCCGCCAGCAGCAGGAGTTTGGCGACACGTTCCGCAACCAGATTCTGCCGGAGCTGCGCGCCCAGCACATCCACCTGATCAACGAGCACGACCTTTCGGACGAGCAGCGCCAGTGGGCCCAGCAGTACTTCCGCGACCATGTGCAGGACCTGCTTTCCCCCATCATCCTCGACGACACCCTGCACCACCTGTTCCTGAAAGATCAGACCGTGTACCTGACCTTTTTCCTCACGCAGCCCCTGCAGAAAAAGAAGGGCGAGGACGACGAGCGGGTACTGGTGATGGAATTGCCCACCAAGCGCCACGGGGGCCGGTTCGTGCGCCTGCCCGACCAGGGCGAGGAACGCTACGTGATGTTTCTGGACGACATTATCCGGTGCTGCGCCCAGGGGCTGTTTCCCCGCTTCGGCCGCGTCCAGGTGCACGCCATCAAGATTTCCCGGGATGCTGAGCTGGATATTCAGGAGGAGGTGTCGGGCAACCTGCTGGCCAAAATCAAGA
This sequence comes from Hymenobacter sp. BT18, assembly GCF_012273015.1. Lineage (GTDB taxonomy): Bacteria > Bacteroidota > Bacteroidia > Cytophagales > Hymenobacteraceae > Hymenobacter > Hymenobacter lutimineralis. The sequence goes on along the minus strand of NZ_CP050954.1, from coordinate 2,834,261 downwards.
GCAGCCTGCAGAAGCGCGAAACCGGCTACCCCGCCCGTCTGCTCTTCGACCCGGCCATGCCCCGCGAGGTGCTGCGGGCCGTGCAGCAAAAAACCAACATCGACGCCAGTGAGCTGGTAGAAGGCAGCCGCTACCACAACTTCCGCGACTTCTTCGGCTTTCCCGACCTGGGCCTGACGCAGCTGAAATATGTGCCCCAGCCCCCGCTAAAGCATCCTACCCTGCCGCGCACTGGCTCCTTTCTAGCTGCTATTGCTCAGCAGGACCACCTGTTGCACTTTCCCTACCAGAGCTACGACCTAGTGCTGCGCCTGCTGCGCGAAGCCGCTCAGGATCCGGCCGTGTCTGCCATCAGCATTACGCTGTACCGGGTGGCCGAAAAGAGTGAAGTAGCCAAGGCCCTGCTCAAGGCCGTGAAAAACGGTAAGCAGGTGACGGTGGTCGTGGAGCTGAAGGCCCGCTTCGATGAAGAATCGAACATCAAGTGGGCCGAGAAGCTGCAGCGCGCTGGCGCCAACGTCATTTACGGGGTGCCGGAATTGAAAGTGCACAGCAAGCTGGTGCTCATTACCCGGGTAGAAGAGGGCCGCTCCCGCCAGTACGCCATGCTCAGCACCGGCAACTTCAACGAGGTGACCAGCGAAATCTACGCCGACCACGCCCTGCTCACGGCCGATGAGCGACTTACCCACGAAGTTGGGCGCGTGTTCCGCTTTTTCGTGGACCGGGTGCCGCAAACGGGGTTCGAGCATTTGCTGGTAGCCCCGTTTGAGCTACGCGAAAAGCTCATTGCCCTCATCGACGAGGAAATCCGCCAGGCCCAGGCCGGCAAGGATGCCTACATCATTCTCAAGCTAAACGCCCTGCAGGACGAGAGCATGATTCAGCGCCTCTACGATGCCAGCCAGGCTGGCGTGCGGGTGGAGCTGCTGATTCGGGGCATTTCGTGCGCGGTGCCGCAGGTGCCGGGCCAGAGCGAGAACCTGCAGCAGCGGGGCCTCGTGGACCGCTACCTGGAGCATGCCCGCGTGTACGTGTTCGGCAACGGCGGCGAGGAAAAGGTGTATGTGGCCTCCGCCGACTGGATGGTGCGCAACCTCGACCGGCGCGTGGAAGTGGCCTTCCCCCTCTACGACCCCGCCGTGCGCCAGGAAGTGCGCGACCTGCTGGACCTGCAGCGCCAGGACAACGTGAAGTCCCGCGACTTCCATAACCACTTCATTGGCCAGGCTGACGCCGCCGCGCCCCGCATACAGGCGCAAACGGCTACCTACGCCTACCTGAAGAAGCGGAGCACCCGCCGATAGCCGGTCCTCACTACTACGCAACCGCCCCGCCGACACATTGTCGGCGGGGCGGTTGCGTAGTAGGGCAATACAGTTGGGCTTACTTGTTGAGGGTCTTTTTCAGGAACTTGCGCGGGGGTACGATGAACAGCTCCAGGCTGGCGTAGGGGGCGCTGGCCAGCTTGGAGTCAATGATTTTGCGCCGGTCATTATTGCTGCGGTCAAAAGCGTCGAAGGCGTAGTTGTAGCGGTAGCCGCCTTCTACCCCAAACCAGAGGAAGTCGTAGATTTCCCGCTCCCAGCGCAGGCGGCCGCGCACTTCCGTTTCGCGCAGCTCCAGGGTGCGCAGCTGCTGGCCTTCCGCGTTGGTGATAGGCTCGCGCAGCTTGATGTTGTAGCTCAGACCATCCACGGAGTAGCCCGCAAAAAGCAGGGACCGGTAGGAGAGGTTGCGGCGCACCGTCACGCGGGCCGGGAACAGGGCTTCCACGCCCCATTTATCGTTGAAGGTGCGGTTGTAGAGCAGGGCCGGGTAGATGCTTTGCCGTCCGAAGGTATAGCCGAGCTGCAGGCCCAGGCCCCAGGAAAACTGCGGGCTGCGCTTCCAGCCGTACACAAATTCCGAGGATACTTTCAGGTAATCCTTGATGCCCAGCTCCGAGGATGTGTAGTCGCCGTTCAGCTCACCCTTCACCCGAAACAAATACCAGTTCACGGTATTCACGGGCCGGATAACGGCCAGCTGGGCGCCTAGTACCTTCAGGCCTTTGTCTTCGATATTCTGGTAAAACTGATAGTTGGCTGGGGGCGCAAACTGGAACTCTTCCCGCTCATAATTGATGCCCATCACCACTTTCAGGTGCGGACGGTTGAGAAACGGGATGTAGCCTTTGATGATGAGGCGGGCGTTTTTGGTGGCCTCGCCCTTGTAGTCCGTCACGGTGCCCACCTTGCTGTCGGAGGATACGTTGAAGCGCGGCATCCGCTCGTAGTGAAACACGAGGCCCTTGCTGGGGCCCATGCCCACCACCGAGGGTGTGGCAAACTCCTGGTCGCGGCCTACCTGGTCGGCGGCCAGGGTGTCGGTAGCCGGTGGAGCGGGTGGCGGGTATACCTGCGCCACCGCCAGCGGCCCGGCCGTCAGCAGACTGGCCGTCAGTAGGACAGCAGGGCAACTTCGCTTGGCAACATTCAATAGCATCACAGGCAACTAAAAGGGCGAAACCGGCCAACTGACCAGCCCCGCACGGTGGATTAGAACAGAAAATCGAAGCCCACGAAGACGAGGTTTTCCTCGCCCACGGAGTAGGTGGCATTGATGACGGCCTGCTTGAGCACGTCTACCCACACCCCACCGCCCACGGCCGTGTGGAAGGCTTTCAGGCCGGTACGCTGATCCTGGGAGCTATACACGCGGGCGGCATCGGCCAGGCCCAGGATGCCGAACTTGCCAGGCACCAGGTAAGCGTTGAAAGTGAACAGCTGCACGCGCACTTCCCCGTTGGCGTACACCGACGAGCGGCCGGCGTAGCGGGTGCGGCGGTAGCCGCGCAGGTTAGTAGTACCACCCAGGGTGTTGGCCTGGTAGAAGCGGTAGTCGCCCAGGTTGCGGTTGGCCCCGATGCGGCCGGCCCAAGTGAGCTGGAAGGGGAAGTTGGGCGAGAGGTAGAAGCGTACTTCGGAGGCCAGGCGGCCGTACTGGAGCTTTTCGCCGTTGAGCTGGCGGTTGTACTCCGCCGAGTTGTACCAGCGCAGGCCAATGCGCGGGTTCTTGGGCGAGGAGCTGGCATCGAGGTTCAGGTAGGCTTTGCCGCCCAGGTAGCGGTTCATCTGAAAGTCGGAAGGCCGGATACCGGATGCCGCGCCGGTGTAGCCTTCATCAATACCCTGCTGGAGCTGCTGGCCCAGGTCCTCCCGGCTGATGCGCCATTGGTCGTACTGCGGACCAAAGCCGAATTTCAGGAAGCTGAACACGTCCTTTTCCAACATGGGCGCGAAGTTGAAGCGCGAGAAGCGGATGCGGTACGTGTTGTTGATCTGGCGGTTGGTGATGCGCTCATCGTCGGAGTCCAGCAGCACGTTGCGGGTGTCGTTGCCCTTGCCGAAGTAGTTGTAGAGCAGCTGCGGGCCATAGAGCTGGCTGTTGATGTTCAGGTTCAGGTCGCCGATGACATCGGTGAAGGTGCCAGTATAGCGCACGTTGTAGGCCTGGCGGCCGGGAGCATAGTTGGCGGCCAGGGTTTGCTCGGTGGCAAATGGCTCCCGCCGGAACCCGTAGGTGCGGTAGGTAGCGCCGCCCCCCACAAACAGGCCGTCGTCGATGTTGTAGCCGAAGTACAGGGCTGGGCCGAAGTAAGGCAGCTTGTAGTCTTTGCGGTCGGCGCGGCTGGGATGGTCGTAGCGGCTTACCTCGGTGCCGGGCTCCAGGCGCAGGCGGGCTTCCTTGCCCACGTTGATGACGTTGCTGGTATCGGCGTCGTAGATCTGCGTTTTGTGGCGCAGGCCACCTACCCGGGAGTTGTCGGTTATGGAGTCGCGCTCTATGCCGCCGATGATACGCACCACGGGCCCGCCTTTCGACTCACCCGTGACGCGGTACACATCGTTGCCGGCAAAGCCGTAGATGCGGATATCCTTGGTCACATCGCCATCGAAGGTCTTATCGAAGAGCTGCTTGCTCCGCTCCCCTTCCTTGTTGATTTTGGTGACCGTGACGCGGGTTTTGTTGCCGGGCAGGCGCTGAACTTCAAACTGCTCCCGCTTATCAGAGCCTTTCACTTCCACCACTTTGTCCAGCACCTCGTAGTAGTCGGCGGCCAGCTGGGGCAGCAGGTCGCGGCGGCTCTTGAGCTTGGCGGCAATTTCGGGGCCGTGCAGGCGGTAGATCTGGGGCGCCCAGTTGTCGCGCAGCGCCGAGTCGATAACGGCGTCGGTGAGGCTGGCTTTCATTTCCTGGGCAATCTTTACCCAGTCTTCCTTGCTCACTGAGGCCAGGAAGGTCCGGTCGTTGGCCAGGGCGGTCAGGTTAAGGCCTTTGTAGTCGGCGTAGTCCTTGCCGAAGTTCTGGAAGTTGCGGATGGCCCACTTGCGCGAAGCCAGGTAGGGCAGCAGCCCGTCGCCCTTGAAGAAAGCCACGTCGCGGTCTTCGGGCACGGCCGTGAATTTCCGGTCCCCGTCCTTGTCCTTGCGCTCAGCCCAGCGCCACTGGTCTTCGTGCCGGTCCCAGTCGCCAATCCACATATCGAAGAGGCGGGAGCGGGCAAAGGCTTTTTCGTTGACGCGGTTGTCGTTGTCATCGCGCAGGCGCTCCAGCACTTTGTCGGTGCCTACCAGGTTGGTGGCGTTGCCCAGGCTTTCCACGTTGCTTTGGTCGTCCTTGGCATCTTCCTCAATAGCGGCCGGGATGTCGGCAAAGCGGTCCACGTACGGCCCCAGGAGCGGGTCGCGGGGGATGTAGACGGGCGTGGGGTTGGTGTGCAGGATGCCCGCGGCCGTAGCCAGCGGGGGAATCACAAAGGAAGCGTACGGGTGCTGGGCCGAAATCTGGTCCTGCAGAATGTCCTTGGCGGCGGTTTCGCGCAGGGCCTCGGGCAGCACGGCGGCGGGGTCTTTGTTGAGGCTGCGTAGGGTATAGAGGCGGCCTTCCTCGTTGCGCACTTTCAGGGAAGCCGTTTGCTTGCCCCCGCCGGTTTTGTAGGGGGTGAGGCCGCCCCGCTCGGTGGCTAGGTCCAGCACCGGAAACTCTACGGGCGTGGCCCACTCCTGCCGGTAATGCTCCCCGAACAGGGCTTTGTGGAAGCCGCCGCGCTTGGCGTATCGGGGGTTCACGGCCAGGGTTTTGGTGCTGTCGCCGAAGCTAGGACGGTTTACTTTGCCCGCATCGGCGAGGCTGTCGACCACGGCCGTTTGCTGGGCGTACATGGGCGTGCGGAAGACCAGGCGGCCTTTCTCGCCTTTGTCTTCGGGCACGTAGTACTCCACCCACACCTCGCCGTTGTTGTAGTAGTTCACGCGGGCAAAGCCTTTTTCCTTGTCGGAGAAGAGGGCGTCGCCCCCGTCGCCGGGCTTCACGTGCTGGGTTTTGCAGCCCGAGCCGCTGACAATGTGGCTCAGGTTGCCTTCCTTGAAGTACTGAATGTTGTGCTCGTGCCCGGCGGCGTACACCACGTTGGGGTATTTATTGAAGATATCCATCAACCCCTTCTTATACTGCTGGTAGAGTGGGTGCGGAATGTCCTGGCTGACCCCGCCGTACTTGCGCGCGAAGGGGTAGATGCTGCCAATGATAGGTAGGGGCACAAACGCGTACTTGTACACGATGCTGAGTGGGAAGAAGTGGTCGGCCAGGGTGAAGTAGCCCCCGTGGATGCCATCGGAGTACAGCGGGTGGTGCGCCACCACCATGATGTTCTTGCCCGCATTGCGCCGAATCACGTCTTCGAGCTGGGAGAAGAAGTCGGTTTCGTCTTCTACCCCGCAGCCGCTGTTGCTGCCGTAGGGCCGCTCGTTGGTTTGCAGAAACCACTGCGAGTTGATGGCAATCAGCACGATGTCGTCCTGCAGGCGCACCTCAAACGGGCCGGGGCAGGCGTCGCGGGGGATGAAAAAGTCGCCAGTGTAGGCAAAGGCCGCCGAGTCTTTCTGCATGAAGTCCTCCACAAACTGCTGCTCGCGGTTTACTTGTTCTACGCTGCCTTTCAGGCCCTGCTTCCAGTCGTGGTTGCCGGGAATCATGTACTTCTCGCCGGCGTAGTTGCGCATGGTGTTGAGCTGCGCGATGATGCGCTTCTCCGACGTTTTGCGGTCCAGGGCCTTGGTTTCGGGCATTCCGTACTCGTAGATATTGTCGCCGAGGAACACCGTGGTGCTGCGGGCGCCTGCCTGCAGAATCTGACGCCGCAGAAAGTTCAGGGAAGGCTCGCCCACTGAGTCGAGGGCGGGGGCACCCACGTCCCCGATCAGAAACACGGAATAGCGGATGCGCGACGTGTCGGGTGGCGTCTGCTGCTCCCAGTTTTTGCCGGCTCCCCGGTAGTTGGGCCGCGTAGGATGGGGCGTTTGGGTTTTCTGAGCCCAGGCCGACGACGCGCTACCCACAAGCAGCAGCGCCAGACCACAAAAGGCGGAAAGTATTCTCATAAACAAAAGATGATGCGTCGGGCAGCAAACAGCCGGCGTGGGGCAAGCGCTACGCGCCTTTCTGACAGGATACGGCCCCGGCAGTTCCAACGTTGATGGCTGTGGGCTGCCGTACGCAAAGCAGGGCCCTACGGTTGGGCTGCCGAGCTTACAACCTGCCCGCCCGATTCGCGTTGTAGGGCGGGGAGCTGCGGCCCGTTGCCCGGGCCGCAGCTCCCCGCTATCTTCGCCCTTCCCGCCTCACTTATGGAAGCTCCCAATACTCTCCCGGTTAAAAAGCCTAAGTCAGAAATTGTCAAGCAGGCCAAAGCCTACGTGGAAGCCCTGCTCGAAGAAAAGCTTCCCAAGCAGCTGGTGTACCACTCGCCGCGCCACACCCGCACCGTTGCCAAGGAAGCCACGGCCCTGGGCGAAGCGGCGGGCGTTGCGGCCCCGGACCTGGAGGCCCTGCAGTTGGCCGCCTGGTTTCACGATACGGGCTACATAGAAGTGTACGACGGGCACGAGTTTCGCAGCATGGAGCTGGCCGAGCAGTGGCTGCAGCAGCAGCAGTACCCTGCCGACAGGATTGCCCTCGTCAAAGACCTCATCAAAGCCACCCACCGCGACGAGCAGCCCACAACCGAGCTACAGCAGCTGATGGTGGATGCCGACATGAGCAGCATGGGCCGGGAGGAGTTCTTCGGCAACGCCGAACTGCTGCGCACCGAGTGGGAAACAACCCAAGGCAAAACCTACTCCAACCCCGACTGGGCCGAGTACCAGCTGGACTTTCTGTCGTCGGCGCAGTTTTACTCCGAGGCAGGCAAGGAGCGGTACCGCAAGCAGTTCAAGGCCAACATCAAGGAGCAGCGGGAGCTACTCAAGAAGATGGAAAAAAAGGCCAAGAAGAAGGAGGAGCAGCAGGTTGAGAACTTCGCCGAGGGCAAGCGCGGCGTCGAAACGATGTTTCGGGCCACCTACGGGCAGCACATTCAGCTCTCCGGCATGGCCGATCAGAAGGCCAACATGATGATCAGCCTGAACACGGTGATGCTGTCGGTTATCATCACGTACCTGGGCGCCAAGACCTCCCAGGTGGGCCCGGCCTTCACCAAAAACCCTATTCTGGCTATTCCCATGGGCTTGCTGGTGGCTACGGCCCTGGGCTCGGTGGTGACGGCCATTCTCTCGGCCCAGCCCGATGTGACTAGCTTTAAGTGGCTGCGCCGCTCCCCCCAGATTGCCACCAACCGCCGCGTGAACCTGCTGTTCTTCGGCAATTTCACCACGCTTTCCCTCGACAACTTTCAGGCGGGGATGCACGAGTTGATGCGCGACAAAGACCTGCTGTACACCAACATGATAACCGATATTTATTACCTAGGGGAAGTACTCTCGCGCAAATACCGGTTGCTGCGCATCAGCTACACCATCTTCATGGTCGGGCTTATTCTCACGGCCATATCCTTCGGTATCGTGCTGCTCTACAAAATGTAATTGAGCAGTCCGCCAAACGCCACGGCCGGCTTCCTGCGCAGGAGGCCGGCCGTGGCATTAGATGCGGGGCTTTGTGCGGTTAGGCGGCGTGGGCCCGGGGCCCGGGCGCGTGAGTTGGCGGCACAGGGCCGCCAACGCATGCACCGACGCCCCCAAAAACCGGTGCAGGCGCCGAAGCTGCCCAAAGCGCACCAAACGGCTGGTGGCAGCTACGTGGCCGTACCGGAATTCCAGGGTCAGGAGGCAGGCTTTATCGGATATTTCTTCCAGGAAAAAGAAGAGCAGAGAGTTGGGAAACATGCGGAAGTGAGCAATCTTCTCCACGTACTCCAGTCGCTCGGCCCCCACAAAGTGCTGCACGGCCTGAAAGTCTACCTGCCCGCGGTTCAGGCCCACGTTGTAGGTGCTGCCCAGGCGGTTGCTTTTGCTCACGTCGTACCGCACGCTGTGCGTCCCCTGCAGCCAGTTGGGTCGCAGCCGCAGGTTGCTTACCACGCGCAGTGCGTAGGCCGCCGATACGGGCAGCACCCGCCGTACCTGCACAGCATTGCTGCGCCCGGGCTCTGCTCCTTGTAACAGCAGACGCAAAGGTGTGAGGTGGGCGTACTGGTAGTGAATGTCGCCCAGGTACTGGTAGTTGGTAACGCCAGCCAGCAGCCGCGTCCAGGGAAAGGCCGCACGGATGGCGGCGGCACGCTGCGTAGCGAGATACTCGGCCGACAGCAGCACGTATTCACTGCCTACCACGTCGTTTTTGAGCAGGCGGTGCACCACTATCACGTCGCGGCCCATGAGCTTGGTATGCTCCCGGATGCGGGCCACGTGTACCGGCCCGTAGTGCACAATGATTTTGAGTGTGAGGGCATGCTCCCGCACCACGGCCGCCAGCGCCGAATCCGTGTCGCGCTCAATAATGCGCAGGTAGTTCTGGAAGTCGAGGAACACGCGGCGGCACTGGCTGGCCAGCTCGGCAATGGTGGGCGGCGGCCCCAGGCGGTAGAACAAGATGGCGTCGCCCTGGATTTCGTTTACCTGCATGTTCAGCACGTTGGCTTCGATGAGAATTTCCAGCAGGTCGGCAATCAGCCAAGGGGCCTGGTTGTTGCCGGATTCTTCGATAAACCGGGTAAAACCACTGATATCGGGGATGAAAAGCAAGGCAGGCTGGGCCGCCGTTTCCGGCACGGCAGTGCGGGTGCGTTGGCCGGCCAGTCGTCGGGCAGTGCGCAGTTCATCAAGCAAGCCCATAGAAAAGGAAATCGGGAGGGGAAGGCAGAAATATGGGCCTATACGGCGGGGGGGCTTCGGCAGGTTTGGGTTCCACTTTACTTTCCGGTTACTTTGCAAACGGCGCGTAGCCTGGCCCCGTAGTTCAACGGATAGAATAGAAGTTTCCTAAACTTTTGATGTGGGTTCGATTCCCGCCGGGGCTACCAAGGTAGTTTTTTAGTAAGCAGAATCACCGGATGCCGCCAGCCAATATGCGCTGGCGGCTTTGTTTTGGCCCTTTTTCAGCTGCTGACCAGGGGTTAGGCCCTGGGTTAGTATTCGGCCCCGAGGTTAGTAGCCCCCTTTCCCCCTGATTTCTGCAGGCAGGCAAACAACTTACCAATCTAATTAGCGTTACTTTGCTAATTATATTAGTAACTAAAAGCCTTGCCATGCCGCATATTCCACAGCCCCGTATGCAGCCTCCGCTCCTCTGGCGCGTGAACAACCAGACCGACCCCGTAACCGGGAAGGCTCCTATTTATGTCCGTATCAAGGTCGGCCCCCAGCGCCGTGAAATTGCCACAGGCATCGAAGCCACGGAGGCCGAGTGGGATATTGATAAGCACGAAGTAAAGGCCATCGTCAAAGGCATGAGTGCCGACCGGGCCGAGGCCCAGCGCGAATGGGTGCAGGATGCTAACGCTATGCTGCTGGAATGGAAGTCGAAAATCAACTCGGCCTGGAATCGGCTGAAGGACGGACCAACCTATGTAACTGCCGACCGCATCAAGCGGGAGGTAGCGGCCACCGGCACGAGGCCCCTCACGTTGCTGGAGCTAGCTGATCTGTTCTATACCAACATCAGCCGGCCGGCGGAGGGCAAGGCGGAAAATACCCTGAAGGGTTTCCGGGTACGCCGGCGTGTTTTAGAGGAGTACCTGCGCTCCACCAGCCAGGCGGGCTTACTAGCCGCCGCGGTGGACTTGCCCTGGGTCCGGAAATTCGAGCGTTGGGGCGTCGACCATAAACAGTACACGGGCAGCACCGCGCGTAAGCACGTCAACACCCTGCAGCAGATTATCAGCTTCGGCGCCCACGAGGGCAAGCTCAGCAGCAATACCATTGCCGAATACCAATTTCAGGTAAGCATACAAAAGCGCGACCCACTGTATTTGCCCGAGGCGGAGGTGCAGCTACTAGCCACTACCGAGTTCTGCCGCGAAGGCTTGGCCCGGGTGGCAGATGCCTGGCTGTTCTGCGCTTACACCGGGCTGGCCTATGTGGACTACATGCGCTTCAATGCCCAGGAGCACGTGCACACCGATGCCAGCGGCGTGAAATGGATTCGCATGACGCGCCAAAAATCCAAGGTGAAGTTTAGCATGCTGCTGCTGCCGGAGGCCGAAGCCATCTTGAGCCGGTACCGGGGTGGGCTGCCGCGCTTCAGCAACCAGCACTTTAATGAGGAACTGAAAGTCATTAGCGCGGTCTGCTACCTGAGCGTGCCGCTTACGGTAGGCCTGGCCCGGCACACGTTCTCGCAGCGCATCCGGGATATGGGATTCTCTGATGAAGTAACCGCCTCGATGGCCGGCCACGATCCGAAGACGATGAACCTGCACTACTCGCGCATCCGGGAGGCCCGCATAGCAGCCGAGTACGAAAAGCTGCGCGGGGCCCTGCCGGTGGCGGCTCCTCCTACTCTTGCGCAGCAGCTGCTAACGGCCATGCAGAACCCAGAGCAGGCGGCGCTCCTGCGCCAGCTCATCCTCGGCCAGCAGGACAGGGATGCTGTTTAACACGTCTTTTCCCGTTTTTTCACATAATCTATTTTACCCATGGCAACTGTAAAGCTAGACCCAGAGTACCAGCAGCCCGACTTTGATGAGGCGCAGGATGTGAGCTACGACGAAGGCTCACAGGACACAGACTTTGATGCACGGCAGGCAGAGTACGATGACGCTTTCCAGGATGAGGGAGGCGACAACGTGAGCCAGGAATGGCAAGGCCGGAGGAAATGAAAAAGAAAAAGCCCTGACTATTGTAGTCAGGGCGCTTCGCTCAGTGCCAATATGAAGCTTAATACTTCAGGTCTAGCCGCAGCTGGTACGGTACACCATGTAGTTTGTGCATAAGCTGCCGGAACTCATACCAGGTGGTACACTTACCCATTGCATCTATTGCTTCGTCTCGGAACTGCACAACCTTATCTCGGCCAGCCTTATCCAGATACTCGAAATGCTTATACTGTCTGAATCCACTAGGTGTTAATGGATTCACAGCCTCTAACGTAGGCCGAACTTCAACTGCAAACCGATTGTAGATAAGCTCCTTCACCCAAGTGGAGACGATTTTGGGCTTATGGTAGTCCGTAGGGTCAAGATGTCCCCAGCCGTTAAGCCGGAATATCTCCGCGAAAAAAGGAACCTCGTTAGGGAAGAGTGGAGCGTATGGGCCTTTGCGTGCCATAACATGCTGGCACAACTTCTCCTCGATGCCTAGAAGCTCGGCTTCCTGCTTTTTACGAGCCTTCTTGCTCTTGGCATCTTTCTCATCCTCCTCGCGGGTTCTGAGCAGCAAGAGCATGGTCTGCTTGTTCCGCTCCAGCCGGGCCTCTTCGCTAATCTCCGGACTAGCTACTTCTGCAGGCTGAGCAGAAACAGGCGCTTCCGCGTTGGTCTCCTCTGGCTCTACCAGGGAGAGAATTTTCTTATCCTCTGGAGGATGTTGGTCGTCTTTTCTCATGTGGATGTTAGTTGGTTTCTTTAAAATTTAATGGCGGTTTTGTACCCATGTAAGAGTTGTTCTATTGGTGTGTCATCGTCAAGTGGCGCATTGATGTTTTTAATGGTTGTTTCGAATGGTGGTGACATTAATCGAACCTTCGCCCACTGCGCACCATCGCCGCTTAAGTCGAAGGCATTCATGGCATAAATAATACTCGGGTGAATGTGGTTTTCTTCAGCAATTTCCCGAATGTATTCGCTGTCATGAATGTACCTTTTGATTTCCTTGGTTTTGTCACGGGAGAATAGATACTCTCTCGCAAACATGTCGGCCATTTGCTCCCGCTCCCGAACGGACACCTCGTCATTGGTATCGTCGGTCAGGTGGTACCTCATCGTCTTTATTTCTTCCCAGTCGAACAGCACGTGGTACAGCTCGTGCACCAGCGCAAACCACAAGGTTGGGTAGAAGCCTTTGTAATCGGTTAGCACAATGCAGGGCTTACCTCTGTGGTTGAACGTTGCCCCCCGGAGCTTTAGCCCAGCCATAGGCGGCTGGTATACTACCGTGATGCCGACTTTGTATAAAAGCTTCACTACATCCTTGAGACCCAGATCGACATTGGTTGAGTACCGCTTTAGCTTAGGAAAAATATTAATCAGCCCTTCTCTGCTATATGGGAATGGGTTATCAATTTCTTCGAAGCAAGCTATTGCGGCACTAATCCAGAAAGAGCGCGTAAGAACATTTTTCGGATTAAATACACCTGAGCTAAAGGCTACATCACCATTGGGTTTTTTATACTCAAGAATTGATTTAAGCCCGAGCCTCTTTGTAATCCTGTTTTCGATGTGCTCATAATCGGAGAGGCTATTAATTAAGCCTGCTTTCTTAAGCGCCGCCAAATCGAAATTCGCTTTTATGAACTCGATTTTCTGCAACGACATCGTCGTAACAGGATTATGCTGTTGTACGGCCTGCATATACAACTGCACAACTTCCTCCTGGGGTACTTGCAGGAACTCGGCTAGTTTGATGAGCGTCGTGATATCGACAATCTTCTGCTCACCAGTCAGCAGCCCTTTCACAGACCGGTGTTGTACTCCGATCAGCTTGCAGGCCGCCGTTACAGGGAGGTCCAACTCCTGGACCTTTCTGTCGAACAACTCCTTCAGTGAAGGTTTGTCCTGCTGCATGAGACCATGCAGTAAGGCATCTATATCATCGAACCTATTGGCCATGTTACCCGTGAACATTGAATTTGCGTCATTGCAAAAGCAAATATAAGCCTTTGAACGCAAATACAAAGGTTTTGGGTGTAAAAATTGCGCCATTGCAAATTGGTTTTTGCTAATTACATGAGCTTTATTCTGCTACATGCATTGGCAATCAGCCTACGCCTGCTGTTCCTGCTAGGACTTCACACCGGTAATACACAGTCTGGGGCTAGCTGTTGGCACTTTTTATAAAGAAAGCCCCGACCTGTGTAGGTCGGGGCTTTCCTCAGTTCTACCCTATCACCTCGGTATGCACGCCAAACAGCAGGCGGCAGGCTAGGTCATAAAGCACAACCAGTAGCAGCCAGAGTAATGCCTGAACCCAGCCAGGCAGTGGGCGCCGGTAGCGCTGGCGGCGGCGGAAGAGCATCGGGTAGTAGCGCATCAGTAGTCGTCGGCACTTCTTAAATAGTTTAGGTAAAGATGCTGCATACAGTACTCGGCATCTTCCTGCGAGAATGTATCAAAACGGTGGCGTGCATATACCTCCTCTGCATACACCTCTTCCACCCAGCTGTCTCCGACCTTGTATTTGCCCGGAGGCATACCTGTGGCCTTTATCAGCACCCTTGCCTGCAGGGGGCCATTGGGCTCTCCTTCTTCTATTCGCGGGGTAAACGATACCTGGAGCGTGCCTTCGTCGAACTGGTAAACTTTTGGGGTTAGTTCTGCCATGATCCAACATACAAAAAAAGCCCGAACGCGGACAGCGTTCGGGCTTCTCTCGGTTTGGCTCGTCTCCCTCGGCTACCCATCCTGGGACTTGCCAGCGAAGTATAGGATGATTCACCGGCTGCGGAGCATGATGCTGGCTCAGGCCAACCCTTGCCGGCCCCGTGCGGGGCAGCAGCATGCTGAAAGGTACGGATTATCCGTATGGGTGTACACAAGAGGGAATGCCGGCTACGGCAATCAGGAAGATAGTGATCAGGACTCTTGCCCAATCAGGCAGCGGTTTGTCGTCTTCGTAGGAGTAGCGAGGCATAATCGAATATACAAAAAGCCCCGGCTATAGCATCCGGGGCTTTTGATTTTCAGGCCAGGGTATTCGGGCTGCCCATTCTCCCTAGCCGGCTCCGATTGCCGGCTGAGCCCGCCGAGTGGCGGAGAAAATTATTAGTAAAAAACAGCCAAAAATATTACTAGCCCGGCCGGGCCCATGCCGGCCACCAACTCCACACGCTGGCCTTTCCCCGGAGCATCCAGCCCCCTACCCCGCCGGCACCAATACACACAGCATACACCCACCAGGGCGTACCACCTCCTTTATTGGTAGCCTCGGCACTGGCGCCCGGCGCAGTGGCCGCAGCACCACCGCGCTGGCCTGCCTTGGTGTTATCGGTAGCCTGGTTGGCCGTGCCGGTCTGCACCGGGGCGCGGGCCTTGCCGGCATCCACGGCCGTGGCCTCAGTGCCGGTGGCCATGGTGCCGGGCTTGGTGGCCGTAGCCGCCGTGTTGCCGGTACCAGTCTGAATGATGACCGTGCTTTTCTTGCCGAAGGTGTAGCCAGGCACAGCGGCCGCCGGCTTCTTGGCAGGCAGCAGGCCAAAGAGCCGGCGCTTTGGCAGCGAATCGGGTAATGCCACGTAGTTGCCACGTATTCCAGGGGTTTTCGTGGACATTTGCCGGTTGTCATCCTGAGCAGCACGAAGGACCTTATCGGAGCCAGCGCAGTTGGCCAGCACCAGGCAGAGGAAAAGGAGAAGTCTCATAGCGGTTGAAGGGGAACAGTTTGGCCGGCTAAGGCATGAGTACAGTCATTCAGAAACTCAATCTTTCCATCTGTCACGAAGGAGTGGCAGATGTAGCAGGTGGGCGCGCCACTATCCGGGTTTTCGCGGTGGTAGTCACACCAGCACCGGCCATCCTTGGCGGTGCCACCGGGCACGTAGTGGCCGCTGCGCACCAGCACCGAGGCCCGAATCGTCGGCTTGTCGGGCGGCCCGCTCAGCGTCCAGCAGGCCCCGGGATTCGCGGGGTTGGTGTTGATGCGGTGGCTTTCTTTACAGCCAGGGCAATGGAAGAGGTAGTAGCCGGGCGTGTTGCTAATCGGCAGGATGACGGGCTCATTCATAGTTTGGCGTGTAAGAGAAACCCGAGGCCGAGCCAGAGCACGCCGGCGGCGGCCATCACCCAGCGGGCAGTACCGTCGAAATCCCAGCGGGCGGTGGTCGTCGAGGATTGGTAGTTGAAGCGGAACACCTTCCGGGCCCGGGCTACCGTCTTCTCCCGGATCAGCACCCGGCCGAAGTTGTAGCACTCATTATGGAAGAGGGAGAAGCTCAGCGCCGCGGCCGGGATGTTCCAGAGCACCCAGGCCAGGCCCAGCGGCACCCCTTCTATTTCACCCGGGCCGGCCAGCAGCGCCTCCACGGCCGCCGCGACGGCCGCCAGCACAGCCAGCGCCCGGCGCGTGAGCAGGGGCGCATGCTCGTTCCAGGCGAAGGATTCCGCGCCTTTGCCACCGTAGAGCAGCGCGTCGCAGAATCCGTCGACCAGGGCAAACAGGTTGTAGAGCAGCCAGAACATCAGCGCGGACGGGCTTTGCCGTTCAGCCGACCGGGCCGCTGGCGCCAGTCGGCGTAGCCGTTGCCGATGTTGAGCAGGGCGACGAACACGAAGCCCACCAGGTAGGCCGTGCCCTCAATGGAGCCGTAGTCGCTGGACTTAGCGGCGTGGCGCCACCACAGGCCCACGGACACGAGCAGCAGAAACAGGAAAATGCGGGCAAACCAATTTTTCATAGTGGTAAGGGTGAAATGGAAAAGAATGTGAGTAGATGTGGGCCTAGCGGATGGTGAGCAGCACACGCTCTTTCTTGGTCGCCGCCTCGATTTTCTTGAATAGCTTGTCAAATGCCACCCGGCTGTTGGTCACCATATCCTTGCCGGCGCCAGTACCAGGCAGCAGGCAACCCTCGGTATCGGTGGCGTAGTTGCCCGGGTGAATCCGGACGCCCGCAAAGCCGGGCACGTTTAGCAGCAGGGGTAGCTGCTTTTGAAAGCGCGGGCTGAAGCTGATAATCACCTGGTAGGTGCCGGCGGGAATGGCTGTTTTGCCGAAAACTTTGGCGGCCCCGGCGGGTCGCACCACGTCCTCAATGCCGTAGCATTCAAATACCCCGTTCACGAACCACTCGGATAGGGTGCTCTGGGCCGTGCTGGCACGGCGTTTTACTTCAATGGTCATAGGACAGGTGTTGGTGCATCCGGGGTGGATGCGGGTGTAGAATCGGGAGCCGGCTCAGGGGTTGGCTCCTTCTTCTGGATGTGGTCCACGATGTAGGGCCCGAACTTGGAGGCCAGCAGGCCCATGATCAGCTTCGGCAGGCCGCCCTCGACGACTTTCAGCGCCACCATCTTGGCCACCAGCTTGCGCAGCTTATAAGTGAAAAGCCAGGCGAATACCACGTCGGCGGCGTAGGCATAGTACTCGTAGGAGTTGATCAGATTCTTGATGCAGGTGAGCACCAGCAGCGTGCCCACCACCTTGCCGAAGGTGCGCTGCAGCTCCTCGAATTTGAAGTGGCCGCCCCGCAGCGTCACGTCCACCCGGTAGCCGTACCAGGCGTTGAGCACGTCCAGGGCCAGGAGCAGCACCATGGCCAGCGGCGGGCTCCACACCCACTTGGTGCAGAAGGCCACCACGGCGGCCAGCAGCGTACCGCTGATCTGGATTTTCAGGAGCGGTAGCGAGTAGGCTTTCAGCCCGTAGGCGGAAGCCAATAAGTCCTTCGGCCCGCGAAACCCGAGCAGCTTGTAGAATTCAATAAAGGAGTGGCGCACGGGGTTCACGGTGGGAAGGTTAGATCTTGTCGAAAACCCCGCGTACCACGGTGCTTCCGTTGTTGGGCATGGCCGCGCTGATGCGCCATACCTTGCCCGAGCCGCTGAGCACCTGGTAGTCGCCGTTGGCCAGCCAGGGCGTGGTGCCGGTGCGGATGGTGCAGTCGGAGAGGCGGATGGTCTGGGTCGCGGTCCAGATGTCGATATCCAGGTCACCCTCGTAGGTGAGTTCCACCGTCGAGGCGTCGATGTACTGGAGCTTCAGGTTCGGCCGGTTGAAGCTCACCACCCAGCCCGTAGCCGTCAGCTCGTCGATTTTCGTGCGCGTAGCCGCGTCCACGATGCCGGCGTTATGAATCCGGCCGGGGAAAGCCGTGCTGCCGGTCTGCGGATACGGGAAGGCCAGCTCCCCGCCTTCCAAATACAGGCGCTTGGTGCCGGCAATCCGGCTGGCCCGGTTGGCGTGTAGGGCCGCTACCAGGTCGCGCTGCTCCGCCCCCGATAGGGCTGACACCCGCAGGCGCAGGTCGTTCAGGCTGAGCGCACTGCTGGCCTGGGTAATCAGGCTGCTGATGCTGCCCGATTGCAGGCTGCCCTGGGCGCTGCGGTTTAGGTCCAGCAGGCGCTGGGTCGTGGGGAAGGTGACCGTACGGTTGCCCAGGTCGTTGGCGTACAAACTCTGCAGGCCGCTGGCGCCCGTCACGTTGAGCGAGGTAGTGGCCGCGGTGCCACTCGTTTGCCCCGTGGTGTTGCCGTCGCCGAAGTAGAGGGTCCGCAGGCCCGTAAGCCCAGCGGGTACAGTATAGGAGCCGGCCAGCTTGTTCACGTCGAGGCGCAGCTGGTTGAGGCGGGCCACCGTGGGCCAGGCTACAATCGACTCGATCTGGCTTTGCTGGGCAAACACGTTCACGCAGTCCATGCCCGAGAAGTCCACATTTTTACCAATCGTGGCCGTGGGCACCCAGAAGCGCATCTGCAAGCTGGTGGCCGTGCAGATGACTTTGTTGAAGGGGGTGTTGTCCAGGTTCAGGGTCGCCAGGTTCGGGAACTGCGCGAAGCTGGCCACGCCGGTGCTCTGACCCTCGGTCGTGATACCCTGGGTGCTCAGGATGCGCAGGATGGTCAGGTCGGTCGTGTTGCGCAGGTAGAGGATGCAGGTATGCGGGCCGCCGGCGCTGAAGGTCTTGACCATGTTCGTGCCGCTGGTGCCAGCCAGGCTGGTGCCGTCATCGAATACCAGGCGCATAGGCTGGCCGCCCAACGTGGTGGCGTTGACCGTCACGGAGGTACCCGGAATGGTAAAGACCAGCTGCGGTTTCAGCCCGTCTCCCATCAGCATAAAGGCTCGGCGGCGACTCATTAGCTGTACTGCGTTATTTTGGTTTCGATGTTGTTCACGTCCTGGAAGTCGAACATGATCATGTTCATCACCGAGGCCACGATGCTGCCCCCGTCCAACACCTTGAAAATGGTGCTACCCAGGGAGGTGGTGCCGGCCGGGGGCGTCCAGTACAGCTTGACAATCGGGCCCACCTTCGCCCCGGTTAGGTCGAAGCTGAAAACCCCGGTCAAGGGAGTGGCCTTGGTGCCATAGTTGGCCTCTGCATCGAACTTCACGGGGAAGGCTGTGCGCTGAGCAAAGGCATCCTGCTTCGCATTCCAGGTGGCCTTTTCCGTGTCCGAGACAAACCGCCGGGTAGTCGATTCCGTGACGTTGGCCGCCGGCATGTTGCCCGTGTGGTTGGCCCGCTGGATGGCGTACGCCTGCACCGCCGCGTCCTTCGTATCCATCAGGGCCGCGGAGGCCGCGTCCGTGATGTTCTGCGTGGCCGTGGTGCTGATGGTGATGGTATCGGCCGCGTCGTTGACCGCAATGCTGATGTTACCAATGCCCACCAGGGCAATGCCCATGGCATCCCGAACGGCCTCCAGGTCGGTGGTACCCCCGCCCCCGCTGGCCGCAATGGTCAGGGAGTTGGTGGCGTCGTTGTAGTTAAGCGTGATGTTGCTGCCTGCCCCCAGCAGCGCGGCCACGGCATCCTGCACCGCCTCGGTGAAGTCGGCTACCTGCGCGGCGGTAAGCGTCTGAAAAGCGCGGGAGGTGCCGTCCGGCTGCACTAGCAACGCCTGCCCGGCGGTACCCCCGCCGGGCACCAGGAAGTTCTCGGCTATTTGGTCATCCCGGGTCAGCACCGGGTTCAGCCCGCTCAGGGCATTGGCATTCTGCAGGCCGGCCAGCAGGTTAGCATCAAGGCCGGAGCCACTGGCGCCTGGGCGGCGGTCCACTATCGTAATGCCCGGGGCGTTGAAGGTAGCCGAGGCATTGTCGTAGAGGTACACGGTACCCGTGCCCGTGCAGGTGTCCACCACGGAGGAGTCGAAGGCGTGAACCTCCGAATCGCTCATCGCTAGGCCAATCAGCTGGCTCGTGCCGCGCAGGGTAGCCTTCAGAGCATCGTTGGTGATGAGCGAGCCCAGGTGCTTGGCAATGACGAAGTTTTCGACGGTGAGCCCGTCCGCCAGTTCAAGCTCCGCGCCGCTGCCTACGTAGAGCAGCGCCCCGCCCCCTTCAATAACGGTATCCGAGATACTGCGCACCCCAGTGAGCAGGTTCTGGTACTGATTGAAAATGAAGCTACCCCCACCGTTTTCGAACGCCTCCGTTACATTGGCAAAGCCCTCCAGGCCAGTGCTCTCACGCTTTACCACAGGAGCGCCCAAGGCCAGTGCCTGCGACTCTTCCAACGCATCCAAGCGGTCCTCGGCGCCTTGCACCCGCGCGGTGAGGGCTGCATCGTCATAGCCGCTCCCGCCGGTTACCTCGACCCAGTTGGCGTTGTTCTTCAGCGCGGCAATCTTCTGCGTTGGGGTAAGCGTAGCCCAGGTAGGTATTTGCAACTGCCACTTCTGCCCGTTGTCGTAGGTAACGGTCATATTGACCGTGCGCAGGCCGGAGCCATTGCCGTAAGCGTTGAGCTTTTCCTCGGGGTCGATGCCGAGGGCATTGCGAGCAGCTTGATCCTTTACGGGCTTGTCCCACTCGCTTTGCCGGGCCCACACCGAGTTCTTGCCATTGTCTACCGAGGTAGTAATGGTGTCGAAGGTTACGTCTCCTGAAGGATGTGCCATAGCTTAGGAAAGGCCGAAAGTGAACGTGCCCGTATTGAGCGAACCCGCTACCCAGAGGAAGGACTCGGGCGTGTTTTCGCTGTTTGTGAAGGTGAAAGCCGCGTTGCGGAAGTTGTTGTTAGCCCGGCCGCCTACCGTGACAGTAGGCACCCCGGCTGAGGCTCGGTAAGCGAAGACCGGGTATTGATTGGCCAGGGTGATGGTGCGCAGCTGGCTGCGGCTCTCGCTGAACTCCTGCGTTACCAGGGCTTTGAGCGCCGCAGAAAGCTCGGCGGCGCTCATGGTGGCCGGGTCGGTACTCAGGGCGCCCCAGAAGCGCTTGCTGCTGTAGTCCACCTGGATGGTGCGGCTCACTTTCGTGCCATCCGCATCCGTTACCTCCATCGTGTAGCTGGTGTCGGTATCGGCTGCCGTGTTCACGTTCACCGTACCTGAGAGCTTCGGGGTTCCATCACCGTTGAGCTGGATTACCCCGTTCACCTTCACCTGCGCCACGTTGATGGCCGGCGTATTCACGCCGGCAGCGGCCTGGAAGGACAGGGCAACGGCCGTAGAAGCGCCGTACTGTCGGGGCGTGTTGGAGGCCGTGAAAGCCTGGATAACCGGCGGGTTCTCCGGAGCCAGCAGTTGCTTGAAAGCAAGGCCGGTGGCATCGTTCACCACTTCCACGATGTCACCAATGGCATACCCACCCAGGGCCCGCGTAACGGGGAAGGTGATGGTATCCGAAGCCCCGCCCACGCGGGCAGTCGTTGTGTCGGTGACCAGGTTGTAGGCGACCACGACCGGGCTTGTATCCGGGTCGAGCACGCCTTCAGGCCAGAGGCTCACGTTGCTCAGGCCGCCAATAATCAAGTCCGGCAATGCCGTCGTGTCGGGTGCGCGCCGGCCGGTGATGCGGTAAATAACAGCCGGGTTGAGTTGCTCATCTCCCTGCAGCTGCTGCATCTCCTCCACTGTCTTGGCTTGGTATAGGTCACTGCGGACAGCGCGTAGCACCATTTCCACCGTCCCCACCAGGTCCTGATCAGCTGGATCTGGGGTATCAAGCGTCCGCAGCACGGCGACGTAGTCCGTCGGGAGCAGAAAGGGGGTAGTTTTAAAATTAGACGTCTTGCGGCCGGGCAGGAGCATACGAAAGAAGATTAGATGCTGCGGAAACGCCGACGGTACACGCGAGACGCGGGGCCACAGGTCGATTCGGTTTTGTAGGTGGGCAGGAAGCGCATGAGGCGGGCCAGCATCGCCTCGGTCTTGCTTTCCGCGCTGGCTAGTAGCTGGGCGCGTTGGGCGGGAGAAGCCGGCATGAACGTGCCGCCCGGGTCGGTGGGCACCGTGAGCCCACCTTTGACCACGTTGATGCCGAAATCACTCAGAAACCGGGCGTAGGCAGCGTGTTGCCAGTAAGGCAGGGCGAAGCTGTAGGCGAGGGTTATCAGGCTCTCGTACGCCCACAATTCCGTGGTCACGGGTTCAGTTGGCGGCGCCAGCAGTGGGGCGTCTACCAGGGCGCGGAATACGTGGTCACGGCGGCGCACCAAGTCATTCAGCAGCACCGAGGGCAGCTCAATATCCGTTGCCTCCCTTACCGTGAAGGCCGGCAGGTTCTCCACGGCTTCGAGCAGCTCGTACCCGAGTGCCGGCTCCATATCGAGCAGGCGCGCATCCTGAATGAAGGGCTGCAGCTGCCGGGTCTCGATGGACTTGGAGGCCGTGAACCGGGTAAAGAAATCGGCGACTAGGGGCTTCATGGCTGGGTGTTGGGTTGGGCGGCGGGTTGAGCAGGGGCAGCACTCGCCAGAATGCCATACTCCACGGCCAGCTTGCGCTTTTCTTCCTCGGTGAGCACGGCCATCAACTCCGGTGGCACGAAGCTGATCGGGCGCTTATTACCGATGGTGGCGTTTTTCGCCTGTGGGAAGAGTTGGCAGAAGCCGCGGAATAGTTTGCGGCGCAGCGGCATCAGGTCGTCCTGGGTCAGCTCCACGGCGTTCAGGATTTCCTGCGCGGCCCCGAGCTGCCCGGCCTTGGCAAAGCCCGCCAGAATGGGGGGAATGCCGATGTGGCGGCAGACCGTTTGGCCGATGGCTTCCTTCTTCTCGGAAAGCCACTTCAGGTCCACAGTGGTATTCATGGGAATCCAGACCGGAACGGTTTCCTTGGTCTTCACATCCAGCACCATGATGCTCTTGCGCTTCACGCCAGCCTGCTTTGCCCCGTTGCCCGTGAATAGCTTCAGCTCGTCGTCGGTGCGGTCTTCCTCGGTTTTGCCTTCCCCGTCCGCCGTGGTGCTTTCTTCCCCGATCATGGCCAGCATGCCCTTGGCGTTGAAGCCGCCATCGACCTCATCCAGTTCGTAGCGCGCGTAGGAAGCATCGGCGAGTACGTCCTCCAGGCCCGCCCAGTGCGGCGGCAAGGGGTAGTCCTTTTCCCCTGCCTTGGAAATGTAGACGTACAGAATCTGCCCGGGCTGGCCTTTCTTGGGGCCGCCGGGCTTCTTATCGTCTATGGGCTCCTCCGCCGTTTTCAGAATGGCCTCGATGGTTTCGGGCCGATTGTCGAAGGCTTGGTGCTCGGTGGTGTCGGCGGCCTTGAAGCCCTTGCGACCGAATTTGTGGTTGAGCAGAAAAGTACCCTTGTCGGTTTTGCGCACCGAGGGGAAAGGCAGCAGGTGTATCTCGCCGATCTGCTTTTCCAGGTTGTAGCGCACCAGAAAAGCCGCGCCGTTGAAGTAGCTGCCGTCGCTGCACTCCTCCGCCCACAACTCGCCCAGGGTCTTGCCGGGCTGGCCGGGCACTTCCTCGTCGGCCAGGACTTGCGGCAGGCCCATGCCTTCCAGAAAAGCAGACCGCTTCTCCAGGCACCGGTAGGCGGTACCGGAATTTAGGGCTGCTTCCAGGGCTACTTGCGGGGCCGTGTTGCCCTGCCCAAAGGCAATGCCCCTGCCACCCCACACGCCACCCGTTATCACGGCCCCGTCCTTGTGCGGGACGATGTCGGAAACAGGTGCATCGGGGGCCAGATTGAGAAAGCCCCGCACGCGGGGTGCGCTGCGGGGCTTTCGTGGCGTGTCGGCCTGGTTGGTGGGCTGGGTCACAGCGGGTTATTTTTAAGCAGTGGCACGTTTCGCCTCAATGGCTTCGGTGAGCTGGGCTTTGGTGAGGTCTTCGGCCGGGGCTTCCCCGATTTCGGCCTCGTAGGCGGCCCGCAGCTCCGACTTATTCAGGTGGCTCAGGGCGGGCAGCGCGTCATCATCCTCCGTCGGCTCCGACGCGGCGGTCGGCTCCTGGTAGTCGGGGTTTTTCTCGATCAGATGGCCGTAGCCATGCCGGCGGAGCAGCGGCTCGTCGGTGTCGGCGAAGTTGTTGATGCCCACAACCCGCGTTTCGGGGTCGTTGAGGATGGCGGTTTGCTTTTTGAAGCTCTGCTTCCAGCGGAATTTGCCCGTAGTAGCCATAAGTTGAGAAGAGTAAGGTGGGTGCGGCTCCCGGTCGATGCCGAGGGCGGCGAATTGTTCGACTTCGGTGAGCAGCTCGTACCAGTGGCAGGCCGTGCAGGCCCGGGCGTAGCCCGTGATGTCGTAGTAGAGCTGCTGCAGTTGGGCAATGCCTTCGGCCGTGCCGGGCCGCCCGTCAAAGGAGCGGGCCCGTTCGAGCAGGGAGGCCACTTACGCGCCTACCAAGTCATCCAGGAACGCCACCGAAGCGTCGATACCGGACAGCGCAGGCGGGCCGACCACGTTCGGCGCCTGGAACAGCACCGGCAGCTTTGACTCCGAGCCCTGGAACTCGAAGAGGAAGGTGTTGTCGTCGCCGAGGGCTACGCCGGTGCCACCTTTGCCGGTAGCAGGCGAAAGGCCCAGGTCCAAGCCGTAGATTTCAATCTGCGAGGCGTTGGTAGGCAGGAAAACAACGAGGTCTTCCACGTTGGCCAGCGCCTCAATGGAGGTGCGCTCGACCTGGGTGTCGTGGTAAAGGCGGTCGGTTACCTTGTGCAGGAACGTGCGCACACCCGTTGCCGAGGTTTGCAGCTCATAGTCGCCCTTGTTCTGGAACTTGCGGCCCCGGTGCTTTTTCAGGGCTCCGGTGGTCACCGTGACACCCGTTACCGTGCCATCAGTGGCGCGTGAAACGGACGTGATATCCGCTTTGCGAACGGTGTAGAGGAAATCCCGGGTGCCACCCGGCTTGTTCAGGGCCTCGCAGGAAGGCAGTAGGCTGGAGAGATTGAGTGCGCAGGCGGACATAGGGAAAGCAAGTGAGAGGTGAAACACTTAACCGGCCCCACCCGAAGGCAGGCCGGTAGAGCGGTTTCTAGTAGGCAACTACCAGCACGTCCCCGTCCACGTACTGGGTACCCAGCTTGTAGCGGATGCGGATGTTGTTCAGGTCGGTGTCGTCCGAGTACCATGTCTTCATGGTCTGCGACTCCTGAATCGTGTCAGTGCCCACTTGGAAGCCACCGTCCACGATCAGGTAAGCCCGGCGCTTGAAGGTGCGGGGGTCGCCAGCGGCATAGGGCGTGAGGGCCCGCTGCTCGATGAGCTTGTTCTTCACGACGAGGATGCCGTTGAAGCGGATTTCGCCAGCACCGTCGCGGAAGATGTCGTAGGCTTTCTCCAGCGTAACGCCGGGGTTGCGCAGCGAGGCTTCCAGGTTGGCGTACAGCGAACGGCTCAGCACGAAGCGCTTCTCGCTGTCGTCTACCTCGTCCATCAGGTCAGACTGGCCGTTGTAAAGGGCCGGCAACAGCACATCGCGGGTGTAGTGCTCCGGTAGGGCGGCAGCTTGGTCAATCGTCACGGCGCGCACGATACCATCAGGGTCGGCGGCATCGGCATTTTTCAGCCCTACGCCGGTGAATACCTTTTTCCAGAAGCCATCCTGCGAGGCGAGGGTCGCCTTCAGCATGTAGAGCTGGTAGGCGGCCTTTTCGGCCGACGTGGCTTCGGGGCCGGGGGTGGCGGGCTTTACGCCGGGGTTGATGCTGGTGTCGCCAAACTGCACGATGGTCAGCATGTCGCGCTTCCAGATGTTGCTGTACAACTCGTTGAGCACGTCCTGAATCAGCGTGCCGTCCAGGTTGTTCACGTCACCACCTTTCTTGCGGTACAGCTCCCAGAAGGTGCCGCCGAAATCCTCGGCGCAGATTTCGTCCCAGATTTGCATGTTCTCCACCTCCAGCCACTTCTCGCGGGCAATGAGGCGGCCGGTGTTGGTTCGCTCCCCGCAGCCAGTGCGCTTGCGGGTGATGTTCTCCTGCGCCGAGAGCAGGTACATCTGCTCGCGCACGACCACGTCTTCACGCACGGTGAAGCCAAGCATGGCCAGGTCCTGGGTGTTGAACACCCCGCGCTTGATAACGTCGCCGGGGGTATCTACCTGATTGCCGGCGTAGGTTGCTGATTCGATGTAAACGGGAATGGCCATGTGCGTTTAGGCTTGAGTGCGAATGGGAAGAGAGAGGAATATCTGAGCCTCAGAAAGGGCGGCGCTGCGTTTAGGCTTGCGTGCGAATGGGCAGCGAGTTTTGAGCAGCAGGCTTGGCGCTGCCGGTTTTGATGGGCAGGCTGTTGGTGGAGCCGGGAGGCGTGGGGTTGCCCGCGCCGGGCACCGTCTTGAGCTTGTTCTGCAGGGCGCGCACTGTGTTGGTGGCGTTGGTTACCTCGTTGGTCTTTGCGGCTACCTCGGCCTCCAGCTCCGCAATGCGGGCGTTGGCGGCTTCCAGGTCGGCGGTGTTGGTGGCGCCGGCGTTGTTCTCGGGAGCCTCCGTGATGGAGGTAATGGCACCAGCAGCCACGGCAATGGTGCGACCATCGGCGAGGGTGTAGTCGCCATCGGCGGCCACCGTGGTCATGGCCTCATCCGTGTACACCAGGTCGCCCTGGGCAATGTCGTCGCCGGCAGCGTCCACGTAAATGGAAGTGCCATCAGCGAGGGCAACGGTCATGTTCGTCGTAGCCGAAGTTTCTTCGGCCGCTTCGTTGCGCGGCAGGAAGAAGGCTTTGGCCGCATTGATAAACTTATCAACGAGGCGTTGTTCGTCAGCGGGCGTAATAGCCATGTTCTGCGGGGTTTGTGGAGGTTTGAAGTAGTTGATGACCTTCTCAGCTCCCGCAGGAGCTACCAGTTCGCCGCTGGTTTTGGCCGTGGCGAAGCCAGCGGCAACGGCTTCATCGGCCGTTATCCAAGCATCTGAATTCATAAAGGCCTGGGCTTGCTCGGCACTCATGCCGCCCCGGGAGGCGTACACACCCGCTATCTGGTCCTGGATTTTATCCAGCGAGTTGGCGGCCGTGCGCATGTCGTCGGCGTTGGCGTAAGCCCCCAGGTCGCACATGGGCTTGTGGGTGAAGAATTGGCTGGCTTCATCGGTGTAGCGCTCATCCCCGGCCAGGTACACCAGCACGGCAATGGAGGCGCACAGGCCGTGGCTATAGCTTTTCACCACAACGCCCTGCTTGGCCAGGCCGCGCAGGTAGTTGTAGATGGAGTAACCCTCGTAGACCTCGCCGCCGTAGCACTTCCAAAAGTGCAATTCAACGACCTCGGGCAGCTGCTGCTCCAGCGAAGAATCAAAGGCACTATACCCTTCACACAGATAACGAACCTCCATCAGGGTAGTCCCCCAGAAGCAGTCCCCGCTACCTATCGTTTCTCCAAAATTTACCTTTGCAACATGCATAGGGTAAAGATGCAGTGCCCGAATAACTAGCGGGGTAGATTTGCCACAAATTGCGGCATAAACTATACCCGTTATGACTGAGCAGAAGAAGCCCATGCGCGACCTGCGCATCAAGGTCACCTCAGAGATATATGAGGCACTGGAAAAGCTCAAAGACGATGAGGGCCACACGACCCTGCAGAGTTTTGTAGCCCCAGTAGTCAACGCGTTGGGCCGGGGGGAAATCCACCGGACCTACCGTACCAGCGGCCCGACCGTAGGCGGTAAGCCCTGACACTTGGCCGGCGTTTTGCTACATTGCCGGCCATGAAACTCCTGGTACTGCTCCTGCTACTATTCCCGACTGCATCCTTCGCGCAGACGTGGCAGAACCCCTTGCCCCTGGATTCCACTACGCACCAGATTACATACTCTGGTGTTGTGCAAGTAGCTGGGGCCACCCAGTCGGAACTTTACAGCCGGGCCCAGGAATGGCTGCTGGGCTCTTTTAAGACCGGTAAAAGCAGCATCGTCACGCAGGACGCGGCCAGCGGACGCTTGATAGCAGAGGGCTTCAGCCCTTTATTTCTCACCCAAGCCGGGCTTGCGCTTGAGCATCGGTTGTGGCGCACCATCAAAGTGGAAGTAAAGGATGGGCGCTACCGGTATGAGCTGGCGAACTATGCCATTTCCCGAGTGCCTGTCAATGCGCAGCAGCCAGAGGCGCCGGGCAAAACCTCACTGGAAACCATGTATGACCCCGCCCGCAGCGTGTACATGACGAAAAAGGGCCAGCCGAAGCCAGCCCTTTTGAAAGCCACTGAGTCTATCGATGAGGTTAGCCGCCAGCAGGTAGAAGCGCTGAAGCAGGCCATGCAGCAATCAAAGAAGGACTGGTAGTTACTTACCTAGCGTGATTTTATTGGTGATGATTGCTTTGCGCTGCTGGGCATTGGTTACGTCGCGCACCTTTACAAAGACGGGCTGTTGGGCCATGGCCCGGGCCAGTTCGGTGTAATCAAGTCCCGACACGGCCGCCGAGGCTGCTCGCTGCGTTGCTCCCCCATCGGCAATACCAGGGGCAAGCACCCCGCCCCCAGTAGCGAAAGCAGTTTGTGGTAGCAGCGCCTGCAGGGAGCTGAGCGGGTGCTTGAATTGCGCCCGCATGGCTTCAACGGCTTTGTGGCCGCCAGCATTCTGAACTTCTTGTGCCGTCCAGACGTGCTCCCCGTTGCTGAGTTTATACCGAGGGGCTCCACTGTAGTTGCCCGGCCCGTAGGCTGGTATGCTGTCAGACGTGCCGGTGCCAGGGCCTTCGATGCCGCCACCCGTGGCAAACTCGGTCTGCGTTCCGGCCGATATGGCGAACTTGGCTGACTCAAAGGCCGCCACAATCAGGCCATTGATGAGCGCTGCCTTTAGGATGCCCGCCGTGCCATACGTGGCGACAGATTCCGGGCTGGCTAGGGAAGCGGCTGTAGCGGCGGCCTGCTGCGCCAGCACTTGCTTTTCCAGCGCATCCAGGATGAGGACGATAAATTTACCCAGGAAGCCCTGCAATGTCACTCCCTGCTGGCTGAGTGTGTCGGCAAACAGCTGACCCATTGCCTGCCCCAGCGCCACGGCGGTTTCTATCCGCTTCTCTGTTTCGGCCTGTACCTTCTCCGTTACGCGGCCTTCCTCAGCAATTTCCCGGTCTGCCCGCTGCCCTACCAGTTCGGCTGTGCTTTTGTTGAACTTCTTCTGAATCAACTCCCGGGCTTCAAAGGAGGACATATCCAGCAGGTAGAGCGCCTTCTGGTACTCCTCCTCCGTTATTTGGCCTGTGGCTTTGTCCTTTTCGATGGCGCGTTTGCGGCCCGCAAGAAAGAAGTCCAGGTCGTTCAGGCTCTGCTGGTACGCGCGCTCCTCCTCGGCCAGCTTGTTGGCTGCTACCTTGATGTCATCCTCCAGCTGCTTCTCGGCCTGGGCCTCCTTTAGCTCCTGCAGGCGCTTTTCTTCCTCGTAGGAGGCCAGCATGGCTTCGTCCAGCTTGTTGCGCGCCTCCTTCTCCTTCTCCATCCCTTCCTTGTTGAGGGCGAAGCGGTTCGTGATCAACTCATTCTGTTTCCCGGCGGCATCTTCGAGAATGTCGGATAGTTCGTTCTGGGCCTCCTTATACTCGCGCAGCTGCTCCAGCGACACCTTGTCGAACCCGCCCCGCTGGTCTATTTCAGCTTTAAGGATGGCAATACGGCGCCGGGCCAGATCGGCCAGGGTCTTTTCCCGCTCCAGCTCCTTGGCAAATGCATCCTCGTTGGCCTTACGGCGCACGGCCAGGCTGTTGGCCTCGTTGTCGCGCACGTTTTTCAGGCGCTCCACTTCGTTGAGCAGGCGCTTGTTCGTGTCGATGTTGTTCACGGTGTCGCGGTCCAGCTGCTGCCGGGCTTTGCTCAGGTCACCGGCCAGCTTCACCTCCCGCTCGATTTCGTCGCCGATGCCTTTGAAGGCGCCGGTGGCGGTCTTGGCCGCCTGGGCAAAGTCCCCGCTGAGCACCTGCATGACGGCCTTGCCGACTACCCCGAGCCGGTCAATCACCACGTTGATGGTCGCCTCCACCTGGGCAAAGACGTTTTCCACCAACCGGGTACCCTCGGCCGTGCGAGTCAGGTAGGTATAGAGTGTACCCAGGGCGGCGATGATCAGGAAGATGGGCAAGGCCAGCATAGCGACCTTCAGCACGTTGGTGGCCGTGGCCGTGCCGCCGAGGGCCGTGCGCGCTAGCCCCTGCGCCTGGGTGAAACGCTCCTGTAGCCCGGTAACCCGGCCCACCGCGCCACCAAGAGTATCACTACCCTTGGCGGCCTCAACGAGAGCCGTGCCGAACTTCTTGGTTTCGACGGGGGCCTCGGCTAGCTTCTTCTGCGTGGCGGCCAGCTTGAAGCCAATACGTGAGTAGGCATCCGAACTCTCGTCCAGGTTCTCCTGCTCCTTTTCGAGCCGAATGATTTCCTGCACCACGGGCCGGATGCTCTCGCCGTACTCCTTTACCTTGGCTTCGGCCTGCTCGAAAGACAGGCCGGATTTCGCACCGGCTTCCCGGACGGCCTGCGTAACAAAGCCTATCTGGGTGGTAATCTTTTTGTATTCCTCAGACCCCTCCCCTACGGCCTTCTGCTGCTCCTGGAGCTTCACCAGCTCCTGCACCAGTGGCCCGATGCTGCCGGCGTAGTTGCCCACGTTGCGGCGGAAGTCGCCCACGGCAAAACCGCCGGCTTTGAGCTCCTCATTCACCGCCAGCAACTCGGCCTGCAGGGCTTTGCCGGCGGCGGTGTTCTCGCGCTCCTCCTTGCCCAGCGCATTGTACTGCGCGGTAAGCTGGGCGGCCTTGGCCTTGAGCTGGTCGATGGAGCCCGCGGCCTCCTGGTTGGCTTTGGCAAAATCCCGGCTGGCCTTATTGAGAACGGCCTGCTCCTTCTGCAGGGTGCTAGCCTCATTTTTTAGGCGCACCTGTCCGGCGGCCAAATCGTCGGCCGAAATCCGTCCTTCCTTGAAGGCTTTGTTCAGGTCCTGAACGGCCTGCTTATTTTCGTTGAGTTGCTTTTGTAGCTCTACTACGCGCTTGTCGTTGTAGTCTACGTCCAGCTTTAGAAGTATCTGTTCCTGTGCCATTACGGGGCTTCGTTCAGGCGGGCTTCCCCGGCCTCGGTGAGTATTGCCTCGCCCGCCTCAGTGACGCGAACGAAAACTGGATCGGTATCAACTTCGGCCGGAATGAACAGCCCACTGTTGAGGCTGACCAAGGTGCATGCCACCGGGGCCGTGCCGCCAGGGTTGTATTGATCAATCAGGTTCAGGTAGAAATAGCCCTGGAGGGCTCCATACCCGGGGATGTGCGGCAGGTTCAGCAGGATGGGATAGGAGAAGTCCAACCCAGCAATGTCCACAGCGTTCAGGCGCACGTCCACCTCAAGTACCTGCACCCGGCCCAGCATTCGCTGCAGCATAGGGTAGTAAGCCGGCAGCAGGTCGGCGGCGAAGTCCAGCCCCACGGGCGTGATGGTGGTAGCCGGCAGAAACCCGAACCCTTCCACGCCCTCGCCTACCAGAATATCCCCCAAAGAGGGCAGGTCCGTTACCAGCGCAACCGTGGGCGAATCCTGCCCCGAGCCGTGCACCACTGATTCGCTGACGAGCTCCCAGACCGGGCCGCCCTCATCATCCGGCGGCGGGGTGCCCGGCTCCCAGACCATGAAGCGTATGGCTTTGTAGTAGCGGTTTTTATAGAACGTGTACCCACCAGGCTCCCACAACACCCCGGGCACCCAGAGGAGGCGGCCGATTTCAGATGCAAACTGACCGGTATAGGCCAGGGCCGTGGTTTGCCGGAGGGCCTGCCGCAGCAGGGGAAGCGCTACGGGTGCCGTGTAGCCTTCTGTCGTCCGTTCCAGCGTCGCGTCGGGAATAAGTAACGCCCCCTCACCGGTATATTGATCCGTTAAACTTGTCTCACCTGGGCTGTCGGCATAGGCCAGCGTTGTGCGTTGGGCGTAGTCGCCAAGTCGGTAGGATAGCCGGGGGCGGCGGGAGAGGTCGAGCTTGTAGGTCCAGTCCCGGGCCTGAGCGCGGCGCTGGTCCACGTCCTGCAGCAAGTCCAGGCGCACGGTGCGCGTGGCCATATCACACTGGAACAATGCCCCGAACTGCACCGCCAGCAGCTGTAGAAACTCCCCCTGGCTGATGTCGGGCAGGGAAGCATCCAGGTGTACCGGCCCTTCGGGGTACGCGCGGGGCAGCAGGGAAAAGACCACTTGCGCGCCGGGCTGCACGGTTACCAGCAGCCCGTCCTGGATGAAGAGCTGCACGGCTACCGTGCCATTGGGCGGCAGGCGGCTCAAGGTGGTATCCAAGACGACATTGCGGTAAATGAAGATGCCGGGGAGGTAGCCCCAGCCTTCCAGTACGGTCTGCTCCTCCCCGAGCTCGTAGTCCGAAATGACGCGGGCCGTTACCTTGGGCGCTGTGCTTTTCTTCTCATTGAAATTCGGCGCCTCAATACGCAGCACCATGCTCACCTGCACCCGCACGTCGCTGTACTCACCTGGCAGCTGGTAGTTCGTGGCCACGAACGGGAGCTGAATCAGTACATTGCCCGGGTCTACTACCTCATCCTGAAAAAAGACCACGGGGTCAACGTACCCATGCTCAGGGGCTCGGTTGCTTTGTGGGCTGTTCTTGAACGCGCTGGCTTTTCGGGCATCAGTGTAGGCTGGTCGGTGGTGCGGGCCCGGCGTGGCGCAGGGCAGCACATGGCGAATGAAGCGCCAGTCGCTGAGCAGGGTGCCGTTCATCGTCCAATCCGACCCCAGGGTCTCGCGCACTAACTGACGCAGCACGACAGCCGAGTATACGGCTGGGTTGAGTTCCGAGAAGTGAATGGTGTTACCTCCGTTGAGGTGGGTTGTGCGCTGGGTCAGGCGGCCATCGTCGTACAAGGGGTACAGGTAGCCCCTTTCGGGGTCGTGGGTGCCGCTGGCCTGCACCTGCGCGAACGTGAGCGAGTGGTCATAGGCAGACAGGTCCAGCTCCCGCAGGCCGCGGTCCTTCACCAGCGAGAAAAGCGCCCCCTCCTGCGACGTCAGTGTGACCTCGTACCCTTCCCCGGCACTTTCGAGAATGGCTATTCCCTCGAGCAGCTGCACATCGTTCTCCAGCAGCAGGGCCGGCAGCATCCGGTACGGGGTATCCGTGCCCGAATCCAGCACATGCGGCAGCCCCAGCACGCGCAGGTTACGGTTGGTTAGCGGGAGCGTGAAAGATTCGCTCAGGCTAGCTTCCCGGGAAGCAAAAGAGCCCAGGTCACTAGCTTGGTAAGATAGGGCCAGCGAGGCGTCATCCGGTAAGTCTACCCGCTGCGAGTCGAGGAAGAGCGTCAGCATTATTGCGTCTGGATAAGCAGCGGAGGATAAGCAAGGGTAACATCGACGAAGAAGAGTTTATCCGTCTCCTGGTACTCGCGGAAAGAGCCTTCCTGCACGATGACCGGGATGTAGGTGCCCAGCCCCGTGCGCTCGTACACCTGAATGCTGCGCCGGATGCCCCAAAGAACCTGTGCCTGCGTAAGGGTGAGCCGGTCACTGTAGAGCGTGGCCGTTGGCTGAACTACGCCCCGGCTCGTGTAGCGCGGGGCGTTCTGATAGTCGCGCACGACCGTTCCCCCCTGGGCGCTGACACCGCGCTCATGCTTGCCTAGCCAGAAGCCATAATCCCAGCCGCCTCGCTCGTTGAGCCAGAACAGCTGCCGGGCCGCGCAGGGCCAGGCCGTAGCACTCTCGGCTAAGGTGGCCGTGTTGACTACTTGCTGGTTTCCCCTGTCCAGATCCGTGCGCAGCCCGAGCGCGCCCACGGGCACGGAGGAGTAAGCGGCCGTTGAGAGCCGGTCATCATCGGCCGGAATGGGCACGGTGGCGTTCAGTACGTAGTGCGCCCGGGTAGTGCGAATGGGCGTACCCGTGGGCCCGGTGAAGTCCGGCAAGGCGCCGTAGCGGATGCGGTAGGTTACCAGCAGGTTCGGGTCGGCCCCTTCTACCGGGGGCTCAATCGAGAACTGCGCCTTCAGGTACTCGCTCAGGTTCAGCTGCACAGCGTCTCCGGGCTGCACCAGCCGCCGCAGGGAGGCAATGGGGTTCCAGGTAGCACCGGCATCGGGCGTGGTATCGATAACGAACAGCAGGGCCGTTTCCCCGGTCAGGGTAGCGGGGGCCGTGAAGTTCCAGAGAACGGGCAGGTGCACGGCATCGTAGCGGGGGAAAAAGACGCAGCTACCATCATCCGCGGTGGCTAGGACGTTGAAATTGTCTGCCTCAGGGTCAGTGCAGCCGAATAAGGGCACGGTGAATGCGACAGAGCCAACGCAGTTGTTTCGATCCCGAAATGCCAATGTGACCTGCTCTCCGGGCGGGAGTGTGTCACCGACCGGGGAGGGGAAAAAGACGCCATTGTAGGGTAGCCCATTTACGGATAGCTCAGCCTGCCCATCCCCGGCGCTCGTGGTGAAGGACACGACAAAGTCCACGTCGTCGCCGTTGGGCATGAAGGAGGGCTCGCCAATCTGCAGGTCGCACACCTGTGCGTAGGTAGCCACTATACCGCCTTCTCCATCGTGCATAATAGTGGCCACTTGGCCGACCTTGCCGGCAACGTAGCCCGGTTGGCCAACGCCTGGCACGGTGTAGGTATCGACGGCTACATCCGTGGGCCAGCTGAAGTTCTGCGGCGGCGCCGGCGCGCCGGGGTACCCTTGCGCGTAGCTTTCCGTGCGCGTTGTCGGGCCTAAACGTTCCTTGGTAACCGTATCCCACACGTAGGCAACCACCTCGTAGGTTTCGTTGTAGACACCGGGGTTTTGCGGGTCATTCTCCTGCGAAAGCAGGTTATACGTGGTAAGTAGCGGGGTTTGAGCCATGACGAGCCGTGTTCAACGCAAGGTCGCGCGCGCCCGTATGGCTGGCCCCAAAATGGGAGCAATTTGCGGCCAAAACTTACGCGGCCTGCAGTAGTACGCTCGTGACGTGCTCCACCAGCGCCGGCATCAGCTTGCGCTCCAGGATGCCGAGGGCGGGGCCGTTTAATGCGTCGGCGAGAATGCCGCTGGGCTGCTTCTGCTGGTGCAGGATGGTGCCCTCCCGCGCAATCTTTCGACCGATCAGGTAGGCCAGCGAATCAACGGACACCGCCCGCCCCTTGGCATCGGGCTTGGGAACAATCCCCTTGGCCCCAATCCATTCCTTGATGGCCAGCAGGCTGGGGAACTTGCCCGGCCCCCGGCCATACTCCAGGTGCAGGGCATAGTCGATGCCGTAGATGGTGAGCGTAAGCCCGTCCTCCCGCTCGGTGACCTCGTGGCGGATGGAGGCAGCAGACCGGCCGCTGGCATTCATGGCGCCAAACCGGGTAACCGCCTTGCTGCGGATGTTCTGCTGAATCAAAGAAACGGCTTCGGCCCCGAAGGTTTCCAACTCACGGACGACGAGGGGCGCGGCGAAGGTGGCCATTAGCAGTAGAGGGCATCAGCAGTGCGTGGTACCGTCAGCTGGAACGCCAGAGCCACGCCGGTGAGCCGGGCCTGCAGCACGCCCCGCAATTCTTCATCACGGGGGGCAGCCACTTCTACCAACGGGTTCGTATCGAGGATGCGCAGGAACCGGTTTTTGAGGGTGCGCATCTCGGCAATGGCTTCGTTCAGGCCGGGCCGGTCGTCGTTGTCGCCTTCCACGTCGGTAGCGAAGTAGAGCACGGCTTCGTAGCGTTCGGTCTTATCAGAGCCGCCGGGAATGCTTTTTAGCTCGAAGGCGTGAATCTGCGGCATGGGCTGGCTGTCATCCAGCGTAGCCTGCTGCTTCGTGCCGTAGCTGAAGAAGCCCGCCTGCGTATCCAGGTCAAGGCCCAGGGCGCGGGTGGCAGCGGATTGGAGGTAGGCGGAGGCGTTCATTTGTCGTGCTTTTTGAGGGCGTGTAGTTGTTGCTGGTATTCGTAGGTGTCACGCTCGTGCAGCAAGTGCGTGGCCACGGTATCGTAGGGCCACTGCGCCACTAAGTCCGGGGTAGTCCGGTAGTCCTGGGCGACGCGCTTGAGCACGTTGAAGTACTGGTACTTGTCGAACCGGTCAACTCCAGCGCGCTGGGCATCCTCCCCGGCGGGCGTATGGTCGGGCTCGGCCAGGGCCTGGTACTTAGTGGCCAGCCGCGCCAACTCGCTCAGGCTGTGGTGCACGGCCGGGTAGATGTCCGTGATGGGGTAGTTGAGGGCGCGCTCGGCCCGCGCGGCCGCGGCGGCCTGGTTAAACAGGCCCGTGCCCCCCAGCTCCTGCTTTCGCTGCACAAAGACCCCGTAAAGCGACATCAGGCACTCGTGCAGCGGCAGGCGGCCAAGCATGCTCCGCAGCAGCTCTACCTGCAGGTAGGTTTCCTGGCCCAGGTCGGCCGGGTATGGCAGGCCGCCGGTGGTCGGGGGCTCCGTGCCCTCGGTGATGAAGCTCAGCAACTCGTCAATCTGCGGGGTGAGCTCCACCATCCGCCCAACCAGTAGCGGCACCACATCGAACAGCAGCGGCGCGGGCAGGGCTGCCAGGGTGCAGTACTGCCGGGTGGTGACCTCGTGCCAGCCGGTAGGCAGCAGGAAGGGGCCGGTGCTATCGAGGAAGCGAATCATCGGCTACAGCTCCTCGAATTGAACGAGTAGCGTGAGTAGCACATATGGATTAGAAGCTACGCCCCAAGCAGCAACACTATGCTGCACATTAGCAATGCCAACGCCAGGGTACATGTCTTCAAGTTTATCCATTAACTCTCCGAATAACTTGGTTACGTCTTCCGGGGCGCAGGTGCCGGATAGCATTGCTCTTGCTGTCATTGTATTTTGCTAATTTGGTATATCCGAAGATACGACTTTTCTATCTGCACCTCAGCACTTTTACCACCGAGCGCGGGCCCGTGTCGGGGCCGGCGGGAGCAGCTCTAGAATCTCCCGCATGTACAGTGGGTCGGCGTAGTCAGGGGAGCGACCCAGGGCTTGCTTTTCGTCATCCTTCGATACGGCGGCCATCTTCCCATCTTCCCCGTCCTGGCGCTTCCACTGGCTGATTTCGTCGCTCACCAGCTCCCAGGCTTCAGCCCCCGGGTTTTCGATGAGCACCGAGCCGGCCACCATCCGGGCCGCCATACGAAACTTGCACTGCGACTTCAGGTTGTCGTAGTTCTCCGGTACCGCTACTAGGTTACCGGTTTTGGGGTCGAGCACCTTCTCGGCCTTGGGATCAGCTCGGGGGCGGCTGTTGGCAATAAACCCGACACTACCGGGTATCAGGTCACGCACGCCGCCGCCCACACCGTCATCATCGACGACTACCCGCTTCGGCGGGCACTGCCTCTCCCGCATGTGTTTCTTCACGGCCTCGGCCGATTCAGGCACCGATGCTCCTTTGAGCACCTGCAGCAGCTTGGCGCGCCACCCATCCCAGCCCCATATGACGGTTTTATCCGAGCCGTAGCGGGCCACGTCTACCGTGATGGCAGGCAGGCCACCGAGGGCGTGGGTGTTGTTTGGGAGCTGCACAACGTACTCGTAGGGCACCAGGGCCGTCGGATCGTCGTCGTACTCCCAGTTGCCATACAACAGGCGCTGCCGTTTACTCTCATCGGTGAGGCCTTCCAGGGCTTCGATGGCACCGCTCTCCCGGTTGGGATTGTCCGTTACCAGCGACTGCAGAAACTTGAGCCGCGGCGGCAACGCTGCTTTGCTGCTGGGCTTGTAGAACATGGTGTAGAGCCAGTTCTTCTTCGGGTTGCAGGTGATGAGGATGCGGCCCCGTAGGTTGTATTTATCATTTAATTGGCGGCCAACGCGGCTTTTCAGGGTGTCGTAGGCAGCGAAGTTCACCTCTCCACCCTCTTCAATCCAGCCGCCCGTAAACTCCACCGAGCCGTAGCGCTCATACAGCGGGTCGGATGGTTTGTGTACCAGCTCCAGCAACTGGATACGGGAGCCATTGGTGAACTTGAAGTAGTTGCGCTGGGCATTAAACCGGAAGTCGTCGGGGCCGAGGCCCAGCTGGGCCGCCACCTTGTAGAAGGTCAGGAAGGTGGACTGCATCAGGCGGTTCAACTCCTCGCGGCCAATAAACCAGCTCGTACCGGGGTAGGCCATACACATGATAATGAGCCAGGCGCAGCCCAGCCAGGACTTACCGCCGTTGGCGCCCCCGCCGAAAGCCAGGGCCGCGGTTTCAGAATCACTGAGTAACCGCAGCGCCTCCTGCTGCTTCGGACTCAGGCCGAGCAGGTCGTAGTACCCCTGCTTAAAGGCTCCGGCCAGGGCCCCGGCTCTACTCAGTGGAGGCAGCTGTGACACGAAGAATCTCGGCTAGGGTTTCTTTGCTCAGCTTGTCGTAGTCGACAGCCGGCTTAACGCTCAGCTCGCCCTGGTGCTCTACCTGCGTTTTCTCTACAAAGCCGCGCTTCTTGCCCCGAGTTTTGAGGAAGAAGATAACAGCCGCCTCATTCGGCCCGACATGCTTCTGCAGGGGCACCACCAGGGGCACTTTCACCGTTACGGCCTTCCCCGCCTTAAACTCTGTTTTATCCACCAGGAATACCTTGGAGTCGGGCAGGGTATACCCATTCATCAGCTTATGCAGCTGCGACTCACCAAAGTCCAGGGCCACCTCATCAATCTCCGCTACCTCGGCCGCATACCCCTTATCCTTCTGCAGCCATTCGTAGTGGGTGGTTCGGCCAACGCCGGCGTTACGACATGCGGTTTCCACCACCCCCAGGCTTTTGCGCAAGGCATCGAGCAACTTCCTTTTTTGCTGTTCGGTATGTTCGGACTTTCTAGCCATTTCGCTCTCCTACTTGCACCGTTAAACTGGCTCCTGGGTACTTACGGTCCAGCAGCTCCTGCACATCCGCTTCCGCCTTCTGCAACTCCTCCGCCGATGGAAAGGTGATGGTCATGCGGGGACCGGACGCGTGCTCTTCCTCCTCGTCGAAAGCGCTGTCGGGGCTGTCGTCGGAGCCGCTGCTGCTACTGGTGGCCTCCTCCTCATCCGGCTCCTTGAGCCAATCATCAGGCAGATCAATGCCCCACGCCCCAAGCGGGTTGTCACTCCACTCATTGGCTAGCACATCCCAGTCCCACTCCCCGAAGCTGGCGTTGTCCTTGATCATGAACTCGCGCTTCAGGGCCTCGCTCCAACCAGTCACCTGCAGCACGGGCACTTCGTGGTAGCTCAGGCGCATGGCCGCGTGCAGGCGCATGTTTCCGCCGAGCACGACGAAGTTTTCATCAACTACCAGGGGCCGCACGCTGAGCATGTCGGGGAAGTCGATAAGCGACTGCACCAGTTGCTCGAAGCGGTTGTCTTTGATGAGGCGCGGGTTCTGCGGATGCAGCGACACCTGCTCAATGGGCACGAGTTGAATAGCGGGGTTGGCCATAGGCCAAATGTCTCCCTCGGGGTAGCCTTATGACGAATTACGGGGGCTCTTATGTTGCAATGTTGCGCTTCTGGGTAAACAGGGGTAACTCCGCCGCCAGCGTATACATATCCAGGAATTGAGTGTGTGGCGTGATGCGAAAAACGATGCGCTTCACCGAGGCCGGCTGCTGGCGAAATAGCTCTGCTGCTCGATATGGCGCCGAGAAACGCAGGTGGGACCCGTCACGCCCCCCTTTTAGCAAGTTGCACGATGCTCCAGCACGGCGGTCCAGCTGCCAGGGATGACGAGCATTGACTGGAGGCAGTAAATCAGCCTGCCGGTGCCGGTCATGCATCAGCCTCGTGGCTTCTCCATTGAGATTGACGTAACCATTCCGGTAAACCGTCAACATCGGTACATCTTGAATCAGGGGCATGGGGAGGGGGCGTTAGTCGGTACCGAGGTCGGGAGCCGTCAGCGTCAGGTTGAGGCAGCGGATGCCGTAGTGCTTGGCCAGGCCGTGCAGGGCTTTCACTACTTCGGGCGGGCAGTTGGTAAACACCACGCGCCCAGGCATGCCGGTGGCGACGGCATACCCGGGCGGGGCTGTGTATTTGGGTGGTGGGGGCTGCTTAGCCATTAGTCGAGTTCATCATTGCTGTCATCGATCAGAATGCAGCCGCACTGGGAGCATATCAGAGCGCCGGCTTCATCACTCCCGCACTCTGGGCAGGCATCGGGGTTGAAGTCGTCGCCATCATCTTCATCATGCCAGCGGTAGGTACCAGCCGGGGCCGCGTCGGGCTCTGAGCTATCCTCTGACCCATCACCCTCGCAATCGGGGCAGCCCATACATTCCTCCCCATCCCGACCGCAGAGGCACAGGTCGCCGCCGCAGTGGCAGCTCTGGATATGGTATCCGTGGCAGCGTCTCATTTGGAGCTAGTTGATTGGTGGTAGACCGTAAAAGCAAATCGTGAGGGCCTGCGAGAAGATGCGGGCATCCTCGTCATTGAGTTCGAACCAGTACTCGGTACCGTCGTCGCCCCATGGTTCGCTGCGGCCCTGCAGCACGGGTACTTCGAAGTGCTGGAGGAACTCACCAAAGCCGGTGGCCTTTGCTTCAGCAGTGAGCTGCATATGCACATGGTGCGGGCCGACAGGCTGGCCAGCGTCGTCCTTGGTGGTAGTGAGGTGGAAGTAGTTCATTTCCCCTCACCTCCTTTCCCGCATATCACACACCCAGGGCACTGATCAGCGTTTACACTGAGGCAGGTTTCCCGATAAGGGGCGGGTTCTACTTGGAATTCCTCGGGGGCCGCTGCGGGTGCGGCATAACGCCAGAAGATGTACCGATCAAGCTCTACTACTTCCTGATCGTTGGATAGTATCCAGCACTCACCGCCATCAACCGGGTCTTCGTCTTTATCGAGCAGGCCAAAGGCGCGCTTTAAATGTCCGTCCCACAGTTCAACTTCATGGTGCCCAACTGGGAGTTGCTTCGTTTCTGTCCAGTTTACCCAGCCCCCTGACTGCGGGTTGGTGCTCACCAGCGTGGCTACCTCGTGCAGGGCAGTATTTACCTGAGCGCGGGTAGGCTCGGTAGGGAATGGAGGGGTGCCCGCGTTGCCGGCCGCGAAGCCGCGCCAGCTATGGGTTTCATCACAGTATCCGGGAGGTAGGTTGCTTGCCATGGTTTTACGTTGTGGTTAGAAGGTTTCAGAGTAGGTGAGCACGCCGCGCTTCTGCAGCTCTTTGTTGACCTTAGCCAGCTCCTTCTCCTCGTGGCTGGTGTAGTCCCGATCCAGCGTAACCAGGTGCTCCCGGCGCTGCTGCAGGCGCTCGGTGCTGGCATCCGGGATGCTGGCCACCGGGCGGGCGGGGCCAGCCATAGCCGGGGCGGCGGCTTTCGGGGCATCGGTTTTCGGGGTAGGCTTCGGGGGCGCGGCCTTCCGGGCGGGGGCCGGGGTAGGTACCGGGGCCACCACGGGCGCACCTGACTGGCGCAGAGGCCAGAGCGTCAGCCCCTCGAACGATACCGCCTCCGGCAGCACGTAGAGCACCAGGCGGTTGACATCGGCCGGCACCCCATAGCTGTCGAGCACGGCACGGGCCAGCGCGGTGTTGATGAGGGTAAGGGCTTGGCTGGGTGTCCGGTCCTTGGCAGCCACTTTGGCGCGCAGCGGCCGGCTGTCGTGAACTGGATCTGCGGAACCGAACAGCGCGTACCAGGAACCCGGCGCGTCGGCATCCTCGGTGAGGGTAGCACCTGGTAGGCCTGGCTGCAGGCTGAGTGCGCGCACCAAAGCAGAAGAGAAGCTCAGGGAGCCAGCGCCGCGGGATACGGTAACGGTGCGGGCCGTGCTCTGGTGGGCGTGGGCCCGAGTAGCGGAAGCAATAAAGCGGAGTTTCATAAGGAAGTGCGTGAGGGCGTTAGTATCAGAAAGGCAGGGTCGTAGCATTCACTTCCTGCTC
This sequence comes from Hymenobacter sp. BT18, assembly GCF_012273015.1. Lineage (GTDB taxonomy): Bacteria > Bacteroidota > Bacteroidia > Cytophagales > Hymenobacteraceae > Hymenobacter > Hymenobacter lutimineralis. The sequence goes on along the minus strand of NZ_CP050954.1, from coordinate 2,793,132 downwards.
CACCTCCTCAGGCACTACCCACAGGCTCAGGGCTCCTTTGCAGGGCACAGGTTTGGCGCACACGAAGGGCGCTATCAGGCGCCAGGCATACCGGCCGGGGCCGTAGTCGCCGCAGGCCAGCTCTGTAATGCTCAGCCCCCGCAGATCATCGGTTTTATGGGTATCCGCTAACTCGCAGGTGCCGAGTACAGCGCCGCGCGGCAACGTGTCGAAGGTGAGGCCGTGCCGCTCCAGAATAGCCGATATCTCGGGGCAGGTAGCTGCTATGCGCCGGGCTTCAGCGGGCTTGCCCAGGCTGGCATGAATAGCCAGGTCTCCACGGTAGGAGGTATTCCAGGAGCGGGTTTCGTAATGCTTGTAGCCCAGGAAAATGAGCGAGGCCCAGGGTTGAAGGAGTGAGATGGCTTTCATTAGGGACGAAGTGAGGGAGTGAGGGAATGCGGTTGTAGGTTGCGGTATTCAGCTTCTTCCTGGGCCAGTACCAGGCCCGGGCCGCCGCGTGTCTGGAAGTAGTTGAGCAGTTGCAGGAAGGTCTTTTTGTCGGCTTGGTGCAGCTGCTTGGCGACCCACTTCTTCAGCTCGGGCGAGTACTCTTCATCGGTGCACATCAGAAGGGCATGTCGTTATCATCCACCATGGCCACCGGTACCGATGACTCCTGCTCAAACTGCGAGGCAGGCAGGCGACCCAGCTGCACCGTTTCCCGGGTGTCCTTATCGTAGAAAGGCCGCTCTCCCGCCGGCGCTGGGCTCAGGTCCAAATCCGAGAAGATGCCCCGGCTGATGCGGCAGTAGAAAATCAGCTCATTCAGCGCCCCGCCTCGGTGCTTGGCTATGTCGTAGAGGATGGTATCCTTCGTGCTGGTGCCGTCTTCGTACTCCTCAATGCCGTAGTACTCGCCACGCCAGAGGAAAATGATCATATCGGCATCCTGCTCAATGGCGCCCGACTCGCGCAGGTCACTGAGCTGCGGCCGCTTCTCGCCACCGCGATGCTCTACCGAGCGGCTAAGCTGGGCCAGCGCCACCACCGGCACATTCAAGTCCTTGGCCAAGGCCTTAAGCCCCCGGCTGATTTCCGAAATCTCCTGCTCCCGATTGCCGGGCCGGCTGGTTTTGCTGGGCCCCGACATGAGCTGCAGGTAGTCTACCAGGATGAAGCGCACCCCATGCTCCGCCACCATACGAGCCGCCTTGGAGGCCAGCTGGTGCAGGCTCAGGGCTGGCGTGTCGTCGATGAATAAATTATCGGCATTGGCCAGTAACTGCGCTTTGCTTAGCAAGTGGTCTACCTCCTCCACGCCGCCCTGCAGGTTGCCCTTGCGCAGGTCCGAGTTGGAGTAGGTTTTTACTTCCGTCGCCAGCAGACGCTCTACCAACTCATCTGCCGGCATTTCCATCGAAAAGATGCCAGTGGGAATGCCTTCCACTAGGGCCGCTTCGCGGGCATGGTGCAGTAGGGCCGCCGTTTTACCCATCCCGGGCCGCGCACCGATAACAATCAGGTGCTTGGGCTGCCAGCCCCCGGTGGCGGAGTTGAGCTGCGTGAGGCCCGTGGGGATGCCCGTCATGCCACTCATGCCCACGGCCCGGCGGATACGGTCCAGCACACCAGGCAGCAGTGAGGCAGCGGAGACAGCGCCGCGCGTTTCCATGAGCTGATGCAGCTGGGTGAGTTGTACCTGCGCTTCGGCTACTACCTCCAGCGCATCCCGGCTTTCATCGTAGCCGTGCGCCTCCATGCCTCGGGCGGCCGTGATGACTACCCGGCGGGCGTGCTGCTCCAGTACAATGCGGCAGTGGGTTTCAATGTGGGCCGCCGAGCCGATACCGATGGCCAGCTCGCTCACGTCGGCCGGGCGGACCTTATGCGTCTGGCCCGTGGCCGCCAGCTGGTGGATAACGGTTTTCATATCCACCGCGTGGCCGGCCTGGTGTAGCTGCCGAATGGCTTTGTACACCGTCTGATGCTTGGGCGTGTAGAAAACTTGCTCCGAGGGCAGCAGGGAAAGAATCGTATTCAGGGCGTTGCGCTCCTGCAGGGCAATGCCAAGCACGGCCGCTTCTAGCTCCGTCGAATGCGGGGGAACGTGGGTCTGGGTGTTCATCTAGCTGAAGTCTTTGACTTTGGAGGGAGAGGCGCTGGACTTGCTGGCCAGCGGCTGTTGGGCCCGAGGGTCGGCCTTCTGGCCTGGGGCGGGTGCCAGGATCAGGCCGTTGCGGCTGCCCTTGGCGTTGGTAAGCCAGTTCCGGAGGCGTTTGCGCCATTCGAAGGGCATGAGGGTAAGCTGCTGCTCCAGCGCATCGAAGCGCATTTCCAGCCGATAGTGATTGAAATCAATGCCAGCGTAGTCGGGGTTGATGTCCAGGCAAGCAGCCTTGAACACGGCGGGGTTGTTGAGCAGCGGGCAAACATCCGCCGTGGTTAGCTGCTGGGCATCGGCGTGCTGGCTCTCGGGCCGCTGCGCCGCGCCCCCCTCTGTTCCCAACGTTGGCTTTTGGCTGGCAGGTTGAGGGGTAACTTTTCTCTCCGAACGAGCCGCCGACGAAGAAGCCTCGGACGCTACTTCTTCGTTTATGTTTTCTACTACAGAACTGTTTACTGTTTTATCTATATAAGGCGTGTCATTTTTTGACACTTTATCTGACACTTTTATCGGACTTAAACCGTCATTTTCTGATACTTTACCTGATACTTTTCCGATGGATTTATCGGTACCATAAGTGTCATTTTTTGATACTTTATTGGGGGCCGAAAGCAGGCGGTACACCGTAGCCAGACCACGCCCATTGTTGCCTCCCTGATAGGCCACCAGCTTACGCTCGGTGAGCTCCTCACGGGCCTTCTTCATCGTGTTGGCCGTCATGTCGAGTGACAGGCACAGCTGGGCATCAGAGAGGGTAAAAGGATTCTCCCAGCGCTTCTGATTGCATACCTGCACGAGGAAAAAGTATAGGCGCGTGCTGCTGGCGCCGAAATGATCTTCAGCATCCATGGCCCAGAAACGGTTGATGAGTTCGATGTAATTCATGTTCGGGGCGGCAAGGCGGGGCGGGTTGTAGCTGCCGGCGGCATCGGAGCGCAGGAAGCGGTGGAGCGTACTCATCAGGCAGCGAAGAGTGAAAGGGCGGGTGTTGCTTTCTTCTTGCCCGAGGCGCCAATCATCTCGGCTCCAATCGGCTGCTGCTGGTGCATGTGACGCAGCAGCTGGTAGGTCATCAGCACATCATTCAGCGCCCGGTGGGCACCGGCGTTGCTGATGCCGAAGCGCGTGCACAGGTCGCCCAGCACATGGCTACCATCGTAGCGTTTGCTCACGGCCTGGGTGCAGAGCGTTTTATTGGGCAGGGGTAGCTTAGCCCCGAGGCGGGTGCGGGTAGCTTCCAGGAAGCGGATATCAAAGGCCACGTTGTGCCCCACCAGCAGCGACTCACCCGCCAGCTGGCGGAAACGGGCTAGCACTTGCTTGGCCTCGGGCGCCTGGCGTACATCACTTTCCCGAATCCCCGTCAGGGCTTTGATCTTAGCCGGGATAAACTCGGTGAAGCGCACGAAGGACTGCATGCGGTCCACCTCTTCCCAGTTGATGTAGCGCACGGCGGCTACCTCCAGCAGGCGACAGTTTTCGGCACTAAACCCCGTCGTTTCGGTATCGAAGACGGTAAAGTCATCCAGGAAGTGAGCCGGGGCCAATACCAATGGCTCGGCCACGCCGGCTTCCTCCGCTGCATGCTGGTTGCGCACCATGCCCTTCTTCAGCGACTCGGCAAACTCCTTCTCCTTCAGCCGTTCTGCTTCCGCTTTCTTCTCGGCCGCAATCACCTGGGCCAGCGCCGCATCGTACTCGGCTGCCGAGCAGGGCACCGCCCCAACGGGCAGGCCTAGCTCATCACCTGGTACCTCCACATACTTGCGCGGGGTAGGCTTCTGGCCGGGCTTACCGGGCCACTCGGGATTGAGTTGCTGACGGAAGGAGGCAGCACTACGATAGCAGAAGCCATCCTCGCACACAGTAATCTCAGCCAGGCGGCCAGTGGCATCCCGGTAGAAGTACTGCATCATGTAGGTGCACACCTTCTTCTTGGATGTCCCATCCTCGATGCCGCGGCTCAAGCCCGTGCGCAGTTTGAAGTAGCTAGGCATGGTGAACCTCCCCTCGCTTCTGCTGCTCAGCCACGATAACATTCAGGTGACGGCGCAGGGCCAGCCCTAATTCTCCTCGAGGAGTTTCCTCAAACACTGCCAGGCCCTTGGCAACATTCGAGTAAGCTGTAGCTACCTGCTCATCGGAGCAGGTAGCATAGTAGTCAGCCAGAACCTGCGCGGGGTTTTCACTATCCAGCAGGGCTTTGGGGCTTAATGAACTAAGCATTGGCCAGCTCCTTTCCGCTGGCTACCAGAGTAGCCAGCTGCTGTGCTGCCTTGCGCAGGGTGGGTCCACCAAACTCAGCTACCCCATGCTCACCGGGCAGGTAGATGCTCCACAAGGACTGCCCTACATGGAACAGCGTGCCGATCCATGTGCTGCCCTGGTAGATGTAATAGTGCAGTTCCCCACCGGTTTCAGCTTGCACCCGCGCAATCAGTCCACCTGACAATACCTGACGGGGGGCGCTTGCATCTGGGCCCTCAGGGTGAGGGCCTAGCCGATTAAGCACCCCGCGCTGAGGAGCAGCACCAAACAAGGATAGTTGCTGGCTATTCATCTCGTTACGCTGGCTGAAGGGTGAAGTGGGCAACCAGCGCGCGGGACTCGGCCCGCAATTCTTCCGGCTTAGCGGTCAGGGAATCCGCCCGAAGCATCCACCGCTTATGCTCCTGCTCTCCGAGCTGGGCAGCGTATTTAGTGGCTACTTGTCGCAGTTGATTTTGGGCAGCAGCCAAGGCTTTCTTGGGGTTTTCCCGCTCCTTGAGCACGGCCGGCAGCTTAGCCAGCGTCTTCTCCATCCAGTCCAGCGGGCGGCTATCCACCGGCACAGCCAGCAGCGTGCTACGCTCCTCGTCATCCAGCAGCGGCGAGGCTATCAGGGCAATGAGCTGTTTGCGCTGGGCCTCACTAGGCTGCGCGGGTGCGTCCTCATCACTTGGCGCAGCATCCTTCTCATGGCCAGGGCCACCGGCTGGGCGCGGCTTTTCCTCTACCACGGTGGCACCGGTACCGGCATCCACTACATCCACCATTTCCTCGTAAGGCGTCGCCTCGAAGCCGGCGGCTTTAATCAGCCAGGCCAGCACGTTGCGGTAAGCCTTGCCTACGGCGCGGGTCTGGGCCATCGAGCAGATGGCGTACCGCTCGTAGTAGCGTTTCGTTGTCTCCGTGTTGGAGCACTCTGCTACGCCCCCACCCAGGTTGATTTTATTGTGCAGGTCGTAGAGCGAAACCGTGGCACGAAAGCGCAGCTCCTTCTCAAAGCTCAAATCTTCCACGGCACCCATGATGGGCACGATTCCCAGCTGAGAGCCGGCGAATTGCCACCCCTCTACTTGCACATAGTCCTTGCCCTTGATATTGGAGCAAAGGTTCTTCTCCTTGATAAAGCGGGCCAGTTCCTGGGCTACGTTGATAGAGGAGCTGGGAGCTTTGAGGTTTGCTACAACCGGTTTGGCTGTTACTGCTTTCGTGGTACGTGGTGCAGGTGTTGATTCAGAAGCCATTATATTCGCGTCTCTATTGGTGATTGAATAGAAGCGGGACCTCGTGCTAGGGGGTCCCGCTTCGTTTTTTTACAAGCGGTTGATGCGGGGCTCGGGGTTCTCTTGAGCGAACTTGCCCGCCCGGATGCCGGCGGGGCGGGTGGTTGAGCAGCTGGCCAGCACCACCAGGGCCACCAGCACCACGACCACCAGCAGGGCAAAGCCCTCGGCCCGGTTGTAGAGTTGAGCACGGCGGCGGGCATCCTGGGCTTGCTCGTAAGTGCGGGGGTGAGAATTAGCTGTTGGCATGGCGGAGGTAAGCGAGTAGTTGAGAAATGGGGCCGATAAAGCGGAGGCGCTGGGGAGCTTTCATCACATCCGGGCGCAGCAGGCAAAGACTTCCCCCAGCACCTGGTATTGGGTGGCCTCGTCTTCGGTGATAGTATCCGGGTTGGGCAGCTCCCAGGGAGCCAGCAGCGCCGCCTGGGCGGCCTCGTATTCGATGGTGGTTATCCGAACCTGATCGTGCACCAGCAGGGCGGCTTGGTGCAGGCCAGCGGCGTGTAGGAGGTGAAACAAGGCCAGGGCGGTTTCCTTGCTGGCGTGGGCGCGGTGGTAGACGGCCGTAGGATTGAGGGGCGTGCGCATAGCTTAGGCGGCGTATTGATCCTGTTCGTACATGGCCGCTTCGCGGGCCTGCAGCACCTGCTCCACGCGGGCGTATTCCCATTGCCGCTCCAGTGGGTGCCAGCAGTTGGTGCGCAGGCGGTTGCGCTCGGCATCCGTAATCAGCTCGTGGTAAAAGAGGTCGGTGAGCTTGGAGGCGGGCAGCACATCGGCCGGCACAGCCAGGCGGTGGCGCATCCGGTCCCGCTCCGATTTGAGGGCAATTAGCGCCTGCAGGCAGCGCTTATCCGTGTAGCCGCCCATCGCTTCGCGGGTGGCATCGAGCCGCTTGGGGCACGTGGCCACCAGCAGCGGGTTGCGCAGGAAGTGCTCCAGCTGGGCGCGCACCGGCCACTCGTGAAAGAGCACGCGCAGGGAGTGATTCAGGCAAGCGAGGGAGGTCAGCATGGCGGCTTAGTTGGCGGCGGTTTCGAGGCAATCAGCGACAGCGCAGAGGCGGGGCTTGCTGCTCCCCTGCTCCATTTCGGCCAGCAGGTAGGCGGCTTCTCCGGTCAAGTCCATGCCGTCGTGCAGCTGGGCGTAGACGACGATGGCCTGAATGGCCGTGCGCCGGCAATCAGTGGTGGTGGCATCAACAGCCTGGCGCAGGTAGCGCAGCTCGGCCGGATTCACGCGGGGGTTGGTCGTGGTAGAGACTTGCATGCTTAGTAGTTTTTGACTTGTTTGATGAATCAAATTTAGTAGAACTTTACTTAATACCAAAAGTATTTTAATAAAGTTTTACTAAGTATTGACCCAAAAAAGCCGGCCCCTACTAAGCCTGAACGTCCTCTGCTACAGGCTCTACCACACCAGCAACCCTTTCCAAAAGTCGCAGAGCGGCGAAATTGTAGATGTTGCCCTGCATGACATTGTTCAACTGCTTGGAATTGGCCTGCGGGTCGATTGCCTTGGCTGCTTCAGCGTAATACTTAATGTTTCGGCGCTTGAGCCCCTCCCGGACGGCTACTAACCGAGTAGAAAACTCTTGCTTTTGTTCATCTGAGTAGGCCATCTGGATGGGTTTTTAGGCGTTCTTTGCTTTTTTCAGGGAAACTTTGCTACGTTTACGTATTAATAGCACGCTTCTGCTGATTTTCAACGAAGCAAAGCTAATAAAGTTGACCTAATTTAAACACAGTTTTACTAAATAAAGATGGAGACAACCTTTGCATCCCGAGTGCTTGCGTTTCGCAAGCATAAGGGGCTGTCTCAGCAGGCTTTTGCTGAACAGTGCGGCCTGGAGCAAGGCAACATCACACAGATGGAGCGGGGTACAGACCCGAAAAGCGGAAACATGGCGAAGATCATTGCCGGCTTTCCGGACCTCAATCCAGACTGGTTACTTCTCGGTACCGGAGAGATGCTCCGAGATGGCCGGGAGCTAACAAGGCTGCCAGCTGACCCAGCACCGGCGACGCCCACGGCCGGCCCGCTCAGCGTGGTGCCTGAGTCCGACCAGGTGAAGGAGCTCAAAGAGCAGCTGCGGGAATTGCGTGAGCATAACCGCCTGCTGCGGGACTTACTTCGATCAGGCGTAGACCTGTCCAAGGTTCAGGCAACCGGGTCTTTTAATCTGAGTATTCAGGAAGCAGCAGAACCGCTGGCCGTGATGCGTATCGCCGCCTAAGTTCTGCCTGAATACTCACCCGCTGGCTACGAGAGCCGCGCCCATGGTTAGTGCCTGGGTTAGTTACTCTCCAAGAAGGCCAGCAATCTGCTACTAATAAACCACTTGCAAGGTGCAGCGGGATTCCCGCCGGGGCTACTCCGCGTACTTTTTAGTTATATCCTGTCGTTACCCCACGCGCCGCTACCTCTTCCCCGTTCCGTTACGTCCTACATGATTAGAATCATCCTTACTGATGACCACACCCTGCTGCGAAATGGCCTGCGGGCCTTACTAGCCCGGGTAGAAGAAGTTGAAGTTGTAGGGGAGGCTGCCAACGGACAGGAATTGCTGGATATGCTGGAAACCACGCCGGCCGAAGTGGTGCTGATGGATGTGGGCATGCCCGTGCTGGATGGCCTGGCTACCCTGCCTTTTTTGCGGCAGCGCTTCCCGGCCGTGAAAGTGCTGGCGCTTTCTATGCTCGACCACGAAGAAGACGTGAGCCAGATGCTGGATGCCGGCGCTCTGGGCTATGCCTTAAAAACCGCCGATGCCACCGAACTGGCCTACGCCATTCGGACCGTGGCGGCCGGCAAGCCCTTCCTGAGCACCGCCATTGGCCTGGATGCCCTGGCCCGGCTGCGCCAGCTGGCCCCCCGCAAACCGGCGCACTCTATCCCCGAGCTGTCGGCGCGGGAGCTGGAAGTGCTGATGCTGATTGGGGAAGGCCTGACCAGCGGCGAAATTGCGGATCAGCTGTTTACCAGCAAGCGCACCGTGGAGTCGCACCGGCTGAACATCCTCGATAAGCTCCAGGTCAAGAACACGGCGGCCCTGATCAAGTACGCCGTTCGCCATGGGCTGATTGCCTGATTCTATCGTTTGCCACTGCCTTTTGCGCAGGCTGCGCGGGTAGCTACCGCGTCGGCCAGGCACAAAAAAGGCTGGCAGAAACTGCCAGCCCTTTTCGTTCCTTGTGCACATAAACTAGTACCTAGGATGCTGATACTAAGAATTCCATAGTATAAAACCAGTAGGCCGGGGCGCGACCATAATAAGTAGGGTAAGTGGTGCCGAAGACTTGGTGTGAAAGCAGCCGGCAGGCTGTTGGGAAGTCGTGTATTTGCTTATGCATAGTTCCCCAAAAGCAGCGAGTAAAAACTCAGCATTCATACGTATTTCGCCCCCGTATTTGTACGCATTTTACTTGGCTGGGCCGTCCGGGAAAAGAGCCTCAGGGCAGAAGCCATCAGCAGCACTACCGCTCGATGCGGCCGGGGGCACGGTGCAACGCGCTACAACCTATACCTTCGCCCCCGGGTATAGGACTACCGGCCCTGCTGTGCCACCCAGTCTGGTTTCTGCTTCCACTCAGGCCTCGCGGCTCTTTTCCTGCTTATGAACCCTGCTCCCCTTTCCGGCCTTTATGCGCCTTCACTCAGCCTCCTTACCGACCTGTACCAGGTGACCATGGCGTATGGCTACTGGCGCCAGGGCCTCCAGGACCGCGAAGCCGTGTTCCACCTCTACTTCCGGAAGGCCCCATTTGCGGGAGGCTACGCAGTGGCCGCCGGCCTGACCTACGCCGTCGATTTTCTGCAGAACCTGCGCTTTTCCGACGACGACCTCTCCTACCTCGGCAGCCTGCCGGGCGCCAAGGGTGGGCCCTTGTTTCCGCAGGAGTTTCTGGAATATCTGCGCAACCTCAAGTTCACCTGCGACGTGGATGCCATAGCCGAGGGCACGGTGGTTTTCGGCAACGAGCCGCTGGTTCGGGTGCAGGGGCCCTTGCTACAGGCTCAGCTGGTGGAAACGGCCCTGCTTACTCTCGTAAATTTCCAGACCCTCGTGGCTACTAAAGCCGCCCGCATCCGCGAGGCAGCCGGCCCGGATACGGTGCTGGAGTTTGGCTTGCGCCGGGCTCAGGGCCCGGATGGGGGACTAAGTGCCAGCCGGGCCGCTTATTTGGGCGGGGTCGATGCGACCTCCAACGTACTGGCCGGACAGCGCTTCGGCATTCCGGTGAAAGGCACGCACGCCCATAGCTGGGTAATGGCCTTCGAGGACGAGCCGACTGCCTTTGCCGCGTATGCCCAGGCCTTCCCCGACGACTCCGTGTTCCTGGTAGATACCTACGACACGCTGGATGGGGTACGGCATGCCATCAAAGTAGCCCGCGACATGCGCGCCCGTGGCCACGAGTTGGGCGGCATTCGCCTCGACTCTGGCGACTTAGCCTACCTCAGCCGCGAAGCCCGTGCGCTGCTTAATGAGGCGGGCTTTGAGAAAGTACGCATCGTGGCCAGCAACGACCTGGAGGAAAACCTTATCACCAGCCTTAAGCAGCAGGGCGCCCAGATTGATACCTGGGGCATCGGCACGCAGCTGGTTACGGCCTACGACCAGCCGGCCCTGGGCGGGGTGTACAAGCTGGCGGCCCTGCGCAAGCCCGATGATTCCGGTTGGGACTTCACCATCAAGCTTTCCGAACAGCTGGCCAAAACCAGTATTCCAGGCATTCTGCAGGTGCGGCGCTACGAAACAGAAAAAGGCCAGCCCCGCGCCGACATGCTCTACAACGTAGCCGAGCCGCTCCCGGCCGCCCTCACTCTCATCGACCCCCTGGACGCTACCCGGCGCCGGCCCGTGCGCCCCGATGCCCCCTACCGGGAGCTGCTGGCACCCATTTTCCGCCGCGGCGAGCTGGTGCATGCGCTGCCCTCACTAGCCGAAAGCCGCGCCCACGCCCAGCGCGAGGTGCAAAGCCTCGACCCCAGCATCCGCCGCTTCCTGAACCCGCACGTATACCCAGTAGGCCTGGAAGAGAGCCTGCACACCTTCCGCACCAACCTGATTCTGGAAAAGCGTCCCCAACGACCGGCGTAAGGCATATATCTCAAAAGGCAAGGCCCGACTGCACACGTAGCCGGGCCTTGCCTTTTTCGCAAGAGTTAATTTTTAATCCGTCAGGAGAGGTTTGACCGTTGACAAGCTGGCTGCGGCAGACGCAAGAGTTTTGCTTGCTCATTCAGAGCCTCGACCTGGCACTCGGCTCGTAAAGGCAAAACTCTGCACGCTGTCAGTCAAAGTCTATACTGCCTTCGTTTACCATCGGGGCTACTTTTGTGTTGTTATAATACCTCACCCGCCCCGGGCCGTTTCTAACCGCTTCAGTGGCTTAACCCAACTTGCTTTGTATGCCGACTCTTCAATTCAAAACCAGCATCAATTGCGCCAACTGCCTGCGCGCCGTTACGCCTTTTCTTAATGCCGAGCCCAGTGTAGAAAAGTGGGCCGTTGATACAGCTACCCCGGCGAAGGTGCTGACGGTGGAAGGCACAAACGTCATTCCGGAACAGGTAATGAAGGCCGTAGCGCAAGCGGGGTTCGATATTGAGCCCCTGGCAGCCTAGCCACGGGCACTAAGCATGAAAGTCCCGTTCCGAGCGGGAACGGGACTTTTTGCTAAGCCAAGAGTTTACTTCCTGCCTGGGCGAAAGGAACTGCTGCTTACGCACTACCAAACAGCTGTTTGGCACGTATACAGTTTCTTTGCTTTTTGAGCCAACGCGTACCCACCCCCACCCATGAAATACCTTGTTTTGGTGCTTGGCCTGCTGGCCAGCCCCCGGGCAATGGCCCAGGAAAAGCCGTTCCAGTTTTCGCCACTGCCGCTGGATACCCGCACCTATCAGGTGTTGTACAGCGGCACAGTGCCGGTAGCCGCCAATGCGCCGGAGCTGTTGGCGCGGGCCCAAAGTTGGCCCGATGGTACTCCGTATCAGGCGACGCTTCGGCGCTGCAACCCCGAAACCGGCACCCTGAAAATGCGCGTGGACAGCCGCCACGGATTCGAAAACTATACCGGCCACCTCACCATACGCGTGGAGAATGGGGCGTATACGTACCAGCTTACCGACCTGGCTTACACTCAGCCTGACTATGCCCGGGCAGGTAAATACAGTGCCGGGGCCGTTACACAGCGCCTGGAAGCCCTGGTATATGCCCGGCCCAGCAAGTACCGCACCCGGAAGTTAGCCGAAGTACATTCCCGTCTGCAACGGCTACTGGAAAGCCTGCGCCAGGCCATGCACACCGAGGGACCAGACCTAGTAGCCCGCTAGGGGCGCGGCCAACACGAGGCTGACCGCACCACCTGTGGCTTACGAAACCAGTTCCTTGCGGTAGGTTTTCTCGAACTCTTCGTCGACGTGGTAGATGGACTCCTCGTGCTGGCTCAGGTCGAGGCCTAGCTCTTCGTCGGCTACTTTCACGCGCAGACCGAATAGTTTGTCGGTCAGCTTCAGCAGCACCCACGATACCCCGAAGGTGTAGGCAATGACGATGGTGAGGCCTAGCAGGTGGTAGCCGAATACGGTAGCCGTGCCGTTTACCAAGCCCACTTTAGCGGCGAAGACGCCCGTGAGGATCATACCCACAATGCCGCCCAGGCCGTGGCAGGGAAACACATCCAAGGTATCATCAAGGGTGGTGCGGTTTTTCCAGTTCACACCCATGAAGCTTACCGCCGAGCCAACCACCCCAATCAGGATGCTCTGGCCATAGTCGACGTAGCCGGCAGCGGGCGTAATGGCCACCAGGCCGACTACTGCCCCAATGCAGGCGCCCATAGCCGTGGGCTTGCCGCCCCGGCTTACTTCCAGCAGCATCCACACCACCAAGGCCGCAGCCGAAGCCAGGTTGGTGTTGACGAACGACAGCGCGGCCATTTCATTGGCACCCAGGGCCGAGCCGGCATTGAAGCCGAACCAGCCAAACCACAGCAGCCCCGTGCCCAGCAGCACAAATGGCACATTGGGCGTGGAGAAAGACGTTTCGCGGTGGGCCCGACGGGGTCCCAGCACCAGCGCCCCTGCCAACGCGGCAATACCCGCCGAGATGTGCACTACGGTGCCCCCGGCAAAGTCAAGCACACCCCACTTGCGCAGGAAGCCCTCAGGGTGCCAGGTCCAGTGCGCCAGTGGGCAGTAAATGAACAGGCAAAAGAGAATGATGAACGCCAGGTAGCCCTTAAAACGTACCCGCTCGGCAAACGAACCCGTAATAAGCGCCGGGGTGATGATGGCAAACTTCAGCTGGAAGGCGAAGAACAATACAAACGGAATAGCCGGCGACAAGGTAGGATGCGGAGCCGTACCCACATTGCGCAGCATAGCAAACGTGAGCGGATTGCCGATGATACCATGCCAGGAGTCGCCGTAGGCCAGCGAGAAGCCCACGAAGTACCACACCAGGGAAATCACGCCCAGAGCCACAAAGCTCTGCAGCATGGTGGAAATCAAATTTTTGGGCCGCACCATACCGCCGTAGAAGAACGAGAGGCCCGGCGTCATAAGCAGCACGAAGGCCGAGGCGGTGAGCATCCAAGCCACATCAGCGGCATTGAGTACATCGGTAGAAGAGGCCGACGGGTGCGGCAGGGGCACGAAGGCAGCCACCGCACTTAGCACGAACAGCACTATCAGCAGCAGCGTACCGTAGTTTAGCCTGGTCTTTGAGGAATGTGTGGTTTCCATACAAAAAGTAAAAAAGGTTGATTATGGACTAGCAGCACGTACCCGGTAGGCCGCGACGATGCGCGTTTCCAGCAGGTGTGAGGAGGCGAAAAAGTTGAGGAGGCTAGAATTTGTAGACGGCCGCCAGCAAGGCAGTAGTCGTGGATTTGCGCACGTTGCCGGCCGAGTTCACGAAAAGGCCGCCCGTTTGCTGCCCGCTATCCAGGCGCAGTTCGGGAATGAGCGTCAGGTTGTCTTTGCGCAGGTTGGCCGACAGCGTGGCCTCCAGAATGTCCTGGTCGAAGCCGAGGATATTTTTGCGGTCGGAGAAGTACTCGCCCCGCAGTGTGAATCCCAGCCATGGAGCCGGGTCGAAGTTGACGTAGCCCGCCGAGCCCCACCACGTGGTGCCCTTCTGCCAGCCGGTTTCCGTCCGCTCGCTGCGGTACTGCACGGTACCATTGTAGGAGAAGCTGAACTGCGGCGTGAAAGCGTAAGTAAGCACCACATCCCCCTGCTGCAGCCGTAGCGAATCAAGCTGGCGGCCACCCTGGTAGTTGAAGTAGGCTTTGATTTTATCGTCGCCGGAGCTGGTTCCCACCTGCGCAATCAGCACCTTGGGCATCGCGCTGGCGCTTTTCAGATCGGTTGGGTTAGCCACACCGGCCATCAGAGTGGTTTTGGGCGTGAGCTGGTAGTCGGCCTTAAGGCCCGTATGGAAAAACGGACCGTAGGAGAACATATAGCTCATGCTGTAATTCCGGTTCAGGTAGGGGTCTACCGACTCGTATCCGACGTGGGTGGCCCAGCTGCCAGCCGTCAGCTTCAGCTTTTCGGTGGGGCTGTACGTGAGGTACAGCTGCTTGATGATAAAGCGGGTTTTATCATCGGCGTAGGAGAATTCCTCGGCCCGCCGACCAAACCCAATATCCGCCACCATTCCTACTTTGCCAATGGTATGCTCGCCTTTCAGCGAAATCATGCCCAGCTCAAACGAATTGTGGCTGTTGGTAAAGCTGGTGAGGTTGTTATAGGGTGCGTCTTTGGGGTTCTGGAAATTGTACCGATAGTACACATCGGCGTAGCCGGAGAGCTTGTAGGGTGGCGCGTGCGCCGTTGAGTCGTTAGCGTCCCCGGCTAAAGGGGAGCACATAGCCAGCAAAGTGGTAAAGAGCAACATACCGTTTGGGTTAAGTGTGACACACAGCAAGGCAGCGCTCAGTCACGTCGAAACGCGACCAGCGGCTTCACTATTCTCACTTCCCGTAGTCAACTATAGCCCGGTGCCGGCGCGTCCGCGAGGTATGGCTGAGTACAGTCGGTGTATCCTGTTCAAAAAAATTGCTAACCGGTCCTGCAGTACCAGTGTAGTCCGAAGGGAAGATTTCGCTTGCCGCGGGGGGAGTTGGCAGGCAAGAGCAGCTAATTCAGAGCGGAAGCCCAGGGGGCACGGCTGCAATACACAGCCCCTTATAATCTGATGCCAATATATAAACACTGAATACATATATGCAATACTACCCTATAGATTTTTAGGTCATTTTTCTGAATTACTATCATTATTTGAAAATACCCCCTTCAAAAAAAGGCATTTTAACTATGCAAACGTTTTTCAATAATTCCAGCTGCTACAAGCATACCGGGGGGCTATGAACGAAAAGCCCCCGGCTTTTTATAGCCGGGGGCCCAAGACCTCCATGATGCCCGTAACGGTCTCCAGGAAGAACAGCAGAAACTTGCCAGTGGCACACCAAGCTGCCTGCGGCCAATCTGCGACTTGCGGAAGGCACATTTCACCGGAGGGCGCTGCGTATGCGTCCTCTGCTACGCAAAAGGGAGCGAGAATACATCCCGCTCCCTTTACCTTATAGTATGGCTACTGCCGATCAGGCATAGCGCAGTTCGCCAGCGTCCACCCGCAGCACTACTACTGGGTCAGCCGTGATGCGCCCAGCTACCTGGGCCTGATAGCCTTTCCCCTGCAGGGCCTCTACTACCGCTTCAACTCGTTCTTCGTCGGTCACGAGCAGCATGCCATTGCCCATGTTCCAGTAGAGGTAGGCTTCGGTAGGCGTGATGCCGGCCAGATTAGCCAACTCCTGCATAGCCGGCAGGGGCTCGAACAAGTTATCAAGCTCGGCGCCTACACCGTTTTTGAGTACGCGCTTAAAATTGTCGGCAATGCCGCCGCCCGTGATGTGAGCCGCTGCGTGCACGGGAAGCCCAGCATCCAGCACCGCTGCCACGCCGGGCGCGAAGATAAGCGAAGGCGCCAGCATCACTTCGCCCCAGGTCTGCCCCATTTCGGCCGCATCGGGGCCGGTGTAAGGGGCATGGTGCCAGGCTTCGCCGAAGGCTTTGGTGAGGGCGCGGCGGGCCAGGGAGTAGCCATTGGAGCGAAAGGAAGGCGAGCGGAGGGCTACCACGGCCTGCCCGGCGCGCACGTTGGCCCCGCTCAGGGGGCGCTCCAAGCTAGGGTGCAATACGCCCACGGCGGTAGAACACCAGTTGAAGTTCATTTTGGCGCCGGGGTAGCCGCCGATGCGGTTGCCTAGTTCGGCAATTTCTCCCCCCGTTACGGCCACTTGGCTGAACTGGGCCGCGTCGTGCAGGCCGCGCATGAGCTCATCTACCACCTCATAGTTGAGCGTGTTCACGTCGATGATGTTCGACAGGTTAGTAGGAATGAAGCCAGCCACCACCAGATCGTCGGCCACCATGGCAATCAGGTCGTAGCCCAGCGTGTCGTAGCGGTCCAAGCGTTCGGCTACTTCAATCTTGGTCCCGATGCCGTCGGAGCCGATGCCCAGGCGCTCCGCCCCAAAGCGGATTTCGTTGGAGAAGCCGCCTTGCAGATCCTGGGCCGGCTCGCCGGGCTTGCCAGCGCGGGTGGAGAAGGTTTTCTGGGCCCAGTGGTAAGCATTCTTGGAAGCGGCGTTGCCTTCTTCGATGGAATAGCCGGCAGTAGCTTTGAGGTCGTTCATCTGTAGAACTTAGAAATTAGAGCTTAGATAGTAGAACTTAAAACTGAGAACTGAGCTAATAGAGCCTAGAGGATATAGCCTGAAGAAGAGCCGTCGGGTTGCCTTTCGGTTCTAGGTTCTAAGCTCTCAGATCTTAGCTCTCTATCAATGCTCGGTTGGTTCGGGGGCTTTGGCACTCACGGAGGGAATCACGTCGGCGCCTTTCTTGTCGCTGCGGTGGCTTTGGCGCTCCTCCTGGATGTGGCGTAGGTACTTGGTTACGTCGCCGGTAGGGTAGTTGCCAGTGAAGCAAGCAAAGCAGTTGCCGCCGTGGCCTTTGTCCTCCGAAAACAGCTCCTGCAAATCCTCAATAGACTGGTAGATAACCTTATCGGCCTCGATGTAGCGGCAGATTTCCTCCTCCGTATAGTTGGCGGCAATCAGTTCCGTGCTCATGGCCATATCAATGCCGTAGATGCAGGGCGAGATAATGGGCGGGGCGCTGCTGATGAAGTACACTTCCAACGCCCCAGCCTCGCGCAGAATGCGCACAATGCGCCGGGAAGTAGTACCGCGCACGATGCTGTCGTCGACCACGGCAATTTTCTTCCCCTCCACGAACTCCCGTATGGGGTTGAGCTTCTTCTTGACGATGTCCTCACGGCCAGCTTGGCTGCTCACAATGAAGGAGCGGCCCATGTGGTTGTTTTTCACCAGAGCCCGGCGGTAAGGCACCCCAATGGCCTCGGCCAGACCAGAGGCCGCAAAGTACCCCGACGAAGGAACGTCGATGACCATATCGGGCTGTATCCCCGACTCAATAACCTTGCGGGCCAGCAGCTTGCCCAGCCGCACTCGCTCCCGGGCTACCAGGCGGCCATTAATGGTGGAATCTTCGCGGGCGAAGTAGATGTGCTCGAAGACGCAGAATTTTTTGGGCAGGCTGTAGGGGTTCTTGTAGTGAACCTTGAAGTCCTTGTCAATGAACACCGCTTGCCCGGGCCCTACATTCTTAATGAATTCAAAGCCGAGGTAATCGAAGCAGGTGCTTTCGGAGGCAAACGCATAAATCGGTCCTTTTTGGGTCTGGCGACGGCCCAGTACCAACGGCCGGATGCCCAGCGGATCGTTAAAGGCCAGCAGGCCGTGCCCGGCAATCACGGTAATGGTGGCGTAGGCGCCTTTCACCAGCTCCTGCGTGGTTTCTACCGAGTCGAAAATATCGACCACCGAGAGGTTGTCGAGGTTTTTCAGGCGCAGCTCCGAGGCAAAGGTGTACATGATCAGCTCCAGATCGTTGCTGGTCTTGGGCAGCACGTGGTACTTCTCGTGCAGGCGCTTGGCGGCCTGGCGGAAGTTGATGACGTTGCCGTTGTGCACCATGGCCAGCCCAAACGGGTAGCTGGTCGTGAAGGGCTGGGCCAGCTCGGCGTCGCTGGAGCCCTGGGTGGTGTAGCGGGCATGCCCGATGCCGATGTTGCCCTTCAGCTTCTTGAGCTGCTTGGGCCGGAACACGTCGGAGATAAGGCCGTTGCCCTTGCAGAGGTGAAAGTTGTCGTCGAAGGTGGCTATGCCGGCGGCATCCTGGCCGCGGTGCTGAAGCGCCGTCAGACCAAATACGATGTCGTGCGCAACGTCATCGGGGCCGTAAAAACCTACTATTCCGCACATGTTGAGTTGTCAGTTGCCAGTGACCTGTCCTGGGGCCGCTGCGATTGGGTGGTGGGTGGTACTACTGAAGCGCCTTGCCCCCCGGCCGCTTCTCCGAAAACGGAGAAGGTGAGCCAGGCGACAGCAGCGCCGAATGCGCGACCGGGGCAACAGAGGCCCCCGCCTCGGGGTGGGTAAGCGGTTTTTCCTGAATGAGCTGAGCCAAGGTATGTGCGTAGAGAAAATGCTCCACCGCCAGACCGCGGCGTTCTACCTCCGCCAGGGTATCGGCCCCGCGCAGGTCCACTGGCTGCTGGGCCAGAATGGGGCCGGTATCCAGGCCCTCATCAACCAGATGCACCGTGATTTTGGTTTCCGGAAGTTGGTTTTCGAAGGCCCACTCATAGGCGTGCAGGCCCTGGTGCTGGTGCGTATCGGCGGGGTGAATGTTGAGAATGCGGCCCACAAACGCCCGAATGAACGTGGGGGAGAGAATGCGCATATAGCCGGCCAGCACCACGTAGTCGGGCTGGTAGGCCTGCAACACTTCAACCACCTCGGCATCAAACTCGGCGCGCTTGCGGCCCTGGCTGCTGAGGGAGGCCGTAGGGCAGCCCATAGCGGCGGCCGTGGCCAGCCCAGGGGCATCGGGCTTGTTGCTGAATACCACGGCTACTTCAGCCAGCCCTTGCAGCACACCGGTCTGCACAGCGTTTACCAGGGCCACCATATTGGAGCCCCGCCCCGACAGCAAAATGGCCAGGCGCGCTTTGCGGGTGCGTTGATTACCAGTTGCCGGCAAGGGTAGGTTCCGGCCGCTGGCCGATATCGGTACGGATGTAGGCATCCTTAAATTTAACTCTTTCTGCTTCCCGATACACATGGGCCACAGCCTCTTCCAGCTCATCACCAGCGCCAACCAGCACCAATACCCGGCCGCCGCTGGTTACCAGCTCGCCCGCGGCATTGCGCCGGGTAGCGCCGTGGAAGGCCAGAATGCTGGGGTGAAGCTCGTCGAGGCCGGTGATGGGAAAACCTGTGGGGAAGTCGGCAGCGGGGTAGCCGCCCGAGGCCAGCACCACGCCCACGTAGCAGCCGCGCCGTTGGCGTACTGTCGTCTGCTGCAGCTTGCCATCCAGGGTCGCTTCAATAAGTTCGAGCAGGCTGCTTTCCATAGCCGGCAGCAGTACTTCCGCTTCCGGGTCGCCGAGGCGCACGTTGTATTCCAGCAGCTTCGGGCCCTGGGCCGTGAGCATGATGCCGAAGTACAGAAAGCCTTTGAAGTTGAACTGCTCGTTTTGCAGGCCGCGCAACGTGGGGTCCACGATGCTGGTGCGGATGGCGGCCAGCACGTTGTCGTCGGCAAAGGGCACGGGGCAATAGGCGCCCATGCCGCCGGTATTGGGACCTTGGTCGCCGGCCAGCAGCTGTTTGTGGTCTTGCGATGGGGCCAGCAGCCGCACGCGGTTACCATCCGTCACGCCGATGATGCTGATTTCGGGGCCCATGAGCTTTTCTTCGAGCAAGAAGCTAAACCAGCCGGTGTGCTGGAGCTGCAGATCGTCGAGGGCGGCCTGGGCTTCTTCCACGGAAGAGCACACGTACACGCCTTTGCCGGCGGCCAGCCCGTCGTACTTCACCACCACCTGCCCATTCAGCTCGTTGGCTTTGGCGCGGGCTTCGGCCAGCTTATCGCTGCGGTACTGCCACGACATAGCCGTGGCCACCCCGTGCCGCCGCATAAAGTCCTTGCTCCACACCTTGGAGCTTTCCAGCACCGCCCCGGCCCGCGAAGGGCCAAACACGCGGATATTGGAACCGGCAAAGTAGTCCACCACACCCGCCGCCAGGGGAGCTTCGGGCCCCACCACAATAAGCTTGACGCCGTGCTGCTCGCAGAACTGCTGAATGGCCGGAAAGTCGGTGGCGCTGATGTCGGGGTGGCTGTTGGGAATGCCGGCGTTGCCGGGCAGCACGTGCACGGTGGCCCCGTCGCGGGTCAGCTTCCAGGCCATGGCGTGCTCACGGGCCCCGCCGCCGAGGAGTACTATGGGTTTAGGCAAAAGACTAGTCATAAGTAGGTAGGTCGGCTGCGTCAGAAAAAGGCAGATGCTTGCCGAAGCAGGCAGAGTTTTCGCGGCCATGGTACTGGCCGTAGTTGGGGCGGCGCTGGTAGCCGTTCTTGAGGTAAAAGCGGCAGGCCTCGGTGTTGGCTACCCGGGTTTCCAGCCACAGCTCGGTGTAGCCGGCGCGGCGGGCCTCGGTTTCGAGCCGGTGCAGCACCGCTTCGCCAATGCCTTGTCGAGCGTACTTGGCAAACATGCGCTTCACTTCGCCAATACCCTCCGCTATGGGTCGCACTGCGCCGCAGCCTACGGCTTCCCCATCCTGGCGGGCCAGCAGGAAAATATAGCGCGGGTCAGCCGCGTGCCACTCCGTAAACGAGGCCCGCCCGTCGCTGCCGAAGCGCGTGCCCAGCTGCTCCGACAAGGCGTCGAGCAAGGGCTGCGCCTCCGCCGCCTGGGGCGAGGAAACGTCGAGCTGGATGGCGGTGGCGGTGGGCATATAAGCGTTAGCGCAGGATTAACTAATGTCGTCGATGGAGCTGATTAGCCCGTCAGCGAACTGGAAAACGGATTTGCCCTGCAGCTGCAGCGTGTCGCCCGGTTTGAGGCCGTTGGGAAACTCGATGGCAGCCACGCCGGTGTAGTCAATCAGCACTTCCACGCGGTTGTCCGCTATTTGCCAATCGGTGATGCGCTGCTCCCGTTGCGTGAAGTACTGCCGGGCTTGCTCAGCCTGCTGACGGAAGCTTTCCTTGCCGTTAGTTGTCAGGCTGACTTCGCCCCCGGAAATATTGCGGAACACCACGTCCTCGTGCAGATGGCGCACCATCCCGTCTGCATCGAAACGGTTGTACGCCTCGATGTAGTCTTGCACTAGTTGTTTGTGTTTCGCACTCTTCATTCGCTTCGTCTTATCAGGCACCTTTCATGATACCGGCGCGTACCAGGTTGCCGATGAGGCGGGCTTGCACGTCGTTGCCAGTAGTTTCGTCGCTGGTAGGTAGCGGGGCGCCCGTGATACGCTCGTAGATATCGAGGTAGCGGCGGGTGGCTTCGGCGGATACTTCGGGGGTTAGGGCGCGGGGGTACTGGCCGTCCTGCTTGTTGGCAATCAGCCACTGGCGCACGTACTCCTTGTCCATCTGCTCGGCCGTCTCGGGGTTCTTGGCGTAGTCTTCGGCGCTCCAGAACCGCGACGAGTCGGGCGTGTGGATTTCGTCAATCAGAATCAGCTCCCCGTCCAGCAAGCCAAACTCGTACTTGGTGTCTACCAGGATAATGCCGCGCTCGGCCATCCACTGCGAAGCGAAGTTGAACAACTCCAGCGCCTTCACCCGCATCTTCTCGTACAGCTCCGCCGTCACCCAGCCTTCCGACACCAGGTTCTCCGGCGTAATCTCGCGGTCCGACTCCTCTTTCGTGGTCGGCGTCACGATGGGCTCGGGGAACTGCTGGTGCTTGGTCAGGCCGTCCGGCACGGTTACGCCCGAGAACGTGCGCTGGCCCTGCTGGTAGCCGCGCAGCATCGAGCCCGTGAGGTAGTTCCGCACCACCATCTCCACCCGAATGGGCTCGGCCTCCTTGGCCAACGTCACGTTTGGGTCGAGCAGCGAAATCACGTGGTTCGGGATGATGTGCTGGGTCTTGTCGAACCAGAAAGCGGCCAGCCCGTTCAGCACCGCGCCTTTGTGGGCCACGGGCGTTTCCAGCACCGAGTCAAACGCCGAGAGGCGGTCAGTTACCACGATAAGCCGCTCACCGGAAGGGGCGCGGTACGAGTCACGAACTTTGCCGCGGTGCAGAAGTTCGAGCTGGGGGGTATCGAAGTGGTTGAGGGTGTTCATACAACGAGTTAGCAGCCGACGCTAGGCCAGCAGCTTGCGGAGGTGTCTAGGATGAAAACTGGCGGGCTTCCTGGGGTGTAGCGGTGGTTTGACGCTGGCTTTGCACGTGCTCCACAATGTTGCGGAACAAGCGCAGGCCGTCTCCTTCCTCACTCAGATTTGGGTTCACACGCTTGCGCCGGGCCCAGTCGGGGTGGTTGTAGAGCGAGAGGAAGGCCTCGGGGTGCGGCATCAGCCCGAATACCTGGCCGGTGGTGTCGGTCAGGCCGGCGCAGTTCAGGTCCGCACCGTTGGGGTTGTGCGGGTACACGTCCGTTGGCGAGCCGTCGAAATCAGTGTAGGCCAGGCAGTTCAGGGCGCGGGCTTCGATTTCGGCCAAAGTCTCTTCGCCTTTGATAATGAGGCGTCCTTCGCCGTGGCGCACGGGCACTTCCATTGAGTCGATGCCTTTCAGGAAAGGCGAGTTCGACTTCGGGTTGACTTTCAGGCGCACCCACCGGTCTTCGTAACGGCCCGAGGCGTTATGCGTCAGGGTTACTTCGGGCGTTACGTTACCGCTCAGGTTGGGGAGCAAACCTAGCTTCACCAGCACTTGAAAGCCGTTGCAGATGCCCATCACGAACTTGCCGTTGGCAATGAACTCCTTGATGTCGTCGAGTAGAGTACGGCCCTCGGCGTTTTTGCGGTAGCGCAGCTTATTGGCCAGCACCACGCCCGAACCCAGGTCGTCGCCGAAGCTGAAGCCGCCGGGGAAGTTCAGGATATCGTAGTCGTGAATGCTGACGTGGCCGTGCAGCACTTGGTTCAGGTGCACGATGGTTGGCTCGGCGCCGGCTAGCTTGTAGGCGGCGGCAAATTCCTCTTCGCAGTTGATGCCAAAGCCCGTCAGGATGAGGGCGCGCACGTTTGAGTTGCCAGTTGCCAATTGCCAGTTGCCAGGTTGTTCTCCTGATGATTTCAGGGGCTCGGTGCTTTCGTGGCCGCCGTCAATGCTCTTATAGCCGAGCACCGTCACGGAACCGTCGGCGTTGGTTTGCGCTGGTCCCGTTTCGTCGCGCTGCGGCATGGGCGGCGAATTCAGATCCGGAAATAATGGTTTCTCGTTCATGATATCTGAGCCGCTTCGTGCTGGCCGAAGCCGATAATTCTGTTTACTGGGCCATTCGTCCACTCGTGGCGCAGGGCCGCCGTGCTGGCCGAAATAACGGTTTGCCCGTTGTGGCGCACCGTGAGCTGGCTGTCTTGTGTCACCACGCCGAGGCGGGTAGCGCGGGCGCCGAAGTGCTGCTCAAAAGCCACCACATCTTCTGGCGCCACCGTGGCCACGAAGCGGGAGTGCGACTCCGAGAACAGCTGCGCCGACAGGCCTAGGCCAGTAGCGGGCAGCTCCACATCGGCGCCAAACCCATGCCCAAACGTGGCTTCCGCCAAGGCTACCGCTAGGCCACCATCCGATAAGTCGTGGCAAGACTGAATGAGGCCGTTGTCGTTGGCCTGGCCCATCAGCATGTAGAGGGCTTTGGCTTCTTCGAACCGCACCTTGGGTACGTTGGCGCCTAGCTCACCAAAGAGTTGGTAGAATTCCGAGCCGCCTAGCTCGTCGTAGGTTTCGCCCAGCAGGTACACCACGTCATCGGCTTGCTTGAAGTCGGAGGTGATGGTGCGGCGCACGTCCTCGATTTTGGCGGTCATGGAGTACAGGACCGTGGGCGGAACCGAAATCTTCACGCCATCGGCCTTGAAGTCGTTCTTCATAGAGTCCTTGCCCGAGGTGAGCGGAATGCAGTAGGCCGCCGTAGCATCGCGCAGGGCCTGGCACATGCGCACCAGCTTGGCCAGCTTGTGCTTGCCGTCGGGGTTGGTCGCGGGGTCGTACACCGAATCGGGCACGCAGAAGTTGTCGTTCACCGACCAGAAGTTGCCGTCGCCGTAGCTCAGGTTGGGCAGCTTCCCTCCCACCGCTACAATCTGGCGCACAGCCTCGTCAAACGCGCCGGCCGACATATCGTAGGCGTCCAAATCGCCGAAGCGGGGCAGAATACCGTTGCTCACGGCCACGCCTTCCCAGCTCTCGAAGTTGAAGCGCACCACGGCGGCATCCTGCGGCGCCTGCCCGGTAGCGCCCATAAGCGGCTTGATAATCGTGCGGCCCTTTACCTCGTGGTCGTACTGCCGAATCACCGATTCGCGGGAGCAGATGTTGAGGCTACCGAGCAAGCGGCTCAACACGTCGGTATAGTCGAGATCAGCGGGCAGTGAGGGCTCTTGGGCGGTAGGCTTGGTCCACTCGGCTTCCAGCACTTTGCGCGGCACGCCGTTGTGCAGGAACTCCATGTCAATGCGGGCCACCGATTCCCCGTCGAATCGCACGTCGAGGCTGCCATCGGAAGTAAAGTAACCGATGTCGGTCAGCTCCACTTCCATCTCCTGGCCTAGGGTCATCAGCTCGGCCATCTTACTCGGCTCCACCGCCAGCGAGAAACGCTCCTGCGACTCCGACACGAAAATTTCCCAGGGACGTAGGCCAGGGTATTTCAGGGGCACTTTCTCCAGCTCCACCACGGCGCCGCCGCTGATGGTAGCCAGTTCGCCAATGGAGGAAGACAAGCCGCCTGCACCGTTGTCGGTGCTGCACTTGATGAGGCCGCGACGGGTAGCCAGGATCAGGAAGTCCATGGCCAGCTTCTGGGTAATCGGCGAGCCGATTTGCACTGCCGTAGCGGGCGAGGTTTCGTCGAGCTCGATGCTGGAGAAGGTAGCGCCGTGGATGCCGTCTTTGCCCACCCGACCACCGGCCATGATGATGCGGTCCTGAGCGTCAATGTTCTTCTCCCACGAGTCGAGACCAGCCAGCTGCATAGGCATCACGGCGCCGGTGCCGCAGTACACCAGCGGTTTGCCAGCGTACCGGTCATCGAACACAATGGCGCCGTTCACCGTCGGTACGCCCGACTTGTTGCCACCATCCTCAATGCCCTTGCGCACGCCTTCAAAAATGCGTCGTGGGTGCAGCTGGTTGCTTAGCAAGGTGCCGTTGAACTCAGGGTTGCCGAAGCACAATACGTTGGTATTGAACAGTAGCCGTGCGCCGCCAATGCCCGTAGCCAGTGGGTCGCGGTTGTTGCCCAGTATACCGGTAATAGCTCCGCCGTAGGGGTCAATGGCCGAGGGCGAGTTGTGCGTTTCCACCTTCCACACAAACAACGACTCGGGGTTGATGCGCACAGCGCCAGCGTTGTCACTGAACACCTTGATCAGCCAGTCGTTGCCGTTGGCGCGGAGCTGACGGTCTACCTCGGAGGTAGCGTCTTTGATGTACGTCTTGAACAACGAGTCTACTTCAAACTCCTCGCCGGTGTCAGCATCGGTATACTTAATAACAGCGCTAAACTCCTTGTGCTTGCAGTGCTCCGACCAGGTCTGGGCGATGATTTCCAGCTCGCAGTCGGTGGGGTCTTGGGGCAGGCCGGCAGCTTGGCGCGCTTCGGAGATGCTGGTGTAATGGTCGCGCACGGCACGCATTTCCTCCAGGTTCAGGGCGTAAAGGTTGTCTTTCGACAGCTTCACCAGCTCCTCATCCGAGAGGCCTACCAGCGGCACTGTGTCCGTAATAGATTCGGCCCCACCGCCCGGCCGCGGCGTATAGTCGCGAATCTGGGCTATGGGGCCGACCTCGAAGCGGTTGATCATTTTGTTGCCGAGCAGGTCTTCGGCCAGGCGGCGCAGACTACTCT
Organism: Hymenobacter sp. BT18; assembly: GCF_012273015.1. Taxonomy (GTDB): domain Bacteria; phylum Bacteroidota; class Bacteroidia; order Cytophagales; family Hymenobacteraceae; genus Hymenobacter; species Hymenobacter lutimineralis. The sequence continues at coordinate 2,767,447 of NZ_CP050954.1, read as the reverse complement.
CCGGCAGCTCGTGCTCCAGGAAGTAGAGCCGTTTGCTGAAGATGTGCTGGGTATGGGTGTCCAGCGGCTGGTTCAGGAAGTCGCCGAGGGCGTTCTGGGCCGAGATGCCTTCGTCGTCGGTTACGCCGGGCAGCTTGGCTACCAGGATGTAGCTTTTGTATTCGGCGCCGTGGCGGAACTCGTCGAGGGCCACGTCGTGCAGCACGGGGTCCTGGAGGCAGTGGGTGGCGAAGTCGCGCAGTTGCTCGTCGCTCACGGGGTAGCGCACCGTGTAGAGAGCGGTGCTTTGCACCCGGCCGGTAGAGAGGCCTAGGTGGCGTTGGGCAGCTTCGGCTACGCGTTGGCCCTCGCCATCGTGTTGGCCGGGCTTGAGCAGAAGCTGTATGGTTCTTTGGGTAGAGTCCAAAAGGAGGTTGGTTATCTATTTTTCGGGTTTCCCACGCCTAGCGAACTTGCTATCGTGAGGAAGCATACCCACGCAGGGTACGCCGAAAATGCCTTGCCGCAGCGCCGATTACGTCGCAGTAGGTTCAAGAAAACGCTTTATCGGGCCGACTGCCCGGTTTCACCACCGGAATACCTGCCCGACACAGCGGGCAATCATCGGGTGCGTAGGTAGCCGCCGTGACCGGCAGCAGGGCAAAGTTCGGGAAATTCAGCGCAGCATTCCCACCCGTGCGGTCAATTAAACTGGCCACAGCCAAAACTTTTGCACCCAGGCCTTCCAGTACCCGCGCTACCTCGTTGGTGCTCTTGCCCGTAGTCACCACATCTTCGGCAATAATGATTGTCTGCCCCGGCTCAATGGTAAAGCCGCGGCGCAAGGTCATCTGCCCCGAATCATCCCGCTCCGTGAAGATGCCGGGTACGCCCAACTGCCGGGCCAGCTCGTAGCCGATGACCACGCCGCCCATAGCCGGCCCAACTACCACATCGGGCTGCAAACCGGCTTGCTGAATCTGCCGGGCCAGCTCCGCGGCGGCTGGTGCGGCCAAGTCGGGGCGGCGCAGGAAACGGGCGCACTGCACGTAGGTATCGGAATGCAGGCCCGAGGAAAGGCGGAAGTGGCCGCGCAGCAGCGCGTCTTCCTGCAGGAGCTGTTGTTCTAGCGCTTCGGAGGTGAAGGTGGTTTGGGTAGCGGTGGAGCGTGACACTATCGTATTAAGAGGTAGAGAAAAGAAGTTTTCTTCAAAAGATTCGTCAGGCTGAACTTGCCGAAGCAACTCTACCGCAGGCATTTGACGGCGTATTGCTTCCAACCAAGCACGCGGCATTCTTTGGCCAGCCCTAAATGAGGAATTACCTAGGCTGGCACCGCCCGAAACTGGTTGATTTGCGCCACCAGCTCCCGCGCCGTGGCGCCGGCATCGGCTGCTTGCCACAACACGCGCGACGTATTAATCAGCAGGCCGGAGCCATTGGGGCGGAGGCCTGCTTTCAACGTGGCCTGCAGGTCGCCACCCTGGGCGCCCACGCCGGGCACCAGAAACCAGAGACCTGGGCAGAGGGTACGCAGGCGGCCCACCGCTTCGGCATTAGTGGCGCCTACTACCAACCCAATACCCCCGATTTCGGAATCCAGGCGGCTGGCTACTTTGGCTACCCCATCGGCGAGGGAGCCGCCCCGGGTGAGGGCCATGTCCTGCATGGAGTACTGCGACTTATTCGAGGTTTTGGCCAGCACAAACACCAGCTTGTTTTCCCGCACAAACGGCCGCACCGCGTCGTCGCCCATGTAGGGGTTCACCGTTACGCCATCGGCCCCTACCACGTCGTAGGCGAAGCGGGCGTAGTGGTCGGCGGTGTTGGCAATGTCGCCGAACTTGCCGTCCAGAATCACCGGAATATCTTTCGGGATGCGCTGCACCGTTTCTTTCAGCAGCTGCACGCCATTTTCCCGACTCAGAAAGAAGGCCAGGTTGGGCTTGAAAGCTGCGGCGTACTCGCTGGTTTGGTCGATAACCTCGGCCAGGCGGCGGGCTACCTGGGCGTCGTCGCCCACGGGGTCGAGGCCGACGCAGAGCAGGGTGTTAGCGGTTTCGGTGCGTTGAATAAGCTTTTGCATGGGTGGGGTAGTCAGCGTAAAGCAGCTAGTTTGGGAGAGAGTTAATACAACGTCGGGCAGCGCACTAGGAATTGACCGGCACCAGGTGGCCGCACTCGGCAGCCAGGCGCGCCGAGAGGCCGGGCTCCAGCCATTCTCCACTGGCTACCTGCACGGCTACGGCGCCGCAACGCAAATAATCGGTGACGTGGCCGGCCGTGAATACGCCGCCGGTACCAACGACGGGCAGGGTAATACGCGCATCGTGGGTTAACTCCCACACGCAGCGCAGGGCTACGGGCCGCAGCGCTTCGCCGGAGAGGCCACCCGCTACCGGCATATCGGCAGCATTTTCGGGCAGGTGCAGAGCTTTAAGCAGGTTGGTAGCCGCCAGGGCGGTGGCGCCACCCTCCTGGGCGCCCAGTCCCAGGCCGCGGATGTGCTCAGGCCACGGCGGCAGCTTTACCAGGATGACGGACTCCGGGCCCAGCTCGTTACGCACGGCCTGGGTGGCTTCTCGCACAAACTTGGCGTTCAGCTCCGCACCTTTTTCGGTGTCAGGCTGGGTGATGTAAACTTCTACTCCGGCTATTTGGGAACCAACTTCCCGGGCCAGAAAGCGCGCAATCTTGCGAAACCCCGGTATGCCGGGCGCCGTGATGCTCACCAACACTGGCACCCCGTAGCTGAGCAGATGAGGCAAATGCTCCTGCACCAGGATTTCGGCGCTTTCGGTGTGCATGTTGGTGGCGTTGAGCAAGGTCTGCTCGTTCACCTGCCAAATGCCTTCTTCGTAGAGCCCGGGTTTGGGCTCCATGGTCACGGTGCGGGTAAAAATAGCGCCCAGGCGGTCGTAAGCCGGCCCGGCCGGCAGTTGCCAGGGGGCCGCCGCCAGGCATACGGGGCTTTGTAAAGTAAGAGGGCCGAGTTGCATAGGATGGGTTGCTGCAAAAGTGCTTGGAGGTTTCTGGTTGAACTGGAAGTGGGTGGCTCACGGGCTTGGATCTTCACCAATTTTCCCCTGATTCAGAGGTCCAAGCTGTGAACCACCCGGTCCTGCCCCAGGGCAGGATTTCCATTACTGGCGTTTAAGCCAGCATAAAAAATAAAGCACCCGGTAAGCTACCGGGCGCTTAAGTAAAGCAGGTACTAGAGGGCGTTGTCGCGGGTGCCTGGGGAAGGTATGGCCTCCCGGCTGTTTTTCTGGCGGGGAATAACCGGCGCTTCTACACCGATAAGTTGGAACACGTTAAGGATGGCGAGGAAGGCTTCTCCCGCTAAGTATTCATGGTTGCCGCGCACGTTACGGGTGGCGGCAGGTACGGCGGCTACCATCTGCTCAGCGCGCGTGGTGGTGTCGTTTACAAGCATTACCCTTGGATAAGTGAAGGGTGGAGAATGGTCGTGCACTGCTTACCCCAAGTCCTGACCGACCCGGCTGGGCACAAAAAAACCGCTTCAAAAACCGAAGCGGCAAAACGGGAAAATCCAGAAAAAATAAAAGAGTCAATGTGGAAAAAGACCTTGCGGTCTTTTCGCAGGACAGCGTATTGTTGAGTCCCGCGCTTCATCAGTTCTGCTGGATGAGGTGAAGCATGATGCAAAGCTACGGATAGTTTTTCACGCCGCAATACTGCTTTAGAATTAAGTTTCGATTGTCAAAATATTATACTCTACCACTGCTGCTGCGGCTCTTTAAGCAGCGCCCACGTGCGCTACTAGCCCCCGTATCTAACTGACCTGCAAACGAGTGCAGACCATTAATGTATTTATAGTACCATCAACCGGGTAGTAATCCATGAAATAATTGAACTCCAAAAAATAGTGTATCCTGTTGGTCGGCGCCAATACCCACTAGGCTACAGGCAATAGGCAAGGCTGGGATAAACCCGTGGGTAAAACGCTTGAAATGAGGACTAGAAATTATTCATCGGCCATAACCTTTTGGCTGCACGAACAGTTATTTACGTGCCACCCTATTCGCAAAACACAATTTTTGCATAACTTAACGAACTCATAACGTCCTTCGTAATATTCAATCCTGCGAAAGGCCGTTATTTTGTAATTGCCCCGCTTGCCTATTGCTCCGCTCTGTTCACCTCCTTAGCTAAAGCCATGAAAAAAACTTTTCTCATGTTGATGACCGCAGCCCTGCTGACGGCATCATCCGGCCGCGTCTTTGCCCAGGACCACGAGCCTATGCAGTACATTGAAACGGTAGCAGCCCCCGAGCCTGGCAAAGCCGTGCTGTTCAGCCGCGCGGCCGACTGGATAGACAAGCGGTTTGCCTTCGGGCCCAAGTCTGATGCCGTTAACGATGCATCTACCGGCACGCTCCGCATAACGGGCACAGCCAAGATGCGCCCAGTGACTCCGGCTGGTAAAGTAGAAGAGCGCGCCGTACGGTTTGATTTTACTTTCCACTGTACCGATGATGGGTATGATTACCGGGTAGATAACTTCCGCTACATTTCCGACCCGGCTAACCCTACCGAACTGGTTTTACTGGAAGACTACCTTACCCAGCTAAGCCAGCTGAAAGCCACGGAACGGACGCACAACGACCGGCGCCTGCGGGCCCAGGCTATGTCGCTGGCTAGTGAAGTAGCCATGGCGTTTCGCTCCTACATGAACAGCCTGCCCGTGACCGACGACAGCTTAGTAGGACTGCCAGCCCAGGATAGCAACTAAGCTGTTTTAGAGGAAACCGCCGCGCACGTCACTAGCCCACCTATCGATAGGTGGGCTAGTGACGTGCGCCTAAGCAAAGCCAGGCATTGCCGAAAGAAGTGCTACGCGAAACACCTGATATGCTCAGGTGGGGAGAAGCCTATCTTATTTAGGCCTTTTGTCAGCCAGAATTAAAATTAGATTAATTAAAGAATAACAGCGCTTCCTTCCGAAAAACAGCGAGCCGCCAAAATACTGCATACTAGCCAGTAAGCAGCGGACCTTCAGCATGCCCTGTAAAGGCCGGAGTACCGGAACAGGTCACTTCACTGGTTCAAATAGGCTAAAAAACACAGAAAGCCGCGTTGCAGCGCGACTTTCTATTTTGCCTTGGGAAGGCTCTCACTTCACTCACTCACTGAATTTTACGAGACAACTAATATATAGGTTAACATTATATCGAGCAACCTATTTTTCACTTATTTCGGCGCGCTGCTTTTGCCCCATAATAAGCTAACGTCCGTTAGTCTCATTTTAGAATATTTCCGCGACACCTACGCCGGTAGTAGCCCTTACGGCTAACGTGCTGACCGCCCAGACGCAGTTGCACCAGGTAGCAGTTTTCCAGGCCTACCTATCCAAGCCTTTTACTGACCAGCAGCTTTACGTCTTGCTACAACAGCACCTGCCCGCCGCGCTGGTAACGGAGCAGCTAATTGACCTAAGGAATGTTGAATAAGTCGCGCAGGGCGACAAGGCTTTTATCCGGTACATGATGGCGCTATTTGTAGCTACTGCTCCACCGGCCCTGGACGAGCTAACCCACGCCTACACCGACCAGCAGTGGCTCCGGGTAGCCGAAGTAGCGCACCCCATAAAAAGCAGCTTTTACCGCCTCAACGTGCGCAGCCTGCAAGAGCCCATTCGGGAGTTGGAATCGGCCGCCAGCCCCTCGTCGATACCGGCCGCATAAGCACGCTGGCAGCCAACATCCGGCAGGTAACCGAAACCGTGCTGGCACAGCTAAGCCAGCAGTTGGAAGCCAGAGCAGCGTGAGTTGGGTGTACAGGCCGAAACTTCGTACGAGGTTTTGGGGTTCAACCAGTAGCAACTCCGCCTGCCAGCCGGCAGGCGCCATGGTTGCGAGTATTTTTAACGACCTTACTGCATGATTTTGCTCATTTCCTTTGGCATTAGCCTAGTGGCCGGTCTGGCTACGCTGGCTACCTGGTCCACGCGTCAGCCGGCGTTGCAGCCGGTTAGGGTACCAGTCCGGCGCTAAGTCGCCCGCTTTCCGTCGATTCCCAGCAAGCCTTCCCCACCGGGAGGGCTTTTTTTTGAACAGGATTTGGGGATTTATAGGTATAGCAGTGGCCCCGGAAAAGCCGTGCGGCTGCCCCGGAAAGGGCAGCCGCACACAGGATAATATCAGACGATTGCGTTAGCGGATAACGAGCTTGCGCATGGTACTGGTGTTGTCGGTATCCAGCTTCACGTAATAGAGGCCGCTGGCGAATTTGCTCAAGTCCAGCGTGCGGGTAAATCGGTCGGAAAGCTCGGTTACCGTTTCCCGGTAGACTACTGTGCCAATGATGTTTAGCACCCGCAGCTCCAGCTTGCGGCCTTCGAAGCCCAGCACCGAAACGTGCACGATACCCGTGCTCGGGTTTGGGTAAACCAGGAGGTTTTTTTCCTCTAGCTGAGGTTTGCTGCCAACCTTTTCCGTTGGCTGGGCCGCCGCCGTCGACAGCAGCGCCGAACCGGGCAGCAGGCCGAACAGAAGGAGACAGAAAGCGAAGCGTAGGAGTTTTATCATAGGAGCAGGCGCGGCCAAAACGAAGAGTAGTTCTTCCAGGACTACTAAACGTGAAGTATTCGATTAGGTTTGCAAAGGTAACATCCTATTGCTGAATCTGGTTAGCTATATATCCATTGTTTAAGAAAAAACCTATATAGCCTGCTCTTTTTGTATGACTTTTCTGATATTTTCCCCATGAGCACCTTGATCATTGGGGGTGGGCTAGCCGGGCTGGCGGCCGCCCTCGACCTGGCGGCCCGTGGGGTTTCCGTGACGCTGATCGAGCGGAAGCAGTATCCTTTTCACCGGGTGTGCGGCGAATACATTTCCAACGAGGTACTGCCTTACCTGGAGCGCCTGGGGGCCGGGCCGGCGGTGCTTCAGCCGGCCCGCATCAGCCGGCTGCTGGTGAGTTCCCCGGCCGGGCGCGTGGTGCAGGCCCCGCTGGATCTGGGAGGCTTCGGCATCAGCCGCTACCAGCTTGACTATCACCTCTACCAGCTGGCCCTGGCCCGCGGGGTGCGGGTAGAGACCGGCGCAACGGTAACAGAGGTGACCTTTGATGGCCGCGCCAATGCCCACTGCATCACCCTCGCCGATGGTCGCCAACTGACGGCCCGGGTGGTGTTGGGAGCCTATGGCAAACGCGCCAACCTGGACCGTCAGTTTCACCGCCCTTTCTTTCAGCAACGCTCCCCGTATCTGGCCGTGAAATACCACCTGCGCTACGACTTCCCGCGTGACTTGATTGCCCTGCACAACTTCGCCGACGGGTACGCGGGCCTGTCCGCCATCGAAGACGGGAAATATTGTTTTTGCTACCTCACCACCCGCCGCAACCTCCGGCAGCAGGGAACCATTCCGGCGCTGGAGGAGCGGGTACTGGCCCGCAACCCTTTTTTGGCAAAGGTGCTGGGCGAAGCCGAGTTCCTGTATCCGCAGCCCGAGGTCATCAACGAAATATCGTTTGCCCCCAAGGCGCCCATCGAGGACCACGTGCTGATGTGCGGGGATGCGGCTGGTCTCATTACCCCGCTCTGCGGCAATGGTATGGCCATGGCCCTGCACGGGGCGGCCCTGGCTGCTGGGCATATTGCGGCCTTCCTGGCGGGGAAGGTTGACCGCCCCGCGCTGGAAAGCCGCTACCAGCACGCCTGGCGGCGGCAGTTTGGCCCCCGCCTGCAAGTGGGCCGGGCCGTGCAGCGGCTATTTGGGCGGCCTTTTTTAAGCGAAATTGCCATTGGGGGGTTACGTTACTGGCCAGCAGCGGTGCGCCTCCTCATGAAGGGCACCCACGGCCAGCCGTTTTAAGGCTGGCTGCCCCATTAGCTTAACTATACCAGCGCCGTAGGCGTACTTTGCGTAAACTGCACCGAATGTCCAGCTACCTGTGTGCCATTGGCACTGCCACCCCATCCCACCGCCTTGCCCAGCCACAGATTGCCGACTTCATGGCCCAGGCGCTGCAGCTGGGTGATGCCGATACCCGCAAGCTGCGTGCCCTCTACCGGGTTTCGGGCATTGAGCACCGCCATTCCGTGCTGCCCGACTATGGCCGCACGAACGGGGACTACACTTTTTTCCCGAATACGGCTGGGCTGGAGCCGTTTCCAACCGTAGGCCAGCGGCTGGCTTCCTACCGGCAGCACGCTTTGCCCCTCTCCGCTGAGGCGGCCCGAAGCTGCCTGGAGCAGCTACCGGAGCTTCAGGCTGCCGACATCACGCACCTCATCACGGTGAGCTGCACGGGCATGTACGCCCCTGGACTGGATATTGAGCTGGTGCATACCTTGGGCCTCGCGCCGGACGTGCAGCGCACCTGCATCAACTTTATGGGCTGCTATGCCGCCTTCAACGCCTTGAAGGTAGCCGATGCCTTCTGCCGGGCCGATGCCCGGGCGCGCGTGCTCATCGTGTGTACGGAGCTGTGCACCCTGCATTTCCAGAAGAGCACGGAAGACGACCACCTGGTTTCGAATGCTTTATTTGGGGATGGTTCGGCGGCAGCGCTGGTGCAGGCCGTACCGGCCGCCGCTGGCCCTAGCCTAGCCCTCACCGCGTTTCACTGCGACCTGGAGCCCGATGGGCACGCCGACATGGCCTGGCACATAAACGACTTTGGGTTCGAGATGACGCTGTCGTCGTACGTGCCGCGCATGATTCAGAAGGGTATTCGCCAGCTCACGGAGAAGCTGCTGGAGCGGCTCCCGGTGAAGCTGGCCGATATCCATGCTTTTGCCATTCACCCGGGCGGCCGCAAAATTCTGGAAACCATTGAGCAGGAGCTGGGACTTTCCCGCCACGACAACCGCTTTGCGTACGAGGTGCTGCGCAACTACGGCAACATGTCGTCGGCGACGGTGCTGTTTGTGCTGCGCGACCTGCTCGCCTCGTTTGCGCCCACCGATGCCGGCGCGCCGGTCCTGAGCTTTGCCTTCGGGCCGGGGCTTACGCTGGAATCCATGCTGCTACAAGTGGTCTATGCCTGATTTTACCCACCGAGCCACGCAGCCGGAACTCATGGACGACCTCACGCTGGCTTCCGAGGCTTTGCGGCGCAACCTGGATGAGCTGGCCATCATCAACGCCCGGCTGGGGGGCCACAACGTAGTGACGGAAGCCTTGGCGCAACTGCCCTGGCCCACCCAACGGCCCCTCCAACTGGCCGACCTGGGCAGCGGCGGCGGGGACACCCTGCGCTACGTAGCCCGCTGGGCCCGCCGCCGCCAGCGCCCCGTGCAGCTTACGGGCATCGATGCCAATGCCTTTATGCTCGACTATGCCCGGGAGCATAGCGGTGGCTACCCCGAAATCAGCTACGCTCAATACGACATCTTCGCGCCCGAATTCCAGCAGCAGCAATTTGATGTAGTTACGTGCAGCTTGTTTTGCCACCATTTCTCGGACGACGACCTCGTGCAGTTTCTGCGCAACTGGCGGCAGCAAGCCCGCGTGGCCGTGGTCATCAACGACCTGCACCGGCACCCGTTGGCTTACTACAGCATCAAGTGGCTTACCCGGCTGCTGGGCGGCTCTTACCTGGTCCGGCACGATGCCCCGCTTTCCGTGGCCCGCGCCTTTAGCCGCGCTGACTGGGAAAACCTACTGGCACGCGCGGGCATCACCCGCTACACGCTTCGCTGGCGCTGGGCCTTCCGCTGGCAGCTGCTGATTCCGGCTGAAGGTTAAATCAATCAGCCCCATAAGTCCTGCGCCACCCGGAAGGTATTGGCGTGGGCTTCCACAATATCCACCAGACGCTCGGAGTAGCCGCCGCCCATGCACACGACCACAGGTAAGCGGTGCCGATGACACAACCCCAGCACGTACTCGTCGCGCTGGCGGCAGCCCACGCGGGTGAGGCCCAGATGGCCCAGCTTGTCGGTGGCCAGCACGTCTACTCCGCTGAGGTAAAACACAAAATCCGGCTGTACTTCCTCCAGCAGGCGGGGCAGCGTATCCGCCAGTAGGGCCAGATAAGTGGCATCGTCCGTGCCATCGGGCAGGGCTAGGTCGAGGTCGGATGTTTCCTTCCGGTGGGGGTAGTTGCGGGCCCCGTGCATGGAAAAGGTAAACACGCGGGGGTCATCCTGAAAAATAGCCGCCGTGCCGTTGCCCTGATGCACGTCCAGATCTACGATCAGCACCTTGTGCACGCCCAAAACCGGCTCGGCCAGCAGCCAGGCAGCAGCAGCGGCCTGGTCGTTGAGCAGGCAGAACCCTTCGCCCCGGTCCCGGAAGGCGTGGTGCGTGCCCCCGGCTATGTTCAGGGCCGCGCCGTGCTGCAGGGCGTGGCGGGCGCAGGCCAGCGTGCCGCCCAGAATGGTTACCTCCCGCTCTATCAGCTGAGGACTCCACGGAAATCCGGTTGCTCGTTCCTCTTGGCGGGTCAGCTGCCCCCGCACCAAGCGGTGGTAGTAAGCCGCATCGTGTACACGTAGGCAGTCGGCGGGGGTGGCGGGCTGGGGCTGGAATAGATTGGCGGACGTAATCGTGCCTTCCCGCAGCAGCTGCTCCGGCAGCAGCTCGTACTTCAGCATCGGGAAGCGGTGGCCTGCGGGTAGCGGGTGGGCATAGATGGGGGCCCAGGCAATAGCAATCATGTAGCGGGCAGAATAGCGGAGGCCGGATACAAAAATAACCGCTCTCTCAGGCGGTTATTTTCGGATTCGGGACTTGAGCTATGGGCTGCCGCTAGCGGCAGCCCATAGAGGGGGAAGTAGTGAGGTATACTGGGTTCGAACCAGTGACCTCTACCCTGTCAAGGTAGCGCTCTAAACCAGCTGAGCTAATACCCCGCAAGCCCCCGTACTGGTGGCGGCCGTAAAAAGCCAAATATACTGAGTCGTTTGATTTTTGCAATAAAAAACGCGCCTATTTTTCCGTCACCCCTCGTCGCGCCCGCAACATTCTTTTCGGATGTAAGTATAGCTGCCTATAAAACCAGCCCGTGGCTGAACGGCCGGGCTTTTTTCCTCATCAGACTCATCTTGTTATGAAAAAGCTTTTGCTCCTTCTCTCCTGCGCCCTCACTTCGGTATCCGTAGCCGTAGCGCAGGACGGCCCGATTGGCGTCCGTAAGTCCACGGACTACGCCTCCGGCAGCTCCAGCGACTCCCGCAACGGCGGGTTCGGCATTAAGGGCGGCGTGAACTTTGCCGACATCCGCGGCGACGGCAAAAAGGATTACGGCGACACGAAGAATTACACGGCTTTCCATGCCGGGTTTTATTCCCAGTTCAGCTTCTCCGATAAGTTCTCCCTCCAGCCCGAAATTCTCTACAGCCGCCAGGGCTTCAAGGGTACTTTGCCCAACGCTTCTTCCAGCACTACCACCCGCCTCGATTACCTGCAGGTACCCGTACTGCTGGTGTATAATTTCCTCGACAACGTGAGTGTGCACGTGGGCCCACAAGTGTCGCTGCTCACCAAAGTAAAGGAGGGCGACCTCGACCGGAAAATTGCTAATGAACAGGATAGCAACGGCACCGACCTGTACAACTACAGCTACAACAGCCTGGACTACGGGCTGGCTGCCGGGATTGAGGCCCGCGTAGGCCCTGCCCGGGTAGGGGGCCGCTATACGGCTGGTTTCAATGAAATCATTAAAGACCCCAAGGCCGGCATCAGCCAGTCGATAACCGACATCAAGAACGGAGCTTTTCAGGTGTACGTGGGCATCGGCATCACCAACTAAGCCCATTTGCTTCCCCACAAAAAAAGCCCTGCCGCGTTGTGCGGCAGGGCTTTTTTGTGGAGAAGCAAGGATTATTTGCCCACCAGGGCCTCTTTGATCTTGGCGTTGAAGTTCGGAATGTCCTGGGGGTTGCGGCTGGTGATGATGTTGCCATCGACTACAACCGTCTCGTCAATCCACTGGCCACCGGCATTCTTCACGTCGGTTTGCAGGCTGGGCCAGCTGGTGAGCTGCTTGCCGCGTACTACGTCGGCCTCAATCAGCGTCCAGGGGCCGTGGCAAATGGCGGCGACGGGCTTGCCCGAGCGCACGAACTCTCCAATAAAGCTAACCACTTCCGGCTCGGTGCGCAGCACGTCGGGGTTCATCTGGCCGCCGGGCAGCACCAGTGCGTCGTACTCGGCTACTTTCACGTCCCCGATTACCTTATCTACGTCTACTTTATCGCCCCAGTCTTTCTGGTCCCAGCCTTTGATGGAGCCGCTTTTCAGGGAGATGACGTGGGTAGTAGCGCCTTCGTTTTCCAAATACTTTTTGGGTTGTTCCAGCTCCGACTGCTCGAAGCCGTCGGTGGCTACTATGGCTATGGTTTTGCCTTTCAGGGCGTCGCTTCCAAAGATGCTCATGGGGTGTAGGGTTTTGGTAGTAAGTACAAAAAGCCGGAGCTCCGCTCGAGCGGCTCCGGCTTTTCATCTAACGTAAGCTGGACGCTAGGGTTAGCTACTCCTCGTCCTCGGCGCGCTGGCGCTTCAGGGCTTTGCGCAAGGCGCGCACCCGCTCGTCAAAGCCGTCGGCATCGTAGTTTACGTCTTCTACGTCCAGCTGCTCCAGCATATCCATCAGCTCATCGGAGTGGTCGGTGCGGGCCCCGGAGCTTACTTTCACAAAAGCCATTTCCGACCAGAGCACCGCCTTCAGGCGCTGGGCATCCTCGCTGAGCATCTGCATCTCCACCACCAGATTGGAGTTGTCGAAGTGAATAAGCTGGGTGCGGATGCGCACGGTCTCGCCCTGGCGGGCGGGGCGCAGGTAGCTCAGGTGGTGCTTGGTAATAACCCAGCTGGCGTTTTGCTCGCGGGCCAGCTCACCCATGTTCAGGGCGTAGTGCTGGGCTACCTGGTCTTCGCGGGCGTTCAGAAAATAATCGAGGTAGCGGGCGTTATTGAGGTGGCCCAGCATGTCGCAGTCCTGGAAATAGATGCGGTGCGTGGTTTCGGGGGTGCGCACCAGGGAGGCAGTAGCCATAGGTAGTTGCGGGAAAGTAAGGCCCAAAGGTAGAGGAAAGCCGCACGCTAGGCTGGCAGTTGGTAGGCATCGGCGCGCACGTGATGGGGCTTGGCCTTGCGGGCGTCGGTAGGACTGTCAAACACGATTAGCACCTGCGTGTCGTCGAGCAGAGCCATGCCTTCGGCTTTGTCTTGCCCGGCTGTGGGGCCAGCGCCGTGGGGCACGTCGAACAAGCGCTGCAGCTGCTTGCCGCTGATGAGGCTATCCTGAGGCAGCTGCAGGGCATTGGGCCAGCGGTACACGGCAATGGTTCCATCAAGGTCCATGGTGGGTCCGGCCAGCAGCAGAATGTCGGAGCCCAGCTGGCGCAGCTCGCGCAGGCCCATGCCGCCCAGCTCCAGGAAGTGCTTTTTGTAGTAGGTGTTGGTGCTGCCCGGCACTTTGTCGAGGCGGAGGCGGCCGTGCTTGTCTTCGCGTGGCACTACCTCCAGCACCAGGGCCCAACCGCGCAGTACTGGCCCCCGCAGCCCAATGAACAGGCGACCATCGGTGGTAGCGGCCAGGCCTTCAATATCGAAGCCGTTGTCTTTGCCCGGAATGGCTAGAAAAGGCTTCAGGTGGGCATCGTGGCCCAGCACGTCGAGCAGCTCGTTGCTGCTGGTGCTGCCGTGCAGCTGGGCGGCGCGTAGCAGGTGGCCGGGCTTGGTAGGGTGTGGCGCTTCCTTGACCAGCTCATAATCCCCCGTTTCGGGGTTCAGCACCAGCGGAATGCGCGCCAGCAGGTAGCGGTTGGGGTCGGATTTTACTTTCGCCAGCTTGTCCAGCTGCTTGGCCACGTCGGCGTGGTCGGGGTCGGGCTGCTTGCGCTTGAGGCTGTGGGAGCCTATGATCCACAGGTAGTGGCCGGCCTCGCCCATGCCTTCAATGTCAATTTCCGCGGCCTCATCGGCGGGCAGGTCCAGCAGCTTGGCCAGCTCGTAGGAGCAATGTTCGGCGAAGGTACGGGAACTGGTGAGGCGCAATCGTTCGATGGTGGTGCGCTCATCGCAGCTGATCCACAAGTTGTTGCCCATGCGCAGGGCCGTAGACAGGCCGTCGCGTACGTGCTTGCCGGCCTGGTTCAGGCTAAGCTTGGGGTTGAAACGCAGAGTATAAGGCTGAGGACGCATACCGGAAAGAAAGGGAAGAGACCTTCAAACGCCGGGCACCCCAGAAAGTTGAGCTGTTGCCTTACTTCTCGGCGGTGCGGCGGGCCTGCATTTTGGCTTGCATGCTGCGCTTTTTCAACTGGTACTGCTTGAACTGTTCGGCCGAAAATACCTGCCGCAGCTGCGTTTCCGATTCGGTATTGATGCGCATCAGCTCTTTGTTCAGGGCCGTTTTGTCGGCCGCAAACTGGGTGCGGGCCTCGTTTACCTGCTGCACCGTGGCGCGCAGCAGGGTGCGCACTTTGGTTTGCTGCTCATCGGAGAGCAGCAGCTCCTCCGCCATTACGTCGGTCAGGTCGCGGGCGGCGGTGCGCTTGATAGGCGCGGCAGCTGGGGCCGGTTTCACGGTTTCGGCCACTGGGGCGGGGGCCGCTTCCTTGCGGCGGGCGCAGTTGCTGCCACCCAGCAGGGCCGCACAGAGCGTTAGTTGAAGCAGAAAGCGAGAAGAGAGTACCGTCATAGCCCGTAAGTTAGTGCGCCCCCTGATACGAGAAAAACAGCTATCTGTTCCCCTCTGGCGTCAGCCCCATCAGCCAGCCTTCAGCTGCTGAGCCGTAAAGTGAGCCAGCGCCATGATAGTGAGCATAGGATTCACGCCGCTGCAGGTAGGAAAAGCCGAAGCATCGGCCACGAACAGGTCCCGCACTTCGTACGTCTCCCCGGTGGGCGAAACCGGGTGAGTAGCCCGGTGGCCACCCATGCGGCAGGTGCTCATCTGGTGGGCGCTGTAGAGGCCAAACTGGTTGGCTTTCCAGCTGAGCCTGGGCAGGCGCTCCAGCACTTCCGGGTTTTGCATTACACCGTCCTTGGCGTGCACCGTAGGCAAGGTACCGTGCGGCAGATATACCGTGTGGGCGCCGGCCGCCACGTGAATCTCGGCGGCGGCCCGCACGCCCTGTAGCAGATGGTGGCGGTCAAACTCACTTAGCGCATAGCTGATGCGCGGAGCCCCTTGCTTGTCGGTGCGCACCCGGCCGCCGTCCCGGTCACGGGTCAGCACTATGAAATTGCCGAGGTGCCGGGCATTCTGCATGAGCTGCTTGTGCTGGGCGCCCGAGTGCCAGGGCAGCACCATGGCCATGAGGCCGGGGTGGGCGGGCGGGGTTTCCAGCTTAGCGCCGTAGTTGGTGCCTTCGATGCGGGTATATGTGTCATTCACCACCGACATCATGGGACCGTACCAGGGCTCCATAGGCTGCGCGTAGGCCCCCGAAACGGCCACGGTGGGGTGCAAGTGCAGGTGCCGGCCCAGGTGCGGATGCTGCAGCCCACTGCGCAGCAGCAGCGCGGGGGTTTGAATGGCCCCGCCGGCTACTACCACCCGCCGGGCCCGCACCCGGATAGCCACCCGCTGCCCGGCGGCCGTGGTATGCACGGCTTCGGCCCCGGTAGCCCGGCCCGCCGCCGTGGTCACCCGCGTCACGTACGTATCGGGCAGGATGCGGGCCCCGTGGTCGAAAGCCCGCTGCAGGTAGGTATTGAGCGTACCTTGCTTGATGCCGTGCCGGTCGCCGAGGGGGCTGAACCCCAGGCTCCGGAAATGCTCCTCCGAAGCCGTGAGGTGCTTTTCGTTGCGCGGAATCAGCTTCACCTCCTGGCCCAGCTTCCTCGACCCATCCCACAACGCCTGGTTTTGCCCGTTGTGGCGAGTATACTCGGTGTTGACGCTGATGGCCTGGCTTACCGCTTCGATACTCCGGGCAAACTCCGGGGTAATGAAGTGCGGCGCTTGGTGTTCCCGCGCCCACTCCTGCAGGATATAGTCGGGCGTGCGGAAGGCCCCGGCCCAGTTGACGGTGGTGCCCCCGCCTAGACAGCTGCCTGCCAGCAGGGCAATGCTGCCATCCCGGGTGGTGAGGGCTCCGTGCCCATCGTAGAGCTTACTGAGCATGTCTACCTCCCGCTGGGTGAAGTCGCAGCCGTGGCAGTAAGGGCCTTTTTCCAGCACCAGCACCTGGTGGCCGGCCGCGGCCAGCTCCCCGGCTACCACGCCCCCGCCGGCGCCGCTGCCTATCACCAGCACGTCGCAGTCATACTCCGTATCGGCAGTGGGCTGCAGCGGGCGGATGGGCTTTTCCGTGTCGACAGGCAAATCATCGGGCTGTGGGCCGGGGTAGCCCATGGCCGCCCACACGGAGTTGTCGGGCACCGAAACCGAGCCGCCGTAGTAGAGAATCATGGTGAGCTTGCGCAGGGAGTGAAAGGCCTTGCGCAGCTGCGGAATCCGGCTTCCGGCCCAGCTCTGCAGCAGCTTCTCCCGCTGCGCCGGCGTCAGCTGGTCGAAGGACCGAAGCTGACCCAGCCACGTGAGGCCCAGCAGCGGCGACTGTAGCAGCCCCAGCAGCTCCCGAAACTCCTGCTGCACACCCGTAGGCTGCCCCGCCAGCATGATAGTTAGTTGCTCCAGGTTTAAGCCCTCGGAGCCGCGGCGCGACCAAAAGCCGGCAGTTCCGCTGTCGGCTGGTTGGGGTATTACGGGAATGAAGGCATCAGCAACCGCGCGTAGAAGGGCGGCTTGGGCGGGAGTAAACGTCATGAGAGCAAGAGCGGAAAGGACGCCCAAAACCGCCAACTATGGCAGCTTGGTGCCGGAAAATATCGGCAAAAGAATTCGGCTTGCCTACTTTTTTCACGCTCAGCTTTTCCTGGAGCAGGGCCTCATTCCTTACTACTAGCTCCTGAGCTAGATATAGTTGAAGTAGAGCTAGCGCGGGAGCAGCTACTATTTGGTAGGGGATACAGCTTCATCAACTATGCCCAACCTTCTTCATCGTCAGCTAATCCACTTTCAGGCTAGGCTTCTGGTGCCCAGCCTGACGATATGCTGTGCAGCACAGGACAGGAATTTCATTTGTTTCACCGGCCCGCTATATGAACTTGTACACTGACGTGAACCGTCTTTGGTTCATGATAACAGATACGAAAACGCCCGCTTGGCCAAAGAACCAAGCGGGCGTTTAACCTTCTGAGTCGGCTGAATTAGCGCACGACCAGTTTGCTGGTGACTATTCCCGCTGCGGAAGAAATCTGCACGGAGTACATACCTCCGGGTAGCCTATTGGTACGCAGGTCCGTGGCAGCTACTCCGTTGCTAGCCAGGGCCGTTTGCGTATGCACTACCTGCCCGATGCTGTTCAGGACAGTAATTGTGACGCGGCCAGTAGCCGGCGCGCTCAGGTGCACCAGTCCCTGGGACGGATTTGGGTACAGCAGTACCTCCCGGTTGCGGCCAGTGGTGCTGCTGGTTACTAAGCTGGTATCCAGCAGCAGGAAGAACCGGTCCCGCGTGGTACCCGCCGTCAGTTGCACCGAATAGGCACCACCACTGCGCAGATCATGAACTTTGCCAGTCAGGCGGTCCTGTAATTCAACCACTGCCGTAGCAGGCAAATTCAGCAGGCGGACCGCTGAAAAAGTATAGGTAGCCGCTTGGTTAGCCGTCAGCGTCAGTGGTAGCAGCTGGGCTTCAAGCGACGCTGGTAAGCCCTGAATGCTTAGCCGCTCGGGGCCGGCCAGGGTGGAAATGCTCAACAGCGAGCTAGTGGGAATTTTCCAGGCATCATAGCGGGCGTCGGCGCCGGTAGTGGCCCCTTCTTCGGCGTAGAACACTACCACATCGGAGGCACCGCGGCCGGCCACTTGCAGGTCGAGGCGGGGTCGTACATCAGCGGCGGGTCGGCGGAAAACGGGATTGGCATAGCTCTCGGCCTGCATGGCAGACGTGAACGTGAACGAGGCGGTGCTCTCCGGCGTGAGGTTGCGCACGAAAAAACTTGCCCAACCGCCAGCTGTCCATCGGCCAAGTCGCCGGTACCCACATTGTTCACAAACTGGTCGAAACTACCCGTGTAGGTACCGCTGGGGCGGAATACGTAAACCGCGTCGGCCAGCCCCCCGGTTTGCAGGCCGGTGCGCATGTCGGCCAGATTCAACGGAGCCAGAAAAGGGTTACCCAGCAGATGCCAGCCAGCGTCGGCCAGGCCGGCATTGCCCAAGCCGCTCATCGTGACGGGCGCTGCTACGGCCGTTCCCGTAAAGGTCACGGTTTGGCTGCCGGCGGTCTGCACGGTTACCCCTTGCCCGGGCGTAAGCACGTCGGAAGTAGCCCCGGGAGAAACCCAGCCGCCGCTAAACGACGCGGTGGTGGCGTTGTTCAACCGGTCCTCATCATAGGCAAAGATGGTAGGAAAGGGCTTGACCTTGCCTGGGTCGGGGGCTGAGTTATAGTCCGAATTTACGGTAACGGGCGAGCCGCCGGTGCCGAGTTGGGCCACCGTGGCTCCCTGCACGGGCGGGCTGAAATGGCGGTAGCCGGCCGTAGCCCCAGCCACCGCCCGTTGTACGGCCAGAGTACCCTGCACCTTCCCTCCCGCATCCACCACCATACTGCTCAACGAAGGCGTGGAAAGAAGCATGAGTTTCCCACCGCTATTCAGGTTACCGTTCAGGGTAAGCACGCGCTGCACCTGCACTGGCCCACCAAGGGAAGCGCCGGCTGAGCCCACCGTTAGGTCGTAGAGCATGGTGGAACCGGTGCCGCCCAGCGCTTGGGTTGCACCGCCGCTTAAGCGTACCGTGCCGGCGCTGGCGGTGAGCGTGCCCTCATTACTCACATCGCCTTTCGCGTCCAGCATGCCCCCGGCCAGGGTTAGCGTGGCACCACCATTGATGGTAAGCGCCTTGGCAGTAGCTGTACCCACCGTCACGGTGGGCATACGGGGGGCACTGCCTGGAATAGTCGCGTCCAGCGTGGCCGTGGGCACCCCATCCGACCAGTTAGCGGCCGTAAACCAGTCGCTACTCACGGCGCCCGTCCAGGTCGTGCTGGTGTGTGATGGAATAGTTGCCATCCGATACACAGTACTATGCTGTGTTTCAAACCCTATTAATCCCCCTAGTACATATATATAATTTCCAAATGATACTGCTGCCGCCTCAGTTAATGGCACAGGAAGATCAGGTGCATTTTGCCACAAGGCCGTAGTTGGATTGTAATAATCAACTTGGCTGTAGTAATATGATGCTGAACCGACGGGAATATCATTGTCGCCTCCTAATATATAAAAATCACCATCAGAGCCTTTAGCACTAGCTACATACGCTCGAGCTGGATTGGGGAGACTAGCAGCAGTAGACCAAGTATTGTTGGCAGGGTCATATACAATATGAACCCGCGAGGGATAGAACCAACTAGTCTTCGTAATTCCTCCGTAAACATGCATTAGCCCATCATCACCTTCAGCAGCTCCAGCCCCTAATAACCCTGTTGGCATATTAGCACCAACAGCCCAAGTATTCGTCTTTGGATTATAGATTTGCACTTCGTTTCCTACTTCCGTCGCAAACGAAGAATTCCAGCCACCAAAAACATAGATTCGGCCGTCGGCAGCTACTAGTGCTTTGGCTTTCCATCTAGCTACTGGCATTGGTGCAATGGAAGCCCAAGTATTTGTGACTGGGTCGTACGAAAAACTCTCTTCTGTATATCTTGACCCAACATATCCCCCAAAAGAATATACCTTACCATCACGACCCAAAGCAGCAGTAGGCCCGCTTAGACGTTGAGGTACATTGGCAATAGCCTCCCAGGTATCGTTGCCTATATCATACGCTTCAGCAGAAACCATGATATTAGAATTATTTCCCTTGTAGCCGCCCCATACATAAATTTTACCATTTGGATGAGCAACTGCTCCCGCCTGAGCCCGTGCAGTGCTCATAGAAGTCAACGTTGTCCAAGAAGAATTAGGACGAGCTACTAAAGTGGGTTTAGGGTTTCTTAAATCAACTAATGCTTTATTATATCCATATACTGGATCAGATACTTGTGCAATTACCGACATTTTGCACAAGCTATATGCAAGCACTATTACTAAAACTATCCTTTTTTTCATTTTAAAAGAAAACTATAAATCAATTTACAAAATTTATTTTTCAGCACAGGCCATTATATTATATGACAAAATTATCAGTATCGTTTATTATTTATTTTTTACAAAAAACAACATATAATCAATTACTCACATTATCTACAACTTACTAATATTCACCTACCTACTGAGGTTATATGTCTTTTGTATACACCAATTCATAATCGACCTTTTCCAGTCTGCACTTTACAAATATCGCAGCAGCAGGTCCAGCATTTTCTGCACTTTGGGCGTGTAGGGCGGATACAGCAACTTAATACTTGTGCGGCCCACCCGCTGCTTGAGTACCGCTTTCTCGTTGGAAAAAGCCAAGAAGCCATAATGGCCATGGGCTTTGCCCACACCACTGTTGCCCACGCCCCCGAACGGCAGCTCTGAGTGCCCTAAGTGCACAATGGTTTCGTTGACGGCCGCTCCCCCCGCCGACACGTTCTGCAGCAGGTAGCGCTGGTTTTCGGCGTTGCGGGTGAAGATGTACTGGGCCAGCGGCTTGGGCCGGCTATTGATGAAGTCGGCGGCCTCCGCGAGCGTATGGAAAGGCACCAGCGGCAGCAAAGGGCCGAAGATTTCCTCCTGCATGAGGCGGCTCTCCGGTGGTACTTGGGTAAGCACTGTGGGCGCAATAAAGCAGTGGCTACTGTCAATTTCGCCCCCGATGGCTACCGAGGCGCCTGCGGTCTGAGCTTCTTCCAGCAAACCCGCCAGCCGGTTGAAATGCTGCCGGTTGACAATGCGGGCAAAGGACTCGGAGGCCTCTACGCCCGCCCCGGCGGGATTGTAGCTCCGCCGGATAACCGCCTCCATTTCGCGTACCAGTGCCTCCTGCACGGGCTCCTGCACCAGCACGTAGTCGGGGGCCACGCAGGTCTGGCCGGCATTCAAAAACTTGCCCCACACCAGCTTTTCGGCCGTATCGCGCAGGTTGGCCGTGGCATCCACCACCGCCGGCGACTTGCCCCCGAGCTCCAGCGTCACCCCGCTTAGGTGCTCCGCTGCGGCGCGCATCACTATTTTGCCTACCTCGGGGCTACCGGTAAAAAAGATATGGTCGAAGGGAAAGCTCAGCAGCTCGGTAGCCACCGTTTTGTCGCCTTCCACCACCACTACCTCGGCGGGGTCAAATACTTCGGCGGCCAGGCGGCGGAGCAGGGTGGCTACGTGCGGGGTCAGCTCCGAGGGCTTGAGCACGCAGCAGTTGCCAGCCGCCAGTGCCGATACCAAAGGGCCCACGGCCAGGTAGAAGGGGTAGTTCCAGGGGGCAATAATCAGGCACACGCCTTTGGGCTCATACTGCACCCAGGACCGGGTGCCAAACAGGGAAAGCGGCGTGCCTACGCGCTTGGGGGCCATCCACTGCTTGAGATGGGCAATTACGTGCTTGATTTCGGCCTGCGTCGACCAGATTTCGGTGAGGTCAGTTTCGGCAGCGGGCTTCCGGAAATCGGCATATAAGGCCGTTTGAATAGCCACCCGATTGGCCGTAAGCCAAGCCGCCAGCCGACGCAGGCGCACGATGCGGGCCGCGGCATCTTCACGCCGCAGCAGGGGGGCTTGTATCCGCAGCCGCTCGAAAGCAGCACGGGCGGGCGTAATGGAAACGGTGGCGGACACAGGGGAAGCGGCGGGAGCAGCCATATCGTACAAAATGACGGCGCAAAGAATCCACCTAAGATAGCGGGATTTACTTACAATATGCCCGGTAAAGGGCTACTGAAAATAGCTACCTTTGCCGGCAGCCGCGCCCTGGAGCGTGGCGGGCAGTTGGTTACGGGGCTTTTATACGGTAGCGCAGGCGTGTTTTCTGATTCTCTTACTTCCCGGGCCGGCATCCCGGAAGCCTTGCAGCGCCTTGAGGAAATGGTCTCGCTGCTGAATACCCACTTCCTGAGCTTCAGCCCCACGGAGCTGGAAGAGGCTTCTGCCCCCGGAAAATGGTCGCGCAAACAGCTGCTGGGTCACTTGCTCGACTCGGCGGCCAACAACCACCGGCGGTTTGTGCTATGTCAGACGGAAGACGGCCCCCACCGCATGGTCGCCTATCAGCAGGATGACTGGGTACGCCTAGGCGCTTACCAGGCTACGCCCGCGGCCGATCTGCTTACCTTCTGGACGCTGTACAACCAGCAGCTAATGCGCCTGATTGCGCAGATTCCGGCGGAGGCATTAAGCAATCAGGTAATTTTCGAAAATGGCTATACCGTGACGCTGGGGTGGCTTATTGAGGACTATGCCATGCATTTGGAACACCACGTGCGCCAGATTTTGCAGCAATAGGCGCCGTACCAGGTCCATCAAAAATACAAGCGGGTAAAATTTCCTTACGGGCCTGCCCCGCACCCTGCTATCTTTCCGCCCTCTTGCCCGTTGCGCCGCAGCTGCGGTGGCGGACCTTCTTCTCTCTGCCCGTATGCCTCCCCTATTTGCAATTCACCCCAGACCTTATTACCAGAATGCGGCCGGGCAAGTAAGCTATTCACCGGAGGGCTATGTGCAGCTCATCTGGTCATCGGAACGCGTAGGGCTCGGCGATATTCAGCACTTGTATGAGCACACGCTGCAGCTGCTGCGCAGCACGCGTACCGGGAAAATTATATCCGAGCATGGACAGCGGCAGCCTTTGTCGGCCGAGGCCCAGACGTGGATAACGCAAAACTGGATTCCGCGGGCCATGCGCGAAAGCAACACCCACTATTGCGCTATTGTGGAAGGCCACAATCCTTTGCACCGCTTAGCCACGCAGACGATTGTGGCGGGTGCCCCGGCGGGCTTCCGGTTTCAGCGCTTTGCCACGCGGCCAGCGGCCGCGGCCTGGCTGGAAAGCCTGGCTTAGCCCCAAACCGAAAAGCCAGATAGCTACTGGCTAAGAAGCCAGTGGAATGTGCTGAACTGCCCGGTCGTGAGGATGCGGCTCATCGTAGCTTCGTACCGCGCGTGGATCTGGTTTGCATCCTGCGGCGGCAGGCCGGTGGCGCCGGGTCCAGTCCGGTCGGCATACACAACGGATATCTGCTTAATAGAATCCAACTGCTGCAGGTGCCGATAGGTGCAGGCCTGCACGGCCCGCCGCTGCCGGCCTGAAAGGTGCAGCGCAAAGGCGTAGTAACCGGTCAGGTTTTTGGCCCGCTGCTGGATGGTGTCCTGGGTTTGGTCGGTAGCCGGGCCCGTTGGTCCGGCTACTACGCCAGCCGAAGACAGCAGGACGGCGGCAGCAAACAGACTGGTGAAGCGTGAAAAAACGTGTCGCATTGAAGAGAGGTCAAAGGTCCGACCTCAAGGTCCTACCCAAAAAAATATAGCGCAACCGCAGTATTTGCCAGTTCTGGTGCTATGTTGACTTATCGTGTATATTTGAGAGTACGCCGATGCCTGCCCGGCATAGATTATCGATTATGCAGCTCCAGTACGAGTCTATCCACCCCACCACCGATAGCTCCTTCACGCTCCTGCACTACACCGAGGTGCAAAACGGCGGCCTGCTCTGGCATTATCACCCCGAGTACGAGCTGGTGTACATCCCGCAGGGCACCGGGCGCCGCCACATCGGGCAGCACATTTCCCGCTTCGAGCAGGGGGAGCTGGCCCTGATCGGCCCTAACCTGCCCCATCTCACCTTTAGTTACGGGCAGCAGGGTGCCTTCGAAGAAATTGTGGTGCAGCTCCGCGCCGATTTTATGGGGGAAACGTTTTGGCAGCGCCCCGAGCTGGCGGCCATTCAACAGCTGCTCACCCGCTCGCACCAGGGCCTTTCCTTTGGCCCCGCCACCCGGGCAGCCCTCGACCCGCTGCTGCGCCAGCTGCTGGTGGAACCGCCCCTACCGCGCCTGCTCACCCTGCTGCGCGTACTGCAGCAGCTGGCCGAAACCACGGATGTACTGCCTTTGCAGGCCGGCAACGGGGGATTGGGCTTGCACGGGCGTGAGCAGCAGCGCCTCAGCAAGGTGTATCACTACTTGGAAGAAAATTACCGCCGCCCTATTGGCGTAGATGAGGTGGCGGATGTGGCCAACCTATCGGTGCCGGCCTTTTGCCGCTACTTCAAGAAGATGACCCGCCACACGCTCACCGACTTTTTACAGGAGTACCGGGTAAGCCAAGCCTGCCGGTTGCTCATGGATGAGAACCTGACCATTACCCAGGCCTGCTACGGCAGTGGGTTCAACAACGTGTCGCACTTCAACAAAACCTTCCGGCGGCATACCGGGCAGAGCCCCAGCGAATACCGCCTGCAGCGCCTGCACTAAGCTGGCAGCGGAACCTGCGGCCGCATGCCCGTGTCTGTAGGGCAGATACTTGGCTATGCTTGTTCTTGTTTTTTCCTTCTGGCAGCTGCTGGGCGGCTGGTTCTGGCCCGCGGTGGCCGCCCCCCAGCCATTGGTGCTGCAGCCCGCCAAACTCGCCTTTACTCCGCGCGAGTATTATTTCGCGACTGTGGCAGAAGCGCGGCCCCAGCCCGGACCGGTGGCGGTGCTGCTGTCTCCCACGCCCGGGGGCCGCGCGGAAGCAGTGGATCTGCAGGGCGGGGCACTCCCGGCACTGCGCGCATTTGTTCGGCAAAGCGTACCCGCCAACCCGGTCCTGCGCCCCGTAACGTTGCGCGTGCAGGAACTGCGCATCCAGGAAACCGCGGGTGCGGGCGGCACCATCGAGGGCCAGATTACCGTAGCCTTTGGCTTCGATTGGCAGCGCGAAGGCGAAACAGTGCCGCTCACCCAGTACCGCGGCGGCGCGCGGTACCGCCGCCTGCCCAGCCAGCGGGCCGCCGTAGAGCCAGCCCTGCGGCAGGCGCTGGTAGGTGCCCTCACGTACTTCGATGCCTGGGTAACGCAGCAGGCCCCCCGCAATGTGGCATTGGCCCGCCGCGTTCAGGTACGCTTCCAGGACGATGCACGGGCAATGGAAGGTGACACGCTATTCTACCAGCCGCAGCGCCCCCTGGTGTGGGCCGATTTTAGCGGGACGCGCCGCTCGGCCGGTAATTTTGCGGCGGCGGTGTTTCCCAGCTTTGCCTACACGGGCCGTCCGCAGGTGGTTAATGGTACCCTGCACCTGGACCTCACGCTGCAGGTTTTTGTGGTGCGCAGCTCCTCCTGGACGGCCACGCAGGATGCCTACAGCCTCAACCACGAGCAGCGCCACTTCGACTTAGTGAAGCTGGTGGGGGAACGGTTTAAGCGCAAAGTCCAGCCCGATTCCCTCACCGTGGCCGACTACAACAGCATCATTCAGCTGCAGTACCTGCGCTCTTACTGGGAAATGAACCGTGTGCAGGAGCAGTACGAAGCCGAAACCCAACACGGCACCAACGAGGCCGCCCAACAGCGCTGGAACCAGCGCATCGACGCGGAACTACGGGCCTTTGGGGTAAAGCCTAGTTAACGCAATTGCTAGCATTTGACAATTAGCAAAAGCAGCGGGGGAGTTTTTCGTATTCCTGCGCCAGCACTTACCATAAAAAAGGCCTGCCCTTGTATTGGGGCAGGCCTTTTTGTGAGGATGTAAGGTACAGCTAGTCTTTGACTTTGCGCTGCCCGTCATCGGCATCACGCTTTACCTTGATGCCGTTGGGGTACTCTACTTTCCGGTCACCGTCCTTGTCGATTTTGACGGTGGTGCCGTTGGCGTACTTGATTTTAGTTTCGCCGTTTTGCTTCTGCTCATACTTCACAACGGCTGCTCCCCGACGACGCGCCGGCGCCTGGCTGGTGCTTGCCTCCTGGGTTTCGCGGTAGGTGTAGGGCGTGCCGGCGTAGTAGGCGTTGCGGTTGGTCTCGTAGGTGCGGTACTGCTCGGGGTTGGTGATGATGGTGCGCACTTCGCGGTCCGTATCATCATTCACCTGGCGCAGGGCGGCATAGCGGCCGGTGGTGTCGGTGGCGTACCGGGTGTTTACCTCATTGAGGCGGCGCCCCCGGGTGTAGTAGGTCTTTTCGATGCGCGTAACGACTACAGTGTCCGTCAGGCGCAGGTCCTGGGCAACGCGCTGGCTTAGGCGGTCGGCATCCGCGCCGTAGGCGGCCGTGTCGCTGGCAAGCTGGTTGTCGCGCACAACAACGGCGGTGTCGGCCGAAGGGGTGGTAGCCGCGTCTACGGCCGCCGGTTTATCCTGGGTGCAGGCGGCGGCGCCAAGGGCCGCGGCTACTGAGAGGAGAAGCAAGGTCTTATTCATGGAGAAAGAACATCAGAGGAAAGTATCAGATATAGCCCGTTGGCTATACTGGGGCCTGATACGGCGGCTTTCCGGCAGAGGTTGCGTGGGCGGCTGGGGCAGACGGACGGCAGCGCAGGCCCGCGGACTACCGAAATCTGCTTCCGGCAATACCCGGGCCTCTTTGGCTAGCAGTTCTCGGTTACAAGGGCGTAGCCGCCGTGGTGGTGCGCAGGAACAGCAGTGCGTCGTAGGCCTTGCTAAGCCGATAGTTGCCGTACTGATCGGTGCTGGTGGGCGTCTGACCCACTAGGCGCTGGGGGCGCTGCACGTCCTGGCTGCCCAGTTGGTGGGTGTTGAAGAAAAACGCCGGACTGCTCACCTGAGCCAAAGAGGCCTCCCAGGAACCAGCTTTGGGCGTGGGCAGCGGATAGGCGGCCATGGGGCTGAGCGGCGATATAAAAGCCTGCGGCGTGGCGGCAAACGTACCAAAGGCGGTACTGGTACCCAGCACGAAGTACTGACCGGGGAACATCCGCTCCAGGAATGCCCCGGTGCCGCCGCCGTTGTTGTCGGTGGGGTCCATGGACTGGCGCGAGAGGTGGGCATTGTGCGACCAGATAATGAGCTTGCTCCCCGGCTGGCGCACCAGCAGCTGGGCCATGGCCGCAAACAGGCTGTCGCGGGACGAGTCGCGCTTATGGAACTGCACCTGGTAGGGGTAGTCGAACACCATGCGGCTGTTTTGCAAGGTTAGCTCCAGGGCTTCGCGGTCGGCGCGGGGCAAGCGGGCGGTGGGCAGGGCCTTCAGGAGCTCATCGGCGGCGGCGTACCCGGCCAGGCCATTGCTCAACCAGCCTTTGCGGTCGAATTTGAAGCCCGCATCGTTTATGTGCAGCCACATGGCATCCTGAAAGGCGGCACTTTTCACCAGCTGCTCAATGTGCGGGCGCAGGGTGGGGTTGCGCTTGCTCAGCCCCGCCTGCACCAGCAGGGCATCGTCGGTCCCGAACATGGCATCAATGCCCGTGAGGCTAACGTGGTGACGGCGGTTGTGGCGGTGGTTGTATTCCTTCATCCAGTTGAGCATGGCAGCCATTTCCTGGTTTTGCCAGATGCTGAGCAGGTGCTTCTGCATGCGGGGCTTGAGGGCCGGGGCGCCGTGCTGGTGCAGGGCCTCATCTACCAGGCGGGCGCCGCCGTAGGTGTTTTCCAGGGCCACCTGCCGGAAGCCATGCTCTTCCATGAGAATGCGCGTGAGCCAGAAGCGCACCTGGTAGAACTCGGCCGTGCCGTGGGTGCCTTCGCCCAGGGCCACCACTTTCTTATCGGCCATTTGTGCAATGAGGGGCCGCACCGTTTCGCGGAACTGCTCAAAACTCTGGGTATTCACGGCGTTGATGAGGGCAGGGTTAAGCTCGATGCGGGCGGTGTCGGCGGCCGTGGCAGCAGCGGGGGCCTGGGCCGAGGCGGCCACTGGAGCGGCGAGGAGCGTGGCGGCAAGCAGGGAGCGGAACAGGGTTTTCATACGGGAAAGAAGAAAGGGTGTCGAAGGGTAAGAGTCAGCCACTCAGCGACTGGCAACGACACAAAGGAAGAGCGCGGCCCAGGCGGTTTCACGCGTTTTTCGACCACGGCAGCTTACCGCCCGACGAAGCCGGCCGCCGCTTTTTTTGGTCGAAGAAATGCCCCGATTAGTCGAAATCAGCCGCCAGGCATGCGGCCGGGCATATGAAAACTCCCCAACTTGGCCCCATGAAAACGCCCACCTCCCCACCGGCCACCGACCGGCCCAGCCGCTTCCCACTCGTATTTGAGGGGCTGGTGTGGGCGCTGTACGTGGGGCTGTATAAGTACAATGTGTTTATGCAGGAGGCCGTCCGCCTGCTGCCCATCCGGGAGCGTACCAACCTGCCCTACCCCCAGCTGATGCTGTTTGCGCTGCTGGCTACGCTCTACATCCTTCCGTTTTACCGGGGGCTGCTGCCGTGGCTGCTGCGCCGCCGGCGCTATGCGCTGCTGGGCCTGGGGGCGCTGGTATACCTGTGGTGGGGCATCAAGCTGAACATGGTACTGGCGCACGGGTTGTTTCAGTATCTGCCCAGCCCGCCCAAGCTAGCCGCTTACTACCACCAGAATTACCTGGAGCAGGCCGCTATTCTGCTCCACCGGGCCCAGTATTACCTCAGCCTGCTGTTTACCGACCTGCTCGCGTTTAGCTGCGTGGCATTTGTGCGCCTGGCCTTCCAGCAGGAATACCGCCGCCGTCACCTCGAAAAAGACCACCTGGCCCTGCAAATGGAGCAGCTGAAGGCGCAGCTGCAGCCCCATTTCCTGTTCAACACCCTCAACAGCATCTACGGGTTGAGCCTGGCCGGCTCGCCCGAAACGCCGCGCTTTATCCTGCTGCTCTCGGAACTGATGCGCTACGTGCTCTACGACAGCGGCAAGGCCAGCATTGATTTGGCGGAGGAAGTAGCCTTTCTGGAAAACTACTTCGAACTGGAGCAGCGCAAGTATGCCGGGGCGCGGGTGCAGTTCCGGGCCGTGGGCGACGTAAGTAGCGTGCAGGTGCCGCCGCTGCTGCTGCTGCCGCTGGTAGAGAACAGCTTCAAGCACGGCCGCCACCACTTCTCCGACGACGCCTCGGTAGCGGCCACCCTTACCGCCACGCCCGGCCGCCTGCACTTTCTCATCGAAAATGACATGCTGCCCGAAGCACCGGCGGCCTCACCCAAGCGCAACGGGGGCATTGGCCTGCAAAACATCCGTCAGCGCCTGGAGCTGTACTACCCCGGCGCCTACACGCTTCAGCTATCTGAGCAGGATGGCCGCTACCGCGCCGAGCTTACCCTGCGGCTTGCTTAGCCTATTGCCGCACTCCCTTGCAACTGTTTCTTCTTCTGCCGACTCTACCCCTGAAACCATGACCACCACGCCCGCGCCCATTCGCTGCCTAATTGTGGACGATGAGCCCCTGGCCCATCAGGTGCTCAGCCAGTTTATTGGGCAGACGCCCGGCCTAACGCTGGCCGGTAAGTGCCGCAATGCCATGGAGGCCTACGAGTACCTGGCCCAGCAGCCCGTGGATTTGATGTTTCTGGACAT
Source organism: Hymenobacter sp. BT18 (assembly GCF_012273015.1). Classification (GTDB taxonomy): domain Bacteria; phylum Bacteroidota; class Bacteroidia; order Cytophagales; family Hymenobacteraceae; genus Hymenobacter; species Hymenobacter lutimineralis. The sequence continues at coordinate 2,738,120 of NZ_CP050954.1, read as the reverse complement.
CGAAATGCCGCTGGTGACGGGGCTGCACTTTCTCAAAAGCCTGCAGCAGCCGCCCAAAACCATCCTCACTACCGCCTACCGCGAGTATGCCTACGAGGGCTACGAGCTGGATGTGCTCGACTACCTGCTGAAGCCCTTCAGCTACGAGCGGTTCATGAAGGCCATTTCACGCCTGCCCGCCACCCAGCCCGCGCCACCCGCCGACGCCGACGCTGAGAAGTACCTGCTGGTGAAGGAGCGCCAGGGCCTGCTGAAAGTGCCGCACAGCGACATTGTGTATGTGGAGGGCTGCAAGGACTACGTGAAAATAACCACAGCCATCAAAACCTACCTCCTGCACCAGACCATGAAGGAAATGACGGAGGTGCTGGGCCGCCCGTTTCTGCGGGTGCACCGCTCCTTTATTGTAGCCGCGGCCCACATCAGAATGCTGCAGCCCGACAACGTGCTGCTCCAGGACAGCACCCTGGTTCCCATCGGCAGCTCTTACCGCGCCGAGCTGTTAGCTTTCTTTAAAAAGTAGTGCTTCACTTTCTACCATATCCTCACCGTTCTATGTTCCGCAAAACACTTTCTCTGCTGGTGCTGCCGTTGCTATGGGCAGGCACCACCCTGGCCCAGACGCTAAATAAGCCCAAGCTCGACAGCCTGCTCACCACCCTGGAGGCCAGCCACAAAGCCATGGGCAGCCTCACGCTGGTGCAGAATGGCCAGGTAATCTACCAGCGCACTACGGGCCTGGCCCAGACTGCCCCGGCCGCGGTGCCCGCTACAGCAGGCACGCGCTACCGCATAGGCTCGGTGAGCAAGCTTATTACCGCTACGCTGGTGATGCAGCTGGTAGAAGAAGGCAAGCTGAAGCTGGACACGCCCCTGGCTACCTGGTTTCCGCAGCTGCCCAATGCCGCCAAAATCACGGTGCAGCAGCTGCTCATGCACCGCAGCGGCCTGCACAGCTTCACCGCCGATGAGGCGTACGTGCAGTACATGACCAAGCCCAAAACGCAGGCTGAAATGTTGACGCTGATGGCCGCGCCGGTGGAGTTTGAGCCGGGCGCCAAGTACAGCTACAGCAACACCAATTATGTGTTGCTGGGCTACATCGTGGAAAAAGTAACCAAACAGCCCTACGCCCAGGTGCTGCAAAAGCGCATTGCCGATAAGCTCAAGCTCAAAGACACGTACTACGGCGGCCGCATCGACGCTAAGAAACAAGAGGCGGCTTCTTACAAGTGGAACGGCACCAGCTGGGAAGCCCAGCCCGAAACCGATATGAGCATTCCGGGCGGGGCCGGGGCCGTGGTATCCAACTCCCAGGACCTGGCGCGCATTATGGAAGGTCTGTACTCGGGCAAGCTGGTGAAGCCAGCCACCCTGGAGCAAATGCAGGCCGCGCAGGACGGCTACGGGCTGGGGCTGATGATGCTGCCCTTCGCGGGGCACAAGAGCTACGGCCACTTTGGCATCATTGATGGGTTCCGGGCCGGTCTGTCGCACTTCCCCGCCGAGAAGCTGACGGTGGCCTACACCAGCAACACGCCCTACCCCACCAACGACGTGCTGCTGGGCGTGCTTTCCATTTACTTCAACCTGCCTTACCGCCTGCCCGACTTCAGCGCCGCTACCCTCTCGGCGGCCGACCTAAGCCCCTTCGTGGGCAACTACGCCAGCGCCCAGATGCCGCTGAAAATCAACGTGACGGTAGCGGGCAACACGCTCATGGCCCAGGCTACCGGCCAGGGCGCCTTCCCGCTCACGCCCAAGTCCAAAACGCAGTTTGTATACCCCGAAGCGGGTCTGCAGATGGACTTCGACGCCGCTCAGCACACGTTCACGCTGCGCCAGGCCGGCAACACCTACCTGTTTAAGCGAGAATAGCCGACTAGATTTCCCTACGTAAAAAAGCGGCTGAAGCTACCCGACCTTCAGCCGCTTGCTGTTTAAACGGATTCGTTACTTGCCCTCCTGCAGCACAATATCCCCGCTGTCGAGGGCGCCTTGGGCGACGGGGCGGCTTTGGCTGCCGCGCAACAACCGGAACTTGCGGAAATACGCGGGCAGGCCTTCCACGTTCAGGGCCGGGCCGGTGCGCAGCTCGTAGTGCAGGTGCGGAAAATAGGAGCTGCCCGAGGAGCCAACCTTCGCCAGCACCTGCCCGGCGCGCACTTGGTCGCCCACTTTCACCTGCACGCTGCCCTGGCGCAGGTGCCCCATGAGGCTGAACTCCCCCTGGCCGTGGTCGATGACGACGTAGTTGCCGTAGAGCAGCAGCGGGTCTTTGCCCACCATTTCCTGCGGGTTGAAAAAGTCCTGGCCGTTGTCGTTGTCGGGCTGCTGGGCATACACAGCTGCCACGCGGCCAGCGGCCGGGGCCTGCACGGGCAGGTTAAAGCCGAAGTAATCGGTGTTCTTTTTGCCGTCGCCGGTATGCTTTTCGCCCTGCTCATTTACTACTACAAAATCGTGGGCGTAGCGCATGAAGTTGCTTTGAATGCCGAACTGCTGGGCCACGGGGTGGCGAAAGTCGAGGCGGCGGTGGTGGGCATGCTCATCGTGCCCGTCCCAGATGAGCAGGCGGCCCGCTACCGGAATGGTTAGCGCGGCCTTGGGCTGGTAGCGCTCCGGCTTCACGTCCACAGTTTGCGTCACCTCAGCCCGCTTGCTGGTCTGAAACTCGAAGGTGTAGCGCAGCCGGGCCACGTCGATGTCCGCCGAGAACGTGTGGAAGGGGTTGAATACCAGGGCTGGCTGCCCCGGCGCAAACACCCGGTGCGAGAGGCTCTGCACGCTGGGACTGAACCCGTTGTTGTCGACAAACTTGCGCACTACCAAAGCGCCGGTTTTATCATAGACGGAAACTTCTACTTTCTGCAGCCAGAGCGAATCGGTGCCGGCCTGCACCTGAAAGTCGAAGTTGAGACGGGAGCCGGCGCGTTCTTCGAGCAGCACGCGGGTGGGCGCCACGGTTACGGTCACGGGTTGAGGTTGGGTGGCGGGGGCCGTCATAGCAGCGGCCAGGGCCAAAAGGTAGGGAAACAGCATGGGGCGGAAAACGAGAAGGTGTTTCCGGCAGATGCGGCCTTACCGCCGAGGGTTGCCTGCGGCCTACCCCAACTTCAGCAAAGCCACTAAAAAGCGCCGCGCAGTACCTCCACGCGGCGCTTTCGCAAAATGCTGTTTTAAGCACGATCAGGCATTTACCACCTTGCCGCCGTTGGGGTGCAGCGTCTGACCGGTGAAGTAGGAGCCGTCTTCCGAAGCCAGAAACACGTAGGCTGGCGCCACTTCCGAGGGCTGCCCGGCGCGGCCCATCGGGGTATCGCGCCCAAACAGCGGCACCTTCAGCGCGCTGGCCGTGGAAGGAATAAACGGCGTCCAGATGGGCCCAGGGGCTACGGAGTTAACGCGGATTCCTTTGGAGGCCAGCTGCAGAGCCAGGGCCCGGGTGAAGGCCGTAATGGCGCCCTTGGTGGAGGTGTAGTCCAGCAGCTGCTCGTGCCCGGCAAACGCATTCACCGACGAGGTGTTGATGATGGAGTCGCCCTCCCGCAGGTGCTCCAGCGCCGCCCGCGTCACACGGAAAAACGACTTGATGTTCAGCTCAAAAATCGAGTCCAGTTCCGGGTCTTTGATGTCCGAGAGGGAGTCGTGCCAGTTTTGCTCGGCGGCATTATTGACCACAATGTTGAGGCCGCCCAGCTCCTGCACGGTGCGGCGCACCACTTCCTCGCAGAAGGAAGGGTCCTTCAGGTCTCCGGGGAGCAGCACGCAGCGCCGGCCCTCGGCTTCTACCAGGTGCAGCACCTCCCGGGCGTCTTCCTCTTCCCGGGGCGTGTACACGATGGCCACGTCGGCACCCTCGCGGGCAAAGTGCACGGCCACGGCCCGGCCAATGCCGGAGTCGCCGCCCGTGATGAGGGCAATTTTGTCCCGGAGCTTATTGGCGCCCTGGTAGCCGGGGCGGATGTACTCGGGTTGGGGAGTCATTTTTGATTCCAGCCCTGGTTGTTCGTCCTGGTGCTGGGGCGGAAAAAGAGACGGTTTGTCGGACATAGCTAGTCAAGGCAACGCAATGGTGAGGTATTCCTAACGCGGGGTTTTCGGTTGGAGTTATGGCAGAGGTAGCCGCCGGGCCGCATCCCGCTTCTTTCGCTTTCTTTGCGGCTCCTTCTTCTCTCCCCTACCTATGCTTAATCGGCGCACGTATTTTATCCGCGAACATGTCGGCCACTTCAAGCTCACCGACACCTACGATATCCTGGACCCCGAGCAGAACGAGCACCTGGGCTACGCTACCGAAACCACGCCCAAGTGGATTCAGTACCTGCGGCTGCTCACCAAAAAGCGCAACACGCCCATTTCGCTGGTCGTACGCCCCCTCAACGACGAGCGGCCCGTGCTGCGCCTGGAACGGGGCTGGACGTTTTTGCGCTCTACCGTGAACGTATTTGATGCCCAGAACAGCAAAATCGGCTACTTCAAAAGCAAGCTGTTCTCTCTCGGGGGCGGCTTTCACGTGTACACGGCCGCCGACGTGCGGGTGGCGGAGGTGAAAGGCAACTGGACGGGCTGGGACTTCACCTTCGTCAGTGCCACGGGCCAGACCATCGGCACCGTTACCAAAAAGTGGGCGGGCCTGGGCAAGGAGCTGTTTACCACGGCTGACAACTACATGATCAGCCTGGAAGACATGGGCTCTATGCAGGCGGCCTCCGCGGCCTTGCTGCTGGCAGCCGGGCTGGCCATTGATGCGGTGTTTAATGAGCAGCACTAGCGAGGCCGATTCGCCGGCGGCACACCGGCATTTCCTGTTGCACAAGCCCTACGGCTACCTCAGCCAGTTTCGGAGTGAGGCTCCGCGCGAAGCCCGGAAAAAGCGGTTTTTGGGCGAGCTGTACGACTTCCCGGCGGGCATCATGGCCATTGGCCGCCTCGACGAAGCCAGTGAAGGCCTGCTGCTGCTCACCACCGACGGCAAAATGAGCGAATACGTGCGGAGCCGCCACGTAGAAAAGGAATACTACGCCCAGGTAGACGGCCAGCTCACCGACGAAGCCGTGCAGCAGCTGCAGCAAGGAGTAGAAATCGGGCGGCAGGGCGAGAAGTACCAGACCCTGCCCTGCCAGGCTTTCCGCCTGGAAACCCCGCCCGACTTCCCGGCCCGGGGGCGCAGCATCCGCTCCGACCGGCACGGCCCAACCAGCTGGGTGTCCATTACCGTTACGGAAGGGAAATACCGGCAGGTGCGCCGCATGACGGCCGCCGTCGGGTTCCCGACCCTGCGCCTGGTGCGCGTCCGGATTGGGGCTACGCAGCTGCTGGGGCTGGGTCCCGGCCAGGTCCAGGAAGTACCCGACTTTCGGTTGGTGCCTTAGTCAGGCCGGGCACCCGCGCAACTTTGCCGATATTTGCCCCACACGCCCGGGCTACCTGGCGCGAAATCACCTTTTTTTCATGGACGTAAAGGACAGCAACGGCGCCCTCCTGCAGGATGGCGACTCCGTACACATCATCAAAGACCTCAAAGTGAAAGGCTCCTCCACCGTGCTCAAGCGCGGCACCGTGGTGAAGAACATTCGCCTTACCAACAGCGCCGAGGAAATTGAAGGCCGGGCCGGCGGCACGATGATGGTACTCAAGACCTCCTTTGTGAAAAAGGCGTAGGTTTTGGCCTTCGTCGGGGCTGGCGCAACAGGTGGGTGTCGGCTTTTAGTCTCTGCTAAATAGGCCGCGCTGCTTACTTGCCAGAATTACCCGTAGCTTTACGCTGCCGCCGCTCAACACCTGCATTTCGCGGCCCGCTTTCCCGGCGGGGTCAGGTGCGAAACAAGGCGCGGCGCTATTCTATCTACTATTCAATATATTGCGGGTGCCCGGTGAACCTTCACGCCCCGGCTATTGTCTATTTTAATTATCTATTGCCCCTTCCTCCCAGCTTTGCCCGACTAAGCGGATAGACCCCACGACGACAGCACCACATGGCCAGATCACAAGCCACCTTTGGCAAAAAGGAAAACGAAAAAAAGCGCCTGAAAAAGCGTAACGATAAGGCAGAAAAGAAGGAAGAGCGCCAGGCCAACGCCAAGAAAGGCCAGAACCTGGAAGATATGCTGGCTTACGTAGATGATGACGGCAACATCACGAGCACGCCCCCGGACCCTACCAAGAAGAAAAAGGAAATCAAGGTAGAGGATATCCGCATCAACGTGATGAAGCAGGAAGACATGGCGCCGGAAGATCCTATCCGCAAGGGTGTGGTGTCGTTCTTCAACGACTCCAAGGGCTATGGCTTCATCAAAGACCAGCAAACCCAGGAAAGCATCTTCGTGCACGCCAACAACCTGATCAACCAGATCAAGGAAAACGACAAGGTTTCCTTTGAGGTGGAAATGGGCCCCAAGGGTCCGGCGGCCGTACGCGTAAAGCTGGAAAGCTAGCCTCCTTCGCTTACCGACAACCTACCAGCGCCCCGCCGCGGCTGCTTCTACCAGGAGCGGCTGCGGCGGGGCGCTGGCCTATAAGGCGGGCTACTTGCTTTTTCGGGGTTTGCGGGGGCGGGCAGGCGCAGCGGCTTCCTCGGGAGCCGCCCAGTCCAGCGAAGGTGCGGGTGCCGGGGTGGTTTCGGTGAGGGTAGCCAGGTGGGCTTCGGCGGCCTGGGCGCCGGGCAGGGCCGCCGTGGCGGCCTCATCGGCGGCTTGCTTTTTGGCCCAATAGGTAAGCCCGGCCGCTACCAAGGCAATGCCACCCACCAGCTTCTGGCCCGGGCTGAGCTTGCCCACGTGCCGGGTGACTTTGCGAAATTTCTTCAGCGACTTAGCCGCGTCATCCAGCAGGCCATCCGCTTTCCGGCTTTTCTTCCCCTGCTTTTTCTTGCCGGCGGAAGCCTTTTTGTCTTTTGCCATAAGTACCTAACGTTTAAATCGGCCCACCGGAGAAACAGCGCACGTACGCGGCCGTCCCGGGGTTGGTTATTCGCAACCAGCGCCGGGAAGGTTTCCTGCGGCCCAGTTAGTTGCCCAACCCCAGCCGTGGCGGTGGTTGCGGGAAGTCTGGGTAGCTTTGACGGTGGGCCGGACCGCCGGCCTTCTTCATTTTTTCTTCCTGCTGCCTTATGAGCCAATTTCCCCCCAATCCTGCCCCTAAGAAAGAAGGACTGCACCCGCGCAACCGCCACCAGGGCCAGTACGACTTTGCCCGGCTCATTCAAACCACGCCCGAGCTGGCACCCTTTATAGCGGTAAATCAATACCAGACCACCACAATCGACTTTGCTAACCCTATAGCGGTGAAGACGCTGAATAGGGCACTGCTCAAGCAGTTCTACGGCATAGCGCACTGGGACATTCCGGCGGGGTACCTGACCCCGCCCATCCCGGGCCGCGCCGACTACCTGCACTACGCCGCCGATGTGCTGGCCAGTGTGAATGATGGTGCCGTGCCCACCGGCAGAAACATTCGGGTGCTGGACATTGGCGTGGGCGCCAACTGCATTTACCCCATTATCGGCCACCGCGAGTACGGCTGGAAGTTTGTGGGCTCCGACGTAGACCCGGTAGCCGTGCGCATGGCCAAGCAGATTGTGGCCAGCAACCCTGCGCTCAATGGGGCCGTGGAAGTACGCCTGCAGCCCAAGTCCACGGATATCTTCAGCGGCATGGTGAAGCCCAACGAGGTGTTCGACCTGACCATCTGCAACCCGCCTTTCCACGGGTCGGCGGCCGAGGCCGAAGCGGCCGGGCAGCGCAAGGAGCGCAACCTGGGCACGAGCAAAGGCCCGCAGCCCGAGCCTACCTTCGGAGGACAGTCGACGGAGCTGTGGTACCCGGGCGGGGAGGGTACCTTCCTGTGGCGCATGGCCGAGGAAAGCGCCCTGAACCGGCGTAATTTTTTCTGGTTCACGACCCTGGTATCGAAAAAAGAAACCCTGCCCGGCCTCTACAAGTCACTGAAAAAGCTGCAAGCCACCGACGTGCGCACCATTCCCATGACCCAGGGCCACAAAATCAGCCGCATGGTGGCCTGGACGTTTCTGGATGCGGAACAGCAGCAAGCCTGGCGCGAAAAGCGGTGGGCCCCGGCCCCAACTGCACCGGCTGCTGAGTGAGCCGGCAATTTCGGCCTTCACGTCCTGATTCGACTGGTTTTTAGCGGAAGCCCCACCGATAAACCAGCGGACCCCGCTCAGTCCTTTTAAGGCAGCTCGTGGTATTATAGCATCTTATAGTTTCAATAAATTAACATATGACTGCGCCGAATTTCTGGTACGGCCCCTATATTCACCGGCAATCCGCCTGACGCCCGGTTGCCCAGGCGGCAACGCTTATTCTATCCTGCGTGGAGTTCAGAAACCACCTAAAAAAACGGGGCGACACCGAAAAGCCTTACGAGTAGGAAACCTATACCCTTTCACGTATGCAATACTTTTTACTGGGGCTGAAAAATTTCGCCAAGTTCTCCGGCCGGTCCCGCCGCAAAGAATACTGGATGTTCGTGCTGTTCCAGCTCATCTTTGCCATAGCAGCCATGTTGCTCGACAACCTCTTGGGCACCACGATGGGTGGTGTAGGTGGCCCCGGCTACATCTACATGGCCTACAGCTTCGCCATGATCCTGCCGGGCCTGGCTTTGGCTGTTCGCCGCATGCACGACGTGAATAAAAGCGGTTTGTTTCTGCTAGTGGGCCTCGTGCCTATCATCGGGGGCATCTGGATTCTGATTCTCGCCTGCACCGAGGGCACCCGCGGCCCAAACCAGTACGGCGAAGACCCCAAAGGCCAGGAAGTACCCGCTTACTAGGCTCGGGCCAGCCGCTTAACCGCGCCCTAATAGTAGCACCCCAACCGGTAGCGCCTGCCTGGCCCTATCGGTTGGGGTATTTGCTTAGCAGGCATCTGACCTTGCTTCATCACATGATCAGGGGATTGCAGCACAGGGCGACCTTCTGCTAGCTTGCAGGTAGTATCCCGCCTAAGCCGGCAACCTCCTGTATGACCACTGCCACCCGATTTGAAACACTGCGCCGGTGTGCCTCCGACCCCAACGCCTACGCCGCCTTGCAGCCCGGCCTGCAGTACTTCGACCATCCTTTGGGCTTTGTGGCTTACCGCCGCACCCTGGCCGGCAACGTGGTGCTTGGCGACCCTATTGCCACGCCCCACGAGCGGCCTGATCTGCTAGCCGCATATTTGCGCACGTACCCGAAGAGCATATTCAGCTACCTGAGCGAAGACGGAGCCGCCGCGCTGTTCCAGGTAAGCCGCCGCATGCAGTTTGTGCGCATCGGTACAGAACGCTGCCTGGATCTTACCGCGCCCCTGGCTTTTTCGACGGCCACCTCCGGCGCCCTCAAGAAGGCCCGCAAAGCACGGCTTACCTTGGTTGAGCGCAACCTGGCCACGCTGGATGCGGCCGAGCTTGTCCAGCTGCAGGCCATCAACCAAGTATTCATTCAGCATTCCCCGGCCCAGCGCGAAATCAGCTTTATTTCCCGGCTGCTACAGCTCGCCCCCGAGCCCGACGTGCGGTTCTTTCTTATTCAGGCGGGGCCACAACAGCAACCCCTGGGTTTCTGCGTGCTCGACCCCTGGTATGAGCAGGCCCAACTGAAAGGGTATCAGCTGCACCAGTTTCGGCTGCTGCCAACCAAGATCTGGGGCGTTTATCTGTCGGTAGTGGCTTTGCTGGCCGAGCAGCTCCAAACCGAAGGTTACCAGTGCTTTTCCCTGGGCGGCTGTATCGGGCCCACGGCGGCGACAGGTCAGCAGCTGCCCGTTTCCACGGTTTACGACTACTGCCGGGACGTGACCTTCCGCCTGATTGACCGTTACCACCCCCTCACCAACCTCTCGAAGAGCAAAGGAGAGTTTGCCGGCGCCGACCTCAACCGCTACCTGGCCGCCCCGCATCGGCTGCCCCTTCTTCCGCTGGTGCGCCTGGCCCGGGCCAACCACATTTTGTAAGTACGTCGGCTCTCCCTACGCAAACCGGCTGGCACTTTGGAAGCACCAGCCGGTTAGAACGTCTTAAGGCCGCTTATGTCCTTGCCAGATTTGCGGGGGCTAAATGCTGGCGCCCTCCGTGGAGAGCAGGCTTTCCCCGGTGTTCGGGTCGATGTCCGTGGTAGCCGTTTCGGAGCTGGCAGAGCCGGCGCGACGGGTGGCCAGGTACCCCAGGCCCAATGCTACCAGCGCCGTGCCGCCTACCACTTTTTGCGTGGTGGTGAGCTTGCGCAGGCCGCTGCCTTTGCCCAGCTTTTTCAACGACTTAGCGGCCCCACCGAACAAGGATTTCTTCTTGGGTGCTTTGGCTTTGCTTTTCTTTTTGCTTTTCATGATGCGGTGGTTACTGCGTGGAAAAATCTATTGGAAACAGGTTCGTCTAAGGCTGACTGGGCACCTGCATTTCCTCCGAATACTTGGTTAGTCTACTCGTCGTCGGGGCTGGCAGCGGGGCGCTGGTCGAATGAGCCGGCTGCCTTGGCAGGCTTAGCATGCTTGCGCTCTTTCCGGGGTGGGGCGCTTGCGGGCTGTTCATCCGCTGCTTTCTCTTGAGCCGGGGCCGCCGTTTTTTTGGCGTTGTTCAGCCAGGGTAGGTGAGCATCCAGCCCCGCAAACAGAGAGTCGTTGGCGTCGTTTTTCACCTTATCCAGGTAGAAGTAGCCGGCCGCCAGCAACATCAGGCCACCTACCAGCTTCTGTCCGGAGCTGAGCTTGGCTAGTTCATTAGTCACCTTCCGGTACTTCTTGATGGAAATAGCCGCCGCATCCAAGATATCATCGGATACGGTTTCCTTTTTCGAGTGCTTGTGTTTGTGCTTACCCATAGCGTGCTGGCTGAAGCGTGCGGCGCGGGCCCTACCCAGAGGTCCTGCCCAGGTATTCGCAAGGCCGGGGCCCAGGGTTGCCGGAAAATCATCAGGAGAGCTTTGCAGCCGCCGGAAGTCAGGCCTGGTCGAAGTTGGCGCGCTTGTTCAGGGCGGCCATGCGCACTACCTCGGCCACGCGCCGGGCCCGCGTGGCCGGCTGTTTGGCGGCCAGTACCCAGGTCAACAGCATTTTGCGGGCCGAGGGCGAGAAAGCGGCGAAACACTGGGCCGCCGCGGCATTAGCAGCCAGAGCTGAGGCTAGGTCGCCGGGCACGGTGCCGGCTTCCGCAGCATCCAGAGACTCCCAGGCGCCGTTTTGCCTGGCCCGTTCAATGGCGGCCAGACCAGCGGGCATGAGCAGCCCGGCCGCTTCCAGTCGCTCCAGCCGCTCTTTGTTTACCTTGATCCACCCGCTTTTGGGCTTGCGCGGCGTGAACAGTAGCTGCGTGCGGTCGGCGTCGAGCTTGCGCGGGTGCGAGTCTATCCAGCCAAAGCACAGGGCTTCCTCCACGGCCTCCGGGTAGGTTACGCTGGGCTGGCCGGCGTGCTTCTTAAAATAGACCAGCCATACGCCGGGGCTATTAGCGTGGTGCTCGGCCAGCCACTGCCGCCACTCGGCGCGGCTGGCGGGCTGAACCTGGGCGTAGGCATCGGTGCGGGCCATAGAGGGGGAAGAAGTGGACATGCCTACTTGCCGCTTGCCGTTGGACAACAATCATTAATACGGCGCGGCCGACGAGACGCAAGTATGCGTGTCTACACGCGGACGTCCTACTGATACGGCAAAACAGTTTTTGCCTACCTTGACAATGAGCCGCTTGCGGCCCTTGCGGCAACCAGCTGGCCTACCTTGCCGGAAACAAATAAGCGCCTAACTTTCGCAGGGCGGCTCCGGGTACCGCTTCACTCAATCTGCCGCCGATGATGCCCCTGCGTACGTGGATAGGACTAAGCCTGGCCCTGGCGGGCTGCGCGCCCCAGGTGGCGGTGCAGCGCCCCGAGCCCTTGCCAGCCAGTTGCCCAGCCCCCGCCCAAACGGTGCTGGTGCTGGCGGCTTCCGAGCCCGTTGAAGCCTCGGCCCGGGAGCTGGCCTGCATTCAGGTGCGCCCGTCCCTGCTCTCGTTCGGCACCGACTCGGTGGCCCTCCTGCAGCTGGCTACCACCCAAGCCCGTCAGCTGGGAGCCAACCTGCTACGCCTCGAAAAACCCACCAGTCCAACGGCCGGCTTGCAGGCCCGGGCTTTCCAAACAACCAGCTTGCGCCCCTACGAACAGGAAATCCTCTGGCACCCGGCCCGCCGCCTTACGCCCGCCGATTTTAAGGGCCGCGCCCGGGGTGGACGCTGCGAAGCCGCTACCCACAGCGGCATCCGCTACCGTTGCCGCAGTCAGCCCTGGCAGCGCACCACGCGCCTTACCATCGAAGCCTACTTCGACTGCCGCCACTCTTCCTTTCATCCTTCGCGCACGCCCGGCCAGACGCTGGCTCACGAGCAGCTGCACTTCGACATCACCGAGCTCTACGCCCGCCATCTGGCCCAGCGCCTGCAGGCTGAGGCTACCACTACCCCCGAGCTCACCCGGCGTCACCGCCGCATCTTCCGCCAGCTTATGGCTGAAGCCAACGCCCGCCAGGACCAGTTTGACCGGGAGGTGTACGCCAACCGGACCCGCCTGCTTTTCTGGCGCCGCCAGGTGGCCCGGGAGCTTCAGGTACTGCAGCCCTACGCCAACAAGCAGCTCACCCTGCAAGTGCGCGACGCCCACGAGCAGCTCAGCGCCTACGTGCGCGGCCGTGCGCACTAACGCTGCTACTTGTAGGCATACCGACTTGCTTCTGCTACCACAAGAACCCGTAGCCCTCTGCCCGTCCGAGCGAAGCGGGGAATCTACGTAAACCCTTTGGGAAGTTGAAAAGAACGTGATGCTGAATAGTGTCGAAACCTGGGAAGAACAGCACTGCCCTGATGTTTCAGACGGACACTGCGAAGCCGCCACCCCAGGTTCTTCGCTTCGCCCAGAACAACAATACAAACGACCTTAATCAGGCAGGGTGCAACCAGCTTCAACGCGCAGGCATACACCAGATCTACCTTTCTTGGCCAAACAACCCGCTTTTCGGCCTATGACACCTGTTCTACTGATGCGTAGCCTATTTTTTCGGATCCTGGTGCTGCTGGCCTTGAGAACCGCGGGCAGCTTGGCTGCCGTTGCCCAGGATGACTACCTCACCACCATCCCCGACCCCAAGACCCTGGGCGAAGGCTACGTGAGTGACCCCGACCTCCTGCTGCAGCCCGCCACGGTGCAGGACCTGAACTTCCTCCTGCGCACCCTCGACCAGAGCGGCCGGGCCCACATCGACGTGGTGCTCACGCGCAGCATTGGGGAGGAAGTGCCCAAAACCGCCGCTACAGCCTTGTTCAACCGCTGGAAAATCGGCGCCAAGGACAAGAACAACGGCCTGCTGATGTTGCTGGTGCTGGACCAGCGCCGGGTGGAGTTTGAAACCGGCTACGGCCTGGAAGCCGACCTGCCCGACGTGATTTGCTACCGCATTCAGCAGCGGTATATGCTGCCCGCCCTGCGTGCCCGCGACTACGACGCGGCCGTGCGGGCCGGCGTGGCGGCCCTGCTGCGCCAGCTGGCCACCGGCCGCCTGGAGCCCGCCGATTCGGCCGCGGCCCTGGCCGGGGAGACGGCCCAGACTTACCCGGACGACGCGGCTTACCTGACGGAGGAGCTGACCGCCGACCCCAACGCGTGGGGCGACCTGGAAGCCGTGGGCGTGGTAGCGGCGCTGGCGCTGCTGGCGGTGTGCGGGCTGGTGCTGGGGTTGCGCAGCAAAAAGCCGGCGGCCAGGCCCTGGGTGCTGGTTGTAGGTATTGGGGGAATTGTGGTGCTGGCGCTGGGTGCCGCGGCCCTGGATTGGCCCCTGCCGCCCCTGCTGCTCATGGGGCTCTGCTACGCTTGGCCGGGGCTGTACCTGCACGGCTACCTGCGGGCGGTAAACCGGCTGCTGGCGAGCCGCTACGCCGATAAGAGCCGCCACGCCCGCTACCAGTTCCTGAGCGAAACCCACCACGGCCTGGGCTGGCTGCGGTACTTGTTTCCGCTGGGTATGGCCTTCTACTGGCCCCGGTACCGGCAGCGCCTGGCCTTGCTGCGCGATGCCCCCTACGCCTGTCCCGCCTGCGCCACGCCCATGCACCGCCTCTCCGAAACCGAAGACGATGCCGCCCTGCAGCCGGGCCAGCAGGTAGAGGAGCGCATCCACGCCATCGACTACGACGTGTGGCAGTGTCCCGCCTGCCAGCACCGGCTCACCCTCGACTACGCCAACCTCAGCTCCGACGCCGAACCCTGCCCCAAGTGCCACCACCGCACCCTGGAACCCCAGCCCGACGAGGAAGTGCAGGCCGCAACCACCTCCCACGGCGGCTGGGGCTGGCACGTGCACACCTGCGCTTTCTGCCAGCACATCAAAAAAGAAAAGTACACCACCGCCCAGCTGTCGTCGTCGTCGAGTGGGTCATCGTCGGGCTCATCGTCGGGTGGGTCGTCGTTTTCCAGCAGCAGCGGGGGCAGCTCGGGCGGCGGCGGGGCTGGCAGCAGCTGGTAGGCCCAGCGTCCAAAAGCCGCCAAGCTCCGCGCTACCGCCTTCCGCAAAAAAGCACGGCGAGCAGTGGCGGGTGCCAAAATGGGGGAGGCACACTACCGGCAGTTTCGGGAGAGGCTATCGGTGCCGGGGCAGTAGGCTGGCGTAGTGGTGGCAGTGGCGTAGTGGTGGCGGTGGCGTACCGCAAAGGCCCCGAGCATAAGTGCCCGGCCCCCACGACGACGCCTTTGCCGCCTACCCGTGGGCGCTGAAGAATGCCCCCAGCATCAAGGGCGACGCCAACAGTTTGGCGGTGACGGGCGAAAGTGCCAGCGCGGTGGCTTGGCCTGCGCCGTGAGCCGGCAGGCCCGCGACCAGAAAGTAGCCCTGCCCAAGTACCAGCTGCTGGTCTACCCCACTGCCGGTGCCACTACCAACAGGCCCTCGTACCAAGCCAGCCAAGAAACAGCGCCGCTCAACAAGGCCGGCATGGAGTGGTTCTTCAAAAACTACCTGCGCCCCCCCTGCCGATGGCCAAGACCCGTGCATCAACCTGGTGGCCGCTAACCTGCAGCGCCTGCCCCCACTATCATCATCGGGGCCGACTACGGCCCGCTGAAGAGCGAAGGCAAAACCCTGGCCGACAACCTGAACTCCGTAGATGACGCGTGGACCGAACAAATTACTGCACGTAGTCAAGCTGATTTTTTGACAAAGCACCGCTTCTATCCAGCACAGTTACCCCTGAATAGTCCCTTAACTACATCATTATGTGGCTTGCTGGAAATCAAGCATCTGCCGAAGGGGCTCTACCTTGCAGCCTCTTTAAGACAAGCTATGAAAACACTTCTGCTCCTGCTCAGCAGCCTCTTCCTGGCCCTGGGAGCCACCGCCCAAAACAAGCCCGCCGAGCTGCTGCTGCTGGGCACCTTCCACTTCCACAACCCCGGTGCCGATATCGTCAAGACGAAATCCTTCGATGTGCTGGCGCCTAAGGCCCAGGCCGAGCTGGAGACCATGACCAACCGCCTCAGCCAGTGGCACCCCGATAAGGTGTTTGTGGAGTGGGACTGGAACAACCAGGCCGAGCTCGACGCGCTTTACAAGCTCTACCTGGGCGGGCAGTACGAGCAGGCCATTCAAGCCAAATATCCCCAGCCCGGTCAGCGCGACTTTTACCTGAAAAACGAGATTATCCAGCTGGCCTTCCGCACCGCCAAGAAAGCGGGCCTGCGCCGCGTGTACGCCTTCGACTACCTGAAAACCACGTTCCCCTTCGATAGCGTGCAGAAGGCTATGCAGCAGGCTCACCAGGAAGCCCTGCAGCAGCGCATCGGCGAGCTATTCAAAAAAGTGGAAGCCGACCAAAACCGGAAGCTCAGCACGCTCACCCTCACCCAGCTCCTGCTCGACTTCAATACCCCCGCCAGCATGCGTGAAAACAAAGGCGCCTACCTGGACATGCTCAACAAAGCCGGCAGCGTGGAGAGCTTTGCCGGGTCTTGGCTGGTGTCGGAGTGGTACCGGCGCAACCTCTACATGTACTCGGTGGTGCAGAAAACCGTGGAGCCCACCGACCAGCGCGTGCTGGTGCTGGCGGGCTCGGCCCACACCGCCATGATGCGCGAATTTGCCCAGTACGATTCGCGCTTCCAGCTCAAGGAGTTGAAGGACGTGCTGAAGTAGCACCGCCCGCCTGCTGCCAACGCAAAAGCGGCTGAAGCTCCCGGGAGTTTCAGCCGCTTTTTTGATTGAGCAACGAAGCGGTAGAGATGCTTCGGCTTCACTACGTTCCGCTCAGCATGACGTTCTTCTGCAATGCTGAGCCGTTTTGGGCTTACATGTGAATGGCCCGGTTCTCCGTGGCGGCGAGGCAGGCTTCCTTCATGGCTTCGGCGTAGGTTGGGTGGGCGTGGCTCATGCGGGCTACGTCCTCGGCGGAGGCGCGGAACTCCATGGCCGTTACAGCTTCGGCAATGAGGTCGGCAATGCGGGGGCCAATCATGTGTACGCCCAGGATTTCGTCGGTTTCCTTGTCGGCCAGCACTTTCACGAAGCCGTCGAGGTCCATGGAGGCGCGGGCGCGGCCCGAGGCACGGAACGGGAACGAGCCGGTTTTGTAGGCTTTGCCCTGCTCCTTCAGCTGCTCTTCGGTGTAGCCCACCCCGGCTACTTCGGGCCAGGTGTACACCACGCCGGGGATGAGCAGGTAGTTGATGTGGGGCTTCTGGCCGGCAATGGTTTCGGCCACGAACACGCCTTCTTCCTCGGCCTTGTGGGCCAGCATAGCGCCGCGAATCACGTCGCCGATGGCGTAGATGCCGGGCACGGAGGTTTGCAGGTGCTCATCGACCTTGATGCGGCCGCGCTCTTCCATCTGCACACCGGCAGCTTCCAGGTTCAGGCCCGCGGTGTAGGGGGAGCGGCCCACGGCTACCAGGCAGTAGTCGCCCTCAAACTTCACTTCCTCGCCCTTGGGGTTGGTCGCGGTTACCGTCACGGTGTCGCCCTCGCGGGTGGCGCCGGTCACTTTATGGCTCAGGAAGAACTCAATGCCGATTTTGCCCAGGATGCGCTTGAGCTCCTTGCCCAGGCCGCGGTCCATGGTGGGGATGAGCGAGTCCAGGAACTCCACCACCGACACTTTCGCGCCGAGGCGGGCGTACACCGAGGCCATTTCCAGCCCGATGACGCCGCCGCCAATCACAATCATGTGCTTGGGCACTTCGCGGATATTCAGGGCCTCGGTGGAGGTGATGATGCGCTGCTTGTCCTGCTGGATGAAGGGCAGCACCGTGGGCTTGGAGCCCGTAGCAATGATGACGTTCTTGGTCTCAATCTGCTGGGCCTCACCGCCGGCGGTGGGCGCAATGCTGATGTGGTTCTTATCGACAAACGAGCCGACGCCGTGCAGGACGTCAATCTTGTTTTTCTTCATCAGGAACTGAATCCCGTCGGTATTGGCCTTCACCACCCCGTTTTTGCGGTCGATGAGCTGGTTCATGTTGATCTGCAGGTCGCTCAGCTCAATGCCGTGCTCCTTGAAGGTGTGCGCGGCGTTGTGGTAGTGCTCCGTCGAGTCGAGCAGGGCCTTGCTGGGAATGCAGCCTACGTTGAGGCAGGTACCGCCCAGGGTGTCGTACTTCTCGATGAGGGCGGTTTTGAGGCCCAGCTGGGCGCAGCGGATGGCTGCTACATAGCCGCCGGGCCCGGAGCCGATGACGGTGACGTCGTATTGGTTCATGCTACGATGAATTCAGTGAGAATCAACTACGGGCGAAGGTACGGAAGGTGAATTTGGGAAGTGTCGCGTTTTTAAAAACAACTGTCATCCTGAGCGCAGCGAAGGACCTTATACCAGCCAAACATAAGACGTAACAACGACCTGTGCTACCGGGATAAGGTCCTTCGCTGCGCTCAGGACAACAGCCTTTTTTCCGGTTTTGCTTACCTGGTCCACTCCACCTTACCGGGGCCCGCCGAGGGCCTGCAGGCGCTGGCGGGCGTTGTGGTTGGCGGGGTTCAGCTCCAGAGAGCGGCGGTAGTGCGTAATGGCCGCTTGGATGTCCTTGCTGTTTTCATCGGCTTCTCCCAGCGAGTCGAAGAGGTTGGCGTCGTTGGGGTAGAGCTCCGTGCCCAGGGCGAAGATGGCCCGGGCGGCGGGCAGGTCGCGGGCCTCGCGCATAAGCTGGTAGCCCCAGCTATTCAGCGTACCTTCCGACAAGGCAAATGCAGGTTCCTGCTGCTGCAGGCGGTGGTAGATTTCCAGGGCTTTGTCGAAACCTTGCTGGGCCAGGGCCGCCGCAAAGCCAGCCTGCGTGGGCAGGGGACCACGGCGGGCGGGCAGGTGGTCGAGGCGGGCCATATGCGTCGGCACACCGTTCTGGGTGGGTGTACGGTCCAGAAACTGGCGGCCGGTGGCGTCGTCTTTCAGGGTGGCGTTAAGAAATTCGAGGGTGTAGCGGCAGGTCCAGTGGTAGGCGGCTTCTACCTCAGCGCGGGAGTACTCTGTGAAGTGCGCCGGTCCGGCTACGCGCAGGGCAATGGAAGAAAAGTCGATGTGCTCCATCGGGTTCATGACCATGTGATAGAGGTCCGCATACCTGGCTTCGTTCAGCAGGATGCCCGTCGTTTCCATGCCTTTGGCACTCAGCTCGCGCACCGACTCGGAGCGGCGCTGCACGTAGAGCCACGGTATGGTCAGGCGCACGCGGGACACGGGTTTGGTATCCTCCTGGGCTTTGGTGCCATCAAAGCTGACGATGGCGCTGATGCGCGCATCCTGCGTAGCTGCCAGCGCGTTGGCCAGGCCGCCCCAGCTCCAGCCGGCAGCGGCCACGTGGTCCATATCGGCCTGCGGCAGGGTGTGAGCGTACGACAGCAGAAATTGAATATCCCGCGCTTGTGTGCCAAGTCCTTCGGCGTCGAAGTTCATATCCTTGGTGTGCGTACCCAAGCTGCGGCTGGCCAGCACCACGTAGCCCTGGCTGGCGAGGTATTCGCACAGATCGGCAGCTTCGTGGGCCGTGCCCCCGCCGCCGGCCGCATAAATCACCACCGGAAACTTGCCCGCCACGGCTGGGGCATTCCGCACGGCCCACATGCGCTGATCGAAGAGCTGTTGGGCTTGCTTCTGGCCTACCTGCGCGGCGGCCCACTGCAGCTTGTCGGCCAAGAAAGCGGCGGTTTCGGCATCGGTACGGGTAAAGGTTTCGTCGGTGGCTTCCGTGCGCAGGTAATCGGCGTAGCGGATGGCGGTGCCGCCTTTCTGGGCAGGATACCACACCAGCGTTTGGATGGGCCGGGCCAGCTCGCCGGTGGTCGGTTTCCCGGTTACGGCATCGGTAAGGTCTTTATAGGCCCGGGCGTAATCGAATTGCTGCACCACGCGGAAACCCACGCCGTGGGGGCCTTGCTTGAGGTTGGCAAAACCGGAAGCCGCCTGGGCCACGGCGGTGCAAAAGCACAGAACAACGAGTAAAGCAGTTCTTATCATCGGAAGGGTAAGGGAAACGAGGGGGCAATACTACAACTTCTGCCGGCTTGCCGCCCGCCCCTCAACCTATTCCACCAGCACCCCGATGTAGTAGTTCTGGGTGTCGGCTTCGAGGTTTTCGCGGGTGATGCCGGGCAGCTCCACGGGCTGGAAGTTGCGGGTAGGCGTAATAGTGCGGTACTCGCCGCCGCGGGCCCGCACGCGCACGGGCATGGCAAAGTCCGGCACGTCGGCAATCCAGCGGGCCAGGGTTTTGCCGTCGGGGGTGAAGCGCACTTCCAGGGTGGGCACGTTGGGGTGGCGCAGGTACTGGTTGATGATGGGCGTAAGGTTCTGGCCGCTTTGCTGGTTGAGGTAGCTCACCACCTGCTCCGTGGTCACGGTTTGGTGGTAGAACGTCTGGCTTAGGCCGCGCAGCATCTGGCGCCACTTTGCGTCGTCGTTTACGGTGAGGCGCAGCATGTGCAGCAGAGCCGAGCCCTTGGGGTACATGTCGCCGGAGCCTTCCTGGTTTACCCCGTACGGCCCGATGATGGGCTGGTCGTTGCGAATCCACTTGCGGGAGCCGTGAATGTAGTCGGCGGCCGCGGCCGGGCCGGCGGTGCTTTCCACGAACATAGCCTCGGAGTACGTGGTGAAGCCTTCGTGTACCCACATATCGGCAATGTCCTGGCTGGTGATGTTGTTACCAAACCACTCGTGGCCGCTTTCGTGGATGATAATGAAGTCCCACTGGCTGCCGTAGCCGGTGTCGGAGCGGTCCTGGCCGAGGTAGCCATTCTGGTACTTGTTGCCGTAAGCCACGGCGCTCTGGTGCTCCATGCCCAGGTGGGGCGCGTCCACCAGCTTGTAGCCATCTTCATAAAACGGGTAGGGCCCAAACCAGTACTCAAACGCCTTGAACATGGGCGGCACGTTGGCGGCGAAGTGCTTTTTGGCTTTGGCCAGGTTTTCGGGCAGCACCCAGTAGTCGAGGGTGAGCGGGCCCTTCTCCCCGGTGTAGGTGCCCCCGCTGAAGCGCCGGTAGTCGCCCACGTTCAGGGCCACGTCGTAGTTGTTGATGGGGTTGTTCACAAACCAGTCGTAGCGCGTGTAGCCGTCCTTCAGCTTCGTGACTTTGCGCAGGCGGCCATTCGACACGTCTTTGAGGCCCTTGGGCACCGAGATGCTGATGAGCATGGAATCCACCTCGTCGGACTGGTGGTCTTTGGTGGGCCACCAGATGCTGGCGCCCACGCCCTGGCAGGCCGTAGCTACCCAGGGCTTGCCGGCGGCATCCTGCGTGAACACGAAGCCCCCATCCCAGGGGGCTTTCTTGGCCACAATGGGCTGGCCGGAGTAGTACACCCGAAACTCGTCTTTGGCCCCCTGGCGGATGGGCTGCGGAAACGTGACGAACACGGCGTTGAACTCCCGGGTGAACGGCACCGCCTGGCCCCGGTACTCCACTTTGTCCACCGCTAGGTTGGCAAACAAATCAAACTGCAGGCGGGTGAAGTCCTGGGTGGCCGTGAAGCGAAACAGGTTGGAGCCACTGATGAAACGCTTCTCCACGTCCAGCTTCACCTCGAGGTGGTAGTAGTTGATATCGTAGCAGGTGCGCAGGGGCGTGAGGTAGCCGCGCAGGGAATCGGCCCGGGAGGCCACGGGCTTGGGCTGGAGCAGCTGGGCCGCGGCACCCTGAGTCAGGCTCAGCAGCAGGAGCAGCGGCAGGAAGTATCGGAACATGGAAAGCGACGAAAGAAAGGATAGCAGCCAAGGTACTGCGCCGCCAACAGACGCCCGCGTCCGCGCCCCGTTGCGTGGTACCGAAGCCGGCGGGCCGGCTTTTTTCTTACTATTGGCCGCGCAAAGGTTTGTCCACGTTCAAAAGGCTCTTCCATTGATGATTCGTAGTCTGTTGCTCTTGCTTGGTTTGGGTGCAGTAAGCTCCGCGGCTCAGGCCACCGTTCGTTTGCCCCGGCTGGTGGGTTCCCACATGGTGCTGCAGCGCGACGCCCACCTGCCGCTCTGGGGCTGGGCGGCCCCGGGCGAGAAAGTCAGCCTCACTTTCCAGGGTAAAACGTACGCCACCCAGCCCAACGCCACCGGCAAATGGACACTGACGCTGCCCGCCCTGCCCGCCGGCGGCCCTTACACCATGTCCATTAAAGGCACCAACACCCTGGAGCTAACCGATATTCTGGTGGGCGACGTGTGGCTGGCCTCGGGGCAGTCGAACATGGAGTGGCCCCTACGCGACGCCAACAACGGCCCCCAGGAAATTGCCGCGGCTACCTTCCCGCAGATTCGGCTGATTGACGTGCCCAACGTAATGGCTTCGCGGCCGCAGGCGGAGTTTGGCGGCAACGGCTGGCAGGTGTGCAGCCCGGCCACTGCCGGCGGCTTTTCGGCGGTAGCCTACTTTTTTGCCCGTGACCTGCACCAGCGCTATCAGGTGCCCATTGGGCTGATTACGGCCGAGTGGGGCGGCACCCCCGCTGAGTCGTGGACCAGTGCGGAGGCTCTGAAGGCTCTGCCCGAGTTTACGCCGGCCGTGGAGAAGCTCCGCAGCAACCCGCGCGATATCAGCCAGCAGGTAGCCGACTTTGATGCCCAGGTGGCGGCCTGGCGGCGCAGCCCGGCTGGTCAGGATAAAGGCCACCGGCCCGGTGCCCCGGCCTGGTTCGAGGTGACCTACCCGGCGGCCAGCTGGCCTACTATGCCCCTGCCCGGCGTTTGGGAAGCCACCCCAGGCCTGCAGGCGTTTGACGGGGTGGTATGGTTTCGCCAGGAAGTAACCCTCACGGCCGAGGAAGCCAACCAGGCCGCTCAGCTTAGCCTGGCCCAGGTAGACGACAACGACTCGACCTGGTTTAACGGCACCTTCATTGGCGGCACCAACGGCTACAACGAGCCCCGCCGCTACCCGGTGCCAGCCGCCCTGGTAAAGCCCGGCCGCAATGTGCTGACGGTGCGCGTGGTGGACAACGGCGCGGGGGGAGGCATCTGGGGGGAGGCCAAGGACATGACCCTCACAACCAGCCGCCGCACGGTGCCGCTGGCCGGCAACTGGGCTTATCAGGTAGCCTACGATCAGCAGACCATGCCCCGCAACCCCTTCCCGGCCGGCGCCCAGAATAGCCCCATGGTGCTCTACAATGCCATGATTGCGCCCTTGCTCCCGTATGCCATCAAAGGCGCTATCTGGTACCAGGGGGAAAGCAACGCAGGCCGGGCCGCGCAGTACCGCACCCTGTTTCCAACGATGATTCGGGACTGGCGGCAGCGCTGGGGCCAGGGCGACTTTCCATTTCTGTTTGTGCAGCTGGCCAACTTTATGCCCGACCAGCCCCAGCCCGCCGACTACGAGTGGGCTGAGCTCCGGGAAGCCCAGGCCCGCACGCTCAGCCTGCCGCGCACCGGTATGGCCACCGCCATCGACATTGGCAACCCAACGGACATTCACCCCCGCAACAAGCAGGAAGTAGGCCGCCGCCTGGCCCTGGCAGCTCGGCAGGTAGCCTACGCCGATAAGCAAGTCTTAGCCGCTGGACCCACCTTCGATAAGCTGCAGGTGCAGGGCAAGGAAGTGCGCATCACGTTCAAAAACACGGGCAGCGGACTGGTGTTGAAAGACGCCAGCGGCCCTACCCTCCGGAGCTTTGCCATTGCCGGGGCCGACCGCAAGTTTGTGTGGGCCCAGGGGCGGCTGGAAGGCAACACGCTCATTCTTTCGAGCCCCCAGGTAGCGGCGCCGGTAGCCGTGCGCTATGGCTGGAGCAACAACCCGTTTGCCAACCTCTACAACCAGGAAGGTCTGCCGGCCCCGCCCTTTCGCACCGATACCTGGCCCGGCATTACCGAGGGCGTGAAGTAAACGCACCCGTTGTTCGTAGCCGCTCAGCGCGTTCTGCCGTAGGTTTGGGGGTGCGTATTTTGCCGCCGCCTTTCTCATGCCTGATTCTTCACCTTCCCGCGCTTCCCTTCTCCTGGCTTTTGCGGCGCTTTACATCATCTGGGGCTCCACGTACCTGGGCATTCGGTTCGCCATCGACTCCATTCCGCCCCTCCTGATGGCCGGCACCCGCTATACCCTGGCGGGGGCCCTGCTCTATGGCTTTATGCGCTGGCGGGGCGAGCCGGCGCCCACGTGGCGGGGCTGGGGCACGGCGGTGGTTATCGGCACCTGCCTGCTGGGCTTTGGCAATGGCGGGGTAACGGTAGGCGAGCAATACATTCCCACTGGCCTGGCAGCCCTGCTGGTGGCCACCGTACCCATGTTTCTGGCCTTGCTGGGCTGGCTAAGCGGGGTTTCGGCGCGGCCTACGCCCTGGGTGGCCCTGGGCCTGGGCTGCGGACTGGCCGGCGTGTACCTGCTGGCCCGTACCCCGGGGGCCTCACACGTAGCCCTGCCCGGCCACGAGGGCATCGGCATTATCTGCGTGCTGACAGCTGCCCTAGTGTGGGCCATTGGCTCCCTGTATTCCAAGAAACACCAGCCGGCCCCTTCTCCCTTTGTGTCGGGCGGGATGCAGATGCTCTGTGGGGGCCTGGTGATGGTGGTGGTGGGGCTGCTGCGGGGCGAGGGCGCGGGGTTCAGCCTGGGGGCCGTGACGGAAAAATCCTGGCTGGCTTATGCTTACCTGGTCACGTTCGGCTCCATCGTCGGCTTCACGGCCTATATCTGGCTTCTGCGCCACGTAGAGCCTGCCCTGGCCGGTACCTACGCCTTTGTGAACCCCGTAGTGGCCGTGCTGCTGGGCTGGGCTTTTGCCGGCGAAACACTGAACGCCCAAATGCTGGGCGGGGCAGCATTGATTGTGGTGGCCGTGGTGCTGGTGGTACTGGGCGGGCGGCCCAGAAAGGACGTAGCTGGTAAGTAGGAAGCAACACTCGCAAGAGTACTAAGTCAACTTTTCGCGCCCAAGGGCAGTATCAGGAAAGAAAGCAGCCCACGCGGGCAGCCCCGTTCTCTTCTCTCCCGAAACCACTCCCCTATGAACTCCTTTCGTCCCATGCTGGCTCTGAGCCTGCTTATCGTCCTGACCTTTTCCCTGAGCAGCTGCGAGGTTATCGGGGACATTTTTAAAGCCGGCGCCCTGACGGGCATTATCGGCGCGGTACTCCTCGTGCTGCTCATCTGGTGGCTTTTAAACAAAATCCGCCGCCGGTAGCTCGCAGCACCCATACCCACAAAAAAAGGGAGCCTATCGGCTCCCTTTTTCTTTGTTCCATCTGGCTGGTTAGCTGGCTTTCCGGGTTTCCGGCATGGTGCCAATGATGTGGTCCCAGAGTGTGGTCGATACGCCGAAGGCCACTTCATCCTGGCGGTAGTGGTGTTGGGCATGATGGTGCCACCAGAACTTCAGGAAGTTCTTGGGCGGCGAGTACACGTGAATGGCGTAGTGCACAAACAAGTACAAGGCATAGCCAAACACAAAGCCCGCCAGCACCCCAAACCCGGCATTGCCGAAGGTGAACCGGAAAATAAAGAACAGCAGCGAGGTGACGAATACCGTCAGGATAGGCGGCATGGCCAGACGGGTTTTGTCTTTCGGGAACTCGTGGTGTACCCCGTGCATGGTGTATTGGAACTTGGCCCGGCTAGGCGTAGTGGGCTTCAGGTGGTAGAGGTAGCGGTGCATCAGGTACTCCACGAACGTGAAGAGAAACCAGCCGCCCAAAAACAGCCCAAAGGCCGAAAGCCCCGATAACAGGCCCTGGCTCAGGCTGTAGTACAGGCTCACGGCGGCTACGCTAAAGAAAATGCTGAGGGGAGCCGCAATGTGGGTATGGGTAAGGCGCTCCAGCAGCGGGTTTTCAAACAGCTGGGCAGAGCCTTTGTGCTTGGGTTTATGCAGTTGTCCCGAGGTTGGGGCAGCTTTCTGTTCCATGGTACTGCAACGAAGGTTTCAAAACGCAAAAGTAGCCACCAGCGCGCACATGCGCACCGGGGCCATTGAATTATGCCGTGGCGGTATAGCGCTGCACCAGCGCCCACACCGCTTCGGGCGTGCAGGCCGGGGGCGTACACCGAAGCTCGGCCTGGGCGTAAAACCCTGTACGGGCGGCTATGGTTTCAGAAAGGCGCAGCTTCAGGGCCTCCGCATCGGGCAAGGCGGCCAGCAAGGGCCGGGAAGCGGCCTGGTGCTGCAGGCGGGCTACCAGCTCCGGCACGGGCACATCCAGCCACAGGGTTAGGCCCGCCGCTTTCAGGGCGTCCATGGTTCCGTGAAAGCAAGGCGCCCCGCCGCCGGTAGCCAGCACCAGCCGGGGGTGCTCCGCTATCAGCTCGCGGGCTACCCGCGCTTCCACCTCGCGAAAATAGTCCTCTCCTTCGGCCGCAAAGATTTCCGCCACCGTGCGCTGCTCCCGCTGCACAATTTCTTCGTCCAGATCCCGGAAAGGCAGGCCGCCCCGCACGGCCAGTGCCCGGCCCAGGGTAGTTTTACCGGCTCCGGGCATCCCAATCAGAAACAGGCGCATAGCGTAGGAAAAGGCTAGAGTGAAGGAAAACCAAGGGGGCCGAAGGTAGCCCCGGGCAGCTAAAAGGCCCTACACGAGGCCCTGGAAAAAGGCATCCTGAAAATCTGGGGAGAAATGCAGCACATTGGGCAAGAGCTCAAACTCCTGGGCCTGATGGGTAGTAGTAAGCACCACGGCGGGCATGCCGGCCCGCTGCGCCGCTTCTACGCCTTTGGGCACGTCCTCGAACACTAGGCACTCGGCCGGGGCTATCTGGAGTTGGGCGGCGGCTTTCAGAAAGGTTTCGGGGTGGGGCTTGCTAAAGGTCACGTCATCGGCGCTGACCACGGCCTGGAAGTAGTGCCGGATGTTGAGGTTGTCCAGCACAAAGTCGATGTTGAACGGAATAGCCGCTGAAGCAATGGCCATGGGTATGCCGCGCTGGTGGGCTTTTTCCAGAAACTCACCCAAGCCTGGCAGCAGGGCCAGGTGCGGGCGGTACGCCTGCTGGTACCGTTTTTCCTTGGCCAGGGCCAGCCGGTCCATTTCCTCGGCAGTGAAGCGGTCCGGCCCAAACAGCCGCCCGAGGACCTCCTGGTTTTTGCCGTACATCTGGGGCTTCACCTCTTCCCAGGTCAGGCCGCTGCCCAGCTCATCGTTGAGCAGCTGCTGCCAGGCCTGGGTGTGGTAGTCCATGTCGTGAATCATGGTACCGTTCAGGTCGAAGATAAAGGCTTTCATACGAGGGGTCAGGAGTCAGAAAGAAGGCCGCGTCAGCTCAGCTTCACGCGGGGGTCCAGCACAGCGTAGAGCACGTCTACCACAATATTCACCACCACAAAGATGGCCGCAATAAAGATGGTGGCCCCCATTACCACCGGGAAGTCGAGGTTTTCGACGGCCCGCAGCGTGACGGTGCCCAGTCCCTTCCAGTTGAAGATGTACTCGATGAAAAACGCCCCCGCCATGAGAGAAGCCAGCCAGCCCGATACGGCTGTGACTACCGGGTTGAGGGCATTACGCAGGGCGTGGCCCACCACCACGCGGTAGCCGGACAGGCCCTTGGCCCGCGCCGTTCGAATGTAGTCCTGGCTCATTACCTCCAGCATGGAGCTGCGCGTGAGCTGCACAATCACGGCCAGCGGCCGGATGCCCAGGGCAAAAGCGGGAAGCAGCAAATTGCGCAGCACCAGGTGACGCCCGGTAAAGGGGTCGGTTTCGTAGAGCTGCCCCGTCAGGTTGAGGCCCGTCCAGTGGCTCCAGTAGAACCCGAACGTCATGGCAATGAGAATGGCCGCCACAAACGAAGGCACCGAAATGCCCAGCACCGACACCGAAATCAGGGCCCGATCAAGCCAGGAGTGCGGGCGCAGGGCCGCTACTATGCCCAAGACAATGCCCACCACCGCGGCCAGCACCATGGCCGCCACGGCCAGCCAGAGCGTGCCCGTGAAATGGTCGACCAGGATGCTGAGTACTTCCTTGTTGCTTTGAAACGAGCGGCGCAGGTACGGCAGCTTTAAGACCAGTGTCTTCTCACCCAGGGGCAGCAAGCCCAAGCCCCCATACTTGGCCACGCCGGCGGAGTCGTGGGGGTGCAGGCCCAGCGGCGACACGTCGTTCAGGTAGCCCGCTAGCTGCAGCGGCAGAGGCTGGTCAAGGCCCAGGTCGGCGGCAATGGCCGCCCGGGTGGCCGCATCGGAGCGTTGCCCGGCCAGCAGGGCCACTGGGTCGCCGGGCAGCACGTTGAACAGGAAAAATACCGTGAGGGCCACCCCAATCAGCACCAGCGCCCCCTGCCACACCCGCCGAAACAGAAATCCAATCATCTTTTCAGGATTGGGGTCTTAGGGTCTTAGGGTCTTGGGGGCTTGGTTTACGTTCCGATTGACAACGACTCGTTGTTTTATTAAACGAAAACCAAGACCCTAAGACCCTAAGACCCCAAGACCCTATTACAACAGCTCCTCTACTTTGGCGCGGCTGGGAATATCGTGGTAGTGGAACTTGCCTTTCACCACGCCGTCTTTCAGCAACACGAAGCCCGGGTTAGAGCGAATCATGGATTTGAGCACGGTAGCGTCGGCATAGTAGAACGGAGCCGCCAAGTTCACCTCGTGGCGGAAAGCATCAAACTCGGCGGGGCTGCTGCTCGTCACCACCAGGAAATCAATCTTCTTGCGCGAGGAGTCCACCGATTGCACCAGCTGGTTGATGGTGGTAAACCGGTCCCGGTCGGCGTGGTCGGTGTTCTGAATCACGAGCACCAGCTTATTTCCCTGCAGCAGCTGGGGCGTAAAGTCGCCCTCGTCGTTCCACACCCGGAAGTCGGTGATTTTCGGCGCGGCCTCGGGGTTGAGCGTCACCATCTGCTTGAACTTCCAAGTAGTGTCCGTGGGGTAGTCGGTAAACTCCTGGGTCTGGCCGCCGCGCTCCATAATGTACTTGTAGCGCAGCGCCGCCGAGGGTTTCATCAGCTTCCCAATGTCGTTGCCCACCTTGTAAGGCAGGAAGTCGAAGTAAGGCAAGTGCCCCAGGGCATACACGCCAATGCCCACGGAAACGGCCGCCGCCACGGTAATGTAGATGACGCCGGGCGTGCCTTTGGCAAATACCCGCCGCAGGTGCTTCTGGTTGAAGAACACCACGGCCCAGAGCAGCAGCAGGAACAGGTCCTTGCTAAACGAGGTCCAGGGCGTGAGCTTGATAAAGTCGCCAAAGCAGCCGCAGTCGGTAACCTTGTTAAAGGCCGCAGAATAGAACGTGAGGAAGGTGAAGAACACCAGCAGCACCAGCAGCGTCCAGAGCGTTTTGCGCAGGTGCCAGCGCAGCAGCAGGGCCACGCCCAGAATCACTTCCAGGGAGCTAAGCACCAGGGAAAGGGTGCGGGCGTGGGGCTTGAAAGACAGAAAAAACCGCCCGAAGTCCTGGGCAAACACCTCGAAGTACTCTTCCAGCTTAAGGGCCGTGCCCACCGGGTCGTTTAGCTTGATCAGCCCCGAAAAGATAAACAGCACTCCCAGCAGCAGCCAGCAAATGCGCGTGATTTGTCTCATAGTAGGGTCTTGGGATCTTGGGGTCTTAGGGTCTTGGGTTGGACAGCTGCCCGGTGCACATACTGCCTACGCACGGTCTGTGTTTTCCTGAACAGCAGCCTTCGCAGACTTTTCGGGACAAAGTACGCCAAAACATTGGCCAGCCCCACACACCCAGCGCCGGGGCTACCCGGTTTTCTTGGTGATCAGAACAAAACCAAGATCCTAAGACCCCAAGCCCCCAAGACCCATCTTTATCAAACAAAACACCGCGTAGTTCAGCATGTCGCGGTAATTGGCCTCTACCCCTTCCGACACACGCGTGCGGCCACCCAAATCCTCAATCTGCTTGGTGCGGTGCAGCTTCATCAGGATAATATCGGTGATGCTTTCGATGCGCATCTGGCGCCAGGCCTCGCCGTAGTCGTGGTTTTTGGCAAACAGCAGCTGCCGGGTAAGCTCTACCTCGTGGTCGTAGGCGGCGGTTACTTCGGCTACGTCCAGCTCCAGAGGGGCATCCGCGGGTAGGCGCAGCTGCATCAGCGCAATCAGGCAGTAGTTCACAATGGCCACAAACTCGCCTTCGATGCCTTCATCCACCAGCTGGGTGCCTTTCTCCTGAATGGAGCGGATGCGCTGGGCTTTGATGTAGATCTGGTCGGTAACGGAAGGCAGCCGCAGAATGCGCCACGCGGTACCGTAGTCGTGGGTTTTGGCCAGAAACAGCGCCCGGCACTGGCTGATTACCTGGTCGTACTCGTGCTGGGTTTGGTTGTGCAAGATTTTCAGGCTAGATTTAAAAACTTAGGATCATACCGGGCTTCCGGGTCCGGCAGTTTCGGGCAGATCTACCAACTTTGCGGCCGTAGCGGCCGTTTCAGCGCCGTACTCCATCCCCGTGCTCATGAACCCGACAGTTGCGCAAGATACGTGCTTTTCGGCGAGGCAAACCCTGCGTTGCCCCCGCGGCCGTGTGCTCGATATGCGCCGGCCACAGGTCATGGGCATCCTCAATCTAACCCCGGATTCATTCTACCAAGGCAGCCGCGTGCAAGCTACCGACGACCTGCTGCGCCGGGCCGAGCAGATGCTCGAGGCCGGGGCCGCCGTACTCGACCTAGGTGGCTACAGCACCCGCCCGGGCGCCGAGGATATAGCCGAGGACGAGGAAAAGCGCCGCGTACTGCCCGCCATCCAGGCCGTGCGCGAAGCCTTTCCCGAAGCCTTCTTATCAGTCGATACATTCCGGGCCGCCGTGGCTACCGAAGCCGTGGCCCTGGGCGCCGATATCCTCAATGACATCAGCGCCGGCACCCTCGACGCGGAGCTGCTCAATGCGGCCGGGCGCCTGGGCGTCCCCTACGTGCTCATGCACCTGCGCGGCACGCCCCAAACCATGACCCAGCACACCCACTACTCTAGCGACTTGCTGCTGGAGATGGTACGCTTCTTCCGCACCAAGCTGGCCGAGCTGCGCGCCGCGGGCGTGGTGGATGTGGTGCTGGACCCTGGCTTCGGCTTTGCCAAAACCTCGGAGCAGGGCTACGAGCTGCTGCGCCGCCTGCCCGAGCTAAACATCTTGGGCTTGCCGCTGCTGGTGGGCGTCTCGCGCAAATCGATGGTGTACAAGCCGCTTGGCCTCACCCCCGATGCAGCCCTGACGGGTACCATTGCCGTCCATACCATGGCCCTGCTCAATGGAGCCCGGCTGCTGCGCGTGCACGACGTGGCCGAGGCCGTACAAACCATCAAGCTGGTGCTGAACTCCTACCCTATTCCCTCCTCCTCGTGATTGGCTCCTTCTCCATCGGCTTCCTGCGCATCGGCTGGCTGGACGTGGTAGACGTGCTGCTGGTGACGGTGCTATTTTACCAGCTCTACAAGCTGCTCACGGGCAGCGTGGCGCTCAAGGTATTCCTGGGGCTGATGTCGATTTACCTGCTCTACCTAGTAGTGCGGGCGGCGGGGATGGAGCTGCTGACCACCATTCTGGGGCAGTTTATGAGTGTGGGCGTGCTGGCCAGCATCATCCTGTTTCAGCAGGAAATCCGGCGGTTTCTGCTCACCATTGGCAAGGCTACCACCTTTGAGCGCATGCGCATGTTTGCGTGGCGGCGCGACCCGGCCGCCGAGAAGATGAACATCACCCCGTTTGTGGAAGCGGCCAAAAGCCTGGCCAGCAAGAACACCGGCGCCCTCATTGCCTTCACTCTGGGCTCTGACCTGCAGCTCTACGCCGACTCCGGCGACTTGATTGATGCCACCATCAGCAAACGCCTGCTGATGAGCATTTTCAACAAAACCAGTCCCCTGCACGACGGGGCCGTTATCATTACCAACAACCGGCTGCAGGCAGCCCGCTGCATATTGCCCGTGAGCGAAAACCCCGACGTGCCGGCTTCGATGGGCCTGCGCCACCGCGCGGCCATTGGCCTGAGCGAGGTAACCGACGCCGTGGTGCTGGTGGTGAGCGAGGAAACCGGCCAGATTTCGCTGGTGCGCAGCGGGGAAGTGTTCCGCAACCTGGCCCCAGCCGACTTACGTGCCCGCCTCAACGAGTTCCTGTTTGATGCGGCGCCCAAAGCCGCCGCACCCGCCTCTTCGGCGGCCGAGGTAGCAGCGTAGAAGCCGGACACTAGGAAGACGACATACTATTGCTTCTTGGCTTCACCCAGCCGGAGTGGTATGCCAACGTGCGCCCAGGCATGTAAACTGATTAGCGGAGCCGAAACTTCTCCAAACCCAACCCGCCACTTCGTGGTAGTAGCTGCGTATGGCTGATTCTTCTTTTTCTTCTTTTGATGTAGTGGTAATTGGCGCTGGGCCGGTAGGCCTGGCGTGTGCTATTGAGGTACAGCGCCGCGGGCTCACAGCCTGCGTGGTGGATAAAGGCGCCCTGGTCAACTCCCTGATTGGATACCCGACCAACATGGAGTTTTTCTCCACGCCCGAGCTGCTGGAAATAGGCGGCTACCCCATGACAACTTTGCACTACAAGCCCCTGCGCGAGGACGCCCTCGATTACTACCGGCGCGTGGCTTTTGCCGAGCAGCTTACCCTTCGCCTGTATGAGCGCGTGACGGGGCTGGAAGGAGAGGTGGGGCGCTACGAGGTAGTCACGGAGAAAGGCCGCCTGGGGGCCCGCTACGTGATTGTGGCCACGGGCTTCTACGATGTGCCTAACTACCTGAACGTGCCCGGCGAGGAGCTGCCCCATGTAACGCACTACTACAAAGAACCCTACGCCCACGCCGACCAGGACGTGGTAGTGGTGGGGGCTAAAAACTCCTCCGCCAAAGCCGCCCTGCAGCTGCTGCGTGCGGGTGCTCGTCCGATTCTCGTCGTGCGGGGCGCCCAAATCAGCGACTCGGTGAAGTACTGGATTCGGCCCGACCTGCTCAACCGAATCAAAGAAGGCCGCATCGGAGCCCTGTTCAACACTACCGTGGAGCGCATCACGCCTACCACGGTGGAAGTGCGCACGCCCGAGGGGCTGCGCAGCCTGCCGGCCCAGCACGTCTACGCCCTCACCGGCTACCACCCCGACTTCCGGTTTCTGACGGCCCTGGGCATCAGCTGCCAGGGCGACGCCGCCCAGACCCCTACCCACGACGCCGATACCCTGGAAACCAACCGTCCGGGACTCTACCTGGCCGGCACGGTGTGTGGCGGCCTCAACACCAGCCGCTGGTTTATTGAGAATGGCCGCTACCACGCGCAGGTAATTGCCGCCCGGCTGGCCGGGGAAGCTACGCCCGCACTGCCGGCCGTGCAACAGCCCATTGCCTACTAGCCCCACGCGGGGCTAGCGGGGTAGGTAGGTTTCCGTAACGGTGTAGACTTCCCCGTCTTCCCGGAGGGTGCTGAGCAGCTGCAGACGCTGGCTGGTTACGGCCCCCAGGTTAAGGACCACGTTATCGTCGTGCACCGTCAGCACCAGCTTGCGCTCATCGGTGGTCAAGGCCCAATGCCCGGCTATGCGCTGGGGGTCGTAGGCGGTACATCGGCTGGTCCCTTCGTCGAAGCAAAACTGTCCTGTCGCCTCAAACCGCCAGCTATTGTCGCGGCGGCACGCCTCGTAGTAGGGCAACAAATCGGTGATGATATCGGGCCCGCGCTCAAAGCCCGGATCCACCTGCACGCTGGCCAGCGCCCAGTCTTTCCCGATCAGGTAGTCGGCTTTCGTCAGCGGGCGCGGCAGTTCCTCTGCCGCCTGGCACCCCGACAAGAGCAGGAAAGCCAGGAACCCGCCGTAGCCAGCATCCTGGATATGCTCAGATATCCACCCCATAGCCGTATAGAATAAGCAGTAGCAGCGGGCAGCCACTAACCGGCCGCCCGCTGCTCTATGTTACGGATATTTTTCTCATTATCAAGTCCTTCCCCGGCCGTTTTTCCATGGGCAAAGCGGCTGAAAAAGGAGCTGTGGCACCCCGGGCGCTACTGCTTGGCGTAGGTGTACACGTAAGTATAATCTACGCCATCGATGGTGCGGATGCCCTTAAGCTGCAAGGTAGTTTCCGACAGCCGCAGCACGTTGAAGCTGCTGGCGCCGAGCGTCTGCAGGTTGGTGCGGAGAATGGTATCATCGGCCTCAAACGCCCAGGTACCCGCGAACTGCTGGGGGCCACTGGCACATTGCGAAGCGCCCTCCCGCAACGCGCAGGTTTTAGCGCGGTCGAAGTGCATCAGGTCGTCCCGGTCGCACTCCGGCATGTAGGCAAATACGTCGGTAATCAATTCGCCTTCCTCGGTAGGGAAAGCCGGCGACACGGTTTCGGCGGCCAGCTTCCAGTCTTTCTCCGTGAGCAGGTCGGTTCTGGATGGCGCGGGGGCTACTTCCGGCCCGGCTTTTTCGCAGCCAGCAAAGGTTCCGGCCAGCAACAGGGCCGCCAGCAAGGGCGTGTTCAGCAATGTTTTCATAGTAGTGAGGGAGGTTGGCAGGAGCAGAAAAGAAAGAAGCGCGTCCGATAACATTATCTTTATCAGAACACTACAAAGGTACCTTACCCCCAGGCCCGCCTCCAATCGCGGGACCTCACATCATCGGGGGGCTGCTCCCGGAAACGCCCCCTAGCGGCCTCACATATTCTGGTAGGAACGGCCTTAAAGCAGAAAACCCCCTCTTTCTGCTGGAAAGAGGGGATTTTCGAAAAGGCGTGGCCGCTACTTATGGCAGCGGAATGCCGGGGTATTCGTTCGGGTTCAGGAAGGGCACCGAAGCTCCGTAGGTCTGGTTGATAACCCGGATGAATTCGTTGGCTACCACGGCGTAGCCACGGGGCGTGGGGTGCACGCCATCCAGAGAGAACAGGTTGCCGGAAATAAAGCTCGTGGTGTTGGTCACGCCATTGGTAGCAATGCCATTAGCCGAGATGCCCGTGAAGAGGGTGGCCATATCCACCAGCGGCTGTTTGTACTGCCGGGCCGATTTGGCAATGATGCTGTTGAGCTGGGCCGTGCGGGTGGTAATAGCGCTGATTTCGTCGGCATCCAGCACGTACTGGCTGGGCAGCGGGTTACTTTGGGTAGGCGCGTAGCCCACGCCTACCGGGAACGGATTGTTGGCGTCGGTCGAAGGCGTACCAATCACGCTGGTCGAAGTCAGCACGAGCAGGTCCGAGGCCGTAGCGGCCCGTACTTCGCCTTTACCCGTGGTGATGTACAGCCCGGCCAAAGCGGCATTGGGCAGGGCCGGGTTGGCCTTGATGCTGGCATTGATGGCCGCCACGCGCACCGTGGTAAAGTACGGCAGGGCCGTTACGCCGGGGATGTTGGCCACGGCACCTTTCACCGTGCCATTCTTGGAGATGGTGCCCAGCAGGGCCCGGTAGCCAATACCAAAGC
Organism: Hymenobacter sp. BT18; assembly: GCF_012273015.1. Lineage (GTDB taxonomy): Bacteria > Bacteroidota > Bacteroidia > Cytophagales > Hymenobacteraceae > Hymenobacter > Hymenobacter lutimineralis. Next base: position 2,703,333 of record NZ_CP050954.1, on the reverse strand, counting down.
GCGTGGTATCCGACAGGCCGCTGAAGGGATTGGTTGCGCTGGCCACGCCCCCGTTGGTGGCATAGGTCAGTACGTCGTTGTTGCCGAGCCAGAACGTGAAGAACGTCGGCGTAGCCCGCCCGATGTAGGTCAGGTAGTCGGTCGTCAGGACCTCCGTGCCGGACAGTAGGCGGTTAAAGAACGGGTTGATAGCGCCGTACGGCGCTAAACCACCCGTCAGGGCCGATACACTGGAAATTACCGAAATGCCCGGCACCCCCAGGTTATTGGGCTGAGCCCCTTCGTAAGCGGTAAGCTGGTTCTGGCCGCTAGGCAGCTGTTGCCCGGTATAGGCCAGGGAAGTAGTAACCGGCACGAGGCGGGGGGTGCCATTGGCATTGAAGCCCGCCAAGGACAGGTAGCCACTGCCGTTTTCCTGCCCGGCTTTAAACGAGGGCTGCACGAAGTCGCCGCCGCCTACTTTCTTGAACTGCATAGCCAGCATTGCCGGGTACGAGTTGGCCTGCGAGGCGTTGGAAAGGCCCCCGCTCTGGTAGCCGGCCGTGAGGGAGTTGCCTACCGCCACGTACTTGGAGAAATCAGCCGAGCCTTTGTCGGCTTTGGGCGCCTCCAGCTCCGGCTGGCAGCCCCCGAGCACCAGCCCCAGCAACGCCAGGCCTGGCAGCGTATTTTTAAAGATCTTATACATGGGAATCAGGGGAGGGAAGCTTAGAAGTTGTAGTTGAAGCCGATACCGGGAATCACAATGTTCGTCTTGTAAGTTCCCGCCACCCGGTCCGTCGTGCCGTTATTCAGCAGGTCGCTCTGGGTCTGGGTGCGCTTCGCGAGGCTCACAAACTGCGTCGAAACATCCACGGAGAAATGCTCCCCGGCCTTGTACGATACGCCCAGCGTGCCGCTCACGCGGTTGGCATCGGGCGTTTCCGGCGTCACGTACCCGTCTTTCACCGGCGACATATCGTAGGCGCCACCGGCCCGCACCGTGAAGGCGTCGGTGAGGGCGTACTGCCCACCCAGGCGGAACGTGAGGGCATCCTCGTAGAAGCGCTTGGAGCTGGAGCTGGTGATGCCGGCCCCACCCACGTTGTTGTTGAATTTAAAGTCGAGGGAGCGGTACTGGCTCCACTGCACGTGGTTCACGTCGAGGGCCAGCGTGAGCTTCTCGGTGGGCATCAGGCCGATACCAATGGTTGTGGTAGCGGGCAGCGGAATGGTTACATCGAATTCGGTAGCCCGGAAGCTGGGCGTAGCGGCAGCCGACAGGTTGGAGAAGGTTACGTCGCCCCCTTTCACGGTCGCGTCAATCTTGGAGCGGTAGGATACACCCACGCTCAGCTTTTCAGAAGGCTTGAAGTAGATACCCGCGTTGAAGCCGACTTTGTTTTCGGCTTTGCCGTCCAGCTCTACGTGGCCAAACTGGCCCTGGGCGTTTTGGGCTGGAATATCGCGCTGCAGGTTCACGGCGCCATAGGCCAGCACCGCCACGCCTACCCCCACACTCAGGTTTTCCGTGAGAGCGTAGCTCACCGTCGGCTGCACGAAGATGGACTTGAGGTCGATATCGGTGAGGGCAAAGCGCCCTTCCCAGCCATCGGCGTACTGCAGCTTGCTGCCGAAGGGAGTATACACGGCAATACCGGCCTTCCACTTACCCTCGGCGGGACCGAAGCCCGCAAACAGGCTAAACGGCGTGACGACGGAATTGCGCAGGGTACGCTCTTCGCTGCCAAACTGCCCCCGGAAGGACTGGCGGGCAAACGTGGCATTGGCTCCTATCTGAACGCCCCGCTCCCGTACCATAGCCAGGGCCCCGGGGTTGTAGAACATAGCAGCTTGGTCCAGGGCTAGGCCCGTCCCTACACCGCCCATGCCGTTGTTTTTGATGCCGGCCAGGGATACCTGGAAGCCACCCGCCGAGGCGGCCGAGCCCGAAAGCAGCGCGCCACCTACCAGGAGTAGAGATTTTAGCTTCATAAGAAAAGTAAGGGTGAGAATGTGAGGTTGTGGAGCTAAATGTAGGGAGAAAAAATCATCCGGTAGTAGGCTAGCCGACTATTATTCCGCCTTTTCGTCCGGGTTTTCCGGGGCTGTTTCCACCGTAGCCAGTACCTCCCGGGTACGGCAGTTGAAAACCTGACCGGCTACCAACAGGTGCACCCGGTACTCCTGGCCGCCAATGGGCGCCCCCCGTCGGATATGCGCCAAGTTGCCGTGGCGCAGGTGCTGGCCGTCGATGACCATCACGCCGCCGTCGCCAAATACCTCGGCCAGATGCCCTTGCCGGATAATAACGCCGGTTTCCTCCGCTAGCCCCAGCCCCAGGCTCTGCGGGTGCTTCAGCACGGCGTGCAGAAGGCGGCCCATGCGGCCCCGCTCCGCAAAGTGCTGGTCGATCAGCAGATCCGCCACCAGCGCCAAACCCGGCTGAATCTCGATACCGCCCTTGCGCAGGGCCCGCCACCCGTAGCCGTTCACGAGCATGTTGTCGGGCAAGGCGGCGGCCCCGGCACTGGTGCCCGCCACTACGAAGGCGGCGTCGGTGCGGTAGCGCGCCTGCAGCTGGCGCAGAAACTCGGTGCCCTGTAGAAAGTCGGTAATAAGCTCCTGGTCGCCGCCGGTGAGAAACACCAGCCGGGCCTGGGCCAGGCGGCGCAGCGTGGCGGGCGTGTCGGCGGGGCGGCGCTCATCGATCTGGAGGTAGCGGGCCCCGGCGCAACCCTGCTCCTGGAAAGCGCGCACGTAGGCCTGGGCCGTGCGCCGGGGTTCCTGCGAGGCAACCGAAATAATTTCGATGACGGCGTCAGCGTCGGCCAGCTGCGCGCAGAGCAGGGAAAGCAGGGAGTCATCGTCGCCGCCGCCCAGCGCGACAAGGGTTCCTAGGGGATTATCAGCCATGTAGGCACGTACGTCAGTTCAACTGCAAGGTATAGCCCATTCGAAACCTAAAAGCGAAAAAGACTTGGAAGCTGAACCGGGAACTACCCGCTTCTATTTCCGTTTTATTTCGCGGAGGAAGTCTATTTGTTTGGCGGAAAAATAGGCTGGATACGCGGAAGCCCCCGGCATTTCTCCTATTTTTGCGCGCCTATTTTTCACACCTACCCGCTTGCCTAGCGAAGCATAACCGCCCTCAGTTCCGATGATTCAAACGCCAACCTCGGAAACCATCACGTCCCTGATTCAGGAGGGTGAGTTTTTTAAGCTCAAGGAAGTCCTCAAGCACTTTGAGCCGGCCGAAGTAGTGGCCCTGCTCGAAGAGGAGGAAGAGCGGGAGCAGCTCATCATTTTCCGGCTGCTGCCTCTGCGCCTGGCCACGGAAGTGTTCGAGTACCTGAGCCTCGACATCCAGAAGCATTTCCTGGCCAACCTGTCGCAGGAGAAGATGACCGACATCCTGAACGAGATGTCGCCCGACGACCGCACGGCCCTGCTGGAGTTTCTGCCCGATGAGCTGGTGCGGGAGCTGATTCAGACCCTGTCGGAGCCCGAGCGCAAAGTAACGCTGGAGCTGCTGGGCTACCCCGAGTACTCGGTGGGCCGCCTGATGACGCCCGACTACATTGCCATTCGGGAAAGCTGGACGGTGCAGCAGGTGCTGGACTACATCCGGCGGCACGGCGGGCAGTCGGAAACGCTGAGCGTGCTTTACGTGACCGACCATCGGGGCGTGCTCATCGACGATATTCGCATTCGGGAGGTGCTGCTGGCCGACCCGCAGAAAAGCGTGAGCGAAATCATGGACCGCCGGTTTGTGTCGCTCAAGGCCATGCAGGACCAGGAAGAAGCCATTGAGGTGTTCCGCCGCAACGACCGGGTGGCCCTGCCCGTGGTCAACAACGAAGGCGTGCTGTTCGGCATCGTAACCATCGACGACATTCTGGACATCCGGGAGGAAGAAGACACCGAAGACATCCAGAAGCTGGGCGGCTCGGAGGCTCTCGACGAGCCTTACCTCGATACGCCCGTGCTGGATATGGTGAAAAAGCGGGCCGGCTGGCTCGTGATTCTGCTGATCGGGGAAATGCTCACCACCTCGGCCATGCACCACTTCGAGGACGACCTGCAGCGGGCCGCGGTGCTGGGCTTGTTTATCCCGCTGATTATCTCGGCGGGCGGCAACGCAGGCTCCCAGGCTACCTCGCTCATTATCCGGGCCATGAGCCTGGGCGAGTTCACGCTATCCGACTGGTGGCTGGTGATGCGGCGAGAGCTGGTTTCGGGGGCCCTGCTGGGCGCTATTCTGGGCGTAGTCGGCTCGTTGCGCATCGTACTCTGGGCCAAGGTCATTGATCCGGGCTACTTCGGGCCGTTCTGGCCGCTGATTGCCGTAACGGTGGGCATATCCCTACTGGGCATTGTGCTCTGGGGCGCCTTGTCGGGGGCCATGCTGCCCATGCTGCTCAAGCGCCTGGGCCTCGACCCGGCCACTGCTTCGGCCCCGTTTGTGGCTACGCTGGTTGACGTGACCGGGCTCATCATTTACTTCTCGGTAGCTACGCTGGTTTTGCGCGGCACGCTGCTGTAATCAGGCTCCTATACCAAAAAAGAACGGTCCGTCTGCACGCTGCAGCCGGACCGTTCTTTTTTGGTAGCCGTGGCTACGGCTGGGCGCTAAGCCACGCTACGGCCTCGGCCTCATCCACGAACTGGTTGATGGAGCAGTTGTCGCCGTAGGTGTGAGGCAGCGGGGGCAGGGTGTCGTCCTGCACGTCGTCGAGCTGATAGGGCGCAATCAGGAAGGCCAGATAAGCCTGCCCATGCAGGTGGTGCCGCAAAGCGGGATAAAACGTTTCGGCCAGCCAGTGCACATCCCGGGCATCTACCTGGGTGCGACGGCGCGAGTCAATCAGCCAATGGCGGCAGGCTTCGCAGCCGCTGGCGTAGCGCAGTAGCTCCTGGTAGCCTGCCCGTAGCTCGGTTGAAGTGGCCGGCCGCGTCCAGCGGGCCGTCACCATGCCCAGGTCGGGGCGGTGCGTGAGCGTCAGGTAGTCGTTGATGGCAGTAGTCGTCATACAGCAAGGAAAAAGAAAGCTGTTCCAGAATACAATCAGAGGGCAGTACGCAGCCTGAGGGCGAAGCGTTGGCCCCGGCCTGGCTACGGGGGCAACACTCAGTCCTGCACCCGCCCCCGGCTGGCTTTCTTCTGGCTGTGTTTTTTCTTGGATTCTAGGCGCTGGCGCACGGCACCGGCGCTGGGCTTGGTGGCCCGGCGGGCCTTGGGCTTATGCAAAGCCTGGCGGAGGAGCTCATGAAACTTGCGCAGGGCCGTTTCCTTGTTGCGCAGCTGGCTGCGGTCTTCCTGAGCTACGACCAGCAGCTCGCCCTCGGTGGTTAGTTTGGAGGCCAGCTTCTGGAGTAGGATCTGCTTTTGCTCGTCCGTCAGGAGCTGGGAGTCGAGCAGGCGGAAGCGCAGTTCCACCCGGCTTTCCACCTTGTTCACATTCTGGCCGCCCGGGCCACTGCTGCGGCTGGTCTGGAACTGGAGTTCGGGCAGGAAGGCATCGGCGGCGGGCAGCATGGGGCAAATGTGGTGAATGTGGTGAATGTGGGGAGAATGTGCTGAATACGAGAGCGTGTTTTGAATGAAGAAGGACAGCAGGAAATAAAAGAGTGACGAAGCACATTCAACTCATTTACCCACATTGCCTTTCACATTCCTCTCCACAGCAGCCAGCCCAGCAGGCCGGAGCGAAAAGTCCAGGCCAGGGTGCGGGGCCAGTTGGTGCGCACCAGCCCGTCGATGGCCACGTAGTCGTAGCCCTGCCCCAGGCGGTTGTGGAAGGGCACGGTGATGAAGAACGTACTGGCCCACACCAGCAGCACCAGCCCCAGTTGCCACCAGCGGGCCACTCCCAGTTCCGGGGCCTGCCCGGCCAGCCACCCGGCCAGGCACAACTCCAGCACCATCGGGGCCATTACCAGCCAGCTGATGCGGGTGGAATGCTGCTGATGGAATGCCTGGAACTTCTCGGGGGCAACCTGCGCGAAACTCGGGTAATGCACCAGCTGCACCGTCCAGATGAGACCGGTGAGGTAGGCGGCCAGGGCAAAGTTGAGCAGGAGTAAATGCGGTAGTTTCATGGTCAGGCAACAACTGGTACGGTAGCAGCGTCCTTGCCGCTACGCGAAACAACTCATTCGAGCTATATTCGTCCTCTTCCATTCGCAATTTCCCATGACCCTCTCCCCTATTCTGCGGCCCTGGCTGCTGGCGGCGCCGCTGCTGGGCCTCGTGTTTACAGCCTGCCAGCCCGGCGGCAAGTCTACGGCCACCGGCCCCGACCTCATCCAGGCCAACCTGGATACCACCGTGCACCCCGGCGACGACTTCTACGCCTACTCCAACGGCACCTGGTTTAAGCAGCACCCCATTCCGGCCTCAGAAAGCAACTGGGGCATTGGTAAGGAAGTACAGAATGAGATATATGCCCGCCTGCGCAGCCTGAGCGAGGAAGCCGCCAAAGCCCAGGCCACCCCGGGCAGCACCCAGCAGAAAATCGGCGACTTCTGGGCCGCTGGCATGGACAGCGCCACCATTGATAAGCAGGGTGTGGCCCCGCTCAAAGCCGAGCTGGACCGCATTGCCGCCATTCAGTCGGTGGCGGATGTGCAGGCCGCCATTGCCCGCCTGCAGCCACTGGGCGTAAACGCCCTGCTGGGCCTGTATGTAGGCCAAGATGCCAAGAACAGTGAGAAAATGGCGCTGCAGCTGTGGCAGTCTGGCCTGGGCTTGCCCAACCGCGACTATTACTTCAACAAAGACGCCCGCACCAGCAACATCCGCAAGGAATACCAGCAGCACCTGACGCGCATGTTTGGCCTGCTGGGCCAGGATGCCGCCACCGCTCAGCAGAACACCCAGCGCGTGCTGCAGCTGGAAACCAAGCTGGCAGCTTCTTCCCGCAAGCTCGAAGCCCTGCGCGACCCGTACGCCAACTACAACAAAATGACCATTGCCCAGCTCGACCAGCTCACGCCGGGGCTGGGCTGGCAGCCCTGGCTGGCCCAAATGGAGCTGACCAAAGCCGACACCGTAATCGTAGGGCAGCCGGAGTTTTACCGCGAGGCCGGCCGCCTGCTCAAAACTGCCCCGCTGGCCGACTGGAAAGCCTACCTGCAGTGGCAGTTGGTGCACGCCTACGCTCCTACCCTCAGCCGCAACTTCGACCAGGAGAACTTCCGCTTCTACGGCACGGTGCTGCAGGGAGCCAAGGAGCAGCGCCCCCGCTGGAAACGGGTGCTCGATGCCGAGGAAAGTGCCTTGGGCGAAGCCTTAGGCCAGTTGTTTGTGAAAGAATACTTTCCCCCGGCCACCAAGGAGCGGTACGAGAAGCTCACGGCCAACATCATGACCTCCTTCCGGGAGCATATCCAGCAGCTCGACTGGATGAGCGACTCCACCAAGCAGAAAGCCCAGAGCAAGCTCACCAAAATCACCCGCAAAGTAGGCTACCCCGACAAGTGGAAGGATTACTCTTCCCTGAAAATTGACCGCAGCTCCTACGCTCAGAACGTGATGCGCGCCAACCAGTGGCGCTACCGCTTCGAGCTGAGCAAGCTGGGCAAGCCCGTAGACCGCACCGAGTGGGGCATGACGCCCCAGACGTACAACGCCTACTACAACCCCTCGAACAACGAGATTGTGCTGCCGGCCGCCATCTTCGCCATTCCCGGCCTGAAGGATGCCAATGCCGACGACGCCATCATCTACGGCTACGCGGGGGCCAGCACCATTGGTCACGAGCTTACCCACGGCTTCGACGACGAAGGCAGCCAGTACGACGAGAAAGGCAACCTGCGCAACTGGTGGACCAAGAAAGACCGGCAGCTGTTCCAGCAGCGCGTAAACGGCATTGTGCGCCAGTTCAACGGCTACACCGTGCTCGACTCCATGCACATCAACGGCAAAGCTACGGCCGGCGAAAACATTGCTGACCTGGGCGGCATCGTCATTGCCCTGGATGCCTTCAAGAAAACCGAGCAGTACAAGAAAGGCGAGAAAATAGGGGGCCTCACGCCTACCCAGCGCTACTTTCTGGGCTATGCCCTGGGCTGGCAGGTGCACCAGCGCGACGAGCGGCTGGCTCAAAGCATCCTGACGGATGTACATTCGCCCGCCCAGTACCGCATCAACGGACCCTTTGCCGACGTGCCGGAGTTCTACGAGGCCTTCAACGTGCGGCAGACCAACAAGCTCTGGCGCCCCGACAGCGCCCGGGTAAAAATCTGGTAGCTCGCGGATAGAGATTAAAAAGGCCGCTCACTGGATGCAGTGAGCGGCCTTTTTCTTTAGCCTGTACGGCCCCCTTAAGCAACCTGAGCCGCCGTAGCTCCAGCAAAAGCCGGCGCGAAGACGGTGCGGGCAAATTCCGCCAGCGTGGTGGGCGAAGCACTAGCTGCGGTGCGTGCCTCTTTCACCATCACTTTTTCGGCATTCATGTTCCGCGTCATTTCATCGTAGAGGCTGGCCATGCTCTCGGAAAGGCCCGCCTGCATCATACCTTGCTTAGCGTCTTCGTAAGAAAATGGCACGTACGGCAGCTCCGGGCGGCCAATAGCCTGCCCAATGGCCTGGGCAGCCTCCGGGAGCGTATAGTTCTGCGGCCCCAGAACGTAGTGTACCGAGCCCGGCTCGAAGCTTTGGGTGAGCAGCGCGGCGGCCCGGGCGGCAATATCCTTGGTAGCCACCATCGGGAAAGCCAGATCGGGGCGCATGGCCGAGCCCGTAATGCCCATGTGCTGAATCAGGCCGATGTTGGCCAGCAGGTTTTCCATGAAATAAGCGGGGCGCAGGTGGGCCACGCGCAGGCCCGGAACCTGGTTGAGGCGGGCCTCCTGGTGGTGCAAGCCTACGACTGGTCCCGTACCGGCCGGCTCATCGGCGCCAATGCTGCTCAGGTGCACCGCCGCGGGCAGCCCGGCGGCGCGCACCGCTTCGGCTATGGCCTGGCCTACCTGCTGCATGTGCGCCAGCACGTCGGGAGCCGTAACGTTGGGCGGAATCATCAGAAAAGCGGCGTCGGCCCCGCGCAGGGCCTGCGTGAGGAAAGCCACGTCGTGCAGGTCGCCGGCCTGAGGATGCGCCCCGGCCGCAGCCAGTGCATCGAGGCGGGCACTGGGGCGCGCTACGGCCGTAACGCGGTGCCCTTGGCTCAGTAGTTCGTGCGTGAGGGCGGTGCCAATGTTGCCGGTGGCCCCTGTGATGACAATGTTCATAGGAAGATTGGTAAAGAGAAAGTGAAGCCGCTGAAAAGCAGCCGGCTTGTGGGCGGATTCTGAGCAGAAAGCAACCACGAATCAAAGGAAATTGCTTACTTCGCTTTTCGCAAGTACCTACCAAAAAGTAGGCTACTTACTTTTATCACAGATTTGCTGATAGTCAGCCAGTAAATTTTATGCAGAAGTTCACCAAACAGCAAGCAGCCGAAGCGCAGTGGCGGGGCAAAGCCGAACCCGGCCCCTTTGATTTCTGCCCCGTGCGCACCACGCTGAACGTCCTGGGTGGGAAGTGGAAGCTCCTCATTCTCTCTTACCTGCTGGAGGGTACCCGCCGCTACGGGGAGCTGCGGCGTCTGATGCCCGAAATCACGGAGAAAATGCTGATTCAGGAACTGCGCGAAATGGAGCAGGATGGTTTGGTACAACGCGTGGTTTACCAGCAAGTGCCCCCGAAGGTGGAATACCTGCTTACGGAGCACGGCCAACAGGTGCAGCCTCTGCTTAACTCTTTGGTGGCCTGGGGCCAGGGCTACCTTACGCGTTCCGCCCCATGTGTTCCTGCCGCCGCAGAGAGCTGAGCTGGCAGCCCTATCACTTCCCTCTAGGGAGTTGTATTCATCAGGCAGGCAACCCTTCGGCGGCCCGGCGCATCTGTACCCCAGCAAGCCTTACTTTCTTTTCTCCAACCTCTTCCTGCTTATGAAAACGTTACGCCTCTTCTTACTGCTGCTCACTGTAGCCGCGCTGCGCCCCTTCCAACTGCTGGCTTTCCAACGCGACGTGCGGGTGGTAGAGTCTTTTCAGGAACTTGCCCTGGGCTTGCCAGCGGAAGTTATTTTGCGCCAGGGCCCGGAGCAGCGCGTGGAGGTAGAAGCTGCCCCCGAAGATCTTAAGCAGATTGAAACCACGGTGAAAGACGGTCGCCTGCGCATCCGGCGCCCCGAGAAAGGCGGCCTCAGCCGCTGGACGGACGACTATAGGTTCAAGCAGCCCGTGAAAGTGTACGTGACCATGCCCACCGTGCGGGTGCTGAGCGTAAGTGGCTCGGGCGCCATCGTAGCCGAAACGCCCATCAAGGCCAGCACGCTCAAGCTGAGCATGAGCGGCTCGGGCCGCCTGCAGGTAAACGCAGTAACCGATGCGCTGACCACCTCCATTTCGGGCTCGGGCCGCATTCTGGTTTCGGGCAGCGCCGATAGCAACTCTGCCTCCATCAGCGGCTCAGGCCGCATTGAGGCCACTGAGCTGCGCACCAATACTACCAGCATAGGCATCAGCGGCTCGGGAAACTGCCGCGTGTACGCCAGCAAAACCCTCGATGCCCGCATCAGCGGCTCGGGCTCGGTTACGTACCAGGGCAGCCCGCAGGTATCGTCGCGCATCAGCGGCTCGGGCACCGTGCGCCGCGGCTAAGCGTTTCTTCTTTTAAACTAACCCGACGTAGCCGGGCTGCTTTGCGCATGGCAGGGCAGCCCGGTATTTTTTGGAGTGGGCGCTATCTGCTTACTTGCAGCCCGGGGCCAGCTACGCGGCGGGCCTCGCCTATTTTGCCATGGCGCACTCCAGTATCAAACTTCCGGCCTGCGCAAACTGCGGGCACACCTTCCAGCCCAACCAGCCCGACGAATTTTGCCCCAGCTGCGGGCAGCAGAACCACGACTTGAACGTGTCGTTTGGCCACGTGGTGGAAGAAACGCTGGAAGGCATCTTTCACTTCGACAGCAAGGTGTTTCGCACGGCTGGGTTGCTTTTGTTCCGGCCGGGGCAGCTCACGCGCCGCTTTATGCAGGGGCACCGCGTGAGCTACGTGCCGCCCATCCGGCTGTACATTTTCATCAGCTTCGTGTTCTTTTTCCTGCTTTCCTACCTGGGGCCGCATTCCCAGGAGAAGGTGCTGGACGTCTCGGAAAAGAATACGCTGGCGGCCGATGCCCGAAACCAGCAGAAACTAGATTCCTTGCTGCGGGCCAATGCCAGTTTGGCCTCGGCCGGCAAGCGGGCAGCCCTCACGCGCGCCGCCGATTCCCTCAAGAAATCCAGCGGCAACTTTCACCTGGAGTTTCCCATCGGGAATATCTCACTAACGGCAGCCGACATCAGGAGCCTGCCGGAAGAGCCAACTCAGGCGCAAATAGACAGCCTTATTCGTAGCAAGGGCGGCCACCCCTCGTTTCTGACGCGGCTCTCCGTGAAGCGGGCCGTGCGCTGGCGCGATGCTACTACGGGTGAGGTAGTGCACCAGCTGGTGCGGGCCGGCTCCATCATGATGTTTCTGCTCATGCCGCTGGCGGCCTTGCTGCTCAAGGGGGCGTACATTCGGCGCAAGCGGCGGTACGTGAGCCACCTCATTTTTACGGTGCACCTACACTGCTTTCTTTTCCTGCTGTTCTCCCTTTGGCTGGGCGTCAGCGCCTTGCCCTGGCTGAGCAGCCTTGCCGACTGGCTCTGGCTGGTGCCGGCGGTGTATTTTATAGTGGCCCTGCGCACCTTCTACGAGCAGAGCTGGGGCAAGACCCTGGTGAAAAGTGTGCTATTGGGTGCCACCTACTTCCTGACCTTAGCCTTGTGCGTGGTGGGCAGTATTCTGCTGGGTGTAGTTGTATTTTAAGTTGGTCGTTGCCCGTTAGTCGGGGCACCACTGATTTCAGCCCTAACCCGACAACGCCCAACACACTTACAGGCCGAAGATGCCGCTGCCTTTTTGTTTGGATTTACCCTCTTTGCTCTTTGATTTCTTCTTGTCGTCATCGGAGCCGAAGATGCCCAGGAAGCCCTTGGACTTGTCCTGCACAATAACGTAGCGCAAGGAGAAGCCCACGGGAAAGCGCGCCCAGTCTTCGCCCCCAAACTCAATGCTGGGTTTGAAGTCGGCCGACAGCAACAGGCGGGTGAAGGCCACTTTATACTCCACGCCCAGCATACCATCGAAGCCGCCAAAGCCGCCGTTGTCCTTGTGCGTGCCCAGGTGCCCTCCGGCACCCAGGTAGTAGTTCAGGCTGGGGCCCAGCACTGGGAAGTGCCGCTCGGCCAGTACCGTCGCCGACACTTCGCGGCTGCTGGCCAGGGCAATGCCTTCGAGGGTGGCTTTTTCCAGAATTTTCTGCTGTAGCGTAAGGCCCAAGCTTCCGGTGCTGTAGCGCACTCCCCCGGCCGTGCGGTATTTCTGGGCCTGCGCCGCTGGCGGGGCAAGCAATAAGCCAACAATAACCAGGGCGGCCAGGCGGCCCAACGAACGAAACAAGTGCATACTAAATCAGGATCAGATGAAAGACAAAACTCAATTGCGCGTGTACCGTTGAACGAGTGCGACGCGTGCAAAGTACGCGCCACTTGTAGCATTTAGCCAAGTGTGCGGCAGAGCCCGTACCTTGCCGCCCGCTTTTCACTTGCTCCTTTCTCTTCTGTGTATCTCCACCATCTTGCCTATTACCTACCCACGCAGGTAGTTACCAACCAGCACTTCACCACGCTCAACGGCCTCTCCCACGAGTGGATTATGGAGCGCACCGGCATCAGGGAACGGCGCAAAGCGGGCCCCGGGGAGAATACCAATACCATGGCCATTGAGGCTACGCGCCGTACCCTGGCCGAAGCCCCCGCGTTTCCGGCCGAGCAGATTGACTTGATTGTGGGCGCGACCTACACGCCCCACGACACGATTGTGACGCTGGCCCACGCCGTGCAGCACGCCGTGGATGTCGCCGATATTCCGGTGGTGAGCATTTCCTCAGCCTGCTCCTCCTTGCTGAACGCGGTGGAGATTGTGGAAGGATACTTTGCCATGGGCAAGGCCACCCGGGCGCTGGTGGTGGTTTCCGAGCACAACACGGCCTACAACAACGAAGAAGACACCATGGCCGGCCACCTGTGGGGCGACGGCGCGGCCGCCCTGCTCATTTCCAAGGAACGCCTCCACGAAAACGACCTGCGCATTGTGGACGTGAAAACGGGGGGCGCCGCCACCATGGGCAAGGCCACCGTGAGCGTTACGCTCAAGCCCATCGAGCGGGGCCTGATCATGCCGCACGGCCGCGACGTATTCACCCACGCCTGCCAGTATATGGCCCGGGTTACGCGCGAAATCATGGAGCGCAACCAGCTCACCGTGGCTGATATCCGCTACCTCATTCCGCACCAGGCCAACCAGCGCATTACCAACAACGTGCTCCAAAACCTGGAGCTCCCCGAAGAGTGCGCGGTTTCCAACATCGAGCGGCTGGGCAACACCGGCTGCGCCGGGGCCGCCATCGGCCTAGCCGACACCTTGCCGCAGCTACAGCCTGGCCACCGGGTGGTAGTCACGGTATTTGGCGGGGGCTATTCGTTTGGGGCCATGCTGCTGGAGCGGTAGGCGCTACTGCCCGGCCAGCACGAAGGGCACGGCTCCGCGGTGGCCGCTTTGGTCGTTCCAGCGCACCATGTACCACCCGCTACGCAGACCGGCCGGCAGCTGGAGCACTACTACGTTGTATCCGGCCTGCAGCGCCGCTACCTGCTGCCCTACTTCGCGGCCCACCGAGTCGTAGAGCCGCAGCACCAGTATAGCATCTGTATCCGTGAGGAACTGTACTTGCGCAGGGGTGCCGTAGCGCACAGGGTTGGGAAACAACTCCAGCTTATTCAGCGCCAGGCTACCGTCCGTCACCAGCTGCGGGCCGGTATAGTCAATTTCCCCGGTGGGGCGCACCAGCCCAAGGCGGTAATAGAGCCGTCCTTCGGGGGCCTGCTCATCAAGCAGGCGGTAGGATGCTCCCCCCGCCGGTACCCGGTCGAGCGTGGTCCAGCTACTGGTGTCTTGGCTGCGCTCCACGATGAACTCCTGCACGAAGCACTCGGCGGTGGTAGTCCATTCTACACTTACCTGGCCGGCGGTAATGGTTTTGGGGGCCACCGTCACCAGGGGAGCGGGCAGCATGGGACGGGCTCCGCAGCCCAGGGCCCGGAAGCTGCGCGTTTTAAGCACGAAGCGGCCACCCGCAATTTCGCTGGCCGGGTTTAGCTCCCGACTTACCTGCCGGGCGCCAATGGCGTAGTGCATTACGGCCCCCGGCAGGATGAGGTGGGAAAGCTGCTGGGCATGGCCCAGCTCGTGCACCACTACCGACTCAAAATCGTACTGCCCCGCGGTGGGCTGGTCGGGCCCGAACTGCCAGCGCTGCTCCCCGTCAAACACCATGTCGATTTCCTTGACGGTGAAGACCACGGTGCCATCGGCCCGGCGGCAGCCCTGGTAGTAGCTGGTGGTGCGCCCCAGCACCCGGTCGGGCAACTGGCTGCCCGAGTCGAAACCCAGGCCGTTGGCGTTGTCGTCGGCAGCCACGGTGCCCGTACGCTCGGCGCCCAACTCCCAGTTTACGCCCGTCTGGCAGCGCCAGGTAGTCAGGCTCCGCTGAAAGGCCTCGGGGGCCCCGGCGCGGCTAGTAAAGTTGGCCGCTGGCTGAAAGGTGTAGCCGCCCCGGTTATTGGTGTTGATGTGGTTGGGCCGGACAATTTCGTTGGTGCCGTTGGTTTGCACGGTGCTCACGGCGTACACCACCGTAATGGGTGCGGCGCTGGTAGCCTCCTCCTGCGCCGCCGTGACAACTCGCACGGGGCCGCTACCCGCCGTTTTCCCTTCCAGCCCGTAGGTGGGTACGCGCACCCGAATCTGCGCATCGCTCCAGCTCACATAGTCTGAATCCTGGGGCTTCACTTCCGTGGCGCCGCCGTCGTCGGCGTTTCGGAACGCCACGTACCCCGTGCCCCGGCTGCTGCCAAAGCCCGTGCCATTGATGGTCAGAATTTCGCCGGTTCCCGCCGTGATGCTCAGCGGCCCCAGATCCGAAATCAGGGCCAGCTGACGGCGAGCCTGGCGGCGGCTTAGCACCTGCAGGGCCGCCGTCAGGGGCTGGTTGGGCTGCACCTCCCGACTAACGCGCCCGCCGGCGGCCTCCTCTACTGCAGCGTAGA
Source organism: Hymenobacter sp. BT18 (assembly GCF_012273015.1). Taxonomy (GTDB): domain Bacteria; phylum Bacteroidota; class Bacteroidia; order Cytophagales; family Hymenobacteraceae; genus Hymenobacter; species Hymenobacter lutimineralis. Next base: position 2,688,165 of record NZ_CP050954.1, on the reverse strand, counting down.
ACGCGGGGGTGATGCGCCCGTACTTGCGGAAAGGCTCCGCGGCGGTACCCTCGCTCAGGGCGTAACGGATGAAGCCCTGCTGGCTACCATAGGGCGTCCAAACACCAGCCTGCTCAACCCCGGCAAAGGTCGCCTTCGTCAGGAAAAAAACCCCTTGCTCGTGCGGAGTCAGGCGTAGGGTGTTGGTGAGGTCCTGGCGGTCGAGGCCTACCGTTCCGCCCTCTGTAATAACCGTCACAGTAGCCCCAGGGGCACCTTTCCACACCTTATATATGCGCAGGCGGTGGGCGGTATAAATGCGCTGGTGGTTGGCGTCCCAGAAGCCGCGGGCATCCAGCACTTCGCCCTCCACGATGAGGCCGGAACGGTCGGCCCGCCGCACCGGGTCTAGGGGCAGCAGCAGGCACTGCGTAGCGGTGGGGTCTTCCGGGGGGGTGCGCAGGGCCTGGCCAGCAACGGGCAGCGCCCCCAACGTAAGCAAAGGCAGCGCAAGCAGCCGCAACAGGAAACGTGAAATCATAGCAAAGAAACGCCTGACAGGTAGAGACTCGTCTTCCGTACGAAGTTGACGGGGGTAGCGGGTGAGGCAAGCACCACTTTCTTGTTCAGCTTAAAACAGGCTCCCTTGTACGGGCTGGGGAATGATGCGGGGCGGCACCAGCTCCAGTCCCGTGCGGGCCGTGAGCTGCTCCAGGAAGTACTGCGTCCAGAGGGGGGAGTGCAGGATATCTTTCTGGTGGATGAAGAAGTAAACCGTATGCAGCCCGGCCGCCAGCCAGTCGGCCAGGCGCGCGGCCCACTCCTCGGCCCGCCGGTAGTCGCTGGGCACCAAGCCATGTCCGTTGAAGCGCACCAAGGCCGTGGAGGTCGTGAGGCGCATGTGCAGCACGTCGCGGCGGCCGGCCACGTCCGTCAGCACCAGGGTCTTGCCCAGGGCTTCCAGCATTTCCATCACCGATTCGCGCAGGCCTGCATCGGTGTACCAGCCCGGGTGGCGCAACTCCACGGCCAGGGGCACGGAGGAAGGGAAATCGAGCAGGTAGCGTTCCAGGCGTGGCAGACTTTCGGGGCCGAAGGTGGGCGGCAGCTGCAGAAACGCGGTACCCAGGTTCTCCCCTAGCTCCTCAATGGCCCGGCAAAACGTCAGCGTCAGGTCGTCGGCATTATAAAGCTGCCGCTCGTGGCTGATGCTCTGCGGCAGCTTGGGGCAAAAGCGGAAGTGCGCCGGCACCGCAGCCTTCCACTTGCGCACAGTAGGGGCATCGGGAATGCGGTAGTGGGTAGTATTCAGCTCGATACTGTTGAACTGCCGGGCGTAGTAGCTCAGAAATTCCGCGTCTTTGATACCCGCCGGGAAGTAGCTGCCCAGCCAGGCTTTGTTGGTCCAGATAGGGCAACCCACGTAGATGGCCGGGGGGCCAGGAGCATTTGTGCGCGCCAGCGTAGCTACCGTGCCAGGGTGCGTGGGGGGAAGACGAAAATCAACGTAGCGAAGGTCAGAAAGACGGCCAAAATCCATGCAGCAACTTACGGCAAAAAGCGCGGAACGACTGTGGCTACTTCCATAGGCAATTTTGGCGACCTGTGCAACCAACCGTTTCTTGTAGTGCCCTCCTAAATGACAAAATTTTTTAACCGTCGGATTATCTTATTTTTCCTTACCAACGGGAGAGGCCTGCATATAATGCAAAAAAACGCGCTGTCCAATGCAAAGCGCTATTTTATTTACTCGGCAGTACATATATTTTGTGCAAATTTTCTATAAAAAGGACAAAAACAACTCATGAAGTAGGTATGCCAATTTGGGCATTGCCAAAAGCTTTTGCACACTGCCAGTAGTTTTGTCCCGCTCACCAATGCAACGAACAGCTATGAAGTTCTTTTACCGAATGGATGTATCGGGCTTGATGATAGCGCTACTGATAGTGCTACTCTCTGCCCCGATGACAGGGGCCTGGGCCCGCACCAGCATCGCCGAGGAGGTTCCCGCCAAGGCAACCCGCAAGAAAACTGTGCTCCGTGGCCGCGCTTCGTGGTACGGCCGCGAACACCAAGGACACCGCACCAGCAACGGGGAGCGGTTCGACCGCAACAAGTATACCTGCGCTCATAAAACCCTGCCTTTCGGCACCCGCCTGCGGGTAACCAACCCCCAGACCGGCAAAGCCGTGGTGGTGCGCGTTTCTGACCGCGGCCCCTTCCGCCACCAGCGCATTCTGGACCTTTCCGAAATTGCCGCCCGTCCGCTGGGCATCGTTACGCACGGCGCCGTTTCTGTAATAGCGGAAGTGGTATCGGCGGAAACGCCCCTGGGCCCCACCGACGCCCCGGCTGACCTGGCCGCGCTGGCCAGCGACTCTACCACGGTGGCTCTGGCTACCAGCATTGAGCCGGGCACTACTGAAGCTGCCGATGTAGTGAAAGTAGCCGAGCCCGCGCCCACCTTTATTGTACAAGCCGGCACCTTCGGCGACGTGCGTAATGCCGAAGCCGTGCAGAACCGGATTCTGGCCCTCGACAAGACGCTGAATGTGCGCGTAGCCACCAACGTGCAGGCGGGCAAGCCGCTCAACCGCGTTATCGTGGATAACCTGACCGACCGCGCCAGCGCCGAGCTGGTACAAAAGAAGCTGCAGCAATGGGGTATTGCCGGCTTGGTTCGGCAGAAGGAAAACCTGTAGCTTCCGCCACAAGGCACCGAATATCACCAACGCCCGGCATGTCCATCATGCCGGGCGTTGGCATTTAAGATCTGAGGCCTGCTTCTTCTGGAGCTGACTTGCGCGGGGCCTTTTTTTATCGGATGTTCAGGGCTGGCTTTCTGCTTTTCCTGCCTATGCTACTTTATATCCGGGCATTGCTGCTGCTTGCTCTCACGGGGGTCCTCACCTGGGTGCTCAACACCAAGCAGGGGGATATTCCGCCGATGGGCAAGTTTCTGAGTCCTTACCAGGGTTTCTGGCGCAACGCCGAAGCGCCCAACGACTTCCCCGTTAGTCAAACCCTCCGGTTGCCCGGCCTGCAACAGCCCGTGCAGGTGCGCTTCGACGACCGGCACGTGCCCCACGTATTTGCGCAGAACGACCACGACCTGTACTACGCCCAGGGTTACCTCACGGCCCACGACCGGCTCTGGCAGATGGAGTTTCAGACCCACGTGGCCGCCGGCCGCCTGTCGGAAATTGTGGGGGAAAGCCGCCTGGAAACCGACCGGTTTTTCCGGCGCATGGGGCTCAAGCACGGCGCCGAACAGTCACTCCGGGTGATGATGGCCGACCCAACCATTAAAGTAGTGCTGGAGTCGTACTCCGACGGGGTGAATGCCTACATCCAGTCCCTGACGCCGCGCACTTATCCCTTCGAGTACAAGCTGCTCAACTATGCGCCTGAGCCCTGGCAGCCCCTGAAGTCGGCCCTGCTGCTCAAGTTCATGGCCTTCGATTTGAGCGGCCGCTCCGACGACCTGCGCATGTCGAACATCCTGGGCAAGTTTGGGCCGGAGGTAGTGAAGGACCTGTTCCCGGACTACCCCCAGCGCGAAGACCCGATTGTGCCCGTGGGCGCCCCCCGCGACTTTACCCCGGTAGCGGTGCCGGAAACCCCCGCCTCCTTCCGGGCTGCGCAGTCGGGCAAGGTGCCGCAGCAGGAGCCCGATGCCGAGCTGGGCTCCAACAACTTTGCCGTGAGCGGAGCCAAGTCGGCGACGGGCTTCCCCATTCTGGCCAACGACCCGCACCTGCAGCTTAACCTGCCCAGCATCTGGTACCAGATGCAGCTGGTGGCTCCGGGCGTGAACGTGTACGGCGTGACCATTCCGGGGGCTCCCACCATCATTATCGGGTTCAATCAGCAGGTAGCCTGGGGCGTTACCAATGTGGGCGCCGACGTGCTCGACTGGTACCAGCTCAAGTTTCGGGATGCCTCGAAGCGGGAGTACTGGCACGACGGGCGCTGGAAACCCGTGCGCCGCCAGCTGGAGACCTTCCACGTGCGCGGCCGCCCCGACCGGGTAGACACCGTGCTCTACACCCACCACGGCCCGGTAGTGTACGACCACGACGAGAAGCCTTTCCTGGCCGAAACGCCCATCCGCCACGCCCTGCGCTGGACGGCCCACGAGGGCGGCAACGAAGTGCTGACCTTCTACCGCCTCAACCGCGCCCGGAACTACCAGGACTATACCACCGCGCTGCGCTCCTACGCCTCGCCGGCCCAGAACTTCATCTTCGCCAGCACTCAGCAGGATATTGCCATCTGGCCCAACGGCCGCTTCCCCCTGAAATGGCGCAACCAGGGCAAGTTCGTGCTGGATGGCACTGACTCAGCCTACGACTGGAAAGGCTGGATTCCGCAGGCCCACAACCCCCACGTGAAAAATCCGGCGCGGGGCTTCGTGTCGTCGGCCAACCAGTTTTCGGCGGGACCGGAGTACCCCTACTACATTGGCTGGGACTTTGCGCCCTGGGACCGAGGACACCGCATCAACGAGCGGCTGACGCGCATGACGCAGGTGACGGTAGACTCCCTGCGCCTGCTCCAGAACGACGACGTGGGCGTGAATGCCCGCACCATCCTGCCGCGCCTGCTTTCCCTGGTGCAGCCCCAGCGGCTGCCCGCCGCCCAGCGCCGCGTGTACGAGGAGCTCAGCCGCTGGAACTACCGCTACGCGGCAAATGCCATCAACCCCAGTATTTTTGAGCTGTGGTACCCGAACCTGGTTAAGCGCATCTGGGAGGATGAGTTCGGCTCTACCCCGGTTCGGCCCCTGCGCTATCCTTCCCGCGACCGAACCACCACGCTGCTCCTGAAAGAGCCAACCTCCCGCTGGATAGACGACCAGCGCACGCCCCAAACCGAAACCCTGGAGCAGCTGGCCCTGGAGTCCTTGCAATGGGCTGCCGACTCGCTTACCCGCAAGTTTGGCCCGCTGGGCCCGGAGTGGCGCTGGGCCAATCAGAAAAGTACCGACATCCTGCACCTGGCTCAGCTCCCGGGCTTCGGCCGCATGGACATTGACTGCGGGGGCGGGGCTGGCATCGTGAATGCCACTTCTCAGCGCAACGGGCCTTCCTGGCGCATGGTGGTAGCCCTGGGACCCCAGCCCAAAGCCTACGGCGTATTTCCGGGCGGGGAATCCGGCAACCCCGGCTCCCGCTTCTACGACGACATGATTGAAACCTGGCGGGTAGGCAAGCTCGACGAGCTGGTTTACCTGGCTTCTCCTAATCAGCAGCACCCCCGCGTACACGCCGCCTGGATGCTCCAGGGCAAGTAATTCTACCCTCCTGTTTGCGCTCTATGCTTCTCTTTTTGCTGATTTTTCTGGCCGCGACCGGCGCCCAACTTTTCCTACCGTGGTGGAGCGTGGTGCCCGTAGCAGTGGCGCTGGGCTTTTGGCGCGGGACCCGGAGTGGCCGGGCTTTCCTGGCAGGCTTTGCAGGCCTGGCCCTAAGCTGGCTGCTACCCGCCGCCTGGCTGCACTTGCGCACCGATGGCATTCTCAGCCAACGCGTAGCGACGCTCTTGCCCCTCGGCGGTAATGGTTGGCTGCTGGCCTTGGTAGCAGCCCTGCTGATCGGGCTTATCGGCGGCCTAAGTTCCTTGTCCGGGTACTGGCTGCGGAGGGCTATCTGGAATGGCCCACCTGCCCCAGTTTCGGGTGCTGCGCGGAGGCAGCCCTAGCTGGCTATTCAGGCTGGTATAGAAAGTCGAAGCGGCCCTTTTCGTGCGAAAAGGGCCGCTTCGACTTTCTATAAAGTATGCCCTACTGACTAGTAGTACTGGGAGATGAAGGCGTAGGCTCCGAGCGTGTACGTAGCGGCCGAGGAGAAATGGTCACCGCCCTCAATGGGCCGCAGCTCTACCTGGGTGGCGCCCCGGGCCTGCATGGCCTTGTAGGCATCCTCCGAGTTGAAGAACGGCACGTAGTCGTCGGCGGTGCCGTGAAACAGGGCCAGCGGGGCTTTGGGCTGCCAGTCGTAGATATCATTGGCCTGGAAGGCGGCGAGCAGGGGCTGGTCGGTGCCGTTGAGTACGCTCGTGCGCAGCTGGCTGGTAAACAGCTGGGCCGGTAGCTTGGGCACATTGCCGAAGGGGTCGGCTTGCAGCTGGGTGGCGTAGGGCTGGTTGAAGTAATAGGTCAACGGCCGGTTCAAGCCATATACCTGGTTGTAGGTTCTGAGCACCCACACGTAGCTGCTCAGAAAATCCAGCGGCTCCTGCGACTCCAGAATGTACTTGGCAAAAGCCGTTTTGTGGTAGGCCCCGGCCCCGGGCGCGCTGGCTGTCACAGTAAACTCACTGGCATGTTGTTCTTCCAGCAGCTTATGCAGGGCCATGGTAGCAAAGCCGCCTTCGGAGTAGCCCAGCAGGAAGTGCTTTTTGTTGAGGCTCACCTTTTGCTGCGCGCAGAACTCCCGGGCGGCCCGCAGCATATCGGCCGAGGCCGAGGCCAGGGTAGCGGCATGCTCGTAAGGGTGCGCCAGCGCCTTGGAGGCCCCGTAGCCCAGGTAGTCGGGGGCCGACACGATGTAGCCGCTAGCCGCCAGCACTGACACCGCCGACCAGATTTCGCTGCGGGAGCTGTAGTACGAAGGCGCCCGGTCTTCCTGGGCCGGAGAAATAGTGCCGTGCTGGTAGCTGAGCAAGGGCAGCGCCTGCGCTACCTGCGGCACCAGCAGCGCCCCAGAAGCTGTTACTTCCTTGCCGGCAGCATCGTGAGTACGGTAGGTAAGCCGGTATACTTTGATGGGGTACTTCGCCAGCGCCCCCACAAAGGGGATGTCGGACACCCGGGCAGCTACGGCGCTGGTGGAGTACTCGCCCAGCAGGGTGCTGCTTTGCAGGTAGGTGGCGGCGGGTGCCTCGGGTTGGGTGGTCGGCTCGGCGGCTTCGGACTTGCAGCCCGCGCCAGGCAGTACCAGCAAGGCCGCCCAGAGCATCCAGGTTAGCCGCAGGGCGCGAAAGGATAATTTGGTAATCAACACAGTGACAGGAAATTCAGGTGACGAATAATTCTACAACAACCAGGTCGCCGAAATATTTCCGGGTAACCAAAAAAACCTGTCAAGCCACCTTGTGCGCAGCCTTGCGGGCCCGCTATAGCGAGACCAGCCTCCTGCTTCAGCCCTCGTTTTCCCGGGTTAGTTTCTACCCTTCTACTGCTCAGTTTCCGGCCGCCTTTGGCCCCGGCCGTAGTATGCCAGCAAGCTCTAGGCGGCCGGAGCCAAGTAGCACTGGAGGTTGCCGCAGGGCCCAGGCGGCTAGATTAAAGGTTCATTAAAAACGGACTTACGACCCGCATTCGGGAAAACGGGCTTCCGGTTTTCCCCAAAAAACCCCCTACCTTCGGGGCTCCATTCGCCCTCAATTCTTTTTCTTTCAGTGTCTTATTTCCGGACTGCTTCGCGCTTCACCGCGCCCGTGCTTGCTTCCCTGGGCCTGGCCCTCTCCCTGACTATGCTACCCGGCTGCGGCGCCCGCCAGGAAGGCGAAACCGCCACGGCCACCGCCGACAGCACCACCCAGAAACCTGTGGTAGTGGATACCATAGCCCTGAAAAAGCAGGCCATGCGCCGCGACTCGCTCAAGGCTGATTCTATTGCCAGGAAAAACGGGCAGCTGCCCGGGGCCATCCTGCCGGGCCACCGCATTGTGGCGTTCTATGGCAACATCCGCTCGAAAGGCATGGGCATTCTGGGCCGGGAGCCCAAGGAGCAGATGTTCCGCAAGTTTGAGGGCGTGCTGAAGGAGTGGCAGGCCGCCGACCCCAGCATTCCGGTGCAGGCCGCCCTGCACAACGTTACCATCACGGCTCAGGGCACGCCCGGCAAGGATGGCAAGTGGCGCCTGATGAACTCCAAGGCCACCATCGAGGAGGTAATTTCCTGGGCCCGGGAGCACAACTGCATTCTGTTCCTCGACGTGCAGCCCGGCCACAGCACCCTGCAGGTAGAAGTACCCAAGCTAGAACAGTACCTGAAGCAGCCCGACATTCACCTCGGCATCGACCCCGAGTTCTCCCTGTCCACCATGCCCGGCGTCCGGCCCAACCAGCGCATCGGTACCCTCGACGCCAAGGACGTGAACTGGACCATCAATTACCTGGCGCGCCTCGTGAGCGAAAACAAGCTGCCGCCGAAAGTGCTGACGGTGCACCGCTTCACCCGGAAAATGCTGACCAATTACAAAAACATTAAGCTGGACCCGCGGGTGCAGGTGGTGATGCACATGGACGGCCACGGCGAACCGACGCTGAAAAAGGATTCCTACCACGATTACATCCAGACGGAGCCAGTACAGTACACGGGCTTCAAGCTGTTCTACGAGTACGATGCCCGCCCCAAGCCCCACCACATCATGACGCCCAAGGAAGTGCTGACCGAGCTTACGCCCAAGCCGCTCTACATCCAGTATCAATAAAAACTCCGGTGGGCCCCGGCCTACTTCTACGGCCTCGGTAGCACTTTGCTGCCGAGGCCGTTGGCATTTGTAGGATGCCGGAAAAGCAGGAGCTTATATGGTTGAGCTTAAGGACGTAAGCCAAAGAGAAGGAGAAAAACCGTGCATCTTCGTCGGCTAATTGTCGTTACAAAGGCCCACGGTTTCTTCTATCCTCTACTTTCTTCCACGCCCTGCTATGATTCGCGTTCTGCTCACCGACGACCATGCTATTATCCGGGAAGGCATCCGCTCTTTGCTGGTACACGAAGACGGTATTACGGTAGTAGGCGAAGCCAACAATGGCCGGGAGCTGCTGGCGCTGCTGGAAACCACGCCCGCCGACGTGGTGCTGATGGACATCAACATGCCGGAAATGGACGGGCTGACGGCTACCCAGCTGGTGCGGGAGCAATACCCCGACACCCGGGTGCTGGTGCTTTCCATGCTCGACCACCCGGAGTACATTCAGAACATGCTGGCGGCCGGGGCCACGGGCTACGTGCTTAAGAATGCGGGCAAAGACGAAATTACGTTTGCCATCCGAACGGTAGCGGCGGGGCGGCCCTTTCTGTGCTCGGAACTGGGCTTTATGCTGCTGAGCAAAGTGCTGTCGTTTAGCACGGAGCCGCAAAGCGGCCCGCCCACCAAGCCCGGCGGGTTTTCGCGCCGCGAGATTGAAGTGCTGAAGCTATTGGCCGAGGGCCTGACCACCAACGAAATAGCCGACAAGCTCTTCACCAGCCGCCGCACCATCGAAACCCACCGCCAGAACATCATCGAGAAGGCCCAGGTGAAGAACACGGCCGCGCTGATAAAATACGCCGCCACCCAGGGCCTGATTTAACGTCGCTGCCGGGCTGGTACTTCGGGGCAAAACCTGGGGCTAGTGCACGTGGGCGGTAGTGGTGCCATTGGGGTCTTTGCCGTTGATTAGGAACTCCCGCAGGCGGTTGATGTGCACCTTGATTTCCTCGATGCGCTCCTCCTGCTGCACGCTCCAGCTGCCTTCGCCGCGGCTGGCCATACTGGTGTACAGGTTTTTGCGCTCCTCCATCATGCGCAGGGCCACCCACAGTGTTTCTTCTAGGGCATGATGGGAGCTGTCCAGCAGGGAGTCGGCAGTGAAGGCGTGGCCGGTGTGGCAGCGGTAGCGCAGCACGGCACCTTGTTGTATTTCCCAAAGTGCGCCGCCACAGTCGGGGCAGGTGAGGGGCACCTGGCGGCCTATCTGGTTTACTTCCTGGGTAGTTCCCACAACGCGTTCGGCTATTGAGGCTTCCATGATCAAGTCATCGGGAATAACACTTTTCTGCAGCACAGGCCCCGACCTTGCTACCAAATCCAGCAGCACGCCCCCCATCCGGTCGAGCGGAATCACATAATCGACCACGCCGGCGCGCAGGGCGCTTTCGGGCATGCTTGGGAACTCGGCCTCGGCGGGGTCCTGCACCAGCGTGATGCCCCCGCACCGCTTCACGTACTCCAGCCCGGCCGTGCCGTCGTGCAGCATGCCCGTGAGCACCACCCCAATTACGTTGGCTCCATAGGCTACGGCGGCCGAGCGAAAAAGGGAATCGGCGGCGGGACGAAAGTTGTTTTCGCGCGGCCCTTTGGTGATCAGCAGCTTGCCATCCTTTACCAGCATGTGACGGTCGGGTGGGGCCAGGTACAGGCTGCCGGCCTCCAGGGGCTGCTCGTTTTCTCCCAGCTGGCACTTCAGCTCGGTGTGCTGGCGGAGGCGGCTAATTAGTGGCTCGCCCGTGGAGTCGGGGCCCAGGTGCTGCACTACCAGCACGGCGGCGGGCAGCGTACGGGGCAGCTGTTCTACCAAACGGGTGAGGGCAGGCATGCCGCCGGCCGAAGTACCAATGACAATTAAAGACGTGGGAGCAGACATGCAGTAGCTGCATTAAAGAAGACACAAAAGAGCCGGAGCTCGGCTCCCACATACGTAAGGGCACCGGCTGGGTACTTGGTCGCGCTTCGTTTTTCGGGCAAAAAACTAGCTCCGCAATACCATGCTGCCAGTATTTCGGTAAATTTGAAGTAGTGAACCTACTGGCTGGCGTGCTGCCTAAGCGGCTGCTTACTTCGCTCAGCCGCTTTCCGTTTTCTCCGTTTCATGTCAGCTGCCGCCGCCCCGGAGCCGGAAAATTCCGCGTCTTCCTCCCTACCGTCTTCTGCTGCCGGCCCTACTCCGGCGCGGCCCACGGCCGCCCCCAAGCTGCGGCAGGCGTATGCCGAGCCCGAGAAGTTTCCGATAGTGATGCTGGGGGGCTCGGCGGGCTCCATGGAAGCCTATGAGCAGTTTTTCCGCCACCTCACGCCCCGCTCGGGCATGGCTTTCGTGGTGGTGACGCACCTGCTGCCCACGCAGGCCGAGGAGCTGACCTCGGATGTGCTGCAGCGCTTCACGCCCATGCCCGTGCACCTGGCCGCCGACGGCCTGAAAGTGCGCCTCAACCAGGTGTACGTGATTCCGCCCGACTGCGACCTGAGCTTGATGCACGGGGCGCTGTTTCTGCTCAAGCCTACGCTGCCGCCCAGCCGGCGCATGCCCATCGACTTTTTCCTGCAAACCCTGGCCAAGGACGCCCGGGAGCGGGCCGTGTGCATCATCTTCTCGGGGCTGGGCTCCGATGGAAGCGTGGGGCTGAAGCTGGTGATGGAGAACTTCGGCATGGTGATGGTGCAGGACCCCGATACCGCCGCCTTCGACTCGATGCCGCGCGCGGCCCTGGCCACCGAGTTTGTGGATTTTGTGCTGGCCCCGGAGCTGATGCCGGCCAAGCTGCTGGAGTACGTAGAGCGCCCCATGCTGGCGCGCCTCTCGCGCGAAAACCCCGAGGAGTCGGCTTCGAAGCCGGCGCATGCCCTGCAGAAAATCTTTCTGCTCATCCGGGCCCAAACCGGCCACGACTTCAGCCACTACAAGCGCAATACCGTGTTTCGGCGCATTGAGCGGCGCATGAACTCCCACCAGATTGCCGAGTTCACGCACTATGTGCGCTACCTGCAGGAAAACCCGCACGAGGTAGAGCAGCTGTTCAAGGAGCTGCTGATTGGCGTCACCAAGTTTTTCCGCGACCAGGAAGCCTTCGAGAACCTGCAGCAGCACCTGCGGCCCCTCATTGCCGACAAGCCCGCCCACACCACCGTGCGGGTGTGGGCCCCGGGCTGTTCTACCGGCGAGGAGGCCTACTCGCTGGCCATTCTGCTCCTGGAGGTGATAGAGGAAGTGGCCCCCGACCGCCACCTCAAAATTCAGCTTTTCGCCACCGACATATTGGCCGAGGGCGTAGACTTTGCCCGGGCGGGGCTGTACGCCGAAAACATAACCGCCGACGTGAGCCCGGAGCGGCTGCAGCGCTTTTTCGTGAAGACGGATGGGCACTACCAGATCTGCAAGGAAGTGCGCGACGTAGTGGTGTTTGCCCTGCACAACATCAACAAGGATGCGCCCTTCACCAAGCTGGATTTGCTGTGCTGCCGCAACCTGCTGATTTACCTGAACTCCGACCTGCAGAAAAGCCTGCTGCCCATCTTCCACTACGCCCTGAACCCCAACGGGCTGCTCTTCCTGGGCCCCAGTGAAAACATCACCGGCTTTCAGGACCTGTTTCAGCCCCTGGACCTGAAATGGAAGATTTCGCGGCGCATCGAAACGGCCGCGTCGCTGCCCCGGCTCCTCAACTTTTCCTTTTCGCTGGCCCGCCACATTGCCGTGGCGCCGCTCTCCTCTCCCAGTATGCTGCCCTCCATTTCTACCCGGCGCGAAGGCGGGCCTTTCGCCTCCATTGTGCAGCGGGTGCTGCTGCACTCCTTTTCCCCGCCCGCGGTGGTCATTAACGCCAAGGGGGAAATCCTGTACGTGAACGGGCGCACGGGCAAGTACCTGGAGCCAGCCCCGGGCCTGGGCAACATGAACATCTTCGACATGGCCCGCGAGGAGCTCAGCTACGAAATCAGCGGGGCGGTGCACCGGGCCCTGCAAAACCGCCAGGAAATAAAAGTGGAAAACCTGCGGGTGAAAACGGATGCCGGCCAGCAGCTGCTGCGCCTGACGGTGCGCTACCTGGAGGCGCCGGAGGCACTAGCCGGGCTGCTGCTGGTGGTGTTTGAAGACCAGCCCACCCCGCGCCGGGTGCGCCTGGCCAAAGACAACTCGGAGGGCGGCCTGAACCGCGACGCCGCCGTGGCCGCCCTCGACAAGGAGCTGCAGTACACCAAGCACCGGCTCCAAACCACCATTGAGGAAATGGAAAGTTCCCTGGAGGAGCTCAAAAGCACCAACGAGGAGCTGCAGAGCGCCAACGAGGAGCTGCAAAGCACCAACGAGGAGGCCATGACCAACAAGGAGGAGATGCAGAGCCTGAACGAGGAGCTGATGACCCTGAACATGCAGTACCTGGCCAAGACGGAGGAACTCTCCCTGGCAGCCAACGACATGAAAAACCTGCTGGATGCCACCGAAATAGCCATTATCTTCCTCGACAACGACAGCATCATCAAGCGGTTTACCCCACCGGTGGCCCGCATCATCAACCTGCTGCCCAGCGACGTAGGGCGGCCCCTGGCGCACTTTGCCTCCAACCTGCGGCACGAGCGGCTTGCCGAGGACATTCAGCAGGTGCTGGACCGCCTCATCAGCCAAGAGGCCAACATCCAAACTACCGCGGGCGAGTGGTACAACATGCGCATCCTGCCCTACCGCACCCTCGATAACTACATCAGCGGGGCCGTCATCACCTTCACCGAAATTACGGAGCTGAAAAACCTGGAAGCCCAGCTCCAGGACAATGCCCGCTTTGCCGCCAGCATGCAGGAAACAGTGCTGGAGCCCGTGGTGGCCCTCAACGCCAGCTTGCAGGTGCATTTCTGCAACGGAGCCTTTGCCCGGATGCTGGGCACCACGCCCGCCGAGCTGGCGGGGCAGCCCCTGGTGGCCCTGGCCGACGGCGGCCTTAACCAGCCCACCTTGCTGGATGCCCTGCAGCAGCTGCTCAGCACCTCGGCCGATACGTTCAACTTCAGCAACCTAAAGCTGGACCTTGACCTGCCCGACCAGGGCCGCTGCCGGGTGGGGCTCTACGGGCGCCGGCTCCTGCTGCTGGGCGCGCCTACGGAGTACGTGCTGCTGGGCATAGAGCAGGTGAAGCCCCTGGCCTAGCCCGGCGGCCGGGCCACGCCGCGGGGCCCGGGCGGTGGCCGGCCCCCAGAAACCCACAACGACCTTTCGGCCGCCCGCGTACCTGCCTGTGTTGACTATAGCCCGCCCATAGTAGTTTTTGCCATGAACGAGCCCGACGCCAGCTCTTTTCCTCTCCTGCCTGACCCCCAGGCCGCCCTGCACGAGCTGCGGGTGCGGGCTGAACGCCGTCACCTGTCGGCGCAGAGCCTGCCAGCCAACACGCCCCCCGAGGTACAGCGCCTGGTGCAGGAGCTGCAGGTGCACCAGATTGAGCTGGAAATGCAATACGAAGAGCTCCTGCTGGCCCAAGCCGAGGCCGAAGCCAGCCGGGCGGCCTATGTCAACCTCTACGAGTTTGCGCCCATTGGCTACTGCACCCTCTCACCCGACAGCACCCTGCAGCAGCTGAACCTGCGGGCCTGCGAGCAGCTGGGCTCGGTGCGCCGCCTGCTGGTGGGTCGCCGGCTCGCCCTGTTTATAGCCGCCGGCTCCCGCCATGCCTTCTCCGGATTTCTGCGAAGCGTGCTGGAGCAGGACAAGCGCCAGACCATTACCCTGGAAATGCGCCGCGAAGACGATACGCCCTTCTTCGCCCGCCTCGAAGCCTCCCCGGCCCCCAGCCATAGCCCCGCCGGGGCCGAAACCCGCAGCTGCCACCTGGCCCTGCTGGATGTGACGGAACAGTACCACGCCCAGCAGGCACTCACGCTCAGCGAGCGGCGCTTCCGCATTTTGTTTGAGCACAACCAAGACGGGATGCTGCTCATGCGCGACAACCAGTTTATCGACTGCAATGCCTCGGCGCTGCGGCTGCTGGGCCTCACCCAGAAAAGCGAGCTGCTGGGCAAGTCGGGCGCGGCTTTCTCGCCCGCGGTTCAGCCAAACGGGCAGCACTCCGAGGTGCTGGCCCAGCAGTATTGGCTACAGGCACTGCGGGTGGGGCACTGTCGCTTTGAGTGGTGCCGCTACCGGGCATCGGGCGAAGAGTTCTGGGAAGATGTGCTGCTCACGGCCGTACCGGAGGCCCGCGGCACCATTGTGCACGCCGCCTGGCGCGATATCACCGCCGAAAAGCACGCCGCTGCTCAGGTGCGCGAAAGCGAAACCCGCCTGCAAATGGCGCTTCAGGCCTCGGGCAGCGGGGTGTGGAGCGTAGACTACGCCACGCGCCAGCTTCACTGGGACGAGCGCGCCCAGCAGATATTCGGACGTGCGTACGTACCCGGCCCAGCCGACCTGCAGGTACTGCTAGACGCCGTAGTGCCCGAAGACCGCCCGCACGTGACCAAGGCCCTGGAGCAAGCTATGCGCCGGAATACGGCCCTGGACTTGGAGCACCGCGTGGCCTGGCCCAATGGCAGCATCCGGTACGTATCGGTGGAAGGCAAGCTGCTCTCGGATGGCCGGCGCCCGGGGCTACGCTTTGTGGGCCTCATGCGCGACGTGACGGCCCGCCACGAAGCCCAACAGGAGCTCAACTATAAGACGCGCCTGCTGGAGCACATCCTGGCCAACCTGCCCGTTATCCTGGCACGCATTGCCCCCAGCGGCCAGCTGCTGGATGTGGTGGGAGACGGCCTGCGCCGCCTGGCCCCCCACCACCCGGAGCTGACCCACACGTGTCCCTTCGCCTCCTCGCTGAGCGCTACCACCGAGCTTAGCCGCCTGCTGGCCGGGGAGCAGGTAGCCTTTGTGAGCTCGGCGGTGCACCAGGGGCGGCCCGTGTATTTCCAGAACTATGGCTTCTTCGATCAGCAGCGAAAACAGGCCGTGATTTTTTCCATCGACATCACCGAGTCGGAAGAGCGACGCCTGCAGCTGCAGCAGGAAAAGGAGTTTACCCAGAACCTGCTCAACAACACCATCGACGCCGTGGCCGCCCTGGACCTGAGCTTGTGCGTGACGGCCTGGAATGCGCGCCTGGCCTACCTGCTGGGCCGCTCCGAGGCCGATGCCCTGGGCCGCTCTCTGGAGGAAACCCTGCCGGGCCTGGCCCGGGACCCTACCATCCTGGAGCTGCTCCACCGCGCCCTCACCGGGGAGCCTTCTCAGCACCTCAACTGGGCGGGCTACCACCAGCCCATGACATACGACCTGAACTTTGTGCCCCTGCGCACGCTGGGCACCATCAGTGGGGTGCTGGTAGTGGCCCGCGACGTGACGGAGCGCAACACGTTGCTGGCCGAAACGGCCCGCCTGCGGCTACGCCAGCAGCAGGAAGTGCTATCGGCCATTCTTACTACCCAGGAGGAGGAGCGCCGCCGCATTGCCGAAGGCCTGCACAACGGCGTGGGCCAGCTGCTCTACGCCACCAAGCTGCACCTCGATAACCTGCCCGCCACGGAACCTACCCAAGCCAGCCAGAAGCTGCTGAGCGAAGCTATCCGCCTGACGCGCACCATCTCCTTTGAGCTCACACCCAGCATTCTGGAGGATTTTGGCCTGAAAGCGGCGCTGCGGGAGCTTACCACGCGTATTCCGGCCCACAGCCTCGACGTAGACCTGAACCTGGCCGGTCTCGACCAGCAGCTGCCCCCCTTGCTGGAAATAGCCGTGTACCGCATTATGCAAGAGCTACTCAACAACGTGATGAAGCACGCCAGTGCGCGGGAAGTGTTTGTGCAGGTGGCCTGCGCCGACGACCAGCTGCACCTGAGCGTGGAAGATGATGGCGTGGGCTTCGATGTGCATGAGGTAAAGCAGCCGAAGGGCATTGGGCTTGCTGGCATCCGCACGCGGGTAGAGCTGTTGGGCGGCACGTTCACGCTCCGAGCCCGCCCCGGCAAAGGCACCACCGTTAGCATTACGCTGCCGCTCACCACCTGATATGCCAGCCCTTGCGGTGACATGCCGCGTACCTACCCGCCGCGGAGCAGGCTAGGTACAGAAAGGCTTCTGGAACAAGAAAACCCGCCCCGGCTTCTGTCGGGGCGGGCTTTGTCGACTGCACATAGGGCAGCGGCGCGCAAAGCAGTGCTTGTCGATTCCGAAAAAGCACTCGGCAAGCAGCAAAAAACCAGCTAGTTTCGGAGTTTCACCGGGGTAAAATACCAGATTAGCGCATCATGAACCCGTAATTATCCGGGAGCTAACTGGCGGTGGGCATCGTTAGCTTAGCTACCTGGTGGCCTTCTGCCCGCTGGCTGGCTTTTCCTTGCTGCACTTGCCAAAACACTGCCCCTCATGTTATCAGCTCGTCCTGCTTTGCCCACGCTCTACCTGGTGCCAGCCGGGCGGCGCCTGGATTTTCCAACGCCCAGCGGCCACTACGCCGACGTATACCGGCGCATTGGCAACCAGCCCTGGGAATGCGTGGCCCACCACGCCTGCAGCCCTTACCTGGACCGTCCCCCCCTGGATACCAATGCCGAGTACTACATACAGTACCGCGACGCGCAGAATGGCCTGGTGAGCTGTTCTACCGTGGTAACCTCAGCGCCTGAGGGTATTCCCACGCGCACTTGCTGGCTACGGCTTTCGCAGCCGTAGCCGCGCTTACTTCTTGTGGTTGTAGGCTCGTCCTTGTCCCTGCTGCCCGCTTGGTATCCAACGGCTGGCCCGCTCGCCGATGGTGACGCGCCGCTGTCCACGGTTGAGGCTGCGTAGCCAGGTTTGCCCAGCCAGCAAAAAGACCCGGCAACTACTGCTACCGGGTCTTTTTTACTGGCCAAGGACACGTTAGTGCGCGGCGTTCAGGTCCACCTTCTCGCCGGGCCGGGCCCGTTTGATCAGAAAGATTAGCGGGACGCAGAGCAGAAAGAACGTCCCGATCATCAGGAAAGTCTGGGCGTAGGTTATCAGGGCGGTTTGCTTCATCACCATGCCTTCCAGCGCGGCATAGGCCTGCTGCTGCGCCTGCAGCACGCTGGCCCCCTTGGCCATGAAGCCGGCTATCAGTCCCTGCAGACGCTGTTGGGTTTCGGGGTCGTAGAGGGAGATATTGGGCAGCAGCCCGATGCGGTTTTGCATGGTAGTGCGCTCCAGATACGTACCCACCAGGGCCACGCCGAAGGAACCGCCCAGCTGTCGGATCATACCCGTAAGGCCCGCTGCCTGCCCGGCATCCTTGCCGCTCAGCCCGGCCAACGACATGGTGGTGATGGGCAGAAAGAGCAGGGCTAGCCCAAACCCGCGCAGCAGCAAAGGCCAGAAAAAGTCACTTTCGCCGGCCGTGGGCGAAATCTGGGTGCTCATCCAGTAAGAGAAGATGAAGAAGACAATGAAGCCGATAGGCAGAATGAACTTCTGCGACACCCCCGCCTGAATGGACTTGCCCACTACCGGCATCATGAACCCCGAAAGCAAGGCGCCTGGCAGCAGAATGTAGCCAGTTTGCGCGGCCGAGAAGCCCAGGATACGCTGGCAGAAAATGGGAAACACGAAGACCGAGGCAAACAAGCCAAAGCCCAGAATAAAGGAGAGGAAGGAGCCTACGGCCAAGTTGCGGCTTTTGCCCAGCACCCGCAGGTCCACAATGGGCTGGCGCGCCGTGAGTTCCCGCCAGATAAAGCCCACCAACCCAATCACGGTGAGGGCCGTGAACAGCAGGATGTTCTGATCTTCAAACCAGTCCTTGCTTTCGCCCTGCTCCAGCACGTACTGCAAGGAGCCCACGCCCACAATCAGCAGCACAATGCCGGCCCAGTCTATTTCCCGTAACGGTCGGGGCACGGCGTTGCGGATGCGCTCCGGGTCGCGGATGAAGAGAACAGTGAAGATGGCTGCCATGACGCCCACCGGCACGTTCACGTAGAAAATCCAGGGCCAGTCGTAGTTGTCGACGATGTAGCCGCCCAGGGTAGGGCCGATAGTAGGACCGATGATGACGCCCATACCAAATAGTGCCTGGCCCAGGGCCAGCTGCTGGGGCGGAAAGGTGTCGATGAGAATAGCCTGTGAGGTAGCCATGAGGGCCCCGCCGCCAATGCCCTGAATAAAGCGGAAGGCTACCAGCTCCCAGATGTTGGTGCTCTGCCCGCAAGCCATGGAGGCCACGGTGAACAGGATGACGGAGAACAGGTAGTAGTTTTTACGCCCAAACTGCTCGGCCAGAAAGCCCGTCATGGGAATCACAATGACGTTGGCAATGGCGTAGGAGGCTACCACCCAGCTTACCTCCTGCTGTGTGGCCGAGAGGTTGCCCATCATCTGCGTA
Organism: Hymenobacter sp. BT18; assembly: GCF_012273015.1. Classification (GTDB taxonomy): domain Bacteria; phylum Bacteroidota; class Bacteroidia; order Cytophagales; family Hymenobacteraceae; genus Hymenobacter; species Hymenobacter lutimineralis. The sequence continues at coordinate 2,669,377 of NZ_CP050954.1, read as the reverse complement.
AGCGCCACGTTCACGATGCTCGTGTCGATGAGCTCCAGCAGGCAGCACATCACCACGGTGATGACGATAATCCACTTGGTAAATCCAGTTTCCATGTAATTTCAGTTGCCAGTGGTCAGCTGCTGGTTGCCAGTTGGGGCCGCTTGCACGACCCGGCAACTGCCCACTGGCAACTGACCACTGATTGACTATTTCACCTTCACGGTGGCCGTCACGCTCATGCCAGCGCGCAACGGGTGCTGCGGGTCAGCTTTGTCGAGCGCAATTTTCACGGGCACGCGCTGGGTTACTTTCACGAAGTTGCCGCTGGCGTTATCGGGGGGCAGCAAGGCAAAGCGCGCCCCCGTAGCTGCCGACAACGACTCGATATGGCCCGCAAAATCTTCGTTCGGGTAGGCGTCCACTTCCACTTCCACCGGCTGGCCTACTTGCATATTCTCCAGCTGCGTTTCCTTGAAGTTGGCCACAACCCAGGTGCGGTTGCTGGCTACCAGGCCCAGCAGCTGCTGGCCGGGCGCTACCACCTGGCCGGGCTGCACGCTTTTCTTGCTTACAATGCCATCAACGGGAGCTTTGAGGGAAGTGTAGCTGAGCTGTAGCTGGGCATTTTCCAGGTCGGCCTGGCGCTGCTTTACTACGGCCTGGGCTACGGCTACCTGCTGCTCGGCCGCAGCTACCTGCTGGCGGGCTACGCCTACCTGGTCGGCGGCGGTAGCGCGCTGGGCGCTGGTAGCGCGCAGGTTGGCCTGCACGGCGTCATATTCACTTTGTGGGATGATATCTTCCTTGCGCAGGAAAGCACTGCGCTTCAGGTCCTTTTCGAGGCGGGCGCGGTTGGCGTCACTCACCCCAATGGACGACTGAGCCGAGCGCACGTTGGCCTGGGCGGTACCTACGGCGGCGCGGGCCGCTACCACGTTGGCTTCGGCGGCGGCCAAGGCGGCCTGGGCGGCATTCACGCGCTGCTGGTAGTCGGCGGGGTCCAGGTTGATGAGTACGTCGCCCTTCTTCACGGGCTGGTTGTCTTCCACCTTCACCTCCAGCACGGGGCCCGCCACGCGGGGCAGCACCGGGTACACGTCGCCTTCTACCTGGGCATCGTCGGTTTCTTCGTGGGTCTGGCCAAACTGGTAGCGCTGCCAGCCAAAGTAGCCGCCCACCAGCAGCACCAGGGCCAGGATAATCATGATAATCGGCCGCTTGGAGCTAGCCTGCGGCTCTTCCTCGTAGGCGGAAGGAACGGCGGGCTGGGCGGGGCCGCCTGGCTGCGAAATTTGGCGTTCTACCACCGGTTCTTGCGTTGCCATTTCGTATTAAATCGTTGAAGTGAAAAGTCTGGGAGAAAAACTGAGGCGTTAGGCCGACTGCCGGTAGGCAGCGTCGCCGTGGGGTTTTACGAGGAGAGTAGCACAGGGCGCATGGCGCACGACGTGTTCGGCGGTATTCCCCATCAGGAAGCGGGTGAGGCCGGTGTGGCCGTGGGACCCAATCACAATCAGGTCGGCGCCGCTGCGCTGGGCCACCCGCACAATTTCGCGGTCGGCGTCGCCCTGGCACAGCTGCGTAGTTACGCGCCGGGCGCCGGCTTGTTCGGCCAGCAGCCGGTAGCGGGCCAGCTCCAGGGCCGCATCGGGCACGGGCATACTGCCATTCAAAGCCAGCTGCGGTTCCTGCACGTGCAGCAGGCACAGCTCGGCGCCGGTGGCCTCGGCCATAGCCGCTGCGTACGCCAGCAAGGGCACGGCGGCTCCCGAGAAATCCAGCGGGCAGAGAATCTTGGACAGGTGCATACTGCAAAGGAGTAAATGGGTGAAGAAGTGAAGTAGTAGCGCGGTAAGAGCAACGCGGCGGTTAGGCTAGCGTGCTTGTTTACCCACTTGCTTCTTCTCCGCTACCATATCTGCTCGCCGGTGGCGCGCTTGAGCTGGTACTGGCCGAGAGTGTAGTTGTAAATGGCCTGCAGACGCGCCAGTCGGGCCTGAGCCAGCTGAGTTTCGGCATCCAGTACATCGAGGTTGGTGCCTACGTCGTAGCGGTAGCGGGCCTTGGCGCGGGTGAGGGCGTCGGTGGCCTGGTTTACCTGCAGCACGGCATTGTCGTAGCGGGCAGCGCTGGACTGCAGGTTGTTGGCGGCCTGGCGCACATCGGCGCGCACCTGCTCCTGGGTATCCTGGATGCGGGCCTGAGCTCCCCGAATGTTGGCTTGCGCTTCTACCCGCTGGTTTTTGTTCTTATTGCCATCGTAGATAGGCACTGACAACTGTACTACTCCAACCGAGTTGGGCCGGATCTTGTCGAGGTTGGGCAGGTAGCCATTTTTGGCGCCCAGCTGCGCGCCCACCCCCAGCAGTGGCATGTTGCTCCGCTCCACCAGCTTCAGGTTGTTGGCGGCTACGGCTTCGGCATCACGGGCCAGCTTCACCTCGGGGCGGTTTTCGGTGGCCCGGGCCAGGGCGGCTTCCACATCCACGGCCTGGGGCTGATAGGCAAACGTGCCCCGCACCGGAACCTGCGCGTACTCGGGCTTGTGCAGCAGGCGAGCCAGCTGCACCTGCTGGTTGTTGAGCTGGTTCTGCAGGTCGATTTTGGTATTCTCGGCCTGGGTGATGCGCACCTGGGTGGTCGTCACGTCGAAGCGGGTGCTTACGCCGCCTTCCACGCGCTTGGCCATTTCCCGCTCATGCTGGCGCAGGGAGGCAATCTGGGCGTCCTGCACTTTGATGCTTTCCCGCACGAACAGAATGTTGTAGTACACCTGAGCAGCCGAATAAGCCAGGTCGCGGCGCGTAACGGCTATCTGGTCCTGGGCCGACAGCCGGCGGCTTTCCGCCAGGTTGTAGGTGGCCTCCTTTTTCCCGAAGTCCAGAATGCCGTACTGCAGGGTGAGGTGTGCGTCGTAGTTGTTGTTGGGGGCCAACTGGAAAACCGGGGCATCGGGCGCGAGTTGCAGTTTCACCACGGGGTCGATGCGGGTGTAGGTGGCCGTGCCCGTAACCTGGGGCAGGAAGCCCCCGCGGGTTTGCTGCACGCGGCTGGTAGCAGCATTTACCTCTTCTTCCAGCGAGGTTATGGCGGGGTTGGCATCAAGCACCGAGCGAATAGTGCCATCCAACGTCAGCGAGTCGGAAAGTACCGGGCCCTGCTGCGCGTAGGCAGCCTGGCTGCCAAGCAGCCCCAGCAAGGACAAGAACGGTACGGCTAAAGTGAAGCGAGAGAACATAGAGTATGCCTGATGAAGGTCGTGCTGCTAGTACCCAAGCCTGTGCCAAGTGGTTACGCGGATTAAAAATTCTTTACAAAATGTGGTTCAATGGTTCAAAAACGGCATTTTTATTTTAATCCCGATAATGAAAAACATTGCGAGCAGGCAGGAGTTGTTCCTGATATTTCAGGATTTCCTATTATCATCTCCTGCTATTTGAGGAAAACATGCCCGACCAAGACGATTCGCTCCTGCTGTACCTGAACGACGCCATTGCCACGACCCGCAACAAGGAGACGCTGTTTCGCACCGTCACGGAAAAGCTGCGGCTGATCTTCCCCTTCGATGCTATTACCATTCTCACTTTCGACTCCGAGCACCAGTACCGCCGCGTGTTTCTGCGCGACTACCTGGGGGAGATACTGCTGCCCGAACAGACTGATGCCAGTGGCGCCAAAACTACGCGTGGCCTTATTGAGGGCACGCCCGTCGAGCTGTTCGTCCGCCAGCCGCGCCTGCACCAGTACGATTTGCAGGAGCTGATTGAACAGTTTCCGCAGTATCAGCCCTTCTGCGCCCTGCTCGATAAAGGCATGCGTTACTTCGTGGTAGTGCCTCTGCGCACGGGCGGGCAGCTCATCGGGCTGCTTTCCCTGGTAGCCCGGCGCCGACCAGAGTTTGCCCCCAACGACGTGGACCTGCTGGAAAAGATTGGCAGCCTGGTGGCGGTGGCCGTCACCAACACGCTGGCTTTCGAGGACATAGCCCGCCGGGAGCAGGAAAAAACCATGCAGCTAGCCCTCAACAACGCCCTGCTCAGCATTAAAGACCGAGGCGAGCTGTTCCGTACCATAGCTACCGAAATCAACCAGGTAGTGCCCTGCGACTTTTTCGGGGTGCGCCTGCGCCTGCCTGATTCGCCCATCCGGGCCTTTGCAGAGTTAGTAAAGCAGCCCGATGGCACTTTCGCCGCCCTTGAGGAAAACCGCTGGGACGACGTGCCCGACTTTGAGGAGGCCAAGCTAGGTGCGGCCGAGCTGTTTATGCGGCCGGGTGTGTACGTGGGGGCCGACTTCGACGCCCTGGCCGAGCGCTACACCATGCTGCGCTACATTCGGGAGCGGCGCGGCACACAGTCCCTGCTGTGTACGCCTCTCGACCTGGGCGATGAGCAAACCGCGGCCCTCATCATGGCCAGTCACCAGCCGCTGGCCTTCACCCCGGAGATGCTAGAGCTCATTCTGACGCTCGTGCCCCAGGTGCGGCTGGCTATTCAGAACGTGCTGGCCTTTGAGCAGATTGAAGCCCTGCGCACCCAGCTGGAGCGGGAGCGAACCTACCTCATCGACGAAATCAACACCACGGCCGCCGCCCGCTTCGGCGACTTTGTGGGCGGCAGCCCCAGCATGCAGCAAGTGTTCCGGCGCGTGGAGCAGGTAGCCCCCACCGACAGCACCGTGCTCATCACCGGTGAAACCGGCACCGGCAAAGAGCTGGTAGCCCGGGCCCTGCACAACTTCTCCCCCCGCAAGGAGCGGGCCCTGGTAAAGATCAACTGCGCGGCCCTACCGGCTCAGTTGATAGAAAGTGAGCTTTTTGGGCACGAAAAAGGTGCTTTTACGGGGGCCCACGACCGGCGCATCGGCAAGTTTGAGCTGGCCGACGGCGGCACCATTTTCCTGGATGAAATTGGGGAGCTGCCCCTCGATTTGCAGGCCAAGCTGCTGCGGGTGCTGCAGGAAAAGGAGTTTGAGCGTATTGGCGGACGGCGCGTCATTCATACCAACGTGCGGGTGCTAGCCGCCACCAACCGCGTGCTGGAGGAGGAAGTAGCCGCTGGCCGCTTCCGCGCCGACCTCTATTACCGCCTCGACGTGTTCCCGATTCACTTACCTGCCCTGCGGGAGCGGCCTGAGGACGTGGAGCCTCTGGTGCGCCACTTTCTGGAGCGGTTCACCAAGAAGCTGGGCCGCCCCGTGCGTACCCTCCGCCCCCGCGACCTCAAGGCGCTGCAGCGCTACCCGTGGCCGGGCAACATTCGGGAGCTGGAGCACGTGGTGGAGCGGGCCGTTATTGCTTCTACTGGGCCGTCGTTAGAGTTTGCGGGTTTTTCGGCCAATGCAGCCGCGGCAGTGCCGGTGGCGGCCCCCGTGCCCGGTCCGCTCAAAACCCTGCGGGAGCAGGAGCGCGACCATATCCTGGCCGCCCTGCACCAAACGGGTGGCCGCGTGAGTGGCCCCCAGGGCGCGGCCGTCCTGTTGGACATCAATGCCAAAACCCTGGAGGCACGCATGAAGAAGCTCGGCATCCGACGGGCGCACACGGTGGAATAGCCAAGTTTCTCGGCACAGACGAGCGTGCATCATTTTGGGCAACCCGCCCGTGGCCTCCCGGCCTGCGTACAAGCCCCTATGGTTTCACTTCGTAACTGACTACGGCCATGCCTGCTACCAACGTTCCTAAAACTCCCCAGCACGATGATCCAGCCCGCAAAAAGCAGGAAGATCAGCGCCCCAATACCAACCAGGACACCAACAAGGGCAAAACCATAACGCCCGATAAAGCCCACGACCCACAGCGGTAACCGCACCGTACTCAAAAACAAAACGGCCCCGCATTCCAAGGATTGCGGGGCCGTTTTTTTTGCTTTCAGGTCACGCTACTTTGCGGCCTGAATATCGGCAATGGCCTTTTCGGCTACGGGCTTATTGACAGCAGCGTTGGGCTTGCCTTCCTGAGCTTTGATGGCTGCCTGCAGCATGCCAATAATGGGCTCATCGGCGCCGTACTGCTTGTATTTCACGCCCAGGCCGCGGAGACGCTCCACGTCTTCGGCAAAGGCTTTCGGCTCGCTGAGGCGGGTGAGCATGGCACCCATGCCTTCGAAGTAGCCAAACCGCTCCTGCTCACTGGCCGCGTCGAAGCGGGTCCGCACAAAGTTCCACTGGGCGTCGCCGCCGTGCTGGCTATATACCCCGGCCACGGCCTGACTGATGCTGGCTTCGTCGCTGGCTTCTAACTCCTTGGCTTTGGCCAGGGCTGCTTTGGCGTTTACGTTGCCCAGGCCTTTCAGCGCGGCCCCTTGCACGGCGTACGACTGCGCCTTGAGCTGCTGCGTGAAGATCTTTTCGTCCTTTTTATCCCCCAGCTTAGCCAGAACCGTGAGTAGGCTAGCCGTGGCCACCGGGTCTTTCTCCACGCTCAGGCGCTTGCGCAGAGCCGGGGCTGCCAGCTTGGCTACCTCCTTGTTGTCAAGCTTGAGGCGCTCGGCCGCTACCATCCGCAGGTTGTTGAACTTGTCGTTGAGGCCGGCTACCAGCAGCTTGCGGGCGGCGGCATCGGTGGTTTGCTTGGACTCGGCGGCCAGCAGGGCCTCGCGGCGCGCTACGTAGAGCGGGGCGTGCTCATACTGGTAGGCAAACTCAGCCAGGGGCTTGTTGTCGGTCTGCTGCCACACCAGGGTTTTCTCGGCATCCACGTCCACCAGATCGGGCTTGGAGGCCAGAGGCATGGTGAAGGTCTGGCTGGCCTGGGTCATCATCACACGCTGGCGCTGGGGCTTGCCGTTCACCCAGTAGTCGATGGCCATGGGCAGCTGAAACACCTGGCCGGGCTGATTTTGCTTGAGCGTGACGGACTGCACTTTCTTGGCAGCATCCCAGGCGTAGTCGATGCTTACTACGGGGTGGCCCGTGCTGAAGTACCATTGGTTGAAAAACCAGTTCAGGTCCTGGCCCGACACGGCTTCCAGCGCCAGGCGCAGCTGGTGGGCTTCACCGTTACCAAACTTATTGTCTTGCAGATATTTCTGCAGACCACCAAAGAATACATCGTCGCCGAGGTAGGTGCGCAGCATGTCCAGAATGGCGCCGCCCTTCTGGTAGCTCACCAGGTCAAACATGTCCTCCTTGTCGTCGTAGTGGAAGCGAACGAGGTGCTTCTGGGCATCCTTGGGGCTGCGCAGATAATTACGCAGGTTGCGGTGGTTGTGCGAGTCGGCGGCATCGGCTCCGTACTTGTGCTCGGCGTACAGGCCCTCGGAGAAGTCGGCGAAGCTTTCGTTTACCGTCAGGTTGCTCCAGCTTTCGGCCGTCACGTAGTCGCCAAACCACTGGTGAAACAGCTCGTGGGCAATAACCGACTCGGTCTGGTATTCGCGGTCCAGGAGCTGCCGGTCGGTTTTCTGCAGGAAGTCCCCGTGCAGGGTAGCCGAGGTATTTTCCATGGCCCCGCTCACGTAGTCGCGCACCACAATCTGGGCGTACTTGTTCCAGGGATACTCCACGCCCAGGCGGGTGGAGAAAAACTCCAGCATGTCGGTGGTGTTGCCGAAGATCTGCTTGGCAAAGGGCGCGTACTTGGGCTCCAGGTAGTACGTCACGTCCTTGCCGCGCCAGGTGTCCTTGGTGATGCGGAAGTCACCCACGGCCATCATAAACAGGTAGGGCGCGTGGGGCAAATCCATTTTCCAGGTGTCGGTGCGTAGGCCCGCACCGGCCGGTTTCTGGCTTACGAGGGCACCATTGCTCAGCGTCACGTACTTGCTGGGCACCGTCATGCTGATTTCGGACGTGGTTTTCTGGTTGGGCCGGTCGATGGTGGGGAACCACACCGAAGACGCCTCGGTCTCGCCCTGGGTCCAGATCTGCACGGGCTTGCCGGCCACAGCGCTGTCGGGGTTGATGAAGTACAGGCCCTTGGCATCGGTAATAGCCTGGGAGCCTTTCACTTTCAGCTCATCGGGCTTGGCCGTGTACTCGATGTACACGGTGTAGGCCGTGCCGGGCGCTATCGTCTTGCCCAGGTTGATGCGCAGGTTCTGCTGGTCGGCGTAGTCGTACTTCAGGGGCTGTTGCTGGTCGCCATTCACTAAGGCCACCGTTTTGATGTCCATGCCTTTGGCATCGAGACGCAGAGAATCGGTGGCGTAGGCGTGGGGTTTGAGCGTCAGCCAGGCTTTGCCGTTGAGGTGGCGCTTGGCGTAGTCGAAGCCCACATCCAGCTTGGTATGCACCAGGTTGTTCACTTTCGTGGCCGAAGCGCGGTAAGGTGATTCCGGCGCGCTAGGGGCCGGAGCGGGGGTTTGAGCCAGGCCCAGGGTGCTTAGAAAGCAGGCAAAGGCGGTAAGGGTTGTTTTCATAGAGTGGGGAAGAGAAAAAAAGTCGGGCAAAGAAAGCAGAAAAGGCGGCAAGCGCATGGCAAAGATTCCATGAATGACTTCCACAGGCCAGCAACCCAGCCAGCATAGAGCAAATATAAAAATACTATTATGCAATACAAGGTACTATACAAAATAAATTAATGATAACTTATAGGGTATGCTCGACAAGCTGCTACCGCTGATAAGCAGTGTGCTGGTTGTTCGGTGCCCCGCAATAGAGGGGTGCCCCAGCCACTTATTTGGCCGTAGCGGTGTTTTGCGCGTACTTTCCCCCTAATGTCCTCATCTACCTCGCCTCCCCTACTCACCCGCCAGCAGGTACTGCGCGCCCTGCGGCAGCTGGAGCGCGACGACCAGCCGCTCCCACCCAGCACCGTCTATGACCTTGTATACCGGGGCCGGCGCTACCCGCCGCGAGCCGTGGCCCAGCTGGCCTACCGCTTGGCTACCGACGACGCTACGGCGACGTGGCCGCTCGGCAGCGGGGCGCCCACCAACCGCCTGCTCGAAAAGCTGGACTTCACCATCACCACCAAGCGGCCTACCTTGGCCAACTCCTCCCTGGACGGAGACGTGGCCGCCCAGGAGCAACTTGCTGACCTCTACACTGGCCGGCCAAGCCGGCAGCCGCTCCGGGCCGCCAAGGGGGCCATAGTCGGCGAGCCCGCCGCAACCTATGGCTCCAGTCCGACTTACACGCGGCATCAGGCCGAGCAGGAAGTATTTCTGGCTCCCCAAAAGCTGGATGCGGCCCTGGCCGGACTCCGAAGACGCAAGAACCTACTCTTGCAGGGCCCGCCCGGCACCGGCAAAACGTTTCTGGCCCGCCGCCTGGCCTGGCTGGAGCTGGGTACTCAGGACGCGGCCCGCACGGAGCTGGTGCAGTTTCACCCCAGTTACAGCTACGAGGACTTTGTGCAGGGCTTCCGGCCCGACGCCGGCGGCAAGTTCCGCCTCACCGACGGCCTGCTGGTCCAGCTCTGTCGCCGGGCCACCCAGGACCCCACACGGCCCTATTTTCTGCTGATTGACGAGCTGAACCGAGGCAACGTGAGCCGCATCTTCGGGGAGCTGCTGCTGCTGCTGGAAGCCGATAAGCGCGGCCCGGCCCACGCGGTGGCCTTGCCCTACGCCCCCGCGGGCACCCACTTCTACGTGCCCGAAAACCTGTACGTCATCGGTACCATGAACACGGCTGACCGGTCGCTCACGCCCCTGGATTATGCCCTGCGGCGGCGGTTTGCTTTCGTGGAGCTGGAGCCGGAGTTTGGGCCCGCGTTTCAGGAGTTTCTGCGCCGGCAGGGCATGGGAGCGGAAATCATCCAGCAGATAGCCACCCGCCTGACGGAGCTCAATCAAACCATAGCCGACGACCCCGACCTAGGTGTGGATTTCCGCATCGGCCACAGCTACTTCTGCCAGCCCCCAGCTCAGCCGCAGGAACACCCCGCCTGGCTACGCCTCATTCTGGAACAGGAAATTGCGCCCCTGCTTGCAGAGTACTGGCTCGATGAGCCGACCAAAGCCACGGCTGCCCGACGACGGCTACTGGCTTAGCCCGGCCGGAGTGTTTCAGGCGATGTTGTCCGCAAAATCCGTGAAATCCGACTAATCCGCGCGAATCCGTGGTCCCGATCCAAAACCTGTACTACCTGCTCAGCTACGCCTGGAACCGGCTGCCGGAGCGCCATGCGCTGCTGACGGCGGATGGGCAGGATTTTGAGCGGCCGGTGGAGCTGCTGGGGCATTTGCTCCTGCTACACCTGCGGCGGTATTTGCGGGCGGGGCTGCCACCAGCGTACCAGGAGCGGGAAGCCGAACTGCCGGAGCTGCGCGGGCGGGTGCTGCTGGCGCCCAGCCTCACGCGTAACCTGTTGCCCCGGGGCCGGGCCGTCTGCCGCTATGATGAGCTGGGCTACGATGGTCTACTACACGGCCTGCTGCTGGGCACAGTCCGGGAATTGGGCCGTACCGCTCGAATACCGGGCAGCCTGCGCCAGGAGCTACGCCGGGTGCAGCGCCAGTTTCCCGCGGATATTATGCCGCTGCAGTTGACTAACGATACGCTGCGGCAGGCCCGGCGGCAGCGGCCCACGGGCACAGGTGCCATGCTGCTCAACATCTGTGAGCTGCTGCACCTCAGCCAGCTGCCGGAGCCTACGGCGGGTGGACGCCCCCGTTTCCGGGACTTCCGGCGCGACGAGGTGGTGATGGCAAAGCTCTTCGAGCAGTTTGTGCGCAACTTCTACCGGCTCGAGCAGCGCCGCTACCGCGTGCAGAGTGAAACCATTGCCTGGCAGGCCGCCGCCGACCAGCCCGAGCACCTGGCCCTGCTGCCCAGCATGATTACCGACACCAGCCTGGAAGCTCCGGACCGCAAAATTATCCTCGACACCAAGTACTACGCTGCGGCCCTGCGCACCCGCTACGACCAGCAGCGGCTGATTACGCCCCACCTCTACCAGCTCTACGCCTACCTCCAGAACCAGCGGCCGCTGCCGGGCCAGCAGCTGGAGGGCGTACTGCTGTATCCGGCCGCCGAGCAAGAGGTAGACCTGCGCTACACCCTGGGCGGGCACCCAGTGCGCATCGTCACCATCAACCTGGCCCAGCCCTGGCCCACTATTGCGGCCGACCTGCTGGCGTTGGTGCGGTAAATCATGCCCGAATTTTAGCGGTAATGGCGGTGCATCTATCCGATGTTCCTTTCGTCCTTTGCCTACATTCACCCATTCTTTGGCCTATTTCCCTAAACTTTTACCTGCTTGAAACGACGCGACTTTGTAGGGCTGACCGGTCTGGCGACCGGGGCTCTGTTCCTGCCCGGCTTCCCCAGCCTGGGCGGCACTCTGGTGCACCCCGAGCGGCTGCTCGAAACCGTGGACCCCGCCGTAAAAAAACGCCTGGCCGACTCGGCCCTGAACGCGGCTAAATCGGCGGGGGCTTCCTATGCCGACGTGCGCATCGGGCGCTACCTGAATCAAAGCATTTTTACCCGCGAAAAGCAGGTGCAGAACATTGCCAGCGGGGAAAGCTTCGGGGCTGGCGTGCGGGTTATTGCCAACGGCACCTGGGGCTTTGCGGCCACCAACACCGTGACGGAAGCTGGCCTGGCCAAAGCGGCGCAGTTGGCTGTAGCCATTGCCAAGGCCAACGCCAAAGTGCAGAAGGAACAAGTGAAGCTGGCTCCACAGAAAGGCTACGGCGAAGTAAGCTGGAAAACGCCCATCGTGCAAAGTGCCTTTGAGGTGCCCATTGCCCAGAAAGTGGACCTGCTGTTGTCGGCCAACGCCAAAGCCCTTGAAAACGGCGCCTCGTTCGTTAACTCCGCGCTGTTTCAGGTAAACGAGCAGAAGTACTTTGCCAGCACCGACGGCTCGTACATCGACCAGGACGTGCACCGCATCTGGCCCACGTTCAGTGTGACGGCCGTAGACCGCGCCAGCGGCAAGTTCCGCACCCGGGAGGCGCTTAGCTCGCCCATGGGCCTGGGATACGAGTACATGGTGCCCAAAGCGCAGGATAAAATTGCCGGCCCCGCTGGCTCGGGCCTCACGGGCTATAAAAACAGCTACGACATCCTGGAAGACGCGGCGCTGGCCGCCAAGCAGGCCAAAGAAAAGCTCACCGCCAAGAGCGTGACGCCCGGCAAGTACGACCTCGTGCTGGACCCCAACCACCTGGGTCTGACCATCCACGAAAGCGTGGGCCACGCCACCGAGCTGGACCGGGTGCTGGGCTACGAAGCCAACTACGCCGGCACCTCCTTCGCTACCCTGGAGTGGAAAAAGCAGGGCAAGCCCTACGGCTCCAAAATCGTGAACATCGTGGCCGACAAAACCCAGCCCGGCTCCCTGGGCGCGGTGGGCTACGACGACGAGGGCGTGAAAACGGGCCAGTGGGACATCATTAAGGAGGGTCAGCTGGTAGACTACCAGAAGATTCGGGACCAGGCCGCCATGGTAGGCCAGGACCACTCCGATGGGTGCTGCTACGCGCAGTCGTGGCAGGATGTGCAGTTCCAGCGCATGGCCAACATCAGCCTGCAACCCGGCAAGCAAAAGATGAGCGTGGACGACATGATCAAGAACGTGGACAAGGGCATCTACATTGCCGGCCGCGGCTCGTTCTCCATCGACCAGCAGCGCTACAACTTCCAGTTCGGCGGCACCACGTTCCACGCCATCGAGAAAGGCAAAATCACGGGCATGATTGAGGATGTGGCCTACCAGGCTAATACCCAGGAATTCTGGAACTCCTGCGCGGCCATCTGCGACCAGTCCGACTACCGCATGTTTGGCTCCTTCTTCGATGGCAAGGGCCAGCCCAGCCAGGTGTCGGCCGTGAGCCACGGCTCCAGCACCACCCGCTTCAACGGCGTGAACGTCATCAATACTGCCCGGAAAATTTAATGCGGATAATGTGAGAAATGTGGTTGAATGTGCTAATCAAACCATTGTTAGCATATCAACGCATTTCTCACATTCTCCACATTCCACCACATCAGCACATTAAATACATGGCTATTCTCTCCAAAGACGAAGCCCAGAACATACTTAAAAAGGTCCTCAGCTTTAGCACCGCCGACGAGTGCGAGGCGACGCTGAACGGCACCACCGGCGGCAACGTGCGCTCGGCCCGCAACGCCATCAGCACCAGTGGCGCCCTCGACAACGTGTCCCTGGCCGTAGAGTCGCGGTTTGGTAAGCGCAGCGGCGTAGCCACCTGCAACGAGTTCGATGACGCGACCTTGCGCCGCTGCGTGCAGCGGGCCGAGGAAATTGCCCGCTTGGCCCCCGAAAACCCCGACTACGTGCCCCTGCTCGGCCCGCAGCAGTACCTGGCGTCGCCGCTGTCGTTTGCCCAAAGCACGGCTGGCATCACGCCCGACTACCGCGCCCAGCAGATGGCGGCTACCTTGCAGCTGTGCGAGCAGCGCAAGCTGTCCTCGGCCGCCTTCCTCGAAGACTCGGCCGGCTTTGTAGCCAAGCGCAACAACAAAGGACTGGAAGCTTACCAGCAGGCTACCGACCTCACCTTCAGCATTACGGTGCGCACCCCCGACGGCACGGGCTCCGGCTACGCCACGGCCGACTACAACGACGCCAGCAAGTTCGACGCCGCCAGCCTGGCCAAAACCGCCGCCGATAAAGCGGCCATGTCGCGGCAGGCCAAAGCGCTGGAGCCGGGCAAGTACACCGTGATTCTGGAGCCGGCCGCCCTGGTTGCCAACTCCGACGCCTCGCTGCTGGGCGCCATGATGAGTGCCATGGATGCCCGCTCCGCCGACGAAGGCCGCTCGTTTCTGAGCAAGAAGGGCGGCGGCAACAAGAAAGGCGAAAAGCTCTTCGACGAGCGGGTAACCATCTACTCCGACCCCACCCACCCCGAAATTGCGGACCTCACCTTTGCCGGCGACGGACGCCCCCGCCAGAAAACCACCTGGGTGGAAAAAGGCGTGGTCAAAAACCTGTACTCTTCCCGCTTCTGGGCCCAGAAGCAAGGCATTCCGGATCTGCCCCCTCCCGGCGGCTTCATCATGGAAGGCGGTACGCAGAGCCTGGAGGAGATGATCAAGGGCACGGCCAAAGGCATCCTAGTCACCCGGCTCTGGTACATCCGCCCCGTAGACCCACAGACCCTGCTGTACACCGGCCTAACGCGGGACGGCACGTTCTACATCGAGAACGGGAAAATCAAGCACCCCATCAAGAACTTCCGCTTCAACGAGTCACCCATTATCATGCTCAACAACCTGGAGGCGTTGGGCAAGCCCCAGCGCGTGGCGGGCAACCTGGTGCCCCCGCTCAAGATTCGGGACTTTACCTTCACCAGCCTTTCCGACGCGGTGTAAGGGCCATCAAAAACCCGTTTGTGCGAGCAAACGGGTTTTTTTATTGGGTTCTGACTTGTTTTTTGAATATTCAGGCAACCGCGGCCCCGCTATTTCTCTCTGCTTAGCCGGGCGGCCATTTTGCCCTTGCCCACGCGTTTCTCTTCCACTCCCCAACCCCTACCACTTTGAAAAGACGAGATTTTGTTGGCCTCACGGGCTTAGCTACCGGGGCGCTGTTCTTACCGAGCCTGCCCGGCATGGGCGGCGTGCTGGTAAACCCCGAGCAGTTGCTCGAAACCATCGACCCGGCCCTGAAAAAGCGCTTGGCCGACGCCGCTCTGAACGCCGCCAAATCGGCGGGGGCTTCCTACGCTGATGTGCGCATCGGGCGCTACCTCAACCAGTACGTGTTTACCCGCGAAAAACAGGTGCAGAACATTACCAGCACCGAGAGCTTCGGGGTGGGCGTGCGGGCTTTGGTGAACGGAGCCTGGGGCTTTGCTTCCACCAACCTTGTCACGGAAGCGGGCATTGTGCAGGCCGCCAAAAACGCTGCTGCCATTGCTAAGGCTAACCAGCGCGTGCAGAAGGAACCGGTGAAGCTGGCCGCGCAGAAAGGCTACGGGGAAGTGAGCTGGAAAACGCCCATTGAGCGCAACGCTTTCGAGGTGCCGGTGAAGGAGAAGGTGGATCTGCTGCTAGCCGCCAACGCCAAGGCCCTGGACAACGGCGCCAGCTACGTCAACTCTGCGCTGTTCCAGGTAAATGAGCAGAAGTACTTCGCCAGCACCGACGGCTCCTACATCGACCAGGACGTGCACCGCATCTGGCCCACGTTCAACGTCACAGTTATTGACCGCGCCACCGGCAAGTTCCGTTCCCGCGACGCCATGGCCTCGCCCATGGGCCTGGGCTACGAGTACCTCACGCCCCGCGCCAGCGACAAGCTGATGGGTCCGCAGGGAACCGGCGTCATCGGCTACAAGCAGCGCTACGATATGCTGGAAGATGCGGCCCTGGCCGCCAAGCAGGCCAAGGAGAAGCTGACGGCCAAATCCGTAACGCCCGGCAAGTACGACCTCGTGCTGGACCCCAGCCATTTGGGCCTCACCATCCACGAATCGGTAGGGCACCCCACCGAGCTGGACCGGGTGCTGGGCTACGAAGCCAACTACGCCGGCACTTCCTTCGCCACCCTTGACTGGAAAGCCAAAGGTCAGCCCTATGGCTCCAAGCTGGTGAACATTGTGGCCGACAAGCTGCAGCCCGGCACCCTGGGCGCGGTGGGCTACGACGACGAGGGCGTGAAAACCAAGGAGTGGGACATCATCAAGGACGGGCAGCTGGTGAACTACCAGAAAATCCGGGACCAGGCGCACGTGGTAGGTCAGCAGGAATCGGACGGGTGCTGCTACGCCGACTCCTGGAGCAGCGTGCAGTTTCAGCGCATGCCCAACATCAGCCTGCGCCCCGGCACCGCCAAGCTGAGCGTGGACGACATGATCAAGAACGTGGATAAGGGCATCTACATTGCCGGGGAGGGCTCCTACTCCATCGACCAGCAACGCTACAACTTCCAGTTCGGGGGTAAGGTGTTCTACGCCATTGAGAAAGGCAAAATTGCCGGGATGATTGAAGATGTAGCCTACCAGGCCAACACCCAGGAGTTCTGGGGTAGCTGCGCGGCCATCTGCGACCAGTCGGACTACCGCTTCCTGGGCACTTTCTTCGATGGCAAGGGCCAGCCCGGGCAAGTGTCGGCCGTGAGCCACGGCTCCAGCACCACCCGCTTCAACGGCGTGAACGTCATCAATACCGCCCGGAAAATTTAATGTGTAGAATGTGAGAGATATGGCAAATGTGGCTTGGCTGATCGATTCCTGACAATGGCAGATGCGGTGGATAACCCGGTTGTTCGCTTGACCCTGGAGCTTTCGTTACAGGTGATGGAATTTGTGGAGGAACTGGAAAAGCAGCGGCGCTTCATACTGGCTCAGCAGGTGCTGCGTAGCGCTACCTCCATCGGAGCCAGTGTGCGAGAAGCTCAGCACGCCGAAAGCCGGGCCGACTTCATTCACAAATGCAAAATAGCCGCCAAGGAAGCAGAGGAAACCGACTATTGGTTGCTTCTGTGCGAGAAGGCCCCAAATTACCCAAGCCCGCCACCGCAGGTATTGGATACCCAGCAACAGGTAAGACACCTGCTGGCCCGCATCATCCTGACCAGCAAAGCCAATGGATAATGTGCTAAGGTGGAAGAGTGTGGAAAATGTGCTAATGCAAGAACGACCATTAGTACCTCAGCACATGCCTCCAGATCAGCACACTTCCAACACATTTTCCACATTTCCCACATCCCCCACATTTCCCACATCCCCAACACATTAGCACATTCAACGACGATGCCCATACTTTCCCAAGATGAAGCTCAGGCTATCCTGAAAAAGGTGCTGAGCTATTCGCAGGCCGATGAGTGCGCCGCCACCCTGCGTGGGCGCACCAGTGGCAACATCCGCTACGCCCGCAACACGGTAAGCACCGCCGGCCAGTCCGACAACGTGTCCCTAGCCGTAGAGTCGCGCTTTGGCAAGCGCAGCGGCACGGCCACCTGCAATCAGTTCGACGACGCGACCCTGCGCCGCTGCGTGCAGCGGGCCGAGGAAATTGCCCGCCTGGCCCCCGAAGACCCCGAGTACGTAGCCATGCTGGGCCCGCAGCAATACCTAGTACCGAAGGCTTATGCGGCCAGCACCGCCGCCATCACGCCCGACGTGCGCGCCCAGGCCGCCGCCGACAGCATCACGATGTGCGAGGCCCGTAAGCTCACGGCAGCAGGCTTCCTGGAGGATGGCGCCAGCTTTACGGCCCTGCGCAACAGCAAAGGACTCGAAGCCTACGAGCAAAGCACCAACGTTGATTTTTCGGTGACGGTGCGCACCCCCGATGGTAAGGGCTCGGGCTACGCCGTGGCCGA
The DNA here is from genome assembly GCF_012273015.1 of Hymenobacter sp. BT18. GTDB lineage: Bacteria > Bacteroidota > Bacteroidia > Cytophagales > Hymenobacteraceae > Hymenobacter > Hymenobacter lutimineralis. The sequence continues at coordinate 2,652,204 of NZ_CP050954.1, read as the reverse complement.
CTTCACCGACGTAAAGGCCTTCGACGCCAAAGCTCTTACCAAGCGCGCCGCCGATAAGGCCGCGGGCTCGGTGAATGCCAAGGCCCTGGAGCCGGGCAAGTACACCGTGATTCTGGAGCCGGCGGCGCTGGTGTCGGATGAAGGCCTGCTCAACCGCCTGGTGTACGCCCTTGATGCCCGCGAGGCCGACGAGGGCCGCTCCTTCCTGAGCAAGAAAGGCGGCGGCACCAAGAAAGGCGAAAAGCTCTTCGACTCCCGCGTGACCATCTACTCCGACCCGCTCAATGACCAAGCCCCCGGCAGCGTGTTCGATGGGGAGGGCCTGCCCGTCAAGCGCATGCCTTGGATAGAGAAAGGCGTGGTGAAGAACCTGTACTACTCCCGCTATTGGGCCGAGAAAAGCAAGGCCGAGGCCACGGCCTTTTCCGGCAACTTCATCATGGAAGGCGGCACGCAGAGCCTGGAAGAAATGATCAAGGGCACGGCCAAGGGCATCCTCGTCACCCGCCTCTGGTACATCCGCGACGTGGATCCGCAGACCTTGTTGGTGACGGGCCTGACCCGGGACGGCACGTTCTACATCGAGAACGGCAAGATCAAGCACCCCATCAAGAACTTCCGCTTCAACGAGTCGCCCATCATCATGCTCAACAACATTGAAGCCATGGGCAAGCCCCAGCGCCTTGGTGGCAACTTGGTGCCCCCGCTGAAGATTCGGGACTTCACCTTCACTAGCCTCTCCGACGCCGTATAGCCAGCGTAGTCATTATAACAAAAGCCCCGTCGAACCATTCGATGGGGCTTTTGCTATATTAAAACTCAAGAAATTACTTACCCAGCTGAAACGCAGCGTAGGCCTGAATTACACGGTTTTTGAGGCGGGCATCGTTGGCGCTGCGTACGTCTTTGTAGTCGGCAATGTCGGTGAGGCCGGCGTTGAAGCGGCCACCCACGCGCAGCCCGGCCACCAGCTCCAGCTCCAGGCCGGCGCAGAGGCTGAAGTCCTTGTCGTTGTATTTGTCTTTCACCTGTCCGCTTACCTTCCCGTAGCCGGTGGGCGTGGGCGGCGAAGTGGTGAAATCGTAACCTGTGACCACGGTGCCGGCTTCCTGAGCCGTGAGCAGGAGCCCAAACTGCGGGCCGGCCTGCAGGTGCAGCTTGCTGATTTTGAGGTCGAGCAGGATGGGCAGGTTCACGTACTGTAGCTTGGTGGCGTAGTCTTCCTGGGCATTTTTAAACTCGGAGCCCTGCACGGAATACAACAGCTCGGGCCGGATGGACAGCGGCCCCACCACGTTGTAGACGTAGAACAGCCCCGCGTGGTAGGTGAACTGGTAATCGGTTTTCTGGTTGATATCCTGGCCGTCGAGCACGGCCGCGTTCAGGCCGCCTTTGATGCCCACCTGGGCTTGGGCCGCGCTGAGGGTCAGCAGGGCGCCCAGCAAGGTAAATAGTAGCTTCTTCATAAAGAGAAAGGGAGTAGAAAAGTAAAGGTAGGCGGCCAGCACGGCAGATTCAACCGCCGAGCTCTTGGTTTATTGCCGGCTACAACGCCCTGACCATGGCCCGCCGTATAAGCTGGTTCGTTTTTTTGGCTGATTTTGCGGCTCGCCGTGCCACCCTGGCCGGGCTTTGCCGTCTTTGCCCCACGTTTTCCTGCTGATGCCCGCTACCCCGTTCACCTTCGTCCGCCTAAAATACCGCTCCGGCGACTGGGACGGCGTGGACGAGCGGATGCCCACTAACCTGCTGCACTCTCTGATTCAGTACACGAAAGTACCCGTGAACCAGAAGGAGAAAGTGGTGGCCCTGGACTCGCCCGAGCTGTTCAACTACCCCTTCTGCTACCTTTCCGGCCACCGGCTCGTGCAGTTTTCGGCCCAGGAAAAAAAGAACTTCGAGCAGTACGTGAAGGCCGGGGGCTTCGTGTTCGTGGACGACTGCAACCACGACATCGACGGGCTGTTTGCGCGCTCCTTTGAGGAGCAGATGCGCCAGTGCTTCGGGGCCGGGGCCCTGCGGAAACTGCCCAAGACCCACGCCCTCTACTCGCAGTTTTTTAAGTTTCCGGAAGGGCCGCCGCCCACGGCCTTCGAGCTCAACGGCTGGGGCGACGACCTGGTGCACGACTACCTGAAAGGCATCGAGTTCAATGGGCGCCTGGGCGTGCTCTACTCCAATAAGGACTACGGCTGCGAGTGGGACTACGACTTCCGCAACAAACGCTTCCTGGCCGAGGACAACACCAAGTTCGGCGTAAATATTCTGCTGTATGCGTTAACGGCTTGAAGCAGCAGGCTTAGAGTCGGCAGCCAACGCCTAACCGTAAATCGGGCCTGAAGCCGGTTCGAAGACTTCCTCTTTTATTGCCATCACCAGAAGAATAATACGCATAAAGATCATGCGTTCGATCAGTTCCCGTCCGCACCTGATAACATGCGCCAGCTGCCAAGTCCAAAATAAAGCGAGAGTCGTCCTGTTTGCCAACGGGTTGTTGCCAGCCCAGTAGCAGACCAGCGGCCACGCGCCTGGCATAAGTTATGGCAGGTGTACTGCCCCAATACCCCTCCGTAACGCGCAGGGCACGGTACTGCACAAACGGCGACACATATTTCCCCGCTAATGGTAGGACATACCGGCTTGCTGGCAGGGCATAATACCGCGCTGCCACCCCCACACCACGTCGCCGCTGGGTAGGGTCGCCACCGTTAATCAGCACCTCCCCTCCCGCGCTCCACTGTCCGCTCAAAGAGCGTTCATACGAAACCAGTAATGGTAACACCAGTCCGTGGTTTTTCCAGAAATTATAGGAGATGTTATAGCCTAGAACTGTACCCCAGTCTACACGAACAATATTGCGCTTCACCCTAGTCGATGTTGAGGAAGCCAAGCCAGCCGCATCGGGCGCAACTTGCGCCTGAACGCCGATACTAGTGGCACTGAGCGTCAGCCCCAACGCAAACACTTTCTTGCACAGCAGGAAGTAGTAATGCTCAGCTCGACATAGCATGGACGTATTATTCTATTTCCAGCGTGGAACGATAGGTATGCTACTTTACTTTGTCTGAGTTGCCGACATAAGGCAGAAGGCGAGCTTATCTTACTCCTTTACCGCCTCAAAACCGGTAGCCAAGGCTTAAGCGGCCGTCGAAGACTGTCTCATTCCGCTCGTAGAATGTTTCGGTACTGTGGTACTCCTGCCCCGCAGTCGGCCGGGCATCCAGCCGCTTCCAAGTCATAACGCCCCCGGCTATATCCAGCAGCAGCCGGCCGGATGCCCCAATTGGGCACTGAGCGCCCAGCAGAGCACCTACTCCGCCCAGCTTAGACTTATAGTCGACCTCATAGCCGAACGTTTGCCGCACGGCCCGATAGCTCATGGTGGGCGCCACGTATAGACCGGCCAGGCCCGTTTGCTTACCCTGAAAAGCATAGTAGCGGCCTTGCAGGGCCAGGCCCGTCAACCGCTCGTTGGGGGAACCGCCGTTCACCAAGGCTTCTATGCTGCCGCTGGTGCGTTGGCCCACCTGCCGCTCGTAGCCCACCAGTATCGGCAGCAGAAAGCGGTTGTCGTAGTTGAGGGCGTTGTAGGCCACATTGCGGGTTAAAATTCCGCCTAAATCGATGCGCACGGCATTGCGTAAACCGGGCTGGGGAGTGGCCGCCGGGGCGGGCTCAGACTGCGCTTGGGCAAGTTGGCTAGCTAGCATAGCGCCCATCAGCCACAGAAAAGTAGCGCGGGGAAATAGCGGAAGACGGTGGGTGCGGTTGTGTTTCATGGCCCGAAGTAGATAGATTGGCCACCGGGCAGCAAACTATTCGAAGACCATATCAGACTTTAGCCGAGGCAAAAAAATGCGAAAATATTCCCCAGCAAGCAGCCTTTTGCTGCTTTCCGTTGACTTTGCGTAACCTTTACCCTTCCCTTCCTGCTGACTTTCCAACACCGCCAGTGACCGAACAAGACGTACACCGCCTGCTGCAAAAGCTGCCCCCTCTCCGGCAGGAAATAGCCAAAGTCATTGTAGGCCAGGAGGCCGTGCTGGATGAAGTGCTGGTGGCGTTGCTGGCCGGGGGCCACGCCCTGCTGGAAGGTGTGCCGGGCCTGGCCAAAACCCTGCTGGTGCGCACCCTAGCCCAGGCCACCGACCTGCCCTTCCGCCGCATTCAGTTCACCCCCGACCTGATGCCCACGGATATTCTGGGCACTGAAGTCCTGGAGGAAGACCACGGCACCGGCCGCCGCACCTTCACTTTTCAGCCCGGGCCTATCTTCGCCAGCTTAGTGCTGGCCGATGAAATCAACCGCACCCCGCCCAAAACCCAGGCGGCGCTGCTGGAGGCCATGCAGGAAGGCCACGTTACCTACGCGGGGCAGGAACACGCGCTGCCGAAGCCGTTTTTCCTGCTGGCTACCCAAAACCCCATCGAGCAAAGCGGCACGTATCCGCTGCCCGAGGCCCAGCTCGACCGGTTCCTGCTGTACATCCGCATCGGCTACCCCACCGAGCAGGAGGAGCTGGCCGTGCTCAGTGGCACCACCGGCACGGGCCGCGCCGAGGTACGCCCGGTACTGGGCGGCGAAGACATCCGGCAGCTGCAGCAGCTGGTGCGACAGGTAAGCATTAGCCCCGAGCTGCTGGCCTTCGTGAACCGGCTGGTGCGGGCGACGCGGCCGGCCACATCTTCCGTCAAATTTATTCAGGACTACGGCCGCTGGGGGGCCGGACCGCGGGCGGGGCAGGCCCTCATTTTGTGCGCCAAGGCCCGGGCGCTGCTGCAAGGCCGCTTTGCCGCTACGCTGGACGATTTGCACGCCCTGGCCCCAGCCGTGCTGCGCCACCGCGTGCTACTCAACTTCAACGCCGAAGCCGACAGCCTCACCCCCGACGACGCCGTAGCCGCTCTGCTGAAGGCCGTACCCGTGTAGGGGCTAGTTGTTCGTTTTTAGTTGTTAGTTGTCAGGACAGCTTCAAGAACAACGAGCAACGAGCAGCCAGCAACTGACACCTAAAAACGAACACCCAAGAATGCTTTCCCCTGAAGTCCTGCATGCGCTGCGCAACCTGCCCCTGGCCGCCCGCCAGGCCGTGGAGGGCTTTCTGCACGGTCAGCACCACAGCCGGCAGCGGGGCGCCGGGCTGGAGTTCAGCCAGTACCGCCCCTATCAGCCCGGCGACGACCTGCGCCGCCTCGATTGGCGGCTGGCGGCGCGTTCTGATCGGTATTACCTGCGCGAGTCGGAGGTAGAGGCCAGCCTCACGGTACACCTGCTGCTGGACGCCACCGCCAGCATGAACCACCAGGACGACAACGGCCTTGCCAAGCTCGACTATGCCCGCTTGCTCCTGGCTGCCCTGGCCTACCTGGCCCGCCAGCAGGGCGATGCCGTGGGCCTGACGGTACTGCACGCCAGCGGCCACCAGCACGTGCCGCCCCGCGCCGATACCCGCCAGCTGCCGCGCCTGTTTCACGCCCTGGAGCAAACTACTGCCGCCGGCCGCTTCCCCGCCCCAGCCGACCTGCAGTCCCTCACAGCCCGCGCCCAAAAGCGGCTGCTGGTGTGCGTGAGCGACCTGTACGAGGAAGAGTCGGAGATTCGGGGCCTGCTCGCCCGGTTGCGGGCCACGGGCGCGGAAGTGCTGCTGTTGCACGTACTGGCCGGAAACGAGCTACGCTTCACCTACCGCGGCGCCCTTACCTTCGAAGACCTGGAAACGGGCCGCGCCGTGCAGCTGAACGCCGACCAGCAGCGCGCCGGCTGGCTTAGCCGGCAGCAGCAGTGGCTGCGGGAAACGGCTACTGCCGCCCGCCGCCAGGGCTTCGACTATCATCTGTTGGACACCGCGGAGCCTCTCGACCAAGCCCTGCGCGTGTTTCTGCAGCGACGACAAGCGGCGCTATAAAGTCCCCCGTTGCTCTTTCTGTTTTGTTTTCACCTGGTCATCCGTTAGCCGCTCGATTTTTCCCGCATGCTTAGCTTCTCGTCGCCATCCGGATTCATAGCGTTGCTGGGCCTGCTGGTTCCGCTGGCTATCTACCTCTGGAACCGGCGTCCTGGCCGCACGGTGCGGGTGGGCAGCCTCCGCTGGCTGGAAACCGGGGCCAACCAACGACTGCGAAGCCTGAAGCCGGAGCAGCTACCCTTGTTTCTGCTGCGGGCGCTGCTGCTGACGCTGCTCGCCCTGGCCGTGGCGGGCCTGCGCTGGCAACAGCCGCCCCCACCCGTGCGTGGTCAGCTGCTGATCAGCCCGGAACTCCTGGCCTCCGAGACCCTGCCGGCCGTACGGGCTTCGCTTGATTCTCTACGCAAGCGCGGCTACGAAACCCGAATGCTGCGGGCTGGATTTCCCCTCGTTGCTCCGGCGGCCTGGGCCCGGCTCGACTCCGGCCTCACGGTGGTAGCGGAGCTGCCCCGCCAGCCCGAAAACACCTGGATGCGCGTGCAGCAAGCCGTGGATTCTTTTCCCAACCGACCACTCCGCGTGTTTACCTCCGCCACCCGTGGGCAGTTTCAGGGGCGGCGGCCGCTGCTACCGCCCCAAGTGCAGTGGCAGCTGGTGCCGGTTGCCGACTCCAGTACCTGGCTCCAGTCGGCCTACCAGCCCCGGCCCGACAGCCTCTACCTGGTGCTGGGACGTAGTACCGACGAGCAGGTGACGTTCCGGCCGCTACGCCTGGCTTTCCCAGCCTCTGGTACGCTCCGCGTGCCGGGGCTGGGAGCCTGGCGGCGTCAGCCCTACCAAGGAGGCGCATACCTGCTTTCGGCCACCGATACGGTTCTCATTCGCCAACGCCCCATCCGCGCCTGGCTTCGGGCAGATGCTGCCTTTGGGGAAGATGCGCGTTTTTTGCGGGCGGCCCTTCGGGCCGCCGCCATAGGGCTAACAGCCCCGCTGCAGCTTACCGTGTCGGGCCAAGACCCACCGGCGGCTATGGAGCTGGACTGGCTTTTCTGGCTCAGCACCGCCCCACTTCCCCGGGCTCAAGCAGTGCAGACCTGGCAGTTTCCGACCGATGCCGGCCGCGCGGTTACCGGCCGCTTTCAGCCTTTCCCCGATGCCCCGGAAATTTCCTTCACGCGGGTGAGCCGCGTCTCGGCTGCTTCCACCCAGCAAGTACTTTGGGCTGATGGTGCAGCCCGTCCGTTGCTGACAGTGGAGCAACAGGGCCACCAACAGCACTACCGCTGCTACACGCGTCTGCACGCAAGCTGGAGCACCCTGGGCAACACCCCTGAACTACCGGAGCTTCTCCTCCCCCTGCTCCAGCAACCATCCTCTGTACCCTTGCGCTACGACCGGCGCTTATTGCCCAGCAGCCAAATCAGCGTAGTAGACAGCACGCCAACCACCGTACGTGAGCTACCCGCCAGCGCGCACTACCTGGACTTGCGCCCCTGGCTGGCAGTAGCCGCAGCATTTCTGCTGGGCCTGGAACGCTGGCTGTCCAGCCGGCAGGCGGCAACTTCCCAATCGAGCAATGCCCTATGACTACTACTAGCCGCTCATTGGCAACAGCCGAGGTACCCTATGCCTTGCTTCAGCGGGCCTGGCGGCGGCAGGTGGGACGGCAGCTGTTCGCTTCCTTTCTGCCCGTAGCAGCGGGAGCCAGCGCGCTACTGGTAGCACTACAACAGGCTGCCCCGGCTTGGGCCATGTGGGCCACGCTGGGAGTAGCAGGGCTGCTGATGGCTGGATACTGCTGGCGCCTTGCTCACCGGCCCCTTTCGTTCTTTGCCGGCCAGCTCGACCGCCAGTACCCGGCGCTGGAGGACAGTAGCGGCCTGCTGCTACGACCGGCCGAAGACCTGCAGCTGCTGGAAAAACTCCAGCTGGGGCGCACCTGCGCTGCGCTGCTGGAGCTGCTGGCGCAACGAGGCCCCTTGCTGCCTATTGCGTGGCGCGGGCCATTGCTGCTTATGCTGGCTTTACTGGTAGCAGCAGTGGGGGTAGACTTCTGGAGTGAAGGGCGGGCGGTAGCTCCTGCCATGTCACGTACCAGCCCCCTGGAGTTTCCAGTCTCCACCAACCCTGGCCCTCCGGCTGCCAGCATCATTGCTGAAACGCGGGTTTTCATTCAACCCCCGGCCTACACACACCGGGCGGTTTTTACGGCAGCCGAGCCCTCATTTCGTTGCCCGGCGGGCTCCCGGGTACGCTGGACGGTTGCGGTAGCCGGCCCACGTAGCTCAGCGCCCGTTCTGGAAGTTGGGCGTCAGCAGCTGGCTTTTCGGGCCGTGGAGGGGCAGCCGGTGACCTACCAGGCAGAATTACTGGTGACCAAGTCGGTATTGTACCGGGTGCGGTATGCGGGGCAGACCTCCAACGACTACGCCATTGAGGCCATACCCGACCACGCCCCCTCCTTGCAACTGCGCACGCCCCGACCTTATACGCTGGTGGAGTTTGGCACCCCACCCCGCATCCCGGTGCGCGTGGCCGTGCACGACGATTACGGCCTCACCAAAGCCAGCTTAGTTGCCACGGTGGCCCAGGGGCAGGGCGAAGGCGTCAAGTTCCGGCAGGTGACGCAGGATCTGACTACCCAACTGGCTGGTCAGCCCACGCAGGCCACGCTCGCGCACGTGCTGAACCTACCCAAGCTCGGCCTCACCTACGGCGACGAAGTGTATTTTCAGATTCGGGTGTGGGACAACCACCAGCAGATGACCCGCTCCGATAGTTACCTGGTGCAGTGGGAAGACACGACCGTCGACGACTCGAACCTCGACGTGTCCCTGGGCGTCACCACGGTGCCAGCCTACTTTCGCAGTCAGCGCCAGATTATTATTGACACCGAAAAGCTGCTGGCGGAAAAGGCAGCTTTAAGCGCCGAGCAGTTTGTTTCCCGGGGCAATGACATTGGGCACGACCAGAAAATCCTGCGCCTGCGCTACGGCAAGTTCATGGGTGAGGAGTTTTCGGAGGCCATTGGCGAAGTGCCCACCGAGGCAGCCGGCGCCGAGCACCACGATGAGGAGCCCGGCGCCGAAGACCACGACCATGCGCACGCGCCGCCTTCCGGGGCAGCCACCAGCGCGGCTAACACCCCCGAAACCGCGGCTCTGATGGAGGCCTATGTGCACAGCCATGACGACGCCGAAACGGCCGATTTTCTGGAGCCCGCCGTGAAAGCCAAGCTCAGCATTGTACTCAGCCAGATGTGGGAAGCCGAGCTGCGGCTGCGCACCGGCCGGGCGAAAGAAGCGTTGCCTTTCGAGTACAAAGCCCTGCGGCTGCTCAAGCAAGTGCAGCAACAAACCCGTGCCTACGTGCGAAAATCGGGGTTTGAGCCACCACCTTTGCCCGAGGCCACGCTTCGCCTCAGCGGCGACCTGGCCGGCGCGGCCCCGGTTACGCGCCAAAGTACCCAGCCGGCCCCTGCCCGGCAGCCGGCTCTCCGTGCGGCCTTGCGTGCCGTAGCCGAGCTACGGCAGGGCCGGGCACCGGCCCGCACCGATGCCGCCGTTCTGGAGCTTGGGGGGCAGGTCCTGACCCAGGCGGCTCAGAATCAGCCCGGCGCCTACCTCTCCGCCTTGCGCAGCCTGCGGCGGCTGACGGCGGGGCTGAAAGCGGGAAAAGCCTTGCCGGCTTCCGACTTATCCGTTGTTGAGCGGGCCTTCACCCGGCTACTGCCGGCGCCTCCCGCGGCACCCGCCCGCCCAACTGGCACCTCCCGGCTAGCCCAACGCTACCTGCAAGAGCTTCGCTGAGTTACCGTATGCTACTACTCCCCACTGGTTTTACTTTGTTCTTTTTGCTGGTTTGCGGGCTGCTCGTGCTTGGCTTGTCGGTGCTGGCCTGGCGCCGGCCCAACCGCCGGTGGCGCGCGGCGCGGGTGGTGGCTGGCTGGCTGGCGGTAGCGGCACTTTGGGCCATGGTGTGCCCTCCCACGTACGAAGTGCCTGAGCAGCCAGCGGCGGCTATTCTGCTCATGCCCGGCTATCAGCCCGATTCGGTGCGGGCCCTGCAGCGCCGGCTGGGCAGCACCAAACGGCCCGCCCTCTTCTCCCCAGCCCGGCCCTTTTCTGCCGATACCTCAATCGTGCACAGCCTGCAGGCCTGGGCCGAGCAGCATCCGGCGCCTGCCGCCCTGCATATAGTAGGTCCGGTTGCCGACTTAACTGATTTGCACCCGGCTACAGCAGCGCGGCTGCACCTGCACGCCTCCGGGCGGGCCACGGGTTTTGTGTTCGCGCAGTGGCCCCGGCGCGTAGAGTTGGGGCAGGCCCTGCAGCTGACGGGCCGCTTCTCCAACTCCGGCCCCCGGCAAGAAACCTGGGTGGTGCTGCACGCCGCCGGGGCACCGCAGGACTCGTTCAAGCTCCCCACTGGGAGTGGCCCTTTCCAGTTGCGCTACGTGCCCAAAGTCACCGGGCTAGCGGTGTACGAATTACGGGCCCGGGCTGGCGGGCAAGTGCTGGCCACCGAGCCAGTTCCCGTAGAAGTGCGGGCCACCCGGCCTTTACACGTGCTGCTGCTTAGTGCCGCGCCTTTTTTCGAGTTTCGTTTTTTAAAGAATCAATTAGCCGCGCGCCAGCATACGGTAGCCATCCGCAGCGGCGTGAGCCAGCAGCTGGTGCAAACCGAATTTTTAAATCAGCCGCCTCACCCGCTTACGGCCCTCACCTCTGCCGTGCTACGGCGCTACGATGTAGTGGTGCTGGATGCCGGCACCCTGCGCAGCTTGCCCGCGGCGGAGTTGAGGGCCCTGCTGCAAGCCATACCTGGGCAAGGGCTAGGCCTCGTGGTGTTGGCCGATGAAAAGCCGTTGCCCGCCTCTCTTGCTAAGCAAGGTGACTTTGGCCTCACCGCCCTCCCGGCCAACCGTACCGCAAAGCAGCTCCTGCGCTGGCCAGACATGCCCCGGCCGCTGCAGGCGTCGCTGCTGGCGAGCCTACGCCCGACGACAAATGCTACTTCTTTGCTGACGGCCGCGCAGCTACCGGTGGCCGCCAGCCGGCGGTGGGGTGCGGGCCAACTGGTAGTTACGACTGTAGCCGAAACCTTTCCCTGGCTTCTGCAAAATGCCGCTGTGGGCTACGACGCCTACTGGGCGCGGCTGCTCACGGCAGCTGCCCGGCCCTTGTCGGTCCCTACGCGCTGGCAGGTACTTACTCCCTTCCCCCAGCCTCATTATTCCGTTGATTTGCGCTTTAGTGCTACGGCTCCCATAGGGCTGCCTACAGTGCTGGGCCCGGGCGGAACGTCTACTCCGCTGTCCCTGCAACAAAACGTTGGCTTGACTGAGTGGTATATGGCGCAGTTCTGGCCCAGGCAAAGCGGCTGGCATACGCTACAGCTTCCCGGGCAGCCTCCGCACTCGTTTTATGTGTACCCCTCGCACGCTTGGCGCGGCCCGCAGCAGGCTGCCTGGCAGCAGCGGGCCGCAGGTATTCAACGGCCACCTATTCTGCCAGCGGCCAAGGCCATCCATCGGCAGCCTTGGCCGCTGGCTTATCTTTTTGGGGTCTTTGTGCTGTGTACTGGCTTTCTATGGCTGGAAGAAAAGCTGTAGTTCTGCCAACTGCTGTCGGGCTAGCGCGTACACTGCCGAAAACCAAACAGCCCGGCTTCCAGCGAGTGGAAACCGGGCTGCTAGTACCCTAGAGCTGCCGAAACAGCTCGTCAGGGTTGACTTAACTACTGAGCAGGAGCAGTCGTCGTAGTCGTGGTGGTAGCTTCGGTGGTAGCAGCAGGAGCAGCAGCCGTGGTGTCAGCAGGAGCGGTAGTGGTCGACTCCGTAACAACGGTCGTGTCAGCCGTAGCAGGAGCTTCTACGTTGGTCGTCTCGGTGGTTTCGGTCGACTTCTGCTCGCAAGAAGCGAGGCCAGCAGCGAACAGAACGGCAACAGCAGAAACTTTCAGGAGATTCTTCATTTTGGTGTAGGTTTGAAAAAGTAAAAAGTCTGAAAAACGCCCTTCATACCTGAACAGTGAAAAGGTAACCCTAGAAGAAAAAACTTTTTTCACTGGGTTACCCCGGTGGGCCTAACGTATTAACAAGCAAAGCGAATGGGCAAGGGTCAACCTTCCTATACCGATGAAGAGTTCGTGGCGGCCATCCGCCTCGGCGACGACCGGGCGCTGGCACAACTCTACCGCCTGCACCTTCCGATGGTCCTTCACTTAGTACAGCAAAACAGCGGTACTGAGGACGAGGCCAAGGATATCTACCAGGAGGGCGTAATCGTGTTTTATGAGAAGGTACGTGATGGTTCTTTGGAACTTAGCTGCCAGATTAAAACGTACCTCTACGCAGTGTGCCGCCGCCTCTGGCTGAAGCGCCTAGCTGAGAAAGGCCGCTACGGCGGTCGGCTCGACGACCACGAACCCTACCTCGAAACCGGTGCCGAAGCCGATTTGGTACTGGCCGAACAGCGCGACCAGCAGTTTGCCCTTATGGAGCAGGCCCTGAGTCAGCTGGGGGAGCCTTGCCGTTCACTTTTGGAAGGTTATTACCTGCTCGATAAATCGATGCAGCAACTCACTGCCGACTTTGGCTACACCAACGCCGATAACGCAAAAAACCAAAAGTACAAGTGCTTGGTGCGACTTAAAAAACTGTTTTTCAACCACTACCAGGAAGAAGAGCAGTACTAATACCGCAACAGCCCTCCGATGGCGGACCTCACCCAGCCGCCTTACCAGCTATGAAAACGGAAGCCGACTATTACGAGCTATTTGAAGCCTACCAACGGGGCGAGTTGCCCGAGCCCAGTCGGGCCGAGCTAGCAGCCCGCCTCGCCGCCGACCCCGTGATGGCGCGTCGTTATGCTGACTTTGATTCTCTTTCCAAGTCGTTGCAGGCGTATGGCCAGCGCCGGACGTTGCGCGGCAAACTGACTGCGCTCCAGGCAGAGCTAGATGCTGAAACCCAGCAAGGGACTACCCAGGATACGGGCGTGCCCACCATGCCTACGCTCTACATCTCCCCGGTAGAGCGCCGGCTGCGCGAATTCTGGGGCTCGCACCGGGCCACTATTGCCGTAGCGGCCTCGGTGGCTGTGCTGGCCGTGTTTGCTACCCTGCTAGGCATAGAGTGGTGGCGGGCTGTGCAGAAGCCCTCTTCCTACGGCTACACGGTACTGCGGCGGGAGATGGACCGTATCAAGCGCAACCAGCGGGCTATCAACCGCACGCTCAACCAGATTGATGGGGTGAAGTCGCCGGAGGAGCTCAACCCGGGCAAGTTTGGCGGAACGGGCTTTGCCCTCACGGCCGACGGCTACCTGGTGACCAGTTACCACGTAATTCAAGGAGCTGACTCCTTGCTGATTGAAAGCCGGGACCGGCAGCGCTTCCGCGCCGAGCCTGTATTCAGCGACGTAGCGCACGACTTGGCCATTCTGCGCATCAACGATAAAGACTTCAAAGGCTTTGGCCGCCTGCCCTATTCCTTTAAGCGGGGTTCCGCCGACCTGGGGGAGCGGGTATATACCTTGGGCTACCCGCGCGAGGATGTCGTTTTTGGTGAAGGCTCGCTCAGCGCCCGTTCGGGTTTTGAAGGAGATACGGCCTTTTACCAAATCAGCATCCCCGTAAACCCCGGCAACAGCGGCGGCCCCCTCTTGGATGATCGGGGCAACCTGATTGGCGTAATCAGCGGACGGCAAATGGACGTGCAGAGTGCCGCCTTTGCTACCAAATCATCCTACCTAATGCGTTTGGTTGACTCTCTTTCAGCTACTCCCGGCGGACTGGGGACCATTTCCCGCAACAACCAACTTACGGGTAGTTCTCGCGCCCAGCAGGTGCGCAAGCTGCAGGACTTTGTGTTTGTAGTAAAAGTATACGAATAGCCAAGTCCTGCCGTAGAGGCAGACAATGCGCCTCTTCAGCCGAATTGAGCTAAGGGAATAACATAAATGAGGGCTGCCTACTGGATAAGCAGCCCTCTTCTTTTTACCCATGCTAATTCAAACGATGCTGTTTCTTCGCCTGTACCAGTCCAGTCATGGACACAGGCCATACGTATATATGGAATGCAGGCAAATTCTCCACAACAGAAAATATGCCGCACAAAAAACGCCGACCTCCTGGTCGGCGTTTTTTGTAGGAGCAGGCAATGAATAAGCTTCCTTGCATGATTCTGGATGAAGCTGCTTAGCGCGGCTTGGCTTACCAGCCGCTGCCACCCGAGCCCCAGCCATCATCGGCTTTCTTCTTGGCCGGTGCTTTCTTAGCTGGCGTTGTCGTCTTCTTGGCAGTAGCCGTGGTAGTAGCTTTCTTGGTTGAAGAAGTGCTAGCTGTTACGGCGGCGGGTGCTGGTTCCGCTACCGGAGTGGGCTCTGGCGCCGGAGTGGCCTCTACGTAAGCAGGAGCAGGGGCTGCCACTGGGTCGGGGGCACTAACGCGCCGACGCACATACTTTCCGAGTGGGCGACCTTGGTAGTCGGTAGAAACGCGCATGGAAGGCGCTGCCGTGAACCCGGGGGCAATCTGGATGCCTTCCGTCTGGTTCATGGACTGGGTAGAGCCTCCCCCACCTGCAGCATTCCAATCGGCACCGGTGGCGGCTTTACGGGTAGTGTCGGCAGGAGCAGCCGTAGCTACGGGCTTCGGCTTCGCGGGAGCAGCTTTCTGCTGCGCCAGCGCCGGAGTGCCCGCCAGCAAGGCAGCCACTACGATATATGAAGAAAATGAACGGTGCATGACGAAGGGGAAGAAAAAGTAGACTGAATAAACTTGTTCGGTTGGAGCTACTACGAAAATTTCCGGCGGGCGGTGTGCCCCGGCCTGGAAAGAATGTTCCGGCTGCAACAATACGGTGTTTCAGGGGGTTCCGCCAGCGCGCTAGTTCTTTTCTTAAAACAACTATTTTCTCTCTTGCCAATGTACTGCAGCGCAGCATGAAGACTTCGCAGGGAGCATGTACCTTTGCGCTACTATGCAGGAGAATATCACCCGATTACAGGCAGCGCTGGACGCCTTTGATATCACCACCGCCGAGCAGCTGGAGCAATTTCGCGTGGCCTTCACCGGCCGCAAAGGGCAGCTGGCTGACTTGTTTGACGAGCTGAAAACGGTAGCTCCCGACCAGCGCCGGGCCGTGGGTCAGCAGCTCAACCAGCTCAAGCAATACGCCCAGCAAAAATTTGAGCAGCGCCAGCAGGAATTAGCAGCGGCCTCCGCCAACGCCCCCGCCGACCCTACCTTCGATTATACCTTACCTACCGTTCCCAACGCCCTGGGCACGCGCCATCCGCTGAGCCTGGTGCGCGAAGAAATTGTGCGCATTCTGGCCCGCATCGGCTTCAACGTGGAAGAAGGCCCGGAAATCGAGGACGACTGGCACAACTTCACGGCGCTGAACTTCCCGGAAAACCATCCGGCCCGGGATATGCAGGACACCTTTTTTGTACACCGCACGCCCGGTCAGCCGGAGTGGGTGCTGCGCACGCACACCAGCCCCGTGCAGGTGCGGGTGATGCAGTCCCAAAAGCCGCCCATCCGCAGCATCATGCCCGGCCGGGTGTACCGCAACGAGGCTATTTCGGCCCGCGCCCACATGATGTTTCATCAGGTGGAAGCCTTGTTCGTGGACGAAAACGTGAGCTTCGCCGATCTGAAGCAGACCGTGTACTACTTCGTGCAGGAGTTGTTTGGGGATGATATGCAGGTGCGCTTCCGCCCTTCGTTCTTCCCCTTTACCGAGCCCTCAGCCGAAATTGATATCACTTGCCTGATTTGCAAGGGCAAAGGCTGCAACATCTGCAAAGGCACCGGCTGGGTAGAAATCGGTGGCTGCGGCATGGTGGACCCTGCTGTACTGGAGCAGTCGGGCATCGACCCGGAGAAGTACTCTGGCTACGCCTGGGGCATGGGTATAGAGCGCATTGCCATGCTCAAGTACCAGATCAAGGACCTGCGCCTGTTCACGGAAAACGACATGCGCTTTTTGCGGCAGTTCGAGGCCAGTTAAGTAGCTGGCTCATCGGTCAACACTGTTCTCTTCGCGCAAACCAACATTTCTTATGGATGCCTCTGCCCAACCTGCCTTAGCTGTTTCATCTGCCATCCGCACAATTGCCGTGGTAGGGGCCGGTACCATGGGCCTGGGCATTGCGCAGCTGTGCGTGCAGCACGGCTTCCCCACGGTGCTGTTCGACCTGAACGAGGAAGTTCTCACCAAAGCGCAGCAGGCTATTGCAACTGGCTTGGGTAAGTTGGTGGAAAAAGGCAAACTGGCCCCGGAAGCCCGCGACGAGGCGTTGGCCCGCTTGCGCCCCACTACCGACCTTACCACCGTTCAGGCCGACCTCATTATTGAGGCCGTGGTGGAAAAGCTAGCGGTAAAGCACCAGTTATTTGGGGAGCTGGCCATGCTTAACTCCCCAAACACCATTCTGGCCTCCAACACGTCGTCGTTGCCCATTACGCGGCTGGCTGCGCCCGTGCCGCACCCGGAGCGCGTGGTCGGTATGCACTTTTTCAACCCGGCTCCGCTGATGCCGCTGGTGGAGGTTATCAAAGGGGCCGCTACCAGCCCGGCCGTGGCAGAGTTGGTGTATCAGTTGGCCGTGCAACTCGGCAAGACAGCTGTGTACGCCGCCGATGCGCCTGGCTTTATTGTGAACCGGGTGGCGCGGCATTTCTACGTAGAGAGCCTGAAAATTGCGGAGGAGCAGGTCACCTCCTTTGAAGTAGTAGATGAACTGCTGGAAGCTTCAGGCTTTCGGATGGGCCCGTTCCGCCTGATGGACCTGATTGGGGTCGACACGAACTTTTCGGTGACTTCGGCCATGTTCGAAGCATTTCATTACGACGCCAAATTTCGCCCTAGCCGTATACAGCAGCAAAAGGTTGATGCCGGCCACCACGGCCGCAAAACGGGCAAAGGATTTTATGACTATTCGTAAGGCATGGCGCGCTACGCTACTGGTGGGGCTGCTAGCCGGCTGCTCCGATTCAGGCACGGACGCTGAACCGCAGATTCCGTTGGCCATTGTCAACGAAAGCCTGCTGCTCACCCAGCAGGAATACACCGCCCTGCGCTTTGACGGGGGCATGATTTACCATCCCGGCGGCGTACGCGGCCTGCTGATTATACGGCAAAGTGCCAGCGTGTACCTGGCTTTCGAGCGAAATTGCCCCTTCCAGCCCTACGACGCCTGCGCCCAGGTTGAAATAGATGCTTCTCGCCTCTTCCTGGTGGATAAATGCTGCAACTCCCAGTTTGACCTGAAAGGCCAAGTACAGGCTGGTCCCGCCCGGCGCCCCTTGCGGCAATATGGCACTGCCCTTTCCGGCAATACCCTGACAATCACAAATTAGGCTCCGCGCAAAAAAATAATTAGAGCATATTCTTGCACAAAGTGGTTTTCTGACCTAATAT
This sequence comes from Hymenobacter sp. BT18, assembly GCF_012273015.1. GTDB lineage: Bacteria > Bacteroidota > Bacteroidia > Cytophagales > Hymenobacteraceae > Hymenobacter > Hymenobacter lutimineralis. The sequence goes on along the minus strand of NZ_CP050954.1, from coordinate 2,634,864 downwards.
TGCACCCGCAACGGTAGCCAACTACCGCCATAACCGCTTCCTTAGCTCAGCCGGTTAGAGCATCTGACTGTTAATCAGAGGGTCCCTGGTTCGAGCCCAGGAGGGAGCGCACAAACGTGAGAAAGCCGCCTTAACCGGGCGGCTTTCTTCGTTTTCAGGCTTGCCGCATTCTCAGGGCGCTGCCTCTATTGAGTTGTTGGCTAGCCGGGCGTTTGAGTAGGAGGAGCTACTTGGCGCAGCTTAGGTACTAGTCGTTTATAACATTGGTAAATAGAAACGTAGGCTTGGGTACTGACTTTTGCCGTTCTATCTTCTGTTTTGGCCATGCCTCCCTCCGTTGTATTCTTATTTCCCAGTTCAAAGTTGCCTTCTACCTGGATGCGGCACGCACGCTGGCTGGCTCCGTGCTGAGGCTGAAAGTCAGGGCACAACAAGACTGATTGGCCTGACGAAGCTTGGCCCGTACGCGGTTCACCGTGACCTGCGTAATGCCTGAGTAAGAGGCAACGTGGCCCAGCGCCACGCGGTGCAGCAGGTGTGGATGCTGGGGTAGCAGGTTGATGTAGCGCTCCTCGGCCGTGCAGAACTGCCGGACAATCAACTGCTGCTCGGACTCTGAACAGGCCCGGGAAATGCTACCTTATGCTTCTTCTGGTAGCATCTGCCACGCCTTTTTCTGACTTATGCAGTGGATAACCCGCGAGCATCCTAAGATTGACCGATTAGCCTGCCCCTGGCTTATTCTGCGCTTCATCGACCCCGCCGCTGAAATTCTGTACGTCCCCGCCAATGCGGTGGTACCCACCGCGGCCCGCATTGGAGCTACGCCTTTCGACGTACCGGGTGTAGAGTTTACGCACTACGGGGCCGAGTGCACCTTCGATTATTTCCTGCGCAAATACCAGCTTACCGATCCGGCCCTGCACCTGCTGGCCCCCATTGTGCGCGGTGCCGATACCGACAACCACGCCCTGGCCCGAGAGGCGGCCGGGCTCTGGGCTATTTCGGCGGGGTTGGCCTACAACATCCGGGACGACCAGCAACTGCTTCAGCAGGGCTTGCTGATCTACGATGCCCTGTACAGCTGGGCCCGGCACCTGCAAGGGCAGCCCCACACCCAGCACGGCGAAGAGCAGCTGCTGGTTCAGGCCTACACAGCTTACCTGCGGCGCAGTAAAGACCGGGGCAGCGCGCCGCCAGCCTGGGCCGGACAGCTGCGGGAGCTGATCCAGGACCACGTAGATACTAACCTCACCCTGCGCCTCACCGACGTGGCCGACGCCCTCCAGGTTAACGCCACCTATTTGTCGCGGGAGTTTGCCCGCTACTTCGACAACCTCTCCTTTGGAGAATACAGCCGCAAGCTGCGCATCGACAAGGCCTTGCAGCTGCTGAAAAACCCTGCTTACTCCCTGGCAGAAATAGCCTACCTGACGGGATTTTCGGACCAGAGCCACTTCACCCGAATCTTTCGGCAGCAGACCGGCCAGAGCCCCGCCGCCTACCGTAAAAGCTCCCGGGGCCGCGTAAGCCCAGGGTAAAGATTCTTCCAGGAGAAAATTCTGTGCTATCTTCTTCGCCTTTCCTGCCTTAGCATTGCGCCTCCACAGCCCGCAGCACACCTTTCCTGGGGCGGTCCTTTTCATGCAACAGGTTCTTATCCCGGTGTCTAAGCCTACGTTCGCGGAAGCACTGCGCTTCTGGCTGAAGCTGGGCTTTATCAGCTTCGGCGGACCGGCTGGTCAGATTGGTATTATGCACACGGTGCTGGTAGAGGAGAAGCGCTGGATTTCCGACGCCAAGTTTCTGCACGCTCTGAACTACTGCATGTTGCTGCCCGGCCCCGAAGCCCAGCAACTGGCCACCTACATTGGCTGGCTGCTGCACGGCACGCGGGGTGGCTTGGCAGCGGGCATTCTGTTTGTGCTGCCTTCGGTGTTTATCCTGCTCGCGCTGAGTTTACTCTACGTCACGGTAGGTACGCTGCCGGCCCTGCAAGGCGTTTTTCTGGGGCTGAAGCCCGCTGTAGTGGCCGTTATACTGCTGGCTATGATGAAAATCGGGCAGAAGTCGTTGCTGAGCCCGCTACACTATGCCGTGGCGGCAGCCAGCTTCCTGGGGATTTTCTGGCTGAACATTCCTTTTCCCCTGCTCATCATCGGGGCGGCCGTGGTAGCCCTGCTGGCGCAGCGGTTCTTCCCGGTACGCCCTTCCTCGGAAGCTGCCCACGCCCGCGCTACCCAGGCCGAAGAGGGCTATTTTCTGACTACCCGCTCCATGGTGCCCGGCACTGGCTTTGCCTGGCCCCGCCTGCTGCGACAGTTGGGGGCCGCCCTGGGTTTGTGGGCACTGCCGCTTGGGGTGCTGGCCGGTACCACCCCCGATTTTTCCTTTTGGCGCATGCTCACGCTGTTCTTCACCCAGGCCGCGCTGGTTACCTTTGGGGGCGCCTACGCGGTACTACCCTACGTGGCGCAGGTGAGCGTGGAAAAGCTGCATTGGCTCACGCAGAGCCAGATGCTCGACGGCCTGGCCCTGGGCGAAACCACGCCGGGCCCCCTCATTATGGTGCTGGCCTTCGTGGGCTTTATGGGCGGCTACACGCACTTTGGCGGCTCCCTGGCCTTTGGTGCGCTGGGCCTGCTCACCACTACGTACTACACCTTCCTGCCGTGCTTTGTGTTCATTTTGGTAGGCGCCCCACTGATTGAGCGCACCCAGCACAACCCCCAGCTCAAAGCCGTGCTCAGCATTATCACAGCCGCCGTGGTGGGCGTCATCCTCAACTTGGCGGTGTACCTGGGCCGCAGTGTCCTCTTTCCGGCCGGGCCACTGCACTGGTCGCAGCTGCACTGGCCCAGTCTGGTGTGGGTGCTGGTGTCGCTGGTTGGGCTTTACCGCTTTAAGCTGAATCTGATTTTATGGATTGGCATCAGCGCGGTGGCGGGACTGCTGTATTACTTCGCACAGGCTGGGCACTAGCTGCCTAGCCTGGGGTCAGCTTGTTTCCAGGAGCTGCCCGGGCATTTTTCGGCAAGAGGCGCTGCCTTACTCGGGCCCACGGCACTTTATTGGTTGAGGCTTACTCGCCCGACCGGCCCAGCCAAATGCGGAAGGTAGCGCCCTCGCCTTCCTGGCTATCCACCTCAATGCGGCCTCCATTGGCCTGCACGATACGGTTGACCAGGTAAAGACCTACACCCGAGCCGGAAGTGTGCTGATGCAGCCGTCGAAACAGCTGAAACAACTCGGCACCGTATTTTTCGGCGTCGAAGCCCAGGCCATTGTCTTCCACCATCAGCACGGGCTGGCCAGCATCTACCCACACCGAAAGATGAATGCGGGCCGGGCGGGCCGGGTCGGCGTACTTGAGGGAGTTGCCCAGCAGGTTGAGTAGCACCGTGCGCAGGTTGGCCCGCGGGTACGCCAGGGTTGGCCAGGCCGCGAAGTCGGTAGTAATGCGTGCCTGGGCGGCCCGCACCTGCGGCTCCAGCACATTCAGCACTTCCTCCGTCAGCTCGGCCAGCAGCACCAGCTCCCCCGGAGCCTTGCCGGCCTGCTGGGTCTGGCCCAGCATAGCCAGGTCGTCGATGGTGACGCTGAGCTGATGGAGAGCCTGCTGAATGAGGGGAACCAACACCTGCTCTTCCTCGGGCTCTATAAACCGGATGCTGCGGTAGAGCTCCTCAAACAGGCCACTCAGGTTATTAACAGGCTGCTTCAGGTCGTGGGAGGCGGCGTACACGAAGTTATCCAGGTCTTGGTTGGTGCGCGTAAGCTCCTGGTTGGCGGCGGCCAGTTCGGTGTTGGCGGCCTGCACCTGCTCACGGGCCAGCACCTGCTCCGTTATATCGGTGACCAGGGTATAGAAGCCCGCCACTTTATCCTGCTGCACATCGGGGATGTAGCTGGTGCGGATATGCCTGACGAAGCCTTCCCGGTAGGGCATGCGGGCTTCAAAGTCTACCTGCTCCCCCGCCAGGGCCCGCGCCATGTAGCCCTGCGTGGCCTGGTAAGCAGCCTCCCCCACTACTTCCCACACGGGGCGGCCCAGCAACTCTGCGGGGTCGAGGCTGAACCAAGCCTGGTAGGCGCGGTTGGCAAACCGATAGCGGCGCTCCAGGTCGAGGTAGCCAATAAGCACGGGCAGCGCATCGGTTAGCAGGCGCAGCTGCCGGGCACTGGCTTCGCTGGCCTTGCGGGCGGCCACCTGCCCACTTACCTCCGTGGCCACCACCGCCACGCTGCTGATGTGGCCACTGGCATCGCGCAGGGGCTGATACACAAAGTTGAGGTACACCGTTTCCATGCGGCCATTGCGCAGCAGCTGGGCGGCCACTTCCTGGGCCACAAAAGGTGAGCCGGTGGCCACTACTTCGTCCATCAGCTCCTTGAACCCCTGGTCGCGCACTTCCGGCAACGCCTCAAGCAGGGGCCGGCCCACCACTTCTTCCGGGGTCCGGCCCCAAAGCTGGGCCACCAGCACGTTGGCTACCTCAATCAGGTAATCGGGGCCGCGAAAAATAGCAACGGCTACGGGCGCCTGCTCAAACAGGGCCTGTAGCTGCGCCTGATGCACGGCTGCTTCCTGCCGGGCCCGCACCTGCTCGGTTACGTCGAATGCGAAAATGGACACGCCCACTGGCTGTCCTTGTTCCTGGTAGGCCTGGTAAGTGAAGGTAAAAAAGGCTTCGGGCAGCAGGCTACCATCTTCGGCCGTTATCTGCAGGGGCATTTCGGCGCCGAAGTAAGGCTCTCCGGTCTGGTACACCTGGTCCAGGAGTTTCAGAAAGCCATACTCTGCTGTCTCTGGCAGGGCCTCAATCAGGGGCCGGCCCAACAGCTGTCGGCCAGGGAAGAGCTGCTGATAAGGAGCATTCACGAACTCGAACTGGTGCTCGGGCCCACGCAGAATGGCGATGCAAGCCGGCGTTTGGGCAAACACCTGGAAAAAACTCTCCCGCTGAGCGGCCAGCTGGGCCGTGGTGGCCTGGGCATCGGCCTCAGCCTGGGCCGCCTGCTGCTGGCTTTTTACTTTCTGCGTGGTATCCACAATAAAGGCCAGAATACCCTGGATAATCCCGCCCTCGTCAATCATGGGCTGGTATACCAGATCCACGTAGCGCTGTTCCGGCTGGCCGGCAGCATTCAGGAGTTGTACCGGTACCTCTACGCCCACGTAAGGCTTGCCGGTGCTGTACACCTCATCGAGCAGCTTCACGAAACCCTGCGCCAGCACTTCGGGCAGTACCTCGGCTACGGTGTGGCCCAGGCGGGGCCGCCCGCCCGCCAGCACCTGGTATGGCTTGTTGAAAAACGCGTAGCGGTGCTCCGGGCCGAGCAAGGTGGCCACCGCCGCCGGCACCTGACCCAGAATCTGTTGCAGGGTAAGTTCCTGTACCTGCACCTGCTCACGCTGGGCCTGGGCTTCGCGCAGGGCTTCCTGCAGGGCTTGAGTACGCTCCTCGGCCCGGGCTTCCAGTTGCTGATTCAGCTCGCGCAGGGCCTGCCCCGCTTGCTCCAGCGCGGCGTTGGCGGCCCGTAGCTCCTCATTGCCCTTCTGGGCCCGCACTTCCCGGGCATCGGCTGGCGGCAGGTGCGAGACCTGGGCCGGCAGTTCGCTTAACAGGTGTAGAATATAGGCTAACTGGCCTTGCTCGTCAGGCACCGGCACGTGGCGGGCCTGCCAGTAGCGAGCCGGAGCAGACGGGTAACGCAGGGGGGCCGTTTGGTGGGGCTGGCCCGTGCGCTGCACCTGAGCCAGAGACGCCGCCAGCTCGGGCGCGGCGGGGTTATCGGGGAAAGCCGCCAAGATGTTTTGCCCAACCAAAGTTTCCCGCCGGGTGTGCGTAGCGGCCAGATACGCGTCGTTCGCCGCCACAACGGTCAGATCGGGCGCCAGGAGCAAGCCGGCGTCGGGCAGGGCATTGAACACGCTCAAGGGCAGGGCAGACACCATGAAGCAGAGCAGCTGGTCGGGAAAGTAAACAGGGCAAAGCTCTGGAAAACACCAGGGGCCAGCCGCCGGAGGGCGTGAATATTCCTCTAAGTAAACAGATAAGTAAGCGGAAGAAGCCGGCAACCCAACTCCCTGCCCCTAACGCACGCCAGCGCGGGTGGTTGCTTTCCCGAAGCCCTCCGGCCCCATAAACCCGCCCCCAGGCCTTATCTGAACTCATACAGGGCCGCCAGTCTGGCTCCAGGGCCACCTGCAAGCGCTATCACATCATTATGTAGGTATGCCCAGGCAACGGTTGAAGCAAAATAAGCACCTAATAGGCAGTACTGATGCAGAGCTGAAACGCGAAGGTCAGCACGTTACCAACCTCCAACCTTTTCCTACTTTTCTATGAAAACGCTTTTGTCAACCCCCTCCCGTGTTCTGCTGCTTGGCGCCCTTGCTGCTCTGGGTTTTTCTTCCGCTGCCCAAGCCCAGGTGGTAGCGGCGTCGGCTCCCACCTACGTCAGCAAACTAGATGAAAATGTGTATCTGCTGCGCATCAGCAATCCAGCTCAGCAAAAGGGCCGGGTGCAGATTGTACGCATGCGCGACGGCGCCCGCCTTTCCGTGGGCCGCAGCAGCGAGGCCTCCTTCGGCTACAAGCTGAACGTGCAAAACCTGGTGGGTGAGCAGTATGAAGTACTGGTGAGCCTAGGCGCCAATACCTACCGCTACCCGCTCAACCTGTCGCCCAGCGCTTACCAAGCCGTAGTGCCGGCCAACGCCACTGCCCAGGTACGGCGCTAGCCCTGCAGCCCTGATTTAAACGCGAAAGTCCTCCCGCTACAGTTCCCGAATGGGTGCTGCAGCGGGAGGACTTTCTGTCTTTCGCTCCGGCCGGATTATGGCTGGGGCTTGGGGGGCATCTTCACATCGGGAGCATCTACCCGAATAACGCCCCGGCGCGGCGGCGCGGCTTTCTGCTGGCGCTTGGCCTTGCGACGGGCAGCCCACCGTTTGAACAAGCCCCGACGGCGTTTTTTACTGCGGCTGTTGCCGCGGTAGCGCTTGTAGTTGGGGCGGTGCACTTTGGGCGGGCCCAGCGTGGCGGCCTCGGGGCTGGCGCTGGCAGTGGGTTCTGCCGAGCTCATTTCGGGGGAGACTACCATCAGCAGCGCCAACAGCAGCAGGAAAACTAGTTTAGGCATAGGCCGAGGGAATGGGGTGGTTACGCAGCCGGGGCCCAGCCCAGGCAGTACGAAGGTGAGAAAATTTCCAAGACCAACGGAAGAGGGTCCGCCGCCTTGGCGTGTACTTGGCCCGCCACAGCAAAAGTAAGACCAAGTGGCCGGCACCTCCGGGGCTACTGTTGCCCTTGCATGTTTTCCACGTTGGTAGCCACCTCCACGTTGGCCGACTTCGGGAAAGCCAGGAAATGGGTAACGCGCGGCGGGGTCGTTCCAGTATGAAACTGGCGCACCTGCGCCCGAATTTGCGCGTCGTCGCGGGTGAAGCGCTGGTGCTGGCGCTCATGCTCGCCCCAGGTAGCCACGTAAAAAAACTCGATGATGCACTCAGGCCGCCCCAAATCGGTGAACACGCCGGCGCGCAGGGCCCCGTCGCGCAGGCGCAGGCGGGTGAGCTGGGCCGCCGCTTGGCGGAAGGCGGGCTGGTTGGCTACGGCCACCTGGTACTCCACCATCACTACTACGGGTCCGTCGTCGGGGTCAATATCGGGATGAACGTTGGGCACGGGCCAGGTGCCCGCGGGGGTGAAGTCGAGGTTTTCGGCCGGCCGCAGCGGAAACGGCAGCGCCAGCAGCAGACTGAGCAGCATCCAGCCGGCGGCCAGCAGCAAGGCCAGCGGCAGATTGGCCCGGTCGGCCAGCTCGCCCCACACAATGCTGCCCAACGACAAGCCCGCCTGAAACACCAGCATGTAGATGCTCACCACACGGGCCTGTACCCACTTGGGCACGTGCAGCTGCACCGTGGTGCTCAGGCTGGTCATCACCATCAGCCAAGCTATACCCGATAGAAACATGAGCGGATACAGCCAGTACACCGAAGGAATCAGGGCCAGGCCCACGTTGGTGCCCACAAACACCAGGGTGCCCAGCAGCACCCGCTGGTTGAACGACAGCCGATGACCAGCCCGCCCCATCAGGAAAGCCCCCGTGATGGCGCCGGCTCCCAGCCAGGAAAGCAGCACCCCGTAGGAGCCGGAGCTCAGCAGCAGGCGGCGGGCCGTGACCACCGAGAGCAGGGCCCACATAGCGCTGGCCCCGAAGGAGAAAGCAAAGGTGCGCACCAGCACGGCGTAAATGGCGGGAGAATACTGCACGTAGCGCAGCCCGGCTCGCAGGGCCCCCGTGAAGTTTTCGGCGGGGCCATTCGTTACGGTTTCGGCTCTTTTCCACCGGTACACCACCACCCAGGTAGCCACAAACGAGAGGCCGTTCAGCAGGAATACGTAGCCTGGTGAGTAGTACGCAATGATAACGCCACCTACCGCGGGGCCAATAGCCCGGGCAATGTTGTTGCTTACCCCGTTCAGGGTAATGGCGAAGGGCAACACCGGGCGCGGCACCAGCTCCGTGGTTACAGTCTGCCAGATGGGGGCGTTTACCGCCGCTCCCAAGCCCAGCAGGAAAGTAAAGGCCAACACGCCCAGCGCCGATACCTCCCCGGCCAGGGTAAGCCCCCCCAGCAAAAAGGCCACTACCCCCATAAAGCTCTGGGACACCAGCAACAGCTTGCGCCGGTCAATCAGGTCGCCGATGGCGCCGGCGGGCATACTGAGCAGGAAGGAAGGCAGGCTGGTGGCCGTCTGCATCAGGGCTACCAGCAGGGCCGAGGTGGTCAGGGTAGTGACGAGCCATACCCCGGCTACGTTCTGCATCCAGGTACCAATGTTGGAAACTACCGAGGCCAGCCAGATAGCCCGAAATACGGCGTAGGTGAACGGGGTGGTAAGGGAAGGCCGGGGCTCGGGAGAGGCAGCAGTAGCAACGGACATAACAGCACAAAAGAAAAGACCAGCGGTGAACGAAGGAGCCGGCAGCCTTTTGCCTACGGCGCACGGCCGGCCCGGGGTTGCAAACCACTATTAGCAGAACAACGCAGCTTCGGAATGCGCTATCTTGCCAGCCAACTTCTTTCCCGGTTTCTTATGCTCCTAGGGCTGCGCACCATCGTTTATACCGCCAGTAACCTACCCGAAGCCGTGGCCTGGTACCGCGCCGTGCTGGGCGAGGAGCCTTATTTCAACGAGCCATTCTACGCGGGCTTCAACGTAGGTGGCTACGAGTTGGGCCTGATACCCGACGGCCCTACCGGAACGGGTGGGCAGGTAGCCTACTGGGGCGTGCCCGACGCCGAAGCGGCATTTGCCCGACTTTTGGCGCTGGGGGCTACGCCGCACGAGGCGGTGCATGACGTGGGCGGCGGCATTTTGCTGGGCACGGTGCTAGACCCGTTCGCCAATGTGCTGGGTATTATTCAGAACCCGCACTTCCAGCTTCCTTCTTAAATTTCTGCAATGCCGCCCCGCAACTGGCATGAATTGGACTATCTGCGCACTGGCCCGGCCCGGCAGCAGCAGGCCTACGCTGCGCTGCAAAGCGCGGGGATATGGAGTCTGCTCAACGAGTTCAGGCCCACGCTGGCCGGCACCGTACCGCTGGACGTGGACATAGCTAGCAGCGACCTAGACGTGTTGTGCGAAGTACCCACCCCGGCCACGGCAGCTTTTCAGGCACTACTCCGTCGGCACTTCGGCACCAAGCCGGGTTTCGCGCTGGCGCAGCCGGTAATCGATGGATTCTCCACCACGTTGTGTCAGTTTCAACAAGCTGGTTTTGCCGTAGAAATCTTCGGGCAGGCTCGGCCCGTTGCGGCCCAGAACGGGTTTCGGCACCTGCTGGTTGAAGACCGGATCCTCCAACTGGGCGGACCCGCGTGGCGGACAGCCGTACGCCAGCTCAAGCAGCAAGGCATGAAAACAGAGCCAGCATTTGCCCGCCTTCTTGAGCTGCCCGGCAACCCCTACGCGGCCCTGCTGGCCCTGGAAGACCTATCCGAAGCGCAGCTGCACGCCTTGGTGATGGCGCGCACGGCGCATATCGGCGACCTGTTGCCCGGAAGCTAGAAGTTGTACGCTACGCCCAGGGAGCCTGCCGTAGACTTCCCAATGTTGCGGCCCGCTACGTAGGTACTAGCGCCCAGCACTACGCCCACGCCCTTAGCCAAGGGGCGGAAAATGCTGCCCCCCACACGAGCGTAGTCTACCCGGGTAGCGGTGAAGTTGCCATCAAAGCCAGGCTGCAGAATATCGGTGCCGGATTTGTCCGAATTCTGAAAGGAAATCCATCCTTCCACGTACAGCTTCAGCCCAGCATAGCCGGCTTTGGCCTCCGCCAAAAACGCGTTGGGTACCCGGCCGCTGCGCAGGCTGTAGCCGGCCTGCCCGGTCAGAAACACCCCAATCGGCGTTTTCAGGTGCGCCACGCCCAGGGCTGTACCCTTAGTGGCGCGGTTGCCAATGGCAATGATGTATTGCACCCCCTGAGCCGACTGGTAATTACTCAGCGGCGTACTTACGCCCACTGCGCCCAGCAAATCGAGCTGGCTGCTGCCCACCTCCGTAGAGTACCCCTTAAACTTCAAGTAAGCCGAAATATCCTGAAAGCCTTGGCGGCGGTTGGTATAGCCCTGAGCCTGCACTACCTGGTCATCGGCCTGCCCTTCCGAGCGAATGTAGGGCAGGCTGAGCACCACTTCCACCTTGTCGCTAAGGCCGTAGTTGGCAAACAGGTTGATGGACGAAACATTGATTTTTTTGAAAACCGGCACGGCATCCACCTTTTCCGGTACCAGGTACACTGCCGTGTACCGTTCCAGCGTGCCGCTTACGGCTACCGAGCCGTGGCCTTTACCAGCCATAAAGCCCGTGATGATGCTTTGAGCCTGCGCGCGCGGGGCCGCAGCAAGCAGAACGGAAGTGGCCAGGGCGGCCAGGGAGTAGGAGTGTGACATGAGGTGTGGTAACGAGAAGAGCAGTATATATTTAAAGCAGGCGATGTACGAAGCGCCGTACCCCCCGGATTGTTTTGCCAAACAAATCCGCCGGGCAGCTGCTTTCGTTAGTTAGCCGACCACGCTCTGCTGAGTCTGACTGCTTGTTCTGCCACTCCTCTTCCCTCTATTGCATGTTCTACTCTTTACGCTCCCGCCTGGGCGGGCTTCTCTGCGGCGGTCTTCTGCTGCTGGGCTGCTCTTCCCCCGATACCGACCCCTCTATTGCCGCGCTGGCCGTAGCCAACCCTGACTTCCAGATGCTGGAAGACGCCGCCGTGCGCGGGGGCGTAGTAGAACTGCTGTCCAACAAAAACCCGGCCCCGCAGAGCAACGGATTTTTCACCGTCTTCGCGCCCACCAACGATGCCTTTGCCCGGCTCGGTTTGCGGCAGGCAGCCGATCTGCTGGTTCTGCAGCGGCCATTTTTGCAAAACACCCTTTACTACCACGTGGCCAATGGCGCCCTTCAGGGCAGTACGCTGCAGGCGGGGGGCTCCTCGGGTTCGGCCCTGGGCGTAGCGCGGCGCTACTTCAAGCGCGGCAACGACACCTACGTGAACGGCTCCCGCATTCTGAGCACCGACATTGTCACGGCCAACGGCACGGTCCACGTCATCGATAAAGTGCTGCTGGCCACCAATGCCGACATTGTGCAGTCGGCCGTGGCCCTGAGCCAGGGGCAGGTTTTCGTGAAGCCGGAGCTGACCTACCTGGTAGAGGCCGTGCTGTACTGCGAGCTGGCCGGTGCCCTTTCGGAGGGTAGCCCGCAATACACCGTGTTTGCCCCCACCGATGCGGCCTTTCAGGAGCTGGGCCGCACCCTAGGCGTGGCCCTGGATAAGCCGGCGGATATCCGCAAACTGCCCAAGAACGTGGTAACCAACGTGCTGCTCAACCACGTGGTGCCGGGCGGGCAGTTTACCCCGCAGCTGCCGGCTTCGGCTACCCCCCTGGGCGGCAGCCCGCTCACCTTTGGGCCATTCACCAATGGTGTGCTCACCGTAAAGGGGGCCAGCAACCCCACCGCTGCTTCCATGGTTATTCCTGATGTGCAGTGCACCAACGGGGTGGTACACGTCATCGACCGGGTATTGCTGCCCTAGCTTTTTCCTTCATCAACCTGCACAGTAGCTGCGCGGCGCTACGCCGTTTGTGTACCAGCGTGACGGTGGCTACCTTACACGTTGCTAATACACCTCTGTTGCTTTTGCCGGAATGAAATTATTTTTTACCCGCCTGGGTTGGGGCTGCCTGTTGTGCCTGCTGGTCGCGCAGCTGGCCTCCGCACAAACCACTCCGCCCTCTCCCGCGCCTGCTGCTTCGGGGGCTTCGGCCCGCCTGCGCCTCGAAGGTCAGTGGCAGGGCCCGCTGCCCGTACCCGGGGGCAAGCTGGAGGTGCGCATTGCCATTACGGAGCTGGCCAACAACGCCTATTTTGCTTCTCTCGATGTGCCGCAGCAGCGCCTGAACCGCGTGCCCATGGAGGTGCTGGTGAAGGGCGACACCGTTACGTTTACCTCGGCTGAGGTGGGGTGCCGCTTCGTCAGCCGCCGCCTCCCCGACGGTCCCCAGCTCACGGGCCAGTGGGAGCAGCCCGGGTACAAGACGGCCCTCACGCTGCGCTACTCTCCTCTGCCGCCTCCGCCCAAGAACTTCAAGTTTCAGCCGCCTTACCGCATCGAGGAAGTAACCATCAGCGTGTCCGATGGCACCCAGCTGAGCGGCACGCTCACCACGCCGGCCGGGGAAGGCCCCTTCCCCGCCGTGGTTCTGCTCTCCGACATGGGCCTGCAAACCCGCGACGCCCCATTCGTCGACTATAACCTGTTTGGCAGCCTGGCCGATTACCTGACGCGGCACCGCGTGGCCGTGCTGCGCTTTGATGACCGCGGCACGGGCCGCTCCACCGGCGACTCGCGCCAGATTACCACGCCCCTGCGCGTGCAGGACGCCCAGGCAGCCCTCAACTTTCTGCGCACCCGCCCCCTGCTCGACGTTACGCGGCTGGGGCTGCTGGGCCACGGCGAGGGCGGCAACGTAGCCCTGCTCGCGGCGGCGCAGCCCCTGCCCCCGGCCTTCGTGGTTTCCCTCGCGGCAACGGGCGTAGTTGGCCGGGAGCATCTAGCTTACCAGCAGGCCCTGGGCCGGGCCGATGGCCAGCCCGATACGGCCCAGGCCGCCGAGGCCCGCCGCCAGGAAATAGCCCAGCAGGACATTCGGCGGCAGGCCGAGAAAATGCGTGCCACGGGCGCCAACTCCGCCCAGATTGAAACCTTCCTGGCCCAGCAGCAGATGCGCCAGCGCAGCGCCCAGAAAAAGCAGGTGGAGGCTAACCTCAAAAAGCAGCAGACGCTGATTGATGTCGTGCGGCAGACGGCTGACAATACCCAGGCGCGCGCCATTCTGGAAAATATGCTCCGCCAGTTCTATCCCGAGATGCCCGCGGCTCAGGTACTCTCCACAGCCGAGTGGATGACCACCCCCTGGTACCGCTATTACCTTGACTTCAGTCCGCTGCAGGGGCTGGGCGGGGTGCGCTGCCCGGTACTGCTGCTGCACGGTACCGAAGATGCCCAGGTGAACCCGGCCACCAACCTGCCTCCCCTCGAAAAAGCCCTGAAAAATAATGGCGACCTGACCACCAAGCGCCTGGAAGGCGTAAACCACCAGTTTCAGCCGCCCATGGTAGAATGGCCCTTAGTGGGCGGCCAGTCACAGCCCGTGTTTTCCCCTCTGGCTCTGGAAACCATTCACGACTGGATTCTACCCCCGACTGCCGCGGCTAAGTAACCGGCTCAGTCTTTAGCACCAAAGCAAAGGCCCGCTGCCATCCGGCAGCGGGCCTTTGCTTTATACCACCACTTGGGCAGGCTATTTCGTGGTGACGATGACCACGCCTTTGCTGCCTTTGGCACCATACTGCTTTTCCGCTTCGGTTCCTTTCAGCACGCGCATTTCCTTAATGCTGGCAGCTGAAATTTTGCGTAGGTCAGCCTCCGTGGTTTCTTTGCCATTCACCAGAATAAGAGCTTCGCCCATGTTGAGCTTTTCCTTGGGCGCTACCGCTTCTACCCGTTTGTTGAGGGCCAGCACGGCCGCCGAGTTGGCATTGGCCTTTGTGGTAATCAACACTACGCCATCGGCAGCTTGGTCGCCGAACAGGGCGCGGGCGGGCTCCCCTTTCAGTACGTGCATATCGGCCAAGGTTTTAGGATCAAGCTTATCCACTTCGCTTTTGGAGGTGGCTTTGCCATCGAGGTAGTACAGGGGCTCGACGGCAGCCACCTCCGCTACGGGTGCGCCCTTGGGGTCAAACAGCACATGCTCGGGGCGGCGGCCAATGGCAATTTCGGCCTTGTAGCGCAGATTGGAGCCATCGGCGGCCCGCACCTCCGATACACCGATAAGGCGGTAGCCCGGGTACTGCTGCACAATATAGGCCAGGGCACTGGGCGGCAGGGCGCTGATGGTCGTCGGTGTGGTCACGTCCGGGCCGGAAGAAGCCGGTGCCGCAACGGGTGCCAACACGGCCGAGGTAGCGGCGGGCGAGGAGAAGCTTAGCAGCCCTAGGGCCAGGGGCAGCACCAGCAGGTACCGGGCCGCCTGTTTACGGGAAGATTGGTGAGCATTCATCATTTGAATTCGGTTTTTGAGCGTGATAAAGGAAAAGGGTGTTACCAGCGCTGGGCCCGGCGCCAGGGTGCTCAGCCGCACGAGGCTGTATTGATATTGCTTGGCATCAAGCTGATGGGTGCGTAGCACTTCCTCATCGGTGATGAACTCCAGGTTTTCCTGCATGGCCCGGAGCAGCAGCCACGCGCCGGGGCTAAACCAACCGATGATGCGCAGCAGGTGGCCAGCCAGTACATCCAGCGTATGCCATTGCCGCACATGCACCCGCTCGTGCAAGAGAATGGCCGGAAGATCTGCAGGGCCGTGCTGGTCCGGGTTCAGGTAGATGGTTTGCCAAAACGAGAAAGGATTCACATCGGCCGCTACCTGGCGAAACGGCACGCCCACGATGACGGCGGGCCGGGAAGCCCGGTGCATGCCCGCCAATGAGGCCCCCTGCACCAGAAGGCGTAGCGCCAGCACCACCACGCCCGCCCAGTACAGGACCAGCAGCCAGCTACCATAATCGGGAGCCAAGTGAGCGGGCACACCATCAGCCTGTTGGCTATCGACAGCCCAGGCAGGGAAAACTACTTCGCGCAATACCGCCGGAGCCGGCAGCAGCACAGCTACATCCAAAACAGGGTACAGCAGCGAGAAAACGCCGGCCCCCAGCAGATAGGCCCGGTTGAGCTGGTGAAAGGTAAGCCGGCGCAGCAGCGCGTAGTACAGCCCCAGCAGCAGCAACAGCACCCCGTTGGCCTTCAGTAAGTAAAGCAGCAGGTCCGGTATCATTTCTGGGGAGGCTGCTTTTCAATCATGGCAATGATTTCCTTCAGCTCCTCGGCGCTGATTTGCTGCTCCTGCGCGAAAAACGACACCAGCTCTTTGTAGGAGTTGCGGAAATAGTCGCCCACAAAGGTGCCCAGGAACCGCTTCCGGTAGTCTTCCTCCGGTATCAGGGGAGTGAAGCGGAAGGTGTTGCCCAGCTTCTCGCTCCGCAGGTAGCCTTTGCGCTCCAGGTTGCGCACAGTGGAAGCCAGCGTAGTGTAGGGCGGCCGGGGCTCGGGCAGTAGCTCCAACGCATCTTTGATGAAGCCACCCTGTAGCTGCCAGAAGGCGCGCATGGCCTCTTCTTCGGGGGAAGTCAGTCGTTCCATAGCCTTATTACGAATCTTTCGTAATTCTACGAATATTTCGTAATAAGTGTGGCTATTGGCTGAGAATTATTTTCTCTAATTTCAAAAAGGGCTGTTTCCAGTTTGGAAACAGCCCTTTTTAACGTTTTATGAGTAGCTCTAGCCACTGCTTATTATCTAAAAGTTAGCGGGGTTTGGCTCGTAGGTACTGATCGGGCCAGGGCACTTCGGCGCCCAACGCCTGGGCCGCGTGCAGCGGGAAATACGGGTCGCGCAGCAGCTCCCGGGCCAGCAGCACCAGATCGGCCTGCCCGCGGGCTATAATGGCTTCGGCTTCCTGGGCCAAGGTAATGAGCCCTACCGCCCCGGTGGGCATGCCGGTTTCGCGGCGGATGCGCTCCGCAAACGGCACTTGGTAGAGTGGCCCGACAGGTATGGTTGCCTGGGCCACGTTGCCGCCCGTAGAGCAGTCCAGCAAGTCTACCCCATGGTTAAGCAATACTGCCGCCAGCGCCACCGAGTCGTCGACCGTCCAGCCGCCCGGGGTCCAATCGGTTGCTGAAATACGCACCAACAGCGGCAGCTCGGCCGGCCACACAGCGCGGGTGGCCTGCACTACCTCCACCAGCAGCCGGATGCGGTTCTCGAAGGAGCCGCCGTAGGCATCGGTGCGCTGGTTGCTGAGCGGCGACATAAACTCGTGCAGGAGGTAGCCGTGGGCCGCGTGCAGCTCAATTACCTGGTACCCGGCCGCCAGGGCCCGCCCGGCGGCCACTTGGAAATTGGCTACTACCTGCTGGATTTCAGCCACGGATAAAGCCTGCGGCGTGGGCTCCGCTGCAGTGAACGGGACCGGGCTGGGGGCTACCGTGGTCCAGCTCCCGGCTTGTTCGGGCAGGGCTTCGCCCCCTTTCCAGGGGCTGGCGTGGCTGGCCTTGCGGCCGGCGTGGGCCAGCTGGATGCCGGCCACGGCGCCCTGGGCTTTGATAAACTCGGTGATGCGGCGCAGGAAGGGAATATGGTCGTCCTGCCAGATGCCTAGGTCGTCGGGGGTGATGCGCCCGGCGGCTGAAACGGCGGTGGCTTCCTGAATGATAAGGGCGGCCCCGCCCACGGCCCGGCTACCCAGGTGCACGAGGTGCCAGTCGTTGGCAAACCCGTCCTGGGCACTGTACATGCACATGGGGGATACCACCAGCCGGTTTTTCAGGGTGAGGCTGCGAAGCGTGAACGGAGAAAATAAAGCAGGCATGACAGGTGGAACAGTGGGATGAAGGTGGATAAACTCCGGGCCGGGCCGCCAGGTTTTCCAGGCGGCGGCAAAACTATCTGGCCGGGGAGGCGGTATGCAGAAAGCCAGCCTTTTTTCCTTTCTATGCGCACCATCAAACAGCTGCACCGTGCCCAGAGCGCGCCCATTGCCGACCTCATCACGTACCGGGCGCTGCCCACCCGCAGCGTCGAGCACCTCGAACCGTTTTTGTTTTTAAACCACCACGGCCCGCAGGTATATCCGCCCAGCAACCGCGGGCTGCCCTTTGGGCCCCACCCCCACCGGGGGTTTGAAACCGTGACGTTTATTCTGGAAGGCGACATTATGCACCAGGACAGCGGCGGCCACCAGAGCGTGATTGAAGCGGGCGGGATTCAGTGGATGACGGCGGGCAGCGGCCTGATTCACTCCGAAGTTTCCTCGGACGCGTTCAAGCAAACCGGCGGCCCGTTGGAAATTCTGCAGCTGTGGGTGAACCTGCCGGCTAAGGACAAGATGGTGGCACCGCGCTACACCGGCCTGCAGGCCAGTCAGATTCCGGTAGTCACGCTGGACGAAGGGCGGGTGCAGCTGCAGGCAGTATCGGGCACCTGGAGTGGCACCCAGGGCGCGGTTGAGTCGCCGGCGGGGGTAGCCCTGGCTACGGTGCAATTTCAGCAGGGAGGCAAGCTCAGCCTTTCCATTCCGGCCGAGCACACTATCTTCTGCTACGTCATTCGGGGTAAGCTCCAGGTAAATGGGCAGTCCGCCGAGGCCCGGCAACTGGTGGAGTTCAACTACGACGGCAACGACCTGCACGTGGAAGCCCAGAGCGCGGATGCCGTGCTGCTGCTGGGCCACGCCCGCCCGTTTGGGGAGCCGATTGTTGCTTACGGCCCCTTTGTCATGAACTCAGAAGCCGAAATTCACCAAGCCTACGCCGATTACCAGGCCGGCAAGTTTGGCACCTGGCAAGAGTAAAGTATTCAGCCGCCTTGCGCAAGCCATCAACGAGGCTTTCCGGACAGGGCGCGGGCCGCTCAATTCCGGGCTCCGCAGCTAACCCCGGTTGGTTTCAAAGCAGGCAGTAGCGCCTGGCTAGTCGAGGCGTTTTTCGTAGCAGTAGAACCGCAGGCCCGGCCGGAAGGCCAGGGTAATTTCTCCGGCAAAGCGGTAGCCCAGCTTGGGGAACAGCCGCTGCGTAGCCTGGTTTTCGGAGTTAGTATCGACGCGCAGGCTGTGCAGCCCCCGGGCCCGGGCCAACGTTTCGGCCTGCTGCAGCAGGGCGGCGGCAATGCCCCGGCCCTGCGCGGCGGGGTCTACGGCTAGTCGGTGGGTAACCAGCGCTTCCTCGGCAGCATCCCAGTTGGCCTGGGCGTACTCGGCATCCTGGTCGGTGGTGAGGGCGGCTACGCCGGCGACCTGGCCTTCCCACTCCGCTACCCAGAGCTGCCCGCGGCTTATGTCCTGCCGGAATACAGCTGCATTGGGATAGGAAGCTTCCCATTGAAAGTTGCCCGCGGCGTGCATCAGGGGCACTACGCGCCGGATAAGCTGCTCAATAGCGGGCAAGTCGGGTTCCTGGGCGAGGCGAACGGTAAGCATCGTCAGTAAGTGGACAAGGGGTTAGTGTACCGGTAGGGCATCGGCGCCGGGCACTGCGGCGGACTCGGGCTGCCGGTATTGGGCCAGGGAGCGGAGCGAAAACAGCAGCCCCGCCAGGGCCAGCAGGGAGCCCAGCACGAAGGGCGCGCCGGGGAAATAGACCGGGGCGGTAGCGCGGGTGAAGTAAGCAAACAGATTCGTCATCAGCAGCGGCCCGATGATGGAAGTGAGGCTAATCAGGCTGGTCAGGCCGCCTTGCAGCTCGCCCTGCTCATTGGCCGGCACCTGCCCGGAAATAATGCCCTGCAGCGCGGGCCCGGTAATTCCGCCCAGGCAGTAAGGTACCAGAAAGGCAAACATCTGCCAGCTGCGCCCGGCCAGAGCAAAGAGGGTCAGCCCAATGACGTACAGCAGCAGCCCCACGTACACGGCGTTGCGCTGCCCCAGCCGCGGCAGCAGCACCCGGATAAGCCCGCCTTGCACCAGCGCCGTGAGCAGGCCTACCACCCCCAGCGAATAGCCCACCCAGGCCTCCGTCCAGCCAAACTTGAGCATAGTGTAGTACGTCCAGGTAGACTGCACGGCGTGGGCCCCTATGTACACGAGCACCAGGGTAATTACCAGCCCGGCCACCACCGGGTAGCGGCGCAGCTGTAGCAACGAGCCCACAGGATTGGCGCGCTTCCACTCAAAGGCCCGTCGGTTGACCGCCGTTAACGACTCGGGCAGCACAAAGTAGCCGTACAGGAAGTTGAGCAGGCTCAATACGGCTGCTACCACAAAGGGCGCCCTGGGCCCCAGATGGCTGAACCATCCACCCAGAGCCGGCCCAATAGTGAAACCCAATCCAAACGCCGCCCCCACAAGGCCAAAGTTCTGCGCCCGTTTTTCGGGGGTGCTTACGTCGGCGATGTACGCGGTGGCGGTAGTGAAGCTGGCCCCCGCGGCGCCCGCAATCAGGCGCCCCACAAACAGCCAGGCAATGGAAGGGGCCAGGGCCAGAAACAGGTAGTCGATGCCCAGCCCCAGCAAAGAAAACAGAAGCACCGGCCGCCGCCCATACCGGTCGCTGAGGCCGCCCAGCACGGGAGAGCACAAAAACTGCATGACGGCATAGGCAAAGGTGAGCCAGCCCGCATACTGCGCTGCCTCGCTCAGACCCTCGCCCGTGAGCTGCTCAATCAGCCGCGGCAACACGGGAATGATGATGCCCAGCCCAATCACATCAACCACAATCGTGATGAAGATGAAAATCAGGGCTTTTTTTCCTTTGTCCATATACAGTATACAGATGATGCTACGGGATATATACCAACCAGCCCGGCCGCCAAACGTACCGGCGGGCTGCGCCGCAGACAAAGATACCGGCATATGGCCGGGGGTTGCTACCCGTTTTAGCTTTTTCGGTGAGTCTCCCAATCCTGTTTGCAGAGAGAAACCGCGGCATAGCCGCCATTATGGCGTAAAAGGGCGTTTATAAGCCAGTTACCGGCCGTCATTCTGGCGCAAAAAAGCTCAGGCTTTGGGGCTGGTATGCCCTTTGCATAAGGGTATGCGAACCAAGAAAGGAACCAACCCATGAAGCTCATCAGCCCAGAATTTATTCGCACCATAGCTCCGCAACTCGACCTGCTGAACACGCTGGGTGGAGGCATTGCGCAGGCTACGATGCGCGTAGATAAGCGCGAGAAGGGCGTCGTTATCCGGGTAGCGGCGCCATCGGTGCATCCCGAAAACTTTCACGTGGTCTTGCACAACCAGCAGCTCACCGTGTATGCCGAGTACCGGCACGAACCAGAGGCCACGCTCGCAGCCCCCCTGTTTATCCGCTCCCTGGAGCTGCCCGATACCCTGGACCTGTCGCGCATTGACGCGGTGCACGAAGGCCCGGAGCTGCTGGTCCGCATTCCGTACCAGGATGCCACCAACCAGCCCCGCGAAATAAATATCCGTCGTCAGTAACCTGCCGTTCTGCGGCTCTATATACCGCCGGGACCGACCGGCCTCAGGTTTCCCAGCCACTGCCCCAGGCAGTGGCTTTTTTTTGCCGTAAGCTTAATTAAACAGCGGTATCAGCAGTACAAAGCCCGTGAGCAGGGCCAGGTAAAACCAGCCCATCACCTGTCCGCGGTAGCGCCGGGGCAGGCGGTTGCTCAGCAGCAGCATTGCCCCAATCAGCAGCGCGAGGTAGAGCAGCAGAAACACCACCGTTTTCACCCAGTTGCTGACGATGGTATTTTCGGGTTGATACTGGTTGGTTTCGCCCAAGCTGGCCGTAAGGAACCGAAGCACGTAGAATGCCCCCGTCTCGAAGGTCAGAAACCCCAGCAGCCCCAGCAGCAAAGCCCCAGGCCCCGATTTTTCGGCAATGTCTTTCATAAAAATTCCTAAACGGCAACGCCCACAAAAAAGCCAGCCGCGGGAGGCGGCTGGCTTCGAAAATACGACTTACTGCCGTTGCAGCGCTTACTTGGCGCCGTTGGCCTTGTAGTGAAGCGTCAGGGAGATTTTACCATCGGGGGTGGTTACCGAGTGCGTATCGAAGGTGCGGCCCCGCTCCTGCCAGGTAGCGTCCTTCACCAGGGTTTTGGCGGGACGCAGCTCGGCGGGTACCGTGCCTTTCCAAACGGAGGTTTCGTTGCCGGAAGGCGTAATCAGGTACTGCGTCTGGTTCATGTTTACGCAGGTGCTCAGGCCCGTCAGGTCGGCCGTCATACACACCGAGCGGTCGGTTTTCTGCACGAGGGCGCCATTACCTTGCTGCACGGCCTGGGCCGTAGCGTTGGTGCTCACTACAAAAGAGCCGGCAAACAGGGTGAGGGCGGAAATATTGCGAAGGAAGGCGTTCATAACACAGGGGGTGAAAGGTGAAAAGGTCTTGCTGCCGGAGTGGTTGCAAGACGCGTACCAGGAACCGGCACGCGGGGTGGAATGAGCCCCTGTACGTAGAATAAAATTTTGTGTTATAGAAATAAATCTATATTAAACAAGCAGTTACGGCTTCTTCCTACCCAGCACTTCGGCCGTACGCGCCTGCACGTACAGGGCCTCTACCTTGGCGCGGGCCCAGGGCGTGCGCCGCAGAAATGTGAGGCTGGACTTGATGCTGGGGTTCACGGCAAAGCAGTTGATGCGGATACGGCTGTCCAGCTCGGCCCAGCCGTAGTGCAATACCAGATACTCCAGGATTTGCGCCAGCGTGACGCCGTGCAGCTCACGAATTAAGTGCCCTGATTCGTCGCGGGCATCATCAGCGGTAGAAGCCATAAGCAAAGGATTGGTTTCGCACAAAAGTACGGTATTCAGGTACGCTGGTCGGCTATTTGTTGGCGCTTCGGGCATCAGAAACCATGCTTCCTGCGTTACTTCGGCTATGCAACCGTCTGTGAGCCGTTCCCGCCCTGCTGCTACGCGCCGCCACAAATCCCGCTGGGGGTTGGCGCTGCGGAGCCTGGCTGTGCTCCTGCTACTAGGCGCACTGGGTTTCTACCTGCTCTACCAGCGCCAAGTGCATCGCTACGCGCGCCGGGCCTACGCTACGCTCATCAGCCACCGCCTCACCGGGCAGGAGCGCACACCCCTGCTCACGGGCTACACAGTGCATGGCATCGACGTGTCGGCCTACCAAGGGCATATCAACTGGACACGGGTAGCCGAAAACAACGTCCGCTTTGCTTTCCTGAAAGCCACGGAAGGCGTAACCCTGCGCGACGCCCGGTTTCAGCGAAACCTGCGAGAGGCCCGGCGCGCGGGCATCTACTGCGGGGCTTACCACTACTTTCAGCCTAACTACGATGGGCGCCAGCAGGCCGACTTATTCGTAAAAACCGCCGACTTGCGGCCCGGCGACCTGCCGCCGGTATTGGATGTAGAAGCCCAGGAGTTTCATGATGTGGCCCAGATGCGGCGCGGCATTGCTACCTGGCTGCGCCTGGTGGAGCGGCACTACGGCGTGCGGCCCATTTTGTATTCCAACTATAGCTTCTACCGCCGCTACCTGGCCGGGCACTTCGACCAATACCCACTCTGGCTGGCCCACTACGAGGTAGAAAAACCGGCCCTGGGCCGTGAGAAGTGGATTATCTGGCAGCACTCCGATGAATCCTACATTCCGGGCATCAAAGGCACCGTAGATTTCAATGTGCTGCAGGGAAATTTCCAGAACCTGCTGGCCCTGCGCATTCCGGCCTCCCGGCCCCGCCCGGCGGCCTCTCACTAGCTTTGCCTATTATTGCCGGTATGCGTTTGTTGATTTTTTGCCTTTTCCTGAGTGCACTTGCCGGCTGTGCCGGCTCCCGGGCTTTTACCCAAACCGGGCAGGCCTCGTACTACGCCGATAAATTTAACGGCCGAAAAACCGCCAGCGGCACTGTGTACCGGGCAAGCAAGCGCACGGCGGCGCACAATACGCTGCCCTTCGGCACCATCGTGCGCGTGACCAACCCGCGTAACCACCGCTCCGTGAAAGTTACCATCACAGACCGGGGCCCGCATGCCAAAGGCCGCATCATTGACTTATCCCGCAAGGCAGCCCGCAAGATTGGCATTGTGGAGGCTGGGGTGGCCCCGGTGCAGCTGAAAGTGGTGCGCGCTGCCCACCCATAATTATCCCCTCAGAAGATGAGAATTCGTAAGAAAGTGCAGTGGGTACCCGCCCCATCAGCCGGCCGGTTTGCTTTACTTGGGGCCTTCGTGAAAGCCGCCGAAGCCCAGAAGTGGACGGAAGCGGAAGTGCAGTTCGTGATTAACGAAGTAGTAGAAGCCACTTCTGATGCCGAAGCCCGCGAAATCCTGCAGGATTACACCCTGCCTCAATAGCAAGCGGGGTACTGCGGCATGACAGCCGCAGTACCCCGCCAGAAAAGCTTCCAGAAGCCCAATTGGCTTAACGGCCTTTGCGCTTGGATTTCAGCTTTACTTTGGTGTTTTCTTTCACCACATTCATCAGGCTATCCTGTTCGGCTTTCATGGCTACCGTGGTGAGGCGGCCGCTCAAGGACATAATATCGCCCTCTTTCATCATCACACGCGTGCTGTCGCGCATGATAACGGTGCCATCGGCTTTGATGGTGGTGCCATTCACGAGCTGCTCCGTGCGGGAAACCGGGTCGGTGTGGCCATTGCGGGTTACCATCAGCTTGCCATCCTTCATGGCATAGCCTTCTTTCAAGGTAATACCCTTAGGTGCAGCTGCTTTGGGCTTGGGGGCTACCGTGCGGCGGGGTGGCAGTTTGGTTTGAGCCTGCACAGACGACCAACAGCCAAGGGCCAGCAGCAGGGCCGTAGTGGTCAGCATAATACGTTTCATATCAGCGAAGGTAAGGGGTGGAAAACAAGGTGGGAAGCAAGTAAATTACGATTTTTGCGGGAAGGCAAAAACTAGGCCAGCCGTTTGCGCACAACTTTGAGGATAGCGCTACGTTTGTGCAAGGCCCAAGCCCGCTCCGGCGCGGGTTAGTTTTTCGGTCATTCTGCGGCATATCTCTTACGAAGTGGACTACAAAGACTACTACAAAGTACTGGGTGTAGAGAAAACTGCTACCCCGGAGCAGATTAAAAAGGCGTACCGCAAGCTGGCACGTCAGCATCACCCCGATGTGAATCCCAACAACCCGGAAGCTGAGCAGCGCTTCAAGGAAGTGAACGAGGCCAACGAGGTGCTGAGCGACCCGGAAAAGCGGCAAAAGTATGACCAGTTGGGGGCCGACTGGCAACGCTACCAGCAGGCGGGCAGCCGGGGCGGTGGAGGCTTCGACTGGTCTCAGTACGGGCAACCGGGCGGTGGTGGTTTCAGTGGGAGCAGCCCCTTCGGCGACGAGGCCGACTTCTCCGATTTTTTCAGCTCAATCTTCGGCAACATGGAGGGCGAGCGGGGCGGCAACGCCCGTGCCCGGGCCGGGCAGGACTACCAGGCCGAGCTGGAATTATCCCTGGAAGAAGCTTACCACGGCGGGCCCCGCACGCTCACGGTAAACGACCGGAAACTGCGCATCACCATTCAGCCGGGCGTGGAAGACGGGCAGACCATCCGCTTGCGCGACCAGGGGGCCCCCGGCCGCAATGGTGGCCCCAACGGGTCCTTGTACATCACCTTCCGCCTAAAGCCCGACGCCCGCTATACCCGCACCGGAGCCGACCTTACCATGGATGTGCCCGTGAGCGTGTACACCGCGGCCCTGGGCGGCGAGCAGCAGATTGACACGCTCTCGGGGCCCGTCAAAATCACCATCAAGCCCGAAACCCCCAATGGCACCCGCCTGCGGCTGCGGGGCAAGGGCTTCCCGGTGTACCGCCAGCCCGGGCAGTTCGGCGACTTGTACCTGCGGCTGACCCTGACGCTGCCCCAGCACCTGACCGAGCCGGAAAAAGACCTTTTCCGACAATTGGCGGCGCTCCGCAAATCAGCGTAGCGCACCCGTTTTTTCGTAAGATCCTGCACTGGCAATGCCCCAACGAACCTGCCATGGAAACTCACCTCATTACCATCACCTACCACGAGTGCGCCGTCAGCTATGGCCTGAACGAGGCCGTTGTGCGCGAATTTGCTGAACTGGGTCTGGTACGTCTGGCGGCTGCCCCCGATACCATCGAGGAGGAACCCGAGCACCTGGCCCGCCTAGCCCGCTTGCACCACGACCTGGGCCTGGGCACCGAAAGTATAGACGTAGTACTCCTGCTCCGGCAGCGGGTGTTGCAGCTGCAGCGTGAGCTGCGCCGGCAGCAGGCCCGGGCAGCCCAGCTGGAGCGGTTTCTCCAGGGCGGCGCCCCCACCTTCGACGTGCTCTGACCCCGAGTTAGGCTACCAGCAGGGCCAGGCCGGTGCCGGCTACCGTAGCCAGCAGCTTTGGCCAGGGTAAGCGGTGCTCCGGGCTGGTCTCAAACAGAATGGTAGTGGAAACATGCAGGAAGTTGCCGGCTACTAGGCCTAGCAGAGCCGCGTACCAGCCGCCCGTGAGGAGTTCTTCCAGCACCACGTAGTTACTCACCAGCACCCCGGCGGGAGACGCCAGCGCAAACAATACCAGAAAAGGCAGGGCCCGCCGAAAGCTGCCCAGCCGCAGCAACAGAGTAGCCATCAGGGCAAAGGCGGCGGGAATGTGGTGCAGGGCTACTCCTGCCATAATCAGGTAGAAGTTTTGCCCCACTTCCCCGGTAGCTGAGCCCGGCACCATAATACTGCCTTCCAGGAAGGAATGAACCACGAGGGCCCCCAGCAGCAGAAACGGCACGCGCCCCACGTGGGAGGTATGATGGTGCATGTGGCCGTGCTCCACGCCCTGCGAAAACACCTCCAGTACCAGCTGCCCAAAAAAGCCAGCCAGCACAAAATACCCTACCCGGTGCGAGTCAGTTGACATTTGCAGGGCCTCCGGCAGCAGGTGCGTGATGGTGAGCGTAAACAAATAGGCGCCACTGAATGCCAGCAACGGCTTCATCCAGGTGGTATGGGCCGTGGGCACAAAGCGTGTAAGCCAGCCGGCTCCCAGCACGGTGGCAAACAGCACGAACAGGGCAATCCACATGGGCAGATAGTGAGGTAGGGAGTAAGGCAGCGGCCCAAAGCACACAGGCTAGCTTCAGGTTTAGGAAGCAGCGGTAAGCCGCTCAGATCCAGCCTTATTTTTTCAGGATAAAAATCATTCGGGGGGAGGTAGCGGGCTCGAAGGGCCCCAGCTGATAGTTGCCGAGCACTTCTACCAGGCGCAGCCCCGCCATGCCAAAGTATTCTTCGAACGACTCCCGGCTCAGGGCCCGCACCCGCTCCTGGTAGTGCTGCGGCTGGCCTTGAGCATCCGTAAAGCGAATATCCTTCACGATGAAGTCACTGTCGAGGTGCCGCCGGATGTCGAACGGGATGCCCTCCACAGTTTTCTCTTCCTGCGCGACAAGCTCCCGCACCGTGCGTTCCGTGTTCAGGAAGTCGATAACCAGCTTGCCGCCGGGCTTGAGGGCCTGTGCGGCCGAGCGAAGCGCCACCACGTTTTCCGTTTCCTGCAGGAAGTACCCGAAGCTCGTGAACAGATTGAAAATGAAATCGAACGGTCCGAAGGGCAGCGGGTCGCGCATGTCGTGCACGTGAAAGCGCAGGTGCTCCCCGGCAAACTGCCGGGCGTGCGCAATACTCTGCGGCGACAAATCCACCCCGGTCACATCGTAGCCTTGCTCGCTGAGGTAAATGGCATGGCGGCCCTTGCCGCAGGCCAGATCCAGCAGCCGCGACGAAGGCTTGGCCCGCAGGTGCAGCAGTAGCTGATCAATAAAACGCTCGGCCTCCTGCTGGTCCCGGTTGCGGTAAAGCAAGTGGTAATACGGCGAGTCAAACCAGGTACTAAACCACTCCGGGTCAGGCTGCATCATGCGAAAACAAAGCTAAGATCAAGATAAGACGGGGCTGCTTACAATGAATCCGAGGCGGCGGCCCCGGCCTTGGCGGCCGGGTTGTGCTCCAGATCCATGCCGCACACCGGACACTTGCCCGGCTCGTTGCTGGCGCTGCCTTCGCAGCCCATGGGGCAGAGGTAAGCCGCCGTCTGCGCCGACGGAACTTCGGTGGCGCTGGCCTCCGAAGCAGTGGGGTTGCCCTGGCAGCCAGCCAAAGCAATAGCTGCGGCCAGCACCAGGCTAGCCGCAGCTTTTTTTACTGCATACATCATGGGTAGGCAAACTTAGCCGTGGAGCTTACTCCTTGCCGCCGTCTTGCTTGAGCACAGCGTCCGGGTCTTCCTCCACGTTTTTCGTGGCCTCCACTTTCTCGCCTTTGGCCGTGGTAGCCTGCTCAGCCGTGGGCTTGGCCTGCTTGTTCAGGGGTACGTGCGAGCTGATGGGCCGCTCTACTACGCCACCGTTGTCGTGAGCTTTAGCTTCGGCCTGGTCTTCCACCACGTCGAAATTCTGGCTGGAACGAGTACCGGGCGCTACCATATCCACCGACACTTTGTTATCGGGGCGCCAGTCGGAAGGTTCGCTGCTGCACGAAGCGAGGGCCAGGCTACCTGCCAGGCAGAAGAGCAGATGTTTTGAGTTCATATGAATATTCAGCAAAGGACGTTCAACAAAGGTACGAGACAGGAACGGCTCGTGGTTATGCAGCGGCAGTCGGAGCCGCTTTAACTTCGGCAGGCAGCAGATTCTTGCGCCGCAGCATTGATTCAAACAGCTTCAGGTCGTTGGGTGAGTTGAAAATGCGCGTGGGGATGTAGAGGAACATGGGCACCTGAAACGTACGGGCCACCCAGCCGCGCCAACCCGTGGGCATTTCCGCGTTTTCGGGCGTTTTCAGGTACAGCTGGTAGGCAGCGTCCTTAAAGTGCACCCGGTCAATCATTTCCCAGGGAATGTTCATACCCTGCTTGTCATTGAGCTTCATGAGCACGTAGCGCTGGTCGATTTCGAAGTTGACGCGCTCAAACAAGGCTTTGCTTTGCTCGTGCTGGGCCAGGGCCTGCACCTGGGCCGAGCGCAGCACCACAAACAACAGCGTTACGAGCCCCGCGGCCACCACCCACCACCACGAAAACACGAAGATGGCCGGTAGCAGCAGGACCACCAGCGGAATCAGGGCGTACCACCACTCGCGCTTCCACACCTCCGTGAGGGCCATGCGCACGTAGGTCTCGGAGCTGAGCTGATTTTTCTTGGTGCGAATGGCGAGCGGGGAAGCCCCCTGCGCCTGTCGGAATCCGCGTTGATTGGGTTGTTGCATTGGGTAAGTAATGTGCTAATGTGGATGAATGTGCTAATGTGCTGATGGATGTGCTCTGCGCCAGTGAAGTGTGCTATCTGAGCACCTGAGCACATTCCCTCACATTCTTCACATTAAACTAAAACGCTTTCAAACTCATGTCCAGACTATCGGCCGAGTGCGTGAGGGCCCCCACGGAGATATAGTCGACGCCGGTGGCGGCTACCTCGGCAATGGTTTGCTCGGTGATGCCCCCGCTGGCTTCGAGCGGATATCGGTCGGCTACCAGGGCCACGGCTTCCCGCAGCTGGGCCGGGCTCATGTTGTCGAGCATAATTCGGTCGATGCCGCCTACTTCCAGGGCCTGCTGCACTTCGGCCAGCGTGCGGGTTTCTACTTCGATGGGCAACTGACGGCCCAACTCGCGCAGGTAGGCGTGCGTGGCTTCAATAGCCTGCCGGATACCGCCCGCGTAGTCCACGTGGTTGTCCTTGAGCATAATCATGTCGAAGAGGCCGTAGCGGTGGTTGGTACCGCCCCCAATTAGCACGGCCCACTTCTCGCACAGGCGGAAGTTGGGCGTGGTTTTGCGGGTGTCGAGCAGGCGGGCCCGGGTGCCGGCCAGCAGCTCTTGCAGGTGCGCCGTGTAGGTAGCAATGCCGCTCATGCGCTGCATGCAGTTGAGTACCAGCCGCTCGGCCGTCAGGATGCTGCGCGCCGGACCTTCTACCACAAACGCGACGTCGCCGTGCTGCACGCGGGCACCGTCCTGGAGCCGAACTTCCACCTGCAGAGTTTCATCCACCTCCGCAAAGATGAGTTGGGCCAGCTCCACCCCCGCCAGCACACCTTCCCCTTTCACTAGCAGGCGCGCCCGCTTGCGGGCCGTAGCCGGAATGGACGCCCGCGAGGAATGGTCGCCGTCGCCGAGGTCTTCGGCCAGGGCGGTGCGGATAAACGTGGTCAGGGCTTCGGGGGTGAGGTAGGGGGCGGCTTGCACGGTGCAAAAATAGAAAAGAAAAAGGCCCCAACGTGAGGTCCGGCCGGAGTTTGTAAAATCAAACGGTAACAGGCAGCCCTACGCTTACACTCCCCTCCTGCCGTTTTGCTCCGGGAGAAGCACAGCGCACAAAAAGCCCCGGACGTTTCGAAAACAGCCGGGGCTTTTCTATAAAGCATGAAAGGAGTTGACGGGTCACTCCTTCGTGAAGTCAATGGTGTCGATGAGCTGCTTGCCCTGGGCCGGCTTTACTTTGATAAACACCCGGTAGGTGCCGTTTTTACCAACGTATTTGCCAATGGCGTACTGAATGCCGCCCTCGGAGGAGCCCTGGTGAATAAACTCGAAGCTAGTGGGGGCGTTCTTAGCAAAGAAGTCCTTCAGCACGAACTCGGCCTGGGTAGCGCTGTAGCTTTGCTTGTCGCCGTCGAAGCCCAGCTCTACGGTAGAGCCAAAGGACTGCGCCACCCCGCGGGAAGAGCCGCTGCGGATGGCCCCGCGTACGGACCCAAACGCGTCGCCTTGTGCCTGGGCCCCTACTACTGCGGCGAGCAGCAGACCAACCAGCAGAAGCGTACGGAAAAAGGAAGTTTTCATATCTATCAGTGGAATGCTCGCCGATAGGCCAAAATTATGCCAACCCCTTAAAAGGAAGGAAATAATCCCAAGCATTCTTCTTTCAGACAATACTAAGAAAATCCGCGCGGTTCAGCACGCCCCGCTATCTTTGCAGCATGAATAAACAGGTACTGTTGGTAATTCTGGACGGGTGGGGCCTGGGCACGAACCCGGAGGTTTCGGCCATTGCAAAAGCACACACGCCGTACGTTGATTCCTTGTTTCAGCGGTTTTCGCACAGCAAGCTGCAAGCCTCGGGCGAGGCCGTAGGCCTGCCAGATGGGCAGATGGGCAACTCCGAGGTAGGCCACATGAACATTGGGGCCGGCCGCGTGGTGTACCAGGACCTGGTGCGCATCAATAAAGCCATCCGGGAGCGGAAGCTGGGCTCCATGCCCGCTCTCACCAAAGCTTTCGACTACGCCCGCACCAACGGCAAGAACGTCCATTACATCGGGCTGCTGTCGGACGGGGGCGTGCACTCCCACATCGAGCACCTGAAAGCCCTGTGCACCCTGGCCCACGACGCCGACGTGCACAACGTGTTTATCCACGCCTTCACCGATGGCCGCGACACCGACCCCAAGGGCGGCGTGAGCTACGTAAACGACCTGGAGCAGCACCTGCAGCGCGGGGCCAGCGGCAAAATTGCGTCTATTGTGGGGCGCTACTATGCCATGGACCGCGACAACCGCTGGGAGCGGGTAAAGGAAGCCTACGACCTGCTGGTGAACGGCAAGGGCACGCCTTCCCAGAACCTGATCCAGAGCATGCTCGACTCGTACAAGGCGGGCCTGACCGACGAGTTCATGAAGCCCATTGTGAAGGTGGGCGCCGACGGGCTGCCGCTGGCTACCATTCAGGAAGGCGACGTGGTGCTGTGCTTTAACTTCCGCACCGACCGGGGCCGCGAAATCACGCAGGCCCTTACGCAGCAGGATTTTCACGCCTTCAACATGCACCGGCTGAACCTGCACTACCTGACCATGACAAACTACGACGCCACGTTTGTGGGCGTCACGCCGATTTTTGAGAAGGACAACCTCGACCAGACCCTGGGCGAAGTGCTGGCGGCCAATGGCAAAAAGCAGATTCGTATGGCCGAGACGGAGAAGTATCCGCACGTTACATTTTTCTTCTCGGGTGGCCGCGAGGTAGAGTTTGAGGGCGAAACCCGCATTATGCGCGCCTCCCCGAAGGTGGCTACCTACGACCTGCAGCCCGAAATGAGTGCCTACGAGCTCCGCGACGCCCTGGTGCCGGAGCTGCAAGCCAAATCGGCGGACTTCGTGGTGCTGAACTTCGCCAACCCCGACATGGTGGGCCACACCGGCGTGTTTGAAGCCGCCGTGAAGGCCGTGGAAACCGTGGATGCCTGCACCCGCGACGTGGTGGAAACGGCCCTGGCCAGCAACTATGCCTGTATCATCATTGCCGACCATGGCAACGCCGATATGATGGTGAACCCCGACGGCACGCCCAACACCGCGCACACCACCAACCTGGTGCCCTGCATCCTGGCCGACAACGACTACCGCGGCAAGCTGAATGATGGTAAGCTCGGCGACATTGCCCCCACGGTATTGCAGCTGATGGGCCTGCCGCAGCCCCAGGAAATGGGCGGCGTAAGTTTGCTTCAACCCCAGACCAGCCCGAATGCGTAAGGCCTGGCTGCTGGGCTTGGTGTGGCTGGCTGCGGCGTGCAGTTCCGATATGGGAACTACGCCCGGCCAGCCCGCGCCCCGCTCCCGCTACTTTGCTCTGAACTCCTTTCTGGAAGAGCAAGCCAAACAGCTTAACCAACGGCAGCCCGGCGTTACTAAGCAGGTGCGCCTGCGCACGGGCGGCCAGGAAACAACCCAGGTAAAACAACTGGACTGGAGCAAGGAGCTACAGATTTTCCAGCAGGCTGATATCACCAAGCCTGCGTTGCGCGGCGCGTATACCGTTGACTCTACCGTGGAAAATGGCATTCTGCGACGCCGCTACCAGCGCCGACCGGGTATTGAGCACCCGGTACGGCAGCTTACTGTGCTATCCAGTGGTCAGCAGGTGGTGGCCGTGGAAGCCGTCATCACCCAGGACAACCCGCTGGTGTATTCCAATAAAACTATAGAACTGCGCTGCCAGAATGGTCAGGTAGCCAGCTACCGGGTAAATGGCGTGCAGAAGCTAGTACTGTTCGACTCGGTGCGGTACGCCGTGAGCAGCCGGGTGCAGTAGCTTCGTATAGTCAATCCACGTAGGGTTCTACATGCACAGCGCTCAGGCGGCCCTGCTGAAAGGTCACCGACACGTAGTTGGCCCGCTCCGTATCCCCGATTCGGACCTTGTCGATAGATTGGCGGCCGGCACGGTGGGCCTTTTGTAGGCGGCGTTTCAAGCGCTGACCGTAGGCAGGCTGGAAGTTGGTGACGCTAGCATCCTGCAGCAAGTCCTTCTCTGGAGTACGGTAAAACTCGAATACGTTTCCCTGGTGGCGCAGCACCACGATGGTGTCGGTTTGACCGGACACATGGCGGTTCTGAAAAGGCTTGCGGGTGGTTACCCGGGCCCCGGCCGCTACCAATTGTTCCACCGTCAGTTCCTGCCCGAATGGGTCACCAGCCAGCGTATCGTTGGTGATGCGTAACGTGCGGGTAGGTAAAGCTGCCGGAACAGCTGGCGGTATTACCCGACGAGCCACGGCCGACTTGCGCACAACATTCTTCGCAACTTCTTCCTCCGCTGGCGTTGCGCTGCATGCACTCAACAGCAAAGCCGCATAGATGGCAGCGCTGAGAGCAGCTTTAGCAGACGAAAACAGGGAAGGAAGCATTAGCAAACCAGTAGATGGTTGCCTCTATACGGAAACCTGCCGCAAGCGGCCCACTGGAAACAAAGCATTTAGCCGCGCCATAGCCTTGCGCGGTGCTATTAGTGAGCTACTTTCCCATCAACGTAGCCACCACCCAGCGGCGGCCGCCGTGGTTGCGGTGCTCCCCTAGATAAATGCCCTGCCAGGTACCCAGCGCCAACTCGCCCCGGCTGATGGGCACACTCACGGCATGGCCCAGCAAACTGGCTTTGAGGTGGGCCGGCATATCGTCGGGGCCTTCCTGGGTGTGCTGGAAGTAGGGCGCGTTTTCGGGCACCACGCGGTTGAAAAACGCCTCAAAGTCGTGACGCACGGTGGGGTCGGCGTTTTCGTTGATACTTAAGCTGGCGGAAGTATGCTGAATGAAGAAATGCGCCGTGCCCACCTGCAGCTGCTCCAGCTCGGGCAGCTCGGCCACCAGCAGATCGGTAATCAGGTGGAAGCCCCGGCGCACGGCCGGCAGGCGCAGTCGTTTCTGAATGAAGATCATGAGCTTACTTGTTTTTCCGCTCGTAAGCGCCCATGTCCGGCGTGGCCGGGTCGCGCAGCACGTGCAGCAGGTCGTACTCCAGACCGGGTAGCGACACGGCCTTGTTGCTGGCCGGGGAAAGCGTGTCGAGCCGGAAATCATACTTATCCGGGGTGCTGTTCAGGTACGTCAGCTTAAACTTCGGGTCCTGGTTCAGGACATTGCCCTGGTTATTTAGCCCGGGTTTGGTGGCCGTATTGGCCGCCCCGCTATAGGCTTTCGTGCGCAGCAGGCTGTTCGTCACGCTGATGGCGCCCAGGTAC
Source organism: Hymenobacter sp. BT18 (assembly GCF_012273015.1). Lineage (GTDB taxonomy): Bacteria > Bacteroidota > Bacteroidia > Cytophagales > Hymenobacteraceae > Hymenobacter > Hymenobacter lutimineralis. Next base: position 2,601,287 of record NZ_CP050954.1, on the reverse strand, counting down.
CGCTCGGCGTTCTGAAAGAACAGCTCATCATCGAAGGAGCCCCACACGATGCTGTTCTGCACCGACACCTCGGGACTCACGCGCCGCGGCGGACTCTGCACCGGCAGCTCGTCGGAGAAGGTGAGCGAGGACGTTTCACGGCGGTTGAACTGGGGCGTATAGTTGGCCACGGTGCAGTGGCGCAGCACGTACTTGCCACCCTGGAAGCCTGCTACCGCAAACTCCCCACAGTTGGTAAACAGGCTGTTGTTCACCGTCACGTCGCCGGAAAAGCTGAGGATGCCGCCGCCGAATGGCGCTGTAGTGCTGCCAAACTGCAGCGAGGCCGCCGATATGTTCTTGATGATGCTGTTCTCTACCAGCACCCCTGGGCGCGGCGCGGCGTTTTCGAGGTTCAAGACCACCAGCCCAAAGGCGGCATTCTTGATTTCGGTGTAGCGCACCACGTTGTCGTGGCTGCTGGCGTCGAGCTGAATACCGGCCCACTGGCCCGGGATGTCGTTGTAGAAGGGCTCCAGGCGGTCGGCCTGAAAGCGCACGAAGCGCGGATCGTTGGGCTTGAGCTCGGCGGTAGGCTGCAAGTCGGGGTTGATGCGCAGCTGCCCGCGCACCACCAGGGCCGCGCCGGCATGGCTGTACACGCGCGTGCCGGCTTCGATGGTCAGGCGGCAGTCTTTGTCTACCAGTGCGTAGCCGAAGATGACGTGGGGCTTATCGTTACGCCACACCTCCTCGCACTTCAGGGTTTCTTCGGTGTGGAAGTAGGCGTTCTGCCCGTAGGCCACCAGCTTCACCTGCTGCTCATTGCCATTGGTGAGGAACTGCAACTCGTCTTCTACCAGAAAAGGCTTGTCCTTGGCCACCTGACCCAGCACGGCCTTCACCAAAATTTGCACGCTGTCCTTGCCCCGGATTTCCAGGCCATCGGCCGTGGGCTGGTCGTCGCCGTTGATGATGAGCGAGTAAGTACCGGGCGCTTTACCGGCCAAGCGCAGCTGCTCCACGCGCACGGCGCGGGCATTGCGGTTGTACACCCACAGCCGCTTCGACACGGTGCCTACTTGCGTAAAAACGGTATCAAACAGCACAGTATCCGTCGAAAACTCCAGCTTGGCGCTGCGGTCCGTGGTGAGCAGGTCTTCCTTAGGCTCACAGCCGGGCAGCAGCGTGGCCGCCGCCGAGAGAATCAAAAGGAAAGGGAGCAGAAAGCGCATAGCAGACAATCGTATAAAAAGCGTCATGCTGAGCGGAGTCGAAGCATTTCTCCCGCTTCGTTTGAATTGTTCAACGAAGCGGGAGAAATGCTTCGACTCCGCTCAGCATGACAAACGTGGTGAAGCTAACAGTTAGTGCGGTTAGCCTACGCCTTCCTGCAGACGCTCGGCGCTTTCGGCCAGGCGCAGCTGCTCCACAAACTCGTCGATGTTGCCTTCCATCACGCTGGCCAGGTTGTACACCGTGAAGCCAATGCGGTGGTCCGTCACGCGGCCCTGGGGGTAGTTGTAGGTGCGGATTTTGTCCGACCGGTCGCCGCCGCCAATCATGCTCTTACGCTGGGCACCTTCGGCTTCGTTCTTTTTCGCCAGCTCGATTTCGTAGAGGCGCGAGCGAAGTACCTGCAGGGCCTTGTCGAAGTTTTTAAGCTGGGACTTCTGGTCCTGGCACTGAGCCACCAGACCGGTAGGCAAGTGGGTGAGGCGCACGGCCGAGTAGGTAGTGTTTACCGACTGCCCACCGGGGCCCGACGACATAAACAGGTCCTTGCGCACGTCGTTCATGTCGATCTGCACGTCCAGCTCCTCGGCTTCCGGCATCACCACGATAGAGGCTACCGAAGTATGGATACGGCCCTGGGTTTCGGTGGCCGGTACGCGCTGCACGCGATGCACGCCCGATTCAAACTTGAGCTTGCCGTACACATCCTCGCCCTTCACGGCCAGGATAATTTCCTTGTACCCCCCGCTGGTACCTTCGGTGGCGTCAATCAAATCCATTTTCAGGCCGTTGCGCTCGGCGTAGCGCATGTACATGCGCTGCAGGTCGCCGGCGAAGATGGCAGCCTCGTCGCCCCCGGCCCCGGCCCGGATTTCCATGATAACGTCCTTGCTGTCGTTGGGGTCCTTGGGAATCAGCAGTTCCTTGATAACGACTTCCAGGCGCTCCTGCTCGGGGTAGAGCGTTTCCAGCTCATCCTTGGCCATCTGGCGGAAGTCCTCGTCTTTTTCCGTGGCAATGACCTCCTTGGCGTTGTCGATGTTGGCCAGCACGTTCTGGTAGGCCTTGTATTCGGTCACGATTTTGCCCAGGTCCTTGTACTCTTTATTGAGGGCCTTAAAGCGCTTCATGTCGCTCATGGCGTCGGGCTGGGTGAGTTGCTCACTCACGTCCTCAAAGCGCCGTTGAATGGCCTCCAGTTTGTCTAGCATCTTACTTCAGAAATGTATTGGGAGTGCAAAGGTACGCAAACGCCGCCGACGATAAATGCCGTGGAAGCACCTGATTGCTAAGTGGCTGCCCGGCCCTAAACCCCAAGGCGGCCCACCGATAAAACCTGGCGCTGCGGCGTAGCCATAGTAATTGCGCTACCCGGCCAAACACTGTCAGCTTCCGGCGCGGTTCACCACCTACCCGCTGATTATCAACCTGGAAGCCTAAACCCAGCATTTCGGCGGGGCGGAGCACATGGGGCAAAACGCGCCGTAAAGAGGGCGGTAGAAATCGTAGATAATTTTATACGAAAGCCATTGCCGTTTCGAAAAGTTTCTACTTTGCGGCCATCTACTCCGCGCTCATGGCCCTGCTTCGTGCTACCAAGGCTTTCTTCCACGCACTGCCAATCACGCAGATTGGTACCGGGGCAACCGTGATTACAACCCGCTAGCGGGCCGCGGAATCCTCTTTCACCCTTGATTCGCCGCCCGCCTCGCCGGTACGCTTCTCCTGAGAAGCCACCGAGTGAAGCGGGTTTTTTCTTGTCTACTTAATGAATGCACAGGCTATGCAGGTTTTGAAATTTGGGGGCTCATCGGTAGCCAATGCCGCAAACATCGGACGGGTACTGGACCTGGCCGAAGCGGCTGCCCGGCAGCAGCCCGCCGTGGTGGTGGTATCGGCGCTGGGCGGCGTAACGGATGCCCTCATTGGGGCCGGCCGCCGCGCCGCCGCCGCCGATGCCACGTACCGGGAGCTGCTGCAGGAACTGGAGCAGCGCCACCTGGCCGTGGTGCGCGAGCTGCTACCCATCACGGGGCAGAGCGCGGTGCTGAGCGTGGTGAAAACTCACTGCAACGAGCTGGAAAGCCTCTGCGACGGAATTTTTGCCTTGGGCGAGCTGTCCAACCGCACTCTCGACAAGCTGGTAAGCTACGGGGAGCTGCTTTCCTCGAAGGTGGTAGCGGCCGGGCTGGGTGCCCGCGGGGCCGCCCATCAGTGGCTGGACAGCCGCCAGCTGATTCGCACCGACGCCCGCTACGGCCACGCCGCCGTGGACTTTGCCGCCACCAACGACCGTATCCAGGCCGCCGTGCAGCAGGCCGGGGCCCCGCTCTACGTAGCCCCGGGCTTTATCTCCTCGGCCCCCGATGGCAGCACCACCACGCTGGGCCGGGGCGGCTCCGACTATACTGCCGCCATCTTTGCCGGCGCCCTCAGCGCCACGCAGCTGGAAATCTGGACCGACGTGAGCGGCATGATGACGGCTGACCCACGCTTGGTGCGCGCTGCCCGCCCCATCCCGCGCATCTCCTACCAGGAAGCCATGGAACTCTCGCACTTTGGCGCCAAAGTGCTGTACCCGCCCACCATCCAGCCGGTGATGCGCCAGGGTATTCCGCTCTGGATCAAGAACACCTTTGCCCCCGAAGATGCCGGCACGCTGGTAGAAGTGGGGCCGCCCGCCAACCACGCCTTTGTGCGGGGATTGTCGAGCATTGGCCCGGTGGCTTTGCTGCGGCTCGAAGGCAGCGGCATGGTGGGCATTCCGGGCTTTTCGCGGCGGCTGTTTGCGGCCCTGGCTCGGGAGCAGGTCAACGTGATTCTCATTACCCAAAGCTCTTCTGAGCACTCCATCTGCGTGGCCGTAAGTGCCCCAGAAGCCGCCCGCGCCCAGCAGGCCGCCGACGAGGAGTTTGCGCCCGAAATTCAGGCCGGCCGCCTCGACCCGCTGTACCGGGAAGACGACTTAGCCATTGTGGCCCTGGTGGGCGAGCAAATGAAAAACCACCCCGGCATCAGTGGGCGCATGTTTGCGGCGCTGGGCCAGAACGGGGTCAATATCCGCGCCATTGCCCAGGGCTCCTCGGAGAAGAATATTTCCACCGTCATCCGGCAGCAGGATGTGCGCAAAGCCATTAACGTGCTGCATGAAAGCTTCTTCGAAGCCACGGCCCGCCAGGTGAACGTGGTGGTGACGGGCGTGGGCAACGTGGGCCGCAAGCTCCTGGAACAGTTGAATCGGCAACAACCCTGGTTGCTGGAAAAGCTGCGCCTGAACCTGCGCGTGGTGGGCCTGGCGACCAGCAAGCAGTTCGTGCTCGACGAAGAAGGCATCGACCTCAGCAACTGGCAGGCCGCGCTGGAAGGTGGGCAGGCGTTAAACCTGACGACTTTCACCGAGCAGTTGCTGGCCTTGAACCTGCGTAATACCGTGTTTGTGGACGTGACGGCCAGCGCCGATGTGGCCCAGGTATACGCCGGGCTGCTGGCGAAAAGCGTGGCCGTAGTGGCCTGCAACAAGGTAGCGGCTTCCTCGGAGTACCAGAGCTACGCCCATCTGAAGTCCCTGGCCCAGGAGTTCAACACCCACTTCCTGTTCGAAACGAACGTGGGCGCTGGTTTGCCCATTATTGGTACCCTGGGCGACCTGCTGCGCAGCGGCGACGAGGTACAGCGCATGCAGGCGGTGCTGTCGGGTACGCTCAACTTCGTGTTCAACAACTACGACGGCACGCGGCCCTTCGCGGAGGTGGTGCGCCAGGCCCAGGACGAGGGCTATACCGAGCCCGACCCGCGCCTCGACCTCACGGGCGTAGACGTGGCCCGCAAAATCCTGATCCTGGCCCGCGAGGCCGGCCACCCGCTGGAGATGAGCGAGGTAGCCAACGAGTCTTTCCTGCCGGCCTCGTGCCTGGAAGGCGACGTACCGGCGTTCTACGAGCAACTGGCCGTGCACGAGCCCCACTTCCGGGGCCTGTTTGATGCGGCGGCAGCCGAAGGCAAGAAGCTGCGCTTTGTGGCCAGCTTCGCCGATGGGCAGGCCCGCGTCGGCCTGCAGGCCCTGCCGCCCAGCCACGATTTATACTCCCTGCAAGGCAAGGACAACGCCGTACTGTTTTACACCAACCGCTACGTAGAGCAGCCACTTGTCATCAAAGGCGCTGGGGCCGGGGCCGAGGTAACTGCCTCGGGCGTGTTTGCCGACGTACTCCGCGCCGTGCAGAGTTAGAGCATGCTTGGGAGTTGTCATGCTGAGCTTGTCGAAGCATCTCTACCGCTTCGTTGCGGTCGTAATTCAACGAAGCGGTAGAGATGCTTCGACAAGCTCAGCATGACGAAAACGTCATTTTTATAAGCCCCCAAACACGCTATTTCAGATTTGCTACATGCCTTTTTCTCCTGAAACCGTTACCGTGCTTGCTCCCGCCACCGTGGCCAACGTGGTATGCGGGTTCGACGTGCTGGGGTTTGCGCTGGCCGCCCCCAACGACGAAATGCGCCTGCGCCTGACCGAGCAGCCCGGCGTCGTCATCATCAACGACGACGACTTTGGCCTGCCCACGGAGCCTACGCGCAACGTGGCCGGGGCGGCGCTGCTGGCCATGCTGCGGGCCGTGCCCGAGCCGCTGGGCGTGGAAGTGCGGATTCGGAAAGCCATCCGGCCGGGCAGCGGTATTGGCAGCAGCGCCGCCAGCGCCGCCGGGGCCGTGGTGGGCCTGAACCGCCTTTTGCACGAGCGGTTCAGCAAGGCCGAGCTGGTGGAGTTTGCCATGTATGGGGAGGAAGTAGCCTCCGGGGTGCGCCACGCCGACAACATTGCGCCCGGCATTTACGGGGGCGTCACCCTGATTCGGTCGACCACGCCCACACCCGACGTGGTGCCGCTCGACGCTCCGCCCCTGTTCGTGACGGTGGTGCACCCACAGATTGAGGTGAAGACCTCCGATGCTCGCCAGATTCTGAAGCGGCAGGTGAGTTTGCAGGACGCCATCCGGCAGTGGGGCAACGTGGGCGGGCTGGTGGCCGGCCTGCTCAAGCACGACTACGCCCTCATCGGCCGCTCCCTCGAAGACGTGATTGTGGAGCCTGTGCGCAGCATCCTCATTCCGGGGTTCCGGGAGGTGAAAGAAGGCAGTCGGGCCGCAGGAGCGCTGGGCGGGGGCATTTCCGGCTCGGGGCCTTCTCTGTTCATGCTCAGCCAGGATGAGGCCACGGCCCAAGCCGTGGAAGCGGTGATGCGCGCAACCTACCAGCGTCTGGGGCTGGAACATCATATCTACCTGACGAGCATCAACCCCCACGGCTGCCAGATCGTGAATAACCCTTGATTCCTAAGCCTCAGCAGGATCCTAGCGTGCTCTGCGCCCTCTGCGCAAACCGCTGCGGCTTCTGCGGGCTAAAAACGCTTGAGCTGGGCTCGTTCGACGGTCATAAGGTCCTTCGCAAGCTCAGGATGACAGAAAACAAACGAATAGAAACGACTAACCTCAACCAGCATGCGCTACTACAGCCTCAACCGCCAGTCTGAAACCGTGGACTTCCGGACTGCTACCATTGCCGGGCAGGCCCCGGATGGCGGCCTGTATTTCCCCGAAACCATTCCGCAGTTTCCGGCGGGCTTTGTGGAGCAGCTCCCGCATCTGGAACCGGCGGAGGTTGCCTACACCGTGCTGGCACCCTACGTGGGCGAGGCTATTCCGGAGGCGGAGTTGCGCTGCATCTGCGCCGAAACGGTGAACTTCCCGTTTCCGCTGGTGCCCGTGGCCAACGGCATCAGCGCCCTGGAGCTGTTTCACGGGCCCACGCTGGCGTTCAAGGACGTGGGGGCCCGCTTTATGAGCCGCTGCCTGGGCTACTTCTCCCGCAGTGAAACCCGACCCGTAACGGTGCTGGTGGCTACTTCCGGCGACACGGGCGGGGCCGTAGCCAGTGGCTTTCTGGGCGTGCCGGGCGTAGAAGTAGTTATTCTGTATCCCTCGGGGCGGGTGAGTCCCGTGCAGGAGCAGCAGCTTACGGCCCTGGGCCAGAACGTAACGGCCCTGGAAATACGCGGCAACTTCGATGACTGCCAGCGCTTGGTAAAGCAGGCCTTCCGCGACCAGGAGCTCATGCAGCAGCGGCGCTTCACCTCGGCCAACTCCATCAACGTGGCACGGTGGCTTCCCCAGCAGGTGTACTACTGCTACGGCGTGGCCCAGGCCCTGGCCCAGACCGGCAACCCCCCGGTGGTGGCCGTGCCCAGCGGCAACTTCGGCAACCTCTGCGCCGGCTTGCTGGCCCACGTTTCGGGACTGCCGGTAGCGCGCTTTGTGGCGGCCTGCAATGCCAATGCCGTAGTGCCCGCCTATCTTACCTCGGGCCGGTATGCGGCCCAGCCCGCTGTAGCCACCCTCTCCAACGCCATGGACGTGGGCGACCCCAGCAACTTTGGCCGCATTCTGGAGCTGTTCGGCAATGAGTACCCCAGCATCCGGGAGAAGCTCAGCGGCTACTCCGTATCGGACAACGAAACGGCGGCTACCATCCGGCGGGTGCATCAGCAAACGGGCTACGTGCTCGACCCCCACGGAGCCGTAGCCTACTTCGCCCTGGAGCATTACCTGGCCCGCAACCCCGAGGCGGCGGGGGTCTTTCTGGAAACAGCTCACCCCGTGAAGTTCCCCGACGTGGTGGAGGCTGCTACAGGCCGGGAAGTGGCCGTGCCCGCAGAGCTGCAAACCCTCATGCAACAGCCTAAGCGCAGTGTGGTGCTGGCGCCCGCCTACGAGGAGCTGCGGGAGTACCTAACGGGCCAGCTCCAGGAAAGCTCAGTGACGGCCTGACAGGATCTACCCCTATCTTTGGGGAGCGGGCCGGGAGCAGTATTTTCGGCCTGATCTAGCGTCTTTGCCTATGCGTTTCTTATTCTGCCTTCTGGTGGTAGCCGGTGGCGTGCTGAGCGGCTGCCGGCCCGACCAGATTGAGCACCTGCGCAACACGAAAGAGCTGGCCGTGGAAGCCGAGAACTGGCAGGTGAAGCGCATTCTTCCCAAAGACCTGCTGCGTGCCACCCGCTGGGCCGGCGACTCCCTCACGGGCTACGCCGACCGGGAGCTGAACCGCGTACTCGCGCAAAAGCTGCAGGAAGGTGGGGTAGCGGCAGCCCTCCCGTACTGCCAGCCCGAAACCTACGCCGCCGTCGATTCGCTGGCGCGGGTGCTGGAGGCCGTGCCCCGGCGGGTAACCGCTAAGCCCCGCAACCCCGCGCACCAAGCCAAGCTGGTCGCAGCTGAACTCACGCCCGACACCCTGCGCACCGTGCGGCGGCCTTCTACGGAAGTGTTTTTCTACCAGCGGCCCATCGTGCTCAGCGATGCCCAGTGCCTGCGCTGCCACGGCGAGGTGGGCAAGGACGTGGCCATGGCGGACTACGCGCTGATTCAAAAACAATACCCCCAGGACCAAGCTACCGGCTACCGCCTGGGCCAGGTGATGGGGGCTTGGCAGGTGCAGCTGAAGCGGGCGGGCGTGGCGGAGTTCTACACCATGAAAACCCGCAAAATCATGAAGCGGCGCAAGCTGTTTTAGACGCCCGCTTTTCCGTTACGTACCAACGCCTCTATGGCCCTTCCCACCTACCACCCGCGCATCAAGATCTGCTGCATCAGCACCCCGCAGGAACTGGCGCTGGCCGTAGCCGCTGGAGCCGACGCCCTGGGCCTGGTAGCCCGCATGCCCTCCGGCCCCGGTATCCTGCCCGACGACCAGGTGCGGCGGCTGGCCCAGCTCACGCCCCCGGCCGTAGGCTCTTTCCTGCTCACCAGCGAAACCGATACGACCTCCATTATTGCGCATCAGTGCCGCACGGGCACTTCTACTTTGCAGATTGTAGACCGCCTCAGCACGGGCTCCTACCAGGATCTGCGCACGGCCTTGCCCGGTATTCAACTGGTACAGGTAATCCATGTGGTAGATGAGCGGGCCGAGGAGGAAGCGCACCGCGTGGCCCCGCACGTGAATGCTATTTTGCTGGACAGCGGCAACCCCGGCCTAGCCGTGAAGGAGCTGGGCGGCACCGGCCGTACCCACAACTGGGCCATCAGTCGGCGCATCCGCGACGGGCTGAACATGCCGGTGTTTCTGGCCGGCGGCCTCACCCCCGACAACGTGCAGGACGCGCTGGCGGCCGTGCGCCCCTTCGCCGTAGACGTGTGCAGCGGTATCCGTACCAACGGCCACCTCGACCCCGTCAAGCTCCGCCGCTTCGTGCAGGCCGTGCGGACGTTTGAAGGGTAGGCGCCCCTTTTAATCAAGGCTTTCACGCCCTGTCTTCCTTTGGGCGCAGCTTCTCACGGAGATTTTTCAGGGCGAGGTGAACACCTGTTGGCCCAACCTTCCGTTGGGTTTCGCAGTTTGGGCAGGTATGACTGCTGCTCCCGACAAACCCATCATCATCATCGGCGCTGGCATGGCCGGCCTTACCTGCGCCAACTACCTGCACCGCGCCGGCCGGCCCGTGCTGGTGCTGGAAGCCGCCGACGCTGTGGGCGGGCGCGTGCGCACCGACGTGACGCCCGAAGGCTTCCGCCTCGACCGCGGCTTTCAGGTCCTGCTCACGCGCTACCCCGAGGTGCAGCGCCTGCTCGACTACGGCGCCCTCAACCTGAAACCCTTCCGCTCGGGAGCCATCATCCGCCTGCCCGATGGCCAGCAGACCACCCTGCTAAACCCCTTGCGCCAGCCCTCGGGGGCCCTGGCCGCCCTCACGTCCCGGGTAGGCAGCCTCCCCGACAAGGTGCGGATTGCCAGCCTGGCCCGCCACGTAAGCCTCGTACCGGCTCAGGAACTGCTGGAGCGCCCCGTGCCCAACGATGTAGATACCCTGAGCTTTCTGCGTCACTATGGCTGGAGCGAGCAGATGATTATCAACTTCTTCCGCCCCTTTTTCGGGGGCGTATTCCTGGACCGCGGCCTGAGCACAGCGGCCAATTTCTTCGAGTTCGTATTTCAGCAATTTGCCCTGGGCGAGGCTGTGGTGCCGGCCTTAGGCATGCAGCAGATACCCGAGCAGCTGGCCGCCCGCCTGCCCGCCGGCACCGTGCGCCTGAATACGCCCGTAGAGGCTATTGACGGCACCACCGTGCGCCTCTGGACCGACCAAACCCTGGAAGCTGCTGCCGTGGTAGTGGCCGTAGATGGGGAGACTGCCCGCAAGCTGCTGTCCCAGCTGCCCGCCGCCGAGGCTGGCTGGCGGCAAACCACCTGCACGTACTTTGCGGCGCCCGGCTTTACCCCCTCGGGCCCGACCCGCCTTTTGCACCTCAATGCTTCCCCGGATGCTCTAGCGCACAACGTGGCGTTTCCGGCCAACGTCAGCGCCGAGTATGCTCCGGCCGGGGCCGCGCTGGTATCCGTCAGCACCCACGGGGAGCATGGGCTGAGCGAGGCGGCCCTCACGGAAAAGCTGCGCCAGGAATTGGCCGACTGGTTTGGGGCCGACGCCCTGCAGTGGCAGCACCTGCGCACCTACGTGCTGCCCCAGGCGCTGCCCGTGTATCCCGCCGGTCAGCCCCCGCGGCAGCCGCTGCGACTCTCTGATACGCTCTACCGCTGCGGCGACTACACGGCCTATCCTTCCCTGAACGCCGCCATGCAAACCGGCCGCGAAGTAGCCGAGCAGCTGCTAGCCCGGTGAAGCACCAACGCCCGTTTTCAGCATCATATACAGGAAAGGCCTCGGGGTAGCCTTCTGTCGTTTTAGCTCACCTGCCTCCAAATCCTTCCCGCCGGGGCCACCACTCCGCGCGCTCGGGTAGCCGCAGCGGCTGGCCCTCAAACTGCAGGAGCCCATGCTCGGCACCACGCAGCTCGCGGAAGGAGGCCGCTATGCGCACGCGGTAGTCCTGGTCGATGCGGAGCAGGTGGCGGTCGAAGGCACGGTGCAGGGTGGGCGTCAAAGCCAGGCCGTTGCCGATGGTGTCGTCGTGGCTGATAGACCAGGGTACAATGTGGCAGGCATCGAGCAGGGGCGCGACGGCGCTGGTGCCGGTGCTGATGAGCTGCAGCCCCGAAATGGCGCAAGTGTAGTTGTACACCCGCAGCACTTCCCGCTTAAAAACAGCGCTGCGCACCGCCGTTTCTACTTCATCGGCGAGGTTGATATGGGTCCGATAGACAGCGGCCGGCTCCTCCAGCATCTGGCGGCCCAGCGCCTGCAACGCCTCGGGGCCGGCCGTGGGGCGGTAACGGAAGCGGGTTTGCGGAAAGTAGCGGTCCAGCAGGGCGTCGCGGAACACGTGGCGGGTGGCCTGGTCCTGGAGCAGCCGCCAGAGGGCTTCATCGAGGGCGGCGTAGGCTACTACCTGGCGCAGGTGGCCCAGGCTGCGCGGAGAGCCGGAAGCCGTGAGCACCAGAGGCTGGCCGAAGTGGGTGTGCAGGTGCCAGAACTTCTCGCCGGTGAGGTGGTAGAACGGCAGGGCAAAGTTGTTGGCCCGAAACCGCCCCGACACGCTCAGGTCGCGGCAGTTGCTTTGAAAGGCGGCCAGCAATTCCGGCGTAATGATGATCTGGTTGTCCTGAATAGCGCCTTCTTCGATGCCTTCGAGCACGGCCAGCAGCAAGGCGGGCTTATACGGTGCTTCCTCCCCACTCAGCCTACTGGTTTTGAGCTTGCGAAAACGCGTGAGGTAGTGGGGCAAGTCGGTCATGGCAAGGCCCAAGGTACGTGCTGAACTGCTCTTGCCGACACTTGGCTACCGCTTGGGATGGGCCCGGTTGCCCCGCTGCGCATCGTAACCCGCGGCAGGGTTCGAGAAGAAGGCAAACCGAATGACAACCAGCACCACTAGGGTAGCGGCCAGAATGCCTAGCGTGAGGCCGCTACGGAGCAGCGTAGAGGAGCTGACCACCGAAACACCCCAGACGCGCAACACACCAAGGACGGCCAGAGTCAGGCAAAGCAGCACGATGGCCGCGCCCAGTAGCTTTTTCATAAGGAAGTAGGGTTAGAGCTGGTCAAGCCAGCCTTTCTTTTTGGTGTCAAATTCCTCCTGGGTGATGATGCCCTCGGTGAGCAGGAGCTTGAGCTTCTGGAGCTGCTGCACCGGGTCGACGCTGGTGGGGGTGCTGGTGGCTTCCTGCTTTTCGGTGGCGAAAACCCGGCCTAGCTCGGCCCCCGCACCCAGCTGCAGGCCCGCGCCGGCCAAGCCGCTTTCGTTGCGGGCCGCGTCGCGCAGGGCTTTCAGCTTTTCCAGCTCGGCGTAGTTGAGCCCCCCGGCGGCGGCGGCCTGGGCGTCGGCCGACACGTCGGAAATGCGGCCAATGCGCTGCTGAGAGGCCTTGTCGAAGACGGTGCCGTTGATGCGGAAGTCCGTTAGCGCGCAACCGAGGCGGGCAAACTCGGGGATCAGCAGTTCCTGGAGCTGAGCCGAGAGCGGGCCGAGGTGCGCGTCAATCTGCTGGTAAGAAAACTGCGCCGAGGCCAGCACGGTAGCCAGCACCGACGGGATACGGCTTTGCAGCAGCGCCCGGGCCTGCTGCACGGTGTAGAGGTCCTGCTGGCCGGCTATTTCGGCGAAGAACCGCTGCCCATCGTCGAGGCGAAAGGAAAAGCTGCCGTTGGCGCCCAGCTCCACGGGCAGCTGGTACACCGGGTCCACGTACTTGATGGGCATGGCGGTACCCCAGCCCTGGTTCACGTTTTCGGCCCACCGGAAGAAGTAGACCTTCACCTTATGCTCGCTCTCGAAGCCCGTGCGCAGCTTGGTGAGCGTGGTAATGAAGGGCGTGTTCTCCGTTTCGAGGTTGTAGATACCCTCCGTGGTCAGCGCATCAGCCACTCGGCCTTCGTACACCAGCAAAGCCCCCTGCCCCGGCCCGATGATGAGCTTGCTGGCGTTCTTGAGCTCGTCGTGCTCGGCGGGAAACTTCGCCAGCAGCACCCCCGGCTGCGGGTTGGCCCACTCAATGACGGAGGCCAGCTGGTTGCGAAAAAAGCGAAAAGCCATAGCTACGGAAGTTCAGGGTATTTCTGGAGTTGCCCACTCAGGCTGAGGGTATACGTCTGACGGCCGTCCTGCAGCGCAAACCCCTGCGCATAGCGGATGGCCCGGTCGGGGCTGTCGGACGCCGCCAGGGGCTGGGTGAAGCGGATAGCGCCGGTGCGGGCATCCAGGCATTGGACGGAGACTGGAATGGTGGGCGAGGCAGTGGGCTTAAATGAAATCAGCACGTAGTCGGCGTCGGCGTACAGCAGGCTGGGGTCGAAGTACAACCGGCCCGGGGTGAAGTCGGTGTAGGAAAGCACCCGGGCTTCTTTCAGCTCGTAGGGCGTGATAAGGCGCTTCACGTGCGGGTCGGCGTCGGTGAAAATGCCCGAGCCGCCGTAGTCGTCGCTCCACTCAAAACGGGGTAGGTCCCGGGCCCCGCCGCCATTGTCGCGGTACTGGTACTTGATTAGCTGGATTTTATCCTCGGGGTAGGTGGTGCTTTTGCGGCTGAAGATGAAGGCCGTCTTGGTAGGGGCCCGGGGCTGCAGGGTCTTGAAGCCGTGCCGGGCCTCGTAAAAATCATCCTGGGTGTACACCTGATGAATCAGCGGGAAGTACATCAGGTTGCGGCCGTCGTTGGTGAACAGGGCGAAGTAGTCGCCGTAGTCGTCGTCGCCGGCTTCTACGGTGGCAATGCCGCTGGTCAGCTTCGGCTGCCCCTGAAACAGGGGCTTGGTTACCTCTTTCAGGCTGTTGGCGGCTTTGTCCACGCGGTACACGGCCGTTTTGTTGGCAATCAGGTACAGGTCGCCGTTCGAAAACTGCTTGAGGTCGAAATCGGGGGAAGAAGCGCCGGGCGGAATGGGCACGGGCACACTTTTCAGCGCCGTCCCGGTAGTAGCATCGGCAAACACCGCGTAGCTGCTATCCTGGGTTTCGCCGTCGTAGCTACGCGTGCCCACCTGGAAGAGCACGGGCTTCTGCGTAGGCGCAAGGTAAAGCAGGGCTTCGCGGCTGCTGAAGCTAAACTTGCTACTCTTTTCTTCCTCGGCCGGCGCAGCCGGCACGGACGCTACGAACACGGGCTGGGGCGCATCCCGGGTGAACAGCTGCCGGACTCCGAAAACCAGGAGTAAGGCCACCACTGCCACCACACCGGCCAGCACGCGCAGCTTTGGGGCCGGGCCGGTGGGCGGCGCTACCTGCCGTACCGTGTAGTTGATGTTGATGTCGTCGTTGTCGAGAAAGTATTCCGTGCCGCAGTTCTCGCAGCGGAACACCTCGGGGCTCACCAGGGCCTTCTGCGTGCTGCCACACTTGGGGCACTCAATTGCTTTTATTGCTTTGGCCATATAGTACCCGGATAATCTGATCGGCAGCAGGAAGCTACCGGCGGGGCGCGCCGCAAATTAGGCGGTAGTTGGTGGTTTCGGCGCAAGTTGCCTAAACGTAGTCTATTGCCTGCCCCCGGGCCTACGGAAGCCGCCGGGCTGCCCGGAATAGCGTTTTTACCATCGAGCCACTACCTTCCGGCTGCGGGTGCTGGCCGCCCGCCGCTAAAACTACTTTTTACTCATGCACGACACCGCGCTGCACGAAACAATACTTCTGGTCCTGGGCCTGCTGTTTGCCATGCTGCTGCTCGTGATGCTGAGCCAGAAGCTGCGCATCTCCTACCCCATCTTTCTGGTGCTGGCCGGGCTGGCGCTCAGCTTCGTGCCGGGGCTGCCGCCCATCACCATCAACCCCGACCTGATCTTCCTCATCTTCCTGCCGCCCCTGCTCTACCAGGCCGCCTGGGACACTTCCTGGAAAGATTTCTGGCGGTGGAAACGCCCTATTGCCCTGCTGGCGTTCGGGCTGGTGTTCTTTACCTCCATCATCATAGCCTACGTGAGCCGGGCCATGATTCCGGGCTTCACGCTGGCGCTGGGGTTCCTGTTGGGCGGCATTATCTCCCCACCCGATGCCGTGGCGGCCACCTCCGTGCTTAAGGGCATCAAGGTGCCGCGCCGCGTGACCAGCATCCTGGAGGGGGAAAGCCTGATTAACGATGCCAGCTCCCTGATTGTCTTCCGGTTTGCCCTGGCGGCCGTGGTGTCGGGCACGTTTGTGTGGCAGCAGGCGGCTACTTCGTTTCTGCTGGCCAGCGGCTTGGGGCTGGCTATAGGGCTGGCGGTGGGCTACGGCTTCTACCTCATTCACAAGTACCTGCCTACTACGCCCAGCATCAATACGGTGCTCACGTTTATTGCCCCTTACGTGATGTACCTGCTGGCCGAGGAATTTCACTTCTCGGGCGTGCTGGCCGTGGTGAGCGGGGGGCTGATGCTCTCCTACCACTCCCATCGGGTATTCGATGCCGATACCCGCCTGCAGGCCAACAGCGTGTGGACCAGCGTAGGGTTTGCCCTCAATGGGCTGGTGTTTATTCTCATTGGGCTGGAGCTGCCGGTGGCGGTGCACGGGCTGGGCTCCTATTCGCTTGGGCAGGCCATCAGCTACGGCCTTATCATCAGCGCCATCGTTATCCTGATCAGGCTGGTGTGGATGTTTCCGGCCGCCTTTGTGCCGCGCCTGCTGTTTCGCAGCATCCGCACCCAGGAAACCAGCCCCGGCTGGCAGGGCCCCATTATCATCGGGTGGGCCGGCATGCGCGGGGTGGTGTCCTTGGCCTCGGCTCTGGCCGTGCCTTTGCTGCTGAGCAACGGGCAACCCTTTCCGCAGCGCAACCTCATTCTGTTTATCACCTTCGTGGTAATTCTGGTCACGCTCGTGTTTCAGGGCCTCACCCTGCCGGCCATTATCCGCCTCACGGGCGTGGCCGACATTGAGGACCGTATGCCCACCGACGAGCAGGAAGCCGGTATCCGACTGCGGCTGCGGCACGTGGCCCTAGCCCACCTGGCCCGGCACTACACCTCCGATATTCAGGCCAACGAAATGATAGCCGCCCTGCAGCAGCGCATGCAGGCCGAGGCCCAGCGCACCGGCAACCTGCTCGAAGCCCTCGACTACGACGAAAACAAGCGCCAGGCCCTGCAGCGCTACCACCAGGTGCTGCTGGACGTGCTGCAGGTGCAGCGCGAGGAGCTGTTTGTGCTACGGGCCGAGGATGTGTTTGAAGAAGAAATGCTCCGCCACCAGGAAGCCCAGCTCGACCTCGACGAGGCCAAGATCAGCCACATGCCCCACTAAGGCGCGCATAGTGAGCAAACACAAGTTTTAGCGCCTCAGAACGTCATACTGAACGTGTCGAAGCACCTCGCGAACTGACATTGCCAAAGTAACCGTCATGCTGAGCGGAGCCGAAGCATCTCTACCTCTGGCTAACTAATTGGCCTTGCAACGAAGCGCTAGAGATGCTTCGACTCCGCTCAGAATGACGGTCTTTTTATTTACTGTGCATACTCTACAGTGGCCTCGACAGCTATACGCTAACAAGGCGCCAAGGCGTTGGAGGGGTTGTAAACCTTGCGTACAATCAAGGATTTGGGGGTGAGCGGGAGCGTGCTTTGCGGCATACCAATTCGCTTGTGTTATGCAGCACGTATCGCCCGTTCGCCTGCCCTTGGTTACGGGAGGCAAAACCTACCACGACGTTACTGAGGACGTGAGCCGCCACGTGGAGGCCAAACCCAACCGCCGCTGGGCCTTGGCTCTCACGGCCGCCCTGCTGCTGCTGGGCATCTTCTTCTACTCAGTTTACCGGACACTGTGGTACGGCATCGGGGAGTGGGGGCTGAACAAAACGGTGGGCTGGGCCTGGGACATCACCAACTTCGTGTGGTGGGTGGGCATCGGCCACGCCGGCACGCTTATCTCGGCCGTGCTGCTGCTCTTCCGTCAGAAGTGGCGTACCTCCATCAACCGCGCCGCCGAGGCCATGACCATCTTCGCCGTAATCTGCGCGGCCATGTATCCGGTGTTGCACCTTGGCCGGCCCTGGCTGATGTTTTGGGTGTTTCCCCTCCAGAACACCTTTGGCTCGCTCTGGACCAACTTCAACTCCCCGCTGCTGTGGGACGTGTTTGCCATCAGCACCTATTTCACCGTCTCGCTCGTGTTCTGGTACACGGGCCTGGTGCCGGACTTTGCCACCATCCGCGACCGTGCTAAAGGCCCCATTGCCAAAGTGGCGTACTCGCTGCTGAGCATGGGCTGGAAAGGCTCAGCCAAGCACTGGTCCCGCTATGAAACGGTGTCCTTGATCCTGGCTGGCGTGTCTACCCCGCTGGTACTCTCCGTGCACACCATCGTATCGATGGACTTTGCCACCTCGGTTGTACCGGGCTGGCACACGACCATCTTCCCGCCCTACTTCGTGGCCGGGGCTATCTTCTCGGGCTTTGCCATGGTGCTCACCCTGATGCTCATCACCCGGGTGGTGTTCAAGCTGGAGGACTACATCACCCTCGAGCACATTGCCCTGATGAACAAGATCATGATGATTACCGGCTCGATTGTGGGCGTGGCCTACATCACCGAGTTCTTCATTGCCTGGTACTCGCAGGTGGAGTTCGAGCAGTACGCCTTCATCAACCGGGCCACGGGTCCCTACTGGTGGGCCTACTGGTCCATGATGACCTGCAACGTGATTACCCCGCAGCTGGTCTGGATCCGGCGCATCCGCTACTCGATTCCGGCCACCTTCATCTTGTCCATCATCGTCAACATCGGCATGTGGTTCGAGCGGTTCGTGATTATCGTTACGTCCCTGCACCGCGACTACCTGCCCTCGTCCTGGGCCATGTTCTCCCCGAGCTGGATTGACATCGGCATCTACGTGGGCACGCTGGGCCTGTTCTTCACCTTGTTCCTGCTGTTTGCCAAGTTCTTCCCCGTCATCAACATGGCCGAGGTCAAGTCCGTGCTCAAGTACACCGTCGATAATGGCCCCACGTACCGGCAGCTCCCCAAAGACACTCCGCAAGCCACCCTGTCAACCGAGGCAGCAACCGCCAGTCACTAACCAAGCCCGACGCCCTTTCCTTGGTGTCCCTTCACTTCCTATCCTATCTTAGCCATGTTTGTTGATCTGCTGCTGGCGGCCCTTAGCCTTTTCCTGCTGATACCCCTCGTAACCGGCTACTGCGCCTGCAGCTACGGCCGCTCGTTCTGGCTGTGGTTTGTTCTGGGCTGTCTGCTGCCGGTTGCTTCCCTGGTGGTGCTGGCCGTCCTGCTGCACCGCAAGGAAATGCAGCCCGGGGAGCGGCTGCTGGCGGAGGCCCGGGAAATCCTGGCTTCCGCGGCCGAGGAAGAAAGCCGCCTGTGGCAGGAGTTGAGCCCCCTTACCAGCACTACCGGCTTGCGCCAGCCGCCCCTGTCGGCCCACCGCTGACCTGGTGCCGGCAGGGTGCACCGGCAAATACTTTATTTTCTTAATATACCCACTTCCAGGTATTGACAGCGGGAGCTGAAACCGCTACATTCGATTATTCCGCTCTGGCGCTGCCTGTTACGAACCGCGCCTTCCTATTACTACCTATTGCCAGCAGTACCGGACCGCTCTTGGGCGGCCGCTATCCACGTGTGGTTTATTTCACTTCGTCTGTATGGCCCTATCCATTATGGGACCTCCTACCGTGCTGGTAGCGGCGCCCCCTTCCCTGCACCGACAGGGGCTCCTGACTACCCTGCAAACGCAATGGCCTGCTCTGGCCTGTACCGTCACGGCCGATGCCGGGCAGCTGCAGGCGCTGCTCCGGCAGCAAGCCTTTGGGCTGGTGGTGCTGGATAGTACCTTTTGCGGGCCGGCCGTGCCCCTGCTCCGCCAGCTGCACACTATCCGCGGTAGTCAGCTCGTTTTGGTCCTCACGGGCCCACGCCTAGCACCTCTGCTCCGCCAGCAGCTGCTCCAAGCCGGGGCCCACGCCCTGCTGCGCCAGAGCGCCGACCCGGCCGCCGCGGTAGCCACTATTAGCGCTTTGCTCAGTGGCGCGGCCGGGGGCACAATGCCTGGCGTAGCCCTGCCGCCTACCTCCCACCTGTCCATCCCATTTAGTCGGCGCGAGGTAGAAGTACTGCGCCTCGTGGTAGGCGACTTCAGCAACCAAGAAATAGCCGATAAGCTGTGCCTAAGCGTGCGCACCGTGGAAAGCCACCGCCGGGCCCTGCTGCAGAAAGCTGGCGTGCGCACCCTGGTAGGCCTCGCGGTGCAAGCCGTACGCCAGGGCTGGGTGACGCCCTGACCCAAGCGCCGGTGCAAGCTTTCAGGAAGTAGCGTAGGCTATCCTAACGCATGAAAATTCAGTGCTGGCACTGATGCGCGGCGTCCTCAGAATCGGCAGCTTTGCCCTATAGCTCAACTGTTTATTCTCTCTTGCTATGCCCATCCGCTACGCCCTTATCGAAAACAAACTCACCACCGACCCCGATGATTACCGGGGCCGTGTGCAGCACAATACCACCGTCACCATTGAAGAAGTAGTGCAGAAGATTGCCCGACCCGGCTCTACCGTAACGGCCGCCGAAGCCCTGGCCTTCTGGGAAGAGCTAAGCCAAGCCGTAGTAGCGGAAGTGCAGGCCGGCAACCGGTTTCTTTCCGACCTGTTTGTGGTAAGCCTGACTATGACCGGCACTTTCGACGGCGCTCAAGACCAATTCGACCCCACTCGCCACCAGTTGAGGGTGCGCCTAGCCCCCGGCACTCGCCTCCGCCGGGCCGAGCAAGGCCTAACAGTGGAACAGGTTCGCGCCGACTCTACCCTGCCCCTGCTCGAAGACCTGGAAGACTTCACCTCCGACACCCGCAACGAAAAGCTCACCAAAGGCGGCACCGCCCGTCTCACCGGCGAGCGGCTCAAATTCGATGCAAAGGACGCCCAGCAGGGCGTTTTCCTGGTAGCCAGCAACGGTACCGCTACCAAGGTAGCGCGGGTGCTAACGAATATGCCAGGTGAGCAGCTCTTTCTGGTTCCGGCTACCCTGGCGGTCGGCACTTACCGGGTGGAGGTGCGCAACCGGGCCAAGAACAGCACCGACATGAAAACCGGTAGCCTCGGGGATACGCTCACGGTTGCCTAAGCCTAGTCGACCCGACGGACTAACCTAGTCCGTCGGGTCGACTAGGCTTGCATATTTCAGTGGATACCTAGCTCCACTTACCAAAAAAGGGGCGTAACCGAAAAGCCATACGAGTAGGACCACTCCATCTCTAACTATTTATGCCCTACATCACCAGCACACAGGAAGTTAGTGACGAACTAGCTTTCTACATCCAAAATGAGGCCTTGTCTTTGGCCCAGCGGGATACTTTCTCGATTGAAAACTTCATTGATCGTGAGGCGTTCAACCCCGATGTACAAGCTTATCTAAATTCTCCGGAGGCGGCGCAGCTTTTCGGCGATGGTATGGACAACTCTCCCTTGAGCCTCACTTTTGCTCAGGAAAAAGCCTTCCTTGCGCCCAATTGGCCCAACTGGCTGCGCTTTAGATTTAAAAAATTCAAGAAGCTCATCAAACGTGTATTCTGTGAGGTAGTAACTTCTATAGAGGATGCCGAAATCAAAGATGTCATTAAAGCTGTCCTGGTGGGGTTAATTCCTGCTTTTGGCGCGGGCGGCTTACCGGGTATCGCCATCGGAATTTTAATTGGGTTCGTCGCCTTATTAATTAAAGCGGGAATCCAAGCAGCTTGCCCAGCCTAAATGTGCTGGTCTAAATCCAATTTCTAAAAAGCCTCGGCCGCGCTTCCCGCGACCGAGGCTTTTAATATTTTTACTATAACTCCCGCTGTTACCCCAAACTCCGGTACCGCACGCGCTTGGGCTCTACGTCGCCGAGGCGCTTCTTCTTGGCTTCCTCGTAGTCGGAGAAGTTGCCCTCAAACCACACGACCTGCGAGTCGCCTTCGAAGGCGAGGATGTGGGTGGCCAGGCGGTCAAGGAACCACCGGTCGTGGCTGATGATAACGGCGCAGCCGGCAAAGTTCTCCAGCGCGTCTTCCAGGGCCCGAATGGCATTCACGTCCAGGTCGTTGGTGGGTTCGTCGAGCAGCAGCAGGTTGGCGCCCTGCTTGAGGGTGGTGGCCAGGTGCACGCGGTTCCGCTCACCGCCCGAGAGCGAGCCGACTTTCTTTTCCTGGTCGCCGCCGCGGAAGTTGAAGTTGCTGACAAAGGCCCGGGAGTTTACCTGGCGGCCGGCCAGCAGCATGGTTTCGGTGCCGCCGGAAATGGTCTCGAACACCGACTTGTTGGGCTCCAGCGTGTCGTGCTGCTGGTCTACGTAGGCCGTCTGCACCGTGGGGCCCACCACGAAGGTGCCCGCGTCGGGCTCCATCTGGCCGGTGATGAGGCGAAACAACGTGGTTTTGCCGGCGCCGTTCGGCCCGATAATGCCCACGATGCCGCCCTGGGGCAGGTTGAACGACAGGTTCTCGAACAAAAGCTTGTCGCCAAATGCCTTGGTCAGCCCTTCCGCCTCAATCACCTGGGCACCCAGGCGCGGGCCGTCGGGGATGAAAAGCTCCAGCTTCTGCTCTTTCTCCTTGGCGTCGGAGTTCACCATCTTGTCGTAGCCGGCGAGGCGGGCTTTGCTCTTCGCCTGACGGGCCTTGGGCGCCATGCGCACCCACTCCAGCTCGCGCTGCAGGGTTTTCTGGCGCTTGCTCTCCGTCTTCTCTTCCTGGGCTAGGCGCGAAGCCTTCTGCTCCAGCCAGGACGAGTAGTTGCCCTTCCACGGAATACCCTCGCCGCGGTCCAGCTCCAGAATCCAGCCCGCCACGTTGTCGAGGAAGTACCGGTCGTGGGTAACGGCTATAACGGTGCCCTTGTACTGCTGCAGGTGCTGCTCCAGCCACAGCACGCTCTCGGCGTCGAGGTGGTTGGTGGGTTCGTCAAGCAGCAGCACGTCGGGTTCCTGCAGCAGGAGGCGGCAGAGGGCCACGCGGCGCTTTTCCCCACCCGAGAGGTTGCCGATGATGGCGTCGGGGGCGGGGGTGCGCAGGGCATCCATGGCGCGCTCCAGCTTGCTGTCCAGGTTCCAGGCGTCGAGTTGGTCGAGGCGCTCCTGCACGGTGCCCTGGCGCTCCAGCAGCTTGTCGAAGTCGGCATCCTCGGCCCCGAAGGCCTCGTTGATTTCGTCGAACTCCTTGAGCAGGGCCACGGTTTCGGCAGTGCCTTCCTGCACGACTTCCAGCACCGTTTTGGTGGCGTCGAGCTGGGGCTCCTGCTCCAGGTAGCCCACCGAGTAGCCCGGCGACCAAACCACGTCGCCCTGAATCTGTTTATCTACCCCGGCAATGATCTTGAGCAGCGAGGACTTACCCGAGCCGTTGAGGCCGAGCACCCCGATTTTGGCGCCGTAGAAAAACGAGAGGTAGATGTTTTTGAGAACCTGTTTCTGGGGCGGGTACACCTTGGTAACCCCGGCCATGGAGAAAATGATGGTGGGCTGGTCGGACATAGGGAAAGAAGAACAAAAAGCGCGGACCTTGCGGCGGGTCGTTGCAACGGTTACATAGCTGAAAGGCGTCTCTCCCAGTAGCGGCCGGCTGCCGGGGGCATAACCGCCGGTGGGCCGGGCGCGTAGCAGGGGCAGGCGCTACTCGAAGGAGGCGTACCGGGTCCGCGGGCCCGGTAGCTCAAAGGTAGGCAGGCCCCGGCGGCTTTCCCAGGCCAGCCTCTCCCAGGTTTGCGCGCCGACTTTGCGTGGCAAGCCGTAAACTTGTAGTACTTTTTGCCCTGAACTCCTGAACCCCCACCTATACGCTCGCGCGCTATTCATCCCATTTATGGAATCACAAGAGTACCTGTTGGCCGAAGCTCGTCGCTACGGTTACGTTGAAGGCGAAGAAGTGTGGCTGCGCCCCTTTATGCAGCTCCCGGCCCGACGCGTAGGCCAGGTAAAAGAGTCGGCCGACGCTTCGCTGGTCTACTTTGCACAGCGCTTTGAATTGTTTCGGGGCAAGGTGGAAGACCTGCTCCAGAAAATAGAAGAAGCCGAAAACAAAGGCTCCTTCCTGATGAAGGCCCAGCACCTGAAAGAGCAGGTAGCCAGCTACGATGCCCTCGGTGACTTTGAAACCCTACACCGCCGCCTCACCGAGGCTGAGGAAGGCGTGAAGGTGACGGTGAACCGCAACCGCGAAAAAAACCTGGCCACCAAGATCAACCTGATTCAGGAAGCCGGCGAGTTGAAAAACACCGTGGACTGGGCCGGGGCGAGTGAGAAGGTGAAGGAGTTACGCCAGATCTGGATCAAGACCGGGCCAGTAGAAAAGCAGCACACTGAGGAACTGGAAACCCGATTCCAAGCCGCCGTCGACTCTTTCTTTGCCGCCCGCAAGCAGTTCCAGGCCGAGAAAAAGGCCATGGTCAACCGCGTGTACGACAAGTACAAGGAGCTGATTCATAAGTCGGAGGCGCTGCAAAATTCCAACGACTTCGAGGAAACTACCCGCAAGCTCAAGCAGCTGCAACAGGAGTGGAAAGAAGTGGAAGGCTCCCTACCCCGCAAGCAGGCCAACGACCTGTGGACGCGCTTCCGGGCGGCCCACAACCACTTCTTCGAGCGGCTAAAGGTGCACATCAACACCCGTCGCCCCGAAACCACCGGGGCCGTGAGTGGCAGCGCCGAAGACAACCTGGCCCGCAAACGGGCCCTGGTAGCCGAAGCCACCGCTTTGCTCGACCAGCCCATGTCCCAAGCCGTGACGCGGGCCAAGGAACTGCAGGCCGCCTGGAAGCAGGTGGGCCCCGTGCGAGGCGAAGAGTCGGACCGCGTGTGGGAGCAGTTCCTGGCCGCCTGCGACAAAGTGTTTGAGCTCAGCGCCCTGGAGCACTTCGTGCGCAAGCGCCAAGCCAGCGGCCTTGATGTGAGCACGCCCGAAGAGCAGTACAATGTGCGGGCCCAGGCTTTGCGTGACTTCATCAAGTCGGACAAGCAGGAGCAGGAAGTGCTGGAGCAAAACCTGGATAAGCTGAGCAACGCCCCCGGCAACGACGCCTTCCGCACGATGTTGCAGGGGAAAATCCGCACCTTCCAGCGAAAAATCCGCACCAAGACCGAGTTAATTGACCTGTTGCGGCAGCGCTTGGTTGCATAGTCCAACTTTGCACGTTATTTTACGTTGTCGTCGTTAAGCAGCAAAAACCCCTACCTTCCGTTAGGAAGCTGCTTACGAACTTCTTCTTTTGCCAACCCTTTTTTTGTAGCACACACGACTATGTATTGGACGCTGGAACTGGCTTCATATCTGGAAGACGCACCCTGGCCCGCCACCAAGGACGAATTGATTGACTACTCTATCCGCTCGGGAGCCCCGATGGAAGTGGTAGAAAACCTGCAGGCGCTGGAGGACGACGGCCAACCGTATGAGAATATTGAAGAAGTCTGGCCCGACTATCCGACGAAAGAAGACTTCATGTTCAACGAAGACGAATACTAGAAATAAGAGCCTAGAACTCAGAGCTTAGAACTTAGACCATCTGGTCGAAGGTGCTTTTATCCTAATTCTCAGTTCTGATGTCTAAGCTCTCAGTTCTACAGATTGACAATCTGGTTGCGGGGTATGAACAGCGTGTTCTGCTCCGCAACCTTTTTTTGTGCCTGCCCGAGCCGGCCTTCGTGGCCGTTATCGGCCACAACGGCTGCGGCAAAACCACGCTCTTTCGCGTGCTCACCGGCCAGCTGCCGTACCAGGGTACGGTGCAGCTGGCGGGCCACGACCTGCGTACCCTGCGGCGCCCGGCGGCTACGGGGCTGCTGGCTCACCTGCCCCAGCGCAATGTGGTGGGCTTTTCGATTGCGGTGCGCGAGCTGGTAGTGATGGGGCGCTACCGCCACCACCGTTTCCTGGGTGGCTACTCCGCTCACGACTATGCGCTGGCAACTGAAGCTCTGGCGGGCGTGGGTGCTGGCCACCTCGCTCACCGCGACTTTACCCTGCTCTCCGGCGGGGAGCAGCAGCTGGTATGGCTGGCCCAGCTGAGTTTGCAGGATGCCAACGTGTACCTGCTCGATGAGCCCACCCAGCAGCTTGACGTGTACTACCGGCGACGGGTATTCTCCCTCTTGCACCGCTGGGTTACGGAACAGCAGAAAACCGTCCTCTGCATCACCCACGACCTGGATAACCTTACCTCACTGCCCGGCTATCTGCTGAACCTCTCACGGCCCGTGCCCACACTACAGGTGTTATCGGCGGCTGTGGTGGAGGCGGAGCGTGCGTTTCTGGAAAGCGAAGAAAGCCTCGCGGTACACGGGTGAAGGAGTGACTTCTACCCTCAACTCACCTTCACACATCTCACCTTTGCCCCGGGCGGCCCCGCACCACGTGCCAGATAGAGCGCAGAAAGGGCCAGGGCGTCACGGAATTCATGATCTGGAAATTTTCCCAGGCGGACGTGCGCTCATCCAGAAACCGGAAAATCCGCTCGACGGGGTTGCGCTGAAACAGTTCCGTGAAAATGGCACTGGTTCGTTCGCCCTGCCGCTGCATGATGTCGAGCAGCAAGGTATCAAACATATGAAACTGCCACTGGTCGCCGGTTGGGTCGTGCGGAGGCTGGCCCGTAGCAACAAGCCCCTCTACTAACCGCGTCGAGTGTGCCTGAATGCGCTGAAAAGCATACCCTGTGCTGGGTTTGGCCCGCCCCGCCCGCGTACCCAGGTTGATGATGTGCGGCCCATCCTGAGCCGGCAGCGGGTGGTCCGTCATCGGTATGGCCCCTATTTCTACGGCCTCAATGCGGAATTCCGTAACGCCCAGCGTATCGCGTAGATAAGTCCGAATGGCTGCTTCGTATTCAGTCTGGGGCAGCGGCGCGGCCGAAAAAAGTGTGTACTCCACCAAGGCCCGGCGGGGACTAAACGGCAGCACGTACATGAACCGAGCCTCTTGGTGCTGCTCGCCGCGAAAGTCCATAAACTCCACTGTTGCCGGGTCGAACACGTCTTGCTCCGTTTCCACTTCCCAGCCCACAAAGTGCTGTAGCAGGTAGCAGTACCTTTCTGGTTGTTTCTGCTGCGCTAGGTTAGGAGGCCGACTATCGAAGGCGTAGCGGGCGGAGAATGTGCCCAGGGCAGTGGTGGCCCGGGCCCCATCCGGCGTGTTTTCCAGGTGCTCTACGGTAATCTGCAGGCGGGTAAACTGGGAATTGCCAGCTAAGGCCGCTTGCACAAACTGGTAGAAATCCAGCCCCCGAATCATCTTATAGCGGTAGTTCTGCAGAGGAAAAACCTGCTCGAAGCCCGGACTGCGGAACGCCAGCTGTTCCCAGTCGTGCGCCACAATTCCATCAAACAAGGTAGGCGCATCGGCCCAGAACGACCAGGTCCGGTCATTCTGGCTTTTGGCCTCCGGCTCGAGCAACAGCACGCGCTTATCGGCCAGGGCCGGGGCCTGGCTGATGTGGTAGGCCAGGCTCAGGCCCGCCGCCCCACCACCTACAATGAGGTAGTCATACTCACGGCTTGGCTCTGTTTTATTGGATTGCACGGATTCCAGGGATAGTTCGTTGAGCGAAGCTACACGACAGCATGATACAGCCCGCAGGATTAACAATTCTTATATCAAACTGTCTCAGCAGTTGTAAACAAAAAAGCCGCTTCCTGGGAGGCGGCTTTTTGACGTTAGCTAGGCTGTTGAGGATACCACGTGTAGCAAGATGGCCTGCAGCCAAAGCAACCCTAGAAGTTCGGCGAGAGCAGGTACTTGCTGTAGAAGTCGTCGATGATTTTGACGGCCGACTCAGCATCGTCCACAATCTGCACCAGCTCCATGTCTTCGGGCGAGATGTTGTGCTCCTCGTGCAGCATCACTTCCTCAATCCACTTAAATAGGCCATTCCAGTAAGCCGAGCCCACCAACACGATGGGGAAACGACCAATTTTCTTAGTTTGAATGAGCGTAATGGCTTCAAACAGCTCGTCGAGGGTGCCGAAGCCGCCGGGCATGCCTACAAAGCCCTGGGCGTACTTGATGAACATCACCTTGCGCACGAAGAAGTAGTCGAAGTTGATGATCTTGTCGGGGTCGATGTAGATGTTGTTGAACTGCTCGAAGGGCAGCTCAATGTTGAGCCCCACCGACTTGCCACCCTCGGAGTGAGCCCCCTTGTTGCCGGCTTCCATGATGCCGGGGCCACCGCCCGTAATCACGCCGTAACCGTGGCGCACCAACTTGGCCGCAATTTCTTCGGCCATCTGGTAGTAGGGGTTTTCGGGCTTGGTGCGGGCCGAGCCGAAAATAGATACGCAGGGCCCGATCTTGGTCAGCTTCTCGAAGCCTTCCACGAACTCGGCCATTACTTTAAAGATCTGCCAGGAGTCGGCAATCTTGATTTCATTCCAGTCTTTATCAACAAACGCCTTTCGGATGCGCTGCTCGTCGTCGACCTGCACCGTGCGCTTGCCATGGGTTTGCTCCCGGATATCACTGATGGTTTTAACCTTGTTGTCGTTGACGTTGGGCTGCACAATGGTCTGGCCACTGCCGGCATTCAGCACCTGGTCAGCTATTTTGGTTCTGCTGGTTTTTTTGAGCTTCGCCATAGGAGCTACAAAGGGGAAATAAGGTGCCGGCTGCCACCGGCCAACGGCTCGGAACGGCAGGGGGGAAATGGCCGGCACCCGGTAAATGGAAAAAGAAAAAGGCAAAAAAAAGCCGCCTCACGGAAGGAAGGCGACCAAAAGTAGCGACCCGCAAGTTAACAGTTTGTTAACATCACGCTAGCACAATCATCAAATTATTACGCTGGCCCGGCCACGTACCAGGCCAGCCAATTACTTCGAGCGGATGGCAATAACGGGGTCGAGGTTGGAGGCCAGCACCGCCGGAATAATACCCGCCAGCACCCCGATTACTACCGACACGGTAAGGCCCAGCGCGATGTTGCCCGCCGAGAGGAAGATAGGCATGGCGTCCTGCGGAATCAGCGTGATGAGGTACACCAGCAGAATACCGGCGCCGCCGCCGAGCAGGCACAGGAATATGGCCTCAAACAGAAACTGGAACAGTACGAAGTAATTCTTGGCCCCCAGGGACTTCTGAATGCCGATGATGTTGGTGCGCTCCTTTACCGACACGAACATGATGTTGGCAATGCCGAAGCCCCCCACCAGGATGGCAAACGAGCCGATAACGGCCCCGGCCACCCCGATGATGGAGAACAGCTGGGAAATGGCATTGGCCAGCATTTCGGGGCGGTTCAGGGCAAAGTTGTCTTCTTCGCGGGGTTTCAGCCCCCGGATGGTGCGCATAGCCCCCTGGATTTCCGACTCCAGGTTCAGCATGCCGGGGTCGGTGTCAACGCCTTTCACGCCGATGGTGGCCTGGGCCCCACCCGAGTTACCGATGCTTAGGGCAAATATTTTCGTAAACGCTGAGAGCGGAACCAGGCAGTTGGTGTCGTTGCTGGGCGTGTCCAGCAGCTTTTTGCCTTCCTTCTGCATCACCCCAATGATGTTGAACTTCTGCCCGTGGGTGCGGAACTCCTTGCCCAGGGCCGAGCCGTTGGGGTACAGGTTGTGGGCAATATCGTACCCCACCACGGCCACGTTGCGCGCCGCATCCATTTCCTGCGCCGTAAAGTAGCGCCCTTCCTGCACGGGCACATCCGACACCAGACGGTAATCGAAGGTGACGCCCTGCAGGGCAATGCTTTCCACGCTGTTGTTGCCGGCCTTGAGCGTATTGCCACCCCGGGCCGCAAACAGGGCCACGCCCCGCTGGTTTTCCGTCGACAGCATCCGCTGCAGCTCCCGAAACTCCTGAACGGACGGATTGGGCCGGTTGAAGTACTTCCACCAGGGGTAGTCGCCACCAAACGCCCAGGGCCACTTCTGCACGTAAATCACCTTGTCGCCCACAAAGCTCATGCTCTGCCGCACGTTGGCCTCCAGCGAATCGACGACGGCAAACACGGCAATGATGGCGAAGATGCCCACCGTGACGCCCAGCAACGACAGCACCGTACGCAGCAGGTTGGCGCGAAGGGCTTGCCAAGCAAACCGGAAACTTTCAAATGTCAGACGTATGGTTTTCATAGCAGGCGTGTGGCGGGGGTGCAGAACGAAATGGGCGGTGCTGGACAACAGAATATAACTTCTCCGCTTTGCCCCTACTCCATTTCAGCGTTTTCGGGCGGAAAGTAACGATTTATCCAGCCATTGTGTGTACTTTCGCACCCTCAAATTTTTCGTTAGGTTCCCCTCCTATTGCCCTTTTTGGCCCATGAAACTGTCCGAGTTCAAGTTTGACCTGCCTGAGGCCCTCGTGGCCCAGCATCCTACCAAAAACCGCGACGAATCGCGCCTCATGGTGCTCCACCGCAGCACGGGCAAAATCGAGCACCGGGTATTCAAAGATATCATTGAATATTTTGAGGATGGCGACGTGATGGTCGTGAATGACACCAAGGTTTTTCCGGCCCGCCTCTACGGCAACAAGGAAAAGACCGGGGCACAAATTGAAGTATTCCTGCTGCGGGAGCTTAACAAGGAAATTCACCTGTGGGATGTACTCGTAGACCCCGCCCGTAAAATCCGGGTGGGCAACAAGCTGTACTTCGGCGAGTCGGATATGGTAGCTGAGGTAATCGACAACACCACGTCCCGCGGCCGTACCATCAAGTTCCTGTTCGATGGCTCCGACGAAGAGTTCTACAAGGCTCTGCACGACCTGGGCGAAACGCCCATTCCCAAGGAGTTCATTTTGCGGGATACGGAAGCCGCCGACAAGGAGCGGTACCAGACCATCTACGCCAAGAACACCGGCGCCGTAGCGGCCCCTTCGGCTGGCCTGCACTTCACCCGCGAGGTGATGAAGCGCCTTGAAATCAAGGGGGTAGACATGGCCCCGGTAACCCTGCACGTGGGCCTGGGCACGTTCCGGCCCGTGGACGTGGAAGACCTGACCAAGCACAAGATGGACTCGGAGAACTTTGTGGTGCCGGCCGGTACGGCCACCATCGTGAACCGGGCCCTCGATAACAAAAAGCGGGTCTGTGCCATCGGCACCACCTCTATGCGTGCCATGGAGTCGTCGGTGTCGGCCAATGCGCGCCTGAAGCCCACGGAAGGGTGGACCGACCGGTTTATCTTCCCTCCGTATGATTTCAAGATTGCCAACTGCCTGCTCACCAACTTCCACACGCCGGAAAGCACGCTCATGATGATGTCGGCCGCCTTCGCGGGCTACGACTTCCTCATTGAAGCCTACAAGCTGGCCATCAAGGAGAAATACCGCTTCTTCAGCTACGGCGACGCCATGCTAATTTTGTAGTAGGGGACTTAGCTGTAGGTTTTACTTGGCTTACTGATTACGCCGGATGCTCTTTCATTAGCGCATCCGGCGTTTTTTATTGCCCTATCATTACGCGAACCTTCCTTCAGTCTTCCCGCCCCGGTATGAACGACCCCAAGACCCCAAGACCTCAAGATTCCAAGCCTCCGAGATATGCCATCCTGGTGGCGGGCGGCAGCGGTACGCGCATGGGGGCCAGCCAGCCCAAGCAGTTTCTGAACTTGCTGGGAGAACCGGTGCTGCTGCACACCCTGCGGCGCTTCTCGGAGCACGCCCTGGGCATCCAGCAGTGCGTGCTGGTGCTGCCGCAGGACCAGTTTACCACCTGGCACCAGCTCTGCGCCCAGCACCAGGTGCAGATTCCGCACACCATCGTGGCCGGGGGAGCTACCCGCTGGGCCTCGGTGCGCAATGGGCTGGCCCACCTGGCGGGGCAGCCGGCCGGCGTGGTAGCGGTACACGATGGAGTGCGCCCCCTCACGCCCCGCTCGGTTATTGAGGCTACGTTTCAGGCGGCCCACAACCACGGAGCCGCCGTGGCCGCCGTAGTGCCCAAAGACTCGGTGCGAGGCCTGAACCAGCAGGGTTCCTATGCCCTGAACCGGGCCCGACTGCGCCTGGTCCAGACGCCCCAGTGCTTTGACCTGGAGCTGCTCCAGCGCGCCTACCAGCTGCCCGAGCTAACGACTTTCACCGACGACGCCAGCGTGGTGGAAGACCTACATCCCATCTACTTGGTGGAGGGCGACTACCGCAACCTGAAAATCACGACGCCGGAGGACCTGCTGGTGGCGGAGGCCATTCTGCGGGCCGAGCAGCCGACGGAGTAGCGGCGGGTTTAAGCTATTCGGCGTATTTTGCCGGCTCCACACTCTTTCCTACCCATGCCCGACACCCTGCCCACGTATACCTGCCTGCTCTACGACGTCCGCCCCGACGGCGTGGCCACCATCACCCTAAACCGCCCCGACGTCTTTAACGCCTTCAACGACCCGCAGAGCTATGAGCTGCAGGATGCGCTTAAACAAGTGGCTCGCGATGCGCGCGTGCGGGCGGTGGTGCTGACCGGGGCCGGCCGGGCCTTCTGCTCGGGTCAGGATTTGAAAAGTGCGACCAGCGGCGAAAAACGCTCGTTTTACGACTCGCTGCACAAGCGCTACAACCCCATCATTCGGGCCATGCGGGCCCTGCCGAAGCCCATCATCTGCCGCCTCAACGGCGTGGCTGCCGGCGCCGGCTGCTCCCTGGCCCTGGCCTGCGACGCCATTGTCGCTTCGGCTGAAGCTTCCCTGATTGAGGTATTCATTAACATTGGCCTAGTGCCGGATTCGGGCTCGTCTTACTTCCTGCCGCGACTAGTAGGCTCGTTGAAGGCATTTGAGCTTTGTGCCCTGGGCTCCAAAGTTCCCGCCGATGAAGCCCTGCGCCTGGGCCTCGTAAACCAGGTGGTGCCGGCCGACCAGCTGGACGAAGCCGCCTACGGCCTGGCTGCCCGCTACGCCGCGGCCCCAACCAAATCCATCGGCCTTATCAAGCAGATGCTGAATAAATCGGGAGCCGCTACCCTGGATCAGATGCTGGACTACGAGGCTTTGTGCCAGCAGATTGCCGGCGAATCGGAGGACTACCAGGAAGGGGTGCGGGCGTTTGCCGAAAAGCGCAAGCCCGCTTTCAAGGGCCAGTAGTCCTAACGCTTCAACCAAACAAAAAAGGCTCCTGCGGGAGCCTTTTTTGTGGGTAAATGCACGCGGTATGGTGCTTAGGGCAGTGTAATCACGCGGGTCTGGCCGTTGACGGTTACGCTGGCCTGGTTGTCGCAGGTGGCAGTACCAGCCGGGTCGTAGTTTAGTAGCAGCTCCTTTCCCTTGCTGTTGGTGATGCGCACGGTGCCGGCCACAAAGTGACGGGCGCAGCCTTCGGCAAATGATTTCATCAGGGGCTGCTCTATAGTGGCCGTGTAACTCACGCCCTTCCGGTTGGTGCCCGTGGCGGTGCCGGTAACAGAGTAGGCATCATCGCGCAGGGCGCGGGTGCCGAAGCCAGCCGTGCGGGTATACGTGCGCTGCGAAGTCCACTGAGCGGTGCCTTCCGGCGTGATGATGCTGGCGCCCTGCACCTCCAGGGAGTAGGAGCCCTGGCCTAAATTGGTGTACAGCCGTGTGCCAGTGTGCTGCCGGTCGTTTACGTAGTAATCAACCAGCGTAACCGTGATGGTGCCACCTGCCTGGCGCAGCTGGGGGCTGAACACGGCCACGATTTTTCCGCGGCGCAGGCGGCCGTTGGGGCCGGCGCAGTTTACCGGGCCAAAGTCGAGGGTAAGGGTGCGAGTAGCGGGGTCGTAGGTGCGGGTAAGGCAGCCCCCGGCTACGCGGGCCAGGTCGTCGGCTTCCGCCTCGGTGCCGGTGGCGTTAGCGGCAGTTTCCGGGGCCGCGGCATTAACCAGGTCCAACAAATCGGCGGAGCTTTCTTCGGCGGCGCCGTGGTCTTCGGCCGAAACGGTACTTTCCAGCGGCGCCGCCTGGTCGCTGTCTTTGGCGCAACTGGCCGTAAGGAGGAGGGCAGCGGCGAAGGCCGAGAAACGAGCGGCGCGGAGGGTAAGCAGTTTCATAAACAAAAGGTTAGGAGTGAGGAACTTTTTTCGGCCTTTGGAATGACACTAGGCGGCTTGGTTTAATCACCCTGCCCGAATTTTCTTACCTCCCGCCAAAGCTCCAAAATAACAACCAGCCGGCCAGCGCGTATAGGAGCTCATGTTGTATCATCTACCTATGCTAGCGCGCCGTTCTGCCCACGCGCTTGTAGCCCTAGCCAGCCTGGCTTTGGTGGGAGCATGTTCCTCCAATAGCAGCCAGCAGGACCCCGTGGCGGCGGCCCGCTTCGAGAATGAACGCCGCATTGGCGAGGCCGACGTGACGCGCAAGCAGGAGCAGGACGCCGAGTTTCTGGTAACGGCGGCGGTGCGTGGCCAGCTTATCACAGAGGCCAGCCGTCTGGCCCAGCAGAAAGCCACCGTGCCGGCCGTGCGCGACTTCGCGGCCAAGCTCCTGAAAGAGCACGTAGCCGTCACGCAAAGCCTGCAGACGGTAGCCCAGCAAAAAAGCATTACGGTGCCCCAGGCCCTCGGCAGTGAGCAGCAGGAAGAGTACCAGCAGCTGACGGCCGCGTCCGGCTCGGCCTTCGATAAGCAGTATGCCGAGTTGCTGACCGAGCTGCACGAAAAGCAGGAAGATGCCTTCGATGACATGCGCGAAGATGCCTATGATGGGGACATCCGCGGCTTTGCCGCTAAGTACTACCCCCTGCTGAACGACCATCTTACCCAGGCCAAGCAACTGGCAGATCAGACCGAAAAGCTACCCTAGCGCCTTACTCTTTCTCTTTTATTCTACCTCCAACCACAACACAACCAACATGAAAAAGACCCTGTTTGCTACGCTGCCCCTGGTAGCCTTGCTAGCCCTGAACACCAGCTGCGGCGACGCCAACAACCGCACCGATGGAACAGCCGGTGAAGCCGTGAGTGATATGGACAAAGCCGCAGAAGACGGCGGCGTCCAGGCCGATGCCACCGTTATCGACAACAATGCCGGCCCCACCGTGACGGCCGATACCGACTCAGCTGGCGCTGCCGCTGCGGGCCCTACGGCCCCCCACTCCACCGACCCCGAGTTTATGCAGTCGGCGGCGCATAGCGACCAGAACGAAATTCAGCTCAGCAAGCTGGCCCTTGAAAAAGGCGTAACGGGCATGGTGAAAGACCACGCCAACATGATGATTAAGGACCACACCAAGTCGACGGCCGACCTGAAGCCCATTGCCCAGAAGAAAAACGTGACCCTGCCCACCGACATGGACGCCGAGCACAAGACCATAGCCGCCGACATGCGTAAGCTCTCGGGCAAGGACTTCGAGAAAAAGTATATGGAGCAGATGCTGGCCGACCACCAGAAGACCTTCAACACACTACAGGCCCACGCCCAGATGACCAAGGATGCGGACCTGCAGGGCTTTATTCAGAAGGTAACGCCCGTAGTACAGAGCCACCTGAACATGTTCAAGCAACACGCGGCCATGTAAGCTGCCAGCCTGCTGGATAATAAGAAAACCCGCCGGAGAGAAGCTCTCCGGCGGGTTTTCTGTGTTTGTAGCCGTGGTTATGCCTCAGCGTACTTACTTATTTTCAACTCCTCGGCCAGGAAGCGGCTGGTATGACCTTTCCCCGACTTGGCAACCTGTTCCGGCGTGCCCTGGGCTACAATGGTGCCGCCGCCCGCGCCACCTTCCGGCCCGATGTCAATCAGGTGGTCGGCCACCTTAATGAGGTCGAGGTTGTGCTCGATGATGAGGACGGTGTTGCCCTTGTCGGCGAGCTTGTGCAGGACGACGGAGAGGTGGTTGATGTCTTCGAAGTGCAGGCCGGTGGTGGGCTCGTCGAGGATGTAGAATGTCTTGCCGGTGTCCTTCTTGCTGAGCTCCGTAGCCAGCTTCACGCGCTGGGCTTCGCCGCCCGACAGCGTAGTGGCCTGCTGGCCCAGGGTAAGGTAGCCCAGGCCCACTTCGTTTAGGGTCTGAATCTTGCGCAGGATGCGGGGCTGAAACTCAAAGAACTCCACGGCCTTTTCGACCGTCATGTCCAGCACGTCGGTAATGCTCTTGCCCTTGAAGCGCACTTCCAGCGTTTCGCGGTTGTAGCGGCGGCCTTTGCAGGTTTCGCAGGGCACGTGCACATCGGGCAGGAAGTTCATTTCGATGGTACGCATGCCGGCGCCCTCGCAGGTTTCACAGCGCCCGCCCTTCACGTTGAAGGAGAAGCGGCCGGGCCCATACCCGCGGATTTTGGCCTCGGGCAGCGAAGAAAACAGCTGGCGGATTTCGGTGAACACGCCGGTGTACGTGGCCGGGTTGGAGCGCGGGGTGCGCCCAATCGGCGACTGGTCTACCTCAATAACCTTGTCGATGAACTCCAGCCCCTCAAGCTTGTCATACGCCAGCGGCTCGCGCTTAGCGTTGAAGAAGTGCTGGTTGAGGATGGGGTACAGCGTATCGTGAATCAGACTCGACTTGCCGGAGCCCGACACGCCCGTGACGGCAATGAGCTTGCCCAAGGGAAACTTAGCCGTCACGTTCTTGAGGTTGTGGCCTTTGGCCCCGCGCAGTACCAGCTCGTTGCCTTCGCCCGTGCGCTTTTTCTTGCGCAGCTCAATATGCTTTTGCCCGCTGAGGTATTGGGAAGTGAGGGAGCCGCTGCTGAAGATTTCCGTGGGCGTACCAGCCGCCACAATCTGCCCGCCGTGAATGCCCGCGCCGGGGCCAATGTCCAGCACGTGGTCGGCGTGCATGATCATATCCTTGTCGTGCTCCACCACAATCACCGAGTTACCCAGGTCGCGCAGGTGCTGCAGAGCCTTGATCAGCCGCTCGTTGTCGCGCTGGTGCAGGCCAATGCTGGGCTCGTCCATGATGTAGAGCACACCGACCAGCTGGGTACCAATCTGCGTAGCCAGCCGGATGCGCTGACTTTCGCCGCCCGAGAGCGTGCGCACCGAGCGGTGCAGGTTCAGGTAATCGAGGCCCACTTCCAGCAGGAAGCCGATGCGCTTGCGGATTTCCTTCAGCAGCTCGCGCGCAATCAGGTTCTGGCGCTCGGAGAGGCGGGCTTCCAGGCCCTCAAACCAAGCCGCCAGGTCGCTGAGGTCCATCACCGACAGCTCCCCGATGTGGTGGTTGGCAATCTTGAAGTGCAACGACTCTTTTTTGAGGCGGTAGCCCTGGCATTCAGGGCACTCCTGGGCTTGGGTGTACTGCTGAATCCACTCCCGAATGTTCTCCGAGTCTGACTCCATCTGGCGGCGCAGAAACGGGATGATGCCCTCGAAGGGCTCGGCGTAGTTGGCCTTTTTGGGGTCGGCTTCTTCTTCTTCGGGCACCCCGTGTAGCAGGCGCTCCACCAGCTCGGCAGGCAGCTTTTCGATGGGCGTGCTCAGGCTGGCTTTGTGCTTTTTCACGATGAGGCCCAGCTGCTGGAAAATCCAGATGTCGCGGTACTCGCCCAGGGGCGCAATGCCGCCGCGGCTGATGCTCAGCTTCTTGTCGGGCATCACCGAGTCCTCGGTTATTTCCTGCACTTCGCCCAAGCCGTTGCAGGTAGGGCAGGCGCCGTAGGGCGAGTTAAAGCTGAACGTGTTGGGCGCCGGGTCGTCGTAGGCAATGCCGGTGGCCGGGTCCATCAGGAACCGGGAAAAGAATTGGGTGTTGTCTTTCTTCTTGTCGGCATCGAGCACCAGCATAGTGCCTTTGCCTTGGGTCAGCGCATTCTGCACCGAGCCGGAAAGGCGGAACCGGTCTTCCTCTTTCACCACGAGCCGGTCGATGACGATTTCGATGTCGTGGATTTTATAGCGGTCCACCTGCATCTTGGGCGTGATGTCGAGTAGTTCGCCATCCACGCGCACTTTGGTGAAGCCCAGCTTGGCTACCTGCTGGAACAGCTCCCGGTAGTGACCTTTGCGGCCCTTCACTACCGGCGCCAGCACCACCAGCTTGCGGCCGTCGTACTCCTTCAGGATGTAGTTAATGATCTGGTCGTCGCTCTGCCGGATCATCTTCTGGCCCGTGGCGTAGCTGAAGGCCTCGGCCGTGCGGGCGTAGAGCAGGCGCAGGAAGTCGTAAATCTCGGTGATGGTGCCCACCGTGGAGCGGGGGTTGCGCGAGGTCGTTTTCTGCTCGATGCTAATCACCGGCGACAGGCCCTCAATCTTATCGACGTCGGGGCGCTCCAGGCCGCCCATAAAGGAGCGGGCATAGGCCGAAAACGTCTCCATGTAGCGGCGCTGCCCCTCGGCGTAAATCGTATCGAAAGCCAACGACGACTTACCCGAGCCCGAAATGCCGGTAAACACCACCAGCCGCCCCCGCGGAATCTGAACGGAAACATTCTTAAGGTTATGCTCCCGGGCCCCATACACCTCAATGTAGGGGGCTTCCAGGTCGGCGGGGCCCGTTAGCTGCCCACGGGTGGCCACGTAGTTTTCCACTACCGTTTCGTTTACCTGCTCGGCCAGGGGCACCGCCTGCACAGCGGCCGTGGCCTGCTCGGTGGCGTTATCGGCCACGGCAGCGGCCGTTTTTTTAGGCTTGGCCGTTTTTGCCGCACGTTCTGCCTTGGGAGCAGACTTGGGCTTGGCAGCAGCCGAAGAAGAAACAGAAGAAGTAGCCGTTGATTTTTTAGCCATGCAAAAGCGAAGCGAATAAGTCTGCAAAGGTACGTAAATCAGCCCCCGGCGGCTAGCCAATCACGAAAGACCTTGGTGAGAAGCACGAGGAAACCCAACAGCGCGAAAGGCCCCCGGAACATAGGTGCTGAACACGTAACTTAAGAGGGGAGAGAATTGCTAAACAACGCAAGACACGGTTTGGCGGCGCGGCGCTTGGCAGTCTGCTATAACCATCATGCAAACAGCCCGGTTCCTTCGCGGAACCGGGCTGTCAAATAAGTGGAAGGCCGATTAACTATTCGCTCTTCTCCTTGATTTTTTCGCTGTTTTCGTCGGCTTTCTGCTTGCGCTTTTTCTTGCTGCCGTCTTCGTCCTTGGTTTTGCTTTTTGCCTTCTTGATGGTGGTCGAAGGGTCGGCAGCCGGGGCGGCGGCAGGAGCAGCAGCGGGAGCGGCAGCCGGGGCGGCCGAAGCTACGGGGTTACCTTCCAGGTCCAGCTCCACTACTTCGTAGCCCAGCTCGCTGAGGCCGGGGAAAGCCTTGGCCCGGTCGCCGACTACCACGATGTACATGTTGTCTGTAGGCAGGTACTTCTGAGCCAGGGCCTGCACGTCTTCCTTCTTCAGGTTGCGCAGGATGTCGCTCTGCTGCTGCACGTAGCCTTTGTCGAGGTCATACTCCACAATGCGGCCCAGGAAAGCGGCTTTCTGCCGGCCGGTTTCGTAGCGCAGGGCGTCACTCTGCCCGATGGAGGCCTGCACAAACTGCAGCTCCTCGTCCGAGATGCCGTTGCGGTAGTTCTGCAGCTCTTTCATGAACTCCTTCACCGAGGCGGCCGTGGCATCGGCACGCACGCCGGCCTGGGCCGTGAATGGCCCGGCGTACTTGCTGCCCCGGAAGCCGGAGCGGGCCCCGTAGGTGTAGCCTTTGTCTTCGCGCAGGTTCAGGTTGATGCGCGAGTTGAAGGCGCCCCCCAACAGGTAGTTGGCCAGGCCGGCGCGGTAGTACTCCCCGGTAGCATCATAGGGCATGCCCAGGTAGCCAATGCGGATTTCCGACTGCGCAGCGCCGTCCTTGTTCACGAAATAAATGCGCGTCTTTTCGGTGGGCATAGCTGCCGCCGCGGGGGCGGGCAGAGCCACGTCCTTCTTGGCCCAGGTTTGCAGGAACTTGAGCTTGGGCAGTACCTGCGCCTCGGCCACGTCGCCTACCACTACCAGGTTCGAGATGTTGGGGGCGTAGTTTTGCTGGTAGAACTGCTTTACATCATCCAGCGTGAGGCCTTGCACGGTAGCCACGGAGCCGCTGGTGGGCACACGCATAATGTCGCCGCTGGGGTAAATCAGGCGAGCAAAGGTGTTGTTGGCAATGGCCACAGGCTGCACGTTCTGGTTGGCAATGCCTTCCAGGGTTTGCTTTTTCACGCGGGCAAAATCCTGGGCGTCAAAGCGAGGGTGCAGCAGGCTTTCCTCCAGCAAGGCCAGCGTGGCATCAAGATTTTTGGTGAGCGACTCCACGTAGATGGTCGTGTTGTCGTCGCCGGCCACTACGTCGATGGAGCTACCCAGCTTTTCCAGGGCTGCGCTAAACTGCTCGGGCGTGTATTTCTGCGAGCCTTCGCCCAGCATAGCCGCCGTGAGACCAGCCAGACCGGCCTTGCCGGGGTTCTGCTGGGCCAGGCGGTGGCCGCCGGGAATGGTGAGCTGCATGGTCACCTTCGGAATTTCGGCATTACGGGAGCCGATTACCTTCAGCCCGTTGGGCATCGTCTGCTGCCAGAAGGCGGGCACCTGCACCACGGGGTTGGTACCCGCTTTGGGCTGCTGCTTGCGGTCGAAGGTATCGGTGGGCTTCACGTAGGTAAGGCCCGCGTACTCGTCCTTGGGCATGGTAAAGCCGTCCTTGGAAATGGTGTAGTTGTCGGCGCGGGCTACGAGGTTTTTGCTGCCTTTGGGCACCACGCTCAGGATGACGGCCTTTTTGCCTTTGAGGTACTGGTTGTACACACGCAGCACGTCGGCTTTGGTGAGGGCGCGCAGCTCTTTCAGGTCCTGGGTGATGCGGTTGGGCGAGCCGGAAAACGTCTGGGCAGCGGCCAGCTCCGACACCTTCCCGCTCACGCTGGCCAGGCCGTCGATGATCTGGGCTTCGCGGGTCGCTTTAAAGCGCTGGAGGTCTTCGTCGGTTACGCCGCGCTTCTCAAACTCCGTCAAAGACCGGCGCACCACCATTTCCAGGCTGTCGAGGCCTTTGCCGGGGAAGCCTACGGCCGTGAAGGAAAACTCGCCGGCCAGCTCGGCCGTGGGGTGCGAGGCATTCGCCTGAATGGCTTTCTGATTTTTTACCAGGTTCTGGTAGAGCAGGGAGTTGTTGCCGCCACCCAGGATTTCGGCCAGGGCGTCCAGGGCCGTTTCGTCGGGGTGGTAGCGGGGCACGGTGGGCAGCACCATGCGCAGCATGGGAAAGCGCACGTTGTCCTCGTAGCTCACGTAGCGGTCCTGGGTGAGCTTGGGAGCGGGCAGCTTCATGTTCTGCACGGCCGGGCCGCGCTTGATGGAGCCAAAGTACTTCTCGGCCAGCTTTACCACCTCGGCGGGCTTCACGTCGCCGCCCACCGTCAGGGTAGCATTGTTGGGGCCATACCAGCGCAGGAAGAAGTTTTTGAGGTCGTTTACGTCGGAGCGGTCCAGATCTTCGAGGTAGCCAATCGTCATCCAGCTGTAGGGGTGACCGTAGGGGTACAGGTTCTTCGACACCATCTCGCCGGCCAGGCCGTAGGGGCGGTTGTCGTAGTTCTGGCCCCGCTCGTTTTTCACGGTGGAGCGCTGGTTTTCAAACTTGGTCTGCGTTACAGCATCCAGCAGAAAGCCCATGCGGTCGGCTTCCAGCCACAGGGCCGTTTCCAGTTGGTTGTTGGGCAGGGTTTCGAAGTAGTTGGTCCGGTCGCGGTTGGTGGAGCCGTTGAGCGTGCCCCCGGCGGCCGATACCAGCTTGAAGTGCTGCTCGTCGCCCACGTTGTCGGAGCCCTGGAACATCATGTGCTCGAAGAAGTGGGCAAAACCCGACTTGCCGATGGTTTCGCGGGCCGAGCCCACGTGGTAGGTCACATCTACGTGCACAATGGGGTCGGAGTGGTCTTCGTGCACGACCAGCGTGAGGCCGTTGGGCAGCACGTACTTCTCGTAGGGAATAACCACTTCCCCGGGCTTGGCGGTTACTTTTTCCACCAGGCGCGTGCCACCGGTGGCTTTGGTGGTCGTGGTTTTGGGAGCGGTTTTTTGCTGAGCCAGAGCGGCCGGCATGGCCAGCGCCACGCTTAGCCCGAGCAAGCCTAACTGTTTTAGCTTCATACGAAGGGGAAGAGGTAAGAGAATGGATGGGGTGAATGTAAGCACAACAGACACACCACGCGTGCCGAGGTTGGCTGAGCGCCACGCATTGCCCTAATTTTTTCCGGGGCTGGCTGCCATTTTTGCATTGAATTTGGTTTTACGGTCGGGCTTTCTGGCAGCCCCTGGCCCGAAGGCCTCGGCGGTGGGATGCTGGTGCCCCGGAAAAACAGAATTGGCGCTACTTTTTCCCGGCGGCGCCCCTCTTTTTCTATTCGGGCACACTCCTTGATGACGCGGCCCCAACTCTTACGTCCTCTCCTTGCATGAGCAACCTCTCTCCCGCGTACATGGACCTGGCTTACCGCCCCGATCTGCGCGTACTGTTTTTGCGCTGGACGCGGCAAACCACTTCGCAGGAGCTGCGGGCGGCTTATGACCAAACCCTGGAGCTGGCCCGGCAGGAGCAGGCCGGCCGCTGGCTTATCGACCTGCGCCGCCGCAGCCTGGCCGACCCCGCGGATTTCGCCTGGATTGTGCACGACGTACGGGCGCGGCTGGCGCAGGGCGTTGCCGGGGCCGAGCACCGCATTGCTTACCTCGTCACGCCCAACAACGCGCCTACTATCCTGGGCCGCCTCGCGGAGTTGGAGCCCGATATTCCTGCCGCCGTGCGTACGGCGGTGGCCTTCCGCATTTTTACGGAAGAGCATACGGCATTGGAATGGTTGCAGGCGTAAGCCCTGCTTATTCCTATTAACACACAACGCCCCGCCGAAACAGACATCGACGGGGCGTTGTACTTGCGCAGGAGCATACTCAGGTACGCGGCACCACTACTGTGGGCGTATCGTAGCCGGGAGCATCAGCGGGCAGCAGCGCGGCCTTGGCCCCGTTCTCGTCGTCGCGCACCCACAGCGTGAGCACGCCGGCCAGAATCATGGAGGCGCCACCCAGAGCCAGGGTATTGAGGGTATTGCCGTGGAAGAAGTGCATGGTGCAATAGCCCAGGATGGTAGCAGCCACAATCTGCGGAATTACAATGAAGAAGTTGAACACGCCCATGTAATACCCCATTTTGTTGGCGGGCAGGGAGCCGGCCAGAATAGCGTAGGGCATAGACAGGATACTGGCCCAGGCCACGCCCACCATGGCCATAGAAACCATGATCAGGTCGGGGTTCTGAATAAACTTCAATGATAACAGCCCTACCCCGCCCGTGAGCAGGCACAGCATGTGGGTGCGGCGCCGGCTGGTGCGGCTGGCAATCAGCGGAATGATAAACGCGAAGATGGCGGCCACCCCGTTGCGTACCGAAGAGGCCAAACTCAGCCAGTCGGCGCCATCGTTATACTGCTGCTTTACCCGCTTCAGATCCACCGCATCCGCGCCCGTGGGCTTGGCACTGTCGAGGTAGTAGTTGGCCAGGTTCAGGGTGAGGGTTTTGTCAGGGTTGCCGGCCTGAAACTGGTTGATTTCATCAATGTCTTTCTGCAGGGAAGCCAGCGTTTTGCTTTTTTTCGCATCCGTTTCCTGCTGGGCGGCCGTAGCAATGTAACTGGTAATGCGCTGGTAGAGGGGCGTCGTCACCCGCATGTTGTAGATGTTGCTCGTGACGGCGTTGGTTGCGTAAATCCACATGGAGAAGAGCGCAAACCAGGTAAAGAACTGCACTAGGGCCAGCTGGCGCATGGCTACGGGCATGCGGAATATTCCCAGGAAGGATTCCTTCATGCCGTCCCAGATGCCGGCCTGGGCGTTTTCCTTGCGGAACTCCTCCATGTCTTCCGGCGGAAACTCCTTGGTGGTAAACACCGTGTACATCACCGCGGCCAGGAAGGCCAGGGC
This sequence comes from Hymenobacter sp. BT18, assembly GCF_012273015.1. GTDB lineage: Bacteria > Bacteroidota > Bacteroidia > Cytophagales > Hymenobacteraceae > Hymenobacter > Hymenobacter lutimineralis. Next base: position 2,558,468 of record NZ_CP050954.1, on the reverse strand, counting down.
CCCCACGTAGAACGACCATTTCACCGAAGGCGGGATTTCCCCGTTGGCGGCCGTATTACTCAGGTGAAACCAGTTGGTGAACACCCAGGGTAGCAGGGCCGCAATAACCGACCCCACCCCGATAAAGAAGCTCTGCATGGCGAAGCCGCTTGTCCGCTGCTCGCTCGATAGTTTGTCGCCCACAAAAGCGCGGAAAGGCTCCATGGAGATGTTGATGCTGGCATCCAGAATCCAGAGCATGCCACCGGCCATCCACAGTGCCGAGGAGTTTGGCATCACAAACAGCGCCAGCGTGGCCAGAATAGCACCAATGAAGAAGTAGGGCCGCCGTCGGCCCCAGAACGGATGCCAGGTGCGGTCGGAGAAATAGCCAATGATGGGCTGCACCAGCAGACCGGTAAGCGGGGCCGCAATCCACAGAATTGGAATGTCATCTTTGTTCGCGCCCAGGGTTTCAAAAATCCGGCTAACGTTGGAGTTCTGCAGCTCGAAGCCAAACTGAATGCCGAGGAAGCCGAAGCTCATGTTCCAGATTTGCCAGAAGCTCAGCCGGGGTTTTTCGCGGGTACTGACGGGCGCTACGGTCGTTGCCATTCGCTTGTGCGTGGGAGAATAAAGGGGAAGATCAGAGAATAGAAAAGGCCGGTCTATTTGCGCGGCTGAATCTCGAACACGTGGGCGCTGAGCGGGGCCAGCGTGAGGGCCAGCGACGTAACGGCGGGGGTGTTGTTGAGCAGGTCGGTGTAGGTGTACACACGGTTGGGGTCGAGGCCCATAGCTGCCTGAGCTTCGACCGGGATGCGCAGGGTAGGATGCAGGGTTTTGTCGCGGCTGAAGTTGACCACAATCAGCAGCTTCTGCTTATCGGTGTAGCGCAGGTAGCTGTACACCTGCTTCTGGTCGTACTCGCGGCCCAGGTTGTTGGCGTCCTGCAGCTCGTAGAACTTGCCGCGCCGGATGGCGTCGCTGGAGCCGGTCAGGTTAAGCAGGCGGGCATAGAAGCTGCGCAGCTCCTTCTGGCCCTCGTCGAGCTTGCCCCCGTCGAACTTGCCGCCATTCACCCAGCGCTGGTGAAAGGGCACGCCCCAGTAGTCGAAGATGGTGGTGCGGCCGTCCTCGCCCGAGAAGCCCTCCGCGCCGTGGGCGGGCTCCCCTACTTCCTGGCCAAAGTACACCATCACGGGGCCCGAGGCCAAGGTGGCAGTTACCGTCATGGCCGGAATAGCGGTGCGGGGGTCGCCGGCAAAGTCTTTGGAGGCAATGCGCTGCTCGTCGTGGTTTTCCAGGAAGCGCAGCATGTGGGAGGAGAAGCCGCGACTTTCCTCGCGCCACACGCGGGAAATGTCTTCGGTATTGCCCTCGCCCCGCATGAGGCGGCGCAGCCCGTCGTAGAGGCCTACTTTGTCGTAGAGGTAGTCGAAGTGGCCTTTTTCGAGGTAGGTCTTGTACTCCTTGGGATTGTAGGCTTCGGCCATGAACAGGATGTCCGGCTTCACCTTCTTCACTTCCGGAATCACCCAGGCCCAGAACTCCACGGGCGTCATTTCCACCATGTCGCACCGGAAGCCGTCCACGTCTTTCTTGGCCCAGTACACCAGAATGTCGCGCATCTTCACCCAGGTATCGGGTACCTGCTCGAAGTGGAGCTGGCGGTGGTTCTGGTAGTCGACCCCGTAGTTGAGCTTGATGGTTTCAAACCAGTCGTCGATGCTGGGCGTGGCCGAGAAAACGTCGTTGCCGGTCACCTTGGCGGGTGTTTCCGCAAACTTGCCATCTTCCTTCGGGCCCTGGGCCGCGCCCAAGGGGTTGTTGGCTTTCGGCACTACCAGGCTTTGGCCGGGCAGGTAGTAGAAGTTGTTGTTGGGTGCAAAGGCCTTCGTCTTGTCGTCCCGCTCGCCCAGGTCCACCACGCCCAGGGGCTTGGCGTCCGACTTATAGGTGCGGGCTACGTGGTTGGGAATGAAGTCGATGATGACCTTGAGGCCGTTGGCGTGGGTACGCTTCACCAAACCCTCAAACTCCAGCATGCGGTTTTTCACGTTCACCGCTAGGTCCGGCGACACGTCGTAGTAGTCCTTGATGGCGTAGGGCGAGCCGGCGCGTCCTTTCACCACGTCGGCATCGTCCAGCGGAATGCCTTCCTTGGTGTAGTCCGTCATGGTGGCGTGCTCCAGCACCCCGGTGTACCACACGTGCGTAGCGCCCAGCTGCTTAATAGCCTGCAGGGCCGTGCTGTTGATGTCGTTGAACTTGCCTACCCCGTTCTCGGCAATGGTGCCGTGGGGCTTGTTGGTGGTGGACTTGTTCCCGAACAGGCGCGTCATCATCTGGTAGATGATGATCTTGTTGTCCTGCGGGACTTCGTCGGTGGTATTGGGGTCAGAGAAAGAAACGGTAGACACAGCACGGGCCGGATCGGCCGGAGAAACAGATTGAAAAGAGGCTAATGCCAGGAAAACGCCGGCAGCCGGCAGGAACTTCTTCATAGGGTGGCCTAAGATAGGCAGTTGCCGGTTAGAGGCGGTATTTTTAGTGGTCGATTCAGCGAACCTACACAGAGGGGCATGGCTGCCAAACCGAAGGCGCTAATGCCGGGTTCCCATGCAGTCTTCCTCCCATCCTACCACTCCTGGCTAAGCGGGTGAAGCATGAGCTCATCTATCACCACATGGGCTGGGGCTTCCAGCACGTAGCGCACGGCCTGAGCCACCTCGGCCGGGCGCAGGTGGGTGGCTTCGGCCTCAGCACTACCGGGCCGGGAGTTGTTGAAGTAGGTATCAACCAAGCCGGGGTAAATGGTGCTGACTTTGACGCCAAACGGCCGCACTTCCTTGCGCAACGAGCCCAGCAGGGCATCCTGGGCGTACTTGCTGGCTCCGTAGGCGGTGCCATGCTCGAAGGTGCGGCGGGCCACGTCGGAGGTAATACCCACGATGTGGCCGCGCTTCTGTGCCTTGAAGTGGGGCACGGCCGCTTTGCACAGCAGAAAGGTGCCTTTCACGTTCACGTCAAACATCTGGTCCCAGTCGGTGGCGGCAATGTTTTCCAGCAGGTTAAACGACCCCACACCAGCGTTGCACACCACGATATCCAGCCGGCCAAAATGCTGTAAGGCAATGTCTACGGCCTGCTGGGCATCGGCCTCATCGGTGACGGTAGCTGCCAAAGGCAAAATCTGCCCCGACTGCGCTACATCGTCCAGCTCCTCGGCCCCGCGGGCGAGGGCGACTACGCGCACTCCCTGCATAGCCAGCAGCAACGTGATGGCGCGCCCGATGCCCCGGCTTGCGCCGGTTACAATGGCTACCTGGTTGGTCAGATCTGTCATAGCTAGGTCGTTTAGTTTAACGTACGCAAATCATACCGGCCGGGCAACGAGCCTAAGTAGCCGCCCGGCAACCACCAGGGCTGCCGGGCGGCGGCTAGTTAGCTTACCAGCTCCGTCACCGAGGTTTGCCCTACGGCCACGGGCTCGTCGTTTACGAACACAGTCAGCGGCTTATCGGCCTCAATGTGCACCCCGTCGCGGCCCACGTGCACCTTCACCACAGCGCCCCGGAAGCGGATACGGAAGCTGAAGCCCGACCATTTGGCCGGCAGCATGGGGCGGAAGTGGAGCTGCCCGTCGCGCACGCGCATGCCACCAAAACCCTGTACTACCGCCATCCAAGTGCCCGCCATACTGGTGGTGTGGCAGCCATCTTCGGTGTCGTTGTTGTAGTCGTCGAGGTCGAGGCGGGCGGTGCGCAGGTACATCTCGTAGGCCTTCTCCTCCATGCCCAGGCGGGCCGCCAGTACGGCGTGCACGCACGGCGAAAGAGACGACTCGTGCACGGTGCGCGGCTCGTAGAACTCGAAGTTGCGGCGGATGGTGTCGATGTCGAACTGATCTTCAAGCAGGAACATGCCCTGCAGCACATCGGCCTGCTTGATAAAGCAGGAGCGCAGAATCCGGTCCCAGCTCCACTTCTGGTTGAGGGGCCGCTCGGAGGCAGGCAGGTCTTTTACCAGAATCTGTTCTTTGTCGAGGTAGCCTTCCTGCTGCAGCTTGATGCCGCGCTTGGGGTCCTCGGGCAGGAACATATTGCCGATGATGGCCCGCCAGGTGCCAAACTCCCGGGTTTCATCCAGGCCCAGCTCCATGTCGAGCACGGCGTAGCGGGCCGGGTTTTCAGCTTTAATCTTCTCCAGTACTTCCAGCGTGTAGTTCAGCGTCCAGAGGGCAATGGTGCTGGTGTACCAGTTGTTATTGATGTTGTTTTCGTACTCGTTGGGGCCGGTTACGCCCAGCATCACGTACTGGCCTTTCTCCTCGGAGAAGTTCACGCGCTGGGCCCAGAACCGCGAAATGGCCACCAGCACGTCCACGCCGTAGTCGGCCAGGTAGCTTTCGTCGCCGGTGTAGCGCACGTAGTCGTAGATGGCGTGGGCAATGGCGCCATTGCGGTGCACTTCTTCGAAGGTAATTTCCCACTCGTTGTGGCACTCCTCCCCGTTCATGGTCACCATGGGGTAGAGCGCGGCCCCATCCGTGAAGCCCAGCTTCTGCGCGTTTTCAATGGCTTTGCCCAGCTGCTTGTAGCGGTACAGCAGCAGGTTGCGGCCCACCTGCGGGTCGGCGGTGGCTAGGTAGAAGGGCAGGCAGTACGCCTCGGTGTCCCAGTAGGTGCTGCCGCCGTATTTTTCCCCCGTAAAGCCCTTGGGCCCGATGTTCAGGCGCGGGTCTTCGCCGGTGTAGGTCTGGTTGAGCTGGAAGATGTTGAAGCGAATAGCCTGCTGGGCGGCCGCGTCGCCTTCGATGATGATGTCACTCTCGGCCCACTTGGCAGCCCAGGCCGCGGCCTGCTCTTCCAGCATCTTGTCGAAGCCCTTGGTGTGGGCCTGCTCCACGGCGCGCTGACACACTTCCTGCAGCAGGCTGCGGTCGTGGTTTTCGGAGGAAATGTTGGCGGCAAACTTCGTCAGCACGGTTTCTTCCCCATCCAGAATGCTCACCGTGAAGATGTGGGCCGTGTATTTCTCGCTCTCGATGGGAATGGTGCGGGGCGTAACCGTCGTGCCGGCCTGGGTGAGGGCGAAGGTCATGCCGGTGCACACGTCGAAGCCCGTTTTGCGGGTGCGGGCCGTCACGTAGGCAGCCTGGTCTTCCATTTCGCGGCTTACTTCTTCCCAGAACTTCTCATCGTAGTTGGCATCCTGGTTTTTAACATCGAAATCGATGTAGGGCGTGAGCGTGGCTTTGCCCGAGAAGCCCAGGGGCGTAATGGCGTAGCGGATGGCCCCTACTTCATCATCCACGATACTGCAGAAGCGCTTAGCCTCGATTTTCAGCTTGCGGCCTTCTTCCAGCACCACGGTGCAGGTGCGCAGCAGGTAGCCTTCGCGCATGTTCAGCTCGCGGCGGAAATCCTCTACGGGCAGCTTGGCCAGGTCGATTTCCGTACCATCGATTTCTACGCCGATGCCAATCCAGTTGGCGGCGTTCAGCACTTTGGCAAAGTAGTCGGGGTAGCCATTTTTCCACCAGCCCACGCGGGTTTTATCGGGGTAGTACACACCGGCCACGTAGTTACCCTGCAGGGAAGGCCCTGAGTACTGCTCCTCGAAGTTGGCGCGCTGCCCCATCCGCCCGTTGCCCAACGAGAAAATGCTTTCAGACACTTTGTTGAGGTGCGGATCGAAGCCTTCTTCAATAATCCGCCACTCGTCTATTTTGATGTAATCTTTCATTGGATAAGGGAAAGTAAGGGGAGAGTTTTCAGTGGAAGGGGCTAGTGGCAGACTTCTAATTCGTGGAGGCGCGCTACCGTCATATCTTCAAAGCCGGGAATCACAAAATCGGCTTCTGCTAAGATAGTTACATCCCCGACACCAACACAGTGCATGCCGCCGTTGCGGGCCGCTTCGAGGCCGGCTACGGCGTCTTCGAACACCACACAGTGAGCCGGCTCCACGCCCAGGGCCTCCGCCCCTTTCAGAAACACCTCGGGGTCAGGCTTGGCATTGGCCACGTCGGTGCCATCCACAATGGCGTCGAAGAGGGGCAGCAGGTTTACCCGGTCGAGGATGAGGCGGGCGTTTTTGGAAGCGGAACCCAGGGCGGTTTTCAGGCCGGCGGCGCGGCACTCTTCCAGGAAGCGGCGCACCCCGGGCAGCACATCGGCCTCGGTCATGCGGTGCACGTCTTCCAGGTATGCTTCATTTTTGCGCGTGGCCAAGGCCAGCTTCTGGTCTTCCGGTAACGTTTGCTGGCCGATTTCGAGAATGATTTCCAAGGACCGCATGCGGCTCACGCCCTTTAGCCGCTCGTTGTCGTGCTCCGTGAAATCGAAGCCCAGGCCGTGGGCCAGCGTTTTCCAGGCCTGGTAGTGAAACTTGGCAGTATCCACGATGACGCCATCGAGGTCGAAAATGCAGGCTTGTAGGTTGGGCATATTGGGAGTACTTGGGCGTTAAGATCTTAGAAGCCTGGCGGATGTTCGGGGGCAGCAGGTAGCCACCTTTGAAACCAGGCTTTCACGTTCTTAGGTGCCTGTTTGCTTGTTCAATTCTATGGCTCAGGCCTTGTAGGGCAGCAGGCGGAAGCGTGGCGGTTGGTTGGCAAGGCCCCGACTAAGCGCCCCGAAGAACAAAGAAGAGCCTGTCATAGGGGATTTCAGCGGTGGGATGAGTGGCAAGATATTGGCTCAATTGCCAGTATCCAAAAACGCCGACGCAATTCCTGAAGCTGAAAAAACGGCGAAATTTCGCTTTAGAGGCCTAAAACCGTCATACCGAAACGCCCGCGCCACTTGCGGGGCGCGGGCGTTGGCCGGGGTTAAATCCTATTCGCTAAGCAAGCGGCTTTCGCTGGGAAAGTGAGGAGTTACTTTCGCCTGGGCAGCGAATCGGGTAGCATCAGTGTCTTCTGCCAGGATTGGCTCGTTTCATTGCTTGCCGGCAGATACTAAATGTCCTTGGACAACGCGACTATAGCCACTACTGTGGCTACCTCCCAGAGGGCCTGCTCACAGGCCGCCTGGCTGGCCAACTTTGCGGTGAACTTCTGCTGTAGCCGTAGCTAATTGTCATTACCTGCTCAAGCATTTCCGCTACCTCACTCTTTGGCCAGGCACAAAAAACCCCTGGCAGCTGGCTACCAGGGGTTCTTATTTCAACTAAGCAGTTATTCTCCTAGAGCTTAGCCAGCCAGAGCGAGGCATTCAGATGCAGGCGGGCGTGGCTTACGTTCTCGTTCCAGCCGTCGTACACGGTGTTGCCGGGCGAGCCGGTGCCGTCGTCGGCGGGAGACGAGTCGCCGATGATGACCACGCGGCCGGTCCCGAAGGTGCTGCTGGCGGCCATTACGCTGCTATTGCCCTGGGCTACACCCACGCGCCAGATCAGGCCCTGCACGGTAGAGTTGGCAGTGGGGCTCAGTGTCATGGTAGCCCCGTTGTGGAAGGACAGCTGCGACACCGTGCCCAGAGCCCCGTTCATGATGGGGTTGGTGCTGCTCACCAGCGCGTTGCTGCTGTTCTCCACGATATTGTCGGAGTTCACCGAGAAGCCGAAGGGGTTTGCCTGTACCGAGTTGTTCTGCATCAGGTCGTTCCAGATTTCGGGGGAGTCCCAGCCGTCGTTGTTGCGGTCGGAAATGATGTGGTCGGAAATCATGAACAGGCCACCGCCGTTCTGCACGTAGCGCAGGATGGCCGTTTTCTCAGCGGCCGTGAACACCACGTTGGGCTCATCCACCACAAACACGCTGTACTTGCTCAGATCCTGGGTATTGGTGGCGTCGCCGTAGGTGATGCGCCCCCCGGCCGGCAGCTGCTCCACGGTGTGGCCGCGCTTTACCAGGGCCACGCCCCAGGCCGAGATGGCGCCCGTCCAGTAGGTTTCGGACGTGGTGCTGGTGATGCCGCTCTGGGCTGGCGTAGGTATGGACGACGCCACCCCGCTGTTCACGTCCAGCACCCAGTCGGCGTTGCCAGCCAGCTCCCCGTGCGAACCATCGAACAGGAATTTCTTGGCCGTACCAGTGGGGGGCGGTGTGGTGGTGCCGCCGTACTGCTCGATGGTCACGTTATCGATGTTGATGCGGTTGGTGCCGCCCGAAGTCTTGCGGATCTGCAGGCGCACGTTGCCCGTGAGGTTAGCCGTGAAGGAAGCCGTGCCGAGGCTGGTGCTGCTGGTGGTGATGGTGCTACCCACTTTGGCGTAGGAGGAGCCGCCGTTGGTGCTGGCCCACAGCTCCCACTGCGAGCTGCCATCGGTGCCGTACACGGCGTGCTGCACCGTGATGACGCCCGCGCCGGCGGTGGTGTTGAAGTTCATGCTCAGGGAGCCCACGTTGCGCACCCGCACCGACTGCGTGCCGGTTTTACGGTCGGCGGTGGTGTTGCCGAGCAGGGCGTCGTTCAGCGTCCAGGAGCCCGAGCCGAGCGTGACGGAGCCGGTAGTGTAGGCGGTTTTAACCCCACTCTCAAAGGTTTCGGGAAAGCCGGTGGCACTGATGTTTTGGGCGGCAGCGGCGGCTACTGGGGCTTGGGGGGCGGGGTCCTGAATGGACGTGCAGGCGAAGGCCACGCCGAGTAGGCTGGCGGTAAGCAAACGGGCAATGTGCATGAAGGAAAGGTTGGGGTGGTGAAAAAAGAGAAGTAAGAGAGTCGGCAAAGCTAGCGGGGTAGAACCAGCGTTTGCCGCATGGTAATATTAAGGTATTGTTATAAAAAACCGGGAAACTCGCATCGGTTGGGCCGGGCCGAACGTACAGAAACCCGGCGTATAGCGTGGAAATGCCGCTGGCACTGTATCTTCTCCCCGGAATTTTGCACCTTCCCGGCTGCATAGAGTTCCGCGCTTTTTCTGCCTTTTCCCCTTCCAACTTCCTGATGGCTTTCACGTTCTCCTTCTACCAGCCTGCGGCCGAGTACAGCACCGCCGCGGCCTATTTCTCCATGGAATTCGCGCTTGATCAGGCGCTCAAAACCTACTCCGGCGGCCTGGGATTTCTGGCCGGCTCCCACATGCGCTCGGCCTACGAGCTGCGTCAGAACCTGGTCGGCATCGGCATCTTGTGGTCGGATGGCTACTACGACCAGACGCGCAACGAAGACCAGACCATGCGCGTGGACTACCGCCACAAAGCCTACTCTTTCTTGCAGGACACCGGCTTGGTGTTTCCCATCACCATTCACGGCGCCGAGGTTAAAGTGAAGGCCCTGTACCTGGCCCCGGAGGTGTTCGGCACGGCGCCCATGTTCTTCCTCACCACCGATATTCCCGAAAACGACTACATCTCCCGTACCATCACCCACCGCCTCTACGACGCCGACCAGGCCGCCCGGGTAGCGCAAAGCATGGTGCTGGGTACCGGCGGCGGCACCCTGCTCGACCTGCTCGGCCACCAGGTAGAGGTGTACCACCTCAACGAGGGCCACGGCTTGCCCCTGGCATTTTACCTCTACGAAAAGCACGGCCGCCAGCTGGCGGAGGTGCAAAAGCGGCTGGTTTTCACCACCCACACGCCCGAGCTGGCTGGCAACGAGGAGCAGCCCATGCGCCTGCTCGAAGACATGACCTTCTTTGGGAAGATTTCAGGCAGCGAAGTGCGGCAGCTGGTGGGCGTAGAAAACGACCGGCTAAACTACACGCTCACGGCCCTGCGGATGGCGCGCATTGCCAACGGCGTTTCCCGGGTGCACGGGGATGTAGCCAACCAGATGTGGGGCTCCAACCCCGGCATCTGCCCCATCACCTACATTACCAACTCCCAAAACGGCACCTACTGGCGCGATGCCCAGCTCCACAAGGCCCTGGAAGCCAACGATGATGCGGCCCTGCGCCAGCGTAAGCGGGAGCTGAAAAAGGAGCTGTTCGACATCGTGGCCGACCAGACGGGCAACATCTTCGACCCCGAGGTGCTGACCATTGTGTGGGCCCGCCGCTTTGCCGGCTACAAGCGCGCCGACCTTATTCTGCGCCATTTCGAGCGGTTTGTGAAGCTGGTAACCAATACCGAACGACCCGTGCAGGTTATCTGGGCCGGCAAGCCCTACCCCAAGGACTACGGTGCTATCGGCATGTTCAACGACATCATCCAGAAAACCCGGGGCTTTAAGAACTGCGCGGTCCTCACGGGCTACGAGCTGGCGTTGTCGGCGGCGTTGAAAAAGGGCTCCGACATCTGGCTGAACACCCCGCGCTTCCCGCGGGAGGCCTCGGGCACCAGCGGCATGACGGCCGCCATGAACGGCTGCGTAAGCCTGAGCATTGCCGATGGCTGGATTCCGGAGTTTGTGCGTGAGGGCGAAAACGGCTTCCTCATTCCCCTGGCCAACATCAACGAGCCTGAGCACGTGAAGGACGACCTCGAAGCCACCGGCATCCTGGACGTGCTGGAGCAGGAAATCCTGCCTATCTACTACGGCCAGCCCGAGCGGTTCCTCGAAATCCAGAAAAACGCCATGCGTGAGGTAGAGCCCACGTTTGAGTCGGGCCGGATGGCGCAGGAGTACTACGAGAAGATGTACAACGCCTAGCGTACTAGTTTGATTTGAAAGCAAACGGCCCCAACCAGCAGCATGGTTGGGGCCGTTTGGGTTTTAGCCGGCTACTAATTGCCGGTTTTTCTGCCGGGTTTTGCTACGGCGCCCCCACCACACGATGGTGCCCGTCACGGGCAGGCTGGCCGAAATCAGGCTGGCCAGGAAGGCTACCAGTTTGCCCCCAAAGCCTAGAATCTGGCCAGTATGCAGGTCGTAGTTCATATCGGCGAACTTGGTGCCGGCGCTTTTGCGGGCGTGGAAACGCGACTCCAGCAACTGGCCCGATAAGGGGTGGAAGGCGTATTCGTCGCGGTGGTAATAGTGCAGGGCTTTCTGATAGGTCCAGCAGTACGCGGGGGCTTTGCCCGTGCCGGTGGGCCCGATGAGGACCATCTCGTGGGTGGGCGAAAGGCGGCGCACGTTGCGGTACACGATGTCGGGGAGAGGCTGGGCGGCCGCCGTTACGGTTTGCAGGGTGTCGAGCTTGGTTTCCATAATCTCCGGCGGAGCCGGCTTGCCCCCATCCACCACCAACACAATCGGCTTGAGCATCCAAGGGAAAATCATGAACAAGCCGGACAACGCCAGCACCAGCCCAATGCTGGCCGCGTAAAAGCCCAGCACGTTGTGCAGGTCGTAGTTGACGCGCCGCCACCGGGCACCCCACTTAATGGTGAAACGCTGCTTGCGCTCCTGCTGGCGCTTGGGCCACCACAGCACCAGGCCGGTGAGCAGCATCACCACGAAAATGGAAACACCGCCACCCACCACCCACTTGGCCACCGCCTCGGGCAGGAGCAGGTGCATGTGGATTTCCTGAATGATGGTAAAAAAGTGCGTACGCAGGTCCTGCTTGTGCAGCACCTGCCCCGTGTAGGGATTCAGATAAACGAGCATCAGGGCCCCATCTTTGGCCGTGTAGAAAACGGTGGCGGAGCGGTCAGGGCCGAAGTACGTTACCCAAGTATCTGCGGCCGTAGCATCTGTCTGGCCGGCCAGGGCCGCGGCCTGCAGGCGCGAGGGCAGCACGGGTGCCGTAGCCTGCACGGCCACCTTGCGCCAGGGCTCCGTCAGGTCCCGGATGTCGTCCTGAAACGTGAAGATGGCCCCGGTGATGCTCACAATAAACACCACCAGCCCCGATGCCAGCCCGAGCCAGAGGTGCAGCTTGCCAACAGCTTTCTTGAATGGGGTCATAGCGAAGGAGTAGAAACGAAGCTAACATTGCCTCCGGCCGGTTAGTGCCAAGGCTCAGCCCGCCTTCGGAGCAACCCAGCACCGCAGGCTGCTCCCAAGGCGGGCGTACTACTTGAGCTTAAAACTTATAGGCAATGCTGCCCACAACGCTGCGCAGCCTCTGCGCATTCATGGTGGTGTAACCCGTCCAGTACTGCTTATCGGTGAGGTTGTCCACCTTGGCTGAAATGCGGTATTTAGGCTGGTCGTAGAAGATACTGGCGTTGAGCACCGTGTAGCTGGGCAGGGTAAACACGTTGGTGTTCGTGTTCAGCACGCGGTTTTCACTGGCATAGTTGCCGCCAAAGCCCGCGCCCAGGCCACGCAGCGCGCCCTCAGCCTGCCGGTAGCTTACCCAAACGTTGGCCAGGTAGGGCGAAGAAGCGGTGTTGGGCCGGCGGCCGTTCACGTCCTCAGGCGAGTCCTCAAACTTCGAGTCGTTGTAGGAGAAGCCCCCGACTACATTCAGGCCGCTCACGGGGTTGGCAATAACACTAACTTCTACCCCCTTGCTGCGCTGGGTGGCATCCTGGGCATTGATGGCTTCGAAGGTGGTGGGCGCGTAGCCCAGCAGCCGCAGCCGGTCCTGCACCCGTATGTCGTAGTAGCTCACCGTGGCGCTGAGGCGGCCGGCTGCGGCATCCAGCTTCACCCCACCTTCCCACTGGTTGGCCCGCTCTGGCCGGGCCAGCGGGCGGCGGCCGTCCTCGGCCAGGTAAATACCCAGGTTGTTGAAGCTGTTCTGGTAGTTGGCAAACACACTCACCCGGTCTTTCACCGGCTGATACACCATCCCGAATTTCGGCGAAAAAGTAGTCTGCTTATACGCCGCCACGGGCGAGTAAAACAGCCCGCCGGTGTTGTTGACGTGGTCTACGCGCAGGGCGGCCAGCACGCTCAGTTGCTCCGTCAGGTTCAGTACATCCGATACAAAGGCACTATAGGTATTCGACTTAGTAGTAACCAGGTAGCGCCCACCGCCGCCGCGGGCGTACACGGCATTCATGTTGGTCCCGTTGAATTGGTCCAGCACGGGCCGAGGCGAGGACAAGGCCACGGTATCGGCGTTACCCCCGATGAAATTGATATCCGAGTCGACGCGCAGGAAATCCAGGCCCAGCACCACACGGTTGCGCAAGCTGCCTACTTGAAAGTCGCCGTTGAACAACTGCTGCGCTTCCCACAGCTGCCGCCGGCTGTTGTCGGTCGATTGGTCGGCCCGAACCAGGTAGTTGTCGGCTTCGGGCAGTTCGGGGTGGCGGAGGCGGAAGCCTGGGGTAGAAGGCGTTAGGTAGAAGTACGCCGAGTTGCCGTCCGAGTAGCTGTTGCTGCTGGTCAGGTAGGTGGTAGCCGTGAAGCTGGGCGAAATAGTATAGCGTACCTGCCCAAAAAGGTTGGTGCTGCGCGACTCCTGAATCAGCCCTGGCCCCTGATACGACTGGCGGTAATCGAACGGCGACTTATCGGCCCGGTCGAAGCCCAGCGTAGCCGACGGGAAGTAGAAGAAGATAAACTGGTTGCCCGTACCGCGGCCGTTATAAATTTCTGCATCCACGTTGACCGTCAGCCGGTCGGTGGGGCGCCACTGCAGGCTGGGTGCCACGGCTAAGTTCTTGTTGAAGCCCGTGTAGCCCTTATTCTGGAAGTTGTCTTCGTACGTGTACGCCGTGTTTAAACGGAAGCCTAGGGTCTTGGGCTGGTCGGCGGGGGTGCTCTGATCCACCAAGTTCACGTCGGCACTCACGCGGTGGAAGCCGTAGGAACCGGCTGCCACATTAATTTCGCCGCCGAAAGTGTCCGTAGGCTTCTTCGTAACACGGTTCAGCAGGCCGCCGTACGAGGTCAGCGCCGATCCGAACAAGGTAGCCGAGGGGCCTTTGATAACTTCCAGCTTCTCCAGGTTGACCGCATCAATGTTGCCGGTCACGTTGCCGGCTACGCCGTTGCGCAGCTGACTTTGCGTAACGAAGCCCCGCGCGGCATAAAAGGCACCGCCGTCGCCGCCGCGGCCAGTAGCATCCCACATCTTCTGCAGACCTGGGGCGTTGCGGGTGGCATCATCCACCGAAAACACCAGTTGTTCCGTCAGCAATTCCTTGCCCACGGTGGCGTATACCTGCGGGTTTTCCAGGTTATCGAGTGGCATCTTGTTTACGTCCATCGACTGCTTGCGGGCAAACTTATTGGTGCGGTTGCCGCTCACAACTACCTCGCGCAACTGCTGAGCACTTTCGGCCAGCACTACTTCCGCTACCCGGGTGGTTTCGGCAGCTTTCACTTCTACCGGCACCCGCTTCGGCTCGTAGCCCAGCAGCGAAATCACCAGGGTGTAGCTACCGGGCACTACCCCTCGGAGAACATAGGCGCCCTGGGCATCGGTGGCAGTGCCGCGGGCAGTGCCTTCCAAGGCTACGTTTATCTGCTCGGCGGGCTGGGCATCAGCGGTGCGCACGGTGCCCCGAATGATGCCGTTGGTTTGCGCCAGCAGCGAGTTGGGAAGCAGAGCGGTAACAAGCAGAAGAAGCAGGGCAGCAAACGCTTTAAGAGAGCTGACCAGTCCGGTGGTGAAGGTGTGCGTCATAGTAAGTTGGCGGCAGAATACCGAAGGGGAGCTCCCAACGGCTTTTTAGAATTAATCTAAACTGCGCCAAAAGTACCAGCCGAAATGGCACCGCACAAGCCTATTTAGAAATTTTCTTAATAAGCTTGCAATGCCTTAATTCTTCAGTATGCCTTCCAGTACGGCCCACACGTTGTTGGCGAGTAGCTTGTGCCCCGCCGCGTTGGGGTGCACGCCATCGGGCAGGTTGAGGTGGCGCTGGCCCAACACGCCTTGCAACAGGAAGGGCACAAAGGGCAGGCTGTTCTTTTCCGCCAACGCCCGAAATAGGGCTTTAAACTCGGTGGCGTACTGCCCAAAACGGTGCCCGCCCAACGGGCCCAGGTCAAACGGGAACTCCAGACCCACCAGCACTATGCGCGCCTGCGGGTACTTTTGCCGCACCTGGTTGAGGATATCCTGCAGGTTCTGGACGGTTTCGCGGATGGGAATGCCCCGCAGGCCGTCGTTGGCGCCCAAAGCCAGCACAAACACGGCTACCGGGTGCCGTGTCAGCACCGAGGCCACGCGCTGGCGGCCGCCGGCGCTGGTTTCGCCGCTTACCCCGTAGTTATAGGCTTTATAGGGCAGCCCCAGGGCGTCGATACGGGTTTGCAACAGGGCAGGAAAGGCATCAGCGGCCCGCAGATGGTAGCCAGCCGTGAGGGAGTCGCCAAAAAAAATCAGGTCTTGCATACAGCTTCTGGCCCGGCTGAAAGGACGGCCCGCTAGGGCAAACGCAGGGCCTGGGGCGAAGGTTGATGCCCGAAAATTTGCTTTCTGCGGGCAACCATTTCGCGCTCCGCCCGGTTAAGACCCTCGGCAGATAAGAATCATTCTTCTCTGGCTTGTATCTTTGCCCGTCCATTTTTTGTTTCTGACCATGCCTGTTACTAAAGCAACCGACGCGGATTTCCGCCAGCTGCTCGATTCGAATGAAAAAGTAGTTGTGAAATACTACGCCGACTGGTGCGGCAACTGCCGCCTGTTTTCGCCTAAATACAAGCGCCTTTCGGAGGCAGAGCAAAACCAGGACATTGCGTTTCTGGATGTAAACGCCGAAACCAGCCCCGAGGCCCGCAAGCTGGCGGGCGTAAGCACGCTGCCTTTCTTCGCTATTTTTAAGGATGGGGAGCTGCTCGATACGGTATCGGCCAGCAAGGAAGAAGCCGTAGCCAATCTTATCAACCGCCTCAACTAAGCCTGTAGTTAATGAAGATTCCAGCCATCAAGCAACTGGTAGAAACCCAAACACTGCCCGACCTGGTAGCCGCCGAAGAAGCTATTCTGGAAGAGCAGGCTCCCGCTTTCGAGGTGCCCGGCGAGGATGAAGGCGAGCAGCTCACGCACGTGCTGGCCGCCATCTTTATCCTGAACCACATGCAGGACCACCAGATGGAGTTTAAGGAGGCCCTGCGCGAGTATACCAAAAAAGTACGCGTGTCGCTGAACTAACCCGGCTGCTGACCTGGGTCGGCACGAAAATCCCTATAGCAAAAGCCCCGGTTGCCAACATTGGCAGCCGGGGCTTTTGCTTATTAGCTTAATTGAAGCCAGGCAACTGCCTACTGCGGGCTACAGGCGCGAAAAGTGCGCCGCCGCCACCTGGATACCCTCCTCGGTGCACAGGCCGCGGATGTAGTAGAGGTACACGCTGCGGAACACCTCGGCCAGGTTGTAGCGGCTAGGCGGAAATACTACGGGGTTCAAAATCAGGTGCAGCTGCTCCAGAATGATCTTCGTGACCAGCTCAATGTTGATGTCGCCCCGGAACTGCTTTTGCAGGATTCCGTCGTTGAGCAGGCCCTGAATCTGGGGGTAGGAATACGTGGTCAGGTGGTCCATGAGCAGCTCCCAGGTGGCGGGGTGCTCCTGCTGAATTTCCCGGTAGTTGGTGCCGGGCACTTTCTGCATTTCCCCGATGCCGTGCTGCAACAGGACTAGGATGCGCTCTACCGGGCTGCTGACTTGCGTGAACAGGGCCGTATGCTCTTTCTTTTGGCGTTCCAGGTCGTAGCGGGCTACCTGCAGCACCAGGTCGTCCTTATCGGCAAACATGCCATGAAACGTAGCCGGCGACACGTTCAGCAACTGAATAATGCGCTCCAGGGACAGGCCGCTGATGCCATGCTGCAGAAACAGCAGCTGCGTTTCTTCCAGTAACGTTTGCTGCAGAGAAGGAGTAGTCATATACGTTGCTATAGGCTAGTTGCGGGCACGAGGACCTCGTCGCCGGACCGGCAAGCTAGCACATAGAACAACGGCAGGCTAGCTCAACAGGCCCAGTCCGAAGAAGAAAAGCAACTGTACCAGATAGACAAAGGGTGCCAGCTCGTTGCGTTTCTCAAACTGACTCCGGTTGAAGAAGATCTGCAGAATGAAGGACACCGCCAGCCAGCCTTTGAAATTCTGGAGGGGAATAACGTCGGCCATCCAGCGCCAGAAGTCGAACTGCACGGCCACGGGCTCAATGCACACATCCATGCCCACCATGAGCAGAGCGGCTACCACCGCCCGCAGAATATTGGGCAAGGGCAGGTAGCGCGCCAGCACCCCGGCCATATAAGTGAGCATCAACCAGTTTAAGCCGATAAGCAGGGGTACTCCTAGCACCGCATAGCCCAGCACCGGGCCGTATTCGTAGTTGCCGAAGATGATTTTGTTTTGCACGCCCAGCACTTCTACCCCGAAGCCCACCAGCATCGTCACCAGGCAAAAAACGTAGAAACTGCCCGAGCGACTAGGCTGGAAGGCCAGCAGCAGGGCGGCCGTGAGCAGCAGGTTCAGGGGTACAAAGCGCAGGTAGAAGCTGGGGTCCTGCGAAAAGCCCAGCCCAATAAACCCGGTGACGTGAAACAGCAGAATAATGCCCTGCGCCACGCGCAGGCGCTGGCGGCTGCCAGGCGCGGGCACGGCGGGCGGGGCCGCGGGCGGGTGGGGTAGAAAATCGGTAGTAGGCATGCGCAGGGCAGTAGATCAGGCAGAAGTAAGGTCGGCTACAATAGCGGCCGAGAGTAGGCACAGGGGAATACCGCCACCAGGATGGACGCTGCCTCCGCAAAAATACAAGCCCGG
This sequence comes from Hymenobacter sp. BT18, assembly GCF_012273015.1. Classification (GTDB taxonomy): domain Bacteria; phylum Bacteroidota; class Bacteroidia; order Cytophagales; family Hymenobacteraceae; genus Hymenobacter; species Hymenobacter lutimineralis. Next base: position 2,541,026 of record NZ_CP050954.1, on the reverse strand, counting down.
GAGTTTACGTGAAAAGTTTGGGTGCCGGAGAAACGCCGCCAGCATATTGTTGCTGGAGCTGCCGTAGAGGGCCCCGCCCAGGGAAGAGGTGCGGGCCGCAATTCCGGGCGGGTCCCAGACGTGCTCGGCGCGGATGCTGGCAGTCACGTCAACGCCCAACGCTTTGTGTAGCCGGGCCAGTACCGCCCGCCGGGTGCGTGCAACCAGTTGCGCCCAGTCCTGCCCCTGGTCGTGGGGGACGTTCACCATCACAAACCAGTTCTCGTGGCCCGCAGGCGCATCGGTGGGCGTTTTCTTGGAGGTGATGTTTACGTACACTGTCACGTCGTCGGCTACAGTTTTTTCCTGAAAAATGGCCTCGAACTCGCGGCGGTAGTCGGCGGAAAAGAAAATATTGTGCACGCCCAGCTCCGGAAATGCCCGCCCAATGCCCCAATAAAAAATTAGGGCCGAGGACGAGCGGGGCTGCTGCAGAGTGCTTTCGGGCGCGGGCAGGCGCGGCAGCAGGCGGCGGTACGTGGGCACCACGTCCATGTTGCTGACCACCACCTGTGCGTCGTAGGTGCCCTGACTCGTGCGTACGCCCTTGACCTGAGAGCCGTCTGTCAGGATTTCCAAGACGGGCTCTTGGTAGCGGAACTCCACGCCCAGCTCCTCAGCCAGGCGCACCAGGCTTTCGGCAATGGCGTAGATGCCGCCTTCCGGATAGTAGGCGCCCAAGCCGTGTTCCAGATGCGGTATCAACGACAAGGTAGCGGGAGCCTGGTACGGGTCGGAGCCGTTGTAGGTGGCAAACCGGTCGAAGAGCTGCACGGCGCGGGCATCGGAGAAGGCGGCGGCGTGGCGCTGGTGCATGGTGCTGAGCAAGCCCAGCTGGGGCAGCACGGCCACGGCCTTTAGCACTTCGGGCCGCAGGTAGGTGCCGGCTTTGTGCAGGGAGCGGCGCAGAAAAGTGTCGGCGGTACCCGCGTAGGCCTGGCCGCTGCGGCGCAAAAACGCCAGCACATCGGTGGCGGGCACTCCCAGCTTCTGCTCTACCTCCCCGGCAAACTTGGCCTCCTCGGCCCAGGCGGTAAGGCGGACACCGTCGGCAAAGAAATACTCGGTGATGGGGTCGAGCCGCTCGTAGCGAAAGTAGTCGGCGGGGTTGCGGCCGGCCAGTTCAAAAAGCTCATCCACCAGGTGAGGGAGCGTAAACAGGGAAGGCCCCCCGTCGAAGCGGTAGCCGCCGGGCAGCTCCAGCTGGTGCATTTTGCCCCCGAAGGAGGCCTGCGCTTCGAATACAGTAACGCGGTAGCCCTGCACGGCCAGCCGCACGGCCGTGGCAATGCCGGCAATACCAGCGCCTACAATGAGGGCCACAGGATGAGAGGACGAACGGAGCAGGCTCACGGACAAATACGCTTGGTGTGGTAGCTATAACCTGAATAGGCGGCGGATGGCTTCAGAAATACCCAATAAAAAACTGCCCGGTTAAAAGCGAAGCTACCGTAGGCAAGTGCCCGTCCATGTTCCTGAGCCTTACTTCCGGCACCAGAGCCAGCGCAGAGGCCCTCCGGCAAACACCTTTGGGGCAACTCGCCGAGCACAGGCTGTATGCGCCCGGGCAAAAGTACGACAAGCTAACTCCCCGCCGCTGCGTAGTGCCGGAATGCGGTATTGTTCAGATATTGAAACCCGGCCGCGTACCTTGTGGCTCTCCTTACGCTATGGCAGCTACGCGCATTTCCTACGGTTGGGTAGTCGTCTGGCTGCTGTTCTACGGCGGCTTACTGCCCTACGCCCTACCCCGCTGCCTCGACTGGATGAGCCGGGCTTCCAACTGGTGGCTGAGCTGGGGCGCGGCCGGCCTGGCGGTGCTGGTAGCCGGGGTAGCTTTATCACTCTACCAGGCGGGGCGCTGGCTCACGCGGTATTTCTCTTCCCAGCCTTTCAACCCTCCCTCCGATGGCTCAATTTGACGCTCTTACTGGACGCTCCTGGCTTAAACCGCTGATCTTTTTAGGCCTGCTCGTTTTGGCCCTGGCAGGTGGCTGCAGCCTGATAAAAGTAGAGCGCATTGATGCCGGCAACGTGGGCATCAAAGTGAACCTGGCCGGCACCGCCCGCGGGGTTGATGACATTACCTACGCTACGGGCTGGGTTTTCTACAGCCCCCTGAGCACGGCCGTGTACGAGTTTCCGGTGTATACCCAGCACAAAGAGTACGAGGAGTTTGAGGTGCAGAGCAAGGACGGCTCCGGGTTTGGCGTGGCCCCCAGCCTCAACTACTTTATTCAGTCGGACAAGGTCGATGACATCTTCCGCCAGTACCGCCGCCCGCTCACCGACATCGAGAATGGCTTTCTGAAAACGGCCGTGTACGAGGCGTACCGCGTGGCTACCAACCGCTACACCGCCGACTCGCTCATCAGCAACCGGGGCTCCTACGAGGCCCAGGTGAAGGCCAACCTCCTGAGCCAGCTGCAAAGTATGGGCTTCACCGTGCAGCAGATTACCACTAAGCTGGAACCACCCGCCAGCCTGAAAGCCGCCATCGACGCCAAGAACACGGCCGTGCAAACCGGCCTGCAGACGGAAAACCGCATCCGGCAGGCCGAGGCTCAGGCCCGTATCAACATTGCCGAGGCGGAGGGCCGGGCCAAAGCCATCCGCATTGCCGCCGACGCCCAGGCCTACGCCAACCAGAAGCAGCAACAGTCGCTTACGCCCCTGTTGGTGCAGATGCGCTGGATTGAGGCCTGGGAAAAAGGCGGCAGCAACGTGCCCACCTATACCGGCGGCAGCGGCGGCCAGTTTCTGATGCAGCTGCCCGCGCCGGGGGCAATTAAGTAGGGCCTTAGGGCGTACCTCGGGCAAATACTGACTCAGTCGTCCCGGTGCGGGCGGCGCTGGTAGCGCAGCCGCCGAGGCTGGGTGGGGTCAACGTAGAATGTGAAGTCGTGCCCTTCTGTCTTCATCTGGAAACGGACCTCCCCTGGTAGCCGGGGCGGTTGAAAAGGCTGCATTTCCTTAAACGAAATGGTTGCTATGCTTTTGGCATTATGCTTATCAAGTGCCGTCAGCCCACGCTCTTCGTCGAGTAGGTAGTAGGTGTGCGTCTGCCAGAGGTAGCGTCGGGGTACCCAGAAGCCAATCTGCTCCCGGTAGCCGTGGTATTGAAAGGAATGGCGCACCTGCCCGCGGGCATTGATTACGAAGGCGTTGGGACTGCTCTGGCGGCGTTTATCGGCTACCCATTCCGGCCCTTGAAAGTCTGCACTGAGCTCTTCTTCATCAGACATACCGGCGGCAGCAGCCGGCTGATTCCTATATTGACCGTACCGGTATACGGTGCACAAGGTTGTGTCCGTCAGCATGAATGCGGCCAGCAGCTGCGCCGGCGGCTTAAGCAGGCTTACCCGCTGCTTATTGGGCAGCAGCAGCTCCTGACAAGTCAGTACCTCCCCATCGGGCAGCAGGCGGGGGGCACAGTCGGGCGCGTCCCAATTAGACCAATAGCTGGTTGCCAGTTGTTTTACGCGCCCATCGAAGCCGAGCAGGATAAGGCACCGCTGCCATACGTCGCTGTAGGGAATACCGATATCAAGGGTAAAGCCCAGCGTTTGGGTAGCGGCCTGATAGCCAACAAACACAGGCCGCGCCGGCTCACTCACGGTTATGATGTCGCGGTTGGCCACGGAGTAGAAGTCAGGCTTGTGTAACACCCGCCGGAATACCTGCCGCCCATTGGGGTCCAGCAGCGTAATGATTTGCCTGCCCGCGTAGCCTCTTACCCGCTTGGTTTGGGCAAAGGTGCTGGTATCATCGGCAAAGGCCGGGCCCACTATCCCCTCTGTGGTGGTAACGAGTGGCTGCGTTGAATCGGTTTCGGCGCGCAGCAGCAGCCGGTACTGCTGCCGGCCAATGTAGAAGGTAGTATCGTGGCCTTCCCGGTACCCAACTACCGTCCGACTAGCATCCGTTGTATCGGGCTGAGTCACCGGCACAGCGGGCACGGGTGCAGACACCACACTGTCAGCGACATTAGCAGGGAGCCGGGCAGGAGTTGAGGAAACCGGCTGCCGCTGCTCACAGGCCCCCAGCAGACAAGCCAGGAGCAAACAAAAAAATCTGTGCATCGGGAGTGAGATGGTGGAAGTACCGCCCACTCAATGATACTGCATTTCTGGCAGTTGAGCCCGCTACTCCACGGCCAGCACCAGCCCTTTCAGGTATTCGCCCTCGGGGTGGAAGAGGCTTACGGGGTGGTCGGCGGGCTGGGTAAGGCGGTGCAGGATACGGGCGGGGCGGCCGGCTTCAATTGCGGCGGCCAGCACGGCGCCTTCAAACAACTCCATGCTCACTACCTGTGAGCAGCTGAACGTGAACAGCAGACCACCCGGCGCAATCTGCCGGATGCCGGCCGCATTCAGCCGCTTATAGCCCATGAGGGCGTTGTGGCGGGCCGAGAGGTGCTTGGCAAAGGCCGGCGGGTCCAGCACAATCAGGTCGTACTGGTTGTGGCGGTCCTTCAGGAAGGTGAATACATCCTGGGCGTAGGCCTCGTGCCGGTTTTCGTGGCCGGTGAGGGCCGCGTTGCGCTGGGTCAGGTCAATGGCTTTCTTGCTGGAGTCCACGGAGTGCACCAGTTCGGCCCCGGCCATGAGGGCGTAGGAGCTGAAACCGCCGGTGTAGCAGAAGGTATTGAGCACCCGGCGACCGGGCGCGTAGCGGGCCAGCAAACTGCGGTTGTCGCGCTGGTCGATAAAAAAGCCCGTCTTCTGCCCCGTTTCCCAGTCTACGGCAAACGGGTGGCCGTTTTCCTGCACCACGTGCTCCTGGCCGCTGCTTTCCCCTAACAGGTAGCCATTCTGGGCGTCGGGCGCAGCCTTGGCCGGCACGGTTTCGGCGCTTTTATCGTAGATGGCCCGTAGGCCAGGAATTACTTTTTGAAGTGCCTCGGCAATGAGGGGGCGGGCCTTGTACATGCCGGCGCTGTGGGCCTGCACCACGGCCGTGTCGCCGTACACGTCGATAATGAGGCCGGGCATCCCGTCGCCTTCGGCGTGGGCCAGGCGGTACACGTTGGTGTTGCCGGTACCCGTAAGGCCCAAACCCTGGCGGAGCTGGTAGGCGTTACGGATTTTCTCTTCCCAGAAAGCCGCATCGGGCCACTGGGCCTCGGGGCCGAAAGCCAGCATCCGCACGGCTATGGAGCCGGGCGCGTAGTGGCCTACGCCCAGCAGCTCGCCATTAGCCGCGTGCACGGCTACCAGCTCGCCTTCCACTACTTCGCCCTGCATGCGGCCGATGGCCCCGGAAAACACCCACGGGTGCAGGCGACGAAGGGACTGGTCTTTACCGGGTTTGAGCGTGACAGAAGCAGGCATAGCAGCGAGTAGCAAGAGAAATGGACAACAAAGGTAGCCATCCGGGCGCAGGATTGACGACCCTTGCCAGGCACGCCCACTTACAAGGCCTGTAACGGGCGAGTGTCTACCCGCTTATGCAAATGGGTCGAGCCAGGCAATGAGTACTGCTAGTGCGGCCAGCCCGGCCAGCACCGCCCACACCGGCCCGCCCCAGATCAGCAGACCAATGAGGCTGAGTGGAAACACCACCAGCCCCAATACGCCCAGTACGGTAGTACCCAGGCCTACTTCCTCAGCTTGCGTTGGCTTAGCCCAGTGCTTCTTGGCAGCTTGCGCGGCCGATCGGGCTAAAACAGGACGCTTATTTAGCGCTTGGCTTACGGCCATCATCTGCCGGCGCGCTACAGGGGCCACCCGACGACGCGGCCGTCGGATTGGGGGAGTGGGTTGTGAAAAGCTGACGGAAGCAGTGTTAATCTGACCCTTAGAGGGTGATACGGAAGTAGGGGAGCTAACCACCGTTGGCGTATCAGCAGCAGAAGCAGGCTGCGCCGCGGGTTGAAACTGGTAGGCAGCCCGCGTACCGGCACATCCGGCCAGCCCCAACGCCCCCACAAACACCACAACGCACTGCCGTAACTGCCGCAGCCGAGGCCGCGCAAAAAAAGTAGAATCAAGCATAACCCAAAGCAGGATGAACGGCAATATACCCGTTGACGTGGTGCTTGTACGGCAATCAACTCAACTACGCTGCCGGTTATCTACGGGGTCCGGAGTTCAATTAGCGCCCAGTGGGCCCTGGCTTCCCAAACCACCGGCGGTACACGGGCCCGCGCACCGCAAACTGCGCCCACATGACGGGGTACATCAGCTTATCCAGCCAGGCAAACCGGGTGTGGTAGGTGATATCCTCTACGATGATGGTTCCCCCATCTGCGGAGGGCTGCAGCAGGTGACGGTGGCGCCAGCCTACCAGCGGCGGGGGCAGCTCCTGGCCCTCATCCACGAAGAAATAGGTGCCATCGGGCTGCACGCCGTGCTCGGTGATGAGCGAGGTCCAGCGGCGGCGCAGCGGTCCGCCGCCCAGCTCAATCTCCACTTCGTCGCCGCGCTGGCAGCCGTCGAAGCGCAGCAGGCGCATGGGCGGAAACGGCGGGGCCAGGGCCAGAAACAGCTCCCGGGTAAAGCCCTGCCAGACCTGAGCGGGCGGAGCGGCTACGTGCGTGCGAAGAAGGAGGTGCATAGGCTGTGCTAACCCGAGCGGCGGCGCATTGTTCGCCCTGGTCCTATTTCCCGGCCAAGGCCTGCCGTCTTTCTTCTCCTTATCCTGACCATCTTATCCTGACCATTGGGGTTTCGGCAGCTCACGGTTTGGCAGCCGCGCGGCTTGCCCGCCGAGCCAACGCCCCCGGTTATGGGGCAGGCAGCCAGGACCAGAACGCAAAACCGCGGTGTTGAAACCTGATTTTCACGGAGTAAGCCGCTAGCTTTGCTGAGGCCCGTCCTGCGTACGCGCCAGCACCTATTGGGTCCCACCCGCTTCGCCCAAACGGGCCGCGCAGCCCCAGGCCGGCACTCAAAACCTACCCCGATGAAGACCCGAATTTCCTCGTTTGCCCTACGCCAGGCGCTGCTGGTGGGCGCTGTTTGGTGCACCGCTGGCCTTTTTTCTTCGTCGGCAATGGCCCAGTCGTTTGCCAAAGGCGCAGATACCGGCTGGCTGCAGCAGATGGAGGCCAACGGCTACAAGTTCTACGATGAGCAGGGCGTAGAGCAGGATTGCTTTGCTATTCTGAAGGCGAAAGGCATCAACTCCATCCGGCTGCGGGTGTGGGTGAACCCCTCGATGGTGGATTGGGTGAATGGGCACTGCAGCCCCGCCGAAGTGGTGACGATGGCCATGCGGGCCAGGAACATGGGCCTGCGGGTGATGATTGACTTTCACTACAGCGACAGTTGGGCCGACCCCGGGCAGCAAACCAAACCCGCGGCCTGGGCCCAGCATTCTTTCAGCCAGCTGCAAGCCGATGTGTACGACCACACGCTCAGCGTGATGACTGCGCTGAAAGCCAACGGCGTAACCCCAGAATGGGTGCAGGTAGGCAACGAAATATCCAACGGCCTGCTGTGGCCGGAAGGCAGCACCGCCAACTTCGCCCAGCTCACGCAGCTCCTCAACCGAGGCTACGAGGCCGTGAAGGCTGTGAGCCCCACGGCCAAGGTGGTCATTCATCTCGACAAGGGCAATGACAACGCTCCTTTCCGCTCGTTTTTCGACCAGCTCACGGCCCATGGGGGCAAGTACGACGTGATTGGCCTCTCGTATTACCCTTACTGGCTCAACCAGGACTACACGGCTTCCATCAGCGGCCTGCAATACAACCTCAACGACATGGCCAGCCGCTATGGCAAGCCTGTACTAGTTGCCGAGATAGGCGGCGACTGCGCCAACGCCCCCCAGAACGTGTACGACATGCTGGTGGCCGTCCAGAACGCGGTGTTTGCGGTGCCGGAGGATAAAGGCCTGGGCGTGTTTTACTGGGAACCCGAAGGCTACCGCAGCTTCAGTGGCTACCAGCTTAGCGCCTGGGACAACGACGGCAAGCCTTCCCCGGCCCTGAATGCCTTTCTGGCAACGCCCACCACGCCCCCACCCGTTACGCCCATTACCAACCTGCTGACGAACCCCGGGTTTGAAGCCAACGGCGCCGCAACCCAGACGCCCTCCAGCTGGACAAGCTGGGCCAACGCCCCCGCCAACTATGCCGCCGACAAAACCGAAACCGGGGGCCAGGCCAGCACCTACCGCCTAACACACTGGCTGGGCACCGCTTACCAGGCCAGCACCTATCAGCTGAAAACTGGCCTGCCCAACGGCACTTACACCTTACGAGCTTGGGTACTGAACGGCGGAAGCCAGAAAGCCTGCCAGCTGTACGCGAAAAACTACGGTGGCCCGGAGAAGAACCTTGCCCTGCCGGTTACCAGCGCCTGGACGCAGATTCAACTACCTAATATTGAGGTCACGAATGGGCAGTGCGAAGTTGGGCTGTGGTCGGATGCCAATGCGGGCAACTGGTGCAGCCTGGATAATGTGGAGCTTTTCGCAGCGGCGGTTACGTCCTCTCGCCAGCGCCCCGAAGATGCGGCAGTGGATGCCGCTATTTACCCCAACCCTACTAGTGGCATGCTAATGCTTAAGCTACCGGCTGGCCCCTTGGCTACTACCGTGCGCATTTACACGGCCACGGGGAAGCTCGTCTTGACGAAAAAGCTAAGCAGTGCTTCCAATCCGCGGGTAGATGTATCGGGCTTGGCAACTGGTAGCTACCGGGTGCAGCTAGAACGGGCTGGCCAACACGTAACGCAGCAATTCATCAAACAATAATAGCCGCCGGGTGCGACGTGCAATTACCAGCTGACACCCGTTTGGTCGTCCAGGGTTATACAAAACGAGCGACTACGCTTCGTCAAGCTATTCAACCGCGACTCAGCGCCTGCCGTACAGAAAAAGACAGCCGAATGATAGGGGCCGCACTGCCGCCTGCGGGCCTAGTGTGCATCGAAACCGTAGTACCAGCCATACTGTCCTGGAACTAGGCCCGCCCCGCTCACTAAGTGCAACCGAGCAGTATCGCCTGTTTTTTCTTGCATGTGGGAGGCACCCGCTTCCCTTGAACACCAGAATTTTCCAGCCATGAGCCTAGTGAATGCCGTCAGCAGTTCGTTTCAAGAAGCGTTTGGCCATGCTCCCGAGCTACTGGTGCGGGCCCCCGGCCGCGTCAACCTGATCGGGGAGCATACTGACTACAATGGGGGCTTTGTGCTGCCCGCCGCCATCGACAAGGAAATTTACTTTGCAGTGGCCCCCAACGCGCTTAACCGCATCCGCTTGGTGGCTCACGACAAGCACCAAAGGCACGAAGTGGCGCTTACGCAAGACCTGAAACCGGGCCCCGTGCCCTGGGCCAACTACCTGCTGGGCGTAGTAGCTCAGTTGCAAGCCCGCGGGGCCAAGGTAGGCGGCTTCGACTGCGTCTTTGGGGGCAACATTCCCATGGGCGCCGGCTTGTCGTCCTCGGCAGCAGTAGAATGCGGGCTGGCGTTTGCCCTGAACCAGGTGTATAACCTCGGTTTCCCTCCCCTGGCGCTGGCGCAGATAGCGCAGCAAGCCGAGCACACCTTCGCCGGGGTGCAGTGCGGATTAATGGACCAGTTTGCCAGCCTGATGAGCCGGGCCGGACACGTAGTACGCCTCGACTGCCGCTCCCTCCAGTACGAGTACTTCCCTTTCGATACTACCGCCGCTCAGGTAGTGCTTTGCAACTCCGGCGTGAAGCACAACCTGGCCGACTCGGAATACAACATCCGCCGCGGCCAGTGCGAGCAGGGCGTAGCCGTGGTACGGCAACACTACCCTCAGGTGCAAACCCTGCGCAATGTTACTCGCACGATGCTGGAAGAGCACCGCGCGGCGTTGGACGCGGTAGTATACCGCCGCTGCCGCTACGTAATAGCCGAGAACGAACGAGTGCTGACGGCCTGCGCTTTCTTGGAAGCGGGCAACCTGGCCGCCTTTGGGCAGGAGATGTACGCCTCACACGCCGGCCTGCGCGACGACTACGAAGTAAGCTGCCAGGAACTGGACGTGCTGGTAGACCTGGCCCGTGCGCAGCGCGGTGTATTTGGCGCCCGCATGATGGGCGGCGGCTTTGGGGGGTGCACCATCAATCTGATAGAGCCAGCGCACGTGCCCGCCTTCCAAGCGGCCGTAGCGGCTGGCTTCAGCGCCCGGTTCAATCGTCCGCTCGAAATGTACCAAGCCACCATTGTAGCGGGGGTTTCGGCACTATCCACAATACCCACTACAGCAAATTAGGGGTATTGCGGCGCCAATAGCCTAAGTAACGCGTGCAGCGCGGTCATCCCATCCCTTCTGCGCTGCCGTGCGTAACGCCTGTGCTTAACCCAGCAGCTCCTCAATATCCTCCTTAGTCAGGCTCTTGATGATGGCCTCGTCTGTGGTAATCAGGTCGGTTACCAGCTGAATCTTCTTGGCCTGCAGCGCCAGAATCTTTTCCTCGACGGTGTTCTTGCTGATGAACTTGTAGGTGAACACGGTGCGCTGCTGCCCAATGCGGTGGGCCCGGTCTACGGCTTGCGCTTCTACGGCCGGGTTCCACCACGGGTCGAGGATGAAGACGTAGTCGGCGGCGGTGAGGTTGAGGCCCACGCCCCCGGCTTTCAGCGAAATCAGGAACACGCGCAGGCTCTCCGTTTCCTGGAAGCGGGTTACTTCGCGGGCCCGGTCGCGGGTATTGCCGTCGAGGTAGGCGTACTTGATTTGCTTTTCGTCGAGGGAGGACCGCACCAGGTCCAAGTGCTTTACGAACTGGCTAAATACCAGCACCTTGTGCCCTTCCGCTACCACACTTCGAATCATGCGCACTACTTCCCGCAGCTTGCCCGACTCCGCCTCGTAGCTTTCGTCGGCCATGCGGGGGTGGTTGGCAATCTGCCGCAGCTTGGTGAGGCCCTGTAGCAGCATAAACTGGGTGCCGGCCGTGCCGTGCTCCTCAATGTTCTGCAGAATCTTGTTGCGGTAGAAGCTCTTGGTTTCTTCGTAGCACTGGGCCTGCTCCTCCGTCATGGTGCAGTAGCTCAGGTGCTCAATCTTCTCCGGCAGTTCCCGGGCCACCTGCGCCTTGTGACGCCGCAGAATAAAGGGCTTGATGAGGGAGTGCAGGCGCCGGGTTTTCTGCTCGTCCTTCTCTTTCTCAATGGGTTTGAGAAATTCCTTGCGGAAGAAGGCCTGGGACCCCAGCAGGCCCGGGTTGATAAAGGACATCTGCGACCAGAGGTCCATGGTGCTGTTTTCTACCGGCGTGCCCGTCAGGATAAGGCGGTGCCGGGAGTTGAGGCGGCGCACGGCCTGCGACGTGGTAGAGCTGGGGTTTTTGATGGCCTGCGACTCGTCCAGAATCACGTAGTCGAAGTGGTAGTCCTTCAGCAGGTCGGCGTCGAGGCGCACGATGCCGTAGCTGGTCAACACCACGTCGTAATCGGCAAACTGGGCGACGTCCTTGTCGCGGTAGGTGCCCGTGTAGATGAGCAGGCGCAGGCCCGGCGTAAACTTAAAGGCCTCCGTCATCCAGTTATACACCAGGGAAGTGGGCATCACCAGCAGGGAAGCCGCCCCGCCCGCCGCCCCGCTTTCCTTGCGGTTCAGCAGCATGGCCAGCGTCTGGATGGTTTTGCCCAGCCCCATGTCGTCGGCCAGGCAGCCCCCAAAGTGGTATTGCTGCACGAAGTGCAGCCAGTTGTAGCCCGCCTTCTGGTAGGGCCGCAGCTCACCCCGGAACCCGGCCGGAATGGGCTGATCTTCCACGGCCTCGAAGCTGCGAAGCCTTTCGAGCTTGCGGCTCATCGTCACCTTGGCCAGGTTGCCGTTCTGTAGGTCGCTGATGAGGGCTACGTGGTGCTTTTTGAGCGTGAGCGAGTGGTGGTGCTCCTCGGCAAAGGCAAACAGCTCCAGATATTCCGTAAACCACTCCTCAGGAATGATGGCAATCTGCCCGTTGGGTAGCCGGAACTCGTGGCGGCGGTTAAGGATATAGGGCCGCAGCCGGATAAAGGGAATTTCGTAGTCGCCGAAGCGCACGGTGCCATGCACGTCAAACCAGTCGCTAGTTTCGGTGATGCCCACCTGCACGGTAACGGCTCCGATGAAATAGTCTTTGCCCGAATGGCTACCCTGCTCCACCGTGAAGCCCAGGCGCTCCAGGTCCTCGGCGTAGTGGTGCAGCCAGCGGAAGGCGGTAGCCTTTTCGAGTACGGCCCGGCCGTTGCGCACCTCCAGGGCCCGCTCCCGCAGCTCCCCGATGATGGCCTGCTCGTGGTCGAGGTTGCGAATAAGCCGGTGGAAGATGTAGTTGCCGTTGGTCTTCTCCAGCTTCACGCACACGCGCTTATCGAAGCTGTTGTGCACGGTATGGCTCCCGTAGCGAAACGACAAGTCGAAGTGGATATGCTCGGCCGGGGCCGCCAGGGTCGCTACGGCGCTGGTTTCGCTGGTGGCGCGGCCGCGGGCTGCCCGGGCCACCGGCCGCTCTTCGACCACCAGCTCCGGGCCGGGCACGTCGGAGAAGGTAAGATGGGGCTTGCCCACGTAGCGCTCTGAGCGAATATCAAAGCCCCGGGCGTGCACGTCAAACGACTCGACCAAGGGCGCTACAAAGCGTTGGAAATAACTTTCCTCTACCTGTCGCGGAATCACGATAAATTTCTTCTGCAGGAAAGGCTGCAGCTTGCGGCCGTCTACCTCGTTGCAGAAGCTATAGAGCCTTCCTTCCAGCAGCATCCAGGCGGGCTGGCTGCACACCATCACAGCATTTTTAAACTGAAAGTCCAGCCGCTGGCCTTGGTACTTGATGGTGGGGAAATAGTGGGTGTTGTCTTCGTTGCGCCGGAAGTGAAACAGCACTGAGGCGGGCTCGGGCGCCAGGTCAATTTCGCGCCAAGTAGGTTCCCCGTCCTTGCCCATGATAAACACGCACTTGCCCGCCAGCCGCGCCAGAATCTGGCCCATGCGGTGCTGCACGTACTGGCAAATCCGGTCCTGCAGCCCTTTATCCCCCTTCTCGGGGTCGTAGATCTTGAAAAAGAAATCGGCCGGGCTGATTTTCTTCGGCCAGAACTCCTTGATGACAGTGTCCTGCTGAATCTGGTCCGTCAGGGCAATGATTTCGAAGTCAAGGGGGTCTAAACCATCGGCAAATTCGGCGGCATTCTTGGCCGATACGCTCTGGTGCTGGAGGGTAAGCTGACCACGGCTATTGCGCTGGACCACGTACGACTCAAACAGATACCCCAGGAACTCGTGCTCCAGCAGGGAGTATACTATTTGAAATGGCTGCGCCGTGGAGACTTTCATAACAATAGCCGGAAGCGGCATCGAAAGTAATAACAAATGCCATATACCGAATAATTCGGCACAAAGCCAAGTTTTATCTATAAATAGTCATAATGTTCTTCCTGAATTATGCTACTCCCAATTAACCGTAAGCAAGTTGCTGCTTACCTGCTGGCCCCTCATCTTAGAGGTTGTCGCGTAGGTCGAGGCGGGAGGCACTAAGGGCCGGCCGGATGGATACAGCAATGGTGATGCACACAATGGCAATACCCGTCAGGACAATATCGGAGGCCTGCATCTTCACCGGGTACGAGTCCACCACGGCTGTAGCCATACCCATGGATACCAGCCCGAAGGTTTGCTGCAGCCAGCAGATGGTGATGCCCAAAGCCAGGCCGGTAATAGCGCCTACCTGCGCCACAATAGCCCCTTCAAACAGGAAAATATTGCGAATAGTACGGCTGGTGGCGCCCATGGCTTGCAGCACGGCCACATCCTTGCGCTTATCAATGACGAGCATCGATAGGGAGAAGAAGATGTTGAGGGAGGCAATAAGCAGGATGAAGGCGAAGGTGATGAAGACGAACATCTTCTCCACTTTAATGGCCTTCAACAGGCTCACGTGCTGCTCATCGGAGTTGAACACCGAGAATTTAGCCCCCAGGGCCTTTTTCACTTCTTCCTGCACCTGGTCTACTTCCCAACTGTCGCTCACCTTTACTTCCAGGCTGGTGCGGCGGTTGCCGTAGCCCAGCAGGTTTTGGGCAAAGCTCAGGGGCACGAAGATGTAGCTGTCGTCTATCTGCTGCTCAATCAGAAAAACGCCCCCCGCTAAAATGGGCTGCTCATTAAAGGCCGTTTCGGGGTTAAAGGACAACGTGCGCTTGCCCGTATTGCGCGGGTACAGCAGTTGCAGGGGCGCCAGGCGGTTGTCGAGGGCAATACTGAGCTCGTGCTGCACCCCGGCGCCAATGAGGGCATACTCCGCACCGTCTTTCAGCAGGCGGTGGTCACCCTGCACCAGGGCCGAGTCGATGTTGCTTTGGGCAAAGAAGTTTTCCGTGACGCCTTTCATCTTCACCACCATCTGGCGGTCGTGGTAGCGCAGCAGAGCGTTGTCTTCAATTACCTCCGTTACCAGGGCCACGCCGGGCACCTGCCGGATACGGTTCAGCAGCTGCTCGTTCACCGCGAAGGACTTGCCCTCCACCGCCGCAATCTTCAGGTCGGGGTCCGACTTACCGTACAAGGAGCGCACCAGGTCCTCCAGCCCATTGAAAACCGACAGCACAATAATCAGGGCCATGGTGCCCACGGCTACCCCCACCATCGAAATGTTGGAGATGATGCTAATGATGTTGCGCTTCTTCTTCGAGAGAAAATAACGCCGGGCAATGAGGAACGGAACGTTCATGCAGGGCGCGGAAAAACTAAAAACGGGGTGTGAGGCGGTATACGGAGGAACGGAGCCAGCGCATGAATTTTTCCGGACGCTTTGTTACTTTTTATGGCTCTAAGATACGGGACCCGTACCGAAACAGCTACTTCCAGGCTTTCACAATCAGGCCCGTGCCGGAGTCATGCACCCGGCTGGCATCAAGCCAGTTCAGCAGCAGGCAGAAAGGGAAGGTAATGAGGTAGTAGAACGGCAGCAGCAGGAAAAACCAGCGCGACACACCCAGCAGCTGAATGGGGTACTTCATGCTCAGGCGCCAGGAAATCTGCCCCGGCTCGCCGTAGCTGTAGCGGGCCTCAATCCGCTCGAAGCCCGCCGTGCGCAGCTTCTGCTGAATTTCGTGAATGTTGTACCCGTCGCGCACGTGCTCTTCGATAAATGAAGACTCCCCGTCGCCGTGCACATCAGAGCCGCCTTGGTCGGAAGGGGTGGAGATGAGCAGCATGCCACCGTCCTTGAGCGAGGCGTGGATGTTGCGAAACACCTCTACATCTTCCAGAATGTGCTCCATCACATCTACTGACAAGGCCAGATCAAAGGTGTTGGGCTCCTGGTACAGCACCAAGTCCTGCACCGCAAACTGCACGTAGGGCCGGCCAATCTGACGGAAGAACTGGTTGGAATCGGCTATCTGCTCTTCCTTGACATCCACGGCCAGAATCTGCCACTTACGACTCAGGCCCGAAAGCCAGTAGGTGTACTGCCCGTAGCCGGAGCCGGCATCAAGGATTACAAGCGGCTCCTCCGTGCGGCCTTTGGCCCACGTCCGCAGCTCCCGGTGCACGTGCCAGGTACGCAGCAGCAGCAAGTCGAGCAGGTAATAGAACACGCGCCGCAGCCAGGGGGTGCGGTTGAAGACCTGGCCCAGCGTTTTCTTAATCGGGTCGTAATGCACTGTGAAATAAGTAAATGACGAAATGAGTGACAGATGGCAAAAGTGACCGAGCAAGCATTTCACTCATTCACTTTCCCGCTCACTTACTTTTCGTCTTCGTCGGAGTATAGGCGGGGGCGCTTGGGGGCATCGGGCTGTTCGGCCTTGTCGTCGGCCGGCGGGGGCGGTATGCTCAGCCCCCCAAACACCTCATCCATGCGCGCGGCGTAGGCGGCGCTATCGTCCAGAAAAAATTGCAGGGCAGGTACTACGCGCACCTGCTGGCGCACGCGCTTGGCCAGGGCCAGGCGGATAACTTTTTCGTTATCGCGCACTTGTTCCAGCATCTGCTCGCCGCTGCCGGCCAGCAGGGCACTCAGGTACACGCGGGCCGAGCCCAGGTCGGGCGAAACCCGGATGGCGCTGATACCCGGCGCCAGGCCCGTAAACAGGTGGGGCACATCCCGCTGAAAAACGGTAGCCAGCTCCTGCTGCAACAAGCTGGCAAATTTCTGTTGTCGTTTGCTTTCCATAAGAACTGGCAAAGATAGGGAGTTGGGGGGTTGTATGGGCAGCGGCCGGGGCAATGGTGCATAAGCCGGTACGCGTACCTTTGCGCATCTAGGTTTCCATTCTCGTCCTGTGCTCCAATTCTTTAAAAGCACGCTTCCCAGCCGGCTGCTGGCGCTGCTGCTGCTTATCCTGGCGCTGCGGCTGCCGCTGCACGCGCTGGGTATCCCGCTCACCCCAGCCGAGCTGCACGCCCTGCTTGTGGGCGAGCGGGTGCACGAGGGTGCCCTGCCCTACCGCGACTTGTACGACAGCACCGCGCCCCTGGTCGCCTGGTTCCTGGGCGGGCTCGATGCCATAGCCTCACGGCCGGTGTGGCTGTACCGGCTGCTAGCTTTCGGGGCCCTGCTGGCGCAGGCCTTACGCTTCAACTTTGTGCTCAACCGCAGTGGCGTACACCCCGAGCGGGGCTATATCGTGGCGCTTACCTACCTGTTGGTAGCCAGCGTCAGCACTGATTTGGACACCCTCTCCCCGCTCCTGCTGGGCCAAACCAGCATTGTATTCTCACTGAGCGCGCTGCTGCCCACCCTGCGGGAAGGCTACGACAACCGCCGCCTGTTTCGGGCGGGCTTTCTGATTGGTCTGGGGGCCCTGGCTTTCTTGCCCCTGGCGCTGTTTCTGGTGGTGGGGCTGTTCGCCGTTATCATCTTCGCGGCCAACTCGTTTCGGAGCTTTTTGCTGCTGGTCTGCGGCTTCCTATTTCCTTACGCGGCGGTAGCCACGCTCTACCTCTACGCCGACGCCCTGCCCAGCTTCGCGCAGTTTCACCTGGAGCCCATGATGCGGGGCCTGGCGGCCGCCCAGGATGGCTTGCCCCGCGACCTGCAGCTACGACTGCTAATCGTGCCCGGCCTTGTGCTGCTGGCCAGCCTGGCCCGCACCTTTACTACGTCGTTGGGGCTGGTTTTTCAGGCGAAGTTTCTGCAGCTGATGCTGGTATGGCTACTGCAGGCCCTGGCGCTGCTGCTGCTCACGCGGGGCACGGCGCCCGGGTCATTGGCGCTGGTGCTGGCACCGCTATCCTACTTCAGCTTGTTTCTCTGGCAGAAGTCCCAGCGGAGTTGGGTACCGGGCCTGCTAATGCTGGTATTGCTGGCCGTGGTGGAGGTAGTACGCTACCGGGGCGTGCTGCTACTCGACCACGTGCTGCCGCTGCCCCTGGAGGCCGAATATGCCGCCCAGCCCAACCCTACCTACGCCGGCTTGCAAAACCAGCGGCTGCTGGTGCTGGGTCCCGACCGGCGCCCGTACCTGCAAAACCAGTTGGCCACGCCTTACCTCGACTGGCAGCTGGCCCAGGTAGACTTTGGTCACCTCGATCAGTACGCAGCCGTATTCCGTCTGGCCCGCAACATTGGTCCGCAGCCCCCGGCTTACATCATCGACCAAGCCCGCCTGATGCCGGAGCTGCAATACAAAGTCCCGGCCGTGTTCGGGCGCTATACACGCACCGCCACGCCGGGACTTTATCAATTGAAGTAACTGGCTATTTAGCAGTTAATCTTATTTACCCGCGTTTGGTGGCGGCCGCCCTCAAAGTCGGTCGTCAGGAACTGTGCTACGATGGCGCGGGCGGCTTCTTCGCTCACAAAGCGGGCGGGCAGGCAAATTACGTTGGCGTTGTTGTGCTGGCGGGCCAGGGCAGCCAGCTCCGGTTCCCAGGCAATAGCCGCCCGGATGCCAGCGTGCTTGTTGGCCGTAATGCACACGCCATTGGCCGAGCCGCACACCAGAATTCCTTGCTCAAACTCCCCCTGCGTGATGGCCGTAGCCAGCGGATGCACATAATCAGGGTAGTCTACAGAGTCGGCAGAGTGGGTCCCAAAGTCGCGCACAATGTAGCCCTGCTCTGCGAGCCAGGTTTTAAGCATTTCCTTGTAAGCAAAGCCGGCGTGGTCGGCGCCAATGGCAAGGGTTTTCATTGTTGAATGTGCTAGTGTGATTTGAATGTGCTGCGCTTTGCTAATGTGGTAAATGTGCTAATGTGAAGAATGTGCCGCGCTTCGCTGATGTGCTAATGGGGGAAATGTAGTTGAATGTGCTAATGGTCGTTCTTGCATTAACACATTCAACCACATTTGTCACATTAGCACATTTACCACACATTTAACTGATGCCTTGGTTCTGGGCCAGCTGCTCGTTGAGGCGCTGGGTGCTGTTGCGGCGCACCACGCGGGCAATGTGGATGCTGAACTCGTAAAGCAGGATGATGGGAATGGTCACAATAATCTGGGCTGACACATCGGGCGGAGTGATGACGGCCGCTACGACCAGAATGACCACAATGGCGTGCTTGCGGTACATGCGCATGATTTCGTGGGTAATCAGCCCGGCCTTGGCCAGGAAGAACACAATCATGGGCAGCTCAAACACGAAGGCACAAGACAAGCTCATGGTGGTGAGCGTGCTCAGGTAGCTCTGCATGTCAATCTGGTT
Source organism: Hymenobacter sp. BT18 (assembly GCF_012273015.1). Lineage (GTDB taxonomy): Bacteria > Bacteroidota > Bacteroidia > Cytophagales > Hymenobacteraceae > Hymenobacter > Hymenobacter lutimineralis. The sequence goes on along the minus strand of NZ_CP050954.1, from coordinate 2,522,421 downwards.
TTCGATGGTGGGGTCCACCACGTAGCCCGCCAGAAAGTTGATGCTGAGCGGGGCCGCTACGTAATAGCCGAACAGCAGCCCAATGGCAAACAGAATAGACACGAAGAACACCGCCCCCCGGGAGTTGGCCTGCTCGTGCGGGTACAATCCGGGCTTGATAAAGCGCCACAGCTCCCAAAACAGGTAAGGGAAGCCTAGCACCAGCCCTACAATAAACGAGGTGCTGATGTGCATGGTGAGCTGACCGCTCATTTCGCGGTTCTGAATCACGAACCCAATCTTGTCCATGCACAGATCGGGGGCGCCCACCCACTGGCCAAACCGGCAGAACATGCGGTAAGTCCAGAAGTCGGCGCGCGACGGGCCCAGAATCAGGTCGTGAAACAGAAAGTCCTTGGCGAAGAAAGCGGCCGTAGCAAAGGCTACCACGGCAATAGCCGCCCGGATAATATGCCAACGCAGGGCCTCCAGGTGGTCGATGAAGGACATTTCCTGGTGGTCTCCCAGCCGGGATGGTTCAGTATTCAATGAGAGTGTGCGTAAGTGAGTGAATGAGTGAATGAGCCAGCAGAATGCAAATGGGCCGAGCAAACAAACGGAAATGAACTGCCCCGGGATGTTGCCCCCGCAGTTTTCCTATGCTTATTCCCCCCTTCACCCATTCACCCATCGAAACTAGGCGAAGAGCGGGTACTGCTGCATCCACTCGTTTACCTGACGGCGCACCCGCAGCAGGTGGGCTTCGTCGGCGTGGTGCATCAGCACGTCGTCAATAAACTCCACGATGCGTCCCATATCAGCCTCCCGCAGGCCCCGGGTGGTAACGGCGGCCGAGCCGATGCGCATACCGCTGGTCACGAAGGGCGACTTGTCATCGAAGGGCACCATGTTTTTGTTGATGGTGATGTCGGCCTTGATGAGAGTGTTTTCCGCCAGCTTGCCGGTCAGCCCCTTGCTGCGCAGGTCAATCAGCATGAGGTGGTTGTCGGTGCCGCCGGAAATAATCTGGTAGCCCCGGTCCGTAAAGCCTTTGGCCAGGGCCTGGGCGTTGCGGATAACCTGGTGCGTGTACTCCGTGTAAGCGTCGCTGAGGCATTCGCCGAAGGCCACGGCCTTGGCCCCAATCACGTGCTCCAGGGGGCCGCCCTGGGTGCCGGGGAACACCCCAGAGTCCAGCAGAGCCGACATCATGCGCAGCTCGCCTTTGGGCGTCTTCAAACCGAAGGGGTTTTCGAAGTCCTTGCCCAGCATAATGAGGCCGCCGCGGGGCCCCCGCAGGGTTTTGTGCGTGGTCGTGGTTACGATGTGGCAGTAATCGAAAGGGTTGTTGAGCAGGCCTTTGGCAATCAGGCCCGAGGGGTGCGAAATATCGGCCAGCAGCAGGGCACCTACTTCATCGGCGGCTTCGCGCAGGGCCTGGTAGTTCCAGTCGCGGGAGTAGGCCGAGGCCCCGCAGATGATGAGCTTGGGCTGCTCACGGCGGGCAGTTTCTTTCACCTTCTCCCAGTCGATGAGGCCGGTTTCGGGCTCCACGCCATAGAACGAGGGGCGGTAGAGCTTACCCGAGAAGTTGACGGGGGAGCCGTGCGTGAGGTGGCCGCCGTGCGAGAGGTCGAAACCCAGGATTTTGTCGCCGGGGTTGAGAATGGCCAGCATTACGGCGGCGTTGGCCTGGGCCCCGGAGTGCGGCTGCACGTTCACCCACTCCACGCCAAACAGTTCCTTGGCCCGGTCGATGGCCAGCTGCTCGATCTGGTCGACGATTTCGCAGCCACCGTAGTAGCGCTTGCCGGGCAGGCCCTCGGCGTATTTGTTGGTGAGGATGGAGCCCTGGGCCCGCATTACCTGTTCCGAAACGTAGTTTTCGGAAGCAATGAGTTCAATACCATGCGTCTGGCGCTCTTTTTCCTGACGAATAAGGTCGAACACGGCCGTGTCCTGAGCTAGTGCGGGGGCTTTGGTTTCCATAGCTTCAAAGGTAAGGCGGGGCCCGGGAACTGCCAACTGGCTTGGCATCTGCTTGAAAGCAACAAACCCGCCCGGAAGTACCAGGCGGGTTTGGGCAGGAAAGGGAGAGCAGGTAAGGGGTAGCTTGTTAGCGGCGCACCACACGCTGGCGCAGCACCTGGCCATTGAGGGTCGCTTCGAGCAGGTATGTACCGGCCTGGCATTCAGGAGCAGCTACCAGCTGGTTGGCGCCCGGCTGCACACGCTGAGTGCTGGTCCAGACGGTGCGGCCCAGGGCATCTACGAGGCGCAGCGTGGCGGTGCCGCTGGTGGGGGTCGTTACGGTAAGGTCCAGATTACCGGCAAAGGGGTTGGGGTAAGCGGCCAGCGCCAGCCCCACGGAGCCGAAGGCTACGGTGCGGGCTTCGGTGTGGGTGCTGCGGCCATTTACGTCTTGCTGGCGCAGGCGGTAGTAGCGCAGGCCGGCCTTCTGCTTTTCGGTATCCACGAAGCGGTACTGCTGGCCCCGGCCTGCGGCGGGCACAAAGCCCAGGGTGCGGAACGTGCGGCCATCAGTCGATACTTCTACCCCAAAGCCGTGGTTGTTTACTTCGGTGGCGGTGGTCCACGTCACCACGGCATTGGCACCCTCGGCGCGGGCCTGGAAGGCCGTCAGGGTTACGGGCAGGGGCTTATCAAACACGCCCAGCGACCAGCGCCCCAAGCCCGTCACCAACCCCAGCTCGGCCACGTTGGTACCCCGGCTGGTAATACCCTCGGGCGTCCAGGTGCCCCCATTGTCGGTAGAGCGCAGGAACTCCAGCCGGCCCAGGTTCAGAAACAGAGCCTCGTGGGGAAGGTACTTGATGACCATCGACGCTTTCAAATCGGTCATAACGTCGGCTTCCAGGTCGAAGTAACGCTGAATCTGCCCGGTCACAGCTGTGCCCGTGGTGCGTACCACCATCATGTACCCGGGCAGGGTAGCGCCCGTCTGTGGAGTGAAGATCAGGCCAATGTTGCCGAAGTCCTCGGCTTTGCCTTCCTCGGGAGCCCGCCCCGAGGCCTCCACCTTGCCCAGGATGTAGCTGGCATCGGTTTCCACTACGTTGGCCAGCAAGCCCAGGCTGATGCGGAAGCTCCCGGTGTTGAGGATGCCCTGCGTCATCTGAATGCCGTTGTACACGATGAGGCCGCCAGTGAGGGTTTTGGTGCCGGTGCCATTCACTTCCAGGTTGAAGTAGGAGCCGCCGCTTACTTTCTGGTCGCGGTTGCCGGTAAGCTTCACGGCGCCCGTGGTGCAGTTAAAGATGTTGCGGTTCACCATGTCGCCTTTCACTTCCAGGTCACCCTGGGTTTGGGCGAAGGTGCCGTTGTTGGTGAAGTTGCCCTGCACCAGCATGTTACCGCCGGTATGGTTGAGAATACCGCTGTTGGTCAGGTTGTTCTGCACGTCCAGCAAGCCGCGCTCTACGGCCATGATCTGGCCGCTATTCACGGTGAAGTCGCTCAACACCACATGGCCCCGGGCCACGAGGCTGTTTACCCCTTCGGAGCCCGTGTTGGCTACCCCGGATATGGTGTTGGCCGTCAGCTCCACGCGACCGGCTTCGACGAGCAGGGCCGTCAGGGCCTGGCTGGTGTTCTGGCGGGTAAGACTGATGTTGCGGATAACGTTGTTGCTGAGCGTGTTTACTAAAGCACCCGTACCCGTTCCGCAGCTTACTACAATACCCTGAAAGTCGTCGGCGCCGGTATTTTCCCAGATGCCGCTGGCCGTGACGTTGCGGCCGCCAATGGTGTTGTAGGTGATGGTGTTCCCATCCGAAGCAGCGCCCGGCTGAAAGTCAATGGCCGTTTGGGCCGTAGCGGGGGCCGGCGTTTGGTTGTAGTAGAAGTTATTTTCGCTGATCAGCCACCCGCCACCATTGCCACTGCTCACCTGAACACCGGTAGCGGAGAAGTTAAACAGCTCGTTTTTGCGCAGGGTAATCTGCTCGTTGAGGGTGGCAGGCGTGGTGCTGGCCGTGTACACCAGGTTGGCGGGCAGGGCAGCTCCGGGTACGTTGCCGATCTGGTTGCCCAATAGCTGAACACTCCGGTTGCGAGTACCAAAAACAACGACCCCGCTTCCGGCACTGGCCGTGCTACCCTGAATAATCAGGTCACGCAGCACTACCGTCTGGGCGTTATCGGCGAATTGAACGGTTGAGCGGGCGACATCGGGCTGGCGCAGAGTGAGGGCCCGGGCCGTGGTACCGTTGTTTCCGTCTACTGTCACATTTACAGCCCCATCTTCCAGTTTCAGGGTGCCTTCCCACACTACCGTGCTGCCCGCACCAGGCTTAATGGTCAGGGCTGCGGCCCCCGGAAACGTACCTGTAATGGTAACGTCCTCGGTAAATGTGCCGCTCAGGAGCTGGATTTCGTATGCATCAGTGCTTGAAAGACCCTGCAGGGCTTCGGCCAGGGTGGCGTATTCGCCCCCGCTGCCCACGGTGCGCACCACCTGGGCCTGCGCCCGACTGGTATGCACCAACAATAAGAACAGCAGGAGTCCGGCCAGCAGCAACCACCGCATAGTAGGCTGCGGATGCGCCGGCAGTTGGGGAGTGGATTTAAGGGCGGAGAGCTGTTTCATGACTCAGAAAAAAGGGTGAAAACGGGAAAAATCGGCCAAAAAACTCAACAGGAGGCCAGGAAACGCGGAAAACGCGCTTCAGAATCAGAGCATCAGGCTTGGTAGCTGCCGGGGCGCAGCACTAGTCGGCAGGCTCAAGAGCCACCAGAAAGAATCAGGGCATTACAACTCCATCCACTAATCAACGGCAAGTCAGTTGGCTTCATCAACCAAATGTAACTTTACAAATATAGCCAACGAAAATCACATGTCAATTCTGGTGTAAAGCCATGTATAAACACACTTCATCCAGGTAGTTGATTAAGAAAAAAATATTTTCAAATTGATGATTATAAGGCTTTTAGCCCAAATAATAGATAACTTAATCTTTTCCGCGCTACAGTTGAAAAGGAAATTTTACTCAGAATATTCCAGTTTGCGCAGGGAATATCAATTATAAATTTTCTTGCTGACCTTATTCATACCCATGTCACAAATAGCGTCAAATCCGCCTTGTTTTATCGCGGCACAGCCCTCATACTTGGGCAGGCTCTTAAGCAGGGCGGCGAGCTATGGGATAGGGCAGCTCACAATTGGGCACCTGCTGGAGCATATAGGTATCCAAATTCAGTACGCTTAGTTGCGCCAGCTCCGGGTTGTGCCGGTACACACAGCCCGTATCCAGCCTCAGCACCTGAGCATGTGTCTGCGCTAGTTGCTTGGCGTGGGCGCTAGGGGTGGGCACGTGCCCGTGCACCAGCCGCTTTCCCTGGAGCCGGGAGGCATCAAAGGTGAAGTGCTTGATGTTCATCATCGTGTGATAGTCCCGGCGCATCTGCTCCGGGGGCTGCCGAAAGTCGTAGCCGGCATGTACCAACACAAAATCGGGCAACTCAACCTCGTAGGGCAGGGCTTCCAGCCAGCGGATATACACCTCTGGAATAGCCGCAGCCGTAGGCACGCCGAAGCTCCGCAGGGTCTGTTCCCGGTCGGAGGCAGAGGCCCACAGGGCGGCGGTGCGCCCTTGCGCAGCATCCAGCAGCTCCTGGTCGTGGTTGCCGCGCAGGCAATGCACCGCCAGCCCGTGGGCCTGCAGCTGCATCAGGTAGTCGAGCACGCCTTTGCTGTCGGGACCTTTATTTACGTAGTCGCCCAGCACGTACAGCTCGTCGCGCGGGGTAAACTGAACAACCTCTTCCAGCGCCCGACGCAGGGTGCGCAGGCAGCCATGAATATCCGTGGTAACGTAGCGGGCCATTAAGAATTCTGAATGGGAGGTAGCACAAAAAAGCACCTCCCGAAACCGGAAGGTGCTTGAAAGTACGTTACTGGCTTATTAGCTGTAGGCCGGCTTGTCAATCTCTGGCTTGTCGAGGTTGCGGTTGGGGTGGCGCTGGGGCGCGTCAAGGGCGTCCTGCTCCAAGCGGTCCTCCAGCTCGGGGTCGTGCTGGTTTACCGGCAACGACTCGGCTTTGGGCTGGCCGGCGCCGGTGGGGTTGCCGTGGTTTTCCTTCGACTGCTGGTTGGTGTTATTGCTTTTGTAAGGCATGGCAGAAGTTGGGTTAGCGTGAGAAAAAACAGCTTCCTACCCTCATAAGGATAGGAAGCCGGGTAAAAGGTTACTGGTCGATGGCCGTATCGGTGGCGTTCGGGTCGGTCAGGTCGGCGTTAGTGCCTTGGCGGGCCAGCTCCGAGTTGTCAACGGTGCGCGGCTCCATCTGGCCCATCCCAACGCGGGAGTTGGGGTTGCGCATCTCGTCGCGGCCGGGGCGGTCATCGTCCGCATCCAGTTCGTCCACGGGCCGGCGCGCTTCCAGATCCGGATCTTCGTCGGCGGGCAAATCCTGGTTGGGGCGGTCAGGCTGGCCTTCGTCGGTGCTGCGGATGTTGTCTTTGGGCAGCTGCAGGTCGTCGGTATTTTCGTTCACCGACACGGCCGTGATGCCCGAGCCGCTATCGGTGCCGAAGCCTTCCTTGCCGTCGCGGTTGCCGAAGCCCCCGCGGGCATCCTCGTTCTTGGGTGGGTCGGCGCCGGGAATGATGTGTCCGGCTTCCAGTTCCTGGTCGGTGGTGTCGTCGTTGATAACGCGCACGGGGCGGTTGTTGGGGTCAATAGCCATAGGAAGGTCAGCGCTTGGAATGGGAAAGGTGTTTGCTTAGGGTGTACTGCCGTTTGCAGATTTAGGTTTAGGTTTGATGCCCTGCTTACCCGCACAAAATCCCGGCTTCTTCCTGCGCTATGGCTCTTAAAGCAACTCCCCAAATTCGGTCTGTTGAAAGCTTGCTCGCTCACCTGGCAGCAGGCTACCAAGCAAAGTATTTGTACTTCTGGGGCCACACGGGCAAACCCGATACAGCCGTTGGTAAAGAGTGCTTCAGCCAGTGGTACCCAGCTGCTTTCACGGTAGCTAACGAAACATATGCCACCGCGGAGCACTACATGATGGCTGAAAAGGCGCGTCTTTTCGACGATGAAACTACCCGCCAAGCTATCCTGCACGCCCGGCACCCAAATGAGGCCAAAAAGCTGGGCCGTCAGATCAAGCACTTCGACGAGGCCCGGTGGAATGCTACCCGGTTTGAAGTAGTTGTGCGGGGCAATGAAGCTAAGTTCAGCCAGAACCCTGCCCTGCTGGAGTATTTGCTGACCACTGACCAGCGGGTATTGGTAGAAGCTAGCCCGGTAGACCCCATCTGGGGAATTGGCCTTGCTCAAGACGACCCAAAAGCCGCCGACCCAGCCGAGTGGGCAGGCCTCAACCTGCTAGGGTTTGCCTTGATGGAAGTGCGGGCGCGGCTTAGCGCATAATCTTACCGCGCAGGTCCCAGTGGCTCGATTTCACAACCAGGCTGCCCGGCTCCCGCTTGATGGTGCGCGTGTACCGTTCCCCGGCTATGGCCCCATCGGGCCGGCGCTTGCCGAAGAACAGCGTTACCGGCTCACCGTGCTCGTTCGTAATAAAGGTGATGTCGTACCCCTTGAATACGTCATCAATGCGCGAAGAGGGCTCGTATAGTTTGCTGAGTTTCTGGTCTAGCAGGCGGTGCAGTGGCATAGCTTGGCGAGGTTGGTTGTTACCTGAATTTACGCTGCCCGTCGTTTTTGGATAAGGTTGGGCTTCGTCGCAGAATATCCATACCAGCTTCTTTTACATTCTTCTATGTGGCTCGAACAAGACAACGCCCTCACCCGCTCTTTCCGCTTCAAAGACTTTCAAACCGCGTTCAGCTTCATGACCGACGTGGCCGAGGAAGCCGAATACCAGGAACACCACCCGTGGTGGAGCAATGAGTACAATGTGGTAACCTTCCGGCTACGGACGCACGATTCGGGTAATAGCATCACCGCCAAAGACCACCAGTTGGCCGCAGCCATTGATAAGCTGGCGGAAATGTATAAAGCCACCAGCGCGTAGAGGCCGGGGCGCGGGCCCCTGCCACGCCATCCGTTTTTATCCGTTCCTGCATCCGTCAGCATCTGTGGTCTACCTTTGTGGCTATGGCTGAAACTCCCGCTCCCACCCTGCTTTACCTAGTGCCCACCCCCATCGGCAACTTAGAGGACATTACGCTGCGGGCTATTCGAGTACTTGGCGAGGTAGATACCGTGCTGGCCGAGGACACGCGCACCAGCGGCCGCCTTATGCAGCACCTGGGCTTGAAGAAGCCTATGCTTAGCTACCACCTGCACAACGAGCACCAGCAGGTACAGCGCCTGCTCGAACGGCTGGAAAAAGGCGAAACCATGGCCTTGGTTTCAGACGCTGGCACCCCCGGAATTTCTGACCCTGGCTTCCTGTTGGTGCGGGAGTGCCTGGCCCGCGGCCTGAAGGTGGAATGCTTACCTGGCCCCACCGCTCTGGTGCCCGCCTTGCTGAAATCGGGCTTCGGGGCCGAGCGGTTTACATTCGAAGGCTTTCTGCCAGTGAAGAAAGGCCGCCAGACGCGCCTGCGGGAGCTGGCCCAGGAAACCCGCACCATGATTTTCTACGAGTCTCCCCACCGCATTGTGAAAACCCTGGAGCAGCTGGCCGACGTGCTGGGCCCCGAGCGGCCGGCCTCCGTGAGCCGGGAGCTGACCAAGCTGTTCGAAGAAACCGTGACGGCGCCTCTAGCCGAGCTGGCTGCCAACTTCGCGGCCCGCGCGGCCATCAAAGGCGAAATCGTGCTGGTAGTGCAGGGCCGCAAAGAAGAACGTATCAAAGAAGACCACCGTGCCGACGACTAATTCTACGCTTATGCCGGCGGCCCCCGCCTTACCCAAAAGCAAGCTGGCCGTGGGCCTGCCGTTTCTGCTGGCCTGGCTGGGCGGCTTTCTGTTATGGGCCGGCTGGCCCGTGCACCCGGCGCCGCTGGCCCTATTGCTGCTGGTAGGCTGGGTGCCCTACCTGCGCCTGGAGCAGCTGCTCACGGAGCGCGGGGCTAGCGGCTGGAAGGTATGGCGCTATTCCTACCTGCTCCTGCTGTTGTGGAACCTGTTCACCACGTATTGGGTGAGCTACAGCACCTTGGGCGGGGGCATCACAGCCGTGGTGTGCAATGCTCTGATGATGAGCGCGCCGCTCATGGCGTTCTACCACACCAAAAAGCGTCTGGGCGCTACGGCGGGATATATTTCTCTCCCCATTTACTGGATTGCCTTCGAGCAGCTGCACCTGCACTGGTTTCTGACCTGGCCCTGGCTCACGCTGGGCAACGGGTTTGCCAAGGCCAACCAGTGGGTGCAATGGTACGAGTACACCGGTTTCCTGGGCGGCTCCGTGTGGATCTGGCTGGTGAATATCCTCGTGTTTGGGGCCTGGTTCGGCCTGCAGCACCGTTCGGCGGCAGCAGGGGGCACGGCCTCTACGGCCCGCCGCCGGCTCCCCTGGGTTTGGCCTACTTTGGCGGCGCTACTGCCCATTGGCGCTTCTTACCTGATAGGCAGCACCTACCAAGAGAAGGGGAATACGGCCGAAATCCTGGCCATCCAGCCCAACGTCGACCCTTTCAACGAGAAGTTTGCCAGTGGCAGCAAGTTCATTTCCTTCGATGAGCAACTCACGCGCTTACTCACGCTAAGTGAGCAAAATCTAACGCCCCAGACTAAGCTGATTCTGTGGCCGGAAACGTCGCTGGACGAAATCTACTTTGAGGACTCCTTCGACAGCAACCCCAAGATCCAGCGCATCCGGCAATGGCTGGGGCAGCACCCCGGCGTAGAGCTCATCACGGGCCTAACCAGCGTGGGCCGCTACCCTACCAAAGAAGAGGCCAGCCCCACGGCCCGCTTCCGCGAAGACCTGGGGTACTACGACATCTTCAATACGGCCGTGCACCTGGCGGGGCCAGTAGGTGCCCCCGAGTTCTACCATAAGTCGCGGCTGGTGCCGGGCGTGGAGGGCGTGCCGCCGTGGCTGTCGGCTTTCGTTATTGACCTGGGCGGCACGGCCGGGGGCTTGGGCTCCCAGCCCGAGCGCACGGTGTACCAAACCAAGACGCCAGCCCTGCGCGTGGCCCCGGTTATCTGCTACGAATCCATCTACGGCGACTTCGTGCGCGACTACGTCCGCAAAGGAGCTTCCCTGATTGGCATCATCACCAACGACGGCTGGTGGAGCGACTCGCCGGGGCACCAGCAGCACCTGCAGTATGCTACCCTGCGCGCCATCGAAACCCGCCGCGACATAGCCCGCTCCGCCAACACCGGCATTTCGGGCTTCATCAACCAGAAAGGTGAAATCATCCAGCGCACCGGCTGGTGGGTACAAACCGTCAGCCGGGCCACCGTGCGCCTCAATACCGAAGAAACGTTCTACGTGCGCTACGGGGAGCTGATTGGCCCTGCCTGCCAAGTGCTGGCAGTGTTGCTGCTGGCGTGGCTCGCGGCTCATACATTCCTGCGTAAAAAGAACGTCATGCTGAGCGAAGCCGAAGCATCTCGCTAGTGTGGTAATTACCATCACAACACATCAGCACGCGAGATGCCTCAGCTACGCTTGGCATGACGCCTTAATAACAAATAACCCTAACGATGGACTTCATTCAACTCAGCCTCGAAACCGCCGAGGTAGCTCGCCGGGCCGGTCAGTTTATTCGCCAGGAGGCGGCCCGTTTCGACCGCAGCCGCGTGGAGCACAAGGGCCTGCACGACATGGTATCGTACGTGGACCAGGAGTCGGAGAAGCTGCTGGTGGCGGGGCTGCGGGAGCTGCTGCCCCAGGCCGGCTTTATCACGGAGGAAGGTACCGCCGGTGCCCCCAGCCGGGCCGAGGAGTTTACCTGGATTATCGACCCGCTGGATGGCACCACCAACTTCATTCACGGCCTGCCCTGCTACTCCGTGAGCATAGCCCTGCTGCAGGGCAATGAGCTGGTAGTGGGCGTGGTGTACGAAGTAAACCAGGACGAGTGCTTCCGGGCCGTGCGCGGCGGCGGGGCGTTCTGCAACGAGCAGCGCATTCACGTATCGGGCACGGCCGAGCTAAACTCTTCCCTTATCGCCACGGGTTTCCCCTACAGCAACTTTGCCCGCGTCGATACCTATCTGCCAATCCTGAAGGAGTTTATGCGCCGCACCAATGGCATCCGCCGTGTGGGCTCGGCCGCCGTAGACCTGGCCTGGGTAGCCGCGGGCCGCTTCGATGGCTATTTTGAGTTCAACATCAACTCCTACGACGTAGCGGCCGGCATTCTGCTGGTGCGGGAAGCAGGCGGCCACGTCACGCAGTTTTTGCACGACGGCGACCCGGTGTTCGGGCGTGAGGTGCTGGCTTCCAACACCGCCGTGCACGCCGAAATGCAGCAAGTTATCGGTGAGTTCTGGTCGTAGGCCGCGGCCTGCTGCCCTGGTGTCTGGCTTGGCGCTGTAGCTGACCGACAAGAAAAATCCAGCACCGGAAAACGAAAACGCCTGCTTCGTAGTTTTGTACCCATCATGTGGATTCAATACCTCATCATTGCCTTGCTTTTCGCGGGAGCAGCGTTTTATGTAGGCCGCATTTTCTGGCGCGCCTTCTTCACCAAAAGCGCGGCCGGTTGCGCCAAAGGCTGCGGAGCCTGCTCTACCATTGATGTAGACCGGCTGCAGCGGACCATCGAAGCCGCCGCAAGCAGGCAGCCCGTAGGCTAGCGTCTTAACTCCGCTTTAATTTCCGACAACCTGCCCCCGTCCTGGCCTCGTATAGCCGGGACGGGGGCAGGTCTTTTTAGCGCCTCCTCTACTCCCGACTCTCTCCCACATCCAACGCCCCTTTCGCCATGCAAGACAAAGAAGAAGAACGCTCCCTCATCAACGTTGAGAAGAAACTATCCGCCGATGGCTTCACCCAGGACTTTCAGGTGAAAGGTGGCCGCCTGTGCACCATCAGCACGGAGTCCAGCAAGACCTACGGCCCGGAGCAGGTGACCATCGTTGATTTCTACCGCTTTGAGGGCGAATCGGACCCCGATGATATGTCGATTCTGTACGCACTGGAAACCAGCGACGGAGTACGCGGCACCATTTCCTCGGCCTACGGCACTTACGGCGACTCCGACGCGCTTGACTTTCTGAAGCAGGTAGAAGACCTCGGCAAAAACCTGCATAAAAGCCACAAGTAGGTAATTAGTAATTGATAAAGAAGAATACAGAATTGGCCGTTCCGGACCGCTTACTTAGCGTCCGGACGGCCAATTCTGTATTCCTCGTTCTTCATCACCCCCACACCTTGGTACCCTCCGTGCAGTTGCGGCACATGTCTATCTGGTCGCGGCCTTTGAGGAGGGAGGCGCGGAACTGGCGGTACTTGGGGCCGTGCCAGAGCTGGCGGAAGGTTTGCGTTTTCAGGTCGCCGAGGCGGTACTCAGCGTCTTTATCGAAGCAGCAGGGCACTACCAGTCCGTCCCAGGTGACCACGCAGGAGTGCCACATCTTCCAGCAGTGGTTGAGCAGGCGGTTCTTGATGCTCCAAGTGCCGTCCTGGTTGTTCTGGTAGCGCGAGTAGTAATCGATGGTCGGAATCAGCGGGGAGCCTTGCTGGTAGTCGTAGATCTGAGCCGTTTTAAACCACACGTCATCCACGCCCAGCTCCCGGGCCAGTTGCTTCGCCTCGGCCATCTGGTGCTCGTTGGGGCGCACCACCAGAAACTGAAACACCACCCGCGGCGTCTGCGACTTCAATTCCCGCCGCCACTTGATGAGGTTGCGGGTGCCCTCCAGTACTTTATCGAGCTTGCCGCCCACGCGGTACTGCTGGTACACTTCTTGGGTGGTGCCATCGAGGGAAATAATCAGCCTATCGAGCCCTGACTCTACGGTGCGCCGGGCGTTTTTATCGTTGAGATAATGGGCGTTGGTGCTGGTTGCGGTGTAGATGCCCTTTTTCGAGGCGTACTGTACCAGGTCCAGGAAGTTGGGGTGCAGGTAGGGTTCCCCCTGGAAGTAGAAAATCAGATACCACAGCCGCGAAGCTACCTCATCAATCGTCTGCCGGAACAGCTCGTCGGGCAGCATGCCGGTGGGGCGCGTGAAAGAGCGCAGTCCACTGGGGCACTCCGGGCAGCGCAGGTTGCAGCTGGTGGTGGGCTCAAACGACAGCGCCACGGGCAGGCCCCAGTGCCGGGCTTTGCCCGTAGCCTTGCTTAGCAAATAGCCGCCCGTCACCTGCGCGGCGTTCCAAAGGCGGCGCGGCGTGGCTTTAGAAAGAAAGTTGAGCGAATCGGTAAGTAAGGAAGCCATCTGAGGGGTAAAGGTCGGCAAGGAAACCCAGCCAGCCGCTACGGACCCGCTGTAAACACCGCCGCCTCCCGGGGTTCCGGGAGGCGGCGGCCAAGCTAAAACCCTAAAGGCTACTTTTTGATTTCAGCCGTGCTGGTATATAGCGCGGCTTTGCCAAACGAATCCTTGATTTCATCCACGGCGGCGTGGCTGCTCAGGCGCTTGGGCTTAGTATTGAGGAAGGTACCATCCTCGGCCAGCAGGAAATAGGCCGGCACGTTGTCGAGGGCGTAGGCTTTGGCCAGGGCCGAGCGCAGTCCCCCCACGGCGCGGGCATGCACCCCGGGCAGCTTTTTGCTGATAACCAGCTGTTTCCAGGCCGGCTCGTTTTCGTCCAGGGCAATGTTCAGGAAAACAATGTTTTTGCCGTCGAATTTCTTGGCCAGATCGGCGGCGTAGGGCAGGTCGCGCAGGCAAAGGCCGCTGGTGCTTTTCCAGAAGTTGAGGTAGACCAGCTTGCCAGCGAAGCTGCGCAGGGAAACCGAATCTCCATTCACAGCCACAAGCTTGAAATCGGGAGCCAGCGCACCGATGGAAAAGGCCTTGTGCGCGTCGAAATCTGCCTGCAGGGCGGGCGCGTACTTCTTGGCGCCTTCAATGGCAACAAAGTCGCTGAGCATGGCCTGCGACACCTTCACATGGCCAAACCGGAACGACTCCTGCATCACGCGGCCCATCACCAAAGGACGAATGGGGCCGCTGAGCTTGGTCTTGGCCAGCTCGTAGCACACCTGGAAAAAATCCGGGTCGGTGCGGCGGTGATTCTGAATAACGGCCTGGTAGTGAATGTAGTTGAGCAGGAATTCCTGATACGTTTCGTTGCCAATGGCCGAGGGGTTGTTCACGAGCTTCTCGTCGTTGAGGAAGTCGTAGAACGTCGGGGTCATTTTCAGACGGGGCTCGGTGGCTACTACCTGCTCGCGCAGGTCCTGAAAGGTGAGCCGGTCGTTGGCGTAGGTGTAGTCAATTTCCGCCTTAATGTAGTTGCGGAAAGTAGGCGTCAGGCTTTCCTGGTTTTCTTCGAGGAATTTCAGCTCGTGCTTGCGGCGGTAGTCCAGAAAATCAAGGAAGCCGGGCTCGTAAAGCATGATATTGTCAGGCAGCACCTGAAAACCGTCGTTTTCCACGAACCGCTCGTCCATCTCAGCCAGAAAGGTATTGGCCTCGGCGCCCGTGCCCTTAAACTTCACCGTGCCCACCAGATCGGAACCCTTAAACCGGATATCCAACGTGTTGCCGGGCTCCACAAACAGCTGGGTGGCGTCGTCGCCGTACACCAGGTCGGCTTTCGTGGGGCCGCTTACCGGCACGGCCAGCCGAAACTCTCCTTTGTCGTTGACGCGAGCGTAGGTAAGCTGTTCGTGAGCTTCGAGGGGATTTTCGCGCACTGCTACGGCAATAGAGTCGCTGGTGCGGTTGCTGATTTTGCCAGTCAGCACCACGGTACCCTGGGCCCAGCCAAGCACCGGGCTCAGCAGCGCCGCCACAAGGCAACTAGCAGTCAGGCGGAAAACTGAAGTCATCGAAAAAGCAGTATCGGAGGATTTTACACGGAGCAAGCACGGCGCACGGCTACTTTCGGCACCTGAAAGCAACCCAACTTTTCCACCCCTTTTCGCGGGAAAAGTCAATTGCTATACCGAAGATACGGCATTCAGGTTCAGAAAGTCCAATCCAAGGACATAATTTTTTCGTAACCCACCGCTCCAGGGCCGAATTTAGCCCGCTTAGCCAAACAAACCCGACAGCACTTCGTCGAGGCGGCCGGAGGGGTGCACCCGGATGCCGTAGCGGCTCAGGTCCAGGCCGCGGGCGTTGAACTGGGAGATGTACATTTCCGCAAAGCCCAGCTTCTCGGCCTCACTCAGGCGCTGGTCCAGCCGGCTCACCGCCCGGATTTCTCCGCTAAGTCCCACTTCCGCCGCCAGGCAGATTTCGCCCGCCAGCGGAATATCGTTCAGGCTGCTCACCACGGCGGCGCACACGGCCAGGTCCAGGGCGGGGTCGTCGAGGCGCAGGCCGCCGGCAATGTTCAGGAACACGTCGTGCTGGCCCAGGCGCAGGCCGCTGCGCTTTTCGAGCACGGCCAGCAGCATCTGCAGGCGCTTGGCGTCGAAGCCCGTGGCCGAGCGCTGGGGCGTGCCGTAGGTGGCGGGCGTCACGAGGGCCTGCACTTCCACCAGCAGGGGGCGGTTGCCTTCCAGCGTAGCCCCGATGGCAATGCCGCTGAGCGTTTCGGTGCGCTGGCTGAGCAGGATTTCGGAGGGGTTGCTCACCTGCCGCAGCCCCGAGCCCTGCATTTCGTAGATGCCCAACTCGGAGGTGGAGCCAAAGCGGTTTTTGATGGTGCGCAGGATGCGGTAGGTCAGGTGCCGGTCGCCCTCGAACTGCAGCACTGTGTCGACCATGTGCTCCAGAATTTTGGGTCCGGCAATAGAGCCATCCTTAGTGATGTGGCCGATGAGCAGCACGGGCACCCCGGTTTCCTTGGCGTACTTGAGCAGTTCCTGGGTACACTCCCGTACCTGGCTCACCGAGCCCGCCCCGGCTTCTACCAGCGAGGAGTGCAGGGTCTGGATGGAGTCGATAATGACCACGTTGGGCTGGAGCTGGTCGATCTGGCGGAAGATGTTCTGCGTGCCCGTTTCGGTGAGAATGTAGAGCCCCGCGTGCTGCTGGCCCAACCGCTCGGCCCGCATCTTAATCTGCTGCTCACTTTCCTCCCCGCTCACGTACAGCACCTTCAGCCGGCCCAGGTGCATGGCAATCTGGAGCATGAGCGTGCTTTTGCCGATGCCGGGCTCACCTCCTATGAGCACCAAAGAGCCGGGCACAAGGCCCCCGCCCAGCACGCGGTTCAGCTCCCCGTCGTGGGTGTCGAGGCGCGACTCTTCTTCGTAGAGGATTTCGCCCAGGGGCTTGGGCTTAGCCGCTTTCGTGGGCGAGCTGCCCACGGTGGTGGAGGCTTTCCAGGCCGTATTGGCCGTGGCCGTATCGGCTTTTTCGATGACCTCTTCCACGTAAGTGTTCCACTCCCCACAGCTGGGGCAGCGGCCAATCCATTTGGCACTCTGGGCGCCGCAGTTCTGGCAGAAAAAGAGGGTTTTTACTTTAGCCATAGCGGTATAGGAGGGAAAGACAGGGGCAAAAAGACAGAAGGCAAACGGCGGCCAAAAAGTTTAGCAAGAAAGGAGTTTTTGCGGGCTTCCGCGCGCCCCCGGGCGAGCGGCCTCACGCCGTAGCGCCCTAAGTACTTAGCCGGAACCCCACCAGAATTATTCGGGGGCCTCTGCGGCCAGGCAACCTTTGCACCTTCCCCCTGACTCTGTACCTTGAGCTCATCTACCAACCCTTCTCCCTTTTACCCCTGTATGCGTTACCTTCTTTGCACAGGCCTGCTGCTGGCCGCCGCCAGTGCCAGCTATGCCCAGGGCGCCCTGCCCGAACCCACGCCCGATATGGCCACCGTGGTGTTTTACCGCCCGCCCATGCTGGCCCAGGCCGGCGTCAACTTTACCGTGCGCGCTAACGGGGCCGAGCTGTGCCGCCTCAGCAACAAGCGCTATTTCGTGGCCAAGCTCAAACCCGGCGAAACGGCCTTCACCTCCGTAGCCGGGGGGCTCAACATCCCCGACCAGGACAAGTTCGACCTGAACCTGGAGGCTGGCAAGGTTTACTACATCCAGGGCGACGTAAAAACCCGGCTGATGACCGTGAAAATGGTCTTTACGGAAGTAACCGAGTCGACCTACAAAAAGAAAAACGCCGACCTGAAACCCGATAACTGCGAGGTTGCCGCGCCCGCAGAAAGCAAGTAACCGACCACGCCGGCCTTTCCCCTTGGCTCTTCTCCGATGCTGGTCGTGCTTTACGGTGGCCTGCACCGGGGAAGAGCCAAGCTGTTTTAGCGGAGAAGGAGTAGAAATTAAGCGTAGGCGGGCTGCTACTCCCTGCTAAGGCGGGATTGGCAGAAATTTACTAGTCCTCCCCACCAGGCCCGGCGAGCTTTGCGGCCACGTATTTTCCTTCTGCCGATGCCTGCCAAAGCCCGTAAGGATTCGTCTTCACTGCTGCTGCTTTCTACCCAGGGCCGGGAGTATTCCGACGAGGAGCTGCTGCTGCTGCGCCAGTTCCGGCAGGTCGCGGGCCAGATTATGGCCAACCCATTTATCACCATTGCCAGCGCCACCAAGCTCATCGGGCTCAGTGAGCGGACGCTCTACCGCAAGTGCAAGGAACTCACGGGCCTCACGCCGGCCACCTATCTGCGCCTGCTCCGCCTCGACCGCGCCCGGGAGCTGCTGCTCTCCGGAGAAGCGGCCACCGTGGCCGAAGCTGCTTTTGCCGTGGGCTTCGAGGATACCGACTATTTTGCCCGGGTGTTTTACCGGCACTATGGCCAGCGGGCCAGCGAACTGTTGCGCCCGGCCACTACCTGAAACAGCCGGATTCAAGCAAACAAACAAGCCTGGCGCAAAAGCAAATTGGCAGAAATTTACTAGGGCTGCGCTCAAGGTAAAAGTAGCTTTACGGGCTTAATCAAGGCCCTTTATTCTGCTTTTACGCCCGATATGACTGCACGTTTATCTGCTTTTTCTGTTTGCCCGTCCCGTTTCTTGCTGCTCCTGGCCGCGCTTGGCCTTGCCAGCGGGGCGGCCTGGGCCCAAGTAGGCATCGGTACTACTGCCCCCAGCAGCCAGGCCGCCCTGGAAATTACCGCGCCGGCCAACGACAAGGGCCTGCTGATTCCGCGCCTGACCCAGGCCCAGCGCCGGGCCCTTCTCAACCCACCCCAGGGGCTGATGGTTTTTCAGACCGGTACTGCTACCCTGGCCACCGACTCCGTAGGCTTCTGGTACGCCACCGGCGCCGTCGGCAGCACCGGCACGGGCAAGTGGCTATACCTGCCTGATAAAACCAACGTAGCCGACAACCTGGGCAACCACGTTGCCACCCAGGCCCTCACCGGCACGGGCGCCGACGTGGGCACGGCCGTGGGCGTGGGCATCCGGGCCGACGGGGGGCTGAACCTGGGCCAGAACACCACCGGCAACAACCTGCTGCTGGGCTATCAGGCCGGCAACAGTAGCACGGGCATCCGCAATCAGTTTGTGGGCTACCAAGCCGGACAGCTGAACACGACCGGTGAGGCCAACTACTTTGCGGGCTACCAAGCCGGGCAGAAGAACACCATCGGGAGCCTCAACCAGTTTACCGGCTATTTGGCGGGCAACAGCAACACTACCGGCTTCTTCAACTACTTCAGCGGCGCGGGCGCCGGCTTCAGCAATACCACGGCCAACTACAACTATTTCAGCGGCCACACGGCCGGCTACAGCAACACGACTGGCCATAGCAATCAGTTCACCGGCTATATGGCGGGTTACAACAACACGAGCGGCAGCCTGAACTACTTCAGCGGCAACGCGGCGGGCATCAGCAACCGCACCGGCAGCCAAAACCAGTTTATGGGCTACCAGGCCGGCTACCTCAACGTCAGCGGGGTCAACAACACCTTTGCCGGGTACAACGCGGGCTATACTTCCACTGGCTCGTACAACGTGGCCCTGGGCTACCACGCGGGCTACGACAACGGGTCGGGTAACTTCGGCACGTTTGTGGGCTACCAGGCGGGGCCAGCCACTGCAGGCCTGACCAACGCCACGGCCTTGGGCTACAACGCCCGCGTGGGGCAAAACAATACCCTGGCACTGGGCGGCACCGGCGTCGACGCGGTAAGCGTGGGTATCGGGACGGCCACGCCCGGAGCCACCCTGCACGTGGCCGGCAGTACCAGCACCGTGCGGCTGGCCGGACTGGCCGGCACCGGCACCCGCATGGTGACGGCCGATGCCAACGGCAACCTGAGCACGGCCACCGTGCCGGTAGACGCCGACGCGCAACAGCTAACCCTGAGCGGCCAGACCCTGAGCCTGACCAACGGCAACAGCGTGACGCTGCCCACCGGGGCCGACAACCTAGGCAACCACACCGCTACCCAGAACCTGAATCTGGCTGATAAGGTGCTCGTTGGGCAGAACAGCAGCACTGATGCTGTAGGTACTATCGGGCTGCGGGTGTACTCAGACGGCCAGGTTGGCGTGGGCACTCTGCGCACCCTCGACAGCTATAACAATACGTCCTACGCCGGGCTCGAAGTACACAGTAACCATGGTTTATTGGCCACTGGCAACTTTGTGGGCAACACCGCTGCCGATCCGCCCCAGGAAGGCAGCGGCGCCCGCCTGCTGTGGTACCCGGCTAAAGCCGCCTTCCGAGCTGGGTATGTCAATGGTACTCAGTGGGACGGGGCCAATATTGGCCTTCATTCAGTGGCTATAGGCTATAACAACCGCGCCTCAGGCGACTACGGTGTTGCCCTCGGAAACGGCAGTTCCGCTGCCCAAACCTCTTCGGTGGCTATAGGGGAGGGAAATGTAGCCACGGGTTACACATCCGTGGCTTTAGGCTACTACGCCCATACCGGTGCCCGCCGGGGTTCGTTCGTATTTGCTGACAACAGCGTAACAGGCGCTGTATACGATGCCAATACGGGCCTTACAACGTACAATTACCTGACCGCTACGACCACCAACACCTTTAACGCCCGCTTTGTCAACGGCTATTTTCTTTACACCAACACCGGCCTGACTACCGGTGTGAAAGTGGCTGCCGGGGGCAATGCCTGGGAAACGGTATCGGACTCTACCCGCAAGGAGCATGTCCGGCTGGCCGACGGGGCCGCGTTTCTGCAAAAGATCAGCCGGATGCGCCTGGGCTCCTGGAACTACAAAGGCCAGAGTGCCGACACCATGCGCCACTACGGCCCCATGGCCCAGGACTTCTACGCCGCCTTCGGCCACGACGGCGTAGGTCGCAGTGGCAGCCCGACCAGCATCAACCAGGCCGACTTCGACGGGGTAAACCTGATTGCTATTCAGGCCCTGATCCGAGAGGTAGAGGCATTGAAAGCGGCCAACCTGCGTCTGGAAGCCGCCAACCGCCATCTGAACGCCCAGGCCCAGGCAAGTACGGCCGCGCTGGAAAGTCGCCTGCGGGCCTTGGAAAGCCTGCTGGGCCCGCAGGCTTATGCCAAGCAACCCACGCTAAGTCATTAGTATTCTTATCTTCGATTATTCGTAGCGCGCCGTTGTATGAAACACGTTTCCTCTCTTTCACTGCTACTGCTGCTTGCTGGCACAGTCGCTGCACAAACGCTTACCAATGCCGGTGCCCAGCTAACGGTGGGGGCCGGGGCAACGCTGTACGTAAGTGGCAGCCTCGACAACCAGGCAGCCAGTACCCTCACCAACGCGGGCACGGTTCAAGTTACGGGGGACCTGACAAATACCGGGGCCCTTACTTCGCCGGGTACCCTGGTGTTTGCCGGCGCGGCCAACCAAACCTTCACCCCCGGTACGGCTACCGTCGGTTACCTGACCGTGAGCAACACGGGCGCGGCCGGCAGCAATATCCTGAGCGTGCCCACCAACCTCACCGTTGGCGGGCAGCTGCTGCTGACGCAAGGCATGGTACGCACCAGCGCCACCTCGGCCATTACGCTAGCCGATGGGGCTACCCTTTCGGGCGAGGCCGTGGGCCGCTACGTGCAGGGCAACCTGAGCGTGGTGGACAACAACGGCTCTGGCCTGCAGGACTTCGGCAATGGCCTTATCCTAGACCGCACCTCTCTGGGCATGGTGGTGGTGACACGCACGGCCGGCCTGCAAACGGCAGGGCTGAGTTACGGCGTAAACGCGGCCAACACCAGCCTCCAGGGCATCGACCGGATCTGGAACGTGGTCACTGCCACCCAGCCAGCCGGGCCCCTGGCCGTCACCCTGCAGTGGCTACCCGACGACGACAACGGCTTGGCCGATTTCAGCAACGCTCAGGGCTGGTACAGTGCCAGCGGCCCCACCGCGTGGGCACCCGCTGGCAGCAGTGCCCCTGCCACCCAGGATGCCACCACGCTGGTGCGCAGTCTTACGTTTACTGCTCCCGCTACGGGCCAGAGCCTCGGCTACCTTACCATCTCCAACGCGGCTAATCCGCTGCCCGTTAGCCTTCTGAGCTTTACGGCCGAGCGCCGCGGCCCGGCGGCGGTGCTGCGCTGGGCTACTGCCTCCGAGCTGCGCAATAATCGGTTTGAGGTAGAAGCCGGCACCGACGGGCTAAGCTTCCGCGCTATTGGTACAGTGCGCGGAGCCGGCACTAGTTCTCAGCGCCACGAGTACGCCTTCACCGATGCTAACCTCAGCCGCTATGGGGCTCCCGTAGTGTATTACCGCCTTCGGCAGGTAGACGAGGACGGAAGCGCCCACCTTTCGGAAGTGCGCCCGGTAACCTACAGCGTGCCGGCGGCCTACAGCGTGCAGGCTTACCCCAACCCCTTCGGCTCCAGCCTGGTGGTGCGCGTGGCCGGCATGGTCGGCGGACCAGCTACGTTTGTGCTGCACGATGCCGTGGGCCGGGAAGTAGTGCGCCGGCAGCGGACTTTGCCCCCCGGGGCCCACGATGTTACGCTGGCCGAGCTCGACAACCTGCCCAAGGGCCTTTACGTGCTGACGGTGCAAACGCCCAGTGGCCGGCGCACCCTGAAGCTGGAGCGCGAGTAAGCTGCTCCCGGGCTTGCAAACTTGCTTCGTAGTTCGGTAGTTGTAGCCACACGGCCTACTTCTGCTGTGCGTGCTATGCCTGCTCCCCTTACGCCCGCCGACCTTGCGCGTCTGCCCCTGCTGGCAGATCTGCCCCCTGCCACGTACGACTGGCTGCTCGCCCACGGTGAGCGGCGCACGTTTGCCGACCAGCAAGAAATTACCCGGCCCGGCGAGCCAGCGGAGTACATGATGGCCATTCTGGCAGGGGGCCTGCAGTTTTTTCGGATGGTAAATGGGCAGCGGGAGCCGGGGTTCCGGCTGGAGGCCGGCCAGATCAGCGGCGTACTGCCCTACTCCCGCCTGCGCACCATCAGCGGGTACGGCGTAGCCACCGGACCCACGGTGCTGTTTGTGCTGCACCGTAACTTGTTCCCGGAGCTGGAGCAGGTGAGCCCCGAGCTGGTGCAGCGTCTGGTAAGTGCCATGAGCGACCGGGCCCGCGACGAGGCCCGCGCCCAGGAGCGCGACGAGAAGCTGCGCGCCCTGGGCAAGCTCTCAGCCGGGCTGGCCCACGAGCTTAACAATCCTACCGCGGCCATCGGGCGGGCGGCCCAGGCCCTCACCGACCGGGTGCAGCAGCAGCCGGCCCTGCTGACTGCCCTAGTGCAGCACTGCCCTTCGCCGGAGGCCCTGGCGGCCCTCGTAGCGTTGGCCGAGCCCGCCGGCACTGAAAACCGGGGAGGCTTTACGGCCCTGGAGTGCGCCGATGAGGAAGACCTGCTGGCCGATTGGCTGGAAACCCAGGGCGTGCCCGACGGCTACCGGCTGGCCGCCTCCCTGCTGGAAGCGGGCCGCACCCGCGAAGAGCTGG
Source organism: Hymenobacter sp. BT18 (assembly GCF_012273015.1). Taxonomy (GTDB): domain Bacteria; phylum Bacteroidota; class Bacteroidia; order Cytophagales; family Hymenobacteraceae; genus Hymenobacter; species Hymenobacter lutimineralis. The sequence goes on along the minus strand of NZ_CP050954.1, from coordinate 2,499,646 downwards.
TGCCTCTGGCTGCCTCCTTGCCTCCCGAGGCCCGGCCCGCAGCCCTGGCCTGGCTGGAAAGCCAGCTGACCTCGCGCTGCCTGCTGCGCGACGTGCAAGAGGCCTCCGGGCGCATCAGCACGCTGGTGAGCAACGTGAAAACCTACTCCCACATGGACCGGGGTGCGGAGTATGCCTCCCTCAGCGTACAGGCTGGCCTCGAAAGCACCCTCAACATCCTGAGCTACCGCCTGCGCGAGCGGCAGATTCAACTGGTGCGCGACTTTGCGCCCCAGCTTCCCCCTATCCGGGGGCAGGTGAGCTCCCTCAACCAAGTGTGGACCAATCTGCTCGACAACGCCCTGGACGTGCTGCCCCTAGGCGGGCGCCTGGAGGTGCGCACCCGGCAGCAGGGCAGCTTTGTACAGGTATACATCATCGATAATGGCCCCGGCATTCCGCCTGAGGTATTGCCGCATATCTTTGAACCGTTCTTCACCACCAAGCAGGCCGGCGAAGGCACGGGGTTGGGGCTCGACATTGCCCAGCGCATTATCCGGGACCACGGCGGCCGGCTTGAGCTCCGCTCCCAGCCCGGCCAAACCGAGTTTTGCGCCTGGCTGCCGGTGCTGAGCTAAGGCACTCTGCCTGGGTAGTATTTTTCTTAGGGAGTGGTTCCGAGGAAGATTCGGGGTGCCTTCTCGGTGCCTTCTCGGAAACACGCCGTTTTGGATACCAACAAGCGTATCTAAAATTTGCACAAAAGAAAGCCATGAGCTGCCTTGCTTTACGCACTGGTCAACACGAAAGCCTGATGCATATGCCTGCTTGCTATGGCTGCCCCTATTCTCTCTTCACCTAGTATCCTCCTGACCTATGGAAAAGAAACCCGTTATCCTGGCCGTTGATGATGACCTCCAAGTGCTGGCCGCCATCGACCGGGATTTGCGCCAGGAGTTTCGGCGCGACTACCGGGTGCTGCGGGCCAACTCCGGGGCCGAAGCCCTGGCCACCCTGCGCGAGCTGCAAGTGCGTAATGAGTCCCTGGCGCTGGTAGTGGCCGATCAGCGCATGCCCGAGATGGAAGGCGTGGAGCTGCTGGAGCAGGTGCGGGCTTTGTTTCCCCAGGCGCGGCGGGTGCTGCTCACGGCCTACGCCGACACGGAGGCCGCTATCCGCGCCATCAACCACGCCCGCCTCGACTACTACCTCATGAAGCCCTGGGACCCGCCCCAGCAGCTGCTCTACCCTACCCTGCACGATTTGCTGAGCGCGTGGCAGGCCACGCACCAGCCCCGGTTTCAGGGCATCCGCCTGATCGGGTTTCAATGGTCGCCGCTTTCCCACGCACTCAAGGACTTCTTGGCGGGCTACATGGTGGCGTTTCAGTGGCTCGACTTCGAGGCCCAGCCTGAAGCCGCGGCTCTGCTGGCCCGCGTAGGCCTCACCACCGCCGACCTACCCGTAGTGGTGTTTGAAGACGGCACCGCCCTGGCCCGGCCCGAGCGCGCCGCCGTAGCCGAAAAGATGGGCTTGGCCATTGCCGCCACCCAGGAGCTGTACGATGTAGTGGTGATTGGGGCCGGGCCGTCCGGGCTGGCCGCAGCCGTATATGGCGCCTCTGAAGGGCTAAAGACGCTCATTATCGAGCGGGAGTCGCCGGGTGGACAGGCGGGCACTTCCTCACGCATCGAAAATTACCTGGGTTTCCCGACGGGCCTGAGCGGCACCGAGCTGGCCCACCGCGCCTGGGCGCAGGCGGTGCGGCTGGGGGCCGAGTTTCTGGCCCCACAGGAAGTAACCAACCTCTGCGTGAAGGACGGCTATAAAGTACTGACGCTGAGCAATGGTAACGAGGTGCGCACCCGGGCCGTGGTGCTGACCACGGGCGTGAGCTACCGCACCCTGGAAGTCCCCGGCATCGACCAGCTGACCGGGGCCGGGGTGTACTATGGCGCGGCCCGCACCGAGGCCCGCTCCTGCCAGGAGCAGGACGTGTACATCGTGGGTGGGGGCAACTCGGCCGGGCAGGCGGCCATGTACCTGGCTACGTATGCCCGGCGCGTGTACATCCTCATCCGGGGCGAGTCCCTGGCGGCGAGCATGTCGGCCTACCTGATTGAGCAGATCGGGCGCACCCCCAATATTGAGATTCTGCCGCACACCCAGGTAGCCGCCGTGCGGGGCCAGGACCACCTCGAAACCGTAGTAATCAGCCGGAACGGAGAGGAAGAGGCGCGGCCCGCGCGGGCCCTCTTCGTGTTCATTGGGGCCCGACCCAGCACCGAGTGGGTGTGCGAACAGGTGATTTGCGATGGGCGGGGCTACGTGCTCACCGGCCGCGACCTGGTGCAGGACCCGCGCTACGCTAGCAGCTGGAAGCGCCAGCGGGAACCCTACGCCCTGGAAACCTGCATTCCCGGCATCTTCGCGGCCGGCGACAGCCGCGCCGGCGCTATGGCCCGCGTAGCCTCGGCCGTGGGCGAGGGCAGCATGGCCATCAAGTTTGTGCATCAATACCTGGACGAGTAACCAGACCAGGCTTTCCCACGCGTCGGCGAGTACCGCCCACGACTCGGAAACGCCTTTTTTCTTTTCCTTCCCAGATAGGCGCTAAGATCTTCATCTGCGGCTTTTTTTCGGAAACGCGCCGCCGATGACGCACTACGGCTGAGCTACAAAACCCAACTATTACATCCGCCGACCGGTATATACCGCGTCTGTGGCCTCCCGGGAGGCTGCGGTTTTGTGATTTTTGTGCTGTGGCTATGCCCCTCTCTTTACCTTTTTTGCGGCCGCTTGTTCCGGCTGCCCTGGGGCTGCTGCTCACCGGCTGCTCCGACCTATTGGAATTCAGTCCCAACGACTACCGCTCCCCCGGCGACCAGCAAGACCTCACGGCCAAAAACCTGGCCCGCCTGCAGCAGCAGCCACCCACCGAGGATACGCTGCGCTTCGTGTTCACCGGCGACTCCCAACGCTTCTACGACGATGCCGAAGACCTGGTGAAGAGCGTGAACCAGCAGCCCGGCATCCAGTTTATGGTGGTGGCGGGGGATATTTCGGACTTTGGGCTGGGCCGCGAAATGCGCTGGGTAGACGACCACCTGCGCAAGCTCAACGTGCCGTATCTCACCGTCATCGGCAACCACGACCAGGTGGGCAACGGCCGGGAAGCCTACCAGCACATCTTTGGCCCCCTCAACTACGCCTTTACGTACGCCGACACCCGGTTCATCATGACCGACACGAACGGCCGCGAGTACAACTTCAACGGCCTCGTGCCGGACCTGCCCTGGGTGCAGCAGCAGCTGGCCGACAACTCTACCCGCCGCCAGATCATTGTGTCCCACGTGCCGCCCCAGGATGGGGATTTCGACCCCGCCTTGCGCGACGGCTACGTTCAGGCGCTGCGGGAAGCCCCGCGCCTGGTGTTCGAGATGAACGGCCACCGCCATTCTTTCAGCATCGGCCAGCCCTTCAATGATGGCGTTACCTACGTCAACTCCGCCGCGTTCGAAGAGCGGGAATATGTGGTAATGACGGTATGGGGGGACAAGGAATTTCGGCTTAAACGTGTGCAGTTCTAATGATACAGCGTCTATTTTTGGCCGCCCTGGCGGCCCTGCCCCTTTCGGCGCTGGCTGCTCCCGTCGCCCCGGATACTGAAGTACTGCAGACGGCTCCGGATACCCTGGCCGGCAAGGCTGCCTCGGCCAACCTTACTCCCTGGTACCGCCCACGCCATCTGGTGCTGCAAACCGGCGGTGGTCTGGGCATGGTGGCCGCCGGAGCCGGCTACACGTTCTGGCGCGACCACGCCGACCTGGATATTCTGGTGGGCTACGTACCGAAGAAGTACGCCGGGTCCACCCTTTCCCTGGCCTCGGCCAAGTTCCTTTACTCGCCCTGGGTGCTGCCGGTGGGCAAAAAGTGGCAGGTGCGTCCCCTGATGGTGGGCGCGTACTTCAGCTACACCCACGGCACCATCAACGACGAGGAGGCCGGGCAGTACACCAAAGGCTACTACTGGTTTTCCACCGACACGCGGGTAGGGCCCTTGCTGGGCAGCCGCATTGGCTACCGGCTCCCGGAAACGCCCTCCGGCCGCTCCCGCCTGCTTTCTGCTTACTATGAGCTTAGCAGCAACGACCTATACCTGATCAGCTACGCGCAAAACCGCAGCGGCCTTTCCCCCGCAGATGTCCTGGTGCTTAGCCTCGGCCTCAAGCTCGACTTTTAAGGATTACCGATCAGGCCCGCTTGGCTTTACGCGCGGCCAAATAGGCTTCACGGGCTTCATTCAGGAGTTGCAGAATGCGGCTGCGCCGCTGGTGCAGCTGCTCCATGCGGGGACGCTGCTTTTGCAGCAGCCGCAACGCCCGCAGCCGGCGCAACCGCGCCGCCAAGTTGTTCCAGTAGCTCAGCGCATAAAAGCCAGTGGGGGCCAGGCTTAGGGCGTAAAGCGTGGTCCAGCGCCAGTCCTGGGTGAAATGGTGCACCAGCATGGTCTGCAACACGTAGCCCAGGCTGAAGGTGAGCATGCCCGTCACCAGCATAATGGGCGCCACAAACTCGGCATCTTTGGTGGCCCGACGCGCTACCATCGAGGGCAGCTTGTAGGGCAGGTAGTTGTTGACGGCTCCGTAGAGGTAAAGCGGGAAGCCCAGCACCAGCCGCAGCGTGGCTTCCGCCGCCCTCGACAGCCGGTTGCCGGTCCGCTGCCGGCTCGAGTCCAGGGCCTCATCCGTCAGGCCCAGCTGGCGCAGCTCTTGGAGGTAGGCTGAGAGCTGCCCACGCACTTCGGCCAGGCGGGTAGGGTCGTGCTGCTCAAAGTACAGGATGCCCTGCTGCACGGTGCGACTCAGCTGGAAATTGTCGTAGAGGGTATTGGGGTCGTCGTCGGGGTTGAGGTGGGAGCCAAACGTGCGCTCCACCTGCTGGCTTAGCTCATCCTCGGCCGCGTCGCGCGTAATCACCAAGCGCACTTCCATGCGCTGGCGGATTTCCTCCGTCAGCGCATCGGCGGCGGCTTCGGGGTCTTGCTGGTACTGAGCGGCATAATCGGCCACCTGAATGGGCGGCCCCACGTTCAGAAACGCATCGGAGCGAAAGCGCTGCGGGTCGAAGTAGTTGATGCCGACGGGTAGAATCTGCAGGCCCAGCTGAAAGCCGCGGCGGGCTTCGGCGCCCAGGGCAATGCGGGCGGCCCCGGTTTTAAGGGGCCGCAGGCGCCGCTCCTGAATACTGCTGCCCTCCGGAAAAATCATGATGGTGCCACGCCGGTCGAAGTAGTCGTAGCAGCGCCCGAAGATGGCTTCGTTCTGGGCAGCCAGCTGCTCGGGCGTGAGCTTCTCGGCCCCGGTTTCCACATCCTGCCGCCGGTAAATCGGAATGGAGTTGCCCGATTCCATAATGGCTTTCACGATGGGGTTCTGAAAAAACGTGCTCTTGGCCAGAAAGGCAATAGGGTCGCGGCGGTTGATGGCCACTACCAGCGGGTCCATCAGCGTATTGGGGTGGTTGCCCACAATCAGCAGCGGCCCGGGCATCTGCAGCCGCTTGGGGTTGCGAACTTCCAGCTGACGGAAAAAGACACGAAGCGCCACCTGCACCAGGGGCTTCATCACGGTATAGAAGAGCATGATGCAAGGTAGTTTCTAGTTTCTGGTTTCCGGGTGATGGTTTTGCATTCCGAGTTGTTGTCATCCTGAGCAACGCGAAGGACCTTCTCACGCCCGCGCGACTGTCGTTAATACGAGGTCGTTCTGACGTAAAAAGGTCCTTCGCGTTGCTCAGCATAACAGCTGACAAACAACTGTCAACTAATGCTAGACACCTAAAATCTTAGCCCATTACCTTGTTCTGGTGGGTAATAGACTCCAGGTGTACGGCGGCCAGATACTGCTCTACAAACTCCGGCGTCAGGCCCACCGAGGCGCCCTGGCGCAGGCTGCGCTCCAGCACTTCGTTCCAGCGGTTGGTTTGCAGAATGGTGATGTCGTTTTCCTTTTTGTACTGCCCGATCTTCTCGGCAATGCCCATGCGGCGGCCCAGCAGCTGAATAATCTCGGCATCGAGCTGGTTGATTTGCTCCCGGAAGCCGGCCAGCGCCGTCAGGAACTCGCGCTGGTCGGTGGTTTCGTGGCGCCACACCAGGTCTTCAATCAGCTGGCCCAGCACCTCGGGCGTAATCTGCTGCTTGGCGTCGCTCCAGGCGTTGTCGGGGTCGATGTGGCTTTCAATCATGTTGCCATCAAAGCCCAGGTTTAGGGCCTGCTGGGCTACGGCGAACAGCGTGTCGCGGCGGCCGCAGATGTGGCTGGGGTCGCAGAGCAAGGGCATATCGGGGAAACGGCGCTTCATCTCAATGGGCAGGTGCCACATGGGGGCGTTGCGGAAGTCGGTGTTGCCGTAGCTTGAGAAGCCGCGGTGAATGAGGCCTACCTGCTCCAGGCCGGCTTTCTGGAGGCGCTCCACGGCGCCCACCCACAGCTCCAGCTCGGGGTGAATCGGGTTTTTCACCAGCACGGGCACCTGCACCCCGCGCAGCACGTTGGCAATTTCCTGCACCGAAAACGGGTTACCAGTGGTGCGGGCACCCACCCACATGATGTCTACCCCGAAGGCGAGGCAGTCCTCCACGTGCTTGGCCGTGGCTACTTCCACCGCCACTGGCAGGCCCGTTAGCTCACTGGCCTTTTTAAGCCAGGGCAGGCCCTTGGTGCCTACGCCTTCGAAGCCGCCGGGCTTGGTGCGGGGCTTCCAGATACCGGCGCGCAACGCTTGCACCTTGCCGGTGGCGGCCAGGCGCTGGCAGGTTTCGAGTACCTGCTCCTCGGTTTCGGCCGAGCACGGCCCCGAAATCAGGTAGGGCTTGTCGTTGGGCTGGCGGTTGAAGAGGGCCGACTGCATCGGTTCGGGCGTTTGCGGAGTTGCGGTTTGGGAGTTCATATTATTGAGGGTTGAATGTCTGAGAGTGGAGTGTTTGATGTTGTGTCGGTTTGTTCCAGGCCGTCATGCTGAGCTTGTCGAAGTATCTCTACCGCTTCGTTTGAGTTTACTACACTACCAAGATGCTTCGGCTGCGCTCAGCATGACGGATATTTTTCTACTGGCATCAAGGCAGAATCTTGCGGATGTGGTTGGCTTGCTCGATGGCGTGGTGCAGGCCGTTGAAATCTTCGCGGGCAATGAGGTTGCGCAGGTTCTGGAGCTGGTGAAGGTGCTCGTCGAGCACGTCGAGCACGTTGAGGCGGTTCTGGCGGAAGATGGGCACCCACATGGCCGGGGAGCTTTTGGCCAGGCGCACCGTGGAGGCAAAGCCCCCGCTAGCCAAATCGAAAATGCGCTGCTCCTCCTTTTCCTTTTCCAGCACTGTGAGGGCCAGGGCAAAGGAGGTGATGTGCGAAATGTGCGAGACGTAGGCGGCGTGCAGGTCGTGGTCGGCGGCGTCCAGGAACAGCAGATGCATACCCAGGCCCTGAAATACCTGCTCCACGAGCTGCACCGCGTCCGCGTCGCTGTGCTGGGCATCGCAGACCACCAGGGTTTTGTCGGTGAACAAATCCGGCACCGCCGCCTCAGGGCCCGAGTACTCGGTTCCAGCCATGGGGTGCACCGCCACAAAGCGGCTCCGGCGTGGGTGTTCTTGCAGGTGCGTCAATAGCGTGGCCTTGGTCGAGCCTACGTCGATGACGACCTGCTGCGCTACCTCGTCCAGCACCTGGGGCACCACCGTAAGCATGGCATCCATGGGCACAGCAACTACCACCAGGTCGGCGCGGCGCACGGCGGCGGCTAAGTCGGCGGTGGTTTCATCTACCAGGCCCAGCTCCTGGGCGCGCTGAGCGTTGGCGGCGTCCTGGTCTACCCCGATGATGTGCTCCGCCAAACCCAGCTGGCGCAGGCTAAGCCCCAAGGAGCCCCCAATCAGCCCCAGCCCGATTATTGTGACGGTTTTCATCGGCTAACGGACGTTACGGGCTGCCGCTGCTGCCATTGCGCAATGCGCTCCAGCGCCTGGCTCAGCACCTCTTCCGACTGGCACAAGCTCACGCGCACGTAGCCGTTGCCATTCGAGCCGAAGATGCCGCCCGGGGTGATGAATACGTGGGTTTCGCGCAGCACTTCGTCGCTCAGGGCGTAGCCATCGGCTACCGAAGCCGGCACGGCAGCCCACACGAACAGGCCGGTTTGCTCAGGGTCGGGCTGGCAGCCCAGCGCCTGCAGCAGCTCCAGCACCAGGGCGCGGCGGCGGCGGTACACGGCGTTCAGCTCCGCGTACCACTCATCGTCGAGGCGGAGGGCGGCTACCGCGGCTTGCTGCACCGGCAGAAACATGCCCGAGTCCATGTTGCTCTTGAAGCGCAGCACTTCCTGCAGCCAGTCGGCGCGGCCGACCAGCATGCCCACGCGCCAACCGGCCATGTTATGGCTCTTGCTCAGGGAGTTCAGCTCCAGGGCTACTTCGCGGGCCCCGGGCACGGCCAGCAGGCTGGTGGGCTCGTCGTTGAGGATAAAGCTGTACGGATTATCGTGGACCAGCATAATCTGGTGCTCCCGAGCAAATTCTACCAGCCGCGCGAGGAAAGCCAAATCGGCGCGGGTGCCGGTAGGCATGTGGGGGTAGTTCACCAGCATCATCTTCACGCCCGTCAGGTCCGACTCCGCCAGGGCCTCCAGGTCGGGCAGCCAGCCGGCTTCGGCGGTGAGGTCGTACTCGCGCACGGTAGCCCCGCACAGTTGAGCCACGGCCCGGTAGGTAGGGTAGCCGGGGTTCGGAATCAGCACCGTGTCGCCGGCTTCCAGAAACGTCATGCCCACGTGCATAATACCTTCCTTCGAGCCCAGCAGCGGCAGCACTTCGGTGGCCGGGTTTAGCAGCACCCCGTAGCTGGCGCCGTACCACTCGGCTATGGCCCCGCGCAAGGCAGGGGTACCCTGGTAGCCCTGGTAGCCGTGGGTGGTGGGCAGGGCAGCCGAGCTGGTGAGAGCCGCTGTCACGCTGGGGTGCGGGGGCAGGTCGGGGGAGCCAATGCCGAGGTTGATGATGCTGGCGCCGGCCTGCTGCATGGCCGCCAGCTCGCGCAGCTTCTGCGAGAAGTAGTATTCGCCGGTGTGGCGGAGGCGGGAAGCGGGAGTCACGTTCATGGGTAGATAACCAATTCAGGCAGGCATTAGTAACAGGCGGCCGTGGATTCAGTGGGCGTGGGCAGCAATTCGTTCATTTCGCCGCGGTGGTAGATGCCCAGCACCTGCAGGTCCTCGGTAAGCTCGGGCAGCTCGGCCAGCAGTTCGTGCAGATGATACACGTTGTCGAACTCCACATCGATATGGAAGGAGTAGTGCCAGGGCTGCCCCGGCCGGGGGCTCGACTGCAGCTTGGTGAGGTTGAGGCCGTGGCCGGCAATGCGCGTAAGCACCCGCGCCAGCGTGCCCGGGGCGTGGGCCGTGTGGAAGTAGAGCGAGGCTTTATCGGCCTGGGGCAAAGCAGGTGCCTCGGTACTGGCCGGGGCCAGGGCCAGGAAGCGGGTGTAGTTGCCGGGGTCGGCGTGGATGTCGGGGGCCAGCAGCTCCAGCCCGAACAGGTGGGCCGCCTGCTCCCCGGCTACGGCGGCTACGCCCCACTGCAGCTCGTCGCGCACGCGCTGGGCGCTGCGGCCGGTGTCGTCGGTTTCTACCAGGCGCCAGCTGTGCTGGTCGAGGAAAGGGCTGCACTGGCGCAGGGCCATGGGGTGGGAGTGGACTTCCTTGATGTCGGCCAGGGTCTGGCCCGGCAAGGCCAACAGGTGCTGGCGGATGGGCAGGTAGATTTCCCCCGTCACGCGCACGGTGCCCTGCTGCAGCAGCAGGTAGTTGGGCAGAATGCTGCCGGCCAGCGTGTTTTCAATGGCCATCAGCCCAGCCGACGCGCGGCCATCAGCTACGCGCTGCACCACTTCCTGAAAGGTTGCGCAGGGCTGCAGCGCGGGCGCGGCCCCGAAGTGCAGGCGGGCAGCCTGCTCGTGGAAGGAACCGGCGTAGCCCTGGATAGCAATGGCGGAAAGCGGGTTGGACGACATAGTGGGCAAGAAAAAAGGGCCTCCGTGGTGCGGGGCCCTGGTTGTTGAGAGTTGATGCGCTTGGCAAGTCATCAGCAACAGCGGGCCGGCTGCTTCTTAAAAAAGAAGCAGTAATAGCCGTAGAAACAGAAGCTGGTGGAAGAAGCGGGCATCAGTCAAAGTCAAAAAGAAAGCGCCTCTCGAGCTGGTCGAGAGGCGCTGAAGTTTCGGGGAGGAAAAGCTACAGAGGGGCCGCTCGACTACGCGTGGGCGTAGTAGAAATAAAAGCTAAAAAAGAAGCGGCTCGTCGGCTGAGGCATGAGGATCAGGTGCTTTGCAGGAGCAAGGTGGGCGCTGATTCCGACAATTCCAAATAAGGAAGCAGGAAATCTTTCATTTCTCCGAACCCGGGTTACGTGGAGAATCAGCATTTTAGCGGTGCATTCTGTTGTTTTTTGCTACTGATTCCAAGGTTGATGTATCGTTACTTTCTAGGGGCGGCCCTGCTGCTCTCCGCTGCGGCCCGGGCCCAAACCGCGCCCACGGCCGCCGTCCTCACGCAGGCCGATAAGCTAACTACCGCCCAGCAGTATGAGGCGGCGTACGCGCTGCTGGACAAGGCCGACCCCCAAAACCAGCAGCCGGATGTGGTGCTGGCTAAGGAAAAGCTCCTGCTCAGCTACTACCTCATCAGCGTCAACTACAAAAGCTTTGGGCTGAAAAACCTGCAGCCGGGCGAAACGGTGGCGCAGCTGCGCGGCCAGAAAGGCCCTTACAGCATGCACCTGCTCGACATCCCGAAGGAGCTAAAGCGCCTGCAGCAGAAGTCCCCGCAGAACTATGCCCTCAGCAAGGGGTTGGGCGACTATTACTACCAAGCCCAGCAGTGCCACTGCGGCGAGCGGGATAAGACCGATGCCCAGCTGCTGGCCCTGGTGCTGCGCTACTACGGTTCGGCCCACGCCCACGGCGTCGGCGACTTTATGTCGTACTACGCCGTGGGCTACGCGCTGCTAATGCAGAAAAAGCCCGAGCCCAGTCTGGCCGCGTTTGAGCAGTCCATTGCCCTGAACGCGGAGTACCCGACTTCGCACTACAACCTAGCCTTCGCCCAGGTGCAGCTGGGGCGCTGGGCCGACGCTACCCCGCACGCCCAGGCCGCGTACCGCCTCTACACCGACCCGGAGCTGAAAGCGGATGCCGCCCGCTTGCTCGGCCACCTCTACCTGCAGCAGAAACAGCCGGCCGAAGCCAAAGTCGCTCTGCAGCAAAGCCTCGACCTGCAGCCCCGCAGCTATGCCTCGCTGCTACAGCTGCTGCAGCTGCTGCAGCTGGCCGTAGCCGAGCGCGCCCCCACGGCCCTGGAGCTGGCTGCCCGCCTCTACCAGCTCGACCCGGCCGACGACCAGATGTTCATTGACATCATGGACACCTACCAGGCCGCCAACCAGTGGACCGAAGCCGAGGCTGTTTTTCGGAGCCAGCTGCCCACGGCGCCCAAAACCCCGGCGGCACAGGGCCTGCTGCATTTCTACCTGGCTATTCTGAACATGCAGCTGCAGCGTCCTAAGGAAGCCCGGCCTCATTTTCTGACCGCCCAAACGCAGCTGCGCAAAGTAGCCAAGCCCGATAACCCCATGTTTGAGTTGATTGAAAAAGGGTTGAAGGAAACCCGGCCCTAGCACGATACACCGGCAGGACTAGCTGTTTCCGGCGGGTACGGCGTATCTTCGGCTGCTTATTCGTTGGTTTCTGATGCGCTCCGGCTTTCTGTGTTTTCTGGTTTGGATGGCTGCCTCCGGGGCCGCGTGGGCTCAGGCCGAGCCCACCGAGGCCACTGTGCTCAAGCAGGCCGATGCGCTGCTGGCCTGGCGCAAGTACGAAGCCGCGTTTCAGCTCCTGCAGGTGTTCGACCCCTGGCACCGCCAGCCGGCCGTAGCCCTCAGAGCTGCCGATATTGCTCTGCACTACCACACCCAGCAGCAGAACTTCCGCGCCTTCAACTTCAAGGACCTGACGCTCACGGAGTCGCTCGACTCCCTGCGCCGCCATGCCTCCGACTCAGTCGGCTACCAGTTTCCGGTAGGCCAGGTGCTCGATTCCTTGCACCGCCGCTTCCCGGAGAACTATAAAGTAGAAAAAGCCCTGGCCGACTACTACTTCGAGCTGCAGCAGTGCGCCTGCTCGGAAGAGGAATTCTCGGAGGATGAGCTGTTTCAGCGCATGGTAAGCCACTACCGCGTGGCGCATGGCCACGGCTACGGCGACTACCTCTCCTACTATGCCCTGGGCTACGCCCTCATGCGCCTCGGCGACTTTCCGGCCAGCGCCGCGGCCTACGAGCGGTCCATTGCCCTGCGCAAGGACTACGCCCTGGCCCACTTTCAGCTGGCCTACGACTACCTGGAGCTGAAACGCCTGCCCGACGCCCGCAACCAGGCCCGCCTGGCCGTGGCCCAGTTCAAGCAGCCCCAGCTGCGCGCCGATGCCGAGTTTCTGCTGGCCGAGTTGGAACACCGCCTTGCTACTCCTGCCGCCGTAGTTGCCCCGCCCGCCGATTCGGCCGTGCAGGCCATTAGTTCGCTGCAGCCCGGCTCGGTGCGGTTGCTGGTACCCGAGCTGCGCTTCCAGCCCGATTCGGTAGAAGCACTCAAGCCACGGCTGCCCCAGTCGGTTGATACAACTCAACTGCCCACCCGCTACCCGCAGGTGCTGCCATTGCGGCCGGCCTCGGAAGCTCCCGCGCCAACTCCGGCCGCACCTCCGGCTACCGGGTTTATGCTACTGCCAGCCCGTGTACGGGAACAGTAGCGGCTCCTTCGCGCAGGAAGTTGTTTCTGGAACAGGAGACTACCACCTTACCGAAGGCAAGCAGCTGCTTAGCTATTGCTTATTAGCTTGGCTTAGGGCCTCAGCCTGGGCTATCAACTCCCGAAACTGGGTGTGGGTGCCGTCTTGGTCTGGCTGTGTGCTGCCAGCCAGGGCTGCTGTATTCTGCCAGGAGGCCGAGCCGCGGTAAGCAGACTGCCGCAGCAGCAGGCCAAACTGAGCCGCTGAGGCTGCCAGCCGTAGGTTATCCGATGCTTGCTCAATGGGTTCTGTGAACCGCACACCCCGCACGGGCAGCGTGAGTAGCCGGCTGGGGCTGCCCTGCGGCTCCTGGTAGCGCAGCTTTATCGTCAGGAGTTCATCGGTAGCGGCGTAGGCAACGGCGGGTTGCTGGTAGCGGAGGGCGTCGGTGGAGGAAGCCGGCTCGGGCCGGCTCGCGGTAGGCACTATTTCATAGAGGGCCGTAACCTGCTGGCCAGCGCCCAGCTCGCCGGCGTCTTTCTGGTCGTTGTTGAAGTCCTCGGCGGCCAGCAGGCGGTTTTCGTAGCCCAGGAGGCGGTATTGCTGCACCAGGGCCGGATTGAACTCCACCTGAATTTTCACATCCTTGGCCAGCGTAAACAGCGTGCCGCCGTACTGCTGCACCAGCACCCGTTGGGCCTCGCGCAGGTTATCGAGGTAGGCGTAGTTGCCATTGCCCTTATCGGCCAGCAGCTCCATCTTGCTGCCCTGCAGGTTGCCACGGCCGAACCCCAGCACCGACAGAAACACGCCCGACTGGCGTTCCTGCGTGATAAGCCGCTCCATATCGGCGTCGCTCTGCTCGCCCACGTTGAAGTCGCCATCGGTGGCCAGGATCACGCGGTTATTGCCCCCGGGCAGGAAGTGCTGCCGGGCAATACGATAAGCTAGGCGCAGCCCTTCGCCCCCGGCCGTAGAGCCCCCGGCTTCCAGCTGCTCGATGGCGACCAGAATTTTCTCGGGCTCCGCGCCAGACGTAGGCGGCAGCACCAGCCCGGCAGCCCCGGCATAAACCACAATAGACACATGATCCTGCGGACGCAGGGCACCCTGCACCAGCGCCCGCACCGATTCTTTCAGCAAGGGCAGCTTATCCGGCTCGTTCATGGAGCCCGATACATCCAGCAGAAATACCAGGTTGGCGGGCGGCAGCTGCGCCGTGGGCACGTCGCGCCCCTGCACGCCTACCAGCACCAGCTGGTGCGCCGGGTTCCAGGGGCATTGGGCTACTTCCGCGTTCAGGGAAGCTGGTCCCGCCGTGGGTTGTGGGTACTTGTAGTGAAAGTAGTTGATGAGTTCTTCCAGCCGTACGGCGTCGGCGGGGGGAAGCTGCCGATCCTGGGTGAGAAAACGGCGCACATTGGCGTAGGAAGCCGGGTCTACATCAATGGCAAAGGTGCTGAGCGGGTTGCGTCGGGCTTCCTGGAAGGCATTTTCGTGCACGACGGCATAGTTGTCGCGAGGGGCAGCGGGCGGCTCGGCGGGCGGGGCTACTGCTTCGGCGTCCTGTTGCAGCTCCGGGTAGGCAGGAGCCGCCGCAATTTGGTTCTGGTCTTCGGTAGAGTACTGCTGGGAGCAGGCGGGCAATAGCCACGCGCCAGCCAGCAGCCCACACAGGGGCAGCAAGCGGTTCATAAGAGTAGCAGAGAGAAGAGGGTGAAACGAGAAAGGCTTCACGGATGTCTGCCCCTGGCCAAGCTCCGGCCCCACTCGCGACAGTGTGGACAGGCAGGCCGACGGTGGTTTCCTTCGCGTTGAAAAACAAGCCGTTCCGGCAAACAAGCGGACTTACCAAACGTCCGGCTAAGGTGAAGTACTGCGGTAGCGCTTCCGGTTTCTTTCATACCGCAGCCCCGGTTACGTAACCCGGTTTTCTTGAATTCTTTTGCTCGTTATCCGACTATTCAAGGGGCTATAGCGGTTTTTACCTTTGCCGAGGCGGTTTTTCATTTTTGGCACGGTTTTCCATTAGTACCTATCCGACGCCGACCGGCTGCTCGTGCACACGCGGCCCCGGCGCTTTTCCACTTCCCCGGAACTCCTAGATCTTACTGCCATGAACACGCGTCTTTTCGGCCGCCTGGCCGCTGCTTGCCTTTTTGTTGCTGCTTCCTTTACCGCCGCCGAAGCCCAGACCCGCCCCGTACAAACCCACCGCGTCGGCTACCCGGCTCCCCGCCCGGCGGCCCGCTCTACGTATTCATCGGCTGGCACCAGCACTGGGGTTAAGTTTGGTATCAAAGCGGGCCTGAACGTAGCCGACTGGTCGGGAGACGCAGTGGAAAGCCTCCAAAACCTGGCCGATCTGAGCCAAGGCAGCGTGACCCGCGAAATGAAGCCTGGTTTCCACGCCGGGGTGTATGCCACCCTGCCCTTGGGCGACAAGTTCTCCATTGAGCCCGGCGTGCAGTACTCCGAGAAAGGCACGCGCCTGACCGGCACCCTGCCTTTCGAGCAGCTTGACTTCCTCAACGCTAAGGTGACGGCCACGGCCCGCATGGCTTACCTCGATATTCCGCTGATTGCCAAAGCCCACCTCACGCCCGGCCTGTACCTGTATGCCGGCCCCCAGGCGTCTGTCCTGCTCAGCAACAAGGCCCGCGTAGAAGCCAGTGCCCTCGGTTTCTCGGCCTACCAGCACGATTTCGACATCAAAAGCCAGTTCCGTCCCGTGGACTTTGCCGTAACCGGCGGCCTGGGCTACCAGTTCGACAGCGGCTTCGGCCTGAGCGCCGGCTATGACTACGGCTTGTCGTCCCTGGATAAAAACAACCGCTTCGATGCGCAGAACCGCGTGATTAAGGCGGCCCTCAACTTCTCTTTCTAACTCTCTCTTCTTCCCTACAAAAAAGCCCGCTACAGCTGTAGCGGGCTTTTTTTGCGCGGTTCCAAAGGCCGGCCTCCGCCTCTCCTGCTTTCGCCGGCCCTTTGGATATAATCCTAACGACTAATACATACGGCTAACTAGCTATATACCTGTACATAAACTAAGCAGGACAGACCGGGAGCCACCGTTTCAAGTAAGGGGAAGCATCTATCTGCAAACAGACGCTTTGAAACGGTGGCTAGGTCGGTGAGTGAGCGAGTTTCCCGGCCTGCCCCGGCGCCAACCGGGTGTTACCCAGCCGGTACCGCATGCCTTTAACGCGGGGGTGATAAGTAGCAAATGAGCTCCTAGCTGCCTTATGCAGGCGCTGGTACTTGGTAAGATGCCGGCCCACCGACGATTCCACACGCGCCGCTCAATTTTTTTAAATTATTTTTTTGAGGTTCCGATTTAGCGGCTGCCGTAGTCGGTGGGGGCGGACCGAATTCCTTCCGCCAGCCGGATGAGGCGTACCATTTCCGCCCGGTACCCGTCGGGGTCGAAGGCTTTGGCTTGCCCGGCCAGCTGAGCTGTAGCGTCCCAGGTAGCAGTGCCCCGGTAGTCGCTCTGCCGCAGCAGCATTCCAAACTGCGCTACCGCCGCCGCAAACCGCAGATTTTCACTGGCTTTTTCTATCGGGCGGGCGGCCCCGGCCAGGGAGTGAGTCAGCAGCTTGCTGGTGAGGCCCTGGGGTTCTTTGTAGCGCAGCTTTACGGTAAGCAGCTCGGCCGCGGTTGCGGCCGGGGCTATGGGTGGGGCCGGCTGGTACTTCAGCGGATCGACGGTGGGTGGAGCGCCCACGGGCACGATTTCGTAGAGGGCCGTTACGGTGTGTCCGGCGCCCAGCTCGCCGGCATCCTTGCGGTCGTTGTTGAAGTCCTCGGCGGCCAGCAGGCGGTTTTCGTAGCCTACCAAGCGGTATTCGCGCACCCGGGCCGGGTTGAACTCCACCTGCAGCTTTACGTCTTTGGCCAGGGTGAACAGCGTACCGCCAAACTGCTGCACCAGCACCCGCCGGGCCTCGTCCAGGTTGTCGAGGTAGGCGTAGTTGCCGTTGCCCTTATCGGCCAGCAGCTCCATCTTTTTATCCTGATAATTGCCCTGGCCCACGCCCAGCACCGTTAGAAACACGCCGGATTCGCGCTCCTCGGTGATGAGCCGCTCCATGGCCTCGTCGCTTTGCTCGCCCACGTTAAAGTCGCCATCGGTGCACAGAATCACGCGGTTGTTGCCTTCGCGACTGAAGTTCTCCCGCGCCACGCGGTAGGCTAGGCGCAGGCCCGCGCCCCCGGCCGTAGAGCCCCCGGCTTCCAGCTGCTCGATGGCGGCCAGGATATCGGCGCGCTTGCTGCCGGCCGTAGGCGGCAATACCGTACCAGCCGCACCGGCATAGACTACCAGGGCTACCTTATCCTGGGGGCGCAGCTCCTTGGCGAGCAGACGCAACGCCTGCTGCACTAAGCCAAGGCGGTCTTCGCCCTGCATGGAGCCCGATACATCCACCAGAAAAACCAGGTTGGCAGGGGGCAGCTTCTCAGTAGCCACTTTGCGGGCCTGCAGCGCTACCTGCACCAGCTGGTGGGCTGGGTTCCAGGGGCACTGAGCCTGCTCGGTGATGAGGTGGAAGGGTTCCGGTGCGGCTGGCGCCGGCTGGGGGTAGTCGTACTGAAAGTAGTTGAGCATTTCCTCTACCCGCACGGCGTCGTGGGGCGGAAACTGCCCCTGCTGCAGAAAGCGCCGCACGTTGCTGTAGCTGGCCGCATCCACATCAATGCTGAAGGTGCTCAGGGGTTCTTTGCCCACGGCATGAAAGCCATTTTCAGCAACGGAGGCGTATGTTTCGCCGGCGCCGGGCTCCGGAGCCGGCACCAGATACCCGGCCGCATCATAGCTCTTGTATTTGCCTTTTTGTTGTCTTCTGCCCGGCGGCACCGTAGCGGCTCCCCTGATTCTCACCCCCGCCACTTTGCCTTGCACGCCGGTCACCACTACTTCGCTGAGCTGTCGGGTGTCCGGCATCAGGGTTACATCCACCACAACCTGGCCCGTAAGCTTTACTTCTTTCGTGACGTACCCAACAAAGCTAAAAACCAGCACTTTACTTCCGGCCGGCACCTGCAGCGTATAGCGCCCGTCGGCGGCGGTGCTGGTCCCGATGGTCGTGCCTTTCACCAGCACCGTCACGCCCGGCAGGCCCCCGCCTTTTTTCCCGGCGGCCTCCGTAACGCGCCCTTGCACGGAATAAGTGGCCGGCATGGTGGGGGCAGCAGGACCCAGCGACACTACCGACTGAGCCAGCGTGGGCGCGGCGGCCAGCAGACTGGCAACCAGCAATACATAGTGGCATTTCATACAAACATGGGCTAAGGTGAACGGATACCCTCTTGATGCCGCCTCTCGTCAAATTGCACACTGCCAGACCCAAATTGTTAAGACCACCGCGCTGGTAACCTCCGCGCGGCGTAGGCGGCCGGGTATAAGTTGATTTTTAGACGAATATTCTTTTTACCAGCGAAAACCGTAGCTTAGGAAAGATTATGCCTGGCCCTGGGTTCTATGTTTTTTCGCCGCCGTCCTACGCTGCCCACTGAGCTTTCCGATGAGGAACTGCTGCTGCGCTACCGCCAGTATGGCGACGTGCAGGACCTGGGCGTGCTCTACGAGCGGCACCTGACGGCCGTATTTGCCATTTGCCGACGCTACCTGCGCCCCGACGAGGACGCCCAGGACGCCGTGATGCAGCTGTTTGAGCAGTTGGTAGACAAGCTGCAAAAGCACGAGGTAGGCAACTTCACGGCCTGGCTGCACACTACCGTCCGCAACCATTGCCTGATGGTCTTGCGGGCCCGGCAGCGGACGAGTCCCGACGGTGGGCCCCTTATTTTGCATTTTCCTGATGCCACGGATATGGAATCGGCGGCCAGTCGGCATCTACCCTCCGATGACCCTGATGAAGCCGCCTCTACCGAAGCCCGCCTCCGGCACTTGGAGCACGCCCTTACCGAACTACCGGACGGGCAGCGCCAGTGCCTGGAAATGTTTTACCTCCAGCAGAAATGCTACCGCGACATTGCCGATGCTACCGGGTATGAGCTTAGTCTGGTGAAAAGCTACCTGCAGAATGGCAAACGCAACCTGAAACGCATGCTTGAATCTTACCCCACCGATGCCGCCTCGTAACCTCTCGCTTGTGCCCCCGGCCACCCCCGATCAGCACATATCGGTAGAGCAGCTGCGTCAATACGCGGCCGGCACGCTGCTGCCCGCCCAACAGCACCTCGTGGAGGCGCACACCATCGACTGTGCCTACTGTGGTGAAATACTGGATGGCCTTTCCGCTACAGACTACGCTACTACCGAAACGGCGCTGCGCACAGTGCAGGGCCGTTTGCACGCCCGCTTGGCCATTGATGCGGCTCGTCACTCGCACCGCTATGCCGCCTGGGCCGGCGTGGCCGCCACCTTGCTGCTGCTCACGGTAGCGGCCAGTGTGTTCTGGCTGAATCTGCAGCACCCGCCGCAACAACGTAATCGGGTGGCTGCCAATTCGGCCGCGGCCCCCAAGGCCGCCCCACCCGCCGATTCCGCGCCTATTCCTGCTCAGGTACAGGCCGGGCCAACCAAGCCGGTAGCGTCGGCAGCACGGGAAACCTCCGGGGCGGCCCATGCCGCTGGAGCTGAGACCGGGCTTACACCTGCGCAAGGCACTTACCGGCCTTCTGCGCAGCCAGCCAGGGTGGCGGTAGCAGCTGCCGTCCGGGCAGCTACCACTAAGCAATCAGCCGCGCCCATCTCCAGCGGACTTTCATCTTCTTCTCCTACACTTGCCTCTGCCGCTACTGCTACCCCAATTGCTTCTGCTTCCACAAGTAGTACTGCCGAAAACTCTCCGCTACCCGCCACCACAGCGGATGCTGTAACGGCCATGGCTCCCCGAGCCAGTACAGTTCTGGAAATTAAAGAACTACCCAGCCCGGTGCTAGCGGCAGTACCCGTATCTACGGTGGTACTGGCTAGCATCGATACGCCCACGGAGGCGGCCGAAGTAGCCATTCCGGCTGATAAGGTCCGCGCCAGCAGTTCCCCAGCCTTGGCGCCTGTGAAGTCGGCAACCAGTGCCGAAGGCCGCTCAGCCATGCGGATGCCTCCTTCTCCGGATCTGGCCTCTGTACCCTCGGGAGGCCACGCCGCGTTCCGGCGCTACCTTAAGAAGGAACTGAAATTCCCCGAAGCTGACCGGGCCAAAGGCGTAGAAGGCGTGGTGAAGCTACGCTTTGTGGTGGCTGCAGATGGCTCTTTGCAGGATATAAAAGTCGTCAGCCCGGTGTCGGAAGCGTGCGATGCGGAGGCCATTCGTCTGCTCAAGGAGGGCCCCGCCTGGTACCCCGCCATTGTGCGCGGCAAGCGCGTGCCCACAGTTATGCGCGTGTCCGTCACCTTCAACCCGCTGGAATAACCGTACATGACCTGAAGACAAGGGTCCCGGTAACCACTCAATTGGTTGCCGGGGCCCTTTTGCATGGTAAATGGCTATTCAATTACACCTGCTAACCGCTATAACCGCCGCCGCTTTCGGCGTCCGTGGCGCTGCCGCCGGGTCCATCGGGAGCAGGGAGGCCAGGGTCAGTGTTCAGGTGTACCTGGCTATAGTCGGGAGCCCCGTTGCCGGCCGTGGGCACCGGGGGCGCATTTTCGGCGGTAGGCGAAGTAGCGGCGTTTTGAGCCGTGGTGGGGGTGCTTGGGGAAGTGGATAAGGCGTCGGACTCGTCTTCGAAGGTCTTTTTCATGGTGCAGGCAAAAAGTGCAGGTGAGATACTCAAGTAGAGGCTATACGCAGCCGCGCCGCCCGCAGCCACTGGCAGCCTCCGCAGAATTTGGGGATTTCGGTAGCTGGCGGGGCGGGGTTGTGTACTTTTGCCCCGCAGCCCCGGCTGGGGCCCGTTTCGCCGTTATTTCCTCTTCTCATCCCACGTTCAGAAGCATGACGCAGTTCCGCACCGAGAAAGACACCATGGGCACCGTGCAGGTGCCGGCCGACGCCTACTACGGCGCCCAGACCCAGCGCAGCATCGACAACTTCCAGATTGCCCAGGACATCAACCGGATGCCCAAGGAAATCATCCGTGCCTTTGCCTACCTCAAGAAAGCCGCCGCCCTTACCAACCGCGACGCTAGCGTATTGCCCGCCGACAAGGCTGAGCTGATTGGCCGCGTGTGCGACGAAATCCTGGAAGGCAAGCTCGACAAGGAGTTTCCCCTAGTGGTGTGGCAGACCGGCTCAGGCACCCAGAGCAACATGAACGTAAACGAGGTAGTAGCCTACCGCGGCCACGTGCTCCAGGGCGGCAGCCTCCAGGACGAGAAGAAGGTGCTGGCCCCCAACGACGACGTGAACAAGAGCCAGAGCTCCAACGACACGTTCCCGACGGCCATGCACATTGCAGCCTACAAGATCCTGGTAGAAACCACCATCCCCGGCATCGAGAAGCTGCGCGACACGTTGAAAAGCAAGTCGGAGCAGTTTATGCACATCGTCAAAATCGGCCGCACCCACCTCATGGACGCTACCCCGCTGACGGTAGGACAGGAGTTTTCGGGCTACGTGTCGCAGCTCGACCACGGCCTGCGCGCTATCAAAAACACGCTGGCGCACCTCTCGGAGCTGGCTTTAGGCGGTACCGCCGTGGGCACCGGTATCAATACGCCTCCCGGCTACTCTGAGAACGTGGCCAAGCACATTGCCGAGCTGACGGGTTTGCCCTTCGTAACGGCGGAAAACAAGTTTGAGGCCCTAGCCGCCCACGACGCCATTGTGGAAGCCCACGGCGCCCTGAAAACGGTAGCGGCTTCGCTGATGAAAATCGGCAACGACATCCGTCTGCTGGCTTCGGGCCCGCGCGCCGGCATCGGTGAGCTGCACATTCCCGATAACGAGCCCGGCTCCAGCATCATGCCCGGCAAAGTAAATCCTACCCAATGCGAAGCCATGACGATGGTAGCGGCCCAGGTGATGGGCAACGACGTGGCCATCAACATTGGCGGCATGAACGGCCACTTCGAGCTGAACGTGTTCAAGCCCGTCATGATCTACAACTTCCTGCACTCGGCCCGCCTGATTGGCGACGTGTGCGTGTCGTTCAACGACAAGTGCGCCGTGGGCATTGAGCCGCTGGAAGCCAACATCAAGAAGCACGTGGACTCTTCGCTGATGCTGGTAACGGCCCTCAACCCCCACATTGGCTACTACAAAGCCGCCGAAATTGCCCAAACAGCCCATAAAAACGGTTCTACGCTGAAGGAAACCGCCCTCCAGCTCGGCTACCTCACCGAAGAGCAGTTCAACGAGTGGCTGAAGCCCGAAGACATGGTCGGCGAAATCAAGAAGTAGCGTCAGCTAGCAGATTGCTTTTCAACGCCGTTGTTCCGCCCCGGAGCAGCGGCGTTGTGGTTTTTCGGGCATCTTTACGCGTTATACTGTATTTCCCCTGCCTGCATGGATTTCACCCGCGACATTCTGCTCGAAAACGACCGGGCTTTGCTGCGCCCCCTCTTGGCCACCGACATCGACTTGCTGCAGGAACCCGCCGCCGACCCGGCGCTGTGGCTGTATACCCTCACCCGCGCCGACAGCCGTCCTGCGCTGGAAGCCTACGTGGCGGCCGCTTTACAAGGGCGGGAGCAGGCAAGCCGTTACCCGTTCGTTATCATCGACAAACAGATGGGCCGGGTGGCGGGCAGCACCAGTTACTACAATGTGGTACCGGAGGAGCAGCGTCTGAGCATCGGCTACACCTGGATAGGCTCTGATTTTCAGCGCACGGGCCTCAACCGAGCGGCCAAGCACCTGTTGCTGCGCTATGCCTTCGAGGAGCTAAGCTACGAACGGGTAGAGCTGGAAACGGACGCGCGGAACCATAAATCACAGAACGCTATGCGGCAGATGGGCGCCTCCCAGGAGGGCACTTTGCGCAGCCACCGCCCCACCCAAGGCGGCATCCGGCGCGACACCATCATCTTCAGCATCATCCGGCCGGAGTGGGCAGCCCTGCGGCAAACCATCTTCGGCGCTTTCGATACCAACCGTGGCTGATCCCCAACCTCGCCGCTTTCCGGCCCTGCTGCGCCAGCGCGCCGCCAGCTTTGGTTACGCCTTCCGGGGGGTAGCAGCAGCTATGCGCACTGAACTGCACCTGCAGTTTCATGCCGTAGCCACGGTGGTAGTGCTGGGGCTGGGCTGGTACTTTGAACTTACTCGCGGGGAATGGGCCCTAGTGGCGCTGGCCGTGGGACTGGTTTGGTCACTGGAGCTGGTAAATACGGCCATTGAAGCGGTAGTAAATCTGGTGTCGCCGGAGTACCACCCCCTGGCGGGCCGCGCCAAGGACGTAGCCGCGGGAGCCGTGCTGGTGGGGGCCGTGGCGGCGCTGGCGGTAGGCCTGCTGGTATTTGGGCCCCACATAGGGGCGCTGCTGGGCTGGTAGCCAGCCGAGGCCAACTCCGCTGCTGGTTTGGCGTAAACCCGTAAGTTGGCGGCTCTTCCTTACTTTCGCCCCTCGTTTCTGTTTCTCTTCCCTATGCGCCTGATCTTTTCGCTTGCTCCGCTAGGTGCCCTGCTGCTGGCCGGCGCCTGCACCCGCCGCCCCGAGGTGAGTACGCCCGCCAACGACACCCCCCGGGAAGTACAATCGGAGGCCACTTCGTCGCCGTCTACCGTGAATCCTACCACCAGCCGGCCGGCTTCTTCCACCGTGGCTATGTTCGACACCACTGCCCGCCCGGCCTGGCTGCAAAAGCGCATCGCCGAACTGGGCGCTTCCGAAAAGCCCCAGAACCCCAAGGCACGCATCCTGAGCTACCGCTTGGATGGCCAGCTGGTGTACTATTTCAACGCTCCCTGCTGCGACCAGTACTCCACGCTGTACTCCGCCAAGGGCACCGTGCTCTGCCACCCCGATGGGGGCTTTACGGGCCGCGGCGACGGCAAATGCCCCGATTTTGAGAAGAGCCGCACCGAGGAGCGTCTCGTGTGGGAAGACCCCCGCTAGCGTTTGAAAGTGTAGATCAGGCCGTTTGATGGCTGGGGCGCTTACGCGGCCGTAGCACCTTCGCGCTCTGGTTTACTCATCTAGTCCTGTTTCCTTTTTTACCCATGATTAACACCAACGAAAAGCTGGGGGCCTACAACGTGTGGGCCAACGAAACCCTGCTCCGTCATCTCGATGGCCTTGTAGCCGCCGGCGCTACCCTCCCGGCCAGCAGCCTGCGCCTGTTCAGCCACGTGCTCAATGCCCAGGCCATCTGGCTGGGTCGCCTCACGGCTACGCCCAGCCCCGTAAAAGTGTGGCAGGAGCACGACCTGGCCGGCCTGCACCACTGGCACGAGCAAACCTCGGCCCGTTTCCGCGACTACGTAGCTACCGCTGATGAGCACGAGCTTAACCGCTTGATTACCTACACCAACTCCATCGGGGAGGGATACACCAGCCAGGTAGCCGACATCTTCACCCACGTGCCTGTGCACGCCAACTACCACCGCGCCCAGGTAGCCCGCGACCTGCGCCAGCACGGCCTGGAGCCCATCAACACCGACTTCATCACCTACTGCCGGGAACTGTCGGCCCAGGCGGCTACGGCCGACGTGCCCAGCTTGTAACGCCTGACGTTAGTCCGCTTTCCGTAAACCCTTTTCGGCGCAAACATCTGCTGCCGGAAAGGGTTTTTTGTGCTTCATTCTACCTTCTGAAATTTTCTCTTATGGCTCTGCCTGTTCTTTCTGCTGAGCGCCTAAGCGCGGCGTATTCCTACCCGGCCTACCGTCAGCTCATCAACGAGCTGCTGGCTCAAGGGCTTACGACTGGTCCAAATCAGTCGGAGGCCCTCACGCACTACGGTCGCCTGAACGTGCAGCGCATGGAGCGGATAGATAAGACCGTACAGGTGCTGCCGGAGCTACTGGTAGCCGCGCAGGAGCTGGCGCGCCCCTATGTATGGCTGGTGCTCACGGAGGGCTGGTGCGGCGACGCGGCCCAGATTGTGCCGACGCTGGAAGCCGTAGCGCAGGCCAGCCAAGGCCAACTCGCCACCCGCTACCTGTTGCGCGACGAAAACCTGGACCTCATGGACCGCTATCTTACCAATGGCGGCCGGGCCATTCCCAAGCTTATTATGCTTGATGCCGTTACCCTAGAGGAAGTAGCCCAGTGGGGACCCCGCCCAGCTCCGGCGCAGGCCCTGTTTCTGGAGTTGAAAGGCCAGGGACTTTCCCATGAAGCCTACGCCGAGCAGGTGCACGCCTGGTACGCCAAAGACAAAACCCGCACTACCCAGGCAGAGCTACTGGCGCTAATCCGGCAGTTGGGCTAAGCGTACTTTTATAAAAACAAAAAGCCTCCCGCTAATAGCGGGAGGCTTTTCTATGCCCAAGATGATGTCGGGCTATTCCGTGAGGGTGATGACGCCTAGATTGGTAACGTTATCGGCTACTACCGAAACGTTATCCTTCTGCGAGTCTTTGTAAGGAGCAGCGGCTTTAAACTCTACGCGGTACGTACCCGCCTTAACGCCGAAAAGCTGGAAAGCTCCATTGGCGTCGGTGTAGGTGTTAATGGTATCACCATTGGCTACGTCGGTACGAATAGCCATTACCTGAGGCTTGGCCGCAATAGGCATTACCATGCCTTTGATGGTACCAGCTACGGCAAACGGTACGGCCCGAATAACGGGCTTGAGGTTGTACTGACCATTGCCGCGGGCTACCACTGATTTAGCCACGTCGAAGTCCAGCACGAATGAGTAAGATATACCGGCTTTCAAATCCTCATCCACGTTGACTTTCAGGCCCGAAGTCTGGCCGCTGGGCACTGTCAGGTCTACCGTGGTTCCATCTTTCAGTGTCAGCGTGTTGTTAGGGCCGAGTACCAGTCGAATCTGCTGGATGCGGCCAGCCGGAAAGTTTTGACCGGCAACAATTGGTGCATAGGTGCCATTTACCAACTTAAGCAGGTCGTATTTACCGGCTGTCACGTTGAGGTCCTGCCAACCTTCTTCACCAGCGGCGTCGGTAGCGTTTACCTGTACTTTCTGCAGATCAATGTTCACGGCTTTGTAGTCGCCGGGGGCATCAATGAGCAGTACCTGGATGCCCGCGGCATCAGAGGCATTATCCTTGTCGTTGCAGCCCGTGAAAACCAGGCTGGCCAGCGCTAAAGGAAGAAAACGAAGAAATTTCATAGAAAGGGGAAATTGAAGAAAAACGACTGATTAAGGAGCGTAGAATGCCAAGCAATTAACGTACCGTACAGACATCAACGGGGCTTGGATGATTCCTATTGTATGGGTTTTTGTCCTATGGTTTGGTGGTGTCAGCTTTGGCCGGTTCCGGGGCGGGGGCTTTGGGCTTTTTGCCG
This sequence comes from Hymenobacter sp. BT18, assembly GCF_012273015.1. Classification (GTDB taxonomy): domain Bacteria; phylum Bacteroidota; class Bacteroidia; order Cytophagales; family Hymenobacteraceae; genus Hymenobacter; species Hymenobacter lutimineralis. The sequence continues at coordinate 2,473,502 of NZ_CP050954.1, read as the reverse complement.
AATAGAATACCGTTGAGCTTATCCTTGGCCTTGTCCTGGATTTTGGTCTGGGTTTCCTGGCGCTTCTTTTCCAGTTCCAGGCGGGCCTTGTCGGCCAGCTCCTGCTGCTTGCGTTGGGCTTCCTTCTGCAGGCTGTCCTGGGCTACTTTGGCCTTAGAAGCTAGCTTGAGCTTGGCATCGTCTACCTTGCTTTGCACCACGCTCGTCACCAGGTTTTTGGCCAGGTCCTTGGCCTGGGCTTTGGCGCCGGCAGTGGTTAGCTTCACGTCGGGGTTGGTGAGGCTGCCGCCTATTTTCAGGCCCATGGTCACGCGCTCCGTGCCTTTGATGTCCTGCACGCCGCTGAGCTGGGTGAGCTTGGCGTTGAGGGCGTTGCCGACTTTACCCGTGGGCACGTCCAGCGCCATCACGTATTCCAGGCTGCCATTTACGTTGCTGGAGCCACCCACGGTGGTTTTGATCTGGCCCACCGTAAAGTCGAAGGGCTTCACGATGAAGTTGCCGTTCAGCATCTCGGCCGCCACGTCTTTGTTTTCCACCACGAACTTCTTCAGCTCATTCAGCTGGGTGAGGTTACTCACTTTGTTGAGCACGCCGGAGTTGCCCACGGCGGCCCGCACCACCTCGAACACGCCCTTGCCGGTGAGGGAGCTGTACACGGGCAGCATATCCTGTCCCATTTCCCCGCTCACGTTGAAGTTGGTGGAGAAAATGCCTTCTACCTGCGAGGCCAGCGGCACAAACTTCTTCACCGACTCAAACGCCCGGAAAGCATTCTGGAAATTCAGGTTTTTGATGTTCAGCCCGAAGTTGAACTTAGGGTGCTGCAGGTCCTTGCTGCTGTAGGAGCCGTTGGTGGCAAAGGCCCCGCCTAGGGTATTAAACGTCAGGCCGTCCATGCGGGCGGCTTCGTCGCGCACCACCACGGTGCCTTTCACGTCCTGGAGCTTGAGGTTGTCGTACTGCACCTCGCCCACGTTGGAGTTCAGGGTCAGGTCGAAGAATTTGGGAATCTGGAGCACGCCCTGGGCCTCGGCGGGAGCGACGGTTTTGGCCGTGGCGGTGGGCTTGGCCGTTACCTCGTCCACCATCCACTCGTTCACGTTAAAGCGCTTAGAGTTAACTGTGAGGTTGCCGCGCAGGGGCTGGCCGGGCGTGAACAGGTAGCCCATGTAGTTGCTGATGGTGCCCGAAGCCGCAATGTCCGACGAGCCCACGAAGCCCTGCATGTCTTTCAGTACGATGTTGGCGTTGTTGAACGTAGCCGTGGCCTGGGTGACTTTCACGCCCTGGGGCAGGTCGGTGCTTTTGTAGGTTACATTTTTGGCCTGCACCGTGCCCGAGGCCACAATGTTCTGATAGCGGCCGGCTTCCACATCGGCCATGTTGCCCTTGGCGGCCACGTTGCCGTTCAGGCGGCCCGTCACCGTCATGCCTTCCAGGGGGAAGATCTTGGTGATTTTGGTCAGGTCGATAATGCCTTTTACGTCGGCGTCAAATACGGGCTTTTCGAGGTTCTGGGCGGCTACGCGGCCTTCCAGCGGCTCCCCGTCCAGCAGCATCCGAAACTGCGGAATGTTGATGCGCGTGTCGTTTACCTGGCCGGTAGTGTTGGTCACGGTGCCGTTTAGGGTCAGGTTCTCGATGGGGGCCGGGAACTGCTTGCTTTTCACGTAGCCGTTGGTGAGGCGCAGGGCCGCCTGGGTCACGGGCATCTGGGTTTTGGAGTAGGTGCCCTTGGCAGTGGCATCTACGGCCAGCAAACCACGCAGCAGCAAATCCTGCACGGGGTATACTTTCATCATCTCGGCCAGGTCCACGTTGGCTTTCACGCGCCCGTCCACTTTCATCGGCTCCAGCCCGTCAATCAGCACGTTGCCGTCAATGGGATTTTTGCCCAGGTCCAGGTGAAACTGCTTCACGTTCACCTTCACGTTATTGGTAAAGCCCGAGGGGTTGTCTACCTGCATGTCCACGTTGATGTTGCGGGCCTCCTGGGGCAGCTGCGGGTAGTGGAAAGTGCCATTCTTCACTTGCAGGTTGACGCCGTAACCCGGCATCTTCACCTCGTTCTGCACGCCCTTGAAGTAGCCATCGAAAGCCACTTTGCCGGTGGCCTCCATGTCCTTGAACTGCTCGTTATAGGCGCCCGGCACCAAGCTCAGGATGTTCTTGAAGTCGGTTTCGAGGGCTTTGAAGGTGAGGTCGTAGGTGATATCCGTGTCGTTGGGCAGGCCGATGGCGCCCTGGAAGGTGGCCGGAAAGTCGTTCAGCTGCACCTTGTTGTCTTTGAAGGTGAACAGCATCTTGCCCAGGTCCATGGCTAGGGTCACGTCGCCGGTCAGCTTTTTGTTGGTCACGTACTCGGTACCGTCGAACTGCATGGAAAAGCTCTGGGCCGTAGTTTGGCTGACCATGTCGAACACGTTCTGCTCGAAGTCGCCGGAGCCGGTGTGGTCGATGCCGCGCAGCTGCATGGCAAACGGAATGGTCAGGTCTTCGTAGCGCAGCTTGCCCCCGTTGATTTCCCAGCCCTTAATAGCCACCCGCACCTGGCTGGTGTCCTGGCCCTTGGCCGCGGCCGCCGAGTCGGAAAGGAAAATGTCCCAGTTGGCCCGGCCGCTTTTCAGCACCCGCAAACTCAGGTCGGGCTGGTCGAGCTGGATGGTTTTGATCTTGATTTCATCGCCCCGCACCACGCTCATCAAGTCCAGCCCCACCCGGAAGGAGGGTAGAAAGGCCAGCGTGTCGCGCGAAAACGAATCCTGCCCGATGATGCGCAACCCATCGATGCCCAGGGACAGATCGGGGAAGGAGCGGAGCAAACTCAGACTCACATTGTCGGGGTTGTACTCCACTTTCGCGGCCACCCGCTGGGCCAGTTGCTTATCGAGGGCCTGCTTTATTTTGTCTTTGAACAGAACCGGAGCCAGGGCCACCGCGGCCACCAGCACGACCAGAAAAATCAGCGCTCCTAAAAGAACTTTTCGCATAACCGTACAGCTGAAAAAGAAAACTCAAAACGAATCGGGAGCTGGTATAGGTACGTAAGCGGGGCGCCCGACCCGGTAAAGATGCCGGGATTTCCCCATTTTCGAGCCGCCGGCCACTGGCGCGTACACCAAAATCAGGCCCAATGCCGTTAGAATGGCCCATGATGCCACTGCCCCCGATGCTTTGCCTGCGCCTGCTCCTGGCTACGATGAGCTTATGGGCGGCTAGCGTTGCATCGGCCGGGGCCCAGGACTTGTATTTTTCGCAGCCCTACGCTACCCGTTTGCAGCTGAACCCGGCTTTCACGGGCCTCCAGCACGACTACGGCATTACGCTGGCCTACCGCGACCAGTTCCCCTCCCTGGCTGGCTCGTTCCAAAGCTCCCACCTCGGCGCCGACTACCGCTTCAACGAGCAGCGTAGCGCCGTTGGAGTGGTTTTGAATCTTGACCGGTTGGGCGCTATCGGCTACACCCGGCTGGAGGCGGCGGCGCTGTATGCCTACCATGCCCGCCTGTCGGCCGGCGTATACCTGAGTGGGGGCGCGCAGGTTACATATGGCAATCAACGCATTAGCTACAGTAACCTGGTGTTTGGCGACCAACTATCCGACGAAGGAATTACGACCGGCCCCACGTCCGAAGCCGTGCCTTTCGACCCGGTGCACTACCTGAGCGTGGGCCTGGGAGGACTGCTTTACACCAAAAACGCCTGGGTGGGGCTAAGCACCTACCACCTCAACCGCCCCAATCTGGGAACTCAGGCTGCCGGAACCTTGCCCACGCGGTTCACTTTTACCACTGGAGTAAAGCACTTTTTCTCCGAAACTACCGTTAAACAGCACTACCGCGAAGCCAGCATTTCGCCCACGCTTGCCTACACCCGCCAGGGCCGTAGCCAGCGGGCCGAAGCTGGTATCTACGGTACCATCACGCCGCTCACGGTGGGGCTGGTGTACCGGGGCATTCCTTTGCCCGGCGCACCCAGGCCTGCGGCTGTTCTCACCACCATCGTCGGTGTGCAAATGCCGGGGTTTCGGGTGGGCTACAGCTACGATGCGGAACTTGGCCGGCGGAAGTTGGGAGCAGGCGGCGCCCACGAAATTGTACTGACTTTAGAACAGGTAGATGTGCTGGCAGCGGCCCGTCGGCGAATAAGCCGGAAAAATTACCGGTTAGTTCCTTGTCCTTACTTTTGAGTTTTTGTATTATTGCATTCAAATTGCCTTCACTAACGCTTTTCCTCTCAGGTAATTTCGTCTACCGTATGAACCTCGCTAAATACCTATGCTACGCTGCTGTGGGCACCCTAGCGCTGGCGTCCTGTAAACAAGGACCTCCTACCAGCACCAAACCCGGCAAGTATAGCTCTACTACCGGCCTGGAATATAATACCGAGCAGGGCATGAAGGTTGCTGACTATCAAGGCATTCCCGAAGGACCTGGCTTGGTATTCATCGAAGGTGGCCGTACTGTGCTGGGCTCTTCCGAGGAAGATGTAGCCATGACCCGCGACAACGTGGAGCGCACGGTTACCATTGCTTCGTTCTACATGGACGAAGCCGAAGTGGCCAACATCCACTGGCTGGAGTATTTGCATTTTGTCCGCAAAGACTCGGCTGAGGAGTTTTATCAGTCGGCTTTGCCCGATACCACTGTTTGGGCCCGGGAGCTGTCGTTCAACGACCCTTACGTGGATTACTACCTGCGTTACCCCGGTTTCCGCTACTTCCCAGTAGTGGGGGTAAGCTGGCTGCAGGCCAACGACTATTGCACCTGGCGCACGGCCAAGGTGAACGAGAAGCTGGCTGGTGAAGGTGACATCGAAGATGGCGGCGGCAAAAAGAAAGGCGGCGGACTCTTCGGCAAGAAGAAAAACGCCGACGCTCCGGCTGATGCCGCTGTAGGCGCTGAAGGCACCGGCAAATCGAAGATTGCCATCGAAAACGGCAACACCCTGCCGAACTACCGCCTGCCCACCGAGGCTGAGTGGGAATACGCCGCGCAAGCCCTCATCGGTACCCAGGAAACCGGCAACGAAAACCAGGAGAACAAGCGCATCTACCCATGGGATGGTCGCCAGATGCGGAATCCCTACGGCAAGAAGATGGGGCAGTTCTTGGCCAACTTCAAGCGTGGCCGCGGTGACTACGCCGGTATTGCGGGTAGCCTCAACGACGGCGCCATGATTACGGAGTACGTATATGCCTACCCACCAAACGACTACGGCCTGTACAACATGTCGGGCAACGTGAACGAGTGGGTGCAGGACATCTACCGTCCGCTGTCCTTCCAGGACGAGGAAGATCTGAACCCCTTCCGTCGTAACGGCTTCCTCGACAAAGCTGAAGGTTACGACAAAAAAGGCTACCAGTCGCTGATTGACGACCACGTGCGCGTGTTCAAAGGCGGCTCGTGGAAAGACGTAGCTTACTGGTTGTCGCCGGGTACGCGCCGCTTCATGGCCGAAGACTCCGCCACGGCTGCCATCGGCTTCCGTTGCGCCATGATTAACGCTGGCTCGAACAAGTAAACCACGGAGTCGCGCGGATTTCGCGGATTTTGTAGACGATTAAAAAGGGCTTGCCGTGAGGCAAGCCCTTTTGTTTTTGGCTTTAAGCGACCCAACGCCGCCCACGAAACCTAATGGATGGCACAAACGCACAAGGCAAAGCTCAACGTCATCAGACCACAATTTCATACCGCCTACAAAATCCGTGGAATCCGAAAAATCCGCGCGAATCCGTGGTTCATCTATCCGCGCAGGCGATGGTGGCAATGCTCACGGTCCGGGCCCCGGCGGCCAACACTACCAGCGCGCAGGCCTCCAGCGTGGCCCCGGTGGTGAGTACATCATCCACCACCAGCACATGTTTGCCGGTTACTTCTGCCGGGTTTACTACTTCGAAGACCTCCGCTACGTTTTCCCAGCGCTGCATTCGGTTTTTACGGGTTTGCGAACTGGTATGCTCCACCCGGCGCAGGGCCTCGGCCTGCCAGGGGCGCTGCAAACTTTCCGCCAGACCCTCCGCAAAAGAATCGGACTGGTTGTAGCCCCGTTTGGCCAGCTTGCGCGGATGCAGCGGCACGGGCACAATCAAATCGAGGTCTGCGCTTAGCGAAGTGTGCTGAGCAAGCTCGTGACCGTACCAGTGCCCCAGGACGCGGCCTACCTCTGGCTGGTTCTGGTATTTAAGCTGGTGCAGCAAATGCTGCACCCGACCCCGACGCAGAAAGCGCAGGTAGCTCAGAGCATGCTGCACCGGCACCTTGCCCCAGAAGCGACGGGCCAGCGGGTTTTCTGCTTCCGGCAGCCGATGATAATCGGTGTAGGGCAGCTGCGCCCGGCAGTCGGTGCAGATAAACGCTTCGCCCCGGGCCAGCACGCCCGAGCAGCCCAGACACTGCCGCGGGAATAGCAGCGTGATAAAATCGTCGACAACGGAGGGTAGCGGCATAGCAGTAGGGAAGAATAGCGTAGTAGCAGGAAGATAGCAGGTGAGGTGCAGGAAAGAAACAATTCTGATAGCTGGGTGAAGCCCGGATTATCAGGGTTGGCCAAAACTTCTGCCTAATTTTAGGGTCTACTATTCCCAGCCGGCCAATTGCCTTTTGCGGCTGCGATTATTTCCCGTTTCCACCCCTTCTTAATATGTCCCTCGTTTCTGAGTTCAACGACTACCGCCAGCGCATGAATGAAAAAATCATGGCGGCGGATAACAAAGTCATCAAGCGTTTTTTCAACCTCGATACCAACACCTACCAGGAAGGCGCCCTCGACGTGCGCACTAAGGAAATAGTTGGCCTGGCCTGCTCTATGGTGCTGCGCTGCGACGACTGCATCAAGTACCACCTGGGTAAGTGCCACGAGGAGGGCATCAACGACACGGAGATTTACGAGGTCTTCGCCATTGCTAACCTCATCGGCGGCAGCATCGTGATTCCGCACTTCCGCCGCGCCGTGGAGTACTGGGAAGCCCTCAAGCAGGAATCGGCTACGCCGGCACCGCCCCACGCCGAGCACACCGCCTAAGCTATGCTGCACCCTGAAGAAACCGAAGCCCAGTTTGAGCAGCGCTGGTGGGAGCTGATGAACGACCTGCGCCAGCGCTTCGGCAAAAAGCCCGACCTGAACGCCCTGCTGCTGCTCATTGGCGTGCAGGAGCTAGGGCAGGGGGCCGGCCCGTTTACCAAGGAGCAAAAGCAGGACCTGATGCACATTGCCACCTGCCGCCTGTTCAGCATCTCGGGCTACTACGAGCTGGAACGCGTGGATGAGGATGGCTGGCCCCATTTCCGGCTGGTGAAACCCGTTCCGTTTTCTACCCTGAAGGAGCAGGAACGCATGCTTAAGTGGCACATGCTGGAATACTTCCAGGAAATGGACCGACTGAACGGGTAAGTTGTTATGCTGTTTGGCAACTGTCATGACGTGCAAATCTTGGCCATGACAGTTGCCAAACAGCATCGCCCTTTTCAAGAATAGCACCTAACCATTCCTCCCCATTTGAAAATCATCAGCTATAACGTCAACGGGCTGCGGTCGGCGCTGAGCAAGGGCCTGCTGGCCTGGGTGCAGACCGAGGTACCCGACGTGCTGTGTCTGCAGGAAATCAAGGCCGGGCGCGAGCCCCTGGACGTGAGCGGGCTGGAAGCACTGGGCTACCACGTGTACCAGCACCCAGCTCAGAAACCCGGCTACAGCGGTGTAGCCACGCTCACGCGTCAGCTACCGCGCCACGTAGAAGTAGGCTGCGGCACCGACTGCTACGACCTGGAAGGCCGCGTGCTGCGCCTGGATTTCGACGACTTTTCGGTGCTGAACGTGTATATGCCTTCGGGCACCAGCAGCCCCGAGCGGCAGGCTTTCAAGGTAGAGTGGCTGCACTTTTTCCGGCGCTACGTGCAGGAGCTGCAAGCGGCCGGTACGCCCCCGCTCATTATTGGCGGGGACTTCAACTGCTGCCAGCGGGAGCTGGACCTGCACAATCCCAAAGCCAACCAGAACTCCCCCGGCTTCACCCCCGAGGAGCGGCAGTGGTTCCGGGAGTTTCTGGCCGATGGCTTCACCGACTCCTTCCGTCACATCCACGGCGACGCCCCCGGGCACTACTCCTGGTGGACGTACCGGGCCGGTGCCCGGGCCCGCAACGTGGGCTGGCGCCTCGACCACCTCCTGGTAGACAATGCGTTGCAACCACGCGTGGCCGGGGCGGGTCTTTTGGCCGATGTGGTGCATTCGGACCATTGCCCGGCCTACGTGCAGCTATCCGCCGCCCGCTAAGTTCTGCCCCGTAGTTGCTGGGGAATCTTTGCGGCGTATCTGCGGGTTCTGACGTAAATTTAACGGGGCGGTGCCGTTCGGCAGCTTGCTGCCCGACCCCTCTGCACCGCTTTCCCCTTTATTGCCCTCTTTTATGCTGGTGGAAGAAACTCCCCGGCTGACGAAGGCACCTGCAGCCCGCTCCTCGGCGCTGGCGCAGGTGCTCACGCAGCTGGAAGCTTTTAAGCGCAAGTTTTACCTGAGTTTGCTGGTGCGCGGCGGCCTCGTGGCTGGTGGCCTGCTGCTCACGCTGTTCGTGGTGCTCAACCTGCTGGAGTACTTTCTGTACCTGCCAACCTGGGTGCGTGGCGGGCTGCTGTTTGGATTTCTGGGGCTGGGCGTGTACGCGTTTGTGCGCTGGATCTGGCAGCCCTTGGCTGCCCTCACCAACCTGCGCCGCCTGCTGAGCGACGAACAAGCCGCTCAGCGCGTGGGGGAGCTGTTTCCGCAGGTACAAGACAAGCTGCTGAACGCTCTGCAGCTGCAGGGCCAGGCCCGCGAAAACGCCCTGATTGCGGCCAGCCTGGAACAGCGAGCCGCCCAGTTCACGGGCCTCGAATTTGCCCAAGGCATAAACATTCCGGCCCAGACGCGGCCTTTGTGGAAGTACGTAGCCGTGCCCGCCGCCGTAGCCGTGGCCGTATTGCTGATTTATCCCAGTTTGTTTGTGCAGGGTACGGGCCGCATCCTCAACTACCGGCAGAAATATGCGCCGCCGGCGCCGTTTCGGTTCGTGGTAGAGAATAAGTCGTTGCGGGCATTCAAAGGGGAAGACTTCCGCCTGCAGGTGGCCGTGGAAGGCGAGGCCCTGCCCAACGACATTACCATTCAATACGACGGCCACGAGCGGCACCTGACCAAAGAAGCTGGTAATAAGTACTCCTTCGAGTTTCGGCAGCTGCGCCGCGACGTGGATTTTCAGTTAGCCGCCGCTGGCTTCTCCTCGGATAGCTACGCCCTGACGGTGCGCGAGCGGCCCGATCTGCGCGACTTCGCCCTGCACATCACGTACCCGGCCTATACCGGCAAAGCTGCCGAAACCATCCGCAACACCGGCAACGCCACCGTACCCGAGGGCAGTACGTTACGCTGGGAGTTCAGCACGGCCGCTACCGATGCCTTGGAGCTGCAGTTTCGCGCCCCCGACGAAACGGTGACGGCGCAGGCCAGCGGCAGCCAGTTTCAGGCCACGCGCCGCATTATGCGCACCCAGGCTTACGCCGTGCGCCTGCGCAACGCCGCCAGCCTGAACCGGGACCCCATCGAGTACCAGCTCACGGCCATTCCCGACCAAGTTCCGGACATTAAGCTCGAAGCTTTTTCTGATACCGTTTCGCGGCAGTACCTGGCCCTGGGCGGGACCGTGCGCGACGACTACGGCCTCTCGCGCCTGCAGCTGCACTACCGCGTGCTGGGTGCCAAAGCCCGGCCGAATGCCGCCTACCAGACCCGCGCTATTCCGCTGCAGCACGGTGCGGCCCAGGTATACGCCTACCAGTGGGATTTGCGCGGCCTGCGCCTGCAGCCCGGCGACCGGCTGGAATACTTTCTGCAGGTGTGGGACAACGACGGTGTGCACGGCCCGAAAAGTGTCCGCACCCGCGCCGTGGAGTTCCGCGTGCCTTCCAAGCGGGAGCAGCAGGCTCAGCTGAATGCCCAGGCTTCGTCGGTGCAAAGCCAGCTGAGCAAGTCGCAGGAGCAAAGCAAGAAGCTGGAACGGGAGCTGGCCAAGGCCGAAGACAAGCTCAAAACCAAGCGCGACCTGAACTTCCAGGACCGCAAGCAGCTGCAGGACATGCTGGAGCAAAAGCAGCAGTTTGATGAGCAGATGCAGGACGTGCGCCGCATGTTTGAGCAGCTCAACCAGCAGCAGGACCAGCTCGACCCCAAAAGTCAGGAGCTCAAAGAGAAGGCCCAGGAGCTGCAGAAGCTGATGGACTCCCTGCTCGACCCCGAAACCAAGAAGCTCTACGACCAGCTGCAGAAGCTGCTGGAGCAGAAGCAGGACCAGAACCAGCTGGAAATGCAGCAGCTCATGCAAAAGCTCGAAAACAAGGAAAACACCCTGCAGAAAGAGCTGGAGCGTGCCCTCGAAATGTTCAAGCAGCTGCAGTTCGAGCAAAAGCAGGAAGCCACCCTGAAACAGCTGGAGCAGCTAGCCAAGGAAGAGCAGCAGCTGGCCGAGAAAACCGAGCAGAACGACAAGCAGAACCCCGACAACAAAGCCAGCAACCAGGAGCAGAAAGCTAAAAATGAGCAGCTCAAGCAGGAGCAGCAGGAAAAGCAGCAGCAGTTCGACCAGATTCAGCAGAACCTGAAGGACCTGCAGAAAATGGATGAGCAGCTCGACAACCAGAACGGGGCCGACGAAATGAAGGACCAGCAGCAGGAAGTCGACGAGCAGATGCAGCAAAGCCAGGAGCAGCTAGGCAAAAACCAGAACCAGAAAGCCAGCCAGAGCCAGAAGCAGGCCGCGCAGAAAATGCAGCAGATGGCCCAGAAGATGCAGCAGCAAATGAGCGAGGAAGAGCAGGACGAGCAGCAGGAGAACATCGACGACCTGCGCGACATCCTCGAAAACCTGCTCAAGCTCTCCTTCGACCAGGAAGGCCTCATGAAAGACTTCCGGCAGGTAGACCAGCAGGACCCGCGCTTTGTGCAACTCGGCCAGCAGCAGCGCAAGCTCAAGGACGACGCCCGCGTAGTGCAGGACTCGCTCTACGCCCTGGCCAAGCGCGTGTTCCAGCTCCAGAGCTTCGTAACGCGCGAGGTAAGCGAGATGAACGGCCGCATGGATGAGTCGCTCACGCAGCTGCAGCAGCGCAACGTGGGCCGCGCCACCGCCAGCCAGCAGCAGGCCATGACGAGCATGAACAACCTGGCGCTGATGCTGAACTCGGCCCTGCAGCAGATGCAGGAGCAGCAGCGCCAGAGCCAAAGCCAGCAGCAGGGTGGGGGCAAGCCCGGCCGGAAAAAGAAAAAAGGCAGCCAGGCCGGCGAAGGGCAGCTGGGCAAGATGCAGCAGCAGCTCAACCAGCAGATTCAGCAGCTGCAGCAAAGCGGCAAGAGCGGCCGGGCTTTATCGGAGGAGCTGGCTAAGCTAGCTGCCCAGCAGCAAATGATGCGCGAAGCCCTCAAAGAGCTCGAAAAGATGCAGCAGGGCGGGAAACCGGGCAAAGGTGAGCAGGGGGCCGGAGGCCTCGGCGACGTCAAAAAAATGATGGAACAAACGGAGACGGACCTCGTAAACAAGCGGCTAACGGAGCAAACGGTGATGCGCCAGCAGCAAATCCTGACTCGCCTGCTCGAAGCCGAGAAATCGGCCCGGGAGCGGGACCAGGATACGCAGCGGGAAGCAAAAGCCGCCGAAAACCGTCCACCCGTGTTTCCCCCGGCTTTTAACCGTTACCGTCAGCAGAAAAATCAGTCCACGGAAGTGCTCCGTTCCGTTCCGCCGGCCTTCACGCCCTACTACCAGCGTGAGGTCAGTGAATATTTTCAGAAAATGAAATAGCGTTCTGCTATTTTTACCGCCTTTGCCGCCTTTCCCTTTTTTATGAAACAGGTCAAGATTCAGATTCCTTCGCTCGTCGAGAACATTCGCGTAGTAGAAAGCTTCATCGACAACTCGAAGGATACGTTTCACATCGAAGACGACATCTACGGAAACATCATGGTGGCCGTCACGGAGGCGGTGAACAATGCCATTCGGCACGGCAATAAGTTTGACCGTGATAAAAACGTGCACCTTTCCCTGGAGGTCGATGCCAACCGGGTAAAGTTTGAAGTAGAAGATCAGGGCCAGGGCTTTGACTTCAATAATCTGATTGACCCTACCGCGCCCGAAAACCTCGAAAACCCCGGGGGCCGTGGCATCTTCCTGATCCGCCATCTGGCCGATGAGGTAGAGTTTTCCAAGGACGGGCGCAACGTGCAGCTCACGTTTTTCCTCACCCCCGAAAACTCGGGTACTGAAACTTCTTCCTCCGATTCTGACCACACCGCGGCATGAGCACGCTGCCCCCCAACGAGCACGACGACTTCGCCGAAGACCACTTCGACCACGAGCGGCTGGGCATTGAGTTCGTAGTCGAAGACGTGGATTTTGCCTTGGCTGACGCCGAGGAGTTAACTTCCTGGATTGAGAAGATTGCCAAAGTGCACGAACACGAAATCGTGCACCTCACTTATATTTTCTGCTCCGATGAATACCTGCACAAGGTAAACGTCGAGTACCTCGACCACGACACGTATACCGACGTCATCACCTTCGACAATGCCGACGACGCCGACATCATTGAGGGGGACATTTTTATTTCCGTGGAGCGTATTCGCGAGAATGCCCAAACCCACGGCGTTTCCTTCCGCGACGAGCTGCACCGCGTGATGATTCACGGCGTGCTCCACCTGCTGGGCTACGCTGATAAGGATTTGCTCAGCCAGACGGCCATGCGCAAGAAAGAAGACGACTGCCTGCAGTTGCGCACGTTCTAAGCAGCCAGCTTACGCCAGCACGTTGAAACGCCCGCCCATCCGGCGGGCGTTTTCGTTGGTTCGCCATTAGTAAACCGTCATGCTGAGCTTGTCGAAGCATCTCTACCTCTGGCTAATCGATTACCGTTGCAACGAAGCGGTAGAGATGCTTCGACTTCGCTCAGCATGACGGTTTACTAATTTTGCACTCGTTCTACTATGTCGACCACGCCGCAGTCAATCTTAACTATTCCGGGGGAAGCGCTGGATTATTATCTGGGGCAGGGGTATTACCGCATGCACCAGGATTTATTTACCTGCCGGTTTTTGCCCATTGATAATCAGCTGTACACCACCCACTGGCTGCGTTTGGCGCTGAACCGCGTGGAGTATGGGCCCGAACAGCGCCGGCTGCTGCGCATCAACGAGCGTTTTTCGGTTGTGCTGCGGCCCTTCCGCCTCACCGAGGAGCTGGAGGAATTGTACGCCCGCTACCGTGCCTCCATCACCTTCGATGCGCCCGAAACGGTGGAAGCCTTCCTGCTGGCCGGCGCCACCAACAACGTCTTCAACACGGGCGTGGTGGAAATCCGGGACGGAAAGCAGCTGATTGCGGCCGGCATCTTCGACAGCGGGGCGCGCAGCCTGGCGGGCATTATGAACTTCTACGACCCCGCCTACCGCAAATACAGCCTGGGCAAGTACCTTATGCTGCAGAAAATAAACCACGGCCGGCGTCAGCAGCACGTCTACTATTACCCCGGCTACGTGGTGCACGAGTATCCCAAGTTTGATTACAAGCTCTTTGCCTGCGAAGCCGCCACGGAAGTATTCGACTGCCTGCGTGGCCATTGGGTACCGTTTTCGTGGGCCGCGGTAGCAAACCAATCGGCGGCTATTATGGACAGCCTGTCGGATGGCGCCGTGGAGGAGTCCGAGCTGGGGTAGGCAGCGCGTACTAAAAAAAGCGCCTGAGTGCGTATCTTTACCCACGTTTTGAGGGGGTTGCGTGCGCTGACTGCCGTTGCGGGCCGGGTAACGCGCCCACTCAAAAACTAGTGCGCGGGCGAGGTAGCGCGAACTTTGCGGTTCGCGTTTTCTGTTTCTTCAGCTACCTCACCGCTTCCCATTGAAACGCGAACCTTGCGGTTTGCGCCAGAGCTTATTCCGCCATGCAGCAAGAAGAGTACGACGTTATTGTAGTAGGAGCCGGCCATGCCGGGTGCGAGGCCGCCGCCGCCGCCGCCAACATGGGTTCCAAGGTCCTGCTCGTGACGATGAACATGAACACCATTGCGCAGATGTCGTGCAACCCGGCCATGGGTGGGGTGGCTAAAGGGCAGATTGTGCGCGAGGTAGACGCCCTAGGCGGGCAGTCGGGCATCATCACCGACAAAACCATGATTCAGTTTCGGATGCTGAACCGCTCGAAGGGCCCCGCCATGTGGAGCCCCCGGGCGCAGAGTGACCGGATGCGCTTTGCCGAAGAGTGGCGCAATACCCTGGAGCAAACCCTGAACGTGGACTTCTGGCAGGAGGCCGTAACGGGCATCGTAGTGGAAAACGGCACGGCCGTGGGCGTGAAAACTCAGCTTGGTATCGAGTTCCGGGGCAAGTCGGTGGTGCTGACTAACGGAACGTTCCTGAATGGCCTCATCCACATCGGCGAAAAGCAGTTTGGGGGTGGCCGCGCCGCCGAGAAAGGCAGCACCGGCATCACCGAGCAGCTCAAGCAGCTGGGCTTTGAGGCCGGCCGCATGAAAACCGGCACCCCGCCCCGCGTGGATGGCCGTTCCCTTGACTACTCGAAAATGGAAGAGCAGGCCGGCGACGAAACGCCCAGCAAGTTCTCCTACCTCGATACGCCCGCGCTAACGAAGCAGCGCCCCTGCTACATCACCTACACCAACGCCGAAGTCCACGAAATCCTGAAGGAAGGCTTCGAGAAGTCGCCGATGTTCCAGGGTCGCATCAAGGGGCTGGGGCCGCGCTACTGCCCGAGCGTGGAAGACAAAATCAACCGCTTCGCCGACAAGGACCGGCACCAGATTTTTGTGGAGCCGGAGGGTTGGAGCACGGTGGAAGTGTACGTGAACGGCTTTAGTTCATCATTGCCCGAAGACGTGCAGTACCGCGCCCTGCGCAAAATTGCCGGCTTCGAGAATGCCAAGATGTTCCGGCCCGGCTACGCCATCGAGTACGACTTCTTCCCGCCCACCCAGCTCAACCTCACGCTGGAAACCAAGCTGGTGCAGAACCTCTACTTCGCGGGTCAGATCAACGGCACCACGGGCTACGAGGAAGCCGCCTGCCAGGGCCTGATGGCCGGCATCAATGCCCACAACAAGGTGCACGGTAAGGAGCCCTTCGTGCTCAAGCGCAGCGAAGCCTACATCGGCGTGCTCATTGATGACTTGGTAAACAAAGGCACCGACGAGCCCTACCGCATGTTCACGAGCCGGGCCGAGCACCGCCTGCTCCTGCGCCAGGATAACGCCGACCTGCGCCTCACCCCGCTGGGCTATGCGCTGGGTTTGGCGTCGGAAGAGCGGATGAACCTCGTGCGCGAAAAAGAAGAGCAGACGGCCGCCGTAGCCAAGCTGCTGAAAACGCACCCCATAGAGCCCCAGGAAATCAACGACTGGCTGGCGGAAATCGGCTCAGCCACCATTCACGAGAAAACGCGCGTGGTGAACCTGCTGCGCCGCCCCGGCGTGGACCTGGCCGCTTTGGCGCGGGTGCTGCCCGGCTTCACGCTGGCTTTGGCCCCGTACCGCCCCGATGCGCTGGAGCAGGCCGAAATCCTGGTGAAGTACGAGGCCTACCTGGAGAAGGAGCACCAGCAGGCCGCCCGCGTGCAGGAGCTGGAAAACTTCACCATCCGTGGCCGCCTCGACTATAAAGCCATGCCGGCCCTCTCGCACGAGGCCCGGGAGAAGCTGCTCAAGATTCAGCCCGAAACGCTGGGCCAGGCCTCGCGCATCAGCGGCGTTTCCCCCGCCGACGTTTCGGTACTGATGGTTTACCTGGGTCGGTAATTTTTCAGACAGACCTTTTTCATATCATAGCGGCTGCAGATTCATTTCGGATTCTGCAGCCGCTTTGGTTTTGTACCTTCGTGTTTTGCCGGGCTGTGGCACCTTGCCGCAGCGCATCAATACCCTTAATCCGAGTCTGTGGTTTACGAGCGTTTGGACAAGTGCCCGGTGTGCGGGAAAACGGAGTTTCGCAACAAGCTGGTCGTTGAAGACAAATCGGTCAGCAAGGAAAGCTTTGCCATTCAGCAGTGCCTGGCCTGCTCCTTTCAATTCACCAACCCCCGGCCCGACGCCGCCCATATCGGCCGCTACTACGAGTCGGACGAATACGTGTCGCACAACAGCGGGGCGGGCGGGCTCATCAACCAGGCCTATAAAGTCGCGCGCTTTTTCACCATGCGCCGCAAGGTGGCGTTGCTCAACCAGCTGGCCCCCCGCAAAGGCAAGCTCCTGGATTACGGCTGCGGCACCGGTCATTTCCTGGCTGCCGCCAAAGGCAATGGCTGGCAGGTGGCCGGCTGGGAGCCCAGTGCCCGGGCCCGTGAAGAAGCTACCCGGCGCGTAGGCCAGCCCATCGGCACCGAAAGCCTGGTGCAGTTTCCGGCCGGCGCGTTTGATGCTATTACCCTGTGGCACGTGCTCGAACACGTGCACGAGCTCAACGAAACGCTAACCCAGCTCATTCGCCTGCTCAAACCTGATGGGGTGCTGCTGATTGCCGTGCCCAACGTGGAGAGCTTCGACGCCCAGCACTACCAGCAGGACTGGGCCGCGCTGGACGTGCCACGCCACCTCTACCATTTCAGCCCCAAAACCATGGCGCAGTTGCTCAAAAAGCACAAGCTGAAGCTGCGCGACACTCTGCCCATGCCCCTGGATGCCTACTACGTGAGCATGCTCAGCGAGAAAAACCGCGCCGAGCGGGGGGCCGGTATGCTGGCCGTGCTGCGCAATGGCTACCACTCCAACCAGTACGCCGCCCGCCACCAGCAGCAGTACAGCAGCCTGATTTACGTGGCCACCAAGCGGCCAGCCAGCGCTTAACCTAGCCACTTCGCCAGGGTAGGAGGGAGGCTCCCGGTTGTTTCGGGCACCGTTTTCGTAGGGCCGGCTGTCAGGAGCCGGCCCTACGTACTTTTGCGCGGTGCTTCTCGTTTTCGGCTTTTCACCTTGTTGCTTGTTCATGTCTGCTCGTTTTGCCCTGCCTTTGCTTGTTCTTGTTGGTGCCGCCGCGGGTGGCTGCGCGGCCATCAGCACGCCCGAGGGGGGCGCCCGTGACACTGAGGCGCCGAAGCTGGTGAGCAGTGTGCCCGCCAACCGCACCGTGAACGTGCGCAGCCGCTCGGTGATTCTGGAGTTTTCGGAGCCTGTGCAGGTAAAGGACCTTAGCAAAAACCTGCTGGTGGCCCCCCTGCTCTCCGACGACAACAAGTACAAGGTGCGCCAGGGCAAGAACACGGTCGAGCTGGAGTTTGAAAAGCCTTTCGAAGCCAATACCACCTATTCTTTCAACTTCCGGGACGCCATTACCGATATCACGGAAAGCACGCCGGCCCGCGACGCCGCCATCAGCTTCAGCACCGGCCCGGCCCTTGACTCGGGCGCCGTGGCCGGACGGGTGCGCGACCTGCTCACGTCCCAGCCCGCGGCCGACGTTTCGGTGCTGCTGTACCCGGCTATCGATACGGCCAACATCCGCAAGGGGCGGCCTTACTACCTGGCCCGTACCGACAAAAACGGGGTTTACCAGCTGCGCAACCTGCGCGAAGGCCGCTACCGCATTTTTGCCCTGGCCGATAAAAACCAAAGCAGCCGCTACGAGGACGGCGAAAAAATAGGGTACCTACCCGACTTGCTGACCATCCGCCCCGGTACGGACTCAGTGCAGCTGCTGCTCACCCGCCCCGATGCCCGCCGGGCCCTCATTACCTCCCAAAAAGCCGATCCGGTGCGCTTCCTGGTTGGTCTCAATGAAGGTATCCGCTCGGCTACCATTGCGCCCATCGGCACGGCTACCACCACCCCCAATGAAGCCTTGCAGCTCATTGATGGCGGCCGTTCGGTAGCCTTGTACAAGTCGGCCCTGCTGCCGGAGGGCCGCTACCTGCTGGCCACCACCGACAGCGCCGGGAATGACGGCCGCGACACGCTCAATGTAAAATTCGCGGGCACGGTGCCGGCGCGCCGGCCACCGGCCTGGCAGCTCGTGGGCAATGGCAAGGAGGTTTTTCGGCAAGGCCAGGTGGCGCTGCAGTTCACCGAGCCCCTGCGCCTGGTAGCCGAAAAGCCCATCGGTACGCTGGTAGAAGACTCCACCAAGCGCCGGCCCTTGCGCTTGCCTACCGATGCCAGCCTCAACCCCGACCGTACCCTGCTCACCGTAAACCTGAATACCAAGGCCAAGCAAACCGTCAGTATTCAGCTCGACAGCACTGTGGTTACCGCTATTTCTGGCCGCAGCCTGGGTCTGAAGCCCCTGCGCTTTGCCCTCACGGAACAGGCCTCCACGGGTAGCCTGGCAGGCAAAGTGCAGACCACCTACAAACGCTACGAGCTGCTGCTACTGGATGAGAAAGGACAGCGCATCCGCAGCCTCGACTCGCCCCGCACGTTCCGGTTCGATAACCTGGTTCCGGGCACGTACCGGATTCGCGTATTCGTGGATGCCAACGCCGATGGACGCTGGCAGGGGGGCGACCCGCAGTTCCGGCTGCTGCCCGAGCCGGTTTTTAACTTGTCACGCACATTCCAGGTACGCGCCAACTGGGAGGAGGAAGATATTCAGGTAGCCTTCTGAGCGTCTTATCTACTGTTCTTACTTTGCTCCTGGCTGTTCAGTCGGGAGCTTTTTGTTTGGGGCTGCTCTACCGGCACGGGTCTATATAGTAAGTGCGCCACAAGCACTTATCCACAACCAAAACTGCGTTTTCAGCCTTCTATCTAGGTTTTGGCTGCTAGCCCAATCGGTATTCCACAGGGTTATCCACCGCCTCAGGAACCAGGGTGTTTACTTGTGGATAATAGTGGCGTAACCTGGGGATAATGCGTGGAGAAGTTGCGGAAAAGTTTTTTTGCCCGTTCCCCTATTCTGACAGCTCCCATTGCCCGAGTTATCAACGTGGATAAGCGTGGACAACTTCCCCACGTTTCAGGTCCTATCCACAACGGCATTTTTTGTGAATTGTGGATTCGTTGATAACCCTGTGGATTGTGAATTACTTAGTTAAACTCCTTTAAATCAGCTTTATGTAATCCACAATGGCTGTGGATTAGGGGTGTATAAGGTGGGGCTTGTCCACAAGTTTTCCGCGTGTGGACAACCTCGGCTGCTTATCCACTTATGCACAGCCCTAACGACGGGGGATTAAAAAAGAGATTTAAAAAAAGACTTTTAAAAAGTTATTAACTGAGTGGATAACTCGGGGCCGTTTTCAGTTTGCCCGTTTTCAGTTTGTCCGTGTTCGATTGAGAACTGCTGCACACCGGGCAACTGAAAATGGGCAACTGAAGTATAGCCGGGTATGCCTTTCAACTACGACCAGAACTTTCACCAGTTGAATTTTCGGGAGCACCCGGAGCTTTACCGGGTGGGCAAGGGCGAGCAGGGGGTACTGCTGGTAGAGCCCTACAAGGGCGAGATTCTGCCGCACTGGCGCTTTCGCACGCCGGAAGTAGCCCAGGAGTCGTCGGAGCGCATCTACGCCCTGTTTGAAGACTATTTGCGCCAGGAAGATTTTGTGGGGGCCGACATGGCCCGTAAGTTTCTGCAGATGGGCTACACCCGGGCGCGGCGTTACGCCAACCACCGGGGTGGCAAGAAGTATGATGGTCCCGTGCCGGCTGATAAGAAGGGACAGAGTGGCGCCCACGGGCGGGCCGAGCTACCCCGCGCCCCCGAGGACCCCGAAAAGGCGGCCGCTGCGCGCATTTTCAAGCAGAAGTGGGACGAGGCCCGCCTACACCCCGAGTACGTGCGGCAGCGCGCCGCTTTTGAGGCCCGCTACGAGAAGTAGGTGGTTACAAAAGCAGGTGGGTTGCAAGCGGGTCTGCCTTCGGTGTCAGAAACAAGCCTCTACCCCAAAACCATATAACCCTCTACTCATCCGGCCGTTCAACAATCAGCCTACCTTTGCGGACACCAACCCTAAATTCCATTCGCCAATGAGCACCCCTAATAGCATCGAAGAAAACGAAATCGTACTAGGCCAGGGCATGGGCCCGCTAAAGTTTGGCGCCAGCATGGATCAGGTGCGGGCCCTGATGGGAGAGCCCGAGGAAATCGAAGAGTCGGACGACGAAGACGAGTTTGAGCACCAGGCGTGGAACTACCTCGACGAAGGCTACTCACTTTACTTCGACCGGGAGGATGACTACCGCCTGAGCTGCATTGAAACCGACCACCCCGGTATGCGGCTTTTTGGGGAGTCCATTCATGGCCGTAGCCCCGAGGCTATCCAGGAGTTGATGAGTGAGCATGGCTACACGGCCAGCGAAACCGAAACCATGGAAACCGGCGAAATGCGCTTGTCCTACGAAAAGGAAATGATTGACCTTTACTTTGATGAAGGGGAGCTGCAGTTCATCAACTTTGGAGTGTTTATCAACGAGGACCTGGAAGTGCAGTGGCCCTCCTAATCCTAGTTATCCACAAAACACCCTGTTTTCCGTGTTGATAAGTGGATAAGTAATTCATAACCCGCTGGTTTCACCGGCATTTCAGCTGGTTTTTAATATTGCTCTAACCTTAGGTGGCATAATTCAAAAGTTATGCACTTCAAAGTGCTTCCATAAAAAAAGCCACCCAATCGGGTGGCTTTTTTGTGTATAACCAAGATTGCGCTTAGAAGTCAGCTACTTAAATGAGGGCCCGGAACAGCAGGAACAGGCCCCCCGCCAGGAACATGGTTACCGGCAGGGTGAGTACCCAGGCCATGGCAATGTTGCGTACCATCTGGGGGTTCAGGTTCTTGATGCCGCGGTTGGCCACCATGGAGCCGGCAATGGCCGACGACAGTACGTGGGTGGTAGAAGCGGGCAGATGCGCCCAGGTAGAAGCCCCGATCATGACGGCGGCGACCAGCTCGGAAGAAGCGCCCTGCGCGTAGGTCAGGTGCTCTTTGCCAATCCGCTCCCCAATGGTTTTCACGATGCGCTGCCAGCCTACCATCGTGCCAATGCCCAGCGACAACGACACCATCAGCAGCACCCACCAGGGGGCGTAGTCGGTGAAGGTGCGCATATTGGCAATGGCGTCGTCGTAGGTTTTGCGGTCGGCGGTGCTCAGGCTCACCTTCTCGCTGCTCATGATGCTCTTGGCCCGGCTGTACGTGAGCAGGATGGCCTTGCGGATCTGGAAACGCTCCGCCTGCGGCAATTGGCTGACATCGGTCTTGCCGGCAAAAATGCGGTCTAGCGCGGCCGTTTGCTGCTTTACCAGCTGCAGGTTGCCGCGGTCCTTCACTGACAGCTCGTTGGGGTCAATCTTGTTGATGACCAGTTCCACCTTGGTCAGCGAGTCGCGCATATCCAGGGGGTTCTTGTCGTTGTCCAGGGCGAAGAAGGTGGGCACAATGCCGATCAGAATCAGCATGATCAGGCCCACGCCCTTCTGCCCGTCGTTGGAGCCGTGGAAGTAGCTTACCAGGGTACAGGTGGCCACCAGAATCAGCCGGATCCAGAGGGGTGGGGGTTTGCGCTTGTGCGGCTCTTTGAAGATGGCCTTGTTGCGCACGAAGCGCTTGAGCACAAACATCAGCAAGATGGTGAGCGTGAAGCCAAACAGCGGGCCTACCAGCAGGGCAATGCCCGTTTCGGTGGCTTTGCTCCAGTTCACGGCCGCCCCACCCGATTCGGGGAGCAGGGAGAAGGCAATGCCTACGCCTAAAATGGAGCCGATGAGGGCGTGGGAAGACGAGGCCGGAATGCCGTAGTACCAGGTGCCCACGTTCCAGATAATGGCCGCCAGGATGAGGGCCCCCACCATGGCCACGCCATGGTAGATGTTCTGGTCCACGAGGCTTTCTACCGGCAGCAGGTACACAATGCCCATGGCCACGCCGATACCGCCCGTGAGCACGCCGATGAAGTTCCAGAATGCCGACCAGATAACGGCCACCCAGGGCCGCAGGGTATTGGTGTAAATAACCGTAGCCACGGCGTTGGCCGTGTCGTGGAAGCCATTTACAAATTCAAACGCGCAGGCGGCTATCAGACACAGCAGTAGCAGCACCAGCACATGAGGCTCTAAGCCAAACATAAAAAGGGAGTTGGTGGGTAATCAGTTTTCAACAATCAAAGGTAGGAAGCCCATGAGGGGCGCAAGATTATGAAATTGTTACGCGCCGCCCTAACCGCGGACAGTTGGGACGCTAAACGCAGGAATATTCAACAAGTTGAGTTTCTTGAAGCCACATGCCCCGGATGCACTACTTTTGCTGACCGACACCCGGCCAGCGGGCTTTCCCGGCCGTTTCTTCGTCGCTACGTACTGCTTCCGTTACTTTGTGCGGGCCCCTGCGGCTTTGCCCTGACTTACTGACTTCGCCTTATTCTTCCATGAGCAACCCTGCCCAGAACTCCGCTGCCACTACCGAAAGCACCCTGGCCGACATCGTGTCGCACGCCAAGGAGTATGGTTTCGTGTTTCCTTCCTCCGAAATCTACGATGGCCTGGCTGCCGTGTACGACTACGGCCCCAACGGCGTGGAGCTGAAGAACAACCTCAAGCAGCTCTGGTGGAAGGCCATGACCCAGCTCAACCAGAACGTGGTGGGCATCGACGCGGCCATTTTCATGCACCCGCTCACCTGGAAGGCCTCCGGGCACGTGGATGGCTTCTCCGACCCGATGATTGACAACCTCGACAGCAAGAAGCGCTACCGCGCCGATGTGCTGCTCGAAGAAAAAGCCGCCGAGTACGAGAAGAACGGCGAAATAGCCCGCGCCGAAACCCTGCTGGCCGAAATGGGCCGCCTGCTCACGGCCGAGGACTTGGCCGGGGTTAAGCAGCTCATCATCGACGAGAAAATTCTCTGCCCCGTCAGCAAGACCGGCAACTGGACCGACGTGCGCCAGTTCAACCTGATGTTCTCCACGCAGGTGGGTGCCGTGGCCGAGGGCTCCAGCCTGATCTACCTGCGTCCCGAAACGGCCCAAGGCATTTTTGTGAACTTCCTGAACGTGCAGAAGTCGGCGCGGCAGCAGGTGCCGTTTGGCATTGCCCAGATTGGCAAGGCCTTCCGCAACGAGATTGTGGCTCGTCAGTTCATCTTCCGTATGCGGGAGTTTGAGCAGATGGAAATGCAATTCTTTGTGCGCCCTGGCACCGAAGGCGAATGGTACCAGCACTGGAAGGAAACGCGCCGCCGCTGGCACGAGGCCCTGGGCCTGCCCGCCGCCAAGCTCCGTTTCCACGACCACGACAAGCTGGCGCACTACGCCAAGGCCGCCGTCGACATTGAGTATGAATTCCCGTTCGGCTTCAAGGAAATTGAGGGCATTCACTCCCGCTCCGACTTCGACCTGACCCAGCACCAGGCCCTGAGTCGCAAAAAGCAGAACTACTTCGACAACGACATCAACCCCGAAACCGGCAAGCCCTACGGCAACTACGTGCCCTTCGTGGTGGAAACCTCGGTGGGCGCCGACCGCCTATTCCTGGCCACGCTCTGCCAGGCCTTCCAGGAAGAAACCATTACCGAGGGCGAAGGGGAGGAGCAGAAAACCAAAACCCGCAAGCTGCTGCGCCTGCACCCGGCCGTGGCCCCGGTGAAAGCCGCCATCTTCCCGCTGGTGAAAAAGGACGGCCTGCCCGAGAAAGCCAACGAAATCTACCAGACCCTGCGCTACGACTTCCGCGTTATTGTGGAGGAGAAAGATGCCATTGGGAAGCGCTACACCCGCCAGGACCTCATCGGCACGCCCTTCTGCATTGCCGTTGACCACCAGACGCTGGAAGACAACACGGTAACGGTGCGCCACCGCGACTCGCGCGAGCAGACCCGCATGCCCATCAGCGAGCTGCACGGCTACATTGGGCACGCCGTGAGCTTCTCGCGCATCTTCGAGCAGCTGTAAGGCGTCCTACCGGAGCCGGAACGGAAGACCACAAGAAAGCCCCTGGGTGCGCGCATCCAGGGGCTTTCTTGTGGTACCTGTAAAAAAGGAGAGCTGGCTAATTGTCGCCTAACCAGGCGGTGGCCTCACGGCGGGAGGTGAAGTAGTTGAACTCTACGTGCTCCGGGGGCAGCGTGGTGCCGGCCGAGTAGTTGCCGATCTGGTATTGATACTGGCCTTCAGAAAGCACGGCGGCTATGAAGATGGGGCGGTTGAAGGTGGCCGGAATATCGTTGATGAGCGGGGCCAGGATGTGTTCCTCCTCATCCGTCGGCGGGGCATTGCGCTTGAGGTCGAGCAAGAGCTTGCCGATGTTTTTCTGCAGCATTTCCTCCAGGGCCCGTTGGTAGGCCTGGCCAAACGACACCGAGAGCCGGGTAGCGTTGTAGCTGAGGTGCAGGGTTTCGGTGGCCGGATGGTAGGTGAGGGACGCTTCCGGCGTCTGGTACAGGGTCATGGCGGAGTGAAAACCAGTCAGAACTAAATAAAGTGCAAATTAAACCACACTTAATATTCTGAAATTTGGCCTTTTACGTAATCTGTTGCACACAAAGTTGTCTATAATTTGCGAAATCCTTCGCGTAGGAATACAACTATTTTTTGTCCTGAAGGTTCTGGTGCGCGGGTAACTTCTTCCGGCTGCCGGGCATTACGTACCTTTGCTGCATTTTAGCGGCCTATGTGGAGTAAACTCGCCCTTTTTATTATCAAGAACCGGCGGATTCTGGTCCTGCTCCTGGCCGCTATTACCGTGTTCATGGGCTGGCAGGCCCGCAAAGTCGAAATGACCTACGACTTTGCCCAGGTAGTGCGCCCCGACGACCCGGACATGGTGTACTTCCAGCGCTTCAAGCAGCGGTTTGGGGAAGACGGCAACGTGCTGGTGCTGGGCATGCAGGATAGCTCCGTGTATCAGCTGGGCAACTTCAACGAGCTGCGGCTCCTGACCGATACGCTCAGCAAGGTGGAGGGCGTAAACGGCATTCTGGGCGTGACGCGCCTGCCGCGCCTAGTGAAGGACACCACCACCCAGACGTTCCGGGCGGTGCCCATCTTCCGGCGCTTTCCCCAGACGCAGCTGGAACTCGACTCGCTGATGCGGGTCGTCAACTCCCAGGAGTTCTACAAAGGCCAGCTGATTTCGCCCACAACCGGGGCTACGCTGCTGGCCCTCACCATGGACCCCAAGTACCTGAACTCCTCGCGTCGGGAGGCGGTGATGAAGGAAATTCTGGGCCATGCCGAGCGGTTCCAGCAGAAGACGAGCATCAAGATGCACTACGCCGGCCTGCCCTACGTGCGGGCCACCATGACTACCAAAGTAGCCTCGGAAATGAAGCTGTTCGTGGGCCTCACCATCGTGATGATGGCCCTCACCCTGCTCATGTTCTTCCGCACGTGGTCGGCAGTGGTGTTTCCCCTGCTCATTGTGCTGATGGTGGTGGTGTGGTGCGTGGGCTCTATGGTGCTGCTGGGCTATAAGATTAATCTTCTTACGGGCCTGATTCCGAGCATCATCATCGTCATCGGCATTCCCAACTGCACCTATTTGCTAAGTCGTTACCACTACGACTACCGCAAATCCGGCAACCAGGTGCTGGCCATGACGCGGGTTGTGCGCAAAATCGGGCTGGTCACGCTCATGAACAATACCACCACGGCCATTGGCTTCGTGGTGTTCTGCTTTACCAACATTGCCATTCTGTTTCAGTTTGGGGCGGTAGCCACCATCAACATTTTCGTGGCCTTTGCGGTGTCGTTTATTCTGATGCCGATTGTGTTTACCATTCTGGCGCCCCCCACGCCCAAGCAGCTGGAGCACCTGGAAGCCAAGCCGCTTACCAAGCTGCTGGAGTTCTTCGACTACCTGGTGCTGGAGCGCCGCCGCACGGTCTATCTGGCGGCCCTGGTCTTTTCGGTGCTGGCTGCCGTGGGCGTTACCAAGGTAAAATCGGTGTCGTACATGGTGGATGACCTGCCCAAGGACTCGTCGGTGAACTCCGATCTGAAGTTCTTCGAGCAGCACTTCAACGGCGTGATGCCCCTGGAACTGGTGGTGAATACGGGCAAGAAGCGCGGCATTCTGAAGCTGAAAAACCTGGAGAAGATTGACCGCCTGGAGAAGTTTCTGCGCACCCAGCCGGTGCTGACCACGCCCGTCAGCATCGTCACGTTTCTGAAGGCTGCCACGCAGTCGTTCTACAACGGGGACCCCAGCTACTACCGCCTGCCCGACAACGACGAGAAAAACTTCGTGCTTAGCTACTTGGCCCGCTCCCAGTCGGTGAAAGGAGCCGAGGGGCAGCTCACCAACAAGCTGCTGCGCTCCTTCACCGACAGCACCGGCCAGGAAGCCCGCATCAGCCTTAAGATTGCCGATATCGGGTCCCAGAACCTCGATACGCTCATTAACAACCGCATCAAGCCCGAAATCAACCGCATCTTCAAGGGCACGGGCATGGAGGTAAAGCTCACGGGCACTACTATCCTGTTCACCAAAGGCAATGAGTACCTCATCGGTACGCTCAAGGAAAGCCTTGTTATAGCCTTTGTGCTGGTGGGCCTGGTAGTGCTGATTCTGTTCCGCAGCATTCGGGCGGTATTCTTCACCTTGCTGCCCAACTTCTTCACCCTGCTGCTCACGGGTGGTATTATGGGCTACTTCGGCATCCCGCTCAAGCCCAGCACGGCCCTGATCTTCAGCATAGCCCTGGGCATTGATGGCGACAACTCCATCCATCTGCTGGCCAAGTTTCGCCAGGAAATGGCCGTGAACGGGCGCCGGGTGAAGGCCGCCATCAGCACCACGCTCAGCGAGGCGGGCACCAGCATGATCTACACCAGCATTGTGCTGTTCCTGGGCTTCTCGGTGTTTGCCTTCTCCGAGTTTGGCGGTACCAAGGCCCTGGGCCTGCTCATGTCGGCCTCCCTGCTGATTACCAACTTCTCCAACCTGATACTGCTGCCCTGCCTGCTCGTCACCTTCGAGCACGGGGCCGATGAAGACACGATCAACCAGTCAGGCATCAAGCATTACGACGACAACTACCACGAGGAAGACGACGACCTAGAGCTCAACCTAGGTCGTATGCAGGTACAGCCCAAGCTGGACAGCTAAACTCATTGTTAATTGTCATGCTTCGACTTCGCTCAGCATGATGTCCTGATACAACGCACTCCCATAATGAACTACCCCGAATACAAGCAGCCGCTCAACTATGGCCAGGTTGGTACCGATATCCTGGCGTGGTGGAAGCAGAACGGCATCTTTGAGAAAAGCGTGAGCTCCCGCGAAGGGCAGCCCACCTTCGTGTTCTATGAGGGCCCGCCCTCGGCCAACGGCGCCCCCGGCATCCACCACGTGATGGCCCGGACGGTGAAGGACATCTTCTGCCGCTACCAGACGCTGTTGGGCAAGCAAGTAAACCGCAAAGGCGGCTGGGATACCCATGGCCTGCCCATTGAGCTGCAGGTGGAGAAGGAGCTGGGCATCACCAAGGAGGATATCGGCAAGAAAATCAGCATCGAGGAATACAACCAGCGCTGCCGCGAAACCGTGATGCGCTTCAAGGCCCAGTGGGACGACCTCACCGAGAAAATGGGCTATTGGGTGGACCTCGATGACCCCTACATCACCTTCGAACCCGAGTACATCGAAAGCTGCTGGGCCCTGCTCAAGAAGCTCTACGACAAAGGCTACCTCTACAAAGGTTACACCATCCAGCCCTACTCCCCGGCCGCCGGCACCGGCCTGTCGTCACACGAGCTCAACCAGCCCGGCACCTACCGCGACGTGAAGGACACGACCATCGTGGCCCAGTTCAAGGTAAAGCGGGACGAGAAGTCGGAGAAGCTGTTTGGTGGTCCATCTTGGTTAATCGAGAATACTGACGTATTCATTCTGGCTTGGACTACAACACCTTGGACACTACCAGCCAACACTGCTTTGGCTGTTGGCAAGAACATTCCTTACGTTCTTGTACGCACTATTAATCCTTACACCAAACAGTATATCCGGGTCGTTTTAGCGAAAGCGAGGTTAAAGAGCTACTTCTCTGAATTTACTGAAAATGGCAAGCCTATTCTGCCAACGTACTCAGATTGGGGAAGTCTAGAAAGGCAGATTCCTTGGGAAATAGAAGCCGAATTCACCGGGGTTGACCTCGTGGGCATCAATTACGAGCGGCTGTTCGGGCAGGATAAAGGCTTCCCGGCGTTTGAAGGAGAGGAACGCGCCTTCCGCGTAATTCCCGGCGACTTCGTGACCACCGAAGACGGTACGGGCATCGTGCACATCTCGCCCACGTTTGGCGCCGATGACTTCCGCGTGGCCCAGCAGAATGACATTCCCGCGCTGCTGGTAACCGACGACCAGGGAAAAATCGGCCCTGTGGTAGACCGCACCGGCCGCTACGTAACCCAGATGGGCGAATTCGGCGGGCGCTGGGTGAAAAACTACGATGGCCACGACCAGAGCGGAGCCGACTACAAAACCCTCGACGAAAGCATTGCCATCCGCATGAAAGGCGACGGCACGGCCTTCAAAGTAGAGAAGTACGAGCACACCTACCCGCACTGCTGGCGCACCGATAAGCCCGTGCTGTACTACCCGCTCGACTCCTGGTTTATCAAGACCACGGCGGTGAAGGACCGGCTCATCGAGCTCAACAAGACCATCAACTGGCAACCTGTTACCACTGGCACCGGCCGCTTCGGCAACTGGCTGGAAAACCTGGTCGACTGGAACTTGAGCCGCTCCCGCTACTGGGGCACGCCGCTGCCCATTTGGCGCACCCAGGATGGCACGGAGGAAATCTGCATCGGCTCTATTGCCGAGTTGAGCGCCGAAATCGACAAGGCTGTAGCCGCCGAGGTGATGACGCACAACCCCATTGCTACCGGGGAAATGAAGGATTTGCACCGTCCCTACGTGGATGATGTGTTCCTCGTGTCGCCCAGCGGCCAGCCCATGTACCGCGAAACCGACCTCATCGACGTGTGGTTCGACAGCGGCGCCATGCCCTATGCCCAGTGGCACTATCCGCTGGAAAACAAGGCGCAGTTCGAGAAGAATTTCCCCGCTGATTTCATTGCCGAAGGCGTGGACCAAACCCGGGGCTGGTTCTTCACCCTGCACGCCCTGGCGGTGATGCTGGAGGACTCGGTGGCCTACAAAAATGTAATGGCCAATGGCCTAGTGCTCGACAAGAACGGCAACAAGATGAGCAAGCGCCTCGGCAACGCCATCGACCCGTTCACGACCATCAGCCAGTTCGGCCCCGACGCCACGCGCTGGTACATGATTGCCAACGCCCAGCCCTGGGACAACCTCAAATTCGACCTGAACGGCATCACGGAGGTGCAGCGCCGCTTCTTCGGCACGCTCTTCAACACGTACTCGTTCTACGCCCTCTACGCCAACCTCGACGGCTTCCAGGCCCGTGAGTTCGACCGGGTGCCGCACGCCGAGCTGAGCGAGCTGGACCGCTGGATTCTGAGCAAGCTCCAGTCGCTTATCCTCGAAGTGCGCGGCTACTATGATGGCTACGACCCCACCAAGGCGGCCCGCGCCATCCAGGACTTCGTCACCGACCAGCTTTCCAACTGGCACGTGCGCCTCTCGCGTCGCCGTTTCTGGAAGGGGGAGCTGACCGCTGATAAGAAGGCGGCCTACGAAACCCTGCAGGAATGCCTAGTGGTGGTGGCCCAGCTCATGGCCCCCATTGCGCCCTTCTTCGCCGAGTGGCTCTACAAAAACATGACGGACGGCATGCGCGAGGAGGCAGTGGCTAAGAATACGCCCCTGGCCCCCGAATCGGTGCACCTCACGCTGCTGGTGCAGGCCGATGAAAGCCGCATCGACAAAGCCCTGGAAGAGCGGATGGAGCTAGCCCAGCGCATTTCTTCCCTCACGCACTCCATGCGCAAGAAGTCGGTGCTGAAGGTGCGCCAGCCATTGCAGCGCATTCTGGTGCCAGTGTTCAACGACACCACCCGGGAGCAGGTAGGCAAAGTAGAAGACCTGATCTGTGCCGAGGTAAACGTGAAGCACGTGGAGTTCCTCGACGATACCAGCGGGGTGCTCGTGAAGTCGGTGAAGCCCAACTTCAAGCGCCTTGGCCAGCAGTACGGGGCCAAGCTGAAAGCCGTAGGAGCCCGCATTCAGCAGATGACGGCCGAGGAAATCAGCACCCTCGAAAAGACTGGCCAGCTGGCGGTGGAAATCGAAGGGGAAGCCTACACCCTGGTCCCCGACGACGTGGAAATCCGCACCCAGGACTTGCCCGGCTGGTTGGTAGCCACCGACGGCCCCCTCACCGTGGCCCTCGATGTGACTTTGACCGACGAGCTGCGCCAGGAAGGTGTGGCCCGCGAGTTGGTGAACCGCCTCCAGAACCTGCGCAAAGACAGCGGCCTGGAAGTGCAGGACAAAATCCGCGTGACGCTGCAGCAGCAGCCCGAGCTGGAAGCCGCCGTGCAGTCGTTCGGCGACTATATCCGGGAAGAAGTGCAGGCGCTGGCCCTGAATTTCGCCCCGGAAATCAGCGGTGGCTCGGTGCTCGAATTCGACGAGTACAACGTGCCCGTGCAGCTGGAAGTCGCAAACAGCTAAGCGTCAGGTGCCAACCGATTCCGTGAAAAGGTCGGTTGGCACACCGGCGCACAAAGCTTTCTGGCAGGCCGCCGCATCAGTTAAAAAGGGCACAAAAGGCCCGAAAAATATATACCGGGGCTCCGAAGCAGAGTGAGGTGTCGCCGGCCGGAAAGTCTAAAATTCTTCGTCACTTTGTGCTACGAGAGGGGAGAGGTTCCGAGTCTGACAGAGCGTCAGGGCGAAGTCTCACTTCTAACCTCTCACTTCTACCGAATGAAATACTGGAAATACTACCTCGTGGCGCTGCTGGTCATCGTCATTGATCAGCTGTCGAAGTGGGCTGTGCACCGCTACATGCCCCTGGGGGTGGCGGGCGAAATCCCGCTGCTCGGCGACTGGTTCAAGCTGCACTACACGCTGAACCCAGGCATGGCCTTCGGGGTAGAATTGCCGCCGCCCTACGGCAAGATCCTGCTGACCAGCTTCCGTCTGGTGGCCGTAACGGGCATTGCCTACTACATCTACCGCCTCTGGAAACAGCAGGCGCCTAAAGGCCTGCTGGTGTGCGTAGCCATGATTTTGGGCGGCGCTTTGGGCAACGTCATCGATTCTATCTTCTACGGCATCCTCTACAACAATGCGCCGTTTAATGCCCCTACACCGTGGTTTCATGGGCAGGTAATCGACATGTTGTACGTGGACATCTACGAAGGCTTCCTACCCGCTTCCTGGCCGCTGGTGGGCGGCACGCATCTGTCGCTGTGGCCTATTTTCAACATTGCCGATTCGGCCATCTTCGTGGGCGTGGCCTGCATTCTGCTCTTTCAAAGCAAGTTTTTCAGCCAGCAGGATGACAGCCACCCGCTGGCCGCCGACGACGTAGCCGCCGCCCAAGCCCGCCACGATGCCGGGGCTACTGATGTACGATAGGTCCGTTTGACTACCTGGTAAAAGGCCCGCTGGATAGCTCTAGCGGGCCTTTTTGCTTACTATTTTACCTGTTATCCTGAGCGCAGCGAAGGACCTTATTGTGCCTTGATAGCAACTGGACGGCGTTGTTCACGCGTGAAAAGGTCCTTCGTTGCGCTCAGGATGACAGGAGGAAGTGTAGTGTATCTTTACATACTTGTCTGTCTATCTGCTATGTCTCAGCCCCTGCTTTCCGTCCGCAACCTCACCATCGATTTTCAGAGCCACCGCGGCAACACGCGAGCCGTGGCGGATATTTCCTTTGACCTGCGGCGGGGCGAAACGCTGGCCATTGTGGGCGAATCGGGCTCGGGCAAATCGGTAACGTCGTTGGCTTTGATGGGGCTGATTCCGCTACCGCCCGGCCAGATTGTGAGCGGCGTGGCTCGGTTTCAGAGTGAGGCGCTGGGGGAAGTAGACCTACTGAAACTACCCGAGGAGCAGCTCCAGAAGGTCCGCGGCAACGACATCGGCATGATATTTCAGGAGCCAATGACGTCCCTGAACCCGGTGTATACCTGCGGGCACCAGGTGGTGGAGGCCCTGCGCCTGCACACCCCGCTCACGGAAAAGGAGGCCGAGGCCCGCACCGTGGAGCTGTTTACCATGGCCCAGCTCCCGCGCCCGGAGAAGATCTTCAAAAGCTACCCGCACGAAATCAGCGGTGGCCAGAAGCAGCGCGTGATGATAGCCATGGCTATGGCCTGTAACCCCGCCATCCTCATTGCCGACGAGCCTACCACGGCCCTTGACGTGACGGTGCAGGCCCGCATGCTCCGCCTCATCGACGACCTGCGCCGCCAGCACCACACCGCCGTCATCTTCATCACCCACGACCTGGGCGTAGTAGCCGAAATAGCCGACCGCATCCTGGTTATGTACCGGGGCCGGGTGGTAGAGCAGGGGCCCGTGCTCGACATCTTCACCAATCCCCAGCATCCCTACACCAAAGGACTGCTGGCCTGCCGCCCAAAACTTTCGGTGGGGCGCAAAAAACTTCCCGTAGTGGCCGATTTCATGCAGGAAACCGCCGATGGTAGCTTCATTAGCACTGAAACCACGGCGGCGCAAGTAGCTGAGGGCTACCCAGCTGATAGCTCAGCCGCAGCCTCTCAAAATGGCCCTGACACCGCCAAAACGTTTCCCGTGGAACATGCTGTTTCACGCTTCGAAGACCATGCTTTTGGATTAGAAAATGCTCCTGGGCTGGAATCGGGTCAGCTGTTGCCGCTGGAAGCCGGACTAGAAACTTTGTTGCCAGCCCCTACTGCCGAAACAGCTTCCGGTTCTACTTCCAGCAAGGTATCGACTAACCAAGCCCCCAAGCCCCCAAGCCCCCAAGGCCCCCTTTTAAGCATCCAAAACCTCAACGTCCATTTTCCCATTCGCAAAGGCTTCTTCAACCGCAAGCCGGAGTTTGTGCGGGCCGTGGATGGAGTAAGCTTCGATATTTATCCGGGCGAGACAGTAGGGCTGGTAGGGGAGTCGGGATGCGGCAAGACCACCTTGGGCCGCACCATTCTGCGGCTGGTGGAGCCGACTTCGGGCAGCATTCTGTTTGAAGGCGTAGACCTGGCCAAGCTGCCGGCCGAACAGCTGCGCCGCCGCCGCCGGGAGTTTCAGATGGTGTTTCAAGACCCCTACGCGGCCCTCAACCCGATGATGACCGTAGGCGAGGCCATTCTGGAGCCTATGCGCGTGCATGGTGTGGGCGGCACCAAGCAGGAGCAGAAAGCCCGGGTGCTGGAACTGCTGCGCACCGTGGGCCTGAAGGAGGAGCACTACCTGCGCTATCCCCACGAGTTCAGCGGGGGCCAGCGCCAGCGCATCTGCATTGCCCGCGCCCTGGCGCTGCAGCCCAAGTGCATCATCTGCGACGAGTCCGTGTCGGCGCTCGACGTATCGGTGCAGGCCCAGGTGCTCAACCTGCTCAACGACCTCAAGCGCGAGTTCGGCATCACCTACCTCTTTATCACCCACGACCTGTCGGTAGCCCGCTTCATGAGCGACCGGCTACTAGTAATGCGCCAGGGGCAGATCGTGGAAAGTGGCCCCGCCGCCGAAGTCTACGCCAACCCCCGGCACGAGTACACCCGCCAGCTGCTGGCCGCCATTCCCAAAGACACCCCCGCCGACATCCGGGCCGCCGTTGCCAGCCGGGCGTAGCGGTTAAATAGGCTCATGTCAATAGTCGACCGTCATGCTGAGCGGAGTCGAAGCATCTCTACTGCTTCGTTGAATGATGCCGGTGAAGCGGTAGAGATGCTTCGACTCCGCTCAGCATGACAGTTTATTAATTCTCTTCGCACAAAAACACTCGGCACTTTTCCGTCGGCAAGTGCGTTTAGACCTCAGATAACGGCGGCCCATCTACCGCGCTTCGGCCGCCATAACGCAACGGTAACCGGCTATTTTTTGATCGGCAATAGTTATTGCCCGCTATATTCCGTAGTATCCCTGCAAAGCCCGTAACACGGCTTGCAAATTTCACCCCGGAAAGCACCTGATCCGGCCGCTTTCTATTTTACTTAACCCCGCCGCCTACGAAAAAGACACCCACTGGCGGCCCGTTTTCTACATGAAAGAAAAAGACGAATCCGCCGCCCCCCGCGCCTCCCGCGCGAAGGCAGCCCGTGGCGACCAAGCCACTCCCATTTCCAAAGACCTCGTGTTTCGCGTGTTCCGCGACAACCCGGGCAAAGTTTTATCCTACCGTCAGCTTTCCCGCCGCCTGGGCGTGGCCACCAAGGAGCAGCGCGAAGACGTGTTTGCGCACCTCAAGAGCCTGAAGAAATCCGGCCAGCTTACCCTGCTGCAGAACGACGACTACCGCCTGACCGATGCCAGTACCGCGCAAGCCGCTACGGAGCCCGCCAGCGGCCGCAAAACCCGCAAAAATGACCGGGAGCCATTCGCCGCCGTCAACCGCGGTGGCCGACCCGCCGAGCTGGTAGGGCAGGACCCGGTGGTACACCGTCGCCGCGAAGCCGGGTTTGATTTTCCCGACGCCGATGCGCCCACCACCCCGCGCCGCGCTGGCCGCTCCGAAGGGGGCGACACCATCACCGGCACCGTGGCCCTGGCTACCGACAAGTACGCCTTCATCATCTCCGAGGAAAGCGAGCAGGATGTGCGCGTGTTCACCGACCGGCTGAAGTTTGCCATGCACGGCGACACCGTGCGCCTGCGCCTGCGCGGCTCCCGCGACGGCCGCCCCGTGGGCGACGTGGTGGAAGTCCTCAACCGGGTGCGCCCCGAGATTGTGGGGCGCCTCTACCTGAAAGGTGGCATTGGCTTCGTGAAGCCCGACAACCGCAAGCTGTACTTCGACGTGTTCGTGCCCTTCGAGAACCTGCACGGCGCCAACCACGGCGAGAAGGTGCTGGTGCGCATCACCGAGTTTCCGGAGCATGATGCCGGCCGCCAGCCCGTGGGCGAGGTAGCACGCAGCTTCGGTCAGGCCGGCGAGAACGAAGCCGAAATCAACGCCATCATGGCCGAGTTTGGGCTGCCGTTTGAGTTTCCGGCCGAGGTAGAAGCGGAGTCGGAAAGCATTCCGCTGGAAATACCGGCCGGCGAGATTGAGCGCCGCCGCGACTTCCGCCACATCACCACCTTCACCATCGACCCCGTCGATGCCAAGGACTTCGACGATGCCCTGTCGATTCAGAAGCTCGAAAACGGGCATTGGGAAATTGGCGTGCACATTGCTGACGTAACGCACTATGTGCGGCCCGGTATGGCCCTGGAAAAGGAAGCCCGCTACCGCGCTACCTCCGTGTACCTGGTAGACCGCGTGATTCCGATGCTGCCGGAGCGCCTTTCCAACGGCCTCTGCTCCCTGCGCCCCAACGAGGACAAGCTTACCTTCTCGGCCGTGTTCGAGCTGGACGAGAACGGCAAGCTCTACAACTCCTGGTTTGGCAAAACCATCATCCACTCCGACCGCCGCTTCGCCTACGAAGATGCCCAGGAGCGCATCGAAGGGTTGGAAGCTGACTACACGGCCGAAATCCAGCTGATGAACTCCATTGCCAAGAAGCTCTGCGCCCAGCGCTTCAAGCAGGGCGCCATTAGCTTCGAAACCCAGGAAGTGAAGTTCAAGCTCGACGCCGACGGCAAGCCGCTGGGTGTGTACGTGAAGGAGCGCAAGGACGCGCACAAGATGATTGAGGAGTTCATGCTGCTGGCCAACCGCAAGGTGGCCGAGTTCGTGTTCAAGCTCAAGAACCGCAAGCCGCGCTACACCATGGTCTACCGGGTGCACGACGCCCCCGACGAGGAGCGCCTGCAGAACTTTGCCCTCTTTGCTCAGAAGTTTGGCCACCAGCTCGACCTTTCCAACCCCAAAAAGCTGAGTGCCGAGCTCAACGATTTGAGCAGTGAAGTGGTGGGCCGGCCCGAGCAGAACGTCATCCAGACGCTGGCTATCCGGACCATGGCCAAGGCCACGTACACCACCGACCCGCGCGGCCACTTTGGTCTGGCCTTTGAGCACTACTCGCACTTTACCTCGCCCATCCGGCGCTACCCCGACATGATGGCGCACCGCCTGCTGGAGCACTACCTGGAAGGCGGCAAGAACGTGGAAGTGGAGCCCATTGAGGAAGAGTGCAAGCACTCCTCCGAGCGCGAGAAGCTGGCCGCCAATGCCGAGCGCGCCAGCATCAAGTACAAGCAAGTAGAGTTCCTGCAGGACCGCGTGGGCGAGCAGTTCACCGGCGTGGTATCGGGCCTCACCGACTGGGGCGTGTACGTGGAAATCGAGGAAAACAAGTGCGAGGGCATGGTGCGCATAGCCGACATCCCCGGCGACTTCTACGAGCTTGACAAGGACAACTACCGCCTCGTAGGTCAGCACACCAAGCGCATCATCCAGTTCGGCGACGAGCTGCAGGTGGTGGTGAAAGCCGCCAACCTACTCGACCGTACCATCGACTTCGAGCTGGTAGATAACCGCCCCGATTCGGTGAAGCGCCGCGAGCAGGAGGAACGCCAGAGCCGCCGCGGCTACCGCCCCGAGCGTAGCAGCAAAGGCGGCCGGCCCGGCGGGAAGTCGGGCGGTGGCGGCAACCGCCGCCGGTAAGAAATGCTGTTATTCGTGGCTAGGGAATCAATCCGGCCTGAGTAATGCACAAAGTACCTGCCTAAGAAAAAAGTCCTTGCTGTATCATACAGCAAGGACTTTTTTCTTAGGCGTATTCTGGTTTACCGAAACGTGTAGGGAATAGTTATTTCCATAGCCCGGGCATTGCCATTACAGCCTCCTGGCTGGAAGGCTGCCGGCAGGCTATTGATGGCGCTGATCAGGGCGGCATCATAGGCAGGGGCAAGGCCGTTGCCGGGCTTGATATGTACATTGCTTACCCCTCCGGTGGTCAGGACTACAAAGCTGACTTGAACTGTACCCCGCTGGCGCGGGCCGCTGGGTCGTTTGATTTTCTTTCTCAGTAGCTCGTCTAGGGCCTCCTGGCCGCCTGCGAAGCTGGGCAGACACTGCACATGCAGTAGTTTCCCATCAGAGGTTGTGAAGCTTGGACTAGAAGTGGTGTCCCGCTGTGCTTTTTTGGTGGGTGCCCTATCCAGAGCGGGCTTAGCTACTGGTGCAGGCTTGCTGGCCTCCCACTGGTTGTAGGAGTTTTGAGCATAAATGGCCTGAGCCGTGAAAAGAAGGAGGCAGATACTGAAGAATAGGCGGGCAAGCATAGCAGTAGAGAATGAGACGAGGATAACGTGCCTATGCCCGCGGTAGTGCATAACCCTGCTTTGGTGTTTGCTGTTGATTGGCTTCCGCTGCTTCGCTTGCGCCGCCGTACCTTGCCTGTCCGAACCTCGACCTTTTTCCGTGGACCTGTCTTACTTCACCAATAAACTTTCTGCCGGCCTCGCCGAACTGCGCTACGGCGACCAGCCTACCAGCCTCTACGAGCCCATCCGCTACATCATGGGCCTGGGCGGGAAGCGCATCCGGCCCCTACTTACCCTGCTTGGCGCCCACCTCTTCACCGACGACCTCGACGCCATAGTGAAGCCCGCGCTGGCTACGGAGGTCTTCCATAACTTCACTTTGCTCCACGACGACCTGATGGACCAGGCGCCCCTGCGCCGCGGCCAGGCTACCGTGCACGAGAAGTGGAACCCCAATGTGGCTATTCTCTCAGGTGACGTGATGCTGGTGCGGGCCTACGAGCTGCTGTTCGATATCCGTCCCGAGCTGCTGGCCCACGTGCTGCGCCGCTTTTCCCAAACGGCCGCCGAGGTGTGCGAAGGCCAGCAGTGGGATATGAACTTCGAAACGGAAACCGAGGTCAGCATTGCGCAGTACCTCGACATGATTCGGCTGAAGACGGCCGTGCTATTGGGCTTTGCCCTGGAGCTGGGCGCTTTGCTGGGCGGCGCCTCCCGCGAGGATGCCGACCACCTGCGCCAGTTTGGCGTAGGCATCGGCCTAGCATTCCAGCTGCGCGACGATCTGCTCGACGTGTACGGCGACGCAGCCACCTTCGGCAAGCGCGTGGGCGGCGACATCGTCAGTGATAAGAAGACCTACCTGCTGCTTACCGCCCAGGCCCAGGCCAACGCCGCCCAGCGCGCTGTATTGGCCCAGCACATCGGCCAGCCCGTGCCCGATGCCGAAGCCAAGGTGCAGGCCGTGCGCGCCGTGTATGATGAGCTCGAAATACGCCCGCAGACGGAGCAGCTCATCAACGAGTATTTCCTGGATGCTTTGCAGCTGCTGGAGCGCGTGGTGGCCCCCGAAACGCGCAAAAAACCGCTGCACCAGTTGGCTTTGCAGCTGCTGGAGCGCGAGAGCTAGGTTCGTATCGATTCGGCCTGCTTTGTTACCTAACCTCTTGGCTTATGCCTTTTCTTAATCCGGCGCTTATCCTGATTGCGCTGACGGCCGGTATTTCGGTCTATGCCTGGTCGAACCGCAGCTTGCTGGAAAGCTGGATTTTCACTCCCTTTCTGGTGGAGCGCAAACGGCAGTGGTACCGGTTTATCACCTCGGGCTTTCTGCACGCCAACTTCGCCCACCTCTTTTTCAACCTTTTTGCCTTCTATTCCTTCAGCCCCATGGTGCAGCAGGAGTACGCCAGCCGCTATGGGCTGGCGGGCGGAACCTGGTGCTTTTTGCTTCTGTACCTGGGGGCTATTATCGTATCGGATATTCCTACATTCCTGCGCCACCGCAACAACCCCGGCTACTCCAGCCTGGGCGCTTCGGGTGGAGTGTCGGCGGTGGTATTTGCCAGCGTGTTGTTTTCACCCGTGGCAGAATCCGGGGGCGGTATCTACATCTTTCCGTTGCCCATTCCGATCCAGCCCTTTGTGTTTGGGTTGCTTTACCTCGCGTATTCCTACTACATGGGCCGTCAGCAGGGCGACAACATCAACCACGACGCGCACTTCTACGGCGCGCTATTTGGAGTAGTCTTTTCTTTGTTGCTCGCTCCCTCGGCTGCCGCAGAATTTGTGCAAAAAGTACTTGAGTATTTAAGTAATGTACTGTAAATCAGAATATTATATAAATTATAGACTGTTCGCTATATCCATTCCGGTAAATGCGGCGTAGAAAGGGCCATTCACCCTTTTCTCTCTACTCCCATGAACAGACTAGCAACCTTGACCCAACGTTGGTCCTTACTGTCCTTCTCTCTTTTCCTTACTCTATCCACGGTCCTCAGCAGCTGCTCTGGCCGCCGTTCAGATGGCTCACTAACCATCTTTGGGGTGGTTTACCTGTTATTAGCCGTAGCCGCCGTTATCAGTCTGTTTAAACAAGACTGGTCTTTGGGTAAGAAGCTTCTTTGGGGGGCCATCATTTGGTTCTTCCCTTTTGGTGGTTCTATCATTTACTTCCTCTTCTCAGGTCGAAAATAAGAATCCACTGACCGCATAAGAAAGGCCCAGTACCGTTTTGGTGCTGGGCCTTTTTTTGGTTACCCCTCTTTCCTGCCTTCAACGGCTAAGCAGCTTGCTCTTCTCCATGCGGGCAACGTGCTTCAGAATTTCCCCAGTGTTGGTGATTTCAGTAGCCTGCCAATAGTCGCCTTGGTTGCGCATCTTCACCTCCACAACTACCGTGGTATCGTAGCGCGGCTGCGTGAATTCCAGCCCCAAGAATGCCTGCTCGCCTTCTTCCCGGCTATACTTGAGACCTTTGAACTTGCTGTCGGGGCTGACTACTTTGCCGGCCAACCCCAGGATCGAAACGTTTACTGCGTGCTTAGGGGCTGCTGCTTCCAGCGAGCCGGTAGCAATGTACTGCTCCACTTCGCGCCGGGCGGCTTTCGTGAGCTGCGGCTTTATCAGCCCGAGGGCGCCCTTCATAGCCAGTCCTCCTGGATTGAGCACACCCAGTACCGAGCCTTGGGTAGTTATCTGGTCTACTAAACTGCCCGTTACACTCTCCACATCCACGTAGCGGGCAAAGGTGGTGGCATCGTGGCTCTGCGCAGCTTTGGCCGCCTGCATCAGGGAGTATTCGGGGCTGCCCACCACATGGCGGTAGTAGAGGTAGCCGCCGATCAGTACGCCGGCCAACACCAGGGCTATTACGATTTTCTTCATCTGCGTAGTACGAGTAGAGTGAATAGTTAGCGTGTGCGTATACTTCGTAAAGGCCTCTGTAAAAGAACCGGCTCTTGCTTTCTGACCTCACCAAGGGGCGAAAATATATGCTCAATTCATCGGTTTTCCCAGTTATCCATGGCCACCGCGGGTGCCGGGGGCTCTACCCCGAAAACACGCTGCCGGCTTTTCGGCACGCGGTTACGCTCGGCGTTGAGGTACTAGAGCTTGATGTTGTTATTTCCGCCGATAGCCAAGTAGTGGTTTCGCACGAGCCGTGGATGTCGTCAGCTATCTGTCGTACGCCGGCTGGCCAGCCGATTGCCCCGGACGAGCAGCTGCAACACAATCTATATGCGCTATCCTACCCCGAGATTCGCCGCTACGACTGCGGCTCAACCCGGCACCCAGCCTTCCCGGCGCAGCAAAGCGTGCCGGCCTACAAGCCCCTGCTGCGGGAAGTAATTCAGGATGTAGACCGTTTGTCGCTGGCGTTAGGTAGGCCGCTGGTGCGCTTTAGCGTGGAGCTGAAAAGTGAGCCGGCGGGGGAGGGGCATTTCCAACCCCCGCCCCGGCAGTTCCTCGACTTGGTTGTGCGTGAGCTGCAGGCCCTGCAGGTACTTGCTCGCACAACTTTGTTGTGTTTCGACAAACGCATTCTGCAGCTGGCGCATCAGCTGCTTCCGGGTATGGCTGTATGCTTGCTCGTTGAAGACAAGCAGCCGCATGCTGACCACCTGCAGGAGCTAGGCTTTGTACCCACTGTGTATGGCCCCAACTTCCCCTTGGTGTCTTCTGAGCTTGTAACAGACCTGAATGAGCTCGGTATACAGCTTGTTCCCTGGACGGTGAATGAGTACCCCGACTTCCACCGCCTATTGGCATTTCATCCGGCGGGCATTACAACGGATTATCCGGACCGTTTTCTCTTGGCTAGTCATTAGTAGGTTTTGCTAACGGTAGGCCATTCGTACCCCTATGTACGCTTTGGAGGGTTACTCCGGGCCTTTGTATCACAAGTCGTAAAGAGTTTACGGCGCTCAGCGTTACGTATTACGCTGTGTAAAATGTAAAACCATTAATAATTTACACTGTAACGTAATGTGTGTACTATTTCATGTGTATCATAAAATGTATCTTATGGTATTTCATCTGTTACTATTACTTGTATTGCTGAAACACATTCATCATCTTTACACTTTGTATCAATCTTACGACTCTGTTTATGCCGCATCAGGGCGAAATACTGCAGGAAGCCATTAAAAACAGCGGAATTTCGATTACCCGTATCGTGGACGAATTGGGTATTACACGTCCTACTATCTATCGTAAATTCAAAGATGAAACACTTGATTACGCTTTCGTAAAGCGCGTCGGTGAAATAATTTCTCATGATTTTTCGAACGATTTTACAGTCGTGCAACAAGCTTCGTTGCCTTTTACAGTTACACATAATGTTACAAACAGTAATATTACACTTGATAAGCCTGTAACACATCGTCAGGCTGTTACACAATCTGCTGATTCTGATCCTGCTAAACAGCTTCTGGCCCTGCAGCAGAAGTATATTGCCCTGCTCGAAGCGTACAATGAGCTTTTGCTGAAAGTGTATGGACCGAAGTGAACAAAAGTGTTCCACGTGAAACATTTTTGTTCGCCGTCAGTAGCGTGCCCAGGGTTTCAGTTAAGGTGAAAATTGTTACAGCCTCAATTAAACACTGACTACAAGACAGGCTTGTAAGTATTGGCAAGACACCGACAAGTGGGGCCACTTTTCTGCAAAAATCCT
The DNA here is from genome assembly GCF_012273015.1 of Hymenobacter sp. BT18. Classification (GTDB taxonomy): domain Bacteria; phylum Bacteroidota; class Bacteroidia; order Cytophagales; family Hymenobacteraceae; genus Hymenobacter; species Hymenobacter lutimineralis. The sequence continues at coordinate 2,431,633 of NZ_CP050954.1, read as the reverse complement.
CCCTAGAATGACAGCCTCAACTCCTCAGCTTGACTACCGGCCAGTGGCCTATTCCCGCGTTACCCTCACCGAGCTGATGATACCGGCGTACGCGAATTTCGGTGGAAAAATTCACGGCGGCATCCTGCTTTCCTTGATGGATAAGGTGGCGTACGCTGCAGCATCTAAGCACGCCGGTGCCTACTGTGTTACCGTGAGTGTGGATGGGGTAAACTTCTTGCAGCCGGTAGAAGTGGGGGAGCTGGTCTCCCTGCTGGCCTCGGTAAACTACGTGGGCCGTACTTCCCTACTGGTAGGCATAAAGGTCATAGCCGAGGACGTGCGCACGGGCTTGGTAAAGCATACCAATACCAGCTACTTTACCATGGTGGCGAAGAATGACGAAGGCCAGCCCGCGCCGGTGCCCGGCCTCCTGCTCGAAACGCCGGAAGACACGCGCCGGTTTATGGAGGCCATTAAACGCCGGGAAGTAAAAGAGCAGTACCGCCTGGAATTTGATAATGCCAGAACCCGGTTGGATGCCGAGCAGAATTTGCATCTGTTAGACAAGGAGCGTTGCCGCCTTGGCTACGTGCCAACCCCAGGGTAAAATCCAGGGTGATGGTGACGGTAGCTAGGCCTAACTAGCAGAGCACAGTCGTCGGTAGCAGCCAAGCTAAGAGTCGTCCTGGCTTCAGCAAGCAGTTAAATGCTATGAGCCTGGCTATGCCTGTGTCTGAAGCCAGTCCTGACGAGTTGGCTTCAAACACAGGCATACCTAAGTGCCCAAGGCACCGCAGCCATTGGCGGTCTGCCTCGTTAAGGCAACAGGAAGAAGGAAGAACAAAGAAGGGGGAAGGGCTAAAGGAAGATAACCTCTTTGATGACCTCGGAGCCTACCTCAGCATTCAGGTTAGCCAGCACCTGGGTCTTAGCCATGAAAAGCTCATGCTTGAGTGGGGCCGAGGAGAGCCGCACGAAGAGTTTACTGTTGCTAACGTATACCTGCTGGGTTTTCATGGCTACAGCCTTGCCCATTACCCGCTCCCAGCTAGCAACCACCGTTACCTCATCTAGCTTACCCTGCAGGCGGTAAGCCCGCAGCAAAGCAGCAATTCCATCCTTGAGCGGAACGATATCCGACTGACGGGAATTCTCGGAATTGTAAGGTTTTTTAAATGCCATTGCCTTTATTAACGCGCGAAAGTGTGGGGCGCAGGGGAGTAGGCAAAGGTAGGCGACAAAGCAGCTAAAGCGGTTGCACCGTTCCCGATTCAACCCGAAAACGACGGATATCATCCGAGAGGGAAGCGAGTACCCGGTCGGTGCGCTCAAGGTGGGTATCGGTTAGAAAAATCTGCCCGAAGGTGTGGTTGGCTACCAGCTGCATCAGGCGGGTAATGCGCTTCTCGTCGAGCCGGTCGAAGATGTCGTCGAGCAGGAGTAGGGGCTTGTGCTGCTTGCGCTGAGCCAAGACCTCAAACTGGGCCAGCTTAAGGGCAATGGCAAAAGACTTCTGCTGGCCCTGGGAGCCGTACGCCTTCACCGCCCGCTCGTCCATCAGGAAAGTGAAGTCGTCGCGGTGAGGGCCAAGGGTGGTGCGCTGCAGGCTGAGGTCCCGGCGCTCCTGCAGGCGAAGGAGCTTGAGGAAATCGGTACCGGGCAGTTCGCTCTTATAGGTTAGCGTCACCTGCTCCCGGGAGTCGGCTAGCTGCTCGTAGTGCCGCTGGAAGACGGGCTCAAACTCCGTGAGAAACTCCTGTCGACGCGCTACCAACTGCTCGCCCAGGGGGGCCAACTGATCATCCAACACCAGCAGGTATTCCCGATCGTAGCCGGCTTGCCGCTCAGCTGCCAGCTTGAGCAAGGAATTGCGCTGCTTCAAGGCGTGCGAGTAGCGAATGAGGTTTTCCAGATACTCGTGGTCGAGCTGGGAAATGAGGCTGTCGAAGTACTTGCGCCTTTCCTCGCTGCCCTGCCGGATAAGGTCCGTGTCGTAAGGCGAGATAAGCACCACGGGGTAGCGGCCGATATGGTCGGACACCCGTTCGTAAGCCTGCTTGTTGTGGGTGACTACCTTTTTCTGACCCAGGCGCAAACTGCATTGGATTGTTTCGGGCTTCTGATCAGGAGCCTCGAAACGGCCCTTCACCACGAAGAACTCTTCTCCCTGCCGAATGCTCTGGGCATCGGCAGAAGTAAATGCGCTTTTGGTGAGTGATAAGTAGTGAATAGCATCCAGTAGGTTGGTCTTACCACTTCCGTTGTCGCCCACAAAGCAGTTGATGTGGGGGAGAAGCTCAGATTGGCTTCTTCGTAGTTTTTGAAGAAGAGTAAGTGGAGGCTATGTAGTATCATGCTTGGGTTCGGAATTGAAATCCTTTTACGTACTTTCGCATCCCAAACGCGAACAACCGAAAGCAAGATGGCGGAGACGAAAGTAAAGGGTGCTCAGAAGGCTTCCAATTCGACGAAAAAAACGTCGGCCCCCAAAGCTGCCGCCAAAGGCACAGCTACCGAAACCGTGAAGCAGCCCGACCCGGTACTGCCCATCGCAAACGGCGAAGCGGCAGCAGCCACCGGCGCGCCCAAAGCAACCACTCCGGCTCAGCCGGAATTCCCGAAGGAAACCTACCTGCGCTGGTATGAGCAAATGCAGCTCATGCGCAAGTTCGAAGAAAAGGCTGGCCAGCTCTACGGCCAGCAAAAGATCAAAGGCTTCTGCCACCTCTATATTGGCCAGGAAGCCTGCGTAGCCGGCGCTGTATCGGCCCTGACGAAGGACGACAAGTGGATAACCGCTTACCGAGACCACGCGCACCCGCTGGCCTTAGGTACGTCGCCGAACGCCATCATGGCCGAGCTGTATGCCAAGGCCACGGGCTGCTCGAAAGGCAAAGGTGGCTCCATGCACATGTTCGATAAGGAGGTGAACTTCATTGGCGGCCACGGCATCGTGGGAGCCCAGGTTCCCATGGGCGCGGGCATTGCCTTTGCTGAGAAGTACAACAAAACCGGCAACCTCTGCATCTGCTACATGGGCGACGGCGCCGTGCGCCAGGGCGCCCTGCACGAGGCCTTCAACATGGCCATGCTGTGGAAGCTGCCCGTCATCTTCGTGGTAGAAAACAATGGTTACGCCATGGGCACCTCCGTACAGCGGACCTCGAACGTGACTGAGTTGTACACGATGGGGGAGAGCTACGATATGCCCGCCGAGCCCGTGAATGCCATGAGCGTGGAGGACGTGCACAACGCCGTGGCCCGCGCCGCCGAACGCGCCCGGGCCGGGGAAGGCCCCACGTTCCTGGAGTTTAAAACCTACCGTTACAAAGGCCACTCCATGAGTGACCCGGCCAAGTACCGCACCAAAGAGGAGCTGGAAGACTACCGCTCCCGCGACGCCATTGAGGCCGTACGCCATACTATCCTGACCCACAATATGGCCTCGGAAGAAGATCTGGCGGCCATCGACGAGAAGATCAAGGCGCAGGTGCTGGAGTCGGTAGAGTTTGCTGAGAACTCGCCGTTCCCCACGGCCGATGAGCTGTACAAAGACGTGTACGTGCAGCAGGATTACCCCTACATTCACGACTAACCTGCCCGGCCTCAACCCGCAGCTCGTCGCTATTTTTGAACTTACCTAATGTCTAAGATTCCCTACACGCGAAACAGCCCGCTGAATCGCCCGCAGCAAACCCCGGTGCCAGCTGACCCTAACCAGCCGGCCCAGCAAGAGTTCGTGCCCGAGCATCCTCTGCTCGAGGACCCAGATGCTCTGGCGGCTCGCCTTGCCAACTCCGAGGACTTTCTTCGTCGCAACAAGAATATCCTCTTGGGCTTGCTGACGGTAGTGGTGCTGGCAGTGGTAGGGGGATTTGGCTGGTATATCTGGCGGGGCAAGCAGGATGAGAAAGCGCAGGCGGAGCTCTTCCAGGCAGTAACCTACTGGGAAGCTGACTCGCTCAACAAAGCGCTGAAAGGCGACGGGCAGTACCGTGGGCTGGAAGCTGTAGCTAACGACTACAACGGCACGAAAGCGGGCAACCTGGCTAACTTCTACGCTGGCGTAGCCTCGCTGAAAGCGGGCAAGTACCAGCAAGCCGCCGATTACCTGGAAGACTTCAGCTCCGATGACTTGCTGTTGCAGGCCCGTGCCTACGCCTTGTTGGGTGATGCCAACCTGGAGCTCGGCAAGACGAAAGAAGCCGCCGACCTGTACCAGAAAGCCGCCGACCACAAGAGCAATGAGTACTTCACGCCGAGCTACCTGCTCAAGGAAGCCACGGCTCGGGAACTGGCCAAAGACTACGAAGGCGCCATTAAAGCCTACGACCGGATTCTGAATGAATACCCGGCCGCCGCTGAGGCCAACGATGCCAAGCAGTATAAAGGCCGGGCAGAAGGGCTGGCGGGCAAATAGCCAAACTTCTAAACCAAGCAAAACAAAAGGTGGCCCCCAAGGCCACCTTTTGTTTTGGGGCATATTCCGCTAAGGACCAAACCATCGGCGCTTACCTTTGCTGATGAAGCCTCCGGCTGCTTTCTCACTCATACCACGTTCATATGGCAACCGCCCTCAAAAATCTCAGCGACTACTCCGCTGCGCAGTTTATTGACATCAGCGAAAAGAAGTTTGGTTTGGTCGTAGCCGAGTGGAACCGCGCCATTACCGACGTGCTCAGTCAGGGCGCCTACGAAACGCTATTGCAGCACGGCGCCAAGCCAGAGAATGTCTTTCGCAATACTGTGCCCGGAAGCTTCGAGCTGACGCTAGGCGCGCAGCTGCTGGCCCAGCACGAGGAAATTGATGCCGTAATCTGCTTGGGCGTCGTTATCAAAGGCGAAACCAAGCACGACGACTATATCTGCCACGCCGTAGCCCAGGGGCTAACCAACGTAGGCCTGAAATTCAACAAGCCCGTCATTTTTGGGTTGGTAACCACCAATACTGAAGAGCAAGCCTGGGACCGGGCCGGGGGCAAGCACGGCAATAAAGGCGTAGAAGCCGCCGTAACGGCCATTCAGATGCTAGGCTTCTGAGTGCTAGCAACTCCCACCAGGCGCGGGGTGTAGGGCAAATCCGGACAAAGCCGTAGCTTTGCGGCCGGAAACGACGTGCCGTGCCAGAGCCGCCAGGCTGAAGACGAAAGAAGTGGCAAACTAATTTTTGCGACTTACTGTTTCGGAGCCAGCAAATGAGCGTCCGTATAGTGCTTTGCTAAACCCCTTCATATTTCAATTCCCTGTTACCCATGAGTGAAGAAACCCTACGCTATTCCAGGGAAGATCTGGCCGAGTTTGAGGTAATCATCCAGGATAAGCTGACGGCTGCCCGCAAGGAAGTAGCGTTCATCAAAGAAACCCTGAGCCGCAAGAATGACTCAGGTACCGACAACACGGCTTCTTCGTCGAAGGTGCTGGAAGACGGTGCCGACACGGCGGAGAAGGAAAGCCTGAACCAGCTGGCCTCTCGCCAGATGAAGTTTATCCAGCAGCTGGAAAACGCGCTGGTGCGCATCAAGAATGGCACCTACGGCGTTTGCATCGGGACCGGTAAGCTGATTCCGAAAGAGCGGCTGCGCGCTGTGCCCCACACCCAGCATTCCATCGAAGCTAAGCTGGCCCGCCGCGACTAATCGTAGCCCACACCTTGTAGTGCCCGGACTCTCAGCCGGCTCCCTTGGGGCAGGTTGCTGGTTCGGGCACTGTTTTCTACTCCGCTTGGTTTAGGCCAACGCTGCGTTTATATTTCCTTTTTAACCCAGTACCGTAGCGATACGGCACGCAAGCCTACCAGTATGGGCAAGAAACATTTCTCCGACGATACACCGGGCCGCCGCGGACGCGCCCCCCAGGGCCGCCCCGCCGATGGTGGCCGCCCCGATGGCCCTCGCAAATTCAACGGCCCGGGCCGCAGCCGCGATGAGCGCGGCAACTCGGCTCCGCGCTTCAACAGCGGTGGGGAAGAAGGACGCCGGAGCTTTGGCACCGACCGGCCGGCTTACGGCCGCCCCGGCGGTCAGAGCTTCGATGGTCCTCGCCAGCCAGCCAGCGGTGGCTACGGTGGCCCAAAGAAATTTGGTCAGTCCGGCGGCTTTTCTTCCCGTGGCGGCAGTGCCCGTGGTGGTGACTACGGCCAGCCGCGCTTTGGCGGCAACGATGACCGGCGCGGCTTCCGGCCCGACAGCCGCCGCGATGAGCGCCCCCGTGAGGAGCGTCCCGTGCGCGCCTTCGAGCCCAGGGAAACCTGGGGAGGCCAGCCCTACCGTCAGGAGGGCCGGCCGGCTGTGCCCCGGGGTATGCCCGGCGAGCGGAACCGTAAGTTTGTCAAGCAGGATCCCCGCGGACCAAGACCAGATACTGAATTCCGGCCATCGGCTCCGGCACCTGCACGCGAGGAGCGGCAGGTAAGCGGCGACCGGGAAGTACGCCCAGCCCGTCAGTTTGACTACCGTGGTCGGCCCGAAAACCTCGATGCTGACCGGCCTGTCCAACGCCCGGAGTCGGGGCCACGCGACTACCGCGCCCCGCGTGAAGAAGCAGGCAGCCGCGACCGGAAGCCCGGTGGGTTTGGCGCCCGCCGCGAAACGGGTTTTGGTGGCGGCAGCTTCGGCGAGAAGCGGACCAGCCGCCCCGGCTCCTTCGGGGCTGACAAGCGCGAGGGCCGGGCATATGGCGAGCGGCCGGAGCGCACTGTCAACAAGCACACGGGTCGGGATATCGACTCGAACCAGGCCGGTAAGCGCAAGCGGGGCGAAGTAGCGGGCGAAGCCCCCGACTACAAGAACCTGCGCTACTACGAGGAAGACAAAAGCCGCGGCAACAAGCGCCGGCGCGACGAAGAGCCCGATACCGAGCTGACCCGCCTGAACCGCTACATTGCCAACGCCGGAATCTGCTCCCGCCGGGAAGCCGACTCCCTGATTGCCGCCGGTGAAATTCGGGTGAACGGAGAGGTAGTAACGGAAATGGGCTACAAAGTGCAGCCCACTGATACCGTGCAGTACGGCAAGACCAACCTGAACCGTGAGAAGCTGGTGTACGTGCTGCTGAACAAGCCCAAGGACTTTATCACGACCACGGAGGACCCCGAAGGCCGCCGCACCGTGATGGAACTGGTCGCCAATGCCTCGAAGGAGCGTATCTTCCCCGTAGGCCGCCTCGACCGGAACACCACCGGGCTACTGCTCTTCACCAACGATGGAGAAGTAGCGCAGAAACTGTCGCACCCTTCGCACAAGAACAAGAAGATCTACCAGGTTGAGCTAAACAAGCCGCTGACCGAAGACCACCTGCGTCAAATCACGGCAGGGCTGGAGCTGGAAGATGGCAAGGCTGAGGTGGATGACGTGGCAGTAGTAGCCGGCAACGCGCATTTTGTGGGCGTGGAGCTGCACATCGGCCGCAACCGCATTGTGCGCCGCATCTTCGAGCACCTGGGCTACGAAGTGGTGACCCTGGACCGGGTGCAGTACGCCGGCCTAACCAAGAAAGACCTGCCCCGGGGCAAGTGGCGCTTCCTGAACGAGAAGGAAGTCATTCGCCTGAAATATTTCATGTAGCAAGCAACGCCCCCTGCTTTGGCAGGCTCCTATGAGTAACTCCTGCGGCATGTGCTACCTCACTCTCGACATTGGCAATACTTCCAGCAAGCTGGGGTGCTTTGTGAATGGCGAGTTGGTAGAACATGCCGCAGGCCTTTCTCCGGAGCAAGTGGTAGCGGCGGCCAAGCGGCTCCGGCCCCGGCACATCATCGTGGCTACCGTGGCGGCGCAACCCGTGGCCGATTGGCAAAGCCAGCTACAGCCCCTCACGCAGGGAAAGGTAATTGGCTTCGACCCGGCCACCACGCCGGTGCCGCTGCACAATGCTTACGCCACGCCCGCCACACTGGGGGCCGACCGTTTGGCCGCCGCAGTGGGCGCCGCTACCCGTTTCCCGGGGCAGCATGTCCTGATTGTGGATGCGGGCACGGCCATTAAGTGCGACCTGGTGACCGATGGGTCTTCCTTCCAGGGCGGCAGTATTGCGCCGGGCCTACAGTTGCGCTTCCGGGCCTTGCACACGTTTACGGGCCGTCTGCCGTTACTGGCAGTGCCCAGCGAGGTAACGGCGCCGGTACCCCTCACAGGTACCGACACCCGTAGCGCCATCGAAAGTGGGGTGCTCAATGGCGCGGCGGCGGAGGTGAATGGCCTCATGGCGGAGTACCGGGCCCGATACTCCGGGCTGGCAGTCGTACTGACGGGGGGCGACGCCCCTTTTTTTGAACCCCGGCTGAAAGGCCGCATCTTTGTACTTCCCGAACTGGTTTTGCTCGGGCTTCACCGAATTCTGGTGCATAATGTCAACTAAATCATTTGCCGGCTTGCTGGGCCTGGCGCTTTTGGGCGCTTTCACTGTACCACGTAGCTTCGGCCAAGGCCTCGGCAACTCTCCCTACTCGCGGCTCGGACTGGGCGATACGCCGGCTACCTCGGGTGGCATCCGGCAGCAGAGCATGGGTGGCGTGGGGCTAGCGGCGCCAAACGGGCAGCACATCAACGACCTGAACCCGGCGCTGGTATACTACACCTCACGCACCACGTTTGAGATTGGGGTAACCGGGCAGTACAAGGAAATCAGCAACCGGCTGGCCTCGCAGAAAGACGGTAGCGTGAACCTGGGTTACATCAGCATGGCCTTGCCCATCTCCAAGCGGTGGGCCCTGTCATTGGGCCTGCGGCCCTACAGCTCCGTCGACTACTCCAACCAGCTGACGGAAGCGGTGCCAGGAGAAGATGAGCTCCGCTCTATTAAGCAGTACGAAGGCAAAGGCGGCCTCACCCAGGTGTACCTGGCGCAGGGGGTGCAGGTAGCCAAGGGCCTGACGCTGGGGCTGACCTCGGCGTACACCTTCGGCAGCATCGACCACGAAGCCAAGTCGACGCTCTATACCGAGGAGGGGGGCGTGGAAAATGCTACCACCACCGTGATAAACGACCATCTGTATTATTCCGACTTCACCTTTCGGCTGGGGGCCCACTACCGCGTTCCGCTAAACGAAAAACTCAATCTGAACGCCGGCGGCACCTACGCCTTCTCCTCCAAGCTGGACGGCACCCACGACCAAACGCTGCTGCGCGAGGATATCGAAGGCCGGGCCATTGAAAGCAACGCGGTGCTGTCGGGCCAGAAGGGCTACGCTACCCTGCCCGCTACGGCCCAGTTTGGGTTGTCTTTGGACAACAACAAAACCTGGTCAGTTTCACTGGATGCGGGCCACTCGAAGTGGAGCGAGTTTACCAACTTCAGCACCTTCAACGCCACGCCTTTGCACAATACATTCCGGGTAGCCTCGGGCGGCGAAATCACCCCCGACCCCGCCTCCGTGGACAGCTACTTTAAGCGCATCACGTACCGTCTGGGCGTGAGCGTGGAGCAGATGCCTTACCGCCCGGCCGGCCAGGTGCTCTACGACCGGGCCCTAAGCTGGGGCTTCACGCTGCCCGTACCAACCTCCTCGCCCTTGGAATCGGCGGGCGTGAACCTGGGATTTACAGTGGGCATACGCGGTAACAAAGACGCCAACAGCGAACTGCCTCAGGGCGGCGTGATTCAGGAACGGTACGTGCGGGCTCAACTAGGCTTCTCGCTCAACAACCGCTGGTTTATCAAGCGCCGCCTGGAATAGCAACAGCAATGAAAATAGGGTACACAGGGTGGGTTGCAGGATTAGGCATGGTGCTCACCGGGCTACTGGCCGGGTGTGAAGCCAAGCAGGAAGATCTGACGCAGAAAACCGTGTACACTGGGCCCCTGGTGGAGAGCAACAATGTGCTCATGATCTTCAGCGACTCGGCCAAGCTGCAGGCCAAGCTCACGGCGCCCCTGCAGCAGCAGTTTGAGAGCGGGGACATGGTGTTTCCCAAAACCCTGAAGATTACCTTCTACGGCGACAACGGCGCCCGCGTCATCAATACCCTCGAAGGCAACTACGGCAAGTACGACAAGAACCAGAACCTCTTCACGGTGCGCGGTAAGGTGAAGGTGCGCAACGAGGAAAAGCACCAGCAGCTGAATACCGAGGAGCTGTTCTTCAACCGGCAGAAGGGTACCATCTTCACGGCCAAGGAAACCGCCGTGCGGGTAGAAACCGATACGGAAGTACTGACGGGGTTTGGCCTGGAAGCCAATCAGGAATTTTCGCGGTATAAAATTCTCAAGCCCACAGGCATTTTTACCGTGCAGCAACCCGACCAGAAATAAGCCATGCCATTCCGTTTCGACCGGTCGTTGGGCCGTACCGTCTTGTTTTCTTTTGCGGTGGTAACGTTTGTTATCGGCACGTACCAAACCGTACTGCAGAACGACAAAAACGCGCTGCGCGACAATTATTGGCTGTTTATGCTTTCCTTCAGCTGCGTGATGCTTTACCGCTACCTGGGCCGGGAGCAAGCCCCGGAGCCGTCGGCTAAGCCCGCATCAGCGAAGAAGGCTAGTCGAGGCAATGCCGGTCCCAAGTCTGCCAAACGCAAGTAAGTACCGCTCACCGTTTTGCCGGGGCTGGGCGCTGCATCCTAAGGGTGCGGAGCCCAGCCCTTTGAATGTCCGGCGGATTCTGGTTATTTTGCGCCTCTTTCCACTTTTCATACCGCGCTTTTTTTCAAGTAAATGGCATTAATTAACACAATCCGAGAAAAATCGGGCTGGGCAGTCGGCACGGTTGCCATCGGGATGCTGCTCTTTATCGTTGGTGGCGACCTTATAGGGGGCAAAAACCGCCTCTTCGGCGGTCCTGACACGGTAGTTGGCGAAGTAGCCGGCGAAAAAGTGGAGTACGACGAGTACCAGCGCGTGCTGGAGGAAACCAAGCAGGCCTTCATCTCCCAGAACCAGCGCCAGCCCGACGAAAACACGATGGGCTACCTGCGCGACCAGGCCTGGAACAAAATCCTCTACCGCATCGCCTTCCAGAAGGAGTTCGACAAGCTGGGTCTGAAAGTTTCGGACGACGAGCTGACGGACATGGTGCAGGGCAAAAATATCCACCCCAGCATCCGCCAGGCCTTCACTGATCCTAAGACGGGCCAGTTCGACCGCAACCGCGTGATTGAGTACCTCAAGAACCTCGATAAGCTGCCCCCCCAGGCGCAGGAAGCCTGGTATGCGTTTGAAGCCAACCTGGGCCCCGACCGCCTCGGCACCAAGTACAACAACCTCATCAAGCTCTCCACTTACGTGACGACGGCCGAGGCCAAGCGCTTCGCCGAGGACATCAACACCCGCGCCAACATCCGCTACCTGCTGGTGCCGTACTTCTCCATCTCGGACTCGGCCGTGAAGGTGAGCAACGAGCAGTTGCAGGCTTACCTCGACAAGCACAAGGATCAGTACAAAGTAGAGGAAGGCCGCAACATCGAGTACGTGACGATTCCCGTTTCGGCCTCGGTAGAAGACAGCACGGCGGTGCAAACCACTGTGAACCAGCTGGCCCAGCAGTTTGCCTCGGCCCCCAACGACTCCTTGTTCGTGAAGCTGAACTCCGACCCGGAGTTTCCTTACAACGGCGGTTACCTCTCGCCCACCGACCTGCCCGAGAAGCTGCGCCAGAACCTGCCCCTCACCATCGGGAAAGTATATGGCCCTTATGCTGAAAATGGCACGTACAGCCTGTTTAAAGTAACCGGGCAGAAAGCCGGCACGCAGCCTGCTGCCCGCGCCAGCCACATCCTCATCAAGCCTACGGCCGAAACGCCCGAAGCCAAGGCAGCCGCCAAAGCCAAAGCGCAGGACATCCTGAACAAAATCAAAGGCGGGGCTGACTTCGCCGCTATGGCCCGTCAGTTCGGCTCCGATGGCACTACCGCTACTGGCGGCGACCTGGGCTGGTTTACCCAAGGCCGCATGGTGCCCGAGTTCGAGAAGGCAGTATTCGGCGCTACCTCGGCTGGCTTGCTGCCCAACCTGGTGGAAACCTCCTTCGGCTACCACATCCTGAAAGTAACGGCGCCCAAGACCACCCAGACCTACCAAGTAGCGGCCGTACAGAAAAGCATTGCTCCTTCCGACAACACCCGCGAAACGGCCTACGCCAAAGCCCAGGAGTTGAAAGGCAAGGCCACCGACCTGGAGTCGTTCCGGGCCGCCGTAGCCGCCGACAAGACACTGCAGAAGCAGGAAGCCAAAGGGCTCGACAAAGGCGCCCTGGCCGTAAACACCCTGCAGGGTGCCCGCGAGCTGGTACGCTGGTCGTACTACAACAACGGCAAGAAGACCGAGGTAGGCGACGTATCCGACGTGTTTGAAATCGGCGACCAGTATGTGCTGGCTGTGGTAACCGGCATTCGGGAGAAAGGCACCGCCGATGTGGCCAGCATCAAGCCCGAGCTCACGGCACTGGTGCGCAACGAGGAAAAGGCTAAGCAAATCATGGCCAAGCTGCAGGGCAAGACCGGCACGCTGGAGCAGCTGCAGGCCGCTTACGGCAACGGCGCCCAGGTAAACCAAGCCCAGAACATTGCTATGGGCGCGGGCATGATTCCCGGCATTGGCAACGAGCCCCTGGCCGTGGGCAAAATCTTCGGCCTGAAGCCCGGCCAGAAGTCGGCCCCCATCCAGGGTGAGCAGGGCGTACTGGTGGTGCAGCTCGAAAACATCAACAAGGAGCAAGCCTCCATCGACGTAGCCGCTATCAAGCGTCAGCTCGTGCAGCAGCGTTCTTCCCGCTTGGATGGCGCCATCTACGAGGCCGTGAAGAAGGACGCCAAGGTGGAGGACAACCGCCCGCGCTTCTTCTAAGCGTTGCCAGAAAACCAGATAAAAGGGCCGTACCTTGGGGTGCGGCCCTTTTTGTTTGCCTAGAAACCACCACTGCCCGGGTAGATTTTAGGGTTCTGTGAAATGAATTCAGAGGGGTGTAAGTTGTAGGCTGTGGCAGCCCTGTGCCGAGCTTTTCGTTTGATAGAAATGAATATGATATTTCGTTGCCGGCTGCGCCGGCTGGTAAGCAGCGTGGCCGTAGCCCTGGCCCTTGGTGGCCTGCCCGCAATGGCCCAATCCGGGGCTGATGCGGAAGACCTAGCCCTGGCCCGCGAGTACGCCCGCAAAGGCGACTATGCCAAGGCTGAAGTGCTGTTTGGCCAGCTGCCTGATGCCGTGCAGCAGAATGGAACCGTGCTGCCTGAATACCTGCGCACCATGCAGGAGCTACGCCATTTCAAAGAAGCTGAAAAGCTGGCCCGCAAAGCCCAGCGCCGCCGCCCCGAAGACCCCCTGGTGGGCGTGCTGCTGGGCCGGGTGCTCGAAACTAGCGGCGACAAAGCTGGGGCCGCCAAACAGTACGAGCGGGTAGTAGCGGGTGTAAAGCCTGATCAGGTGCTGGCTGTAGCCAACGACTTTCAGGAAAATCAGCAGCTGGAGTGGGCCGAAAAGGTGTACCTGCGGGGCCGGGAGCTGGCCCGCAACAATACCGAATACGCCCCGCAGCTGATTCAGCTCTACACGCGGCAGCCCAATACTGAGCGGCTAATGGCCGAAACCCTGTGCCTGGTGCAGCAGGACGAGCGGCAGCTTCCGTTTGTGCGCAACATGCTGCAGAATAGCCTGCGCGAAGAAAAAGACTTTGACGCCTTGGAAAAGCTGCTGCTCACGAGCGTGCAGCAGCACCCCGAGCAAAGCGCCTACAGTGAGTTGCTTTTATGGCTGTACGTGCAGCGCAAGGATTTTGCCGGGGCCATGGTGCAGGCTCGTGCCCTCGACCGGCGCACCCGCAGCGAGGGCAGCCGCATTCTCGATCTTGCTGCCATTGCCCTGCGCAACAAAGACTACGAAAGCGCCATTGCCGGCTACGAGTACGTGAGCCGGGAGTACCGGGGCGGGCAGTACTACTCCATGGCCCGGCAGCTGCTGCTGCACGCCCGCGAGGAGCAGGTGCGCAATACCTTCCCGGTAGACGCCGCTAAAATCCGCATGCTGCTCACCGAATACCAGCAGCTGCTCACCGAGTTTGGGGCTGCCTCGCCCTTCCGCGCCGAAGTGCTGCGCAACATGGCCGAGCTGCACGCTTTTCAGCTGGGAGAAAAAGACAAAGCCATGGCCCTGCTGCAGGAAGCCATCAGCCTGCCCCGCGCCAATGCTGAAACCGTGGACCGCGCCAAGCTCACCCTGGCCGACTTGTACCTGCTGCGCGGTGAGCCTTGGGAGGCAACCTTGCTGTACTCCCAAGTGGAGAAAACCCACAAGGACTCACCGTTGGGGTATGATGCTAAGCTTCGCAACGCCCGCCTCAGCTACTTCGCCGGCGACTTCAAGCTGGCGCAGAGCCACCTCGATATTCTGAAGGAAGCCACCAGCCGCGAAATAGCCAACGACGCCATGCAGCTGAGTTTGCTCATCACCGATAACACGGCCATGGACACTGCCGGCATAGCCCTGCGCGACTACGCCGCCACGGAGCTGCTGGTGTTTCAGAATAAGATACCCGAAGCTATCCGCAGCCTCGACGCGCTGGGGCAGAAGTACCCCGGCCACGCCCTGCAGGATGAAGCCTGGTACCTAAAGGCTCAGCTCCAGCGCCGCACAGCCGACTACGCCAGCGCTGTGCAAACCCTGGCACGCATCACTGAAAACCCCAAGTACGACGTGCTGAGCGACGACGCCCTGTTTTTGGCCGCCAGCATTCAGGAGGAAAACCTCAATGACCGGGAGAAAGCCCAGGAGCTCTACAACCAGGTGATAATCAAGTATCCGGGCAGCATTTACGTGGCCGAAGCGCGCAAACGCTTCCGCAAGCTGCGCGGTGATGCCGTCAACTAAAAGAAGAGAAACATCAGGCCCAGCGCCACAAAAAAGGCCAGGTACATAAGCCCATCGGAAAGGATGTACTGGCGGTATTTCGCGTAAAAGGCACGGAGTTTCTGCATACCGGGAAGCGGCTGGGGGCCAGCACAAAACTACCGTTTCCGCTGCAACCAGTACCGCAAGGGCCAAGGAAGCCTGCGCTTTTCTTCTTACTTTTGAAGATAGAGCCGCCATCCGGCCCAGTCTCCCGCCCCTATGCAGAAACGTTGGATCCGAAAGCCTGCGCCCGACCCTGAGAAAGTCCGGCACCTGGCCGACGCCTTGCGCGTCAATGAGGCCATCATTGCATTGCTGTGCCAGCGGGAGATATGCACGTTTGAGGAAGCCCGGTCGTATTTCCGACCCTCCCTCGACGACCTGCCGGACCCACTGCTCATGCGCGACATGGACCGGGCCGTAGAACGTCTGCTCCAGGCCCTCCACACCGGCGAAAAGGTGTTGGTGCTGGGCGACTACGACGTGGACGGTACCACGTCGGTGGCGGTGGTGTATTCGTATCTGGGCGGGTTCTTCGAAGCGGAGAAAGTCGAGTACTATATCCCCGACCGCTACAAGGAAGGCTACGGCGTTTCCGAGACCGGCATTGAGTACGCCGCCGAGCATGGCTTCTCGCTCATTATTGCCCTCGACTGCGGCGTGAAGTCCGTGGAGATGGTAACGTACGCTACTCGGTTGGGCATCGACTTTATCATCTGCGACCACCACTTGCCGGGGGATGAGCTGCCGGCGGCCGTTGCCGTGCTGGACCCCAAGCGCGCTGACTGTCCATATCCCTTCAAGGAGCTTTCGGGCTGCGGGGTAGGGTTTAAGCTCATGCAGGCCTTTTGCCACCATTTAGGCCACGACGAAGCCTCGCTCTACGACCTGTTGGATTTGCTGGTCGTCAGCATTGCGGCTGATATCGTGCCCATCACCGGGGAAAACCGCATGCTGGCATATCATGGCCTGCGCCTGCTCAACGATGTGCAGCGGCCCCAGCGGCCCGGGCTGGATGCCCTGCGAGAGTTGGCTGGCCTGACGGGGGCGCAGCTTAACATCAGCAGCCTGGTGTTTGGATTTTCGCCCCGCATCAACGCCGCTGGGCGCATGGGCGACGCCAAGCGGGCCGTAGCCATGCTGCTGGCGGGCACCAAGGAAGAAGCCATTGAGAAAGCTGGCGTGGTCGACAAAACCAACCAGGAGCGCCGCGGCTTCGATACGCGCATCACCAAGGAGGCCCTGGAGATGATTGAGGCCGACGCCGGTCTGCGCAACGCCCGCTCCACGGTGCTCTACAACGAAACCTGGCACAAGGGTGTCATCGGCATTGTGGCCTCGCGTTGCCTCGATAAGTACTACCGGCCCACCATCATCCTCACCCAAAGCAACGGCAAGGCCACGGGCTCGGCCCGCTCCGTGGTCGGGTTCGATGTGCACCAGGCCATTCTGGAGTGCTCCGACTTGTTGGAGCAGTTCGGAGGCCACATGTACGCCGCTGGCCTCACCCTGCCCGTCGAAAACGTACCGGCCTTTCAGCGCCGCTTCGAAGAAGTTGTTTCCTCCCGCATCACCGACGAGCAGATGATTCCGCCGGTGGAAATTGATGGGCAGCTGGAGCTGACGGATATTACCTCGGGTTTTTACAAGCTCCTATGCCAGATGGAGCCTTTCGGGCCGGGCAACTCCAACCCGGTATTCGAGTCGCGGGGAGTATACGCCCTGCCCGACTCAGCGCGCATTGTGGGCAATTCTCACCTGAAGATTACCCTCACCCAGGATGGCCACCACACGGTAGATGCCATCGGCTTTGGCTTGGGCGACTACCTGCCGCAGATTCTGGAGGGCCGGCCTTTTAACGTGTGCTATACCATTGAGCTAAACGAATACCGGGGCGTGAAGTCGTTGCAGCTGCGCCTGAAGGATATCTGCTGGGAGTAGTGCTCGGCGTGGCCTTTAGGGCCGCGTATGCCACCACGCCCAGGCAATGAGCACCGCCTGCAGGGGCAGCCGCAGCCACAGGGCCCACAGCGGATCCGGCATGCCCGCGCCGTGGCTTTGCAGCATGTACACGTTGGCCGGAAACACGGCTACCAATAGCGCCACTAAGCCCCAAGCCGCCAGGCGCCGGGTGGCGGGAAGCAACAGCCCCAGACCCCCGGCCAACTCAGCGGCTCCGCTCAGGTACACCAGCAAGTAGGGCGCCGGCAGGTAAGGCGGCACAATGCGGACAAACATAGTCGGCGCTATAAAATGCAGGACGCCTGCCCCGATGAAGAGTACAGCCAGCACATACCGGCTAACGGTTTTGAAAGTGACCATGGGCTTGAAGGTAGCAGATACCCAGCTACGAATAGCTGGCGCCCGCGGCCCGCTTATAGGCCGGCTTGTGCAGGGTGCTTAGGGTTTCGCGTGCAATGCTTACCTTGTTTACTGGCTGCGTTTCAGTGTGGCCCATTGCCCTATGAAATCAGTTTATCTGCTCCTGGGTCTGCTGCCCTGGGCCACTGCTACCCTCGCTCAGACCTCTGCCCCCGATACGTACCGCATTTCCGTTGATTTACAGCAAGTGCAGAACGACCGGGTGCGCGTGGTGGTGCGCCTGCCCGCCGTGCGCGAAAACCAGGCTACCTACGTACTGCCCAGCGTGGTGCCGGGTTCTTACTCCAAAAAAGACTACGGCCGCTTTATCACCGAGTTCCAGGCCTTCGACGACCAGGGAAAAAAGCTGAAGACAACCCGGCAGGGCAACAACCTTTTCCTGATTGACAAGGCCCGCAAGCTCGACCGGCTGGAGTACCTGGTAGATGATACTTGGGACTCCAAGGACAAGAACTTTGTGTTCCAGCCCGGCGGCACCAACATTGATGCGGGCCGCAACTTCGTGCTCAACCACTACGGCCTCTACGGCTACCTCGAAGGCTACAAGATGCAGCCCTACGAGGTGAGCATCCGCAAGCCAGCCGAGCTTTACGCGGCTACTTCCCTGGGCAAACAAAGTCCGGCACCCGACCAGGATGTATTTAAGGCTAGCAGCTACGTGCAGCTGGCCGATGCACCCATCATGTACAGCCGCCCCGATACCACCAGCTTCACCACCGGCGGAGCCCGCATCAGCGTGTCGGTGTTTTCGGAGAACGGAGTGGTGAAATCCGGGCAGGTAAGTGAGGCCATCCGGCCCATGGCCGATGCACTGGCGCGGTTTTTTGGCCGGATGCCGGTGCCGCGCTACCACTTCATCATGTATTTCCCGGCCTTCAGCTCACCGGTAGTCAACTCCGCCGGCGGATTTGGGGCCATGGAGCATTCCTACTCCTCGGTGTACTTCCTGCCCGAAATAGCCGACGCTACCCGCATCCGCTCCTTGGTGCGGGAGGTAGCCTCGCACGAGTTTCTGCACATTCTCACCCCGCTCAACATCCACAGCCGCGAGATAGGGGAGTTCGACTTTCGCAACCCCAAAATGTCGCAGCACCTGTGGCTCTACGAGGGCGTGACGGAGTACTTTGCCCACCTGGTGCAGCTGCAGGGCGGCCTCACGCAGGAAGACGTGTTCCGCAAGGAGATGAAGCACAAGATTGAGGACATGCAGAAATACCGCACCGTGTCCTTCACTGACATGAGCCGCAACATCCTCGTCGACCCCTACAAGGACATGTATGAGAACGTGTACAAAAAGGGCGCCCTTATCGGTTTTCTGCTCGATATCCGCATTCGGGAGCTTACCCAGGGGCGTCTGAACTTGCGCGACGTGCTGCTGCAGCTGGGCCAGAAATACGGCCCCGACCGCCCGTTTGAGGATGAGCAGCTTATTCCCGAAATCGTGCAGCTAACTCATCCCCAGCTTCAGCAATTTTTTACCGATTACGTGCAAGGCAGCCAGCCGCTGCCGCTCACCGAGTACTTCGCCAAGATCGGCTGGCGCTATGCTCCCAAGGCCCAGGTGACGGTAAAAGCCTTCGGCGAGCTGGGCTTCCGCTACGACCAGGACAAGCAGGAGTTTGTGCTGGCCCAGACCCGCGCCGAGTACAACGCCTTCGGTCTGCAGAACGACGACGTGATTATGCAGGTGAATAGTACCCCCGTTACCCTGGAAAACGCCGAGCAGCTGCTACGTCCCCTCATCGAGCCGGCCGCCGATGAAAAGGTGCGCATTGTGTACCGCCGCGGCAAAACCCAGCAGCAGACCGAGGCGCTGCCCCGGGAAATGGATGCCGAAGTACAGCACCTGCTTGAGCCACTACCTTCCCTTACTGAAGCCCAAAGGGCCCTGCACGACCAGATTCTTCGGCCGGGTGCGTAGCGCGGCCAACACTAGCCTACTTGCTGCGTTAGTGCCTGCAGCCGCGCAGAAGCGTGGGCTTTCTACCTTTGCAGCCTATGATTCTGAGAGCGGAGCATCTGATTAAGAAATACAAGGCCCGTACCGTCGTCAACGACATGAGCGTGACGGTGCAGCAAGGCGAGATTGTGGGGCTGCTGGGCCCGAACGGCGCCGGCAAAACCACCTGCTTTTACATGATAGTCGGCATGGTGAAGCCCAACGAGGGCCACATCTTCCTGGATGAGGAAGATATTACCACCATGCCCATGTTCCAGCGCGCCCGCCGGGGCGTAGGCTACCTGGCGCAGGAGGCTTCCGTGTTCCGCGACCTGAGCGTAGAGGAAAACATCCTGTCGGTGCTGGAAATGACCAACCTGCCCCGGCAGGAGCAGCTGGCGAAAGTAGAGGAGCTCCTGCACGAGTTTAGCCTTACCCACGTGCGCAAAAACCTGGGGCGGGTACTCAGCGGCGGCGAGCGGCGGCGCACCGAAATAGCCCGGGCTCTGGCTGTTAACCCCAAGTTTGTGCTGCTCGACGAACCTTTTGCTGGCGTAGACCCCATTGCCGTGGAAGAAATCCAGGGCATCGTGGCCAAGCTCAAGCACAAAAACATTGGCATTCTGATAACCGACCACAACGTCAATGAGACGCTCAGCATCGTGGACCGGGCCTATCTGCTCTTCGAAGGCAAGCTGCTCAAAGCGGGTACGGCCGAAGAGCTGGCCGCCGACGAAACCGTGCGCCGTGTGTACCTGGGCAAGCACTTCGAGTTCAAACGCAAAATTTAGTGCCCGGCCCAGCTGGCGTTTGCGTATCCTGGGCCGAATTCGGGGCGCTGGCAGGCCAACCCGCTACCTTGGGCTGCGTACGAGGGCTGCCACCTTATCACCTGAACAGCGGGAGTAGATGATTAGCAACATCCTGACGTGGGCCGTGCAACGGCGCCTGGCCAGCATCGACCACTTTCGCCAGCACCCCCTGCCGGTCCAGCAGCAGGTATTCGAGAGCCTGCTTTACACCGCCCGCGACACGACCTGGGGGCGCGAGTATGGCTACGGCGAAGCGCCCAGCCGGCAGGAGTTTGCCCGGCGCGTACCCGTGAGCACCTACGAGCAGCTATACCCGTACCTAGAGCGCATGCTGCAGGGCGAAACCGACGTGCTCTGGCCCGGGGCCACCACGTGGTTTGCCAAGAGCAGTGGCACTACCAACGCCCGCAGCAAGTACATTCCCGTGTCGCGCCAGAGCCTGCACGAGTGCCACTACCGCGCCGGCCGCGACATGGCCGCCCTGGCCACCAGCCTGTATCCGGAGGCTGATATTATGGCAGGCAAGACGCTGTCGTTGGGCGGCACCCACACCAGCAACCCGTTTCGCCCCCACACCGACTCCCGCGTAGGCGACGTGTCGGCGGTGATTATGCAGAACCTGCCGGCCTGGGCCGAGTTTCTGCGCACGCCTCCGCTGGAGCTGGCCTTGCTGGACGAGTGGGAAGAAAAGATAGAGCGCATAGCCCAGCATGTGCAGCATATTGATGTCACGACGCTAGCGGGCGTACCTACCTGGATGATTGTGCTGCTACGCCGGGTGGTAGAGCTGACGGGCGCGACCAACATCACGGAGGTGTGGCCTAATCTGCGCTTGTTCCTGCACGGAGCTGTGGCCTTCGGACCCTACCGGGAGCTGTTTCGCCAGCTGATTCCGAGTGAGCAGATGCGCTACCTCGAAATCTATAATGCCTCCGAAGGCTACTTCGCCTTCCAGGATCAGCCCGACTCCGAAGACCTGTTGCTGCTGCTCAACCACGGGGTGTACTACGAGTTCATCCCCGCCGACCAGTTTGAGGCCGAACACCCAAGCACAGTACTGCTGGAAGACGTAGAACTGGGCCGCAACTACGCCTTGGTCATCAGCACCAACGCCGGGCTGTGGCGCTACAAGATTGGGGATACGGTGCGCTTCACTTGCCTGGCACCTTACCGTATTCGCATTTCGGGGCGCACCAAGCACTTCCTCAATGCATTTGGAGAAGAAGTAGTCATCGAAAACGCTGACGCGGCCTTAGCAGCAGCCTGCGCTGCCACGGGCGCCCTGGTGCAGGACTTCACCGCCGCCCCGGTGTACTTCAGCTCCGCCGATGGCGCTTCGCGTGGGGGCCACCAGTGGCTGGTCGAGTTCATCAAGCCCCCGCAGGATGAACTGCAGTTTGCCCAGATCCTCGACGCCACCCTGCGGCAGGTAAACTCCGATTATGATGCCAAGCGCCACCGGGATATAGCGCTGGCGCCGCCCCTCGTGCAAACCATACCAAGTGGCTCCTTCGAGCGGTGGCTGGGCAGCAAAGGCAAGTTAGGCGGACAGCACAAGGTGCCCCGGCTGAGTAATTCGCGGGAAGTAGTAGAGGATATTCTCCGTCAGCTAAGCAATTCAGCGTAAATTCAGTCTTCTGTATTCCGAAGCACGATGAACAAGTTTGCACTACCTCGCTGGGTCGATACTGCTGCTCTTGTAGGCATTGCGCTGAGCGTTGTGCCGGGCTTGCTTAGCAGTTGCCACACGGCCCAGGTAGCCATGAAAGGAGGCAGGGCTTCCCGCAACCAGCTTGATGCGCAGAAGGAGCGGCACGGGCGGTGGCGCGTCTTCTACGACGACTCCAGCACCCAACTAGCCACCGATGGGCGCTACCGCCACGGCAAGCCCGTGGGCCGCTGGCGTTACTATAGTCCAAAAAACAGCTTAGCCCGGCAGGAGCGGTATCGGTGGTGGAAAACTGGCCGATTGCTTGTAAAGGAATTCTACCCCAACGGAAAGATTGCCAAGAAAGGGCAGGCGCAAATTGTGCGCGAGGGCGACGTCGTCCATTTTTATTGGTTTGGTCCCTGGCAGGAATATGCCGAAACCGGTGCCCCTGTCTCCCGGGCGTGGTACAAAATGGGGCAATTACAGCACCGGGAGCCACTACCTGCAAAATAGGGTGAGATGGTGGTTTGCCTGCGCAAGCGGTAGGAGAGTAGACAGGTAGCCGCTGATTTTGAGCAAATCAGCTGAAAATCCTATATTAGTCACCCTACTCGCAACCCCCGCCCGCACTGTGTCAGAACTTGTCCCTCACCGCCCGCGCCGCTACAAGAAACGGTATCGGCTGCCCCGCAAAAAAAAATCCAAAACGGCGAATAAGGTGCTGTTCGGATTGCTTGGGGTATTGTTGCTGATACTAGTAGGCAGTCTGATTGTGGTAGCCCTAAACTCAGAGGCAACCTCCCCGGTACCTATCAAGGGAATCAAGCAAAGGCCCGACGCCACGCCGCCGGAAATCTAACACAGCCGGGGCTTTGCAAACGAACATCAACGTCTGCAAAGCCCCGGTTGCGCTTACTCGTCCAGCAGCCCGCCCGCTAATCGGCCCAGGATGCTGCCGCTTTCTTTCTGGGCATTGCCGCCCCCGGGCGCCAGGGCCTGAATAAGCTTTTTCACAGGCATCGATTGTAGCCACACCCTACCCGTGCCGCGCAGGGTGGCCAGCAGCAGCCCTTCGCCCCCAAAAATCATGGATTTGAGTCCGCCGGCGCGGGCTACGCTGAAGTCGATACCCGGCTCAAAGGCTACTACGCAGCCAGTGTCTACGCGTAATAACTCGTTGTTCAGGTGCTTTTCAATAACGGTGCCCCCGGCGTGGATAAAGGCTCTGCCATCACCGGTGAGCTTTTGCAGGATGAAGCCTTCGCCCCCAAAAAAGCCGGCGCCTAGCTTCTGATTAAAGTGGATGCTGATTTTAGTGCCCCGGGCAGCAGCCAGGAATCCGTCTTTCTGCACAATGAGGCCTTGGGGGAGCATGCGCAGGTCCAGCGGGATGATGGTGCCGGGATAGGGCGCAGAAAAGGCCACGTGCGCTTTGCCGTAGCCGCCGCGGTGCGTGAAGTGCGTCATAAACAACGACTCGCCGGTAATCAGGCGTGTGCCGGCCGAAAAGAGCTTGCCCATAAAGCCCTGGTCGGGCTCCGAGCCGTCGCCCATCTTGGTTTCGAAGGCAATGGCCTCGCTCATGTACACCATGGCGCCGGCTTCGGCAATGACGGTTTCGTTGGGGTCCAGCTCTACTTCGAGCACCTGAATGTCGTTGCCGAGAATCTTGTAATCGACGTCGTGAGAGTTTATCATAGCTTAAAAAGAAGGAGTAAGCGCAGCTGTAAGCGTTGAAAGCCTAAGTATAGCAAATGCGGCGTAGAACCCGCTGACTTGGGCTTTTCATCGGCTAAAAACAGCGCCCCACCTTACGGCCCGTGAGGGCAGTAGAGTGGGGCGCTGCGTGACCTGAATGGTCTGAGAGCCAGAATACAGGCTTTGGTGCTAGTCGGTTTCCTCCGCGGCTGTAGGGCCTACGGCTTCATCTTCGACGGTGGAGCCTTTCTTGCGGGCCTCCTTACTGGTGCGGCGCATAAAGTCCTCATCCGACTCTTCGGGTTCGCGCGTGCCGTCTTCTACTGGGAAGGCGTCGTCTTCGTTCTTCTCGCCAAACTGCCCATCACGGTTCACCAGCTTCTTGTCGCGCACGTGGCGGTTGAGAAAGTGGTTGATGTCTTCGATGGAATAGTTGGAGGTGATTTCGCCCAGGGGGTTTACCTTGATTTCGAAGCCTTCCAGTTCTTTATGTACCCGGGCTTTTTTCTCGGGGTCAGCTTTCTTCTTTTTCGGATTTACGGGTTTCTTGGCCATACTACGAGCAGCTAAAGTCTAAGCAGTGAACGACAGCCAGTAAACGACCGGCCTAGAAGCTACTACTACGAAGGCGCCGCGCCGTCGGTTAGCCCCGTTCCGGGCCCAAAACAAACATCCACCCCCGCAGCCAGCAGAAAGCGGCTGAACACGGGAGTGGATGATGCAAAGGAGAAACGTTACGCGGGCAGCTGACTGATGGCCTGCTCCAGCCGGGCCGCGGTTTCCTGCGGACCCAGAATACTCATGATGTGCATCAGGTCGGGGCCGGCGGCGGCGCCGGTTACGGCCACGCGCAAGGCTTGCAGTACCTGCCCAATTTTGATGCCCTGGCGCTCCAGCACCTGCGTGAGCAGTGCTTTGATGGCCTCAGGGGAGGTGTCGGCGGCGGTGGGCAGCTCTCGGGCAAATTCGGCCAGTGCGCCGGCTACCTGGGCGTTCCACTTTTTGCTGATGACCTGCTCGTCGTAGCTGCTGGGGCGCTGGAAGAACAGCTGGGCTTCCCGGGCCAGGTCGGTAGGGAAGGTGGCCCGCTCTTTTACCAGGGCGGCTATCTGCTCGGCTTTGGCGGCGTCCAGCTCCTGGCCTTGTGCCTGTAGGGACTCCACCAGGTACTGCGCCAGCTCAGCGTCGGGCTTGGCCCGCAGGTACTGCTCGTTGTACCAGCGCACCTTATTCTGGTCGAAGCGGGCCGGCGACTTGCTTACCCGCTCAATGGTGAAGGCTTCCACCAGCTCATCCATCGTGAACAGCTCCTGAGTAGAGCCGGGGTTCCAGCCCAGGAAAGCCAGGAAGTTGATGAACGCCTCGGGCAGGTAGCCACTCTCCCGGTAGCCGCTGCTTACCGTTGGCTCGCCGGTTTCGGCGTCTTTGCCGTGCCATTCCAGGGGGAACACGGGGAAACCCAGCCGGTCGCCATCACGCTTGCTGAGCTTGCCGGTGCCGTCGGGCTTCAGCAGCAAAGGCAGGTGGGCGAACTGGGGCATGGTGCTTTCCCAGCCCAGGTAGCGGTACAGCAGCACGTGTAGCGGAGCCGAGGGCAGCCACTCTTCGCCCCGGATGACGTGGGTGATTTCCATCAGGTGGTCATCCACGATGTTGGCCAGGTGATACGTAGGCATGCCATCCGACTTCATCAGCACCTTGTCGTCGATGCTGGAGGAGTGCACCACCACCCAACCACGAATCAGGTCGTTGAAGCGCACTTCCTCCTTGCGGGGCACTTTCAGCCGAATTACGTACGGCTCTCCGGCTTCCAGCAGCTGCGCTACCTCTTCGGCCGGCAGCGTGAGGGAGTTGCGCATCTGAGCGCGTGTGATGCTGTTGTACTGCGGGTTGGGCACTTTGGCGGCCGTGAGGCGGGCCCGCATGGCGTCCAGCTCCTCGGGCGTGTCGAAGGCATAGTACGCGTAGCCGTTGTCGATGAGCTGCTGGGCGTACTGGCGGTACATGGGCTTCCGCTCACTCTGGCGGTAGGGCGCGTGGGGGCCACCTACCCAGGGGCTTTCGTCGAGCTGAATGCCGCACCACTCCAGGCTCTGGCGGATGTAGTCCTCGGCCCCGGGCACAAAGCGGTTCTGGTCGGTATCCTCAATGCGGAGCAGCATCTTGCCACCCAGCTTGCGGGCTAACAGGTAATTATACAGCGCCGTGCGCACGCCGCCGATGTGCAGCGGCCCCGTGGGGCTGGGCGCAAAGCGCACCCGTACTTCTCTTTCCATACAATACAGCTGATACGCGCCCGGCACTGATGCCAAAACGCGCCGCAAAGGTAGGCAATTAGCCGGGGAGCTAACAGGTAACAGGCAGAGAAGACGCGGGCCTTATTCGGCAATTACCAGTTCGTACTGCGCGAGCAGACCGGGCAGGCTGTGCAGGGCGAAGCGCGCCTGCTTCACCTGGTTCTGCGCCGGGTCCAGGCTGATGCCTTGGGCCGTAGCAAAGTCGGCGCCCTGTAGGTTGGTCTGGCTGAACACGGCCCGCTGCAGCTGACAATCCTGAAACACGGCGTTGGTGAGGTCCGTGCGGGTGAAGTCGGCTTCCTGCAAGGAGCAACCCACAAAGCGCGTATTGGGCATCACTTTGCCCCAAAAGGAGGCATAATCCAGCTGGCACTTATCAAAATGCACATCGAAGAGCATGTCGCGGCAGGCCATAAACTGCAGCCCCAGCAGTTTGCAGCCGTCAAAGGCCACGTTCTGCAGCGCCGTATTGGACAGGCTAGCCCCGGCCAGGTTGCAATTGTCGAACAAACACTCACTAAACCGCCGCCCCGACAAATCGGCTTGGCTTAAGTCGAAGCCGATGAAATGAAACTGCTCAAAATCGCGCTGGCCAACCAAAGCGGGCGGAAGCACGCGCGTTAGCACGTTTTCCGGCGGAAAGTAGTCGGGCTTGCAGAGGGCTTTAACGGCTTTACGAGGGGTTGGCCGGCGCATCAGTCACGGTTTTTGAAGCTCAGCCAGAGGACTAGGCCGAGCAGGGTAGCTCCACCCCGGATGACCCAGGCAGTAGTTGGTCCCCACTGGTCAATCCAAGTGAGAAACATAAATTTCATGCCCAGGAAGGGGAGAAGCATCGATACCAGCCCGATAATCAGTAAGCCGAGTCCAAGTTCTTTCATACAGCAGCCGAGGGAAGGAGAAGTGACGAACGGCCAGTAGTGGCCCGAACTAACGGAGAACGGCTGGCTCTCGTGCTTAGTACTTTCCGGCCCCAAGTTTTCCGGCTACCGATAAACTCTATTCCGCCACGGCGATGCAGGAAATTTCTACCTGCACGTCTTTAGGTAGGCGGCTTACCTCTACGGTTTCGCGGGCGGGGGCATAGTCGGCCTCGAAGTAGCTGCCGTAAATCTCATTGATCAGGCCAAAGTTGCCCAGGTCTTTCACGAAGATGCTGCACTTCACTACCTGCCGCAGGGTGAAGCCCGCTGCTGCCAGCACCGCCTGGAGGTTGCGCATTACCTGGTGCGTTTCCTGCGCTACATCCCCATTGCCGATCAGCTGGCCAGTGGTAGCATCCAAGGCAATCTGGCCCGAAACATACACCGTATTACCGGCCTGAATGGCCTGACTGTAGGGGCCAATGGGAGCGGGTGCTTCGGCGGAGAAGACAATGGTATGAGCCATGGGAGGAAGGAAAGTTCGTGGAAGGGGAAAGCCTATCTTTGGGCCAAAGTAAGCTGAAAATTCATGCATCTGTTCATTGTTGAGGGCGGGCACGTGGAAGAAGAGCTGCGCCGCAAGTTCGGTCCGGCCCATACCTACGATTTCTGCCCGGCCGCCGCGCCCGACCTGCTCACCCGCCTTGGCGCGGCCGACGTTGCCTTCGACCTGCGCGACTGGCCGGAGCTGCACTACGAGCAGCCGCGGCAGCCGTTGTTCTACAACACCGTGGCGCACAGCCTCACCCAGCTTTTCCAGGGCGAGGCCCCGCCCCTAGGCCCGGTGTTTGGGTTCTGCGGCCTGCCCACGCTGATTGACCGCCGCCTGCTGGAAGTAGCCCTCCTGCGCCCGGACGACGCGGAAATGCTGGCCGAGGTTTGTGCGGCTCTGGGCTCCGACTACCGAGTAGTGCAGGACCGGGTGGGGCTCGTGACGCCGCGCGTCATCTGCATGATCATCAACGAAGCATGCTTTACCCTGCAGGAAGGCACTGCCTCGGTAAAGGACATCGACCTGGGCATGAAGCTGGGCACGAACTATCCACAGGGGCCTTTCGCCTGGGCCAATGCCATAGGCATCAGTCGGGTGTACGAGGTACTGGAATCCCTCTACCTCGACACGCACGAGGAACGCTACAAAGTATGCCCCCTGCTCAAAACCATGCACCTCCGGGGCGAAACATTCGATTTAAGCTAGCCATCAACAACAAAAACAGAGAAAGGCCGCGCTGAAACTCAGCGCGGCCTTTCTGTTGTAGAGCTACTACGGGCTATTCTACCGTCACCGACTTAGCCAGGTTGCGGGGCTGGTCGACGTTGCAGCCACGCATAACGGCAATGTGGTAGGAGAGCAGCTGCAGCGGTACCACCGATACGAGCGGCATCAGCACTTCGCTCGTCGCCGGTACCTCAATGGTAAACTCCGCCATGTCCGGAATCGTGGTGTCGCCCTCCGTCACTACGGCAATGATGCGGCCTTTGCGGGCCTTCACTTCCTGAATGTTGCTAACCACCTTCTCGTACGAGCTGTCCTTGGTCGCAATAACGACTACCGGCATATTCTCGTCAATCAGGGCAATGGGGCCGTGCTTCATCTCGGCGGCGGGGTAGCCTTCGGCGTGGATGTAGCTGATTTCTTTCAGCTTCAGGGCGCCTTCCAGGGCTACCGGGAAGTTGTAGCCGCGGCCCAGGTACAGGAAGTTCGGCACGTCCTTGAACGTCTCCGAAATCCGCTCGATCTGGTCGTTCAGCAGCAGTGCTTTCTCAACTTTAGCCGGAATGTTGCTCAGCTCCACCATTAGCTCACGCAGTTTGGAGTCGGTGAGGGTGCCGCGCTTGTGGCCGACAATCATGGCCAGCAGCGTGAGTACCGTTACCTGAGCCGTGAAGGCCTTGGTGGACGCTACCCCGATTTCGGGGCCGGCGTGGGTATAGGCCCCTGCGTCGGTGGCGCGGGCAATGCTACTGCCTACCACGTTGCAGATACCAAAGATGGTGGCCCCACGGCTTTTCGCCAGCTCAATAGCCGCCAGCGTATCGGCCGTTTCTCCCGACTGAGAAATGGCAATAACAATATCGCGCTCCGTAATCACGGGGTTGCGGTACCGGAACTCGGAGGCGTACTCTACCTCTACCGGGATGCGCGCCAGGTCTTCGAGCAAGTACTCGGCAACCAAGCCAGCGTGCCAGGAAGTACCGCAGGCCACAATAATGATGCGGTCGGCATTCACGAACTTCCGCTCGTAGGCGCGCACGCCGCCCATGTTAAGGTGGGCAGCTTCCAGCTCTAGGCGGCCGCGCATGGAATCGAGAATCGAGCGGGGCTGCTCGAAAATCTCCTTCAGCATGAAGTGCTCGTAGCCGCCTTTTTCAATGCGGTCCAGCTCCAGCTCCAGCGTCTGGATGTAGGGCGTCTGCTTTACGTCTTCCTTGGTACGGATTTCCAGCTGGCCGTCTTTGATAACTACCAGCTCATAGTCGTTCACATACACCACTTCATTGGTGTACTCAATGATGGGCGTAGCATCGGAAGCCAGGAAGAACTCGTCCTTGCCAACCCCGATAACCAAGGGGGAGCCTTTGCGAGCGGCAATCAGCTGGTTGGGGTCTTCGCGGCTGAGTACTACAATGGCGTAGGCCCCGATAACTTCGTGCAAAGCCAGGCGCACGGCTTCTTCCAGGGAGCAGCTGTTTTGCTTCTGGATTTCCTCAATCAGGTTGACGAAAACTTCCGTGTCCGTGTCGGAGTGGAACACGTGACCCTGCTGCTGCAAGTGCTGCTTCAGGGCGGCATAGTTCTCGATGATGCCATTGTGGATAATGGCAATACGCTCGGAGGTGGAATAGTGCGGGTGCGCATTCACGTCGTTTGGCTCACCGTGGGTGGCCCAGCGCGTGTGGCCCATGCCAATGTTGGCGTGGGTATCCTTCTCAGCAATAAATGCCTCCAGGTCGGCCACTTTGCCTTTTTTCTTATATACGCTCAACTGGCCGTTGAGCAGGGCCACGCCGGCCGAGTCATATCCCCGATATTCGAGACGACGCAACCCTTTGATGATAATGGGGCAGGCTTCACGATGCCCAATGTATGCTACAATTCCGCACATAGGAGTTCGAAATGAAGGATGAAAGCTGAAAAAAGCGGCCGGTCCCGGCCAGGCAAAAACCTTACCAGCAAACCAGCCGACAAAAATGCACTAAAAGTTCGGGTTAGAGCCGCGAGTAATATACGCGCAACTTAATATTGTCGGCGTCCAGTACGGCGCGGTTTAAGGTTAGGTTGTTCGCCGCTCCCAAGGCTACGGCCGCTGCATCACCATTGGCGCGCACGGTAACCAACGTAGAAAGCAGCCGTGGCGACGGAGTAAGCACAAACCCTTCGGGCTTTGGTCCTAGCGTATTCGTGATATAAGCCTGAAGGTAACTCGTAAGCAGAACGCTGTAATACTTGTTTGTAGCGCTAAGATCATTCAACCGCACAATAGCCGCGTTGCCCGATGAAACGGGCGAAAATCCGCTTTCCTGCACCACGCGGTCAACCGACTGGTTGTTGATGTCACGTACCAACACTTGGTTTCGCTTGTTTACCTCGTACAGAAAAGCCTGGCTGGGATAGGCAAACTGCACGTTGGCATACGGTTTTACTGGGATGATTAGTTCCGCACGGTTGATAACTATATTGGACTGCTGGGATAGTTCCTTCAAGCCACTGATGTAGAGCTTGGTAGCTATGCCAGTTCCTTCCTGTAAATAAGTCAACCCATTGGTGCGGGAGGAAGCCACCGAGTCGGCTTCGGACTGCAGAAAGGCCAGGGGCCCGCCCAGTTCGGTTGTTACCTGCGTGAAGTAACGGGGCGCGTTAGGGTCGGGCTGGCCCGTAGAGCTGGCCGGCGCGGCACTGCCGTAGCGAATGGTGTAGGTCCGGTTGATGAGCACCTCCGGCTGCTTGGTTTTGCCGGCCCGGTAATATACTACTGCCCTGGTGGCAGAGGTTCGGTTAAAGCGGACAATGCCACCCTTGTAATTAGCCGAGGGTGCCAAGGCCAAACCCGGTAACAGGTTATCAAGGGTGGCCTGGGAAAACCCGGGGGTATTCAGGGCCGTGAAAAGGGCCGTGGTGAAAGCCGTGCTCTGGCCGCTTTTCACCAGCGGCAAGCGAACCACGTTCACGCTCACGGCTACCCGCTTGGTGGTGGTATCTGTGGTGGAGGTGGGGTTCACCCGCTGCCGCACAAACTGTTTCCGGTTGAGCTGAGCCGGAGCATCCGTCAGCAGCGCCGTGGAGGTAGGAATGGAACTGGAAGAGTTGTACGTGGTGCGCTCATCGAACGGGGCCGCCAGCTTGTACACATCAAGGCGGGGAGAGGGGGTAGTGGGCCCATAGGTATAGTCGAACCCAAAGAAAAGCACCACCGAGTCCAGTTGCGCACCGGTGAACAGAGCCGGAATAGAGTCCCCGCTTATTTTCGTTTCCAGAAAGGTGCGCGCCGTAACGGTGCCCAAGGCACCGTCTTGCAGCCGGCCGGCCAGAAAATGGTTGCGGCCCGTAGTGGGCAGCGAGTCTTGTTGGATGGTAGAGGCCGAAACGGCCAGATCTTTGAACTCCGTGGTAAGCGGGGTGGAGCCCGGAAGTTCCAGTCCTACTGCATTCGGGTCTTCGCAGGCGGTAAGCAGCACAGAAGCGGAAAAGAAAATGGCTGCTGCCCGCTGGAAGGACCTAGTTGGCCAATTCATTATAAAGCGCGTAGTAAGAAGTAAGCAGGGTATCATCGGCCGCAACCTGGCTGATGCACCGGTTCTGGGAGTACTCATTGAACAGGGCGTTCAAATTTTCGCTGAAATCCTCATCTGATTTCACGACGGAGTCGGCATACTGCATGCCAATTTTGATGAAGCCGCCAAAATCAGCCGATTTCAGCTGCTCCAGCATCTCATCATCAATGTCCAGCATCTTGGCCTTCTCGATGATGTCCCCCTCGAATTTGTGCGCAAACTCGTTGTTGTAGATCGTGAAGATGGACTTGGCGTCTTTGAAAATCGGGTCCTTCTTGTACGTAGTTTTCAGATACATCGGAATCAGACCCGTCATCCAGTCGTTGCAGTGTACGATGTCGGGGGCCCAGCCGAGTTTTTTCACGGTTTCGAGTACGCCTTTGCAGAAAAAGATAGCGCGCTCATCGTTGTCGGCGTGAAACTGGTTGTTTTTATCGACCAGCACCGATTTGCGGTGGAAGTAGTCCTCGTTGTCGATGAAATATACCTGCAGCTTGGCGTTGGGAATAGAAGCTACCTTGATAATCAGGGGTTTCTCCTCCTCGCCTACGGCAATGTTGATGCCCGAGAGGCGCACGACTTCGTGCAAACGGTTCTTACGTTCGTTGATAATGCCAAAGCGCGGTACGAAAATCCGAATTTCCATGCCCATTTCCTGCATCCCCTGGGGCAGCATCCGCAGAAACTCCGCTACCTTGGTCGTCTGCAAAAACGGATTAATCTCCGTGGCAGCATAGAGTATTCTCAGCTTAGACATACAGCTTCCTGGGGTTTTTAATGGGAGGACACACTTTTGGATGCACAAAATTAAACAATTTTAGGCGAAAATTCAATGTAACCCGCCCGAGCGTTGCCGTTGCGACGACGAAGCGGCCCTGTTTGTCTATGGAGATTCTGCAAACCGCAGCCGGGTTGCAAGACCGCACGGAATCGTGGCGGCGCGCCGGGCTACGTATTGGACTGGTGCCCACCATGGGTGCCCTGCACGAAGGGCACCTGCAACTGGTGCGCGCCGCCGCCCAGGAAAATGACGTAGTGGTGGTGACCATATTCGTCAACCCCACCCAGTTCAACAACCCCGAGGATTTCCGCCTGTACCCGCGCCTGCCCGAAACGGACGGGGCTTTATTAGCCGGCACCGGCTGCACAGCCTTGTTTGCCCCTACCGTGGAGGAAATGTATCCGCAACCAACGCTGCTACGCTTTGATTTCGGTACCCTGGAGCGGGTGATGGAGGGCGCACACCGGCCCGGGCACTTCAACGGTGTGGCTACCGTGGTAAGCAAGCTGTTTCACCTGAGCCGCCCGCACCGAGCCTATTTTGGCCAGAAGGACTTGCAACAAGTGGCCGTGGTGCGGCAGCTGGTGCAGGACCTGAGCTTCCCGCTCGAACTGGTGGTTTTTCCAACGGTACGCGAAACCGACGGCTTGGCTATGTCGTCACGCAACCGACGCCTTTCGCTCGAGGCAAGGGCTGTGGCGCCCCATCTATACCAGGCCCTGACGCTGGCACGCCGCCTAGTGGACGAAGAGCAGACGGTAGCCGAAGTGCAGCGGCAAACCCTGGATTTTCTGCGGCAGCAGCCGGCTATTGAACTGGAATACTTCGACATCAGCGACGCCCGCACGCTGCAGCCGCTGGCGCCGGAGCAGCCTGCCAACGGCCCCGTGGCGCTGTGCCTGGCCGCGTGGCTGGGGGGCGTACGCCTTATCGACAACGTGGTGGTGGAGCGTTAGGAGTGGGGTAGGAAGGCTGCTCCGCCCGTCACGCCGGGACAAGTTTGTATCTTTGTGGCCCTACTATCATTTCCCCTGGCTTCCATGCACATCGAGGTTCTTAAGTCTAAAATCCACCGCGTAAAAGTTACCCAGGCCGAGCTACACTACGTCGGCAGCATCACCATTGACGAAGACTTACTGGATGCCGCCAACATGGTGGAGAATGAGAAAGTAACCATCGTGAATGTGAACAATGGGGAACGGTTTGAAACCTACACCATTAAGGGTGAGC
The DNA here is from genome assembly GCF_012273015.1 of Hymenobacter sp. BT18. Lineage (GTDB taxonomy): Bacteria > Bacteroidota > Bacteroidia > Cytophagales > Hymenobacteraceae > Hymenobacter > Hymenobacter lutimineralis. The sequence goes on along the minus strand of NZ_CP050954.1, from coordinate 2,398,348 downwards.
GGGGCTCAGGCATGATCTGCCTGAATGGGCCCGCCGCCCGGCGCGTAGCCGTGGGCGACATCATCATCATCATTTCCTACGCCCTCATCGACTTTGCCGTCGCCCGGCAGCACCAGCCCACCATCATCTTCCCCGACCAGCACAACCGGCTTATTTAAGCAGCCACTGAAATGAGCGGGCCTGCCCCCAATGGCAGCCCTAAAATCAGCATAAGCCGGCTAACAGCCATTAGTTCATCGGGTGAAAAGACTCCTGAATATTCTTAAGTATGTGCTGCTGCTGGCCTTTTCGGCCGTGCTGATGCGCTACGCCGTGCGAGGCCAGGATCTGAGCCTGGTGGGGCAATACATGCGCGAGGCCAACTACTTCTGGCTGAGCGTGACCATGGTACTGTCGGCGCTGGGCTATTTTAGCCGGGCCTACCGCTGGAAAATGCAGCTCGACGCCACCAACACTAGGCAAACTGCCAGCTACTGGGACGTATACCACGCCATGATGGTAGGCTACCTGGCCAATATGGTCTTGCCGCGTATGGGCGAGGTTATTCGGTGCTCGGTGCTGCGGCGCACCAGCGGCGTACCCGTGCAGGTGGCCCTGGGCTCCGTCATCACGGAGCGCGTGATAGATGTAGTGGTTCTGCTGGGGCTGATTGGGGCCACGGTGCTGGTAGACTTCAACCGGTTCTGGTCCTTTGTGCTTAGTCTCTACTCGGATAAGTACGATTCTATGGCCCGCAGTCAACAAACGCTGCTGGTAGCTGGCGGGCTGCTGCTGCTCATCGGGCTCATTACGCTTTACCTGCTTTACCGCAACTTGGAACGCCTGCGCAAGCTGGCTTTATTCAACAAGCTGGAGCGTTTCGTGCGCGGGCTGCTGGAAGGTATCTTCAGTATCCGGAAGCTGGAAAACAAATGGCTGTTTTTGGCTCATACGTTGTTCACCTGGCTGGTGTACTACCTGATGGATTACCTGGCTTTCTTTGCCTTCCCCGGTACTTCCCAGCTGGGCGTAGCGGCTGGCTTGGCGGTTCTCACGTTTGGGGCTATTGGCATGGCTATGCCAGTGCAGGGCGGCATCGGGGCATTTCACCTGATGGTGCAGAGTACCCTGTTGGTGTATGGCATCAGCAAAGAAGCCGGCATTGCCTACGCGCTGGTAGTGCACGGCTCCCAAACGCTGCTGGTGGTGCTGATGGGCGGCATCAGCTTTGTTGCCAGCATGGTCAAATCGGGCCGCACGGGTCAGGCCGTAGCCAATGCGTAAAGACGAGTGCCAGTACAATTGCCATCATTTTTACCGACATTCCGTCAGCCGCCCGGGACGGTCAGCTACCAATGCCAGCTATGATGTGGAGCCAAGATAAGATTTTGAGCCGCGCAGCACTGCCGGCCGTAGTAGCCGACTGGAAAGCCCAGGGGCAGCAAGTCGTGTTCACCAACGGCTGTTTCGACCTGCTCCACCTGGGCCACGTCGATTACCTGGAAAAGGCCCGCCACCTAGGCGACCGGCTGGTGGTGGGGCTGAATACGGATGCCTCCGTGAGCTGCCTGAAACCGGGGCGCCCTTTGCAGGACGAAATGTCACGGGCGCGCATTCTGGCGTCGCTTTTGTTTGTGGATGCCGTGGTGTTGTTTGACGAGCAAACCCCGCTGTCCCTGATTGAAACCGTTTTGCCCGATATCCTGGTAAAAGGCGACGACTACGCTATCAGTGGAATTGTGGGCCACGAGGTGGTGTTAGCGAATGGCGGGCAGGTACTCACCGTGCCGCTCGTAGCGGGCTACAGCACTACGCGTATCGTCGAGCGAATCCGTCAGCTGGGTAGCTGAGCTGAAGATCTGCCTTGCACACCGGCACGAGGCAACTTTGGTTCAGGCCCGTTCACTTTCTTCTTTTCTGAACCATGTACTCCACCGGTCCCATCTACCTTATCCTCATCCTGGCTGCCGTCGCCGGCATGATCATTCAGTGGCGCTTGCGCAGCAAGTTCAGCCAGTACTCGCAGATCGGCCTGCAGTCGGGCCTCTCGGGCAAGCAGATTGCCGAGCTGATGCTGGCCGATCATGGCATCACCGACGTGCGGGTTATCAGCACGGAGGGTCGCCTGACCGACCACTATAACCCCGCCGATAAAACCGTAAACCTGAGCGAGGAAGTGTACGCGGCGCGTAGTGCCGCCGCCGCCGCCGTAGCGGCTCACGAGTGTGGCCACGCCGTGCAGCACGCCACGGCCTACAGCGCCCTGCAGTTCCGCTCGGCTATGGTGCCCACCCTCAGCGCCGTATCCAAGTTTATGCCCCTGGTACTGCTGGCGGGCGTCCTGCTGCTGCGCACCACACCCATACCGCTAGGCGTGGGCATTGTGCTGTTCTCGCTCACTACGCTGTTCGCCTTCGTTACCTTGCCCGTGGAGTTTGACGCCTCCAAGCGCGCCCTGGCCTGGATCGACAAGCGGGGCATCGTTACCACGCAGGAGCACGCCATGGCTAAGGATGCCCTCTGGTGGGCGGCCATGACGTACGTGGTGGCGGCGCTCAGCTCCCTGGCCACACTGCTCTACTACGTGAGCATCTTCATGGGTAGCCGCGACCGGCGCTAGATGGTACTAGAAAAATAAGACAGAGAAAACGGCCGTCCCAAAACAACGGGGCGGCCGTTTTTGTGTTTATGCTGTCGGCCAGGGCAGCTTTTCACGCGCTAGAAGTGCACGGGCCGGCCAAGCGCGCCTGTAACCTAAAAATTCGACGGTGCCTGCGCAATCTGCAACTTTGGCGTAATTTTGATTGCAGATAGCGCGGCTTTCCAGTTGAGCTTTCAAACCACCCTTTTGCTTTTTCCAATTCCCACCCAAGTACCCATCAGAATGAATTTTCAGCTCACCGAAGAACAATTGGCCGTACAGGCCGCAGCCCGCGAATTTGCCCAGAACGAACTGTGGGCCGGCGTTATCGAACGCGACGAGCACCAGAAGTTTCCTGCCGAGCAGGTAAAGAAAATGGGCGAGCTAGGTTTCATGGGCATGATGGTGAGCCCCGAATACGGCGGCGGCGGCATGGACACGGTAAGCTACGTGCTGGCCATGGAAGAAATTTCCAAGGTTGATGCTTCCTGCTCGGTTATCATGTCGGTGAATAACTCGCTGGTGTGCTGGGGCCTGGAACAGTATGGCACCGAAGAGCAAAAGCAGAAATACCTGACCAAGCTGACCACCGGTGAAATAATTGGGGCCTTTGCCCTGTCGGAGCCCGAGGCCGGCTCCGACGCTACCAGCCAGCGCACCACCGCCGAAGATAAAGGCGACTACTACTTGCTGAACGGCACCAAGAACTGGATTACTAACGGCACCACGGCCTCGGTTTACTTGGTTATTGCCCAAACCAACCCCGAGCTGAAGCACCGCGGCATCAACGTGCTTATCGTAGAAAAGGGCATGGAAGGCTTCCAGACGGGGCCTAAGGAAAACAAGCTGGGCATCCGGGGCTCCGACACCTGCTCGCTCATGTTCAACGACGTGAAAGTGCCCAAGGAAAACCGCATTGGCGAAGACGGCTTCGGCTTCAAGTTCGCCATGCAGGTGCTGGCCGGTGGCCGCATTGGTATTGCGGCGCAGGCGCTGGGCATTGCCTCTGGGGCCTACGAGCTGTCGGTGAAGTACTCGAAGGAGCGCAAGGCGTTCGGCGTGCCCATTGCCCAGCACCAGGCCATTCAGTTTAAGCTGGCCGATATGGCTACCAACATTGATGCTGCCCGTTTGCTCTGCCTGCAAGCCGCCCACGACAAGGACGCGCACCAGGACTACGCCAAATCGGGCGCCATGGCCAAGCTGTTTGCTTCCAAAGTTGCCATGGACACTGCTGTTGAGGCCGTTCAGGTCCACGGTGGTTACGGTTTTGTGAAGGAGTACCACGTAGAACGCATGATGCGCGACGCAAAAATCACCCAGATTTACGAGGGTACTTCGGAGATTCAAAAAATTGTAATCTCGCGGGAAATCCTGAAATAAGGCTCGAATTGCCTAAAAGTCAGATTCATTGCACTAAACCCAGTCATTTTTTTGGCTGGGTTTAGTTTTTGTGAATTTTTATATCTTGTTTTGTATTGTATACATCCGGGCCCCTATTGCCCGTTTCCCTACAAGCCACCCAACCCTTTAGAGGTTTATGGAAGATTACAATAAAGTGATTGAGTCGCTCGGTGTCCGCTATATCAAGGCAAAAAACCTGGTACTCCAGCAGCCTTTCACCGTGCGCAATTCTTACGATGTCGGTAACAACCTGATTCTGCTGCACAAAGGCCGCATCTCCTTTGGCGACGATGAGCAGCAACTGGTGGAAGAAGGCGAAATGCTCTTTATCCCCGGTGGCCGGGCTACGAAAGTGACGTATGGGGACGCCGCTGGTAAGGTGATTACCAACGACGACCTGATCAGCAACAAGGATAAGTTTTTCCATTCCAACTCCGACCTGGACCTGATTGGCGACGCCGAGGAAAGCCACTCTTTCGTAAGCTTTGAGGCCAAAGTGTTTGACTCGGTCAACTTCTTTGCCTCCCTGGACGTGCCGGCTTTCCTGATTACCGGCAACTCCAAGCTGGCGAATCTGGTCATCAAGGTAGTGGAAGAAAGCCTGCAGGAGCTGCCCGGCCGGGAGCGGCTCATCACGATTTACACCGAGAACATTGTGGTGGAAATTGTGCGCTACATCTTGAAAAACAAGATGTTTGTGGAGCAGCTAGCTACCAACAGCACCTACTTCAAGGACCCGCGCCTCATCGATCTGTTTAACTACATCAAGGAGAACCTGGGCGGCGACCTGTCGAACAAAGTGCTTTCTGGCGTAGCCAACGTGTCGGAAGACTATGTAGGACAGTACTTCAAGATGCTCACGGGTATCAACCCCCAGGACTACATCGAGTACCAGCGCATGGAGCGCGCCGTATTCCTGCTGCGCACCACCAAGAAAAGCATCCGCGACATCGGCAAAGAAGTGGGCTACAAAGACACCGCCTATTTCTGCCGCCGCTTTAAAATGATGTTTGGTATTCCGGCGGGTAAAATGCGCCGCCGCGAGTCGGCCATGAACATCTAGCACCAAAACCACGGATTCGCGCGGATTTTTCGGATTGCCCGGATTTTGTGGACGGCGCAATCGGCCGATCAACAAACCAAAAAGCCTCGCACACTGCGAGGCTTTTTGGTTTATAGCACTGTCATCCGGAGCAAAGCGAAGGACCTTCTCGCGCCCGCACGACTTGCTGCAACGGGAGAAGGTCCTTCGCTTTGCTCCGGATGACAGATGATGAGCAGGACAAATCAACTATGCGAGCCTAACATCCGCGCCGACTACAAAATCCGTTCAATCCGAAAAATCCGCGCGAATCCGTGGTTCAGACGGCTACCTGGTTGTAGGCGTGCACGGCTCTTGATACTTCGCCCAGGAAGGAAGGGTCCTTTTCGATTTGATTGCCAACGACGATTACATCGGCTCCGGCGTTCAGCGCGGCCTGCGCCTTCTCAACGGTGTTAATGCCGCCGCCTACAACCAGGGGAACATCTACTGCCTGCCGCACGGCCTCAATCATAGCAGCCGAAACAGGGTACATGGCCCCACTACCCCCGTCCAGGTACATCAGCCGCAGGCCCAACTGCTCACCCGCCATAGCGGTGCAAGCGGCTATGCCGGGCTTGTCGTAGGGCAGGGGAGTCGTGCCGCTGATGTAGCTGGCCGTGGTCTGGCGCCCGGTATCAACAAGCATATAACCCGTAGGCAGAATCTGCAGGTTGCTGGCCCGCAACAGCGGGGCCGCTATTACGTGCTGGCCAATTAGAAACTCCGGGTTGCGGCCCGAAATCAGGGAAAGCAGCAGTATGCCGTCGGCGGGGCCTTCCAAGTGCAGGCTGTGGCTGGGAAACAGCACCACGGGCACGGAAGACCGGCTCTTAAGCAATTGAATAAGGGTAGCCTGGCGTGAGTTCATCACCAGGCTACCCCCCACAAAAAAGTATTCAACAGGATGCTGCGCGCAAAGCTCCAGTAGATGCTGGCAGCCGGCTTCGTCTAGGTTATCCGGGTCGAGCAGGACGGCTAGCGACTTATGGCCGTGCGCGCGGCGGGTGCTAAGCGTGTCATACAGGCTGTTGTGGCGCATTCGCGTCGTCGTGGTGATACGTGAAGTCGATATCCTGCGTCGCCGCTTCATGAGCGGGAGAAGTTGCAAGGTCGGGATTTTTGTCCGAAGGCAGATATTCCCCGATTTTTTTCGCCACGTATGCCATCAAAACGGCCGAAATCTGGGCTATGAGCATCTTCCCGGTATCTGATTGCAGAAAAACATGGAAGGCATCCGCTACAATGGACGAAGCATCCGTGGTTGGTGCTTCGGCGGCAACGCGGCGCCGGGCGGGTGCCTTGGCGGGAGCGTAGCTTGTCGTCGGCTGAAAAGGGTCAGCATCGGTGTGGTACACATCGGGAGCCAAATCAGCACGGTCGTGGTGGGCTGCGTGGGTACCGGCCTGCGTGCCCCGGTCGTACTGGTGGTGACCTACGCCAAAGCCCAGGTCGTCGGCTACGGCTTCGTCTACCGCCGAGCGGGGGACGGGTGCCGGCCGGTGGGGGCGGCTATTTTGGTGCAGGTGCTTGGCATACTCGGCCTCCTCGTCATCCTCATCGGAATATTTCGGCTTAGAGCGCAGCGCTTTGGCGATAAGCCAGATGCTGCCAGCTAGGCCCGCCCCAATCAGGGCATACTTGCCCACACGCTGGCTTTGCTCTTTGATATTCTCCACGTCACCCAGCAAGGCACGCTCGTACTCTAGCTTCTGGCGCTCCAGAAACTCTTTCTCGTCTTCGAACAGGGGGTTGTGCAGGTCAGCCATAGCCGCAAATTACGCTTGACGTTTGTCGGATTTGTAGATAGTATTGCTCAGCATCTTATCGGCCAGGCCCTGGAACAGCTTTTTATCGACGCCTACGATAAAGATAATGAGCAGCAGGAGGTAAAAGCCGGCCACAATACCAAAGCCCCAGAAAGAACTGTCAAGTGCATCGTTGAGCGCCAAGCCCGCGAAGATGCTGAGAAAAACCAGAAATAGGAGCCCTATCAGGGCCATGGTAACGCCGTGGGCGGTGCCCACAAAAGCTACCTTCACCTTTTCCTGGGTTTCCAGGCGAATCAGGTCGATGCGTGTGTCGAGGTAGCCCATCAGGTTCCCCATCAGGCTGTCGTTGCGGGGCGTTTTGGAAGCGTCGTCGTCGTAAGCCATGCGGCAGCGAAGAGTTAGTAGAACATCAGATGATAGAAAATCCAGCTCGGCAATACCTATAGTAGCCAAACTGGAATGGAACTTCATACGGAAAACCCTGTTCAACGTCTAGGTTCGCCTCAAAAAATGGCGTACTTGTTGCCCCAAGTCCTGCCCCTTGAGCCAGAATCATTACCAAATCCTGGGCGTTTCGCCAACCGCAACCCGGCTGGAAATCAAGCAAGCCTACAAGCAGCTTGCCTTGCGGTATCACCCTGACCGGCATCAGGGGGATACCCGGTACGAGGAGTTGTTTAAGCAGGTGAGCATTGCCCACGGGGTGCTGTCAGACCCCGCCCGCCGAGCCGCTTACGACCAGCAACTCTGGCGTGAGGCTCAGCAGCTAGAGCAGGCGCGCCGCCAGCAGCAGTTCCGCAACCAGCACCAGCACATTTATGGGGCACCGCCGCCCATGGCGGGGCCGCTGCGTACCCGCCGCCCGGCCTCTTCCTCGGAGCGGCACTACCGGCCTATCCCGCGGCAGAAAACGCAGTTCACCCGGCGCGACTACCTGCTGACGTTCCTGTTCATCCTGCTGCTGGCGGCCTTTATGCTTTCCGTGAAGCTCACCATGGACCACGTAACGGCGCGTAGCAACTACGAAGATGGGCTGCAGGCCTACGCTGCTCAGCAGTGGAGCACCGCGCACGGCTACTTGTCGGCGGCCATTCACTTCAAGCCCAACTACCCCGAGGCCCACCGGCGCCGGGGCGAAATTGAGCAGCTGGCTTACCACGACTACGAGGCGGCCCTGGAAGATTATGCGGTGGCTCTGCAGCACGCCAACGACCCGCCGGCGCAGAGTGCGCGGCTCTGGTGGCGCATGGGCCAGTGTCATGCCGCCATTGGCCAAACGCAGCAGGCCCTGCAGAGCTTCGACCGCGCCCTGGCCCTGGACTCAACCCAAAGCGGCGCCTGGCTGGAGCGCGGCGAGCTGCGCCTTTTCGAACAACGCCGTTTCCGGCCCGCCATTCAGGACCTGACTACGGGCTTACGACAGCGCGTGGCCCAGGGCAAAAGCCCCTCTGGACGCTACCTCACGTACCGCGGGCTGGCCTGGTTTAAGCTGGGCGAGTACGAAGCTGCCCGCGCCGATTACCAGCAGGTGCTCATCAACTCTCCGCGTAGTGGGCAGATTTACTTTCTGCTGGGCCGGCTGGCGGAAGCACAACAGAACCGTCCGGCTGCCTGCGAGTTCTTTTTGCGCTCGGCCCGCCTTGGTTACATCTACGCCGAGGACGCCCGGTTGAAAGCCCGCTGTCCGTAGCCGCTGAGGAAGGTTATAGTTTACTCCGTTTCAGCAGATGCCAGGTTGCTATTGGCCGGGCCCATCAGCAGTTTACCGTAGGCATCGAAGCGGGAGCCGTGGCAGGGGCAGTCCCAGCTGCTTTCCAGCCCATTCCAATGCACTACGCAGCCCAGGTGAGGGCAAATGGCCGAACACTCGTGCGTCTTGCCAGCTTTGTCTTTGTACACCGCCACCTTGGTGAGGCCCCGCCGCAATACTGCGCCCGACCCAGCGGCAATTTCCTCGGGGGTGGAAACGTCGCCGCCGGTAAGGAGCTCGGTATATTCGGCGGCTACGTTCACGTTCTCGCGCACAAATTCCTTGATAGACTCCGGCTTGAGCGTAATGCGGCCCGGGTCATACAGCTTGGCCCAGGCATTGGGGCGCTCCAAAATCAAGTCCCGAATGATTATGGCGCCCAACGTGGCGTGCGTCATGCCGTGGCCCGAGTCGCCGGTAATCAGGTACACATTGTCGTTGTCTAAGGGGTTGCGGCCCGCGTAGGCCAGCCCGTCGGTGGGCTCCATCACTTGGCCCGACCAGCGAAAATCAATGCTGGTGATTTGGCGGAAATGCTTCCGGGTCCATTCTTCCAGGCAGCGCAGGCGTTCCTCCGGGTTGGCCTCCTGGCCGGTTTTGTGGTCTTCGCCGCCTACAATCAGGTAGTCGTATTCCTCACCAGGAGCTTCCTGCAACCGGATGTAGTGGTAGGGGTCAGCAGTATCCCAGTACAGCGCCTGGGTAACGGACCCTTTCGGAACGCGGGCCGTTACGACGTACGTGCGGTAGGGAGCCTGTTTTGTGTGCATCACTACCCGGTCGTTGAAAGGCGTGTTCGTGGCAATAACCAGCGCGTCCGCCTTCACTTCGTGTCCGCTGTCCGTTACCACGCGGGCGGCGTGGCCGCCTTCTACCGTGGCCACGTGCGTGTGCGTGAAGATGCGGCCGCCCTGCCGCGTAATAGCCGCAACCAGCCCGTTCAGATACTTCAGAATATGGAACTGGCCCTGGTCGGGAAAGCGCAGGCAGGGGCCCGTATGAAAGCCCTGGGTACCGGAGTCGGCCAGCTTCTTCACGCTTTTCAAGCCAGCCCGGTGGGCCGCTTCCAACTCATCGGTGAGCTCCTGCTCCTTGCCATTGGCCGGTAGAAATAAGTACCCATTGAGCCGGGTAAAATCACAGGCTATCTGCTCGGCCAGCACGATTTTCTCGATTTCATCAATGGCGGCCCCGTGGCTTTCGGCCGCCAGCCGGGCGCCTTCCTGTCCAAAAAGCTGCTCCAGGGTGGAATATCGGTCGTCGAGGGCGTTGGATAAGTGCGCGGTAGTTCGGCCGCTTTCCCCGCTGGCAATTTCCCCATCTTCCAGGATGACTACTTTCTTACCTTCCTTCCCCAGCAAGTAGGCCGTGGTAAGCCCGGCTATGCCAGCCCCCACCACCACCACATCGGCCGTGATATTTTGCCCAAGAGCCTTGAAGGAAGACACGGCATCGGCCGTAGGAAACCAGACGGATTGCGTAGCGCCGGAAGTGCGCGCAGTGGAAACGGGAGTGGACATAGCAAGCAGGAAAATGGTTTCCTGTGCGTACGCCCCGCCCCGGGGTTGGTTTCTACTGTTCAGCTCGGCCAGGGAATTTCGGGCGCCTAAGCTGCGGCTGGAACAAGCACTTGTGCAGTGTAGGCTTCCTTACCCATTTTGCGTAAAACGCGGTAGTGAGACCGGAGGGCCGAGAAAAATGTGCGGTTCTCCAGGTAGGGTAGAGAGAATTCGTGGGCCGTCTGCTTCACGATGCCGGCAATGGCCGGGTAGTGAATATGGCAGATCTTCGGAAAGAGGTGGTGCTCAATCTGTTGGTTGAGACCACCACATAAGAAATGCGCCAGCTTGCTGTTGGTAGAGAAGTTGGCGGTAGTCCGCATCTGGTGGGCTGCCCAGGCTTCGCGCATGTCGCCGGTTTCGTCGGGCAGGGGAAACGCCGTGCCTTCTACTACGTGGGCCAATTGAAACACCAAACCCAGCACCAAGCCTTCCACGAAGTGCATCAGCAGGAAGCCCAGCACAAACTGCCACCAAGTGATATCGAGCAACACCAGCGGCAGCACGATGAACAGAACGTAGTAGAGGGCCTTGTAAAAAAACAGGTTGAAGTACTCCTTGCGCGGGTGCTTGCGGTTATCGTGCTGCCCGATCTTGTCCTTGAAGAACTTGATGTAGTCTTTGCGCAGCACCCAAGACAATGAGGCCAGTCCGTACAGCGGGAAGGCATAAAAGTGCTGGTAGCGCTGCACCTTTTTTACCGGCTCTTCTGCTGATAAGCGCACCAAGCCTGGGGCTACTTCAATGTCTTCGTCGTGGCCCGGAATGTTGGTGTACGTGTGGTGCACCACGTTGTGCGTAATGCTCCACATGTAAGGATTAGCCCCAATCAGGTTAAACAGCAGGCTAAATACCTTGTTGACGCGCTTGTTGGCCGAAAAAGAGCTATGAATAGCGTCGTGGCAAACATTAAAGCCGATAAAAGCACAAAGGGCCCCGAGGGTGCCGGCCAGCAGCGCCATCACACCCAGGCCAAACTGGTTGGAGATTAACAGCGCATACGCCACCACGAATCCGGTGAGATAAAAGACTGTTTTGCCCCACATGGCCCCATTGGCATACTTGGAAACACCTTGCTGCTGAAAGTAAGCATCGACGCGCTGGCGTACCGTGGCGAAAAAGGCAGACTGGGTAGTGTTGGTAAAACGGACGGGTTTCGACATGGGAAGAGTTAGGTGCAGTACAGCAGCAAGGGCTACTCTTCCACAAATCAAGGAATTACTTTTATCTAAGCAGCAACTTAGACTTCCTAAACCGAAACTTGGTGGAAAAAGTACCAGTGCTGGGCTTTTCTTGTAAAGTCAGCCCGCCGCCCCAAGGTTTTAGGCAGCCTAAAAAGACGATTCAGCCCAGCGCCCCGGAAAACAAAAAAGCCCTCTTCGCAGTCTGCAAAGAGGGCTTCTAGTGGTAATGGTTGGAATCGAACCAACGACACCAGCATTTTCAGTGCTGTGCTCTACCAACTGAGCTACATTACCATCGTCCCGTAAATAAGCCCTTATGGCCGTTGGGGAGCACAAAAGTAGTAAACCAAACGTAACCTACAAGGCGTAGAGCAAAAAAAACTTCCCGGCCGGAAAAAAACGGATTTGTTATGCATAACGAGTATATTTCGGCCTAAACCCCAAACCTACCCATTTCTCCGTGCACTTTTCTATCCAAAACATCCTCTTTCTGCTGGTAGCAGTGGCAGGCTTTGGCCTGTTTGCCTGGCAAACGCGGAAGATCCGGGCCAACATTCTCGTTGGACGCGACCGGGACATGAGCGGCCATGTGAGCGAACGGCTGTGGAAAACGCTGCTAGTAGCCTTTGGGCAGCAGAAAATGTTTAAGCGCCTAACACCCGCCTTTCTGCACCTCATCGTTTACGTAGGCTTCATTGTCATTAACATTGAAGTCATCGAGATTTTGATTGACGGCATCTTCGGCACGCACCGGGTGCTACAGTTTCTGGGGCCGCTGTACTCGCTGCTCACGGGTACCAACGAAATCTTGGGCGCGCTGGTGGTGCTGGCTGTGGTGGCGCTATGGTGGCGCCGCAATGTAAAAGGCGTACGCCGGTTTACCGGCCCGGAAATGCGGGCTTGGCCCCGGCTTGATGCCAACGTCATTCTCTACATCGAAGTGGTGCTGATGATGGCGTTGTTCACCATGAATGCCGCCGACCTGAAGCTGCACGGGGCCGACCTCCCCGGCGCTTTCCCCATCAGCCAGTTCCTCACGGGCCTGCTGCCGGATAGCCCCACGGCCCTGCATGTGCTGGAGCGCGTGGGCTGGTGGGCGCACATTGTGGGTATTCTGCTGTTTCTGAATTACCTGCCTTCTTCCAAGCACTTTCACATCATCATGGCTTTCCCGAACGTGTACTACTCCCGGCTGGTACCGCAGGGGCAGTTCTCGAACGTGGACAGCATCACCCACGAGGTGAAGGCCATGATGGACCCCACTTACCAAGTGCCCGCGCCGGCTACCGAGCCCGATGGCTCGGCCGCTGCGCCCACGCCCTTTGGGGCCAAGGACGTGAACGACCTGGCCTGGACCAATCTGTTGAATGCCTACTCCTGCACCGAGTGCGGCCGCTGCACCTCGGTGTGCCCCGCCAACCTGACGGGCAAGCTGCTTTCCCCGCGCAAGATCATCATGGACACGCGCGACCGGATGGAAGAGAAGTACAACGCCCCGCTGATCTTCAACCCCAACCTCTACGGCAAGGAAGCCAAGCACGACCCACAAGAACAGCTGGACCGCGAAAACCACACCCTGCTGCGCGGCTACGTGACCCCCGAGGAGCTGTGGGCCTGCACTACTTGCAACGCCTGCGTGGAAGCCTGCCCGGTAAACATCAACCCCCTGGAAAGCATAGTGGAAATGCGCCGCTTCCTGGTACTGGAAGAATCGGCCGCGCCTAACTCTCTTAACGTCATGTTCTCCAATATCGAGAACAATGGGGCACCCTGGGCCTTTTCGCCCTCGGACCGCTTTAACTGGGCCGACGACCTGTTTCTGAACGAGAAAACGGCCCCGGTGGCCTAGCAACTTAGCGGCTGCATGCACGTGCGCATGACGCCTTCCTCAACATCAAACTGACTAGCGTCAACCAACAATAATGGCTGAGTTAACTGCCAAGCGCCAAGTAAGTGTTCCGATGATGGCTGATCTGGCTGCGCGGGGCGAAACGCCGGAAATTCTGTTTTGGGTAGGTTGCGCCGGGGCCTTCGACGACCGGTACAAGCGCGTGACGCGCGCCTTTGTGCGCATTCTGGAGCACGTAGGCGTGAACTACGCGGTGCTGGGCATGGAAGAAAGCTGCACCGGCGACCCGGCCAAGCGTGCCGGCAACGAGTTCCTGTTTCAGATGCAGGCCATGCAGAACATTACCACCCTCAATGGCTACGGCATCAAGAAGGTAGTAACGGCCTGTCCGCACTGCTTCAACACCATCAAAAACGAGTACCCGGCCCTGGGCGGCGAGTACGAGGTGATTCACCACAGCACCTTCCTGCAGCAGCTCATCAACGAAGGTAAGGTGAAGGCCGAGGGCGGCGAGTCGTTCAAGGGCCGCCGCATCACCTTCCACGACTCCTGCTACCTGGGCCGCGCCAACAACATCTACGAGGCGCCCCGCGCCGTGCTGGAAGTGCTGGACGCCGACCTGCTGGAAATGAAGCGCTGCAAAACCAACGGCCTCTGCTGCGGGGCCGGCGGGGCCCAGATGTGGAAGGAGCCCGAGCCCGGCAAAAAGGATGTTAACATCGAGCGGGCCGAGGAAGCCCTGGCCACCCTCGACGGCGACGCCGACGTGCTGCTGAACCTGCAGGGCGTGGAAAGCACCGCCCCGGTGCTGCCCGCCGGCTCCAACCGCGGCGGTAGCGTAATTGCTGTAGCCTGCCCGTTCTGCATGACCATGATGGCCGACGGCGTGAAAAACAAAGAGCGGGAATCGGACGTGCAGGTATTCGACCTGGCCGAGCTCATTGCCTCCGCTGAAGGCCTTAACGCCTAGTTACCTGTTTCCAGTTGCGAGCTGCCAATTGATAGAGCTCTGGCAACAAGCAACTGGAAACGGGCAACCGAATAACAGCCCCGCGCCGGAACTTCCGGGCGGGGCTGTTTATTTGTAGTAAGATAGATGATTTGGCAGGTGGCTTTCAGGCCGCTTATCCGTCACATCCGTTTCTCATTCGTAAAATCTGAGGTCCGTGTACGTTCCCTTCAACCAATTGCCCGCTTCGGCCCGTGTGTGGATTTACCAGGCCAACCGGCCTTTTACGGCGGCCGAAATAGCGGCGGTGCAGCCGGCCTTACAGCAGTTTGCCCAGGAGTGGACCAGCCACGGCCGCACCCTGGCCGCTTCGGCGGAAATTCTGCACGGGCAGTTTCTGGTAATTGGGCTGGACGAGGCCGTAGCCGACGCCAGTGGCTGCTCCATCGACGCCTCCGTGCGCTTCGTGCGTGGGCTGGAGGAAGGGCTGGATATTCAGCTGCTGGATAAGGCCCAACTGGCTTTTTTGCTGGGTGACCAAGTGCAGCTATTGGACCGCTTGAGTGTGCGCAAGGCCGTAGCGGAGGGCCAGGTGCAACCCACAACGCCCTACTTCGACAACACCATTTCCACGGTGGGAGAACTGCAGCAGAAGTGGCCTGCACCGGCGCACACGACCTGGCTGGCCCGGTATTTCGCGGCGGCGGCAACTCCGCTGGCCTGAGGGCGGTACAATCCTAGCCAAACTGCTTATACTTGTTTCGCGGCAGCCAGCGTTTACTTCACCTCGTACGCCTTAGCCTGACCCTTCCCTCCCTATTCCTATGCGGAAATTTCTAATGATATGCGCGGCGGCCGGCACCTCGGGGTTGCTTGGCGGCTGCAGTGCCTCAGACCAGCTCACCAAAGCGGACCGCCGCTTTATGCGGGGTGAGTATGAGGCCGCCATTCCCCTCTACAAAGACGACGTGAAAAAGGGAAAGCGCACCGCGTTTTCCAACTACCGCATTGCCGAGTCGTACCGCCTATCCAACCGCATTGAGCAGGCCGAGGAATACTACAACGCGGCCATTGGCGGCGGCGTGAAATCCAACGATGCCAAGTTTTATTACGCCGAGGCCCTGAAAGCCAACGGCAAGTACGAGGAAGCCACCACGCAGTTTGAGGCCTATGCCCAGAATGGGGCCAATGCCAAGCTGACGGGCCGGGCCGAGCTGGAAGCCAAAAACACCAAGCTGGTGCCGGAATTGCTGGCCATGCGCACCAACAACGAAGTGCAGGCCCTGGACTCCGTCAACTCCCCCTCGGCCGACTTTGGGGCGACCATGCTACCCACCACCAAAGAACTGGTATTTGCCTCCGGGCGGGGCGGCAAGAAGTACCTGGGCAACGGGGAAGGGTTCAATGACCTCTACGCCGTAACCCTGGCCGCGGAGCCTAAGCTCACGGGGGGGCGGAGCATCCGCCGGTTGGAGCCGGTGTTCAACTCCGAGGACAAGCACGAGGCCAGCGCCACCTACTCGTCGGATGGCAAGATGATGGTGTTTGCGCGCTCCAACAACGGGACTAAGAAGCAGGCCAAGGAAGGCTACCAGAGCGTAGACCTGTTTGTGTCCTACTTCCGGGGCAATGAGTGGACGGCGCCCGAACTGGTGCGCGGCCTGAACAGCAAAACCGCGGATGACTTCTCACCGGCGTTTTCGCCCGATGGCCGGACCCTCTACTTTGCCTCCAGCCGGACCGGCGGCAGCGGCGGCAACGACCTCTACAAAGCCACCCTGGAAGAGGGCAACCGTTTCTCTGCGCCCGAGAACCTGGGGGAGAAAATCAACACGCCCGGCAACGAGAACTTTCCCGCCGTGGCGCCCGATGGCACGCTGTATTTCTCCTCTGATGGGTATCCTGGCTTAGGAAAGCTCGACATATTCCGGGTAGAAAAAGGGCAAGTGAAGAACGTAGGCGCCCCCATCAATAGCTCCGGCGACGACTTTGCCCCATTTTTCACCGGCAAGGATGCCGGCGTATTTTCCTCCAACCGGAGTGGAGGCAAGGGCTCCGACGATTTGTACCTGTTCCGCAAAAAGCCGCTGAAGCTGGTTACGCTCTACGCCGATGGCACCTTGCTGGAGAGTGACGCGAAAACCGGCGAAACCAAGCCGGTAGCCGGCGAAGACGTGGTGCTGCTCAGTTCTAACGGCCAGCGCCTTCAAGAAACCAAGTCGGGTCCCGACGGGAAATTCAGCTTCAAGCTCGATACGGCCAGCGCCTACTCGCTCGTCGCCGACCGATCCGGCTACTTCACCGCCCGGCAGAGCCTGACGACGGTGGGCAAAGTGCCCGCCCAGGACCAGCTGCCCGCTGAGCAGAACGACATTAAGCTGCCCGTGACACTCACCTTGGGCAAAATTGTGGTAAACAAGGCCATTGTGGTCGAGAATATCTTCTACGACTACGATAAGTGGAACATCCGGCCGGATGCTGCCCTGGAGCTGGACAAGCTGGTGCAAACTTTGGTGGATAATCCGAAAATCACCATTGAGCTAAGCTCCCACACCGACTCCCGCGGTAAAGACGCCTATAACCTGAGCCTTTCGCAGAAACGGGCACAATCGGCTGTCGACTACATCATTTCCAAGGGCATTGCCAAAAACCGGATTACGGCCAAAGGCTACGGTGAAACCCGGCCGGTGCTGAAGAATGCCCGCACCGAGGATGAGCACCAGCGCAACCGCCGCACCGAGTTTAAGGTCACGCGCATTGCTCAATAAGTTTGTTTATGACTAAAAAAGGCCTGTACGCATTGTACAGGCTTTTTTTGTGAAGTATACTGGCTGAAAAGGAGGCCGCAACAGCCCTTGTCCGGATAAAGTTCCGGATTGGCACAATCCTTGAAAATGTCCTGTCAAGGGTCAGCTACACGGCCCGGTTTACGCGCTCTGCCATGAAAAAGGCACTACTTCTTTGCTGCAGCTTCCTGCTATGGGCTGCGCAACTCTTGGCTGCTCCGGCCAACGTTAACTTTATTTCCGAGCGAGGCATCCCGTTCAAGCTGATTTTCGACGGCCGCATGCTGACCCGCCGCGTAGCCCGCGAGGTGTACCTCGACCGGGTGCGGCCCGGCACCCACTGGGCAGAGTTTCGGATTCCGGCCGGCCGGGGCTACGTAAACTACCGCACCAAAGTATTCCTGGATGCCGGCTACGAGACGAACTACGTGCTGGTAACCCGGCAGGGTTACGCCCCGGTGCTGCGCAAAGCCTCTGCGGTGCCGATGCGGGGGGAGTGGCGCCGCAACCCCCGTTACGACGACTACCCCGGCCCCTACGGCAACCCCGACCCGCGCTACGACGACCGGGACGATGACCGCAACGGCCGCTACGACAACCGCGACCAGGACCGCGAGGGCAACTATGGCAACCGCGACCAAGACCGCCCGGACCGCGACGGGCGCTACGACGACCGGCGGGATGACCGGGAAGATGACCGCCGCCCCGACTACTATAACGGGCAGTACCGCTCCCTGATGAGTTCCGCCGATGTGGACGCGCTGCTTCGGGTGCTGGATAAAAAGCCCTTCAATAGTGAAAAGCTGCCCATTGCCAAAGAAGCCCTGGCGCAGTCGGCTATTCGTACGGAAGAGCTCAAGCGCCTGCTTAAAGGCTTCGACTTTGAAAGCCAGCGCCTGGAAATGGCCAAGTACTCGTACGAGCACGTGGCCGACCCCCAGAACTTCTACCAAGTGTACGAGCTGTTCAACTTCGACTCCAACGTAAAGGAACTGCAGCAGTACAGCGCCCAAAGCCGCCCCGCCGACGACTACCGCAACAACTATCCCGTTGTGCTGAAGTCTCAGGAAGTAGAAGCCCTAGTGCGGGCGGCCGAGCGCAAGGCATTTGATAAAGACAAGCTAGTCATATTGCAGGATGGTGTGTCCCGCGCGGCCCTGCGCACCGAGGACCTCAAGCGTCTGCTGCGCGTCTTCAGCTTTGAAGACCAGCGGGTAGCGCTGGCCAAGTATGCCTACGGCCGCCTCATCGACCCCCAGAACTTCTACCAGGTATACGAGCTGTTCAGCTTCAACTCGAATGTGAAGGAACTCCAGGAATACGTAAGCCAGCAGCCCCGCCGGTAGTGGGCTACAAACCCCAAAAAAGAAAGGCCCCCTTGAACAAGGGGGCCTTTCTTTTCTGTTTGGCTACGGTGTTAGCGAAGCCGGTCCATGCTGCGCACGAGCTTCTCGTCGCGACGGATAAAACGGTTAGCCAGTACGTTGAGCAACAGCGCCAGCGTGGGCAGGTAAAAGCCGGCTTCGAAGGTGCCGGGTACTTTGATGTTCAGGAGCCGCTCACCAATACTGGAATAGTAAAAACCTGCCCCGATGGTGCTCATGATGAGCAACAGGTTGAAAACACCGATCTGGTGCTGACGAATCCGGTTGCGGAACTGAAAAATCTCGAACACGGCCACGGCCGCCGCCGCTACCGCCAGCGCCGCAATGGGCCAGGTATTGGTGGTCGGGCCCTGACCTTTGGTAAACGCGAGCTTGGTGGCGGTAAGCACAACTTCCTGATTGGAAAGCGGATCAGTTTTCGACCAGATCGGCAGGAATACCACACTTAACATGGCCAATGCCAGGAGCAGAAGGAATACGCTTTGAATTCTTTGTATCATCTTTGTGGGTTGATTGATTCAACGAAGCCCTGGCCATGCCAGGGCCGGCAAAAGTAGCCAACAACCACCGGAAAAACCGCATTTTACTTCCATGCCCCAAGCCTATATCGTGGACGCCGTCCGCACGCCCATCGGCAAATTCGGCGGCGCGCTCAGCAGCGTACGTCCCGACGACATGGCCGCGCACGTGCTGCGCGAGCTACTCCGCCGCAACCCCTCCGTGGATAAAGCGGCTATTGAAGACGTCATCATGGGTGCCGCCAACCAGGCTGGCGAAGACAACCGCAACGTGGCCCGGATGGCGGCGCTGCTGGCCGGCTTGCCCCTATCAGTAGGCGGCAACACTGTAAACCGCCTCTGCGCCTCCGGCCTGCAAAGCATCATCGACGCTGCCCGGGCTATCAAAGCCGGGGAGGGCGACGTGTACCTGGCCGGCGGGGCCGAGAGCATGACGCGCGCTCCTTTCGTGGTGGCCAAGTCTTCCACGGCCTTTGCCCGCGACTTCACCGCCCACGACACTACCCTGGGCTGGCGCTTTGTGAACCCCAAGCTGGCCAAAATGCATCACCCGTTTGCTATGGGTGAAACGGCGGAGAACGTGGCCAAGCGCTACGGCATTACCCGGGAGGAGCAGGACCAGTTTGCCTTCGACTCGCAGCTAAAGTACCAGCGCGCCAACGAGAAAGGCCGGTTCCGTCGCGAAATTGTGCCCGTGTTCATTCAGCAGCCTAAGGGCGATGCGGCCCTGTTCGATACCGATGAGCAGCCGCGCCTGTCGTCGCTGGAAAAACTGGCCACCATCAAGCCCGCCTTTCAGCCCGTGGACGGCACCGTAACGGCCGGTAACTCGGCGGGCATCAACGACGGTGCGGCCGCCGTGATGCTCGTCAACGACGAGGCCCTGGAGCGGTTCAAGCTAAAGCCTCTGGCCCGCGTGGTGGCCTCGGCCGTGGCCGGCGTCGACCCCGCCTACATGGGCATCGGGCCGGTACCCGCCATCCGCAAAGTGCTGCAGCGCGCCGGCCTCACCCTCGACGACATCGACCTGATTGAGCTGAACGAAGCATTTGCCGCCCAGAGCCTAGCCTGCATCCGCGACCTGGGCCTCGACACCACTAAGCTGAACGTGAACGGGGGCTCTATTGCCATTGGGCACCCGCTGGGCTGCTCCGGCGCCCGCATCACGGCTACCCTGGTGCACGAAATGCAGCGCCGCGAAGGGGCCCGCTACGGCCTGGCCGCTATGTGCGTGGGCGTAGGTCAGGGTGCCGCCGTCATCTACGAGAAGGTATAAGGCGGTAGCCGGATATCAGTTAGCGGGAGGGTAGCAGGGTTTTCAGACTCGGCTACCCTCTTTCTGTCCGACTTTAGCCATAGAGCCTTCAACTCTTACCCATTTATTCGTGCGCTACTTTCTTCACCTGGCTTACGACGGTACCCAGTACCACGGCTGGCAGATTCAGCCCAATACCGTAACGGTGCAGCAGGAGCTGGATCGGCGCCTTTCGCAGGTGCTGCGCCAGCCGGTGTACTGCCTGGGCAGCGGCCGCACCGACTCGGGTGTGCACGCCAGCCACCAGGTAGCGCACTTCGACGCCGAGGTGCCCGAAAGCCTCGACCTGCCTACGCTTCTCTACCGCCTCAACCGGGCCCTGCCTCAGGATATCCGGGCGCTGGCCGTGCACCCAGTGCCCGCCGCAGCCCACGCCCGCTTCGATGCCACCGCCCGCACCTACCAGTACCATGTGCGCCTCGTGCCCGACCCATTCGCCCCGGCCCACACCCTGTACCTGGACCGCGCCCCCGACGTGGAGGCCATGAACGAAGCCGCTGCCTTTCTCGTGGGTGAGCATGACTTCACCAGCTTCTCGAAGGTGAAAGGCAGCGAAAAGCACTACCGCTGCCACTGCTACGAGGCGGGTTGGCACCGCGTACCGGGCGGACTGGTGTTCCAGATCCGGGCCAACCGTTTTGTGCGGGGCATGGTGCGGCTGGTGGTGGGTACCCTGCTGGATGTAGGCCGGGGTAAGCTCACGCCGGCCCAGTATGGCGACGTGCTGCGCAGCTTGCAGCGCGTGCACGCGAGCGGCGCGGCAGCGGCCCAGGGCTTGTTCCTGTGCCGCGTAGAGTACCCCGCCGAGCTGGTCGCCAACGTGACCCTGCCCGTGGGTTTGCCGTACTTTGCCAGTACGTAACAGGCGTATGGCACTAGGGCGAGCAAAGCAATAGGGCTTCTCGCTTGTTACCTGTTACCTCACTACCTAGCACTATATGGAGCAAGCCACTACCGCCACCAAAACCGGTAACATCTTCGACTGGCAGGTGCTGCGCCGGCTGATGACGTACGTGCGGCCCTACCAGCGCATTTTCTACTTCCTGATTTTTCTGACCATTGCTACCGCCGCCCTAGGCACGCTGCGCCCCTTCCTCATTCAGCGAATGGTGGACGTGAGCATCGAGCAGGGCGACATGGTGGGCGTGAACAAGATGTTCGGGCTGCTGATTGTGCTGCTGGTGGCCCACACCCTGGTCAGCTACCTGCAAACGTACTTTGGCGGCTGGCTAGGCCAGTACATCGTGCGCGACATTCGGGTGGACCTTTACCGCCACATTCTGGACCTGCGTCTGAAGTTCTTTGACCGCACGCCCATCGGCCAGCTCGTGACGCGCAATATCTCCGACGTGGAAACGCTGTCCGACGTGTTCAGTGAAGGGCTGGCGGCCATGATTGGCGACATCCTGCAGTTGGTGTTCATCATGGCCTTCATGTTCTACATCGACTGGCGCCTGACGCTGGTGAGCCTCTCCGTTATTCCGCCGCTGCTGTTCAGCACCTACGTGTTCAAGGAGAAGGTCAAGAAGTCGTTTCAGGAAGTGCGCACGGCCGTAGCCAGCCTCAACTCCTTTGTGCAGGAGCATCTGACTGGCATGAACGTGGTGCAGATCTTCAACAACGAGCAGCGCGAATTCCGCAAGTTCGAGAAAATCAACCGTGAGCATACCCGCGCCAACATCCGCTCGGTACTGTATTACAGCATCTACTTTCCGGTGGCCGAGGTGCTGGCGGCAGTAGGGGTGGGGCTGTTGGTGTGGTACGCGGCCCAGGGCCAGATTGAGGGCACCATTTCCAAGGGCGCACTTATTGCCTTCATCATGTATAACGCGCTGTTTTTCCGCCCCATCCGCCAGATTGCCGACCGGTTCAATACCCTGCAGCTGGGCCTGGTAAGCACGGAGCGCCTGCTCAAGCTCTTGGACAGCAAGGAGCTGATTGCCGATAACGGCACCTACACCCCTGCTACCCTGCGCGGCGACGTGGAGTTTGACCACGTGTGGTTTGCCTACAACGAGGAAGAATGGGTGTTGCGCGACATCAACTTCCAAGCCCAGGCTGGCCAGACGGTGGCCTTCGTGGGGGCCACGGGCGCCGGCAAAACCAGCATCATCAACCTGCTCAGCCGCTTCTACGAAATCAACCGGGGCACCATCCGCATCGATGGGCACGACCTGCGCGAGTATGACCTCAAGCACCTGCGCCGCCACATCGGCGTGGTGCTCCAGGACGTGTTTCTGTTTGCCGGCACCATTCGGGACAACATCACCCTGGGCAACGCCGACATCACCGATGAGCAGATCTGGCAAGCCGCCGACCTGGTAGGTGCTCGGCGCTTTATCGAGCGGCTGCCCGGCGACCTGGGCTACCAGGTGATGGAGCGCGGCGCCACATTGTCCGTGGGCCAGCGCCAGCTTATTAGCTTCGTGCGGGCCATGGTGTATCAGCCCCGCATCATCATTCTGGATGAGGCCACCTCCTCGGTTGACTCCGAGACGGAGGAGCTGATTCAGCAAGCCATTGAAAAGCTGATGCAGGGCCGCACTTCCCTCGTTATTGCCCACCGTCTGAGCACTATCCAGAAAGCCGACCGCATCATCGTGCTCGACCGAGGCGAAATCAAGGAGAGCGGCACTCACGAGGAACTGCTGCGCCTGGGCGGCTACTACACCCAGCTCTACCAGATGCAGTACAAAGATGCATTGGCTTAATCACCCTTAACTTTTCCGGATGAACCGTTGGTTTCTGTTGCTTTCCCTGGCTGTAATAGCTACTGTAGCGGGCATTTATGCCTACTTGGGTGGGTTCACCACTGCTGAAGTGGAGCTGCTCACGACCAAGGAGCCTATCTTTCTGGCGGGCCGCTATTTCCAGGGCCGCGCCGATAGCAAAGACTTCGGTCCGCTGTTCCGGCAGGCTCACCAGCTCCAGGAAAGCGGCCAGCTGCGCGGCGACCTGGGTAACGTGTATTATAACGACCCTGAAGCGGCCGGTGATACGGTAAAAGCCTTTGTGGGCCTTATCGTGGCGGATACCACTTCACAAACCCTACCTACTGGCTACCGCTACAGCACCTTCAGTGGAGGCCAGCGCGTGGTGCGGGCGCGGGTCCAGGCCAGCTATATGGTAGCCCCCGACAAGCTGTACTCCGGCATCAAGCACTTCGCCGAGCAGGAGAAGATCAAGCTGGGCAAGGTATACGTGGAGCGTTTCCCAGCGCAGGGGCCGGTAGAAGTGCTGGCGCTGGTAAAATAGCCCGGCAACAGGCCGCCGAAGGGTTGGCCAAAATCGCCCTGCCCTGTTTTATCTGCCCTGAGCTGGCCGTAGTAATGGAGGAGTTAGCAAGGCCAAGGCCGGCTCTCTGGCGGTGCCGAGCCCAAGCAATAAACGAAAAAGGCCCACTGAACTTGGGTCAGTGGGCCTTTTTGCAAGAGAGCAGCAGTGTCGGGGTGGCAGGATTCGAACCTACGGCCTCGTCGTCCCGAACGACGCGCGCTACCGGGCTGCGCTACACCCCGCTGATGAATCAACGGGCTGTTACTCTCTTCTTCTGCCGAAAAAAGCCTCCGGGTGGGGTTCCCAGAGGCTTTTCGAACAGTAATTCTTCGGTCGGAGTGGCAGGATTCGAACCTACGACCTCCAGCACCCCATGCTGGCGCGATACCAGGCTACGCTACACCCCGAGGAATTGAGTTGCAAATGTAAGCGGCTTTGTAGGAGAAACCCAACTTTCGGGAGTATAAAATTTCAAAAAAGGGCGGTAAGCAGCGTCTGACGGCTGAAAATCAGGGAAATGGTTTAAAGAAAAAAAGTATTTCCTGGCCTGGTTTATGCAGAGTGGATGCATAAAATCGTAATTTTACTTCTGCTGTTTATCGGCTCACTACGAACACCTATGAAATCTTTCTCCTCGTTTCTGGCCGCATTAACATTGGTGCTGGGCGTGCACGTAGCCAGTGCGCAAACCAAGCCCGCGCCTAAACCAGCAGCCAAGCCCACGGCAAAAGCTGCGGCGGCCAAGCCCGTAGCTAAACCTGCCGCAACGGTGGCCAAACCCGCGGCTGCTCCGGCCAAGCCGCTGGCAGCCGGCGCCAAAGCAGCCCCAGCTACCTCATCTGCGGCAGCCCCGGCCCCGGCCGTCCTGATCAGCGACAAGCTGGCGCCGGCGGCCCCCAACAGCACCACGCTGAAGGTGCGCCTGGAAAACAATCCCATTACTAAACGCATGCAGGTGCGCACCAATGCCACCGGTCCCACCCGTGTGGAGGTAAACGACGAAGCCGGCCGCCCCGTGGTAACTAGTGACCTGGTTTCGGGCGATGATGTAGCCACGATTGATGTAAGCAACCTGCCAGCTGGCTACTACATTGTGAAGTGCACCTCCGGCGAGCGTACCGGTATGAAGCGCGTCATGCTGGGCAAGTAGGCCCTACGCTGTAACCCATAAAAAAAGCCCGCCAACTGTAGTTGGCGGGCTTTTTTTATGGGTTGTTATTTTTGAGGTATGATGGCAGAGCAGAATTTTTCCTACTGGGAGCGGCAAACCTTCCTGGGCTACTATGATGTGGTAATTGTCGGTGGGGGTATTGTGGGTTTGTCGGCGGCCATCTACACCCGACAGCTGCGGCCCACAGCTCGGGTGTGCGTGCTAGAGCGCGACTTGCTGCCTAATGGGGCCAGCACCAAAAACGCGGGCTTTGCCTGTTTCGGCAGTATCTCAGAGCTGCTGGCCCAGGAGCAAAAAAGCGGCACCGCCGCACTGCTGCGCGTAGTGCAGGCCCGCTGGGACGGGCTAGCGCGGCTGCGCGGCCTGTTGGGCGACGAGGTTAGCGGGTATGAAGGGGTGGGGGGCTTTGAGCTGTTTCGGCCGGAAGATCGGGCAATGGCTGAGCGCAGCCGGGCCCATATCGACTATTACAATCAGCTTTTGGCGCCTATCATCGGGGCCGAACGGATTTTCCGGGATGCAACCAGCCAGATAAGCACTATGGGCCTGGCGGGCGTGGAAGCTATGCTGGAAAACGCCGCCGAGGGCAGCCTGCATACGGGCCGCATGATGGAAGCACTGCTGCGCCGGGCCTGGCAGGCCGGCGTAACGGTGCTGCACGGCTGCCCGGTAGAGGCCATAGACGGTGCCGATGCCGAGGTGCGCGTGCAAACCACCGCCGGTCCAATTGGTGCCGGGCAGGTGCTGCTGGCCACCAACGCCTTCACCCAACAGTTTTTTCCGACGCTGGATGTGGTGCCGGGACGTGGGCAGGTGCTTGTAACGGAGCCTATTGCCAACCTGCGCCTGCGGGGTACCTTTCACTACGACGAAGGCTACTATTATTTCCGCCACGTGGGCAACCGGGTGCTGCTGGGTGGCGGCCGTAACCTGGATTTCGCCACGGAAACTACCACCCAACCAGGCCTCACCTCGCGGGTGCAGGAGCAGTTGGAGCACTTGCTCACTACCGTCATCCTGCCTGGTCAGCGCCTCCGAATCGACTACCGCTGGAGTGGGGTTATGGCTTTTGGCGAAGAGCTGGAGCCCATTATCGAGGAAGTAGAGCCGCGCATTTTCGTGGCTGCGCGCTGCAATGGTATGGGCGTGGCCATGGGCACCGGCAGCGGCTACTGCGCTGCGAGATTAATGTGCTAATGTGGGTGAATGTGTAGGCATGTGCTGCGCTTCGCTAATGCGGAGAATGTGCTGATGGGCCAATGAAAGAACGACCATTAGCACATCAGCACATGCCTACACATTAGCACATTAAAGAGACGTTTCTTCGCTTTGCAGCTGACGCTCGTAGAGGGCGCGGTAGAGGCCTTGCTCATCCTGCATGAGCACCTCGTGGGTACCGTGCTGCACAATCTGGCCGTCGTCGAGCACCAGGATTTCGTCGGCCAGCTTCACGGAGCTCACGCGGTGGGAGATGATAAGGCTGGTGCGGTTGTGCATGATGCGCTGCAGGCTGGCCAGAATGGCGTTTTCGGTGTTCGTATCTACCGCCGATAGCGAATCGTCCAGAATCAGGATTTTGGGTTCCTTCACCAGGGCACGGGCAATGCTTACGCGCTGCTTCTGGCCCCCGGAAAGCGTAATGCCCCGCTCGCCCACTTTCGTGTCGTAGCCCTCGGGGAAGCGCAGGATGTTTTCGTGCACGTTGGCGTCCTTGGCGGCCTGTAGCATCCGGGCTTCGTTGGGCTGGTCGAGGCCGAAGTTGATGTTGTTGCGGATGGAGTCGGAAAACAGGAACACGTCCTGGGGCACGTAGCCGATCTGTTCCCGTAGGGAAGTCAGGGCAAAGTCGCGTACGTCGGCTTCATCAATCCGAATGCTGCCCTCCGTCACGTCGAACAGGCGGCAGAGCAGCACGGCAATAGTGCTTTTGCCCGAGCCGGTGTTGCCGATGACGGCCAGCGTCTGGCCCGGCCGGATGCGGAACGACACGTCCTTCAGGGCTTGAATACCGGTGTCGGGATACGTAAAGGAAACGTGGTCGAACACGATGTCGCCCTGGATTTCCTGGGCCAGGTTCTGGCGCGAGACGATGTCCGTCTGCTGGTGCAGGAACTCGTTGATGCGGGCCTGGGAAGCCTCAGCGCGTTGCACCAACGACGAGGTCCAGCCCAAGGCCGTGACGGGCCAGGTGAGCAGGTTCACGTAAATCAGGAACTCGGCAATGCTGCCCGTGGTGATGGTGCCCCGAATAACTTCCTGGCCGCCCACCCACACCGTGATGATGGTGCTCAGGCCCACCAGAAACAGGATCAGCGGAAAAAACAAGGAGTTCACGAAGTTCAAACTCAGAGACTTCTGCTTATAGTCTTCAGACGCCACCGCAAACTGCCGGTGCGAGTCCTCCTCCCGCACAAACGACTTCAGCACCCGAATACCCGAAAAGGCTTCCTGCACGAACGTCGTCATGCTAGCCAGGGAGCGTTGAATTTCGTCGGACTTCTTCTCAATCAGGTTGTTGACGTAGAAAATGCTGACACTCAGGACCGGCAGCGGTAGCAGCGTGTAGAGCGTCAGCTTCACGTTCACCATCAGCATGAGCGGCACAATGAGCACGAACAGCACCACCAGCTGCAGAAAATACATGATGGCCGGCCCGATGTACATGCGCACCCGGCCCACGTCCTCGGAAATGCGCGACATCAAATCTCCGGTGCTGTGGCGGCGGTAGAAAGCCAGTGGCAGGCTTTGGTAGTGCTGGTAGATTTCGTTTTTCTGGTCGTTTTCAATGAGCCGGCTCATCACGATAAGCGTCTGGCGCATGAAAAACAGGAAGATGCCGCGCAGCAGTGCCATCAACACAATGAGCAGGCCATAGAGCAGCACGTTGCGCCCAAACAGCTCATACACGAAGCTTTGGGCCTGGGTGCCGGCATACAAGTGGTACAGGTCGATGCCCTCACCTACGAGGTCGAAGGCGTAGCGCACAATCTGAGCCGGGAAAATGGCCAGCAAGGTGCTCAGCGCCACGAACAGCACCCCGCCCAGGAAATGCCACTTATAGCGAAACAGGTATTTGTTGGTAGAAGCTAAAGCGCGCACAGTTGAGGAAGGTAAAGACAGGAAACCGCCGCAAAGCGTAACGGTTTGATGACGGCCGGCAATGACCGGGACCGGAAAATGGGTTACTTTTGCACCCGAATTGGGACAGGGCCCAAACCAGCGCCAAAAGGGCGGACCGAAGCCGGGGAAAGACGTTCGTCACCCCGCCGTTTTCCGTACTACTGCTTTGGATGGTGCAACGTTTCGGCCCCGCCACTCGCCCGTTATGCGGGCGGCGTCCCAAAGATAGTATCACCGCCTCCCACTACCCCACATTTCCCACCCACCCTTTTATTTCTTCCCACCCAATGGTAGAAGTACAAACCCTGACCGATACGTCGGTCTTCGGCCAGATTGCCGAGCATCAGCATGAGCAAGTCGTTTTCTGCCACGACCAGGAAACGGGCCTGCGCGCCATCATTGGCATCCACAACACCGTGCTGGGCCCGGCCCTGGGCGGCACGCGCATGTGGCACTACGCCTCCGACGCCGAAGCCCTGAACGACGTGCTGCGCCTCTCGCGCGGCATGACCTACAAAGCCGCCATTTCGGGTCTGAACCTGGGCGGTGGCAAGGCCGTCATCATCGGCGACGCCAAAACCATGAAGACTGAGGCCCTGCTGCGCAAGTTCGGCCGCTTCGTGAAAAACCTGAACGGCAAGTACATCACCGCCGAAGATGTGAACATGACCACCAAGGACATGGAGTACATCCGGATGGAAACCAAGCACGTAGCTGGCCTGCCCGAGAGCATGGGCGGCAGCGGCGACCCGTCGCCGGTAACGGCCTACGGCACCTATATGGGGATGAAGGCTGCTGCCAAGAAAATGTACGGCTCCGACTCCTTGGCGGGCAAGCGCATTGCCGTGCAGGGCGTGGGCCACGTGGGCACCTACCTGCTCGAATACCTGCAGAAAGAAGGCGCCAAGCTGGTGCTGACGGACTACTACGAAGACCGCGCCCTGGAGGCCGCCGCCCGCTTTGGCGCCAAAGCCGTGAGCCTCGACGAAATCTACGACCAGGACGTGGACATCTACTCGCCCTGCGCCCTGGGGGCCACCATCAACGACGACACGATTGACCGGCTGAAGTGCCGCATTGTGGCGGGTTGCGCCAACAACCAGCTGAAGGATGAGGAAGTACACGGCCCCGGCCTAGTAGAGCGCGGCATCCTGTACGCCCCCGACTTCCTCATCAATGCCGGTGGCCTGATCAACGTGTACTCCGAGGTGGTAGGCGGCAGCCGCCAGTCGGCCCTTACCCAAACCGAAAAAATCTACGACTTCACCCTGCAGGTATTCCAGCGCGCCGAGCAGGAGCAGAGTCACCCCCAACATGCTGCCATCCGGCAGGCTGAGGAACGCATTGCGGCCCTCGGCAAAGTCAAATCAACCTATTAAAAAAGGGACTTAGGGTCTTGGGGTCTTGGGGGCTTGGATTTTGTGGTGCGGCAAATGCACCGGACAATTCCAACGGCAATCAAGACCCTAAGTCCCCAAGACCCTAAGCCCCCAACAACCCATGCTCAACCGTCGCACGCTCCGCATCAAGGTCATGCAGGCCCTGTACGCCTACCATCAGGCCGAAGGCTCGGATATGCTTTTAGCTATTGACCGCTTCGCGGATGACTTTGCGCCCGATTTGAACTCCCCCGAACCGCAGGACCGCCGCGTACTGCAGGGCCAGCGCAAAATGGCCGAGGTGATGTTTAAGGAGTGGTACAAGAACGGCGAGGAGCCCGAAGCCACGGACGATAAGGACGTGAACAATGCGGTGCGGGAGGCCATCAGCTTCTACCAGAAAAACAAAGCCAAGGACGCTGGTTTCTACGGGGGCCAGCTGGTGCACGCGGCCGAGAGCATCCACGATCAGTACATTCACCTGCTGAATCTGCCTTCGGCTTTGCTGCAGGTGTTTGAAGAAGAGAAAAGCCGGGAGTCGCGGCGCTACACGGCTCCCAAGGAAGCCCGCCTCGATACCACGCGTCTGGAGGAAAACCCCGTGTTCCAGAAGCTGGCCGACAACAAGCAGCTGCAGGACCTGACCATCCGCCGCCGCATGGACTGGAGCGGAGCGGAAGAAATGGAGGCCCTGCGCGAAGCCTGGCGCAATGAAATCCGCAACGACACTGAAGTACAGAGCTACTTGGCTGCCCCGGCCGGCGACTACGCCGCCGACCAGGAAATACTAAAGTACTTCTTCAAGGAGTACGTGTTTAAGGGCACGGCCCTGCCGGCTTTCCTGGAAGAAGATGACCTGAACTGGGAGGAAAATCGGCCCATCGTGAAAAGCCTGGTGCTGAAGACGGTGAAGATGCTGGACGAAGCCGCCACCGAGGAGCTGGAGCTCATGTCTTTGTCGGCCAACTGGCAGGATGACAAGGAGTTTGCCGAAAGTCTTTACAAACAGACGCTGGACGACGACGCCAAGTACGAGAAGCTCATTGCCGAGTCGGCGCAGAACTGGGACGTGGAGCGCGTGGCCCTGACGGATAAGATTATCCTGAAAATGGCGTTGTGCGAAATGCACCTCTTCCGGGCTATTCCCGTGAAAGTGACCATCAACGAATACATCGAAATCAGTAAGCTCTACAGCACGCCCAAAAGCAAGCAGTTCATCAACGGCATTCTGGACAAGCTGGCGCAGGAGCTAACGGCCAGCGGAGCCATCCGCAAATCGGGCCGCGGCCTACTGGATAATCAGTAGCGGACTAGGGCGAGTATGGTTCATGTTCTATATTCACCCCCGATACTTTCCCGGGCCGGTACCCAAACGCTGAGTTTTGCGTAGTAAGGCCAGTTCTCTTTCCCACCTCTGTACTCATCTTCTGCACTATGGGTAGCAAAACCACTACCGGCATTCTATGCTTCGCCGGCGGGGCCCTCACCGGGGCCGTGCTAGGCATTCTCTACGCCCCCGAAAAAGGCCGCGAAACCCGCAGCTGGCTTAGCTACCAGCTGGAGAAATACCGCGAAACCCTGGCCGACCTGACCGAAAGCCTGGTCACCAGCCGCACCGACGTAGCGCCTTCCTCGGCCAAGTCGGAAGGGCAGCGCGTGATTCGGGACGCCAAGGACAAAGCGGAGCAGCTGCTCGGCGACGTTGATCAGCTCATCAACCAGATCAATTCCCGGCGAACCACGCTGTAACCAGAAAATGTGAGGAATGTGGTAAATGTGCTGAAATGAGCCAGAAGGCTTATTTACCACATTTTCCACATTCCTCACATTTTTCACATTCTCATACCAAGATGCATATCATCACCCTTATCCCCGGCGACGGCATTGGGCCGGAAATTACCAAGGCTGTAACGGACATTTTTGCGGCCGCCCAGGTGCCGGTGCAGTGGGAAGAGCAAAACGCGGGACAAACCACCTTCGACCAGTCGGGCGAGCTGATTCCGCAGGCCCTACTCACGTCGCTGGAGAAAAACCGGGTGGCCCTGAAAGGACCAATTACCACGCCGGTGGGCAAGGGTTTCCGCAGCATCAACGTGACCCTGCGCCAGAAGTACGACCTCTACCAGAACGTACGCCCCTCCAAAACCACAGACGGCATTGTTACGCGCTACGAAGGCATCGACCTGGTGCTGTTCCGCGAAAATACCGAAGGCCTGTACTCGGGCTTGGAAGTATACGATGAGCGGCTGGGCATTGCCGACTCATTTAACCGCATCACCAAGGAAGGCTCCCGCAAGATCTGCCGCGCGGCGTTTGCCTACGCCGCCAAGCACGGCCGCAAGAAGGTGACGCTGGCCCACAAAGCCAACATCCTGAAAATGGCCGGCACGCTCATGCTTAACGCCGGCAAAGAAGCCGCTAACGAGTTTCCGCACATCATCTTCGAGGACAAGATCATCGACAACATGTGCATGCAGCTGGTGAACAAGCCCGAGCAGTTCGACGTGGTGGTGACGACCAACCTGTTTGGCGACATCCTCTCCGACCTGTGCGCCGGTCTGGTAGGCGGCCTGGGTGTGGTAGCCGGCGCCAACATCGGCGACGATATGGCCATTTTCGAAGCCGTACACGGCTCGGCCCCCGACATTGCTGGCCAGGGCAAAGCCAACCCCACGGCTCTGCTGCGCTCGGCCCTGATGATGCTGCACCACATTGGTGAGCATGAGCACGCCGACAAGCTGGAAAAAGCCCTGGAGCTGACGTTGAAAGACAAGGAAAAGTGCACTGGCGACCTGGGCGGCAAAGCCTCTACCAGCGAGTTTGCGCAGGCCATTATCGATAACCTCGGCAAGTAAGCGGAGCGTATCAGTTGTTGTCAGTTGCTTGTTGTGCGTGCGTAAACGGCCTTTTTGCGGCCTAACCACGGGCACCAAGCAACTGACAACGCATTTTCGGGTGTTTGACATTGACCACGAGCAACTAATCCCTGGCAACTCGTTTTCGGCCTACAAGCTGTACATTTGAATTCTAACCTGATGAGCAGCCCGTGGGCTGCTTACCCTCACCTCGCTTTCTTATGAAACGTACCCTGTTTTCTGCGCTGTTGCTGTCGGCTGGCCTGTTTATGGGCGCCTGCAACCGCGACAAAGCTGCTGCCGAAGGCACGGAAGGCATGAACGCCGCCGCTACCTATGCAGCCGACGCTGCCAACCCCACGGTGGATAACCCCAACGCCACGGCCGAATCGGAAACGCCGAACCCCAACGCCCCGGTGATGACCTTCGCCGAAACCGAGCATGACTTTGGCGACATTAAGCCCGGCGACGTGGTAAAGCACACATTCTCGTTTACCAACACCGGCAAGTCGCCGCTGCTGATCAGCAACGCGGTGGCCTCCTGTGGCTGCACCACGCCTAACTGGACCAAGGAGCCCATCCAGCCCGGCGGGAAAGGCACCATCGACGTGCAGTTCAATAGCCAGGGCAAATCGGGCGTGCAGCACAAGGAAATTTCCATCCAGGCAAACACCCAGCCCAGCGTCAACAAGATTGTCATCAAGACCAACATCCTGGCCGACGCCTCGGCCGGTCCGGTTCGGCAGTAGTTTTTAATGTGCTGAGGTGGAGAATGTGCTGAGGTGCTAATGGTTGTTCTTTCATTAGCACCTCAGCACATTCTCCACCTCAGCACATTAGATTATCACATTAGCGAAGTGAAGCACATTCACCCCAATTAGCACATTCCTTTTCATGTTTCTGACGCTTCTTCTACAGGCTGCTCCCGCGGGCGAGAATTATACCTCCCTGCTTTTTCCGGTTGTTATTGCCGTGATTGTGTACTTCTTCATGATCCGGCCGCAGCAGCGCCGCGCCAGTGAAGCCAAGAAGTTCCGGGAAAGCATTGCCAAAGGAACCAACGTGGTAACCATTGGCGGCCTGCACGGCAAAGTGGTGGACGTGACGCCCGAAACCGTAGTGCTGGAAGTGGAACGGGGGCTGCGCCTGCGCTTCGACCGCTCCGCCGTGGCCCGGCAGGCCGGCACGGCAGCCCCGGCTGCTACCACTGAGCCCACGGCGTAACTGCCCCATCACCGATAAGCCCCGCACGATGTGCCGCTCCTGAGAAGCCGAAATATTGCCCGCTGGTTTATCGGCCCGTTTTCCGGGCAGGAGCGCAGCTATTGGCGGGCTATTACGGCGTGCTTTCTGGCTGCGTCTACCTTCTGGCTGCTTAACGCCCTCAACAAGGTCTACACCACGCGCATCACGTATCCGCTGGAATGGCGCTACGACGCCCGGCGCTACGTGCCGGTGCAGCCGTTGCCGCGGGAAGTAGCCGTGAACGTAACCGGACGGGGCTGGAAGCTGCTGCGCCGCTCCCTGATGCTGGACGTGCGCCCCGCCGAAATTCAACTGGAGCGTCTGCCGTCTACCCGCTTCGTGGCGGCTCAGCAAATGCGCCCTTCCCTGCTGGCAGCCATGGAAGGCCTGCAGCTGAACTACGTCCTCACGGACACCATTTTCGTGGAGTTCGACCGGCTGGTAACGCGGCGCCTGCCGCTCATGCTCAGCCCTACCGCCGATGGGGCCGCCTTGCCATTTGTCGCCCGGTTCGAGCCCGATAGTATTTCCTTCCGGGGGCCTTCTCAGGTAATTGCGCGACTATCTAGTCCCTACCTGGTGCACTTGCCCCAGGCCCCGGCCGGCAGCAGCAGTGGCAGCATCCGGGTGCCCATTGGGGGGCCCCGCCTCGTGACGACGAACGTGCAGGACGTGCGCGTGCGCCTGCAGCCCCGCCCCCTGGTAAGCCAGGTTATTTCGGTGATGCCGGCCCTGCACAACTTTCCGGTGGGCCAGCCTTACACCATCCGGCCGGTGATGCTGCGCGTGGAAGTGCAGAGCTTTGCGGAAGACACGCCCCGCTTAGACATGAAGCAGGTGCGGGCCTTGCTGGACTTTGGCCAGCTGCGCCCCGCGGATTCTACGCTCCAGCCGCTGCTGATGCCGACGCAGCCGCCTGTGCGCGGTGCCCGCCTGCTCACGCCCTTGGTGCGGGTATCGTTATCCACGCACCGCGCCCGCCACTAACTCCTTCAGCTATGTTGCGCATTGGTATTACGGGCGGCATTGGGTCAGGCAAAAGCGTGGTTTGCCGGCTTTTCCAGGTTCTTGGCGTGCCGGTGTACGACTCCGATGCCCGCGCCAAGTGGGTAATGGCCCACGATACGGCCCTGCGCCAGGAATTAATAACCGCATTCGGGCCAGCCGTATTCGGGGCCGATGGGCAGCTTGACCGGCCATATCTGGCGCGTCTGGCTTTCTCGGATCCTGCCCGGCTTTCCCAGCTCAATGCCCTGGTACACCCGCACGTGGGGCGCGACTTTGCTGCCTGGGCCGCCGAGCAGGCGCAGAAGCCCTACATCCTTAAGGAAGCGGCGCTGTTGTACGAGTCCGGGGCCTACCGGCAGCTCGACCAGATCATCACGGTTTTTGCCCCGGCGGCTATCCGGCACGCCCGCGTCCTGCGTCGCGACCCGCACCGCACCGCCGACGACATTGTGAGCATCATGGGCAAGCAGCTCAGCGAAGAGGAAAAGCTCACCCGGGCCGACTTCGTGCTGCACAACGACGACGAGCACCTGCTCATCCCACAGGTACTCGCCCTGGATGCCCAGCTCCGGGCCCGGGCAGCAGCTACCGAATAATGGGGCACCGCTCAAACGGGCGGCTTTCGTCGAAGAGCTTGCGGTAGGTAGCGTGCGTTTTGTAGATACGCGCCCCGATGGAGCGCGTCACGGCCAGCATCCGGGGGTTGAAGTCTCCAATCCAGTTCATTTCAATGTCGGTATAGCCTGCGTCGATAAAGGACTGCTGAGCGTGCACCAGCATAGCCGACTCCACGCCTTGCCCCTGCCAGGCCGGAACCACCCCGAAAATCACCCCGAACATTTTTTTGGGTTGCCGCCGCTGGTAGCGCCACCGCTCCCACACGAACTTCAGCTTGCCCCACAGGTCGAGGCGAGGACCCACGTGCTTGAAAATCTGATTCAGCTCGGGCAGGCTAACGAAGAACGCCACGGGCTCGTCGTGGTGGTAAGCAAACCAGACAATCCGCTCATCTACAATGGGCTTCATCTGGCGTACCAGGGCCCGGGCTTTGTCGAGCGACATGGCCACCACGCCCGAATGATTGGCCCAGGCCAGGTTGTAGACGTGGTGAAAGTCCTGGCTCATCTTTTCCGGGTCGCGCAGGTTGGCGTGGGCGAAGCGAAACTCCGGCTTTTCCTGGGCGTAGCGCTCGGCCGCCTTGTGGAAGCTGGCGTGGAGCGGCTCCGCAACCGGCCGGTAGCAGGTGTACTGCTTGAAGTAGAGCTGAAAGCCGTAGTTCTCAAACAGCTGTTGGTAGTAGGCCGGGTGATAGAACATGCCGTAGTTGGGCTCGGTGAAGCCCGCTATCAGTAGGCCCCAGAACCGGTCCCGCTCCCCAAAGTTGATGGGGCCATCCATGGCCTGCATGCCGCGCGCCGCAAGCCAGGCCTGAGCGGCGGTGAAAAGCGTGTCGGCCGCTGCTTGGTCGTTGATGCACTCAAAAAAGCCCATGCCGCCGGTGGGTAGCGTAGGGTCGGTGTGGGCGGTGGCGGGGTTGATGAATGCGGCTACCCGGCCAATAGGCTGGCCGGCCGCGTTGGTGAGCACCCAGCGAATGGCCTCGCCTTGCTCGAAGTTGTGGTTGCGGGCCGGGTCGAAGGTGGCTTCCACGTCCTCGTCTAGCGGCCGGATCCAAGCCGGATGGTCGCGGTAAATCTGTTCGGGGAAGTCGCGGAAAAGACGCTTTTGCTCAGCGGTAACTACTTCGATTAAGGCCATTAGAAGGCGCGCAAGGGTAAACGGTAGTAGGAGAGGGTGGCTGGGAGTCAACTCAAAAGCCAGGCCCAAAGCCGCAAGTCAGGCTAGTTGGGCCGCTCAAAAATCGACAAAATTTTCACGCCGCCGGCTCGGACCTGGTGTACCTCATGGCCCACGCTATCCAGGTAGGACTGTGGGTGCCAGCGGTAGCCTGTGATAAAGTACCGGGCGCGGGCACTGGGCTCATACTGCAGCCGGGCCCGCTCCTCGGGGCGAAGAATCAGGGAGTTATTGTACAGCGGGTAGTGCCACGGCACCTGAATGGTGAGCTTGGGGCTAGCGTCGCGCTGTAGCAGCCACTCCAGGCCCTGGCGGTAGGCCAACCCCCAGTAGTCCCGCTCAAACAGCTGCTCGGCCCAGGTGCCGGGCAAAAAGCTGAAGTACACCTGCTGAAATGGGTGCAGGCGCACCATCCGTACAACGGTAACCGGAAACTCCAGAGTAGCCGCCAGCAGCACTACGACTGCCACCCAGCGGCCGGGCCGGGTGGCTCTGGCCAAGTGCGTAAGTTCCCGCAGGCCCTTTACGGCCAGCAGCAGGAAAGCCGGGTAGATGAAGTAGAGGTGCCGCCACCCATCGTAGAGCACCGCGTGCGTGCCGATAACCACGGCTAAAGGCCCCAGCAGCCACACCAGTAGCCAGCAGTCGAGCTGGCCGGCAGCCGTGCGCAGCCAGCGGCCCCGTAGGCGCAAAGCCTGCGCAAGAGAAGCAGCAGTGCCGGCCATAGCTAGGGCAGAATAGGCTACTGGTGTAGTGATGCCCAGCCATACCAGCACGTAGTGCCAGGGCAGCTGGGTGGCGGGAATCAGCTGGCCCAGGTACAGCACGGAAAATGCCCAGGGGTAGCTGTGCAGGCGGTGGAAAGCCTGCAGCAGCTCCGCCAAAGGCGTGGCCCAGAGGTAGGGCCAGCCAGCGTAGGTGCCGCCCAGCGCGGCTACTACATACACCGCGCACAACCCCAGCCGGTGGCGCCCGGCAGCGGCCTGGCCGGTTTGGGCGCCGAGCAGCACAAACAACGTAGGTAAAATGATCAGCAGTCCCTGCACCCGAATGTCGGTGGCCATGGCCGTGAGCAGGCCGTGTACAAAGGCCCGGAACAGACTGGGGCGCCGCCGCAGCCAGAGTAGTCCGGCCACGGCCAGCGTGAACAGGGACATAAATACCACGTCCTTGCCGTTGTAGAAAGCCTCAGCAAAAAAGCGGGGCGAAGCCACCAACAGCAAACTGCCGAGCAACCCCCAGCGCCAGTCGCGGAACCGCTGCTTGCCGATGTAATACAGCCCCCAGGCCCCCAGCATAAAGGTGATGAACACCAGCAAATGCCGCAGGAAGTACACGGACCGAGAATCACCATCGGTGAGAGCATAGCCCAGCACGGAGGCGGCCATCTCAAAAAGCGGCCCGTGGTCACTGTCCGGGAAGTCGCGAATGTCGGGGATGGGGGAGTGGTGAGCCGCCACGCGCCGGGCCAGATCGGGGGCAAGCTGTTGCGCCACGTAGTTTAAGCTGACCAGCCCGTTCTGGTGGTTGTTCACCTCATCCCAGGACATGCCGTAGTCGCGGTGCAAGCCCAGCCCCAAGCAAAGCAAAAGGCCGAAAAACAGACCCACCACCCACCGCTGGCTGCGCTGCCGTCGCAATACTTGGGGAATAAGCAGAAGAAAAGAGATGCGCACGGCAGTGGGGTTGAAGGGGCAAATTACTTCAGCCCGCGGACAATAGACGGCTCCTAGGCCAGTGCCTTCACCCCAAAGGATAACTGCTTGGAGGTGAGAACCGGGTAAGCGGTAAAATAACAAAGGCAAGCCCGCGGGCTTGCCTTTGTTGTTTAGCTGGGTGATTTTCTGCCTTAAGCCGTTCTGACGTGGCCTTTCAGGCCGTACCAGAGAATGTAGGCGTAGCAGAGCACGGGCAGCAGCAGGGCCAGGCGCAGGGAACTGGCGTCGGCCACGGCCCCGAAGAGCATGGGCACCAGGGCCCCGCCCACGATGGCCACGTTCAGCAGGCCCGAGGCTTCCTCCGTGTGGCGCCCCAGCCCGGCCACGGCCAGCGTGAAGATGGTGGCAAACATGATCGAGTTCATCAGCCCCACGGCCAGCAGGCTCCACATGGCCACGGGCCCACTCGTGCTCAGCGAGAGCAGCACCAGGGCCATGGCCCCCAAGGCATTGAAGGCCAGCAGCCGCCCGGGGTTTACCTTGTTGAGCAGGTAGGCGCCCAGGAAGCGGCCCACCATGGCCCCGCCCCAGTAGTAGGTCACCTTGTCGCCGGCCACCTTAGGGGCGAGGCCCGCCACGTCGGGCAAATGCAGGTAGGAGACGATGTGCGAGCCGATGGCCACTTCCCCGCCCACGTACACGAAGATGCCCACCATGCCCAGCACCAGGTGCCGGTAGTGCCAGGCCCGCTGGTTGGGCGCCTCCTGGGTGGGCGCGTGGGTGATGCGCGGCAGCTTTAGAAAGGCCAGCAGCACGCTAATCAGCAGTAGTACACCCCCAATGGCCAGGTAAGGCGTTTGCACGGCCCGCACGTCGATGGCGGCGGCCGAGTGGGCCGTGTCCAGGTCGGGCAGGTGGGAGAGAATCAGGGCCGAGCCCAGCAGCGGAGCTACGGTCGTGCCCAGCGAGTTGAAGGCCTGCGTGAGCGTGAGCCGGGCCGGGGCCGACTCGGGCCGGCCCAGGATGGCCACGTAGGGGTTGCCGGCTACCTGCAGCAGCACCACGCCGGTGGCCAGCACGAACAAAGCGCCCAGAAACAGGGCGTAGGAGCGGCTGTCGGCGGCGGGGTAGAACAGGAAGCAGCCCAGGGCGGCAATGAGAAAGCCCAGCAGCATGCCGCCTTTGTAGCCCAGGCGCTGCACCACCTTGCCGGCGGGAATACCCATGACGAAGTAGGCCCCGAAAAAGCAGAGGTTGATCAGGTTGGCCTGGGTGTAGGAAAGCTGGAAGATGGCCTTCAGGTAGGGAATCAGGATGTCGTTCAGGCAGGTGATGAAGCCCATCATGAAGAACAGCACCGTCAGCGAAGCCAGGGCCGAGGTGTAGCGCGGCGAAGCGCCCGCCGGGTCGGTGGTAGTAGCGGTTGGAAGAGAGGAAGGAGCAGCCAGGGCCATAGTACGGTTCAGGAATAGAGGAGAAATCGGCTGCTAGTTTACAACAAACGTGCTTATGGAGTGGGGCAGGCTCGTAGTGGAAGCTGCCTGGCCCTTCAGCCACAGCAGAAAGTCCATGGGCTTATCAGAGGTATTCATCACCACCACGGCCACGGAACCGTCGGTATTGCGGAAGGCGGTGGTTTGCAGTACGTCCCGGGTAGAGGAGCTGATGATGCGCTTGGCACCCGGACGGATAAACTTCGAGAAGTGCCCGATGTAGTAGTAAATGTTGGTGTAGAGCAGCTTGCCGCTCCGGGTATCCCCAATGATGGGGGCAAAGCAGAAGTTCTGGGCATGGTTGGGGCCGCCGGTTTCATCCAGCAGAATGTTCCAGTCGGTCCAGGCGGCAGTGCCGGCGTTGAAGTCCTCAATCATGGAGCGGCCGTATACTTCGCCCAGCTTCCAGTCGCTTACCCGGTCGAGGCTGAACTTTTCGATGCAGCCTTCCGTGAAAATGAGCTGCTTGTCGGGGTAGGTGTCGTGCACGCGCTTCACGTTGCTGAAGAGCATGTCGCTGCCGGTCCAGTTTTCGTACCAGTGGTAGCCGATGCCCCACACGTACTTGGCGGCTTCGGGGTCGTCGAGGATGGTGCTGGCGCGCTGGTACACTTGGTCGCGGTTGTGGTCCCAGGCAATGAGTTTCCGGTCGCCCAGGCCACCTTTCTTGAGCGTGGGGCCCAGGTATTCCTTGATGAAGTCGCGCTCTTCCTCAGCCGTGTACAGGCAGGATTCCCAGCGCTGGTTGGCCATGGCCTCATTCTGCACGCTCAGGCCCCAAATAGGCATACCCTGCCGCTCGTACTCCTTAATAAACTTCACGTAGTAGTTGGCCCAGGCCTGGCGAAACTCCGGGCGCAGCTTGCCGCCGTGCTGCAGGTCGTTGTTGTCCTTCATCCAGGCGGGTGGGGTCCAGGGGCTCACGTACAGCGGAAGCTTGCCACCGGCTGCCGCTATGGCCTGCTTGATGAAGGGAATGCGGTACTGCTCGTCGTGCTTCACGCTGAAGGTCTTCAGCTCCTGGTCGTTGTCGGCCACATACGTATACATGCCGCTGCTGAAGTCGCAACTGTTGATGTGGGTGCGGGCCAGCGTGTAGCCAATGCCGGCGGTGGGGCTGTAGTACGCCTGCATGAACTCCTGCTGGGCGGCCTTGGGCAGTTTGGCAAAGGTTTCGGCCGCCGCATCAGTGAGGGCGCCGCCAATGCCTACCAGGGTCTGGAAGGTATGCGTGGGGTCTACAAATACGGTGGGCTGGGTTTCCAGCGGCTGCCGGAGCTCCTGAAAGCGCAGCTCCCCGGTAGCGGCCAACCGGTGGGTTGTGTTGGCCGCCGTGGTAAAGACCTGTACTTTTTTGCCGACGGCCGAGTAGGCCGGGGCTTTGGTCGCCGGCTTGGTTGATTTCTGCGCCAGGGCGCCCGTAAAGGGCAGGGTCGCCAGCATCAGCATAGGAAGAAAGGGTGTACGCATAAAATGAAAAAATGCGGGTGATTCCGCTTATCCTGCCGGCCCGGACAACGTGCCCGGGCCGGCAGGAGGTGAAAAACGAAGCAGGCTCCCGCTGGCCGCGGCTAGCGGCGCACCAGCAAGCGGCGTTGCAACTGGCCCTCGGGAGTAAGTACGCGCAGCGTGTACACGCCGGCTGGCAGAGCTGCTACGCTGCAGGAAAGATGGTTGGCCCCGGCTTGTACGCTCTTCTCAGAACGTAGCACCGAGCGGCCCAGTACATCTACCAGCTGCACCTGCAGCTGTTGGGCCCGGTCGGCAGTGTAGTCAAACGTCATTTCCGACTGCACGGTGGTGGGGTAGAGCTGCAGGCGGGCTTCCATTTCGGGGCTTACTGTGGACAGGGCCGTGCGGGCGGCACCCTGGTCGGAAAACCACCAGCGCTGGCTGTTGTAGCCACCCCAGGTCCACTGGTGAATAGCAGCGCCGTCAGCAGTGGAGCCATTTTCCACGTCCAGCACCTTGCCGCTGAACTTGTTTACGATGCGGTAGGTGCCGTCGCCATTGCTTTCAATCTTCCAGTACTGGCTGTCCTGGCTGAGCCAGTCCCACTGATGCGCTTTGGCACCATCGGCGGTGGAAGGGCCGGCAATATCCAAGGACTTGTTGCTGTTCAGGTTCACGATACGTACGTAGCCGCCGCCGGCATCCACCAGCTTCCACTTCTGGCTGGCCGCTTGGGCCCAGCCCCACTGCTGCACGCGGCCACCGTTGACGGTAGAGTTGGCCGAAACTTCCATGGTTTTGCCGCCATTCTTGCAGCTGATTTGGTAAATGCGTCCAATAGTTGGGCCGCTGGGCACAGTGCTCGTTCCATTGTAGTTGCCGCCGCCGGGGTAGTTCACAATGCCGTTCTGGTTGGGCGACACGGCCGCCACGGTGGTATTGGGCACGCAGTTGGCAAACCGAATATTGGTCAGTACCTGGTTCAGGCCGGCGGGCCCGTCCACCACGTAGGGCGGGTTGATGTGCATGAAAGCCGGGTTGCTGCGGTCCTCAAAACGCTTGTAGGTCCAGTGGCACCAGCCAATGCCCACCGAGTTGAGGTTCTTGGCCGCGTCGCGCATCCAGGTGTCGGTGTTTTCGCCGGTTTCGCCCACCCAGATCGGCACGTTGTGGGTGGTGCGGAAGTTGCGCAGGTTGCCAATGAAGCGCAGGTCGTTGGGGCCGCCGCCCGTGGAGTTCACGCCGTTATCCATCAGATAACCCGTGCCGCTGTAGCGGTGCGAGTTGTACACCAGGTTGGAGCGATTGGAGAAGTTGAAGGGCTCCAGGTAGTTAAAGTCGTTGCCCCAGCCGTTGCCTTCCACCAGAATCAGGTGATTGTCGCCTTGGTTCCGGATGGTGTTAATCAGGCGCTCCGTCACGGTCTTGATCTGCGGGTTGCTAGGCGCATTGTTCGGCTCATTGATGAGGTCGTACATGGCCACGCGGGCGTCGTTCTTGTAGCGGTTCGATACAAACGACCACAGGCGGTTGAGCACATCCTGGTTGATCTGGCGGTTCCACAGGTCGTTGGCTACAATCTGGTCGGCAATGTTGGCGTCGGTGCCCTGGGAGCCGGGCACGGCGTGCATGTCCAGCACCACGTACATGTTGTTGGCCTGGGCCCAGGCCAGGGTGTTGTCAATCATGGCCAGCGCCGCCATGTTGACCGGGTCAGTAAAGAGCTGGTTGTTGTTGTACCAGCCTGTGAGCTGGCTCACGTACGAGTCGTAGCTCACGGTACCGCGCATCACGCTGCTGCGCACCGCCCGTTGGGCAGGCGTCAGGAACAGCTCGTAGTGCAGGGGCAGGCGCACGCAGTTAAAGCCCTTGGAGGCAATGTAGTCGATGTCGGGCTTGGTGATAAAGTTGGCGCGGTAGTTCTGGTAGAATGTCTCCACGGCCGCATCAGTCATGCCGGCGTTGTAGAGGCTCTTTTTTACCGCGCCCTGCGTCTGCTTCGTGGCGCCGTTTATTGTGGCCCCAGGCCAGCCCACTTTCATCATGTAGCCTTCCTGCACGGCCCAGTTGCCCAGATTCATGCCGTTGAGAATAACTTCCTGGTTGCTGGCATTCACGATGCGCTGGCCGTCGGCGCGTAGAAAGCTTTGGGCGTCGGCGTGCTGCGCCATGCCGAGGCCCGCTACGAGTAGCAGCGCTTGCCGCATCCGGCGGGCCATACGCCGGAGGCTGAAAGAGGTAATGGTGTTCATGTTCTGTGGGTTTTTGGGGTATGGTGGAAAAAAACGGGGAGCAGAGCGAAGAACAGGTGGGCGCAAGCGGGTAGGACAGAGGAATTAGCTGGGCATGATGAGGTGAGTAGGGTATTAGCGGCGGTAGGCCTGGGTTGGAAAGCCGGGGTCCCGGTAAGCATCGGGCGCGGGCCGGGGCCCACTGGCCGAGTCAAACACCATGACCATGCGGCCCGGCGCTGAGTAAGCGGGCCAGTCGGGACCCGGGCGGCCTGTTTTGATAAAGCGGGCCCAATAGGCGTGCATACGGGCGGCCAGCGCCGCGTCGGCAGCTTTGCCGGGCAGGCTGGCTGGTAAGGTTGGAGCCGCGCCGGAGCTGCCCAGTGGGGCATTCCACACAAACGCCAGCTCCTGGGCATGCAGGGGGCGCTGGGTGGCATTGTGCCAGTCGAAGCGGTAAAGCCAGACGGGCCGGTTTTGCGCGGCCAGGGTATCGGCCAGGCGGTAGGTTGCCAGCCGGTAGAGGTAGTCGGTGAGCGTGGTGTTCCAGGCCTGCTGGGCAGGCTGGGTCTGGCTGAGGCGCCGATAAGCGGCCCACACCGCCGCCGCGTTGCGGCCAAATACCTGCTGCAGCGCCTTTTCATTGGGCTGAGCCAGCACTGAGCCTGGGCCGGTAAACAAACCGGCTTCTTCCAGATTGGTGCCGAGCAGTACGGCCGGCGGGCGCCGCTTCAGGCGGCGCAAATAAGCGAAAGGCGGTTGAGGCAGCGCCAGGCCATCCTGCACGGGGCCAAACACCTGCAGGCCGCCCGCCCCACTCGCAAACCGCGCCTGCGCCCGAATGAGCGTATCGGCGGGGAGCGTGAGCAGGGCCTGGGGCTGGGCAAGGTGCAGCTCGCCCAGCAGCTGACGGGTAACCGCCGCCGCCGTAGCCGTGTCGCGGATGGCCTGCACGGCCCCGCTTTCCAGAATCACCTGCTGAAACAGGCCCTCGGCTGCCGGCGTCACGAGCAGAGCCCCCACCAGCTTGGCCCCCGCCGACTCGCCCATCAGCGTCACGCGCGTAGGGTCGCCGCCGAAAGCGCGGATGTTGTCGTGCACCCAGCGCAGGGCGGCCACGGCATCGAGCAGGCCGACGTTGCCCGCCTGCCGGTAAGCGGGACCCAGGGCCTCGCCAAGGTGCAGAAAGCCCAGGCTGCCCAGGCGGTAGTTTAGGCTCACGGCCACCACGCTGTCCTGGGCCGCGAAGGTCCAGGTGTCATTGTCCTGGCCCGAGCCGCCCGTAAAAGCGCCGCCGTGTACCCACACCACCACGGGGCGTACCCCAGCCGGGCGGGAGCGGGTGGGCCAGGCGGGTGCCCACACGTTCAGGTACAAACAATCCTCACTGCCCTGCACCCCCGTGGGGCCACCCGCCTGCACGGCCCGATGGCCGAATTGCGAGGCGGGGCGCGGGCCGTGCTGCCGGGGTAGCGGCTGCGGGGGCCGAAAGCGCAAAGGCCCCACGGGCGGCTGGGCGTACGGAATACCGCGAAACACGCACAGATTGGCTTCCCGGCTGCCCTGCAGCCGGCCTTGCCGCGTTTTTACTTCCACCGGGCCGCCCATGTTCTGCGCCCAGCCGCGCGCAATGGCGCTGCTGCCGAGCAACAGCATAAGGAAGGCTAACCGGGAGAGACGCAGCATGGAGGCGCGAAAAAAGGGCAGAAGATAAGGCAGCAGCTGCCCGGAAAAATCGGCGGCGGGTTCTGGGTTGCAGAAGGGTGGTCTTACCAGACGTAGGTGCCCACGGCCCCGCCCGGGAGCGTGGTGCTGACCATCTTGCCCCGGTAGGCGATGTTGAAGGACTGCGAGCTGCTGGTGCTGTTCTGCACGATGAGTACCTTTTGCCCGCTGGGATTTTTGAAGGCCACGTTCGACAAGCCGTTGGGCACGTTCGTATCGATGCGCACCGAGCCGGGGCGGGCAAACTTGCTGGCGTGCGCAATGGTATAGTAAGCCGGGTTGCGCGTCACGGTAGTGCCGTTGATGGTGAGGGCACCCAGGCAGGTAGTGCAGCCCCCGTCGGTGCGCGGACCGTAGTTCTGGTCCGACGCCAGATTCCACTCCAG
The DNA here is from genome assembly GCF_012273015.1 of Hymenobacter sp. BT18. Lineage (GTDB taxonomy): Bacteria > Bacteroidota > Bacteroidia > Cytophagales > Hymenobacteraceae > Hymenobacter > Hymenobacter lutimineralis. The sequence goes on along the minus strand of NZ_CP050954.1, from coordinate 2,353,380 downwards.
CACGTTCCGGCTCCAGTTCCGCGTGGCGCCAATGATGAGCGTGCCCACGTGCCAGCTAAAGTCGGCGGCAAAGTTGCCGGGGCCACCCACCCACTGCTCCGTGAAGTACACGTGCTTGTCGGGGAAGGCATTGTGCACCGTAGACAGGGCTTCAATAGTGCCGGCGTACAGGTGAAAGGCCGAGCCATCCACGTACTGCCGGGCTTCGGGGTCGTTGAGGATAGCCAGCGGGTAGTCGATGCGGTCCGTGTTGTGGTCGTAGAGGATGATCTTGGTGGTCAGCCCCGCGGCTTTCAGGGCGGGGCCCAGGTGGTTTTTGATGAATGTGCCCTGCTGCGTGGCCGACATATACATGCTGGGGTTGTTGCCGTCGTGCAGGGGCTCGTTCTGAATGGTAATGGCATCCAGGCGGATGCCCTCGGCCTGCATAGCCTGCAGGTACTTCACGAAGTAGTTGGCATATACGCTGTAGTACTCCGGTTTTAGGGAGCCGCCTTTGTAGCTGCCGTTATCTTTCATCCAGGGCGGCGCCGTCCAGGGCGAGCCGAGAATCTTGAGGTCGGGGTAGATGGCCAGGATTTCCTTGAGCACGGGCAGCAAGTCCTTCTTCTCGGGTTCCAGGCTGAACTTCTCCAGGGTCGGGTCGGTCTGGCCGGCCGGCACATCGTCGTAGGTGAACACCCGGTCACTGAGGTCGGAGGCGCCAATGCTGATGCGCAGGTAGCTGGTCCCGATGTTGTTGCCGTCGGTGGCAAACAGTTCCTTCAGCAGGGCCGTGCGGTTGCTGGCCGGCAGCTGGTTGATGAGCATGGCACTGCCCCCGGTCAGGGTGTAGCCAAACCCGTCGATGCTTTGGTAGGTGGTGGTGGTATCCACCGAAATAATGGGACCCGCGCCCGTGGTTTCCTTGAAGTTGAGCACCAGGGCGCTTTTCTGAAACAAGGTAGACTGGCTGGACGTCGTCAGCCACAAAGCCACCTGCGAGGGGCCGGTTTCTGCCGGGGGCGGGGGCGGTGGGGTGGGCTTGGGGTCGGGTTTGTTGTCGCCGCCGCAGCCAGTCAGCGTTAGCGCCCCCAGGAGCGCGCTGCCCATAATACCTGCCAGAATCTTTTGCATGAGCGTAAGGGGTAAGGAAAAAAATCGGTCAGGCCACGCGCTGGGCGGGTGGCCTGACCGGTAACGAGTTAGTCTACCAGCACCCGCTGGGAGCTGAGCTGATTGCCCACCTGTACCGTAACAACGTAGGAGCCGCTGCGCAGCTGCCGGAGCGGCGCAAGAGACAACGTGCGGGCACCGGCCGGCTGCGTGTCCGATAGCAGGTTCAGCACCTTCTGGCCCAGCGTATTATACACCGCCACGTTCACCGGAGCCTGGCTGGGCACGCTGTACGTGAGGCGGCTGCTGGTGGCCAGTGGGTTGGGGTACACGGCGGCCTTCAGGGCGGCACTGGCCGAGCGGCTGGCCAGCACGCCCGAGCCTACCTGGTAGGTGTAGAACTGCTTGCCGGGAATGGCGGTGAAGTCGGGGTTGATGCCCAGGGCCGTGGTCTGGCCCTGAATCGTCGGTAGCACGTCGGAGTTGAAGCTTTTGAAGTCGTCAATGTAAGCCACCATCAGGTGGAGGTTGCTGCCCGCGGGCGCCCCGCCGATGGCCGACAGTGGAATTTCGAATTCCCAGCCCGTGGTGGTATTGGCGGCTACGCTGCCCGTGGCGCTGGTCTGGAAAGCCGTTTTCGCGCCGGCCGGGTCGTTGGCATCGGTGGTGAGGGAGCCATCTTTCTTGCCGGCGCCCATGCCCACTTCGTTGTAGGGCGTTTCGGTGTAGTTTACCCGGCTCAGGTAAATGGCATTCTCATTGGGTTTGCCGAAGGGCGAGGTCGTGCAGCGGAACGCGAAATCCACGGGCATATCCAGGGTAGGGCGCTGCCGCAGCGACTCCCGGCCATCATTGCCGGAGTTGGTGCTGCCCGGCAGTTGGGTGTTGGCCGCAATGCCCGTCTTGTTAGGCGCATCCAGGTAAAACACCAGGGAGTTGTAGCCGTCAATTTCGGAAGACGCCACCACCATGATGTTCAGGGTGGTAGCCGTGGTGCCCACGTACAGGGCTTTTAGGCCCCGGTCGGCAATGGAGTGGGCCCCGGTGTAGGTGCCCACCAGCTGGTACTTGCCTTCCCCGGTGCCTACTTCAGTGGCATCGAGTGTGCCATTCACGGTAAACTGAGCCTGGGCACCCAACGAAGCGGCCATAAGGGCGGCAACAGCAGAAAGAGTAAAGAGTTTTTTCATGGGAATTAGCTAAGAGGTGAAAGGTGGAAAAGGCAAAAAGTGAGGAGGTTGACTACCAGACGTAGGTGCCGACCGCGCCGGCCCCCAGTGTGGAGGAAAACACGCGGCCGTTGTGGCGCACCGAGAAAGTCTGCGCGGCGGAGTTATCGTTTTGCACTACCAGCACCTTCTGACCATTGGGGGCGCGGAAGGCCACGTTGGGGAGCTTGTCGGGCACGGTAGTGGCAATGCGCACCGAGCCGGGGCGGGCAAACTTGCTGGCGTGGGCAATGATGTAGTAGGCATCCTCGCGGGTCACCTTATCCCCGTCCAGGGTGAGGGCGCCGCGGCATTCGGTGCAGCCCCCGGGCGTGTGCGGGTTTTGCTGAGGGTCGGCGGCCAGGTTCCATTCCAGCACGGTGCGGGCCCAGTTGCGGGTAGCCCCAATGATGAGGGTGCGCACGTGCCAGGGCACGTTTTCCTCAAACTTGCTTTTCGAGCCCACCCACTGCTCCGTGAAGTAGAGGTTTTTGTCGGGGTGGGCGTCGTGCACCTGGCTGAGGGCCTCAATGGGGCCGCCGTAGAGGTGAAAGGCCGAGCCATCCACGTACTGCCGGGCTTCGGGGTCGTTCAGGATGCTGATCGGGTAATCGGGACGGTCGGCATTGTGGTCGTACACAATAACTTTCGTGTCCAGCTTCGCGGCCTTGAAGGCCGGGCCCAGGTGTTTCTTGATGAACTCGGCCTGTTGCTCGGCCAGCATCAGCAGGCTGGGGTTGTTGCCGGGGTGCAGGGGCTCGTTCTGAATGGTAATGGCGTCGATGCGGATGCCCTCGGCCTGCATGCCCTGGATGTACTTCACGAAGTACTGGGCGTAGGCCGGGTAGAACTCCGGCTTCAGGGAGCCGCCCTTGGAGCTTTCGTTGGTTTTCATCCACGGGGGCGGCGACCAGGGAGAGCCCATCAGCTTGATGCTGGGGTTGATGCGCAGAATTTCCTTGAGCACCGGAATCAGGTGCGGGCGGTCAGGTTCCAGGCTGAACTTGCTCAACGTCGGGTCGGTCTGGCCGGCGGGCAGGTCGTCGTAGCTGAACACCCGGGCATCGAGGTCAGACGCCCCGATGCTCAGGCGTAGGTAGCTGACGCCGATGTTGGTGCCGTCGGTGCCGAAGAGCTCCTGAAGCAGAGCCTGCCGCGCCTTGGGCGACATGGCGTGCAGCAACTCGGCGCTGCCGCCCGTGAGGCAGTAGCCAAACCCATCAATGGGCTGAAAAGCCTGCTTGTCGTCTACCTCAATCACGGAAGCAGCCGGTGCGTCCGTTGTGAAAGTCAAAGGTGCTGCCTGCCGCTGAAACAAGGCCGTTTTGTCGGGGTTGGTCAGCCAGAAATCGGCGGCCGCCCCGTTGCCGCTGGCAGCGGGGCGCTGACAGCCGGCACCCAGCCCGAGGCTGAAGAGAAGAGTGCAGGAAAAGGTGAGGAAACGCAGCATAAACACAGATTGCGAAGGGGAAAAGCAAATGAGCAGCTCGTAGATACGGCCCCGCCCGGGGCGGGCCTAACCAAGAGCGGCAATTAAAATCGGGCAGCACGAGGGCCGGTTATGCTCCCCTTACCTAGCTAACCGGCCCTGGCTCCCCGCAAGCAGGCTGAGAGCAGCCTGGCTGGTGCGGAAAATCAGGCCGGCGGTGTTGCAGCACCGCCGGCGCAGAAAGTGGGGCTTAGTACCCCGGGTTTTGTTGCGCCTGCCGGTTGTTGTTGATTTCCGCCTGGGGCAGGGGCAGCAGCAGCAGGTTCGGGTCGCTCTTGCCCAGCTTGGCCTGCATCACGGTGAGGGCCGTAGTAGCGTGGGCGCCGGCTTCGGCCTGGTTGTGGCGGGCGTAGCGCACCAGGTCAAACCAGCGGTAGCCTTCGAAGGCCAGCTCCAGGCGGCGCTGCAGGTCTATTTCGTTGCGCAGGGCCTGCTTGCTGGCGGCTTCCGGCGAGGCCATGGTGAGGGAGCTCAGACCGGCGCGGGTGCGCACCTGGTTGAGCTTGCCGAGCACATCTTCCGAGGGGCCGTTCTGCTCGTTGGCCGCTTCGGCGTAGGTGAGCAGGGTTTCGCCCAGGCGCAGGATGTAAGTGTTGTCGGGGGAGTTGAAACCGCCGGGGTTGCCGGGCCACTTGTACACGAAGGGGCCGGCGTCGTTGCCGCTGCCGCTGCCTTCAATGTAGCTGGCGTGGTCGGTGCCACCCGTAACCGGCCCAATGGTGGCCCAGCGCTTGTCATTGGCATTCGACGTGGCCAGGGTAATCAGCTCCGCGGTGGGAATGTTGAACTTGGGGAAGGAGTACGTGGCGGGTGGGGCGGGCAGCAGCAGGTCGGGCAGGATGTTGTTGCCATCGGCCGTGCCGGAGTTCTGCACTTCCAGAATAGACTCGGGCTTGTTGTCGGCCGGGAACAGGTTCTTGAAGGGCGTCACGAGCGTGTAGCCGCTGCTGATGGCGGCATTCGCCGCGGTAGCCGCCTGGCTCCACTGGCGCTGGGTCAGGTGCACCTGGGCCAGCAGGGCATTAACCGCACCCCTGGTAACGCGGCGCGGGTTGTTGGCCGTAGTCGTCAGGCTGGCAGCCTGCGTGAGGTCGGCTACAATCTGCGCGTACACTTGCTCGGCCGAAGCCCGGGGAAGGGCAATAACGGCCGGGTCGCCGGTTTCGGTGGGCTCCAGGCGCAGCGGCACCCCGCCATACACCCGCACCAGGTTGAAGTAGTGCAACGCCCGCAGGAAGTAGGCCTCGCCCAGGATCTGGGCCTGCCGCTCGGCCGGCATCGATACCCCGGGCACATACTTAATCACGGCGTTGGCGCGGTTGATGCCCAGGTAGGAGTCGCGGTAGATGTTGTACACCTGGCTGGTGTTCGGCGACCAGGTGAAGTTTTCCAGGGGCGTTACGTCGCCGTTGGTGCTGGTGCAGTTGTCGGAGGGCATCTCGCCGAACACAATCAGGTCCTGGCTGTAGAGGCCCGTGCTCTGCAGGCCGTCGTAGGCAGCCGTCAGCGCCGATTCCGCGTCGTCGGCGGTTTGGAAGAACGTGGTGGGCGCTACGCTGGGCAGGGGCTCTTTGTCGAGCACGTTGCAGCTGCCGAGCAAAACCAGCGCCGCACAGATGGGAAGCAGTATCTTTTTCATGAAAGGGGAAGCTTAGAAAGTGGCGTTGAGGCCTACGGTGTAGGTGCGGGCCTGCGGATACACCCCAAAGTCGCGGCCAAAGCCGGTGGACGAGAACGGGTCGGCGCTAACCTCCGGGTCGTAGCCCGAGTAGTCGGTCCAGGTAAGCAGGTTCTGGCCCGTCACGTACAGGCGCAGGCCGCTGAACTTGGCCTTCTCAATCAGGCTGGTCGGCAGGTTGTAGGCCAGCGTCAGGTTCTTGAGGCGCACATAGGTGCCATCTTCCACGAAGCGGGTGGAGAAGCGGTTGTTCTGGTTCGGGTCGCTGAAAACGGCGCGGGGAAGGTCGGCGTCGCGGTTGGTTTCCGTCCAGTGGTTCAGTACCGCTGTGGTCTGGTTGACCGGGCCGGCCATGCCCTCCAGGGTCTGGCGGTTCTGGTTGTAGATGTCGTTGCCGAAGGAGCCCTGGAAGAATACGCTTAGCTCCAGACCTTTGAAGGCGAAGTTGTTGGTGATGCCCGCAATAGCCTTGGGGTTAGGGTTGCCGATGATGACGCGGTCATCATCGGTGATTTTGCCGTCGCCGTTGGTGTCCACAAAGCGTATGTCCCCGGCCTTGGCGTTGTTTTGCGTAGGCGCTTCAGCCACTTCCGCATCCGACTGGAAGATGCCCTGCACCCGGTGCCCGTAGAACGAGCCCAAGGGCGCGCCCACCTGCGTGATGCTGGAACCGTTGATGATTTCGCGCGCAACTTCTACGCCATCGGCATTGATTTGCGTGCCCAGGTCAAGCACCTTGTTGCGGTTCATTGATATGTTGAAGTTGGTGTTCCAGCTGAAGGCGCCGTCACTGCCATTCACGTTCGTCGTGTTCAGGCCAAACTCCAAGCCTTTGTTTTCTACTTCACCTACGTTTTGAATAATATCCAGTACCTGGGCTCCTGTACTTAAGGCCAATGGGACTCTGGTGAGCAAATCATGCGTGCGCTTCTGGTAGGCATCCACGTTCAGCACCACGCGGTCAGCAAACAAGCCCAAGTCGAGGCCGGCGTTGTACTGGTAAGTGGTTTCCCATTTTAGCGCCAGGTTGCCGATGCGGTTCGGCCCGATGCCGCCCACAATGGTAGACCCCGCGCCCTGGTAGTTGTAGCCGGTGCTGTAGGTGCTGAACCGGTCGTAGGGCGGGTACTCCTGGTTGCCAACGGCGCCAAAGCTGCCGCGCAGCTTCAGGTCCGAGACTTTTCCGCCCTGCGGGAAGAACGACTCCTTGGAAATACGCCAGCCCAGGCCCACGGCGGGGAAGTAGCCGAAGTGGTCTTCGAAGCGGCTGGTGCCGTCGGCCCGGAAGCTCAGCGTGGCCAGGTACCGCTCATCGTAGTTGTAAATGGCGCGGGCAAAGTAGCTCACCAAGCCCCACTCTTCCTCGTAGCTGCTGGCCCCGGTGCGCTCCGAGCCGCCGGGCAGGTAAGGCGCGGCGTTGGAGGCGAAGTAGCGGGTAGAAGCGTTGGAAGCAAAGCGGTTCGACTCCTGCACTGACTGGCCGGCCAGCAGCGTCAGGTTGTTTCGCTCGCCGAGGTCGGGGTTGTACGTCAGTGTGTTTTCCAGCAGCCAGATGCTTTGCTGGGTGGTGCCGGTGCGGGCGCTGCCGCGCTGGGACGGGTCGGAGCGGGAGGTACCGGGATACTCGCGGGTGATGAACTCGTTTTCGAGCTGGGAGCGGAAGTCAATGCCCAGCGAGGAGCGGAACTTCAGGTTCTGCAGAATGTCCAGTTCCCCGTACACGTTGCCCACAGCCTGGTAGGTAATGGCGTTGTTGCGGGTTTCGAGCAGGTTCCCAACCGGGTTGTCGGAGAAGGACAAGGGGTTCGTAGCGTACACGCCGTTGGCGTCGCGTACCGGAATGGTCGGAATCTGGGCCAGCGTACCGAGTACGGTGCCGGAGTTGCCCAAGGCCATTTCACTGCGCACGCTGCCGTTGTTGTGCGTGCGGCTCAGGTTGAGGTTGGTGCCCAACCGGAAACGATTGCTGGCTTGCTGATCAAGATTCAGCTTGAAGTTGTAGCGGTCAAATCCGGAGTTCAGAATGATGCCATCCTGCTTGAAATAGCCGCCCGAAACGTAGTAGCGCGTCTTATCAGTGCCGCCACTCACGTTCAGCTGGTAGTTCTGGATAGCGGCCGAGCGGTACACCTCATCCTGCCAGTCGGTGGTGAAGTCGGGGGTATTCTGAGCGTTGAAGTAAGGCGCTTCGCCGTTGTTCACCAGCATCTCGTTGTAGAGGGTGGCAAACTGCTGGGAGTTCAGCAAATCCAGCTTTTTGCGCAGCTGCTGCTTGCCGTAGTAGGCGCTAAAGCCTACCTGGGGCTTGCCCACTTTGCCGCGCTTGGTGGTAATTACCACTACGCCGTTGGACGCCCGCAGGCCGTAAATAGCGGCGGCGGCCCCGTCCTTCAATACATCGATGCTCTCGATGTCGTTGGGATTTAGGGTGTTAAGTGGATTGGGCTTCTGGTTGCCAATGCTAAGCTCCCGGTCGTAGGTAGGCAGCACAGGCACCCCGTCAATTACGTAGAGCGGGGAGTTCGACAGCTGAATGGAGTTGTTGCCCCGAATCTGCACGTTGATACCCGAGCCGGGAGCACCGGTAGGGGAGGTCACCTGCACGCCGGGAGCCTGGCCCTGCAGCGCCTGGTCGAAGCCAGCTACGGGCTGACGCTCAATCTGCTTGGCGCCCACCGAGGCCACGGAGGTCGTCAGTTCCTGGCGGGTTTGGGTGCCGTAGCCCACTACCACTACTTCACTCAGCGCCTGCAGGTTCTCTTCGAGGGTGGTGCTGGCTACCTGAGTTACCTGCCCATCGGTTACCGTTACGGGAATGCGTTGCGTGGTAAAGCCTACCGATGAAATAACCAACGTTTGCGGGCCGGCCGGCACGTTCTGAATCGTGAAAGTACCGTCGCTGTTGGTGGCGCTACCAAGCGTAGTACCCGCTATTACGACCGTTACGCCGGGCAGGGCTTCGCCTTTGGCATCAACTATGCGGCCCGAGATAGAGCCACTGGCTACGGTGCGGCTCCGCGAAAAGTCGGCCAGCGAAACAGCAGGGGCGGCAATAGCATGGCTGACCGGGTGCGCAAAGGCCAAGCCCGACAGCAGCACGCCGCTCAGCGCTAGCGTAGGCGTAAACAGCCTTCTGGGGCGAGGCCACCGGCCGTGTGGAAATTGTAAAGGAGACGGCATGGGAAACGGGATGAAAGGGAAAGAATTGGTGAGGGAAAGTGGCCGGGAACACTGGCTGCAGGCGTGCTACCGGCCGGGACTAGGTGTGTAGCAGATGAAGGGGGCACGGTAAGTGAGCAGGGCACTTAGGTCGGGTTGGGCCGGCTGTGGCGTGGCTGCCAGCGCGCCGGCCGCACAGGCGCGCCGCAAGGAATCGGCCGGGGGCTGGCGCGCTTGCCAGCCGGCCAGCAGGGCCGCCAGAAAAGCAGCGGCGCTTTCGCTGGTACCCGGCCCTGCCACGGCAAAGCCTGGGTGCGTAAACAGCTGATTACCGGTCCAGAGCGCGGCACCATGCCGATTTTTGGTAAGGCACACGGCCTGCAGGCTAAATTGCTGAGCTAACCACGGCAGGGCTGTTTCTTCGTCGGCGGGCTGACCAAGCCAGCGCATCATCTCCGTCAGCTCGGGCTGGGTTAGCTTCACCAGATCGGCCTGGCGAAGCAGGTACTTCACGCCCGCCCAGGTATAGTGCGGGGCGCGCAGGTTCACGTCAAACACCTTAAAGGAAGCCACCTGCAACAGGCGGTACAGCGTTTCGCGGCTGAGGGCGCTACGGGTAGCCAGCGAGCCATACACGAGCATGGCTGCTCCGGAAACGATTGCGCGCAGCGCGTCGGTGTGCCGGATGTAGTCCCAGGCTACCGGATTCAGGATCGTGTGCGTCACTGCCTGGCCGGCTCGGATGGTGGCTTTCACCACGCCGGTGAGGTGGGTTTCGCTTTGCTGCACGAGGCTGCAGTCGAGGCCCTGGGCGGCACTATACGCCAGCAGTTCTTGGCCCAACTCATCATCTCCTACGCGGCTGATGAGCCGCACCTCCTGGCCCAGCTGCTGCAGGTGCACGGCCACCTTGAAGGGCGTGCCGCCAGGTTGCTTGCCGGTAGGCAGCACGTCCCAGAGCATTTCTCCAAAGCAGACGATGGGCGCAGCGGTGTGCATGACAGTCAGTGTTTTGCACAAATGTCACCGGCTGGCCTACCGACGGCTTGCTCATTTATTTCAAAATGCGTTCAAGGGTTAATATTTTGCTAATGCATTGATATACAGTGTAGTTAAAAACAAAAAACCGAGCCTGTTTTCAGACTCGGTTTTGATTTTATTACCGCGCTTTAGAGAATGTTTCAGGCGTGCGGAGTGATATGTAGCGCACGAAACTCAGTAGGAGAAATCTGGTAGCGCGTCTTGAAGGAAGTAGAAAAATAGGAAGGGGAGGAAAAGCCCAGCTCGTAGGCCACATCGGTGATGGTAAGCGTGTCATCGAGCAGCAGTTCGCGGGCTTTGGTCAGGCGCAGGCCCTGGATAAAGTCGGTGACGCCCGTGCCCAGCACCGCTTTTACCTTGCGGTAAAGCTGCATGCGCGAGATGCCCAGGCTCCGGGCAATGTCCTCTACGCTCAGGTTGGTTTTCGTAAGGTTGGCTTCCACAATGGCCGTGAGGTCGGCCAGGAACTTTTGTTCGGGGTTGGAGGCGGGGACCGTGGCTACGTCTACGCTCAGCTCCCGCCGGAAATGCTCCCGCTGGCGGCTGCGGTTGGCCAGTAGCGTCCGCACGCTTTCCAGCAGGAAGGCTGGGTTGAACGGCTTGGTCAGGTAGAGGTCGGCGCCGGCCTGCACGCCCTCCACCTGCTGCTCGGGCGCGTTGCGGGCCGTGAGCAGCACCACCGGGATGTGGGAGGTGCGCCAGTCTTCCTTGAGCTTGGCCACCACTTCCAGCCCGCTGAGGCCGGGCATCATCACGTCGCACACCACTAAGTCGGGAATCAGGTCGGTGGCCATGCGGAAGCCGGTGTGCCCGTCGGTGGCGGTTTGCACCCGAAAGTCGGTGCGCAGCTTCCGGGCCAAAAAGTTATTTACCTCCGCGTTGTCCTCAATTACCAGCACCAGCGTTTCACTGCCCGTTTCGAGGCCTGCAGGTTCGCGTTCCGGCTCGGCCAGGTCCGGCAGCGGCTCGGGCTCATCCAGGGCAAACACGGTGGTTGTGGCCGGCTCGGCGGAGCGTAAGTCGGGGGGCAGCTCGCGCGGGATTGTCACCACGAAGGTGCTGCCCTGCCCGGGGCGGCTGCTGAAGGTGAGCTGCCCCTGATGCAGGCGGGTAAGCCCCTGGGCCAGAGCCAGGCCCATGCCCGAGCCCTTGGCCACGGCGCCCTGGTCGCCCTGGTAAAACCACTCGAAGATGTGGGCGCGGTCCTGGTCGCTGATGCCCCGGCCCGTGTCGGCCACGCTCACCCGCAGGTTTTGCCCATCGGGGCTGGCTTGCAGGCTGATGGTAATCTGGCCCTGGTCGGGAGTAAACTTCAGGGCGTTCGATAGCAGGTTGAAAAACACCTTATCCAGAATATTGCCATCAAACCACCCCCGGAGCACCGGCTCGGCGGCCAGAAAGCGCAGCTGCACGCCGCGTAGCCGGGCCGGCTTTTCAAAGGCATCCACGATTTCGCGCACAAAGGCCACCAAGTCGCCTTCCGTCGCGCGCACCGTCATCTTCCCGACTTCAATCTTACGGAAGTCCAGCAGCTGGTTGACGAGCTGGAGCAGGCGCTGGGTATTGCGGCGCACCAGGCCCAAGTCGTGGCGCTGGGCCGTGGTCAGGTCGGGCGAGCTGGTGAGCAGCTCCTCCACCGGGCCCAGAATGAGGGTGAGGGGGGTGCGCAGCTCGTGGGAGAAGTTGGTGAAGAAGCGCAGCTTGGCTTCGGTATCGGCGCGGGCCTGGGACGCCATGGCCTCCAGCTGGTTGCGCTGCTGGCTTATTTCCTCATTCTGGCTGACCAGCTGGTGGTTGATGGCGTCAATTTCCGCATTCTGAATAGCCAGCTTCTGATTAATCAGGCGGTTTTTTCGCGCCGACTGCCAGGCCACGCCACCCAGCACAATGGCGCCCAGCAAGGACACCATCAGCCCGTAGAGTACCGTGCGCTGGCTGGCATACGTGGCGCGCAGGGACTGCAGCAGACCCTGCTGCCGCAGAATATCTGCCTGTTGGCTCACCATCTTGTCGGTCTGCTGTTGCAGGGTGCGCACGTTGGTCGAGTCGATGACGATGGTGCCCAGTGTGTTTTCGCGCTTGTAGGGCTGCTTGCGCAGAATGCTCAGGGCCGTACGCATGGCTTCCTCCCCCCCAGGTGAGTAAAGCACCGAGGCCTCCAGCACCCCGCGCTGCACCAGGTCGATGCCTTCGCCGGCGCCCGACAAGCCATCTACGCCAATAACCTTTACCTGCCCGGCCCGGCCCAGCTGCTGGCATACTTCGTGGGCGCCCCGGCCCATGGCATCGTTGTGGGCGAAGATGACGGTTACTTCGGGGTGGGCCTGCAGCAGCTTCGTTAAGGCCGGCTTCAGCGTCTTTTCCTTCCAGTCGCCCGTCACCTGCCCCACCGAGCGGATGCCCGGGTAACGGCGCAGGCCCTGCGCAAAGCCCTGGTGCCGCTCGGCCGTGGCCGACGAGCCGGGGGTGCCCATCACCTCCGCTACGTAGCCGTGCTGCTGCAGTAGGCGAGCGGCGTAGCGGGCGGCCGTTTCGCCTACTTCTAAGTTGTCGCCGCCCACATAGGCTGAGTACTGGGGCGAGGCCGTGCGCCGGTCAAGTAACACCACGGGCACGCCCTGGGCAATGGCCTCCTCCACCGCGGGTGTGACGGGCTCGGCTTCGTAGGGTGACACAATCAGCAGGTCAACTCCATCGTGGAGCAATTCCCGAATCTGCTGCTGCTGCACGCGGCTGTTGTCGTGGGCATCCAGCATGTGCAGCTGGACCTCGGGATGAAAGCTCAGCTCCCGCTCCATGCCGGCCAGCATGGCCTGCCGCCACGGTCCGCTCATACTGCACTGGGAGAAACCAATGCGGTAGGCTGGCGTCGGCTGATGCGTGCAGCCGGCAAAAAGAGCCAAGCCAACGGCGAGCAGTGAGTAGAAACGCAGGTAGGAAAGCAACCTTCTGGTAAGCTAGGAGTTGTGTGTCCCCGGAATAAGGGCAGCCTAATCAAATATACACAACCTACCGTAGTTGCGCGCCACTAAAATGCCGGGTGGCAGAAAGTTGGCGCCCTGCTTCAGCCAATGGAGACCTTCGGGCCGCAAACAAAAGCCGCTTAATCATTCGACTAAGCGGCTTCCCAGAGGTGGGTCGTATTGGGCTCCTTGCAGGGACTCTCCCTTGTAGGGCAGAATAGCAGGGGCGTTTATTTAAAGGCTCTTGCCGCAATTTGTTCTAATTCATGCCGGGAAGTCTGCCGGCGGTGCGAAAGACGAGCAGTCGGCGCCCCGGCGTTTGGCCCAGCGAAGTGCCGGGCTGGTTAGGCGGCATTGCGCTGCTCAAGCTGCCGCAACAGGCCGTCAATTTCCGCCGCATAGGTTTCAATCTGTTCCAGTCCGCTCCGGGCATTCTCAATGCGGCCCTGTCGGAACAAGGTCACAAGCTCCTGGCCGTATCGCAGCATTTGCTGTAGTACGCGCTCCATGGCCTGCACTTCGCTCACCTTGCCGTAGCGCGGCACCAACGTCGTGGTCAGCCACTGGCCAAAAGGATTGTCGACCAACGAAAACAGGGCCGGGTCAGGTTCGCGCACGCCGTAGAGTACCGAGCGCAGCCGGGACTTGAACACGACCAGCTTGATGCGGGCCTGCTGGAAATCCAGACTATCGATGTTCATAAGGCGGGCTGGTAGGCGGGAAAAATGGCATCGGGAGCAGCTTAGTCATGCGATGTCCCACGGGCGTTTTGCAGTTGATTGAGCTGCTGGCGCATGTGCACCCGTTCCGTAACGTCGAAGGCGAAGCTGAAAATGCCGACAATCTGCCCGTTCTCCCGGAAAGCCTGGTACGAAAAGTCGAAATACCGCTCTTCGATCTGGCCAGTTGCCCGGCGATGCAGCTGTAGTTTCATTTCGCTGCCTTGGAAGGCCTCCCCGGTTTGGTAAACATGATCGAGCAGCGCAATGAAGCCTTGCTCCGCGGCTTCCGGCACCACCTCCAGAACGGTACGGCCAACCAGTTCGCTGGTAGCGAACAGCTCGTGATAAGGCGGGTTGGCAAACTCAATCCGGTACTCCGATCCGCGCACGATAGAAATCAGCGCGGGGGCTTCCATGAATAGGTTGTAGAACGTTTCGCGCTGCCGCTGCGCCAGTTGCGCGGCCTGATAAGACTGCTCCGATAGCAGTAGCTGCTGCTCATTTGCCTCCGTGAGTTCCAGCACCAGCTGCTTCTGTTCCTGAATGTCAATACCGGAGCCAACCCACATCAGCACACTGCCATCGGCTTCGCGCTGGGGCACGGTGCGGGCCAGCACCCACCGATACTGCCCATCGTGACGGCGCATGCGGAACTCGGCTTCGTAGGGCTGCCGCTCCGCAATGGCCTGGCCCCAGGACTCGCTCAGGTGGGGTAAATCCTCGGGGTGAATCACTGCCTGCCAGGAGCCAGCAGGGTCTTCCTGCCCGGTACGGCCGGTGAACTGTAGCCAGCGCTGGTTAAAATAGTCAATGGTGCCATCCGGTTGAGCCGTCCAAACCATCACCGGCAGAGCCTCTAAGGTGAAGAGAGCCTGCTTCTGGGCCTGACTCAGGGCTTGCTCGGCCGCCAAGCGTTGCTGGTCAGCCAGATGCTGCGTCGTAATGTCTTCCGGGTGCTGCAGAATGTAAAGCAGCTCGCCTTGTTCATCCAAAACGGGATAATGCGTGATGCGCCAGTAGCGCTGCTCGTAGCCCCCGCCCTCGGCCTCTGGCCGCAGTAAGTCGTAGCGCATCACCGGCATCGTGTGCGGCTGCTTATGCTGGCGCACATAGTCGTGGGAGTCGTTCAGCTCCTGCTGGCTTTTGGGCGCGGAAGGGTAGGCCTCAAAGATGTTTCGGCCAACCGCCTGCTCCCGGTTTAGCATCGACACACCCACATGCTTGTCAGAGTTGTCAACGATTGTACCATCAGGCAACAGCAACAAGTAGTTGTGCGGCAAAAGGCGAAACAGGTATTGGTAGTCAGGAGAAACAGAGGCCATGGTCGGGATGGGACGGGAAGAAGGCAGGATGGGGCAGACTACGCGGGTACCGGAATACCAGCGTATTAGCTACGGAAGCGTTGGAGTAACCAGGCTTCCGCGTCGTCTGTCTGGTCGAACAGCCGATAAGTAAGGGCCGCGGCAGTGGCCTCCTGGGAAGCTACCTGCGCCGGAATGCTGGCAAAGGCGGCTGGGTCCAGCAGTACGGCCGCGTAAATCCGTTGCCCTCGGCTTTCTTCGCTGAGCCAATATTCTACAATCCACTGGCTTTCTTCTTCCGTGAAAGGAGTCATCTGGCGCTGGTCGCCGAATAACTTATTCCAGCTCCGTAACTGAAGTAGCCGACCGGTGTGGGTAAGAAAGGACTGCAGATGGGATATTTCTCGCGTTCCAGGATGGTATTGAATGACCACGTAGCCGGCAGGGTGCTCGAGAATTCGGCCGACAGGGTTCTCAAAGTAGAGTCGCAAGGTGGGGTAGTGTTGAGGAAGAGTTCAGATGCCAAATCTACGCAGCAATGTTCTACCAGGATAATAGGATGGTGGTTGCGGATTTTTGCTGTGAAACACCGCGAAGCCAGAACGTTTCTTCTCACACCCTATGCCCATCTCAGCGACGACGGCGGAACGGAGCGGTAGAGCCCTAGGGCACTGCCAAAGCAATACAATGTTCCAGCCTAGGCATCAAAAACGAAGAAGCCTCTCAGATGTGCATCTGAGAGGCTTCTTAATGGTGGGAGATACTGGGTTCGAACCAGTGACCCTCTGCTTGTAAGGCAGATGCTCTGAACCAGCTGAGCTAATCTCCCTTTTCCTTACCGGGTATGTCCCGTTTGGTGGTACAAATATGGCAGGTGTTTTTGGCTACACCAAACCCGAGCTGGATAAAACGTCTTTTTTTTCTTGAAAAACAGGCTTCTGGTAGCTGTAAAAGGCATAAATCATTCTGAATCAGAAAAGTGCAGGAAGTAAAAAAAATTACGAAAATTTTTGCTGAAGCCCTGGTTTTGCCCAGCGAAGTGGGCTGGAGCGAGCAGCCACCCATAATAAAGTAGATGCAGAAAGCTGGCGGTAAGGCGCCGGAAAGGAAAAGACCTTCGGCTCGGCCAGACTCCCGACGAGTAAACGCGACTCACTACCGGCCAGCAAGGTGGCGGTGGAGCAGGTCAACATTCCTGGCGCACCACCGTTAAGAAACGCGGAATTGTTTTTTCTCCTAAAACTCCCGCACCATGAACGAAACGCAACTGCTTCAGCAATACTCCGAAGCTGAAAAAACGGCCTATCTAAGTGTTATTGCCAGTCTGGCCTCCGCCGACCGCGAGGCCTCGGCCGCCGAAGTAGAATTCTTACAGCAACTCGCCCATACCGCCGGATTAGGCGGCGGCGCCACCCAGCAAATCATTGCCGCCGCCCGCGACTCCACCAACGAAAGCGTGAAAGCCAACCTAGACGCCCTGCGCCAGAGCGACCTGCGCTTTTCGCTGGTGACGGACCTGATCAGCTTTGCCCGCGCCGACGGGGCCTACTCCAACACGGAGGAGGAAATGGTCAATAAGATTTCAACTTACCTGGGCATCACGCCCCAGCAGACTCATGCTTTGGAGCAGGTAGTAGACCAGGCGGCCCAGGTGCCGCACTCGGCCAGCGACCCAGCCAAGCAAAGCTTCCTGGGTGGCATCGGCGACAAGCTCGACAGCGTAGGCATTCCAAAAGGGGCGCTGATGGCTGGCTTGCTCGGCGTAGTGGCCCCCATGGTTATTTCCAAAGTAATGGGCGGCCGGGGCGGCCAGATGGGCGGCATGGGCGGCCTGCTAGGCGGCGCGATGGGCGGCAGCTCGATGGGTGGCTTGCTCGGCGGCCTGCTCGGTGGCGGTTTGCTGAGCGGCGTGCTGGGTGGTGGCTCTTCGGCCAACACCGGCAGCTACGGCGACTACCCGCAACAGGGTACGCACATGGGCAGCGGCGGCCTGGGTTCTTTGGTTTCTATCCTGGGTGGCCTGGGCGGCCAGCCCAACTCGGCGCCGCGCAGTGCCGGTGGGGGCGGCCTCGGCGGCCTGCTCGGTGGCAGCGGCATGGGTGGCTTGCTCGGCGGTTTGCTCGGCGGCCGTTAGAGTACCCGGAAATCATATAGAAAAGCCCCGGCCACATAACTGGTCGGGGCTTTTTCATGGGCTTGTCTTCGGGGGCTTTGGGCTATTCCGCCCCGGCGGGGCTAGGGTTGCCCCCTATGCCCCCAAGGGGGCCAGCAAGCTGCACCACGGTGGTGCCCGCATTGGCAAAGGAGCCACCGTGCTGCTCTACCGCATGGATCAGCTCGTAGTTCAGGGCTTCCTTGGCGTTGAGGTACTCGTCGTAATTGGTGGTGTTCACGAAATACTGCACGGTTACTTCCTTGGCCGTGGGCGTGAGGGCTGCAAACTTTACTTCGGGCTCGTCGGTCACCAAGGGGTGTGCCTTGATCACGGCGCGGGCGTCTTCCACGATGGCGCGCAGCTGCTCACTGGTCGTATGCTGACTCAAGGAAAGGGTAAAGCCCACGCGCCGGGCCGTGCGCAAGGACAGGTTGTCCAGGGGCTTGTCAATCATGCTTTTGTTGGGCACCGTCACGTAGCTTTTCTCGGCCGTGCGCAGGCGGGTACTCCGGAAGCCTACCTTCTCCACCGTGCCCGTAATGCCGCCCACCATCACCAGGTCGCCCACGGCAAAGGGCCGGTCGAGGAAGATGGTGAAGGAGGCAATCAGGTTTTCGAGGCTTTCCTTGGCGGCAAAGGCCACCGCCAGGCCGCCTATGCCCAAACCCCCGATAAGCGCCGTGACGTTGACGCCAAACACCCGGCTCAGCATCACCAGAAACGTGAGCGTGAGCACCAGCACCTTCAGTAGGTCTTTGGCGAAGGGAATCAGCTGGTTGTTGAGGCGCGACGGGGTGGCTTCGGCGCGGCGCTGAAATACCAGCACCAGAAAATCAATCAGGCGTAGTCCAATCCAGCCAATGCCCATGAACACGGCCAGCTGAAACAGCCGAAACAGCGCCACCTGCGGCCACGGCTCGTTGCGCGTCAGTTCGGAGCTGCGCACCGGGTAATCGAGTACCTGAAAGGCGAAGTAAGCCGTAATCAGGAAGATAACGATGGACAGCGGCTGAATGAGCAAAGCCTGAAACTGCTGTTCCGATACGCCCTCGGTACGCTTGCGAATGGCCCGGAATACCAGCTTGGAGAGCAGGCGGGAAAGCAGCGTTTTGAAGATGTAGCCAAACAGCAGAATGCCCGCGCACCACAAATACGCCGCTACGTCGTTGCCGAGAAACCGAATCCGCAGAATTTCCTGGAAAGTCATGGTTAGGGTATTGGGAACTCAGGATTTTAGGGATTTGGTTGGCGTTCTACTGAACAACGGTTAGTTAAACGCCACCCAAGCCTTTAAAATCCTAACTCCCTGTTATACTAATTGCCGCAAAGCCAGCTCGAAGGATTTCATGGCCAGACCGGTACGCTGCTCACCCTGCTGGCGGGTGCGGGCCAGGGCCGTGCGGATGATGTGTGAGGTGTCGCTGAAAATAGCCTCGTCGGTGATTTCGGCGTTGGTTTCCATCAGGTAGGCAAACACCCGAGCCATACCACAGTTGGCAATAAAATCGGGGATGACCGACACGTGCTGGTCGGCGTACTCGCCGGTGGGGCCGAAGAAGATTTCCGGGTCCTGGAACGGGACGTTAGCCCCGCAGCTAATGACCTCCAGGCCGGCCGCAATCAGCTGCTCTACCTGGCCCTGCGCCACGAGGCGCGAGGACGCCGCCGGAATGAAGATTTCGGCCCCGCTGGTCCAGATCTGCTGGTTGATTTCCTCGAAGGAGAGCAGGTTTTCGGCCGTGAGGGCGTTGCCTTCGCGGCGCAGAAACAGCGCCCGGATTTCCTCAAACGAGAAGCCCTCGGGCTTGAGCAGCCCGCCGGCCCGGTCGATGATGCCGGTGATGCGCACGCCCTGCTGCGCTAAGTAATAAGCTGCCGCGGCCCCCACGTTGCCCCACCCCTGGATGATGGCGCGCTTGCCGGCCAGCTCTCCGCCCCACAGCTCGTAGTAGTGGCGCACGGCCTCGGCCACACCGTAGCCCGTAATCAGGTCGGCCACGGTGTAGCGGCGGCGGCGGTCGGGGGTGAACTCCTCGTTCTCCACCACCTTGATGACGCCCTGGCGCAGCTGGCCTACCTTCTGAATCTTCTGGGGCTCGGTGGCGCGGTAGTGGCCGTTTACTACGCCTTCCTGCGGATGCCAGAGGCCATAGTCCTCCGTAATCGGAATCACGTCGTGAATTTCGTCCACGTTCAGGTCGCCGCCGGTGCCGTAGTAGCTTTTCAGCAGCGGAATCACGGCGCGGTACCAACGCTCCAGCACGCCGCGTTTGCGCGGGTCCTGCGGGTCGAAGTTGATGCCCGACTTGGCCCCGCCAATGGCCGGCCCCGAAACGGTAAACTTCACTTCCATCGTTTTGGCCAGGCTCTCTACCTCGCGCTTGTCCAGCCCTTTACGCATGCGCGTGCCGCCGCCGGCCGCCCCGCCCCGCAGGGAGTTGATGACGACCCAGCCTTCGGCTTCGGTTTCGGCATCTTTCCATTCAAAAACGATTTCCGGGCGCTTGTTTTCGAACTTGGCTAACAGGTCGCGCATGGGCAGCAGGGGGTAGGGTGGGTGGAGTAGAATTGCGCGCAAAGGTAAGCACGCCCCGCAAAGGCCGCCGATTCTGAATATTTTTGGATATTTTAACGCCCCTAGTCGCTATTTGTCATTCGTAAAGCTGCTTTTTGAGCAGGTCAGAGGAAATCTTTCAGGCATAACATTGGATAATCGGAACTTTGGGGGTGGTGTATAGCGTATTAACCATACTCAACTCCCCCCGCCTTTTCACACCGTCATTTTATATGAAACCATTGCTTTCTCGCGTCGAATCGAAGAAAGTAGATAAAGCTGCCGCGATGCTGAAGGTGCTAGCGCACCCCAAGCGTCTCGCCATCGTCGATCTGCTGGGTAAAGAAGACAAACTCACCGTTACGGAGATATACCGCAACCTGGATTTGCCGCAGGCTATTGCCTCCCAGCATCTTATCACGTTGAAAGACCGGGGGATTCTGTCCTCCTTCAAGGTCGGCACCAAGATCTACTACTCCCTCTCAATTCCTAAACTGCTGGACGTTATCGACTCGCTCGAAGAGTGTTGCGATACGATGTAAGCCGGGTAGCTTGGCTGCCTACCGCAGAGAAGCCGCTTTCGAAGCGGCTTTTTTGTGGCCACAAACAAACACGCCCCGTTTCTGCCAGCTGGCAGAAACGGGGCGTGCTCGTGTACAGTAGGGACGCTTAGGCGGAAGTGGGCTGCTTTTCCAGATCGAACAGCTCCGACAGCACATCGATAAGCTGCTCGGCATCTTCGCGGCGGCACACGGCTTTGAGCTGCAATACCCGCTGCTTCAGTACCTTCTGCATGAGGTTGCGGGTGATGTCGTCGAGGCGCTTGGCTTCCTCTGCGGAGAGCTTCTTCTGGTGGCGGTCCAGCTCTTCCTGGCGCAACTGCTCCAGCCCGGCTTTCATCCGCTGGATCAGCGGGGAGACGAGCATGTCCTTAGCCCAGTCGGCGAGGCCGGCAATGCTTTCGGCAATGATGGTCCGCACGTGCGGCACGGCGGCCAAGCGCTGCTCCAGGGCGGCCGAGGCCTTGCTCTGAATAGCGTCGATGTTGTATACCAGCACCCCGGGTACCTGCTCTACCTCGGAGGCAATGCTGCGCGGGACGGAAAGATCAATGAAAAACTTGTAGCTCAGCACTTCCAGGCGCTCTACCAGCTCCCGGGTAAAGAACGGTTCGTCGCGGGCTATGCTGCTGATGATGACGTCGGCATCCTTTAGGCCTTCTACCAGTCGCTCGAAGTCGAGCACCTGCAGGCCGCACTCCTGGGCCAGGGCATCGGCCTTGCTGCGCGTGCGGTTGCAGATGGTCACGTTCTGGAACACCTTGCTGTCGCCGAGGTGGCGGCACACATCCGCCCCGATTTCGCCGAGACCTACCACGAGCACGCGCGGGTTGGCTACGTCGGCGGTCAGTTCCTCTACCAGCTCCAGGGCCGCATAGGCGGTAGAAGCGGCGCCGTCGCGGAAGGAGGTTTCCTGCTGCACGCGCTTGTTGGTGAAGAACACGGTGTGCAGCAAGCGGTGCAGGAAAGGTCCGGCCGCATCGGCATCGGCCGACCACTGGTAGGCCATCTTTACCTGGTTGCTGATCTGCAGGTCGCCGACTACCTGGGCATCGAGGCCCATGGCTACCTCAAACAGATGCTGCACGGCCTCTTCGTAGGTGTTCAGCAGATCGAAGTAGGGGTAGTACTCCGTGATGTCGGTATCGGTGAGACCTTTGAGCTGGGCCAGCGCCTCAATGATGGCGGGGCTATGGTCGCGCTCAGACGCGTAGTAGACCTCCGTGCGGTTGCAGGTACTCAGCACGAGCAGGTCGGAAAGGCCCAGGTCGTGGTGCAGGGTGTGCAGAAAATGGCGGCAGGCCGTTTCGTCCAACGCAATCAGCTCGCGGATGGCGAGCGGCGTTTTTTTGAAGGAAAGACTAATGGCCTTGAACGGGTGGAGCATAGCGCGGATTAGTGCGTATGGTAGGCGGCAAAATTACGGTACAATTAAGTAGTATGCTAACAGCCAATCCACCTAAGGGGTTCGGGGGAAGCACTGATGAAGCCTAATTCGCTGAAAAAGGCCTCTGCGCTGGAAAAGGATGATAAAAATCATGCATTTCCCTACTCGGCATCCCATCATTATGGGATGCCTGGGCGTTCGTAAAAAGTCAAAAAACCACCGGGCTGTGCCCACGAAGCCCGTACTTTCGTACCCCTACCTCACGCCGCCGTGCCTTGGGCTGGCGGCCACACCTCTCGTCTCTGCCCGTGCCCTCTCTGCCCATCTACGACCAGAAGTCCCGCATTAAGCTCGTCATTGTGGGCGTGGCGCTGTTTATCGGGGCCATTACGGTGATTTATACCAACCTGCTGGTGCAGCGCCTTTCGGAGCGGGAGCAGCAGCAAATTGACCTCTACGCCCGCACCCTGCGCTTCATGATCAGCTCGGAGGTAGACGATGCCAACACCAACTTCGTCTCCAATGAAATCATCGACGCCAACAAAACCATTCCCGTTATCCTGACCGATGGGGACGGCAACCCCTTGGATGCCCGCAACCTGACGATTCCGGCGCGGCTGTCGGAAGAAAAGCGCATTGCCTTTCTGCGGGAGGAAGTGGAGGAGATGAAGCAGCTGCACCCGCCCATTGTGGTGGAACTGGGCGCCGGCCTGCGCAACTATATCTACTACCGCGACTCGGTGCTGCTGGGGCAACTGCGCACCTACCCGCTGGTGCAGCTGGCCGTGATTACCTGCCTGAGCGTCATAGCCTACTTCGCGTTCAGCTACTCGCGGCGGGCCGAGCAAAACCGCGTGTGGGTGGGCTTGGCCAAGGAAACGGCCCACCAGTTGGGTACGCCGCTGTCGTCATTGATGGCCTGGCAGAGCTACCTGGCTGAGAGTGAGCGGTTCAAGGATGAGCCCATTGTGGAGGAACTCAGCAAGGATATCCGGCGGCTGCAGATTATTACGGAGCGGTTCAGTAACATCGGCTCGGTCCCCATTCTGAAGCCTGAAGACATTGCCACCACCACCCGCAACGCCATCGAGTACCTGCAAAGCCGGTTGTCGCGGAAAGTGGTGTTTACCATTCAGGACGACCTGCTGCCGGGCACCACAGCCCAGGTAAACGTACCGCTCTTTGACTGGGTGATTGAGAACATCTGCAAGAATGCCGTGGATGCCATGAACGGCAAGGGCAGCATCACGCTGCACCTGCGCCGTCCCGTGCGCAGCAAGCACCAGATTGCCATTGATATTACCGACACCGGCAAAGGCATTCCCAAAAGCAAAGTAGACCGGGTATTCCTGCCGGGCTATACCACCAAAAAGCGCGGCTGGGGGCTGGGACTGGCCTTGGCTAAGCGCATTATCGAGAACTACCACGAGGGCAAGCTCTTCGTGAAGTGGAGTGAAGTAGGCCGTGGCACCACCTTCCGGCTGATACTCAATGAGTAAATGAGAGAGTAGACAAAAGCAACTGTCATCCTGAGCAAAGCGAAGGACCTTATCCCGTGTAAACGACTTGTTCTACCGGGATATGGTCCTTCGCTTTGCTCAGGATGACAGTTCTATAAAACTTCACTCCTTCCCCCGGTTGGTAATTTCAACATAGCTGTTGCCGGTGACGGGACGGCCGTGGTGGGTGCCTTCCACGCGGCACATGCCCTCCCAGTAGCTCATGCCGATGCCCGCAAACAGCCGGAGCGTCAGCTCCTGATCGGCCATGACGGGGGTGATGGTGAGGTCGTAGCCCTGGCTGGGCACGCGCAGGCGCCACTTGCTGGGGTAGCGCCGTCGGGTGGTAGGGCTGGTCCAGTACTCCAGGGTTTCGAGCTGGAAGTCGGTGCCGGCCAGATGAGTGTTCTGGCCCTGGGGGCCGAAGTGGGAGCCACCATCCACGGCTTTGCCGGTTTTCTTGTCGAACAGGTGGTAGGCCATCAGCTCTTCCCGGGGCTCGTCGAGCTGGATGCTGAACCAGTCCCAGCCAATGCCCTTGTTGGTGACGGAGTTGCAGTTCCACTGCCGGTCGTACCACAGTTCGCCCTCCACCTCGTGGGTTTTGCCATCGACCTCGATGGTGCCGGTGGCCTGGAGGCGGGGGTAGCTGTAGTAGCCGGCGCGGGCCACGTCGCCGTAGTTTTCGTAGCCGGTGCCGCCGTGTAGTAGAATGGGTTTGCTGGGCGTGGTGCTGAGGTTGATGGCCTGACCGGGGTGCTGGGCCATGCGGGCCTGCAGCTGGTAGCGGCCTTCCTGCCCGGAAAGCGTCCATTGCTGGTTTTGCTTGGTCATGCTCAGGGCCAGGGGCAGGGTGGGGGCCAGCAGCGTGGGGAGCTTCTCCACCTTGTAGTCGTAGCGGAACTGCTGGGTTTTGGGGTCGGTGAGGGCAAAGTTCACCATCTGCCAGTCCTGCTTGCCGGTGAGGTTGAAGTGGAAGAAAACGTACTCCACCCCGAAGGTTTCGCCGGTGGCTTTGTCGCGCAGGTGGCCGGTAAAATACCACCATTCCAGAGAGTTGCGCGCATGTACGGCTTCCTCCTGGGGCAGCTGGGCCCGCTCCGTGAACACGTCGAACTTGTTGGTAGGCTTGAGGACGCAGCCCGAGAGGGTGCCTAAGAATAGCAGGGAAGCCAGCAGCAGGTGTTTCATACTGCTGGAATAAGGATTTTGGAGCGGGAAAGGTTTGGGATAAGCAGCTAGGGAGCCTCAAATACTTCGACAGAGTCTTCGGTAGGTCCGGCGCTTTCAGCCGCCGGGAATTGAACGGTAGACAAGCGGGGTGGTGGGGGCGGGGGAGCCAGCAGGCGCAGGGGGTAGCGCATTTCGCCGGCTTCCAGCGTCACTGGGGCTGGCTCGCCCAATACCCCGGCGTTAGGATCCGGGCGCAACCGTATCTCGGCCGTTTGCTCCGGGCGCAGCCGCCGGCCGATGTAGCCTTGGGTATACCCCTGTGGTGAAGTGTGGCCAACCGCATACAACAGGGAGTCGCGCAGCTGCTGCGGTAGCTTCAGCGTGAAGTGCCCCGTGGAATCGGATGTGGTGCGAAAGGAGGTATCGGCTAAGCTGATGATCAGCGCATCGGGTAGCGGGCGGCCGTCTGTTTTGTCTACCACCTTGCCCTTCACTAGCACATAGTTGCCGTCAACCGTAACGGGCGAAGTCCGGAGCTGTAGGGGCAGGGCGTCGGGCGTACCGCAACTGCTGAGTGTTATAGCTGCCGCGGCCACCCATTGTGTCCAGTTCCGGGCTGCGCGGCTAGCAGGCAAGGCCGGGGCCTGCACCTGATCTGGCCGAAACCGGCCGCATACCTTTTCCGGCTGGTGCAGGGCTGCCAGTAGTTGTTCATCGGTCAACCGGGTGAAATCAACCACCGTCTTCTCGCAGGCGGCGCAATGGCGGCCACCAGCAATTGGGGTCATACCTGCCCAGGGCTGGGCGCAGGGGATATTGATAGTAAGCATAAGTTAGGAAAGAGCTAGCAGAGTCTTAGCGGCGGAATAGTTGGGTAACCCGCCACCACACCCCGCGTGGTGTATACCAATGAGGGAAGGCGCAGTAGCCGCCGGTTACCGTCGAATCCTTCATGATTACCCAATCCGCATAGAGTATGACAACGGCATCGGCCTGCAGAAATTGCGTAGCAGGTAAGCTCTGCGGTTGGTAGCCGATATAGGTGACAGTTATATATTCTACCGCTGATGAACTCTCAGGCAGAGCCAGTTCAAACTGTCCGGTATCATCGGTCAAGGTTCCCACCAGCGTACCTTTCAGTAGCACGGTTACGCACGGCAACGGGTTACGTAGCGAGTCGACCACCGCCCCTCGCAGAATACGTGCGTCATGTTCCGGGTGTATTAAGCGTTTCGGCTGAACCGACGCTACCGGCTGCCACGACGGTGAAACCTGAACAGCTTGCTGGCTAAACGCCGGACGCGGAACAACCAGCACGCTGCCCACCCAAGCCACCGCTGCCGCCCAAAGGTGCCAAGCCCGCCGGTGCTGGCGAAGCGTTGGTCGCACCTGATCTGCCCGAAACCGCCCGCAGCCACTGGTTTGCCCCTGCAGAAACGCCAGCAGCTCCGCATCCGTCATGCGGGTGAAATCAACTACTTCGTGCTGGCAACTCCCGCAGAAACGGCCGGCAGCTGTCAGCGCCATGGCCGACCAGGACTCGCCGCAGGGGGTAGGAATTGTGAACATAAAAATCTATTGATGATAGAGTTATAAGGGTAGTTGTTAGGTTGCTGCAAGGCTGAATTAACCGACAATCGTATGCCAGGCAAGTCGGGCTTGTTGAACCACCCTGGCAGGGCGGTACCAACTATCTGAGGCGGGTAGAAATGCTATACCGCCTAGCAGGATAGTTTCGTAGTGTAGTAGCACGGGTGCAAGCTCGACGGAGGAGCCATTGACTCGAACCCGCTGCTCCCGACTGACAAACCCAACGAAGGAATAGCGCAGTGTGATTTTACGCTTATGGGTTAATTGGTCTTCCGGAATCAGGAGGGTAAAGGAGCCGTCTGCTTGTGTTGATGTGCTCATGCCGGGGCCCACTACCGTAACCGTAACCCCCAGGATGCCCTTTTTGGTGTCGGGTGCTATTACCCGTCCGTGAAATAGCACAGCTGTAGCAGCCAGCTTCGTTGACTGCTTACAGGAAATGGATGGCAATGACGAAAGGCCAGCCGCTTGTCCCTCCGGCTCTGGCTGCTGCCCCAGCTGTGAAGCTGGCGCTTGTGCTCGAGCACTACTTGCTACAACCTCGCTCAACCCCAGCGCCAGCGCAACGGCCGCCAGCCACAGCCGCCACGGCGTGGGCGCTGCTGGCATCATCAAGGGGCGGTTGAGTTGCTGCGAAGTAAATCGGCCACAGCTTGTGCTTGGCTGCCGGTGTAGAAAAGCCAGTAGTTCCGCGTCGCTCATGCGGGTAAAGTCGACCACCACTTTATTGCAAGCGGCACAATGGCGTCCTTGATTGTCGGGTGTCATGGCGGCCCAGCTTTCGTGGCAGGGTGAAGGAACGGTGAGAGTAGGGCGGGCCGGCATAGATAGCAAGGCGAGGTTTATTTGTTGATGCGCCCGCCAGCCGGATTCCATACCGGCATCCTGGCATTTCCCCGGAAAAATCGGTGGCCTGTTCGTCGGTAGGGCGCCGAATACCGCGCCCCGCCGCATTATTCTCTATCTTTTGGGCCTGAAATTCCCTCACCCCATCTACCAGCCCCTACACCCACATTGTCTACTCCGCTTCTTCCCACGCGTACCAGCGGCCTGTTCCGCCGCAAATCCCTCACGGATCTGCTGTCCAACCCGCCGGCTGATGAGGACCTGCACGGCTCCCACCCCGGCGAGCATGGCCTGGCCCGCCACCTCACCGTGCGCGAC
The DNA here is from genome assembly GCF_012273015.1 of Hymenobacter sp. BT18. Taxonomy (GTDB): domain Bacteria; phylum Bacteroidota; class Bacteroidia; order Cytophagales; family Hymenobacteraceae; genus Hymenobacter; species Hymenobacter lutimineralis. The sequence goes on along the minus strand of NZ_CP050954.1, from coordinate 2,326,642 downwards.
CTGACCTCCCTGGGCATTGCCGCCGTTATCGGGGCGGGCATCTTCAGCACCATTGGCAATGCCTCCCACGACGGCGGCCCGGCCGTGTCGCTGCTGTTTGTGTTCACGGCCATAGCCTGCGCATTTTCGGCTTTGTGCTACGCGCAGTTTGCGGCCACCATTCCGGTTTCGGGCTCGGCCTATACCTACGCCTACGCCTCCTTCGGGGAGCTGGCTGCCTGGATTATCGGCTGGGCGCTGATCATGGAGTACGCCGTTGGCAACATCGTGGTGGCCATATCCTGGTCTGATTACTTTACCGGGCTACTCTCGGGGATAGGCGTGAATGTGCCTGTTTGGCTTACGATGGGCATGCAGAGCGCCCACAAGTACTACAACGAAGTGCTGGCGCTGATGCAGGCCGGCCAGCCCCTGCCCGCGGCCGAGTCGGCGCAGATGGTGGGCTACCGTGCCTGGAGCACCGCCCCGGAGCTGTTCGGCGGCCTTCGCTTGGTTATCGACCTGCCTGCTGGCCTCATCACCCTGCTCATTACGGCGGTGGTGTACATCGGCATCAAGGAATCCAAAAACGCCTCCAACCTGCTGGTGTTGCTCAAGCTGATTGTGGTAGCCACCGTTATCGGGGTGGGCGTGTTCTACGTGAACCCGGCCAACTGGAGCCCGTTTGCCCCCAACGGCATCGGCGGCGTACTCAAGGGCGTGTCGGCAGTGTTTTTCGCTTACATCGGCTTCGACGCCATCAGCACCACGGCCGAGGAATGCAAAAACCCCCAGCGCGACCTGCCCCGGGCCATGATTTACGCCCTCATTATCTGCACCGTGCTCTACGTCATCATCACGCTGGTACTCACCGGCATGGTGAGCTACACGGAGCTGGGCGTGGGCGACCCGCTGGCCTTCGTGTTCCAGAAAGTAGGCCTCAACTGGCTGGCCGGCGTAGTAGCCGTGAGTGCCATCTTCGCCATGGCCTCGGTGCTGCTGGTGTTCCAGATCGGGCAGCCCCGCATCTGGATGACCATGAGCCGGGACGGGCTGCTGCCCCCGGTATTTGCGAAGGTGCACCCGCGCTTCCACACGCCCTCGTTCAGCACCATCGTCACGGGCTTTTTCGTGGGCGTGCCGGCCATGCTGTTGAACATGGACCTGGTAATTGACCTGACCAGCATCGGCACCTTGTTTGCCTTTGCGCTGGTGTGCGGCGGCATCCTCATCATCGACCCCTACGGCCGCTCCGATGCTCGCTTCAAGGTACCCTACATCAACGGGCAATTCCTGACGCCGCTCATCATGCTCATCGGGCTGGGCCTGCTGTTTGCCTACAACCAAGCCGGCCTGCGCGAGTTTGGCAGCGCCGTGCGCGGCGACGGGGGCTACGAGGAGTTCCGTCACTATATTCCTATGCTGGTGTTCATCGTGTTCTGCCTGGCGCTGGCTTGGCTGTCGTTCCGCAAGAAGCTGAGCTTGCTGCCCACGCTGGGCTTGCTCACCAACCTCTACCTGATGACGCAGCTGGGCATCAACAACTGGCTGCTGTTCTTCGGCTGGTTGATTATCGGGCTGGCCTTGTACTTCAACTACGGCTACAAACACTCCAAGCTGGGTTTGAAAAACCGCCCGGTGGCTAGCTAAGCCGAAACAGATTTTAGATTATCTTGAACCCGTCCGGCTTCTACACTTGCGTAAGAGCCGGACGGTTTTTTTATGCTATCCTCTTCATCTTCCGGCCGGTCTGTTGAGCGGGAGCGGCTCCTGGCTCTATTGGCCTATACCAAAGAAAGCGTACGATTACGGACGGTTCCGGTAGCCGATGTAACGCACCATCCTTTTCACGTGTTGGAGGCACAGCTCGACGGACTTCCCGGGGTATGGCTCAATACGAAGGGCCCGGGCTTAGCTTCCGGAATCAGCCCGAACGCGGAGGTTTGGTTACGGGTGGAACGGCTGAAAGAACAGGCCCCGCCCCCGATTGCCGATCTTCAGCTGGCAACCCTCACGGAACTGCACAACGACCCAAGCCGGCCACCTCAGCTAAAAAACGAACTATCCGCTCAAACAGCTCTGCGGCTTGGTTTACTGCCCCCCGAAGCCGCCACCGCCGTCGGCTACGACCCCTTGGTGCCGGTGTCCATCAGGCGTTTGGCGGCAGCACCTCTTCTTGAGTCGGCGCTGAGTCAGTACACAAAGCAGCAGTGGCAGCCCTGGGCGCTATCCGAAACCCAACGTCGCCGTACCATAAACTGGTACTCGCGCCTTTATGCGCTCAAGCAGCAGCTCGAAGGTGGCCTGAGTGAAACCGCTCTGGAACTAGTATGGGGGATGGGTGTAACCGTCTGGCAAACAGGCATGTCAGAAGTGCGCTACCCTCTTCTGACACGTCTGGTAGAACTGACGCTAAATCCCGACGATATGGCGCTGGAAGTTCGCCCGCGGCAGCTGCCAAGCCGGCTGGAGCTGGATGCGTACGTGGCGCTGGATGTGGCGGGACTTGCCCAGTTGGAGCAAGGTAGCCGCCCACTGTTGGAAAACGAGCCTTATCTGTCGCCTGCGGAGCCCTCCAGCTACGAAGCCGTGCTCCGACTGGCGGCGGCAGTCCTTGACGCCCAAGGGCGTTACCTGCCCGATGATGCGCCTAATGCCGCCCGGTTGCTGCCCCGGGCTACACCCCAACTTCAGGTTACTGATACCTGGGTACTGTATGCCCGTCCCCGTAGCAATAACGTCTTGTTGCAGGACCTTGATGCCTTACATGCCCAGGTGGAGCGGCCGGCGGCTGAGCTGCCCGCTGCAGTAGCTGCACTAGTGCGGAACCCAGCCACTTACCACACCCATAACGTGCTGCCCTCTTTCCGCGGTTTATCCCTGGTGGGTGAGCCGGCCCCGGGCAGCAGTGTCCAGGAGCTGTACTTTCCGTTGCCATTCAACGATGAGCAGGTACGCATCGTGCAGCTCTTGGAGCATGCTCCGGGTGTGGTGGTACAAGGACCACCGGGTACAGGCAAGACACATACTATAGCCAACGTCATCTGCCACTACCTGGCACTGGGCCGGCGGGTACTCGTCACCTCCATGAAGGACCCTGCGCTGGCCGTGCTACGTGACAAGCTGCCGGTCACCGTACAGCCCCTGACCATCAGCCTGCTAACCAGTGAGCGGGAGGGCCTGAAGCAATTTGAACACGCGGTGCAGCGCATCGCCGAGGAGGTTCAGCGTCTGGACCCTGCCGCTACAAACCGCCGCGTTGAGGACCTTGTTACGCAACTGGATGCCTGCCACAGTCAGTTGGCTTACATTGATCGGCGTATTGGGTACTGGGGACAGCAGAATTTGCAGGCGTTGGAACTGGATGGCGAACCGGTGGAGGCCCGGGAAGCGGCCCGGGAAGTGGTGGCAGCACTGGATGTGGCTGAGTGGCTGCCGGATGATCTGCAGTGCACGCCCGCCTTCCGTCCACAATTTGATGACACACACATAACGGCTTTGCGCGCCGCACGGTGTAAGGTAGGAGCCGATTTGCCGTACCGCATGGCGCAGCTGCCTGAGCTGGCGCAGCTACCAGAAATTCCTGAGCTATTGCGTACTCACCACGAGCTTTGCCGCTCCCTAGCGCTACAAGCGGCGGTGGCCTCCGGTGCCCTGCCTCCGCTGTCGGTGGGCTCCAACCCGCTGGAGCAGGTAACGGAGGCCCTGGCCCAGATAACGCAGGTGCAGCACCAGCTAGAGGTTACGGCTGCGCTGCCGTGGCTTGCCGTTCAATGGCAACGGCTTAGTGACGCGCAGCACGGTGACTTCTATGAATTATTGGAGGAGTTAGGTCAGGACCTGCGGACCGCGGTGGCCAAGCGGCAGGCTTTTGTAGCCCGCCCGGTGCGCCTGCCTTATCAGGCCGAACTTGACGAAGAATTGCTAGCCGCCGTAGGCAACCTGGCGCAGGGCTTTCGACCCTTTGGGCTGACTGGCTGGTTTGGTAAAACCACGCAAAAACAGCGTCTGGCAGAAATAAAAATACTTACGGGCGCTCCTGCCACGTCGGCCGATTGGGAGCATGTGGAGCAATTTCTGCTGCTTTTGCGACACTTACATGAGTTGGTTATCCGCTGGAATACGCTGGCCGCTGAGCTGGCGCTGCCACCACTGACCACGGCCGAGCCCGTGCCTGCCTTGCAAGAGGCACTTCGATACTACGAAAGATACGAGGAGCTAGGCGCCATTCAGGCGGCTGAAGCTAGCCTGCGGGAAACCCTGCAGCGGCTGTTGCCTACGTGGCCGCCAGCGCGGGCTGCAAAGCTACTGCCGGCCACGCTGGCTGCGGCGGCTGAGCTACTCCAGCAACACCAGTTGCGGCTGCATTCCGAAGCAGCTTGGACTGAACGCGAGCAGTATACCCAGGCCTTGCAGGGTGCCTCTGGTCCCATTAGTGAAGCATTACGGCATTTTTTTAATACGATTCTGGGCCAGCCCGCTATTACCGATGCTGAGCTAAGGGAGCAATGGGCCACGCTTGCGCAGGAGCTGCGGCGCGTACACGAGTTGCGCGAGTGGCTGGACACGGTTACAGTAGTTACCGAGCGTATTGCCTGCTCCGGGGCGCCCCGGTGGGCCACCCAGCTACGCGAACAGCCCGCCACCGGCCCTACCGATGCCCTCCTGCCCGCTGACTGGCAGCGACGTTGGCGGCTGCGCCGGCTCAATAACCACCTTTGCGCCCTGGATGCCCGCGCGGAGCTTCAACAGCTGGCTGCCGACCGTGAGCGAACGGAAGCGAAGCTAGCACGTGCTTACCATGAAATCATAGAGCAGAAAACCTGGCTGCAACTGGCGCTGAATGCCACCCCCGAGGTACGCAGTGCCTTACAAGCCTACCGTAATGCCGTTGTGAAAATAGGGAAGGGAACCGGCAAGAGCGTACGCTATCGGCACGACGCACGGGCCGCCGCTCTGGTTGCCAACGCCGCAATTCCCTGTTGGATTATGCCGCACTACCGGGTGTCTGAGTCCCTGCCAGCCGAATTGGGGGCCTTCGACCTGGTAATTATCGATGAGGCCTCGCAGTCGAACCTCCTGGCACTGCCCGCACTGCTACGGGCGCGCAAAGTACTCATCGTGGGCGACGATAAGCAGGTGGGGCCCGGCTTCAGCGGGCTTACCCAGGAAAAGGAAAACGAGCTCATGAACCGGTTCCTGAACACGCAGCCGAGCTTGTACCGGCCGCAGCTTTCGCCCAGTCATTCTATTTACCAGCTGTTTCAGGTGGTTTTCTCCGACTCGCAGCTGCCGTTGCGGGAGCATTTCCGGTGCGTTGGTCCAATTATCGAGTATTCCAAGCGCGAGTTTTATGAGCACAGGCTGAATCCCTTGCGGCTGCCAAAGGCTTCCGAGCGACTGGATCCGCCTCTGGTAGACGTGTTGGTGGAGGATGGAATACGAACGGGCGACACCAACCCGGCTGAGGCGCGCTTTATCGTGGCCGAAATTAAAGCGCTGGTAGCAGACCCGTTGTTTGCCGGGCGCTCCATCGGGGTGATTTCGCTGCTGGCCGACAAGCAGGCGCAACTGATCTGGGTGGAGCTGGAACGAGAAATTGGTTTGGAAGCCATGTTGCATCACCAAGTGGCCTGCGGCGACGCACACACCTTTCAGGGCAAGGAGCGCGATATTATATTTCTGTCGTTGGTGGTGTCGGGGAAGCCGAAGGCGCTGGGGCATAAAGACGACGAGCGGCGCTTCAACGTGGCCGCATCACGGGCCCGGGACCGAATGTACCTGGTACGGAGCGTAGACGTTGAGGACCTGAGCCCCGCTGACCAGCTGCGGCGTAAGCTGCTGGCTCATTTTGTGAGTCCCTATACCCAGGACGAGCATCAGGTAGGCAGTTTGCGCACGCAGTGTGAATCGGAGTTTGAGCGGGAGGTGTATGATTTCCTGACGGAGCGGGGCTACCGGGTACAGCCTCAGGTGAGGGTAGGACAATACCGTATCGACTTGGTAGTCGAAGGTGAAAACGACCAGCGGCTGGCCGTGGAGTGCGACGGAGACCAATACCATGGTCCTGACCGGTGGTTCGATGACTTACGGCGGCAGCGGGTGCTAGAGCGGGCTGGCTGGCGCTTTTGGCGCTGTTTTGCCTCTGCCTGGGTGCGTTGGCGGTCAGAAACGGAACAGAGCCTGCTGCTGCACTTGGCTGAGCTGGGAATAAGGCCCACAACGAAAGGGAGTGCCCCTAGCAGCCACGTTCTGGCTCGTCGTTACGTGGCATTCCCAGATTTACTGCAGGCACCACCCACGGTTTCGCTGGCAGCCGAGACCCCGCCCCGCCAGTTGCCCTTGACCTTTCCACCGCTCTTCGAAAACTGACTTTCATTGCCCTAAATCTGCAGGTGAATTCTGCCCCTGAACGGGGCTACACACGAGCCTCCTATTTAAAATCTGCTGCGCCCTCCATAGCCGACAAAATTATGCTTCCACCCGGCGAAACCATCCTGCTTACCCTGCGCCTGGCTGGCTCCATTCCGGCCCGCGCCGGCCGTGAGTTGCAGCAGCAGCGCATAGCCGCCCAGGAAGCCGCCCGCACGGCTGCCACCCCCGAAGCCGCTCAGGCTACCACCCGCCGCGCCGACAAACGCTTCTTCGCCGACTTCGACGCGCTTCTGGATGCAGCCACAGTGGGCGGCATCTACCTGGAAAAGGAGAAAATTGCCGAAGCCGTGGCCGGGGAGATGCTGATGCTGGAGGAGCAGGGCCTGCGGGTGCCGTGCATGGTGCAAACCACCAACCACGTCCATGCGGTGCTGCATCTGCCGGCCAGCTCGAACCTGTCCCTCTACAAAGCCCTGGAGCTGCTGCACCAGCGCACCACTGCCCAGGCCCGCCGCCTGCTGCGCGGCCAGCTTCCGCCCGAAGCCGATTTCTGGCAAACGGGCTTCCACGTGCTGCCCGTGCTGAACGGCCTTGAGCTGGCCCGCATCCGGCAGTACTTGCTGGCTCACCCCACGCGCCTCCACTTGCCGGCCCGCTGCCACAACTGGCCCTACGTGTATGATGCCGCGCTGTAAGCACAGGCGGCTAGTAGAAGGCACCCGCCAACCCGCTACCCCCAGGCACCGCGTATGTACGGCTGATGCTAAACGTTCAATTACTGGGGGCAGCGGCAGTCAGCCTGCTGGGTTTGGGCCCGGTAAACGCTGTGACCCGGGCTGCTCCGGTTCCTCCCGATTCCCTGCGCCTCGGCTCCGACCGGCTCATCGGCTACACCTTCGCCAACGACGCCTATTTCCGCACGGACTACTACTTCACCCAGGGCATGACGGGCACCTTGGTACACCCCGCCCTGGCCCGGTTGCCCACCCACCACCTGCTGCGTCTGGGGCGGGCCAAGGGCACCGAGTATTTCGGTTTGCGGGTGCACTACGATGGATTCACGCCCCTGCGCATTCAGGATGCCTTTATTCGGGTGGGCGACCGGCCCTACGCTTCTTACCTCTACGCCGATTTCTTTCGAACTCTCAACCGGCCCACCCGCCACCTGCGCCTGACTACCGGGCTGCAATTGGGCGTGATTGGGCCAGCTGTTGGAGCCAAAGGATTTCAAACCAAGCTGCACAAATGGCTAGGTGCTCCCACGCCGCGCGGCTGGGATTACCAGATTCAAAACGACCTGGTGCTGGGCTATATGGGTCGCCTCGAAGGACGGCTGGCTCATGTAGGCCGGGCTGTGGAGCTCATCGGTGGTGCCACCGCCAGCATAGGTACCCTGCGTACCTATGCTGGCGCCGATGCCCGCCTTCGTGTAGGCTTGCTCAATCCTTATTTCGCGAACCTGGGCGTGAGCAGCCGCGCAAATCGTCAGCAGCTGCGCCGCGTTCAGCTATACACTGAAGCGCGTCTTGAAGGCCGCGTCGTAGGCTATGATGCTACCCTGCAAGGTGGCCTGCTCCGCCGTGATAACCCCTACGAGCTGCCTGCCCAAGCCATCAGCCGCACGGTGGCCATTGGCACCGGTACCCTAGGCTTGGGCTACGCCGGTGTGCGGCTGGAAACCTCCGCCTTCTGGATTTCCCCGGAGTTTGCAGGAGCCCGCTCCCATAAATGGACGCAGTTCAGCTTGTTGGTGGGGTTTTAGGGAATGAAGAAAGAGAAATTGGTACAGCCCGCGCCAAGCCAAGCCGCGTACTCATTCTTCATTACTCTCCGATTCTCACTTCGCTCGGTTGATGATGAATACGCTGAGCAGGATAATGGCCATGCCCAGCAGGTGCCAGCCGTTGATGGTTTCGCCATCAAGCACCCCCCAGGCCAGCGCCATAATGGGCACCAAGTAGGTGTTGGACGAAGCAAACAGGGCCGTAGACTGCTGAATGAGCTTGTTGAATAAGATCATAGCCACGGCAGTGCTCATGGTGGCCAGCAGGGCGATGTAGCCGAAGGCCGTCCAGGCGCCTGGCACGTGCTGGAGCTTGTACAGGAACTGGGTGCCCAGCAGCAGGTACAGCACCGCCGGGCCCCCGATGAGCATGAGCAGTAGCGCCGTGACAGCCACCGCCGGAATGCCGTGGAAGTGGTGCTTGATCATGTTGATGCTCACGCCGTAGCCCACTGTAGCCAGCACGATGTAGAGGCCGTACCAGGCGTTGCCCTCACCGGTGGGTGTGGCCGTGCCCCCACTGCCGCCCAGCGCAATAAGCACGACGGTACCCAGAAAGCCCACCCCAATACCCGCCAGCCGCAGCCCCGTTATGCGCTGCCCGAAAAACAGGGCGCCCATTAGCAAAGTGAAAGCCACGGTGAGGGCATTGAGCACACCAGCCAGGCCCGAGGCCATTTTGGTTTCGGCGTAGGCAAACAGGAAGGCCGGTAATAGCGTGCCAATTACGCCGCTCAGCAGCAGCCACTTGAACCGACTGCGCTCCACTTGCCGCACGTGGCGCAGGGCAAACGGCAGCAGAATAAGGGCAGCTACCGTCACGCGGGTGGCGCCCAGCTCCAGGGCCGAAAACACTACCAAGCCTTTTTTCATGAGGATAAAGGACGTGCTCCAGATACCGGCCAATAAGATAAGCAGCCCCCAGGCCGAGGCCGGCACGCGGTGGGGTGGGGGAGAGGCTACGGGCGTATTTTCGGGCGCAACGGAAACGGCCGGCGCGGGGGTATCAATAGGCATAGCGGCAGTAGAAAGCAGGAGAGACAAAACGCCTGTCATCCTGAGCAGAGCGAAGGACCTCATTACGCCTGAACACAAATTGTTCTAACGCGATAAGGTCCTTCGCTTTGCTCAGGATGACAAATGGATAAAGAGACTTTAAGGTTACCCCACCAGCTCCGGCTCGGCGGCAATGATTTCGTCCATGATGGCGTGGATTTCCGTGGGGTCGTTGCTTTCCACCAAGCGGGTGCGCCACTGGCGGGCACCTTCCAAGCCGCGGAAGTACTGAGCGTAGTGGCGGCGCATCTCAAACACACCGGCCCGTGGGCCCTTCCATTCCAGGCTCTTGTCGAAGTGAAAGCGGCAGGCCTGCACCCGCTCTTCCACGGTGGGCGGGGGCAGCAGCTCGCCGGTAGCGACGTAGTGCTTTACTTCCCGGAAAATCCAAGGGTAGCCAATGGCGGCGCGCCCAATCATGACGCCATCCACGCCGTAGCGGTTCTTGTACTCCACGGCTTTCTGGGGCGAGTCGATGTCGCCGTTACCGAAGATGGGAATCCGGATGCGGGGGTTGTTCTTGATGGCCGCAATCAGGCGCCAGTCGGCCTCGCCCTTGTACATCTGCACGCGGGTGCGGCCGTGCACCGTGAGGGCCTCAATGCCGATATCCTGCAGACGTTCAGCTACTTCCTCCACGTTTTTGGTCGTCTCATCCCAGCCCAGGCGGGTTTTTACCGTCACGGGCAGGTGGGTGGCTTTCACCACGGCCTCCGTCATCTGCACCATCTTGGGAATGTCGCGCAGCAGGGCCGCGCCGGCGCCGCGGCAGGCCACCTGCTTCACCGGGCAGCCGTAGTTGATGTCGATAAGGTCAGGGCCGGCCTCGGTGCTGATGCGGGCGCACTCGCCCATGGTGTCCACATCGGAGCCGAACAGCTGAATGCCGATGGGCCGCTCATAGTCGAACACATCGAGCTTCTGCCGGCTTTTGGCCGCGGCCCGAATCAAGCCTTCCGAGGAAATGAATTCGGTGTACATCAAATCGGCGCCGCCCTGCTTGCACACAGCCCGAAATGGGGGGTCCGACACGTCCTCCATGGGGGCGAGCAAAAGCGGGAAATCGGGCAGGGCAATGTTGCGGATGTGTACCACGGCAGGCTATTCTAGTATTTTGCGCAAATTTACGACTATATCAGGGTCTTAGGGTCTTGGGCGCTTTGGGTCTTGGCTGACGTTCTTGCGTAAAGACGTTGCACGGCATCCCGGTCCCCAGAATCCTAAGCCTCCAAGACCCCGAACACATATGAAAGGTTTCGTTTCCAGCCGGCTACACCCCTTGCTTGCCCTGCTGCTGCTGGTGGGGTTGATGCTGGCGGCCGTGTGCCTAGGGTATTTTTTTATGTTACTGGCCGGTGTTGCCTTTTTTGGGGTTCGGAGTATGCAGGAGTTTGAAGCCCTACTCCGAAACCCACAATTAAGCCCCCACGGCTGGAGTATGATGATGTTGTCACAGGTCCTACTGCTGTTTGTGGGCTTTGCCGGGGCCGCGCTGGCCCTGGCGTCCATTCAGGGGCGTAGCTGGGCCAGCTACTTCGCGCCGCGCCGTCCGGTGCCCGCCTGGTGGCTGCTGTTGGCAGCCGCCATCATTGTGCTAAGCCTGCCGGCCATGTCGGGGCTGATTGCCTGGAACGCCAATGCGCAGTTCCCCGCGTTCATGCACGAGTTTGAGGTGTGGGCCCGCGACAAGGAAACCCAGGCCCAGGATCTGACGCAGTACCTCACCCAGTTCACCTCCACGGGCCGGCTGCTAGTGGGCCTGCTGGTTATTGCCGTGGTGCCGGCCATCAGTGAGGAGCTGGTGTTCCGAGGCGTGGTGCAAAAGCAGATTACCCGCTTGTTCGGCTCCTACCACGCGGGCGTTTGGCTGGCGGCCTTTCTGTTCAGTGCCATTCACATGCAGTTCTTTGGCTTTGTGCCGCGCCTGGTGCTGGGCGTGGTACTGGGCTACCTCTTCGCCTGGAGCGGCAATATTCTGGTGCCCATGGCCGCGCACTTTGCCCAGAACGCCGTGCAGATTCTGCTCCTCTACGCCCAGCAACGCGGCACCCTGAGCGCCACGCTGGACCCCGACTCGACGCAAGCTTTGCCCTGGCCCTGGATGCTGCTCTCGGCCGTGCTCACGTTGGGCTTGCTGCGGCTGGCCTACCAGAAGTTTGGCTATACCGGGGCGCCCGTGGTGAGCCACACGCTCACGGGCGCGGGCGTGCTGGTGGGTGGCAGCGTGCCTCCCACGGGCCACACCCTCACCAGCCACGGGGTTGAGCCTGCGCCCCAGCCCCAGGCACCGCTGTAGCGCCTGCTTTTTCTGTTTCCGCCTTTACACCTCGCTCCCGCTTGCCCGACTCTCCCGCTCCCGCCCCTTCTGCTGCTTCCGAGAAAAAGCCCATGTCTAACTTGGCGCAGCGCCTGCTCTACGGGGTGCTGGGCGCCATCGTGCTGCTGTTCTGCATCTGGTACAGCGCCTGGACGTTTGCCTTGTTTTTCGGCTTGGTGCAGATGCGGATGCTGTGGGAGTTCTACCGCATGATGCGGGAGGCCAACTACAAGCCGGCCGCGCTGCTGGGCGGAGCCTTAAGCCTGGGGCTTTTTGGGGCCATTCATTACATAAATAGTGTTTACCACTATGCTGGGGTTGAGCGGACTAGCGCGCTACATCCGGTAGGTGCCGCTGAAGTTTGGTTTGATGCGTTGCCCATTGCAAAAGGTGTGCTGTACGGCATTGGGCTTTTGCTCCCCACCATTCTCATTTTGCGGGAAATGTTTGCCTGGCCGCGGGAAAATCAGCAGCTGGCCCCGTTTGCCAACGTGGGCGTGGCCTTGCTGGGGCTGTTGTACGTGAGCCTACCCATGAGCCTGCTGAGCGTGCTGGCCTTCGATGCGCACGGCTACGACTACCGCCGCATTTTCGCGCTGCTGTTCCTGGTCTGGTCGTCGGACATTGGGGCGTACGCAGCGGGCAAAACCTTCGGCCGGCACAAGCTGGCGCCTAAGATTTCGCCCGGCAAAACCTGGGAAGGGGCCGTGGGCGGCTTCCTCATTACCCTAGCTACGGGCTGGGCATTGGGCTACCTATTGCCCGAGTTGCCACTTACCTACCGGCTGATCGTTGCCGGCGTGGTGGCTGTGTTTGGGCCCATTGGTGATTTGGCCGAGTCCATGCTTAAGCGTAGCGTGGGCGTAAAAGACTCCGGCCGCATCCTGCCCGGCCACGGCGGCCTGCTCGACCGGTTCGACGCCTTCCTGTTTATTCTGCCGGTGCTGGCTTTGCTGCAGTTGCTGCTGGGGTAGCAAGGCGCGGCCGTAGTTACTGAGGCGGCTTCGGCATAGCTGGATACCGGGCAAAAGCGGCGGGCGTCACATCCAAGCGGTAGCGGTCCGCGTATGGCATAAACTGCTACCTTTGGCGTCTTAAATTCCGTTGGCGTTGCCGGGCAAACTTCCACCCTTGCCGCTGCAGCGCCATTTCTACCCACCCTCACCCTTATTTCTTACCCGTATGGCTGCCACCACGGTGTACAAAGAACCCGCCCCCCGCGTCGATGCCGAAAACCCGCTGGAATCCATGATGTCGCGCTTCAACGTGGCCACGGAAATCCTGGGCCTCGACGAAGAAACCTACAACGTCCTGAAAGCACCCGACAAGCAGGTAATCGTGCACATTCCTGTGACGATGGACAACGGCAAGGTGCGCGTATTTGAAGGCTACCGTGTGGTGCACAACACCATTCTGGGCCCCTCGAAAGGCGGTATCCGCTACGATAAAAACGTACACCTCGACGAGGTGAAGGCCCTGGCGGCCTGGATGACGTGGAAGTGCGCCGTGGTAGACATTCCCTACGGCGGTGCGAAGGGCGGCATCATCTGCGACCCAACCACCATGAGTGCGGGGGAAATTGAACGAATGACGCGGGGCTATACCCTGGCGATGAAAGACGTCTTTGGCCCCGACCGCGACATTCCGGCTCCCGACATGGGCACCGGTCCGCGTGAAATGGCGTGGCTGATGGACGAATTCTCCAAAACGGTAGGCGCTACCTCGCCCGCCGTGGTGACGGGCAAACCCCTGGTAATGGGGGGCTCTTTGGGCCGCACCGAGGCTACCGGCCGCGGCGTGATGGTATCGGCGCTGGCCGCCATGAAGAAGCTGGGCATGGACCCTAAAACGGCTTCGGCCGCTGTGCAGGGCTTCGGTAACGTAGGCTCCTGGGCGGCTAAGCTGCTCTGCGAGCAGGGCGTGAAAATAAAGGCGGTATCCGACGTGAGCGGGGCCTACTGGAACGATAAAGGCATCAACATCGACGAGGCCATTGCCTACAAGAATGCCCACAAAGGCCGGCTTGATGGCTACACCGGCGCCACGCTGATGGAAAACGCCGACGACCTGCTGCTGGCCGACGTAGACGTGCTGGTGCCCGCCGCCGTGGAAGACGTAATTACGGAGCACAATGCCCACGACATCAAGGCCCGCCTGATTGTAGAAGGCGCCAACGGGCCTACCTCAGCTTCGGCCGACCCTATCATCAATGAGAAGGGTATCATGGTGGTGCCTGATATTCTGGCTAACTCGGGTGGGGTAACGGTATCCTATTTCGAATGGGTGCAAAACCGCCAGGGCTTCAAGTGGACGGAAGAAATGGTAACCGAGCGGGCCGACCGGATCATGTCTGACGCCTTCGAGAAGGTGTACCAGACCAGCCAGAAGTATAAGATTCCGATGCGCATTGCTGCCTACGTAGTAGCCATTGACAAAGTAGCCCAGACCTACAAGTACCGCGGCGGCTTCTAAGCAGCTCCGGTACCGATAAATTTCTTTGTGTATAGCCCGGGCCCCATGGCTCGGGCTATATTTGTACGCTGCGGTAAGCTAAACCCGGAATTACCCCGTACACCCAACCTCGGCAGGACTTGCCCCGTTTCCTGAATTGACGACCGACGCGCCGCACGAAGCGGGCCCGGCGCAAATCAACGCTCTATGAAGATCCATAAAGAAGGACGACGTATTCTGTTCTTTACCCTGCTGGCTTTGCTGGCCGTGAATCTGCTGCTATTCCGCTACAACGCGCAAAACGACGGATTCAACAAGGTATTCGCCGTCATCTCCGTGCTGGTGTTTTTGATCCTGCTGCAGTTTTTCCGCAGTCCGGCCCGGCGGCTGTTTACCCACGAAGATCTGGTGATAGCGCCGGCAGATGGGAAAGTGGTGGTGATTGAGGACGTGCACGAGCCCGAGTATTTCGACGACGTGCGCAAGCAGATCAGCATCTTCATGTCGCCCATCAACGTGCACATCACCCGCAATCCTATTTCGGGCATCGTGCGCTATTTCAAGTACCACCCCGGCAATTACCTCGTAGCCTGGCACCCCAAAAGCAGTACCAAGAATGAGCGGACCACGGTGGTGGTAGAATCGGAAGCCGGTCCGTTTGTGCTGTTCCGGCAGATTGCCGGCGCTATGGCCCGCCGTATTGTGTGGTACGTGAATGAGGGTGATGAAGTAAGCCAGGGCGAAGAGTTCGGCTTTATCAAGTTTGGCTCCCGCGTGGATATTTTCGTTCCTCTGGATACCGAGGTGAAAGTACAGATCGGCGAAAAGGTAAAAGGCGGGCAAACCATTATCGCCCAACTGAAAACCAACGCCCCCAGCTTGTTCTAAGCTTTCAGATAGGCTTTAAAACAACCCGGCCACTCCTACTAAGGAGTGGCCGGGTTGTTTTAAAGCAGGGCCCGCTAGAGTTGGTAGTGCAGCAAGACCATGCCATCGGGCCAGGTGCGCGTGTGTAGCAGTGTTTTAGGTTGAAGGCGGAGGCCCGGCTGCCAGAGCGGAATGCCCGCGCCCAACACCTGGGGCACCACAAACAGCATGAGCTCATCTACTAGCCCGGCTGCCAGCAGCGGGGCAGCCAGGGAACTGCCGCCAATAAGCCAGATGGTACCGCCCGGGTGCTGCTTGAGCGCCGTTACGTACTGCACAGGATCGTCGGCTACAAGCTGAACCGAAGGAACCGGGCTTTGCGCGAGCTGCCGGCTGAATACGTAGTTGGTGAGCGTGGGGTAGGGCCACTCGCCGAAGGTAAGCACCTGCTCATAGGTGGTGCGGCCTTGCAGCGTGGCGTCTACGGTAGCCAGGAAATCGGCGTAGCCATAGTCTTCGCCAGGTGGGGGCGCGGGCAGCCAGTCAACCGACCCATCGGGCAACGCTATGTACCCGTCGAGGCTGGCAGCAATGTAGAATACGACCTTGCGCATGACAGAAAAAGCAAAAGTAAGATGGTTACGTCAGTAGGTGTGGTACAAACTCCGAGAGGTTAGTGATGAAGCTCGCGTCGCGGCGGAAGCCGAGGGCACAGGCCTCACCGGCCCAGAACACACCGGCCTGGTAGCGGCGCTGCTGTGCGTCCTGGGGTAGCTCGGCCCACCGCTGGTACACTTGGGGCTGCTCGCCGAACTCGCCTTCGCTGGAGGCGCCGGGCTGGCCATTGGGCTGCACCTCTACCACATTCTGGCCCTCGCGGCCCAGCAGTGGCTTGCTCACGTAGTGGCCGGCCAAGGGCTGCAGCGAAGCTTCCAGTAGCAGCGGGTGGTGCGGAAACACCTTCCACAGCCAAGCCAGCAGACCCTTGCTTTGGAACAGCAATGAATAGGCGGGGTTGGCAATGATAACGTCGCGGGTGAGCAGCAGATGGGTGAGGTCGGCCGTTAGCTCTGGTTCTTCCTCAACCAGGATTTCCCAGGGCACCAGCTTGAACAGAAAGCCAAACCGCTGCCACTGCTCCGGTCCCACCTGGGCCCAAACGCCCCGCTCTTCCCCGGCTACCGACACCTGCATAGCATCGACGGAGCACACGTGCACCGTGGTAAAGCCCGCCGCCCGCGCCGCTTCGGCCAAGATGGCGCAATTGGCTTCGTCCTCGGCACTGTCGGGCAAATGTACTAGCAGCAGGGTAGGGTCGAGGTCGGGGTTGAGGTGGCGCCACTCTTCCAACTGGCTTTGCAAGCCCTCAAACAAGCCGTTGGCCTGGCGCTCTTCATCGGCCTGGCCGGCAGCTACCAAACTGGCCCACTGCACCACAGCTGTTTCGGGCAGGCTGGTGGCCGTATCGGCGTTGAACTCCAGGAGCTTGATGCCGTCGGGCGTCTGGGCTAGGTCGAAGCGGCCGTAGAGGTGCCAGTGCCGCTCGTCGTTCCAGGAGTGGCGCACGGCGGCCCACAGGTTGGCGGGAATGGCCAGTAGCTGCAGCAGGTCGTCGGGGATAGGGTCGGGAATAGCCTGAACCAGCATTTCGTAGAGCGTGTCGGTAGCCTCCAGCAGGGCTTCGGCCTCAGCTTCGGGCACCTGCACGGCTTCGCGGGCCACGTAGGCCGCGCAGGCATCTTCCACGGCCCAGTCCCAGCCCAGCGCCCGCACGGCCGGCGTCACGTCACCGGAAAGTGGCAGTAAGGATATCATTATAGTTGAATGTGCTAAGGTGATGTGCTTAATGTGCTGATGTGTTAGAATGTGCTGAGGTGCTAAGTAAGAAAACAGCCATTAGCACCTCAGCACATTCAAAAAACTACCCACCCCAGCCCCGGCCACTGCTGCGGCTGCCGAAGCCACTGCTCCGGCTCATGCGTGGGGCCGAGTTGCGGAAGGTGCCGGTGCGGTAGGCCGAGCGCCGGAATGTGGGACTTTCCTGCACGCCAGCCGAGCGGGAACTGCGGGCCCCCGTGAAGCCTCGGCCGAAAAAGCCCCGACCCTCGTTTTCACGTTCCCGGGTAATACCCTGGCGCCACCCCGTGTTGCGCTGGAACAGGCCGGGGTTGGCATAGTAGCCCGGGTTAGGGGTGAGAAAGCGCCCGGCCATGTACCCGATGCCGCTCCACATGAGCACGTCCATCATGCCGGTGCCAGCTACCCGGTTTTCGGGGTACTGGCGGCTGTAGTCCTGCATCTGCTTTTGTAGGGCCGCCCCCTGCAGGGTATCCACTTTTCCGTCGAAATGGTGGAGAATAGCGGCTACTTCCTCTTTGCCGGCGGGCTGCTCGGCCGTGATTTTCCACTCCCCGGGCTTTACCTCGGTCATTTCCGTGATGACGCCCTGGCTGTAGGTTTCGCCGCTCCAGTCGCCGGTGGCTGCTTCGGTGTCGGCGCGGTTGTCGGAGGAGCAGGCGGGCAGCACGCCCAGGCCCAGGCTGGCCGCCGCGGCCATCAGCACCACGTTGCGGCGCCAGTCGCCCAAGCAATAAAAAGGCTTATTCATAGCAGAAGGATGCTTGCAAAAAGAGACTTGAGAAAAATAGAAGGTCTGCGTGAGCCGAAAGAAGCTGGTGCCTGTCGCCGCTAAAACCAGCGGGCGGCCAGCTGCATAAGCTGCTCCAGCGCCTGCTGATCATCTTGGTCGAAGTCGTCGAGTTGGTCGCTGTCGACGTCCAGCACGGCTACCACCTGCCCGTCTTTCAGCACCGGCACCACAATTTCGGACTTAGACTCGGAGCTGCAGGCAATGTGTCCGGGAAACTGCTCTACATCGGGCACCAGCAGGGTAACGGCCTGGGCCCAACTGCCGCCGCACACGCCCTTGCCGTGCCGGATGCGGGTGCAGGCTATAGGCCCCTGAAATGGCCCCAGCACCAGTTCGTCGCCTTTCACCAGGTAAAAGCCTACCCAGAAAAAGTTGAAGGCCTGCCGCAGGGCAGCCACGGTATTGGCCAGGTTAGCTACCAGATCCGGCTCGCCGGTCGTTAGGGCTTCTATCTGGGGCAGGAGCTGCCGGTATTGCTCGGCTTTGGTAAGCGTAGTATCGAGGTGCAGTTCTTCTGCCATGAGGAGTAAAATGAAGGTTAAAATGAAATGGTGGCTGTGACGAAGCGTGGCAGTGCGACCAGAGCGTTCCGCAACGTCATTACCCTTTCCGGTAAATAAACACCTGGTCGTCGCCCAGCGCAAACTGCTCCTGCAAGCCCGTGAGGCCTAGATGGGGAGCTGCTACCCCGCCCCCCAGGTGCTTGGGACTGCGGATGATGCGAATTTCGTCCCAAAGCCCATCTTTAAGCAGGGAGTTGAGCACCGTAGGCCCGCCTTCCACCAACACCGACTGCACCTGCCGCTGGTGGAGGTTGGCCAGAATCTGGGGAAACAAATCCTCGGCCTCCGAAAGCGTAACGTAGCCTACATTGTCGGTGGTGGCCCGGTGGCGGTAGGTGTACACTACCGTGGGCTGACTGCCGTCGAACAGGTTATGCGTGGGCGGCAAACTCAGGTTTTTGTCGATAACCAGGCGAATGGGGTCCTGCCCTGGCCACTCCCGCACGTTCAGGCGTGGGTTGTCGTGCAGGGCCGTGCGCGTGCCCACCAGGATGGCGTGTTCCTCCGCCCGCCACTGGTGTACGGCCAGCCGGGCCAGTTCCCCACTGATGGGCACGGGCTGGTAATAAGGACCGGCCAGGTAGCCGTCGGCGGTTTCGGCCCACTTCAGCACTACGTAGGGCCGGTGCTGCTCCTGAAAGGTGAAGAAGCGCCGGTTCAGGCGGCGGCCGGCCTGCTCCAGGAGGCCTGTTTCTACTGGTATGCCAGCGTCGCGCAGCTTCTGCAGGCCCTGGCCGGCCACTAGTGGGTTGGGGTCGAGGTTGCAGACTACCACCTCGGCCACGCGCTTTTCCACCAGCAGGTCGGCGCAGGGCGGGGTTTTGCCGAAATGAGCGCACGGCTCCAGCGTGACGTACACCCGGCTCTGGGGTAGCAAATGCTTTTCCGTGACGGATGCCACCGCGTTGACTTCGGCGTGGGCACCCCCGTACTGCCGGTGCCAGCCTTCCCCGATAATGCGTCCGGCATGGGTGATGACGCACCCCACTAGGGGGTTGGGGCGCGTGTAGCCAGCGCCCAGTCGGGCCAGGTCCAGTGCCCGGCGCATCATCAGCTCATCGAAATCAGAAAAGGGCATAGCAGGGCGGCGTGGGTTGGGACGGTGAAGATACGCGGCGCGGCGGTTTCGGCTGCTACCTTTGCCCCATGCCTACCACGCTCCGCCAGCTCACCACTGACCTCGCCACCGCGCTGCAGGCCGTATACCCCCCCGACGAGGCCAGCGCCATAGCCAGCCAGCTGGTGGAGCACCAACTAGGCCTCACCCCGCTGCAACGGCACATGCGCAGTCAGGACGCGGCCCCCGAGGCGTTGCTGGCGGCCCTGCCGGCCCTGCAGGAGCGCCTGCTCCGCCACGAGCCACTGCAGTACGTGCTGGGCGTGGCTCACTTTGCGGGCCTGGAGCTGGAAGTTACCCCGGCCACGCTCATTCCGCGCCCCGAAACAGAGGAGCTGGTTGCGCTTATTGCTCAGGAACAGCGCGGCCGCGTCGGCCTGTACGTCCTGGATGTAGGCACGGGCTCGGGGTGCATTCCGCTGGCCCTGGCGCAGGCTCTGCCGGGAAGCTGCCTCACGGCCGTTGATATTTCCGCTGAGGCCCTGGACGTGGCCCGGCGCAACGCCCACAAGTATAAGGTAGCCGTGGATTTTCAGCAACTGGATATCCTGACCGTCGAGCCGACATTGGCCGGGCCGCTGGACGTGCTGGTCAGCAACCCGCCTTACGTACTGGAAAACGAGCGGCCCCTGATGCGGCCCAACGTGCTAGCGTATGAGCCCGCCACTGCCTTGTTTGTGCCCGACCACGACCCACTGCTTTTCTACCGACGTATTGCTCAGCTGGGAACCGCCTTGCTCCGCGCGGGTGGCCGCATCTACTTTGAAATCAACGAGCAGTTTGCCCGCGACACGGTAGCCCTCCTGCAGCAGTTAGGGTATGCCGATGCGGCAGCCCAGGTCGATATATTCGATAAGGAACGCATGGTGAAGGCTACTTGGCCGGGCTAATAAATGAGCCGCCGAGCGGGCTTCTCATGCACTTTTCATCTGCTTGAAACCAGGCCCGGAAATCTGTAGCTGTCGGGCTTGGTAGGAAACGCATACTTATCTAAAGTCTTAAAGCGTCAAAGTTCTTACCTTTGCGGGCTCAAATTCTATTCGCCGTTTCTCCTATATGCCCGATGTTTCCGGTTACTACGCCCACGCCACCGCCGTCCTCGATGAGGGCTGCCGCATTGGCGACGGTTGTCGGATCTGGCATTTCACCCACGTCAGCGCGGGCGCCGAGCTGGGAGAAGCCTGCAGCCTGGGTCAGAACGTGTTTGTGGCCGATGGCGTGAAGCTGGGCCGCAACGTGAAGGTGCAAAACAACGTGAGCCTTTACAGCGGGGTCGAGTGCGAGGACGACGTATTTCTGGGGCCTTCCGTGGTGTTTACCAACGTGCTGAACCCGCGTTCCGCCGTGCCCCGCCGGGGCGAAGGCCACTACCTGCCTACGCGGCTGGGGAAGGGCGTCAGCATCGGGGCCAACAGTACGCTGGTGTGCGGCATCAGCCTAGGTGAGTACGCCTTTGTGGGCGCGGGCTCCGTGGTCACGAAAGACGTGCTGCCCTACGCCCTGGTGTACGGCAATCCGGCCCGGCAGCGGGGATGGTTGAGTGCCTACGGTCACCGGCTTACCTTTGACGCCACGGGCCGGGCCACCTGCCCCGAAAGCCAGGAACAGTATGAGTTAACCGACGGCCGGGTTTGCCGTATCAGCCCCGGGCAAAGCGCTGCCGACCACTCGGGTTCTACCAAGTTTTCAAGTTTCTAAGTTCCGATATCGTGTACGAGCAACTTCTTCAAAAACAGGCCAAGCTGGCCGTCATCGGCCTCGGGTATGTAGGCCTGCCTATTGCCCTCGAGTTTGCGCGCAAAATCAGCGTCATTGGGTTCGACATCAATGCCAAGCGAGTGGAGCTGATGCGCAACAACATCGACCCAAGCGGGGAGCTGGAAGCCAAAGACTTCGAAGGCTGCGATATCACCTTCACCGACTCGCTGGACGTGTTGCGCGAAGCCACTTTCTTCGTGGTGGCCGTGCCTACGCCCATCGATGAGCACGCCATGCCCGACCTGAAGCCCCTGCTGGGCGCCTCGCGCTCGGTAGGCAAAGTGCTGAAGAAGGGCGACTACGTGGTGTTCGAAAGCACCGTGTACCCCGGCTGCACCGAAGAAGACTGCATTCCAGTGATGGAAGAGCTGTCGGGCCTGAAGTTCCCCGAGGATTTCAAGGTAGGTTACTCGCCCGAGCGCATCAACCCCGGCGACAAAGAGCACACGCTCAGCAGCATCGTGAAGGTGGTGTCGGGCTGCGATGCTGAGTCGCTGGAGGAAATTGCCAAAACCTACGAGTTGGTGGTGAAGGCCGGCGTGCACCGCGCTTCGTCCATCAAAGTGGCGGAGGCCGCCAAGATCATCGAAAACACCCAGCGCGACGTGAACATTGCGTTGATGAACGAGCTGTCGATGATTTTCGACCGCATGAACATCAACACCTACGAAGTGCTGGAAGCCGCTGGTACCAAGTGGAACTTCCTGAAGTTCTCCCCGGGCCTGGTAGGCGGGCACTGCATTGGCGTAGACCCCTACTACCTCACCTACAAGGCCAAGGAGCTGGGCTACGATGCCAAGGTGATTTTAAGCGGCCGCACCACCAACGATAACATGGGTGCTTACATCGCGCGCAAAACGGTGCAGACGATGATCAAGCAGGGCAAGGACGTGGCCAAAAGCCGGGTGCTGGTGATGGGCGCTACCTTCAAGGAGAACGTGGAAGACATCCGCAACTCCAAGGTGGCCGACGTGATTCAGGAGCTCAAGAACTTCTCCGTGAACGTGGACATCATCGACCCCCACGCTGATAGTGACGAGCTGCACCACGAGTACGGTTTCCGGCTCACGCCCGAAAGTGAAATCCGGAACGACTATGACGGTATTGTCGTGGCCGTGAGCCATACACCTTACACCCAGCTGGATGAGGCCTACTTCAAGTCCATCACCAACCAGCCGGCCGTGGTAGTTGACATCAAAGGCCTGTTCCGCAACAAAATTCAGGAGCTGGCTTACTGGAGCCTTTAATCAATGAGTGAATGAGTGAATGGGTGAATGAGCGAATCGGAACGTCATTCACTCATTCACCCATTTACTCATTTACTCATTGTCAGAAATGGAACGAACGAAAATTCTGGTAACCGGCGGCGCGGGCTACATCGGCTCCCACGCGGTAGTAGAGCTGTATGAGGCAGGTTTTCAGCCCGTGATTGTCGACGACTTCAGCAACTCCCAGGAGTCGTCTATCCAGGGCATCGAGGCCATTCTGAATACGCGCATTGCCTGCCACCGCATTGACTGCGGCGATGTGGAGGCCTTACGCGCCGTGTTTGCGGAGGAAGGCAGTCTGCGGGGCGTCATTCACTTTGCTGCCTTCAAAGCCGTGGGCGAATCGGTGCAGAAGCCCCTGGCCTATTACCAGAACAACGTGGGCTCCCTGCTCACCCTGCTGACCGTGATGCAGGAGTTTGGCGTGCCGAACTTGGTGTTTTCGTCGTCGTGCACCGTGTATGGCATTCCCGATGCCTTGCCCGTAACGGAGCAGACGCCCACCAAGCCGGCTAACTCGCCCTACGGCAACACCAAGAAGATTTGCGAGGACATCATCACCGACGTGGTGCACGCCCCGGGTAGCACCGTGCGGGGCATTCTGCTGCGCTACTTCAACCCCATCGGCGCGCATCCTTCGGCGAAGATTGGGGAGCTGCCCCTGGGCGTGCCCCAGAACCTGATTCCCTTTGTAACGCAAACGGCCGCTGGCATCCGCGAAAAGCTCACTATCTACGGCAACACCTACGACACGCCCGATGGCACCAACATCCGCGACTACATACACGTGGTGGACCTGGCCAAAGCGCACGTCATAGCCGTGCAGCGTTTGCTCGATGGTACGGGCGCAGTCGTGGAAACCTTCAATGTGGGCACCGGCCGCGGCAACTCCGTGCTGGAAGTAGTGCACGCCTTTGAGCAGGCTACCGGCCAGAAGCTCAACTACGTGATTGGAGCCGCCCGCACCGGCGACGTGCCTGCCATCTACGCCGACGTAACCAAAGCCCGCGAAGAGCTGGGCTTCCAGACAACATCGACCCTGGAAGAGGCGCTGGCCAGCGCCTGGAAGTGGCAGCAGACTTTATAAATGTGGAAAACGGGGAAAAGGTAAAGATTGACAAGGAGGTCATTTACCATATTTCCTACACTTTCCACATTTCTCACATCAGCACATTTACCTCATGAAAATCATCATTACCGGCGGGGCTGGGTTCATTGGTTCGCACGTGGTGCGCCTGTTTGTGACGAAATACCCGGAGTACCAGATTCTAAACCTGGATGCGCTGACGTACGCCGGTAACCTCGAAAACCTGCGGGATATCGAAAACGCCCCGAACTACCGGCTGGTGAAAGGGGATATTACCGACCAAGCTTTTGTTGATCAGCTCTTCGCAACCGAAGAGCCGGACGCGGTTATTCACCTAGCGGCCGAAAGCCACGTCGACCGGAGCATTACCGATCCGCTGGCTTTCGTGAAAACGAACGTACTGGGCACGGTACACCTGCTGAACGCGGCCAAGAACCTGTGGAAGCCCCTGGGCTACGAAGGCAAAACCTTCTACCACGTGAGCACCGATGAAGTGTACGGCTCCCTGGACTTCGGCCCGGAAATGTTCACGGAAGACACTGCCTACGACCCCCGCTCACCCTACTCCGCCTCGAAGGCTTCGTCGGACCACTTTGTGCGGGCCTGGCACCACACCTACGGCCTGCCCGTGAAGCTAAGCAACTGCTCCAACAACTACGGCCCCAACCACTTCCCCGAGAAGCTGATTCCACTGGCCATTCACCGCATTCAGCACGGGCAGCCCATTCCGGTATACGGCAAGGGCGAAAACGTGCGCGACTGGCTGTTTGTGAAGGACCACGCTACGGCTATTGACGCCGTATTTCACCGTGGCAAGCTCGGCGACACCTACAACATCGGGGGCGTAAACGAATGGGCCAACATCGAATTGATTCATTTGCTGTGCGATACGCTGGACCAAAAAACCGGCAAGCCCCAAGGCACTTCGCGCCAGCTGATCAAGTTCGTAACGGACCGGGCCGGCCACGACCTGCGCTACGCCATCGACTCCAGCAAAATCATGAACGAGTTGGGCTGGAAGCCGTCCGTGACGTTTGAGCAAGGCTTGTCGCAAACCGTCGACTGGTACCTGGAAAACCAGGAGTGGCTCGACCACGTGACCAGCGGCGCCTACCAGGATTACTACCAGAAGCAGTACGCTGCACGTTAATGTGCTAATGAGCTGGTCTGCCAGGCTCTAATTAGGCGGCATCAGCCCATTTCTCACATTCCAACACATTAGCACATTAGAAGATGTACGAAACCCCTTTTCACGACCAGCCACTCGATAATCTCGCTTTTCTGGTAACCGGCGGCGCGGGCTTCATCGGCTCCAACCTGGTAGAATACCTGCTTAAGTACGGCGCCAAAGAAGTACGCGTGCTGGATAACTACTCCAACGGCTTCCGCAAAAACGTGCAGCTGTTTGCCGATAATCCGGCTTTGCGCGTGATTGAGGGCGACATCCGCGACCGGCAAACCTGTATCGACGCCTGCCAGGGCATTGATGTGGTGCTGCACCAGGCGGCGCTGGGCTCCGTACCCCGCTCCATCAACGACCCCATCACCAGCAACGACGTGAACGTGGGCGGCTTTGTGAACATGCTGGTAGGCGCCAAGGAAGCCGGCGTGAAGCGCTTCGTGTACGCGGCCTCTTCCTCCACCTACGGCGACCACAAGGCCCTGCCTAAAGTAGAGGACCGGATTGGCAAGCCTCTCTCGCCCTACGCCGTGACCAAGTACGCCAACGAGCTGTACGCCGACGTGTTTGGCAAAACCTATGGCATGGAAATCATCGGGCTGCGCTACTTCAACATCTTCGGCCCGCGCCAGGACCCCAATGGCGCCTACGCAGCCGTAATTCCGCTCTTTATTGACGCGGTGCTGGAAGGCAAGCGCCCCCGCATGAACGGCGACGGCGGGCAGACGCGTGACTTCACCTTCGTGGAAAACTGTGTGCAGGCCAACATCAAGGCGGCGCTGACGCAGAATCCTGAGGCGGTGAACCAGGTCTACAACGTGGCCGTGGCCGACCGCACGTCGCTCAACGACCTGTTCAACATCCTCAAAGAAGAGGCGGGCTCCGATATCACCCCCGAGTATGGCCCCGACCGCGCCGGCGACATTCGCGACTCCCTCGCGGATATCAGCAAGGCGCAGGCGCTGCTGGGCTACAACCCCCAAATCCGCATTCGGGAAGGGCTGCAGAAAACCCTGGAGTGGTTTAAAACCCACCAGGCATTTATTGCCGAAAGAAATTAATTTGCCAAATGGCTGAATAGTCGAATGGCTGGTGGTTCACTTACTTCTGAATCATCAGCCATTTACCCTTTTAACAAGTTAACCATTCAACCGATGAAAGGAATTATCCTGGCCGGCGGCTCCGGCACGCGCCTGCACCCGCTCACGTTAGCAGTGTCCAAGCAGCTTATGCCCGTCTACGACAAGCCGATGATTTATTATCCGCTGTCTATTCTGATGATGGCCGGCATCAAGGATATCCTCATCATCACCACGCCCCACGACCAGGCCCAGTTCAAGAAGCTGCTGGGCGATGGGCGTAGCCTGGGCTGTAACTTCCAGTACACCATTCAGGAAGTGCCCAATGGGCTGGCGCAGGCCTTTGTGCTGGGTGCCGACTTCATTGGCGACGATAAAGTGGCCTTGGTCCTGGGCGATAATATCTTCTATGGCTCTTACCTGGAGCCGCTGCTCAAGCAAAACAGCGACCCAGATGGCGGGGTGGTATTTGCCTACCACGTGCATGACCCCGAGCGGTACGGCGTAGTGGAATTTGATGCGCACTACAACGCCCTAAGCATTGAGGAAAAACCCGCCCAGCCCAAAAGCAATTACGCCGTGCCGGGCCTCTACTTCTACGACAACGAGGTCGTAACCATTGCCCGCAACCTGAAGCCCTCAGCCCGCGGCGAGTACGAAATAACCGATATCAACCAGGAGTACCTGCGGCGCGGCAAGCTGAAAGTGGGTATTCTGGGCCGGGGCACGGCCTGGCTGGATACTGGCACGTTTGAAAGCCTGATGCAGGCCGGCGAGTTTGTGCGCGTGATTGAGCAGCGGCAGGGACTGAAGATCGGCTCTATTGAGGAAATGGCTTACCGCCAGGGCTTTATTACCGGGGAGCAGTTGCGCCAGATTGCCGAGCCTCTCCGCAAAAGCGGCTACGGCGACTACCTGCTACGCCTGCCCGAACAGCAAGGCTCCAGAAGCGCGAAGAGCTAATAAAGCTGTTTGAAAGCGTCATCCTGAGCACAGCGAAGGACCTGCTCACGTCTGAACGACTTGTTCTCACATGAGCAGGTCCTTCGCTGTGCTCAGGATGACCGGTGAATGTTATTAACCTGATTTCCCCAACAGCTTAAACCGAAATCCGGGGTGGGTACTTCGGGTTACGCCAGCACCGCTCCGGCCAGCAGCGCCGCCAGCACCATTACATAGGATGGCACCTTTTCCCACAGGAGAAGCAGAAACGTAGCGGCCACCAGCGCCAGGTTTATCGGCGTGTCGGGTAGGGGGTGGTAGAGCAGAAACGTGGCCGCCACCACCAGCCCGGCCGATACCGCGTTGATGCCTTCCAGGGAGGCTTTCACAATGCGGTATTGCTTGAGCTGGTCCCAGAAACGAATCAGAAAGAAGATGAGCAGGGTGCCCGGCATGAAAATTCCCACGGCTCCTACCAGGGCCCCCAGCAGCTGCCCGCCCAGGCCATGCTCGCGCATGGCCAGCGTCCCCACGTACGAGGCAAAGGAGAAGTTAGGACCCGGCAGCGCCTGGGTAAGCCCATAGCCCGAGAGAAACTCTGGCCCCGATAGTAATGCTTAAACTCTACGAACTCAGCGTAGAACAGCGGGGCCAGCACCTGGCCACCCCCAAATACCAAGGAGCCGTTGCGGTAGAAGTTTTCGAATAGCCGCACCGGCAGTAAGCGAGTGTATTGGCCCACCAGCGCCGCCGTGAGAAACACCCCCAGCCAGAGCACGAAGTTGGACCACTCTATCTGCAAGGGCACCTTGTGCTCGATGCGGGGTAGCTTGCTATAGCGGAAAGTGGTAACCAGGCCGCCGCCCAGCAGCAGCAGCGGCAACACCCACGGTAGCTGGAAGAAATATGCCACCAGCGCCGACGTCACCAGCAGCGCCACCGACGTTTTGGTGTGAATTACCTTCTCCGCAATTTTATACGCGGAATAGGCCACGAAGCCCACCGCTACCGGCTGCACGAAGCGCACGAGGCGCGCCACGGTGTCTTTGTCGAGGTAGCTCATGGACAGGCCCGCCACTGTCATGAGTATCACGGCAGGCAGCATCCAGACCAGCAGGGTGAGGTAGGCGAGGTTGGGCCCACCCAGCCGAAACCCGATGGCGGTAATGGTTTGCGTGGACGTTGGTCCGGGCAGTACCTGGCACAGGGCCATCAGCTCCAGCAGCTCCGCCGAGGTCAGGTAGCGGCGCTTGTCCACGAGTAAGCGCAGCATCATGGCGGTGTGTGCCTGCGGGCCCCCAAAGGCGGTGAGTCCCAGGATGGCTACATCTTTCAGGAAGATGATGCCGCGCACCCGGCGGGTACGGCGGCCACGAGGCACAGATGTAAGCAGTGGGCTTTCCATTACCACAGGTAGAGGTGGCCGGTCAGGCAGGGAAGGGCCGGCAACCTAACAAAATAAAACCGGTTGTTGGCAGCTTCCCCCGTACTTGTGGGCGGTACTGACAACAACCGGTGGGCCTGTCTAACGAAAGCCGCGCTTTATTTCTTTTTCAGGCCCAGCTCGATCAGGCGCTCATTCAGGAACTCGCCCGCCGTAATGTCGGCCTGCTGCTTAGGGTTTTCCGGCGTTACGCAGCTCTCCAGGGCCGCCAGGCTCATTTCGGAGCGCGGGTGCATAAAGAAAGGAATGCTGTAACGGGAAGTGTTCATTTTCTCCCGGGGCGGGTTTACCACGCGGTGAATGGTGCTCTTGAGCACGCCGTTGGTAAGGCGCTGCAGCATGTCGCCCACGTTCACCACAATCTGGTCGGGGAGGGCCGTGATAGGAATCCATTTCCCGTCGCGGCGCTTCACTTGCAAACCGTCGGCCGAAGCCCCCATTAGCAGCGTAATCAGGTTAATGTCGCCGTGCTCAGCCGCGCGTACTGCATCGGCCGGTACGCTGTCGGGATTTTCGATGGGGTAGTAGTGGATGGGCCGCAGAATGCTGTTGCCGTTGCGCACCTTATCGTCGAAGTAGTTTTCCGGCAAATGCAGGTAAAGAGCAATAGCGCGCAGTACGTCTTTGCCGGCCGCTTCCAGGGTTTTGTACGTCACCAACGAGGTGTCCTGGAAGCTGTTTACTTCCGAAGGCCAGATGTTGTCGGGGTATTCGGCTTTGATGGGGTCGTTGGCATCGTCTACCTCCTGGCCCACGTGGTAGAACTCCTTCAGGTCGCCGGTGTTGCGGCCCTTGGCGTGCTCCTTACCCTTGCTTACGTAGCCGCGCTGACCGGCCAGTTCGGGCTTCTCGTACTGCTGCTTTACGTCGTCGGGCAAGCTAAAGAACGCCTTCACGTCGGAATACAGCTTCGCTGTCTGCTCATCAGACAAGCCGTGGTTTTTCAGGGCAACAAAACCAATGTTCTGGTAGGCTTCGCCGAGCTGCTGTACAAAGCGGGCTTTGCGCTCCGGGTCGCCGGAACGGAAGTCGGCGAGGTCGAGGGATGGAATTTCTTCCAGCAATTTTTCCTCCATAGTGAAAAATCAATATACTTTTGGGCAAACCTTACGTATTGCGCAAGGTACTCAAAAAATAGCGCATACTTACCGGGCCCGTTCCCGTAAAAAAACGCTGCTACACACTCCCTTTTTGCCACATTACTTCGACCTCTCTACTATGAAAGTACCTGCTTTACTACTTGGTGGCACCCTATTGCTGGGTCTGGGCGCCTGCGACTCGGCTCGTCGGCAGAATGATAACAGCGCTGCGACGGCCGAACAGGTGAACACGCCCGTGGCCGAGAACATGGAAAAGAACGGCATCCGCCTGACGCCCTTCACCGACTCGCCGAAAAACCCGGAGGCTCTGCTACAATTGAAGTCTCCCGTAAGCGGCTCGACCGTGCCTTCGGGTTCGGTAGCCTTCGACTACGACCTGAGCAACTTTCAGCTGACCAAAATGACCGGTGGCATGCACGCCGGTGAAATGGCTAACTCGGAAAAAGGCCAGCACATCCACAACATCGTGGACAATGAGCCCTACACGGCCCACTACACCACGGAGTTCACCAAGCCCCTGGCCGATGGTCAGCACGTGGTGCTTTCGTTCCTGTCGCGCTCCTACCACGAAAGTCTGAAGCACCCCGGCGCGCACGACCTGCGCATTATCAATGTAGGTAGCACCACGGCCAAGTCCCTGAATGTAGATCTGAAAGCGCCGCACCTGTTCTACAGCCGGCCCAAGGATACCTACACCGGCAAGGATGCGCAAAAGGTAATGCTGGATTTCTACCTGGTGAATACCACCTTGTCGCCCGAGGGCAACCGGGTGCGGGCTACCATCAATGGCACGGAGTTTATGCTGGAGCAGTGGGCGCCTTACATGATGGAAGGCCTGCCCAACGGGCAGAATACGATTAAGCTGGAACTCGTGGATGCCAGCGGTACGCTCATTCCCGGTCCGTTCAACTCAGTTACCCGTACGTTCACGCTTCAGCAATAACGGCTGGCGCGGGAGAGCAGGTGCCAGAACCAACTTCAAGTTCGAAGTTGGTTCTGGCACTTTTTTTTCTGTATCTAGCCTACCTTTGAAAAAAGGCCCGGCTGGTATAGAACTATTCAATGATTGGATGAAAGCATTGGCTGGCCTTGCCGGGCGTTGGGCTGAAACCACCACCGTGCAACATCCAACCGGGGCTCTACGTCTGAGGGGTATTATCTGTCCGTAGCTTCTTTCTTGTTCCGCAACAGACTATGTCTTTGCTTACGCCTCACTTTATCTGCTCCGTGTATGCGGCATCTTAAATACTACCTGACCTTTTTTGCTGTTTGGGGCGCTGGCGTGGCCTCCGTGCAGGCTCAGCACGCCGTGTGGGCCAGCAAGCTTGTGGATGTATCTTCGCAGAAGGCAGAAGGCAAGGAAGCCTTTTCCCCCGAAAAGGTGCTGGGCGAGCCGGATGCCCTGCCACTCGGGCAGATCAGCAACGAAGCCTGGATTCCGAAAAAGGAAGGGCCGGCCGAGTACATTGAAGTAAAATTTGGCCGCTCCCTGGTGGCCAAGCAGGTAACGGTGATTGAAAACTTCAACCCGGGCTCCGTCACGAAAATTGAACTTATCGATACCCGCGGCGGCCGGCACCAAGTGTACGAGAACCGCAACCCGGGCCCTATTCCAGAAGCTTTCCGGACGCTGACTATCACGTTTTCACCCAGCAACTACCGCACCATTGGAGTGGGGGTGACAATGAACACCAAGGCGGTGAACGGGGTAAACCAGATCGACGCCATTGGTATTGCCGACGTAGCCGAACTGATGGTAAAACAGGAGTTTAAGCAGGACACCAAGGCCGTGACGGTCGACTCAAGCATGGTGAGCCTAGGGCCCAAGGTGAATTCCAAGTACATGGATACGCACCCGGTGATATCCCCGGATGGCCGTACCCTGTTTTTTGCCCGGCAGGAAGATCCGCGGAATACGGGGGGGGCCAACGACCCCCAGGACGTATGGTACAGCACCCTGGCGCGCTCTACCACCGGAGCCAAAATCTGGAACGAAGCCAAGAACATCAGCAGCCCCATCAATACCACGGGCCCCAACGGACTGGCCTCAGTTTCCTCCGATGGCAATATGGCCCTGCTCATCAACGTGTACAACCCTGATGGCACCCTGAATCCCAAAGGTGCCAGCATTACCAAGCGCACGAAAACGGGCTGGACTAAACCCGAGAAAATCGACATCGAGGACTTCTACAACGACGATGCCGAGCACGTAGACTATTACCTGGCTACCTCCGGTAAAGTGCTGCTAATGGCGGTAGACCGCAAGGACGGGCAAGGCGAACAGGATATCTACGTGAGCTTTATGAAGGCGAACAGCAAATCCTGGACTCGCCCGCTGAATCTGGGGCCAACCATCAACACCAAAAAAGCGGAGTTTGCTCCCTTCCTGGCGGCCGATGGCAAGACCCTGTACTTTGCCTCATATGGCCTGGGTGGCTATGGTAAGAGCGACATTTTCTACAGCAAGCGCCTCGATAACTCCTGGACGAACTGGACTACGCCGCGCAACATGGGCCCCAGCATCAACTCACCCGACTTCGACGGCTACTTCACGCTGTCGGCAGCGGGCGACGAGGCCTTTCTGGTGTCATCACGCAATGGCATCGATAACTCGCGCGACATCTTCCGCATCGGCCTCACGCCCCAGTTCAAGCCCGAGGCCGTAACGCTGGTGCGGGGCAAGGTGCTGGATGCCTCCAATCAGAAGCCCATTCAGTCGGTGATTCACTACGAAAACCTGCTCACGGGCGAAGAACTGGGCGTCACCGAAACCAACCCGGTAGATGGCTCCTACACCATTGTGCTGCCCTCGGGCGTACAGTACGGCTACCGCGCTGAGGCGCGCGACTACCTCTCCGAAAGCGCCAACCTGGACGTGACGGACCGGGAAAATTACTCGGAGATAACGCAGGACTTGTTTCTGGTGCCATTTGCGGTCGGCCAGAAAATCAAGCTCAACAACATCTTTTTTGCCCAAAGCAAATACTACCTGCGCGAAAACTCTTATCCCGAGCTGCAGCGCCTGATCAAGATCCTGAAGGCCTACCCCACGGTAGAAATCAAGCTGGAGGGCCACACCGATAACCAAGGCGACCCGGCCCTGAACCTGAAACTCAGCCTTGATCGGGTAAACGAAGTGCGCAAATACTTGATTTCGAAGGGTATCAACGGCTCCCGTATTACCGTGCAGGGCTACGGTGGCACCCAGCCCATTGCCAGCAACGAGCAAGAGGAGACCCGCAAGCTCAACCGCCGCGTAGAATTTACCGTGACGAAGAAATAAGGGATTTAGTGTGCTCCGCTTCGCTAATGTGGAGAATGTGCTGATGGGGGAATGCGCTGATCGGCCAGCGTTATTGCGCGAGGCATCAAACCCGAAATGCGAAAAGCCCTTTTCCGTGCGCACGGAAAAGGGCTTTTCGCATTTCGGGGCTTCGCGCGTTGCTCAGGACGGATTGCTTCGTCGTGCCTCCTCGCAGTGACACATTCCCACCATCAGCACATCCTCCACATTAGCGAAGCGAAGCACCTTCAACCACATTAGCTTAGCCGCTGCTCGTCGCGGCCGGGCCGAGTGCTGCCGCTCTGGCCGCCGGGGTTGGCAATGGAGTCGCGCATGTCGGTGTCGGCCTGTACGTTGCGCATCTTGTAGTAGTCCATCACGCCCAGGTTGCCATTGCGGAAGGCTTCGGCTATGGCTTTGGGGATTTCGGCTTCGGCCTCTACCACGCGGGCTTTGGCTTCTTGGGTTTTAGCGCGGTTCTCCTGCTCGATGGCCACGGCCATGGCACGGCGCTCTTCGGCTTTGGCTTCGGCCACTTTCAGGTCGGCAGTAGCCTGGTCGATCTGCAGCTTGGCCCCGATGTTTTCTCCGATGTCGATGTCGGCAATGTCGATGGAGAGGATTTCGAACGCCGTGCCCGCATCGAGGCCTTTGCTGAGCACCAGCTTCGAGATTTTATCGGGGTTTTCGAGTACTTCTTTGTGCGATTTGGAAGAGCCGATGCTGGTGACAATACCCTCGCCCACGCGGGCCAGAATGGTTTCTTCGCCGGCCCCGCCCACCAGCTGCGTGATGTTGGCGCGTACCGTAATGCGGGCTTTGGCAATCAGCTGAATACCGTCCTGCGCCACGGCGGCCACGTTGGGGGTATTAATCACCTTGGGGTTTACACTGGTGGTTACGGCCTCGAATACGTCGCGGCCAGCCAGGTCAATGGCCGTAGCCTGCTTGAAGGTGAGGGGAATGTTGGCTTTATCGGCCGAAATCAGCGCCTTGATAACACTGGGTATGTTGCCGCCGGCCAGGTAGTGGGTTTCCAGGTCGTTGGCGGTCAGCTCCAGTCCGGCTTTGGTAGAGGTAATCAACGAATTCACAATCAGGGACGGCGGCACCTTGCGCACCCGCATGAATGCCAGCTGAAACAGGCTGACCCTTACCCCGGAGAACAGGGCAGTAATCCAGAGGCTGATGGGGAAGAAATACAGCAGCACCAGCAAGGCCACGGCCCCCACAATCAGGGGCAAAAAGGGAAGGTCCATTGAGTAGATGTTGGAAGTGGAGGAGTAGCCGATTGGAGGCAGCAACTAACAACTAAAAAACGAGATATGAAGCACCTGTGCCCTGGGCGAAAGCCTGGGCGTGTATACTCAGCCGCGAAAACGGGGGAAGGCTATTCTTGCCGTTCGGCTCTGCTACTTTATAGAGCAAAGAAACAGGACAGAACCGCACGGCAATAAAGACAGGCGTGCCTACGCTGCTTCTACCAGAATGCGGTTTTGTTCGATGCGCAGCACGCGGATTTCGGCGCCGGCGGGCACAAACTCACCCCGGGTAACAACCTCGCGGCGCACTTCCTGGAACAGGGCCGTACCGGCCGGGCGTAGCGCCGATAGGGTACGCCCTACGGTGCCGGGAGCCACATCGGGCCGCCGGATGTCCTGCACGGTAGCGCTGTTGACGCTGGTGAGGGCCACGCGGGAAAGGTTGCTGGGCCGCAGGCCCACGTACACCAGAATGCCGATGACCACGGCCGAGCCTGCCAGCATATAATGCCCCCAGGGCGTGCCTAGGTCGCGGTAGCCCAGCCAGATGCCCGCAATCAGCAGGCCGAGGCCCACTATACCTACGATGGTGGTGCCGGGAATAAAAATGACTTCCGCCGCTACGAACAGCAGACCGAATAACAACAGCAGGGCAATCGTGAGCCAGTCCATGATAGAGAAGGGAAATGCGGTAGGGAAGGGGAAGATACGCAGAAAGCACCGGCTAATGCGCTGCCGGTCGTATTTTACCGCAGCAACCCTTCCGCCGCGCTATTGCCTGATTTATGACAGCCTCTACCCTTCGTCCTTCTGCCGGCGCTTCGGCGCAGCGCCTTCGTGAGCTGTTAGGCCGCGTACCAGGCTTGCTGGCTGCCGATGTTGATGCGTTGGTTAGCTGCTGGCAGCGCCCGGTGCAGCTGCGCCGCGGCGACTTTCTGATTCAGGCCGGGCAAACCGACCATTACCTGTATTTCATCGACGAAGGCGTACTGCGCATCTTTCTGCCCACGCAGCAGGAGGAAATCTGCGTGGGCTTTGGCTACGCCAGCACCCTGATCTGCTCTTTTCCCTCGTTTGTGGAAGGGCGACCTTCCTCCTACAGTATCCAAACCCTGAAAGCCAGTCAACTGCTGGCCATTACCCGCGCCGACTTGCTGGATTTGGTGGAGCGACACCCCAACATCGGGCGCTTCTGGCGCACAGAGATGGAGCGGGCGGTGGTGGGCCGCATCGAGCGGGAAATAGACCTGCTGCTACCCGAGCCCCAGCGCCGCCTGGATCGGCTACGGGCCCGGAGCCCGCACTTGTTTCAGCTGGTGCCGCGTAAGTACATTGCCTCCTACCTACGCATGACGCCCGAGACGCTGAGCCGCCTGCGCTAAGGAGAAATCTTGCGTGAAATCAAGATTTCTCACTTTCAGGAAGCGGACTTTTGAGCTGTTATTTCTCCCCAATTCCAGCTCTTCTAAACCATGACTTCTTCCGAGCTTCTACAGCAGCTTTGCGCCCAGGTTAGTGACTTACTGCGGTTAGTATCTACCGAATTTGAGCCCCGGGCAGCGGCTGCGCTGCAGTTTAAGGCTACCCCAGCCAGCTGGAGCGTGCTGGAGTGCCTGGAACACCTGAACCGCTACAGCCGCTTCTACAACCCCGCGTTGCGCAAAGCTCTGGCCGTGAAACCTAGCTCAGCCACTCACGCAGAGGTAGGCTTCAGCTGGCTTGGGCGCAAGTCGTACGAAATGGTGCGGCCCGAGAACCGCAAGCTGCAGAAAACCCTGAAGCACATGAACCCGAGCCAGAGCGCGCTAAACCCGAAGGCAGTTCTAACGGAGTTTCGGCAGCACCAGAAAACGTTGCTGGAGCTTCTGCGTCAGGCGGAAAACGCCGATCTGAACCGCAAAGGCGTACCGGTAGAATTCTTTCGGTTGCTGAAGTTACGGGTCGGGGAAGCCTTACTCTTCGTGGTAGCGCACCAGGAACGCCACGTGCAGCAGGCCCAACGCGCCTTGCAGCAGTACGTTGCCCAGCGCGAAACGGCCCCACGCTTGGTGATTTGAAGCTAGCTTGATAACGCAAACGGCGCTGCTTTCCTTGGAAAGCAGCGCCGTTTTTTTCCTGAAAGCTGACCACAAAATCCGCGAAATTCGCGTGAATTCGTTGGTTAGTATGCTCGGGCGAAGTAGGCGCGCCGTACGCTGGGCTTGCCCGTCAGGATGCAGACGCCGTCTTCATCGGGCTCATTCAAGGCCAGGCAGCGGATGGTGGCCTTGGTTTCTTCCTTGATGCGCTCCTCGGTTTCAGAGGTGCCATCGTAGTGGGCTACCACGAAGCCGCCTTTGCCATCGAGCACCTGCTTAAACTCCTCGTAGCTCTCCACGCGGGTGGTGTGCGTGTTGCGGAACTCCAGGGCTTTACGGTAGATGTTGGCCTGGATATCCTGCAGCAGCTGGTCGATGCTGGCCACGATATCGGTCAGGGGCAGGTTCATTTTCTCCTTGGTGTCGCGGCGGGCTACTTCCACGGTACCGGCATCCAGGTCGCGCATGCCCACGGCCAGGCGTACGGGCACGCCTTTCAGCTCCCATTCGGCAAACTTGTAGCCGGGGCGCTCCGTGTCGCGGTCATCAATCTTGACGGAAATTCCCCGGGCAATGAGGCCCAGCTGAATAGGACGGATTCGCTCCAGCAGCTCGTCGAGCTGGCCGGTTTTGTAGATGGGCACGATGACTACCTGAATGGGTGCCAGCTTAGGCGGCAGCACCAAGCCTTCGTCGTCGGAGTGGGCCATGACCAACGCGCCCATCAGGCGGGTGCTCACGCCCCAGCTCGTGCCCCATACGTGTTCCAGGCTGCCTTCCTTGGTTTGAAACTGCACGTCAAATGCCTTGGCGAAGTTCTGCCCTAGGAAGTGGGAGGTGCCGGCCTGCAGGGCCTTGCCATCCTGCATCATGCCTTCGATGCAGTAGGTTTCCACGGCACCTGCAAACCGCTCATTTTCCGTTTTCACGCCTTTCACTACAGGCAGGGCCAGGTGCTCTTCGGCGAATTCAGCGTACACGTCCAGCATCTGGCGGGTTTCGGCCAGGGCTTCTTCGGCGGTGGCGTGCGCCGTGTGGCCTTCCTGCCACAGGAACTCGGCCGTGCGCAGAAACAGGCGGGTGCGCATTTCCCAGCGCACAACGTTGGCCCACTGGTTGATGAGCAAAGGCAAGTCGCGGTAGCTCTGGATCCAGCCTTTGTAGGTGCTCCAGATAATGGCTTCCGAGGTAGGCCGCACTACCAGTTCTTCTTCTAGCTTGGCGTTGGGGTCCACGCGCAGCTTGCCGGGCTTGTCGGGGTCGGTTTGGAGGCGGTAGTGCGTGACTACGGCGCATTCCTTGGCAAAGCCTTCGGCGTTTTTCTCCTCGGCCTCAAACAGGCTCTTGGGCACGAACAGCGGGAAGTAGGCATTCTGGTGACCGGTGCGCTTGAACATGTCGTCGAGCGTACGCTGCATTTTCTCCCAAATAGCATAGCCATAGGGTTTTATCACCATGCAGCCGCGCACAGCCGAGTTTTCAGCCAGGCCGGCGCGCTTTACCAATTCATTGTACCACAGCGAGTAATCTTCGCTCCGCTTCGGTAGGCTTTTGCTCATGTTGGGCGTATATTTGAATAAGGAGGAAAAGTTCCCGAATCTGGTACAAGATTTGACTACCAAAAAGGGCACCGTTTCGGGGCGAAATTACGTTATTAAACCGGAGCAATGTGCGGTTGGCTAGCCTGGGCATGCAACGGTTACCATTCGGCGGGCATCTACTCTTTGACCCACTCACTTTTTGCGTAGGCAGACTATGAAAACGTATCTTACTTCCTGCTTATCAGCGGTAGCGCTACTGGCGTTGGGCGGCTGTGCAAGCATTCCGGCCGTCACTTCCACGGAAACCGACGGCGTATACTATTCCTCCAAGGACCGAACGACGGAAAACCCGGCTTACACCGCTGTGGTGCAGAACCGGCAGCCGGATGTGGCGGATCAACAGTCGTCTACCACCGCGCCGGCCTCTTCCCCGGAAACGCAGTACGACCAGGGCGGTACGTATTCATCCAGCGGTACGACAGTGTACACGGATGATGCCTACTATGACGCGTACGATTATGACTACGCGGCGCGTATCCGGCGTTTTCATCAGCCCAGCTACTGGAGCTTCGCACCCAGCTATTACTCTTACGCCTACACCAACTCCTGGGACCCCTGGGGCTATAACCCCTATGCTTACTCTCCCTGGGCCTACCGTTACGGCTACGACCCGTACGGCTTTGGATATGGTGGGCCTTACGTGAGCATCAACATTGGTACGGGTTGGGGCTACCGCCCGTGGGGTGGCTGGGGTGGCTACGGCTGGGGCTACCGCACCGGGTATTACAACGGCTACTACAATGGCTACTACGACAACCCCTACTACGGTGGCGGCAACTGGGGCAATGGCGGGTGGGCCAATGGTGGCTCGGGCCGCCGCATAAATTACGGCCCGCGCCGCGACCGTAGCTCCAATGTGACGGCG
This sequence comes from Hymenobacter sp. BT18, assembly GCF_012273015.1. Classification (GTDB taxonomy): domain Bacteria; phylum Bacteroidota; class Bacteroidia; order Cytophagales; family Hymenobacteraceae; genus Hymenobacter; species Hymenobacter lutimineralis. Next base: position 2,288,537 of record NZ_CP050954.1, on the reverse strand, counting down.
GGCTCCGGTATCGGGCGCGACCGGCTGGATGGCACCCGCACGAGTACGTCGGGTGGGCGGGGCTCCCAGCCCACTACGCCTCCCGGCAACGGCGGCCTGGTGGGCGGTAGCACAGCACCCGCGCAGCCTTCCTCCGGACGGGGCCGTCCGGATGCTGCCAATCCCCGCGGCCGAAGCACCGAGGCCACTACCCGCTTCAACGAAGGCACGCCGGCTACCACCCGCACCGAGCGCGCCACCGAAGCAGTGCCCGCCTCTACGACCGACGCAACTGGCGCACGCCCCGCAGAAAATGTTCCCAGTCAGCAACCCGAGGCCCGGCCCCGTCGCCGGATGCTTGACCTGGGTGAAGCTAGCGGCGATGACCAGCCACGGCGCCCGCGTACCCGGGAAGCAGCACCGGCTAGTACCGAGCAACCAGCCCGTTCCTACGAGCGGCCCTCACGCTCCTACGAGCCCAGCAGCACGCCTTCCCGCTCGTCAGCACCTGCTCCCAGCAACTCTGGTGGCGGCCGGGGCCGGGGCCGCAACTAACCCTGTGTGCGCCCCCACTCCCAAACCGTTCCCCTCTCTTCCTCCCTCACTATGAAACAACGAAAATATTGGCTGGGCATGGCTCTTTTGGGCCTTGCCAGCCACAGCTTTGCCCAAAATGAAGTTGATGCCCTCCGTTACTCCCGCACCCAGCCGGTCGGCACTGCTCGCACGCTCGGTATAGGCGGTGCCAGCGTAGCTCTGGGGGCCGATGCCGGCAGTGTTGCCACCAACCCGGCTGGCCTGGGTCTTTTCCGTAGCTCCGAATTTACGTTCACGCCGGGGTTAGGCATCGGCAACACGGATAGTCGGATTGAAGGGGTTACGGCAACCGATAGTCGCAATAGTCTGCACATTGCCAACCTGGGGCTGGTATTTGCCAACCGTAAACCGGATACTGACCAGAATGCGTGGCGCGGAGGCGCTGCGGCGTTTAGCATTACGCGGGTAAACGACCTGAATTCCCGGTTCCATTACCGGCATACGCCCGCGGAAAGTCAGGATCTGCTTTCCTATCTAAACCGGAACCCTGGCATAGATCAGCAGACCGATTTTGACGATCTGGCCTATGAGGCTTTCCTGACGGAGAAGGACGCGGCGGGCATCTACGTGCCGGCTGATTACGACAAAACCGGTCCGCTCACGCAGACGGAGACGGTACTAAACACTGGTTCGCAAACTCAGTTTGACTTTGGCTACGGGGCCAGCTACCGGGACAAGCTATATCTGGGTGGCTCGATAGGTATTCTGAGTACGCGTTTCAACTCCACCAAAACGCTGGGGGCTACCGACCCCTCGCCAGCTGACCCGAGCACTGAAGGCACTTCCTTTAGCACGCTGGAATACCGCGAAACCTTGAAGGTGCGAGGCACGGGGGTAAACCTGCGGGTAGGAGCTATATACCAGCCCACCGATGCCGTGCGCCTGGGCGCCTCCATTCAGACGCCTACGTACATGCAGCTGTCGGAGAGCTACAGCTCCACCATGAACACGACGTTTGACCGGCCCATTACCGTGGACGGGAAGACGTACAGCGAGGCCAGTGCTGGCAATGAAGGCGAATACGACTACGCGCTGGTGTCGCCCTTTCGGGCTTCGGGTGGGCTGGCCGTGATTATCGGGAAGTTTGGCTTCCTGACCGGTGACGTAGAGTACGTGAACTACGGGCAGGCCCGGCTGAGCAACACCAGTGAAAACGAAGGAACCACGGCGGGGACAGACTTCAGCTACGCCAACGATGCCGTGCGGACCGGCTACCAGCAGGCCGTGAACCTGCGCATTGGCGGGGAAGCGCGGGTGGACATTTTCCGGCTGCGGGCTGGCTTCGCCCGGTATGGTGACCCATACAAGGTAGACAACGGGTCTCGTACCCAGGATTACATTACGGGTGGGGTAGGCCTGCGCCAGAAGAACTTTTTCCTGGATGCCGCCGGCGTATACAACACCACCCGCCAGTACTACAGCCCCTACAGCTTCTCCGATGCCGCCGGCAATCTTGATACCGACCGCACGCCCATCGTGAACCTGGAAAGCAGCCGCTTTACCACGTCGATTACGGCCGGTTTCCTATTCTGATCTAAGCGTTTTAGTACAGTACACCGACACGAACAGGGCCCACCGGATTTCCGGTGGGCCCTGTTCGTGTCGGTGTACTGCTTTATTCATTGACTTTCACCCGCACGATAGCCGCCGGTGTGGCGGTGGTGCCGAACAGGGTTTTCACGTGCAGCAGCCCAGTGCGGTTGTTAGTCGTGCGGAAAGCCAGCACCTGATCTTTGCTAAGCGCCTCCGTAGCCGTTACCGCGGGAGCAGAAACTGTGTCGAATACAGCGGTGATGCGGGCGCTGGTGGTAAGCTGGTCGAACTGGGTGGGGCTGAGGCTAGTCGTTTTCAAGGCAGTGGCGTTGCGTGTAACCCAGCTGCCGGCCCCCACGGCGTCGGCGGCGGCTAGTACGCTGGCATCCGTGGGTGAGGCCAGGGTCACGGCGCCGCCCGCGGCTGGTACCAAGACTAAATCAACAGAAGCCTGCAAGCCCGGGTTGGCTTTAAGCGGAAACGCTGGGAACACCAATCCGTCGCGGGCAGCTAGGGAGCTGCGGCTGGTGGCATTACGGGCCGCAAACAGGGGGACCTGGTACGGGTGGTAGGTGCGGAGGGAGTCTGGATTATTTACCGTGAGTAGGTACCCGCGGCTGGAAGTTTTACCTTCTGTGTCTACTATCTTGAACGTCCACCGCTCCCGCCCCGAAAGCGTGCGGGCGCTGAAGCGGTGCTGGTAGTAGAAAGCGTCACTACCATTCAGGGATTGGTCGAAGTAGAGAATTTCTGGGGTGTTGCTGCGGGCCGTATCAGCGTCGAAGGGCGTATAGTCAACGGTGATGGTGAAGCGGCTGAGCGAGGCACTTTTCCCGTCGCGGGTATCGGCCACCAGGCGTGTCACCAGGGAGTCGCCGGGGGTATTCAACACCCGGTCGTTGGAAGTAAGGCCCGTGGCCCCGATAAACTCAATGCGCGGACCAGATTCCGGCTCGGGTGCGCAGGAAGCCAGCAACCCACTCAGCAGGAGCCCATAAAAACAAAAACGACTAAGCATAGTGCTGCAAAGGTGGCAGGAAGAAGAGAAACTGCCGTGAAAACTTACGCGTCGGCGCAACGCCCCGTTGTCCTGTGCGACTTTGGCACGCGCCCCGCTACCTTTAACGCGCCTACTCCCGCCGACATTTTACCTCCCACCGCATGAATTTTCGCCTTCTCGGCTTAGCCGTGCTCCTCACCACGGCTAGCCCAGCGCTGGTGCCTGCTCTGGCCCCTGCGGCCGTAGCCCAGCAAAAACAAACCATTACCCTCGAAGACATCTGGCAGAAAGGCACCTTCGCGGCCAAATCAGTGCCGGGCTTCAACTGGATGCGGGACGGCCGCTACTACTCCTCGCTCAGCCAGGGCAACCTGGTGCAGAACGACGTGACCACCGGCCAGCCCGTGCAAACTTTGGTGGCGGCCCAGGACCTGAAGCTACCCGGCCAAAGCCAGCCTTTGCCGGTGGATGGCTACAGCTTCAACGCCGACGAGCAGAAAATTCTGTTCAGCACCGATACCGAGCCAATTTACCGGCGTAGCAGCCAGTCGTACTTCTTCGTGTACGACCGCGCCACCAAAAAGCTGACCCCGTTGAGCCAGGCGCCGGGCAAGCAGCTGTACGCCACGTTTTCGCCCGATGGTAAGCGCGTGGCCTTTGTGCGGGCCAACAACCTGTTTGTAACCGACCTGGCGACCATGCAGGAAACGGCTGTGACGACCGACGGGGCCGAAAACCGCATCCTCAACGGCGGGGCCGACTGGGTCTACGAGGAAGAATTTGACATGTCGCAGGCCTTTAGCTGGTCGCCCGACTCCCGCCAGCTGGCCTACCTGCGCTTTGACGAAAGCCAGGTGCCGGAGTACAACATGCAGAAGTGGGGCCCGCTCTACCCCGCCGACTACCGCTATAAGTACCCAAAGGCCGGCGAAAAAAATTCGGTGGTGACGGCGGCCGTGTACGACGTAGCGGCGGCCCGCACCACAAAGCTGGACGTGGGCACCGAAACCGACCAGTACCTGCCGCGGGTAAGCTGGACGCAGACGCCCAACCTGCTCAGCATCCGCCGCCTCAACCGCCTCCAAAACAAGCTGGAAATACTGCACGCCGACGCGGCCACCGGCAAAACCCGCGTCGTCCTCACCGATACCGACAAGGCCTACGTGGAGCTGACCGACGATTTGCGCTACCTGGCAGGGGGCAAGCAGTTCCTGTTCACGAGCGAAAAGGACGGCTACCGCCATCTTTATCTCTACGATATGAACGGCAAACTGGTGCGCCAGCTCACCAAAGGTGGCTGGGAAATTACCAGCATTGAGGGGGTTGACGAGAAGCAGGGTTTCGTGTACTACACCAGTACCGAAAATGCCTTGCTGCTTCACGGCACCTACTCAGATGTCCATATGGGACTGGTCCAAAACCGGCCTTTGGAGCGCCATCTATATCGTATAAACCTAAAAGGCAAAGAGAAAACCCGGCTGAGCGACGCTACGCGGGGCACCGACGTAGTGAACATGAGCCCCGACTGCCGCTACTATCTCAACTACCATTCCGAGGCCGGCGACCCGCAGGTGGTGAGCTTGCGCACGGGTCAGGATGGTAAGCTGGTGAAGGTACTGGAAGACAACGCCAAGCTCCGCCAGAAGCTCAGCGAGTATACCCTCAGCAAGCTGGAGTTCATGAAAATAGGCCTGAACGGCGCTGTAGGTGGCGACCAGCTGCTGGTGGCTTCCATCCTCAAGCCCGCCAACTTCGACCCGAGCAAGAAGTACCCGGTGCTGATGTACGTGTACGGTGGCCCCGGCTCCCAGACGGTGAAGGACGACGCGGGCGGGGGCATAGCCTTCACCAACTACCTCTGGCACCAGCTGCTGGCTCAGCAGGGCTACATCATTGTGTCGGTGGATAACCGGGGCACTGGGGCCCGGGGCGCGGCTTTTAAGAAAAGCACCTACGCCAACCTGGGCAAGCTCGAAACCGAGGACCAGGCCGCCGCGGCCCGCTTTCTGGGGCAGCTGCCCTACGTTGACAAGAGCCGCATTGGCATCTGGGGCTGGAGCTTTGGGGGGTACATGACGGCCCTGGCCCTCACCAAAAACGCTGACGTGTTTAAGATGGGCATTTCGGTGGCCCCCGTCACCAACTGGCGCTACTACGACACGGTGTACACCGAGCGGTTCCTGAAAACGCCGCAGGAAAACCCCCAGGGCTACGACGACAACTCCCCCGTGCAGCACGCCGACAAGCTGCGCGGCAAGCTGCTGCTGGTGCACGGCACCGGCGACGATAACGTGCACTTTCAAAACTCCACTGCCTTTGTGGATGCCCTGGTGAAAGCCAACAAGGACTTCCAGACGCTGTATTACCCCAACCGCAACCACGGCATTGGGGGCGGCAACACGCGCCTGCACCTCTACCGCCAGATGACCAACTTCGTGCTGCAGAACCTGTAAGGGCCCCGGCCTGACTGGCCGGCCAACGCCCGGTGGTAGCTGCTTTTGGCTACCGCCGGGCGTTTTGTTTTGGCCCCGGGCTCCCGCCTACGGCATACCCAGTTCTGCTGGGCTGCCTGATTCGGGGTCGGTTTGGCTACTCTCTTAAAACCACGTAGGCCTCACCGACGCCTGTTTTCGTCGGCGAAGTCTGCGCAAGGACTAGTCCAACGGCTCGTAAACCGCGTGGTCTTATAGCTTTACCGTTATGCTCTGCGGCTCGGTGAAGAAACGCAGAGCTTCCAGACCGCCCTCGCGGCCCACACCGGAGTTTTTCATGCCGCCGAAGGGCGTACGCAGGTCGCGGTGCAGCCATGTGTTTATCCACACAATGCCGCTGTGCAGGGCGTGGGCCACACGGTGGGCCCGGTTCAGGTCGCGCGTCCAGATGGTGGCGGCCAGGCCGTACTCGGTGCCGTTGGCCCAGGTCAGTACTTCTTCCTCGCTGTCGAATGGAGTGAGCGTAACCACGGGCCCAAAGATTTCCTCCAGGTTGACGCGGCAGTCGGGCGCCAGACCCTCAAATACGGTGGGCTGCAGGAAGTAGCCCCCGGCGCAGCGGCCCGGCACCTGCACGCGCTGCCCACCGGCCAGCAGCCTACCGCCTTCCTGGTGGGCCAGCTCGATATAGCTCAGGACTTTCTGTAGGTGCGCTTCGCTTACCAAAGCACCCTGGCGGCTGGCTTCCTCCTGCGGGTCGCCGACGGTGAGGCTGGCTACGCCCGCCAGAAACTCTTGCTTAAATTGCTCATAGATGGGCCGCTCCACAAAAATGCGCGACCCGCACAGGCAAATCTGGCCCTGGTTGGCAAAGGAGCTACGCAAGCTGGTGCGCACGGCCTCGGCCAGGTCGCAGTCGGCGAAGATGATATTGGGGTTTTTGCCACCCAGCTCCAGGGAAAGCTTCTTGAACAGGGGCGCGGCCGTGCGGGCAATATGCTCCCCGGTTTTGGTGCCGCCCGTAAAGCTGATGGCTTTGATGGTCGGGTGCTCGATGATGGCCTGCCCGGCTGCGGGCCCCGTTCCGTGCACGATGTTGAGTACCCCCGCCGGCAGCCCGGCCTCGATACACAGTTTGCTGAGCAGAAAAGCCGTGTACGGAGTAATTTCCGATGGCTTAGCCACCACGCAGCAGCCCGCCGCCAGGGCCGGCGCAATCTTCCAGGTAAACAGATACAGCGGCAGGTTCCAGGGCGAAATGCAACCCACTACGCCTAGCGGGTGCCGCACCGTGTAGTTGAGGGCCACGCCTTCCTGAAAATGCGTTTCGGAGGCGAAATGTTGGGCCGCCGTGCCGAAAAAGGCGAAGTTGCTGGCCGCGCGCGGAATGTCCACGGTGCGGGCCAGGCTTACGGGCTTGCCGTTGTCCTGGCTTTCGGCCTGGGCCAATGGCTCTAGGTCGCGGGTAATAAGCTCCGAAATGCGCACCAGCAGCTGCCCCCGCTCTTCGGCAGGTAGCTGCCGCCACGCGGGCAAGGCGGCCTCCGCAGCCTGCACGGCCAGGGCCACATCCTGAGCATCCGATTCAGGAATCTGGCTGAATACCTGCCCGGTGGCCGGCTCTATGTTGGGCAGGTAACGGCCAGCCGTCGGCGGCACCAGCTGACCCTGGATGTAGTTCTGGAGCTGTAGCATACGGTGCGAAATGGCGGCTGAAAGAGCCGGAAGTTACGGTACCCGCGTTAGTTCCGGCACGGGAATGTTCGTGTCGGAGATGATGTAGAGCGGCCGGCGGCGCACGTTGGCACTCAGGCGGGCCAGGTATTCCCCAATAATGCCAATGGCAATCAGCTGCACGCCGCCCAGAAACAGGATGCTCACCATCAGCGAAGCCCAGCCGGGTTGGTAGTCGCCCGCAACGAACCGGGCATACAGCGTATAGAGCATGACCAGAAACGCCAGCCCCGAGACCACAAAGCCGCTGACGGTAGCTACTTTCAGGGGCACGTCGGAAAAGCCCGTGATGCCATCCAGCGCCAGCCGAATCATCTTGCGGTAGGTATAGCCGGTTTCGCCCCCGGCCCGTTCGGCGCGGTCGTACTCCACGTAGGTTTGCCGGTAGCCAATCCACGAAATCTGACCGCGGATAAACTTGTTCTGCTCCGGCATCTGCTTGAGGGCATCTACCACCTTGCGCGACACGATGCGGAAGTCGCCGGTATCGACGGGAATGGAAATGTGCGTGATGCTGGCCAGAATACGGTAGAACAGCTTGGCGGTAAACTTCTTGGCGGCGCTTTCTCCTTGCCGGGACCGGCGCTTGGCGTACACCACCTCAAAGCCCTGCTGCAGCTTGTGGTAGAGCTGCGGAATGAGCTCCGGCGGGTCCTGCAAGTCAGCATCAATGATAACCACGGCCTCGCCCGTCGACAAGTCGAGGCCCGCCGTGACGGCAATCTGGTGCCCAAAGTTGCGGCTGAAGTTGATGTATCGCACGTCGGTTTCGCGGGCCGCCAGGTCCTGAATGAGCTCCAGCGACCGGTCCCGCGAGCCGTCGTTGATAAAGATATACTCGCAGCGCAGGTGCATGGCGTCCAGCACCGAGCGCAGGCGCGCGTAGAGGGTAGGAATGTTGACTTCCTCGTTGTAGATGGGAATAATGACGGACAGATCCACGGCGCGAAAGGTAGAGTCGGAGAAGATTAGGCGGGTTTGCGGGCTACGGCAAACGTGCTGACACCCAGCGGAAAGCTAAGCTTCCGCAGCCAGCGGTTCTCAGCTTTCAGCAGGCTAAACAAAGCTTTGTTAGCCGGGACTGACAGCTGCCGCAGGTCGCCGGCTCCTGCGCTGGCCAGGCCGGCGGCGTGCAGGGTGCGCTGCAGGCGGCGCAGTACGGCGGTAGGAAAGAACAGGAGAAAGTTCCAGTAGGAGGCCCGCTCTATCTGCCAGCCGGTGCGCTGCATCACCTGGCGCAGGCCCGCCAAGGTGTAGCGGCGGAAATGGTGGTTTACTTCGTCGTGGCGGCTCCACAGAAACTGGTAAGCCGGCACAAACACAATAATGCGGCCGCCAGGCCGTAGCACGCGGCACCATTCGCGCAGTGCGGCTTCCTCGTCTTCAATGTGCTCCAGCACATCGGAGGCCACCACCAGATCGAAGGAGTTATCGGCGAAATCCAGGCGGGCCCCGTCCATCACCATCACCTGCTCAAAGCCGCGGGCTTGGGCTACCGCAATGGCTTTGTCGCTTACGTCGATGCCCGTGAGGTGCTGGTAGCCGGCGGCCTTCAGCGCGAGCAGCAAGGGGCCGCCCGAGCACCCGATTTCCAGGATGTCGGCCGTGGGCGGAAGCTGCAGCTGCTGAATCTGCTCAAATACGATGTGTCGCCGGCCCGCAAACCACCAGTGCTGCTCTTCCAGCTGATGATACCGGGCTTCGTAAGTAATATCCATAAGCGGCCTAAAGATACAAGAATGGGGCGGTGCCCGCCTAAGGCCGACTGCCAGAAGCTGCCTCCGGGCCCAAGGGGTAGTTGTTGAGCACCACCTGCCGGGTGGGAGCGGTAGCCCGGTAGAAATACACGTCGGTGTCGAGCGGGCGGATGAGCAGGTCGTCGGCGACTAGGTCGCGGTTTTCGTAGAGCACCTCAACCTCGGCCTGCGGGTCGCGCACCTGCAGATGCACGGTAGCGCGCACCCAGTCGCCCACAATTTCGGTGCTGTGGCTGGTGTCCGTCACTTGGTGGTCAATCTGCTCACCCTTAGCATTGTACTGCTTCACCTGCAGGTTACCCAGACCGTACCCCGTCCGGGCATTTATCCACACGGATACTTCGTAGCGCCCCGTATCCGCCGCCGACCTCGTAAGCGGGCCCCGGTACAGCTGGGCAAACCCATCGGGCGAGGTAAAGGCGCCAGGGGAGAGGAATGCCCTTGTAGCTGTACGGTCAGCAAAGGAAGCGCGGATAACGGGTTTGCGGGTGGTGCGCAGGGTGCCCGTTGGACCGGGTAGCAGCGTGGGCCGCCGCTGGGCAAATAAGCGCAGCTGCCGCGCGTGCACCGTCGCGGCCAAGGAGTCGAGCGGCAACTCGTAGAGCACGGCGTAAGCATCTTCGTAGAGCTTGCGGGCCCGGTTTACAAGCTGCTGCTCGTTGTATTGCAGGGCGTCGTGGCTGGTGACAAGCAGTACCGGCTTGCGAGAGGGCAGGGCCCGGACCAGTGGCTTATCCACGAAGTTGGTGCTGACCAGCTGCACCAGCCGTAGCGTGTGGCCTACCGAAGCCCGGGCCATATGGCTGGCCAGCAGGGGCAACTGGGTATTTAGGGAAGCCTTTTCGCTTTCATACTGCGCGTTGGCGCTGTTGGCGAAGGAGAGCTTGTCGGTGCCGATGTTGAAGTAGGGTAGGGGCAGAATAGCCTGAAACTCCTCAGCTTTTCGACCTACGCTTAGCAGCTTATCCCGGTAGCTGCCCGTTTCCGATACAAAGTCTGACACCCCGCGCATCTGCTGGATCTGCTGGCCTTTCGTGGAAATCTGGATGCCCGCTTCCAAGCCCCAGAACAGGAGCATCACCCCGAGGAGGGTGCGCCCCACACCCGCGGCCCTATGCTGGGCCAAATAGCGGTACAGCTGGTAGCCGAAATACGCGGTGTAAAGGGAGAAAACGTAATAGAATACCCAGGCAAATCGGCCCAGGGAGCGGAACTGCTTGAGCGGCCCCAGGCGCTCCAACAGCCACTCGCCCCCGGGCAGGCGAAAAGGCAGCGCCATGGACAGCAGTAGCAGCAGAATAGCTGCCCACAGGCTGGTACGAAAGGCCACGGGCGCTATAGGCCGTAGCACCTGCCGCCACCTCCCTTTCCCAAGCAGACGCCCCGTGCGCAGCAGCAGCAGCAGCGCCACGATGGTAGCCACCAGCCCCACGTAGGCAAAGCCTTCCCAGGTAGGCTCTGGGGTGTGCAGAACAGCGCGAATAGCTTCACGTAGGGGACTTACTGTAGGCAGGAAGACCGTAAAAGGGCTGGCCGTGTACACGAAAAAGCCATAGGGGTTTGCGGGCCGGTCGGTGAGGGGGTCCGTCAGCCAGAGCCACCCGCGAAACAGCAGCAGCGGGAGCAGGGCCGTAACCGCCCAACGCATAACGGTGGGCCACACGGGCTGCCGCTGCCGTTCCTGCAGGGCCCACACCAGGGCGTAGGCCAGCAGAAACAGCGCGCCCACCAGCAGGAAGTAGGTGTGCAGCAAACCGCCCAGCAGGCTTACCACCCCATACAGCACCGGCCACAGCCAGCGGCGCGGGGCTGCCTGCATCCGCAGCAGCAGGTACCACAGCATGGGCACCAGCACCGTGTAGCCCATGGAGCCGTGCGAGTCCAGGCGCTCCAATTGGGGGGCCATAAAGGCAATGCAAAGCGCTACCGCCGCCGCGTAGAGGCGGGGCAGTCGCAGGCGGCGCGCAATGGCAAACAGCATCAGGGGCGTGAGCCAGAGCAGCAGCAGGGTAAAGCAGTTCAGAATGCCGATAACGTGGCCTTCCACGGGCACGCCATGATGCTGGAGCCAGCTGAGCGGGTACGCCAGCAGAGGCTGCATATCAGGGAAGTTGATATGCTCCCCATAGGGGTAGTTCATGCCCGTAAAGCGCAGCCCTACGTTGTACTTGACATAATACAGGATGATGTAATAGGCCCGGATAGCGTCGCCGGCATTGCCGAAGAAATACTCGTTCGGGTGCCAGACCACGCGGCCGAAGCTCAAAGCTAGCACCAGGGCACTGGCTGCCAACAGCAGGACGCGGACGCCTTTATCCGTCGAAAACAGGGGGGACTTCACGCGGGTAATGCTTAAAATACGATGCAGATTATTTGCCCAGCAGTCCGTAGCGCAGAATGCAGTAGATGGCCCGGAACCCGTCGCGCCAGCCTATTTTTTTACCCTCGGCGTAGGTGCGGCCGTAGTAGCTGATGCCCACTTCATAGATGCGGATGCCAGGAATCCGGGCTACTTTGGCCGTCACCTCCGGCTCAAAGCCAAAGCGCTTTTCCTCCAGGGCCAGGCCCTGAATAATGTCGCGCCGGAACAGTTTGTAGCACGTTTCCATATCCGTCAGGTTCAGGTCGGTGAACATGTTGGACAAGAAGGTAAGCACCTTGTTGCCGATGCTGTGCCAGAAAAACAGAATGCGGTGGGGGTTGCCGCCCATGAAGCGCGACCCGAACACCACGTCGGCAAAACCTTTCAAAATAGGCTTGAACATGATGTTGTATTCCTCGGGGTCGTATTCCAGGTCGGCGTCCTGGATGATGACATAGTCGCCGGTAGCTTCCCGAATGCCGGTGTGCAGGGCCGCGCCCTTACCTTGGTTTACAGCGTGGTGCAGGATACGCAGGTCGAGTTCGGGATACTGGGCCGCGTAAGTGGCCAGAGCTTCCGCCGAGGCATCCGTCGAGCAGTCGTTGACGAGAATAATTTCCTTCCGAATGCCCTGAATCAACTCCAGCACGCGCAGCCGGTCCAGAATCTGGTGAATGGTGCGCGCCTCGTTGTACACCGGGACGACTATAGAAAGGGTATCGAACTTAACCAATGAATGAGCGAGTAAATGAGTAAATGGCTGTAAGGCTAGAGCCGCTGGGAGGCGGAACGGTTGTATGATCCGGCAGTCGGGCATCCGGCAAAGTCCCATTTGCACCTGCTGATCCCAGCACTTTTCTAACCGGTGTGCCTACCGGAAAGGCAGTTACAGACTACTGGTGCGCCCGCCGTCTACCGGCACGTTGATGCCATTGATGTAGGCAGCCGCCGGGGAAGCCAGAAACGCCACGGCAGCGCCTACTTCAGCAGCCAGCCCGAACCGCCCGGCCGGTATCAGTCGCAGCATGCCAGCTTCCACCTGCTCGGTGGTTTGGCCAGTTTGGGCAGTCTTTTTCTCGATGAGGGAGGTATGCCGCTGGGTAAGCGTAGCGCCGGGCAGCACGTTGTTTACCGTAATGCCGGCCGGGCCCAGCTCATTGGCCAGCGTTTTAGCCCAGTTGCCCACGGCCCCCCGAATGGTGTTGCTCACGCCCAGCCCCGGCAAAGGCTGCTTCACGGAGGTGCTGATAATATTGATGATGCGGCCCCGCCCGCGCTGCTGCATCCCGGGTACCACGGCCTGCGCCAACAGCTGGTTGCACACCACGTGTTGCTCAAATGCCGCCCGCAGCGCATCTACCGAGGCTTCGAGCAGCGGTCCGCCCGCCGGGCCGCCGGTGTTGTTCACCAGAATATCAATGCCAGCGGGGTTGGCGGCCAGGTAAGCGGCCACGCGCTGCTGCACTTGCACGGGCTGGGTGTAGTCGGCTACGAGGTAGGTGTGGGTCTGGCCGACGGGCGTGGGCAGCGCCGCCGCTACCTCCTGCAGCCGGGCTTCGTTGCGGGCCAGCAGCACTACGGTGGCCCCCAGACGGGCCAGCTCTTCGGCCACGGCCTGCCCAATGCCTTGGGTACTACCGCCCACCAGGGCATACTGCGAAGTGAGAGAAAGATTCACGGAAACAAGAGCTAAGCGAACCGAAAGGTAGAAACTTAAGGCCGTAGGCAGAAAATTGCCGGGGCAATTCCGTACTTAGACCGGCCAGCGGACGTACCGCAGGCCGGGGTAGCTGCCGGTAGCCGCCCCTCGTTGTACCCTCTACCGTTGCCGCTATGCCCGTCGCCCGCCCGTTCAACTTTCAGCAGTGGATTGAAGAGCACCGTCACTTATTGAAGCCCCCGGTGGGCAATCAGCAGGTATTTAAAGACAACAAAGACTTTATTGTGATGGTGGTGGGCGGCCCCAATGCCCGCAAGGACTACCACGTAGACGAAGGCGAAGAGTTGTTCCTGCAGCTGGAAGGTGACATAGTGGTGAAGATCATCGAAGACGGCAAGCCGGTTGATATCGAGATAAAAGCGGGGAGCATGTTTCTGCTGCCGCCCGGCGTGCCCCACTCCCCGCGCCGCCCGGCCGGCACGGTAGGCCTCGTGCTGGAGCGGTACCGCTCCGCGGGTGAGCTGGATGGCTTCCAGTGGTACTGCGAAAACTGCGGACACAAGCTCTACGAGGAGTACGCCGAAATCACGGACATCGTGGCCCAGCTGCCGCCTATTATGAACCGCTTCTGGCAGGATGAGCAAAAGCGCACCTGCCAGAACTGTTGTACCGTCATGGAAAGACCACAGATTGTGACGGATGAAAGGACGGATGGAACGGACCGTGGATGAAACGGATGAAAGGACGGATGGAGACGGATAAGCAAGAGGCGCTTTAGAGTTGGAGCAACAACCTTGTCACTAGCATGATCAATCTGGCGGATTATGATGCGCTTACGCATCAGATTATCGGGTGTGCTATGCGCGTGCAGCGGACAATGAGTAGTGGTTTTCCGGAGGTTATCTATCAGCGGGCATTACAGATTGAACTGCAGAAACAGGGCATTGCTAGTGAGCGGGAGGTGGAATTGTCTGTCTATTATCAGGGCGAGAAAGTAGGGGCACGCCGCGCCGATTTTCTGGTAGATAGTCGGGTGTTGGTTGAGCTGAAAGCTGTTGCGGCTCTTACCAGTGCCCACCAAGCACAGCTATTAGGCTACCTTGAAGCCTTCCGGATTCAGGTAGGGCTGCTCCTGAACTTTGGAGCTATCCGCCTGGAATACAAGCGCCTGCTCAAAAATAAGCCAATCCCCTAGCTTCCAGCTGCCGCCGACCCCATCCGTTTGATCCGTCTCATATCCGTTTGATCCGCGGTCCGTTTCATCCATCCTTTCATCCGTTTGATCCGCGGTCTGTTTCATCCGTCTCCCCATCCGTCAACATCTGTGGTCATCGATATTCATACCCACATTCTGCCCGAAACCTGGCCCAACTTGCGGGAGCGGTACGGCTATGGCGGCTTCGTGCGGCTCGAGCATCACAAGCCCTGCTGCGCCCGCATGATGCAGGACGACAAGTTCTTCCGCGAAATTCAGGACAACTGCTGGGACCCTCAGGTGCGGATGCGCGAGTACGACCAGTTGGGCGTGCAGGTACAGGTGCTCAGCACCGTGCCTGTTATGTTCAGCTACTGGGCTAAGCCGCTCGATACCCTGGACCTGAGCTGCCTGCTCAACGACCACATTGCCGACGTGGTGCGGCGCTACCCCACGCGCTTTGTGGGGTTGGGCACTTTACCTATGCAGGCCCCTGATCTGGCGGTTCGGGAGTTGGAGCGCTGTGTGAAGGAGCTGGGCCTGGCCGGCGTGCAGATCGGCTCCCACATCAACGACTGGAACCTGGATGCGCCCCAGCTATTCGAGGTGTTTGCGGCGGCCGAGGAGCTGGGCGCTTGCGTATTCATCCACCCCTGGGACATGATGGGCCAGCAGAAAATGCCCAAGTACTGGTTGCCCTGGCTGGTGGGAATGCCCGCCGAAAGTACCCTGGCCCTCTGCTCGTTAGTGTTTGGCGGAGTGCTGGAGCGGCTGCCGCGCCTGCGCGTAGCGGTGGCCCACGGCGGCGGCACCTTTGCCAGCACCATTGGTCGCATCGAGCACGGCTGGCAGGTGCGCCCCGACCTCTGCGCCGTCGACAACCCAGTGAACCCGCGTGAGTACCTGGGCCGGTTCTGGGTAGATTCCTTGGTGCACGACCCGCTGATGCTGGACTACCTGGTGAAAACCCTGGGCGCCGATAAAATTACGCTGGGCACCGATTACCCCTTTCCCCTGGGCGAACAGGTGCCCGGGCAGCTGATTAACGCCATGCCTTTCTCCGACGAGGTAAAGGCCCGGATGCTGGGCCAGAACGCCCTGGACTGGCTGGGTTTGCCAAGCACGCACTTTGCCTCGCACGCTCACGGCCATCTGTGTCGGTAATGCAGGAGGTGGTGGCGTAGGCTAGGAAGGAAGGAAAGGGGGAAGTAGCTTGCACCCGCGTAGTACCACGCCGATACCCTTACCTGCTATATTGAATCCTTACGTGAACGACGCCCCTGCTTTCAACCAGCGCCTATTGCGCCTGTTGCGTCAACTAACCTCCCTGGGTAGCCTGCTCATATTGTTGAGTGCCTGCCAGGTTCGGGAGCAGGAGCGCTGCGTGCTGCTCGACGCTGACTTTGAGCAGTTTGAGGCCTGGGGTGCCCCCATTCCGCCTTTCCTGACGAAGGAGCAGGCACATTCCGGCCATTATTCCTTTCGGCTGCCGCAGGGGGCTGAGTATGGCGGGAACTACGTGACTACGCTCGGGAAATGCGCCACCGTGCCGCGCCGGCTGCGCCTGAGCGGTTGGGTGTACCTGCCCAACGGGCGCATACGGTCTACCGTGCTGGTAGTGCAGGTGTTGTGCCACGGCCGCCGCCCCGATGTGTGGGAAGGCCTGGAGCTTTCTGAGAAAGTGAAGCGCTACCAGACCTGGGAATCGGTGGAGAAATACATTCGCCTGCCCGAAGACCTGAACGCCTCCGATGAGTTGAAAGTGTACGTGTGGCATGCCGACCCCAATGGGGAAATCATCCTGTTCGACGACCTGAAAGTGGAAGGGTGGCAGTAGCCCATTATATGAGGAGTAGAACGCAGCCCGGCTGCCGCTTATGTATAGTCCCGTGCCCGATTCTGTAGCGCCGCTTCCTGGTTTTATTGTCCGCTACCGCAACGTGTGGGTGGTAGGGCTGCACGTGCTGCTGCTGGCTTGCCTTACCTCGGCGCTGTACGCTTTCGGCATTATCCGCTACCTGCCTTCCAACGACACCCTGTTTCGCTGGGACGTCATCTGGTACAACCAGATCCGGGAGAGTGGCTACGTCTATTCCGAGACGCAAATGAGCAACGCGGCCTTCTTCCCAATGCTGCCCTACGTGTGGCGGCTTTCGGGGCTGTGGCTGCTGGGCATGAGCCTCCTGAATGCCAGCTTGTTTCTGGCCGCCTCGGCCTGGCTGGCGCACCAGCTGCGCTTGCCGCCCCGCCTGCAGCTGCTGTTGCTTTCCACGCCCTCGTTGCTGTTCATGGTGGTGCCGTACACGGAGGCCCTCTTCTTTGTGTTCAGTACGCTGCTGGTGCTGGGCCTACGGCGGCGGCGACTCTGGTGGTGGCTGCTCGGGCTGCTGGGGTGCGGACTCACACGCTCGGCCAGCACCATGTTTACCCCGGCATTGGTGTTTATGGTCTTCATGTGGGCCATGCAGCCCGGTCAGCGCAAAACAGCCATAGTCTGGGGCGCTTCGGGATTGGGAGCTTTGCTGCTTTCGATAGGCCTGGTAGCCACCACGCAGTGGTACCAGACGGGGGAGCCCCTCGGGTTTATCCGGGCCCAGAAACACTGGGGCCACACCCTGCGCGCGCTCAACTTCCCCTTCAGCGACCCATCCGGCATTGACGTGCTCTGGCTGGATGCCCAGGCCCTGTGGCTGGGGGTAGCCGCCGCGGGGCTCTGCACCTGGCTGGCCTGGCGCTGGCTGCTGCAGTGGCGGCAACAACGAGCCTTCCCGATACTGGCTCCCGAGGTAATCTTCGCGCTGGGCTACTGCGTGGGCGTTACACTGTTCATTTTGTCTTACCAGGGCGGCAGCCTTTGGAACATCGGCCGCTACATCTTTGCCACGCCCTTCTTCGTGGTGCTGGTGGCGTACCAGGCATCCCTGCCTGCTTGGCCCTGGCGCCGCTACCTGCTTATAGCCGCAGGCACTATGCTCTTCTGGCAGGTGTTCGGCATCTATTCCCTTAACTTCGACACCTTTAGCACGGGGCAGGCTATTTGGTATTTCGGTCTCGTCACGGCTTATTTGGTAGCGTACCTAGCGTGGCGGCAGCTGCGGTGGCAGCGCGAAATCACCATGCTGCTGTACGTTTTCAACCTGGTAATGCTTTTACACATGCTGGAAGGTTGGCTGCAGTACTACGTAGTGCAGTAGCTCTTTTTCTGTTGATATACAGTTTGATACAGTTGAGGCGCTCCGTCGAAATGCTCCTGAAACCTTGGTCTTATTTCGGGCTGTGCCGTAACGTGTTGGTTGCCGGGCTGCTGGGACTGGTAGCGTGCGAGCCGGTGCCAGGCACGGTCATCCTGCAGGATGATTTTGAGCAGGCGGGAGCGGCCGTACCCCGGCCCCCGGAAATCAGCTCGGAAAGCGCGCATTCCGGCTCCTTCTCCTACAAAGTGGCGCTGGCCTCCGCCTATGGCCCCAGCTGGCAGGCTACCTGGGACGCGGCCGGTCAGCCAAAGAAGTTGCGCGTGAAAGCCTGGCTGAACCTGCCCGGCAACCGACAGAAAACGGCCGTTGTCGTGGAAGTGGCGCGCAACGGCGCCACCCGGTACTGGCGCACGCTCAGCGTCAACGAGGTAGTGAAACGCTTTCACCAGTGGGAGCTGGTTTGGAAGACCTTTGTGCTCCCGCGCGACATAGGCCCCGACGATACAATCAAAGTGTACCTGTGGCAGGCGGGGGAGCGACAAATCCTGTATGTCGACGACTGGACCATTGAAAAAGTAGCTCCTTGATGGCACTTTCCCAGATTCGGCTTGCCTTGGCTGCCGGCCCCAACTCAGCCTGGTACGCCCGGGCACAGCAAGCCCAGCTTTTCCCGCTGATAGTTCACGTGCTGTTGCTGGTAGGCGTGTATGCCGGGCTCTACTGCTTTGGGTTTGTCCATCACCTGCCCACAGCCGACCGGCTGCTCAGCTGGGACGCGGGCATTTACCAGCGAGTAGCGGCCGCCGGGTACGACGACCCCACGCAGGGGAAAAGTGCTTTCTTCCCCCTATATCCCTATTTGTGGCGTGTTCTCCACCTGGGGCCGGTTGGCATGAGCCTTTTTCTGGCGGGCTGTGCGCTGTTGGGGGCAGCCGTGCTGGCCCGCACGTTTCGGCTAACGGGCCGCCAGACCGTGCTGCTGGTTTCGGCACCGGCTATGGTATTTACCTGGGTGCCGTACAGTGAAGGACTGTTTTACCTGTGGGCGGCGCTGCTGCTCTGTGGCATGCACCGTCGCAACCTGTCCCTTACCCTGGTGGCTCTACTGCTGTGCTGCCTTACGCGTGCTGCCGCCACGCTGTTTGTGCCGGCCTACCTGTTTGCGGAGCTACTGACCTGGAACCAGGGTGGCACGCGGAAGTGGCTGAGCCTATGGGGGGGGCTTGCTTACCATGGCTGCCGCCATGGCCCTCGTGATGCTGGTCTTGCACACCCAAACAGGCGACGCCCTGGCTTTTTATCATGTGCAGGCGCAGTGGGAGCATATTATGCGCCTGCCCGTTTTTCCCCTGCATAGTACCGCCGGTATCGATGTGCTGTGGCTTGATGCCGTGGCGCTGCTGATAGCCTGGCTTTCCACGGTGGCCTGCCTGCTGCTAGGCAGTTGGTGGCTGGTGCGGCTGCTGGGCATAGTCCGGACCGCGCCGCCCGCGCTGTCGAAGGCGGTGCTGTTTTCCCTGGGCTACGCCGCCGGCACGGGTGCCTACCTGCTGCTGTACCAGGGTGGCGACCTGGCTAACAGCAACCGGTATATACTGGCTACCCCATTTGCGGGGGTGCTGCTGTGGCAGCTGTGGCAGCTGGTGCCCCGTGCGCGTTGGCGGGCGGTGTTTGTTGGCGCCGTGGGGAGCCTGGCTGTTGCCCTGGCGCTGGGGTTTCCGTTTCGCTTCGAAAACTTCCTGCCTTACGAGGCCACTTGGTACTTTGGTCTATACGCGGCTTATGTGCTGGCCTTTCTTTTCGTCGTCAAAGAAACCAGCCCCTGGTACCGCGAAATAGCCACCGGACTGTACATACTCAACTTGGTCATGCTGGCTCATTTACTGGATTTGTTTCTGGAATTCAGCTGGATTGGCTAGATCAGCTTTTCCCTCGGCTGGGCTGGCTATATTTGCCCAATGACCTTCGAACCCACCCTCGAGTTTGCGGCCCACCTCGACGCGCAGGACCCGCTCCGTTTATTCCGTTCCCGCTTTCATATTCCCCTTACCCCTGAAGGCCAGGAAGCTGTGTACTTCTGCGGCAACTCCCTGGGTTTGCAGCCCCGCACGGCCCGGGCCGCCGCCGAAGAGCAGTTTGCCTCCTGGGAAAAACGGGCGGTGGAAGGCCACTTCCTCGGCAACGACCCGTGGATGCACTACCACGAAACCCTGGCCGAAGCTACCGGCCGGGTAGTGGGCGCCAAGCCCCTAGAAGTAGTGGTAATGAACAACCTCACGGTGAATCTGCACCTGCTGCTGCTCACGTTTTACCGGCCCACGGCCACCCGCTACAAGGTGCTCATGGAAGGGGGCGCTTTTCCTTCCGATCAGTACGCGCTGGAAAGCCAGGTAAAGCTGCATGGCCTCGACCCGAACGACGCTATTGTGGAGCTGGTGCCCCGCCCCGGCGAGCATACCCTGCGCACTGAGGATATTGAAGCCACCATTCGGGAGCTGGGTGATTCCCTGGCTACCATCATCCTCGGTGGTATCAATTACTACACCGGGCAGGTGTTCGACATGGCGGCCATTACCCGCGCGGGCCACGCCGTGGGGGCTACCGTGGGCTTCGACCTGGCCCACGCCGCCGGCAACATTGAGCTGCACCTGCACGACTGGGACGTAGATTTTGCCTGCTGGTGCTCCTATAAGTACCTGAACTCCGGGCCTGGCGGTACCAGTGGGGTGTTTGTGCACGAGCGGTTTGCCCATAGCCCCGAGCTGCCCCGGCTGGCCGGCTGGTGGGGCCACGATGCCTCCGAGCGGTTTCAAATGAAAAAAGGCTTCCGGCCCATGCCGGGGGCCGCGGGTTGGCAGCTCTCCAACTCCCAGGTTTTTCCGCTGGCCCTGCACCGGGCGGCCCTGGCCGTGGTGGATGAAGCCGGGGGCATTCCGGCGCTGCGGCAGAAAAGTGAGTTGCTCACGGCCTACCTGGAGTTCCTGATCAAGCGGCTGAATTTGCCTGCCTCCCGCCTCGAAATCATTACCCCCGCCGACCCAGCCCAGCGCGGCTGCCAGCTGTCCATTCTGGTGCACGAGGGCGGGCGCGCGTTATTCGACCATCTGGTGGCCGCCGGCATCATCGGCGACTGGCGCGAGCCGAACGTCATCCGCCTGGCCCCAGTGCCCTTGTACAACTCCTTTCAGGATGTGCAGCGCGTGGGACAAGTGCTGGCCGACTGGGCAGGCGTGTAACATTCCGGGCAACTTTCACCGCTTGCCCGTGGTTTTACGTTGATAGAATTGAAACCCGGGAGGGCAACCTCCACCTGAGCTAACGCGCCATGTATGAAGAGTATGCGGACAAAATGAGCCGCAAATCCCTGCCCGAGCTGTTCCTGTACGTGCACAAGCGTCAGGAATACCGTGAAGATGCCGTGCTGGCCGCCCTCGACGAGCTGGCCCGGCGTGGGGAAGAACCGGCCGAAGCTGCCGCCATTCGTACAGAGCTGTTACCCATTGTAGCGCAGCAGCACGAAGAAAAGCGGCAGGCGGCCGCCCGCACCACCGCCGAGCCGGCAGTGCCTACGCCCTATGCCCCGGCCGATGCCGAAGGGCCCGCCCTGTACTCGCCCGGTACTATTGTGCTGTTCTCCATGCTGTTCTCCTTTTTTGTGGGAGGCATTCTGTTTGTGATCAACATGTTCCGGCTCAAGGAATCGGGTAAGGCAGTTCGCCTAATCCTGTTCTTGGTGGCAGTGCTGGCTGGCCAGTACTTTGGCCTTCGGTGGCTGACGGGTATGTATGGCCCGGAGATGCAGCTCTTTAGCACCGTGGGGGTGAACTTTGTGGCGGTATTGGTTTATCTGTTGTACTTCTGGCCCCGCTACGTGGGCGCCCGGCCCTACGTGAGCCGGCAGTGGCTGCCAGCCCTGCTAATTTGCCTGGTCGTGATATACGGTTTGGTGAAGCTGGCCGCTCCTTATATGGTCGACATGGCAAAGTAGTGCATGGCTGCTCTGACGTTGCTGCCCTTGGCGCAGGCTGAGGTGTATTTCCAGCCGGCCTTTCTACCCATTCCTGAAGCGACGGCGCTGTTTAGTGAGTTGACGGCTACGGTAGCGTGGCGGCAGGACTCCATTCAGCTATTTGGGAAACAAGTGCCGCAGCCCCGCCTCACGGCCTGGTATGGCGACGAACACGCGGCCTACAGCTACTCGGGGCTGTACCTCAGGCCCCAACCCTGGACGGAGCCCCTGCAGCGTCTGCGCCGCCAAGTAGAAGACGCCACCGGGCAGGCCTTCAACAGCGTTCTGCTCAACCTCTACCGCACGGGCCAGGACAGCATGGGCTGGCACGCCGACGATGAGCCCGAGCTGGGCCCGAACCCCGTCATTGCCTCCGTGAGCCTGGGAGCCACCCGGCGCATGCGGTTCCGGCCTCGCTTGAGCTTGCTGCCAGATGCAGCGCCGTTTGGTTTGGACCTGCCCGCCGGTAGCCTGCTGCTCATGCAGGGTGCCACTCAGCACACCTGGCAGCACGCCATTCCCAAAACTGCCCGCGCCGTGGGCCCGCGCCTCAACCTGACCTTCCGTAGCGTGCAGGGTAAGCTCTAACGCCAACTATAGGTGAAGCACAAAAAAAGCCCGGTTGCCTCTGTAGGCAACCGGGCTTTTTTGGGCGAAAGGCGTAAGGCTACTTGATGTTCACCAGCAAGCCCACGTAAGCCAGACGGCCGATATTCGGACCGCCGTACACCTGGGTGTTATTCTGATCCAGGAGGTTGGAGCCGCCTAGCTGCAGCGTCGTACCCAGCTTAGACAGCGTGTAGCCCACCGAGGCGTCGAGGCTGCTGTAGTCCTCAAGCTGGCCTACGGCGAAGGGCATTTCGTAGAGGTGGCCCTGAGCCCAGCGGTAGTTTACGGCGTAGTTCAGGTTGTTCACTACAATGCCGTTCACACCCACGTTATACTTGTGCTTAGGCGTGTTGAAGAACGTCTGGAAGTTCTCGGGAAGGTCCTTGTCGTCGAGGATGTTGAGCGAGTAGTTCGTGGTCAGGTTGAGGGCCTTGTTGAAATAATACGTCAGCCCGATGGCGGCACCTTGCGTGTTTACTTCCTGACGGGCGTTGGTCCACACCTGCAGAATGCGGGTATTGGAGGTGCGGTCTTGGAAGGCCGGGGCGCCGGAGGGGTTTTGCTGTACGCGCTGGTACTCAGCGTTCAATTGAGTAGGGGAGGGCCGGCTGCCGTCTCGGTTACCGATAAAGCGGACAGCGCCAATGAAGTCGTTATAGGAGCTGCGGTAGTAGTTGATGTCCATGTACAGCTTCTCCAGCAGAATGCCTTTGTAGCCAACTTCCACCGTATTAAGGCGCTCCAGCTTCAAAGCAGGCGCGTTCATTTCGAAGGAACTGAGGTCAGCACCCGTCGTGCCAAAGGGCTGACCGTCGGCATTTACTAGGCTGTAGCCCTGGTAGCCGTTGTCTACGTTGCCCTGCAAGCGCACCTGGCCCAAATCGATGCGTACGTACTGGTCGAGCTGGGTGGGCGAGCGGAATGCGCGGCCATAGGAGGCGCGGAAGTTGTGCTGCTTCCGCTCCCCGGCCGAGTATACCACCGAGGCCCGGGGTGATACGGCCGGATCAAAGTTTTTGAAATCATCCACCCGAACAGCCAGGGCCAGCTTCAGGCGCTCTTCCAGCAGTTTGTGCGTAAGCTGCGTGTAGCCGCCCAGCTCGTGGTTTTGAATACGCTCAGCGTCGTCGGAAAAGAAGTTGCCGTTGGAGCCTAAGCGGAATTTACGGTAAGCGCCACCCACAATCAGGTCCGTCATATCACCGAACTTGAAGTTGTACTGGGCGTTGCCTTCGTTCAGCAAAGAGCTGGGGCTAAGCTTAGCCCCAATACCGGGGGTAGGGTCGTTGATGATTTTGCTGCGCAGCTCCTGAAAGCGCGGGTCCGAAGGCTGCAGCTGCGTGTTGTCGGCAGCTTGCTTGGCCTGCTCGATGGAGCCCGTGGCTTTCAGTGTACCCAGGTAGGTGCCGTAGTAGCGCTGGGCATAAGTCGGGCCCGTTCCGTCGGGAGAAATAGTAGAGGTCTGCAGGAACGCGCCCAGGAACGTCAGGTCATAAGAGTTGCCCCCGAAGTCCTGCACCGACTGACCGCGCAAAAACCAGTTAGTGCCTTTGATTTCACCGTGGTACTGGTTGGTGCCGAAGTCGCGCAGGCGGTAGCGGCTGCTGCTCTGGTAGCTGGCGGTACCGCGGGCTACGCTGGCACCCACCGTCATCTTAATGTTGTTGGTCAGCAGGTAAGAAATGGTGGGCTGGATCTTAAGCGACTTGGCCTTGTTGTCTTCGCCAATTAGGGTTTTTTCGTCGTAGCCCGGCATGAAGATGGTTTTGCCACGCAGAGAGGGTGGCGTCGTGGCGTAGTTCGGGTCGGCGGGGTTGTTGGTGAAGGTGTAGCCGCCCACGTCACCGTAGCGGTTTACAGCATCGTAGCCCAGGCCAGAGCCCTCGGGGTTATTGCGGCGCTCAATTTTGCTGCTGGAAGCGGAGAAGTTGCTGGCCAGCCAGTCGTCGGCCGTCAGGTAAGAACCTACCACTTTGAAGGCAAACTTCTCGCCGAGCTTCTTGGCAAAGCGCAGCTGCCCATCCAGGTAGCTACGCTGCCCGCCCCGCAGACGCACGCTCAGGCCTTCGGAGGCAAAAGGGTCTTTGGTGTTGAGCAGCAGCACGCCGTTGAAGGCGTTGGCCCCGTATAGCGCCGAAGCCGGCCCGTGGATGATTTCGATGCTTTCAATATCCAGCTCCGGTACGCCCGTCAGGTTGCCGGCATTCACGTTCAGGCTGGGGCTCTGCGTATCGAAGTAGTCGGTGAGCTGAATGATGCGCTCCGACTTGGCCGAGTTGAAGCCGCGCGTACTCACGCTGGTCATCAACAAGCTGGCGCTGTTTACATCAATGCCTTTGTAGTGGTTGAGCCCGGCCTGGATGTCGGCCGTCGGAATCCGCTCGATCTGCTGGCTGTTCAGCTTTTCAATGGTCACCGGCGCCTGCAGAATGCCTTCCTCCACGCGGGAAGCGGCAACTACTACTTCATTGGTGAAGGCCACGGTGGGCGTCAGGCCCACGGCAAGGTTGGCATCGGGGCTGGTGAGGGAAACTTCCTTGGTTTCGTAGCCGATAAACGAAACGGACAGAACCACCGGCCCGCCCCCGAAATCGGCGCGAAGCTCAAAGCGGCCGTCCCGGTCGGTGCTGGTACCTACAAAGGTGCCCTTTAGGAACACAGTGGCCCCGGGTAGTGGCTCACCAACTTCGGTTTGTACCAAACCGCTTACAATGGCATCCTGCTGCGCCAGGGCTGTTTGGGCCACGCCCAGAAGAAGTAAAAACAGCCAGATGGAATAAATTTTCCTCATATCAACGATGTTAAGTGGGTGTGCGTCCGGAATGGGAGGTCAAAGATAAGGGAATATACCGCAGCACGGAAGGCTTGAGGAGTTTTGACTTGTTGCTTTCGTTATATTTCTACCTGAAGTTGCCGTCGGTGTTTTTCGCTTAGCACCCCCCGGGAGCCTGCCGGTATTTCCTTGATATGGACCTTTCTAGGAAAAAGTTTGCTTTCTCTTATGGAAAGCTGCTGCGGTCGGTCTGCCTAGAAATATATTAAAAAACTACTAGAAACGAATATTATACTTCCGGCACTTGAATGCTTTTCGGCACTCAGGCTGGCCGTTGTAGCTCGGACCTCGTAAGTTCCTGTGGTTCGTCTTAGATTGCGTTTCCGACTTTTGCCTCGCGCTATGCCTGCTATTGCCCACCCTGCTGCTCCCGCGGCCGTTACCATTCTTGGTGGCGGCCTCGTTGGCTCGTTGCTTTCCTTATACCTGGCCCGGCACGGGCACACTGTAAACATGCTGGAGCGGCGCCCCGACCCGCGGCTGGCCGGGGCCCAGGAAGGACGCTCCATCAACCTGGCGTTGTCGGACCGGGGGTGGCGGGCCCTGGAGGGCGTGGGCATTGCTGAGCAGATCCGGCAGGTGGGCATTCCCATGTACGGCCGCGTGATGCACGACCAGCAGGGCCGCCTCACGTCCCAGGCCTACGGCAAGCAGGATCAGGCTATCTACTCCGTTTCCCGGGCCGGACTCAACCGGACGCTGCTGGACCTGGTAGAGCAGGAGGCGGGCGTGCAGGTGCGCTTCGAGCAGCAGTGCCTGAGCGTAGACGTGCGCAACCAACTGCTGGAAGTGCGCGACGGTGCTACCGGCACCGTTGCGGAACAGCCGTATGCCCGCCTGTTTGGGGTGGATGGGGCCTACTCCGCCGTGCGTGGTGCCCTGCAGAAAACCGACCGGTTCGATTACTCCCAGAGCTACCTGGAGTATGGCTACAAGGAACTGAACATTGCGGCTGGCCCCGAGGGCACCTGGCAGTTGGAAAAGCACGCCCTGCACATCTGGCCCCGGGGGCAGTACATGATGATTGCGCTGCCCAACCTCGACGGGACCTTCACCTGCACGCTGTTCTTTCCCTATGAAGGGCCCCACTCGTTTGCCGCTCTGCAAACCGAAGAGCAGGTGCGGGCTTTCTTCGAAGAAGTATTCCCCGATGCCACACCCCTGATGCCGGAGCTGGTGGAAGACTTTTTTCAGAACCCCACGGGTTCCCTGGTAACGGTGCGCTGCTTTCCCTGGTCGTACCAGGACTCCGTGCTGCTGCTGGGCGATGCTGCTCACGCCATTGTGCCGTTCTATGGCCAGGGCATGAATGCCGGCTTCGAGGACTGCACTGTACTCAACGAGCTGCTCGGCCAGCTGGGCCCCGACTGGGCGGCCGTATTCAAGGCCTTTGAGCAGCAGCGCAAGCCCAACACCGACGCTATGGCCGAAATGGCCATCTACAACTTTGAGGAGATGCGCGACCGGGTGGCCGACCCCCGGTTTCTGCTGCAGAAGAAAATCGAAAGCAAACTATCGGCGCAGTACCCCGACCAATGGGTGCCCTTGTATCCGCAGGTCACGTTCTCGCACACGCCCTACGCCGAAGCCTGGACCAGTGGCCAGCGTCAGGACCGCATCATGGCCCGCCTGATGCCGCACATTCAGGCGGAGCAAGACTACGACCGCCCGGAGGTGCAGCAACTCATTGCCCGGGAGATGGCCACTATGCAGTAAAAGAGGTACGGCCCGGCTGGCGCATTGCCAACCGGGCCGCAAAAGCTGCTTTGTAGCGAAAATGCTTAGAATCGGGGGGAGCTAAGCCGCACCACGGCCATCGGCTGCTGATCGGCCAGCCAGAAGTAGGTAGCCAGTTGGCTGGGGCGCAGTACCCGGCCCAGCGAAGCCAGATAGCGGCGCTCGGCGCGGCGCTGGGCACCCGGTAGCCGGTCTAGTAAGTGGTGGGCGGTGCGCTGCTGCTGGCGCAGGTGCACGTAGGTGCAGCGTTCCACTTGTCGGCGCTGCTCAGCGCTTAAATCAAGCGCATCGGCCAAGTAGGCGGCCAGCTGATGAGCCCGCTGCCGCGAAATACCCGGTTGGGGCGCGGCATCTGGCTGATTGATGAATGTGGGCGGCCCAACAGTCTGGGCCCGGCTTGCCATGGGTAACAGGCTTCCCAAAACCAGCAAAAGCAAGGAAAATGAGCGAAGCAAAGGCATAGCAGCGGTTGAAGGAGCAACAAGAGAACTTCCCTTGCACTTTACAAAGTTAATGTTTTGTTTGGATCAGCTCGGGTTTTTAGGCTATTCTTCCGTAATTCTCTCTGTGTGTCTTTGCTGAGTAGCGCAAGAACCAGTCTAGGAGCCAAACGAAAAAGCACCGCCTAATAGTATTACCGCAAGCCCGGTAGTTAGCCCCAGCAGTAGTCCTGCCCATACTTGGGCACGCGTGTGCGCCTGTAGAGCAAGCCTAGCCCAGGCCACGGCGGCGGCGGCAGTAAGCCCTAACGCCAAGCCAAACAGAGCCGCCCACCCCCACGAGGGCCGCCCCAGCATTAGCAAGGTTGCCAAAGCACCGCCCATCCCCACGCCGTGGGCACTGATCTTCCACCAGAACGTAATCAGAAAAGTAAGCAGCACAGCTACCGTCATGCCCCCGAGCAGCAGCGGTAGCAGGCGAGGCACGCCGGGGGAATTCGTAACCAGGTAGGTTGCCAGCCCAAAGCAGCAGGCTGTAAGGAGAAGCGGCCCGTACCGCTGGCGCCGCTCCTGCAACATAAATGACTCCAGCCGCCCCCGGTAGTAAAGCAGCCCGGTGCCTAGAGCCGGCAGCCCAAACGTGCATCCGGCTACTACCCCTAGGGTCAGGCTCCCCGAAGACTGGGTTGGCGTTGAGCCAATAACTACCAGAGCTGCCAAGTAGGTGGGTACCAGCAGCGGGTGAAATACAACGGAAAGGAAGGTAGCAGCAGCGTGCTTCAAAGAAGGCAGAGTAAGCAGACTGCGCAAGATACACCCCCGGCGGGAGGCCAGAAAAAAGCCGGCAGCTGCCGGCTTTTTTCTTAGAGCTCTTTGCGAAGACGCGCTACCGGAATGTTGAGTTGCTCTCGGTACTTGGCTACCGTGCGGCGGGCAATGTTGTAGCCGCGGGCGTTCAGCATTTTCTCCAGCTTGTCGTCGGAGAGGGGGCGGGACTTGCTTTCGCCCTCAATGATTTCCTTGAGAATATGCTTGACTTCCCGGCTCGAGGCATCCTCGCCCGAGTCGGTGGCAATGCCTTCGGAAAAGAAGTACTTGAGCGGGTAAATGCCAAACTCCGTCTGCACGGCTTTGGAGTTGGCCACCCGGCTCACCGTCGAGATGTCCATCCCGATTTCCTGGGCAATGTCTTTCAGGATCATCGGGCGCAGCTTGCTTTCGTCGCCTTCCAGGAAGAAGTCGTGCTGGTACCTCACAATAGAATCCATGGTGCGCAGGAGCGTGTTCTGGCGCTGCCGGATGGCGTCGATAAACCATTTGGCCGAGTCCAGCTTCTGCTTCACGAAGGTCACAGCCTCCTTCATCTTGGCGTCTTTCTTCGACGCCTTGTCGTAGGCCTGAAACATTTCTGTGTACGCGGGGCTCACGCGCAGCTCCGGGGCGTTGCGGGCGTTCAGGGTCAGGTTCAGCTGGCCGTTGTCGTTGGTCAGGATAAAGTCGGGGATGATGTACTGCACCTTGCCCATGCCCACGGGGCCGGTGCCGCCGGGCTTGGGGTTCAGCTTCAGAATCAGGGCAATGGCGTCTTTCAGCTCATCGTCTTCCAGGTCCAGGCGCTGCTGAATGCGGGAGTAGTGCTTCTTGGTAAATTCTTCGAACGTATCGGTGATGATGCGCTCAGCATGCTCCACATCGGGGTCGTCCTGGTGGCGGCGCTCCAGCTGGAGCAGCAGGCACTCCTGCAGGTCGCGGGCCCCAATACCGGCCGGGTCGAAGCTCTGAATCACGCGCAGCACGGCCTCAATCTCCGGCACCGAGACTTCCAGGTTCTGCGAGAAAGCCAGGTCATTGGCAATGGCCGACAAGTCGCGGCGGATGTACCCGTCGCCATCAATGGAGCCGATCAACTGGCGGCCAATGGCTTCCTGCTTTTCATCGAGGCTGGCAAAGCCTAGCTGGTCGAGCAGGGAGTCAATCAGGGAGCCGCTGGTATCGGCCAGGGGCATTTCCCGGTCGTCTTCGTCCTCGCCAGGGCCGTCGCCCTGCATTTTGTAGCCGGCTATTTCGTCGTCGTTGAGGTAGTCGCTCAGGTCCAGGTCGTCGTTGTCCTGCTGGCGCTCCTCGGGTTCCGGGGCTTCGGCCACGGGCAGCTCTACCTCGGGCTGCTCATCGCGGGGCTCGTCAAAGTCTTCGTCCAGGGTGCTGTTGTCGCTGTCGAATTCAGCATCGGGGTCGTTGTCGAAGTCTTCGTCGGAATCGTCGTCTCGGTCCTGCTCCTCAAACTCTTCGTCCTGGTCGTCGCCTTCCTCCAGGGCTGGGTTTACTTCCAGCTCTTCTTTGATGCGCGCTTCCAGCTCTGCCGTCGGAATCTGCAGCAGCTTAATGAATTGTATTTGTTGGGGGGAGAGCTTCTGCTGGAGAAGCTGCTTCATGTCCAGTCGTTGCATACTCCAAAGTGCGTACGCCCCGCCGGTGATAAAACGGGGTGGTTAGGCCAAATATAGCCCTTTCTGTACTGCGGTTCGGGGGAAAATGTTGGGATTTGCCCATCATCCCCCATCTGTCGCCCGAGGAGCGAATGAGCTTCTCACGTCAGCAGGAGCCTTTGATGTGCTGGCCGTGCTAATGCGAGAAGGTGCCTCGCTTCGCCCAGGATGATAGGAGGTGCAAAATCCGCCTCGCAAATCTCCTACCTTTGCGGCCATTCCATTCTTTAGCAGACCATATTTTCCCATGTCCGACCTCCGAAGAACCAGCGTGCAGGATTTGCTCCGCAGCACCGAGCTGGACCGCGAAGTGCTGGTAAAAGGCTGGGTACGCACCCGCCGCGGCAACAAATACGTGCAGTTTATTGCCGTGAACGACGGCTCCGGCTTTAATTCTATTCAGGTAGTTGCCAATGCCGAGTTGTTCCCGGAGGAAAAGCTGAAGGCCGACGGCGTGGAAAATGGAGCGGCAATTGCCGTACGCGGTAAGCTGGTAGCCAGCCAGGGCAAAGGCCAGACGGTTGAAATTCAGGCCGAGGAAATCACGGTGTACGGCTCGGCCGACCCGGCCGTATACCCGTTGCAGAAGAAAGGCCACTCCCTGGAGTTCCTGCGGGAAATTGCCCACCTGCGTCCCCGCACCAACACGTTCGGGGCCGTGCTGCGCATTCGGCACGCCATGTCGTTTGCGGTGCACCAGTACTTCAACAGCCACGGCTACTTCTACATCCACACGCCCATCATCACCGGCTCCGATGCCGAGGGGGCCGGCCAGATGTTCCGCGTCACCACGCTCTCCGACACCAAGCCGCCCCTGAACGAGGCGGGCGCGGTGGACTATAGCCAGGATTTCTTCGGCAAGGCCACCAACCTCACCGTATCGGGGCAGCTCGAAGGCGAGGTGGCGGCCATGGCCCTGGGCAAGGTCTACACCTTCGGGCCTACCTTCCGGGCCGAAAACTCCAACACGGCCCGTCACCTGGCCGAGTTCTGGATGATTGAGCCGGAAGTGGCCTTCTTCGACCTGCAGGACAACATGGACTTGGCCGAGGACTTTCTCAAGAGCCTGGTGCGATACGCCTTGGAGCACTGCCCCGACGACCTGCAATTCCTCAACGACCAGTACGACAAGGAGCTGCTCAGCCGTTTGCGCTTTGTGGTGGACAACGACTTCCAGCGCCTCACCTACACCGAGGCCGTAGAAATCCTGAAAGGCGCGAAGCAGAAGTTCGAATTCCCCGTGGACTGGGGCACCGACTTGCAGTCGGAGCACGAGCGGTATTTGGTGGAGAAACACTTCAAGAAGCCGGTTATCCTCACCAACTACCCCAAGGATATCAAGGCCTTCTACATGAAGCTGGACGAAGACGGCCGCACCGTGCGCGCCATGGACGTGCTGTTTCCCGGCATCGGCGAAATCATCGGCGGCTCCCAGCGTGAGGATGATTTGCAGAAGCTGCAGCAGCGCATGCAGGAAATGCACGTGCCGGAGGAGGACCTATGGTGGTACCTCGATACCCGCCGCTTTGGCTCGGCCCCGCACGCCGGCTTCGGCCTGGGCTTCGAGCGGCTCATCCTGTTCATCACCGGCATGGCCAACATCCGCGACGTTATTCCCTTTCCCCGCTTCCCCAAGAGCGCAGAGTTTTAGCCCACGGGTTCTGAACCACGGATTCGCCCGGATTTTGAGGACAATTTACTCGCACACAACAAAGGCCGCCCAAGGGCGGCCTTTGTTGTGTGCGAGTAAATTAATCGAGGGTTTCAGCAGTAATTCCGCAATTCCTTGTCATCCACGGCTACCAGCGCATCGAGGCGCAGCTCGAAGCCATCCTGCAGCCGCAGATATTCCACCTTGTCCTGGATGAACAGGTCTTGGATGATGCCCTGGTAGGTAGTGGGTGGGGTGTCGGGCTCGGTGCGGTAGGTGAGGGTGCAGGGCTGGCCAGTGGTGGCGCGGGCTTCCAGCTCATCGTAGAATGAGCAGCTGATGGGCGTGTAGGAGGGAGTGGCCATAGGAAGGAAGTAGTTATGCAACAGTAGGAGGATTAAACAAGCGGGCAACCCAGGGCTGGCTGTTCAACACCAGGGAAACCGTGCTGGCAAACACCGGGAAGGTGAGGTAGAGCATACGCGCCGCGTCGCCGGAAAGGATGAGGTGCAGGCACACCGCCAGTAAGAAAAGGCCGGTGCCCGAAGGCAGGAGTGGCCCCCAGCTCCGCACCCCAGCCCGGCTACGAAAACCCAGCAGCACCACGCCGTTCCAGAGCCCGAACACGCTTGCCAGCGCCACCAGCCCGGCTCCCGAGAATAAAGCCGACACGTTTGCCTGGCTGGCCGCCAGGTGCTCGACGGCTAGCGTGGCCAGGGGCACAGTGGCGCTGGCGCCAGGTGTCAGGTGCTCTACCAGTACACGAACAGCCCAGCAAAGCGCCAGACCGCCGCTGGCCGCCGCGAGGCGTTGCCAGAAAGGAGCAAAGCGCCCGTAGAGCAGGGCCATTGGCAGAAAGAAAACGAAGGTTTCCTTGAGCACCGGCCCTAGCGCCAGGGCTAGCAGCAAGGGCCAGCGCGTGCGGGTAGAGCACGCAAACCACAGCAAACTAATTATGGCAATAAATCCGCTGTCGACCAGGGCCAGACCTGTAAGGTAGCTGGCCATGCCACTGGTAAGCACGGCAGCTAGGCCCAGCACAGAAGGGAGCGGGCGGGCCCCCAGCGCCCGGGATGCCAGGTAGCTCAGCGTAGCCGCGCCGGCCAGCGCCGCACTATTCACCAGGTAGAAGCTGGCGCCAAGCGGCAGGGGCCTGGCGGAGCCTAGGAGCCGGGGGAGGGCTACAGCAGCCTCGGCTACCAGCCGGGCCAGGCAAGGCATCACAACGCGGTAGCGGTGAATGGCGGGGACGTTGGTAAACTCACCCTGCGCCAGTTGGAGGTAGCTGAGCTCATCGGGCGCGAAATGGGCGTCGTGGTTGACCAGCAGCACATACCCGGTGCTGGTAAGCATGGCTAAGGCAAGCAGGAAGATTACTGGCGCCTCGTGGCGCGCACGGCCAAGCTGGGCAGCAGAGGAAAAGATCATATCGAAAGGTACGCTGCCAACGAAGTAAGCATGCCCCGCAATAACGCAAAAAACCTTTCCAGGTAGCCGGAAAGGTTTCTTGAGAATGTAGATCAGGAATTAGTGCTTGCCTTTGCCGTGACCCTTGCCATGGCCGTTGCCATTGTTGCCCCGGCCCTGGCCTTGCACTACATACACTGGGCGGCCGGCTGGCGCTACGGCCCGCATTTTCTTGGCCTGCCCGGGAGGCATGCCGTGCGGATGCCCCCCCTTGGGGTACTTCACGCGGTGCTCCCGAATCAGAACCCAGGGCTGGCCTCCCCGGTAATCAAGAATAACCGGGTGAAAATTTACGGGGTTATAGCCCCGGACGGAGGCCACCCGCGTCCAGGAGTTGTTGCGGTAAACAATGTACCGCTGGGCTGGCAGATCATAATAGCCCCCTATTTCGGGAATATAATAGTACTGCGTACCCCTGGGTGCCGCCGGGCCCCACGAGGGTGTGTTGATATTGATGTTGATCTGGGCCTGGGCCGTGTTAGCAGCGCCTGCCAGCAATAAAGCGAATGTGCCCGTAAGGGCCAGTTTCGAAAGCAGTTTCATACGGAGAGGTGGGTTAAAAGAAGGAAGGGGATGCGCGGCAGTTCACAAGAATAAGGCCAAGTGCTATCTGGCTCAAGCCGAAGACATGATCTTATGAGTCGTAGGCCGCTGTGCGGCTAGGCTGTTACTGGGGTACGTGAAAAGGTCCGGAGCAGATACTGAAAAGCCCCCGGCAGGCCGGAGGCTTTTCCTGGAGCGACGTTCAGCATATTACATGCGGCCCCGGCCCCGACCTTCCCCATGTGAGTTGGGGGAAGTAGGCCGGCCCGGGCCACCTGAGTTCTGCGGCCTTTCCGGAGCCGAGTAGCTGCCTCGGCTGGTACCCCGCTCGTAAGGATTGGGCTGTGCGTAGCCGCCGCGGTTTTCGCTCCGGCTGCCGTTGCGGCCCTCATCAGCACGCTCTTCGCGACGATTATCACTGCGGGAACCATAGGTGCCACGGTTTTCCTGAGAGTATCGGTTGTCGTCGCGGGTATAGCCGCCTTGGTTTTGGGGGCGGCTGGCGTAATAACCTGGTTCATAGCGGTCCTGGGGGTAGGCCACGTAGTTGCGACCGGGCCAGCGGGCTCCATAATAGCGGCCGGGCCGTACGCCCCACCGGTCGCAGTAGGCGCGGTGCTCCCGGTGGTAGCCCCAGGGCCGCCGGCCCACGTACTGAATCACGACCGGGTGAAAAAAGCGCGGGTCGTAGGCGGCGTAGGCACGGGGCAGGTACGGAGAACTCACCCACGCCCCGTAAACCGGGTCAAAAACCAGGTACAGCTCGTTATACAGATCATAGTAGCCATCTATTTCCGGGATGTAGTAGTACTGCACATCCGGGCCTACGCTAGGACCCCAATACGGGGCACTCATATCAATGTGTACCTGGGCCTGCGCGCGGGTGCCGTGCAGCAGTAGCGCCAGTGCCAATAACAAGCCCGATTTCAGCAGCGTTTTCATGGAATAAGGGGAAAAGGAGGTAGGCTGAAGCTAAGGCAAAAGCCGCACCATAATTTGGCCCTTAGACCAAAATAGGCAGGAAGGTTTAAAAGAAGTCGAGCTGCCGCGAAAACGGAGGCTGGGTTCTGGTTGATAGTGGGTTAGGGGAAATGGCTTGCTGAGCACCAGCACCACCCTGGTGCTGGTGCTCAGCAAGCATTGCCAACTCTGAACTATCACACGCCGTGCACAGTGCCAGCGCCCAGGATAGCGTTGCCAGGCAAGATAGCACCCCGCATAAACGAAAGCAGCCTCTGCTGAGGTGAAAAAGTGAAGCAGAGGCCGATCATCCCATTGAAAACAAACCCGGTATCTTCTTGGCCCGGCCAGACGCCAAGCAACTGGTCGGCTAAGCTGCCCCATATCCCTGGCTACCAGGGGAAGGTAACTCGCAGATCGTGGGGTAGTCCAGCCCCGTTACGTCAGGCTGCAAAATGGGGCGAGGCTGGGAGCGGTATCTTTTTAACGTAGGGCGAACATTTCCGGCCGCGTGGATGTAGTCGTTCCTTGAGACCTGTGTGGCGGGCCTGTACCACCGCCGTGGGCAACCGCATGCACAGTATTGGTACAGTGTTTGCCAACGCTGGGCACCCAGCCCTTGGTATTCCCTCCGGAGTTGCCGGAAATATTGTAGCTTGCCTTTCTCTGTTTGCCCTATGCACCGCGCTTTTACTTTCTTTTTTGGGCTTGGCCTGTTTCTGCTGACGCCGGCATCCCTGTTTGCCCAGACTACCGTCGCCGAGCCGACGGCGGCTCCGGCGCAAGCGTTGGGATGCGCCATCGTGACGGGCACCGTTACCGATGAGTCGAACAACCCGTTGACCGGAGCCACGGTGGAGGTGCCAGGTATCAAAGATGCCTTTATCACCAACTCCGAAGGGCGGTATATCATCATGACCAAAACGCCGCTGCCGCGCAATGCCCGCTTGCAAGTGAGTGCGGGCGGCTACGAGGCCCAGGAACTGGTCCTCGTAAACTGTGAAGCTACCAGCGTAGCGCTTCATACCCTGCCCGGTACCCGCTTTAAGCGGGATGGACGCATCAAGAAAACGTCCTCTACCGGTAAGATCTGGTAGGCAGTCAGGTTCGATACGATAACGTCATTTGTTTGGGGTAAGCCGGCGGCAGAAGTAATGCTTCTGCCGCCGGCTTTTTTACTGTTTCCCGGAACTGACTTTTATGCGTCCAGTTTCTGGGAGGAGACTTCGGTTGCCCCATGACTGGGCGCGTTGTCGGGGCCCTGTATAGCACAGCCGCGTTGCCCGCCTCACGACTGGCTGGGCGCGCAGGAAGTAAAAAACAGGTATTGGGACTGGTTTTTGGATAATACCGCTGGCTCTGTAAATAATTGAGCCGGTGGGGGCAGACGAATCAACCACGAATGCAGCCTATTGCGTAGCTTTGCTCAGCGCTTCTGTTGCCTCACCCCTATTGCTTCTTTGTGAAAAAAACTTGTACTCTTTTCCTGGCAGCCTGCTGCTGGTCGGGTCTTGCATGGGCCCAGCAGCCCCAAACGCAGACCGTGCATTACTACTACGGAAACCTGCACGCTCACTCGGCCTATTCCGATGGCAACAAGGACGCAGGAACTACCAAGTACAGTACACCCGGGCAGAATTTTAGCTTTGCTTCCGCCTCCGAGCATTTCGACTTCCTAGGTATTTCGGAGCACAACCACGCCACGGCTGGTATGCAGCGGGCCAACTATGCCCGCGGCCTGCGCCAGGCCGATAGTGTAACGGTGGCTGGCAGCTTCGTCGCGCTCTACGGCATGGAGTGGGGCACCATTTCGGGCGGCGGCCACGTGCTGGTATATGGGGTTGATCAGTTGCTGAACTGGGAGTCGGGGAACTACGATGTGTACGTGCCCAAAAACGACTATCAGGCCCTGTTCCGACAAATCAACAAGCGCCCCGGGGCCTTTGCTACGCTGGCTCACCCCAGCTCCGGCGACTATGGCAACCTAGCCGGCACGGCGCCCTTTAGCGCCCGGGCCGATAGCGCGGTTGTGGGGACGGTGATGCGCTCTGGTCCGGCTATGTCTACCAACATAAGCTACCTCGACCCTTCCCGCAGCAACTACGAGGGCACTTATCAGCGGCTGCTGGCCAAGGGCTACCACGTAGGCATATCCCTCGACCACGACAACCACTACACCACCTTTGGCCGGAGTACGGCGGGTCGCCTCGTGGTGCTGGCGCCGGAACTGACCCGCCAGCACCTGCTCGAAGCCCTGCGTGCCCGACATTTCTACGCCTCCGACGACTGGAATGCCGAGGTGCACTTCCAAGTCAATGAGCACCTGATGGGCAGTGTAGCCGAGGGAGAGCAGGCCCCCGCAGTTAGCGTAGCAGTGACGGATAGTGACGGGGAAGCTATAAAGAGCCTGACGTTGCTGCGTGGCACGCCAGGCAGTGGCACGCTGGCCATGGTGGTGGCTACCGCTCCCAACTTGGGCAATGCCCTCAGCTATACCGAAACCGCCCTTGCTCCCGGTGAGACGGCGTACTACTACGCAGTAATCGTGCAAGCCGACGGCGACCGGATGGTAACGTCGCCCATTTGGTACACCCGCGCCGTAGTTACTGCTGGCCAAACGGCCCGGTTGGCTTCCGCTCAGCTCGATATCTACCCTAACCCGGCCAACGGCCCGCTCTCGGTGTCGTACTTTCTCCCGGTACCGGCCCAGGTAACGCTGGACGTGCTGGACGGAGTAGGACGCCCCGTGCACCAGCTGGCCGCCGACAGCCGGCAGGCGGCTGGCCCGCATACGGTGCAAATCAGTCCACAGGTTGCCCGCCTGCCCGCGGGCATCTATACGGTTCGGCTGGTTCAGAATGGGGTTGCTACGTACCGGCGCTTAGTCGTGCTGCAATAGCCTCCGCCAGCAGCAAAAGACCTCCGGGGTCGTATACTCCACAGTATACAGCCCCGGAGGTCTTTTGCTGCTGGCCAACTTCCATAGCGGAAAAATAACCTACTCCTGTGGCGGAGAAGCGCGTTCCAGGGCCCTATCCAAGGCCTGAGTCAACTACGCTCCATCCGTGCTGGCGTGCCGCTAGCCATTGACGGCCCAGCGGGTCCGGCGCTTTGCCGCTTTGTGCCGCTTATTTTGCTTCTTCCGCTTGTTCAGGGAGGAAAACAGCTTCCCGGGGTGTAGGTCGGTGCTGAGTCGGGTCAGGGGTTTGCTTGATTCGGGAGCCCCTACGGTTTCACAGGCCGCTTCGAAGGGCAGGGCGAAAGCAAAAGCACCGATGAGCAGAAATGCGGATAAATTTTTCATGGTACTTAAGTAATTTTAGTTGATACTTTGCTGATGCAATTGTACGGTCGTTGTTGCATAAGTGCTAAAAAATGACCTCACATAATTGTGTGATAAGAGCTAAATAAATCATAATTAATTGTTTATCAAGTCGTTATTTTGATCAATAGTAGATTTCTACTATTGAGCTCCATCCTAAATCTGTTACGGTACTTTGCGGGTAGGTTTTTCGCAGTTTGTCGGCCAACGCTGGCTGGTGCTCTACAGATACGTTGCTGGACAAGACCAACGATGCAAAGGGTGGGCAGTACAGCATAAGGCCGCCCAGCTGAGTTCAGCTGGGCGGCCCTGGCAAAAACAACAAGCTAGTTAAGCTGGCTGGTCCTGCTCATCGTCCTGATGAGCAGCGGCCCGGTTGGCTAACAGCACGGCACCGGCTGCCAGCACGGCAATACCCAAAATTACCTGGGTAGGCGTGAAACGCTGCGTAGCCTTGCGCAACAGCACACCCCCGTGCTTGAGAAGCTCTTCTACGTGTTCGGTATTGCCTTGGAAGACGTGGTAGGCACTTTCAAAAGTGCGGGCAATATCCTCGGGCATTATTTTTTCCAGATCCTGGGTTAGTTCAGTGCTCATAGTGTAGGTGAGTAAGAAAGACGTTCAGGAAATACGGACCGCGCGGGTACGGGTTGCAGTGGCCTGGTACGAAAGCCCACCTTGCCTGCCTGCCTGCCCGCGCAAGAAAAGCGGGCCGCCTGCCCCGACTCCTTGTCCAAGCCAGGACAG
This sequence comes from Hymenobacter sp. BT18, assembly GCF_012273015.1. Taxonomy (GTDB): domain Bacteria; phylum Bacteroidota; class Bacteroidia; order Cytophagales; family Hymenobacteraceae; genus Hymenobacter; species Hymenobacter lutimineralis. The sequence goes on along the minus strand of NZ_CP050954.1, from coordinate 2,250,290 downwards.
AGAGGTGGTATCCGGCAGACGGCTTCGCTGCTTGTGCCCAGCGCTGTGTGCGGCAGAAGCGGGCTGCCTATACTTCCGATGGCGCTAACTGCTCCGCCGGCACCGCTACCGTAGCGCGGGCGCGGTAATACAGCGTGCTGCTGTTTTCGGGGCGCAGCACTTCCTGCGCGGCTGTAAGCAGGGCTTCGGCCGATACTTCCTGCACCCGGGCGCTTTCCTCGTTTACCAGATTGGCGTTGCCCAGCAGCTTGCAGTAAGCCAGGTTCATGGCCCGGTTCAGCAGCTCTATTTCGCTGAACACAATGCTGGCTTCGGCCTGGTTTTTAACCTTTTCCAGCTCCTCAGCCGGCACAAGGGTAGTACGCAGCTCTTCTATAACCTGCCGAACAGCTGCATCGGCGGCTTCCGGCGTTACGCCCGCGTTGAGCTTGCCGCTCACTACCAGCAGGCCAGGCTCCAGGGAGCCGGATACAGAGGCAGAAATAGAATTAAAGAGCGGCTGCTCTTTCACCAGCCGTTGGTAAAGGCGGCTCGACTTGCCCCGGCCCAGCACATCGCTCAGCAAATCTACGGTGTGGTAAGTGGCATCGGCGCGGGCGGGCATGTGGTATACCTGGTAGAAAGCCGATACCGGCACGTCGGCCGTAACGTCGAGGAAGCGGGGGGCCGTTTGGCGGGGCTCCTGGGGAAGGCTGCGCTCGTAGCGGGTGCCACCGGGAATGGGGCCAAACCATTTTTCAGCTAGGCGCTGAGCCTCAGCCCGGGTTACGGCGCCAGCTACGACCAAGATAGCGTTGGCGGGCGCATAGTGCTTTTGGAAGAAAGCGCGCACATCGTCCATTACCGCATTTTCGATGTGGCTGATTTCCTTGCCGATGGTGGCCCAGCTATAGGGGTGCGTCTGGTAGGCGAGGGGGCGCAGCTTCAGCCACACGTCGCCGTAGGGTTGGTTGAGGTAGTTCTGCTTAAACTCTTCCACCACCACCTTGCGCTGCACTCCCAGCCCGTTTTCGGAGAAAGCCAAACTCAGCATCCGGTCCGATTCCAGCCAGAAGCCGGTCTCAATATTAGCCGCCGGCAGGGTAAGGTAGTAGTTGGTGATGTCGGGAGAGGTGAAGGCATTGTTTTCGCCGCCCACGCGTTGCAGGGGCTCGTCGTAGCTGGGGATGTTGACGGAGCCCGAAAACATCAGGTGCTCGAACAGGTGCGCGAAGCCCGTGTGCGCCGGGTCTTCGTCGCGGGAGCCCACGTTGTAGAGCAAGTTGAGCACGGCCATCGGCGTGCTGTGGTCTTCGTGGACGATGCAGCGCAGGCCGTTGGCGAGGGTGAATTCTTCGAATTGAATCATAAAGAAATGAAGTGGCCGGCAGTAAACCGGGCCCGTCGGGGTGAAGATAAAACTTCGGAAGCGAAGGGGAAGTTTCGCGCCGTCGAACAGGCTGGCTATATCAGGTGGCGCGACAGCCGCGAAACGCTTAAGAGTAGCGGCCAACCAAAATTGCTGTCCGCTTATAAAGTGGCTTGCACGCCCAGCAGGATGGTGCGGGCGGTGGGGTAGGTGGCGTGGTCGAGGCCGGCTTGCTGGGCGCCGGCGCCGGCACTGCTGATGTTGGGGTCGTAGCCGCGGTATTTGGACAGCACCAGCAGGTTGTGTGCACCGGAATAGGGCGTTACCTGAATCCCGGCTACCTGGCGCAGGTTTTCCTGCAGGGAGAGATAAGGCTTAATCGGGCGGGGTATTGTTATAATAGCTTCTGCAATAGCTGGGCAGCCGAACGTATGATGTTGTGGCGCTGCTGTATCAGCAAGAGTCTGAAAGTTAACTGACGAAGCTAGCTGCGGCGTTGCGCGGCGGCTTTCCAGTAGATTAGTCTGCTGAGCCAGCGCCAACGCGGGGCAGGCCAAAAAGCCCAGGAGTAACAATCGGGTCATACAGGAATAGGATAGTACTGGGCTGATTGGCTGCGAAGATAGATGCCGGTGCTGCCCCAATTGCATAAAGGAAAGCGCATAATTTTCCTTCCAGCCCAAACCCGTACTTTTGGCCCCCAACACCTTCCCACCCGCCTGAATCCCATGAATTTCGACCGCAAGGACTACGCCAACGACGAGCTGCTGCACCTGTACAAAGGGCTGCTGAAACCCCGCCTGATTGAAGAGAAAATGCTGATTCTGCTCCGCCAGGGCAAGGTCAGCAAGTGGTTTTCGGGCATTGGGCAGGAGGCCATTTCGGTGGGCTCCACGCTGGCGCTGCACGAGGACGAGTACATCCTGCCCCTGCACCGCAACCTGGGTGTATTCACGGGCCGCCACATTCCGCTGGACCGCCTCTTCGCGCAGTGGCAGGGCAAAACCACCGGCTACACCAAAGGCCGCGACCGGAGCTTCCACTTCGGCACCAACGAGCACCACATCGTGGGCATGATTTCGCACCTGGGCCCGCAGCTGGCCGTGGCTGGCGGCATTGCCCTAGCCGACGTGCTGGAAAAGCGCCACAAGGTAACCGTGACCTACAGCGGCGACGGCGGCGCCTCCGAGGGCGACTTTCACGAGGCCCTGAACGTGGCGGCCGTGTGGCAGCTGCCCGTCATCTTCATCATCGAGAATAACGGCTACGGCCTGAGCACGCCCTCGCGGGAGCAGTTCCGCTTCCGCTACTTCATCGACAAAGGCCCTGCCTACGGCATGGAAGCCGTGCAGGTGGATGGCAACAACGTACTGGAAGTGTACGACACGGTAAAGCGCCTGGCCGAGGACTTGCGCCAGAACCCGCGCCCCGTGCTGCTCGAGGCCCTCACTTTCCGCATGCGCGGGCACGAGGAAGCCAGCGGCACCAAGTACGTGCCCCAGGAGCTATTTGAGGAGTGGGCCCAGAAAGACCCGGTAGTCAACTACGAAAAGTGGCTGCTGGACGAGGGCGTGCTCAGCGAAACCCTGCGCCACCAGTTCCGGGAGCAAATCAAGGCCGAAATCGAAGAAGGCCTGCGCGTGGCCGACGCCGTGCCCATGCCCACGCCCAGCCTCGAAGAGGAAGTAGCCGACATGTACCGGCCCTTCGAGCCGGATACTGCCCTGCAACTGGAAACCGGCAACTCGCAACCGGCCACTGATAAGCGTTTCGTCGATGCCATTTCCGACGGGTTGCGGCAGAGCATGGAGCGCTACCCCGAGCTGGTGCTTATGGGCCAGGACATTGCCGACTACGGCGGGGTATTTAAGGTGACGGAAGGCTTCGTGGCGCAGTTTGGCAAGGAGCGGGTGCGCAACACGCCCCTGTGCGAGTCGGCCATTGTAGGCGCGGGCCTGGGCCTCAGCATCAAAGGCAAAAAGGCTATGGTGGAAATGCAGTTCGCCGATTTCGTGACCTGCGGCTTCAACCAGATTGTGAATAACCTGGCCAAAAGCCACTACCGCTGGGGGCAGAATGCCGACGTGGTGGTGCGCATGCCCACCGGGGCGGGCTCGGCGGCCGGCCCCTTCCACTCGCAGAGCAACGAGGCCTGGTTTACCCACACGCCCGGCCTGAAAGTGGTGTACCCCAGTAACCCTGTCGATGCTAAGGGCCTGCTCTGCGCCGCCTTTGAAGACCCCAACCCGGTTATCTACTTCGAGCACAAGATGCTCTACCGCAGCATCAGCGGGCCCGTGCCGGATGGCTATTATACCACACCCATTGGCAAAGCGGCCCTGGCTCGGGAGGGCAACACGCTCAGCATCATCACCTACGGCATGGGCGTGCACTGGGCTACCCAGCTGGCCGAAGAGTTGAGCCTCGACGCCGACATTCTGGATCTACGCACCTTGCTGCCTTGGGACGAGGAAGCCGTGCGTCGGACTGTGGAGAAGAACGGCCGCGTGCTCATCCTCCACGAAGACACGCTCACGGGCGGCATCGGGGGAGAAATTGCCGCTTGGATTGCCGAAAAATGCTTTACTGCCCTCGATGCGCCCATTCAGCGCGTGGCTTCCCTGGATACGGCCATTCCCTTCGCGCCTTCCCTGGAAAAGCAGTTCCTGCCCCAGCAGCGCCTGCGCACGGCCGTAGAAAAGCTGCTGGCCTATTAACTTCAGTCGTCAGCTGCCCGTTTTCAGTTACTAGCGCAAGACTGTAAAGCACGTGAAGTCTACCTCAGCAACTGGTAACTGAAAACGGGCAACTGACAACTAATACTTATCTTCCTTGTCTGAATGCCGCCCCGCGGCGCAATGCGTAGTCTGATGCTGGGATTCCCGCGTACGTTTTTTTCTTTGGTGAGCACCCTGGCGTTGGTTGGGTGTCTGGCCTTGAGCACGGGTTGCCACCGCTACCGCATTCCCGACCCCAAAGGGCCGCCCCAGCCCAAAGTGAAGCTGGGCAAAGCTGATAGCAACGGTTCCGGGATGTCGGAAGCCGTGTCGTCGCTGAAAACCGACAAGAAGAGCTACGACAAGCAGGGCTTGCTCAAGCAAAAGAAATACGAACGCCGCAAGCTGACGCGCAAAGTGGGGCAGCGGAAAATATTTGGAATTGTTTTTTAAGCCACGGGCGTTATGGTTACGGTTGAGGTGCCCAAGGGAATCAACCGTTTTTTCTGCACGCACTTGGCTGGGGTTTTCTACAAATAAGGAGATGATGTTTCGGGTTATTTTCGCACTGCTTGCCGTACTGTGGCTGGCCGGCCCCCTGCGGGCCCAAACGGAATACTCCAGCCCAGCCCAGCAGCGGGCCGCCAACCGTAAGGCCCTGAAGGACGCGGAAAAGCAGAAAAACCAGTACCAGGATTCCCACCTGGGCGTCACGCGCCAGTCGCTGCAAGCAGGCAACAGCACCAACCAGCCCCGCAAAAAGGACGGCCGTAACAAGTACAAGTACGACCACGAAGGCGTTCCGCGCGTACTGCCTACGGCGCAAAACATGATTCCGAAGCTGCGGCCCATCCGACGCGCGCCCAAAAAACAACCTGCTACTCCTGCTTTATGATTGCTTCCTGGATTCCGCTTACCACACCCGAACAGCTCACCGACATCGTCCGCGAATCGGAAGAGCAGCCGGTACTGATTTTCAAGCACAGCACTACCTGCTCCATCAGCGCCACGGCCAAGAGCCGCCTGGAGCGGCAGTGGGCTGATGCTGCTCCGGCCAACGCCAAGTTCTACTACCTCGATTTACTGCGCTTTCGGCCTATTTCCGCCGAAATCGCGCAGAAGTTTCGCGTCCAGCACGAGTCACCCCAGCTGCTGCTCATTCAGCAGGGGGAGTGCCGCTACCACGCCTCCCACATGGGCATCCGCCTCAGCGACGTGCAGCAGGCCATCGGCTAGCGCGTCCCATTTTCGCACACAATCCACCGCCGCCGCGTTGCTGACAAAGGTCGGCGGCGCGGCGGCGGTGTGTGGTACCTGAACCCGCTGGGTAGCTAAGGTCTTATAGGTCGTAAATAAACTGAACCTCCTGCCGTACTTCCGGGTTGAGACTTAGCGCTACCGGACAAGTTCGGGCCGCGTTTTCCAGCATCACGCGTTCTTTGGCACCCAGGGCGGCAGGCAGGTGAAACTGCACGTCAATCTGGGCAATACGGCGGGGTTCGGCCACCATGTGCTTGGTCACCTCAAACGTGGTGCCGGCCAGTTCCAGCCCGTGCCGCTCGGCTACGATGCCCATAATGGTCATCATGCAGGAGCCCAGGGCGGCACTTACCAGGTCGGTAGGGGAGAAGGCCTCCCCGCGGCCGTGGTTATCGAGGGGGGCATCGGTCAGAATGGTGGTACCGGAGGCTACGTGGGTAGCTTCGGTGCGCAGATGGCCGGCGTACCGGACGGAAGCAGTGGGCATAGGAAAAAGGCTAGCTGAAAGGTGGTAAATTTACGTACTTTCGACAAGGGCTGCCCGGCAGCCGTCATCCGATGAGTGATTTTCGCTGTACTATGGGCGCTTTGCGTTTCCGAATCTTACTGGGTCTAACCGGGCTGGCGGCTCTGGGGAGCCAAACGGCACTAGGTCAGGCGCGTCGCTCGGGTAGCGGCGCGGCCGCTGACGCCCCCACCTACCAGCGGGAGCTGACGTACGGCATCAACTTCAACACCAACGGGGGCATGATTGGCGGCGCCATGTTCCGCTCCACCCGGTCGCTGTCGGCCGATTGGTCGCGGTTCTGGATGCTGGAGGTCGTGGAAGTAAAACACCCCAAGGAACAGCGGGTCCAAAACTATTATTCCGGCGGCATCTACGTGCCGGGCAAAACCAACTACGCGTTTGTGCTGCGGCCTTCCATAGGCGCCCAGCGCGTCATCTTCCGGAAAGCCCCCGACTCCGGGGTGCAGGTCAGCGGCTTGGCCGGAATCGGCCCCTCGGTAGCCCTGATGATGCCTTACTACATCTACTACGATTATACCAAGCGCGACCCAGACAACCAGCCCATCGGGCCTACCGATATTCGCACCGAGCAGTACGATCCGAATAAACACTCGCCGGATGATATCTTCATCTACGACCGCGCTCCGCTCTTCTCCGGGGCCAACGAAACCAAGCCGCAGATTGGCGGTCATGTGCGCGGCGCCCTCACGTTTGAGTACGGCCGCTACCGGGATGCCGTAGCCGGGGTAGAAACCGGGTTTTTGTTTGAGGCTTACCCCCAAAACCTGCCCATTCTGGGCTCCAACGCCGTGTCGGCTGACCAGTTGAACAATAAATACTTCACCTCGGTTTACCTCACGATTTACCTCGGCACCCGCAAGTAAGCCCGGTCTTAGGGCTGGCCTGTTCTCTGGAAAGCAACACTGCGTTGCTGACAACTGCCTGCTGCCTCCTACCTTTGCTCTATGGATGAAATGTTGCTGACGCTGCCCATCGTGCAGCCCGAAGCCGTGGCTCCCGCCAAACCCCGCAAACCCGATTGGCTCCGGGTGAAGCTGCCCGTGGGCCGCGAATATGCCAACGTGCGCCGCCTCGTAGACGAGCACAAGCTGCATACCATCTGCGAAAGCGGCAACTGCCCCAACATGGGGGAGTGCTGGGGTGCTGGTACGGCTACCTTCATGATTCTGGGCAATGTGTGCACACGCTCCTGCTCCTTCTGCGCCGTAGCCACGGGCCGCCCTACCGAATACGATACCGACGAACCCCGGCGGGTGGCAGAAGCCATTCAGCTGATGGGCGTGAAGCACGCCGTTATCACCTCCGTCAACCGGGATGAGCTCAAAGACCGGGGCGCCAGCATCTGGCACGAAACGGTGGTGCGCATCAAGCAGCTCAGCCCCGAAACTACCATCGAAACGCTGATTCCGGACGTGAAAGCCAACTGGGACGCGCTGGACGTGATGATTTCGGGTGGGCAGGAAGTGGTATCGCACAACATGGAAACGGTGGGCAGCCTCTACCGCCTGGTGCGGCCCCAGGCCAAGTACGACCGAAGCCTGGAGCAAATCCGCCGCACGAAAGAAGCCGGCAAGCGCACGAAGTCGGGCATTATGCTGGGCTTGGGCGAGACGCCGGCCGAAATGTACCAGGCTATGGACGACCTGGTGGCCAATGGCCTTGATATTCTGACCCTGGGCCAATACCTGCAGCCCACCAAGCGCCACCTGGAGGTGGCCGAGTTCATCCACCCCGACGTGTTTGCCCACTACCGGGAAGAAGGTTTGCGCCGCGGTCTGAAGTACGTGGAAAGCGGGCCGCTCGTGCGCTCCAGCTACCACGCCGAGCGTCACGTGAATGTTCCTATCTAAGCGCTGGAACTCCTCCAATAAAAAAAGCCTGCTCCGTATAGAGCAGGCTTTTTTATGCGCGAACAGGAAAAGCAGAATTACCGCTGGGCCTGGTTGTCCTGGGGCGGATAGGTGCCCAGAACACTGCCCACAATGCGGTAAACTTCCTCCTCCGAAATAGACTGCTGGTCTACCTGTGCTTGACCGTGGCCGCGCCACGCCAGTTGCTTACGATTGGCGTCCACAATGTCGATGATGACGGTACCAGCCTTGTAGTCATTTACCCGAGTAGGCATGGTGCCGTAGCTGTACCACCGGTAGCTGTAAGGCGAAGTGAAGGCCGGGTCCAGCCGCTGCTTGTCTTCTACCTTAGCACTGTAGGCCACATACACATCGGGCTTTTTGTCCGTGAGGGTGAGGCCTTTTTTATTCATTTCTATTTCCACGGCCTTGCGGATGCGCTGGTCGAGAAAAGAGTTGTAGCCCTGAGCCGGACCACCTTCAACATCCACCGGCTGCTGCGGATACCACGCCCAGGTTTTGTAGGCGCGAAAGTTTATGCCATGGTCGAAGTCGGAGGAAACGCCCACCCGGCTGGAAGAAGCGCAGCCCGCGTTGCCCAGCAGCAAAGCCAGCCCCACGGCGGCTAATGCCACCGGCCGCGAGAAAAATCGTGAGAACGAGTTCATATAAACGACAGTGAGAAGAAACAAGAAATGTTTTTCAGAAAATCAGCATAAAGTCAAAACCGCGCCCGAAGGCGGTGAAGTGGCTTCAGGCTGCTGTTTTCTAACAATTCTGCCCGGGGCTGCGTTCCGCTTGGCCTATGCCATTGTCTTGGAATGCAACAATTTCTTTTCAGAAAATACCTTTCCTCTTATCTTTCACCGATATTCCACACCTACTCCAGCCGTTATGCGTCGACTTTTGCTGTTTTCCGGGCTCGTAGGAGCACTTGCTTCCTGCACCACGGCTTCCGAAAGTACCACTTCTACCAAGCCCGATCGTGACCCTGTAGCTCACAGTACCATTGTGGAGTGTATTCTGTACGATGGCATGACCAAGACCTCGCCTCAGCTCGTGACGGTGACGGCCGGCACGGAAGTGCAGATTACGGATACTGTAGACTACTACTTCATGAAGGCGCGCGTGGTGAAGGACGGGAAAACCTATAGCGGGTACCTGCAGCGGCAGTGCTTCGGCAAATAGCTCAGCCAGGAATACCTGACTATTCTTCGTCGTCATACGTAGCCCATACAGAAGAAGCCCGCGCAGGTTGCGCGGGCTTCTTCTGTATGGGCTACTAAGTGAAAGAAATCCTTCGGCTAGTAGGAGGGGCCTTTGTCGGTGGATACCAGCTGCTCCTCGGCATCTACGTACTGCTCCAGCGGGGTGCACGAGCAAATGAGGTTCCGGTCGCCGTAGGCCGAGTCGATGCGGGCCACGGTGGGCCAGAACTTGTGGGCACGGGCATACTCAGTAGGGTACACCGCTTCCTCCCGGGTGTAGGGGCGGGTCCACTCGTGGGCAAGCACGGCGGCGGCCGTATGCGGGGCGTGCTTAAGCACATTGTCCTTAGCGTCGGCGCGGCCCGCCTCCACGGCGGCAATTTCCTTACGGATGCTAATCATGGCTTCAATGAAGCGGTCCAGCTCCTCCTTGCTTTCCGACTCCGTAGGCTCTACCATCAGGGTGCCAGCCACCGGGAATGAGACGGTAGGCGCGTGGAAGCCGTAGTCCATCAGACGCTTGGCAATGTCTTCTACCTCGATGCCGGCCTTCTTAAACTGGCGGCAGTCCAGAATCATTTCGTGGGCGCACCGGCCGTTGGCACCCGTGTACAGCACCGGGTAGTGCTCTTCGAGGCGGGCCTTGATGTAGTTGGCGTTCAGAATAGCTATGCGGGTAGCCTGGGTTAGCCCTTCGCCGCCCATCATGTTGATGTAGGCATAGGAAATCGGCAGAATGCTGGCCGAGCCCCAGGGAGCAGATGTAACGGCACCCGCCGTGCGGCCATCGGCATCTATCAGCACGTGGCCGGAAAGGTAGGGGGCCAGGTCGGCTACTACGCCGATGGGGCCCACGCCGGGTCCGCCGCCGCCGTGCGGGATGCAGAAGGTTTTGTGCAGGTTCAGGTGGCACACGTCGGCCCCAATGGTGGCAGGCGAGGTAAGACCTACCTGGGCATTCATGTTGGCGCCGTCCATGTATACCCGGCCGCCGTGCTGGTGAATGGTTTCACAGATATCGATAATGGTTTCCTCGTACACCCCGTGGGTGCTGGGGTAAGTTACCATCAGGCAGCTCAGCTTGTCGGCGTACTGGGCAGCTTTGGCTTTGAGGTCCTCTACGTCGATGTTGCCTTCTTCCGTGCTTTTCACCACCACTACCTGCATGCCGGCCATCACGGCCGAAGCGGGGTTGGTGCCGTGGGCCGAAGCCGGAATCAACGCCACGTTGCGGTGCTGGTCGCCACGGGCATCGTGGTAGCCCTTGATGGCCAGCAGACCGGCGTACTCGCCCTGGGCACCCGAGTTGGGCTGCAGGCTCACGGCGGCAAAGCCGGTTACTTCACAGAGCCACTTTTCCAGGTCGGTGAAGATTTCGGCGTAGCCCTGGGCCTGCTCCCGCGGGGCAAACGGGTGGAGGCCGCCAATCTCCGGCCACGTCACCGGAATCATTTCGGCGGTGGCGTTCAGCTTCATGGTACAGGAGCCCAGCGGAATCATGGAGTGAGCCAGGCTCAAATCCTTGTTTTCCAGCTGCTTCATGTAACGCAGGATTTCCGTTTCGGAGTGGTGCGTGTTGAAGACCGGATGCGTCAGGTATTCACTGGTCCGGATCAGGCCAGCTGGCCAGTTCACCGTCACCTCAGCCGGCAGCTCTACGGCAGCAGCTTCTTTGCCCAACACCTTGCTGAACACGGCCACGATGGCGCGCACGTCCTCAATTTCGGTGTTCTGGTGCAGGGAAATCCCCACGCGCGGGGTGCCATGCTCCTCGAAGTAGCGGAAGTTGATGCCAGCCGCTTCGGCTTCCTGCCGGATGGCCTGCTGCAGCTCTGCGCTTTCCAGCTTGAGGTCCAGGGTATCGAAGTAGAACTCGTTGCGCTGGTTCAGGCCCAGGTTTGCCAAAGCACCCGCCAGAGTTTGGGTGAGAGCGTGCACGTTGCTGGCAAACTGCCGGATGCGCTGCGGCCCGTGGTACACGGCATACATGCCTGCCAGCACCGACAGCAGTACCTGGGCGGTGCAAATGTTGGAAGTAGCCTTTTCGCGGCGGATGTGCTGCTCGCGGGTTTGCAGGGCCATGCGGTAGGCCTTGTTGCCGGCGGCATCAATGCTCTGGCCGATGATGCGACCCGGAATGACCCGCTTGAAGGCATCTTTGGTAGCCAGGAAGCCGGCGTGCGGTCCGCCGTAGCCCATGGGCACCCCAAAGCGCTGGGAGTTGCCCACGACAGCGTCGGCGCCCATCTCGCCGGGAGGGGTCAGGAGGGTTAACGACAGCAGGTCGGCAGCCACGGTCACAAACAGGTTGTTGTCATGGGCTTTCGAGATGAAGTCGGTGTAGTCGTACACGGCGCCATCGGCGGCGGGGTACTGCAGGATGGCCCCGAACAGGGACTCGTCGGTGAGGTCGAAGGTGCGGTGGTCACCTACCACCAGCTCTATGCCCAGGGGCGTGGCGCGGGTGCGCAGCACGTCGATGGTTTGGGGCAGCACCTGTTCCGAGACGAAGTAGCGGGTGGCATTCTTCTTCTTGCTCAGGGAGTGGAACATGTGCAGGGTCTCGGCGGCGGCGGTGCCTTCGTCGAGCAGGGAGGCGTTGGCAATTTCCAGGCCCGTCAGATCAATTATCATCGTCTGATAATTGATGAGAGCTTCGAGGCGGCCTTGCGCAATTTCCGCCTGATAAGGCGTGTAAGCCGTGTACCAGCCCGGGTTTTCCAGAATGTTGCGCTGAATAACGGGGGGCAGCTGGGTATCGTGGTAGCCCAGGCCGATGTAATTCTTGAACAACTGGTTCTTGCCGGCAATCTGCTTGAACTTCGCCAAAAAAGCCCGCTCCGTGAGGGCAGCGGGCAGGTTCAGCGGCTTCTTCAGGCGAATAGCGGCCGGCACGGTTTCGTCGATGAGCTGGTCAATCGACTCTACGCCGATGGTGCGCAGCATGTCGGCCACGGCCGCGCTGTCGGGGCCGTTGTGGCGGTCCACGAATACGTCGGCGGGCTTGGTTTTCAGCAACATAAAAGGATGGGTGAGGGTGGCAACAAGCAGGCCCGGCGAAGAGCCCCAACAAAGGTAGCGCGAAAAGGCTTCATGCTTAAGCCTGAAAACCCGCAAAAGTTTCGGCTTGTTCCACCGGCCGCGCCGGTCGGGGTCGGGCTTCGTTGGTAGGCCCGTGGGATGGTACTATGTAGCGGTGCCATTGTGTATTGCTGCGGTGAGCCGAAATAATTTGCTCAGATTTGAAGCCTTATTCCCACCCACCTCTTCATTCCCATGCGTCCTGTTACCATTGGCCTGATTCGCGAAGGCAAAACCCCGCCCGATAAGCGCGTTCCGCTCACCCCCAAAAAGTGCGTCGAGGCCCTGGCCCAGTATCCCGGGCTGCGCATCGTGGTGCAAGCCAGCCCCATCCGCTGCTTTGCCGACCAGGAGTACCAGGACCTGGGCGTACCGGTACAGCCCGACGTTGCGGACTGCGACATTCTCATGGGCGTGAAGGAGGTACCGATTCCCCAGCTGATTCCCAATAAGACCTACCTGTTCTTCTCCCACACCGTGAAAAAGCAGCCCGCCAACCGGGAGCTGCTGCGTCAGGTGCTGCAAAAGAACATTACCCTTATCGACTACGAGCTGCTCACCAACGAGCAGGGGGAGCGGATAGTGGCCTTCGGGCGCTGGGCCGGCATTGTGGGGGCCTACAACGGGCTGCTTACTTACGGCCGCAAGCACAACCTCTTCCGCCTGAAGCCCGCCTACGAGTGCATCGACATGGAGGATATGCAGGAGGAGTTTTTCAAAGTAAAGCAGCTGCCCCCCATTAAGATGGCCGTGACGGGCACCGGCCGGGTAGCCCAGGGGGCCGTGGAAGTACTGGACCGCATGGGCATTCGGCGGGTGAGCGTGTACGACTACCTATACCTGACCTTCAACGAGCCGGTGTACACCCAGCTGCGCTCCTCCGACTACAACCGCCGCCGCGACGGGCGCGTGTGGGATACCCCCGACTTTCACCGCAACCCGCAGGAGTACGAGTCAACGTTTCAGAACTTCCTGCCGGTGACCAACCTGCTGATTGCCTGCGCCTACTGGCACCCGGCGGCCCCCCATCTGTTCACGGAGGAAGACACGCGCCGGGCCCACTTCCGCATCGACACCATTGCCGACGTGACCTGCGACGTAGCCGGCTCTATTCCCACTACCAAGCGCAGTAGCACCATTCAGGAGCCGGCTTTCGACTACAACCCGGCCACCGGGGAGCTGGAGCCGGCCTACTCGGGGCCGCGCAACATCACCATCATGGCCGTGGATAATTTGCCCTGCGAGCTGCCCCGCAACGCCAGCCGGGACTTTGGCCGCCAGCTCATCGACAATGTATTTCCCCACCTGTTAGGGGAGGAAGGTGCCGATGACGTGGTAGCCCGCGCTACCATCACCCGCAGCGGCCAGCTTACTGAACGGTATCAATACCTGGCCGACTATGTAGCCGATTAAGTTAGCATCTTAGCGTAACAGAAAAGGGGGCTGAAACCAATGGTTTCAGCCCCCTTTTCTGTTACGTGGACTACGCAGCCTTTACACCCCGCGGATAACCGGGTACTTGGCCTGCACCAGCATGTACACCCCGTAGGCCATCAGGCCCAGGGCTACGATGCCCAACGCAAAAGGTCCCATAGCAGCCAGCAAATCGAAGGCTTCATCGGTAGTGCCCACATCAGCAGCCTGGTGATGACGCCCGGCCTGCACGAAGAAGTACCCAATAATAGCCATAACGATGCCGCGCGCGGTGTAGCCCAGTTGCCCCGTGCGGTACACCAGCTGCTGTTGGCTGGCGGGCAGCCCACTGTCGTTTACGTGCTTGTGGAAGGCCCCGGAATAGGCCCGGTAGATCTGGTACAAGCCGCTCCCAATGGTAATGAGGCCGATCAGGATTACTATCCACTCCCCACCGGGCCAGCCCAGCACTTTAGCTACCAGACTCTGTTGGGTGCTGCCCCCGCTGCTGGCCGACCCAGTGAAGGCCAGCTTGGCCGCGTACCAGGCTACGCTGGCATACAGCAGGCCGCTGCCCGCGTATCCAATGCGCCGGCCAATACCTTTGGCGCCGTTGCCTTTATTTTCGGTGTCGCGGAAGGCTTGCGTAAAGCGCCAGATGATGTAGCCCAGAAGCCCTACCGCAATAAGGCCGAGGAGGATCTGGCCGCCCGGCAAGCTCTGAATGCTTTGTACGGCCTGCTTTTTATCGGCTGTCTGGCCACCTTGCTGCCCCGTGGCAGCCAGCAGGGCCAGGGTGCCCATCAGCAGGTAGACCACGCCTTTGGCGGCAAAGCCGAAACGCGCCAGGGCCCGAATGCCGGCAGAGGCCGAGCCGGAGGCCGCCGAAGAAATAGTATTTGCCAGTGTCATGGAAGGAAGGTGAAGTAGGAATGGGTTCTGTCTACGGTGAAAAGCCCACCGGGGCTACGTAGCAACGCCCCGCTCCGCCGAAACCGGGAGCGAGGCGTTACTTCTTTACGGGCCAAAAGCCCTAGAACGTGCGCTGAAACCAAGCTTTAATATCGTCCAGGGTTTCACCGGTTTTGTGCTGCATCCGGCCAAACCATTCGTCCTGCTCGCCTTCGCGGTAGTTCAGGTCGTCGTCGGTGAGTTGTCCCCACTTCTGCTTGGCCTCGCCTTTGATTTCGTTCCAGTTGCCCCGGGCGCGTAGCTCCGTGCGGTCGTTTAGGTTATTGTTATTCAGGTCCATGCGTGAAAGAGTCGTTAGGTGGGTGAGGTACTGTCGGGCTATACGCGGGGGCGCTGACAGGGTTAGGTGCCCGGCGTCGAGGCGCAGGAGGCGTTGCCGGATCTGGGAGAGCAGAAGGCCCCGGACAAGGTGAATGCTCCACTATTCTACCTATTATTGAGAGAGGAATTATATACGATTTAGCCTGGCTATGGACGATTTGCGCACCACCTTATCTACCTTCTCTGTTGATGAGCGCCGGGAGTTTGGCCAGTTTATCCAGCGGCAGCGGCGCAAAGACAAAGGCCGGATGGATTTGCGTCTGTACGAGCTTTTGCTGTTGCCCCAGCCACTGACCACCGAGCAG
Organism: Hymenobacter sp. BT18; assembly: GCF_012273015.1. GTDB lineage: Bacteria > Bacteroidota > Bacteroidia > Cytophagales > Hymenobacteraceae > Hymenobacter > Hymenobacter lutimineralis. The sequence goes on along the minus strand of NZ_CP050954.1, from coordinate 2,235,286 downwards.
CTGCTGGCTCGGCTGTATCCCCAGGAGCCCAACGCCACGGCCTACTATGCCCTGCGCAAGCGGTTGTTGCGCCATTTGACGGAGTATCTGCTACTCCGGCAGCACCAGCGCGACCCTACCACAGCCTCGTCGGTGCGGGGGCTGCTCACGCTGGCTCAGTACCTATTTGAGGCGGGCGTACCACGCTTGGCTTGGACAACCCTGCACAAAGCCGAAAAGCAGGCCCAGCAAAACGAGCAGTTCGAGCTGCTGAACGCGGTGTATAACCTGCAGATTGCGCAGGCTAGCCGGGAAGCTACCGAAGACCTCGACGAGATTATCCGGCGGCGCCACCTCAACAAGAAGCTGGCCGACGAGGAGGAGCGGGCCGGCATTGCCGATAGCATCATCCGTCACCGCTTGCGGCAGGCTCGGGTGAAAGGCCGCGCAGCCGAGTCCTTCGATGGAATTCTGCAGGAAGTGCTGCGCGAGTATGAGCTGCAGGAAGCCTTTGCGCGCCGCCCAGCTGTGCTTTACCGCCTGATGTCCATTGCGCGCAACGCCATGCTGGTGCGCCGCGACTTCAGCACGTTCACGCCCTTTGTGATGCGCTGCTACCACCTCATGGAAAAGCGCCACGGCTTTGCGCCGGCGCACCGCTACTACCAGCTGGGCCTGCTGTACATGATTGCGCATGGCCTCTACCGCACCCGCCGCTTCACAGAAGCCGCCGATTATCTGGCTCAGATGCATACGGTGCTCCTGGCAGGCGGGCGCAGCTATACCTCGGAGTGGCTGCCGCGCTGTACCTTCCTGCAAGCCGCCATCTACGCCTTCCTGCGCCGCAACGCCGAAAGCATTGTGCTGCTGGAAAAGCTGCTGGCCGAAGCCACACTCACGCACCGCGACGAACTAACGGCCCGGTTGGGGCTAAGCTTCCACTACTTTGCGGAAGGTCTCTTTTCCAAGGCAAACCAGGTTCTTCAAACCATTGGCCAGACCGACCATTGGTGCGAGCAGGAAATGGGCCTGGAGTGGCTGCTGAACAAGAACATGGGGGAGATGCTCATTCAACTAGAGCTCGGCAACCCGGATCTGGCCCTCAACCGCATCCGTTCCATCGAGCGGCTGCTGCACGAGCGGTTCGCCGGCCAGCCGCATCCCTATGCCTACGTGGCCAGCTACCTGCAGCTGGTGCGCTGTATCCTGCTCGACCCCGAGGTGGCCCGTCAGCCCGCTTTTGCGGCGCGTGTGGAAGCCCTGCCCGCCTTTCTACCCTTAGTGCGCGAAGACCTGCAGGCCCTTAGCTATTACGGCTGGCTGCGGGCCCGCATGATGGGGCGGCCGTACTACTCTGTGCTTCTAGAACTGGTAAATCCAAGCAGTCCTGCCCCAACGGTGGCAGACGGCCCCATAGCCACGAAATAAAAAGTCCCTCCTGCACCAAGGCAGGAGGGACTTTTCGGTAGGTAGTTTCCCTGTCAACAGAGAAAGTGCTTAGTGAGCAGCTTCCTCTTTGGCAGCAGCAGCAGCTTCCTGCGTTTCGGCAGCAGCTTTCTCCACACCCGCTTCGGTAGCATTGGCGGCGTTGGTAGCAGCAGCTTCCGTAGCCTGGCCAGCACCTTCTACCGCGTCGTCGGTCACGGCAGCGGCCGTATCGGCAGCAGCTTCGGTAGTTGCAGCGGCGTTGTCGGCGGCAGCTTCGGCGTTGTTCTGCTCAGCCTGCGAGCAGGAAGTGGCTACAGCGGCGAAAGCAATGGCTACGAGGGCAGATTTAACAGAGAATTTCATGACAAAAAGGTAAAGTCTGGTGAAAGATTCAGCTTTCATCCGGCAAGGCGAAAAAGGTAACCCATCCGTTTCGCAGCGAAGAAAAGCCAGCAGTTCTTGTGTCCCTCTGGATCTGGTGGAGAGCAAGGGCCGGGCGTACGGTTTTAGCTGATGGGGCTCTACTCGAGCCCACGGGGCACTCAACCTTTCCGCTGCAGCCTGGGTATATGCAGACATTCAGTCTGACCTTTCCCGCATATCTCATGGATTCTACCACACCCACCCCCCAGTCGGTTCCTGCGCCCACCATTCCGCTGGAAGTAACCGATAAACAAAACTCTGCTTTAGTAGAAGATACTTTGGCGCTTCTCAACGAAGGTGTGCCTAGCCAGGAAAACCAGCGGGGCGCTTCCGAAATTGCGCGCTGGAAAGAAGTGCTGCTGGCCAGTGAGCGGCCTGGGCTGGCCAAAATCAAGCAGGAAATTGTGCTGCTGCAAGAGCAGCTAGCGGCTACCGATACCGAAGCCCATGCCATTGCCGAAACGCTGGCCAGCCTGGGCGCCGAAACCATCAAAGTAGCGGAAGAAGCGGCAAACGGCTACACGGCTCCACTCACGCACTTGGGCAAGCTCCTGATTAAGCTGGGGTCTTCCTTGTCACGTTAGCCTAAGCCGACTGCTGGTGGGAGTAAGCAAGGGACGCTACCTTTGCGGCTCCGCCAGCTTTTTGCTTATGCCAACGCCCGATTTAACCCTGTACGACCCTTTTGATGGCATGCGCTTCGGGCGGCACATCTGCTTTTTGTGCGGCCTCCCCACGCAGCCTTCGGTAGATACAGTGTCAGTGCTAGCTCCCTGGCTGCTGGAGCGGTATCAGCTGCACGGGCGCCAGATGCGCCTGCTGGACCAAAGTGTGGTAAGCTTCGAAGACCTGCGGGTTCCGTGCTGTCCGCGCTGCCGCACGCAGGCTGTGGAGCCTCTAGAAGCTAAAGTGGCTGCAGTAGCGGCTGTGGGCGGCTTAGCTTCCTGGCAGCAGTTGGATGAGCAAACGCTGTTTCTGTGGCTGGCTAAGATGTACTACGGCATTCTGCTGACGGAGCTGCTCACCGAGCTGGACCCGTTGATCAAGCCTGAGTACCCGCTGTCGGAGAATGGGCAGATGCTGAGCAAGCTGCAGTCGTTTTACCAGGTTTTTCAGGCCCTGCGCGTACCCATCGTCTTCGAAGACTTCACTCCGGCCTCGGTATTCATGCTGGAGGTCGCTCCCGAGGAAGACACCCTGCCTTTCGAGTACGATGATGATTTGAGCACGATGATGTTCAGCATCAAACTCGATGACGTGGTGCTGGTGGCCTGTCTGCTGGACAATGGCATTATCCGGCAAGCCATGCGTCGCGTATATGAAGACGTGCAAGGCAAAGCCCTGCATCCCATCCAGGTAGCCGAATTTAAGGCGCGGGTGTACTACGCTGCCTATCTGTTCAATGTAGTGCCTGACTACTACGTGCGGGCCGTAAAACCCGGTGATACACACTTGGTGTACGACACCCTCATCGATGATGTCACGCGGGAAATTTTCAATCCCTGGGAAAACACTGGCTACGCTAGGTCGCTGCAGGAAATGTGGAAACGCTGGCGGCTGGAGTTGCCGGAAATAATTCGTAATCCGGCGCAGCCCCTCAGTTTTCTCTACACCGAGGCGGGGGAGCCCCGCACCATTACCTCGTATCCTGTTCCGGAGTAAAACGCGGAGAGATTGGGTGATTAGCCCTCACTCCACTCGGAACTAGATGAAGTTACCTTCGTGATTTTTACTTTTTCCCACCGGCCAAAATCGATGTCGTCCATACGGCCCTCGATTTCGCGCTCATTCATCAGCACATCGATGCAGTGCCGGTGCCGGCGGTTCATGGTGTCGTGGACGGTATACACGCCATCTAACTCCGGAGAAAGACCGCTGATACGGACGGCATCACCGTAATCCAGTGGGCCTCCCCACCGCTGAAGCAGGTCGCGCGATAGGGCTACCCAGCGGGTTTTGCTCGAATGATTGCGGGGAATCCGCGAATTGTCGGCCGTGATGAAAGGCTCATCGTCGGTCTGATCAACCGAAGGGGTGTACACCGTAGCGGTAACCGTGTAGTGCGGTAAGCGTGAGGGAAGATTAGATAATTTATTGGATTGAACCGAGATTGGGCGTGCCTCCAGAATAGGGGGCGCCACTACCGTAAATACCGCCGGAGAGGGCGTAGCAGCAGGAAGAAGGGCTGTTTGGGGAGCGAAAATGAGATTCAGAAGAAATAGGGCAATAGACATGGCAATTAGGCTGGTGGGCTCCCTGTTAAAGCCTGGGAGTATAAGCTTCGTCCAAATTCGTTGGACATTCAGTTAGGATGAACCCTACAGCGCAAGCCCCCGAAAGGTTGCGAACAAGGTGAAAATACTGCTTTAAAATACGAATAATTGTTTTAAACCGATAATAATTAGAATTTGTTCAGGTTATATAGGCTATAGCTTCTTTTTGTGGTATTTCTGGTTGCCGCCTATGGCATTTGGATAATGAGTAGCTGATTTAATAAAGTGCAATTACGGGATTTTTTCACAAACACTTTTTTCCTCCTGCCAGTCAACCTGAACTTTGGGAGGGTTGGTACTTGTAAGATGGAAACAGCCGCTCCGCCTTAACACAGGAACTGCCTGTAGCAGTTCGGCGTCTTTGCCTCTGCAATTGAACTAGTACAAGAAAGGCGCCTAACGTTTGCTGGCGGACATCAAATAAATTAGGCCCACGCGGGAACAAAGACCTCACGTGCCGGGCATGTTCTATTATAAGCAAACGTATTCTGACGCCGGAAGCATTTTTCAGGGTATATGATAACCTTATACACCTTCATTATCGTTCAGCTATAAGCAAAAGCCTGCCTATTATTTAATAGATTGACAATTGAGGTAGAACTATTTGATTCACTACGGAAGCAACAGGTTGATTACGAAGTTAATTTGAACATGCAAATATGGGTTTTAACTTACTCGCCTAACGCATTACTTTTACATCGACACTTCTAGCTCCCACCGCATGGACGCCTACTCTTATATCGCCAATGCCCATGGCGAATACATCGACCAGCTTTATCAGGCTTACAAAAGCAACCCGGAATCGGTTGATTTTGGCTGGCGTAAGTTTTTCGAAGGATTCGACTTCTCTCAGCAATACTCCGAAAACGGTGTAGCTCAAGCCGATGGCGAAGGCGTACTAACTACGTCTGCCAGCACCAATGGTGCCGGGACCATCCGGGCCGTCGATACGGTTGCTGCCGATAAGGAAACGCAGGTGCGCAACCTGATTCATGCCTACCGCAGCCGCGGCCATTTGGTAGCGCGCACCAACCCGGTGCGGGAGCGGAAAGACCGGAAGGCCCGGCTTAGCCTTTCTGATTTCGGGCTAAGTGAGACGGACCTCGATACCACGTTTAAAAACGGAGAAGTCCTGGGGCTGGGTGACAAAGCCACTCTCCGTGACATTGTAGCCGCGTTGCAGAAGATCTACACCCGGACTATCGGCTTCGAGTACATGTACATCCGCGACCCGCGGGTACTCGACTGGTTCCGGGAGAAGGTAGAAAAGGATTCCCTGAGCTTTAATCCTGGAATAGAATATAAAAAGCGGATTCTGAGCAAGCTCAACGAAGCCGTTGTTTTCGAGAACTTTCTGCATACCAAGTTTTTGGGGCAAAAGCGCTTCTCCCTGGAAGGCGGTGAAACGACTATTCCTGCCCTTGATGCCATTATTCGCAAAGGCGCCGAGCTAGGGGTAGAGGAAGTGATGATTGGCATGGCTCACCGGGGGCGTCTGAACGTGCTGGCCAATATCATGGGGAAAACCTACGAGCAGATCTTCTCGGAATTTGAGGGAACGGCCGTACCCGACCTGACCATGGGCGACGGGGATGTGAAGTACCACATGGGCTATAGCAGCCAGGTAGATGCCGGCACGCGCACCGTCAACCTGAAGCTGGCGCCCAATCCCTCGCACCTGGAAGCCGTGAACCCCGTGGTGGAAGGCTTTGTGCGGGCCAAGCTCGACCACGGCTACGGCAACGACTATAATAAGGTGTTGCCCATCCTGATTCACGGCGACGCCGCCGTGGCGGGGCAGGGCATTGGCTACGAAGTAACGCAGATGTCGCAGCTGGAAGGCTACAAGACCGGCGGCACCGTGCATTTCGTGATCAACAACCAGGTAGGCTTCACCACCGACTTCGAGGATGCCCGCTCTTCGATCTATAGCACGGACCTGGCCAAGATTATCGACGCGCCTGTGCTGCACGTGAATGGCGACGACCCCGAAGCCGTGGTATTCGCGGTGCAGCTGGCTACGGAGTACCGGCAGCAGTTCAACGCCGATATCTTTATTGATATGGTGTGCTACCGCCGCCACGGGCACAACGAGTCGGACGAGCCTAAGTTCACGCAGCCCACGCTCTACAACCTTATCAGCAAGCACCAGAACCCCCGGGAAGTGTATAACGCCGCACTAGTAGAGCGCGGCGACGTAGATGCCCAGCTGGCGGCGCAGATGGACAAGGAATTCCGCGACACCCTGCAGGCCCGCCTGGATATGGTGAAGCAGAAGCCCCTGCCCTACAACTACCAGGCCCTGGAAAACGAGTGGCGCAGCCTGCGCCGCTCCAAGCCCGATGACTTTGATCAGTCCCCGGCTACGGGCATCAGTGAGGAAGTAATAACCAAAGTCGGCAAGGCGCTGACTACGTTGCCCGAAGGCTTCCGCCCCCTCAAGCAGATCGAAAAGCTGATGGAGGAGCGCAAGAAGATGTTCTTCGAAACGCGCGTGCTTAACTGGGCGGCGGGCGAGCTGCTGGCTTATGGCTCCCTGCTCGCGGAAAAGCGCATTGTGCGCCTGAGTGGCCAGGATGTGCAGCGGGGCACGTTCTCGCACCGCCACGCCGTACTCCACGATGCCGAAACCTCAGCCCCCTACAACTCCCTGAACTACATCGGGGAAGGCCAGGAGCAACTGCGGATTTACAATTCCCTGCTGAGCGAATACGGCGTGCTGGGCTTTGAATTCGGGTATGCTATGGCCAACCCCACTGCTCTGGTAGTGTGGGAAGCTCAGTTCGGCGACTTCGCCAACGGCGCGCAGACCATGATTGACCAGTTCATCGTGTCGTCGGAAAGCAAGTGGCAGCGCATGAACGGGCTGGTGATGCTTTTGCCCCACGGATACGAAGGCCAGGGCCCGGAGCACTCCAACGCCCGCCCCGAGCGGTTCCTGCAACTGGCGGCCGAGCACAACATCGTCGTGGCTAATATGACCACGCCGGCCAACTTCTTTCACGCCCTGCGCCGCCAGCTCACCTGGGAGTTCCGCAAGCCGCTGGTGGTCATGTCGCCCAAGTCGATGCTTCGCCACCCGCTGTGCGTGTCGCCGGTAGAGGAGTTTACTTCCGGAACCTTCCGCGAGGTGCTCGGCGACGTGTACGCCGAAGACAAGAAGGTAAAGCGCGTGCTGCTGTGCTCAGGCAAGGTGTATTTCGATCTGCTGGAAGAACAGCAGAAGTCGGAGCGCCGCGACGTGGCCATTGTACGCTTGGAGCAGCTGCACCCCTTCCCGCAGAAGCAGCTGGCCGCCGAGTTGGCCAAGTACCCCAAGGCAAAAGTGTACTGGGTGCAGGAAGAGCCCGAGAACATGGGTTACTGGAACTACCTGCTGCGCTTTATGCGCCGCGAGCTGGAAGACGTGATTTCGCGCAAGCCCTCCGCGTCGCCGGCGACCGGTTACAACAAGGTGCACGTAAAGGAGCAGAAGGAGCTGGTCGCCCGCGCCTTCGACAAACCCCGCGAAGAAGTGGCTGATACCACCATCAAGCAGACTGCGGCCAGCGCCCAGAAAACCGACTAGCCGTCTTTGAGCAGTGAGCTGATGGCCGTTAGCCGTTGGTTTTGCTCTCTAATAAGCCAACAGCAAGCAGCTCTTGGCTAACAGCTAAACATCTCCCACCGAAACCCTCAATATTCCCACTTATGGGTCTGGAAATTAAAATCCCCGCTGTCGGCGAGTCCATCACCGAGGTTACCATTGCCAAATGGCTGAAAAAGGACGGCGACGCCGTAAAGCGGGACGAAGTAATTGCTGAGCTGGAATCAGACAAAGCCACGTTTGAGCTGCCCGCCGAAGCCGATGGATTTCTGAAAATCCGGGTAGCCGAGGGCGAAACCATCGGCATCGGAGTAGTCATTGCCGATATCGATGGAGCCGGAGCACCCGGCGCCACTTCGGCACCCGCGCCAAGTGCGGCTCCGGCCACCCCCGACCCCGTCAGCCAGGGTGAGCAAAACCCCCAGGCCAGCAACCAAAGCGGCTACGGCGGCTCGCAGGCGGGCTCGACTAATACGCCTACTCCCGCCGCTGCGGGCAGCGGCGCCACCGTGGAAATGAAGATTCCTGCCGTGGGCGAGTCCATCACGGAAGTAACAGTAGCCAAGTGGCTGAAAGAGGACGGGGCCCAGGTGCAGCGCGACGAAATCATTGCCGAGCTGGAGTCGGATAAGGCCACGTTTGAACTGCCCGCCGAGGGCACCGGCACGCTGCGCCACGCCGCCAAGGAAGGCGAAACCATCGGTATTGGAGCTACCATTGCCCGCATCGAAGGCGGAGCTGGTACCGCCGCAGCTCCGGCCGCGCCAGCTGCCCCGGCCGCTGCCACCACCACGGCAGCAGCCCCGAGCAACGCCGCTGCCCCAGCGGGTGCCAGCTCCTACGCTACGGGTACGCCTTCGCCGGCGGCCGGCAAGATTCTAGGCGAAAAAGGCATCAACCCCGCCGACGTGCAAGGCTCCGGCCGGGATGGGCGCATCACCAAAGAAGATGCTCAGAACGCTCAGGCTCGTCCGGCTGCTCCTGCTCCGGCGGCCCCCGCGGCGCCCGCTCCGGCTGCAAATCCGGTCCCCCAGGCTGCTCCGGCCGCCAGCGGCAACCGCGTGCAGCGCCGTGAGCGGATGAGCAACCTGCGCAAGACGGTGGCCCGCCGCCTGGTGTCGGTGAAAAATGAGACGGCCATGCTCACCACCTTCAACGAGGTGAACATGCAGCCCATCATGGACCTGCGCAACAAGTTCAAAGACAAGTTCAAGGAGAAACACAGCGTGGGCCTCGGCTTCATGTCGTTCTTCACCAAAGCCGTGTGTGTGGCTCTGAAAGAGTGGCCCGCCGTGAATGCCCAGATCGATGGTACCGACATCGTATACAACGACTTCTGCGACATCAGCATTGCGGTATCGGCCCCGAAAGGACTGGTGGTGCCCGTAATTCGCAACGCCGAGGAGCTGTCGTTTGATGGCATTGAGAAGGAGATTGTGCGCCTCGCTACCCTGGCCCGCGACAACAAGCTCACCATCGAGCAGATGACCGGCGGCACGTTCACCATCACCAACGGCGGCGTGTTCGGGTCCATGATGAGTACGCCTATCATCAACGCCCCGCAGTCGGCCATTCTGGGTATGCACAACATCGTGCAGCGCCCTGTAGCTGAGAATGGGCAGGTGGTAATCCGGCCCATGATGTACCTGGCTTTGAGCTACGACCACCGCATCATTGATGGGCGCGAGTCAGTGTCTTTCCTGGTGCGCGTGAAGGAGCTGCTCGAAGACCCCACGCGTCTGCTGCTGGGCGTGTAAGCAAGCCCCTAAAATTTAAGCCCCTTCCCGGATGCCGCATCTGGGAAGGGTTTTTTTGTGACGTTTAGGGTAGCAGTTCTGCACCGGATGGGCACAAAAAAACGCCCCGCAGAACGGGGCGTTTTCTTTTCGGGGTGGTGGGGTTGGGTGGGAGCGGAATTGTACCTGGGTGGGTGCAAAGGAAAAGCTAGTCGACCGGTAGCTCGCGCAGGCGCGTAGCACTTAGCCGGGTGGCTAGCTGACGGGCCAGCTGCTTGGCTTCTTCAGCCTTGGAGCCCGAAAAATATTCTTCGACGGTGGACGAAAACAGGTCCAGCCAATGATTGACGTGGTGGCCGCCCTGGGGTAGCACAACCTGCTCGGGCAGGGGCTCACCCTCTATGTCCTTTTTGCCCAGCAGCGTGGTGCTCCAGTAGCGGTACTGCGAAGTCAGGAAATAGGGCCAGTGAATGCGCGAGGCAGCGCCAAAGCTCGGCCCCAGCAGCGTATCGTTATTGGCCTTGTAGCACAGGGTATCTACCAGTTTTTTGATGTCGCCTTCGGTCTGAATATCGGGGAGAGTAGCAGCTGTTTTCATGGGGAGACGCGAATAACGGGTGGGTACCGCAATACGTAGCGAATTTACGCAGGTTTCGTGATATTCGCTTTAGTCGGTGGTATTTTTTTCTGACAAACTTTTATCCTGCGAACAAAAATGGCCGATTGGGCTGCAAAAGCACGATTCTGGCCCAGCCTGCTAGCAAACGATGCCAGGTCGGGCGGCAACCGATTGCGCGGGTGGGCAGATACGTAGTTCCGGCGGCAGGGTTGAGCCAGGCATGGGAGCTACTGCGCCTCACTGAGCCACGGCAGCCGGACGGAATACGACACAGCCATTTGCCCATGCATATCCGTTAGAAGGGCTTCACCTAGTTTCTTCGTCTTATGGCAGCTTCTTCGGCTTTCTGGAAAACTATCGGAATGGGCGTCATCGCGGGTATGCGCAGCGCCTCAGCCCCGGCTTTGCTCAACCACGCCCTGCAGCGGCGCCCCTCGGCCGGCCTTCGGCACTCAAGGCTGCACTGGCTGCAGGAAGCCGCCGTGGGCAAAGGCCTAAAGCTGCTGGCCGGCGCCGAAATGCTGGGGGATAAGCTGCCCAACGCCCCCGACCGCACTGCACCCATCAGCGTAACCGGGCGGGCCATGTCGGGGGCATTAGTAGGCGCTTCCCTCTACAAGCTCAACCGGCAGTCGTGGCTGGGTGGGGCGGTGCTGGGTGCCGTGGGCGCGGTGGCGGGCACGTTCGGGGCCTACACCCTGCGAAAGCTGGCCGCCGACCCCACCCGCTTTCCCGAGCCCCTGCCCGGCTTCGTGGAGGACCTGCTGGTGGTAGCCGGCGGCGGCCAGCTGCTGGCCAACTACCGGCCCCGCCGGTAGACGAGGCCCTGTGGTGGGGTTTCTTTCGCCGCGGTATCAACGGAAATGAAAAATAGCTAGGGTTGAGCGTGGGCGCTAACGTAGCGGCCACGCTCAACCTTTTTTGCTGGCCGCCCCAGGCATAGTCTGCAAGCGGACATATTGCCCGGCATCGGACACAATCTGAGAATTCAAAAATGGCCTTGTGTTAGATAAATATCTGAAAAGAAGAAGGTTAGTGAATTGGCACGCGGCTTGGCTTCTCTTACCAGGACGGCAGCCTCAACCGTTCGGAAGTGTACACTGGCTACCCGGCGTGCTTTCCCGGGAGGCCGCCGCCATCTGTCCATCCACTCTTTCTCTTTTCTGCTATGAAAACCCTGTTCTCCTCTCCCTCCTCGGCACGTGTTCGGTCCGCTTGCTTGGCCCTGTTCACCCTGGTTACCTTAGGCCTGACCCAGCCGGCCCAGGCCCAACAAGCAGCGCCGGTGACGCTCGAAACGCCTACGCCCGAAACGCTGCGGGTGCGCGTGCAGAACCCTGCCCAGCAAGCCGGCTCCGTCCAGATTGTGAGCCTGCGCACGGGCCAGTCGCTGTTCCGCGAAACCTACACGGCCCCAGTTTACGCCAACCGCTTCGATTTCCGGAACCTGGCCGGCGGGCACTATAGCGTGGTGCTGCGCCTGGGCCGCGCACAGTACCGCTACACGGTGCACATGCAGCCCGCCAGTGCCACCTCCGGGGTGGTAGTGCGCACCGTGAAGGCGCGCCTGCCCAAAACGGTCATAGCATTGGCCGCCGAATAGGCCGCCGCTGCGCGCAACTAGCTACAAAGCCAGACGCCTCCGGGCTGGTCGAGGAGTCGCTCCTGGCCAACCCGGAGGCGTTGGTGTCTGTTGCCGCTGGTGCCCAGGCGCCGGGCCCGGCCCTAGCGTCGCGCTACTTCGTAGGGCAGGTTCACGAAACGGCCTTTGATGGTCTTCGTTACGTAGTTCTGCTGCTTGTTGTAGTTGCCGGCCTTGAACTCGAAGTAGCCGGAAAACACGTGCTTCTCCCGGTTGACGGAGGTAGTGGTGAGGGTGCCACCCGTGCGACGGGGATAGTCGTTTTCGGCATCTATAATCAGGACGTCGTCGTTGTAGAGGGCGCCGTAGCCATCATCCCCCAGTGGCAGCACCCGATTGGTATCCGGGCCGCTGTGGTTGTCGAAGGTATAGTTGAGCGAGAGCTGCACGTAGGGGTAATGGTCGCCGGTCCGGTCGGTTTCGGCCAGGTAGAAGATGTAGCTGTCGTCGCCGATGGTGCTGTACCACAAGTGCTCTACCGTAATCTGGTGCGTGACGGGCACCCCATCTACCTCAATAGTGGCCGAGGCCGGGGCCAGCTGGGCGGTAGTAGCCACCACGGTGCCCCCGCGCACCAGGGTAGCCTGCACGGGTTCCGGGGCCAGGTACTCGGCGGTGGGGGCGAAGCGCAGGGTGTACTCGCCTGGGGCGGCCGCCGCAAAGGCGTAGGCCCCCGTGCTGCCAGGCGTAGCCGTGAGGGTGCGGCCGCTCTTGTCGGTGGCGGTAACGGTGCTGACGGCCTGTGCCGGGGTAATCTGCCCGCTGAGCACGGCCAGCTCCACCGGTTGCTGGGGCGCCGGCGTGGCGGGGTCTTTTTCGTCGCAGCTGGAGAGCAGGCCACCGGCCAGTAGCAGGCCGAAGGCCACCGCAGATAGACTAGGAAAGCGCATAGAGTAGCTGAATAGGGAAGTAAATCAGCCAAAGATAGGCGGGTCCTGGTCTTTTAGGGGCGAAACTCTCGCCTGCCCAACTCCAGGCGCAGGCGTAGGTACTGCTGTAGCCAGATGGGGTAGAGGTTGTAGCTCACATTGAGCAGCGTGAGTCCGGCTGCCCAGCCCCCATACCCCTGCACGGCGGCATACACACTCACCAATAAAAAGAACACCCCAGCCGCCACGTGAAACCGCTCCATGTGGTAGCTGCCGGCCCGCACCGCAGCCGCCGACTGCCCGGTGCTTACGCGCCGATAACCAGGGTAGCGCCGCCGTAGCAACCCGTTTACCACGCTGCCGTGCTGGGCCAGGCGGTTGACCAGGGGCACGCCCAGCCGCCGGTACGCGGCGGGGGCACGGCTCAGCTGCCACCAGCTAAACCACGCTTTGGGTACGGCATATGCCAGCAGGCTGAAGGCCAGCAGCCCGTACAGCCAGGGGCGGGGCAGGTGCTGGTAGCAAAACACGCTCAGGGGCCCTAAGCTCAGCGCCGACCACAGCACCGAAGGCACGGCGTTGTAGAGCGCCAGCCGGGTCGGCGAGGGCTGCCTAGGGTGCTTAGCGGGTACCATTCCCCAAAGTACGCTGCCGCCGCCTGGGTTTCGGTGAGGGCCATGTTATTCGGGTCCTGCTGAGCGAATCGTGTCATGCTGAGCGCAGCCGAAGCATCTCTACCGCTTCGTAGAAATACCACTGCAATGAAGCGGTAGAGATGCTTCGACTACGGCTGCGCTCAGCATGACGGTTCATAAACACGCACTGCTCCTTACGGCTCCTTAATAGCTTTCCTTCTGAAAGCCGTACTCGCGCAGCTTGGCCTCGAAGGAGTCGGGGTAGTTGGCTTTGATGTGGTGGATGAGGGCGCGCAGGGCCTTGCGGACTTTCTCCTCGCCCTGCACCCTGGTATCTACTTTCATGCTACGGGCCCCGGAGGCGTCGGTGCTGGCCTTCACCAGGGCGGCATACTCGGTGGCCAGGGGCTGCCAGTAGGCGGTTCCGTACTTTTTCTTATCGAACGTATACTTGACGAGGGCTGCCAGCAGCTTGGTGAGGGCCGCGGCGCGCTCGGTGCGGTCTTTGGGCAGGCGGTAGCCTTTGTTGAACTTCTCGATGCCGAACTCGGGGTAATAGGCCTTCGGATTCTCGTATTCTTCCTCCAGGTAGTTTTTCACGAAGCCCAGCCCTTTGTCGAGGAGCTGATCGAGGGCCTTGAGGCGGGCGGCCTGCGGGGCGCGGGTGTCGCCGGCGGCCGCGGCCGCGGTGCAGGCGGTAGCAAAGGCCGCGGCCTGGGCGGCAAAGTCGGTTTTGGTGAGCCAGAGCAGGGCGGGCAGCTCGTCGGTTTGCCACTTGCTGGCCGCCGTGGTTGCCAGAGCCGATAGGGCCAGGGCTACATCGGGCAGCTGCTTGGCGCGGCGGACGGGTTTGGGAGCGGGCGTCGGGCTCGGGGCTACCGACGCGGGGGAGGTAGTAGACATAATACGAATGGATTAAGTAATGGAATAAGGGAATATAGCGGGCCGCCTATCCAATAGCAAGTTGCCTCAGGGCTCCGACCATGGTCGGAGAGCTAGGAAAATGCGCCCCGGCCTTCCGACGATGGTCGGAGCCCTGGGTTGCTGCGCCCCAGGCTCCCGACGATGGTCGGAAGGCCGGGAAACTGCGCCTCACCCCTCCGACAATGTTCGGAAAGCCGGGGCGCGGGAAACCAGGGCTGCCGCGGGTGCGGGAGAGGCGGGGGAGCTAGGCGAGGTAGCTGCTGAGGGATGGAATCTCCCAGAACGGCATGTACTCCGTCCAGCCGAGGAAGAAGGAAAAGAGCACGTGGATAACGGGCGCAGATAAGAAGCTCAGCGCCAGGTAGGCCGCCGTGCGCCGCTTATCCAACTGCCACACCAGTGGGGGCAGTAGCACGGTGATGAGCATGGGAATGGGGTAATACACCCACCAGGGCAGGCCCAGCGTGGCGCCATACTTCCCGAACAGCATCCCTAACACCACGACCACCAGGGCCAGCAGCCCAATCTGGCGCTGCCGGGCCCGAAACGCCTCCCGGGGTAGAATCACCCAAGCCATTAGCCAGAAGACCACCAGCGACGCCAGAATCATGAAGGGGAAATGCCACTCGGTGCTCATATCAGGGGATATAGGGATAGAAGAATTCCGCTCCGACGATGTTCGGAAATCCGGTAGGCGGAATTCTAGGGCTGACGCAAGTGCGGGAGAGGCTAGGGAAATGTCAATGATGTTCAAAGTAACTGATGATACGCCCTTGTTCTTCTGAACTGAAGTCTCCTCCATGCTGATCAAGAGCAGCCTTAACGTTGGCTTTCGTTACCTCAATGCTTTGAGCCAAGTTAATTGTGGAAACACCTGTGCTGCCTTTGATGAAGTATTGGCTAACCCAGTGGGAAGAAACGGCGCTTTCAATTCGTATAAGCCCTAAGTGATTTTGGGTAATGACTTCTTGTAAGCATACATCATGTCGGCGAATATCAACTAGCCAATTCATTCTATTGTGTTCCGTGATAAATCTAGAAAGTATCTTCACTTCTTTATGCGTAAACTTGAAAGTGTCCACATTGGTACAGCGCTCCGGCAATGGTCTTGCTGTTTTGTGTATGTAACTACAATTGGTTATAGCAATGGCACATATTATTGTCAAAACCCATTTCATGGTTTTATAAATCGAAGTTATTATAGCTGCATTAAATATTGCTAGAACGTCATGCTGAGCGCATTCGAAGCATCTCTACTGCTTCGTTGCAATTTTAGCTCGGAATGGTAGAGATGCTTCGAATGCGCTCAGCTGACAATTTTGAACAGCTATTCTACTGTTTAGGCTTCTCTTGTGGCATTGTTGGTTGAGCAGGTTTCTGAACAGGATTCCGTGGCGTAGGAAATGTTAAACCCCTGATTTCTTCTGGTCTCTGTCCTGGCTTCGTTTGGTGATTTTGGTTCTGAGACATGAGGTTAAAATTTAAGGTTACGTAGGTAAGAAAAGTTAATACTGCCAGCACAAATAAGCTCGCGCAGATTAAATTGTACTTGTGTGTTTTCTTGTTATGATGATCAAAACTACTGGGATATGGGTTGTCTTTGGATGCTTCGCTTATATATATATCCGCAGCTTTTACTGTTGACCGGTGAGAAAGCAAATTGAGAATTAACGATAAGACAAAGAGTATCCAAGTAATCGGAAGCAATTGTAAGTAGACTGCACTGCCGAGAGGAACTAAGTCTTTAACAAATCCGACCGTGAGCGTAAGACCACCCGCATTCAGGCTTACAAGTAGCTTTTCAAAATGCTCCTCCGCGTTTTTTCTGCCTTCAATAACTTGCTGCCTAAGCCAACTGTAATATTCTTCGGAATCACTCATTTCCATCTTTATAACCTTGTATAATTGAAAAAGCCGGTAGTCAACGACTACCGGCTTTTCCTTCTACGAACCGCAGGCCTCGCAGGCGTCGGGGTTATCCAGGGAGCAGGCCATAGCGGCGGCCTGGTCGGTGTAGACGGGCTCCAGGGTTTCGGCGGCTTGCTTCTGCACCGTGAACTTGATGGCGTCGGCGGCGGCTTTGGTGCGCAGGTAGTACATGCCGGTTTTCAGGCCCTTCTTCCAGCTATGGAAGTGCATGCTGGTGAGCTTGCCGAAGTTCACGTTCTGCACGTGCAGGTTCAGGCTCTGGCTCTGGCAGATAAACGCCCCGCGGTCGGCCGACATGTCGATGATGCGGCGCTGGGAAATCTCCCACACCGTCTTGTACAGGTCTTTGATGTGCTGCGGGATGCTGGGAATATCCTGCACCGAGCCGTTGGCGGCAATAATGGCCTGCTTCATCTGCTCGTTCCAGATGCCCAGCTTCACCAGGTCCTTCAGCAGGTGCTTGTTCACCACCATAAACTCCCCGCTCAGCACGCGCCGCACGTAGATATTGGAGGTGTAAGGCTCAAACGACTCGTTGTTGCCCAGAATCTGAGCCGTGGAGGCCGTAGGCATGGGCGCTACCAGCAGGGAGTTGCGGGCTCCGTGCTTGATAACCTCCTGGCGCAGGCTTTCCCAATCCCAGCGGCCCGAGTTGGGCGTCACGCCCCAGAGGTCGAACTGGAACTGGCCCTTGCTTAGGGGCGAACCGGGGAAGGTTTCGTAGTGCCCGTCTTTGATAGCCAAATCCTTGGAGGCCGTCATGGCCGCGAAGTAGATGGTTTCAAACACGTCCTTGTTCAGGCCCGCTGCCTCGTCGCTCTCGAAGGGCATCCGCAGGGCAATAAAGGTATCGGCGAGGCCCTGCACGCCCAGCCCGATGGGGCGGTGGCGGCGGTTGCTGCGCTCGGCCTCGGGCACGGGGTAGTAGTTGATGTCGATGACCTTGTTCAGGTTCTTCGTGGCGTGGTAGGTCACGTCGTACAGCTTCTGGTGGTCGAACACCAAGGAGCCGTTTTCTTCCTTCACAAAGCGGGGCAAAGCCAGCGAGGCGAGGTTGCACACGGCAATTTCGTTCTCGTCGGTGTACTCCATAATCTCGGTGCAGAGGTTGGAGCTTTTGATGGTGCCCAGGTTCTGCTGGTTGCTCTTGCTGTTGGCCGCGTCCTTGAACAGCATGTACGGCGTGCCGGTCTCGGTCTGGCTTTCCAGGATGGCAAACCACAGCTCCTGCGCCTTAATGGTTTTGCGGCCGCGGCCTTCCTTCTCGTACTTCTGGTAGAGCTTCTCGAACTCCGCCCCGAAGGTGGTGTCGAGGCCGGGGCACTCGTGGGGGCACATCAGCGTCCAGTCGCCGTTGGCTTCCACGCGCTTCATGAACAGGTCGGGCGTCCAGAGGGCGTAGAACAGGTCGCGGGCGCGCATCTCCTCCTTGCCGTGGTTCTTTTTCAGATCCAGGAAGTCGAAGATGTCGGCGTGCCAGGGCTCCAGGTAAATGGCGAAGGCGCCTTTGCGCTTGCCGCCGCCCTGGTCCACGTAGCGGGCCGTGTCGTTGAACACCTTGAGCATGGGCGTGAGGCCGTTGCTGGTGCCGTTGGTGCCCTTGATGTAGGAGCCCGTGGCGCGCACGTTGTGCACGGCCAGCCCGATGCCGCCGGCGCTCTGCGAAATCAGTGCGCAGTTCTTGAGCGTGTCGTAGATGCCCTCGATGGAGTCGTCCTTCATCGTGAGCAGGAAGCAGGAGCTCAGCTGGGGCTTGGGCGTACCGGCGTTGAAGAGGGTAGGCGTGGCGTGCGTAAACCACCGCTCCGACATCAGCTCGTACGTCTCAATGGCCGAGGCAATGTCTTCTTTGTGAATGCCCACGGCCACGCGCATGAGCATGTGCTGGGGCCGCTCTACCACTTTGCCGTCGAGGCGCAGCAGGTAGCTCCGCTCCAGGGTCTTGAAGCCGAAGTAGTCGTACGAGTAGTCCCGGTCGTAGATGATGGCCGAGTCGAGCTGGGCAGCGTGCTTGTGCACCACTTCCCACACGTCCTTGGCAATGAGGGAGGCGTTTTCGCCGGTCTTGGGGTCCTCGTAAGTGTAGAGGCGCTTCATGGTGCTCGAAAATGACTTCGAGGTCACCTTGTGCAGGTTGCTCACGGCAATGCGGGCAGCCAGGATAGCGTAGTCGGGGTGGCGGGTGGTGAGCGAGGCAGCCGTTTCGGCGGCCAGGTTGTCGAGCTCCACGGTCGTCACGCCGTCGTAAATACCGTCGATGACCTTCTTGGCCACTTCAATGGGGGAGACGAACAGCATGTTGAGCCCGTAACAGAGCTTTTCGATGCGGGCCGTGACTTTATCGAACTTGACGGATTCGCGCCGACCGTCGCGCTTAATTACCAGCATGGGCGAAGTGTGTGAGGTTGTGAAGGATACTGCGGCGCGGGCCCGGCAGCGGTTAAGCTGCTATTGGCACCCGGTGCTGCCGGGCTCGCGTCGATGTGGACCGGAATATACCCAGCCTTGTCACATGCCTCAAGCTATAGTCCAACAGAAAGTTTTCCACATGGCCCTGGCACCCCCAAATTCGCAGATTTTGCCCGCGCCGAAAAGGCATAAAAAAGGTTCCGCACCGGGGCAAAATTGGGTTGCGGTTGTGCGGGGAATTCGGTAGGCTAGGTGAAGATTAAAACCCCACCTGTCATCCTGAGCGGAGCGAAGGGCCTTCTCACGCTGGAACGAGTCGCAAGAGGCAAACTAGCTCAACGTGGCAAGGTCCTTCGCTGCGCTCAGGATGACAGATCCTAAGAGGATAACGTCCAGCTTACTTATGCCTTACTACGTCTATATCACTACCAACCCCGCTCGCACTGTGCTGTACATTGGCATCACGAACAGCTTACCCAACCGGATAACCCAGCACTACGAGAGCCGGGGAAGCAACCAAACCTTTGCCGGTAAATACTTCTGCTACCACTTGCTCTACTTCGAAGAGTTCACGGACAGCAGGGCTGCTATTGACCGAGAGAAGGAGCTGAAAGGCTGGACAAGGGCAAAGAAAGAAGCGCTGATAGCCACCCAGAATGCACAGTGGGAATTCTTGGGAGCAGGTTAATTAAAGTCCATAAAAAACGCCTGTCATCCTGAGCGCAGCGAAGGACCTTCTCACGCTAGAACGAGTCGTTGGTACGAAGTCGTGCTGACGTGAAAAGGTCCTTCGCTGCGCTCAGGATGACAGGCGTTTTTTCGAGTTGATCCGCTTAAAAATCCTCGTCCAGCGAGAAAGCGTTTTCGGTCCGCTCGCTCATTACACCAGCTTTCTGGTACTCGGCCACGCGCTTCTCGAAGAAGTTGGTTTTGCCCTGCAGCGAAATCATTTCCATGAAGTCGAAGGGGTTGGTGGCGTTGTAGATCTTGCTGTAGCCCAGGCTCTGCAGCAGGCGGTCGGCCACAAACTCGATGTACTGGTTCATGCTCTTGGCGTTCATGCCAATGAGGTTCACCGGCAGCGCGTCGGTCACGAACTCCTGCTCAATCTGCACGGCGTCCTTGATAATGTCGTGCACGCGGCTTTCGGGCAGCTTGTTCTGCAGGTGCTTTTCGTAGAGCAGGCAGGCGAAGTCGCAGTGCAGCCCTTCGTCGCGGGAAATCAGCTCGTTGGAGAACGTCAGGCCCGGCATCAGGCCACGCTTCTTCAGCCAGAAGATGGAGCAGAACGAGCCCGAGAAGAAAATGCCTTCCACGGCGGCAAAGGCAATCAGCCGCTCGGTGAAGTTCTCGGAGTTGATCCACTTGAGGGCCCACTCGCCCTTTTTCTTCACGCAGGGTACCGTTTCCAGCGCGTTGAAGAGGCGGTCCTTCTCCTTGGGGTCCTTGATGTAGGTGTCAATCAGCAGGGAGTAGGTTTCCGAGTGGATGTTTTCCATCATCACCTGGAAGCCGTAGAAACAGCGGGCCTCGGCCATCTGCACTTCCTGCATGAAGTTCACGGCCAAGTTCTCGTTCACGATGCCATCGGAAGCGGCGAAGAACGCCAGCACGTGGGAGATGAAGTGCCGCTCCCCATCATTGAGGTTTTCCCAGTCTTTCTGGTCCTGGGAAAGGTCGATTTCCTCGGCTGTCCAGAACGAAGCTTCGGCCTTTTTATACATCTGCCACACGTCGTTGTGCTGAATCGGGAAGAGCACAAAGCGGTTGGGGTTTTCGGTGAGTAGCGGTTCCATAGGCAAGCAAGTAGGAAGTAGATCGTAGAAAATGAACCCACGCAGGTCGGGTTGCCAACCCCGCGCCAGGCCAGATTGTTTTAAGCCGTTGCGGTGTGCGGGAGCCAGGGGCCGGAAGCCAAAGATAAGCCGGGAGTAAACCCTCAGCGCCCTTTTTTGTGTGTTAAATTTTGCGCATGACGCTAAGCAGCTGAGTATTGAAGGCGGGGATGAGCCGCTGGCTGTCAGGAAAAGTTTTCCACAATTTGGGTGTGGACAATGCAACTTATCCACAAATTTACTATTCGCGTACCTGCCAGCGCGTCTTCTTCAGCGGTATTCGACGGGGTTTAAATGACTTGGTGCAATGACGATTAATGAGTTAGGTTTGGAAATGTGGAAGGGACCTTCTACTTTTGCCTTCCCATTTTTTAGAAACCGCGAAGACGCCGATGTACGCAATCGTCACCATAGCTGGCAAGCAGACCAAGGTCGAAGCCGATAAATTTGTTTACACCCACAAGCTGGCTGGCAACGTCGGCGACAAGGTAGAGTTGGGCAAGGCCCTGCTGACTGACAACAACGGTACGCTGACCATCGGCGCGCCTTTGCTGGACGTAGCCGTAACGGGCACTATCCTGGCGCACGTGAAGGGCGACAAGGTGTTGGTGTTCCACAAGAAGCGCCGCAAGGGCCACCGCAAGCTGAACGGTCACCGTCAGCACTTCACCAAAGTAATGATTAACAGCATCGGTTAATTGGATAGGTTTTTAGGCGCGAGTTTCTGGTTGCTGGTTCGCTAGCACAGAGAAACCGGCAGGCGAAAACCACCAAATAACCATTTCTCTTCAAATACCATGGCACACAAGAAAGGCGTCGGTAGCTCCAACAACGGCCGCGAATCGCATTCCAAGCGTCTCGGCGTGAAAATCTTCGGCGGGCAGGATATCATTGCCGGCAACATCATCGTGCGTCAGCGCGGCACCAAGCACCACCCCGGCCAGAACGTGGGTATCGGCAAGGACCATACGCTGTTCGCTATGATTGACGGTACGGTGCAGTTCCGCAAGGGCCGCAAAGACCGTTCGTTTGTATCGGTTGTTCCCGTTGAGGGAGATGCCGCTGACGTAACCACGTCGGCTACGGTTTCGGCCGAGTAAGGTAAGCGTCACCGCCTACGAAATAAGGACAAAGGGCCGTTCGCAAGGACGGCCCTTTTGTGCGTTCAGCTATTGCGAGTGGTATTTTCCGGATCAATAAGCCGATACAAAACCGGTTTGCTCGGACTGGCATCCAGCACTAGGCTGGTGACCTGCAGATTTAGTAGGTAAAGACCGTCCTCCACGGCCTCGGGCACAAAGATGAGCTCCGTGATGGTTGCGGCTTGCCGCGTAGCGTGGGGGTACCGCCAAAACGCATGGTGCGCCAACAACTCGCCCCCATCCTCTTCCCGGTCAACGCTGGGAAGGTCGACAAGCAAATGCTCGACTTGCTCAGTGGCCAGCCAATGGGCCAGAGCAGGCTCTAGGTAAGTAGGGTTGGTACCGGAGTAATGACGGGTACGCTTAGCCAAATCGTTGGGCAGCGTCCGCAGAATTAGGGCTTCGGCTACGGCGCCTGCCAACTCGCGCTGCACATCAGCCAGCAAGACCACCAAGTCGCCGTTGGGCTGCAAGCGTGGTTCCACCGATACTACCCGCGCCACGAACAGAAAGCGGCGCAGGTGGCGGTCCAACGTGGCCGTAGGGTCGGGGCTGATGTGGCCGTAGCACTCGGTGTGGGTGCCGTTGCCGTGGGGGGTGAGGTGTACGCGCTGGTAGTTGGTGCTACCACCCTGGGCCACACTCCCCACAAAGTTGCCTACCCGAATGACGTCGACCTGCACCGGCTCAGCCCAGAAGCAGTTAACCTGGTCTTCGCCGGGCGCAAGCGGCAGCGAAATATCCAGGGGCTGGGTTGGGTCAAACTGGTAAGTGCGGCCTTGATAAGGGTAGGTGGGGAGCATTGTAAAGAAGAACGTAGGTGAGATAGGGCGCTAGCGGCTCTGGGCTGTGGTCGAACCATCAGAAATTGGCAGCCGACTTGGTGCTTGTGACGACGGCTCTTCTGCTAGTGTATTGAGTATCCGGCTGATTTCGGGGGCATGAGATACGACCATGAAATGGCCGCCACCGGGGATAAGATAATCAACGGGTATGGGGCCTGGGGGAAACACCCGGTCCTGCGTCCCCAGGATCTGCAGGCTTTGGCCGCCGGTGTCGGTGCTGTCCCACCGCAGGAGCTGATCAATGGCCCAACGCGTGTACACGGGCTCCATGTCGCGGAGGATCTGCTTGAACAGCTCATACTCCCGCCCATTCTTTACCCCAAAGTACCACTGGCCGGCTCGGGGAAACAGCTTAAGCCACTGGGGCGGGAACAGCTTGTAAATACCCGTGTTCCGAATCAGGCGGAGTAGGGGAGGGAGGCAGCTGGCATCGGGAATGCTGGATATCAAAACTACCCGGGCTAAAGGCCGAATCCGGCGCATCTCCAGGGCCACCAATCCACCAAATGATACGCCGACTAGGATGCAGGGCTGCGTGGGGTCTACGCCTTCCGCCATCCGGGCCACGTAGCGAGGCAGCGTTTCCCCCGTGGTGGGCGTAAGCCAGGGAAGCACGTGCGCGGTACCTTGCAGCAGGGGCTGCAGGTTCTGGAATACCCGCTCATCGGCGCCTAAACCAGGAAGCAGGTAGAATAGGGGCGAGGACGCAGCCATACCAAAAAGCACTCAGGGTTCGATACGTAGGTAGACGTCTTCTAGGTAGAAGATGTTATGGGGCATAGAGGCTTCGTAGTCGGCATCCTCGTTATCATCCTCGGTTTCGGCGGGCTCGGCGTCTTCGTCCTCTTCCTCGAACGGGGCATCGGCCGGGTAGGTGCAGGAAAGCTTGAGGGCTACCCCATCCAAGTCAATTGGGGGCTTTTCCTCGCGGGTGTATTCCAGCAGGCAGGGCCACTCCGTAACGGTGGCCAGGGCCTCCGCCACTTCTTCCTGCAAGGCCTCGGCCCGGTCGCCGGCCAGGCGCAGGAGCAAGTCCAGCTGCTGAAACTGCAGGCCCAGGTGAAAGAAGTGCAGCTCCTGATCGAAAAGCGTCGTGGCCCAGATGGTGACGTCATCGGTATTGTCGAACACCACCGCTGTGAGCTGCACATGCTCCACAAAGAAGTCCGTGTCGTCCGCTAGTGCGTCAATCAGTCGTCTCATACAAAGGTGGGGAATAGAAAAGGCCTCTGCCCGCGGCGGCACACTTCGCCCGAAGGTAGCAGCGCGGGAAAAGGCAGATGATAAGGCTACAAAATAGAACTTATACGGCCGTAAACGCCACCATCGGCCTGAAAACCGCAGATTATTCGGCAGCCTGGAACAATGACAGCGTAATGTGGTCGGCGAGTAGCTTGCCTTGGTCGGTGAGGGTCAGGACCTTATTTTGCAGAGTAGCCAAGCCGTCCGCCTGCAGGCGCTGGAGGTAGTCGGCTTGCTGCGTCAGCAAATCGGTGTGCAGAGCGTCACGTAGGTAAGCCAGGTCGCAGCCTCGGGCTGTGCGCAGGCTCGTCATCAGGTATTCATTAGCCCGGTCGGTCCTAGACAGGTGCTCCACGGTGGCTGGCACCTCGCCCCGGTCCAGCACGGCGCGCACGTACTCCGGATTGTTGGCTACGGTAAACTGCCGGGAATGGCCATTGAACGAGTGGGCACTGGGTCCTAGCCCGAGGTAGGGTACGCCGCGCCAATAAGCCGAGTTGTGGCGTGACTCCCGGCCCGGCAAGCAGAAGTTAGACACTTCATACTGCTCGTAGCCGTGGGCGCGCATCTGGGTCAGGAGCTGCTCGAACTGCTGGGCCACAAACTCATCGGGTGGCGCCAGGAACTTGCCTTTGGCCTGGCGGTATCCAAACACCGTGCCTGGCTCTACGGTGAGGGCGTAGCAGGAGAGGTGGGGCACACCCAGCGCAAACGCTGCGGCCATATCCTGCTGCCAGATCTGGTGGTCGGGCGCCGGCACGCCATAAATCAGGTCTACCGAAATATTCTCAAACCCGGCATCCTGGGCCAGCCGCACGGCCGCGCCCGACTCCTGAGCCGAGTGCGCCCGGTTCATCAGGCGCAGGTGAGGCTCATGGAAGCTCTGCAGCCCAATGCTGAGCCGGTTGACGGGGGAAGCTGCCAGTTCCCGCACCTTGGCTGGCGTAAGGTCGTCGGGGTTGGCCTCCAGGGTAATTTCCGCATCGGCTGCTACCGCAAAGTGCCGGTATATAGCCGCAAATAGCTGATCCAGCTCGGCGGCCGTGAGCAGGGACGGGGTGCCGCCCCCAAAGTAGATGGTGTCTACCTGAGCATTCGGGCCCAGGTAGGAATGACGTAGCGCCAGCTCCTGCACCAAGGCCTCCACTAAGCGGCTTTTCAGCCCCATGGAGGTACTGAAGTGAAAGTCGCAGTAGTGGCAGGCCTGCTTGCAGAAAGGAATATGGAGGTAAAGACCAGGCATGAGAAAAGCCGGCACCTGACCTTATTGTAAGCACAAGGCCGTGCGGGGTAAGAGAAACAACAAAGGCTGGCAAAGCATCCTACCTTCGGGAAATTAAACGCGCGCTTTTGCGTTTGCCTTCTCAAATGTACGTCCGCTTGCTTGCTTTTGGGGTATTCTGGTGGCTGCTCCTGAGTAGCACGGCTGCAGTATGGGCCCAAAGCAGCCCCAGCCTGCCGGCGCTACAGTCGCCGCCTTTGCCGCCCGATTCCGTAGCCAAACCACCAGCGGTGTTGCCCGTAGCCGCGCGCAAGCCGTGGGTGCTGGTGCTGGAAGCCGACGCTGCCGACCAGCCGGTGCTGCGCCGCTATCGGCCCCGTCTGGTGTTGCCCGACTCCCTAAGCGTGGTGCGCGAGGTGCGCGAGCTGGTGCTGGCTATGCAGAATGCGGCGTACCTGCTGGCCTCCGCCGACCGGCTTCGCTGGCAGCAAGACACCGTGCGGGTGACGCTCTACGTGGGCGAGCAGTTCCGCTGGGCCCAGCTTCGT